>NZ_JBBOSI010000001.1:0-3170000 GCF_038005045.1 Bacillus sp. FSL K6-3458 | reverse complement strand
TAAGGAATATTAACGTTTAAAACGTCTTTCTACAAATTGTAGGAGGGCGTTTTTTATTTGTTGTTTAGCTGATTTTTCACGAAAAAATTACTTCAAATCGTGTTCAAAGGAGATTGACTTTTACTTTATTGATGGTTACCTTATGATTAAACTAAAGGGGCAGGACAATTGAAGATGGATTGGATCAATTGTACATAGGAGGTGTTGTAATGATTACGGTTAAAAATGCTGAAAGTTATCTTAAAGATAGCATCGGTGAAGATACCGATGAGATAAAAAAAGTTTGGGAAACATTTAAGGCTTTTTCAAAGGAGACCGTTGAGGGCGAAGAAGATAAAGAAATTTTATTTCAGTGTGGTGTCTATGATTTTACAGGAGAGGAACTATTTCATCTTGATTTTGTACGTCAGTTTACAATTTATGAAGAAGATGATTATTCTCACATGGAACAACTGCACTGTGAATTTTTATTTAAACCAACAAGCGAGTTAAAAAAGTTAAAGGTGGTAGAAGAATGGTCAATGGATTATGACGATATAGATCATTTTTTTAATCATATTGAAAGTATTCATGAGTTTAAAATTCCTTTGACTTTAAAGCCGATAAAATCATCAATATATCAAGAAGAACTTTAATTCTTATTTCATTAACGGCTGCTTTACTTTAAGCGGGTATACCTTGCCTTTTTGGAATCATTTATCACGTAGTGTCGGTTCGACTCCGGCCACCGGTATCTATTAAAAGTTTGGTTTTTACCGTGAACCTAACGTGTCACCCTCGTGGTGAAACGTTTTTTTGTGGTTTAAATGAGTTATTTAGATGAAAATAGAATCCTATTAGAAGAGAATGAGCATGTACTACTTTTAACAGAATAAACTTTAGATGATTTGCAACATTTGGTACGATACATTTAACCATATAAGGAAACAAAATGGATTAGCGCATTCACATAAAACAGTGAACTACCTTTGTGTAACTAAATGAATATTTCTGGGTACATACGCATCTTTCGCTGGCATCATCATTGTGACCCAGTTTTGGGGGGAGAATTTATGAAAAAACAAAATGATCATGAAGAGTTATTGACAGGTGGAAATGTCTCCAACGTATATCGTTCGGGAGATACGGTTCGCAGAGAGGTAAAGTCAGACAATATGAATATACAAAAGCTGCTAAAGCATTTAGAAAAAAAGAATTTCTCCTATGCTCCAAAGTTTTTAGGGGTTGATGAAAAAGGTAGAGAGATCTTGTCCTTCATTGAAGGTGTGGGCGGTCATGATCCCTTAAAAGAATACATGTGCTCTCACAATGCTTTAAAAGAAATAGCGAGAATGCTTAAACTGTATCATGATGCTGTTAGTGATTTTCCCATTTCAGACGATTGGGAACGAATGGACAATACCCCTAACAACATAGAGGTTGTGTGCCATAATGATTTTGCGATGTACAACATCATTTTCAAAAATAAAAAGCCAGTGGGAATCATTGATTTTGATGTAGCCGCCCCTGGTCCAAGGCTTTGGGATATTGCATATACTCTCTATACTTGTGTCCCTCTCAGTAGGTTTTTTCGTACTGAAACAGGGAAGGTCGTAAATTATCATACATTAGAGCATACAGCCCATATAAAGTATAGAGTCAAACTGTTTTTTGAAGCTTATGGTGAGGAAATACCAGAAGATTATGTGGACATGGTGTTGCTGCGTTTAGAAGGTTTATGTCAATACATGAAGCGAAAAGCGAATGAAGGGGATAGAGCCTTTCAAAAAATGATTCATGACGGGCACCTTGAACATTATCAAAAAGACATACAATTCATTTATGAACACAGAAAAGAATGGATTTGAGGATGCCAAGGGTTTTATAAAAGACAAAGGACAATTCATCTTTTTACTAGTTTCATGTGGATGTTACAATTGGTTATAATAGTTCAATAGAATGAATGTAAAGAGGCGGAGTTGTTATCTTGCAAACGAAGACGATATTACAGACTATGATTGAAGATGAGCGATCACATGATTATCCGCTTTTTAGACAGTACTGTGTAAGGAAAGAACAGGGTCTGCGTAAAGATGCGTTAAAGGTTCTTCAGTCTTTTGTTGAAGAGATGAATAAGAATGAATTTGCAGCACGGCGTTCATTTGTTGCTTGGCTTTTTGATTACATTGAACGTTTTGAGGATGGTCATCATTTGCTTGTGTATCCATTGGTACATGGGGTGATCCACCCTGTTCTTCGAGAGTGGGAAAATATTGATCCAATGGATGTGAGACCGTATCGCTGGCAAGGCTTGTTTGTGCATCAGGGGGAAGGGCTGCCCTATTTATTGAAGGCATTAGAGATGGGAGGCAGCAAAGAGCAGCGAGTGATTGTTCAAATTTGCGAAACCTATTTCTCGGCTTTGTGGTATTCGTTTCATCATATACATGAAGATCTTTATTTAAGCACCTATGAGAAAGATCATGAGCGAATTCAAGGGATTCAAGATGTCATGAAACTGATCGAAGATAAAAAGGTTCAAACCAATGTTGAAAAACTAGCAGTCTACTATAACCAGCTTTTATCGGACTGGAAGGAATTTCAGCAGACGCAGACAAGAGGCTTTGTGAAATGGTGTGCGGATCGTAAGAAGCCCTATGAGTGGGTACAGACATTTTACTATCACCAATAGTTGTTTTTCATAAGAAAAAGGCAGGGATCAACCCTGCCTTTTTTATTTATGCCATATTCTTTCTATTTCTACATGGTCTGGTTTAAAATATTTCAGGATGTAGACATCTGGATTGCTTAGTTGTTTCCACTCCTTGAATCCAATTGCAGGATCGGCGTGTTTTAGAAGCAGGCTCATAATATTGCCATGAGTGGCGAATAAAGTATGATCTCTTCCTAATTTTATTTGTTCATAGAGTGCCTCTACAATACGATTCATCGCTTCTAGGCTCGATTCTCCGCCTTCACAGGTCATATGCAAGTCCGAAAAACTGAGCTTTAGTTTTTTATACCAATCCTTCATTGGTTGACTGCTTAACCTACGTTCAGAGAGACGCTTATCCATTTGTACCTTGATCTGTTTGGCATGAGCAAGGGGCACAACGGTTTGAATCGCTCGTTTATAAGGACTTGAGATGATGTGGTTGAGCTGAATGCCGGAAAAAAACTGTGCGAGTTCATGCGATTGTGTGATGCCTTGAGGCGTTAAAGACGCATCCTCGGATTGTCCATCTGCTTGACAGTGTCTGACGAAATAATATGTCTTCATAGGGGGTACACCTTCCTCTAAGTATAAAAAAATCATCCAATATTGGATGAGGGTTCACGAAAGTTTAGGTTCTATTTGTTCGTGTCTGCTTCTTTGTATGGATCTATCAGTTTTGAGGTTAGGTCTAAGTTGAACAAAAAATCATCTACGGTGTCTGTGCCAAAGGGAAGAGTGGAAAAGTTAATTGGGATGCTGTCTTCTTGCGTATCTGAAGTAATCGGCTGTTTGTGCTGCTTTTTTCTCCAGTTCTTAAACAAGCGCATGTGAGGCCCCCTTTTCTAAAAAAAGATGGATTTATACATAATATACGGGGAGAGTTGTCCGAGCGTCAATTGTTTTCTTCAAAAGGATTTATTACATTTGTACGAAAAGAGCCACAGCTAAGTGCGGCTCTTTCCGTGTTTTGACATGGCACGGTGTATGGCTTGTTGTACCTTTCGTTCGCATCTAATGTTGTATGGCTTCTTATGGAGTTTACTCGTCTTAAATTGACCAATTACACGGCGGACTTCTTGATCATAAATGATCAGCTCTCTGCTCGTTTGATCACTTAATAACGCTTGAAACCAGCTGTATTTTTTTAGCTGTGCTGCATTCCGTGATATATCATCTTCATCTACCTGTAAAAAAGGGATATACAGAGCAAGATTGAAGATGTCTAAAATGAATCCCATATCACTGGCCCCCTTCATATCGTTTATTACGTTTAGAAAGGGGAATGGTTCCTTTCAATTGGTTTTAAAAACAATCCCAGTGCATGAACCATTCTTTATTGTCTTTGTCGTAATAGAAATACATCGTGCCGTTATCACCAATCATGAACCGAGGTTTTTCTTCTGAAGCGATTTGTAGCATGAATTCTCCTGACATCTGGTGGGGAGGAGATTGGATGTAAGCTCCGTATCCACCGATTTTTGTGAACGAGTAGTTTGAGTAATGCTCGAAGAAATGATCTGTCGCTTCTTCACTTTCATTAACCTCTGATAAGTCAACGTATGACCAAGCTTCCTCCCAGCATGGATAATCCGGTTGTTCCCCTTCGAGCCACTTTATCTGGAAAGGTTTAATTCCTTTCACGTCTTCAGGGGTCTCAGCGATTTCTAATCCTTCCATTGATGAATATTCAATGAGTTTCCAGCCATCACCGTTTTTGGCGATATCGATCGGAAGGGTTTTCTTGTTGATGAAAATTTGAATCATCTTACATTCATCAAAGCCGTTCATTCCCCCTGGTACTTCGGGTAAATACATTTGTAAAATGGGAATCATAGCTCCATCTTGATCTGCCGGCCACCCTTTATCACGTTGGATGAAAAAATGACCAGCAAACCAGCTGTACTTAGATGGATCAGGGCGAAACCCGCCTATTTTGGCTACAATAGGTGTTTTTCCTAGTTGATTTAATTCGTCAAAAGCTTTGATCTTCATTTATCCATCCCCCATTCTTTAGCCAGCAATGTGTGCATCTTGAAATGTTCCATTCATATTGCCAGAGACAATGATGACATGTCCCCAAAATAAATCTCCGTCATGATAGTAGGCTTCGAATTCTCCATTTGGATAAGCATGGAGGCTTTCAAGAGAGATGCGGCTGATAAATTGATCCGGTGTGATTTCTTCTGAATTTTCAGCGGAGTCGTCTTGTTCCTGCCAATCTTTTGCTAGTTCAATCAGCTGATTTGCTGCATATGACTTCATGGAGGCATCCCATGTCGTCTGCTCTTCTACGAGTTGTCTAGCCGTTTTCAGAGAGTCATTCATTTCTTCCTCTTCTTCAAGATTGAAGTAAAGAAGGCACTCCTCATTGCCCCACTGCATGGTTGTTTCAAATAAGTCTAGTCCTTTCACTAATTCAAAGGTACCCAGCTTGTCATCGTGGTAAAAGATAGGTTGTTGAGCTTCTTCTAATATTTCTTGAAGTTCCTTATCTTCAGTATCTGTATCAACAAGTGAAACGAGCATAAATTCACCTTCACCTTTACGTACTTGAAGTGTGACGATAGATTCTTTATGTAATTGCGCTTGTTTTTCTCGTAATCCCTTTTCATCTGTTAACCAGCACAGTCTCACTTTTTCGGTTATGATGCGGTCTTTTTCCTTCCATGCAATGAGCGGGATTGAAGCAGTCCAAAGAGTCTCTTTTCCTGCTTTTCCTGCGCCGACTCCAGAAGGTCCTGTAACAGCCATGATGTCTATCACTTCTTCTGAGAATCTTTGTTCAAATATGTTGATTTGTTTGTTTGATTTCATAGGATGTCCCCCAGCTTGATTTATTTGATGGAGCTATACCTTTATCACACCGTACATTGGCAGGGGAAATCAAGCTTTTTTTATTTAAAACTGTTTTTTAGGTATGTGGCAGCAGAGAGGATACATGGATTGTAGGAGGTTGAGTCACAATAAAAAAGCAAATCGGTTCGGATTTTGTATAAATTTGGCTAAGTGAGTCGAAAAGCCTAGGTGATTCTTCCTTTTCTTTATAATTACTTTGACACGATTAGATGAAAAAAGTAAAGTAGTACTGAGTGATTTACAAAACCTTCATCATTCACTGAAACATGTAGAGGCAGTAAATTTAATGTAAATGGATATTTTTCCTTTTATTTACTCGTATTTTTTTTGAAACTTATGATGCTTCTTATTCGTTATATTAAAGGAGCACATGTAACCTGCGGAGAAAAGAGCATCGGAATGCTTGGTGCAGAAGATTTACATTTGCAAAATCAATGTAAATTTTTTATGATTTCATTTATATCAGATCGAAAATAAGAAAGAAGAGGTTTTATGAAAAAAATATTTGCGAACAAATATAGCTTTTTTGTTTTGGCTGTTCTTCTATTTTGGGCAAAATCGTACACAGCCTACAAAATGGACTTTAATTTAGGAGTGAAGGGATCTTTTCAAGAGGGTCTTCTCTTATTAAATCCATTTAGTTCAGCCATCGTGTTTTTAGGACTTGCTCTCTTTTTGAAGGGGCGTAAATCGGCCATTGTTTTAATTGTCATTGATTTTATTATGACCGCACTTTTATATGCGAATGTAGCGTACTATCGTTTCTTTGATGATTTTTTAACATTCCCGACAATGAAACAAGCCGGTAATCTTGGGGGAGGTATGACCGGCGGTGTGTTAGCAAGTATTAAGCCGCATGACCTTTTGTACTTCCTTGATATCATCATTTTAATTGCCATTGTCATTTGGAGACCAGAAGTGAAGAAGTTCCAAATGAAAAAAACTTTCGCACTGCTGATTGTGGCTGCAGGTGTTGGACTGTTCTTCGTTAACCTACACTTAGCTGAAAAAGATCGTCCAGAATTATTGACGAGAACATTTGATCATAAGTATATTGTGAAATATTTAGGTGTTTATAACTATGCGATTTATGACGGCGTGCAAACCGCACAAAATGCAACGCAGGTAGCAAATGCGAGCAGTGATGATTTAACGGATGTCGTGAACTATACGACCTCTCACTATGCGAAACCAAATGCAGAATACTTTGGTCAAGCAAAAGGAAAAAACATCATCAAAATCCATTTAGAAAGCTTCCAGTCATTTTTAATTGACTACAAGTTAAATGGAGAAGAAGTGACGCCGTTTTTAAACAAACTAGCTCATGGAAAAGAAGATTTTACGTATTTTGATAACTTCTTCCACCAGACTGGTCAAGGGAAGACTTCTGATGCTGAGCTCATGATGGATAATAGTATGTTTGGCTTGCCAGAGGGTGCAGCGTTTGTGACAAAAGGTGAAAATACCTTCCAATCACTTCCTGCCATCTTAGATCAAAAAGCAGGCTATACGAGTGCAGTGCTTCACGGGGATTATAAATCTTTCTGGAACCGTGACACGATTTATAAACATATGGGAATTGATCAATTCTTCGATGCATCTTATTACAACATGGATGAAGAAAACCTTGTAAACATGGGTCTGAAGGATAAACCATTCTTTAAAGAATCAATCCCAATGTTAGAATCAATGAAAAAGCCATTTTATGCACACTTAATGACATTGACCAACCATTATCCATTTAATTTAGATGAGAAAGATGCGACAATCGCTAAGGCAACAACTGGCGATAAAACAGTGGATAATTATTTCCAAACAGCGAGATACTTGGATGAGTCATTAGAACAATTCTTTAAGGACTTGAAAAAATCGGGTCTGTATAAAGACTCAGTGATTCTATTATATGGTGACCATAACGGTATTTCTGAGAACCATAACCGTGCAATGAGTGAGATTCAAGGGAAAGAAATTACGCCATATCAAAATGCACAAAATCAGCGTGTACCGCTCATGATTCGTATCCCTGGGAAACAAGGCGGCGTGAATCATACGTATGGCGGTGAAGTAGACGTGATGCCAACGCTTCTTCACTTACAAGGTATTGATTCAAATGAGTACGTGAATTTTGGAACAGATTTATTCTCTAAGAAGCATGATCAAACTGTTGCATTCCGTAACGGAAACTATGTGACACCAAAATATACCCTTGTAGATAATACGGTCTACGATACAAAAACGGGTAAAGTGGTGAAACAAAACAAAAAGACAGAAGCGATTAAAGCCCGTGTTGATAATCAGTTAAGCCTGTCAGATAAAGTACTGTACAGGGATCTTCTTCGATTCCATAAGCTATCTGATTTTAAACCAGTGAATCCATCTGATTATTTCTATGGTAAAACAAACAAAGAGACAGAAGCGGATTCTTCTGCTAACTAACTGAGTTTTGGGCAAGCACAGAAAGGTGCTTGCCTTTTTCTCTCTTACAGCTTGATTTGTTGGCAAAATATGTTTATATTTAGGGGGAAACAAGCGTGGCGTCAGCGGTCAGCTGGCGATAACTCATTTTGTCCTAGGGGATTTCAGGAGGAGCTTATGACAACAAATACAAAAACACAAAAAAAGAAATCAGAATTATGGGGCTGGATCAAAGCCATCTTAATCGCATTTATTGCTGTTTTTATCATTCGTAACTTTTTATTCGCACCGTATATTGTGAAGGGGACTTCTATGGAACCGACACTGCATAATACAGAGCGGGTGTTTGTGAATAAAACAGTCGATTACTTCGGCGATTATAAACGCGGACAGATCATTGTTCTTGATGGGGAAGACCGCAGTACTCACTATGTGAAACGATTGATTGGTTTACCTGGTGATAAAATCGAAATGAAAAATGACCAGCTATATGTGAACGGTCAAAAAGTGGCGGAGCCTTATTTAGCATCAAACAAAAAGAAAGCTGCCGCAGATGGCACCTTGTTGACACCTGATTTTGGTCCTCTTACAGTCCCTAAAGGAAAGTACTTTGTCATGGGTGACAATCGCCAAAACTCAATGGACAGTCGCAATGGTTTAGGTCTTTTTACAAAGAGTGACATTCAAGGGACAACATCATTCGTGTTTTATCCCTTCCAAGATATTCGATTAATTAATCACTAATCAATAAGAAAAAGCACACAGGCGTGTGCTTTTTTTGTTTGGTTAAGACTGGCTTTTTGAAATCGCCTGTTCTAGATCTGCCAGAATATCTTCAATCGCTTCTGTTCCAACAGATAAACGAATAAGTTCTGGTGTCACCCCTGTGGCTTTTTGCTCTGCTTCACTTAATTGCTGATGCGTTGTGCTGGCAGGGTGGATGATGAGTGACTTAGAGTCGCCTACGTTTGCAAGATGTGAGAAAAGCTGAACTGAATCAATGAGTTTTTTTCCTGCGTCTTTGCCACCTTTAATGCCGAATGTGAGGATGGCACCTTGTCCTTTTGGTAAATAAGTTTGAGCCAGCTCAAAGGATTCATGGCCTTCAAGACCTGGATAACTGACCCATTCTACAAGAGGATGATCTTGTAAAAATTGAGCTGTCTTCAATGCATTTTCACTGTGGCGTTCAAGGCGAAGGTGCAATGTTTCTAAGCCTTGCAAGAGTAAAAATGAGTTGAATGGTGATAAAGCCGCCCCTAGATCACGTAAGAGCTGTACACGTGCTTTTGTGATATAAGCCGCTTCACCAATCGCTTCCGTATACGTCAGGCCATGATAGCTTGGGTCTGGTTCAGTCAGGCCTTTGAACTTATCGCTATCACCCCAAGGAAACTTACCGCTGTCGACGATGACTCCGCCAATGGATGTGCCGTGGCCGCCGATGAATTTCGTCGCTGAATGGACGACAATGTCTGCGCCAAATTCAATCGGTCTTAACAAATAAGGGCTGGCAAGTGTGTTATCCACAATTAGAGGGATGTGGTGCTTGTGTGCAATGGCTGATACGGCTTCAATATGTAAAATGTCGCCTTTTGGATTTCCGATGCTCTCTGCATACACTGCTTTTGTTTTATCTGTAATGGCTGCTTCAAGTTCTTCAAGGTTTGAGGAATCCACAAACTTTACTGTTATTCCAAGCTTTTTCAAGGTATGCGCAAATAAATTATATGTGCCGCCATACAGACTGCTGGAGGATACGATTTCGTCACCAGCTCCTGCAATGTTTAAAATGGAGTAAGTGGTCGCTGCTTGTCCTGAGGAGACAGCAAGTGCACCAATTCCACCTTCAAGCTCAGCGATCCGTTTTTCAAACACATCATTTGTCGGGTTCATAATACGTGAATAAATATTACCGGGTTCCTGAAGTCCAAATAAATTCGCCGCATGCTCACTATCTCTAAAACCGAAAGAGCTTGTTTGGTAAATAGGTACAGCTCTTGAATAGGTGGCTGAATCCAGTTCTTGACCTGCGTGTATTGCTTTTGTTTCTAAACGAAATTGAAGTTCTTCTGACATGTGTGTATCCTCCTTTTGTTAGATAAAACCAACTACTTTAATAAGAAATATTTAATAAGACTATAAATCTTGTTTACTGCCCGGTCAATCATTTTTTAGATAAATCTGAAAAAACAATAAATATAGTTGACATGTCGGAATAGTATGTATTAACATAAGCATACTGAAAATACCAACAAGAATCGCTGATCGGTCAACCGAAGGCTCGTTCACTCAGGCATGAGTGAAGGGCCTTTTTTTATTTTAATCAGGAGGGAAGCTGAAGATGGAGAAAAAGAAAAAACGAAAAAAATACAGAAAACATTTGGATATCACATTAGACATTTTGATTGAGCGGAACAAATATGAGATTTACAGCAATCAAGAACGAATAGAAGCCATTTACGATCGTATTGATGAAAAGCATACAAGGTCGAAATAATGATTGAATGTGAACTGAACAATGATGAATAACTGATGTGCCAAACGAAAGCTCTTCACTCTGTTTTGAAGATAAGAGCTTTTCTACATGTTTTGCTTGTTCGATGTAAGAGAACTGGATATATCATTTTAACCTCATAGATGAAAAGTAAAGTATCCACACTCAACAGGCGGTTTTATAAAAGAGTGAGCTGTTGGCAGTTATGAAATAGGGCAAGGGCTTTTTTCCCAACAGGTTTTCTTGTATATACATATTTTAAGAGACAAGAGAAGAAGGAAAATATGCTCACTCTTTTGTCGGAATTATCAGTTAATATGTCGTATTTGATGTGTTAACGACATATAATTAGGACTTTTATATCTGATATATCGGGGGAATTCTTTCTATCTCAAAAAAATGAAAGATTAAATAGAAGAGATGATGAAAATGAACTATTTGAAAAAAGGCAGAAAAAAGATGGATTTATTGCCAATATATGGGTTTTGTGGTTCTTATGTTGTGGTGAAAAATAGTAAAAAAGGGAGAATTTATATAATTGAACATGAATAATTGAATAAAAAGTCACATTTTACACGAAAATATGTTCGGTCAAAAATGGGATCTTCTGTTGATGTTTGGAGTGTGACGCCTATGATACGATCATCATAAGCTGGGAGGTGAAAAGTATGACTTATGCAGCGCCGCAAGTTGACTATTCCACTATGGAACCTGCTATTATGGACCAAGCTTGGTTCTTAGTATTTGTTGCTGTCCTTCTTGGATTGGGAGCAACAGTTGTTCTAGGAGCAGCAGTTTGGTGTTTAGCAAACGGCAAGGGTAGCTTTACAGGAGCCGTTCAGTGGGAAAGTGGCTTAAAAGTCCAAATTGAATGTAAGTAGCTATACTTAGGATTCATCTTTTTACTTCTTAGATAAGACACCAAGGCTAAACCGTCTGTGGCGGGCGGTTTAGCCTGATCTGTTTTTAAAGAATATGCAGACACTTGGAGGTTATATGTTTACGATCGAGAATTTAACCAAGACGTATAAAAATAACGTGACTGCTGTCAATGATTTTCATTTGAAAATTGCCCCTCATCAAATCGTTGCTGTGGCTGGACCAAATGGATCCGGTAAAACAACGATGATTAACTGTGTACTCGGCATCATTAAGCATACAGAAGGAACCATTCATATCAAGGATGTCACAAATGATGATCCTTCCTTTAAAAAACAAGTCGCCTATGTTCCAGATGATCTGCTGCTCCCTGAAGCATTGACTGGTGCTGAATATTTAGATTTTGTTTCTTCTATGTATGAATGTAAAACAATTCAAAGAAGAAATCAACTAATTGAATTGTTTGATATGGAATCAGCTTTATCAAGACCGATTGAAACCTATTCCCATGGAATGAAAAAAAAGACACAGCTGATTGCTGCCTTTATGCTTGAGAGTCAATTAGTGATCATGGATGAGCCCTTTAGAGGACTTGATATTGAAGCGGTTATAAACACAAAGAAACTAATGAAACGTTATGCCGAGCACCATGGTGCAATCTTGCTTTCAACGCATGATATGCTTTCAGCGGAAGAGCTGTGCCACAAGATCGCCATTATTTCTAAAGGAAATAAAATGGATGAAGGGACGGTTTCAGCCTTAAAAGAAAAGTATCAATCAAGCACATTGGAACAGGTGTTTCTGAAAGCTTCAATGTTAAGTGATAGGGGTGCACATTTTGATGAAATCATTAATCATTTCTAAAATGATGCTTAAAATGTGGCAGCAGGAGATGTATAAGCTCTTTGATACTCAAACGAAGCGAATCATTGTGGTCTTATTCTTTTTGTTTGCAGTCACAATGGGAGCCATCATCGGATACAGTTTTACGGGTGTCTTTATGAAGGCTTTCTTAAATGGAGATGAACGGTCACTTGGGTTGTTGGTTGTGTCGATGGCAATCAATGCATCCATTTTTACAAGCTTGTTATTTGTACTGATCAAAGTCAGAACACCTGAACAAGATCGTTTTTCTATGCAGCTCAGCTGGTTTCCGCTGTCTACCTTTCAAAAAAGTCTTGGTTACTTCATTCCGATGGTGACAGTCGTGACAGGGCTTGTTTTATTTTTCATCGGGATTTTGCTTTTACCTAATTTTATTGCACAAGGGATCGGTATTTTCTTTATTCTTACATTCTTTTTGATGGTGCTGTTGCAATCGCTCTTTGTCTTAACACTGCTTCAGCTCATTTACAACGTGACTTATTTACTCGTACTAAAATTAAAATTACCGTTGCAAAAATTTGCAGCGATATTTGTTTTATTAGCGCTAGTTGTAGCGTATGGAATGACACATTTCGACATCAATCAAATTCAGCAATCATATGTACAGTTTGATTATCATTTGATGTATTTTACAGCGCCGTTTTTCTTAGCGGCACAAGGGATGTCTCCTGACGGGGTGAATTATGCGATTTTGATCCTCTTCATCTTATTATCTGCGGGAGGCGCATTTATTTCTCTTGCTTTAATGCCAATTATGGCTGAGAAAAAAGCGTTAACCTTTCTGCACAAGCTGCCATTTTCATCTTCGAAAAAGTGGTCACTCATTGTAAAGGAAATAAAGTCACAAGTGAGAAATGAAGAAAATATTTTAAACTTTCTCATCCTCCTTATTGTCATTTTATTTGTCCGTTATCAGTTTGCCTTCCGCTTTGAAGGAGAAGCTTTTTTTGTCTTATGTGCGCTAGCTGGGTTAACAGCTTTTAATTCATTTGGCAATGACAAACGTATGCTTGGGATGTATAAAACGTTTGGTCTAAGGCCGTGGGAAGTGGCTCTTTATAAGTTCCTCGGGCTTTTGCTCGTTGGTGTGATCCAAATTGTTTTATTTATGATCACAACACTGACGCTCCCGGATCAGATATGGATCGTGTTGATTGGCGCTGCTGTCTTGTGTAATGCAACGGCTCTCTTTTATGTGGTAGGTATTTTATTACCCCTTGATCGAAATAATCCTTACACAGGTATTTTCTCGTTTGGAGCGCTTATTTTAATCATGATTCCGATTGTATTTATTGGAAACTATGTGATAGGGGAGTCGAGTCAAATGCTTCAGTGGCTGCTTGTGGCAGGATTTGAATGTCTGCTCATCTTTGCCATATATAAAGGTTTTTCATGGAGGTATTCACATGATTCAACTTCTTAACAATAAGCTAAAGATTGAGCGGGTGCCAGCACTTGCGCCATATGTGACTTTACAAAAAAGGCATTTGACTGATACGCAGTACGGAAGCTCACTTCCAATTAACGAAAGTGCATATCATATGTTAACGAAAGTGGATGGTCAAAGGACAGAGGCGAGTATTACGGCAGAACTCGCCGATTTGTTTCAGGTCGATGAGTCTGTGATTGCCCGCGATTTTTATCAATTGATGATGGGGCTGAATCAGCATCACTTGCTGTCGATTCATTATCAATCGCCATATCGGACTGTCACAGCCTTCTGTCAATTTTTTAAGCAGTATCAAGTAAAGATGAAAGAGCGGTTTGACTGCACGGGTCATTCATTTCTTCACATATTGGGTACGGCTCTGCTGATGGTGACGCGCAAAATCATCTTTTTCTGGGTGCTCTTTATGATCATGGCGGGAATCGCCTTTTTATTTATTCCTGATCCATCGATTGCAGCCATTGCCATTTATTTTACGATTATTTATTTCGGATTAATTACTGGAACTGCCTTGCATGAGGCGGCACATGGGTATGCACATCGGAAGTTCGCCGGCCGGGATGGCCCTCAAGGCTTTTTTGCGAGCGATATGATGTCTGTGAAATTTGTGAGGCCTGTTTTAGATCCATTTCAGAAAAAACAGGTGTGGATTACACTGCTTGGTCCGCTTTTGCCGGGGCTCATTGGCGCAGCCGGAATCATTGTGACTGTTTTATTTCTAAAAGAAAATCCAATTTCGACAGGATTTTTCATTTTTTCAATCACGTATTTTATTCAATTGCTCTACCTTCTTCCGTTTATGGGGGATGGTAAGTCTATTATGAAGCAGTTATTGCTTGGTGGAATGGGAGGACAACGATCATGAACGTTCAGGCAATGAAACAAGGTGCAATTGTTGGTAGTTTCCTAGGTTTCTTAGGTTTTCCGATGTTGACCATTGGTGTTCTGTTCTATCACTTATTTCAATCAAAAACAAATAATGAATTATTATTTAACAGTCTTGCTTTTGAGATGGAAGGTTCGTCTGCATTTACGTTCCAAATCAAACCAAACTTTTTTATTTATATGGTTGTCATTTTTGCTGTCAGTTTTCTCATTGTGGCATTCCTATCAGCCATGAAACAGAAAAAAGTGAAAGATTAGGAGAATACTCCTAATCTTTTTTTGTATAATCAACCAAAATTTAGTATAATAAAGAATAAAAATACTAAAGGGGATATCAATGATTAAGAAATGGAGCATTCTTTTATTTACTGTTTTTCTATTAGCAGGATGCGGCGAGAAGGCTGCAGAAACAACAACGACAGAGAAAACGGTCTCTAAAATAGAAACAGAGTCTGACTCTAAAAACCAAGTAACGATTGAAAAAATGAAATTGACAAAGAAAGAAAAAAACTTACTAGAGGCATCAACGACGAATGAAATAGTAGCTCTTACACTTAAAGGATTAACGAAGAATGATAAGAGTATTACTTTTATCGGGAGCCACTACAAAAATGGCCGGCTAGTTGATAAGGAAGCATCTTCTTCGACTTTTACGTTACATCAGGAAGGAACTGACCAAACGATGAATGTACTCTTTCAACTAAGTCATGAGAAAGATATATTCAACTCACAATTTAGCATTTGGTCAGATAAGAAGAATGGCGGAATAACGAAAGCGACGTCAAGCTTTCCATTCAAAGTAAGTGATTATGTCTTCTCTGCACAATCTGAATCTGTTAAAGTCGCTTCAGGAGATAAGGCACTCATTGCGTACACAGCGGCAATGGGGAAAAATGGCGATGTTCCTATGCTTGATAAAATTGAAAAAAATCCAAAGCAAGCGCTGAAACATATTTCACATGCCTACTTATTTTATATCCAGCTAGACAAATAACTATCGTAATATATATGGAGAATATGAAATTTTTTGACGAAAAATCTTCATATTCTCTTGACGAATTGTTAAGAAAGTTGTAACATAATAAAAGTCAACGCAATGATGTTGTCTTTAAAAGATTGATGCGGGTGTAGTTTAGTGGTAAAACCTCAGCCTTCCAAGCTGATGTCGTGAGTTCGATTCTCATCACCCGCTCCAATACATAATTTTGTTTATAACGCAGTATTTCGTTTCATAGATAAACGAAGTGTTGCGTTTTTTATTATGTCAGTATAATGTAAAAAGCACTGTGACCTACAGTGCTTTTTCAATGAGTTCAAATTTACTTTCTCCACCATGTATTTGTATAAACATCTTCGTCAAGGATTGTATAAGTGCCTCACTCTTTTCCCGGGAAATAGATGGTGGGAAGAGAATGATTTGAAGAATGCTTTTTGTGTCTTGAGAAATTTGAGCTTTACTTGCTTGAGAAAATAACCCTTTAAGCTCTGCGCCATCCTGCCATTCAATATGACCAGTTTCATTTTTGGATAATGAAAGAGGCCCTTTCAATTGATCGGCATCTAATGTAAGGATAGGCAAGAAATATTTTAATGAAAAAAATATCGACAAATCCTGTACGGAATTGGTCGAGTCAATAAATTGTTCTTTTTGAATATCAGCAAGAAGCGGAAGAAAAGGGACATCTTCTAGAAGATTCGTCCATTCTTTGATCGCTGGTACTTCTTCCAAAGTTTGATCTTCATATTCAAAAAACAAAGATTCTTGAAACAGGCGCAGTCGGCCTTTTAACATTTGAGGGGATTTTCCTATCTCAATATGTGAATATTCAATCTGTCCAACATGGATAGACGGGCTTTGAGGTTGGGAGATTTTCATTTGTATCTTCACAGTGACTCACTCCAATCGGTCATGATACACTCGTATTATACTGAAAACAACTGAAGAAACAAAGAAAGGAGGTTTGCAAGGTGATTCATGTTGGACAATTAAAAGAAGAGTTAATTCAATATGCGAACGAAATTGGTGTCGATAAAATTCGATTTGCAAGTGCTGATACATTTGATTCATTAAAGGACCGCCTCATCTTACATGAATCGTTAGGGTATTTGTCCGGTTTTGAAGAGCCTGATATCGAAAAACGAACAAATCCTGCTTTGCTGCTTCCAAAAGCAAAATCAATTGTCGCCATTGCGCTCGCATATCCTTCTAAAATGAAAGATGCTCCCCGAAGTACAAAGGATGCAAGAAGAGGAATTTTTTGCAGGGCTTCATGGGGAACTGATTATCATGTTGTGCTGAAAAAAAAGCTCGACATGCTTGAAGAATTTTTGCGCAGTAAACACGAAGATATTCGGACAAAATCAATGGTGGACACAGGTGAATTGTCTGACCGTGCTGTAGCTGAACGTGCTGGCATTGGCTTTAGTGCAAAGAACTGTATGATTATCACACCAGAGTTCGGATCTTATGTCTATTTGGCTGAGATGATTACAAATGTTCCATTTGAACCGGATGAGAAAATAGAAGACCAGTGCGGAACTTGTAATAAATGTGTGGATTCATGCCCAACGGGTGCTCTTGTGAATCCAGGCCAGCTCAATTCTCAAAGGTGTATTTCGTTTTTAACACAGACAAAAGGGTTTTTACCTGACGAATTTCGCTCGAAAATAGGGAATCGGTTGTATGGATGTGATACGTGCCAAACGGTCTGCCCAATTAATAAAGGGAAAGACTTTCATCTACATCCTGAAATGGAGCCGGACCCTGAAATTGCAAAGCCGCTCTTAAAGCCACTGCTGACAATCAGCAATCGTGAATTTAAAGAGAAGTATGGTCATGTTTCTGGATCATGGCGAGGGAAAAAGCCTATTCAGCGGAATGCCATTTTGGCACTTGCTCACTTTAAAGATACATCTGCTTTACCAGATTTGGTTGACCTGATGCATAAAGATCCAAGACCGGTCATTCGAGGCACGGCTGCTTGGGCAATCGGTAAAATTGGCGATGATCAGCAGCTTTCAGAACTCGAAAAAGCCCTTGAGCGGGAAAGTGATGAAGAAGCAAAACAAGAGATCATCAAAGGGATTGAATTGTTACAAACACCTTTAAATACTAAATAACCTCCCATTGAACATAGAATGAACCAAACAGAGATGTTAAAAAAAGTTTGGTGGTGTCTGTGTGAAACAATTATTAGAACAAACGTTAGAAGACAGACTGGCATATTTATTAAATGGCAGTACGATCAAACAGCCGCAGCTGATGTCTGATGTGGACGCTGTGGAGCGAAAGAAAGAGCTGTTTGCAAGAAGACAAGTTGAGATTGTCAAGGCGAAAGCAAAAGCAAAACTTCTCGATTCAGCTATTCAAGATGATGGAGCTCAGCAAGTACAATATCTCGCGCACCTCACTTATGTCTGTAAGGATATAGACGATTCTTTTTATTTAGAGGAACAGGTTGAGAAAAGAGAAGCGTTTCTTTATAACGACATGCTCGTGAAAGATCGGATGATGTTAGAAGAACGACAAAAGGAAGATCAGGTGGATGAGCGCTTCCAAAATGAAGACCAATTTGGAAGAGCTTTTCACTATGACCGGCGTGCAGCTGTTCAATATGCTGAGACGTATTGGAATAAACGAAATCCAGCCTATAAAAATTTCGAAGATAACTGTACGAATTTTATTTCACAATGTCTAAAAGCAGGGAATGCGCCAACGAGAGGATATCCGAACCGTGGATCTGGCTGGTGGGTTCGTCCACATACGTGGAGCTACAGCTGGACGGTGGCACATTCGATGAAAAATTACTTAGCGAATTCTAAAGCGGGGTTGAGAGCGAAGAAGCTCAAGGAGCCGCAGGAGCTTCAAATAGGTGATGTTATTTGTTACGATTTTGAGGGTGACGGTAGGTATAATCATACAACCATTGTCGTTGATCATGATAAAGGCGGAATGCCTCTTGTGAATGCACAAACGTATGACAGCCGTATGCGTTACTGGTCGTATGAAGATTCAACGGCTTATACACCTAATATTCGTTATACGTTTTTTCACATTTTGGACGATGCTCCGAAGGATAGTTAATGGTATAATGTTGAGCGGAAAAGAAAATTAGAGGTGAACTTTTTTGGGACTTCATGTCGTTTTATATCAACCAGAAATTCCAGCTAATACTGGAAATATTGCGCGAACATGTGCAGCAACAAATACAACACTTCATCTGATTCGTCCGCTTGGTTTTTCGACAGATGATAAAATGCTGAAGCGTGCAGGACTCGATTATTGGAAATATGCCAATGTCGTCTATCATGATTCATTAGATGAATTGTTTGAGGCTCATCCGAAGGGGCAATTTTTCTATATCACAAAGTTTGGGCAAAAGCCGCATACAACGTTCGATTACTCGCAGCTAGATGAAGACTACTTCTTCGTATTTGGCAGAGAAACGAGTGGCTTGCCAAAAGATTTGATTGAACGGAATATGGATCGCTGTCTACGTTTACCAATGACAGAGCATGTTCGTTCACTGAATCTATCGAATACGGCAGCGATTCTTGTGTATGAGGCGCTTCGTCAGCAACAATACCGAGATTTGATATAAGAACATGATAAAAAGCCGAGATCCCATCTCGCTTTCAGTGAATATGTAAGTGCTGAAAATATGAACGAAATGAAAAAGGATGTTCCGCTGATGGAACATCCTTTTTTTCATTTACCAGGCTTGCCTTCGTAGCCAGCTGTGAAAATGGATACTAAAAACGTAATGATGACGCCCATCATAATGACCGTTCTCATATAAGCTCCCCCTTATCCCTTTGTTCCTTTGCTGCCGGTTTCATATGTTGTGAAGTTCGCCTTGAAAAGCAGGAGATGAAGATCATTTTTCTCCTGTTTTTCCTTTATTATGAAGGGTCTTGCGGATGGTTGTCAATTCAGTTTGCCAATTCGTCATTTTGAAGAACGAAAGCATGTAATAGGACGCCTCCGCATAGATTGTAAAACAGTATCTGATTTCTAGCTTCAATCTTGAAAGAGGAGGTTCATATGGATATTTTAAAGAAAATTGAACAGCACAGAGAAGAAGAGCAGCGACTGAAATGGGAAGGCACCTTCAGCGAATATTTAGATATTATTAAAGAAAATCCACTTGTCGCTCAATCTGCTCATTCTCGCGTTTATCATATGATTAAGGACAGCGGGATTGAAGAGGAGAATGGGGTCAGAACCTACAAATTTTTTGATCAGGAGCTTTTTGGTTTAGAGGAATCATTGGAAAGGCTAGTGGAAGAGTATTTTCACCCTGCGGCTAAACGTTTAGATGTCAGAAAGCGTATTTTATTGTTAATGGGGCCAGTCAGCGGCGGGAAATCGACGCTTGTCACAAGGCTGAAAAGAGGGCTGGAAGAGTATTCACTAACAGATCATGGCGCAGTCTATGCGATTAAAGGCTGCCCAATGCATGAAGATCCGCTTCATCTCATTCCGCAAAATCTGCGGGAGGATTTTTATAGAGAATATGGCATACGTGTGCAGGGGAATTTATCACCTTTGAACTTGATGAGGCTCGAAGAGGAATATGGTGGCCGCATTGAGGATGTGAGAGTGGAACGAATTTTTTTCTCAGAGGACAAACGGACCGGCATTGGGACCTTCAGCCCGTCGGATCCGAAATCTCAGGACATTGCTGACTTAACAGGAAGTATTGATTTTTCAACGATTGCTGAATTTGGTTCAGAGTCAGACCCGCGTGCGTACCGGTTTGATGGAGAGCTCAATAAAGCGAACCGTGGAATGATGGAATTTCAGGAGATGTTAAAGTGTGATGAGAAATTTCTATGGCATCTTCTTTCATTAACGCAGGAGGGAAATTTTAAGGCGGGGCGTTTTGCGTTGATTAGTGCGGATGAATTGATTGTTGCACATACGAATGAAACGGAGTACCGATCATTTATTTCGAATAAAAAGAACGAGGCTTTACACTCAAGAATTATTGTGATGCCGATCCCTTATAATTTAAAGGTGACAGAGGAAGAACGCATTTATCATAAGATGATTTCAGAAAGTGATGTTTCAGATGTTCATATTGCACCGCACACGCTAAAGGTGGCTGCGATGTTCTCTATTTTGACAAGGCTGAAAGAGCCGAAGCGGTCTGATATCGATTTGGTGAAAAAAATGCGACTGTATGATGGGGAAAGTGTCGAAGGTTTCCAATCTGTTGATATTGATGAGATGAAAAAGGAATTTCATGACGAAGGAATGAGCGGAATTGACCCGAGATATGTCATTAACCGCATTTCATCCACTATTATTCGAAAGAACATGGAATCCATCAATGCACTGGATGTCCTCCGTTCCTTAAAAGAAGGACTCGATCAGCATCCATCGATCTCAAGTGAAGATCGGGAACGTTATTTGAATTTTATTTCTGTCGCACGAAAAGAGTATGACGATATGGCGAAGAAGGAAGTTCAAAAGGCATTTGTGTATTCCTATGAGGAGTCTGCGAAAACTCTCATGGATAATTACTTAGATAATGTCGAGGCGTACTGCAATAAAAACAAACTGCGTGATCCGTTAACAGGTGAAGAAATGAATCCTGATGAAAAGCTCATGCGTTCAATTGAGGAACAGATCGGCATTTCTGAAAACGCCAAAAAGGCATTCAGAGAAGAAATCCTTATTCGGATTTCAGCTTATGCGAGAAAGGGCAAACGCTTTGATTATAATTCTCACGAGAGATTACGAGAAGCTATTCAGAAGAAGCTCTTTGCCGATTTGAAAGATGTCGTGAAAATTACGACATCGACGAAAACGCCGGATGAGCAACAGTTGAAAAAGGTCAATGAAGTAGTGGCGCGATTGATTGATGAGCATGGCTATAATTCTACAAGTGCAAATGAACTCTTAAAATATGTAGGCAGTCTTCTGAATCGTTAATAAATGAAGGAGGCATTATTGGCGCAAACTAGCACCGGTAATGTCTTTTTTAAAAATCATCGTCATTTCGACGACGAGCAGCATACGATAATGGAATCGATGGGTACAAGAATTGTCCAAAAAGGTGAGGAGGGGGATGGATGTCCCGGCAAGAAAAAAGTCAGTTTATTGTGTCTCAGGAAGACTGGTCCCTCCATCGAAAAGGCTTTGATGACCAGCAGCGTCATCAGAAAAAAGTCAAAGAGGCGATTAAAAACAATTTGCCGGATCTTGTCACAGAGGAAAGCATCATTATGTCTAATGGCAAAGATGTGGTCAAAATTCCGATCCGTTCTTTAGATGAATATAAAATTCGGTACAACTATGATAAGAATAAGCATGTAGGTCAGGGGGATGGAGACAGCCAGGTTGGCGATGTGGTCGCTCGGGATGGATCTGACAGTAAGCAAGGGCAGGGAAAGGGGCAAGGTGCTGGAGATCAGGCCGGTGATGATTATTACGAAGCAGAAGTCTCATTAATGGATTTAGAGGAAGCGCTATTTCGTGAGCTGGAGCTACCAAATCTTAAACAAAAGGAACTTGATGATATCGTTGTCGAGGAAATTGAGTTTAATGATATTCGCAAAACGGGGTTAACCGGTAATATTCATAAAAAACGAACCATGCTGTCAGCATTTAAACGAAATGCCATGACAGGAAGCCCTTCCTTTTATCCCATTTATCCAGAGGATATTAAGTATAAGACGTGGAATGAAGTCACCAAACCAGAATCAAAAGCGGTTGTCCTAGCGATGATGGATACGAGCGGAAGTATGGGGCTTTGGGAAAAATATATGGCGAGAAGCTTTTTCTTTTGGATGACACGTTTCTTGCGGACAAAGTATGAGACAGTCGAGATCGAATTCATTGCCCACCATACAGAGGCGAAGGTCGTAGATGAGGAGCACTTCTTTTCTCGGGGAGAGAGTGGGGGAACCATTTGTTCTTCTGTCTATCGAAAGGCACTAGAGCTCATAGACGAACGATATCCTCCGTCACGATATAATATTTATCCTTTCCATTTTTCTGATGGTGACAATTTGACCTCTGATAATGCACGGTGCGTGAAGCTCGTTTCTGAAATTATGAAAAAGGCCAATTTATTTTGTTATGGTGAAGTGAATCAATATAATCGGCATTCTACGTTAATGTCAACATATAAACATATTCAGGATGAGAAATTTAAGCATTATATTTTGAAGCAAAAATCAGACGTTTTTCTCGCATTAAAAAAATTTTTTCAGCAGGAAGAAGTTCTTTCTTAAAGAGAACATTCAAAAAAACCTTTCAGCATAAGGGCTGAAAGGTTTTTTGTGTGGAGAAGGAAGGGATCACCAGAAAAAAAGTAAAACTTTCTCTTTGACATTTCAATTTTCATTTATTAATATTTAATCTTGTTAAATATAAGTTTTTCAAAAAAGATGCCGATTGTCTTTTCTTCTTTTTCTGCTTTTTGCTCATAAGTGAACAATAAGTATAAATGGGCTGCACACCATTTTCAGCGGAGTAGAAAAAGGGGAAACAGGCAGCTCTATGAGCTTGTTTCATAATCTGTCAGATGATGGGCATTCTAAGTTTGCTAAAGCAGATGACACTATATTTTTATACATGAAAGGAGAAACAAAACATGAACAGAGGGCGTTTATTGCTAACGAATATTATTGGCCTTATTGTGATTCTTGCCATTATTGCCGGAGGTGCTTATTACTACTACGAAAGCACAAACTTCGTAAAAACAGATGAAGCAAAAGTGACAGGTGACATGTACCAAATTACAGCGCCAGCAGCTGGACAAATCAAAGGCTGGGACATCAATGAAGGTGACGAAGTGCAAAAAGACAGCACAGTTGCAAAAGTTGAAGGAGAAGCAAAAACAAACATTAAAGCAGTGGCTGATGGCACATTAGTCAAAAAAGAAGTACAAAACAACCAACAAGTGCAGCCTGGGACAGTTCTTGGTGAAACGATTGACCTAAGCAAGCTTTACATTACAGCGAATATTAAAGAAACAGACATTAAGAACATTGAAAAAGGTGACAAAGTGGACATCGTTGTAGACGGCGATCCTGATACAACATTTGAAGGAACTGTTGAACAAATTGGTTATGCAACAAACTCAACATTCAATATGCTGCCAGCAACAAACTCAAGTGGTAACTACACGAAAGTGACACAAAAAGTAGCAGTGAAAATCTCAATTAAAAATCCATCTGACAAAGTACTTCCAGGTATGAATGCTTCTGTCAAAATTTCATCTTAATGATGACTGATATCAAAAAATGAAAGGAGGTTGTCTGAGATGGCAAATCAACCTGCAGCGACAAAACAGGGAGCAGGCTCCTTGTCTTTACTGATCATTTTAATGGCCGGTTTGTTCGTAGCGATTTTAAACCAAACGCTTTTGAACGTAGCCATGCCCCATTTAATGACTGAATTTAATGTGAGTGCGACGACAATTCAGTGGCTTACAACAGGTTACATGCTTGTCAACGGTGTGCTCATTCCGTTATCTGCGTTTTTAATCACACGTTTTGGCCAGCGCAGCTTATTCCTCGTGGCGATGATTTCATTTACACTAGGGACTTTTATTTGCGGTATTGCGCCAAACTTTTCTACGATGCTGATTGGTCGTTTGATTCAGGCAGTCGGTGGCGGTATCTTACAGCCGCTCGTCATGACAACAATCCTTTTTATTTTCCCTCCAGAAAACAGAGGGAAAGGAATGGGGATTTTTGGTCTTGCGATGATGTTTGCGCCAGCTGTCGGACCAACGTTATCTGGTTATATTATTGAACACTATTCATGGCGTATTATGTTTTATGGACTTGTACCAATCGGTGCGATTGTCATTATCGCGGCTTTCTTTATGTTTAAAAATATTGTAGAGCCTAAAAAAATCAAGCTGGACACTCTTGGTGCGATTCTGTCGATCGTTGGTTTTGCTTCACTTCTATACGGAGTGAGTGAAGCGGGAAGTGATGGTTGGACAGATCCAATCGTTTTATCTACGATTATCATTGGTGCGATTGCGATCATTCTCTTTATTTTCCAACAGCTAAAAGCGGATAATCCAATGCTTGATTTCCGCGTGTTTAAATACAGCATTTTCTCATTATCAAGTGTTATCAACATTATTATTACCGTTGCCCTATACACTGGGATGTTCTTACTACCGATCTACTTGCAGAACCTCGTTGGGTTTACTGCACTGCAATCGGGGCTATTAATGCTTCCAGGGGCACTTGCGATGCTCATTATGTCCCCAATTTCAGGGATCTTGTTTGATAAATTTGGACCTCGTCCACTTGCCATTGTGGGGATGCTGATTACGGTTGTCACCACATACGAGTTTACAAGGCTAACGATTGATACATCTTATAGTCACATTGTGCTCATGTATGCAGTACGTGCCTTTGGTATGTCACTCTTGATGATGCCAGTCATGACTGCTGGGATGAACCAATTACCGCAGCATTTAAACAGTCATGGTACAGCGATGTCAAACACACTGAGACAAATCAGTGGTTCGATCGGTACGAGTTTGATCACGACGATTTATACAAATCGCACGACATTCCATTATTCCAATATGGCAGATCAAACGAATACAGCTGACCCGTTCTTTATGAATTCATTCCAGACGGCTGTCTCTAATGTGATGCACCATATGGGCATGACAGCAGAAGCTGCTCAAAAATATGTGTCGACCCAGCTCTTTACGAAAGCACAAGTTGATTCCAATGTGATGGGCATCAATGATGCTTACATGTGGGTGACATTATTCTGTGCAGCTGGTGTGATTCTCAGCTTGTTCCTGCGAGATGTACGTAAGGATAAAAAGCGAAAAGAAAAGCAGGATAAGAAACAAGAAATGACATTGCTTCCAGCACCTAAGGAAGCAAACCAAGATGCAAGATAAGTGTGGAGGGACCGTACATGAAAATTTATGTCGTATACGATAGTGAAGGTGACCATACAAAAGCACTTGCAGAAGCGATTGCAGCTGGCGCAGGTGAAACAGAGCAAGCTGAAGTGTTCATTGATCATGTGAAAGATGCGGATATCCGCAAGCTTGATCAAATGGATGCAATCATTTGGGGCTGCCCTGGTCACTTTGGTACCATTAGTTCTGGATTAAAGACATGGATTGACCGTCTTGGGTATTTATGGGCAGAAGGAAAACTCATCGATAAAGTCGGTGCCGTTTTCTGTACCACTGCCACAACACACGGCGGATTAGAAATGACGATGCATAATTTGATTACGCCAATGTTCCATCAAGGGATGCTTGTGGTCGGCCTTCCTGGAAATGTTCCAGAAAATGCGTTATACGGCTCTTATTATGGAGCAGGTGTGACGTGCCCGATTGATTCTGATGAAGTGATTTCTGCAGAAGGCATTGAGCTGGGGAAAGCATTAGGAAGACGTGTAGCATCAGTCACTGCGTCATTTAAGCGATAAGGAGAGGGTTCTTTTGGCGACGATTATTGTAGCGTTAGTAGCTGCTGTTCTAGTCATTATCGGATTAGTAGCGTTCAATGTCAGACACGCTTCGGCCGAGAAGGAAGAGATCAAAGAAGATGTTTCGAATCATCCTGACGTGCCGCATAGCGAGCCAGAAGTTGCGGCGAGACCTGTAGAGCCTGAAGTGGAAGAAAAAGCGTCAGAGCCTTCTCAGACAGATGATGCTCCGTCAGGTGATGATTTCTATAGACAGGCGCTTCAAAAGTTTAAGCAGCCAGAACCACCTGTCAAAGAAGAAGAACCAGAGACGAAAATGAATGATGATATGTATCGTTCTGCTTTACAGAAACTAAAGCAGAAGGACAAATAAAAAGAGAACCTCTCGTCAGGTTCTCTTTTTTTATTGCACAAAAAAACCGCTGGCATAAAAGCCGAGCGGTTTTCCTTCACTCTATAAAGTGCTAAAAGAGCAGATGCTCTTAAATTACGCTTTGTTAACGTTAGCAGCTTGTGGTCCACGGTTACCTTCAACGATTTCGAAAGAAACTGATTGACCTTCTTCTAAAGTTTTGAAGCCTTCGCCTTGGATAGCAGAGAAGTGAACGAATACATCGTCTTGACCTTCTACTTCGATGAATCCGAAACCTTTTTCAGAGTTGAACCATTTTACTTTACCTTCTAACATGAAATTTCCTCCTAAAGCGATCTTAACGCTTAAATTCACTATTCTTGCTCTTACACAAACTTCAAAGACGAAAACTCTTTCAAAACTTTCTTCTTAAAGATGATACGAACAAAAATAATTACCTTTACTTTACCAGTGTTTGCGGGAAAAAACAACTGTTATACGAAAACTTTTTTAAAAATAATTAGCGCTAACAAATTGAGGAAAAAGCCTATGTTAAGTGTTCTCTTTTTCGTCCAGAAAAGCTCACTTGGTTTCTGCCTGACTGCTTCGCTTTATAGAGCTCCTGGTCTGCAATAATCGGTAATTGTTTCATGTTTTCACTTGTTCCTGCATCATAAGCACATCCAATTGACACCGTAATGTGAATCGATGTTCCGTTTTGTAAATAGATTGGCTGATCCGCCATTTTTTTTCGTAAACGTTCCGCAATTTGCCATGTTTTTTCAACGGAACAATTCGGTAAAAGCACAGCAAATTCTTCACCGCCGATTCGCCCAATATAATCAGAGCTTCTTGTGTTTTTAATTAGCCTTGTTCCGATTTCTTTTAAAACGATATCTCCCTCATGATGTCCATACTGATCATTGATGGTTTTGAAATAATCGATGTCTAGATAAATCAAGGACATTTGATGGATAGGTTGCTTTAAGTTCAGAGAAAAAGCATCACTTAATATCTCATCGAATTTCCGTTTATTTAAAACACCAGTTAAAAAGTCATAATGAGCTTGAAATTTATACAAATTTAACATCTGATACGCTTTTGTTTGATGCTCAATGACATAAAAGTTAAATAAACCGGCAATATACGAGAATATCCAATAGGCAGTATGCAGTTCAAATGATCTTTCATTGACGATGATGATAAATAAAATCGTCGCTATGACGTTGCTCATGGTAATAGATAACAGCATTTTTACGACGTGATTGATATGACGCTCAGCAATTAAAAAAGAAGCTGTGGCGATAAATATCATGGAAAAAATATTAATGAAAGAAGCGACATTGGCTTCGATTAATAATCGGCCAATAATGATCACACAGGCTGCAATGAACGTTTGTGCAATGCCTCCATAAAATGCCGTTAAAATAAGGGGGATATGTCTTAAATCGATGATGGCTGGTCCTGCTTTAATAGAGAAAAACATTAAGAGGACACCGAGTAACCCAGAAATCATTCCTTTATAAATTTGTCTGAGCAGGGTGTCTTCCTTTTTTAAAAAATTCTCTTTAAACACAAGCATCAATAAATAATGGAAAGTGACAAGAATTGTTAAATTAATAAAGAGGTCTCTTAGCAAAATAAAATCACCTTTTTAAAATTACTAAAATTTGTTGCAAAAGAAAAGGGGAAACAAGATAATTAATAAAAATTTCACTTATGAGGGGTTTAAAATGAGGAGAAAACAATTTCCAGATCGAACGGACTGGCTTTCTTTTTTTAAGACGTGGCCTGATGAAGGATTTGAACGAGATATGCCCATTGAATATCAAGATCTAACGTTTCGGTTTGAGAATGAGGAAGAGCGATTTGTGGTGACGATGTCTCTTGGAGTACAAGAATTTTCTTTGAAGGCTGTTCGAAAAAAGGACGCATCCGTTTTAGGAGTATATGCCTTTAAAACTGTGCGACATGTAGAAATAAAAAAGGATCGGCAGCATGAAAAAGAGCTGTTGATACTATTAGATGGTGTGGAACGGTTTGTTATCACGATCGAAATCACCTTCTTGCCTTCCTTCTGCATCATGGTGAAAGAGCATTTTTCAGGAGAATAAACAGGAGCCTTCTGAAAAAAAGGCTCCTGTTTTAGTTATTTGTGCTCGATGTCATTGAGCACTTGCTGAATAGATTCATCATCCATTACATTCATGACACTTTCATCAATGTGAAGAGACTGGGCGTAAGACTCTCTCGGTGGCTGATGGGTTTGGTATGTTTTTGATGATGTTTGATGCTGGCTTGTTTCATTAGGTTGGACAGCGGTGAATGCTTGCTTGATCATTTGTCCTACTTCAGTTGTGCCTTTTGAGTCTTTACGTGAATGCGAATGGGACTCATGACGAGATGACTCATGATGGTGTTGATCTTTGCCTTTCATCGTTGAGGACAAATTCATTTGAGTCATGCTGCTTAGTCTTCTCCGTAATAGTGGTGAAAATAATGCAATGATGGCTGTTGATGCTGCGATCATTGCACCAGTACTCATACCTTTTCTCTTTTTAAACAAACGAATCCCTCCATTTGATCGTGATGATACTTCTTCATCATGTTTAGGATGACCAATCAAGGCTGATTTATGAATTCATTGCTGAAATAGAGGATGTGTGCATAAAAAGTCTGCTGGATGAAAAACCTATGAGCAAAAGGAGGGAATAAATTGATGAATAAGAAATGGATGCTATCTTTATTACTCGTTCCAACATTGATCACTGCTGGGTGTGGAATGAACAACCAAGGCGATGAACGAAGAGGAACAATGAAACGACAGTACGAAAATGTCACATATAAGAACGACAACATGAGACAGGATCAACCAAATGTGCAAACACCTCAGAAGGTGAAAGTGGCAGATAAGGCATCAGAGCTTGTTGCCAACATGTCTGAAGTGAAAACAGCGAACGTACTTGTCACAGGGAAAAATGCATTTGTTGCTGTCGTGCTTGAAGGCAATAAAAGCGGAGATGTAACAGACGATTTGAAAAAGAAAATTTCTGACAAAGTCAAATCGACGGATCAACAAATTGATAATGTGTATGTATCTGCTAATCCAGACTTTGTCGATCGTATGGCAGGGTACGGAAAACGTATTAGAAGTGGAGAGCCAATTTCAGGATTCTTCGACGAGTTTACTGAAACGGTTCGACGTGTCTTCCCTGAATCAAAATAGCTACGACAAAAGCCGTATGTCATATGCGGCTTTTTTGTTTGGAACCGCACCTTGCGCACCTGACTGCATAAAGTAAAAAATATATCACCTCTTGTTGATCTTTGTTTTTTCATAGAAAGAGAAAGAGGTTGCAGGATGAATTCAGGTGGGGAGTAAATGAAAGCAAAACCGTCATTAATTCATAAAAAACTTGTAAGCGGAATGATTGCAGCAGGTTTGATTTTTTATGCGTTCACTGCGTACTTGATTTATGTAGGGTTCCAGCTGGCAGAGCAATATCTAGAGCAGCATTCTTCGCCTAAAACGGTCTTAACGGAAGGACTCAATAAGCAAGTCTATGAACATATTCGAATCTACTATGCAAAGGATGAGGGCGCCTTTGTCGATTTGACCATAGAAGCGCTGGAACAGGCAAAGAAGAGAACGATGTCAGTGTTTCAGTATGAAGCCGATAAACCGTTAGATATCATTTATTTTGATGATAAAGAGACGATTGAGCAATTTGCCGGCATCAAGCATATTACAGGTTTTTATTCTGATGTTGATCATATGATTGGATTATACCCAGATAAACGGGAAGAATTGTTGAAGAAAGAGACACTGCCTTTATACTTTTTCAACACGTTATTCATTCATGAGTATGCCCATTTCGTTTTCTATGAAAAGGTGCATGCATACAATGTATCTCCAGTCGTCTTTCCCCTTTGGTTCCATGAAGGAACAGCAGAATGGACGGCCTATGATGTGCTGAACGCCACGTCTGAACGGTTTGACGTCATTCCTTTTAAATCTCTTTATTCTGATCAAGACTGGCAAGAATCTCGCACGACGTATGAGACAGATGTTTATTTACAAAGCTACTATATGATCTATGAGCTTGTGCAGCTTTATGGACGAGATGTCATACATGAGATCATGGAGGAAACGGCGAAAACTAGTCGTTTTGATAGAGGGTTTGAACAAGCGACAGGACAACGTCTCACAGATTTTGAAGAGCAATTTAAACTGAATTATCAAAGAAAAAACGGCTGACCTGTAAATAGGGCGGCCGTTGTTTTTGGTTAATGAAGCGGTTTTTGCTGGTTGGCTTTGCTTGGCGGCATCTGCACTTGTCCCTGCATAGGGGCAAATGTAGACGTCATCGCCTGCATATCTTGAGCTGTAAGCTGCGGAACTTGATAATAGCTATGTTTGTTTTGATATAAGAAAATTTCATACGCCATTTCAATAAAGTTCGGGATTTGCGCTGCAAGCACACGTCGCACCACAGGGTTTGTGACCTCTAATGCAGTCATTGAGAGTAATCCAGCATGAGATTTCACGAGACCAAGCATATGCCCTGTAATTCCCGCATCTTTTACATCCTGTATTGATTGATTTGGCTTTTTAGGCTGAGATGGTTTTATTCCGTATGTCACCTGTGTCTGTTCTTTCATCATATAAGTAGATGTTTCTTCACTAGGCTTTTGACCAGTAGAAAAGCAATCTACCGTGACGTTGTACTGGGACAATACAAATTGATATTGTCGATCTAACATGTCGGATAATACGGGATCTTGGATAAATTGTCGAAAGATCATGTATTGATCCAAAATATTAATGGTCCCTGCTAATACCTCATGTAAATCAAATAACTCATGCCCGCCATGATTGAATTGGGGCTGCTGGACATGTCCTTGAACGTTTGGTTGCTGATCGTTTTGCATAAAGAATCCTCCTTCTGTTTATACAGTCTGTTTTAATGTGAGGAAGTTTTCCTCCTTTCATGCAAAAAACATTATTTACAATTAGAGGGTTTTCTTCCTTTTTGTCGAAAAAATGTATCAGACGAATGAACATGGGGGTACCAGATGCAGGACAAAATCATTAATCGTTTGATAGAAGACGAACATGTGCAGGCACCAGTGATTGGCATCGGTGTTTCGCCGTTTGAACAGCATCATCTTGAGGCTTTTTTTCAATCATTTCCGCATGAATTAAATGCCTCTTTTATTGTTGTGCAAAATCATGTGACAGGCGATTGTGTAACTGATTTGGAAGCACTTGTTTTACCGATTGGCTACCGGGCAAAGCCGATTAAGCATGGTGAGAAAGTCATGAAAAATACGATTTATGTTTGTCCGCAGCATGCAGCTGTGACATTGACAGAAGACAAACGGCTACACATAACAGAGCAGCATCCTACGAACAAGGTGTGTGCTGTAAATTCGTTGTTTCAGTCACTTGCCAATGTGCAAAAGGAAGAGGCCTATGCGATCTTTTTTCAAAAAGGTTATTGTGTAGGAAGTGGTTTGCTTCAAATCGTTGAGCAAGGCGGTACAGCCATATCGTGCAGTGAGACAAATAGTGGGTTTGATCGTATGTATCATCAAACATTTCAAGACCCTTCTGCACTTGCGTCATATATAGCCAACATCATCAACGTTCCGCATACAGATGTTGCAGACCCTGTTTTGATCAGAATCATTGAACGTCTTGAAATGCATAAAGGAATTGCATTTTCAACCTATGAGAAGCGCAGGCTGCTCTCTGTCATTCAAAAAAGAATGAGGAGTGCGAACCAATCGATCTCCTTATTGTCCGAGTACGATCGTTTATTAGAGAGAGAACCAGATGAGCTTGATCGTCTGCATGTACAGCTTTTAAGCGGCACGACTTCTTTTTTTAGAGATATGGAAGCCTTTCGAGTATGTGAACATCACATCATTCCGTCGATCATTGATAATACAATGAAAAATGGGAAATCTCGATGCCGCATTTGGATTGCAGGATGTTCTACAGGTGAAGAAGCCTATTCTTTTGCTTTGTTATTTTTAGAAGAAATGAAACGAAGACAAGTGTCCATTGAACTTCAAGTGTTTGCAACAGACATCAATCGGAAAGCCATCCAAAGTGCAAGCAAAGGTGTTTATTCGCTTGAGTCTATGGCACGGATGCCAGAAAAATGGAGGGCACGATATTTCGAAAAAAAAGGTGACGCTTTTATTGTGAAGCAGTCGCTTAGAAAACATATAGTCTTTGCTCCTCACAATTTATTGATCGATTCACCTTTTATCCACCTCGATTTTATCAGTTGCCGAAATGTTCTGATGTACTTCCAGCCAGAAGTACAAAAACGAGTCTTATCTCGATTCCAATATGCACTAAAGGATCAAGGGATGTTGATATTAGGACCGAATGAAAAGGTACCCAATATCCCTCGTTTATTTCATTTGTTCAATGAAAAGTGGAACATTTACACCCACTCAAACGTTCCTAAATACAATGCAGGTCATACGGAGTTAAAAGAACGAGCTGTCCAATATATGAAAGAAGTAGAGCAGGAGTATGATGCATGTTTCATCATAGACGATTGCGAGAAAATCCTCGCGATATCAAACGGTGCCTATTCTTTCTTAGCGCATGCAGAAGTCTCAGATGAATTATGTGAATATGTAACCCCTGATTATATGAAAGAGATACTAAGTCAAAGCTTTCAAAAGGTATGGACTGAAGAGACTGAGGTTGTTTTCCAACATGTCCTCATTTCGGAAAATGGAAGAAAGCAGTATGCAGATTTTACAGTGAAACATTTTGATCGCCGTTTTAAAGGAGTATACGTCATTCTCATTCGGAAGAGTGAGAGAGGAAAAAATCAAAAGAACGGCAGGGACAAAGGGATGTTAGAGCAGAATTCGGTTTATCAACAGCGAATTGTCGATTTAGAAAACGAGCTCAATGAGGTCAAACAAAAGGAGCAAGAAGCAAGGGCTCAATTAAAAGAAAAAAACAAGCAAATAGAAGTGCGCGAGAAAACAAACGAGCATTTTATTAATATTATAAACAATTTAAAGGTGACAAGAGAAGAACTGTACCGGCCGTCTGTGAAGCCAGAACTTGCCACGTTGTTTGTGGACCGGGAAATGAATATTCGCTATCACACTCCTACAGCTGCCTCTTTATTCACTTCAGCTCAAACCCGGCACCAGCAAACGTTTCAGTCGATGGTCAAGAAGTTATCGAAGGAAATGCTCTATCATGATATTCAATCTGTCATTTCAGATAGGCGCGTGATCGAACGTGAAATTGAAACGAACGAAGGAGAACAATTCACGGTTCATTTGACGCCTTTCTATGATCAAGATCACGAGGGAGCAGTGATGACCTGGATCAAAATGACCGAAATGACGAAATTGAAGCAGGCTCTTCATCTTGCGGTGACAGCACTTGATAACAGCCATATTCATATTGTGGTTGCAACGGGAGAAGGCGTTATTCAGTGTGTCAACCAGCGCTTTTGTCAGTTTGTACAGCAGCATGAATATGACTTGATCGGAAAAGATATTTTTTCTGTCTATTATGCGTTGTGTCAATGTGATGATCTAGTGAAACAATGGGACGTGTGTTTAAGAGAAGGCAGCTGGACAGGTGAGTTGTATTTTCAGGACTTATCAGGGCGTGAGCGATGGGAAAGAGTCTCTTTACACCGAATCGATGACCCTGACAAAATGCAGTCTACTGTCATGCGGATTTCAGAGGATATTACAAGTCAAAAACAGTCTGAGAAAATGCTAATGAAGTCTGAAATGCTGTCAGCAGTTGGACAGCTTGCAGCTGGTATTGCCCATGAGATACGTAACCCACTTACGTCGTTAAAAGGCTTTTTACAGCTAATGATTCAAAGTAAAAAGTATCAGAAGGATTATGCCGATGTGATGATGTCAGAGTTTAATCGGCTTGAGTCTATTATTAACGAATTCCTTGTGCTCTCTAGAAGTAAATCTGTTAAATTTGAACCGGTGAATGTAAATCTTCTCCTCGAAGAAGTCATTATGGTCGTTGAATCTCAGGCGGTCTTAAAAGGAGTGTCGATTCAAAAGAATCTGGCGCCCTCTCTGCCACATATTCAAGGCATTCCAAATGAATTGAAACAAGTGTTCCTTAACATTCTTAAAAATGGAATTGAAGCGATGGATGGAGTAACAGGTGTGATCCAAGTGACTTCATTATTGAAAAACGACCAAATGATGCTGATATTTGAAGACCAAGGAAAGGGCATACCAGAAGATGAGATTGGGAAATTAGGTGAACCTTTTTACACAACGAAAGAAAAAGGCACGGGTCTTGGATTAATGATGACCATTAAGATTATTGAAAGCCATGGCGGTACCATTCGTTTTGAGAGCAAAAGCTTTGAAGGGACACGTGTGATTATTACGTTTCCAGGTAATTGAGATCAGTTTTACATGAAATCCATCCAGTCTCAATATTTGCTTTGTACACTAGAAGAGATGAAGTTCAAAGGGGAGAAATCTAATGAAACGTATACAATCTATTCGAATGGTCTGTTGTTTGATTTTGGTGATATTTAGTCTGCAATCTTTACTGCCTAGTATGATGACAGCTGAGGCGTTTTCTTCTTCTGAGAAAAAGGAGACTTTATGGAAACAAACAAAGCCGATGAACATAAAAAAAGCCCGAAAACTGATAGGAGAAACGGTAACGGTGAGCGGAATCGTAACAGCAGATCAATCCGCTATAGGGAATGGGAAACTATCAACATATATTCAAGACAAAACAGCTGGTCTCAATATTTATTCTGCGCAGCCTAAGAATTTTCCAGAACTGAAAGCAGGCATGAAGGTCACGGTGACTGGCAAGGTGACGACTTATAAAGGGCTCGTTGAAATTGTGCCAGATCAAGGTCGTCTGAAGATAGAGGCTGTGAATCAGCCATTGCCTTCGCCAAAGAAAGTTTCCATTAAACAATTGGAATCGGAGCAGGCAAGCAAATATGAAGGAAGATTAGTGAAGGTAAAAGGCTATGTAGAACAAGCGCCAGATCAGCCAGCTGGCGGTGGATACAATGTGGTCATCATCGATAAAAAATATCATAGCACAGTCCTTAGAGTCATGGTTGATACGGGTGCCATTGATCAAGTGAAGACCGGAAAATGGTATGAGTTTACTGGCGTTTTAAGCAGATATGATACGCTGCAAGTACTTCCAAGACACAAAACCGATGTCAAATTGCTGAAGCACCAGCCAAAGCCGCCAAAAATCAAAAAAGAATATGAGGCAACGGTAGATCGTGTTGTGGATGGAGATACCATTCATTTGAAGAAGCCTGTGCTCGGCACAACAAAGGTACGCTTCGTGAATATGGACACACCAGAAACCTACCACAAGCCAAAAAATGAATTAGATCAAAACCAGCTGCGCTTTGGACAAAAAGCGACGGATTATTTAAAAACGCTTCTTTCAAGGGGTGATCGAGTCACATTAAAGATTGGCCCGGAAGCAAAGGATGGATATGGACGTCTTTTAGCTCAAGTCAAAACCAAAAAAGGGCTGAATACGAACCTAGAGCTTGTGAAAAAAGGATATGCTTCTACTTATTTCATCTGGCCTGTTGGGGATGAAAAAGAGTATCAGATGTTCCAGCAAGCAGTGAAAGATGCCAAGGAAAAAGGGCTTGGTATTTGGAATGAAGAAGATCCTCTGTTAGAACAGCCGTTTGAATTTAGAGCACGCGAGCAGAAAAAAGGGCTCACACGTTATGTGGGGGATTCATCTGCAAAAACCTACGTATCACCTGACAGCTGGAATGAGATCGATGTAGATAAACGTGTCTTTTTTGCTTCTAAAGAAGAAGCAGAGCAGGCTGGATATCAGGCGTCAGCATCATCCAGTGAAGTCCCATTAACCATTTTAAGCATGAATGATCTGCATGGGAAAATTGATCAGCAATATGAGCTGGATGTAAAAGGTGATGGCAGTAAAGGAACATATGGACGGATGGATTATGTGGCGGCTTATATAAAACAAAAGCAAGCTGCGCAAAAAAATACACTGACAGTTCATGCAGGAGATATGATAGGCGGAAGCTCGCCAATATCTTCTCTTTTACAAGATGAACCAACGGTTGAACTAATGGAGAACATCGGCTTTGATGTTGGGACAGTTGGCAACCATGAGTTTGATGAAGGTGTAGACGAACTATTGCGCATTTTAAAAGGTGGAGATCACCCGAAAGGCACAAAAGGGTACGATGGGCAGAACTTCCCGCTTGTTTGTGCAAACTGTGAATACAAGGATACTGGCAAACCACTTTTACCGGCCTATGAAATCATGGATGTCGAAGGAATTCCTGTGGCTTTTATTGGGGTTGTGACAACATCAGCGGCAGGTATGGTCATGCCAGAAGGAATTAAAGACATTCAATTTACTGATGAAGTCCAAGCTGTCAATGAAGCAGCGAAGGAATTAAAGCAAAAAGGGATTAAAGCGATCGCAGTTCTGGCTCATATGACCGCCTCTCAAAATGGTGATACCATTACTGGAGAAAGTGCAAGGCTTGCCAAAGAAGGTGATGACGAAATCGATGTCATTTTCGCTGGCCATAATCACGAAGTGGTCAATGGAGAGGTGAATGGAAAATTAATTGTCCAAGCCTTTGAATACGGAAAGGCAATTGGAGAAGTCAATGTCACACTTGACCGGAAAACAAAGGATATTGTCAAAAAGAGTGCAAACATCCAGTATGTAGACCATGCTGGTATTGAAAAGGATCAGGAAGCAGCGGACATTTTAGCCCATTACGGAAAAGAAGTGGAGCCGATTATTAGTGAGGTTGTTGGAGAAGCTGGCGTCAAGATGGAGGGCGGCTATTCCAATGATGGTGATACACCACTTGGCAACCTCATTGCGGATGGCATGAGATATTCAATGAAAAGTGACTTTGCCATGATGAATGGTGGCGGCATCAGACAAAATCTCGAAAAAGGACCCATTACTTGGGGAGACCTCTTTAATATTCAGCCATTTGGAAATGTGTTAGTGAAGCTGGAAATTAAGGGGAAAGATTTAGTTGATATCATTGAAGCTCAAATATCTCCTCAATTTGGACCGGATTATAGCATTTCAGGCTTTTCTTATTCGTACAATCCGTTAACATATAAAGTAGTCGACTTAAAAATGCCTGATGGTTCTTCCGTTGATTTCGATAAAACGTATACACTCACAGTGAACAACTTCATGGCGACTGCCACTGGAAGTAAGTATGCACCGATTGGGCGGCTAGGGAAAAATCCGGAAACAGGCCCAGAAGATTTAGAAGCAACGGTCGCTTTTGTAAAGAGCTTCGAGGGAGCTTCTATTGTGTATCAAAAAGAGGGCCGAATTCAACAAGCGAAACAAGAAGAAAAGGCAGCAGCAAGCTAAAGAATCATCAGCAAAGACAAAGGAGTTAACGCATGAAAAAATGGCTTGCAGTGATTGTCATGTCAGCGGGGATTGTGGTGCTTGGCTGGGGAATTTGGCAAATCGCTTCTACTCACTTACAAACAGCACATTCTTTAGAGGAAGCAAAGAAGGTCGTAGAAACTGATCAAGGGATGACAAAGGAAAAATTTTCACCTGAAATGGGGAAAGCCTCTGGCATCCTGACCATTCCGAAATTAAAAGCCGATTTGCCGATTGTTGAAGGGACAGATGCGGACGACCTTGCCAAAGGCGTCGGTCATTATAAAGGCAGTTATTACCCTGATCAAAATGGACAAATCGTTTTGTCGGGACACAGGGATACGGTCTTCCGCCGGACTGGTGAACTGGATATTGGGGATCAGCTGAAAATCACTGTACCGTATGGTGAGTTTGTTTATGAAATTACGCATACGAAAATTGTGGATCAGTATGATACATCCATTATTACCTTACAAAATAAAAAAGAAGAGCTTGTGTTAACCACATGCTATCCATTTCATTTTGTCGGCAACGCACCAGAGCGGTACATTATTTATGCGAAAAGAGCATCTGTCTAACGTCAAAAGAGCCTGTATGATCAGGCTCTTTTTTCTACATATTGTCCATTAATTCAGCCATATCAGGTGGAAGCGGTGCTTCTATCGTCAGCTTTTCACCTGTGAATGGATGGTTCATGTCTACTTGTTTGGCATGAAGGGCGCATCTGTTTATCAGGTCACGCTTCCCGCCATATAATGTATCGCCAGCTAAAGGATGCCCGAGACTGCTAAGATGGACCCGAATTTGATGCGTTCTGCCTGTTTCTAATCGAAGCTTAACGGCCGTCATCTGTAAACGTTTATTGAGATGGAAGACCTCATAATGAGTCTTGGCGCTTTGACCAGTAGGAGAAACCCTCCTTCTGACGGCATGATGTTTATCACGTCCAATGGCTGCTTGGATCGTTCCTTTCTTTTTCTTAAACAGTCCTTGTGCGATGGCAAGATACGTTCTGTTAATCGCTTTTTTTGAAAGCATTTGATCGAGTACAGCATGTGCCAACCTGTGTTTGGCAAAAATAACGGTGCCACTTGTGTCTTGATCCAGCCTATGTATATGTCTGACCCGCTTTTCTTCTCCATTTGCTTGAAAATGGAAAGCGACTAGGTTCGCCAGCGTACCTGTTTGTCCTTTTTCATTTGGATGCGTCGGCCTTCCAGCAGGCTTTTGGACAACTAATAAATGCTCGTCTTCAAAGAGTACCTCTAATTCACCGTATTCTGGCGTCACATCACTTTCTTCCGTCTCAAATAAATCAATGATAATCTGATCACCTGTACTCACTTTTGCAGCATGGTGGGCAGGTTTTTGATTGAGACGGACTTTTTGGTGCTCCATCCAAAAATGGATAATCGGTTTAGAGGCAGACACTTCGTCTTTTAAAAATTGACTTAAGGAATTGCCATTTTGATGCTCACCTACTTTTAGGGAGAGCGTGTGTCCTTTTATGATCATGATATTCGTCCTCTCTTTGGGTATATATAGGAAACACTTACCTTAGCGAATGACTTTTTTTCTGTGCTATTCTGAATGGAGTAATAACGACAGAGAGGTAGATGCCACGTGAGATTAATGAAAGCTGCGACAGACCTTCAAGAGCAGGCAATTGAAGAAGTATCAAAGGAAATTGAAGATCTTTTATCCCATTCTGTCAATGGAGAAGCGCAGGAAAAACAACCCCCGCTTACATTCATTGATGGTGTGTATAACGGGACAATGGATGATGCTTTTCGTATCTTATCAGGTCTTCAGCTATTACATACCATTATTTTAAAGCCGAAGCGACATATCACAAAACGAGATCGTGAGTTATTTGAACTCAACCGTGAACAAATTAATGCGTGCGGCTTTTCTTTCCCGTTTGATTTAGATGATTTTGCAGGCCGTCACCTTCAAAATGCGTAAAAGTTGGTGTGAACTTCCTTGTTAACTTACAAGGTCGTCGCACATACTATTTTTAAGGGAACGGAGAAACCTTCAAGATCTGTAATACCAATTCCGCTCTTTTTCAACAATGTCTATTCTCCACGAATCGGAGCGCTTGGATCTCTTGCAGAAAGAATCGAACATGACAGGAGCCTGACAAAACGATGCAGGCTCCTTTTATACATAATCATTTTAGCAGACATTCATCTTTGAAAGTCAATTTTATTCACGATATGATAGCAGTATGGAAGATATTTCAGACTTTCGGAAAAAAGGAGTGGCCTCTTTGGTAAAGGCGATTATATTTGATTTTGATGGATTAATTTTAGATACAGAAACACATGAATATGAGGTTCTGCAGGAAATGTTTGCGGAGCATGAATCGGAGTTGCCTCTGTCTGTATGGGGAAATGTGATTGGAACGCAGGCAGGTTTTAAGCCTTTTGAATATTTGGAAGAGCAGTTAGGGAAGACATTAGATCATGAGGCACTCACAGAAGACCGGCGTTCACGTTTTCAAAAGAGAATGAAGGACGAAGCAGCAAGACCTGGTGTAGAAGCTTATTTAGAAGCGGCAAAGGAGCTTGGAATTAAGATTGGACTTGCTTCCAGCTCAGATTATAAATGGGTGTCTGATCACCTGAAACAAATTGGACTTTTCGATTACTTTGAATGTATCCGCACGTCAGACGATGTGGAAGAAGTGAAACCTCACCCAGAACTTTATTTGCAAACCGCACAATGCTTAGGCGTTGAGCCAAAAGATTGCGTGGCATTTGAGGACTCTGTGAATGGGTCAATCGCTGCCAAACGAGCGGGCATGAAATGTGTCATCGTGCCAAATAAAGTGACGAGCACACTGCAGTTTGAAGAATATGATGTTAGATTAGAATCCATGGCTGAAATCGAATTGCTCCAGCTATTCCATCAGCTTGAAAAAGAGGATCAGTAAGGGGGCAATACATCATGGCAGAAAAACTAGATTTAACGCGATTTGAAAAAAGAATGGTGATTCGAAATATTAGAGAAGAAGATATCGACCGAATCATTGCATTGCAAGAGGTATGCTTTCCAGGCATGGACCCTTGGAAAAAAGAGCACCTTGAAAGCCACCTTGAACATTTCCCAGAAGGCCAGTTCTGTGCGGAATTCGAGGGAGAAATCATTGGCTCATGTTCAAGTTTATTAATAAACTTTGATGAATACGATGATCGTCACACATGGCAGGACATCACAGATGATGGATATATCACAAACCATAATCCAGATGGGATGAATATGTACGGAATTGAAGTAATGGTCAGTCCTGAGTACCGCCGGATGAAAATCGGTCATCGTTTATACGAAGCAAGAAAAGACTTAGCGAGAAGATTAAATTTAAAAAGCATCATCATTGGCGGACGTATCCCGAATTATCATAAATATCAAGAGGAAATGACGCCTCGCCAATATGTAGAGCAAGTCATGTTGCACCAAATTTATGATCCTGTGCTATCTTTTCAGCTGTTAAATGAATTTAGCCTGATGCGGATCAATCCGAATTACTTGCCGGATGATAAAGCTTCCAGTACGTACGCAACGCTAATGGAATGGAACAATGTCGATTATCGCCCGCAATCGAAAAGATATTATAAATCGGCGTTCCCAGTACGAATTTGTGTCATTCAATATGCAATGAAGCAAATTCATTCCTTTGAGGAGTTTATGAATCAAGTGGAGTATTACGTGGATGTGGCATCAGATGCGTCAGCTGACTTTGCCGTTTTCCCGGAAATCTTTACAACGCAGCTTATGTCATATTTAGAAGAGAGATCACCAAGTCTAGCAGTGCAGCGGATCACAGAATATACCGAGGACTACATCAATTTGTTTACAGATCTCTCGGTCAAGTACAACATTAATATCATCGGTGGTTCTCATTTCGTTGAAGAGGAAGGGAAAATCTATAATATCGCCTATTTATTTAGACGTGATGGAACGATTGAAAAGCAATATAAGCTGCATATCACGCCGAATGAAAGAAAATGGTGGGGGATTTCAGCTGGTGACCAAGTCCGGGTATTTGATACGGACTGCGGTAAAATTGCGATCCAAATTTGCTACGATATTGAATTCCCTGAGCTTGCTCGAATTGCAGCTGACAAAGGAGCGAAAATTATTTTCACTCCATTCTGTACAGAAGACCGTCAAGGCTATTTACGAGTACGTTACTGTGCGCAGGCGAGAGCGGTTGAAAATCAGATATATACGGTCATTTCTGGAACGGTCGGAAACCTTCCGCAAACAGAAAACATGGATGTCCAATATGCACAATCAGCAATCTTTGCACCATCTGATTTTGAATTCGCAAGAGATGGCATTGTAGGGGAATGCAACCCGAATATTGAAATGGTGGTTGTCGGTGATGTCGACTTAGAAATATTAAGAAGACAGCGTCAAGATGGGACGGTTCGTCAGCTGAAAGACCGAAGAAGAGACGTGTACCATATTGAATATAAGAAATAACCAAAACAAGCGCCCCGCAATTATGCGAGGCGCTTTTCTTTATGTTTACATTTTCTTTAATGCGAGTGTAGCAAAGTGGGCAATGCTTTTGGCAGCTAAAAATGGAACGTCTGATTTGACAAGAGATTGATAAATCGTTTTTTCTACTTGTTTCCATGTAAGAGCAGGCTCTTCTAAAAGATTTTTTAAATCAGGTCCTACATGCTGGTTGAAAAACTGTTCAAATTGTTCACGTTTTTCTTGTCCGGCAATCACTTCTAATTTTTGTAGCCACTTTTCTTGTTTTTGGAAAGATTGTTCGATGTTTTGTTTAATGGTGTCTGTTGTTGAAGGAAGCTGAAAATCACTTTCTGCTGTCACCTGCTTCGTTTGAATAGATGCAGCATCAGCTGTTTGTGTAATAGGTGAAGCGAATAAAAGGACAGAGGTGGAGAGCATCAAAGATTTTGCGATTGTTTTCATTAAGAAAACCTCCTAGTTCATTTAGTATTGTGCACGAGATTTATTATATATTTTTGTTAAAATAAGGTAATGAGGCTTACCGCTTATTTTTTCATGCGACAAAGGGATGCCAAATGAAAAGACGAATATACTGAATGGAAATGATGTTTTACAAAGGGAGAGGGATATGGGGCGAGAATCTAAACATCTGTATATCAATTTGCCGGTTAAGCATGTAAATGAGTCAAAGGATTTCTTTGAACAGCTGGGTTTTGACTTTCAACAAGAACTGACGAATGAACATGCTGCTTGTTTTGTGATGAATGAGACGATCACAGTCATGCTGTTATCACTTAAGCATTTCCAATCCATTTCAGAGAAGGAATTGGTAGATGCCAGAAATGGCGCAGAGGTCATTATCTCTTTACAGGTCGAGACGAGGGAAGAGGTTGATGAGCTTGTAGAGCGTGCAATCGCAGCTGGTGGTTCACCGTTTAAGGAAAAACAAGACCATGATTTCATGTATGGCTGGAGCTTTCAGGATCGTGATGGCCATTTATGGGAAGTGTTTTATATGGATGAGGAGAGAAGCGACCTTTCATAAGGGTGCTTCTTTTTTATTGATGATCAGTGGTATGATAAGAGGGTAAAAAATAAGGAATTCATCTAGAGAAAAGTAGGTGCTGCATGGAGTTTTTACTTGTCTTAATGCCAGTGTTCGGCATATTCCTTATAGGGTATATTGGGCAGAAGACAATTGGCTTTGATATACATACGCTCTCATCAATGTCTTTATATTTAATGTCACCTTTTCTTGCGTTTGAAACCTTTTATCAAAATAAAGTATCGATGGACTATGTGTACTTATCTATATTTGTCGTAGGGCTTTGTCTTTCACTTGTTTTATGTGTCTTCATTTTATCTCGAATTTACGGGTATTCGAATGAAACGTATTGTGCCATGATTTTGTCATCAGCATTTATGAATAATGGAAATTACGGCACGCCTGTTGTCCTTCTTGTTTTTGGAGCAGCTGGTTTAGATATTGCGATTGTGCTAATGGTCCTTCAGCAGCTCGTCATGAGTACGATCGGCATGTATTATGCAGCAAAAGGTGGAGAGGACGCGGGAGACTTGAAGGTCGTTCTAAAAAAAGTGCTGCGTATGCCGGTTGCTTACGGGGCTCTTCTTGGTTTATTATTTCAGCTCATTGACCTTTCATTACCTAAAGAGCTTATGACAGGTGTTCAGCTGGTCGGGGATGCAGCGATACCAACGATTATGCTGATTTTAGGTATGCAGCTCGCAGTGATTTCTTTTAAACAAGTGGATTATCGCAATATTTCCTATGCGGTGCTGCTCAAGCTGTTTATTTCACCTCTCATCGCCTTTGGTTTTACACTTATTTTACCTGTAGATGATTTGGTGAAACAAATTATGATTTTAGTTGCAGCGATGCCGACAGCGGCGAATACAACACTGATGGCTGTGCAATTTCGAACGAAGCCTGAGTTTGTCTCAAGCACGACGTTTCTCAGTACGATTTTAAGTATTGTGACTTTACCTGTTTTATTATGGATTTTATCCATGCACCCTCTGGGATAGGGGACGGCAAACAAAGGGGGACTTATGAATGAATGTAGATGTTCATTTTCAAGTAAGTGATGTGTTAAAAACGAAGCATTTTACGCATGCGAAAGTGTTAGCTGGGGAAAAGGGATTGTTTCGGCAGGTAAAATGGGTACATGTACTTGAAGTGCCTGCTGTAGAGGATTTGTTAAACGGAGGCGAGCTGATCTTAACGACGGCCGCAGGCTTCCATGATCAATTGGAAGTCTTTCAGGCGTTTTTAAGGCAGTTGATTGACTCAGGTGCGGCCGGCTTGTGTATTGAATTTGTACCGCTCCGGTTTGATGTACCGGAAGAACTGATTATTTATGCAGAAGAACGTGATTTTCCGCTTATTCTGTTTACAAAAGAAGTGAAGTTCGTCAATATTACACAGCATCTCCATACGATGATGATTGAGCGTCAGTATCAGATGATGGCGGATTTAGAAACACTGTCGTCCAAGTTGAATGAGCTTTTATTGACTCCTCATCCGCAGATGGATATTTTGGATCAAGTGTATCAGCACGTGAGAGGGATTCTTTTGTTGATCCCTGTTCAAGGTGAACCGATTATTTTATGTGATTCATCCAAACAAACAGAAGAGCTTGTGATGAATTATTTGCAATATGCTTCATTACCAAAAGGATATGAAGTGACGCAAAAACAAGTCCTTGCACTCAAACAAACCTTTGCAGACCTCGTCCTCATTCATCAATCGAACACGCTCTCGGAATTTGAACTGCTTGTGATGGATAAAGGAGCGAATGCCCTTGCCCAACAAACTTTAAGAGAGCTGTATACAGAAGAGCTGAAGAAGACAAAAGAGAATGAATGGCTGCAAAAATGGTTTCATGAAGAGCATACAGAAAGAGAAATCATAGAACACCTTGAGGAAACAGAAGGACTGAAAAAACCGACCGGCTGTGTGGTGATGCTCTTTCAAAAAAACCACCAAATAGAAGAAATCGCAGGGAATCTTTATTTTCTTGTCTCTTGCCGTTCTATTTTTCAGCGTGCTGGTTTCTATTTGATTGTGTACGAGCATCAAGGACAAACCTTATTTATTTTATTGAATACAAGAAAAGTTGAGGACTGGAAAGAGCGTGCAGAAAAAGCGGCAAACGACATCACGCAATTATATGACCGTGAGAAGCCCGGCGAGGCAGTCATCAATTATGGAATCGGTTCATATTGTGAGCAATTTCAGTACATGAGAAAAAGTTTTCAAGCAGCGAAAGAAGTGCTGCATTTAAAGAAAGTGATGCCGCAACGGATAAAAAGCCCATTTTATCAAGATTTACATATGCTTCGGTTGTTGCCTGTCATGAAAGAAAGCGGGTTATTAGAATGCATGGTGAAAGAGTATTTAGAGCCGGTGATTTTATATGATAAACAAAATAGCGGCAGGCTCTATCAGACGCTGAATATCTTTTTACAGACAAACGGTTCTAAAAAAGAAACCGCAAGCCAGCTCTATATTGTGAGGCAGACGCTTTATCACAGATTGGATAAGCTTCATGCTTTACTTGGTGAGGATATGATGCAAGCGCCAAAACGTCAAGCGCTTGAATTTGCGATCCTTGCTTATGAATTTTTACAGGGGAATCGCCATTAACGGTATATGTTAGATTTGCCAAGGGATCAAGTAGAGTGTCTCATGGTTCTTTTCAATCAGTTGACGATCTGTCTAATGTAATGTGTCTAGCCCCTTTTTTATAATGAGAGTAACGACATGGGCGGTCTTGTTTCAGTTTCATATGCCTCACTTTTATCCATATAATGAATGGAGAGGTCATATGCAGGACCGGTTTAAGCTTCTTTGATGATGAAAACGGATACATGGGGGCGTGGGAAGATGAAAACACATAACGCACAAGATCTTCAGGCGAAAGATGATCAGTTCATTTGGCATCATATGAAAGGGACAAACAAAGAAAATGAAAGTATGGTGATTCATGAGGCAGAAGGCGCATGGGTGACAGATATTCATGGAAATCGCTATTTAGACGGAATGTCAGGACTATGGTGTGTAAATGCCGGATATGGACGTAAAGAGCTTGCAGAAGCGGCGTATAAGCAATTAAATACGATGCCTTACTACCCACTGACACAAAGCCACGTACCAGCGATTCAGCTGGCTGAGAAGCTCAATGAATGGCTAGACGGGGACTATGTGATCTTCTTTTCTAACAGTGGTTCTGAAGCGAATGAAGCGGCATTTAAGATTGCCAAACAATATCATGCGCAAAAGGGAGAGAGTACACGCACAAAATTTATTTCCCGATATCGATCGTATCATGGCAACACAGCAGCAGCTCTAGCCGCAACGGGTCAAGCGCAGCGCAAGTACAAATATGAACCGTTAGGGCAGGGGTTTATCCATGTCGCACCGCCTGATATGTACCGGCATCCTGAAGATCAAGAGAGCTTGGCAAGTGCTGATGCAATCGATCAAGCGATGACGTGGGAATTAAGTGAGACCATTGCTGGCGTCATCATGGAGCCGATGATTACAGGAGGCGGTATCCTAATGCCGCCAAAAGGGTATTTGAAGAAGGTCAAAGATATCTGTGAAGCCCATGGAGCGCTTCTCATTGTAGATGAAGTCATCTGCGGATTTGGCCGGACAGGAAAGCGGTTTGGATTTATGCATGAGGAAGTGAAGCCAGATATCATCACCATGGCAAAAGGGATCACAAGTGGATATTTACCGCTATCTGCAACGTGCGTGAAACGAGACATTTATGAAGCGTATGCAGGAGAAGATACGTATGACAGGCTACGGCATGTGAATACATTTGGCGGTCACCCTGCTTCCTGTGCGGTGGCACTTGCTAACCTAGAGATCATGGAAAACGAGCAATTAGTGGAGCGGTCAGGCACGCTTGGCCAAGACATGCTCGAACGTTTGCAAGAGTTAAAAGAGCATCCATTTGTCGGTGATGTGAGAGGAAAAGGCCTGCTGTTTGGGATTGAGCTTGTGCAGGATCAGGCGTCAAAAAAGCCAGCTGATCCAAGTGTAGTCGGTCAATTGATTACAGAATGTAAAAAGCGAGGATTGATCATCGGGAAAAATGGCGATACAGTGGCTGGTTATAATAACGTGGCACAGCTCGCACCACCGCTAAATATCACTGATGAAGACGCCTCATTCATTATTCATACTTTAAAAGAAAGCATGGCACAATTATAGCAGAGATTTCTCTGCTTCAGATTGTTGACAAAGGGCTAAAATATTATTTATTTTAGCCCTTTGTCTTCTTTTCAGCGTGATAGAAAACCTTTGCAGTCTAGGAAGAACGAGTACTGGCGCGGAGCGAATGTGACATTCGTGAGCACCAGCACGCAGGACTGACAAAGAATGCGAGGGGTTGCCTACACGCTGTAGCAGAGAGGTTTCTCTGCTTTTTTCTATGCCCTGAAAGGATCAGGTTTTGATCGATCTGCTAGGCTGAATGGTCAATGGGCACACTAGGTGTATTGAAAAAAACATGCGATTCTATTACTGTAAGGAGAAGATAGAACCAATACACACGAGAAGGAGACGGCATATGAGTTTTCATGATCAACCCATTCTACCTGCTGTTCGCAATATGAAGCAATTTGAGGAATTTTTAAAAAGTCCATTTACATATGGGGTCTTACTAGATGTTCACTTAGGGCGGCTTAAGGGCATCATGAATGAGGCGAATGCGCATCATAAAAAAATGTTTGTCCATGTCGATCTCATTCACGGAATCAAACATGATGAGTACGGAACGGAATTTATTTGTCAGGAAATGAAACCAGCTGGCATTATTTCTACTAGGTCTTCTGTCATAGTAAAAGCCAAGCAGAAAAAGGTATATGCCATCCAGCGAATGTTTTTACTTGATACAAGTGCGATGGAAAAAAGCATGGAGTTTGTCGGGAAACATCGTCCAGATTTTATTGAAGTATTGCCGGGTGTCGTGCCAGATTTAATTACAGAAGTGCGCGAAAGAGCTGGAATACCAATATTTGCAGGAGGATTTATCCGAACAAAAGAAGATGTAGAAAGGGCGCTTGCAGCAGGGGCGACAGCTGTCACCACATCGAATACAGAGCTTTGGAAAGCGTTCCAAAAGTGAAAAAGATAAAATGTGAAAATTGATTGACAACGTTTTCATCCTCTGTTACTATAGCACTAAGTTAATATCATGTGATGGAGAAACGGAGATCCACAACGACGCTTTACTAGGTGACAAATGACCCTGATGTAAAGTATGTTTGTTGTGGATCTTTTTTCTTTATCTTTTCTACACATTTATAGGGGATGGCAACTGAACCAGAGGAGGAATTTTTCATGACACCATTTTGGGGTGAAGTCGTTGGTACAATGCTTCTTATTATTTTCGGAGGCGGTGTGTGTGCGGCAGTCAGTTTAAAGAAATCGCTCGCTTATCAGTCCGGCTGGATTGTAATCGCTTTCGGATGGGGATTTGCAGTAGCGATTGCAGCTTATGCCACTGGAGGAATCAGCGGTGCACATTTAAACCCGGCGCTGACAATAGGTCTTGCATTAGAAGGAAGTTTTCCTTGGGCTGATGTTCCAATGTATATTGTCGGTCAAATGCTTGGCGCATTACTCGGAGCTATTATTGTCTTCTTACATTACTTACCACACTGGAAAGCGACAGACGATCCAGGTGCAAAACTAGGCGTATTCTCAACTGGTCCTGCGATTCCGCATACTTTTGCAAACGTGCTCAGTGAAGTCATTGGTACATTTGTATTGGTGGTAGGAATTTTAGCGATTGGTGCAAATAAATTTGCAGACGGAGTCAATCCGCTGATTGTTGGTTTCTTAATTGTCGCAATTGGTCTTTCATTAGGTGGTACAACTGGTTACGCAATTAACCCTGCACGTGATTTAGGTCCAAGAATCGCACATGCCATTCTGCCGATTCCAGGTAAAGGTCCATCAAATTGGAAATATGCTTGGGTTCCTGTTGTTGGTCCAATTTTGGGCGGTGCATTTGGCGGTGTTTTCTATAATGCAGCCTTTAAAGCGAACGTCACACCAGCCTTTTGGATTGTAAGCGTTATTTTAGTTGTGGTATTGTTAGGACTCTATGTTTCTACGAAAAACCAGACAAATGCTGTCAATGAAAGTATGTAAGGGGAGGAAAACACCATGGCAAAAGAAAAATATATTCTCGCATTAGATCAAGGGACAACAAGCTCAAGAGCGATCTTATTTGATCAAGAAGGTAAAATTGCACATACAGCTCAGAAGGAATTCAATCAATATTTTCCGAACCCAGGCTGGGTAGAACACAATGCAAATGAAATTTGGAGCTCTGTTCTATCAGTTATTTCAACTGCTTTAATCGAATCAGGAATTGAAGCAGATCAAATCGCCGGTATCGGAATTACGAACCAGCGTGAGACAGCTGTCGTTTGGGATAAACATACAGGCGCACCCGTTTACAATGCAATTGTTTGGCAGTCACGACAAACATCTGGTATATGTGATGAGCTAAAAGCGCAAGGGCATGATGAAACGTTTAGAAATAAAACGGGTCTACTCATTGATGCTTATTTCTCAGGTACTAAAGTGAAATGGATTTTAGACAATGTCGAAGGTGCTCGTGAGAAAGCAGAAAATGGTGACTTGCTGTTTGGCACAATTGATACATGGCTCATTTGGAAAATGACTGGCGGTCAATCACACGTGACAGATTATTCGAATGCATCAAGAACGTTAATGTTCAATATTTACGATCTGAAATGGGATGAAGAACTACTTGATATCTTAGGTGTTCCAGCTTCCATGCTGCCAGACGTCAAACCATCATCACACATTTATGGTGAAACAACAGACTATCACTTCTTCGGTAAAAATATTCCGATTGCAGGAGCGGCAGGAGATCAGCAGTCTGCGTTATTCGGTCAGGCTTGCTTTGAAGAAGGAATGGCGAAGAACACATATGGTACAGGATGTTTCATGTTGATGAATACAGGGGAAAAAGCAATTAAGTCGGATCATGGATTGTTAACGACGATTGCATGGGGCATTGACGGCAAAGTTGAATATGCTTTAGAAGGAAGTATTTTCGTTGCTGGCTCAGCGATCCAGTGGCTGCGTGATGGACTTAGAATGTTTAAAGACTCAAAAGACAGTGAAGCTTATGCTGAGCGCGTTGAGTCAACAGACGGCGTATATGTCGTACCAGCATTTGTTGGTTTAGGCACACCATACTGGGATAGTGATGTCCGAGGCGCTGTATTCGGTTTAACACGCGGTACTTCTAAAGAGCACTTTGTTCGTGCAACGTTAGAATCACTTGCTTATCAAACGAAAGATGTTTTAGATGCGATGGAAAAAGATTCAAACATCTCACTTAAAACATTGCGCGTCGATGGCGGGGCTGTAAAGAATGATTTCTTAATGGGCTTCCAAAGTGATTTGCTCGATGTACCAGTAGAACGTCCAGAAATTAATGAAACGACGGCACTCGGTGCGGCCTATCTTGCGGGAATTGCAGTTGGCTTCTGGAACGACCGTTCAGACATTGCAAAACAATGGAACCTTGACAAGCGCTTTGAACCTAAAATGGAAGAAGACAGCCGTGACTCGTTATACAGCGGGTGGAAAAAGGCTGTAAAAGCAGCTCAAGCTTTCAAATAAACAAAAAGTATGGTATACTTCAAGTAAGTTAATAGAACGGTTGGAGAACTGGAGAGACCGCAAGCACCGAAGTGTAGAAATACGCTTTGGGTGTTTGCGGTCTCTTTTTCTTTACCGTACAACATGGGAGGAACAAGAGATGACTTTTTCTAGCTTAGAAAGAGAACAAATGCTTCAGGACATGACAAAAAAACCATATGATGTGTTTATCATTGGTGGGGGTATTACTGGCGCTGGTACAGCACTTGATGCGGCTTCACGCGGAATGCGTGTCGGTCTTGCGGAAATGCAGGACTTCGCAGCAGGTACATCTAGCCGCTCAACGAAACTTGTACACGGCGGACTTCGTTATTTAAAACAATTTGAAGTGAAAATGGTCGCAGAGGTCGGTAAAGAGCGTGCCATCGTATACGAAAACGGTCCTCATGTGACAACGCCAGAATGGATGCTTCTTCCGATGCATAAAGGCGGGACATTCGGTAAGTTTTCAACTTCAATCGGACTTAGAGTATATGACTTTTTAGCTGGCGTTAAGCATAGTGAACGCAGAAGTATGCTAAGTGCAAAAGAGACACTTGCAAAAGAACCACTTGTGAAAAAGGATGGCTTAAAAGGCGGGGGCTACTATGTTGAATATCGTACAGATGATGCACGCCTGACAATTGAAGTCATGAAAGAGGCTGTGAAATTCGGGGCAGAAGCGGTCAACTATGCGAAAGTAAAAGAATTTATTTATGATAAAGGCAAAGTTGTCGGTGTTGTCATTGAAGATGTCACAACACAGAAAACATACGATGTATATGCGAAAAAAATCGTCAATGCGACTGGTCCGTGGGTCGATCAGCTAAGAGACAAGGACCACTCAAAAGAGGGGAAACATTTACAACATACAAAAGGAATTCACTTAGTATTTGACCAATCTGTTTTCCCATTAAAACAAGCAATCTACTTTGACACACCTGATAAACGGATGGTCTTTGCGATTCCAAGAGAAGGAAAAACGTACGTGGGAACAACAGATACCGTTTACAAAAAACAGCTGGAACATCCGCGTATGACAAAAGCAGATCGTGATTACGTGATCAAAGCCATTCAATATATGTTCCCAGATCTTCATATTACAGAGAAAGACGTTGAATCTAACTGGGCTGGTCTTCGTCCACTCATTCATGAAGAAGGCAAAGATCCTTCAGAAATTTCTCGTAAGGATGAGGTATGGACATCATCTTCAGGCTTAATCACGATTGCTGGCGGTAAATTAACAGGTTACCGTAAAATGGCTGAACACATTGTGAATCTTGTACGTGATGGACTTAAAGAGGAAACTGGAAAAGATTTCGGACCATGTAAAACGAAACATATGCCAATTTCAGGCGGGCATGTAGGCGGTTCGAAAAATATGGCATCCTTTGTTCAAGCGAAAACGGCAGAAGGAGCATCCGTTGGTTTGACAGAACCGATTGCACAAAAATTAGCTGAGAAATATGGCTCAAACGTCAGCAATGTCTTCAAGCGTGTGGAGCAGCTTCAAGGGGAAGCAGACAAACGAAACATTCCCGCATATGTGTTGGCTGAACTTGTCTATGCGATCGAAGAAGAATTGGCTGTTACACCTGTCGATTTCTTCTTGAGAAGAACAGGCAGCCTATTATTTAATATCAATTGGGCAAAAACGTATGCTCAGCCTGTTGTTGACTATATGGCAGATCGTTTTGGCTGGGATGAAGCGACAAAACAGAAACATCAAACTGAATTAGACCGACTATTCCATGAAGCAGTCGTACCGCTTGATGCTGAATAAGTAAAAAGCCGATCGTGTATCGGCTTTTTTATTTTGTTCATCGTTTTTTCATATGTTCATGATATAACATGACATGAAGGATAATTCCATATAAAATAACAGTAGATGTTATTTTATTGATGATAAGAGCTGGGAGGACGACCATGAGTTGGAATACGAATTATGAGCGTTGGATCAATGAGAAGCACCTGGATACTGAACTAAGGGAATGGCTGGAGGCACATCAAGATGATCATCAAGCGCTTGAAGACTGCTTCTACAAAAACCTTGAGTTTGGTACTGGAGGAATGCGCGGAGAAATTGGTGCTGGAACGAACCGAATGAATGTTTACACTGTTCGAAAAGCATCTGCTGGTCTTGCTGCGTATATTGCAGCACATGGAGAGGATGCAAAAAAAAGAGGCGTCGCCATTGCCTATGATTCACGCCATAAATCTCCTGAATTTGCGATGGAAGCGGCCAAAACACTTGCTTCGCATGGCATTCAAACATACGTATTTGACGAACTGCGTCCGACACCAGAACTCTCTTTTGCAGTTCGAGAACTGAATGCCTTTGCAGGGATTGTTGTGACAGCAAGTCACAATCCGCCAGAATATAATGGCTATAAAGTTTATGGAGAAGATGGAGGCCAAATGCCCCCATTTGAAGCAGATCAAGTCATTAAAGAAGTAGATGCCATCGAAAATGAATTAGCCATTTCAGTGGAATCAGAAGAAGTATTGAAGCAAAATGGTTTGATCCGCATGATTGGTGAAGAAATCGATCAAGCGTATATGGAAAAATTAAAAACGATTCGTGTGCACCCTGAGCTTGCAAAAGAAGTCGATGTCAAAGTGGTGTTTACCCCGCTTCATGGGACGGCGAATAAACCTGTCCGAAACGGACTTCAGGCCTTTGGTTATAAGCATGTGACGGTTGTGCCTGAACAGGAAAAACCAGATCCGCAATTCTCGACGGTCACTTCTCCAAATCCAGAGGAGCATGCCGCTTTTGAATACGCCATCAAGCTTGGTGAAAAGCAAAATGCTGATATTTTGATTGCGACAGATCCAGATGCAGATCGATTAGGTATCGCTGTGAAAAATCATGATGGTGAATTTACCGTTTTGACCGGCAACCAAACAGGCGCCTTACTACTTCATTATTTATTATCTGAAAAACAAAAACTAGGTCAGCTGCCGCCTCGCCCCGTTGTGATGAAAACGATTGTGACAAGTGAGCTTGGGCGTGCTGTTGCCTCAGCATTTGGAGCTGACACGATTGATACGCTCACTGGCTTTAAATTTATCGGAGAAAAAATCAAGCAGTTCGAGGAAAGCGGAGAATACACGTTTCAATTTGGCTATGAAGAAAGCTACGGCTATTTGATCGGTGATTTTGCACGAGATAAAGATGCAGTTCAAGCTGCGTTATTAGCAGTTGAAGTCGCAGCCTTTTATAAGAAACAAGGGAAGTCATTATATGATGCGCTTGTTGATATTTTTAAGGAATTTGGATTTTACAGAGAAGGGTTAAAGTCATTAACCTTAAAGGGGAAAGTAGGAGCAGAGCAGATTTCTGCTATTCTTCATACCTTTAGATCAAACCCGCCAGCTTCTATCGCCGGTCAGCGCATTACGGTCATTGAGGATTATCAATCAAGTCAAAGGCACCTTGTGGCTGAAAAGAAAGAAGAAACGATTCATCTGCCGGCATCAAACGTCCTGAAATATTTCCTTGAAGATGGCTCATGGTTTTGTTTACGACCTTCTGGTACGGAGCCTAAAGTCAAATTTTATATTGCAGTCAAAGGCACATCGTTAACAGACAGCGAAGAAAAGCTGAAACACTTATCAGAAGAAGTCATGAAAGTCGTCTATGACATTGTGGAAGAAACAGCTAAATAAAATATCACAAAGCCATCATGTCATGCATGATGGCTTTTTCTCAGTCAAAAGGATGAGAAAAAATCATCCTTTTTGAGAAAGAGCCGCACAGATGCTCATGGTATAATCAACATATTGATAAGAGAGGCAGTAAAAGCCGGGGGTACACACGATGGGAGATTACCAAGAAAAAGTCAAAACATTAAAAACGTTAAAAGAAATTGCTGAAAAGCTAAATGAAGGGATGGAAATGAAGGAAACGCTTCATGAAGTGCTTCATATGCTTATGGAAGTGACAGGCTTTCAAACAGCATGGATTTATTTTATAGAAGAAGACGGATCGTATGAACTAATGGCAGAAGTATGCTTACCTGAAGCGTTGGCAAAGGATCGAAAGCAATTGATGTGTCAAAACGATTGCTATTGCATCAACCGCTACACGAAAGGCTCACTGCAATCAGCTACCAATATCATCAATTGTAAACGGATTGAAACGGCGATTGAGCAAAAGCTTGGAGATACAGAAGGAATTACCCATCATGCAACCGTTCCGCTCCAAGCATGTAAGCGTACGTTTGGCTTATTAAATGTGGCGGCAAAAGGGAAGGTCACATTTACACAGGAGGAGCTGAATCTGCTTGAAAGTATTGCACTGCAAATTGGTACGGCTATTCAGCGCATGAAGCTTGTGCAAAATGAGCAGCAGCATGCACTTTTAGAAGAACGAAACCGGCTTGCGCAGGATTTGCATGATTCTGTGAATCAAATGCTGTTTTCCGTGAGTTTGACTGCAAAGGCAGCGCGTCAAATGACAAGTGATCAAAAATTAGGTGAAATGATTGATTTTATTCAGCATTTATCACAAGATGCCCTCATTGAAATGCGATCACTCATCTGGCAGTTAAGACCAAAAGGGCTTGAAAAAGGATTTACAACAGCGATTGAAGAGTATGCACAGCTTTTAGGTCTAAATTGTTCATTGTCTTTATCAGGCTGTATGGAAATAGATCATTCAAAGCACGAAACCTTATTTCGCGTATGCCAAGAAGCTCTAAATAATTGCCAAAAGCATGCGGGCGTTGAGAAAGTAGAGGTCAAACTGGAGCAATCAGGAGATACGTTTGGTATGAAAATCATCGATCAGGGAAAGGGATTTCAGTATGATGAACAAATGAGTCTTCCTTCATTTGGGCTGAAAGGGATGGCTGACCGTATCCGAAGAGCAGGAGGTACATTTTGCATCAATTCTGAGCTAGGGAAGGGAACGACGATTGATGTGAAAGTACCATTTTCTCAAGAAAAGAAGGGATTGTCATGAGGGTAGTCATTGCAGATGATCATCACATTGTCCGAAAAGGACTGGTCTTTTTCTTGCAAACCCAGCCAGATGTGGACATCGTTGGTGAAGCATCCAATGGAGAAGAGGCACTACAGGTAGTGAGGCAGACAAAGCCTGACATTGTCTTGATGGATCTTTCTATGCCTGTAATGAATGGGATTGAGGCGACAAAGCAAATGACGCTGGATATGCCGGATGTCCGCATTGTCATTTTGACAAGCTATGCAGATAAGGACTATGTGATCCCTGCTATCCAAGCGGGAGCAAAGGCTTATCAGCTCAAAGATGTCGCACCTGAAAAGCTTCTCACGACAATGATTGAGGTGCAAAATGGTACGTACCAGCTAGATGGTCATATTACAGCGTTTCTTGTCCAGCATCTAACTGAACCTAAAGAGCAAAAATGGGCCCTGATGAACGAGTTGACCAATAGGGAACGTGATGTTTTATTTGAGATTGCGAAAGGGAAAAGTAACAAAGAAATTGCCTCATCGCTGTTTATTTCTGAAAAGACTGTGAAAACTCACGTGTCTCATGTGTTATCAAAGTTAGAGCTGGCAGATCGAACTCAGGCCGCTCTATATGCGGTAGATTATCAAAAAAATCAGCCGAAAGAGCTGTTGTAAACAGTCATGGTGGACATTCCAAAAGACTTCATGAGTATTTCTCATGAAGTCTTTTCTTCTTTATAAAAGGCGGTTAGTAAAAGGCTGAAAACAAAGAGCTAAAATAAAGTTCAATTTAGCCCTATGTCAACAATCTGAAAGGCAGAAAATCAGCCTTTTCCTTTATGTGTACATCGGTTCTGCATATGCTTCAGCAACGGCAGCCTCTGAAGCATGGTCGATATACTGCAGGAGTCCATATAAACATTTTTCAACATCTGCATCGTTCCGGTTAAATTGATACGCATGTAAGAAATGCTCAATACGTTTCGAGAGCAAATCATCTTGCGTACGGACCATAAGAATAAGTAAATTATCCCATTGCGAGCGATGCGTATAATAAAGTGCCTTATCATAATCTGCCACATTCATTAAACCTTCTCCTTTCCCTTGAGAAGTCTTACTTAGTTTGCTCGGATCAGATCGACTTTTTCAGGGGAAAAGTTGGTGTCTGCATAAACAGGGTACCGGGAATTATAGGCTGAATAAATGCTTGATGTATGAAAAAGAACCAACCAGCAAAACCTAAACAAAATAGATATGAAAGTGAGAATATTGATATCATGCACCCGAAATTATGGATGCTTTTTGCAGCAGGAATTGTTTTATTTGGCAGTCTTATGATTCATCCATCTTCACAAGCAGCTGTGCAGCCAGCAGAGAATTGGGAAAGGCTTGCGTATACTGCCTTGCAAGATGAATATGAAGGCGCCGCTTTAAACGATTATCATTACATTGGACGTACACAAGTGAATGAAGATCAAACAAAAGATGTGTTTCGCGTGACCGTGAAGGAAGGCTCCACACGATTTGCAGCACATGCAGAAATTTATTTTCATCCGGTGACGGGTCATTTGATTAGTATTAACGTATTCCGGCTATAAAAAAGCACCTCTTTTAAAAAGAGGTGCTCCAGCTGAAAAGAAGATCTATTTCATGCTTCCTTGAAGATATGAGCGAATATCCACACCGAGTGAATCCGCTAAACGCTGTCCATAATCTTCATCTGCACGATAGAAGTTGCAGATCGCAAGTAATTTCGTTTTTTCATTTACGTCTTTCAAGTCAGCTGTCAAGTTTTTGATCAATGCTTGTTTCTCTTCTTCAGAGTAGCTTCGATATTTTTCTCCAGCTTGTTTGAAATCGTTTGGTTTTTCGATTTTTTGTCTCACCATACGGTCACCGTGAAGAACCGGTTCACTTTCTTTGTAGTGAGGGTTTTCTTTTGGCTGATCGTCATAACGGTTTGGTTCATAGTTAATATGACCGCTTGGACGAGTTGTTGTCATAAAGCCATCCTGTTGGTTATTGTGAACAGGCGCATAAGGACAGTTCACTGGGATGCGCATGTAGTTTGCACCTAGGCGGTGACGCTGCGTGTCAGGATAAGAGAACAGACGACCTTGAAGCAGTTTGTCTTCAGATGCTTCAATTCCTGGAACTAGGGCACTTGGCGTGAAAGCAGATTGCTCTGTTTCAGCAAAGAAATTTTCTGGATTGCGGTTCAGTGTCATGCGGCCCACTTTTTGCAGTGGATAATCTTCCTCGCTCCACGTCTTCGTCGGATCACATGGATCATAATCTAGTTCATCATAATCACTGAGCGGCATAAGCTGAACGTAAAGATCCCATGCTGGATAATTTCCTTTTTCAATACGATCATACAAGTCTCTTGTCGCATGCTGGAAGTCGTTTGCTTGAATTTCTGCAGCTTCTTCCATTGATAAATTGCGAATGCCTTCTGATGGTCTCCAGTGATATTTCACATATTTTGTTTCTCCGTATTTGTTTACCCATCTAAACGTATGAACACCAGAACCGCGCATTTCAGCGTAGTTCGCAGGAATACCTTCGTCAGAGAAGAGCCATGTGAGCATATGAGTGGATTCAGGTGTTAACGTCATAAAATCCCAATAACGGTCAGGATCTTGAATGTTTGTTACAGGATCTGGCTTGAGAGAGTGAACCATATCAGGGAATTTGAGTGCATCACGAATAAAGAAGATCGGCAAGTTGTTCCCAACTAGATCATAGTTGCCTTCTTCTGTATAAAATTTGACTGCGAAGCCGCGAGGGTCACGTAATGTTTCAGGTGAACCTTTAGGATGAATAACCGTTGAGAAACGGACAAAAACGTCTGTTTGTTTTCCTTTTTCACTTAAGAAGGCTGCTCTTGTATGTTTCTCCATGCTATTTTCTACTTCAAATACACCATAAGCGCCGGCGCCTCTTGCATGAACGACACGCTCTGGAATGCGTTCACGGTCAAAGTGTGCAAGTTTTTCAATCAAATGGTAATCATCAAGAAATGAAGGTCCCCTGTGACCAGCAGTTCTAGAGTTTTGATTATCGCCAACTGGCACGCCTTGATTCGTTGTCAAATTTTTATGATTAGAATTTGTCATTCTTTTTCTCCTCCTGTAAACAAAAAATGGTTTCTAGCAATCTATATACCCTAATTATATTGAATCAAACATGATAGTCAATATTTATTTATAATAATTTTAAATAAATTATTATTACAAGGAGGTAAAGAAAAAGACGAAAGAAATAAATTCTTTCGCCTTAGAGCAGAAGCTCTCTTAGAGCATCTTTGTTTTGTGTTAAATCATTTAATGTGTATTGGTCAAGAACGCGTAAATAAGCAGTGAGTGCTTCATGAAGTACGTGCTTTAATGAACAAATCGGGGAGATAATACAGCTGTTTTTCTTCGGATCAAAGCATTCAACCATGACTAAATCATCCTCTGTATAGCGGACAACCTCACCAATATTAATGCTTTCTGGGCTTTTCCCCAGCCTAATCCCACCATTTCTTCCGCGGATCGTTTCTACATAACCACGTTTTCCTAGATGGTAAATTACCTTTGTCAGGTGATTTTTCGAAATGCCATAAATATCGGCAATCTGCTGAATATTTGACAGTTCATTGTTTTCTCTCGAAGCTAAATAAATGAGTACCCTTAATGAGAAATCTGTATAATTCGTAAGTTTCATTTGGACGACCTCTAAACCTAATAGAGTTTTGTATCATCGTAACACATTTTAGACAAAAACTGTTCGAGAAAGTGCTAAATGTGACAACATTTAAAACATGTATTATAAATATTGCTTTTATATGTTGTCTTCCATTACGATAAAGATGTATTTAAAATACATCTTTTGAAAGAAGGAATAACGATGTTATCCACAGATCAAATGAATGCCATTAAACAATCAGCCCCTCTTCTAAAAGCTGAGGGAACAAAACTTGTGACAGTTTTTTATCAAAATATGATTAGACAGCATCCAGAGCTACTCAATCAGTTTAATAAAACAAATCTCATGAATGGAAGCCAGCCAGAGGCGCTTGCCGCAACACTCTATCAAGCTGCACTGCACATTGACCGCTTGGCAGACTTGCTTCCTGCTGTGAAACAAATTGCCCATAAGCATGTCAGTGTCATGGTGAAAAAAGAGCAGTACCCAATCGTCGGATATCACCTTCTTGAAGCAATGAAAGAGGTATTTGGGTTATCAGAGGAAGATGACACATTGTTGGCTTGGAAGGCTGCATATGACATCATTGCGAATATATTCATCACCATTGAGGCAGAAATGATGGCTGAAAATGTGAAACAAACTGGTGGATGGGCAGATGTCAAACCGTTTATTGTGAAGAAAAAGAAACAAGAATCTCCATCACTCATTTCCTTTTATTTAGTACCAGAGGATGAATCTGAGCTACCAATGTATGAAGCTGGTCAATACATTACGGTGCAGGTAGATATGCCGGGTGAAGCCTATGTATGCAGCAGACAATACAGTTTATCAGATCAATATCACCCATCTTACTATCGCATCACCGTGAAACGAGATGGGCATGTCTCCACATTCCTGCATGATGAAATGAGAGAAGGCGATGTTCTTCACGTCAGTATGCCGCAGGGAATGTTCTGCTTGAAAGATGACACAAAAGAACCCGTTTATTTGATTAGTGCTGGTTCTGGTGTCACACCAATGATTGGTTTAGTGAAAACAGCGTCGCATAACAATCAGCCATTCACGATGATTCATGCAGACAGACTAGAGGATGTAACTGCTTTTGAACAAGAGTTTGAACACGTCCTCACTTCATCTCCAGAGGGGCGTATTATCCTTTGTAACGAACAATTTGAAAAGAGTGTAAAGAGTGAGCTGGTTGAGAAGGTGGCTACGCGGATTGACCGACCTTTCCTTCAATCAGTCATTGGTGAAGGAAAAGGCCAATTTTATGTTTGCGGTTCCCCAGCATTTACACAAGAGATGATCCTTATTCTAAAAGCGTTGGACATTCCGGAAGAGAATATCCATTTTGAAGCGTTCGGCGGGCAGTCCATGAAAGAGATGGAAGTCGTCTAAACAACTGGCTGAACATCATGTTTTTTTAGGTACGCTCATATAGTAGGGATAAGTCCGATGAGGAGGGATGGTTTCCTTGAGCGTATCTGAAAAGCGTCTTTTACAACGAGCCATTGATGAAATTACAGAAATTGCAGAAGGATTTGGTCTGGATTTTTATCCGATGAGGTATGAAATCTGTCCCGCGGAGATTATTTATACATTCGGTGCATATGGCATGCCAACACGATTTAGCCACTGGAGCTTTGGAAAGCAATTTCACAAAATGAAGCTTCATTATGATTTAGGATTAAGCAAAATTTATGAGCTGGTGATTAATTCAAATCCTTGCTATGCCTTTCTCCTTGATAACAATTCGCTTGTTCAAAATAAACTAATTGTGGCTCATGTCTTGGCACACTGCGATTTCTTTAAAAACAACTGCCGTTTCCAAAACACAAAACGAGATATGGTGGAAAGTATGTCAGCGGCAGCAGAGCGAATTAAAGAATATGAACATATCCACGGTACAAAAGAAGTCGAGTCCTTTTTAGATGCTGTATTGGCATTGCAGGAGCATATTGATCCGTCGCTTGTTCGTTCAAAATTAAGCTGGAATCTCGACGATGAAGATGAATATGAAGAGGACAAACCAAAACGTCAAACGCCATATGATGATTTGTGGGGAATGGATGAACCGAAAACACGTGAGAAAAAGAAAACGATCAAGCAATTCCCCCCAAAGCCAGAAAAAGATATATTGCTCTTTATCGAGGCACACTCCCGGGAGCTAGAGCCTTGGCAGCGGGATGTGCTGACGATGCTGAGAGAGGAAATGCTCTATTTTTGGCCACAGCTAGAAACGAAAATCATGAATGAAGGCTGGGCATCGTATTGGCACCAGCGGATTATGCGTGAACTTGATTTAGATTCAAGTGAATCGATTGAATTTGCCAAATTAAATGCAGGTGTCGTGCAGCCATCTAAGACAGGAATCAATCCTTACTATTTAGGGCTGAAGATTTTTGAAGATATTGAAGAGCGCTACGATCATCCATGCGAGGAATTAAAAAAAGCAGGAGTGACGGAAGGGTCGGGTCGCAGCAAAATGTTTGAAGTGCGGGAAATTGAATCAGACATTTCTTTTATTCGAAATTACTTAACGAAAGACCTTGTGATGAGGGAAGATTTGTACTTGTTTCAAAAGCAGGGGAGAGACTATAAAGTCATTGATAAAGAATGGAAGGCAGTCCGTGATCAGCTAGTCAGCATGAGGGTCAATGGCGGCTTTCCGTATTTGACAGTCATCGATGGCGACTATTTAAAAAACAATGAACTCTATATTAAACATTGGTATGAAGGCATTGAGCTCGATCTCAAATACTTAGAAAAGGTGCTTCCATATTTGTATCAGCTATGGGGAAGAAGTGTGCACATCGAGTCAGTTCTTGAAGGAAAAGAAGTGATGTTTTCATACGATGGAAAAGGGGTTCATAGGAAGTATCTCACTTAATGATCAAAAAAGATGTCTACGAATAGACATCTTTTTTTGTGATTAGCACTTTATTGGTTTTTCAGCAGTTTGAAAATGTGTTTCGCTTGATCTGTATTTTCCATGAGCCCTTTTAGCTGTTCGCTTGTTGGCCCATAAGCATAAAATGGTACTTCATCCCCTGTATGACCCGATGTGGTCCAGCCTGTATGAGACCTTGTATTGATGACTTTTTCGATGGCATCATCAATTTGAACAGGATCTTTTGTTTCAGCTGCCTTTTGAATAGAGGCGATTTCCTCTTTTGTGAAATCAAGGTCGATGTATTGTTTGAGCGCAGTCTCGACCGTCATACCCCCTACAATTTTGTTTGCAATGAAATCAGGTGTCTTTTTTGCTGCTTTGACAGGCTGATAATCCCAGCTGCCCGAGCCGTCTGCCCCGAAGGAAAGGCCGCCAGTTGAATGATCTGCTGTCGTGATGACTAACGTGTTTTTATCCTTTTTTGCGAAACGAATGGCTTCTTCAAATGCTTTTTCAAAATCTTTCATCTCACTCATCGCACTGACAATATCGTGGTCATGTCCAGCCCAGTCAATTTGACTGCCTTCAACCATGAGGAAAAATCCTTTTTTGTTTTTAGACAGCTGTTTGATGGCTGAGGATGTCATGTCTTGCAAGGAAGGGGTTGTTTTATCACGATCAATTGCTTTATCGAGACCACCGTCAGCAAAAATGCCTAACAATTTTTGCTGTTTGTTTTTTTGTAAGTCCGCTTTATTGGTTACGTAACGATAGCCTGCTTTTTGAAATTCTTTCGTCAAATCACGATCTTTGCGGACAAAATCGATGAGTCCTCCGCCAAGCATGACATCGACTGTATGCTGTTTGCCAATTTTCTCATCGAAGAAATCATCAGCAATGGCTGCTGTGTTTTTTCTAGAAACATCGTGGGCGGCATACGCAGCAGGTGTCGCATTGGTTAATTCAGATGTGACGACGAGACCAGTAGACTTTCCTTTGCGTTTTGCTTCTTCTAATACTGTTTTTAGTTTTTTGCCATTTTTGTTTACACCAATGGCGTTGTTGTATGTCTTTTGACCAGTTGCCATGGCTGTCCCAGCTGCTGCTGAATCAGTAATGTTACTTTTAGAATCATCAGGGTATGTTTTATGCATGCCAGTGAGGTAAGGGTCAAACGCTGTTTGCTTGGAAAGATCACCGTTGTGTTTAAATGAGCGGTAAGTTGAAAGGTAAGGTGTTCCCATGCCATCTCCAATGAGCACGATCACATTTTGTACGTCATTTTTTGGTTTCTTTTTAGCCTCAGCTTTGTCAGCCTGTCCAAATTCAATTCCTGAAAAAATACCAATCGATAACACTGATGCGGCTGCGATTGCAGCTATTTTCGTTTTCGAGCTTTTCAACACACTCATTCATTTTGCCTCCTCATTGTTTATGTATCGCTCTCACGTTTACAATGGTAGAACAGAAGTGTGGATTCCAAATGACAGCACCGTAAAGTTCACTTTAAAATTGTAAAGGTCCACTTTACATAGAATGAACCAAAAAGAGAAATGAATGTATGATTTATCTATGACAAGATGCATTTGTTTTGTCATGATTGTGTAATAAAAATGAAATAAAAAGAACCCTAAAAAAAAATATTTTTTGCCGAATTAATAAGCATAATGTCGTAGGAAGTCAAGACTATTTCTTCTGGTATTCGATCCTTATAATAGAAAGTAGATAAAAATTCGGATCACGATAGATACATACAGGAGGAACAAATGAAAAAACAATTGATCACAGCTGCAAGTGCAGTTCTACTTGGGACGACATTATTTGCCGGAGCTGCCTCAGCACAATCAGTAAAGGTTCAAAAAGGTGACTCTCTTTCTGTTCTAGCGAAAAAATACAAAACAACCGTGAGTAAGATTAAATCAGACAATAAACTGAAATCTAACACGATTTATGTTGGACAAACCTTAAAAGTGAATGGTACTTCTTCAAAAAAGGTAACGAAAACATCAAAAACAACAACAAAAGTAAAAGCGTCTTCAACGACAGCCACTCATAAAGTTGTCAAAGGTGATACTTTATCTAAAATCGGCAAAAAATATGGAATGACAGTGAAAGAGCTGAAATCGTTAAATAAACTCAAAACAGATCTGATTAAAATTGGACAAAAGCTGAAAGTGAAAAAGACGTCCAAAGTGAAACCAACACCTGTCAAAGAAAAAACAGTTGCTACTTCTTCTTTAAATACGTCTAAACTCGTAGCAGATGCGAAAGCACAAAACGGTACACCATATAAATGGGGTGGAACGACACCGAAAGGCTTTGATTGCAGCGGTTTTATGTGGTATATCATTAACAAACAAACAAAGATTTCAAGACAAACGACTGAAGGTTTTTGGGGATCAATGAAAAGCGTCTCAACACCTAAAGTTGGAGATTTTGTCTTCTTTACAACCTATAAATCTGGCCCATCTCACATGGGTGTCTACCTTGGGAACAACAAGTTTATCCACGCTGCTTCTGATGGTGTGACGATCAGCGATATGACTTCAAGCTATTGGAAGCCAATTTACCTTGGCGCAAAGACATTTGTAAATTAATAATGGATCTTAAGAGACTGCTTACTAGGCAGTCTCTTTTTTTGTATATCGTTTGCGCAGCTAAAACAGTCCTTTATCATAGCTCTCTATGAGTCTAAAGGCTTTTAAATAAGCAAAAGTGAAGACAAGTTATCAAAAGAATAATTTTATTTTCACTTTATAAAAATTATATCAAAAAAGTATAATTTTGTATGTTGTATAATAAATAGAAGAGGCCAAGCTATGATTTGAATAAAGATTGAAGAAAATCTACCATGAATATTGACAAGTATTTTGTTGATAAATAAGAATTTTCACTCTATTTTGAAAAAAAGTGTTTTCATTTTTTAATTTTCATATATAATAATTTTACGCCACCAATTTATTGCGCTAAATTAAATCTAAATATTCAGAAAATAAAGTGAATTACGAAGTGGTGGCGTCTTTAGACGGATACTAAGTTTTGGGAGTGATGGTATGAGCAATTCGTTGTTTAGAAAGAAGAGCATTTCAGAGCTAATTGCGGCAACACAAGGGGAAAAAGCGTTAAGAAAGGAATTAGGCTCATTTGACTTAACGATGCTTGGTATTGGAGCGATTATCGGTACAGGGATATTTGTTCTGACAGGTACAGGCGCCGTCACAGCAGGTCCAGGACTTGTTTTATCATTTGTAATTGCAGGTCTTGCTTGTTTATTTGCGGCATTGTCATATGCGGAATTCGCTTCCACAGTGCCAGTATCAGGATCTGTTTATACATTTACGTACGCATCTATGGGAGAATTTTTAGCGTTTATCATTGGCTGGGATTTGATATTAGAATATATGCTAGCCGCTAGTGCCGTTTCAGCAGGCTGGTCAGGCTACTTTGTATCGTTTTTAAATGGGATAGGGATTCATATACCGGTTGAATTAACAGCAGCACCAGGTGGTTTAAAGGGTCAAGTGACATATTTTAATCTTCCTGCATTTATTATTTTAATGATCATCACCTTCTTGCTGTACTTCGGTATTAAAGAATCAAAACGAGTCAACAACATCATGGTCATTATGAAAATTGCGGTGATTCTGCTCTTTATTTTAGTCGCTGTGAAATATGTAAAACCTGAAAACTGGACACCATTCGTTCCTTTTGGAACTTCAGGCGTGTTAAGTGCAGCAGCTCTCGTATTCTTTGCATTTATCGGATTTGATGCAGTTGCTTCTGCGGCAGAGGAAACAAAAAATCCATCCCGCAACTTGCCAAGAGGAATCATCACTTCCTTATTGGTTTGTACCATGTTGTATGTGGTAGTCAGTGCCATCATGACAGGCATTGTTCCATTTATGAACTTTGAGGGAGTATCCCATCCAGTGTCTCTTGTTTTACAAGTAGCCGGTCAAAATTGGGTGGCGGGTATTGTAGATGTTGGGGCGATTTTAGGGATGACCACGGTCATGCTTGTCATGCTGTACGGCCAAACACGTGTCATGTTTGCCATGTCTCGTGATGGCTTGGTACCAAAGGTTCTTTCAAAGGTTCATCCAAAACATAAAACACCTTATATCAATACTCTTTTCTTTGGGACATTGTCAGCATTAATGGGTGGATTCATTCCGCTTGATGAGTTGGCAAGTCTAGTGAACATCGGAACACTTTCAGCTTTCATTTTGATTTCAGTTGCTGTCATTGTCATGAGAAAAACACAGCCTGATTTACCGAGAGCATTCAGATGCCCCGCAGTGCCGCTCATTCCAATCTTGGCTATTCTATCTTGCGGACTGCTCATTTATAAGCTTGGCACCATCACATTTGTTCGTTTCTTAATCTGGCTTGCCATTGGGCTTGTTGTCTATTTCTTATATTCAAGAAAGCACTCCGAATTAAACAAAAAATAAGAGTGTACAGAAAAAGCCAGTCAAGTATGACTGGCTTTTTAGTATTAAAAACCTAATTGAAGATCGACATCAATCGAGACGATCGCATAGACACAAACGATGACAAAAATATTCAGAACGACGCCTAGGAAACCTGGTCCAGTGCGGCCTTTTTTAATGAACAGTTCAATCACACCGAATGGAACTGCGGCCATTGCAAAAGGAAGCATTTGAAACGAATAAAATGTCACATTGCTAATAATGGCGAGGTTCAGCATGAGCAGCGATAAAATAGCGGTGCCGACTGAAATCCAGCCAAACACATTATGCTCTTTAAAAATTCTTACCAATTCCATAATTCCACCTCGCTCACTTTGGCCGTTTTAATGCGTTTTGTCTTCACAAATTTCTCTATTTCTTTAGAAGGACCTGTGACAACAGAACCGTAAACCGTGACACCATTTTGATTGATGTAGCGTATTCGGTTAGAGAGGTCAAGTTCAGGTCTGCCAGAGATCGTTTTTGCCCAGGATGGATGCTGGTTGACATAGGCGAGGGCATCTTTGAACTGATCAACCTCTGTTTTTGATGTGTGCTGAAGCTCTTTTAAAAATTCAGAGTCTTTCCCAGGAAAACCGATTGGACGCTGATTTCCACTTAATGAATCTTCTGTTTTTATCGCATTCCAAAGCACTTTCATATCATATTTTTTAGCAAATGAATACACGTCTTTCGGTGTGTATGCTTTGTCATAGGATACATACACTTCACTCACTGTTCCTTCAGGTAGCTTGTCTAGAGTAGTGAGTGTTTGTTTTTTTGATGTATCTGCCTGAGACGAAGGGTGCGTAAAGAAATCCTCCGTATTACGTGCGCTGTCGCCATAATAAGAGATCGTAGGCTGCTTTAATTTATCGAAAAACATTTCGATTTGTTCACTGCCGATGGCTTCTGTTTTATTGCCAATTTGTTTTTGTAGCTTAAGTTCTGTGTTCATACCAAACAGTTTGACTTGCCCTTTTAAATCCTTCATATCAATGGCGACATTCGGTTTTGTTAGGGCGACTGTTACAGCGGCCGTTTCCATAAAATGATTGCCTTTACTGTCTGCTCCGCCAACGCCGTAGTATAGATAACTACCTAGTGTACAAAGCGGTAAAATAATCAGTGTAGATATAACAGCAAGCACAGAAATACGTAAATAGGACTTTCTTTTTCCGTATTGTAAAATGGCTTTTTGTTTTTCAGGACTGATGGAGAAGTCTGTCCAATCTGAGTCATTCAGTTCTTGGCTTAAGCGTTTTTCATTTTCTTCGAGCTCTTCTTCAAACGCCATCATTTCTTCTTCATTCATCTCGCCATTATTATACTGTTCCCATCGCTTATTAAACTCTTCATTCATCATTAACACCTCTGTTATATAGTGCTTTTAGGCGCTGCCTTGCACGAAATAAAACACTTTTAAAATTTGCTTCAGTAATATTCATGACCTTGGATGCTTCTTTGTAATTCAGCTCTTTTAAATAATACAATGTCAACGCTTCCTTGTAGTTATCTGGAAGCTGCTCCAAATACATGTTGAGAACTTCTTTTATTTCAATCTGTTCAGCAGGACTTTGTACAGACGTTTGTAAAAGGCCGCCAATGAGATCATCCGATATGGTCACTTCTTTTTTATGTTTCCTGACATAATCAATAAAAGCATTTCGTGCCACCTGAAATAACCAAGGTTTCACTTTGCTATGGTCGTAGGAATGAATATGTATATAAGCACGCATAAAGGTTTCCTGCAATAAGTCCTCTGCCAAATGTTTGTCTTTTGTCATGGAGAGCAGAAACCTGTAAACATCGTTCATATACATTTGATAAATTTCATCGATCGTCACTGATTTTTCTCCCCTCTATGTTATACACGCATAAGAAAGGCATAAAGTTGCACGAAACTTCTCATAGGCCGTACATTACTCATCTCTTTCACCGAATCAAAATCATTTCTCCTTATCATAGCGAAATTTGCATCATTTATAAAGTGTTTTCAATAGAACAAATCAGGAAAAAAACTCAAAAAACGACAATTTTGGACACATTTCTTCCTTTATTCTCTCCTAAAAACACATGCTTGAATACAGAAGGAGCGGTCATCTTAAGTGAAAAGATGATTTTAGTGAACCGTCTCTATTTTATCAGCAGGAGAAAATTTTTAGTACCAGGTAATAAAAAATTTGTTATAATAGAAACAAATCCTTCATTCTTCAAACAAAGGAAGTGCACTATGTATAAATTTTCAGGCTATACCGTCAAAGCATTTTTTGCTCTCCGAGGCGGAATCAAAGTATATCAAAAAGAGAATCTGCCAACAGACCGGGGGTTTGTCATTGCTTGTACGCATGAGGGTTTTGTGGATGTTCTTGCATTAGGCGCAGGAATTCTTCCGTTTGAGATCCACTACATGGCGAAAAAAGAATTGTTTGCAAATAAATGGATCGGCGGATTTTTAAAGAGGATTCATGCTTTTCCAGTTGATCGAGAGAATCCTGGGCCAAGCAGTATTAAAACGCCCATTAAATTATTAAAAGAGGGGAAAATCGTTGGGATTTTTCCAAGCGGAACACGTACAACGGAAGATGTTCCTTTAAAAAGAGGGGCAGTTACGATTGCGCAGCTCGGCAAATCACCAATCGTACCAGCAGCGTACAAAGGACCTTCTAATGCAAAAAGCCTTTTTAAGAAGGGGAAAATGCGCTTAATCATTGGTGAACCGATTGAGCAGTCTGAATTTGATCATCTGCCGCCAAAAGAAAGATTAGGTGCGATGACAGAAGTATTAAACACAAGAATCAAAGAACTTGAAGCTAAGTTAATCGAGAAGGGATAAAGAAAACGACCACTTGCTTAGGCAAGGGTCGTTTTTTTTCTTAAGAAGCGCCTTCTTCAGCTGCTTCTAATAGTTGTTCGTTTAGTTTTTTGACTTCGATGTATGCCACATGGTGTCCATCGACTTCATTAATGATAAATTCATAGCCTTGTTCACGAATCGCGTCATTTTTCTCGACTTCATATTTTTGTGTAAGGAACCAGCCGCCGATTGTGTCGACTTCTTCGTTATCAAGCTGAATACCTAGTAGCAGGTTAACTTGATCTACAAGGACCTTTCCATCAAAGATGTAGTGGTCTTCTCCCAGTTTACGCACTTCGTTGATTTCATCAATATCGAATTCATCACGAATCTCACCGACAATTTCTTCAAGGATGTCTTCAACTGTTACAAGTCCTGCTGTACCGCCATATTCATCTGATAAAATGGCCATGTGTACTCGCTCACGCTGCATTTTAAGCAGTAGATCATGAACAGGAACTGTTTCAATTACATGAATAATCGGGTTTACAAAATGTTCGATCGTATCACTTGTGGAACATTCACCACTAATACATGCAGTGAGTACTTCTTTAATATTCACAACACCGATGATGTTGTCTTTATCGCCATCTTCAATCGGATAACGTGTATATTTCTCGACTTTGGTCACTTTCAGCATTTCCTCAATCGTAATATCGTGCGGGAAGCTGACAACTTCGGTACGAGGAATCATAATTTCTTTCGCCAGACGGTCATCAAATTCAAAAATTTTATTCACATATTTGAATTCAGACTGGTTAATCTCGCCGCTTTTATAGCTCTCTGATAAAATAATCCGCAATTCTTCTTCAGAGTGCGCCATGTCATGCTCAGAAACTTGCTGAAGACCGAACGCTTTTGTTAACAAACGAGCAGATCCATTTAATACCCAGATAAAAGGGAACATCACTTTGTAAAAAATCATAAGCGGTCTAGCAAATAGAAGGGACACTTGCTCAGCCTTTTGAATGGCGAGTGTTTTTGGTGCAAGCTCTCCAACCACGACGTGTAAAAACGTCATAATACTAAACGCAATAATAAAAGTGACAATAGAACTAGCTGATTGAGGAATGGACAGCTCTACAAATAGTGGAGCAAGCATGTGCGCAATTGTTTCTTCCCCTAACCAACCAATCCCAAGGGCGGTAATGGTAATACCGAGCTGACAGGCCGACAGATACTCATCAAGGTGAGTCGTGACATGCTTGACAGCAACTGCTGTTTTATTACCTTCTGCGATTAACTGATCAATTCTTGAGCTTCTTAAGCGAATGATCGCAAACTCTGATGCAACGAAAAATGCGGTTAAAGCTATAAGTAAAGCAACTATAAGTAAATTAACTATGTCCAATTAAGGCCTTCGTTCTGACTTTGAGAACGAAGGTAACACCTCCTGTTTAGTAAAAATTTTAACTTAACAGCAGTAAAAATGATTGGACAGCCGTCATTTTTTCAGGAGTAAGCTGCTCTTTTAGTTTTTCACGTTGTTCTGGCTGAAGCTGCTTACAACGTGCCAAAATGCGGTCCATATGCTCATTCATCCGATCGATATCAGAGGTTAAATGGACAAGTTCGTCATGTTCTTCCTTTTGAGAAGGGAATTGTTCATCTAATCTGGATTTGATGTCAGAAAGAGCCAATCTCTGCTGTTTGCAAAGAACGATTAATTGTAATCGTTTTAAAGCATGTTCATCGTAATAACGATAATTAGAGCAAGATCTAACAGGCGCAAGCAACCCTAGATTCGTATAATAATCTACAGTTCGTTTCGTCACCTGTGCAATCTGTGCTAGTTCACCAATACGATACTTTTTCTCAGCCCCATCTGAACATCTCCTCCTAACCGTCACGTTATAGTTTATGAAAATAGTTTAATATAATTCGAGTCTGAAATACAAGATAATTGTTCAGATTTCCTGCCAATATGAAGAAACAAAGGGCATTTCCATCAATTTAGGTTGTCATCTCTAAAATACTGTAGCGATACAGGAATTTTCAGATTATTTATGGTAAGATAAAATGAATACCGTTTCATATATATGTAGAGAGACGGATTTTACGTGAACCGGAGGTGGTTAAGTGGGGCCCTCAAAGTAGTCTTATTTAATCAGTTAACCGTTTTGCAAAAGACAACATCATCAATCAGGAGGTGACTCCTTGTTCTTCTAAGAAAGAGCAAGGTTAAATGGACGATATTGTTAATCTGAGTATAGTCGGAGTTTTGATTGCTTTAACAGCTTTCTTTGTTGCATCTGAATTTGCCATTGTAAAGGTGAGAAGTTCAAGAATTAATCAGCTTGTTGCCGAAGGGTCCAAAAAGGCTATCATGGCGAAAAAGGTGACATCAAGGCTAGATGAATATTTGTCAGCCTGTCAGCTCGGTATTACAGTGACATCCCTTGGTTTAGGGTGGATCGGTAAACCGGCAGTAAAAGAACTTTTAGTTCGAGGTTTTGGTTTGACAAACATTCCTGATTCAGCAATCAGCCTGATCTCAGCAACACTTGCGTTCTCTATTATTACCTTTTTGCATGTAGTTGTTGGCGAGCTTGCACCAAAAACACTTGCCATACAAAAGGCAGAAAAAATGACGCTTTGGCTGTCAGGACCGCTGCATGCATTTTATATCCTTATGTACCCTTTCATTTATGTGTTGAACGGGTCAGCCCGTGTGCTAACGAAAATGATGGGTATCGATATGGGGTCTGAAAAAGAACATTCCCATTCCGAAGAGGAATTAAAGATTTTATTATCTGAAAGCTTAAAAAATGGGGAAATCAACTCATCAGAGTATAATTATATGAACAAGATATTCGATTTTGATAATCGAATCGCAAGAGAAATTATGATACCGCGAAGAGAAATTTGTGCAATTCCAGAAGATATGCCGTTAGACGAAATACTGGCGATCATGACAAAGGAAAAGTACACACGTTTCCCCGTGTTTTCAGGGGATAAAGACCATGTCATTGGCATGCTCAACAAAAAGCAGCTCTTTGCAGATATTGTGTATCTAGGAGAAAAAGATCAACTGAAGCTTCAAGATTATATTTATCCAGTGATTGAAGTGATTGACACGATTCCAATTCAAGAGCTTCTCGTCAAGATGCAGCGCGATCGAATGCATATGGCGATTTTAACGGATGAATATGGCGGGACATCTGGACTTGTCACAACGGAGGATATTTTAGAAGAGATTGTTGGAGACATTCGAGATGAATTCGATGAAGATGAGCAGCCTGTCATTCAAAAGAGAGCGGAGCATCATTATATATTAGATGGAAAAGTGAGATTAGAGGAAGTTCAAGATTTGATCGAAATGTCATATCATGATGAAGAAATTGATACGATAGGCGGGCTAATCTTAAATGAGAACATTGATATCCGAGAAGGACAATCCATTTATCTTGATGATATTCGGATGAAGGTCTTGGAGATGGATGGACGCTATGTGAAAAAGATCGACCTGAAAAAAGGCGTCACATCATCTGAAAAAGAAAATACACGCACAGGGCTTGATATAAAAGAGCCGCTGTTAGTAAATGAAATGACCTTGAGCGAAAAATAAGCTCAAGGTTTTTTTAGGTATTTAGCCTCTTTTTTGAGAATGTATGTTCGTATATAATGAGAACAAACGTTCGTAAAAGGGGGATGGACATGCTCTGGTATGAAACAGCAAGTATCACGGAGAAAAAAACCTCAATGAAACGTATTGAGTTTCATTTAAAAAATTTCAAGAACTATCAAGCAGCCATTTTAAATATTGAAAGACAGCTTGAAAAGCGAAGTTCTCTCCAACATCATCATATGGCACGTCAAAAATTAGAAGAGCAGAAAAGTCAGTATGAACTGATTGTTGCTTGTATTGAAACGGCTTTAAAAGAATTGGATGAAATAGAGCAGCAGCTCATTGATTATAAGTATTTTCGAGATTGGCGCATGGCAAAATGTGCAATCGAAATCGGCTATAGTGAGAAGACACTATTTTTAATGAAGCGCCAGCTGATGGATCAACTGCTCATCAGCCTAGCTGCCATCACAGATATTTAAAACAGAAGTTGTCCTATTTGATAAAACGCCGCAAAAAGGCATAAAGAGCCGATAATTGTCACAAGTAAATAGGCAGCAAGCTTTCCTATTTGACGCTGCATCAGCATCGTCGCAGATTCTACACTAAACGTAGAGAATGTGGTAAAGCCGCCAAAAAAACCAGTTCCTATGATCACTAGCAGTGGATGATTGGACGTTACAGCGCCTGTGAGAAAACCTAAACCGGCTGCACCTAATAAATTAATGAAAATAATACTGTACGGGAAAAGGGCATGGGATGGAGTTTTCTGGATTGTTTGGCTGATGAAGAAACGACATGCACTACCGATCCCTCCAGCTACAGCTGTACAAAAAACAATCATTTATCTGCTTCCTTTCTGCTGCTTATTTTGATGAAAGAGCCGTTCAGCAAGGATCAGGCCTGCTAAAGCAGCGGCTACTCCAGCAATGACTGAGAGCAGGATGTACATCATACTTAAATTGAACTGCCCTGCCTGTAACAGAAGAACTGTCTCTTTAGAAAAGGTGGACATGGTCGTAAACCCGCCGCAAAACCCTGTTCCAATCAAAGCTGCAAGATATTTTTTTCCTTTCTGAAATAGAAAGTATCCTGTCGCAAAACCAAGAAGCAGGCTGCCGGAAATGTTTTCAATCATCGTTGCATAGGGGAATGTCTGGCTGATGACAGTTTGGCTTAGTTCATATCTGCAAAGTGTACCAATCAATCCACCGATAAAAACGGCGAAATAAGTTTTCATCTGCATCATTTCTCCTTTTGAAAAAATAGCGGGTTATCGGTTACCACACCATCAATTGGATATTTTTTGATTCGATCCGCTGTTTTTTGATCTTTTACAGTCCATATAAACACATCCATCTCGAATGTGTGGATGCGGTCTATCCACCATCTATTGATCATCGTTTTCTTCATATTAAGACAATTTGCAAACGAGCTGTATGTCGTTAACTTTCGTTTCGTTAGTTTAAATGCATCAGGCTTGATAATCAAAGCTGTGCGAAGAGAAGGGGCGAATGCTTTGATTCTTTGTAGTGCATGAACATCAAAAGATTGAATGATGATATGACGAGAATAGGCAAACCGATTGATGATGCGGGCAACGGCCTTTTCGATTCCTATCTGCCGTTTTGGGTGTTTGATCTCGATCAATATCCCAATCCGCTGACTGTATCTTTCAAGAATTTCTTGTAATGTTGGAATTCGTTCATTCGTATACTGTTGGTCAAACCAGCTTCCTGCGTCCAGTTTTTTCAACTGATCAAGTGTATAGCTTTTGACTAAGCCGTTTCCGTTCGTCGTTCGCTCAACGGTATCATCATGGATGACGACGACGTGCTGATCCATTGTCATTTGTACGTCTAATTCAATATAATCTGCTCCTTGCTCGACAGCTACATCAAACGCAGCGATTGTATTTTCTGGGGCTGCGCTTGATGACCCTCTATGTGCGATAATATACACTTGCTCCAGCTCCCTGACATAAGTTCTGGTCTTATCATATCAAATGCTTTGGTGGTTTTCCTTCTTTACTATATGGAGAAGAAGAGCGCCGTATTATCATGGAACCTCATGTACCGAAAAAGCTTGATGTATCATTTTGAAAAATTTACAGGAATAGAGCAAGCTTTGATTGAGTAAACCTGAATTACATCAATTTTTCTTCGATCAATTTTGTCCAAATCGTCAGCGTTCGTCAAAATATTAGTGCTTTCGTCATGTTGACTGAAAATTCTGATGTTTTATAATGATGAAAAGGAGGCGAGATGATTGGGTAAAGGGAGAATTAGAGTGGAAGAACGTATTAAGGCCGAAACGGATGCTGAAATGTTTAAAGCGACTCTCCTTGATCAGGCTCAGAAGAAAAAGTAGTTTGCTGCCCGTCGATATGTCTCAAGCCAAAATTTCATAATTGAACATCATGCCTCGGGATAGGTCCCGAGGCTTTTTATATAGAGGTCAGACATTTAAGAGAGGACATAAACGAAGGTTATATTATAAACTAGAGAGGATTGTTTTAAAGGAGAGAGACAGAGATGTTTACACAAAAATGGATGGATACATATTTTACAGTCGATATTGCGATCCAAATAGGCATTAGCCTTTGTATTTTATTGCTTTTTTTATTACTTCGAAAAGTATTTACGAAATACTTGTTTCACCTGCTCTTTAAGCTGACAAACCGGTCTAAAACCGAAGTCATTAATCAAATTGTCGTGGCGTTTGAAAAACCTGCGAGACTGTTTTTTGTGGCACTAGGTTTATATTTTGCGTTAAGACAAGCCCCATACTTTGAGCACCATATGGATGTCATTGTCAAATTGTATAGATCCTCTATTATTTTGATGCTGACGTGGGGACTTTGTAATCTAACCGCAGCTTCTTCCTTCTTATTTCAAAAAGTGAATTCAAAATTTGAATTAGAGATGGATGATATTTTAGCGCCATTTTTATCAAAGGTTCTTCGGTTTATGATTATTGCACTGAGTATTAGCGTCATTGCACAAGAATTTAATTATGATGTGAACGGACTTGTGGCAGGGCTTGGTCTAGGTGGTCTTGCTTTTGCGCTCGCTGCGCAGGATACAGTGGCAAACTTTTTTGGAGGAATTGTGATTATTACAGAGAAGCCTTTTACAATGGGTGATTTTGTAGAGACTCCAAGTGTACTTGGGACTGTAGAGGACATTACCTTCCGAAGCACAAAATTTAGAACACCTGCTGAAGCAGTGGTGACCGTGCCAAATTCGACCCTTTCAAAGGAGCCGATCACAAATTGGACGAGAATGAATAAACGTCAAATTACGTTCTCCGTTCGCGTATCTTACAATACACCGAAAGAAAACATTGATAAGTGCATCAAACGTCTGAAGCAAATGCTTTATGAGCATGATGGGGTTCATAAGGAAACGATTATGGTGAATTTCGATGTGCTGGCAGACAGCTATTTAAACTTATTCTTTAACTTTTATACAAACACAACGGCTTGGTCTGAAAACCTGGATATTAAGCAGGATATTAACTATCGCATTATTGATATTTTCCATGAAGAAGGGGTAGAATTTGCTTTCCCTGGACAGACCATTTATATGAAACAAAAAGGTGAGAAACAGCTCGGTGAATAAAGGAGGAATGGTGGTTGGATCAAACAAAAGTGGCAGCGCTAAGAGAGAGATTATCAAAGGCCTCACATATTACAGTCCTTTCAGGTGCTGGGATGAGCACAGAATCGGGAATTCCCGATTTTAGATCAACGGGTGGACTATGGACAGAAGATACTTCTCGCATGGAGGCAATGAGCCGGTCCTACTTTTTATCACATCCTCATCAATTTTGGCCGAAATTCAAAGAATTGTTTCAAATGAAGATGAGTGGAGAGTACGAGCCAAACGCTGGACATGCTTTTTTAGCCAATTTAGAAAAGCAAGGAAAACGCGTGGATATTTTCACGCAAAATATCGATGGTCTGCATAAAAAAGCGGGAAGCCAGCATGTGTATGAACTGCATGGTTCCATTCAAACAGCTACATGTCCATCATGCGGGTCAACATACGAACTGCCTTATTTATTACAAGAAGAGGTACCGGTTTGTGAGCGGATCTCATCAGACGGCCGTACATGTGGACGAGTACTTAAAACAGATGTTGTCCTTTTTGGGGACATGGTGAAGCACTTTGATCAAGTGGAGAAATCGCTCCAGCAAACGGACATGCTACTCGTCATGGGAACTTCCTTAGAAGTGGCACCAGCCCGATATATTCCAGAAGATGCTGCTCATCATCCTTCCATCTTTAAGGTCATGATGAATTTAAGTGAAACGGAATTCGATCCGCTGTTTGATCTTGTCTTTCACGAACGAATTGGCGAGCTTGTGAATGCTTTATAAATCATAAAAAACCCGCATCCAATAGGTGCGGGTTTGCTTTATTGTTGTAGTGGCTTCATTGTTTCATCAAGGACTTCAAATGTGTAGCCCTTCGCCTTTAATTGTGTGATCAGACTGTTTAAGTATTTTGCGGTAGCTGGCTGATCATGCATTAAGATGATTTTTGGCTCTTTCGGGTACTTGGTTTCAAGCACTTGCAGCTGATTTAATACTTCTGGTACATATTTTGAGCTTTTATATTTCCAGTCAAGACTGTCAATGGTCCAGTCCCAGTATACAAAGCCTTTTTGTTTTAAACGTGTTTTTTGCTGGTCTGTTAAGTTTGGTGAACTGCCATAAGGTGTTCTCACAAGATGTGTATATTCACCAGTAACAGAAGCCAATATGCGCTGATCTTCTTTCATCTCATTTACAGGAGAATCACTTTTTTGATAAAAGCGTTTCACATCATGTGTGATGCCATGAAGCCCTAATTGATGACCTTCTTGATGAAGTCTTTTCACAGCTGCTGGGTGTTCTTTGATTTGCGGCCCGAGCATAAAAAATGTGGCCTTCACTTGCTGTGACTTTAGCACATCTAACAGCTGATTTGATGTAGCAGAAGGGCCATCATCAAAGGTCAAAAAGATCGTTTGATCCGTTACATGTTTGTTTGGATTGATCTTAAAATGTGCATCTAATGTTTTTGGCGAATCATCTTTTGCTTTCAGACTTGTACTTGTGTCTCGAAATGGACTGCTCGCAGACACTTCATTCGGTTGATCTGCTGCCTGCATATTGGTTTTAGACATATCCCAAATGAAAAAAAGGATCAATGTCAGGATGACTAGACCAATCGCCTTTGAGAGCAGCATCGTGTTTGAAGGTGTCTGTTTTTTCGTAACCCGTTGCATTACAATCGCTCCAATAAATCAGTAGTTTGTGTCGAATCATGTAGTGGATTCTGTCTTTTTTCGCTGTTTTTTGTCGTGCTCATATGGAGTAAGTATACAGGAAAAAAGAGCCTATGAATATAGAAGATGCTAAAAAATTGGAATCTTTTTGGTTATGAATCTATATTTGTTACAATAGAAGGTTATCCAGTCAAATGGATATGAAATAATTCTGAATAATCATTGAAACGTTTACATTTATCCGCTAAGATAGCATCAGATTCAACCATTAAGCAAAGCGAAGGGGAGATTCCATATGAAAGTATTGTACAATGGGGATTTTATTGAAAAAAAAGATGCACATGTTGATATTGAAGACAGAGGCTATCAATTTGGCGACGGAGTCTATGAGGTCATCCGCGTATATAATGGGACTTTGTTTACATTAAAAGAGCATACTGAGCGTCTATTCAAGAGTGCAAAGGAAATCGGCATTCATCTGCAAGGTACAGTATCCGATATGGAAGAGAATTTGAAGAAGCTAGTCGCAGATAATCAAGTGATTGATGGCGGCGTGTATATTCAAGTCACGCGAGGCGTCGCACCTCGTAAACATCAATATGGTGTACTTACCCCTCAGATTACGGCATATACATTTCAAGTGAAAAAGCCTATTCAAGAGCAGACAGCTGGTGTGAAAGCTCTATTGTCTGAAGATCTTCGCTGGTTAAGGTGTGATATTAAAAGCTTAAACCTTTTATATAACGTCATGGAAAAGCAGAAAGCGTCTGAAGCTGGTGCGTTTGAAGCGATTTTAATAAGAGACGGCTTTGTGACAGAGGGGACGTCCTCGAATGTATATGCCGTCATTGACGGTGTCATTCGTACACACCCAGCAAATAACCTGATTTTAAACGGCATTACACGTAGAAAGCTGCTAGAGGTTTGTCAGGAAGAAGGATGTCGTGTGGAAGAAACCCGCATGAGTAAAGACGAACTTTTGCATGCACAGGAAATTTTCATCAGTTCAACGACAGCTGAAGTGATTCCAATTGTAGAGATAGATGGTCAGCCGGTTGGGGAAGGTGTTCCAGGAGAGATCACGAAGCGTGTACAGGAAGGGTTCCAGAAAAAAATTAAGTATGAAAGCGAAGCATCCATTTCTTCGTAAAAAGAAAAAGGCTGTAAACCAATGTTTACAGCCTTTTGTGATGACATTTATTTCACGATCAGTACAGGTATATCTGATTTGGACGATAACTTTTCACTCACACTGCCAAAGAGCATTTTTTTCAATCTGCTTTGGTCACGTGCTCCCATGACGATGAGGTCTGCTGAAATCTTTTCAGCGTATTCGATAATCGCTTCTGCAGGCTCCCCTTCAACAATTTCAATCGCAGCTTCAAACTGCTCTTCATTTAACAGCATTCTTGCTTCTGCAACGACCTCTTCTGTATGATCTTCAAAAATCAAGGGACTTTGCTGTTCATCATGAGGTACGTACACAGGGGGTGTTTGAAGGTCTGCCATGCCGCCTCCGATATAAGCGCCGCCAGTCATTGGGCGAGGTGCATCAAACACCTGTCTGCTGGATTTCCCATCATGAGCGTAGGCAACGGTCAGCTTGGCATTCAACGTTTTGGCTAAAGCGATTGCCTTCTTTAATGCTTTCTTACTGTCTTCATGTCCATCAAACGCAACGACCATCCGATCAGCTTGAAACAATGTCCTCATTCCTTTCAAAAGGAGTCTATACGTTCATGGTATACCCGTTATGAGAAAAAGATACACATGAAAACGATTGTGTTTTTGTTAGAAAATTTCATTTATTGAAAAATATTTATTGACAAAATGGTGACAGCCACTATAAGATAAAAAAAGATTCAAGAGCCAAAAGGAGGAAATGTCATGTGCAACATCATTGGAAGAATGAAATCAAACTGCATGAATGGGTTGATTCACGTGACAATTACACCTTCATTGGTCATTGAAAAGGGACTCGTATGTTCCAATTGATCGGATGAATCAAGGCGTATGTTGCGTATTTGTCAACATGCGCCTTTTTATCATGTATAAAAGAGGCGTACCAGTTAGCTGGTTGCCTCTTTTTTTGTTGTATACATTTCGTATCTCGAAATAATGGAATGCATCAACAACTAAATGAAGAGGAGTGAAAGCATGTGAACATGCCAAAGGCAAGACAAATGACAAAAGTTCAAAAAACGAAACAAGGTGACAATCAGGAAAATATAGAAAGCGGCTAGCTTTAAAAGGAGAGACAAACATGTTTTCAGTATTTGTGAAATTAGGCTGGTTCTTTAAACAAGAGTGGAGGCGCTATACAATCGCCATTACGCTGCTGCTCATTGTGAATGTGCTTGAAATGCTGCCACCGAGGTATCTAGGTCAAGCAGTTGATGACATTCGGTCTGGTCAATTTACAACATCCAGTATCTTATTTTACGTAACCATTTTTTGCTTACTTGGTGTCAGTGTCTATGCGCTCACCTACTTTTGGATGTATCAGTTATTTGGCGGCGCAAATGTCATGGAGCGTGTGATGCGCGGAAAATTAATGCGCCACTTACTTAAGATGACACCCACCTTTTATGAAAAGAAAAAAACCGGAAATTTAATGGCGCTAGGTACAAATGATTTGAATGCTGTGGCTTTAACAACAGGCTTTGGCGTTTTAACATTAGTCGATTCCACTGCTTACATGCTGATGATCTTTTTTACGATGGGGTTGACGATCAGCTGGAAATTAACTTTAATGGCCATTATTCCGATGCCGCTGATGGCGATTTTGATAGCGTTTTATGGCAGTAAAATTCATGAACGCTTTACAGTCGCTCAAGATGCATTTGGTGATATGAATGATCGTGTATTAGAATCAGTTGCCGGCGTTCGGGTAATTCGGTCTTTTGTACAGGAAAAACAAGATGTGAATCGCTTTCGAGAAATGACAGATGATGTTTTTCAAAAAAATATGAGAGTAGCGATCATTGATTCATTGTTTGAGCCGACGGTGAAATTGCTTGTGGGGATCAGTTATTTAATCGGTATCGGTTACGGCGCATATCTTGTGTTCCAAAGTGATTTAACCATTGGTGAGCTTGTCGCATTTAACGTCTATCTGGGGATGATGATCTGGCCAATGTTTGCCATTGGTGAATTAATTAATATCATGCAAAGAGGAAATGCCTCATTAGACCGGTTGAATCATACACTCAGTTATCAACCAGATGTAACTGACGCAGCCAAGCCAAAAAGATTACAAGAGCCTGGCGATATTCAATTTGAACATGTGACATTTAGGTATCCAACTTCCTCTAAAGATAATCTAACGGATGTCTCCTTTACTGTACGAAAAGGGCAAACGATTGGTATTACAGGAAAAACGGGAAGCGGAAAAACAACGATTGTCAAACAGCTTCTTCGTCAGTATCCGACAGGTGATGGGAAGATCTTGCTTTCAGGTGTTCCAATTGAGGACATTGAATTGGATCAACTGTTTCAATGGATTGGCTATGTTCCGCAAGATCATGTCCTTTTCTCAAAAAGTGTAGAAGAGAATATGCGTTTCGGTCATAGAGACGCGAGAGAAGCTGAATTAGCACAAGCGATTAAAGATGCTTACTTTGAAAAGGATTTACGCCTTTTACCAGAAGGCTTGGAAACAATGGTTGGAGAAAAGGGAGTAGCGCTGTCAGGAGGACAGAAGCAGCGGATTTCCATTGCACGTGCTTTATTAATTGACCCAGACATTTTGATTTTGGATGACTCGTTATCTGCAGTTGATGCAAAAACAGAAACGGCTATTTTAGAGAATTTAAGACAAAATCGTCATGGAAAAACGACATTTATTACAACCCACCGTCTATCAGCTGTAGAGCATGCGGATCTCATTCTTGTCATGGAAGAAGGACGTATTGTTCAAAAGGGAACCCATCAAGCGCTTATTCAGCAAGACGGATGGTATAAAGAGCAATTTCTGCGTCAGCAGCTGACAAATCAGCTGGAAGGAGGGGATGAGGCATGACAACAGGGAGAAGACTTCTTGCCTATGCACTCCTGTATAAAAAAGTATTGTCTGTTGCTTTGATCTTTCTCATCATTGCAGTTGGTGCTGAGTTGACAGGACCTTTCATTGGGAAAAAAATGATTGATGATCATATTTTAGGTGTAGAAAAACCGTATGTTGAGGTAAATGAAAAAACAGATAAAACGGTTTATTACCAGGGAAATAACTATATAAGAAGTGACCGGCTACAGAATCAAAATGAAGCTGGAAAGCAAATCAATGTCGTGCAAGTCGGATTTGGGTACTATTTTGTGAATGAACCGATTCGATTTGACGGGAGCCGGACAATAGAAGGGGATCAGCTCACCATTGAAAATGGGAGCGAGCGTGAGACGTATCAGGTACAGCGTTTATCCAAAGAGGAAATCTTCGCTTTTTATCAGCCGGAAATCAGTGGTTTGGTACAGCTTGTTCTATTTTATTTTGGGATGCTCGTCATTGCGATTTTCTTTCAATATGGGCAGCACTATTTACTCCAGCGTATTGCAAATCGCATTATTCAAAAAATGCGAGTGGACGTATTTGAACATATTCAAACGCTTCCGATTCGGTATTTTGATAATTTACCGGCTGGAAAGGTTGTCGCGCGGATTACGAATGATACAGAAACCATTCGTGATTTATATGTCACAGTACTCGCTAATTTCGTCACAAGTGCCATTTACATGGTTGGAATTTATATCGCCATGTTCTTATTAAATGTGAAGCTGGCGCTTATTTGTTTAGTGGCTGTTCCGATTATTTTCCTATGGTCGATGACTTATCGAAAGTTTGCGTCGGTTTACAATCACCGTATTCGTTCCATCATTAGTGAAATTAATGCCAAGCTAAATGAAGCCATTCAAGGAATGACGATTATTCAAGCATTTCGACATGAACAAGCAACGAAAGAAGAATTTGATGAGCTGAATAACAATCACTTTCGATATCAGCGAAAGATGCTTCATTTAAATTCACTGCTTTCACATAACTTGGTGAATCTGCTTCGGAACTTAGCATATGTCGCACTCATTTGGTATTTTGGCGGCGCGTCCTTAAGTGCGACGGGCATTGTGTCGATTGGGGTGCTCTATGCATTTGTCGATTATTTAAATCGTTTGTTCCAGCCGATTACAGGCATTGTGAATCAATTCTCTAGATTAGAATTAGCCAGGGTTTCATCTGAACGGGTCTTTCGATTATTAGATGAGCCAGGTACTGAAGTGGAAGAACCAATTCAGAAGAAACTAGAGGGACACGTCCAATTTCAGGATGTTACCTTTGCGTATAATGAAGGTAAAAATGTATTAAAGAACATCACCTTTGAGGCGAAAAAAGGTCAGACGGTGGCACTCGTTGGACATACCGGTTCTGGGAAAAGTTCGATCATGAATTTGCTGCTACGTTTTTATGATATTCAGCATGGGGACATCCTCATTGATGGAGAAAGCATCTATGATCAGTCGCGCCAAACGCTGCGTAAACAAATGGGCATTGTACTTCAAGATCCTTATTTATTTTCTGGAACGATTGCATCCAATGTCAGTTTGGGAAATGAAGACATTAAAAGAGAAACGATTGAAACATCGTTAAAGCAGGTGGGCGCAGCAGAACTATTAAAGCATTTGCCTGAAGGGTTTGATGAACCAGTTGTTGAAAAGGGGAGTACTCTTTCCTCTGGGGAGCGTCAATTGATTTCATTTGCCCGTGCACTGGCATATGATCCAGCGATTTTAATTCTAGATGAAGCGACGGCTAACATTGATACAGAAACAGAAGCCATCATTCAACGGGCACTAGATGTCGTCAAAGAAGGACGAACCACTTTTGTCATTGCACACCGATTATCTACTATTAAGAAAGCTGACATGATTTTGGTGTTAGAAAAGGGTGAGATTGTCGAGCGCGGCAGCCACGAAGAGCTCATGGAGCAAGGCGGACTGTATGCGCAAATGTACGAATTACAAAAGGGAACTGTGACGAGCAGCTGATAGGATAAGCAGCAAAAGCCTCTTTCAATTTGAAAGAGGCTTTTCAGGCTGTCGAGAAAATCTCGACAGCTTTATTTTTCCCCTTAAATTTTCCACTACCCCATTTTATAATAGAGAAAAGCATACTAAAGGAAGGTGTTTTTCTCATGTTCCACACTAGAAATTCTTCTCAGCACGAAGCCGAATTTGTATTACTAGATCAACTGGTCGAAGAGGATCACCTACTTCGTAAAATTGATCAATACATTGATTTTTCATTTATCATAGACAAAGTAAAACCATATTATAGTGAGAATAAAGGTCGTCCTTCTCTCGATCCACTCATTTTGTTCAAAATGATGTTCATCGGATACCTGTATGGTATCCGTTCTGAAAGACAACTTGAAAAAGAAATTTACTATAACATGGCGTATAGATGGTTTTTAGGTTTGAACATCAATGACCCCGTTCCTCATCACTCGACCATTAGCTGGAATCGTCGTACTCGATTCAAAGATACAACGATTTTTCAAGACATTTTCGACGAGATCGTGCTTCAAGCTATCAATCATGATATGGTAGGAGGCCGCGTTCTTTTTACTGACTCCACTCATCTTAAAGCCAATGCCAATAAACATAAATATATGAGAAAAACGATTGAGCAGGATACCCAGAACTATATAAATGATTTAGAAGAAGCGATCCAAGAAGATCGGGTGGCACACGGAAAAAAGCCCTTAAAGGTAAAAGAGGAGGTGAAAACGGAAAAAGACATTCGTCAAAGTACGACTGATCCTGAAAGTGGCTATCTTTATCGTGAAAACAAGCCAGAAGGCTTTTTCTACCTAGACCACCGTACAACGGATATGAAGTACAATATCATCACGGATGCCCACATCACGCCCGGTAATGTCCATGATTCTGTTCCGTATCTTGATCGGTTGGATCACCAAATCGCACGATTTGGTTTTCAAGTAGAAGCTGTTGCCCTTGATTCTGGTTATTTGACAACCCCAATCTGTAAAGGTTTATCAGATCGCCGTATTTTTGGTGTCATCGCACATAGACGCTTTCATCCAACAAGAGGTTTATTTGAGAAGTGGAAATTCAAGTATGACTCTGAACATGATCATTACATATGCCCAAATGGTGAGAAGCTATTATATACAACAACTGATCGAAAAGGTTATAGGTTCTACAAATCAGATCCTAAAAAATGTACATCGTGTCCTTTCCTTGAAAGATGCACAAGGTCGAAAAATCATCAAAAAGTCATCTCAAGACACATATGGGAAGAACATAAAGAAAGGATCAGACAAAATCGTCTATCTGTCTCTGGAAAAGAGCTATATAAAAAAAGAAAAGAAAAAATAGAGCGAAGCTTTGCAGATTCAAAACAACTGCACGGGCTTCGCTACTGCCGGTTGAGGGGAAAACAAAATGTGAGTGAGCAAGTGCTTCTCACAGCTGCCTGTCAGAACATGAAGAAGATTGCCACACATCTAGCGAAGCTAGGTTAGGTGTGTGGGAGGCCTTTTTCATTCAATCTCATCCATCATCATTACGATGAAAATAAAAAAGATTGTAGAAAAACATGAGTTTCTCTACAATCTGAAAAGCCTCTTTCAATTTGAAAGAGGCTTTTTCATGGCAATGAAAAAAGTCGAGGCTTCATGATATGATCTCGACTTTTACTGGTTGTATATCATTTACACGAACTAAATGGTCAATAAGCGATACCGACACGTTGATGCACAAATTCTTTTGAGTTTAACTGCTGATACAAAAAGTGTGCGGTATCTTCAACTGAGATTTTCTGTCCATCTATAGGGAGAAAATTCTTTTCATAGCGATATGACCGTGTCACTTCTCCATCTGGTAAATAGGTTGGGCAAATGATTGTCCAATCTAGTTCAGTTGATTGAAGAATTTCAAATGCTTTGGCATGTTCTTTAGCAGCTCGGGAAGTGGTTCGCCTTGATTCATTTGTTTCAAAGCGGTAAAGCTCAGGCTGCTGCCTTGCTTTCAAAATCCCCGCAGTGCCAATCGTTATAATTCTTGATGTTCCTGTTTGCTTCATGGCTTGTACGATATGCTCCATTGAAACAGATAAAGTATCATCACCATCTGTTGATAGACAGCTCACGACAATATCTGATCCTTTAATTGTTTCAAGCACATCCTCTTGATTTCTGGAATTGCCGGTGACTTGAAACATACCCGCAAGCATTTCTTCCCGGTTTGTCCGAATTAACGAGCGAACCATGTAACGATCATCTTCTTTTACGAAACGAAGAAATGCTTGTCCTACACGTCCATGAGCACCGAAAAGAGCTATTTTCATCTGATCGATCCCTCCACTACATACTATAAGTGAAAAGAACTTAAAATGGTACAGTTTTATGTCATGCTTTTTTTATAAAGATGAAAGGACCGAATACTATGAGCATATTCACATAATAGAGAGAGACCGACAAATTGTAGAAGTTCAAAATTCACACCTGAAATAATGTCCATGAAGATCCGCTCCTTTCTAACTAATACATCATATGAATTCAAAAGGAATCGGTGAGGGATAAAACCAAAAAAAGAAGACACCATAAGAGGTGCCTTCTATGATCCAGATATGAAATTAAGCTTTTGTTCCGCCAAGGTTTTGCTGAGCGTAAGATACAAGACGTTTCGTGATTTCTCCACCAACTGAACCGTTAGCACGAGCTGTTGTTTCTGCTCCAAGGTTTACACCAAACTCAGAAGCGATTTCGTATTTCATTTGATCGATTGCTTGCCCTGCTCCAGGAACTAGTAATTGATTTGAACTATTAGAATTTGCCATGATGTGAATCTCCTTTTTATATATGATTTTTTTGGTTGGGTTTGCTGGAGTCGCACCAGCGAAATGACCAAGTCATTTGCCACTTGGCGAAACCCAATGCGGTAACTGCTTTGTACTAAATATTATGGTTCGCTACGAAAAAAACATACGGAAAAAGAACATGGTAAATGTTGTTTTCATATACAAAAAACCACCACCCAATGGTGATGGTTTGTGGAACGTCTTCTTATTCAGCTGAGCGGATGCGGAGCTCAGTCTCTGTATCAAAGAAGTGCGCTTTATTCATATCAATGGCAAGAGGGATCGTCTGACCTGCCTGAATATCTGTGCGAGAATCAACACGTGCAATAAACGTTTGACCAGCGAGAGAAGAATAAAGCATCGTTTCCGCTCCCATTAATTCAGCCACTTCTACGTTTGCTTCAATTTTTGTTCCTTCAGAAGCCTCTATAAACACAGGCTCATCATGGAAATCTTCTGGTCTGATGCCTAGAATCACATCTTTTCCGATATAGCCCTGACTGCGTAATACTTTCATTTTTCCTTCTGGTACACGAATGTGCGTATTCCCAATGGCAATGGCTCCGTCAGACAGTTTTCCTGTAAAAAAGTTCATCGCTGGAGAGCCAATAAATCCTCCTACAAAGACATTCTCTGGGTTTTCATACACATCCTTTGGTGCGCCAACCTGCTGAATAAAGCCATCTTTCATGACAACAAGCCGAGAAGCCATTGTCATGGCTTCTGTTTGATCGTGTGTGACATAGATGAATGTCGTCTGCAGCCGCTGATGAAGTTTAGAAATTTCGGCACGCATCTGAACACGAAGTTTAGCATCTAAATTAGAGAGAGGTTCATCCAAAAGAAAGACTTTTGCATCGCGTACAATGGCCCTTCCAAGTGCAACACGCTGTCTTTGACCTCCAGACAATGCTTTAGGTTTTCGATCTAAGTATTGTTCAAGCCCTAATATTTTTGCAGCGTTTCGAACCCGCTCATCAATTTCTGCTTTAGGAAATTTTCGAAGCTTTAATCCAAAAGCCATATTATCGTACACATTCATATGAGGGTATAAGGCATAGTTTTGGAAAACCATCGCAATATCCCGATCTTTTGGTGCCACATCATTCATTCGCTTGCCGTCTAATAGAAAATCTCCTTGTGAAATTTCTTCAAGGCCTGCAATCATGCGGAGAGTTGTTGATTTTCCGCATCCAGATGGACCAACAAACACAATAAATTCTTTATCCTCAATATGTAGATTAAAGTTATCTACTGCTGTTACTTTGTTATCGTACACTTTATAAATTTGATTCAGCATCATTTCAGCCATAGGTGGTAGCCTCCCAGTCCTTTTTGAAAGCGCTTTACTTATAAATGAAGTGTATAAAAAGGAAGGGTGTCTGTAAATGGACAACGTGCACAACATCTTATTTTCATTTTTAGGCAAGGTGCTCATGTTAGGATCATTTAAGAAAGATCGAGAAGATTCATCATGAAATAAGCAGCTGACGCTTCTTGAAAATGCCGTATATCTAGTCCTGTCCGTTCAATAAATTTATCAATCCGATACTGGAGGCTGTTTCGATGAACATATAACGCTTTTGCTGCCTGCGATGCATTTAAATTACACTGCATATAGGTCGTGAGAGTCCGGTAAACGTCCCGATCAAAGATTGTTTCTATAAATGCATCTGAAATAGCGGCAGAAACCATGTCTGTATCATGGCGAATGAAAGCAGGTAAACATTGATAAAATGTTGCAACCCCTGACCTAAGTTTTCCTTGCTTCAGATGCCATAAGAAGAGCTGATGTTCATTTAATAATCTCATTTTTAAATTTCCATTCGGCAAATGCAGCTGTCCTTGCATGAAGACAACGTCTGTTAAAAAATCACTTGTGATGGCTTGAGACAAATCATGTAGCTGTTCAAGTTGACCATTTTCTGATGTAGCGTTTGTTTGAATGAGCATAGCTGTTTCAGTGCCTGTCCATAAGAAATGAATATGTTCGAGGCTGCTGTTCACAGCCTCTTTTATTTGCTGCCTTTGTTCTGCTTGGTGATCCATTTTAAAAAAATGAACACGGACGGATTGATCGATGGTGATTGATTTGTTTTCAAAGAGATAGCTGTACCATTTCTGTTCTTCTTCCGTTTCCAGCGTATGAGGTACATCAATTGGTGTGAGGAATGAATTGAGAAGAAGCGCTTCCCTTTCTGTTAGCTCCGTTTTGTTTACTCCGAAAATTTCGCCTTCGTCTGTTTGATACCAGAGAATTTGTTTATCATTTGTTGGTGAACTGATGATATGGTGTCCGTAAACAAGTTTTAGTTTTTCTAACATGGCGAGGCTCCTTAAACAGTTTAATCATACACATGGAATAGCATTAATTCGTGGATTTCTTCTTTTAAGGTTGGTTCAACTTCATGAGGCGGAAGCTGAGAGCCCCATTCAATATCACCCGTTTTGTGATAAATGCCTTCATAGTGTGAACCATTATGAAAAAAGGATATTTTCCAGCCAGGTAATTGCGCTTTTTTAAAGAGAGGTTTCCATTGAAAATGAGAAATCATATCATCATTGCCTCCTTGCTTTTATTGATGAAACAATAAATACACACGACAATACGGAAACAACCTTGAACTTGGTTTTATTGTATCTCATCTGATGAAAAGAGCATAGGGAAAGCACAGATTTCAGAGACATGAAAAGAAAACATCAATAGGCGTTTGCATGGTCTATAGGAGTAAGAGCCATTTGTGTTAGGTAAGATGCGTATTCAACGATTCTTTTCCCAATCAGCCATTCTGAGTGTTTCAATGGTGCATGCAGAAAAATCTCGCGGCCTGGACGAGAATTGGCTTCAAACATCCAGATAGCACCTAAGTGATCAATACCTAAGTCAAAACCAATTTCCCCAATCAGACCGGGCATTTTTTCATCTATCATACGACTAAGTGCGAGGGCAGTATCAGAGAGCTCTTGCAAAACCTTCAAACGTTTCTCTGCATCAGGAAAGATATCATACAGTGTTTTTACTGAACCACCATGCAGTTGATGGGTTGTGACAGTGTGATCTCCTGAAACTTTTCCAGCAGCGGCTGTAACAGTCCAATGACCATACTTATTTTTATTCGTATGAATTCTAAAATCCAGTGGTTGATTGTCTATTTGAAGAAGCTCAATGCCTTGTTGTGCAATCAAGTCGTGAATTGCACAATCTTCCCGCAGTTTTTTTACGAAATGGTCTACGGAATGATATGAAGTGGATTTCCCTTTATTTGAGCAGACAGTGACCCCGTTTTCCGTCTTCTTTAACTGATAAATCCCGTCTCCGTGACTGCCGTTTGTTGGTTTTAAATAAATGACATGATGCATATGAAGGAGTGTTTCTATTTTATTTAAAGCATCAACAGGATCTAATCGTATAGAATGTGGTAAGAAAGAGCTTGTTTTTTCATCTGTTAATAGCTGTTCATGAATGTCCCATTTATTAAAAAAATAAGGGTTGAACCAAGGGATATCGTAATCTTGAGTGAGTTTTCGTTTTGTTTCTTGAATGAATGCCGACTGAGCAGCCTTTCTATTAGGCAGCCGGTCATAAACAACGGATGGGAGGGGCATCTGCTTTTTTACCCAGCGCTCCTCTTGGTAAAGCAAACCTTCTACTATTCCTTTATCCCAATCGATAGAATGAGTACCAAAAAGATATGCAAAACCAGCATGCTGCCTGCAAGATTGCAGCAATTTCATAAAATAGGAAGATCTTGCGCCTAAAGGTGCTGTATTTTGTTCGAATCCTGCAGTGAAAATGCCGATGAGAGGTCCTATATAGAGTGTATGTTGAACTAATATGACATCAGCTTTCGTTTTGTATGGAATGAATAAAGCGCGATAAAGGTCTTCTGATAATAAAATCATTTGAGATTGATGATAGGAAATGGCGAAATCATCTACTAAACAAGAACCTAAAGCAATAGATAAAATTGCCTCCTGCTCTTTAAACTGAGCAGGGAGATATACTGTTTTTTCACTTGCTGAATGAGGAGCGATGATGTAGCGTTTTCTCTTCATAAGGAACCTCCTTTTCTTCAGCCATCATCGATTTGGCATGTTCAAGTATGGTCTGAATCAATTGATTCTCCCTCTCAGGGTAAGCTTTTAAAAAAGAGGATCGTCCTGGCTTTGATCTTACATTTGAGATGAAAAGTCTGCCTTCATTTGTATGAAGCAAGTCTATAGCGAATTCAATACACGGTGAGAAAGTTTTGTCTATAAACGCTGGAAGAGATGATTGAATGGAGGCAATATCATCTAACAACAGCTCCTTGATGTGTGGCTTTAATGAGTTTAAATAGTGATCAAAGGCTACCACATGAATGGAATTTTGTGTATTGCTTAAAAGGCTGTTTTCTACTGATGGTTTTGTATGAATCCCCATGCTATTCCATTGATTTTGTGAATTTTTTATAAGAAAAATCCTAATTTCATTGAATATAACGTCTTTTTGATCATTCGTGTTAAAAAATTGAAGGAAAGATCGGCCGATATACTTTTTGCACCAGCGTTCAACCTCTGCTGAATGTGAAAAGGTGATGATTTGCTTAGCGTTTAGCTGCACAGTAATGAGTGATTTGTCTTTTAAAGAAATGAAGCAAGAGGGTGCTGCGTGCTGTTGAGAAAGCGGCTGTATTTTACAATATCCGCCCTTTCTGACCAAGTTGAGCAGGTCTGAAGGCTCTGTCAATAGAGAGCAGACAGGTAAGTATTGTTGTAAAGAAGGGAGGAGACGGAGCTGCTCGAATATCCGCATTTTATTTGAAATTCCAGTATTCAAAAAAACGGTTTTTGGATACTTTTTTAACCAATTCATGATAGGTTTTGCTTTTTTAGATTGTGCGTCATGCTGATAAAGACAACGATCATAAATCAAGTCAGGAATCTGAAATTCTGACGCTTCAAATCCTTTGCCAGTCTTAAATTTTTGACCGTGAATGACATTTGAAGCAGGCTTTAAATCTAGAGGTGAAAAACGAACAAATTCTAAATCAAAAGAAGAGGCTGCTTTGGCAAGCTGATGTGTGAATGCTTCTTCATGCTTCGGAGAAAGAGTGACAATGCCGAGCGTTGACGTCATGAAACAACACCTACTTTTCAAATTCTTTTTTTAACATCTGAAAAACACTTTTTGTTGATTTTACATAAACTTGGCGTTCCTATATCATTACGACAGATCGTTGTCTCATATGTCACATTGAATGCTTCATTTGCTTGGACTCTTGACAACAACTATAATACGTATAGATAAAAACAATAAACTTCAGGTGTTGTTTGAAAGGTAGATGACGACTTTGGATATATTCACAACGTTTATCTTTATGATTGTGATAGGTGCAGTGATAGGGGCAGCAACAAACCATCTCGCGATTAAAATGCTTTTTCGTCCGTATAAGCCATATTATTTATTTGGGAAGCAGCTCCCATTTACACCGGGCCTCATTCCTAAAAGAAGAGATGAAGTAGCCAAGCAGGTTGGCGTCATGGTGATGGAGCATTTACTAACGCCAGAGGGCATTAAAAAACGATTTGAATCATCAGAGGCAAAGCAAGAGATATTGCGGACAGTGCACCGATATATTGATAAAGGTGCTGATATGGAAATGACGGTTTTCTCCATGTTAGAAAAATACGGTTTTTCACAGGCTGACGTTAAAGCTGACGCAAGGCTTCATCAGTGGACTGATCATAAGCTCCACTCACTGCTTGAAAAGTATGATCAGCAAACGTTGTCTGAGCTGTTGCCACAGGATGTAGAAAATAAGCTTGCATCAAAAATTCCAGATGCCGCAGATTATATTTTAAAGAGAGGCATTCATTATTTTGAAAGTGATGAGGGAAAAGCAAGACTCGGTCATATGATAGATGATTTCTTAAAAGAACGAGGAATGCTTGGCAGTATGGTCCAAATGTTTTTAGGGAATTCAAGCTTAATTGATCGCGTGCATCCTGAAATGATGAAGTTCTTAAAGAATGCAGAGACAAAAAGGTTTTTATCAGATTTACTTGTTCAAGAATGGGACAAGGTAAAGCAATTTTCTTTACATGAGCTTGATGAAAAATGGAATGTGAAGGAGCTTCTATTTAGTGTGAAAAAGCAATTGCTTTCACATTTTTCTACAAAGGTGCTGTTAGATAGACCAGTAGGAGTTTACATCAGTGCAGTAGCGGATGATCTTAAGACCAAGTTTGCTCCATCTCTCATTGATAAAGGGATTGAAGCCGCATCTAATGCGCTTGAGGGACTGCTCGCAAAGCTCCAATTTGAAGAAATTATTCGTGAACAAATTGAACTTTTCCCGCTTGAAAAAATGGAAGAGCTTGTAATCAGCATATCTAATAAGGAGCTGAAGATGATCACATTTTTAGGCGGTCTTTTAGGTGGATTGATCGGTGCTGTCCAAGCGATTTTTGTCACCTTATTCTAAGGCAAGATCGAGAAATTTCGATGAATTTATTGTATATATGTGAAACGAAAGCCATAGTTTGTTATAGTGGAGTGGTGTCCGCCGATCCATATCGGTGATAACGGATAGAAAGGAGACATAACATGTCTGTAAATCTTTATGATGTTGCATATGACCTTGAAAAAGCACTGCGTCATAGCGAAGAATATTCAGCGTTAAGAAATCTTTATGATGAGGTAAACGGGGATGAATCCTCTAAAAGAATGTTTGAGAACTTCCGTGACATTCAAGTAAACCTTCAACAAAAACAAATGACTGGCCAAGAGATTACACAAGAAGAAGTAGAGCAAGCGCAAAAAACGGTTGCACTTGTGCAGCAGCACGATAAAATCTCTCAGTTGATGGAAGCAGAACAACGCGTAAGTGTTCTCATCGGTGAATTAAATAAAATTATCATGAAGCCTCTTGAAGAGCTTTATGGAAATACTGAAGAAAATTAATTGAAAGGGCGATCATATTCGCCCTTTTTTTCATTCATATCGCCGCTTGTATATCTTTAAAAAAGGGGTTGTCGAAGCTCGTAAATTCTGCGATAATACTTATTGAAAGTGCTTTCAAAAAGCGCTATCGTGATGAATTGGGTGCGTTCCACTTTGGATTTACGGCGATGAGCCAAATGAGAGAGAAGCGCTTCTGGGAGAAAAGCAAAGCATAAGGGGATATGATATAAGCAATGCTTTGGTGTGTGAAAGATGAGGGGATCATGGGGAGCTTCATCACGCCATTGTTACGCATCCAAACCATACATAAAAAAAAGCCTAGGGGTAGGCTTTTTTTATTTGCGATTGAGGCATAAAACAAGGGCTGCTTCAACTGCATGTTCTAAAGCGCTAAGCTAGGGCATATCCTCATCGTAAGTACAGTCATCAAGAAGGGGGATGCCTCAGTGTCAAAAAAGCTACTTGCACTCAATATAGATGGAACGTTGCTTCGTTCCAATGGGAAAATCCATTCCGCTACAAAAGAAGCTGTGGAATATGTTAAGAAAAAAGGGGTTTACGTGACGATTGTCACCAACCGTCATTTTCGATCTGCACAAAAAATTGCCAAGGCGTTGAAAATACCAACTTCAACTCTTGTGACGCATAGTGGTGCATTTATCGCTGATAAGCTTGATGAGCCGCTCCATGTGAAGAAATTAACGGAAGAGAAAACATTTAATCTTGTGCAGATCCTTGAAAGCTTTGATTGTAATGTTCGCTTGTTACATGAAAAATTCTCAATCGGCAATCGGAAAAAAACACAGTCTCAACTGATGGGAAAAACGTTGATTCATCCGTCTGATCCCATTTTCTATCCCGTTCAATTTGTTGAATCATTAAGTGATATGCTTATGGATGAACCGGTTAGCACACCTGTCATTGAAGTGTATTCGACGGCAGCACTTCAGCCTGAAATCCACACAACCATTCAACAAGCATTCCCATCTGTTGATCTGATTAAGATCAGTGATGAGAAAATGAACATTGTATGCAAAGGGGTATCGAAAGAAGCAGGACTTTCTCTTTTAACCTCAGCACTAGGTTTTACATTAGAAGATACGGTCGTGATCGGTCACGGGACAGACGACATCCCGATGCTTGAGTTAGCTGGCTTAGGCGTTGCGATGGGGAATGCACCTCATTCGGTCAAACGTAAAGCCGATTGGGTGACACGTTCTCATGATGAACAGGGTGTTGCTTATATGATCAAAGAATACTTTAGAATGCAGCAAAGGGAAGGTTTTTTACATCAATTTGATATTAATCGATAATATAGTGAAGGCCCTGTCTATTAAGAAATGGCAGGGCCTTCGTCTGTTCTCTTCATTGCTTTTCCTAGATGAATTTTGTAAAATGAAACAAGTTTGAAGATAAAGGTGATACGATGCGAATTTTAGTTAAAGGGCTGTCTAATGAACGATTTCATCGACCGCTTGTCAATATAGCCAATTTATTCGAAGAAGATAGTGAAGTGCTGTTTGATTCAGGTGAAGCAAACGATGGTCTGGTTATGGTGTTTGATTGGAAAGAAACCCATGGTAGGGTGGAAGCTTCTGGCCATATTGCTGGATCAGATATGACGAGTTGTTTTACAAGAGAGATGCCAGAGGGCTTGAATGAAAAAGAGCGATGGAAGCAAATCAAAAACACGGTGCTGTCTGTTTATTTACATCTGCTTCAGGAATATACAGGAATGACGCAAAAATGGGGGATTCTAACGGGGATACGCCCTACGAAATTACTTCATAAGATGCTAAGAGAAGGCATGACAAAGGAAGAAGCACATGCAGCGTTAAAGCGCGATTACTTGATTCATGATGAAAAGATCAATTTGATGCAGGAGATTGTTGATCGTCAAATCAAAGCCATTCCAGATCTGTACGATCTACAGGAGGAAGTGAGTATTTATATCGGTATTCCTTTCTGTCCAACAAAATGTGCTTATTGCACGTTCCCTGCTTATGCCATTCAAGGACAAGCTGGAAGAGTAGGAACGTTTCTTTTTGGGCTGCATTATGAGATGCAAAAAATGGGCGAATGGTTAAAGGAACATGGGATTAAAGTGACGACTGTTTATTTTGGCGGAGGTACTCCAACGAGTATTACAGCAGAAGAAATGGATTTGCTGTATGAGGAGATGTATCGCTCTTTTCCAGATGTGAAACATATTCGGGAAGTCACTGTAGAAGCGGGAAGACCTGATACGATTTCACCTGATAAGCTGGAGGTGCTCAACCGTTATCATATTGACCGGATTAGTATCAATCCGCAATCATATGAGAATGAAACATTGAAAGCGATTGGCCGGCACCATAGTGTGGAAGAAACGATTGAAAAGTATCATTTATCAAGGCAGTATGACATGAATAATATTAACATGGACTTAATCATTGGGCTGCCAGGAGAAGGGCTAAAGGAATTCCAACATTCCTTGCAGCAAACAGAAGAACTGAAGCCTGAATCTTTAACGGTGCATACCCTTTCCTTTAAGAGAGCGTCTGAAATGACCCGCAATAAGGAAAAGTATCAAGTGGCAGACCGAGAAGAGATCACACGTATGATGGATGAAGCGGTTGCTTGGACAAAGGCACATGACTATCATCCGTACTATTTATACAGACAAAAAAACATTTTGGGGAATCTCGAAAATGTCGGGTATTCGTTAGATGGACAGGAAAGTTTGTATAATATTATCATTATGGAAGAGGTGCAGACGATCATTGGCATTGGATGCGGCGCTGCGAGTAAATTCATTGATCCGCGAACCGGAAAAATTACGCAGTATGCCAATCCAAAAGATCCAAAGTCTTATAATGATCGTTATGAGCACTATACGGAAGAGAAGATTCAGTTTCTTGAGTCATTATTTGTTTCTCACATGTAAACACTGCGGTGACGCAGTGTTTTTTTCATTTGTAAAAGGGTATATAGGGGGTAAAAAGGTAAAGCAGGTGTACATATGATGGATGTGATCGGAATTGGGATTGGGCCAGCAAATTTAGGATTGGCCGCTTTATTAGAGGAGTATGAAGATGTGACATGCTGTTTTTTTGAACAGGAAACCGAATTTGCTTGGCATCCTGGTATCCTCATCAAAGGAACGGACTTACAAGTTTCCTTTCTAGCGGACCTTGTGACAATGGCTAATCCAAGGAGCAAGTATACATTTTTAAATTATTTACATGAATCAAACAGGCTTCACCGATTTTATACATTTGAACAATTTGATATCCCCCGGAGAGAATTCAATGAGTATTTATCATGGGTTGCAGGTGAATTAGATAGCTGTCAGTTCGGGATGAAGGTGGAAGAAGTGACCGACTGTGAAGACGGGTATCTTGTAAAAGTTCGGCGGTTGAAAGATGGATCGCTTTCTGAATATCGTGCAAAGCATGTCGTCCTTGGAACGGGAAGCAAGCCGATGATTCCTGTCGATGTGCCAGAAGCTGCGTTGCCGCATGTGACCCATAGCAGCCGTTATATAGATCAACAAAAAGAACTTCATGAAGCTGAAACGGTGGCGGTGATTGGTTCAGGTCAGAGTGCAGCTGAAATTTTCTTAGACCTGCTTCAGCATCAGAAGAAAGGACAGCAGCTTTCGTGGTTTACACGTTCAAGTGAATTTAGAGAACTAGAGACAGCGGAGCTTGGTCAGGAGCTATTTACACCTAAGTATGTTGAATATTTTCATTCCCTTCCTTATGAAGAACGGATGAACACATTGCCTAGACTGGCAGGATTAAGGAATGGCATAGATGCATCGACGCTTTCTCGTATTTATCAGGAATTGTACCATCGCTCCGTTTCAGGTGAAGAGCCTTCTGTACTCATTCAGCCAATGACTGAGCTTGAAGCGATACATATGGAGGATGAGCAGCAGTTAGAGCTGCATTTGAAACAATGGCAACTGAAGAAAGAAAAGAAAATGACAGCCGATCATGTGGTATTGGCTACAGGATATACGCCTAATATTCCGGAATGGTTTAGCGCATATGAACCATTGATTGAATGGGAAAGCGATGAGCATTTTAAAGTGACAGACGACTTCAGGCTTGTGTTTAAAGACAAACGGTCTCATCATTTCTTTACATTCACGAACCTTGATCACTCTCATGGAACAGCGGCGACCAATTTAAAACTATCGATCTACCGCAATCAGAAAGTCATCCGAACCATTCGCGGGGATACGAAAGAACAAGTAAAGCAAGAAACAGCATTTCAGCAATTTGAATAGATATAAAAAAGGGCCCCAGCACTGGGCCCTTTTCAATTAAATGGTTGTTTCTCTTTTTACTTTTGGTTTTTCAGTTTTCCATTTGAAGATTTTGTTTAGGATTTGATAGATACGCTTTGATTCTTTCGTCACTAGCGGTCCTAAAATCGCAAGGATTAATACATATAATGCAGCAAATGGCTTCAATGTAGCGGCAAGCCCGCCTGCAATCCCAAGTTCGGCTACAATGATGGAAAACTCTCCTCTTGATACGATGGTTAATCCAATATTAGAAGAAGCTTTATGAGAGAAACCGGCTCTTCTTCCAGCAAACATCCCGGCGGTGAAGTTCCCAATTAAGGTGAGAATGACAGCGCCGATCGCAAGCCAGAAGGCATCTCCTAATGTAAATGGATCAATACTCAATCCGAAGCTGAAGAAGAACATGGCGCCAAAGAAATCTCTAAAAGGAACAACGAGATGTTCAATGCGGTCTGAGTGTTCTGTTTCTGAAAACACAAGACCGAGTAAGAGAGCGCCAATGGCCTCTGCGACATGTATCGTCTCTGAAAAACCAGCCACGAAGAACAAAGCGGCAAAAATGACAATGATAAATACTTCATTTGAACGGATATCGAATAGTTTGTTTAATAGTTTTGGCAGCTTACGTGCGATGATAAAGAAAATCATCATGTAACCAAAAGCGATTAAAATAGATAATAAGGCACCGCCAACGGACGTGGCATCTCCAAGGACAAGACCGGATACGACAGATAAATAGACGGCGAGAAAAATATCCTCAAACATAATAATCCCAAGAATTAACTCTGTTTCAGGGTTCGCTGTCCGTTTTAAATCGACAAGGACTTTGGCGACAATGGCGCTGGATGAAATGGTGATAACGCCTGCCATAATGAGAACTTCAAGGAATCCAAAGCCTGTGATAAACCCATACAGCAATCCTAAGCTAAAGTTGATCAAAATATAAATAGATCCGCCGACTGCAATGGATTTACCCGATTTTATGAGTTTGCCGACAGAGAACTCAAGCCCGAGGTAGAATAGAAGGAACAGGACACCCATTCTACCAAAAAACGAAATAATCTCGGTGCTCTCGATAAATTTCAAATCAATGATCCCGATGGTTGGTGCATGCGGACCAACAATCATCCCGAGGACAATGAGAAAAGGAATGATAGAAAATTTAATTTTATTGGCGATTAAGCTGGCAATGGCGATGAGAATAAGCGCAGTTCCAACTTCAAAGACTAAATGATCCATTCATCACTCTCCCCCTCTAGAAAGAAAATCACGTATCAATCGCTTCAAGTGTTTTCTTTCGCCTGAAATGACCATCGTATCATTTGCTTGAATAATCGAATCGGCACCGGGGTTGAGTAATTTTTCATTTGTATGTTTAATGATCGCAATGACGGTGACTTCATAATTTTGTCTCACATCTAAATCGCCGAGTGTATGTCCAACCGCTTTTGCGTCTTTTTCTACCTTAAACCATTCAATGATCAAATCATTGAACGCCATTTCAATCGTTTCAAGTGCTTGCGGCTTATACACCATACCGCCAATAATGGCAGCAATTTGCCGGGCTTCAGCATCATCGAGAGAAATGGTGGACAGTACTTCATCTGGATCTTCATCGTCGAAACGATAAATCTCCCGTCTGCCATCATCATGAATCACAATCGTCATCTTTTCTCTATTTCTCGTTTCAATTTCAAATTTCTTTCCAATCCCAGGAAGATCATTTTCTTTAATGTTCATTTTATCCCTCCGAATATGATAGGTTTTGTTTTTCATATAGTGCTTACGGATGAAATAAAATGAATCAGTCGAGGTAATTTGATTGGTACATAATGGGGATTGCACACTTCATTTCTAAAAAACATAAATCAATAGATAACGCAGTGGCTGGTGCAAGCTTTACAAGAAAAGCTTTTGAAGCGCCTATTGATAACCTCTGTTTTAACAGAAGAGAGGATGCATGTTTTTTTGAAAATGGAGGTGTCTTCACAGCGTTGATTTCTTCATCATAAATCGATGGAGAAATCAGGCTCGGTGTGCTCGCTTCTGCTTGTGAAGCAAAAACGACATTTGAAAAGGGAGAAAACATGACGATGCAGCTAATCAATATACATATGGAACTTCTTATCAATCATTCTCCCCCTTTCATATGATGTTTTATTTCTTATTTTACTATATAAAAATATATTTCTCGTTTCAACAATTATGCTTATTTTAGTATCAGTTGATCTTGAAATTTTTTATGTAGAGGAAAAGGAATTGCTTGATGGAAATTGAAGTAAGTCATGAGCTTGAAAAGAAAGAGGGGGAATGGATGATGACATATATCAATTGTCAGGTAGACGGGGATATTTTTGAAATCGTTTTCAATAGGCCTGAAGCGTATAATTCGTTTCATGTTGACATGTTTGCTGAATTGAAGGAAGCGTGTGATACAGCGAGTGAGAGCAGCGCAAAAATTGTTGTACTCAAGGGGATGGGCAAAGGGTTTTCAGCAGGCGGAGATATTGGCATGATGCTAAAGCAAGATCGTGAAGAAGATTTTCATCGCGTGATGGATTTGATCGAGGGAATTACACTTTCTTTAGCCAGTATGAAAAAAGTGACGATTGCACTTGTCCACGGGGCAGCGGCTGGTCTTGCTTTTAGCTTTGCCCTTAGCTGTGACTATTTGTTTATGCATCAAGATGCTAAACTTGCCATGAACTTTAATGGAATCGGGTTAATCCCAGATGGCGGAGGGCATTTTTTCCTCACCAAAAGAGTTAGTGAACAAACCGCTAAACAATTGATTTGGAGCGGACAAAAGCTACCGGCTGAAGAAGCGCTCAAGCTTCGCCTTGCAGACGGCGTGTTTCAAGATGAGGTGGATACGTATCAAAAAGCGTGCGTCAAGCCATTTTTAAATATGCCACTTCAAGCCTTTGTTGAAACAAAGATGATTTATTTTCAGCAGTCAGAATCACAGCTGTTAGCCGTTCTTCAAAAAGAGCGTGCTGCACAAGCTAGACTGAGACAAAGCCGTGATCATCAGGAGGGTGTTCAAGCGTTTTTGGAAAAAAGACGTCCTGTGTTTCATTAAATAGAAGATTGAATGGCCGGCGGATGCCGGCTTTTTTAACGTTCAAATAAAAGAAGTTTACCTGCATCATTTACGAGCCGGTGAGAATGCTTTGTGTATTGTTGTTCGATTAAACGATGACGTCCTAATTCTTTTGCTTTTTCATCACTATCTGTGGTGATTTTTTCGTTTAATAAGGTTTCACCTGACGAATCAAATACAGTCAAATAGTAGGTTTTCTCCATCTCTGATCTTCCCTTCCTTCTTGTTTTTTAATGAATTATACAAGGAGGAAGTTAAAACCTCTTTTTTCACCCCTAAAAATGTGTTTTTTAGAATGAGAGCGATAGAACGTGCATTCGTAAAAACGGCGTGATAAAATATGGACAACTACAGTAACGTACAAGGAGATAGACGTTTGACGAAGCTCACTTTTATTCATGCCGCAGATCTTCATTTAGATAGTCCGTTTGCGGGAATGTCCAATATACCGAACCGAATTTTTAAGAGGTTGAAAGAAAGTACATTTCAAAGTGCCAAGAACATGTTTGAACTTGCAATTGATCGAGAAGTAGACTTTATGCTGCTGAGCGGAGATATATTTGACGAATCGAATCGCAGCCTAAAAGCACAGCTTTTTTTAAGAAATCAGTTTCTACAGCTACAATCACACGGGATTGAAGTGTTTATTATTTATGGTAATCATGATCATTTAGGTGGTGAATGGACACCAATTGAGTGGCCAGAGAATGTTCACGTTTTTTTGAGCAGTACGCCAAGTGAGCAAGCCTTTTATAGAGAAGGTCAGCTTGTGGCAAGTATTTACGGGTTCAGCTACAAAGATCGAGCTGTCCATGAAAATATGACACCTTATTATGAAAAAACAACAGATGCCCCTTATCATATTGCAATGCTTCACGGCACATTAGCAGGTCAAGAAGGGCATGATGCGTATGCACCATTTCAGCTTCAGCAGCTTCTAGCGCGGGATTTTGATTATTGGGCGCTTGGACATATTCATAAGCGGGCTCTTCTGCATGAAGACCCAATGGTGATCTATCCTGGAAACGTGCAAGGAAGACATATAAAAGAAACAGGAGAGAAAGGCTGTTATGTCGTTTACCTATCTGAAGATGCTCAAAGAGCGGAGTTTATGGGCTGTTCAGATGTCATCTTTGAGACATTGACAATAGATATCACACATACCGCTCATATGACCGATCTTGTGATACTTGTGGACAAAAAGATGAGTGGACTGAAAGAGAGAGGTGTTCCTCATTTTGTGAAAATCGAACTAACTGGCGATGCTCCTGCTTATATGGAGCTCACGCAGCTTGAAGTGCTTGAGGAGCTGATGGCTGTTCTTCATGAACAGGAGGAAGATGAAGACTTGTTCGTTTGGGTGATGTCGATTGACTGCCGGACACATGAAGATGCCGTCTATCCAGAAGATTCTTTTTTGACAGAACTAACAGCAGAAATTGCCGAGTTTGATGCGTATGATGAGCTGCTTTCACCGATCAAGCGTCATCCAACCTATAGAAAGGCAGGAAGAGCTTTTACAAAAGAGGACGAGATCGATATTAAAGAAGAGGCACAAAGGCTGCTGGCAGAACAGCTGAAGCATTTATGAGAAAAGGAGAGGCATGATGAAAATACGTTCACTCCATATTGCGAATTTCGGGAAATTTTCCAATCAAACCTTCCACTTTTCTGATGACGGTTTTCAGTTAGTTTATGGCCTGAATGAATCGGGGAAAACGACATTGAAGGCGTTTATTGAATCGATGTTATTTGGTTTTTCCAAAAGCCATATGTATAAGCCAAAGCATGGCTCATTTTATGGCGGGTCTCTTACATGTTTTGATGAGGAATTAGGTGTGATTCATATTGAAAGAACATCTGATCATGGCGGCCAAGCTCAGGTGTTGCTGCCAAATGGTGAAGTGAAAGATGAAGCGTTTCTACATGCGATGTTAAAGGGAACAGATCGCAGATTATACCAATCAATCTATTCTTTTGACGTGTTTGGTCTGCAAAATGTACAAGCATTAAATCAAGATCAAATAGGGGAATTTCTACTCTTTTCAAGTTTGTTTGGCTCAGATGCGGCATCCAAAATGGACAGCAGGCTGCTAAAACAGCAGGAGCAGCTTTTTAAACCGAATGGACGTAAGCCTGAATTAAATCAGCAGCTTGATCATGTAAAAGAGCTGTCAGGTAAGTTGAAACAGGCCAAATTGGTAGAAAGTCGTTATACCGAAAAGAAAAAAGAACAAGCTGAATTAACCGAGAAGGTAGAAATGCTTCAGCATGAAATGAGACAGACTGAAGAAGAGATTCAGCTTTTGACTGAACATATTCGACTTTATCCTATGATAGAAAACAAGATAGAGTTAAAAAAAGATTTGGCTAGTTATCCAGAACGAGTCAAACGGTTTAGACCGGAAACCGCGCATGAACTTGATAAATTAGAATCACACCTTCACCCAAAAAAGGCACAAGTGACGGCACTGAAACAAAAATTAGATCATTTGCAAACGTCGCTCACGCAAGTTCAGCCACTCTATGACAAGGATACGGTATTGGAGATGAAGCGAGTCATAGCTGAATCATCTGATGCTGAACTTGTGAAGAAACGCTTAGCAGAAGGGAAAACAGAGCAGAATTCTTTGAAACAAAAAATAGAAGAAGCATCAGCGAAGCTGAAGTGGCATCGTCCAATCAAGCTTGACCAGCTGGATGATTCACTTGACTTTGAGTGGGAATTAAAAGAGGCTGTGAGCCAATACGTTCGTTTAATGGATAGGAAAACGCAGCTCGATGACCGGTTTGATCATGCAAGACATGAGCTGGAAGAAGCGGAAACCGCTCTAAAAGGATTAAAGGAGCAGCCCGTTAAACAGCAAGATGCAGAAGATGTCAGGGGCACAAGGGCTACAGTGAAACAGAATCATTCCAGAGTGTGGTTATTCCCGCTGATGTTCGTGCTATGTGCTGTCATTCTCACGGTCTTATTCGTTTTAGCAGAGAGCTGGGTGACGTTACTGTTTGCAGGATTTTCCGTATTTATCTTGATCGCTATTTATCCAGTGCTTAAACAGACTCAGATGAAGGAAGCAAACGACAGTAACGCCTATCATTCCTTTCAAGTTCAAACAGCTTCAGCTGAAACGCTAGTGAAGCAAAAGGAGCTTTTATACGAAAGAATGATACAGCAATATGAAGACTGGGAGCGGGAACTGGAACCTGTACAGCAACAAGTAGAAGATATGAGAAGGCAGCTGGGTTTGTCCTCAGAGCTCTCATTCCTTGTGGAAGCTTTCCATATCTTGAAACAATTAAAAGCGAATACAGCGGCATATGAGGCGCTTAACAAGGAAATAGAGATGCTCACACAGCAGCAATCGATCTACGAGAAAAGAGTTTCAGCGCTCATGAGTCTCCTTCAAAGAAAAGAAGGGACCATTCAAGAGAATATCTCAGCCTTTCAAGAGATATTGAAAGATGAGGAAAAAAGAGAAAAAGAACGTCAGACATTGCACGTATCCATTCAACATGTAGAGCAGCAGCTGACAACATTAGAAGGAGAAGTTCAATATTATGAAAAACAAACGGACGAGCTTTTTCGAAAAGTAGAAGCAGCGTCAAAAGAAGATTATCATGTCCTATCTCATCTATCCAAAGAATACCGGGAGCGGCTGTACAATTTGCAGCAGCTGAACCAAGAGCTACACAAAAGCGGTTATATAGATGAGGAAGAGGTCATTGTCCGTAAAGGTTTACGCACCCTTGAGGAGCAGTGTGCACAAGCAAAAAGACATCTGAATGACATGCAAGAGAATGTGACGAATATGAAAAAACGCTTGGCAGAATTAGCAGTAGAAATACGCCAAATAGAAGCATCAGGTACAGTGTCTGATTTGACTCATCAGCTTGCTGTAGAGCAGGAGCAGGCAAAGCATCTAGCGAAAAAATGGGCGGCTATTCAGCTCGTTCGTTCCGTCATTCGAGAGAAACTCAATGAACATAAAGAAACGAGGCTACCAGCACTCCTCCAAACAGCTTCCCGATTTATTCAGCCGTTAACGAATGATCGATATGAAGTGATTTTATTTTCTGCCGAAGATGACCGGCTGATTGTGAAACGGAGGGATGGACGCCTATTCCGCCCGGAGGAGCTTTCACAAGCAACATGTGAGCAAATTTATCTCTCGATTCGTTTTGCACTTGCTTTGTCCCACCAGCAAGATTGTCAGCTCCCATTTATGATGGATGACAGTTTCGTTCACTTTGATCATGTCCGTCTAGACAGGGTGCTGGAGCTGATGAGTGAACTCACTCGTGTTGAAACACAGCTGTTTTATTTCACTTGTCATCATTATATGAAACAAGCAGCGGAAGACGGGCAGATTACGAGCTTAGCAGTGGAATGATTGACAAATTATGACTTATGTTATACTTATATGAGCAGAAACATGGAAGGAGCATTTATTGAATGGCTAAAGGGATCATGACCTATGACGTCGGCGAACAAGTTGACCTGCATTTATTAATTAAATCATCTACTAAAGGGATTGCGAGTAATGGCAAACCATTTTTAACGTTAATTCTTCAAGATCAAAGTGGAGATATTGAGGCGAAGCTATGGGATGCAAAGCAGAATGATGAACTCACATATGCTGCGCAAACCATTGTGAAGGTAGTAGGTGATATTCATCATTATCGCGGAAGGAATCAGCTGAAGCTTAGGAATATACGTCCTGTTGCTGAAAACGAGCAAATCCGCATTGATGATTTTCTAGAAACAGCTCCTATTCCAAAGCACGATATGATGGATACCATCATGCAATATATTTTTGATATGAAAAACCCTAATATTCAGCGTGTTACAAGACATTTGCTGAAGAAATATGGACAGGAATTCGCTGATTACCCAGCAGCTACGAAAAACCATCACGAGTTTGTTTCGGGTCTTGCCTATCATGTGGTATCGATGCTTCATTTAGCGAAATCCATTGTTGATCTATACCCATCACTAGATCGAGATCTTTTATATTCAGGGATCATTCTACATGATTTAGGGAAAGTCAAAGAGCTTTCGGGTCCTGTCTCCACCACATATACAGTAGAAGGGAACTTAATTGGCCACATTTCTATTATGGTGACAGAAATTGCGAAAGCCGCAGAGGAGCTTGGCATTGATTCTGAGGAAATTCTGATTCTGCAGCATTTAGTGCTGAGTCATCATGGAAAAGGGGAGTGGGGCAGTCCTAAACCACCAATGGTGAAGGAAGCCGAAATTCTCCACTATATAGATAATTTAGATGCAAAAATGAACATGATGGATCGTGCGCTTGAACATGTGAAGCCAGGAGAATATACAGAGCGTATTTTTGCACTAGAGAATCGTTCGTTTTATAAACCAACCTTTCACAATGAATCCTCATGATAAAACGCCCGTTTGATGCGGGCGTTTTTTTTCATAACTTGTCTTCTTTTCGCATAAGCATGTAACACAAAGGAAGAGAGATTAGTCCTGAAAAAGGAGGCGAAGACAATGTTATTTTTTCCATGGTGGGTATATGCATGTATCATTGGTATTATCTTTTGTGCCTATAAATTAATGACGACAGCCAAAGAGGAACAAGAGATTGATCAATCCTTTATTGAAAAAGAGGGAGAAATCTTTATCGAACGAATGGAGCAGGAGAGAGAGCGTAGACGTCAAGGACAGCAAATGAAACGATCCCAGGAAACGGCGAAGCATGAGGACCATTCGATTGCATAATCAATAAGAATAAAAAAACCCCTCTACAAGTTCATGTAGAGGGGTTTTTCGTTCATTATTGGTTTGGTGTTTGTTGTGTGGTTTGTTCAGATTTTTCTTTGAATGTATTTTCAAGTTCTTTATCTTTTACTTTCACATCAGCATCTTTCACCAATTTGTTTAAGATCGTTTGAATTTCATTGTTGTCTGCTTGTTTTTGATCAAGCAGTTCTTTTTTCAAGTCTGCTTTCATGTCATCGTATTTACCGCGTTCTTCGGTCTTTTTAATGATATGGTAACCAAATTGAGATTTTACTGGTTTGCTGATTTCATTTACTTTTAGTTTGAAGGCAGCTTTACTGAAGTTCTCATCCATTTGGCCTTCTTTTGCGAACCAGCCTACGTCGCCGCCTTGTGCTGCTGAAGCAGTGTCAGTTGAATATTCAGATACAAGGTCATCCCACTTTTCGCCTTTATCTAATTTCTTTTCTACTTCATCTGCTGTTTTCTTGTCAGCAACTAAAATGTGGCTTGCGCGGATTTTCCCTTTTAGGTCATCGTAATACGCTTTTACTTCTTTGTCAGTGATTTTGATGTTAGCTTTGGCAGCCTTTTGAGTCAGCAGCTCATATTTTACTTGATCTTTGATGTAATCTTTTCCGAATTCATCTTGAAGTTGTTTTAAACGATCTTCACCAAGTGTCTTTTTATATTCTTCCAATTTCTTATCAATTTCTTTATCTGATACTTTGTATTTGTCAGCAAGAACCTTTTGTTGAACAAGTAGGTTTAAAGCATCTCCACCTGCTTGTTTCTTAAGTGTTGTGTAAAGCTCTTCTTTTGTGACATCTCCTGATTTTGTTGTTGCGATCACTTCTTTGTCACCGCTACTGCATGCGCCAAGAGTTAAAACACTTACTGCTGTTACAGCTGCTAAAGCCATTTTTTTCATTCAAAAAACACTCCTAATCTTTCCAATTTATTTATCATTGCTTGTATCATAACATATTGTGACATGCTGTAAAAAGAAATGCAAATGGGAGGGCATTCGTCTAGTCAAATTTTTGCGACCAACATACACATATATTGATCACAAAAAGGAGGCTGAATTATATGGGAGCAGGATATTCTAATGGGTTTGCTTTATTGGTCGTGCTATTCATTTTGCTGATCATCGTTGGTGCAGCATATCTTTATTAATTAAATCGCTGTGACAGAAAGGAGCCGTCCTGCCATGCGTGCGGGCGGTTCTTTTTTAAAACGATGACAAGTGCCTAAACGTTTTAAAATTTTCTGCATACACTGAGCTTAGAACAGAGGAAGAACTGGCAGGAGGTGTTTTCACATGGGAGGAGAAGTCTTTGCTGGCGGTTTTGCACTAGTCGTCGTATTATTCATCTTATTGATCATTATCGGTGCATCTTGGATTTGCTAATAGATCATCATACACAAAAAGCTGCCATCAAACAGGCAGCTTTTGCTTTGATCTTAAATAGATATGGTAATTTCAACAAATGATGAGATCAGTAAGATCAGTATCGATACATTGATAAAGCGAAACACCTTATCTTGCCGTTCTTCAGGAATCTCTCTGACAAGGCATAATGTATTAGTAAGCCTGTTTATTGAATACACAATAAACGCGGCAAAGACGATGAAGTAAAATAAAACTATCGGAGATCCCCCCTCTCTATGCTATTCCCATACTACATTACCAAATTTTTTATGAAAAAGATAGAAGTTGGCTTTAAAAACCTCATGATGAGGAAGTTGGGTCAACTAAAATATCAAACTCGTCTTGGGCTTGATCAATGATGCATGATTTTGGCGCTTTGAGCAGTTTCCAAGCAAATAAAAAGTCAGGCAAACAATAGCCTGCATGAATACTTGCGATCATGATAAAGTAGTGTGCGTACATTGGAAATGCCATTCCTAAAACAAAGTAAACAGGTGAGATGACACAAAACGGGCTGAGCAGTGAGAAAAGCATCACTCTCTTAGGCACGCGCTGCCAGCAATTTCGTTTAAATAACGTCATTTTTTTCTTATGTTTCATGACTGGGATCAAGTGAACCACGCGATGGACAAGCAATGTCGCAAGTAAAAGCACGACAAAAAGTGGTGCATTGTGACTGCTGAGTCTCGTTTCAGGATGAGTCAGTTGAAAACATAAAAATGCCATAATGAAAAAAAATACAGTCAGACATATGGCTGAAATCATCATTCTCGTATAACCATAATCCTTTTCAAGATTAATGGTCTTCCAACAATTCATTTTTCATCCTTCCAATCTCAAAAAAACTAATTGAATATCTCAAGATAATTTACTCTTCCTGAGGATAAAAATCAATGGTTTTCAAGAAAAAAAATAAATTGTTACATTCATATGGAATAAAGAGAGGAAACTTTGGGTTTTTCAAGAAAAAAAGACATAAGAGGGAGGTTCGTCTCTTTCGTCAATGAGTAATTTCGGCTAAAATAGAGTGACTAAGAGAAAGAGGGAACGTACATGAGTATTGAGGAACGAATGAGCCAGCTCGAATATTATATGGAACTGTTACTGACGGCGACAGATATGAGTCGTTATCCATATTATGCGCTATTGATCCGGCAGCGTGTATCGAAAGAAGAGGCAAAGGACATTGAGCGTATTTGTGCTGAGCTCTCAGATGAAATGGACAAGCAAAAAGCACAAGGCTACGTCATGTTCGACGATCTCCTTGCGCTGTTTGCGGGACAGTTAATTGAAAAGCTGGATGTTCATGAAACGATTTTTGCTTTGCATGATCAAGGGCTGTTTCAGCCGTTAATGAATGAATTTATAAAGATCATTAAACAATTTGATTTGCTTTAGCCGCTTTTTCCTCCGCTGAGTCTTCAAGTTCTTCAGGCTTTTTCGTGACTTTCCCACGTTCATTCAAAAAGTCCTTCTCAATGTTTGAAAACGATTTCTCAAAAATCTCCATGAAATCCTCACCATAAATGTTTCGGATAATACACATCATTTCTAAAATTTCAGGGAACTTTCCGTAAATGTCATGAAGCGGCTGTGCGCCTTTGACAATACCAGTTCGGGCCGGGTCGTAATCTTCGAGTAGTTTATGGAATGTCTCTTCGCCTTTTGGCGTTAGTTCAATATACGTATTGCGTTTATCGTTTAACTTTTTAGAAAATTTTAAAAATCCTCTTTCCTCTAATTTTTTAGAGAAGTTAAACGCCGTTGATACATGCATGACGCCAAACTTTGCAATTTCTGATATTGAAGCTCCTTTTAATTGATACGCAATCCACAAAATATGATGTTCATTGATATTTAGGTTATACGGTTTGATCCACTGCTGCCAGTCCTTTTCAATGGATTTCCAAAGAGCTTTGCTCAATTGGGCCATTCTTTGACTGAATAAAAGTGCTTCTTTTACATCGAAAGGCTGTTCCGAATGATTCATCCATTTCACCTACTTCTCTTTTTCTTGTAATTCTATTATGCCAATAAAATAAAGATTAATAAAGCTGAAAATTCAAGAATTTTTAAAAGTCATGAAAAACATTGACAAAATAACCTTTTTTCAACAAAAAAAGTGCGGGATACGCACCCCGCACACTTTTGTAAACGAATATTTTTTTGTGAGTATATTAGTTTTGTAAGGTTTTCTCCAGTTGTTTGAGCTTTTCCTCAATTTCCTGAATTTCCTTTTGTAAGTCCTGCTGATGAGGTTTGATTTCCTCGCGCCATTGCTGAATGGATGTTTGCAATTCAGTTCCGACCTCTTTAATGACCTCAGCACTTTCTTTTGCGGTTTCAACAATCTGCTCTTTTAAAGCTTGTCCATCTCTTTTTAACCTTGTCAGCGTATCTTCGAATTTGTCATAGCCGTCTTTCATCTTTCCGCGTACATCTCTGCCAGAAGAGGGAGTCGTCAGGAGCACTGCCGCACCTCCGAGGAGACCGCCTACAAATAATCCTGTTAATAAAGAACGTCCACTAGCCATTCCAATCACCTCTAGTCAAATTTTACACATTCGCATGTTCTCTCTGAGCTGACGATCAGCTTCATTGAACTTCCATACATAGCTTGCTTTATTTTAGCATACTTTTGAAGAAAAGGGAGGGGAGAAGGTTGTCTGTCTTTCTGTTCGTTTTTACGTGTATGTGTGTGATTTTTGCAGGTGGTTCTATTCATTATGTAAGGCAGCTTGGGTATGCAGGGTCTTATCCGCCAAAACATGTATTAAGACAAAAAGCAATTGTGTGTGCGGCAGGTGCAGGGATTTCGCTCTCCATTTTGCTGCTTACCCTTTTTCTTTTATAGAAGCATGAAAGCATGAAAAAAACCTCTTCATCTAATGAAGAGGTTCAGTTATTCGTTAAGCGACTTCAATCATTCTTGCACGCTTTAATATCGACTGAGCAATCGGGAAGACAAATACCATAGCTATCGTATTGATCACAGTTGCTGGCAGGACAACACCTACAAGAAGTGCTGGTAACGCAGCCGGCAGTCCAGTAATCAGTAAAGCGGCAGATAGGAAAATCACGCCCGATACGACGGTCCCAACAGCGGTGAGTACAGCGGTCAGAACGACTTTGTTCTTGATCTTCTGGCAAGATAAGAAAAGGGCTAAGAAGATAAAGGCTGTCACCGGTTTATCAATCATATTTGGAATTTGTCCGCCTGGAAAACCTGTTGTCAAAGCGGAAATGACCCCAGTAACTAGGGCGATCACAACGACATGCTGTACCTTCGGAAAAAGGATGATGCTTAAAAACATCATGACCAGCATCATATCAGGTTTCATTCCGAAAAAGATGGGCGGGAAAATCGTATGCAAAACAGCTCCCATTGCTGCAAGCAATGACATAATCACTAATTCTTTTGTTTTCATTTCTATGCTCTCCTCTGCTAAGCTCTTAGAACTCTCCAATAATATGGCTGATCATTTATTGCAAGAGTCATGACTTTATATTTCTCGTTATTATAACAAATTTATTTCACGATAGAAAAGCCTTTTTACTCATTTTCTTGCTGGAACTTTTTCATAAAGTCCGCAAGCTTTTGGCAGTCTTCTATAGAGACAGCGTTGTAAATCGAGGCTCTGCATCCGCCAACAGAACGATGGCCGGCGAGTCCAACCATTTGCTCTTGTTTTGCTTTCTCCACAAAGGATGCAGTGAGTGCATCATCACGAAGGGTAAACGTGACATTCATATGTGAACGGCTGTCAGCACGTGCATGTCCTTTGTAAAAACCGCCGCTTTGATCAATCGTATCATACAGAAGCGCTGCTTTTTGTTCATTGCGTTTTTCTGCTGCTTCTACGCCGCCCGCCTGTTTCACATGCTCCAGGACAAGGGATAGCATATAAATCGCAAAAGTCGGTGGTGTGTGATAAAGAGAATTGGCTTTGGCATGTGTTGAATATTTTAAAATTTTAGGTGTGCCGCTTTTTTCTTTCTCTAATAAACGTTTGCGCGCGATCACAATCGTGATACCAGAAGGCCCTAGATTTTTTTGTGCCCCGGCATAAATGAAATCAAATGAAGACACGTCTATTTTTTTGCTGAGAATATCACTGGACATGTCGGCAATAAGCGGGAGTGACGTATTCGGGAACGTTTTCCACTGAGTACCGAAAATGGTATTGTTCGATGTGATGTGCAAGTAAGCTCCGTCATTTAAAACGGAAGCATCCACATCTGGAATATACGAATAGTTGTCGTCTTCACTTGAGGCAAACACTGATGTTTCACCAAACCCATTTGCTTCTGACAAGGCTTTCTCTGACCAAGCACCTGTTTGGATGAAATGAGCCGTTTCGCCTTCATGTAAGAAGTTCATCGGAATCATTGCAAATTGAAGACTTGCCCCGCCTTGTAAAAAGAGGACCTCATAATCTTCTGGAATGTCCATCAATTCTACCAAGAGTGCTTTCGCTTTATTGTGGACTTCTTCATACTCACCGCTGCGATGAGAAAGTTCCATCACAGACATCCCGGTTTGTTTAAAATCAACAAGTTCTTCCTGTGCTTTTTGAAGCACTTCTAGCGGCAGCGCCGCCGGACCAGCATTAAAATTCGTCGTTCGCTTCATCACAATCTCTCCCTATTTCTCGCGTTAATGGATCAAAAGATAAAACCATCCTATCACAAATTTGAAGCATTTGGACAAAAAATTTGAATCGTCCTAAATATCTTACGATTCAGAGGATAAGCACAGAAAAGAAGTGAAAAAAAGAAAAACCTCATCAATTAAGATGAGGTAAGGCGCGTATGGATGGCAGAAGAAATGTCTTTTAAATCCTCTGATGTATATTGATCTTGGTGAGATTTCCATACGGCACCAAAGCCGTCGCCTTTGCCATAACGTGGAATGATGTGCATATGGTAATGGAACACAGATTGCCCGGCTTTTTCACCGTTGTTGTTTAGAAGGTTTAAACCAATTGGTTCAAATTCCTGTTTGATGGCTCTAGAGATTTTTGGAATCGCTTGGAAGTAATGATTAGACACTTCTGGTGTCATGTCATAAATGTTTTCTTTATGTATTTTCGGGATTACAAGGGTATGTCCTTTTGTTACTTGGCTGATATCAAGAAAAGCCAATACATGCTCGTCTTCATATACTTTTGCACATGGAATGTCTCCATCAATGATCTTGCAAAAAATGCAGTCGCTCACGCCATGTCACTCCTCATTATTTTTCCTTTATCGTATCACAAAAAGAAGCAAAAAAGAAAACAGGACAAGCGAACTCCTTTGGTCGCTCATCCTGCTCCTGCAGAAGAAATGCTGATGCTTTCATTTGATATGCCTTTTGAATTCTCTATTTACTGAAATAAAGAATTCATATGCCTGCTATTTCTGCCGTAAACACCTCATTTGACGTTTTGGTTCGTCGTATACATATTTGTATAGGACACAAAAATCAAGAATCAGTGAAGCAAAACAGAAGCTAAGGTTTTTAGATGAAAAACCAATTTGTCATGCGGTTATTGCCTTTAACAAACACCTCATTTACGTATTGGTCATCAAGTTCATTTCTTCTACATACATTATGATGACCAGTATGCCGATGTTTTATTCATGAGTTGTCTATAGGTAAACATTTCAAATTGTCTTTCGTTTTTGGTACTATAAAGGAAAAAAGAAAGAAAGGAACGAACTGATGTCCCTTCTAACTGTAAAAGATGTAACGGGTGGATATACAAAGAATCCCGTTCTGAAAAATATTTCATTTGAATTAGAAAGAAACCAAATCGTTGGTCTCATTGGCTTAAACGGGGCGGGAAAAAGTACAACCATTCGTCATATTATTGGATTAATGAAACCTCATAAAGGGGTCATTGAGCTAAACGGACGAACCCTTCAAGAAGATCAAGAGGCGTATCGTTCACAATTTACGTTTATTCCAGAGACACCTGTCTTATATGAAGAATTAACGTTAAAAGAGCATTTAGAGCTGACAGCGATGGCTTACGGCCTTTCAAAAGAACAATTAGAAGAACGTCTGCCGTCTTTGCTGAAGGAATTCCGAATGGAGAAGCGATTGAAATGGTTCCCTGCTCATTTTTCTAAAGGGATGAAGCAGAAGGTGATGATTATGTGTGCGTTTCTTGTGGAGCCAGAGTTGTATATTATCGATGAGCCGTTTTTAGGGCTTGATCCGCTTGCGATCAACGCACTATTAGAACGTATGAATGCGGCGAAACAAAATGGCGCAAGTGTTCTGATGTCAACGCATATTTTAGCCACAGCGGAACGTTATTGTGATTCCTTTATTATTTTGCATGAAGGGGAAATTAGAGCGAAAGGAACACTGACAGAACTAAGAGAACAGTTCAACATGAGAGATGCGACACTCGATGATCTTTATTTGGAATTAACAAAGGAAGAAAGCTATGAGTAAAACAACGCAAACCATTTGGAAATCACGATTAGAAGAACACGTACAAGAAACAAGAAAATATTTAAAATATATGTTCAACGATCATCTTGTGATTGTGCTCATTTTTTTCCTTGCAGGCGGGGCGAGCTGGTACAGTAATTGGCTGAAGCATATTCCAGCTCACTTCCCATCCTATTGGGTCATGGCAGTTGTTTTCTCATTGGTACTGACTAGTTCTTACGTGCGAACGTTGATCAAAGAGGCAGATCTTGTGTTTATGCTTCCTTTGGAAGCTAAGATGGACCCTTATTTAAAACAAGCGTTTAACTTTAGCTTCATTTCTCAGTTATTTCCTTTGATTGCCGTGTCCATTATTGCACTTCCGCTATATTCGGCTGTCTCCTCAGGCGATCTGATGCTATATGTGCTCATTTTGGCGCAAATGATCTTAATAAAAGGTCTCAATACAGCGATTCAATGGAGAATCACTTATTTTCAAGGGAAACATGTCAGATGGATTGATGCAGTGATTCGTTTTCTGCTCAATACAATGTTAATGTATACCGTTTTACAAGCAGCTTATGCCATTGCCATTGTTTTTTATCTTTTATATGCTGTCTATCTCATTTATCTAACAAATGCAGTAAAAAAACAGCCCTTTCAATGGGAATTGCATATTTCTGATGAGTTAAAACGAAAACAGCGTTTTTACCGCTTGGCAAACTTATTTACGGATGTCCCTCATTTAAAGAAACAAGTGAAAAGAAGGGCGTATATGGACTGGGTCTTGCAGTTTGTCCCTTATGAACAGCGTAAAGCTTTTTCTTATATGTATGTGAGGGCGTTTTTACGTTCAAATGATTATTTTGGTCTTGTGTTTAGGTTAACGGTCGTGTTTGTGCTCATCCTCTTGTATACAGGTGCAGCAGGCTGGGTGGGGGCATTACTTGTCTTGTTTACAGTCTTTATCACAGGTGTACAGCTTGTCCCGTTAACAAAGCACTTTGCTCATCTGTCGTTACAGGCACTTTATCCTGTGTCTCAGCAAGAAAAAGATCGAAGCTTTTTTGTTCTCGTACGAAATGTACTCATCATCCAGTCAATTGTACTGAGCTCCGCCGTTTTCCCAGCAGGTGGATGGAAGGGAAGCGGACTTGCTCTTCTCATTTCATTGGTATTTGTGCTTGTCCTATTCAAGCCTTACGTACAAAGCAGATTAAAAAAGATGAGATAAGCATTTTTTACAGCGTGTGTATGATGTCACCAAGGAGGGAACTGGGATGAATGCAGCTGAACGGGAACTGTATGAAGAGGCCATTTTTTTTCAAATGCGTTTTTTAAGAAAACCATCCAAGATCGAGCGGTTTTCAAAAGGTGTTCAGCAGCAAGTGAATCGCCGAATCCCTGCTCGATTTCATCAAGTCATCACAAGTGCGGTGAAAACAATGGTTGAATCCACCGTATCAGGAAGCCATTTTACTTCATTTACAGTCATTGATGAACAAATGTCTATTGTAGAGCGAAATGAGCTGGCAAAGGAAAAGGTGACATACTATCAAAAGGCCGCTGCGATTGAAGGAATTGGCACAGGTGCGGGTGGATTGTTTCTCGGAATGGCGGATTTCCCTCTCCTTTTGAGTATTAAAATGAAATGTCTATATGAGCTTGCTTGTATATATGGATTTGATTTGTCTCAAAAAGAGGAAAGGCTCTTTTTGCTTTGTATTTTTCAACTCGCCTTTTCAAGCAGTGCACACCGTCAAAAAATGATGAAACTTATTGAAGAATGGGAAACAACCCGGGAAGAAATGGATTGGTATAGCTTTCAGCAGGAATATCGAGATTATATTGACCTTGTGAAGCTGTTTCAATTAATGCCTGTGGTCGGTGCCGCTGTTGGTGGGGTGGCAAATCATCAGCTGACAGGACAGCTTGGTGAAGTCGCACGCCATGTGTTTCACTTGAGAGTGTTGAAAGAATCGAAATAGAAAAGCCGCTGGTGGCAGCGGCTTTTTTTTATTCATCGTAGGAAAGGACGGCATGAGCGAGTACCTTTGCTGCCACAGGCATTGCGTTTTCGTTAATATCAAATTTCGGATGGTGATGTGGATACACATCTTGGCTGTTTTCTGGCATAGCGCCTGTGTAGAAGAAAGTACCAGGAACATGCTGAAGGTAGTAAGCAAAGTCTTCTCCGCCCATTTGAGTTTCGGCTTCTTTTACTTCTGTGACTCCTTCTGTCTGTTTGGCTATTTCTTCTATATATTCAGTTGGTGCAGGGTGATTTTTGACTGCAGGATAGCCTCTTACATATTCATAAGTATAAGAGGCATCGTGCATGTGGCAGACACCTTTCACCACCTGTTCAATTTCACGTTCAATGATATGGCGTGCACTCTCTTCAAAGGAACGTGCAGTACCTGTTAGCACGGCCGAATCTGCAATGACGTTAAAGGCATTTTCAGCGACAAATCCCCCTACAGATACCACCGCAGAATCAATCGGGTTGACTTTACGGGCCACGACCTGCTGAAGATTGGCTACAATTTGTGAACCGATGAGTACGGCATCTTTCGTCAGGTGCGGCTGTGCGCCATGTCCGCCTTTACCTTGCACTTGAATAGAAAAACGATCGGCGGCTGCCATAAAGTTCCCGCTTTTATAAAGAACAGTGCCGCATGGCTCTGAGGACCAAAGGTGGGTGCCGAAAATGACGTCAACACCGTCTAAACAGCCGTCTTCAATCATTGGTTTCGCACCGCCGGGGGCATATTCTTCAGCGTGCTGATGAATAAGAACGATTTTTCCTTTTAATTGATCTCGATGCTCATGTAAGATCTTCGCTAAGACGAGAAGTGTTGCTGTGTGGCCATCGTGACCGCATGCGTGCATGACGCCAGGTTTTGTTGAACGGTAAGGTACATCCTTTTCATCATGAATGGGAAGTGCATCAAAATCAGCTCTCAGTGCAATGGTCGGTCCAGGGGAAGCTCCTTCAATAAAAGCGAGTACACCATGTCCGCCTACATGTGTGCGTGTTGGGATATGTAATCTGTCATAATATTGAGCGATGTAAGCAGCGGTTTCCTCTTCCTGAAAAGAAAGTTCTGGATTCATATGGAGATGGCGTCTAATTTCAACCATTTCCTCATAATGTTCATCAAGACGTTCATTGATCCTTTTGTGTAAAGTGGATACTGTCATTGATCCGAAAACCTCCTTTAGGCTCTTTTACTGATTGTATGGTAATTGTTAGAATCTTTCAACAGAAGAGGATGTCGAGAATGACAGAGAAGGTCATTTTACATAAAAGTCGAAGGTTAAGTATGAAGCTTGAAAAAGGGGGAGTGGCATTGGGAAGCTGTCCAAATTGTTCAAAAGCATTTTCTTTCGTCGAAAAATTTCATTTATCGCATACGAGAATGATGCTTTGTCCAAGCTGCCGGCATCAAATCAAAGAAACGTTCGTTTCGAAGATGAGCTTTTTGATGATTTGTTTGATTCCACTGTTGGTACTACTTATTCAGATGAAAGGTGCTTCACCTATGCTCAAATGGCCAATCTTATTAGGATGGATCTTGCTGAATTTTTATGTACTTCAGCCAATCATTCATCGGTACGAGCTTAGAGATAAGCGTTGAAAGCCCAGCAGAAGGGCTTTTTTTTATGAAAAAAAGAAGTGCGAAAAGCAGCACTTCCCAGCGTGTAGCCAAACCCTCGCATTCTTTGTCAGTCCTGCGTGCTGGTGCTCACGAATGTGAAATTCGCTCCGCGCCAGTACTCGTCCTTCCTAAACTGCAAAGGTTTTCTATCACGCTGAAAAGAAGACAAAGGGCTAAAATGAACTTCATTTTAGCCCTTTGTCAACAATCTGAGAAGTGCGAAAAGCAGCACTTCCTTAATGGTCTATGACGGCATGATAGGATGTCAGATAGGCAGGACGAGAGAAGATGGAGCCAGTATCCTCGTGTGGCTGAAAGAATGCTTCTGACTCTTGAAAGTCTTGAAATAAGTCTTCAGATTCCCAAAGGGTCAAAATTAAGTACACCTCTTCATCCTTTTTTGGTCTTAAAACACGAAGCGCCTGAAAGCCGCGCTGGTGCTCTGACATGTTTGTTTTTTTCTGAAAGGTGGATTCAAAAAGTGCTCTGCTTTCGAGCTTTACAGGGATATGATTCAGCGTGACAAAGCCAGATTGGACGAGCTCACCTTTTGTATAAATCACATCATAGGCATGGGGTGCTTTAAAGACTGTCTCACCCTCCGTTTCATGAAAAAGAGCCGCTTGTTCCTTACCGACCGTATAAAGCAGATTTTCAAGATGATGTTTTTTTGCGATTTTTTGCAAAAAGTCTGCTGTTCCATATGTAATATAGAAATTCATCTAAACCGCCTCCTGCTTGATAGTATAACAAAAGAATGATATATAATTCTTTGGTAGTCAATCCATAAAACATATTATGAAGCAATACATCCCATACTATCCGTATAAAGGAATGAGGTGACCTAATTTGAAGAAAAAGAAGATAATCATTCCATTAGTCATTGCAGGAAGTACAATCGTGCTTTCATTTATTGGCTATCTGACCATTTTATTTTTAGGACATTATGTCATAGATGAGAAGAAGCTCGTTTTTCACGCTTCCTCGAAAATCATTGATCAGAATGGAAAAGAACTCACAAGCATGTATTCAGAAAATCGGGACCCTGTGTCATTAAAAGAGGTCCCAGATAAAGTGGCGAAAGCTTTTGTTGCTGTAGAGGACAAGCGCTTTTATGAGCACCACGGAATTGATGCACAATCGATTTCAAGGGCGGTTTATCGAGATATATTAGCAGGTGGAAAGGTGGAAGGCGGCAGTACCATCACCCAGCAGCTCGCCAAAAATATCTTTCTCACAAATGATAAAACGTTTCTTCGAAAAACAAAAGAAGTCATTATTGCGATCAATTTAGAAAGAGATTATTCAAAGGACAAGCTGCTTGAAATGTATTTGAATCAGCTTTACTTTGGTCATGGCGTCTATGGGATCCAAGCAGCAGCCAATTACTATTTTAGTAAAGATGTAAAAGATCTCACTGTCAGTGAAGGAGCTACACTTGCTGCCATGCCAAAGGCACCTTCAACGTATTCCCCTGTTCTACACCCAGATAAAAATAAACAAAGACGGGATACCATCCTGAATTTAATGAATGAACAAGGATATTTGTCTTCTACAGAAACAGTTGAAGCAAAAGGAAGAACACTTGGTATTCATTTAAAAAAGAAATCAGAAACCCCTTGGGTGGACAGTTATGTAGATCTCATGATTAAAGAAGCAGAATCACAGTATTCGATTTCGCATGAACAATTGCTTCAAGGCGGCTATACCATTACGGTACCAATCGATATGAATTTGCAAAAAGTTGCCTATGATGCAATGAAAAACAATCGTTATTTCCCGGGAAAAAGCGGGTCACCTGAAGGCAGCGCTGTGTTTATTGACAACGCATCTGGTGGTGTAAAAGCAGCAATAGGCGGACGAGAATATCAGGCAAGAGGCTATAACAGAGTCACAGCTGTTAGACAGCCTGGTTCTGTCTTTAAGCCGATCGCAGTATATGGTCCAGCGATGCAGGAGAAAAAATTCAGACCGTATTCACTGCTTGAGGACAAAGAAAAAAGCTATGACGGCTATTCTCCAAAGAACTACGATGGACAGTACGAGGGCAGGGTCACGATGGTAGAGGCTCTCATGAAAAGTAAAAATACAGCTGCCGTATGGACGTTAAGCCAGCTTGGCATCGATACGTCTAAATCCTATCTTGAGAAAATGGGGATGGATATTTCGGATAAAGGACTTGCCATAGCGCTTGGTGGTCTAGAAAAAGGGGTTTCTCCATTGCAGATAGCTGGAGCATTTCATACATTTGCAAATGAAGGCGTCTATAAAAATCCGTTCTTCATTCAGAAAATCACGAATGATGATGGAGAAACCGTTGAAAAAAATCGAAACAAAGAAGAACGAGTATTTAGCGTACAAAATGCTTGGAATATGACAAGAATGCTTCAACAGGTCGTCAAAGGCGGAACCGCTCAGAGCGGATCATACGCTGGAGATTTGGCTGGTAAAACAGGTACAACTACGTATTCCGGTGTCAAAGGGGCAACGAAAGATGCTTGGTTTGCTGGCTACACGCCTAGTACAACAGGGGCAATCTGGATGGGGTATGACAAAACGGATAACAGTCATTATTTAACTGGCGGCAGTCAGTATCCAGTGCAGTTGATGAAAGATATTTTAACGACAGCCCAAATAACCAATGAAACCTTCCAAAAACCAGAGGGAATTAAAGAACTTCAATCGCCAATCCATTTAGAAGGACTGTCAGGCTTTGAAGCACGTTATGCATTTAAAATCAAAGGGCTCTTTACATTGGAGCTGTCATGGGATGAACAGGAAGACAAACGCGTTGAATATCGTATTTATGAAATGAGAAATGGAAGCGAGACCCTGATCGATTCTGTAACAGGAACAAACAGCTACACAATGCCGTATGCAAATGTGTTTTCAGATGCGCAGTATAAGGTTGTTCCATACAATACTCAAACACAAGAAGAAGGCGAAGGCAGTGCTTATATCAAGCCGGAGGCTTTTGGACGTTAATATTCGGCGATTTTTTGAACATTGAGCCGCTTTAGTATACCGAGCCTTGAAAAAGCGGTATAGTAAAAGCAGTGTTTGAGCCTTATACAAAGAGAGTGTGAGGCGAAAGGTGGAATGAAAGGTAATGGGAAAAACGAAGGCTTTTAATGACACGTTCTTAAAGGCGTGCAAAGGGGAAAAAACAGACCATGTACCGGTTTGGTATATGAGACAGGCAGGACGCTCGCAGCCTGAATATCGTGCCCTTAAAGAAAAATACGGGCTATTTGAAATTACGCATCAGCCAGAGCTATGTGCTTACGTAACAAGACTTCCTGTAGAACAATATGGTGTAGATGCCGCTATTTTATATAAAGATATTATGACTCCGCTTCCAGCTATTGGAGTGGATGTTGAAATTAAAAATGGAATTGGACCAGTGATTGACTCGCCTATTCGGACAAAGGCAGATATCCAGCGTCTTGGAGAGCTTCATCCTGAAGAAGACCTGCCGTATGTGCTTGATACGATCAAGCTGTTAACAGAGGAGCAGTTGAATGTTCCGCTGATTGGTTTCGCAGGTGCACCTTTTACGATGGCAAGCTATATGATCGAAGGCGGTCCATCTAAAAATTATCATAAAACAAAGGCGCTCATGTACAGTGAGCCAGAGACATGGATGCTTTTGATGAATAAATTAGCCGATATGACGAACACATACATACGCGCTCAGGTAAAAGCAGGCGTCCGAGCATTTCAAATCTTCGACTCTTGGGTTGGCGCTTTAAATGCAGCAGATTACCGGACCTTCATTAAGCCTGTCATGCAGCGTATTTTCACAGAGCTGAAGTCTGAAAACGTACCAATGATTATGTATGGTGTCGGTGCGAGCCATCTGGCCAAAGATTGGCATGACTTGCCGCTTGATGTCGTTGGACTGGATTGGCGTATGAGTATAGACGAAGCGCGAAAAGAAGGCTTAACAAAAACGTTACAAGGAAACCTTGATCCAACGATTTTACTTTCTCCTTGGGAAGTGATTGAAGAAAGAGCAGCAGCGATTTTAGATCAAGGGATGAAATCAGATCAATTCATCTTTAACTTAGGTCACGGGGTATTCCCTGATGTCTCACCAGACACGTTAAAGAAGCTGACTGATTTTATTCACGATTATTCAGCTAAACATAAAAAGACATCCATCTAAATGATTTCAAATGATCTGAAGGAGTGTTGGTTGTGGAGAAAAAGAAAATGGGGCTACTTGTCATGGCATATGGCACCCCATATAAAGAAGAAGACATTGAACGTTACTATACACATATCCGTAGGGGCAGAAAGCCAGAGCCGGAGATGCTGCAAGATTTAAAGGACCGCTACAAGGCAATTGGCGGCATTTCTCCTTTATCAAAAATTACAGAACAGCAGGCAAATGGTTTGTGTGAACATTTGAATGAGATCCAAGACGAGATTGAATTTCATGTATACATTGGGTTAAAACATATTGAGCCTTTCATTGAAGATGCAGTCGCTGACATGCACCGAGATGGCATCACAGAAGCGCTGAGTATTGTCCTTGCACCGCACTTCTCCACATTTAGTGTGAAATCGTATAACAAACGTGCACAAGATGAAGCAGAAAAGCTTGGCCATCTGAACATTACTTCTGTTGAAAGCTGGTACGATGAACCGAAGTTTGTGGACTATTGGGTGAAACAAGTGAAAGAGACGTATGCATCCATGAGTCAGGAAGAAAGAGATTCAGCAGTGCTGATTGTGTCTGCACACAGTCTTCCTGAAAAAATTATTGCAGCAGGAGACCCATACCCTGATCAGCTTGCACAATCTGCAAAAATGATTGCTGAAGGTGCAGGAATTGAGCATTATGAAATTGGCTGGCAAAGTGAAGGCAATACGCCTGATCCGTGGCTTGGACCAGACGTACAAGATCTCACGCGTGACCTATTTGAGCAAAAAGGCTATAAAACATTTGTATACGTGCCTGTTGGATTTGTCGCTGATCACCTTGAAGTGTTATACGACAATGATTATGAATGTAAAGTCGTCACGGATGAAATTGGTGCAGCCTACTATCGTCCAGAAATGCCAAATGCGAAACCAGCATTTATTGATGCACTGGCAGCAGTCGTATTAAAGAAGCTTAATGAAAGCAAGTAATCATATAAAAGAAGGCGATCCTATGCATGACAATCAAAAACACCTTGTCATCATTGGCGGTGGCATCACGGGTTTGGCCGCCGCCTTCTATTTGGAAAAGGAAATTGAAGAAAAAGGCCTTCCTATCCAAATATCTCTTATTGAAGCGAGTCCTAGGCTAGGTGGAAAAATTCAAACATTATATAAAGACGGTTATATCATTGAACGTGGACCCGATTCATTTTTAGAAAGAAAGGTCAGTGGACCCCAGCTGGCAAAAGATGTTGGTCTATCTGATCAGCTCGTCAATAATGAAACAGGGCAAGCGTATGTATTAGTCAATGAAACCCTTCATCCGATGCCAAAGGGGGCTGTCATGGGCATTCCAACTCAAATCAGTCCTTTCATTACAACTGGGCTTTTTTCAGTTGCCGGAAAAGCACGTGCAGCGATGGATTTCGTTTTGCCAAAAAGCAAACAGACGGAAGATCAGTCTCTGGGGGAATTTTTTAGAAGACGTGTGGGTGATGAAGTGGTGGAGAATTTAATTGAACCGCTACTATCAGGCATTTATGCTGGTGACATTGATCGCCTGAGCTTAATGTCTACCTTCCCGCAGTTCTATCAAACAGAACAGAAGCATCGCAGTTTGATTCTTGGGATGAAAAAATCACAGCAGCATGCAAAAGCGCAACAAGTGACAGCGAAAAAGCAAGGACAGTTCCAGACAATCAATCAAGGGCTGCAAGCACTTGTTGAAGCGGTCGAAAGTAAACTCAAGCTGACGAAGATTTACAAAGGGACAAAAGTGACCCAGATCGAAAAAGCAGAGGGAGGCTATGGCGTTCAATTAGACAGCGGTCAAACGCTTTTTGCAGATTCTGCCATTGTGACAACTCCTCACCAATCGATCTATTCCATGTTTCCAAAAGAAGCAGGGCTTGAGTACTTGCATGACATGACATCGACTTCTGTTGCAACAGTTGCACTCGGATTTAAAGAAGAGGATGTTCACAATGAATATGATGGTACTGGTTTTGTCATCTCAAGAAATAGTGATTTCTCCATTACAGCATGTACGTGGACAAATAAGAAATGGCCTCACACTGCACCTAAAGGAAAAACATTGCTCCGTGCATACGTTGGGAAAGCTGGCGATGAATCAATTGTCGAACAGTCTGATCATCAAATCGTGAGCATCGTGCTGGAGGATTTGAAGAAAATCATGGATATTAAAGCAGATCCAGAGCTGACGACAGTGACTCGCTGGAAAACAAGCATGCCGCAATATCATGTGGGTCATCAAAAACAGATTTCGACGATGCGAGAAACGTTTAAGCAATCATATCCTGGTATTTATATCACGGGTGCTGCATTTGAAGGTGTTGGGATTCCTGATTGTATTGATCAAGGAAAAGCTGCCATCTCAGAAGCTGTATCTTATCTATTTTCATAAAAAAACAAACTCCCTTTTCTGTCATGGAAAGGGAGTTTTTCATGTTCGTATGTTTAGAAAAGAGTGGTGAATAATAAAATTGAACAAAGTTGTTGCATCTGAGGAAAAGGATGTGGTATATTACTTTCTGTACTTAATGACCGAAACGTTCAAATAGTCATTTTGGGAGTGAGATCATGAGTGTTGATAGGAGACAAATGATTTTAGATGGAGCAACAAAGGCATTTACCCAGTTCGGGTATAAAGCCACGACAATGGACCTTGTAGCAAAGCTTGCCAACGTTGGAAAAGGAACGATTTATACTTTTTTCAAAAACAAAGAAGAGCTGTTCGATGAAATTTTCACATCACTGTTAATGGAGATGAGGAAAATTGCAGATGAAGCAATAGATGAGAAGAATAGTTTCTCAGAAAACCTTCATTTAGCACTCTTTGCAATATTAGAATTTCGAAAAAACCACCAGCTTACAATTAAAATCTTTCAGGAAAATGCGGAGCTTGGCACATCAGCAGTGAAAGAAATGATTGAAAAAATGGAGCAGATGATCATTCGCTATATTAAAACAAAAGTAAAAGAAGCGATTGAAAAAGGCGACATTAAGCCCTGTGATCCTGAATTGACGGCATTTGTGATGGTGAAACTATATATTGCACTTATTTTTGACTGGGAAAAGCGATATGAGCCTTTAACAAAAGAAGAGGTCGCTGAATCGCTCGAGCTTTATGTACTAAAAGGACTGTCTGCAACAACATAATTTTTTTTGAGTTCAAATGACCGAATTCTTAATTTAGTCATTCATCAATGGGAGGAAAACAGCAATGAATTTAATTCGGAATCAATGGAAAGACATTGTGACGAGCAAAAAACTACTGATCCCGATTTTAGCTGTCTTATTTATTCCACTGATTTATAGTGGTGTATTTTTAAAAGCTTACTGGGATCCATATGGTACAGTTGATCAATTACCTGTAGCGGTTGTCAACTTGGATGAAGGCAGTCATTATGACGGCAAAACCCTTCAAGTGGGCGATGATTTAGTGAAGGAATTGAAGAAAAACGATAGTTTTAAATGGCATTTTGTTGATAGTGAAGAAAAGGCCATCAAAGGGTTAAATAACGAAGACTATTATCTCGTCGTCGAGATTCCGAAAGATTTCTCGAAAAATGCGAGTACAGTACTAGACAAACATCCGAAAAAATCGAATCTGAAATATTATACGAATCCAGGCGCAAACTATGCTGCGTCTCAAATTGCGAATAACGCCATTATCAAATTAAAAGATTCGGTTTCAAAGGAAGTCACAGAAAATTATGCAGAGGTCATCTTTGATAACTTCAAAACGATTGCAAAAGGATTAGATCAAGCAAGCGATGGAGCGAAGAAAATTGATGACGGAACAAAAAGCGCAAAAGACGGTAGCCAAAAGTTAAAAGACAATCTGGCGAAATTGGCAGAAGGAACGTTAACGTATAGCGAAGGTGTTCATCAGTTTGCAGGAAAAATGGGTGAACTGAACACTGGAATTCAATCTCTTGATAGCGGTCTTGGTCAGCTCTTAACAGGCTATCAAACGATTGATCAGAAATTTGGTGAGCTTGGCACAGGAATTGATACATTGACCGAAGGGTTAAACACAAGCCGTGAAGGACATGAGCAGCTTTCTTCTAAAATGCCGCAATTCACAGCAGGCATTGAGCAGCTGAACAATAAAGCACAGTCATTTTCAGAAAAAATCGCTGCTGTGGAGAAAGTATTGTCTTCACCTGAATTAGCGAATCTTGAAAAGATGGCGCCTAAGATTGATCAGGTGAAAGAAGATGCAAAAACGTTCAGTACCAAACTTGCTTCTTTAAAAGAAGCATTATCTAATCGAGATGCAAAAGTAAAAAGTATTATTCAAAACAGCTCGATGACAGATGAAGAGAAAAAGGCGGCAATGGATCAGCTAGACAGTCTTCCTAAAATTGAACTGCCTGATTTGTCTGGTCTTGAGCAAAGCTTAGCGGCGCTGCAGGAACTGCCTGACGCAAGTGAAGTTCAGTCTGCGGTTGCATCTGCAAAAGCACAGCTACAGCAAGTCAAGCAGCTGCCAGAGAAAACAGAACAGCTGTATACATCGACAGTCGCCATACAAAATGCGATTGATCAAATGACATCCGGTACGAATAAATTGTATCAAGGTGCACTGAAGCTTCAAACGGGTCAAGGGAAATTACAAGATGGCCTGCAAACAGCAAATGGAAAGCTTGATACAGCGAAAAGTGGTGCGGATAAACTGGCAAATGGTTCAAGCCAGCTTAGTGCAGCATTGAATAAACTAGAAAGTGGATCAGCGAGTATCCAAAGCAACTCATCTAAACTGGCTGAAGGGTCAAAATCCCTTGATAAAGGATTAGGTGACTTAAAAAGTGGGACTGGAAAGCTTTCTGATAAGCTAAAAAGCGCTGCAGATGAAACAGGAGACATTGATGCGGGGCAGGACAATTACAATATGATTGCAAGCCCAGTCAAAACAGAGAATGATACAGCGAAAAAAATTGATAACTATGGAACAGGGCTCACACCATATATTTTATCAATGGGACTCTTTGTTGGAGCTCTTATGCTGACTGTTGTATTCCCAATGAAAGATCCTGCTGGACGCCCTAGAAATGCGTTTGAATGGTTTGTCAGCAAATATAGTGTGCTTCTCTTAGTCGGTATCTTGCAGGCAGTGATTGCAAGCTCCATGCTCATCTTTGGACTTGGACTTGAGGTGGAAAGCCTCTGGCGCTTCTATCTCTTTGCGATCATCGTCAGTCTGACATTCCTAGCGATCATTCAGCTTCTTGCGACGACGATGGGGAACCCAGGACGCTTTATTGCCGTCATTATCTTGGTTCTTCAGCTTGCAGCAAGTGCGGGTACATTCCCGCTTGAGCTTGTACCAAAATTCTTCCAAGTTATTCACAGTCTGCTTCCAATGACGTATACCATCAACGGATTTAGAACGATCATTGCAAGCGGTGATAACAGTTATTTATGGCACCAAGCAGCGATTCTTGGAACAGTAGCCATCATCATGATGGCTGCAACAACAGCATACTTTGCTTGGAACATAAGAAAAATGAAACAAGAAGAAGCTTAATCAAAAAAACCTTTCTCTTTCATGAGAAAGGTTTTTCTATTAGAAATTAGACATCAGGAACCCGAAGCGATATATTTTAAGAAGGATGCTGAAAAAAGGCATGCTTGGAAAGAATTTCTTTTAGATGAAGGAGGATATGCCGAATGACAACGGAAGTAAATGAAACGATTCAGCTTATTCAAAAGCTTGTGTCGATCCCAAGTCCATCAGGAAATACTGAGAAAGTGATTGGCTTTGTCGAACGTTTTTTACAAGATTTAAATATTGAAACGAAGCGAAATCGAAAAGGCGGATTAATTGCCACCCTAAAAGGAACAGATGACAAGGAACACCGCATGCTGACAGCACATGTCGATACGCTCGGTGCGATGGTCAAAGAAATTAAATCAAATGGCCGGCTGCGTCTTGCACTCATTGGAGGCTTTCAATATAACTCGATAGAAGGCGAGTATTGTGAAATTGAAACAGTAACAGGCCGTACATACACAGGTACCATTCTGATGCATCAAACGTCCGTTCACGTATATGAGGATGCTGGAAAAGCGAAGCGAAATCAAGAAAATATGGAAATTCGCTTAGATGAGAAAGTGAAAAATGCAGACGATGTGCAAGCACTCGGCATTCAAGTAGGAGACTTTATCTCATTTGATCCTAGAGTGGAAGTGACGTCTTCAGGTTTTATTAAATCAAGACACCTTGATGATAAGGCAAGTGTGGCGTTGTTGCTGAGATTGATTCACCGCATTCAAACAGAGAACATCACATTGCCGCATACGACACATTTCTTAATTTCAAATAATGAAGAAATCGGATACGGTGGGAACTCGAATATCCCGGAAGAAACGGTGGAATATTTGGCTGTTGATATGGGAGCCATCGGTGACGGTCAATCAACCGATGAATACAGCGTGTCAATATGTGTGAAGGATTCTAGTGGTCCTTATCACTATGGTCTGCGCAAACATTTAGCAGCATTAGCTGAGGCAAATAAGATCGATTACCGCCTTGATATATACCCTTATTATGGTTCAGATGCGTCAGCAGCGATTCGAGCAGGGCATGATATCATTCATGGACTGATTGGACCTGGCATTGACTCTTCGCATGCCTTTGAAAGAACCCATGAAGACTCATTGATTCATACAGCCAATCTTCTGTACCACTATGTTCAAAGCAAATTAATCACAGTATAAAAAAAGAACCCCGATCGCGGGGTTCTTTTTGATTAGCTTGAAAGTTGTGTTGGCTCAGGTACATCTTGTCCAGTCATCACGCGGTGTCCTTTTTCAGGGTCATATTGCCCTTCCCATTTAGACATCACGACAGCTGCAAGTGCATTACCAGTTAAGTTGACAACGGTTCTTGCCATATCCATGATACGATCAACACCTGCAATAAAGGCTAGACCTTCAGCAGGAACACCGATCGTTCCAAGTGTTGCAAGTAATACAACAAAGGATGTACCAGGAACGGCAGCCATTCCTTTTGATGTCACCATCAATACAAGGATTAGTGTGAGCTGCTGTACGATCGTGAGGTCAATGCCATATACCTGCGCTAAGAAAAGCGCCGCAATGGCTTGATACAAGACGGAGCCGTCCAGATTAAACGTATAACCAATTGGGATAACAAAAGAAACAATTCCTTTTGGACACCCGATGCGCTCCATTTTATCCATGACTCTCGGTAAAACTGTTTCAGAGCTGGATGTACTAAAGGCGAGAAGCATTTCGTCTTTCATGTAAGCAAGAAATCTGAAAATATTGACGCCAATCATCTTTCCAATAATTCCGAATACAACGATAAGGAAGAGAGCGAGCGCAAAATAAACAAGACCTACGAGCTTACCTAATGAAACAAGAGATTCAAGACCAAATTTTGATACTGTCACACCAATGAGCGCGAACACACCAAATGGTGCTGCTTTCATCACAACATTGACGACATGGAACATCGCATGTGACACACCTTCAAAGAAGGCGAGCACTGGTTTGCCGCGTTCACCAATCGCTGAAACGCCAAGTGCGAATAATACAGTGAAGAAAATAATCGCAAGCAAATCACCTTCCGCCAATGATTGGAAGAAGTTCGTCGGAACGATATGAAGGAACGTATCAGCAACTGATTTACTGCTTTGTTCTTTTTCCGTTTCAACATACTGGCTAATATCCTGTTTTTCTGTATGTCCAAAGTCAACGCCTGCACCTGGTTGAACAAAGTTCGCAAGCACAAGACCAAGGATGATCGCAAACGTTGTGATAATTTCAAAATAAAGAATGGTTCTAAAACCAAGCTTCCCTACTTTTTTACCATCACCCGCACCTGCAACACCTAAAATTAAGCTAGATACGACAATCGGAATGACAATCATCTTAATGAGTCGTAAGAAGAAGTCTCCAATTGGTTTTAAATATGTCTCAACACCAGGGTTACCGAAAAAGATCGCACCAACCACGACACCGAGAATAAGACCGATTAGGATTTGAGTTGCTAATCCAAATTTTAATTTTTTCATAGATTTCCTCCCTAACATATTCATTAAAGGAATATTCCCATTATATTAAGTTTTAATATATGAATTAAAGTATAACTAAAATTAAAGAGGTTCGTCCACGATTAAATTATATTAAGAAAATACAAAATTATTTGAAAAAATGGACACTTCGAACCCCCTTCGTTGTTTTAAGTCAATAAAAAGTGCCTTCCGAACTAAAAGTCATCATATGAAAATACTAAAAAACCCTTCTGTACCAAGGGTTTTACCTTTTTACCTATTTTTCAGAAAAAATAAAAAGCACTTTTGACTCCAACTGACGAAGGAAGAAAAAAGTGCTTTTTTATTCTATTTATTCCCTTATTTAAGATAACTTACTTGTGAGCATTCCTCACATTCATTACCGTAACACTCGTGCTGTTCCATTAAATCATTTCCACATTTTGTGCATTTTTTTGAAGGCAAATTTCTAAAAAACTCAGTGATTTTTCCTAGCATTTGTCATCCTCCAATACGTTTTATTGTTATCATTGTATTATAACAGATTGATAATTGTCAATCTGTTTTGTAACAATAGGCAAGAAGAATGCTTTTTTTATGAAAAATGGGTATATTGTAAGAAGGGGATTTTTTGAAAAGGAGGAAATATGACGATGAAATTAACCGTGATTGGCTGCTACGGAGGATTTCCAGCAGCAGGTGAAGCCACATCAGGTTATCTTTTTGAATCAGATGGTTTTCGTCTGCTTGTTGACTGCGGGAGCGGAGTTCTGTCAAAGCTTCAGCAATACATTGATATAGAAGAACTAGATGCTGTACTCCTTTCTCATTATCATCACGATCATATTGCAGATATCGGACCTCTCCAATATGCGAAGCTAGTGGGTTATCATTTAGGAAAAAGCAGTGGTCCGCTAACGATCTACGGACATACCGGGGATCAAGCAGCATTTCAGCGGCTCTCTGATGATGTACATACAAAGACAAAACCTTATCACCCGGAAGAGGGCATTCAAATTGGACCATTTCAAATTGATTTTTTGAAAACGGTTCATCCGGCAGAATGCTATGCGATGAGAATTCAGGCAAATGAGGCTGTGGTGGTGTATACAGCTGATTCCAGCTATCAAGATGCATTTATCCCTTTTAGCAAGGAAGCAGACTTACTTATTGCCGAAAGCAACTTTTACGCTGGACAAGACGGATCGGGTGCAGGACATATGAACAGCACTGAAGTAGGGAAGCTGGCAAGTGAAGCAAATGTTGGAGAGCTCATCATCACCCATCTGCCTCATTTCGGTCGGCATAAAGACCTAGTCAATGAAGCACAGGCGTTATATACTGGCAATATACAGCTTGCCCAATCAGGGCTTAGATGGAACAAGGAAGGAAGATAGAGATGCTGTTTATCGATAACGAGCAACATTATGACCCAATGATTAATTTAGCAATTGAAGAGTATTGCTTAAAATATTTAGATCCAGAAGAAACGTATTTGCTGTTTTACATCAACCAGCCGTCCATTATTATTGGAAAGAACCAAAATACAATAGAAGAAATCAATACAAAATATGTGGAAGACAATGGCATCAAAGTCGTTCGCAGGTTATCTGGCGGTGGTGCAGTTTACCATGACAAAGGAAACTTGAACTTCAGTTTTATTACAAAAGACGATGGGGACAGCTTTCATAACTTTAAAAAATTCACCGAGCCAGTCATCAAAGCGCTTGAAAAGCTTGGCGTCAAAGCGGAATTAAGCGGCAGAAATGACATCATGGCAGATGGGCGTAAAATCTCGGGGAATGCTCAATTTGCTACACGAGGACGTATCTTCAGTCATGGCACCCTATTATTTGATTCAGAAATCGAACATGTTGTCTCGGCATTAAATGTGAAGAAAGAAAAGATCGAATCAAAAGGTATCAAATCCATTAGAAGCAGGGTTGCGAATATTAGTGAACTGATGGATCAAAAGATGACAACAGAAGAATTTAGAAAAATTCTTTTAAGCTATATTTTTGACACGAACGGAGACGTGCCTGAGTATCAGCTGACAGAAAAGGATTGGGAGAAAATTCATGAGATTTCTCGTGATCGATACCAAAAATGGGAATGGAACTACGGCCGTTCACCTAAGTTTAACTTGCAGCACTCTAAGCGTTTTCCAGCTGGATCGATTGATCTTCGATTAGAAGTGAAAAAAGGCATCATTCAAGACTGCAAAATTTTTGGTGACTTCTTCGGTGTAGGGGATATTGCTGATATTGAGAAACGACTCATTGGGCAGCAATATGATCGCAAAACCATTAGTGATGTATTAGAAGACATGGATATGCGCCATTATTTTGGTAACGTATCAAAAGAAGATTTTCTGGATTTGATTTATTAAGCAAGGACAAGCACGGCTAGAGATAGCGGTGCTTTTTCTAATGAAAGAGATGAAAGCGGTTTACATTTGATCTTGTGAATTTTTTCGATTGTCTATTATAATAGAAAGGAGGAATGTTTGGTCATAAAATGAATGGCTATTCATTCATTGATGAAGTATAAGGGGTGGGAGAATGGATTTGATCAAAAATCTTGAGCAGACTGCGATGACCAAGGGAGAGAACGTCGCACTGATCTTTGAAGGGAACAAGTGGACCTATCAAGAACTGATGACAAGTATCGAACGTTTTGCAGATGGTTTAGTGAGCGAAGGGTTTCAAGCGGGAGATCATATCGCGCTGATTTTAGGAAATTCACCGCATTTTGTGATTTCATTTTTTGGTGCATTAAAGGCAGGACTTGTTGTTGTACCTGTCAATCCAACATACACGCCAAGTGAAATCGGCTATATGCTGGTCACTGGTGATGTAAAAGGGATTGTTGCACCGGATCAGCTTCTGCCGATATACGAGCAGGTGTATGAACAGCTTCCAGCTATTGAACGAGTCATTATTTGTGCACAAAATGAATCTGCGTGCAGGTCAAGTTTAAAAGAAGTATCTGATCGTCTTGTTTTCTTCGGAAAGCTTGTGTCTGGAGATGCGCCGGAAACTGAGCATCCTGTCATACAACCTGACGATACGGCCGTTATTTTATTTACATCTGGCACAACAGGAAAACCAAAAGGGGCAATGCTCACTCATGTTAACCTATATTCAAATGCAAGAGACATTGCGGAGTACCTGTCAATTGATGAAAAGGACAAGGTGATTGCTGCTTTGCCGATGTTCCATGTGTTTTGTTTGACCGTCTGTATGAATGCCCCTTTGATTCATGGAGCGACCATCTATGTCCTGCCGCATTTCAGCCCATCAGAGCTTTTACGAATGATGGAGAAAGAAAAACCAACGCTATTTGTTGGTGTTCCAACCATGTATAACTATTTATATCGTCAGGACGGTCATGAGGAAGCGATGAAGTCGGTGAGGATTTGTATATCAGGCGGTGCGTCCATGCCTGTTGCTTTACTTCACGGTTTTGAAGAAAAGTTCGGTGTCACGGTGTTAGAGGGCTATGGATTGTCAGAGGCTTCCCCAGTGACGGCATTCAATCCCCTTGATGGAAAAAGAAAACCAGGTTCAGTCGGAACTGATATTATGAATGTGAAAAATAAGATCGTGAATGAACTTGGAGAGGAAGTTGGACCAAACGAAGTCGGAGAATTGATTGCAAAAGGGCCAAACATTATGAAAGGCTATTATCAAATGCCAGAAGACACAGAAGCAGCACTGAAAGATGGCTGGCTGTACACAGGAGATTTGGCGAGAAGAGATGAAGACGGATATATTTATATCGTCGATCGAAAAAAGGACATGATTCTCGTTGGCGGGTATAATGTCTATCCAAGAGAAGTAGAAGAAGTGCTTTATCAACATGAAGCTGTAGCAGAAGCCGTTGTCATCGGTGTGCCAGATCCAAACACAGGAGAGGCTGTTGTCTGTTACATTTCCCCTAAGAAACATGCTCACATCAATCAAGAAGACATCATCACACATTGTTCACGCTATTTGGCGAAATATAAGCAGCCCCAAACGATCCATTTCATTGATGATATTCCAAAAAACACGACTGGTAAAATTTTAAGAAGAGCGCTAAAGGATAAGTACCAAGCAGAAACAAGTAAATAAAAAAAGAGTCTCTTCTTATGAGGAGGCTCCTTAGCGTGTAGACAAACCCTCGCATTCTTTGTCAGTCCTGCGTGCTTGGTTCACATTCGCTCCGCGCCTCCTAGACTGCAAAGGTTTTCTATCACGCTGCAAAGAAGACAAGGGGGTAAAATCAAGTTCATTTTATCCCTTTGTCAACAATCTAGGGAGTCTCTTATGAAGAGGCTCCTTTTTGAATCGCTTCTTGTACCTGTTTTCGAAAGGAATTTGACTGTTTTTGATTTAATTCATAATAGGTGCCGTCTACTAAAAAAACAACTTGAGAGCGGTTGGTCCATAGCTGAAAAGAAGTGCCATTTGTCCGTCCGAACATGACCTTGGCGATATAATCTGGCTTCTTTACATTCTTTTTGAGATTGCTGCTTGTTTGTTTCCCTTTGTTTAATTGTTCAATTAGATCCTCAGTTGTATCTTTATCATCTATTTCATAAGAAATGGACTGGTTCGTCGGTGAAAGCAATAATTTCTCTGCTCGATTTTCATCGAAGATGTCACTTGTCCGGCTGAACACATAAAAGAAGGTAATCAGTAAAAGCCCAAAGATCAAAATTCCTGCAAGGATTTTCTTCATGATGAACCTCCAACTCACTTTTTTATAGTTAGTTTCTCCGATTTTTGAACAGCATAATCATTTTTTTCACTCAAGCTTTTTCAGATAGGGCATGCTATGATGGAGCCACATGAGACAGGTTCTAAACAAAAACGTGCGTGATTACAATAGAGAGAGAAATGGAAAGGAGGCTGACCAGTGCGAGTACGCAAATGGGTAGCTCTTGCAACGGTAGCATACATATTGTACGGTCTTTTTATTTATTCTTACTTATTCCTAATGGGGGATTCATCTGTCCCTGACAGTGTGAAAGGGACAAGTGCAGACCCGCATACATTTATGACAACCCATGAGCTTTTGATCAGTGGAAATTACTCGAACATTCGTAACCTGTTGTACTTTATGACAATTCCTTTAGATTGGTATGTCTTTTTCCTTTTGCTCATTTCAGGGTTTTCAAGGAAATTAGCAGATTGGAGCTTGGCAGCAGCTCGTTTTCACCTTTTGAGCAAACTTGTGTATGTGTTTGTGCTGTCACTTTTGACGATGCTGATCACATTGCCGGTCAAGTGGGTGAGCTACCAGTTGTCCTTGAACTACGGTGTTTCAGCACAAAGCACGGCAAGTTGGCTAAAAGACCAAACGCTTGATTTTTGGATTCAATATCCACTGCTTGTTCTATGCGCCATTGTGTTCTTTTGGCTCATTCAAAAGAAAAGGAAATATTGGTGGCTGTATGCTTGGTGTTTAACCGTTCCAGTTACACTATTTCTCTTCTTTATACAGCCGGTCGTTATTGATCCACTCTACAATGATTTTTACCCATTGAAGGATCAAGCGCTTGAGAAAAAGATATTAACTCTTGCAGAGAAAGCACACATTCCAGCAGATCATGTATATGAAGTCAACATGTCAGAGAAAACAAACACGATGAATGCTTACGTCACAGGAATTGGTGAAAATAAGCGTATTGTTTTGTGGGATACGACACTTCAAAAGCTGAAAGACCGTGAAATCTTATTTATCATGGCGCATGAGATGGGACATTACGTGATGAAGCATGTGTATATCGGTTTAGCAGGATATTTAGTGCTGTCTCTGGTTGGATTTTTTGCCATTGACCGTTTTTATTTTTCCCTTTACCAAAAAGGCGCTTCTTCATTTCGTCTGAAGGCACCACATGACGTTGCTACTCTTCCGCTTCTGTTGATCATTGTATCTATGCTGTCATTTGTTGCTTCTCCTTTTACAAATGCTGTGTCAAGGCATCAAGAACGTGCAGCTGATGAATACGCCGTGAACTTGACGAAAGATGGAGAGGCGGGGGTGACGTCATTTCAAAAGCTTGCAAAATCAGGGCTTTCCCAAGTCAATCCGCCACTTTTAGTGAAAATATTCCGCTATGGACACCCGACGATGATGGAGAGAATCATCGATATGGAAAAAGCCGCAAAAAAAGAGGAAACATCGAAAAAGCAATAAATAAAAAATCCGGCTCAGTTCGCCGGATTTTTTTGTCACACTTATTTTAGTTAGAAGCCGCTTGAACGTTAATTAATCCTTTTCCATAATAGAACGAATTACCAAGCGGTGTTGCCGTATTTTCTAAGCGCTGACGAACCTGAGACGTTGATAGATTCGGATACTTAGAAAGGATAAGCGCTGCTGCTCCTGCTACATGAGGAGATGCCATTGATGTTCCCGTATAAGACGTATATCCACTGCTTGGTACTGTACTTAAAATCGATGTACCAGGTGCAGAAACATCTAATTCAGGACCTGCGCTAGAAGACGAGTTTCTGACATTGTTGCTGTTCACGTTGGCAACAGCAATTGTAGAGTCGTATTTTGCAGGATAGCCAACGGTGCTAGTAGAGCCAGTTGAACCTGAATTCCCTGCTGCGGCAACGACAACTACTCCGCGGTTATTCGCTGTGTCTACAGCATTTTTAAGCGCTGTGGAGCCGTTTGGTCCGCCTAAGCTCATATTGATGACATCCATGTTATTGGCAACAGCCCATTCAATACCGCTGATAATCCAGCTGTATTGTCCATCGCCGTAACGATCTAATACTTTAACGGCATACAAGGAGGCGCTTGGCGCAACCCCAAGAACACCAATCGTGTTATCAAGGGCAGCAATGGTTCCGGCTACGTGAGTTCCGTGTGATTGAAAGTCTTGTGTGGCATTTGGCTCTGAAGGGACGAAGCTAGCACCGCCTGCAACATTTAAGTCAGGGTGTGCGGCGTGGATTCCAGTATCAAGGACAGCTACTTTGACGTTAGCACCTTTATAACCTTGAGCGTGTACGGCTGGAGCTTTGATTTGAGGGATACCATAAGGGACGGTTTGGGCATATGCTTCTGCTTTGTGGTCTTCTTCTACATAAGCAATGCTAGGGTCGTGTTCAAGTTTTTTTGCGGCTTGTTCAGACATCTTCACTTGTGCAGCATTAATGAGGCGGTATTGTTTTTCTAATTTCCCACCATTTTGTGTCACTGCTTGTTTCTTAGAGCTGTTTGTGGTGGCAGAAGCTTTAAAGCCAACGATATAGCTTTTTTCGCTTTCTGACTTTGAGGCAGTCTCGGCATTTGCCATCGAGCCTCCAAACCCTGCTGAAAACAGAAGAGGGACAGCCAATAAAACACTTGTCATCACATTTTTCTTTTTCACGCACATTCCACATCCCTTTTTTCTTATTTCAGAATAATCATCCGTAGTCTATAAGAATGATCCGTTTGATTATTCTGTATTTTCAGTTTAATAGAGATAGGCAAATAAGAGTAGACCCGAATTTTTGTGGAAGTCCTAGCGAAAAATAGGGAATTAAGTCGCTTGGAAATGATGGTAAAATATGTTTATTTTATATTTCCAACGGTTTTCTATTAAAAAGGAAACGTGCTTTTTTTCTCATGATCCATTTGAGGATAAACATTCGATACCCGAAATGCCATAAAATAGGTAGAAAAGGCTATCATCTATTTCGAATTTCGATATAAAAAAATATTATTTTATCATTGTTTTTGACATGAAAAAGAACCTGTTATGAAAACAGGTTCTTTAAGAAGGGGCAGATTGTGTTAAATGGCTGACCACGTTGTAATCGTTCACCTTCCATTCACCATCTGTCCATTCCACATAATTTAAGCAGGCATTCTCAAGTCTTGTATCCTTAATACCCATATGTTCGTCAGCTAGTGAGGTGAGTAAGGCATGGATGGCAGCACCGTGTGCTACGATTAGTACCCGTTGATCTGGGTAGGTTGCTCTCACTTTTTCGATACCTTCTAGCATTCGATCTTGAAGTGCCGATAGTGGTTCCATATTTGGATACTGTTTATTTGGAAACAGTTTCTGACGTTCCTCAAATGACATGCCTTCAGCGTCGCCATAGTCACGTTCAATAAAATCGTCCATGATCACGAGCGGTGCATGTACATGCTGTAAAATCAAATGAGCTGTTTCTTTTGCCCTTGATAGCGGACTGGAAATGACAACATCCCAGTGGGCATCTTTTAAGTAAAGACCGGTTTGTTCCGCTTGCCATTTACCAGTGTCATTTAAAGGGATATCTGTTCGTCCTTGAATTCGTTTCGCTGCATTCCAATCGGTTTCTCCGTGTCTGACTAGGCAAATTGCTGTCAATCAAATCCCGCCTTTTCTATCTTTTCCTCTATTATACTAAAACAGAAGAAGAATGACTGGATCAGTGATTTGTCAGACTCGTTAAGGATTCGACCGAACTTGCCACTTGGGACACAGTTTGTTTGACTTCTTTCAATTCGTTTAGGAATGTTTGCAAATCTATTTCAATTTTTCCGTTTTGGTTTTTGCTTAAGTTCATGCTGCTGACGATATCATCGAATAGCGAGTTGATTTGGGTCATTTTTTCTTTACTGTCTGTCACAAGTAAATTCACATCAGCAATATGCTGTGACACAATGGCAATTTGTGAATTTGTGTTGTTGACGAGCTCAGATACAGTTGAAACCGTTTTCTTTGTATCCTCTGATAATTTGCGAACCTCATTTGCAACGACAGCAAAGCCTTTGCCATGTTCACCTGCTCGAGCTGATTCGATTGAAGCGTTTAAAGAGAGTAAATTCGTTTGCTCCGCAATACCTGTGACGATCCCAAAAATTTGTTCAATTTGTTTCGCAATTTCTTCTAAGCGTTTAATTTCTGTTTCAATCTTTGTCATACTGCCGTCAATTTGGTTCATTTGCGTCTGCTGAATTTCTAACTCTTTTTTACCGCCAATTGATTTCTCTTCAACTTGTGCTGAGATCTTTGTGCCAGCCTGTGACATATCCGCCATCTCATCAGATTTTGATACAAGTTTGTCCACTGCATTTGTTGTGTTTGAGAAGAGAGAAGCAAGTGAATTAGATGTTTCTGTAATTTTTGTATGAAGCTCTTTTTGCTGTAGTTCTGCTTCATCACGAACTTTAGAGTATTCATTTTGGAACGTATCTAGGACAAGCTGCTGCTCTAGATTTAAAATTTTCGTCGTCGCTTTCACTGCCGTCTGATATTCTTTGAAATCTTGGATATGCTGGGCAAATAAATCCATTATGGATAGCAATAGGTCTTGGAAGGCTGCCATATACCATTTAGGTTGAAGTCCAATTCTTAAATGAACTTGTGCAATTTTAATTCTTTTGGCCACATAAGATTCGTCAATCACACCGGCAAACATTTCACTAATATGAATGCGTAGTGTTTTCTTTAGACGCTCGACTGAGCTGTTATCTTGAATGATGTGCATCAAGGAAGACTCGACTTCTAGGTTTTTATAAAATTTATCGACGATATGTTCAATTTCATCTTGAACGATTGGATTCAGCTGTTTCAAGATAAAAAGGTCTTGCTGCGTCAAATCAATCATTTTAATTTGTTTGGCAATGTCCGTATTCTCCGGAAAATTGATTCGTTTTATCCCATCATCCTGCTGTGTGAAAAAAGCAGTGTTTTTCTTTTTACTCTCTTTTTTAAATAACAATGTGTTTGTCCCCCCATGATTATCAAAAATATCAGACTTTATGTTTTTTATCGGATAATTTTGGTTTTTTTAAAGGGAAAACAGTGAAATTTTACTGTTCTTTATATGACCTTTTTAGTGGTTTTTTAGCCGGACCTTCTACTACTTCTCCCGTAATGGAGAAGCGAGACCCGTGACAAGGACAGTCCCACGTGCGGTCACTATTATTCCACGCGACTTCACAGCCTAAATGAGTACAGGTTGTATCGACAAGAAAGATATCGCCGTCCTCTGACTTAAAAGCGCCACATTTTTTATGCTCATAAGACACAATCCCGCCTTCACCCGGTTTTAAATCATCAATTGTTTGATCAGCTCGCTTTAATTTACCGCTGATCAGCTTCGCTGCAACATTGGTGTTTTCTTTGATAAAGTCTTTTACGAATGCGTCTGACACGAGTCTTGATGGAGTAAAGATGGATTCGTAAGGATTCGATTTTCCTTCGATCAAATCTCCGATCAGTGTTGCTGCTACGTGGCTAGTGGTCATGCCCCATTTTCTAAAGCCTGTTGCCACAAAAATATTCGAATGATGTGATGTCAGGCGGCCAATGTAAGGGATTTGATCCATTGTGACCATATCATGCGTGGACCAGCGGTAAAGGACTTCCGTTATGCCAAGGGTCGCTTCACCAAACTTTTCTAGTGCTTCATAGTGTGCGGATTCATCTCCGCCTTGTCCGGTTTTATGGCCTTGTCCACCGATGAGCACGACATCTTCTCCATGGAGTTTCGCCGTTCTTAATGAATGGGCAGGCTGATCAATTCCTAAGTACATGCCGTCTGGAAGCGGTTTTTTTGTTTTGGCTGCGACGACATAAGATTGCTCAGGATGGATTCGCGTGAAATACAGTCCTTTGCCATCGTAAAAAGGAAAGTGTGAGCATGAAATGATAGAGCGCCCCATCAGATGATGACCACTTTTTGTGATAACAGCAGGGTGTTTTCCTTCTTTTACATCGACTGCCGCTGTCTGTTCAAATATGCGCACGCCTCGGTCAATGAGCTGATCGATCAGTGCATGAAGATAATGAAGAGGATGAAATTGTGCCTGCTGCGTCATGGCGAGGGCTGCCTTGATGCCAGCATCAAACGGGAGCGCTGTTTTCCATTCGCGATCGATACCGAGCTGTTTGTACGCATCTAATTCTTTCTTTAACTTTTTGACGCCGTTTTCTTCTGTTGTATAAAGGTAAGCATCTTTTACCTCAAGCTGACAATCAATGTCATACTCTTTCACACGTGCTTGGATGAGCTCCTTTGCTTTTTCATTTGCTTCTACATATAAACGGGCTTTCGGCATACCAATATGCTGAATCAGCTCATGATAGTAAACATCATGCTGGGAAGTAATTTTCGCTGTCGTATGTCCAGTGGTTCCTTGCATTACTTGATCAGCATCTATGATGATGACATCCAGTCCGCGTTCTGTCATTTCAAATGCAGTAGCGATACCGGTAATACCGGCACCGACAATGATGACATCTGCTGTAAGGTCTTCGCTGACAGTAAGAAAAGAGGGCTTCTCACTATCAGCTAGCCATAACGACTTTGCTTGTTCCGATCCTTTATGTTCTTGTTCCATGTTGTCGCCTCCAGTCACTTATTGTGTATAATTTTTCCACGATGCTGAAAATCATACATTTTAGTGAAAACAAGAGCGAAATACATAAAAAAATGAGCAACACATAAAAATAAACGAGATAAAAAGGAAGGAGTGGACTGACGTGTCAACAAAGCAGCCAAAGAAAACGTTACCGCCTCAGCATCAGAACGAACGTCCAGGACTTGAATATAAAATGAACCCTAGACCTATCTTTGATCGAGAGGTGCAAGGCAAAAAGCTGACAGGGAAAACGGCGATTGTCACAGGTGGAGACAGCGGGATTGGAAGAGCAGTATCTGTCTTATTTGCCAAAGAAGGAGCCAATGTAGCGATTGTTTATTTGAATGAACATCGTGATGCGGAAGAAACGAAGGACTATATTGAAAAGATGGGAGGTCGCGTCATTTTAATATCAGGTGACCTAGGGGATGAAGCTTTTTCACACGAGGTCGTCAAACAAACAAAAGATGCTTTCGGTTCGATTGATATTTTGGTCAACAATGCAGGTGAACAGCATCCGCAAAAAAGCATTGAACAGATTACCTCTCACCAGCTTCTTCGGACATTTCAAACGAATATATTTGCCATGTTCTATTTAACAAAAGCGGTGCTCCCTCATTTAAAGAAAGGAAGCAGTATTATTAATACAGCATCGGTCACTGCTTATAAAGGTCATGAAACCTTAATTGATTATTCATCGACAAAAGGGGCGGTTGTAACGTTTACAAGGTCATTATCTCTATCTCTTATCAAACAAGGGATTCGGGTAAATGGGGTAGCGCCTGGACCGATTTGGACACCGCTGATTCCATCCACATTTACGGAAAAGGAAGTGTCTGAATTTGGTGGAGATGTCCCAATGGAGCGGCCTGGTGAGCCAGTAGAGTTAGCGCCAAGTTATTTATTTTTAGCGAGCGAAGACTCTTCTTATATGAATGGACAAATGATTCATGTGAATGGCGGAACCATATTAAATGGATAAAAACAAAAAACTTGCGGTAAAGAGACAAGTTTCTGTCTCTCTGCCGCAAGTAAAATCATCATAATTAATGTAAGCAGTGTTCTGCATATTGAGCTGACAGGTCGTTGAATCGCTTTTCATCACGCTGATCTAGAGCCTTGTCAATCTCTTCTCTAAGGAAGGTTAAGCGCTGTTTATAAAGCGCCTCATCTAAAACCATTTGAATATAGATGTCTAAAATCGTCACGCCGTTTTCTTCGGTTTTTTGGGTGTTGCGGGACTTCATGAGCTCAGCATACGTTTTTTTCTCTTTCATAAAGAATCCCCCCGATGCCTTTTTTATAGTATATGGATTGGCGGAGAAAAAATCAACAAGAATTTATAATTTTTAGACAATTTATTTTTGAGCCATATCGACACCCCTTGTCCAGTCGACAAGATGCGATATATCTTTAAAAATGGCTTTTAGATAGATCGAATGTACTAAAAAACATGATAAAAAGATAATTTTAAATAAATATTGAAAAAATCCTGTCGTTTCTTATACGTTGGTGATAGATTAATAGTATCTAAAATAACCAAAAATTAACACAGGAGGAAATGAAGTGTCAGGAATTAGTGAAACACCATTAGATTCATACGTCATTAATCAAACAACAATGGCGGTCCTTCCGGTTGAAGAAGGAAAACGAGTATATTCAAAAGTGATCGAAAGAGAGACAAGCTTTTACGTTGAATTAAAGCCGCTGCAAATTATAGAACGCAGTTGCAGGTTCTTTGGCTCAAGCTATGCAGGCAGAAAAGCGGGAACATATGAAGTAACAGGTATATCACACAAGCCTCCCATCGTGATTGACTCATCCAATCATCTGTATTTCTTCCCAACCTATTCATCCAACCGCCCTCAATGCGGATGGATCTCCCACAAATACATTCATATCTTTCAGGAATCATCCCTCGGAGATACGGTTGTTACTTTTACAAATGAGCAATCGGTCAAACTAGATGTCTCATATAAGTCATTTGAGAGTCAGGTACACCGAACAGCGTATCTCCGAACAAAATTTCAAGATCGACTTGATGGAGGTCTTCCTAAGAAACAAGAATTTATGCTGTATCCAAAGGAACAGCAGCTCAACCTTGTGTATGATTTTATCTTAAGAGAACTTCGTAATCGTTATTAGTGAGAGACCAGCGGCAGACAGCCGCTGGACTGCTTACTCATCGTCATCACTTTTTTGCAGAAAAAACCATTGATTATCGTATAAAAAAATATATAATTTATCTATATCATATAATTTTTTATATAACGAAAGGGGTCATGGGGATGATGTATGAAGAACTGGATACGCCGGCACTACTCATTGATAAACGGGTGATGATGGAGAATGTAGCGGCGATGCAGCAATACGCAGACCGTCAGCATGTCAAATTGCGCCCTCATACGAAAACTCATAAAACGCCTGCACTTGCCAAGCTGCAGGAAGAGAAAGGTGCATCTGGCATTACGGTGGCGAAAGTAGGAGAGGCTGAAGTAATGGCAGCCCATGGGCTCAAGGATATTTTTATCGCCAATCAAATTGTAGGTGAGATTAAACTCAAGCGGATTCGTAAACTGGCAGAGTCGATACAGATTTCATTCGGTATAGATTGTGTTGAGCATGTGAAGCAGATTGAGCAAGTCTTTTGTGAATCAGAGAAAAAAGCGGAGGTTTTAATTGAGATAGAGGTTGGAGAGGGAAGGTCTGGTGTCATTGAAGAACGTGATTTCTGCCACATATTAGAGGCGATTCAAACAAGTGATGCCGTTCATTTAAAGGGGATTTTTTCTCATGATGGTCATACGTATCAAGCGGAAAGTAAAGCACATTGCCGGACATTATACAAGGAGGCTGTTAATCGAACGCTCCGTTTTGCGCAGATTGCAGAAGAAGCTGGTATGCCGCTAGAGGTCGTCAGTATTGGATCAACACCGCCATTTTTATTTCAATTTGATATTCCAAAAGGAGTCACTGAAATACGGCCAGGCACATACATCTTGATGGATGCTTCCCAGTCCAATGTAATCGGCACATATTCACATTGTGCAGCATCTGTGCTGACGACGGTCATTAGTAAACCGACAGAGCGCCGGGTGATTACAGATGTAGGGGCCAAGGGGCTGACGGCACAAACGCGTACAAAAGGGCTGACCAAAACAGAGGGCTTAGGCAAAGTGAAAGAATATGATGATGTATTTGTTTCAAGCGTATTTGACGAGCATGCCATTATCTATCATGAAGGCTTTCGTCAAAGTGTACAGATCGGTGAGAAGGTGCAAATGATTCCGAATCACATCTGTCCTGCTGTGAATCTTCATGAAAAAGCATACCTCATTCAAGATGGCAAGGTGGTAGAAGAGCTGGAGATTGCTTGTAAAGGAAAGCTGCAATAAATTGGTAGGATCATAGAGGGTGTTGCCGCTATGCAGAGCAGAATATAAGGCAGCTTCCATGCTAAGAAAGATCATCATTTGAAATCCATACATCTAAGGAAAAGGCGCCGAAAGGGGTCTTTTTTATTTGAGAAAAAATGGCGAAAATGAAATAGATTGAAACCAAATGTGCCTTTCTCGTCGTCTATTGACTGTATCATCATGAAATGGCAGGGAAATGTGAACCATTAGAAGGATTTTCATTCATTTCCGCATAAATCACAGAAGTGATACATGCGGTCTGTTACAATAAAAATAAGTCATTTCTTGCAAGGTGTTCGTATGAGGTAAAAGTTGATCATATTTGACCGATATGAACAAATGGGAAAGAGAAATGGGGGCCGTGTATGAAAAAACGATGGCATTTGATGCTGCTATTTACCGTGACAGTGACACTACTCACAGCCTGCAATCAAGCAGGTCAGCCGCCTTCAAAACAAAACACAAAAGAAGCTGCGTATGAACAATGGGTTCAGCGTTATATGGATGAGTTAAATGAAGCATATGAAAACATGACCGATCAATTTATTTCAGATGGACACGGAAAAATTCAAGTGAATGAAAAATTGACAAAAGCGACGAAAGCATTCGACCGTGTCATTCAAAAAGGGCTTACTCATCAAGAAGTGCCAGCTGTGTATCAAAAGGCAGACAAACAATTAAAGACAGGTCTTGCTTCATTTGAAAAAGGAATTAGCAAGGTAGAGCAGCTGTTAAAGCGTCCTGATCAAGAAAAGCTGTTTATGTCAGCCACTCAACATTTTCAAGATGGATTGCAAGAGACAGCCTCTTTCATTGAAGAAGTGGGAAACGTTCAGCAATCACAATGAAAAGCCTGGAAGAGAGACTTCCAGGCTTTTTTAGATGTGCAGTGTTTGCTTTAATCGGCGAACACCTTCTTGAATCATGGCTTCATCCGTACAGGCAAAACCAAGCAGCAACCCTTTCCTTTTGCTTTCATAACAATAGGGGCTTAATGGATAAATGCCGACACCTGCCGCTTTTGCGGCCTCAATCGTACCTTGTTCATCAAAGTCTGGTGTTCCTTCCAAAAAGACGTGAAGGCCTGTATCAGTTCCATATAAACGGAAGTGTTTGTCAAAGTGATGTGTCAAAAGAGCATCCATCATCGCTGCCTGCCGTTTTTTATACACCTGTCTCATCCGCCTGACATATCGCGTAAACTCTCCTTCTCTGAAAAAAGAGGCAAGAGTGATTTGCTCCATGATCGGCAGCTGTCTTTGAATAAGTGATTGCAGTGCAGCGATTTCTTTGATGACTGCTTTGGAGCCGATGATGGCAGCAAGGCGGATGCCTGGAGCAAGTACCTTGGAAAAACTGACAATATAGATCACATGATCGGGTGCTTCTGAAAATAAAGAAGGAAGCGGTCCGCCATGATAACGATAATCCCCATCAAAATCATCTTCTAATATGTAAGATTGAGCCTTCGCAGCAAACTGCAGCAGCTCCCGTCTTCTATTGACGCTCATACAGACTCCGGTTGGCCGCTGATGAGAGGGCGTTACAGCGATCAGTTTTGTACGTTCTGGCAATGTATTCACCATCATTCCTTCTTCATCGACTGGTGCGGGGTAAATAGTCATTTCGCGATGTAAAAAGGACAACCTAGCTCCAGGAAAACCAGGATCTTCAACTGCGACTGTATCTCCTTTTTTGAGCATGACTTGTGAAATTAAGTCAATGGCTTGTTGTGTGCCCCCTGTTAACACGATTTGGTCTTCTTCTATATCAATGCCGCGTTCAACCGATAAGTATTGGCGAATCTCTGAACGCACTTCCCATAATCCATGCGGAGAAGAATAACCCCAATCTTTCATATTTAAGCGCTGTAATGCTTTTAGAAGCGAGCGTTTCCATATGTTTTGAAAATGGTCGTCGATGGCTGGTTCTTGATGGCGGAAATCAATCTCAAGTGTGTCATGAAATTGATTGGCCGAGAGCCAGTGATCCATTTGTTTTTCAGCCTCGTCAAAGTGAGGTCTTGTCGGAAGTGCAAAAGGCGGTTCGTTTTGATGTGGGGGAGAAGCAGCATTGTGATCACTTGAAATGACCTTTGTTCCGCCTCTTCTAGAGGTGCTGACATAACCTCTTGCCAGCAGTTCATCATAGGCAAGCTGTACGGTGGATCGAGATACGTTGAGCTCTTGTGCTAATACTCTTGACGGAGTCAACTGATCATCAGGATTCAGTGTGTTTGTATGAATTTTTTGAATGATGCCATTGACGATTTGCTGCCAGAGCGGGGTAGAGCTGGAACGGTCTAAATGAATGTACACAGTGCACCTTCTTTCCTTTGTCATGTCATCATGATGATGACATGGAATTATGGACTGGTCAATAGCTTCATTTTTGGATGTGGGAAGAAATCCAAATCATGTGTACACTGGTTCATATCATTTACACAGAGGAGAGAGTAACATGATTCCTGCATCAAAAGAAGAAACAGCACAGCTATCTATGATTCCGTTTGTGTTCGTTTTATTTAGCCTTTTTATGATTACAACAGCAGTGAACTTGCAAGTCCCTCTTTATACGGAATATGCAGAGCAGGCAGGATACGGAAAGGCGTCAACAGCCCTTGTGTTTGCTGCGTATGTTTTCGGACTGATTCCAGTATTACTGTTACTTGGCGGCATGTCTGACCGGGCAGGACGAAAACCGATTTTATTGATCGCACTTTGCTTTTCATTATGTGCCACCCTGCTCATGATCGTGCATCCGACTATACAAATGCTCTTTGTCGCCCGGCTGCTGCAAGGAGTGGGACTTGGGCTAAGTGTTGGCACATGTACTGCCTACTTGATTGCTTTATATCCAGAGAAATCGGGCTGGATCCCAACGTTTATCGCATTATGCAGTTCAATTGGATTTGGGGGAGGTGCTCTTTTTACAGCGATTCTTTCTTTTGAGCAAGTGTCACTGACGCCTCTTAGCTATTGGATTGTGTTGGTCTTGATTATGTTGACGATTGTTGCTGTATTCTTTTTGGTGCCGCCTGTACAAGGGGAGGCAAGTAAACCGCTAATGAACATGCCGAGGTTTCCAAAAGGGACAATGCCTGCGAACATAGCCATTGCTCTCGCATGGTCTGTGTGCGGTCTTGTCATTTCGATTTTGCCAGCACAGCTTAAATTAAATGGCTATGAATTGTGGGTAGGCCCGGCGCTGTTTTTTATTAATATGGCAGGTGTTCTGATGCAGCCTTTTGTCCGAAAGATGAATAGCAGTGCAGCGCTTCGTATCGGTTTTATTTGTCTTCCGTGTGGATATGGCCTGCTGTTATTCGGTGCTAATAGCGGGTCCATATTCCTTGTCCTTGCTGGAACTCTTTTAGCGGGCACAGCTTGCTATGGATTTACTTACTTAGGAGGTCTCCAGCTGATTGTTGAGAAAGGGAAGAAGGAAGCGGCTAGAGCCGTTGCTGGATATTACTTGTTTGCGTATCTAGGTCTTGGCATACCAAGTGTGTTCGTTGGTCTCTTTGCTGATATGTACGGTACTCAGACAGTGTTAACGCTCTTTTTCATGCTCGTGTTGTCTGCCTGTCTGATCTTGTTTAGTTTAAGTTTCAGAGAGAGGCAAAAGTGAAATGGATTCTTTCTCTTTCCTCTCCAATTCGTTTAAAATAAAGACAGAAGAGGGGGAGGGAAATGAAAAAAGTACAGCTAAATGGTGCGATGTGCAGATCACAAGAGGAGCTTCATGATCAACTAAAAACAGTGTTACAACTTCCTGATCATTACGGCAAAAATCTTGATGCCCTTTGGGACTGTTTAACAGGAGAAGTGAGCTTGCCTGTAGAGCTCACGTGGATTCATTATCAAGCAAGCAAAGACGAGCTTGGTGATTATGCAGAGAATTTGCGGCAGTTATTTCAAGAGGCTGAAGAGGAACTGCAGGGGCAGTTTCAATTGAATATTGAAGCGTAAAAAGCAGCTGATTCCAAAAGCTGTTTTTTTATGCGGTTTTCACCCTCATTCTACTATTGAATATTTCACTAAATATGATAATATATGAACTGTCGCTTAATTGATAATGATAATCATTTGTGGCAGAGAGCTTGATAGAAAGTGTGAACCCTGTATGAAGTTGTACCAATTAAGTTTGTTGTTTGTGTGTTTGGCATGTGCGTCGCTGTTTGTCGGGGTACAGGACCTGTCTCTTTTACAGTTGTTTCATCTATCAGATGAACAAATGAACACCTTATTTTCAAGTCGCATCCCGCGGCTAATGAGTATTGTGCTTGCTGGCATGAGCCTGAGCTTATGCGGTTTTATCATGCAAAGCATGACGAGAAATAAATTTGTCTCTCCAACGACTGCAGGAACAATGGATTGGGCCAAGCTGGGTATTTTAACCGCCATGCTTGTTTTTACACAGGCAAGCCCACTGATGAAAATGGCGATTGCGTTTTTATTTACGTTAGCTGGCAATCTATTATTCTTAAAAATTTTACGCCATATTAAGGTGAACGATACGATCTACGTACCGTTAGTCGGCTTAATGTTTGGCGGAATTGTTAGTTCAATTTCCACGTTTATAGCCTATAAATATGATTTGATCCAAAACGTATCCGCATGGCTGCAAGGGGATTTTTCTCTTATTGTTCAGGGGCGTTATGAACTGCTCTATGTAAGTGTTCCTCTATTGATCATCGCGTATTTATATGCTGACCGCTTTACAGTGGCTGGTATGGGTGAGAGCTTTGCCGTCAATTTAGGTTTAACGTATAAACGTGTCATGGCAGTTGGTTTGGTGATTGTTTCGATGATTACTTCTGTAACGATTTTGACTGTTGGCATGCTGCCATTCCTCGGCTTAATCATTCCGAATATTGTATCGATCTACCGAGGGGATCACTTGAAAAAGAGCCTGCCGCATACGGCTTTATTAGGGGCCATTTTTGTGCTCATATGTGATGTACTCGGACGGGTGATCATTTATCCATATGAAATATCTGTCGGGCTTATGGTTGGCATCATTGGAAGTGCGATCTTCCTGTACATGTTATTAAGGAGGAAGCGCTATGCATAAGAAACGAACATTATTTCTCATTGCAGCCATTGCAGCCGTATTCGTTGTCATCTTCGTCACCTTTCAAATGGGGTACTGGGAGTACACAGTGCCGAGCCGTTTAAAAAAGGTGCTTGCCATGACTTTGACAGGAGGCGCGATTGCCTTTTCCTCTGTTGTGTTTCAAACATTGACCAATAACCGAATCTTAACGCCAAGCATTTTAGGGTTAGACGCGCTTTACTTGTTTTTGCAAACGGCGATTATTTATCTTTTTGGATCGACCAATATGATGATCGCGAATAAGAACCTGAATTTCTTTCTCTGCGTTGGATTAATGATTCTTTTTTCTGTGCTGCTCTATACGGTCATGTTCAAGCGCAAAAACAAGCATATTTTCTTACTCCTGCTTGTCGGGATTGTGTTTGGAACATTGTTCAAAAGTCTTTCTTCCTTTATGGAAATGCTCATTGACCCGAATGAATACCAAGTCGTACAGGACAAGTCCTTTGCCAGCTTTAATCACATGAACACAGATATTTTACTCTTCGCTTCTCTTTTATTTGCGGCACTTTGTCTTTATATATGGACCTTCCGCGCGAAATTAGATGTCATGTCATTAGGAAAGGAACAGGCTGTGAATCTCGGGATTGACTATGACAGGATCACAAAAAAGATGCTGATCGTCATTGCCGTCCTTGTTTCGATTGCGACGGCCCTCGTCGGCCCAATTACGTTTCTTGGCTTACTCGTTGTAAATGTGGCAAGAGAGCTGTTTCGTACATATCGGCACACGTACTTGCTATTAGGCTCGTTTTTCATTAGTGTCATTGCGCTTGTAGGCGGGGAATTTCTTGTGGAAAAGGTATTTACGTTTCAAACACCGCTTAGTGTGCTGATTGATTTAGTCGGCGGACTGTATTTTATTTATCTACTTTTAAAGGAGAGTCGTTCATGGTCGTGATGAAGGGAGTCAGTAAGACATATAACGGAAAAACAGTGCTTCACGAAACAACTGTCAGTGTAAAAAAAGGACAGCTGACCTCTCTCATTGGTCCAAATGGCGCAGGCAAAAGTACGCTTTTGTCCATCATGAGCCGCCTGATTCAACCTGATACTGGGGAAGCTTATTTAGAGGATAAACCTTATCGTGCGTACTCTCCTCAGGAGCTTGCGAAAAAAATGAGCATCTTGAAGCAGTCGAACCACATGAGTGTGCGTTTGACCGTTCGTGAGCTTGTCAGCTTTGGCCGCTTTCCTTACTCTCAAGGCCGCTTGACAAAAGAAGATGAGAACATGATAGATGTGTCGCTTCAATACATGAGACTCGTCGAAATCCAGCATCAATATTTAGATGAACTAAGCGGCGGACAAAGGCAGAGAGCCTTTATTGCCATGGTGCTAGCTCAGGATACGGATTATATTTTCTTAGATGAGCCTTTAAATAATTTAGATATGAACCATTCAGTTGAAATGATGAAGCTGTTTCAGCAGCTCGTGAAAGATCTTGGAAAAACGATTGTTGTTGTTCTCCATGATATTAACTTTGCATCTGTCTATTCAGATCACATCGTCGCCTTAAAAGAGGGTCAGGTGATCAAAGAAGGAAGCGTTGATGAAGTGATTCAAACAGAAGCACTTGAACACATTTATGACATGCGCATACCGATCGAAGTCATTCGTGGTGAGCGTATTTGCTTATATTTTTCTTGAAAAAATGAAGAGGTGATCAATCATGAAAAAATGGATTTGGATGATAACAGTATTAACAGCGATTGCTGTCCTTGCTGCCTGTGGTAACCAAGGAGAAACAGCGGGAACGAATGAGGAAACCGTAACAGTAAAGGATATGTTGAATAAAGACGGTGTGAAGGTCAAGAAAAACCCGAAAAAAGTCGTCGTCTTTGATATGGGAAGTCTCGATACACTTGATAAGCTTGGTGTCAACGTGACAGCCTTACCAAAACAAGTGATCCCTACATATTTATCTAAATATGAAAGTGACAAATATGAGAATGTCGGCGGGTTAAAAGAACCAAACTTTGAAAAAATTGCAGAGATTCACCCTGACTTGATCATTATTCAGCACCGCCAAGCAGATGCATTTGATGAATTTTCTGAAATTGCTCCGACGATTTATATGGATGTAGATAACGCAAACTATATGGAATCATTCAAAAAGAATGCCGAAACGTTAGGAAAGATTTTCGATAAAGAAGACCAAGTGAAAAAAGAACTGTCTGCCATTGATCAAAAAGTAGATGCATTAAAGAAACAAGCAAAAGAGTTAAACAAAAATGGTCTCGTCATCATGGCGAACGACAGCAAAATGACGGCATTTGGTCCTAAGTCAAGATATGGTCTGATCCATGATGTATTTGGGATCACACCAGCAGATCAAAAGCTAGAGCCATCTGATAAACATGGACAAAGCATTTCGTATGAGTATATGGTCAAAACGAACCCAGATTACTTATTTGTCGTGGATCGAGGCGCGGCGATTGGAGAAGAAACGTCTGCAAAACAGCTTGTTGAAAATGATTATGTGAAATCAGTCAAAGCGGTTAAAAACAATCATGTGGTGTATTTAAACTCTGACATGTGGTATTTAGCAGGCGGCGGCCTTGAATCATTGAATGCGATGATTGATGAAGTGAAAAAAGGAATTGAACAAAAGTAATGGATGAAAAGCTGCTCATTTTGAGCAGCTTCAGCGTGTAGACAAACCCTCGCATTCGGTGTCAGTCCTGCGTGCAGGTGCTCACGAATGTGAAATTCGCTCCGCGCCAGTACTCGTCCTTCCTAGACTGCAAAGGTTTTCTATCACGCTGAAAAGAAGACAAAGGGCTAAAATAAAGTTCATTTTAGCCCTTTGTCAGCAATCTGAAGCTGCTCATTTTGAGCAGCTTTTTTATTGTGGATACATAAAAATATGTTGCGTGCAGGAAACTTTCATCAAAATATGTTATAGTGGAACCTACATTGTGAGACTAAGATAGAGTGAGGGTTCGGAAAGGATGAAGGAGAAAACAAGATCAAAAAGAAGGCTAAGACCTTGGGTGAAAGTCGTGCTGTTTATCATGGCATTTGTCATGATCATGGCAGTATCTGTCACAGGATACGCATACTATAAAATTTCAAAAGCGTCGAATAAAGCGCAAGTATCTTTAGAAAGAGGAGAGACCTCGCAAAAGCGTGTGAAAGCTTTTGATCCAGGAAAGGATAGCTTTTCGGTGTTGCTCTTAGGGATTGACAGCCGTCCAGGTGAAACGGTAGACGAAGCAAGAAGTGATGCGGTCTTACTGGCGACGGTGAATCGAACAGACAAAACGATCAAGCTCCTAAGTATTCCTCGTGATTCTTATGTTGATATACCGGGGAGAGGATATGATAAAATTGCTCACGCCCATGCGTTTGGGAGTGCAGATTTATCAGTCAAAACGGTAGAGAATTTGTTAAACATCCCGGTAGACTATGTGATTGCAGGAAACTTTAAGGCGTTTCAAGACATTGTCGATGAGCTAAATGGAATTGACGTAACGATTGAAGATGAAGGCATTGCAAAACAAATGGAAAAGGATTCAAAAGGAAAAGTTCATGTGGAAACCGGCACGCATACGCTCAGTGGTGAAGAAGCATTAGCGTTTGTGAGAACGAGAAAGGCAGATAGTGATCTCATGCGCGGAAAGCGCCAAATGGAAGCACTTCAAGCCATCTTTGAAAAATCCAAATCCATTTCTTCCATACCGTCTTATGACAACATCATTGATACACTTGGGGATAACGTCTCCACCAATTTATCCATGAAGCAGTTGATCGGTCTATTCCCTTTACTGAGTTCATTAAAATCAGTGGATACCATTCAGTTAAAAGGGCACGATTACCAGCCTGGGAATGTGTATTACTTTGAGTTAGATGGACCAGGATTAGAAGAAGTGAGACAAGAGCTGAGAAAACAGCTCGAATTGTCATAATGGAGAAAGAGCCTGCCGCTGTGGCAGGCTTCAGCGTGTAGACAAACCCTCGCATTCTTTGTCAGTCCTGCGTGCTGGTGCTCACGAATGTGAAATTCGCTCCGCGCCAGTACTCGTCCTTTCTAGACTGCAAAGGTTTTCTATCACGCTGAAAAGAAGACAAAGGGCTAAAATAAAGTTCATTTTAGCCCTTTGTCAACAATCTGGAGCCTGCCACTGTGGCAGGCTTTTTTTAATAATAGATGGTTGCAGGCATCGTTGGGTACCACACACCATTTAAAGCAAGCGCCCAGCCATACACCTTTTGACCTGATTCAATCTTGTCCTTTACCGAAATGAGCGCTTCGTATGAAAAGACTTGATAAGTCTGTCCGGTTTTTTTAGCGACAATGACCGATAGAATATTGTCATTGAATACACTTGGCTCTTCGTCCGTACTCGTCCAAGCAATTCGATTATAGTAATTCATGTTGAAAGGATTTTCGAGTGCTTTCACTTCAAACTTCACTCGTTTTCCAACGATAGAAACCGTTGTATAGGCTACACTTGTTATTTGTGCAGATGCTGCTGGGGCTTGTTTTCCTGTTTGCAGTGGTTCTAATGCTGACACTGTGCTTGGCACAAGTAATCCTGCTGCTAAGGTGAGTACTGTTATTTTTTTGAACATGAGTTGGAACCTCCTAATTTTTGGTATAACAATCAATTCGCCAACAACTGAAGAGTTCCTTCTTTAAATGTAAAATATAACCATATTATTTTCCTGAATGGAGGAAATAATGGGTGAGCATTTCCTCTACACGATGACGTATACGGGGATTAAAATATTTATGCTTTTCTTCATAGCCATTTATCAGAAATAAATATGTCGTAAATCCTTCATCGTGTTCAATTTGCTGTACGTTCATTTTTTCTTTACGTAACTGTTGTTTCAGTTGATAAAGGGCTTTTTGTGCTTCTTTTAATGAAGAGGTGACTAGCTGAATATATGGTTCATTTAGTTTGAATGTTTGATGTTTTTTAAGGTACGTCAAATCACGATTGAGGATGGAGATGACCATTGGAAGAAAGATGGCCTGTTCCATCATCTGAAGCTGTACGCTTGATAATCTCGTCATGTCCATGCCTGCTTTCTTTGTTTATAGAACATTTGTTCTTATTTATTATATCGGATGAGTTAAAAAATCTCAAGGGGGGGCTGAGAGGGATTCATTTGTATATTTTTATGTTTTCCATGTAAAATGAAAGATAGACAAACCTTGAAGGAGTCAAACAAGTTGCCATTATTTCTTTCTATATTTACTCATGAAAATATCACATCATTTTTTGAAAGCTACAAGGCTTTTGGACCCATTGTGGCTATATTACTCCCTTTAATAGAAGCATTTCTACCGTTTTTACCTCTCGTGGCATTTGCGGTGGCCAATGCAAATGCTTTTGGGCTATGGGAAGGCTTTTTATTGACCTGGATTGGTGCAAGTGCAGGGTCTATCCTTGTCTTTTTACTGATCAGAAAATTTGGACAGATGAGGATGTTGAACTTTATTAGCAGACACCCTTCTATTCAAAAGCTAATGCTTTGGGTTGAAAAGCGGGGATTTGGTCCGTTATTTATTTTACTCTGCTTTCCTTTTACACCTTCTGCTGCCGTTAATGTCGTAGCAGGTCTATCAAGAATCAGCGTCTGGCAGTTCTCGTTAGCTGCTTTATCAGGGAAGTGTGTCATGCTCTTTATAATTAGTTTTATCGGCTATGACATTTCAGCTTTAGTAAAGAATCCGTTAAGAAGTGTTTTTGCGGTTCTAGTCATTGCTTTATTATGGTATGTTGGAAAGAGAGTAGAAAATAGGTTGAATATTCGGATGAGTCAGCGTGAGGACAAAGGAGGCTTTTAATGAAAAAGAAGCCATTGCTATGGTTCATGATTATTACATGCATTGTCTTGTTGTTCCAAGTAAAGAATTTCATGTTTGTCACGTACAAAGTAGAAGGGGTTAGTATGGACCCGACATTTACAGATGGAACAGAATTATTAATTAACAAGTTCTCGCCAAAACTCACAAAAATTAGCCGGTTTGACTATGTATTATTTCATGGCCCTAAAAATCAAATCTTGATCAAACGGGTCATTGGACTTCCAGGAGAAACAATCAAATATGAAGATGATCAACTGTTTGTTGATGGTGTAAAATGGAAAGAGCCGTATTTAAAAGAGCAGAAAAAACATAAAATGGGCAACGTCCTAACAGGTGATTTTCAGCTGAAAGCCATCACCGGTCGTCAGAACATACAAAACAATCATTACTTCGTAATCGGAGATAATCGAATACATAGCTTTGACAGCCGGCATTTTGGAACGATCTCAAAGGATCAAGTAGTCGGTGTAAAAAGGAATCATGATGAATAAAAAAGAGCCGCTCTGCTTATGCAAAGCGGCTCAGCGTGTAGACAAAGCCTCGCATTCGTTGTCATGTCTGCGCTCCAGTGCTCACGAATGTCAAATTCGCTCCGCTCTGGTGCTCGACCTTTCTAGACTTCAAAGGTTTTCTATCACGCTGAAAAGAAGACAACGTGCTAAAATCAACATCATTTTAGCCCGTTGTCAGACCATCTGAAAGCCGCTCTGCTTATGCAAAGCGGCTCTTTTTATTTAGCGGCTTTATAATCAGTCTGTCTTTTTGCCCAGACATGATGTAAGAAACGAAAAAACGGTGGCAGCATGGCGATGACCAAAATAATTCTGACGACTTGTACAGCCACAACAAATGTGGAATCCTCATGAAGTGTAACAGCTGTTGTGGCCATTTCTGCAATACCGCCAGGCGAAAAAGCAAGAATGGCCGTAATGACAGAAATACCTGTTATTTCTGCGATGGCAATTGAACTGAGAACGGTCGCAGCAATCAATCCGGCTGAGCTGACGACGGCCACAATCAAGGTATTTTTTAGCCCGACAAACATTTGTTTATTCATTTTTGACCCGATGGTTGCCCCTAGAAATACCTGTGACGCAATGTTCGCTTGGGCTGGCCAGTAAGGAATCAAATCATGACCTGTCAAGGCGCCTGCCCCTACTTGGAGAGCCGCCACACCTAACATACTGCCGATGAGCCAAGGGGCGGGAAAGTGAAGACGCACGGCTAGGCGTGACATCATCCATGCCCCTAAAATGAGTGCAGCAGTCCAAGAAATGTTTGATATTGTGAAAACGCCTGATGAGAAGGCGCTGCCTTGGGCGACTACCACATCTGATTGGCTTTTTGTATTTAAATAAAATACCGTAAATGGAATGGTCAGTACGACCATTAACACACGTATCGTTTGTACGAGACTCACTACAGCTGTATTAGCTCCAACCTCTTGGGCGATGCCAGGCATAGCGGAAAGACCGCCGGGGGCAGTGCCGACAAAGCTGGTCAGCATATCTGTTTTACTCAGCTTCCATAAAACAAACCCGGAGAGCATGGCTAATAAAATAGAAAAGACGAGCATGAAACTCACGGGAAGCCAATTTTCAGCGAAAATGTGAAGGACTTTCATGTTCATTTTTTGTCCTAGTTCGATTCCGAGAATGAATTGACCAAGGAGTAGCCATCTGCTGTGAATACGTAAGGTATTCTTTCCTTTACGCTGAAACAGGGCGGGACGGCGCAGGGCAATAAATGCAGCTGTCATTAATGTGCCAATCATCCAGCCGATAGACATCCCTGTTAGAGACAAAAGGAATCCACCTAAACCGCTTACCGCAATCAAAATGAGATCGGTTCGAAGGCTGTTTCCTTGCTTCATCACGTATAAACCTTCTTCCTGTATATTTGTTCAGTAAGTGAAATGTTGTTATCTTCACTATAATACAAAAGTCTCTATAAATAAAATACGAATTTTTTTAGTATTTTCATAAGATTATCTTATGGTTAACTCTGTTAGAAAAGAGATTTTTTTGATATAAATGACATATAATTTTTTCAAAAACAAATACAATATACAACGATTTTCCCCTATTTTTGTTATCTGTTGACTATCATTTTCAATTACACTACAATGCTTAGTGTGAGGTGATGACATGAAAATTCCTTCTTTTAAATATAACGAAAAGGGATTGAACCGCTTTTTCGGTCCTTTAGAAGGAAGGATTATGGAGATCCTTTATCAAGGTGAGGATATGCCGATTAAAGAGGTACAGCAGAAGCTGTCAGATGAGAAGCCAATTAATTTCAACACGGTCATGACGGTACTCAATCGATTAACCGAAAAAGGAATTGTGGAAAAGAAAACAAAAGGGCGTTCATCTATCTATAACCCTGTTTTAACAAAAGAAGAATTTCTAAATGAGCAAACGAAATGGATTACTCAAGGACTGATGGATGATTTCGGCCCCCTTGCAGTCAATCATATGGTGGACGCAATTGAAAGTGCTGATCCTGAATTACTGAAGGTACTCGAAGCAAGGCTTGCATCCAAAAAAGAGGAGAAACGACATGATTAAAATGAAGTCGAGTCTGCTGTTTTTAGGCGGTATATTGATTGGCTTAGTGATCTTTTACCAGATGGGCTATTATGTACTCTCAAGCTTTTTTGGCTGGAATCAAGCATATAACCTGATCCATGTATGTCAATCTGTTCTCGAATTTTATGGATTCACTCCTTTAAAGTATTTTCTGGATGCGTTCGTCTTGTATACGCTTGGTTTTGCCGTTTTCTATATGACAAAGCAGGTCAGAAAGTATCTTCATTTCAAAAGAAATATGATGATGGCAGTCGATCAACATTCAACGCAAAGTCTATCAGACAATTATAGAAATGAGATCATTGTGTTTCATTGCCATGAACCGCTTGCTTTCGCAATGGGGATGCTTCGGCCAAAAGTGTATCTCTCAACAGCGCTTATAGACATGCTGGATGAAGGGGAAATCGATGCTGTTGTCTATCACGAATTACATCACAAATACAGCTACGATCCTTTAAAGACTTTCGCTTTCTCTATGCTCACAAAAGTGATTTGGTACATTCCTGTGTTAAAGCATATGAGACAAAGTTACTCCGTTTTTCGTGAAGTCATTGCAGATGACTATGCCATTCAGCAGACAGGGACTGAGCTTGGAGTAGGGCAAGCCCTTTTGAAACTCATTAAAAATAGAACTCAGTTTCAAAAACAAACAAAATTTGCCGTGTCCTTTGGAGATCGAGCATTGAATTTAAGAATCCAAAAAATCTTAAACCCAACATACAACATACCGTTCAATGTACCACTTATCCCAATTGTGACATCAACCATCCTCATGTTGGTCTTAATGATTATGCTCAACTTAAATTACTAATTTTTTTTACGAATGAACATTACATGATGTAGTGTAAAAATGGGAGGAAATCACTATATGAAAACAAATCAAGAAATAGGAACACTTTTTGTACGCGTCATCTTAGGCATTATTTTCTTTTTACATGGGCTTCAAGCATATCAAGGTGGACTAGGAGGCACTGCTGCATTTTTTGGTCAAATTGGTGTCCCTGAATTTATGGCCTATATTGTCAAAACAATTGAACTGGTTGGTGGAATTGCCCTGATTCTAGGTTTAGGCACACGTCTTTTCGCAGCTTTATTTGTGCCAATTATGGCTGTAGCCATTATCACAGTTGGTTTTGCAAGAGGATTTGTGGGCGGTTATGAATTTGAACTTTCTTTAATGGTCATGGCGCTTTACTTGACACTTAGTGGCAGCAAGATGCTATCGATTGATGGATTGTTAAAACAACAGCAGCAAAGTAATGAAGCAAAATTTCATTAAATAACAAAAAACTCCTCTGCGATTTGTAGCAGAGGAGTTTTTTTATGGTCAAAAGGTCGTTTTATCATTAAAAAAGGAAAAGCGAAGAGGCGTTTTGATGATGACAGCCCTTTATTTCACATATTGAATGAGCAAAAAAGCAATTTCATTTTTTGACGGAACATACGATCTCCTATTAAAATAGGGGTAACTAAGAAACATGGTGCGTTAAAAGATATAGAAACCAGACGGCATGCTGCTGTTCATCTTGAGCAATACGCTTCATTAATTCCTTTGTTCCTTGATCACGGACATAGTCTGATACCGTTAAGTAAAAATCGACTGTTTTTTGTTCGTCTTTAAAGGCAAATAAGAGACCTTCCCTAAATTGGTCTGGACAAGGCTCTGTTATGCTTGGTTTGTGGTTTTTACCAGTCAAAGAATAGTATAGCTTTGTAAATAGCTGATAATGTCTGACTTCATCCTGACGTATTTCTTGAATGATTTTTTTCGCTTCAGGATTTTTTGCTTTTTGTGCAAGTTTTTCATAGCATTGGATCGCAGAATATTCGCCATTGATGGCCTTTTCAAGGTCTGCAATGATCCTTGTGTTTTGGCGCATGTCATATGGCGAGTAGTCATAATAACCGTAATACATGATATTGCCAGCCTCCTTTTAGATCATGATGGTTTATGATATGAAAAGAGTCGGGAAAGGTGCCTATTTTCTTTTCAATCGGAGGAGAAAGGGAAGGTGATAGGAAAATAGCTATTTACCTTTATTTTCGCTAGAATATGAGTACATAAGAAAGGTGTTGTGGAACGTGGAGATTCAGTTTTTAGCAGGCAGATCGGGGAGTGGAAAAACGACTGCAATTCTAGAAGAAATCAAAGAACAACTGCGGCTTGATCCGCTGGGTCCGCCAATCATTTTTTTAGTCCCGGATCAAATGACATTTTTAATGGAATATGAGCTTGCAAAAACGTCTGAAGCTGGTGGAATGATCAGGGCCAAAGTCTTTAGTTTTACTCGGCTTGCCTGGTCTATATTACAGCAGACTGGCGGTGCGAACCGTCAATTTGTCACAAGCACAGGGATTCAAATGCTCTTAAGAAAAGTAATAGAAGAACAGAAAGACAAGTTTAAGGTATTCAAAAAGGCGAGTGATAAACCGGGATTTGTTGAGCAAATAGAAAAGACGATGGCTGAATTCAAAAGGTACTGTATGATGCCGGAGGATATTGAAAAAATTTCGGCATCCAGCATGCATTCAGAGTATACAGAAGAAAGACGTGCGGCGGAAAAATTGCATGACCTTCATGTTCTTTATCAGCAGATGGAGCAGCATCTGCAAGATGAGTATGTGCACTCAGAGGATTACTTGACACTTCTGGCTCAGCAAATTCCTTTATCAGAAGAATTGAGAGGGGCACACATTTATATAGATGGTTTTTATCAGTTTACCCCCCAGCAGCTTCTTGTCATTGAACAGCTTTTGCTACATGCCGAAAAAATAACAGCTGCATTCACAGTGGATCGTTCCTATCATGACACGCAGCCAAATGAACTTGATTTATTTCGCATGACAGGTAAGACATATTCCCAGCTTTATCAGCTGGCCAAAGAGTGCGGAGCGGCTATTTCTGAGAACATTTTGGAGAGAAATAAGCGGCATCTTCATACCCCAGATCTAGCTTATTTAGAAAATCAATATGAACAGAGACCTTTGCAGCCGTACCAAGAAGAAACGCCTCACCTTACCGTATCGAAAAGTGCAAATAAACGAGCTGAAATTGAGGGAGTAGCGAGAGATATTCTTGATTTAGTAAGAGGGGAAGGTCTTAGGTTACGAGACATCTCAATTGTTGCAAGACATGTAGACGACTATAAAGATACGTTAAAAGAGGTGTTTCGAGATTACGATATTCCTTTCTTTATTGATGGAAATGAATCGATGCAGTATCATCCGCTCATTGAGTTCATTCGTTCGAGCCTCGATGTCATAAAAGGGAACTGGCGGTATGAGGCGGTGTTTCGCTGTGTGAAAACAGAGTTCTTATTTCCGCTTGAACTCGCCAAAAACAAAGCGAGAGAACAGGCGGATCAGCTTGAAAACTATTGTATTGCTTACGGTGTAAAAGGTGAACGCTGGACGAATGGTTCACGCTTTCATTATCGCCGCTTCCAATCACTAGATGAAGATTTTGGACAAACCGATCAAGAAATAGAAATGGAGCAAATGCTAAATGATGTAAAAGAATGGATTGTTCCGCCTCTCTTTCAATTGCAAAAAAGATTGAAAAAAGCGCAAAAGCTAAGAGACATGGTGGAGGCAGTGTATGTCTTTCTAGAAGAAGCCCAAGTGCCAGAAAAGCTTGAAAAAGCAAGGCTTGAGGCAGAAGAAGCAGGCAGGTTAGCTGAAGCGATGCAGCATGGGCAAGTGTGGGATGCTGTCATTCAATTGATGGATGAATTTGTTGAAATGCTGGGCGAGAAGGAGCTCTCATTTCCATTATTTCAACAGATGATGGATACAGGACTGTCCTCTCTCAAGTTTGCTTTGATTCCCCCTTCACTTGATCAAGTGTTTATCGGAAGTATGGATTTATCCAGAATGTATCAAGTAAAGTGTACGTTTGTCATTGGAGTAAATGATGGAGTTATACCTGCACGGCCCTCTGATGAAAGTGTATTGTCTGAAGACGACCGGGAATGGTTAAAGCGGGCAGGAGCAGAGCTGGCAGAGACAGGGAAGGAACGGCTGCTGGATGAACAATTTTTGATATATCAAGCGCTGTCCAGTCCATCGCACTACCTGTATTTATCCTATTCAGCTTCAGATACGGAAGGGCGGTCTCTTTTGCCTTCGACCCTCATCAAGTATTGTGAGGAACTGATGCCAAACCATCAGCAAGCCCTCTATGTGTTAGATCCAGAGCAGTTGGATGATCAGGAGCAATTAAAATTTGTAACAAACGAGCATGTCTCGTTATCCTATACCGTTTCGCAGCTGCAACAATGGCTCAATCAATATCCGATCAGCGGCGTATGGTGGAGTGTATATAATCATTTGATGACCTCGTCCAACCGTGACGTATCAAAAAAAATCATGTCCAGCTTGTTCTTTACCAATAGAGCGAAACGTTTAAAGCCGAATGTCACAAAAGAACTTTACGGTGACCATATTCAGGGCAGTGTTTCAAGAATGGAGAAATTCAATGCATGTGCATTTTCTCATTTTGCTTCCCACGGGCTAAAACTAAAAGACCGACAATTTTACAAATTAGAAGCACCTGATATCGGCCAGCTCTTTCACTCGGCTTTAAAACTGATTTCAGATACGCTTGTTGAACAAAAAAAGGATTGGAAAAACTTAACGAAGGAAGATTGTGTGACCTACTCAAGGCATGCAATTGAACAGCTGGCTCCACGTCTGCAAAAAGAAATTTTATTAAGCTCTAATCGGCATGCTTATATAAAAGAAAAGCTTCAAAAAATCCTCATCAGGGTGTCTTCTATATTAAGCGAACATGCAAAAGTGAGCGGATTCTCTCCGGTTGGACTTGAGTTAGGTTTTGGAGGTCAAGGACCTCTGCCGCCGTTTACTTTTCAATTAAAAAACGGCTGCACGATGGAGCTTGTTGGAAGGATTGACCGAGTGGATAAAGCAGAAGGGTCAAAAGGACTTCTATTAAGAATTGTCGACTATAAGTCCAGTGAGAAGGGGCTTGATCTAGCAGAAGTTTACTACGGTTTAGCCTTGCAAATGCTCACTTATTTAGACCTGACCATTACGTATTCTAAAGAATGGCTTGGCATGGAAGCGACACCGGCAGGAATTTTATACTTCCATATTCATGACCCGCTGATTCAAGCGCCTATTCCGCTTGGAGAAGATGCAATTGAGCAGGAAATATTGAAGAAATTTAAAATGAAGGGTCTATTGCTCGAAGATGTGGAAGCAGTGAAGTTGATGGATCAAACACTCGAATCAGGAAGATCACAAGTCATCCAAGCTGGTTTGAAAAAGGATGGTTCTTTCCGATCTGACTCTGCGGTATTAAGTGAAGATCATTTTCACATTCTCACAAAACACGTTCGGCGAACCTTTGAAGAGGCAGGAGAAAGAATTACAAGCGGTGAGGTAGAGATAAACCCATATAAATTAAGGGATCAAACCCCTTGCCGCTTTTGCTCCTTTAAGTCTATTTGCCAATTTGATGAATCAATAGAAGATAATGAATTTAGGGTGCTCACCTCTGAGAAGGATGATGTCATGTTAGACCGGATCAAAAAAGAAGGGGATCAGTATGCAAATACCAAAACCGAATAACAGTACTTGGACAGATGACCAATGGAACGCCATCGTTTCAGAAGGACAAGATATTCTTGTTGCTGCGGCGGCAGGGTCAGGGAAAACAGCGGTCTTGGTTGAACGGCTCATTCGAAAAATGACTCGGCCGGAGCAGCCAGTTGATGTGGACAGGTTGCTCGTAGTGACTTTTACCAATGCTTCAGCAGCAGAAATGAAGCACCGGATCACTGAAGCACTTGAAAAAGAACTATCTAAAAACCCTGGTTCCCTTCATATGCGGAGACAGCTGTCACTTATGAATCGTGCCAATATTTCTACCTTGCACTCCTTTTGTTTGCAAGTTCTCCGTACCTTTTATTATGAGATTGACCTTGATCCAGGTTTTCGTTTGGCTGATCAAACAGAAGGAGAATTATTAGGAGATGAAGTGTTAGATGAACTGTTTGAGGATGAGTATAAGGCTGGAAAGCCGTCATTCTTTGAACTCGTTGATCGTTACACATCTGATCGGCATGATTTAGATCTTCAATGGCTTGTCAAAAGAATTTATGAGTTTTCTAGATCACATCCAGCGCCAGAACAGTGGATGCGGGCATTCCTTTCTCTTTATGATGTGGATACACAGACAAAGGTAGAAGAATTACCCTTTTATCCATATATCAAAGAGGACCTTTCTCTCGTTTTAAGAAGCTGCCAGGAACTGCTGGAACAAGCGCTCGCTTTATCAAAAGAGCCGGGCGGTCCAGCACCGAGAGCAGAGAATTTTATAGATGATTTAGAGCAAGTAAATGAATTAATAAGGCATCAAGATGATTTTGGTACACTTTATAAGCTTTTGCCAAATATCAATTTTAAAAGGTTAAAGACTTGCAAAGGGGATGACTATGACCCAGCTCTGTTAGAAAAAGCAACAGATGCACGCAATCAAGCCAAAAAACAATTAGAAAAGCTAAAAGATGAATACTTTATGCGCAGTCCCGATCAGCATTTAAAAAGCTTGGCTGAAATGAAGCCAGTTGTAGAAACACTTGTAGAGCTTGTGATTCAATATGGAGAGCGTTTCGAAAGAGCAAAACAAGAAAAATCAATCGTAGACTTTTCGGATCTAGAACATTATTGTTTGCGCATTTTAGCGAAGCAGGACGCAGAAGGAAATCTCATTGAAACAGAAGCGGCTAAATACTATCAAAAGCAATTTGAAGAAGTTCTCGTGGATGAATACCAGGATACAAATCTTGTCCAAGAAACGATTTTAAAGCTCGTGTCTAAAGGGAAACATCCTGCAGAAGGCAACCGCTTTATGGTTGGTGATGTGAAGCAGTCCATTTATCGCTTTAGACTTGCAGAGCCGATGCTCTTTTTAAATAAATATAAACAATTTAAAGCAGATAGCCAAGAAACAGGTAAAAGAATTGATCTAAATAAAAACTTCCGTAGCCGGGCTGATGTATTAGACAGTACCAACTTTCTGTTCAAACAGCTGATGGGAGAAACAGTTGGAGAAATTGAATATGACGAACAAGCTGAATTAAAGCTTGGAGCGAGTTATCCGCAAAGCGAAGATACGACGACAGAAATGCTTCTTGTTCATTTAGATCAGCACGACACAGAAAGCGATGAAGAACGAGAAGAGCTAGAGACGGTACAATTTGAGGCGAGAGTGATTGCAAAGAAAATAAAAGAATTGGTAGAACAGCCTTTTCAAGTGTACGATGCAAAACAGCAGCTGACCCGCAACTTGCAGTATCGAGACATTGTGATCTTGCTTCGCTCAATGCCGTGGGCTCCGCAAATGATGGAAGAGTTGAAGAAGCAGGGAATCCCTGTTTATGCGAATCTTTCCTCAGGCTATTTCGAAGCGACAGAGGTATCTGTCATTCTTTCTTTGTTAAAAGTGATTGATAATCCATATCAAGATATTCCGCTCGCTGCTGTTTTAAGGTCACCTCTTGTTCATTTAGACGAAAATGAGATGGCACTGATTAGAACCAGTGATAAAAAAGGCACTTATTATGACGCTGTGAAGGCATTTATGAGTGTGACACACTCTGATCATCCGACATGCAGAAAGCTGGAGCGATTCTTCCTTCAATTACGCAAATGGCGTGATTTTTCGATTCAGCATTCGGTAGCAGAACTGATTTGGGAAGTGTACCGAGATACACAATATCTAGATTATGTCGGCGGGATGCCAGGAGGTAAGCAAAGACAGGCAAACCTTCGGACTTTATATGATCGAGCGAAACAGTATGAAAAGGCTGCATTTAGAGGGCTGTTTCGATTTCTTCGATTTATTGAAAGAATGCAAGAGCGTGGAGATGATCTTGGAGCGGCAAAAACGTTCAGTGAAACAGAGGATGTTGTCCGCATGATGACCATTCATAGCAGTAAAGGACTCGAATTCCCTGTTGTATTTACTGCAGGACTTGGCAGGAACTTTAACATGATGGATTTAAACCAGTCCTACTTGCTCGATAAAGAATTAGGTTTTGGCAGCAAATATATTCATCCTGAGCTGAGAATTAGTTATGCAACATTACCGCTGATCGCGATGAAAAAAAAGATGAGAAAAGAGTTATTATCTGAAGAACTGAGGGTTCTATATGTGGCGCTCACAAGGGCGAAGGAAAAATTATTTTTAGTCGGCTCTGTCAAAAATCAAGTGAAAGCTTTAAGCAAGTGGCAAAATGCCGCAAACGGAGACGACTGGCTCCTCCCTGATTTTGAACGATATCAAGCGAGAACATACTTAGATTTTATTGGCCCTGCTCTTATCCGTCATCAAGCGATGTCTTCTCTTTTAGAAGAATCGAGAGAAGTCGTTCTCTTGCATCCATCATCATTTTCTATCACCTTTCATCAAGCGTCCGATCTTCTACAAGAAGACATGTCACTTGAAAAACAAAAACAAGACGAAGTGGTACAAGCATTAATGGAAGGTGTGCCTGTTCAAGAATATGGCGATTACGAGGAGGAAGTAAAAGAAAGACTTTCATGGCGTTATCCATATTTAGCGGCCTCCCAAGTAGGGACAAAGCAGTCAGTTTCAGAGATCAAAAGAATGAAAGAAATACAGGATGAATACAGTGTGCCTGCTTCCATTCGAAAAGCTCATGCGACACTGTACGAACGACCGACTTTTATGAAGAAAAAAACACTCACAGCCGCAGAACAAGGGACGGCCATGCATACAGTCATGCAGCATATTCCTCTTCCTTCAAATGAACCATATGATGAATCTCGTGTAGAAGAGCTGCTCCATTCTTTAAAAGAGAAAGACTTACTAACAGATGAACAAATCCAGTCCATCAATCGAGAAGGAATTGTGGCCTTCTTTTCTACTGCTATTGGTCAAAAACTGCGGAATGCGGACTGGGTGAAACGAGAAGTATCGTTTAGTATGGTTTTACCGGTTAAAGAGGTATACAGTCATATTGATACAGAAGGTGAACCTGTGCTCATTCAAGGAATGATTGATTGTTTATTTGAAGCAGATGGCAAGCTCTATTTACTTGATTATAAAACAGATCGAGTGACTGGCAGATTCTCAGGTGGATTAGAGGAAGCTGAAGCGATGTTAAAAAAACGCTATGAAACGCAAATATCGTTGTATTCAGCAGCGGTAGAACGTTTAACAAACAGAACATTAGAGGAGAAAATCCTTTATTTCTTTGATGGAAATCTAGAAATTTCTTTATAGGTGGAATGAATGAGAGGTGAATCACATGAGGATTCTGCATACAGCGGATTGGCATCTAGGGAAAACCCTTGAAGGCCGAAGCCGGCTTGAGGAGCAGGCTGAGTTTTTAGATGAATTAAATCAAATCGTCAAGGATGAACACATTGATGTCGTTGTGATGGCAGGCGATGCCTTTGATACAGTGAACCCTCCTGCTCGCGCAGAACAGCTTTTTTATGAAAGTTTGTCTGCATTATCTGATAAAGGAAAGCGTCAGGTGGTTGTGATCTCTGGCAACCATGATAACCCAGACCGTTTATCAGCCGCATCTCCTTTAACGAATGAGCAGGGGATTCATTTAATTGGATATCCGACAAATGATTTAATTCATGTCGATGTTTCTTCTGCAAGTGAACGTCTATCTATTGCAGCACTCGCTTACCCGTCTGAAGCAAGGCTAAACGAGGTGCTGGCTGAAACATTTGAAGAGAAACTGCTTCGTGATCAGTACAATTTAAAAATACAACAAATGTTTCAACATTTAAGCAGCCAATTTCAGGCGGATACGGTCAATATCGCAACAAGTCATATTTATGTGGCAGGTGGCAGTCAAACGGATTCGGAAAGGCCGATTGAAGTGGGAGGCGCATATACCGTTGCGGCCGAAAGTCTGCCTGAGGCGGCTTGTTATGTCGCATTGGGGCACTTGCATCGCCCCCAAACCATTAAACGTGCCAAAACGATTGCCCGCTATTCTGGATCTCCACTTGCATACAGCTTTTCTGAAGCAGGCTACGCCAAATCAGTCACCATTGTGGATGCAAAACCGAATGAAACAGCAAGCTGGAAAGAAGTGTTTTTATCAAGCGGTAAACCACTTATGAAGTGGAAGGCGACTGAAGGGCTGAGCCAAGTACACAATTGGCTGGATGAAAAGCGGGATCTTCAAGCCTGGATTGATTTAGAGATTCACTTAACAGATCAGCTGTCGATCGAACAAATTCATCAGCTTAGAAAACAGCATAGTGGATTTGTCCATATTAGACCAAAGTTTAAAGAGTTACAGCAAAAAGAAGAACAAAAACAAGTGGAAAAGCTCTCGATTGAAGAGCGGTTCGTGAAATTTTATGAGCGTCAGACAGGTGGAGGTCTACCTGATGAAAAAACCGTCAAGCTATTTTTAGAGCTTGCCAATGACATGCAAGAGGAGGAAGCGAATTGAAGCCGATCACGCTAACCATTAAAGGACTTCATAGCTTCAGAGAAGAGCAAACCATTGACTTTAGCTCCTTATGTGATGCAGGTGTGTTTGGTATTTTCGGACCGACTGGAAGCGGAAAATCGTCCATATTAGATGCCATGACACTCGCACTCTATGGCAAGGTCGAACGTGCACTCAATAATACGCATGGTATTTTGAACCAAGCTGAAGAAAAGCTGTCTGTCTCCTTTACGTTCGCTTTGCAAAAGGAACACCATATTTCTTATAAAGTGGAACGTGCCTTTAAACGGGCAGATGAAATGAAGGTTAGAACGACGTTATGCCGATTGATTGAAATTGGTGATACGCAGACAGTTCTTGCAGATAAAGCGAGTGAGGTCAATCGTAAAATAGAAGAATTACTTGGTTTAACCATTGACGATTTTACGAGAGCGGTTGTTTTACCCCAAGGAAAGTTTGCGGAATTCCTTTCATTGAAAGGAGCCGACAGACGCCAAATGCTGCAGCGTTTGTTTAATTTGGAGAAATATGGTGATCAGCTCGTCAAACGTTTACGCGCAAAGGCTCAAAATCACTATGGACAGAAAAACGAACTGCTGGCTGAACTGACTGGATTAGGAGAAGCTGGTCCAGAGGCATTAGCGAAAGCTAAAGAAGCAGCTGCGCAGGCGCAAGCCATTTTTTATGAGAAAAAACAAACGCGGGACGAAGCGTTCACTGCTTTTACAAAAGCGCAAGCCATCTGGCAGTATCAAAAAGAACAAGAAGCGTACGAGAAGGAACAACACAACCTCAATCTGCTGGCATCCACGATGGAAGAGAAAAAGAATCAACTTCACATTGCAGAGCAGGCAGAGACATTAAAGCCTTATGCGGATGCATTAACAAAGGCTGAAAAGCAGCTCTCTCAAGCATCAAAAGAGAAGCAGGAAGCAGAAAAACATTTACTTCATCAACGAACGATCTATGATCAAATGACGCAGGAGTATGAGCAAACGCGGCAAAAGAAAATGGAAAATGAGCCAGGGCTTCTTCAAAAGAAAGAGCAGCTTATTCAATTAAAAGAAATTGAACGAAAAAAAGAAACAGCACTTCAGGAAAAGACCGTACTAGAGCAGCAAAACCATGAAAAAGCGCAGCAATTGACTCAAAAAAAAGCGGAAGCCGAAAACGTGCAATCTTTATTAGAGCGTGCGCTTGCGAAACAAACACAGTTGAAGCATGAGCTGGAACAATTACAAGTCTCTGTCAAAGAGCGGAAACTTGTACAAGACGCACTTCGTTTCAGTGAAAATGTTCAAAGAATGAATGTGAGCATTCAAAAGGAAGAACAAAAGATTGAGAAGCTAAGACAGCGTTCAGCACAGGCGACACAATCGTATGAAAAGCTTCAAAAACAGCAAAAAGATCATCATGAAAAAATAAATCAATCGTTTCAAGCGATAGAGCAATTGTATTTTTATGTATGTGAATTTGAACGAGGTCTTACAGAATGGAGTCATAAAGAGCAGGACAAAAAACAAGAAAAATTAAAACAGCGTGATGTTGTCAGATCGGCAGAATTAAGAAAAGAATTAGCGGCAGAGCTAGTAGACGGTGAACCATGTCCTGTTTGTGGATCGATTCATCATGATCCAAAGGCTGTGATAGACAATGACCATGAAGAAACGGTTGCCCAAATTGATGAATGGATTGTAAAAATGGATAAAGAGCTCAAGTTGGCAGAGGAATATGCTAGAGACATGTATGCTGCAAAGCAGCTGCTTGAAACGCATGCCAATCAATTAGTTAAACAGTTCTCCTTTTTATCTCAAAAAGCCCCTGATTCGGAAGTAGCTGCAGCAGTAGAAGCAGTACAGAATCCGCAGTCTTTGCACCAGCTGATTCAAGAATGGAAAGGCGTAAAACAAGATATTCAAGCAATCGAAAGCAAACGAGCTCGTTTAATGGACGTCACTTATGATCAAGCGGCAGAAATGAGCAAAGTAAAAGATCAACTGACATTTGAGCAGCAGCGCATACAAGAACTAGACATGCTGATCAAGGAGCTTCGATCTGAGCTTTCCGAACAACTGACGCAATTTGAACAGACCTTTCCTCACCTGACAATCAACCAAGTGCAGGAAATGCAGCAACAAATTGACGAAAAGGATCAACAAGCGGAAGGTTATCAAGAGCGTATTGAGAAGAGTATTTCTTTTCTAGAGGAAAAACAGCAGGCAAAAGAGCATCTGCAAACAGCCATATACAATCTAGAGAAGGAACTCGATAAGTTGGCGCATCAGCTGGGAAGCCAGCAACACCTGATCGATCAATATGAAACAGATTTACAGCGATATCCTTTAAAAGCTTCTCTTTCTGATGAACTGGACGAAGTTCAACAATCTCTTGTTCATCTAAATGAAAAAGAACAGCAATCGTACGAGCAATTTAAGCATGCACAGCAATTATTTAGTGAGGCACAAAGCCATTTCTCAAGCAGTGAACGTCAGCTTCAAGAGGCGAAGCGGCGAAAACAAGAAGCTGAGAAAGCGTGGCAAAAAGAAACAGCATCTACTCCTTTTGCTCATCCTCAGGAGATAGCACCTGCTTTAATGGATCGATCTGTACGTCTTACAGTCAAACAGGAAATTGAGGAATTTGAGGATAAAAGAAAGCAATGTGCAGCAAACTTAAAGCGAATTTCTGAACTGTTAAAAGGTGAGTCGCTGGATGAAGACGAGTGGACAGACATTCAACTAAAAAAAGAAGCGGCGGAAAAAGCGCTTGAAGAAGCGACAGCGCTGAGTGGATCTGCACAGGAGCATCTGCGAGTGATTGAAGCAAACCATCAGCGCTTTGCAAGCATTCATGTACGTCTTGAAGAACTGCAACAAGAAATTGACCGGCTGGATAAGCTTCAAACGGTGTTTAAAGGGAATACATTTGTTGAGTTCCTAGCAGAAGAACAGCTAGAAAGTGTCAGCCGTGATGCTTCTCATCGTCTTGGAATTTTGACAAGACAAAGGTATGCCATTGAAGTCGATTCAGAGGGCGGTTTTGTGATGCGGGATGATGCCAATGGAGGTGTCAGACGTCCGGTATCCAGCTTGTCTGGGGGAGAAACTTTCCTGACGTCTTTAGCACTTGCCCTTGCTCTGTCTGCACAAATTCAGCTGAGAGGTGAGTTCCCGCTGCAATTCTTCTTCTTAGATGAAGGATTTGGTACACTCGATCAAGACTTGTTAGATACGGTGATTACAGCATTAGAGAAGCTACAATCTCAAAATTTAGCTGTTGGTGTGATCAGCCATGTGGAAGAATTAAAGATGAGACTGCCAAAGAAACTGATTGTCCACCCAGCAGATCCAAGCGGGAAAGGAACAACAGTCTCGATGGAATTAATGTAAAGTGAGGTGATCTCAGGATGGCAAAGCAAACGATTGGATTATGTGAGCTGTGCGGAAGACAAGAGGTCGTCCTTACAGAACATCACTTAACGCCAAGAGAAGAAGGAGGGGCCTTTCTACCGACTGCCTTCCTGTGTATCCCTTGCCATAAACAGGTACATGCTCTTTATACAAACCAGGAGCTTGCCGCACGTTTGAATACGCTGGATGCCCTAAGACAAGATGAAAAGCTTGTTCCGTACATCAAATGGATTAGAAAGCAGCCGGCAAGCAAGCTGGTCAAGACAAAGAAATCAAGACAACGCAGAAAGAAATAAGCATAAAAAAGCGCTCCTCTAAATGAAATGAGTGTAGAGGAGCCGCTTTATGCATTGCCTACCATATTCTGATCATTTAAGTCAGGATCCACATAGTTGGTGGCGCTAATGCCATTATTTAAAATCAAGAAATCTCCGGTATTCCCCGCTCCAGAGCCTAAAGCAGATTTTGAAGAACTTTTAGGCGAAAGATAAAATGAGTCACCGACGTTTACGACGCCCCCAGAAATCGAGTTAATGTAAATGGGTCCGACAATTGCTGGCATAATCGACATCCTTTATTCGAAGTCATATCACCATCATATGCGCAGGTAGGTCCAATTGTGAGTTTGGCGGATGTTCGTCATTGTTGCTAAATAACTCTCGAATATGCTTCACTCGCGCAACGGCATTTATTCCGCACGTAGAGCCAATTTGATAGATAGAGGAGGAAGAGACCCCTTCTACATGAATGGACGACACTTTAATGAGAGGCTTTTCATGATAAAAGGCCGTTCTAACCGCTCGTTCTGGCAGCATCAATGGGATCGGCTCATAATACACTTCAAATTCTTTTGCATCTAGGTTTTCAGCTTCATTTCCATAAAATAAACTAATCGTTCGCTGGACAGCTAGCACCTTCACGTTCGGGCAGAGCTCCTGTGTATCACCAATTTGAACAACACTTGAAATCCCGACAGAATTCACCTTCGAGAACTTCACTTGAGATGTGCGCTTAATCATTATCGAGGGGCTAGAGGAACAAACGGGCCAATAATTAATGATTCTGGCGGTGTATCGAAAATCGATGACAGTTGTACATGGTCCGTGTCCCCGATAATAAATAGGGAGGAGGACGATACCCCAACTACTTTAATGCTTCCAGTTTCGATGTTGCGGTTGACGACTGTGAAATTCATCCGTTTTCCTCTCCTTTCGTTTCATTTGGAATATGGGCTAAAAAGTGCTCGATTGCCCGTTTGACATCATGTTTCACGTATTCAGCAATTTGCTCGGAACGTTGAAGCGGGGTCATATCTTCCCTTTGTGGCAGCTGCCCGGCATAATATTTGATTCTGCTGTCTATTTGTTTTCGAATGTCCTCAATGATATGGTGCTTGTTGCTTTCATCAAGCGAGCCTTCGTATCGCTGCTCTAGTTCTTCAAGAAGCTGCGGTGCTTCTTCATTTAAGAATGCATCGACAAGCTGGCGTGTTTGATTGAAAAATTGATCAGCCATTTCTTGCTGCATCATTCCAATTCCCGGGGTTGTTGTTTGGCCCACTTCAAAATTTTGAACACTATTTGGATCAGATGGATTGAGGCCGATATTTAATGTGCCTTCCAGCCGCTCGATTTTCAGTTGATCAAATTGATAATCAATCCGTTCAATCGTTGTTGTCGGTTTATCTTTGATCATTTGCATTTCCTGCTGAAGCTCGTTAAGCCTTTTTTCAAGCATCATGATTTGCTGTGTTTGCTTTTGAATGATGCCATACATTTGTGAAGCGCTGTTTTGATAGTCATACATATGCATACACCTCCGGGGATTGCAGATGAACTTATGTTGTTGGTGACTGAAGCGGTACAAAAGGTGCCGTGCTTGCGCCTTGAGACTCTTCAATTCCTTGTGTGCCTGCTGCGGCAGGTGCTGCTTCTACGTAGCTACCAGTGTTATACAGATTGGAGAGTGCTTTGATTGATCCAGCACTGCCGATTTGCAGAACGGATGAGTTACTCACAGACTCCACACGTAAGTAATTAATTTGTATCGCTTGATTAATATAGAAGTTCAACGGATTCTCACTCCTTACAAGTTACCAACAAGCGGTTGATCAATGACATCACTATCATACGTATTTGTCACACTTTTATAGTTGCTAATGCGTAATTGATCACCAGTGTTAAAACTGCCTGCGCCAGCAAACGTTTTAACCTGACTATTTGGAGAAATGGTGATGCAGTCTCCAACATGAACGACTCCGCTCGTTCCGACGGCATTTACTTTAAAGGCTCCAACAATAGCCGGCATAGCGGTGCACATCCTTTAGAAAAATAGGGCACTTCGTTTTTGGGCGTTTCACCATAGCTTATGATGGGTCTTTTAATATGTGATTGTCTTTTTGAAGAACTTTGATGAGAGGAATGAAGTGTATGGTTTACCCTTTATTCGAGCATTCTTTAGAGGTGGTTTTGATGCCTTTATTTAAGAGTGTGTCAAGCTCTTGACTGCACCTGATGGTTTCTTCGGCATTCATTCCGAATTTTTTTGCGGTCTCAATCAAATGTAATCTTTTTTGTTCAATTTCATAATTGATCATAACGGACGCCAACTCTCACATTTTTTATCAAATAGAAGGATATGGTTAGTATACCCTATTTTTCTATAAAAAAAGCTCTTTCGTCAATATGAGAACTAAAGTGACAAAATTCGAAAGTGTCTTTACAGGCGCGATGTCTCTTTTTTAATCTCAGTTTGTAAATAACGTCGTCTTTTGTTGATATACTGTCGGATTAATTCTCGCTCTGAACGCAGCATGTCTTGTCGGTTTTTTGTATATGGATCATCTCCAATTCGCTGCTCAATCGAAGCATGCCATGTCTCAATGATGGGGAGAAGTCGTTTTTCTAAAAAATGTGTATCTAGTATGTGCTGGAAAAGGGCATAATAGTCTCTTTTAAATGCAGGGATGTCTAGTAATCTAGCTGTTAATGTATTGAAGCCGCTGACTGGAATATAATCAAACGCCATTTCTTCTCCGTGAATATCACGACCCCAAGTCGCATCATAATCCCAAGGCATTACTTGAAACCTTCCTTGATCATTCACATAAAGCGCATAGTTATGAACAAAGCCATCAAAATTTTGGGTACACACGACACCAATGAGCCAGCGGAAATATTGTGTTACATCAAGATACTGCTCAATCTTATTTGCAAACGTGTCGTCCCTTGCGGTGTTCAAAAAGTAAATAAATTCACTCAGCTGCTTGTCGTGTTCAGGAGTTCCCGTTTTTTTCTCATAACCGAGAAGAAGATGTTTTTTTGGCTTTTTATCAAATGAACTTAAAAGAGAGAAATTGGCGTCATCATCTACAGCATAATAAATGCCGCCTCCATGCAGCTGTCGTTTTTGGAGGAACAGCTCATCTACAGATTCTATTTTTAAATAAATGCCTTCTTTTCTTCCATTAATGGTCAGAAACACATGAGAAGCGGACGGGCTGAACACACCCATTTGTTCAAAGAAATAAAAAGACAACCTGTTGCGAATGAAAGAAGGATCATTGTACTCTGCATTTAAGTGAAAAAGGGATTCGCCTTGTCTTTGCTTTGGTTTTCGATATTCAATTTGATAGGATTTTTTCTTGAGCTTTCGGATGTGTGATCCTCGGTATGAGGCATAAATATGTGACTTCGTTTGGCCGGTTTTCAGAATGGCCTCGACGGGTTCATCGTTCCATACGTCCTTTTTTAATTCCATGAGATCTTTTGGATGAATCCAGATATCCAGTTGTTTTAAAGGTTCTGTGTCCATGCATTCATCACCCTCCTATTCTCCTCCACTATATGAAATTGAAGGAATGTCCTGTACCTTCTGGTAGGTATTCATGGAGTTTTCTAAGAAAGAGGCATTCGCCAAGAACACTTGTCTATCGAGTCTCGTAACATAAAGCAGAGAAGATAAACAGCTTTGTCTGTTTGTTTTGTCAGAGCACAGTTTGGGAGGGGAATTGTTCGTGAGCACATTTGATCATTCGCATATTGAACATGCAGTTGATTCACTTCGAAGTGAGGGGCGTGATCAACACTTAGATCGTGAACCAGAATCGGGACATTCGCACAAATCATCTCGTTCTCGTCATTCAAATCGCCGTCACTGGTTCTTTGGTGGAGGAGGCTGCCGTAAGTCACATCGCAGCAAAAAAAGCCATAAAAGCTATCGCTCTAAAAAAAGTCGCTGTTCAAAGAAAAGTGTAAAGAGCGAGAAACCATGCAAAAGTAAAAAGTCGTATAAAAGCAAAAAGTCTTGCCGCAGCAAAAAGAGTGAACCAAGAAAATCATGCCGCAGCAAACACAGATCACATCATAAGAAAAGCTGCCGCAAATCACACCGCAGCCATCGATCTAAACGTTCTCATCACCACAAACGGAGTCACTCTTGCCGAAGATGCGGAAAGAAAAAACATCATTCCCGCCATCAAGGAAATGTTGATCGTAAATGGGATCAAGGGAATATGTGGGAGTATCGACGCTACCGCTAAATGTCAGGTCTTCATTTTTGAAACCCTTTTTAAAAGAGAGTATGATAAAAAAGGGTTTTTTTTATTTCGTAGAGAAATAAAAATGAGACATCATAATGTAGTGAAATGAAGATTGTGAGGGGAAAACATGAAGTTTTTTACAGGTGAGATACATAACAGATTGTTTATCGGGGTCGTCATTGATGATGAATGGGTGATGGACGTCAAAAAGGCAGAAGCAAAACTATTTGAGCTGGAGACATTGCCAAACTCTTTATCTGAATGCATCAACATGGGGGACAAGTTTGTCGAACACGTCAAACAGCTTCTTGATTGGGCGGAGAAAAAAGAAGAAGACCGCGGCTCTTATGTCTATCCGCTTTCGGACGTGACACTCCATGCACCGATTCCAAAACCAACGAAAAACATCATGTGTGTTGGGAAAAACTATCAAGATCACGTCATGGAAATGGGAAGTGCGGCAGATATTCCTAAAGACGTGATGATCTTTACAAAGGCGCCTACCTCTGTTGTAGGGCATGAAGCGGACATTCTTCTACATGAAGATGTGACAAGTGAATTGGATTACGAAGGGGAGCTTGCCATTGTCATTGGCAAAACAGGAAAGAATATTGCTCCAGAAGAGGTCCACGATTACATTTTCGGTTACACCATTTTAAATGATATAACGGCAAGAGATTTGCAGAAAAAACACAAACAATTTTTCATCGGAAAAAGCTTAGATACAACTTGTCCAATGGGACCTTATATCGTTCACAAGTCAGTGATCAAGGATCATGGAGCACTCCATGTGGAAACAAAGGTAAACGGAGAGGTTCGTCAGTCTGCCAGTACAGAATTAATGATCTTCCCAATTGAAGACATTGTGTCAACTCTTTCAAAAGGGATGACGCTGGAAGCGGGAGACATCATTGCAACAGGTACACCTTCTGGAGTCGGCAAAGGTTTTGAACCGCCAAAATTTTTAGCCTCAGGCGATCAGGTTGATGTAACAATTGAACCAATTGGGACGTTATCAAATCGCGTCAAATAAAGGCGTGTTGACACAGGATTGTCGCTTTGTGTTCGACTTATTTCGTGGTACGATGAGAAGGTAATTGTTCTGATAAAGGGGGAAATCACAAATGGGAACACATTTACATATTACAGCGTGGGTGCTAGGTATTATTTTATTTTTCGTTGCCTTTGCATTAGCAGGTAAAAACGATAAAGGCGCTAAAATTGTGCATATGATCGTACGACTGTTCTACTTGATTATTATTGCAACAGGCGTAGAGCTGTATGTTCGCACAGGAATGAAAATCCCGGGTTACGGGGGCGAGTATGTTGGAAAAATGATACTTGGTATTCTTGTGATTGGTTTCATGGAAATGGTCCTTGTACGCAAGAAAAAAGGAAAATCGGTGACGGGTGTATTCATTGGTTTTATCGTGGTTGCTATTGTGACCATTCTTCTCGGCTTACGTCTGCCGATCGGTTTCCATATCTTTTAAGATAAAAAGGGCATTGCTTATCAAAAGCAGTGCCCTTTTTATGTGAGATCAAACTGAGACATCAGCCGGTGACCGTCAGACGTCGTCCATTCCAATTGAACTTGATTTGTACCCGAATGATGGTGGCATTGAAGGGCAAGTGATTGCATGTCTCCTGAAAACTGAAAAAAAGACACGCGATGAGAAGGGTGGAAGGAAGAGAAGACACAATCATAGACGGAAAAGCCAAGCTGTTCTACATAGTCAATGATCTGATAAAAGACGCTTTCCGGTACGAACATGAGCAAATCAAGCCACCCTTTAGAAAGAGACGCTGTATATTGAATGCGTTCACCGCCTTTTACCTCCATCAACTTCCCATTCTCACAAAGAACGACAGACCCGAGCAATTCTCCTTTTGTCCATCGCTCCTTTTCTTTCAAACAGATCATAGAACTTTGAAGGCTTTCAGGCAGCATGATGTCTCCTTCTTCGTCTTCAATCAGACAATGACCGTTTTCCATCAGTAAGTACCCGTTACACCATTTTGGGTGGTTTTGCTGAAGATATGTCATTCGGTTCTCCATTCGCAAAACCTCCTTTCCTCTTTCTTTTCTTACCAAATGAAGCTTGTCCTATACACAGGGGGAAAAAAGGACAAATCAACTATCAAGGAGCCGATGCATAAACTAAGAAAGGCTAAATGAGAACACTTGATGAAAAACGGATGGGAGCTGATGATGATGTGTGGAATAACAGGCTGGGCAGACTTTAAAAAGCAGCTCATCCAACAGGATCATGTAATCAATCAAATGACAGATACATTATCTAAACGAGGGCCGGATGATACAAATACGTGGAAAAGTGAGCACGTTCTTTTCGGCCATAAACGGTTAGCCGTTGTCGATGTTGAAGGCGGAAAGCAGCCGATGACATATACCCATCAACACCATGATTATACGGTGGTATACAATGGAGAACTCTATAACACGGAGGATATACGAAAAGAATTATTCAAAAGGGGGCACCGCTTTCTTGGGCATTCTGATACAGAAGTTCTTCTTCACGCCTATACAGAATGGAAGGAAGAGTGTGTGACCCATTTTAATGGAATTTTTGCATTTGTCATTTGGGATAGTGAGCGTGAATTATTATTTGCAGCGAGAGACCGGCTCGGTGTCAAGCCATTTTTCTATACAGAACGTCATCATTCCTTTTTGTTTGGCTCAGAAATCAAAGCACTTCTAGCTCATCCTGAAATGAAAGCCAAAGTGGATCATGAAGGGTTATCAGAAATCTTTGGTTTAGGGCCGTCTAGAACACCAGGGCAAGGCGTATTTAAAGGGGTGAAAGAGCTGAGACCTGCTCATGCCCTAACCTTTTCAAAAGATGGTTTGCGTGTGTGGAGGTACTGGAATGTCAAAAGCAAGCAGCATACAGATTCGCTTGATGACACCGCTCAGCACGTGAAGGAACTCTTTACGGATGCTGTTACAAGACAGCTCGTCTCAGATGTGCCTGTATGTACGTTTTTATCGGGCGGAGTGGATTCTAGTGCCATTACGGCCATTGCCGCCAAGCACTTTGAGAAAATAGGGAAAGCCCCGCTGCATACGTATTCCATTGATTACGACGGAAATGATCAATTCTTTGAAGCAAGTCAATTTCAGCCGAATGCTGACGGCCCGTGGATTGATCGAATGACCAAAGCGTTTCAAACGAATCATCATAGCTGTATCATTGGGCAAAAAGAGCTGGCTTCTTATTTGAAAGAAGCGGTTGAAGTGCGAGATTTGCCGGGGATGGCAGATATTGATTCTTCCTTACTATGGTTCTGCCGAGAAATTAAAAAGGATTTTGTTGTCGGTTTATCAGGTGAATGTGCAGATGAAATTTTTGGAGGTTACCCATGGTTTCACATGGCAAGCGAAACCAATGGATTTCCGTGGATGAGATCAACGGAAGCACGCATTCAGCTTCTTCAAGACTCATGGCAAAAGAAATTATCACTGAAGGAATATGCGCAAAGCAAATATGAAGAAACCGTGGCAGAAACCCCTCTTTTAGATGGGGAAACTGGAGTAGATAAAGCCCGAAGAGAACTTTTTTACTTAAATATGATTTGGTTTATGACAACACTGCTGGATCGAAAAGATCGTATGAGCATGGGGGCGAGCCTTGAGGTACGTGTTCCATTCGCAGATCATCGTCTTGTTGAGTATGTATGGAATATTCCTTGGGAAATGAAAATGTATGGAAATCGGGAAAAAGGGGTTTTGAGAAAAGCATTAGAGGGAATTTTACCGAATGAAGTGCTTTATCGCAAGAAGAGCCCTTATCCGAAAACACATCATCCTGCTTATACTCAGGCGGTAAAAGAGATGTTAACAGATTGTCTCGCGCAAAAGGATTCTGTGCTTCATGAATTTTTAGTTCCACATCAATTAAAACAGCTGATTGAAACGGAAGGGGCTTCTTTCCAGGTTCCTTGGTATGGTCAGTTAATGAAAGGCCCACAGCTCATTGCCCATTTGGCACAGATTCATCATTGGTTTGAAACATATCGAATTGATATAGAAGCATAACAAAGGGTCGGCTTTCTTGCACTTGTTGAAAGGAAGTCGGCTTTTTTGATACATAACATGAGACTTTTAGAGCACATCAAAAGTTGATCTAACCGCTTCAATTTGTATAATTAACTTAAAGTGAATTAATTTGGAGGAAAAAGGATAATGAAAATCATTGTGATCGGAGCAGGACCAGGGGGACTTGCAGCAGCTATGATGTTGCAAAGCAAAGGACATGATGTTCATATATATGAAAAACAGTCCTTTGTTGGCGGACGTAACTCTAAGTTTCAACTTGGTGATTTCACGTTTGATACAGGTCCTACTTTTCTCAGTATGATTCATATTGCAGAGGAACTGTTCACCTTTGCCGGTAAAAATCTCTATGATTATATAGATGTGATTGAATTAAAAGAAATGTATAGATTAATCTTTCAAGATGAGAAGCTTGATATGATTCGAGATCGAGACGAAATGTACAAACGGCTAGAAGCCTTTGCACCTGGTGAGGGCGAGGGGTATGTACGTTTTATGAATGATACAAAACGAAAAATGGACCGCCTAACGCCGATTCTACAAAGTAAAATGGATCGTTTCCATCATTACTTGCGACCAAAAGTCATCAAAGCACTTCCTCAGCTCTCATTAAATAAAAGCTTATATGATGTGCTGTCGGATTATTTCTCAAATGAATCAGTGAAATATGCCTTTACATTCCAATCAAAATATTTAGGGATGTCACCTTGGGAATGCCCAGGAGCGTTCTCAATTCTTTCCTTTATGGAGCATGACACAGGCGTTTATCACCCGAAAGGCGGAGTGAATCAGCTGTCAGAAGCGATGGCAAAGGCAGCTGTTGAATCTGGGGCTACCCTTCATCTATCAACTGGAGTTGACAAGTTGCTGACGGAAGGCAGGAAAGTGAAGGGCATTCGCTTAGAAACTGGTGAAGAAATACAGGCAGATGAGGTGGTCGTAAATGGTGATTTTGCACACGTGATGACAAAGCTTGTAGAGCCGGGTCTTTTAAAGAAATATAGCGAGAAGAAACTGAAAAAGAAAAAATTCTCATGTTCCACCTTCATGCTGTACCTAGGTTTAGATACGATATATGATGAGCCACATCATACCATCGTTTTTTCCGATGACTATGCGAAGTTCGTCAAAGAGATTACGAAAACCTTTGAGCTGCCGGATGATCCGTCCATTTATATTCAAAATGCAAGTGTGACAGATGATTCGCTTGCGCCAAAAGGCAAGTCCGCTCTTTATGTGTTAGCACCTGTTGCCAATAATCAAAGCGGTATTGACTGGGAAGTGTATCAAGAAGAATTTAGAGAGCTTGTGCTGGATACGCTGGAGCGGAAAACAGGCTTTAAGAATATCAGGCAGCATATTGAAGTCGAGCGGATGATCACGCCGAAGCATTGGGAAGAAGAGCTGTACGTGTATGAAGGAGCTACATTTAATCTTGGTCACCAATTGACGCAGATGATGGTACTCAGGCCGCATAATGAATTTGATGAGTTGAAACATTGCTGGCTCGTTGGTGGAGGAACCCACCCGGGCAGCGGATTGCCAACCATTTTAGAATCAGCGCGTATTACGACAAATGCGATTCTGTCAAAAGAGAAACATACGCACAAAAGAGTGCCACATCAAGAAAAGGGGAGCGCCTCATGAAAAAACATATATTGATTGCTGGCGGCGGTATTGGCGGAATGATCTCAGCTCTCTATTTAAAAAAAGCTGGACATGATGTCACCCTTGTTGAAAAAAATGAACGGCTCGGCGGGAGACTTGCTTTTGTACGTGAGAAAGGATATAAAGTAGATGAAGGTCCGACCATTGTCCTACTTCCTGATATGTTAAAAGGCATTTTACATGACGTAGGCATTGATGAAACATCTCTTGATCTCTTGCAGCTCGATCCGCTGTATACGATCCACTATCAAGATGGAACCTCCTATACGAAATACTCTGATACACTGCGACAACTAGAAGAAATCAAACGTGTATTTCCAAAGGAAGAACAGGGATATTTAACATTTATGCAAGAAATGACGGATCGGTTTCAAGAAGGGCAGGAAGCTTTTCTAGAAAAATCATTTCATGAAAAACGAACCTTTTTTACAAAAGCGAACATGAAGATTTTAATGAAATTAAAAGCATATCGAACCGTTCAAAGTTCTCTCAAAAAATATTTTTCAGATGAGCGCCTCCGAGATGCATATGCACTTCAAACCCTCTATGTCGGAGGAAATCCGTATGAAGCATCCGCCATTTATTCGCTTGTTTCATATAGTGAGCACGCACACGGAATTCACTATTTAAAAGGCGGATATGCGAGTTTAGTAGATATATTGGAGAGACAGCTCTTAAAGACGGGTGTACACATAAGAAAAAGTGAAGAAGTCGCACAATTTGAGTTTGAGGGGAAACGTGTGGTCAAGGCAAAAATAAATGATGAGCACATAGCAGCTGATGCATTTGTGATGAACGGAGATTATCCAGTGGCGTTAAAACAGCTTGGTTTAGGTGAACAAGACCGGCGTAAATACGTTCCATCCTCCGGCTGCGTGATGGTGTATCTAGGGTTAAACAAAGTATACGATGAAGCACCTGTTCATCAATTTTTCATGGGAGAACACTTTGATCAGCATATGAGTGAGGTGTTCCAAACGAAAACGATACCTCAAGATCCATCATTTTATACTTTTAATCCATCGACCATCGATCCATCCCTTGCCCCAGAAGGCAGCAGTGTCCTATATATGCTCATTCCTGTTCCATCAGGAGATCACATCAATTGGGAACAAGAGACAGACTTTGTGGATAAAATGGTGGAGCGTCTTGAGAAAAGAGGCTTTCCACAGCTGCGAGAGGCGGTTGTCTGGCAAAAGGTGAGAACACCGAATGATTCAATGCGAGAAGGATTGTTTGAAGGCGGCAGCTTTGGACTCGCTCCTAATTTGTTTCAATCAGGTGTGTTTCGCCCGCAAGTAAAGGTTGCAGATGTAGACAATCTATATGCGGTAGGTGCTTCCATCCATCCCGGCGGCGGGGTACCGATCGTGATGCAAAGTGCAAAGCTCATGGCTTCTGTACTGCTTAAAGAGCTGAACAACAGAAAGGAAGTGAAGCTAAGTGGTTGATGTGCAAACAGCATTAAAAATATGTGAAGAGACCATTCAAACCCATTCAAAAACGTTTTATCGTGCCTTTTCCATGCTGCCTAAAAAGAAAAGACAGGCTGTTTGGGCCGTATATTCTTTTTGTAGGAGAGCGGATGACATTGTAGATGAGTCTCCTTCACCAAAGGAAGAACTGGCGTCTTTTCAGGAGGCATTTGAACGTTTCTTGCAAGGAGAAGTAGATCGTGATGATCCAATGTGGGTGGCGCTGGAGTATACATTTCAACAGTTTCGTATGGATGAATCCCCATTCCGTGACCTGCTGCGAGGACAGGAGATGGATTTAGAGCAACATCGATATGAAACGTTAGATGAACTGCTCATCTATTCCTATCATGTCGCAAGTACAGTTGGATTAATGCTGCTTCCGATCATTGCACCGCGTAAAAAAGAACAGCTAAAAGAAGCCGCGATTTCCCTTGGGATTGGCATGCAGTTGACCAATATTCTTCGAGACATTGGTGAGGATAAGGCGGAAAGGAACCGCATTTATTTGCCAAAACAAGTCATGGATCAATTTGGGTATACAGAGCAAGAATTACAAGAAGGGATCGTCAATCAAGCCTTCCAGCATGTATGGGAATATATTGCTTTTGAGGCAGAGGCGTACTATGAGGAATTTTTTGACCATCTCCATGAATTCCCACTTTATTCAAGGATACCAGTGAAAGCAGCTGCTCACTTTTATAAGGCTATTTTAGATAAAACTAGAGAAAACGAATACCGCGTCTTTACGAAGCGGTCATATATTTCAACACAAGAAAAAGCACTTATTTTAGAAGATATTACGTAATGAAAAGAAGACAAAGGGGTAAAATAAAGTTCGTTTTAGCCCTTTGTCAACAATCTGAAAGGACTGCACCCGCAGTCCTTTTTATGTGGAAGTAAACCGGTACTCCGTCCATATCCTTGAACGCCACCGCCTATACATGAAGATACCTCTTACCCATTCATCCACGATAAAAGAAATCCAAACCCCGATAAGGCCCATTTCAAGTTGAATGCCTAATAAATAAGCGATCGGAAGGCCGATGCCCCACATTGAAATCATCGCCATATAGACTGGAAACTTCGCGTCACCAGCTGCCCGCAAGGAGTTGATGATGACCATATTAAAAGAGCGTCCAGGCTCTAAAATAATTGTCAATATGAGGAGGAGACTCGCTATTTGAATGATCTCACTGTTGCTAGTGAAAAAAGTAAGTAAATGCGTCGATGATAAAGATAAAGCAGTAGAAGAAAGAAGTGAGATGGCAATGGCCCAGTATAAGCTTTTCATGCATCTTCGATAGGCCGCATCAAATTCTTTCGCCCCGATCAGGCGCCCAATTAAGATTTGCGTTCCTTGGCTAATGGCGGCACCAAATAACATAATGAACATCATCAAATTCTGGGTATAGACTTTTGCTGCCAGTGCTTGCGTGCCCATAAATGTGATAAACAGCGTAATAATCATTTGAGAGCCATTATAAGAAAGTTGTTCTCCAGCAGAAGGAATGCCGATTTTTAGCAGTTTTTTTAAATGCGTTCGCTGGATGTAAAACATTCGCTTGAATGAAAACTGCAATCCAATGCGGTGTCGAACAATGAGAATCATGGCTGTAAGACCTATCAACCGTGCAAATGATGTGGAAAGAGCAACACCCATGACACCTAATACAGGGAAGCCAAATGGTCCGAAGATGACCAAATAATTACCAGCAACATTTAACAAGTTCATACCGATGGTGACATACATCGTATCTCTCGTGAATCCATAGCTTTTTAAAATAGCACTATAGGTCATAATGAGCGCCTGAATAAAAGAAAGCAGGCCGACAATCTGTAAAAAGACGGTTGCATCTGGCATGAGCTCGCTTGATAAGCCCATCATATGCAGGATGGGCACAGCTAACACAAACATAAGAAGACTGATCACAAAGCTAATGAGGAAGTTGGTGCCTAGTGATACATAGGCAACTTGGGTCGCTTCCTGCTTGCGGCCCGCTCCTAAAAGCTGCGCAATGACAATCGTCGTCCCAGTCGTAATGAAGCTGAACATCACAATTAATAGATTTAATAGCTGATTGCTTACCCCTACTGCGGCAACACTATTGTCAGAATACTGGCTGAGCATCAGTGTATCTGCGCTCCCCATCAGCATATATAAAGAGATTTCGATAAAAATAGGCCAAGTTAATGCAAATAATGAAGGGTGGGATTTTTCACTTTTGGCTTGGACCTTTTGTATTGTCAGTGCTTGTGGTTTCATCACATCGCCTTCTTTCGTATAAATCCGATTTATAGTGTACCTTGCATCGACTATAATAAGAAGAGATGAAACCGAAACTTATTGGAGAAATCCGACTTCATAAGGGGATGAATATGGGTCCGTTTATTACATTTACTGTACCGCCATTTCCAGTCTATATTGCTTCAGGCAAAGGTGTATTCCATCGAGGAGAACGACATATCTCCAGAATTTTCACCGTATTTGATCTTCTTTATGTCACGAAAGGTGAACTGTGGATCACAGAAGACGAGGTGCCTCATCACGTAAAAGAGGGAGAATATATCATCTTATCACCGGGACTTGCCCATGGTGGACATCTGCCATGCAAAGAAGAAACACTTTATGAGTGGCTGCATTTTTCAATTGATTCATTTGAGTTTACAGATCGGCCGAGAGAACACTGGTTTGACATGAAGCAAAATCAAGCCACTTTTGAAAAAGCAGCAAGCTATGAATTTCGTCTGCCCCGAAAAGGAAAAGTGAAAGGGGAAAGCGTGCTACAGAAGCATCTTTCAGCGATGCGCGCTTTAAATGATGATGCGTCTGAACTTCAGCTCAAAAAGCAGCTTCAATTTGAGGAAATGCTCATTCATTTACAAAAAGAAGCATTTCATATTCCAAGTGCAAAGGAGACTGTCGCTTCAGAAGTGGTTCACTATCTTGAACGTCATTTTACGCAAAAATTACAGATGGAGAAGCTGGCAGAGATTCTTCATTATCATCCTGATTACATGACAAGGTGCATGCAGACCGTGTACGGACTGACGCCGAGTCAGTACATCAATCGACTCAAAATTGAAAAAGCCAAAAGCCTGCTTGCTTCAACGAATGAAAAAATAGCTCTCATTGCAGAACATGTAGGCATTGATGACCCTACTTATTTTTCAAAGCTGTTTCGGCAAAATGAAGGCATGACGCCTATCGAGTATCGTCATCTTGCTAAAAGAACGACAAAGTAAAGGAACGTGAACAGATGAAAGGAAAAAAAGAAGAGATTGTGAGCATACGTCCATTAGACGAAACCGATTTAGAAGTGGTATGGCATTTAAGGTTTAAAGCACCAGACCAGGCCTATCGAAAGTGGAATGCACCGTATTTTATTGAACATGACATATCGCTTGCTGCATTTAAAAAACGCTATTTACAGGATGATTCTGTCCTGCCAAAACTATTTGGCATTGATGTCGGAGGTGAATTAAAGGGCACAGTTTCTTATTATTGGGAGAATGAACGCACACGCTGGCTGGAGTGTGGGATTCTTATTTATGACTCACGTTTTTGGAATGGGGGCGTTGGAACAAAGGCATTGCGTCTATGGATCGATGAACTCTTTTCACACATTGATATCCCACGCATCGGTCTGACCACCTGGTCTGGAAATGAACGCATGATGCGTTGCGCAGAGAAATGCGGGTTTATCCTTGAGGGAAGACTGCGTAAGGTACGTTACTATCAAGGGGAGTATTATGATTCGATGCGGTATGGGATGCTGAGAGAAGAATGGCAAAGCCTTCCGAATCATTCATTTGAATAGTTGTTTTTAAGATTAGGAAAAAAGTATAGTAAGATTAAATAAATTGAAAAAGAAGGGTGGCGGATGAATGTGAAATGGATTACAGGTTGGTTTGTATCCATCTTAGTCGCAATCTACCTATTCGTTGATGCACCAAAACACGGGAAAAATAAATGGTTATGGGCCATCTTAGGTCTTTTACTCGGGCTCTTCACACTTGGAATATATCTCATTCAAACAGGAAGAAAAGGGTTGGGCTGGACAGTACTGATTGTGTCCATTTTCATCTATGCGATTGCCATCCTCGTCTTTGTCTTGTACTTTCTCATGCTGGTCTTCGGGTACTCCAACGCAAATTAGAGAGTACGGCTGTGGTGATTTGTTTCACTTCAAGTTGCTACCGATTGATGGTTTGATTGCGCCAAAGCATCATAGGATAAATGGTGATGGGCTCGGGCAGGATGATCCTCATGTTTATCCATCTTATTTTATCTCATGTGGCTCACTGCTTTGGTCAAGTAAGTCCTTCATAAAGAAGGGCTTTTTTCTTTTATTTTTTGAGCTGGGACACCTGCAATGACAATCCGCTCTTCATGAAAGGAGCGATTCACTACTGCATTTGCTCCGATGGAAATATGATTCGCAATATAAATATTTCCAAACAGTTTAGCGCCAGGGCCGATCCATACATGATCTCCGATGACGGGCACATCTTTTTCATGATGGTTTTGACCGATATTCACACCTTGATGAATATCACAAAACGCGCCGATTTTGGCATGCTTGTTCACAATCAACAGCCCAGTATGGTTGATTCTGAGCCCAGGTCCAAATACACCAATTGGGATATCAAAGCCAAGCTGCATGCCTTTCTTTTTATGTAAGTAACGATAAAACCATTTGCGTAACGTAGCACCGCTATTCGTATAGTACTCATATTTTCGTAAATATCTTTGATATTTCCAAATATCATCCCCAAGCCACTTTGGTCTTTTTCGATTGATGGCAAGTGCTTTCTGATCTTGTGCCAAGTAGTGGTGAAGGTCATGCTTCGTTAAAATCATCAGATCTCCCTCGATTCCCTTTCGTTTCAGAGAAATTATACCATCATAACCATTTATATCAAGATAAAATAACGTTCATTTTTTGTTTTACTACATTCATTTCATTCGGCCGTCCTGTATCAAACAGGGGAGCTACAACGAATAGAGCAAAAGAACCAGGAGAATTGTTTTGTAATTTTTTTCAATATTTTTCATACTCAAACGTTACATCGCCCTTATGGCTGTAGATGTTTGTAAAAAATACACGAAATTACTCGTTAAAAAGAGAATATAGCATTCATATGCTTTTAGAATCATCTTTTTGAATACAATTGACTTTCGTATCTTACATCCTCTAGGCTAGTAAATGAAAATGATAATCTTTATCAATTGGAGGAGTGTTTTATTATGTCCATCAAAACCGTTTCTAAAAATCAGCAATTTTTAGAGCAACAAAGTCAAAGAGAATCTAATGCAAGGTCTTACCCGAGACGGTTCCCATTAGCCATGCAAAAAGCCGAAGGTATGATCGTGACAGATGCAGATGGTAGAGAATTTTATGACTGCCTAGCAGGTGCAGGAACACTTGCCCTTGGTCACAATCACCCGGTTGTTATAGATGCTATTGAACGTATGCTTCATGAAAAAAGACCGTTGCATACGCTGGACATCACTTCAGAGATTAAAGAAGAATTTGTGAATGAGATTTTTTCTCACTTGCCAGAAGAGTTTGCAAAAAGAGCAAAAATTCAATTTTGTGGACCAACTGGTGGTGATGCTATAGAAGCAGCAATTAAATTAGTCAAGACAGCGACGGGAAATCGTTCCATTCTATCATTCCACGGAGCATATCATGGTGCTACACATGGCACGATGTCATTAAGCGGCAACTTATCGCCAAAAGAAAAAGTACAAGGATTAATGCCAGATGTTCACTTCCTGCCTTATCCATATGAATACCGCTGCCCATTTGGAATTGGCGGTAAAGACTCACATCGCATTTCAAGCTCTTATATTGAGCGTGTATTAAATGACCCTGAGAGTGGAATTCTCCCGCCAGCAGGCATGATCTTTGAAGCGGTGCAAGGGGAGGGCGGCTCCATCCCGGCATCAATTGAATGGATACAAGAAATGAGACGAATCACAAAAGAAAAAGGAATTCCACTTATTATTGACGAGGTTCAGTCAGGCATCGGCCGAACAGGTAAGATGTTTGCCTTTGAACATGCTGGTATTGTGCCAGATGTCATTGTGTTATCAAAAGCAATTGGGGGAAGCCTTCCGCTATCCGTTGTGATTTATGACAAAGACTTAGATCAATGGAATCCAGGTGCGCACATTGGCACGTTTAGAGGAAATCAAATGGCGATGGCAGCTGGAACTGCTACGCTTAAATTTATAAAAGAAACCAATCTGCTTGATCATGTAGAAGCGCTTGGTCAGCGTATGCAGACCAATCTAAAAGACATTCAAAAACAAGTGCCTGCTCTCGGTGATGTACGAGGAAGAGGATTAATGATTGGTGTTGAAGTTGTGAATCCAGATGAGAAACAGGATGTGGACGGCAGTTATCCAGCAAATCCAGAGCTAGCCAGTCTCATTCAAAAGAATTGTTTTGATAAAGGCTTAATTGTGGAGACAGGAGGCCGTTTTGGAAGTGTGATTCGATTCTTACCACCTTTGATCATGACAGAAGAACAGCTTGAAAAAGTCATCACGATTTTTAAAGAGGCAGTTTACGATGCAGTCAACTAAACCATCTGTCGATTCATTATTTATTCAACAAAGCCAGCTTGGGAGGGAGTCCTTCCAAGCGGCTCTCTACACATCCATCGACAGCTTACTGGCAGAGTGGCAAACAAGCAGAGGACCGTATAGTGGAATATTGCCTGGGAAATTAGCGGCTCATGTCGAATCGTTATTCCAGATTCAACCGGCTGGTGAATCCATTGAGTCTGTTTTTCAAGATATAAAAAATCACCTTTTACCGCATTTAGTTGATGTGTCACATCCTAAATGCCTGGCACATTTGCATTGCCCACCTCTTATCCCTGCTCTGGCAGCAGAGGTGATCGTAAGTTCCTTTAACCAATCAATGGATTCCTTTGATCAAAGCGGCATTGCATCTTTGGTTGAGGAGGAAATCCTCAAGTGGTTATGTGAAAAGTTTTCTTATGGAGAACGAGCAGATGGGACCTTTACGAGCGGTGGAACCCAATCTAACTACATGGGACTGCTTTTAGCAAGAGATGCATTTTGCGAAAACACTTGGCAATGGAATGTACAGCAGAAAGGGTTGCCGAGCGAGGCAAACCGTATGCGGATTCTTTGCTCCAAGAATGCCCACTTCACTGTGAAAAAATCAGCATCTCAGCTAGGTTTAGGTGAACAGGCTGTTGTGTTAGTTCAGACGGACGAACATCATCGAATGGACCTGCATGATTTGCAGAAGAAGCTTATGGAGCTTAAAGAGCAGGATTTGCTTCCATTTGCAGTCGTGGCGACTTGCGGGACAACTGATTTTGGCAGTATTGATCCTGTACGTGACATATATGACATGGTGAAGCCTTTCGGTTTGTGGATTCATGCAGATGCTGCCTATGGAGGAGCGCTTGTATTAAGCAAAACCTTCCAAGGAAAATTAGATGGCATCGAGCTGGCTGATTCGATCACGATTGACTTTCATAAGCAATTTTATCAGCCGATCTCCTGCGGGGCATTTTTACTAAAGGATAAAAGACATTTTGGTTTGATTGATTACCACGCAGATTATCTCAATCCAAAGGAAGATGAACTGGAAGGCATTCTGCATCTCGTGAATAAATCTGTTCAGACGACGCGCCGGTTTGATGCGCTAAAACTCCTTCTCTCTCTGCGTATGATTGGAGAAGAAGGATTTGCAAGTATCATTGACCATACCATCCATTTTGCGAAAGATGTGGCTACGTTGATTGAGAAAAATGAGCATCTTGAGGTGATCAATCCTGATCCAGAAATCAATGCAGTCGTGTTTCGTTTTATAGATGATCATCAAGCAGAGGACATCAATAAAATCATTCATCGCACACTTTTCCAAACAGGAACGGCTGTCGTAGCAAAAACAGTAGCCGATGGCCAAACTTGCTTAAAATTCACTTTGTTAAATCCGAGAACGACTATTACACATATTGAGGAAATCCTTTCTGACATTGTTGATATCGGGATCGCTCATATTCAATCCGGGAGGGTACTACGTTGAGTCAATATAAACAAATGGCTGAAAATGCAACTATGCAAAGCTTTTTAAACTGTTTTTTACGTGAAACAGGAATTGATCGATCTGCAAAGAAAGAGACAAAAGCAGACGGCTCACTTGTATTTGTAGCAGCATTAGCAAAACAAAATCTTGAGCTTGTCATTCCGATTCGATATTTTTCGACTGTAGGCCGTCATCTCTTTGATTTTCCCGTTCGCTTTCGCCCGAAAGGCAGTGAGCAACAGGGAACGATCATCGATTACACCACACTTGTTGCTTTATGTTCAAAGGAACTTCTCATTGAATATGGCCGCACAGATGCAGAGGATGAGTTCATGCTTCGCATCATTTTAAGCTGCCGGAATATTGAACGATTCATCAGAGAGAGAGAAAGTGATCGAGCGGCTCTTTCTTCAGCTGATTTTGAATATATTGAAGCGGAGCAGTCACTTCTTCTTGGGCATTTAACGCATCCTACACCAAAAAGCAGACAAGGAATGACAGAAGAGGAGGAAGCTATTTATTCTCCTGAGCTGAAAGGCTCTTTCCAGCTTCATTACTTTAAAGCACATCCGTCAATTGTGCTTCAGGATTCTTCTCTTTCACAATCTGCGGCAAGTCTCATGTTTGAGGAGCTCATGCGCCAGATGCCAGAAGAAAAAGAGAGACTGACGACGTTAACAGAAGGCGGTGAATATGCCCTGATTCCGATTCATCCGCTACAAGTCCAAGTGGTCATGGAGAAAGCGTTCGTCAAGCGTTATATAGAGGACGGGATGCTGACGTATTTAGGGCCGCTAGGATCTGAATACACAGCGACATCTTCCTTTAGAACGGTCTATCAAAAAGACTCTGCGTACATGCTTAAATTCTCTGTCCCTGTAAAGATCACAAACTCTTTACGCGTTAACAAACAAAAGGAACTTGATCGTGGAGTTGAGATGTCTCGTATCTTAAAAACAGAATTAGGCGTTTCTTTATATGACAAATTCTCTGGATTCCGTGTGATTGAAGATCCTGCGTATCTATCTATTCAAGGGGATGAGGCGGAATCTGGCTTTGAAGTCGTCATTCGTCAAAATCCATTTTTGCATCATGAAAAAGGGGCAAGCTTAATTGCAGGGCTATGTCAGGATCATGCATACGGAGGAAAATCAAGGCTTTCAGGCATTATCCATGAATTAGCAGACGCTGAAGGCAGATCAACAGAAGATGTCAGCCGTGATTGGTTCACACAATATTTATCGATTGCGTTAAAGCCGATGCTTTGGCTGTTTGAAACGTATGGACTTGCCCTTGAAGCTCATCAGCAAAATGCTGTCGTACAGCTAAAGAATGGATATCCGCACACATTCTATTATCGTGACAACCAAGGCTACTATTATAGCGAATCGAAAAAGGATCAGCTTGCGAAGCTTGTTCAAAACTTAAGCGTAAGAAGTGAAACCATTTGTGCAGACGATGTAGCGGTTGAGAGACTGCGTTACTATTTCTTCTTTAATCATTTGTTTGGTCTTGTGAATGGTTTTGGTACAGAGGGGCTTGCAAAAGAAGAAGATTTATTAGCCCTGATTAGAGACACACTGCTTGCGCATGAAGAGACATATGGTGCATCTGAGCTGACGAACAGTCTTCTTCGGTCACAGGAGCTGCCTTCAAAAGCGAACTTACTCACGCGGTTTGAAGATATGGATGAGCTGACGGGTTCTTTAGAAACTCAATCCAGGTACACGTCTGTATTGAATCCGCTCTTTTTACATAAGGAGGCGCTGATTGGATGAGGCATCGAATTGGGTTCATTCGCGCTGAATATGAACGGGACGTCCAGCTTGTCCACAAGTGGATGCAAGAAGAGTATGTCCACCCATTTTGGCATTTGAATATTCCATTTCCTGCTTTTGAAAAGCACTTTTATCAGGCCATTCATGATCCGCATCAAACCCTTTATTTAGGAACCATTGATGGCACGCCGATGAGCTATTTTGAAGCATACAATGTGAAAGGGGATATCATTGAATCGTACTATGAGCCTTCTCCGCATGATCAAGGCATTCACCTGTTAATTGGAGAGCCAGATTATGTAGGGAAAGGATTTGCGGCTCCGCTGCTTCAAGCCATGACAGCATTTCAGTTTGAGCAGAACAAACGAACAGAAAAAATCGTGGCTGAGCCAGATATTCGGAACGAAAAAATGATTCATGTCTTTGAAAAGTGTGGATTCGAACGTGTGAAGCCAGTCACTTTACCAGATAAAACAGGTCTTTTGATGTTTTGTCATCGAGATCGATTTGAAAGGAAGTATAACCATGACGCGGTTCAACAAGCAAAATAATGTAGTGGATGTCATTGGGATTGGCATTGGACCATTTAACCTAGGGCTTGCTGCATTATCTGAAGAAGTAGACGAAATTGACGCTTTGTTTTTTGAAAGAAGTGAAGCGTTCCACTGGCATCCGGGTATGCTCATTGAAGGGACAACACTTCAAGTCCCTTTTTTAGCGGATCTTGTCAGTATGGCAGATGTGAAAAGCAAATATAGCTTTCTCAACTATTTGCAGGAACAAAACCGTTTGTATTCATTTTACTTTCTAGAAGACTTCCATATCCCGCGCAAGGAATATAGCCATTATTGCCGCTGGGTCGCGGATCAATTAGATTCTTGCCGATTTGGCATGAATGTCGAATCTGTCTCCATCGTTGAAAAAGCTGGAGAAAAACGATATGAAGTGCATGTCCGTCATGTGAAAGATCAAACGGTAGAGGTGTTTGAAAGTAAGCATCTTGTTTTAGGTATCGGTACACAGCCTGCGGTACCAGCATCTCTTCAGCCAGCTTTAGGGGATCGGGTGTTTCATTCTGCTGATTACTTGAAACGAAAGAAAGAAGGCTGTTTTAAAGGAAAATCCGTGACGGTCATCGGTTCTGGTCAAAGTGCGGCAGAAGTATTCTATGACATTTTATCAGACGATGAGGCGAAGGATATTCATTGGTTTACACGCTCTAAAGGGTTTTTCCCAATGGAATATTCAAATTTGGGTCTTGAGTATTTCTCTCCAGACTATATTGATTTCTTTTATGAGCTTCCGCAGCCTAAAAAAGATGCGCTATTAAAGCAGCAAGATTTGCTGTATAAAGGCATCAGCTCAGCGATGATCCGAGATATTTATCACTTGCTTTATGAACGTTCTGCTTGCGGAGAGCAGCTGAACACCGTGCTGCAGGCGATGACGGAAGTCAATTTGATTGAGGAAACGAGGGACGGCTTATCGCTTTCATGCAATCAATGGGTCAAAGAGGAATCCTTTACGCATGAGACAGACATTGTCGTCTTGGCAACGGGCTATCAATCTGTATTACCACCATTTATTGATCCGATTTCCCATCATATTCAGTGGGATCATCAAGGACGCTTCCAGGTTGAACGTGAATATCGATTGAAAACAAACACATTAGGTGAGAATGATATTTTTGTACAAAATGCAGAGCTTCATACACATGGAGTAGGCGCACCAGATTTAGGGCTAGGGGCGTACCGAAACAGTGTCATTATCAATGAACTGGCTCGTCGACCTGTGTATCCACTTTATCAAAAGCATGTTTTCCAGACATTCGGTACACATAAACACGCAAATACATTTGAAGAAATCAAAGGGTAAGGAGGATGAACCGATGAGTGTACAAGATGAATTGAAAAAAGCGGTCAATCCTGCTGCTTGGAAAAAAGCAAACCAGCGAATGGTGGCAAAAATGCTGTCCGAATATATGTATGAGGATATGCTTCATCCCGTTCAGCTAAATCATCAGGATGGCATCGCCCAATATGAATTAATCATTCACGAACAGAAGAAATATCGTTATCTCGCAAAACCTCGTTTGTTTGATAGTTTTGATACGATTGCTGAATCGATCGATTGCTGTCAAGACGGAACATGGACAAAGGATGTTAGTGCCATTGTGTTTTTACTAGACATTCAGCCAATCATCCCAATGTCTTCTGAAACAACTGGTCATCTGATCAAAGAGCTTCACCATACCTTGTTAGCGGATGTTCATTTGCTGTCGAAAAAAGCACTTCGTGCAGATGAGCTAACAGATACAGATTATGCATGGATTGAGGGCGAGATGACTGGTCATCCGTGGATCGTCTATAACAAAGGGCGTATTGGATTCAGCTACGATGATTACTTAGCCTATGCACCTGAAAGGCAGGAATGTGTGCAGCTGTCTTGGATTGCTGTTCACCGAGAACTTGCGACTTTCCATGCGGTCGATCATGAGAACTATGAGCACATCATTGCCAAAGAATTAGACGAAGTCACGATTCGTCAATTCCAACGTGTGTTAAAGGATGAAGGGCTGAATGCGGCTGATTATTATATGATGCCTGTTCATAAATGGCAGTGGACGCATATGATCATCCAGCATTTCCCTGAAGATTTAGCCATGCGCCGTATTGTGTATTTAGGAGAAGGGCTGGATCAATATATTCCACAGCAATCGATCAGAACCTTTACAAACATCTCAAATAAAGGCAAGCATCATATTAAACTGCCAATGAGTATTTTAAATACGCTAGTGTACCGGGGGCTCCCATCAGAACGTACGGTGATTGCTCCTCGTATTACAGCACATATTAAAGGAATCGCCGATCAAGACGCCTTTTTATCCGATGTATGCCGCGTGATTTTACCAGGTGAGAATGCGAGTATCAATGTTGATCATCCTTATTACAGCAAGCTACCTGGTGCGCCATATCAATACCTTGAAATGCTTGGGGTCATTTTTAGAGAAAGCATTTATACGTATTTAGATGAAGGGGAGAGCCCTGTTACGTTGGCGGCACTGACGTATGAAGATCATGAAGGCGAGCCTTATCTGAAGCAGCTCATTGAAAAATCGGGTCTGTCAGCAAAAGAATGGATGGCGTCATTCTTCCATGTTGTCATGCCGCCGCTTCTGCACTTTATGTATCAATATGGCACGGTGTTTTCACCTCACGGACAAAATACAATTCTTGTATTAAAAGATCATAAGCCGCATCGCTTGGCGATCAAAGATTTTGTTGATGATGTGAACATTAGTGATCAACCGCTGCCTGAATTGGCTTCATTAGAAGAAGATCTAAAGGAAGTGCTGCGTAGTGAGCCGCCAGAGGGTCTTGTACAATTTATTTTTACGGGCCTGTTTATTTGCAATCTTCGTTACGTGTCAAACGTGTTAGACAATCACAATCTGTTAGATGAAACGACGCTTTGGCGCTTGCTTGCAGAAGAAATTCAGCAGTATCAAAAGCAATTTCCACAGCTAAAAGATCGTTTTGCTTTATTTGATCTATTCCAGCCTCAGCTGACAAAGCTTTGCTTAAACCGTAATCGCATGATTGATTATGGCTATGGAGATGGAGATGACCGGCCGCATGCATCAGAGCATGGCAAGGTCACAAATGCACTCGCTCAAGTTCTCTCATCCGTAGGCGAAAAATAAAAAAGAAAAGCTGTAGACAACTTCTGTCTACAGCTTTTTGATTTTTTAAGAAAATGCTTGTGAGGCCAGGAAATAGAGAAGCGCCGGATCGTTCTGCTTTTCGTTCCCGCGAATCATCATAAAATGTGCGACGTTTGTTTTCGTAAATCCTGCTTCTACAAGTGATGCATGCAGGCGTTCAGCTGTTTCTTCCTGCATATCTAAACGAAAGGCGCCAGAATAAGACGTGAGAAGTGATTGAATGAGTGATAGCGCCGTTTGTTCATCGTTTGCTGCAAGCGGGCCAATCAGCAGATTAGCTGGTGTTTCCACACCAAACGCGAAGCCGGTGATTTCGTGGTGTTCATCCTTTGCGATCAGTTTAAATGCTGCTCGCTCCATTCGCTTTATTAAGAAGTTTGATCGATTGGTCCCTGCGCCTTTTTCATCCAGCCTTTCAATAGACGGGAGGTGCGTTTGATCAGCGGGAAAAAGATGAATCTGATGTGACGGGTGAAGCGCACTAGGATTTGTTTTTTGTGCTTTGTATGTATGAATATAACCGGCTGTCTGAAAGCCGATTTTTTCATAAACTGGCTGTCCTTGTACAGTAGCCGTTAAAACGACAGGGACACTTGGATCACTATGACGAAGTAGTGTGTCAATCATTTGACGGGCAAGACCGAGGCCTCGATGTGTCTCAGATACAATGACCGCCCCAATTGATGCCACTCTGTCATACTGAAAAAGTCCAGCGCATGAAATGACTTGTCCGTCAGTTGTTGTAAAACCGGTAAAATGCCCATTTGTTAAAAGAGATGTGAGCTCTTCCGCATTGTAATCAGGCCAGTCGACCTCTTTTGACAATGCGACAAGGTCTGGTATGTCATCAAGGGTTAAAGTTCGTTGTATAACGTTTGCCAATACACGCAACTCCTTCTTAGCTGATTTCTCTATATGTATCGTACCATAAGAACGCATAAGAAAAAGGAAAAGGGGATACCTTTTCCTTCAGTGTATAGACAAACCCTCGCATTCGGTGTCAATCCTGCGCTTCGGTGCTCCCTTTTCCTTTTGTCTAGTTTAATAATTGAGGTCACGGTTGTATTCATATTCAAAGGTGAGCTGTAAGTTCTTAATTGAGACAACGCCTACTTTGATTAGCCGTCCACCGATCAATTGAGGAACCTCAGTTGCATTAAAAGAAACAAAAAAGCGGTCTTTTGCTGGCACTTGACTTGTTTTATAAGAAGAGATGTCAACTTTTTGACCGTTCCAAGGTACGTTCACTGTTCCGCCTTTTAAGGAAGAGACGGTGAATACATAATTATATGCATTTGTACTGCCTTTTTCAGCTTCTAATGACAGGCCAGTGACAACGGCATCCTGCGGCAAGCTGCTTAAATCAAAAGAAGAATTGGGAGATCCGGCTTCATTGAAACTATTCAATGTGGCAGGTGATCCATATCGTTTGGTTGTGCCTTTTTCAATACTTTTATCAAAGACAATACGATACATGTTGTCCTCTTCATTTAATAATTGCTTTGGTTTGACGGCTAAATAGTAGTCAGTGCTTGCGGCAATTTTCGGCATATGGATGATTTCATTTTGGTTGTTTGTCCGCACAGAGGAAGACACGAGTGACCCGCTCTGATTGTAAAGATAAAGATCGAAATCATTTCCAGCTTTCACATTGACGAGTTTGATAGAAAAGCGGCCATCTGCTCCATCAAATTTAGAGCTGGTGAACCGGTAAAAATCAATGTCATTCATAGAAGAGATACTACCTTCGTGATATAAATATGTCTTGTTTAGATGAAGAGAGTGCTGTAAGAATTGAGCTTTGTCCATCGTATCATTGTTTGCATAATCACTGTCTGGATACAGATGCTCCAATTCTTCTGTATAATATGTTGTTTGTTTCGTAGAAGTTTCACTCGCTTGAGCAGGTGATTGGAAAAGAGGGCTAGCGATAAAGAGGCCTGTAAGCAATAAAACCCCGATCTTCTTTTTGAACATGACAAACATCTCCTTTTAAGTAAATGACTTTCATTTATCATATCGGTAAATAAACGTAATTTTTCATATTTATTCCATTTTTATTTATAAAAAGAACCTCCAATTCAGGAGGTTTTTTTAGTGAACGTTAAAATATCGAGCTTCAGGATGAGAAACGACAATGGCTGAAACGGATGCTTCGGGCTCCATCATAAACCCTTCTGTGAGATGAATCCCGATTTTTTCTGGCTGCAGCAGGTGAAATAGTTTTTCTTGGTCTTCTAGATTAGGGCACGCTGGATAGCCAAAGGAATAGCGCTGACCTTGATATTTGGCTTGGAACCGTTTCTCCATCGTGAAATCGACTGGGTCTGGGAATCCCCATTTATCACGAATTACTTGATGCGTTCGTTCAGCCAATCCTTCTGCAAGCTCAAGTGCTAAAGCTTGGACCGCATGCATTTTTAAATAGTCACCCTCTTGTTTAAATTGCTGCGCAACCTCTCGTATGCGGGCGCCAGCCGTCACTGCAAATAAGGCGATATAATCTTTCTCGTTCTCTCCGCTTTTCCGCACATAATCAGAAATAGACCGGTACGGAAGTTTTTCCTGTCTTGGAAATTGGAATGTCTCAATGACGCGGTCAGGCGCTTCTGGATCATAGATATGCAGGTCATTCCCATTTGAACTGGCAGGGAAGAATTGATAGACGAATGCAGGTGCAAACCAGTTTTTCTCTCTGCCTTCTTGAAGAAGATCTGTGATCAGCTGTTTTAACTCCAATGCTTTTGGATGCTGTTCAGCCAAGAGCTTTTTGACCTTTCCTTTTAAACCGAGATGATGGCCGATCAGCATTTGCTCATTGACATAGGGCATAATGTGGTGCAAATCAATATCCCGTACATAATGGCGTTTCGTATTTTCTGGCGTGAAAATCGCTGCCTCCGGAAGTGTCGCGCGTTTTTCTAGTAATTCAATCACGGCTTTTGGCTGCGTTGTTTCTTTTTCCTTATGGAGTGTTTCTTGATCCTCTAAGGGTTTTGTTTGAAATTGAAGAGGGTTCGCTCTTAATTCATTCGCTAAAGACAGGCCGTCCATTGCATCTTTGGCGTAAAGGACGGGACCATCATATTGAGGCGAAATTTTCATCTTCGTAAACTTCCGTGAGAGCGCCGCGCCGCCCACCAAAATGGGAACAGAGATGTTTGCTTTTTGTAAATCTTGAGCGGTCAAGACCATTTGCTGTGCTGATTTGACAAGTAAACCTGATAGTCCAATCATATCTGGCTTTTCTTTTTGCACCGCTTCAATCAATGTTTGTGGGGTTACTTTGATTCCGAGATCGACGACGTGAAAGCCATTATTGCTCAAAATGATGTCGACCAGGTTTTTCCCTATATCATGGACATCTCCTTTGACGGTGGCGAGGAGAATCTTCCCTTTGCCGCTTGCGTCCTTTTTCTCCATAAATTGCTCAAGGTATGAAACAGATGCTTTCATGACCTCAGCGGATTGGAGGACTTCAGCTACAATCAATTCGTTTTGATTAAAAAGGCGCCCAACCTCTGACATTCCCTGCATTAATGGTCCATTGATGACATGAAGAGGTGATTCAAATTTCTCCAAAGCAAGGGCCAAATCATCAATCAGGCCTTCTTTTGTCCCTTCTACGACATAGAGTGCCAGCCTTTCATCAAGTGATAAGGAGATCTTTGGTTTCTTCTCTGTTTTCTTTTTCCCGCGATAAAATTGGGTGAACTCAGCAAGGGTTTGATCATTTGTTTCATAAAGTAAAGTTTCAGCCAGCTTGATTTCTTCCTTTGGAATTGAAGCGAAGCGTTCAAGCTTTTCAGTATTCACGATCGCATAATCAAGCCCTGCTTTTACGCAGTGATACAAATAAACGGCATTCAATATTTCTCTGCCAACTGGCGGGAGTCCGAAAGACACGTTACTAATGCCTAAAATGGTGAGACATTCAGGCAGTGCTGCTTTGAGTCGCTCAATGCCTTTAATCGTCTCTTCAGCAGCCCCAATATACTGTTCGTCTCCAGTACCTACTGGAAAGACAAGCGGGTCAAAAATGATATCACTCGCAGGGATTCCATATTTTTTCGTGAGCAGGTCATGGGATCTTACGGCAATCTCAAGTTTTCGATCTGCTGTGACGGCCATCCCTTTTTCATCGATTGTTCCAACAACAAGTGCGCCGCCATATAGCTTGACAAGCGGAAGAATCTCTTCAAAGCGCTCTTCTCCATCCTCTAAATTAATAGAATTGATAATGGCTTTTCCTTGAGAATACATGAGTGCTTTTTCGATGACATGTTTATCGGTTGAATCAATGACAAAAGGAGCTTTCACTTTTTTCATGGCTTCTTTTAAAAAGCCTTCCATGTCTGCTATCTCATCACGATCAGGGTCTGCTAGACACACATCAATGACGTGAGCGCCATTTTTCACTTGAGCACGAGCAATTTCTGCTGCCTCTTCAAACTTTTGTTCTGCGATGAGCCGTTTGAATTTGCGTGAACCAATGACATTTGTGCGCTCACCAACAAAGAGGGGGCGCATCGCTTCTTCATAAATGAGGGGCTCGATGCCTGATACGGTATGCGGTGATGACTCATGCGACATGCTGCGGGGCTGAAGCGAACGTACTTCATCTGACAATGCCTGAATATGTGCAGGCGTTGTACCGCAGCAGCCACCGACGATATTTAACCAGCCTTCTTTTGCAAAAGCGGCAATTTTTTTAGCAAGCGAAGCAGGGGATTCGTGATATTGCCCTTCTTCATCAGGGAGACCAGCGTTTGGATAGCAACTGACAGCCGACTTTGAGATGGAGGAGAGTGTACGGATATGGTCTGTCATAAATTCTGGACCAGTTGCACAGTTTAGTCCGACGCTGATTGGTTTCATATGCTCAAGTGAGATATAAAAGGCTTCAATATCTTGACCGGCAAGGGTGGTACCCATTGGTTCAATCGTCCCTGACACCATCAGTGGTAGCTCAATACCGGTTGCATGAAAAGCTTCTTGAATGCCTTTAAATCCAGCTTTGACATTCAGCATGTCTTGACTTGTTTCTAAAAGAAGAGCATCACATTTTCCATCAATCAGGGCGCGGGCTTGTTCTTCATAATTTGCAACGAGCTCTTCAAACGTTGTGCCGCCTGTCACGGATAATGTTTTTGTAGTGGGCCCCATTGCGCCTACAACAAAGCGGGGCCAGTCTGGTGTCGACAAACGGTCTGCTTCACGCTTTGCCAGCTGAGCTGCTTTTACGTTCAATTCATAGGCGAGATGGCCAAGTCCATATTCATCGAGAACGAGCTTCGTCGCGCCGAATGTATTTGTTTCGATTAAATCTGCACTTGCTTCAAGATATTGCCGGTGAATCGTGGAGATTATATGAGGGGCTGTGACGTTCAAATATTCGTTACAGCCTTCATACTCTTCTCCGCCGAAATCCTCTGCTGTGAGATCGGCGTTTTGAATCATTGTGCCCATTGCACCGTCAAGGACGAGGATGCGTTTTTTGAGCTGTTCAGTGATAGTTGGCATGGATGTTTGGCTCCTTTTCTTTCTGATGGATGTAGGTTGTCAGTTCTGCTGTTAAATCTGATCGAAGGAAAGGGGTAATTAAATAGATACCATTAAACAATTCGCAGGCTGTATCTAATAAAGAACGGGCAATCGCTAACCCTTCTGTCCGCTGCTTTTCTTTATCTTCGCCTGCCTTGGCCATAATTTCACGAATCGAGTCAGACAATTTAATGCCGGGAATTTCATGATGAATAAACTCAGCATTTCGGCTGCTTGTTAGCGGCATAATACCGATGTAAATCGGTTTATCCAAATGTCGGCTTTCTTCATGAATCTTCACAAGCTGTTCCTCAGAGTAAACAGGTTGTGAAATAAAATAATCGGCACCGTATTCAATTTTCTTCTCGAGGCGTTTGACCGCTTTATCAATATGACGGACATTGGGATTAAACGCGCCAGCCACTGAAAAATTAGTCTTTTTCCCGAGCGGTTTCCCAGAGAAAGATAGCCCCTCGTTAAATTGTTTGATCAGACGGATCAAATCAAAGGAGGTTAAATCATACACAGATGTCGCACCTGGGAAGTCCCCAATTTTAGACGGATCGCCTGTGATGGCTAAAATATCGGTTAGTCCAAGCGTGTCTAGCCCCATTAAATGAGATTGTAGTCCAATCAAATTGCGATCACGACATGTGATATGGACAAGTGAACGCATATCAAGCTGCTGTTTTAATAAAGCGCCGCATGCTACATTGCTAATACGCGGGGTAGCTAGAGAGTTATCGGCCAGTGTGAGGGCATCAATGCCTGCACTTTTTAATTCGTTCGCTGCGATAAGGAATTTTTCAAAGTTCAGCTTCTTCGGCGGGTCCAGCTCGACGATAATCGAACGTTTTTTCACAGAAAGCTCGTCAAGACCTGGTTCTGTCCGTTGATCTTGGATGGAAATGATTTCCTCTTTTAATACTTTCACTTCTTTTTCGGTGATAGGTGCTAAATCTTTGACCGCCTCAGCCATGGCGCTTATATGCTGAGGGGTTGTTCCGCAGCAGCCTCCAATGATTCGTGCACCCTGATTTCTAAACTCAAGTGCACTTTTTCGGAAATAATCATTATCTGTATCATAGACGAGTCTGCCTTCTTCAAGGGAGGGGAGACTGCTGTTTGGATAGACAGATAAATGCGAATTTTGCAAAAGTGGAACGCCTTCAAGTGCCTGAATCATATGATAAGGGCCTAATCGGCAGTTAATGCCGACGACATCAGCGCCAAGTGAGGATAATTCAGATAAACCGTCTTTTAGCGGTGTACCGTCCTGCAATACACCTTGCTCATGCATGGAGACGTTCATGACAATCGGAAGCGCAGTTTCTTTGCGAGCAATCTCAAGAACGGCTTTTGCTTCTTCAATATCGTAATATGTTTCAAGCAGTAATCCATCAGGTTCTTCATTTAAAAGGATATAGAGCTGTTCTCTAAAGCTCCGTTTAATCTCGTCTAAAGAGTAGGCATTTTTGTTAAATGTTCGAATGCCGCCGATCGTTCCAAGGACATAAGCTGAGCCAGCGGCTGCTTTTGCGATTTGTACAGCTTTTGTGTTGATGCGTTTTGTTTCTTCCTCTAAACCGTAGCGGGATAGTTTAATATAATTCGCACCGTATGTGTTCGTTTGAATAATGTCCGCTCCAGCTTGCACATATGCTTCGTGCACTCTTTTGACTTCATCTTCTTTCGATAAATTTAATTCTTCAAAGCAGCGGTCAATGCCATAAGAGTATAAAAGTGTTCCCATTGCTCCATCAGCAATCAGTACGCGATTTTGTAAGTCTTGTAATAGGCCCATTGGTTTCCTCCTTATTTCTATGTAACAAAAAAAGCCTTCTGATAAGAAGAAGACTTTTTGGCTGTATTGAAATTCTTCTCCTTATCTTCCAAGCAGTTGCTTGCTGGATTTAGCACCTTGGTCATAGAAAATAGATTTCTACTACACCGGTTGCTGAGGCTTCACAGGGCCAGTCCCTCTGCCTCTCTTGATAAGAAAGCGATATGAACATGTCAATGAATTGAACTTCCATCAACTGTATCGAAAAAATCGGAAATAATCAATGGAAAATTTGAAATTTATCGAAAATTTATAAATTGGACGTCAATCGGTAAATCTACCTTGCGCATGAGCGCCATCACTTCTTGTAAATCATCTTTATTTTTTCCTGTCACACGCACTTGGTCATCTTGAAATTGCGACTTTACTTTTATACCAGATTGTTTGATCAAGGCATTGATCTTTTTGGCATTGTCCTTATCAATCCCGCTAATCAGCTTTGCACGCTGGCGAACGGTTCCACCTAGGGCATGTTCTGTTTTTCCGTAGTCAATGTTTTTAGTCGGTACGTTTCGTTTAATCAGTTTTGTCACAAGGACATCCTTTAGCTGCTCCAGCTTGAAGTCATCATCAGAAATGAGAACGAGTTCTTCTTTTTCTAGTGAAATATCACTTTTACTTCCTTTAAAATCATAACGGTTTTTAATTTCTTTCAGTGCTGCTTGAATGGCGTTTTGCACTTCTGGCAGCTCCACCTTCGATACAATATCAAATGAACTTTCTTTTGCCATCACATATGACCTCCAACTATAGATATTGCGTCTATTTTATCATGCCAATAGGGGAAGAAGAAACTTTATCGAGGAGAGTTCAGATGTATGCGGTATAATTCAAGTACAGTTTGTCCACTTTAGCTAACAGAACTAGAGATGTTCATGATGACAGAAGTATAGTAGAATAAAGTGAATCAAAAGATGAACGAACGCTCTTTTAAGGGCAGATAGGAAGGAAGAGAACATGAGACCAGGTGAGCAACTGACCTTGCAAATAGATAACGAGATGGAATACGGCTACTTTTTAACAGATGGCGAAGATTCTGTTCTCCTACATCGCAGTGAGATGACAGAGGATATTGGAGATCGTGATGAAGTAGAGGTCTACTTATATGTAGATCATGAGGAAAGACTGGCAGCGACGATGAAAATTCCTAAAATCAATGCACATACATACGACTGGGTAGAAGTCGTAGACGTTGTAGAAGATATGGGTGCTTTTGTCGATATAGGTTTGTCAAAGGATGCACTTGTTGCAACTGAACACCTCCCGCCTTTTGAGGAAGCGTGGCCGAAAAAAGGCGACAAACTATACTGTATGCTCAAAGTGACAAGTTACGGGAGAATGTTCGCAAAACCAGCCACTGAAGATGTGATCAGTGAATTATTTACTGAGGCGCCAGAAACGTTAATGAACAAAGAAATGACGGGAACGATTTATCGCTTAATTGCGACAGGTTCTTTTATGCTGACAGATACAGGCGTGCGTGGGTTTATCCACCGCACGGAACGAAAGGAAGAGCCTAGATTAGGATCGACCGTGACAGGACGTGTTATTGCAGTGAAAGAGGACGGAACCGTGAACGTTTCTCTGCTTCCTAGAAAACAGGATGCATTATCTGTCGATGCAGAAGAAATCTTAACTTATATGAGAACGAGAAACGGTGCAATGCCTTACGGGGATAAAAGTGATCCAGAAGATATCCGGGAAAGATTTCAAATGAGCAAAGCAGCCTTCAAACGAGCATTAGGTCATCTAATGAAAAATGATCTTGTTTACCAAAAAGAAGGATGGACATACGAGAAAAAGTGAGCATTTGCTCGCTTTTTTTATTTTTATCATAAATAATGGTTTTTTTCAGTGAAAAAAGTCATGAAAAAAGCTGAAAATCCTTCACTTTATCATTGAAACAATGCCTCTCAAATCCGATAAATAAGGGGTAAGGATGATAAAAGGAGTGTGTTTTTGGATGAAAGTGAAGATTTCATTACTTCTGATGGCAGCGATGATCATGGTACTCGCCTCATGCAGCAATCAGCAGGGAGGACCACCGATATCAAATGCGAAGCATATTGGTGTCATGCTGACGGATGATGGTCTTGGTGATCAATCATTTAACGATTCATCATTTAAAGGATTAGAAAAAGCACGTGATGAGCTTGGCATTGAATTCGATTATAGAGAAATTGCAGAAACCGATACATATGAACAAGGGCTGACCGAGCTTGTGAAAGATGGAAATGACCTGATCATCGGTGTAGGTTTCAGTATGCAAGAAGACTTAGAAAAGGTAGCGAAAAAATATCCGAAAAAGCAATTTTTACTCATTGATGCTGTGTCTGAACTGAAAAATGTCACATCAGTGACTTTTAAAGAAGAGCAGGGCAGCTATTTAGCGGGAGCACTTGCTGCCATGACAACAAAAAGTGATGTCATTGGTTTTGTGGGCGGAGTCGATGCAGAGGTGATCCATCGATTTGAACAAGGCTATCAAAAAGGCGCAAAATCAGTGAATCCGAAAATCAAGGTCGTATCCACGTATGCTGGCACATTTAGTGATGCAGGCAAAGGCAGTAAAATAGCGAAAGACATGATCAAAAAGAAAGCAGATGTTTTATATGCCGCAGCCGGTTATACGGGTGTTGGTGTATTAAAAGAAGCGCAAACGCAAGGCAAATACGCAATCGGCGTGGACAGCGATCAGTATTATACAGCTGAAAAAGCCGTTATTTCGTCTATGGTCAAAAAAGTAGATGAAGTCGTCTATCAATTCAGCGAACAGCTCGTCAAAAGCAGCAAAATCAAAAGCGGGCATATCGTTTATGACTTAAGTAATGACGGAATCGATATGGCAAGAATCCGGGTGCTCAAAGATGCTGAGAAATTGACCAAAAAATTAAATGGACTGAAGCAGACACTTCTGAAAGAAGAGGGGGCAGCATCATGAGCTTACGCATCAAAATTTTGCTCAACTCACTCATTTCACTTCTTTTAGCGGTTGGCGTAATTGCCTTTATTATTGTGAGCATGACAAAAATTCAGTCATCAAGCGAAACAGAAGTTCAAACCTTACTGAACGTACAAAAAACGAAGGCCAGCTTTGAAAGTGTCGAACAAGCCATGACCAATTATTCCATGACCCTTTCAGATGAACAGCTAGAGGTCGTTCAAAGCGATATATCGACAGCAAAAAAACAGCTGCAAACGTTAAACAAAAACGCAGGAAATATGAACAAAGAAGCCCTAACACGGTTAAATTCAAAGTTTGACACATGGACGCAAGAAGCAAACAATGCCATTGGTGAAAAAAATGCCTCTGATGCCAGACGAGTGGCTGCCAGAATTGACGGTGTTTTAAACGACGTGCATACGATGAATAAAAGAGCACAAGAAGCGTATGAATACCATTTAGAGGAGGCGGCAGACAATGTGCAAAGGATCATCACAAGCGCATCTGTCGCAGCCCTCACGCTGATTGTCATCGCCGTCTTTTTAAATATTGGTTTAACGAGATCCATTGTGACACCAATCAAATCCCTTTCTTACCGGGCAAAACAGATTGCCGAAGGAAACCTCGCTGTGGAGCGGATGAACATCAAGCGGAAAGATGAAATCGGTGGCTTAAATGAGTCGTTCAATCAAATGACGGATCAGCTGATTAGCTTGATTCAAGAAATCAGCCATGTCTCAAGCCAAGTAGAATCATTCTCGGTTCAGTTAGATGATGAAAACAAAAAGCTTATGGAATCGGCCAATCAAGTGTCAGTATCGACAGACGAAATGGCGAATGGTTCACAAGCGATTTCAGAAGACCTTCAGCATGGCGTTAGTTTGATTGAGAAAATGGATTCACATGGCCGTAAGAATTCCGAAAGATCACATACAGTCATCCGTAGTACAGAGGATGCCATTGAAGCGGTGGAAAGCGGAAAGCACACGTTAACAGAAACAAAAGCAGCCATTGAAAAAAATACACGTGCGACGAGACAAATTGAAGAGTCAGCAGGAGAATTCACTCAGTACGCAAGCGGAATCTCCGCAATGGCCAAAACGGTTTCTGATATTGCGGACCAGACAAACCTCCTCTCACTCAATGCGGCGATTGAAGCGGCAAGAGCAGGAGAAGCTGGCAAAGGGTTTGCCGTCGTAGCGGACGAAATTCGTAAGCTGGCAGATGAATCGTCTCGTGCAACAAGACAAATTTTTGACATGGTGAGTCATATTGAAAAAGGCATTCAATCCATTAGCCAAACTGTACAAGAAGGGGTCAAGCTATCACTTCAGCAGCAAGATGCAATGGACAAAACCTCACACTCCTTTGAAGATATAGAAACAAAAGCACAACATATTAAGCAAGAAATGGCGGTCTTAAATGACCAAATTATTCAATCAACAGAGCTTGGCGGACAAGTGCTGCACTCGATTGAAAATATTAGTGCCGTTGTAGAAGAAACGGCAGCGGGCAGCGAAGAAATTTCTGCCTCGGCAAACGAACAACTGCAATCTTTCCATCAAATGAACAAACAAGTAGAAGAACTGATGAGTATGACAGCAAGGTTAAACGAAACCGTTCACCGATTTAAGCTATCATAAGAAAAGCACCCTTCCCGTGATGTTTCAGGGAAGGGTGCTTTTTATGATGGGCTGCCTGTAAAGAAGATGGCAAGTGTGCTAGGGCCTGAGTGGGACCCAACAGCCGCGCCGATGACCTGGATGTCGATTTCTTTTGGGTGAAATTCCGCTTCGATTAATTGTCTCATTTCTTCTGCAAGTGCAGGGTCATCTCCATGACTAATGCCAACAGTTTGACTAGACCAGTCAGATCCGCGTTCTTTCATCAGCTCGATAATGCGTTTCAATAATTTTTTACGGCCACGAATTTTTTCAAGGGGTATCAGTTTTCCATCCTCAACGTGTAAAATGGGTTTAATACTTAACAATCCGCCAACAAATGCGGACGCTTTACTGATTCTTCCGCCTCTTGCTAAATACGATAAATCGTCTACAGTAAAAATATGTTGTAAAGATTCACAAAAATGCTTTACAGACGTTTCAATTTCTTGTATTGTATTTCCGTCAATGGCAAGTGATTGAGCGTGTTTGACAGCTAGTCCATAACCAAGTGAAGCACATTTAGAATCAATGATTCGTAAATCGAAATCAGGGTATTCTTCTTTCACTTCGTTTGCCATCATCACAGCGGTTTGGTATGTACCTGAAAGCTCTGATGAAAAGGCAACATAAATAGCCGATGTATGGGTTTGGGCCGCAGAAACAAAGGCTTCTTTGATCCGGTTCGGTGAAGCTTGTGATGTTTTTGGACTTGCGCCTTGTCTCATCGCATCAAATACTTGTTTTGGTTCAATGGTGATCAAATCCTCAAATTCCTGCTCGCCGAGTAACACACGCAGCGGAATGAGTGTCATGTTTTGTTCATCATAATAAGAAAGAGGCAGATCAGCAGCACTGTCTGCTATGATATGAACAGTCATCAAAATCCCTTCTTTCTAAAAAAATCAACCATATTTTACATCTTTTTAGCCTAACTATATCATAGAAAATCATTTTTTCGTGTTCAAATTCTAAATTTTAGGGAAAACCATAGAGAGAATGGTAAGTGGAGGAATGACAACATGTTCATTGGAGAAGCAAAAAAATTCATCGTCGTCGTCATTGGTGCCTTACTTAATGCGATTGGGCTGAATTTATTTTTAATCCCTGCTGACGTATATGCAAGTGGTTTTACTGGGGTTGCCCAGCTGTTATCTAGTTTAATCGATCAATATGCACCGTTTTATTTATCAACAGGGATCCTATTATTTATTTTAAACATTCCGGTCGGCATTTTAGGCTGGATGAAGGTTGGTCGTTCCTTTACTTTGTATAGCATTATTAGTGTGGCGCTGACAACGATTTTCCTCGGCATTTTACCAGAGACAAGTGTTTCTGAAGATATTTTATTAAATGCTGTATTTGGCGGAGTCATTTCTGCACTTGGCATTGGGATTACACTGAAATATGGGGCATCTACAGGCGGCCTTGACATTATTGCGATGATTTTAGCGAAATGGAAAGACAAACCAGTGGGCACGTATTTCTTCATTTTAAACGGAATTATCATTTTTACAGCAGGATTGTTACAAGGTTGGGAGAAAGCTTTATATACCCTTGTCACATTATATGTGACGACTAGGGTAATTGATGCCATCCATACGAGACATGAAAAGCTGACCGCCATGATTGTGACAAAGAAAGCAGATGAAATCAAAGAAGCCATTTATGGAAAAATGGTCAGAGGGATTACGACTGTTCCGGCAAAAGGGGCATTTACCAATGAACAAAAAGAAATGATGGTCATTGTCATTACAAGGTATGAGCTGTATGAACTTGAACAAATTATAAAGGAAGTCGATCCAAAAGCCTTTACAAATATTGTTCAAACAACCAATATTCTTGGATTTTTCAGACGAGATTAAAAGGTGGGTAGAAGATGAAAAAAGGGTTAGTGCTTTTTCTCGTTCTATTGGTTTTAACAGCTTGTGGACAACAAAAAAAGGATGAACCAGACAAGGAGGTATCCGGTCAAATGGGAGAAAAAACCGTTGTACTCACAGTAGACCCCGTCCAAAAAGGTTCTTCGGTTCAATTTCATATGTCACTAAAAAATGAATCAGATCGAGATATTGAATTCACGTTTAACACAAGCCAAAAATTCGAATTGAGTGTGTACGATGAAGACGGAAATGAAAAATACCGTTACTCGAAAGACCGTATGTTCACACAAGCCATCCAATCCTTTGTGCTGAAAGCAGATGAAACATATGACTTCCAAGATACGTGGTCAAACGGTGTGGAGCCGGGAACGTATGAAGCGGTCGTCACATTTAAAGGAAAAGCAGAAGGGCTAAAGCAAATCACTGAGAAGAAAACGTTCCAAGTGAAATAAGCATAAGAAAAGCTGTCCGCAAAGCGGACAGCTCAGACCGTAGACAAACCCCACCTTTACTTCAAGTAAAGGTGGGGTTTTCACTTAATTTAATAAAATTGATCAGTTACCTTACGTTGGACTAGGTCCTTTCCATGTCCAGTTTGCTAATTTCTTAAGATTCATGGCAGCGAAAGTAAGCATCGCCTGCATCGAAACTTTTTTCAATCCTCGAAGTTTCGTCCATCGCATTCCATGCTTTTCTTTTGCATCCGCAAAAACGCGTTCAATCGTTTCTTTCCGTTTTGCATAGATGTTCTTATTCATTTCAGTGAGTCTCAGATGGTCTGCTTCGTCTAGGTAGTCCTGCCAAATATGTCGGTGAATCTGTTTGGTGTGATTTTGACTTTGTGTACAGTTATCTAGAAACGAGCAGGATTTACATACCTCTGAATCGGACGCATATTGCTTATATCCCTCTCTAGTCGTTGTACGATAAGAAAGAATTTGCCCGTTTGGGCAAATGTAACAATCAAAATGTGCGTCATATACGTATTCATTCTTTTTCAAGTAACCAGCTTTTGTTCTCGGGCGGGTGTAAGGCATGACAGGTCTTATCTCTTGATCCATTAAAAACTTGGCGATATATGGTGTTTTATATCCAGCATCAACTGCGACTACATTGGGTTTTCCGACTTTCTTTGTCACCTTTGATACGAGTGAATCTAACATACGACTATCATGAACATTTCCACCAGTGACCAGTGATCCTAAAATAAATCCTTTTGAATCACAAGCCGTATGAAATGAATAAGCAAATAATTTTTCACGTTCATCCTTTACATAGTAGCCACTCTCTGGGTCAGTTGTACTGACCTTGATTTCTTTTTTCTCTTTCTTATTCTGTAGGGGTAACGGCTTTTTTCCATGTTCCTCACGATCAACATTGATCTCCTCATGAAGCTGATTTTGATAACTTCTCGTTTCTACTCGAACAATTTTCTTTTCAAGTTTTTTCTTATTGGCGTTTGCTTTTACATGAGTTGAATCAATGAAAGCGATAGATGGATCAACGAGACCTTTTTTCATCGCTTCTCTTAAGATTCGATAAAAAATTTGTTCGAATAAATCTGTATCATGAAAGCGTCTCACGTAGTTCTTACCGAAGGTAGAAAAGTGCGGAATTTTCTCCGAAAATCCATATCCAATAAACCAACGATAAGCCACATTAGTTTCAATTTCTTTAATGGTTTGACGCATAGAGCGAATGCCAAATAGGTATTGGATCAAAACCATTTTAATAAGAACAACGGGATCCACACTTGGTCTGCCGTTATCAGAACTATAATGATCTTTGACAAGATCATACACGAAATCAAAATCGATCGCTTGATCAATTTTTCGTACAAGATGATCTTCAGGCACTAATTCATCTAAGGCCACTACTTCTAATTGATTTCTTCTTTCTTCTTCACGTTTCGATAACATGTTCATCCCCCACAGAAATGTGTTATTACCCTTATTATACAAAAAAGCTTGTAGACTTTGTCTACAAGCTGAGCTGTCCGCAAAGCGGACAGCTTTTTTCGTTAAAGATCATCAAGCAGGTCTTGGAACGTATGCAGCTGGTTTCTTTCTGCATCTGTCGAATTAGCAAATGCAGATGATACGGCGTTTTTAGCTCGCTGAACTGCTTGTTGACGCTCTAAACCAGATGGAAATGAAGAAGTAAGGGCTTCCTCAGTAAATGATTTGGCTTGATCAAAAAGTTCGTTTCTCACAATGAACCTCCAGAAGCATCAGTCTTCATATTTCCCCTGTCCTCCGCAGCTTCTTCAAGTGTGGAACGATACGGAAAACGTGCGTCATGCAGACTGACTGAATCTTTACCTTGTTGTATAAAGCGTTTCGATTTGCTTCTTTTACCCATTCGGAATCCGCCCCTTTACACAAGCTGACAGGACATCCTGTCTAACAGTAGTATGCCCGCTTCGACCTGCTATGTATGAATGGAAAAATTAAAGCGAGAAGTAATTCGTTAGGAATTTTGCAATCCCATCTTGTTCATTCGTATCTGTCACTTCATTAGAGACGCGTTTCACTGCATCAATCCCGTTGCCCATGGCAACCCCGCATCCAGCAAATTCAAGCATCTCTAAATCATTGTCTTCATCTCCGAATGCCACAATCCGCTCCTGAGGCACACCGTAATAATCACTGATCTTTTGCAGTCCAACGGCTTTGTTCATACCTGTTTTAATGATTTCAATGACATGCCACGGAGCAGCCCAGCGTCTGTGGTCAATCACTTCTGCATGAACATCTGTCAAATAGCTCCGAATCGCTCCGACGTCTTCTTCTTTTGCGTGAATTAAGACGCTTGTGACATTCTCTCCAAGATTGTTCCGAAGGTCTCCAACGGTCACTTTGTTTGCATTCATATTAAATATATCAATGAGCTTTTCATCATGATAATGGAAATACAAATCGTCTAGCACTTCAGCTAACACATTGTGCACTTTATATTCCTCACTAATATCCACAAGCTGTTTCACGACTTGAAGATCAAGTGATGTGTGAAATCTGCCCCATTTTTCATCAAGAGGATGATGGACAAACGCTCCATTAAAGTTCACAATCGGTGAATCGAGCTGCAATTGCTGATAATAAGGAGAGCTGGAACGAAATGGCCGGCCAGTTGAAATACAGACATGATGCCCGCTGTCTTTCACTTTTTGAATGACATCAAGTGTGTGTGCAGAAATCGTTTTATCGTCTTTTAATAACGTGCCATCCAGGTCAAGTGCGATTAGATAAGGTTTAGTCTCCATAAAATCTCCTTTGATCTGTAAGTAATAGGAGGCAGTTGGTGCGGGTGCCTCCACCTATAGTGTATCTTTATCACATCTTCGTTGTCTACATGTTAAAATAAACAAAGACGGGAATGATAAAGGAGGATTCATAGGCTGTGATCACCATTGATGAGCAAATGACGCACGATATTCCATTTTTACATATCGTAAAAGCTGAAAATAAAGATAAACCACTGCCACTTGTATTTTTTATACATGGATTTACAAGTGCACGCGAGCACAACTTACACTTCGCCTTTCATTTGGCGGAAAAAGGCATGAGAGTCATTTTGCCTGACTGTGCTTATCATGGTGTAAGATCAGAAAACCTCAGCTTAGAGGAACTGGCATCAAAGTTTTGGGAAATCGTCCTGAACGAAATACGTGAAATCGATATCTTAAAAACATATTTTCAAGAAAAACAATTGATTGAAGCCGATCTAATAGGTGTTGCAGGTACTTCCATGGGAGGCATCACGACCTTTGGTGCACTCGCAAAACATGATTGGATTAAAGCGGCAGTCAGCTTGATGGGCAGTCCGAAATATACGACATTCCTACAAGCACAAATTATGGACATGCGGCACAAAGGGTTGATGAAAGAGATTACAGATGAAGAGGTTCATCAGCAATTAGACGCGCTGCGTCCTTATGATCTAACGCTGCAAACAGATCGATTAAACAAAAGGCCATTGTTATTCTGGCATGCAGAAAACGATCCGGTTGTCCCTTACAGACATGCAAAAGCTCTTTATGACGAGTTAGCAGAAACCCAATATAAAGAAGATCCTCACCTGATTCGTTTTATCACAGATGGACAGGCTGGCCATAAGGTCTCAAGACAAGCGATGTTTGAAACCATTGACTGGTTTGTGACACACCTGAAAAGCACAAACGTTTAGCCAAAAGGAAAAGTACGTTATACTAGTTGAAAAAGGAGTGGATATCATGGATGAAGCATTGAAAGAAAATATTTTAGGCGCCCTAGAACAGGTGATTGACCCTGAGTTAAACGTAGACATCGTCAACCTTGGACTTGTCTATGATGTCGATCTTGATGAGAATGGAAAAGCGGATATCACGATGACTTTAACATCAATGGGGTGTCCCCTTGCACCAGTTATCGTGGATGAAGTGAAAAAAGCATTAAGTGACTTGCCTGAAGTGAAAGAAACAGAAGTTCACATCGTATGGAATCCACCTTGGACACGTGACAAAATGTCAAGATACGCTAAAATTGCGCTTGGTATTCAATAAGTAAATACGGAAAATGCCTGGTATGAGTTGAACTCGTACCAGGTTTTTTTATGAAAAATTAAGGTAGAGGAGGAGTATGGTTCGATATAATGGATGTAATTTTATAGAACGGAGTACCTATAATGAAACGAAAGTGGATATGGATCGTTCTTTTGATGGGATATGGCGCTGCCTTTTTTGCATCAGTCTCTATACGTGAAAGTCAAGCACACAAAAAACAAGGACTTGATGCGTTTACAGATGTGAGTCACCTCATGCCGGTCAAAATAAAAAAAGTCGTGCAAGGAAAAGAAATAGAATCTTTAAAAGAAGTATTAGAAGAAGCAAAAGAGAAGAATCTGCCCATTTCAATCGCCGGAAAGCAGCATAGTATGGGCGGCCACACGTATTATGAAAATGGCATTGTACTAGACATGACGAAATTTCGCCGAATCGTATCATTTAATGAAAAAAAGAAGACCATTCGGGTCCAGAGCGGCGCCACATGGGATGATATTCAAAAATATGTGAACCCATATGGTCTTGCAGTAAAGGTGATGCAATCTCAAAACATCTTTACGATTGGTGGCTCGTTAAGTGCAAATGCACATGGACGTGACATTCGCTACGGCTCACTCATTGACACTGTGCGCTCTTTCACACTGTTAAAAGCAGATGGAGAGATCATCACAGTAAAGCCTAGCGATGATTTATTTACTGCCGTGATTGGAGGATACGGCTTATTCGGTGTCATTTTAGATGTTGAGCTTTCCTTAACAAAGGATGAATTATATAAAATGGAGACAACCTCTCTACACTTCGATGAATACACTGATTATTTTCAAAAGCATGTAAAGAACAATAAAGAAGTGCGCATGCATCTCGCAAGAATCTCTACAGCGAAAACAAATTTTTTGAAAGAGATGTATGTGACGAATTATTCGCTTACTTCTGATCAACAGATTGATCCATACCGCGAGCTCAAAGAAGATCAGCTCGTCATCCCTTTAAAATTTATGCTCGGCCTTTCGAGAAGATTTGATATGGGGAAAGATTTGCTATGGAACTTGCAAAAGAAGTATTTTCAAAGTCAAAATGACCAGCTGATCACAAGAAATAACGTGATGCGGTCTGATTCTGCTTTTTTAGAATACGAAAATGAGTCAGATACCGATGTGCTTCAAGAATACTTTGTTCCAGTTGATCGTTTTCGTGCGTATATCGATGACATGAGAAGCTTTTTACAACAGGAAGAATTGAATTTAATGAACATCACGATCCGCTACGTACAAAAAAATGAAAAAGCGGATCTCTCATATGCGAAAGAAGATATGTTTGCACTTGTTTTGTTAGTGAATTATGGTTTTGAGAAAGAAGAGAGGGCAGAAGCAGAGCGGGTCATCCGGCAAATGACAGATATCACCTTGCGGCACCATGGAAGCTATTACTTACCATACATGCCGTATCAAACGAAAGCACAAATGAAACAAGCGTATCCAAAAACCGATCTATTCTTTCAAAAGAAAAAGCAAGCAGATCCAGATGGCAGATTTATCAACTACTTTTATGAAAGGTATAATACACAATGAATGCTAAAGCAATGAAATGGTTCGTCTATTCACAAAGTCTACTGTTTTTCGCCAGTAGTCTCATTTTCCCTTTTTATATTCTTTTTATTAAAAATGTTGGGTCGAGCTACTCTCAATTTGGTCTTGCTTATGGTCTGTTTGGTTTGAGTGGTGCGTTCATTCATTTATTATTAGGAAAACTTCCTGAAACGACCGACAGGCGTCTCTTTTTAATCATTCATTCGTTTGGTATGGGGTTTCTTCTTCTACTTTTTCCACATATCACAGAAGTAGAGCAAGTTTATATGATTCAGCTTGCCTTAGGTGTGCTAGGTGGTGTTCAGAAGCACGGAGAGAAACTACTCGTCACCGAACTCACAAATGAGAAAAAGCGAATGAAAGAAGTTGGGCACTATCATTTTTGGACAGCGCTTTTTTCATCCATCGCCATTATGCTTGGCGGCCTTTTTGCTGATTTCTTCACCATTCATTTGATTTTTTATGCAAGTTCCCTATTATATTTATGCAGTGCGCTTCTGGTCCTCAATATGAAGAACAATAGATAAAATCCGCATGTCTCACGAAGATATGTGGATTTTTTTATGAAAAAAAATGAAAACAAATATTAAATATACAATTGAATTAATTTTTATACATGTTATAATGTTAAATAATTTCACAAAGATCAAGAGGGTGTATTGACGTTGAAAATAGGTATTATAGGTGCTACAGGGTACGGTGGTGCGGAATTAGTTCGTATCTTTAAGCAGCATCCACATGTGGAGGAATGTATATTGTATTCATCAAGTGGTGATGGGCAATTATACAGTCAATCTTATCCGCATCTGACAACGATTACTGACCAAACATTAAAAGCCATTGATCCGGCTGCCATTGTGCGAGAAACAGATGCTGTGTTTTTAGCGACACCAGCAGGCGTTTCAAGTGAACTCACACCGAAGCTCATGAATCAAGGGGTGCCAATTATTGATTTATCAGGTGACTTGCGCATTCAAGATGGAACTGTTTATGAAGCGTGGTATAAACGAAGGGCAGCGGATGATGCATCGGTTCAACAAGCTGTATACGGATTATCTGAATTGAATCGTGAAACCATTAAGCAAGCGGAAGTCATTGCAAACCCAGGCTGCTTTCCTACTGCAGTTCTTCTAGGTTTAGCACCGCTGATGAAACAGAATTTAATCGATGAATCTATGATCATAATAGATGCAAAAACCGGGGTGTCCGGTGCAGGACGATCAGCCTCACTTGGCACACATTTTTCAGAGCTGAACGATAACTTTAAAATTTATAAGGTGAATGAACATCAGCACACACCTGAAATAGAACAAGTACTTAGAGAATGGAACCCGCAAACGGCGAACATCACATTTTCAACACACCTTGTCCCGATGACAAGAGGGATTATGGCGACGATGTATACACAATTGAAATCAGATGTCACAAAAGAAGAATTAATGAAACGGATGAAGGATTTTTATGAAGATTCCTATTTTGTAAGAGTGAGAGATCATGGGATATATCCGCAAACAAAAGAAGTATACGGCAGTAACTTCTGTGACATTGGTTTTCATTTAGATGAGCGAACAGGGAGACTGACGATTGTATCTGTCATAGATAATCTCATGAAAGGTGCAGCCGGCCAAGCGGTTCAAAACTTCAACATCATCAAAGGCTTACATGAAGAGGCGGGCCTCACAATGACACCTCTCTATCCATAAGAACAGGGGAGACAACAAACATGATCGAATTGAATGAAAAAAGTATTGTCAAAATTGACGGGGACGTATCATCACCAAAAGGTTTTGAAGCAAAGGGGATTCATATAGGATTACGCTATTCAAAAAAAGACCTTGGCTTGATCATCAGTGAAGTACCAGCAGCGAGTGCAGCGGTATACACACAAAGTCACTTTCAAGCTGCGCCTCTTCAAGTCACACAAAAAAGCTTAAAAAAGACGGGCAAACTAAAAGGTGTCATTGTCAATAGTGCCATCGCCAACGCATGCACAGGTGAGCAGGGATTAAAAGATGCATACGACATGCAGGCAGCCTGTGCAGACATGTTAGGCACAGAGCCTGATTACATTGCTGTTTCTTCTACTGGTGTCATTGGAGAGTGTCTGGATATGGATAAAATCAAAACAGGCATCGCTCAGCTAAAAGAAGCAAAAGCAGGAAATGGCCACTTTGAAGAAGCGATTTTAACAACAGATACAGTCATTAAAAATACGACATACTCCTTGACGATAGACGGGAAAGAGATTCTCATTTCAGGTGCAGCAAAGGGATCTGGTATGATTCATCCGAACATGGCAACAATGCTCGGGTTTGTCACAACCGATGCAAATGTCGAACAAGAAGCTTTGCAAAATGCTCTTCGTGACATTACAGATGTGACGTTTAATCAAATTACCGTCGATGGAGAAACATCAACTAACGATATGGTGCTTGTGATGGCAAATGGGATGGCAGAAAACCAGGCACTGAATGAAGAACATCCAGAATGGCCATTGTTTAAAGAAGGATTAAAACTAGCCTGTGAAGATCTAGCAAAAGAGATTGCAAGAGACGGAGAAGGCGCAACCAAATTAATCGAAGCGAAAGTTGTTGGTGCAAAAAACAACTTAGAAGCGGGTATTATTGCAAAAAAAATCGTAGGTTCAAGTCTTGTGAAAACAGCCGTATACGGTACGGACGCCAACTGGGGACGGATTATCGGAGCAATCGGTCATAGCGCAGCTTCTGTCACGCCAGAAGAGGTTGAAGTTTACTTAGGCGGGCAATGTCTGTTTAAACATAATGAACCTCAGTCTTTCTCAGAAGAGGAAGCAAAAGCGTATCTAGAGCAGGATGAGATTACGATTTTCATTCAAATGAATGAAGGAAATGGTGAAGCGGCAGCATGGGGCTGTGACCTTACCTATGATTATGTGAAAATTAACGCGAGCTATCGCACATAATGAAGGAGATAGACATGGATAAAACGATCGTGTTCAAGTGTGGAGGCAGTGTCATTCGAGAACTTTCCGATACCTTTTATGAAAATGTCCGCTCACTTCAAGCTGCTGGGTTTAAACTGGCTATCGTACATGGCGGGGGTCCTGAAATCACGAGCATGCTGCAAAAATTAGAAGTGAAAACGGAATTTGTAGATGGACAGCGCAAAACAACAAAGCCGGTGTTAGAGGTAGCCGAAATGGTCCTTTCAGGAACGGTGAATAAATACTTTGTTTCAGAGTTGGCAAAGCATGATATATCATCTGTCGGTGTATCTGGTAAAGATGGACAGATGCTTGTCGCCGATTTTCTCGATCAAGATGTATATGGGTACGTTGGCGAAATCAAAGAAGTCAATCCAGAGATGGCAGAAGCACTAATGGAGAAACAATTCATTCCCGTCATTGCGCCGCTATCTATGACCGAAGAATGCCAAACGTTAAATGTAAATGCTGATCTTGCAGCATCAGCAGTCGCAGGAGCTATGAAAGCTGATAAGCTCATGTTTGTCACAGATGTGGAAGGAATTTTAAAAAATGGTGAGCTGTTAGACGTTGTCACCGAACAAGAAGCTCTCAAGCTCATCGATGAAGGTATTATTTCCGGGGGAATGATTCCAAAAGTGCAATCTGCGCTAAGTGCTTTATCAGGAGATGTGGATGAAGTCATGATTGTGAATGGAAAAGGCAGTATTTTTACAGGAGATACCTTTAAAGGAACTCGAATTGTAAAACAAAAGGAGGCGGTCCTGTGAGTCATCTCTTTCAAACGTACGGACGGTGGAATGTTGAAATTAAAGAGGCAGAAGGTTCTTGGGCAGTTGATACAACTGGGAAAAAATATTTAGACTTTATACAAGGCATTGCGGTCACGAATTTAGGTCACAATCATCCAAAGGTCAATCAAGCCATCAAGAAGCAGCTTGATGAGGTCTGGCACGTATCAAATCTATTTGAAAATGGACTGCAAGAAAAAGCAGCGGAAAAGCTGGCAGCCAACAGTTCAGGAGATCTCGTATTTTTCTGCAACAGCGGGGCTGAAGCGAATGAAGGGGCTATCAAATTGGCCCGAAAAGCAACAGGTAAAACAAATATTGTGACGTTTTTGCACTCTTTCCATGGGCGCACGTATGCTGGTATGGCTGCCACAGGTCAAGATAAAATCAAAACTGGTTTTGGACCGATGCTGGAAGGCTTTCATTATGTACCGTTTAATGACCCTGAAGCGATCACAGCGTGTGAAATCGATGATGTCGCAGCGGTCATGCTGGAAGTGGTGCAAGGTGAAGGTGGAGTGAATCCAGCTACAGCTGAATTTCTAGAAGCCGTTCAAACGTTTTGCAAAAAACATCAAGCGCTGCTGATCGTAGATGAAATCCAAACGGGTATTGGGCGAACAGGGACAGCATTTGCCTATGAGCAATCGGGACTTGATCCTGATATTATTTCAGCCGCAAAAGGTTTAGGAAATGGATTTCCAGTCGGTGCAGTGATAGGGAAAAAAACTTTAGGGGATGCATTTTCTCCAGGCTCTCATGGCACAACATTTGGTGGGAATATGCTCGCTATGTCAGCTGTGAACGCAACTCTTGATGTAATATTCAAAGAAGACTTTCTTTCAGAAGTGAAAGAAAAGGGTGCGTACCTTTTAAAGAGACTGCAAGAAGTCAAACAGCTGAACATCGTGAAAGAAGTACGGGGCAAAGGATTAATGGCAGGAATTGAGTGTCATCAGCCAGTAGGTGATTACATCACAGCCCTTCGAGAGCAAGGTTTGCTTGTGCTTCCAGCTGGTCCGAATGTCATTCGTTTATTACCTCCGCTGAATGTCAAAAAAGTTGAATTGGATCAAGCCATTGAAGCCATCATTCAAGTGTTAGCAAATGAAGCAGTAACGGTCTAAATTTTTTTACACCAGAACGCATAAACATGCATTTATATTATTAATTATTCAATGTGGGGTGACACAAGCATGAAAGGTTATTTAAATTTAGAAGATGGAGCCTCTTTTGAAGGAGATCTGACAGGAGAAGCTGGCATGACAGGTGAAGTGGTCTTTTTTACAGGGATGACAGGTTATCAGGAGGTGCTCACAGATCCTTCTTATAAAGGACAAATCATTGTCTTCACATATCCGCTCATCGGAAATTACGGCATCAATCATGAAGACTTTGAGAGCAAAAAACCACAAGTGAAAGCGGTCGTTGTCTATGAGGCAGCTGACCATTTTTCTCATCACCTTGCAGCCGTAAGCTTAAAAGATTATTTACAGAAGTGGAACATTCCGCTTCTTACACATACAGATACTCGTGCAGTCGTGCAGAACATTCGAGCCAATGGAACGATGAATGCAGTGCTTAGTTTAGACGAAAATGAAACGCCACCTGCAATGAAGCAAGACAATGTGGTTGAGCAGGTCACAGAAGATGAAGTATACACACAAGGCAGCGGCGAGGATCATGTAGCGCTCATTGATTTTGGCTTTAAAAAATCAATTGCGGACTCACTCGAAGCGCGCGGCTGTAAAGTCACAGTGATTCCGTACAAACAAATGGAAAAGGTATTTGATATCAAGCCAGATGCGATCCTTTTGTCAAATGGACCTGGAGATCCAAAAACAATGAAGCCATATTTAAAAACCATTCATGACATCATGATGACCTTCCCGACATTAGGCATTTGCTTAGGTCATCAATTAATTGCTCTTGCGCTTGGCGGGGATACGTATAAGCTTCCTTTTGGCCACCGCGGGGCGAATCATCCTGTACAAGATACAGAATCAAAACGTGTCTTTATGACAAGCCAAAATCATAGCTATGTGGTCAATGAAAAAAGCATGAATGACAAAGAAGTGGACGTCAAATTCCTCCACGTGAATGACGGATCTGTTGAAGGATTCATTCATAAAGAGAAGCTGATTATGTCCGTTCAATTTCATCCAGAAGCACATCCAGGCCCTGCAGAAAGTGAATGGGTATTCGATGATTTTATTGAGAAAGTGAAACAAGCAAGGAGAGAAGTCGCACATGCCTAAAGATCAAAGCATACAAACCATTCTAGTCATCGGGTCTGGTCCAATCATCATTGGTCAGGCAGCAGAATTTGATTACTCAGGAACACAAGGTTGTATGGCCTTAAAAGAAGAAGGCTACAACGTCATCTTAGTGAATAACAACCCAGCAACCATTATGACAGACGAGTCATTTGCTGATGAAATTTATTTTGAACCGCTTTCAGTTGATTCAGTGACAAGAATCATTGAAAAAGAGAAACCAGATGGTCTTTTAGCCAATCTTGGCGGACAGACGGCTTTAAACCTTGCTGTCGAGCTGGAAAAAGCCGGTGTGCTGAAAAAGCATGGGGTAAAACTGCTCGGAACGTCAGTTGAAACAATTGAAAACGGTGAAGATCGTGAGAAATTCCGTGCTCTCATGAAGCATTTGAATGAACCTGTACCAGAAAGTGAAATTGTGGATAATGCGAAAGACGCCCTTCAATTTGCAAAAGAAGTGGGTTTTCCCGTCATTCTTCGACCAGCCTACACACTTGGTGGTAAAGGGGGAGGCATCGCTTTAACTGAAGAGGCTTTTAAACCGCTGATTGAAGGTGCTCTTCTAGCGAGTCCGATTCATCAGTGCTTAGTTGAAAAAAGCATTGCTGGCTTTAAAGAAGTCGAGTATGAGGTCATGAGAGATCGTCAAAATACGTGTATCACTGTATGTAACATGGAAAATATCGATCCAGTTGGTGTGCATACAGGCGACTCGATTGTCGTTGCACCGTCACAGACATTAACGGATCAGGATTATCAAATGCTCCGTTCAGCGAGCTTAAAAATCATTTCAGCGCTTGATGTCGTTGGGGGCTGTAATATCCAATTCGCTCTCGATCCACTCAGCAAAGAATATTTTGTCATTGAGGTCAACCCTCGGGTCAGCCGGTCTTCTGCTCTTGCATCGAAAGCAACAGGCTATCCGATTGCCAAAATGGCGGCAAAACTTGCGGTCGGTTATACACTAGATGAATTGAAAAATCCGCTTACAGGAACAACGTATGCTAGCTTTGAGCCGGCACTCGATTATGTCGTGGTGAAATTCCCGCGTTGGCCGTTCGATAAATTTAAACAGGCAGACCGGAAATTAGGCACAAAAATGAAGGCGACTGGTGAAGTCATGGCGATTGACCGTAATTTAGAATCTGCCATTCAAAAAGCCGTCGCATCACTTGAAATCAAAACAAAGGGCTTCCACTTGCCTGAACTGAAAGAACATTCGACTAAACAGTTGTTTGAATTAATCAAAACACCGGACGATCGCCGTTTCTTCGCTGTCATGGAGCTTCTTTCCAGACAAGAAACCGTTGAAACGATTCATGAAACGACGAAGATTGATCTGTTTTTCTTACATGTCTTCAAGAATATGATCACACTCGAACAAGAATTGAAGAATCATCAGGGGACGCTATCCAAAGACACCTTAAGAAAGGTGAAAGAAAAAGGTTTCCTTGATGAAACAATCGCTTCTCTGACGGATCGCAGTGAACAAGATATCAGACAGCTTCGTCAAGAGTATGGCATTGCCGCTTCATTTAAAATTGTCGATACATGTGCGGCTGAATTCGATGCAAAAACGAATTACTTCTATTCTACGTACTTTGGCAAAAGTGATGGAGAGCATCAAGAGAAAACAAAGCAGCGTGCACTCATCATTGGCTCTGGTCCGATTCGAATTGGGCAAGGGGTCGAGTTTGATTATAGTGCCGTTCATGGCGTTCTTACTTTACAAAAGCTTGGATTTGAAACCATCATGATGAACAATAATCCAGAAACGGTTAGTACCGATTATGAGATTGCAGATCGTTTATACTTTGAGCCGATCACGTTAGAACATATTTTAAACGTAGTTGAAGCGGAGCAAATTGATTTTGTCATCGTTCAATTTGGCGGGCAGACAGCAATCAATGTGGCGGAAGGTTTAGAAAAAGCCGGCGTTACCTTGTTAGGCACGTCCTTTGACACACTAGATGCATTAGAAGATCGCGATTTATTCTATCAGCTTCTTGATGAACTGAATCTTCCTCATGCAAAAGGAGATACAGCTCATTCAAAAGAAGAAGCACTGGGGCATGCTGCAAGCATCGGGTACCCTGTTCTTATTCGTCCATCATATGTCATTGGTGGAATGGGCATGATCGTTGTTCATACAGAAGCTCAATTGGCAGAACTACTTGATCAGCCAGATCATTTACCTTATCCGATCTTAATTGATGAGTATGTCACTGGAAAAGAAGTGGAAGTGGATCTTATTTCAGACGGACAAACGACATTCATTCCAACAATTGTTGAGCATATTGAAAAAGCGGGCGTACACTCAGGTGACAGCTTTGCCATCTTACCAAGTGTCTCTATTAGTGAAGACATCAAACAACAGGTGTATAACGCTTCTGAACAAATCGCAAAGAAATTAGCTTTTAAAGGCATTATGAATATTCAATTTGTGATAAAAGGGAACCAGGCGCTCGTATTAGAGGTGAATCCTCGGGCAAGCCGGACTGTCCCAGTTGTAAGTAAAGTCATGGGTGTTGACATGATCCCAATGGCGACTCAGCTGTTAGCTGGTGCAACGCTTGAAGAATTGAAACCGGCAACGAAGAATAAGGGGGGCACAGCTGTTAAATTCCCAGTCTTCTCCTCACATGCCATTCAAGATATCGATTTAAAGCTCACACCTGAAATGAAGGCGACGGGTGAAGGAATGTGTGTAGGAAAGAACGTCGAAAGTGCCTTGAAAAAAGTGTTTGCACCGATCTGGAAACAGAAAGGAAGCCTCTTTATACAAGGCAGTGAATTATTCGTAGATGAAGCAAAACGAGCAGGCTTTGACGTCTGGACTGGCAGCTTTGAATCGTGGCTGCAACAAGACGATAAATCGCTTCACATTCATTTAGGTGATGATGAAGAGGCAAAAGAACAGCGTGTAAAAGCACTCACACATGGTGTTCAAGTTCTAACCGAATATGAAACGGCGCAAGCGTTCCTGCAAGGAAAAGATGGAGATGTATCACCAGTATCTCTCCACGAATTATATAAAAAGGAAGTGACGGCATGAGCCAAGTCGACGTGCAACCGGCATTATACGGAAAAGACTTTTTATCGTTAAAAGACTTTTCGATCAATGACATTGCGTACTTAATTGAAAAAGCAGAAGAAATGAAACAACATCCATATCAAGATTTATTCAAAGGAAAAACATTAGCGATGATCTTTGAAAAATCTTCAACTAGAACCCGTGTCTCGTTTGAAGCGGGCATGACGCAGCTAGGCGGACATGCGCTCTTCCTCAGCTCAAATGATCTGCAAATTGGCAGAGGAGAAACGATTGGTGATACAGCGCAGGTGCTGTCTGGGTATGTAGATGGCATTATGATTCGAACCTTTGAACATGAGAAGGTAGAAGAACTTGCAAAATACGCCACTATTCCAGTGATCAACGGACTAACGGACTACTCTCATCCATGTCAGGCACTGGCTGATTTACTGACGATTAAAGAAGCAAAAGGCACACTAAAAGGTGTGAAAGTGGCGTACATCGGTGATGGGAATAATGTGGCTCATTCCTTAATGGTCGGCTGCGCGCAGTTAGGCTGCGACATTGCCGTTGCATCACCAAAAGGCTATGAACCTCTTCAAGAGGTGACAGACACTGCTCAGGCGTTTGCAAAACAATCAGGCGCAGAAGTCATCGTCACAACAGATCCAGTAGCTGCTGTTCAGGATGCAGATGTCATTTATTCAGACGTATTTACAAGCATGGGACAGGAAGCTGAAACAGAGAAACGTCTAGCTGAATTTAAAGAATATCAAGTCAATGAGGAACTCATGCAACATGCAGCAGCAGATTATATCTTCCTTCATTGTCTGCCGGCACATCGCGGAGAAGAAGTGACGGCTGATATCATTGATGGACCACACTCTAAAGTATTCCAGCAAGCAGAAAATCGCCTGCATGTGCAAAAAGCGTTAATCAAAGAGCTCATGTATCAACAACCTAAATAAATCACAAGTGTCCCTGTCTCGACTGAGCAGGGACTTTTTACATATTGGATTGGAGAGGCAATGGACGGGACATAATAACATCAATCGAGAAAGGAGGATGGAAATGGGTCAACAGCATCAGTTTAAATCTGGTAATAAGGCACCTAATAATGGTGTTTATATCGAAATCGGTGAGACCGGTAGTATGGTGAAAGATCCTTTAAAGATAAAGCTTAAAGCAGGAGACGTCTTTCCGGATAACTCGAACCATAACCGCGTTTGGACGTACCAAAGAAAGCCGTAAGCAATTGACTAAGAGTCCATATGAATAAGTCTTTAGAGGCATGTGTCATGCCTCTTTTTTCTTTATAATAAAAAACAATTAAGTTCCAATTTTCAAATAAATAGTATGAAAAAAAGAAAGATTAAGGTAAAATATGTAAAAATAGTATAAGGTTGAAAGGATTTGTGTGATGGAAAAGATGAATCTCAGTGAAAGTGTTTGGAATAAACGCTTCACCTCATTGTTCATATCAAGACTCATAAAAAATACAGGAGAAAGTTTTGCTTTTACATCCGTTCTTTGGTTATTGATTTTAAGAGGGGATGGAGCGCTCGGTACCGGACTTCTTCTAGCAGTGACAGTTCTTCCTTCATCATTGTTGGCCCCAATACTAGGACCTCTTATGAAAAGACATCATTTATCTAAATGGATGTTTGCTTCAGATGTCATTCGAGCAACCATTGTACTCATTATTCCACTACTGCATTTTTCGCACATATTGCCTCTATGGTTATTGATCTCATTAATGGTTATTCAATCGGCAACAGGTGCAGCATATAACCCGGCTTCTGTGGCCATCCTGCCGCAGATTGTTCCAAAGCATCTCATTCAAAAAGCAAATGCGATCCTGCAATCATCTTTTGAAATTGTCGCACTTGCTGCGGTGATGGTCGCTGGTCTTTTGGTCAAATTAATTGGCCCTGCAGATACGCTCCTAATCACCACTGCTTTATTTATCATATCGGGCTTGTTCATTATTGGCGTTAAACTCCAAAAGTCAGATGCAGAAAAAGCAGCAGACATTAAACAAGCAAAGAATACATATCTGTATAACTTAAAAAGAGGCTTTCTAGTCGTTAAAAATCATCATATTTTATTTGCACTGACCCTTTATTGTATTTTAATGAATGTCGCCGCAGCTCCGTGGCAGGCATTATCCGCTGTATATGTAGCAGAAGCGCTGCAAAGTGATTCAATGGTGTATTCCATTTTAAGAGGTGTCGCTGCAGTCGGTGCGTTTATGATGGGCTTTGCACTGGCGAAGGTGAAAATCAAAAGATTCGGCTTGTTCTTTATTGTCGCAGGCATGATTGAAGGTGCTGCATTCTTTATCACTGGAATGAGTACATGGCTTCCAGTCGTTCTTCTAGCTTCCTTTATTTTTGGTGCAGCCGTCAGTGCGATCAATGTCCCAGAGATGGTCATTATTCAAACGTCTGTTGACCAAGAAGATCAGCCGCAAGTATATGCCGTGATCAATGCGTCATCAAATGTCTTTCTCCCGCTTGCAGCCGTCATATCGGGCGTCCTGGCAGAACGCTTTGGAGCAGGACCTGTCATTGCGGGGGGTGGTGTGCTTGAAATTTTCTCGGGCATCGCGATCTTCCTGTTCACAGGGCTTGCGAAAAGCCATTTGTCAGCAGACAAACAGAAGTCCGAAACGGTTGAGGTGTAACTCAAAAACCCCCTGTAATTGACGGCAGGGGGTTTTAGCGTGCGCTCTCAACTTCTAGTCATCATTCTGAAAAAAAGAAAAAGAGCTAATCTCAAATCATTAGCTCTTTTCCAGCAATATTAAGAATGTTCTGTTGAACTTTCTGTTTCTTTCATTGGACTTACTTCAGCAAAGATGAATAAAATAACCGTAAACACTATGGCAAGAATGGAAGTTAACGTAAAATCATAAGCAGCTCCATTCATAGATGAAACGATGTAACCAGCCATATGTGTCAGCAGAAAAGTCCAAATGAGGGTGATAATGTAATGCATTATTCCACCGTCCTTTATGTAACAATCTATTGACTATCATACCATAGATACGAGTTCAGAGAAAAGACTGTTTTCCGCCTTTATGTGACCATTTTGAGACCTTCTACTATAAAAATAAAAAGAATTCTTCTGTCTTTAGGGGATTTCCTTATTCCTACAAGAGTTGTTGTTCATATCATAGAAAGCAGAATCACTGAAAGGAGGCTGGCCATATGGGTGTAAGCGAACGTTTTTTCCAGCTTGGTTCCCAGTGGAACGTCATTCACCTTCCTCAAAAACCAAATGGCTTTGGCATTCTAATCCTCGGTGACCGAAATCACTTTGTGCAGGAAAATACATCATTCTGGCTTCAGCATTACGGAAGAAACCAGCTTTTAACTGCTTTAAAGGATGAAGGATATACATTGTTTAATAGTCATCTTCATGGGAATCACTGGGGATGTGAAGATGCTGTTTTTAGTGCGAAACAGCTTGTTCATCACACATTAAAACAAGAAATATTAAACCGGGAAATTCATGTGCTGGCAGAGGGAATGGGCGCACTTGTCGCCATGAGTCTTGCCGAAGAAATGCCAGAAGTGCTAAGGTCTATAGCCATGATGAATCCATGTCTACACCTGCAAGCACAAAGAGAAAGAGAAAAGGAACACAAATTCTTCTACAAACAGTTCATGAAAGAACTCGCACAGAGCTATGGGTGCTCTGCAAAGGAAGCAGAAACGTATCCACTTCCTTCTTGCCCCGTTCATTCAGCTCATGTACCGATTCATATATGGCAGAGATTAAACGGCGCACCGTATGCCTATGAACTACATGCAAAGCCTTTTATTGATCAACATATGATGAATCCAGACCATTGTCAGATGGACCTTACCTTGCATATGTTTGATCATCCAAGAAGAATCTTTCAGTCCATTCACAAGTTTTATAAATCGCATGAAAGAGAATTGTAATGAATAGGATGATAACAGCCCTTCATGGAAAGGGCTCTTCTTTTTATTCGATATGCTAAAAAAGGGGACATGAACATGGAAACAGGACTGATCATAGGTGCAGATGAATTTTTTGGACTGACACTTTGTGAATATATGATGAAAGAGGGCATACAAGTGGATATCACATATCCTAAGGAGCAGTCAGAGGAGCAAAAAATGTTATTAGAAGAGCGGATGATGTGGCTCGGCCGCAATGATCTTGTCCGCGTTATTGATGGTCAAGATAGGAAAGAGGCATATGACCTGATCTTTTTTCAATCAGATGATTCAATGAACAGAGAGACAGACCTCGAAGCGAAGCATGGCATATACCGCTTGTTTTACGAAGAACCCGAAAGCCATTCGCATGAACAAAGCGTTTCGGCTGTTATCCTTCCACGCATGTTTGGTCCGTGGACACTCCATGAAGAGAGACGAATAAAGGACGATCACGCATTTTTTGTAGAAGATGTCGCAAAGGAGCTTTTAAAGTGGGCACGTACTGATCAAAGGCAGGAAATGATCCATCAATTGAAGGTAGAAAGACAAACAGGTGACAAACAAGCAGAAGAAATCATAGCAGAATGGAAAAGACAAAACTCAACATTTTTCGACAAAAAGCAAGAATGATCTTCCATCTTATCTTTTTTCAGTATAAAATAAACCTATATTTAACATACAGGTTCATGCCTGCGTGTTGCAAAGGGAGTTGAACATGGCATGAAGTACCAGCGGCTTGTCATGATCTTTTCGTTCCTTCTTCTTATGCTATCTGCCTGCTCGCAGGCGCCGTTAAAAGGACATATTGAGAAGGTGGGTTTACTCGTCCCCGATACGATTAATGATCAAGTTTGGGGAACGAAAGGTTATAAAGGCTTATTAAATATCCAATCAACATTTGGTGTAGATGTTTATTATAAGGAAGGGATGGTCGACAAGGAGAAAATCGTTGATGCCATTGAAGAATTTCATAAAAAAGGAGTCAATTTGATTATTGGCCATGGCAATGAATACAGCGAAATTTTCAACTTGATCAGTGAAGATTATCCGAAAACACAATTTATCACGGTCAATGGAGGCAAGCCTCAAGCTGATAATGTCACAAACGTCACGTTTAAAGGAGAAGCAATGGGCTTTTTCGGAGGCATGACAGCAGCACATATGTCCAAAACAAAAAAGATTGGTATTCTGGCTACATATGATTGGCAAAGTGAAGTAGACGGTTTTATCAAAGGTGCAAAATATCAGGACGAACATGTGCAAGTCCTAGCGGAATTTGTCGAAAACTGGGATGATGCTGACAAAGCCGTGAACCTCTATCGAAAATTGAAAAAACAAGGTGTAGATGTTGTGTATCCAGCAGGTGATGGTTATAATATCCCTGTCATTGAACAAATCAAAACCGACAATTTATCTGCGATCGGATATGTCACTGATCAATCCAACCTTGGAAGCCATACGGTGTTAACTAGCACTGTACAGCATGTCGATAAAGCGTACAGTATCATTGCGAAGAAGTTTAATGAAGGCAAGCTAAACGAACAAGGTGAGTACTCCTTTGACTTTAAAGAAGGAGTGATCGAAATGGGGAAATTTAGCTCAACCATAGACCGCGCTTTTGTGAAAGACATTGAGAAGGATATTGCGAATTACAAAAAAACAGGCAAATTGCCAAATGAAAAGTGAGGACTTTGAACATGCAGCACGAAAAATCGATGGAGTTTTTACAAATTGCGATGAAGTATTTTCCACAAGCAAAAGAAGAATTAGATAAAGCAGGGATTCAGCTTGATCCACAAGCACTTCAGCCGCTTCTCTCTTTGTTTACATCTGTCATGCAAGAGGCATATGAGCTTGGAAAAGCAGATGCAGCATCAGAAAAAGCCACAGAATAGTGGCTTTTTTTTTATGATAATTTTTTCTTGAAGGCACTAATCATAGGGCCGACATCTTTAAACACAGGCTTCAGCTCATCGATGGAGTTCATAATGTTTCCAATTTGATTCATGACATGCATGTAGTCAATGGAGTCATCACTTGAAGAAGTATCTGCACGCTCCTCCTTTTTTTCTGTCTTGCTTTTCTCCTTTTCAAGCGGCTGACCAAACATCATTGCTGAGAAAATATCCTTTTGCGCCATATCACATGTTCCTTTCTACTATTGGTATATCATTAATCTATGAAAAAAGTGAGAGGAAAGGTTAGACGTTTGTATTGCCAAGGAGAAAAAAATAAGGTAAAATTAGTACCAGATACTAATATAAGATCACAATATCACATGCTCGTATGAGTAAAAGGAGTCTTATTCAATGAATGCTGGAATTATTGGCCTTGGCCGCTATATACCTGAAAAAGTATTAACAAATCGTGATTTAGAAAAAATGGTTGAAACTTCTGACGAGTGGATTCGTACTAGAACAGGTATAGAAGAAAGAAGAATTGCATCTGATGATGTCAATACATCTCATATGGCGCTTGCTGCTGCAAAAAAAGCATTAGCTGACGCAGATGTGGCTGCAGAAGATATTGATATGATTCTTGTAGCGACAGTTACGCCAGATCAAGCATTTCCGACAGTCGCTTGTATGATTCAAGAGCAGCTCGGTGCACATAAAGCATGTGCAATGGATATTAGCGCTGCCTGCGCTGGCTTTATGTATGGGCTTGTTACTGGAAAACAATTTATCGAATCTGGCACTTACAAACATGTGCTTGTCGTTGGTGTAGAAAAGCTTTCTCGCATTACCGACTGGGATGACCGCAACACAGCTGTTTTGTTTGGAGATGGAGCAGGTGCTGCTGTACTAGGAACAGTCAGCGAAGGCAAGGGAATTCTATCATTTGAGCTTGGAGCCGATGGAAGAGGCGGGAAGCACTTGTACTTAGATGAAAAAGATCATACAATCATGAATGGAAGAGAAGTATTTAAATTTGCTGTTAGACAAATGGGCGAGTCAAGTGTAAACGTGATTGAAAAAGCTGGACTATCAAAAGAAGACGTAGACTTCTTGATTCCGCATCAAGCAAATATTCGCATTATGGAAGCAGCACGCGAACGCTTAGAGCTGCCAGTTGAAAAAATGTCGAAAACAGTCCATAAATATGGAAACACATCAGCAGCATCCATTCCAATTTCACTATGTGAAGAAATCGAAGCCGGAAAAATTCATGACGGCGATGTGATTGTAATGGTTGGTTTTGGTGGCGGATTAACGTGGGGCGCAATCGCTATGCGATGGGGCCGATAAAAGAGTGGGGTGCACAAATTAATGGATAAGAAACGAGTAGTTGTTACAGGATTAGGTGCTTTGACACCTCTTGGCAACGATGTAGAGACAACATGGAAAAATGCTGTAGCAGGTGTATCAGGTGTTGGCCCGATCACACGTGTTGATTCAAGTGAATATACAGCAAAAGTAGCAGCAGAACTAAAAGATTTTAACATCGAAGATTACATGGAGAAAAAAGAAGCGAGAAAGATGGCACGCTTCACACAATATGCAGTCGTTGCTGCTCAAAAGGCTTTAGAAGATTCACGCCTTGAAATTACAGATGAAAACGCACCTCGTGTTGGGGTATGGGTTGGATCTGGTATTGGCGGACTTGAAACATTCGAAGAGCAATTCGAAGTGTATTCAAATAAAGGAGCAAGACGCGTAAGCCCGTTCTTCGTTCCAATGATGATTCCAGATATGGCGACAGGTCAAATTTCGATTGCACTTGGCGCAAAAGGGGTTAACTCTTGTACAGTGACAGCATGTGCGACAGGAACAAACTCCATTGGTGATGCCTTTAAAGTGATTCAGCGCGGAGATGCAGATGCGATGATTACAGGTGGAACAGAAGCACCATTAACGAAAATGTCGTTTGCTGGTTTCTGTGCAAACAAAGCCCTTTCGACAAATCCTGATCCAGATACAGCAAGTCGTCCATTTGATAAAAACCGTGACGGATTTGTTATGGGTGAGGGAGCGGGAATTGTTGTTCTTGAAGAATTAGAGCATGCGTTAAAACGTGGTGCGACCATTTATGCAGAAATCGTTGGCTACGGTTCAACTGGAGATGCATACCATATCACAGCACCTGCTCCAAACGGAGAAGGCGGCGTACGTGCAATGAAAGAAGCAATTCGTGATGCAGGTTTAACAGTGGAAGAAATTGATTATATCAATGCCCACGGAACAAGCACACCGTATAATGATAAGTTTGAAACAATGGCGATTAAAGAAGTGTTTGGAGAGCATGCGAATCAGCTTGCGATCAGTTCGACAAAATCAATGACAGGTCATTTACTTGGCGCAGCAGGCGGAGTAGAAGCGATTTTCTCTGTTCTGGCGATTAAAGACAGTGTCATTCCGCCAACGATTAACCTTGAAACACCAGATGAAGAATGTGATCTTGATTATGTAGCAAATGAAGCACGTTCAAAAGAAGTACAAGTTGCATTGAGCAACTCACTTGGTTTTGGCGGGCACAATGCGACAATTATCTTCAAAAAATACGAAGGGTAATATGTCTTAAGAAGGCGGCGATCTATAAACAGATCGCCGCCTTTTTGCATATGATGAAAATGGAGGTGTTCAGCGGTATGGGTCTGATCAATACACAATATCTCATCCAACAATCATCATCATTTCAGGAGCTGGCGGCACGTTTTGTCCCTTATTTTAAAGGAGCGGAGAAAAAAGAAGGATCATCTATTCTCGCCCATTTACAACATCACGGAATGGTGCGATCATGGAACGCCTGCCAGGAAATGATCGACAAGCTCAAAGAAAAAGGGTATTTCAAGCTTGTGATGAAAGAATACAAAGCGCTGCAAAAAAAGTGGGGAGGTCCTGATGTCCCCGTCTTTATTTTGCCTGTTAATGAGAGCAGCAAAGAGATCAGAGAACAATTTTACTTTCAATCCGGCATGGCATTTGATGACAAAATCTTTCTTTTTTTATCCCCGCATACACCGAAGGAACGAATCGGTACGTTGCTGACGCATGAATATCATCATGTATGCAGGTTGCATTTTCTCACGAAAGAAGAAAAAGATTTTACATTCCTTGATACAATCATGATGGAGGGGCTCGCTGAATATGCTGTGTATCATAGATATGGAGAAAGCTATACAGCAAAGTGGACGACTTTATATGACGAATCGCAGCTGCAGCGCATGTACAAGAAATGGGTATCCAGCCACCTTTATCAGAAAGTGCAGGACGACGAAAGGCTGATACAGAATCTCCTTTATGGAAAAGGGAACTACCCCAAAATGCTTGGCTATGCCACTGGATTTTATATCGTGAAAAAGTATTTCGATGAGCACCGAATCAGCGAGGAGTCTATGATTGCGGAGCCAGCGGAAACGTTTTTAAAGGCGATAGAATCATAAAGACAAACATTCACAAAAAAAGTGACATATTACAATTTTACTAAATACTTCTTGATTTCGTCATGCTGATGTAATAATATACAAATATAAATTTTGATAATTCTTTTTATTCTAAAAAGACAGAATTTTTCGATTCGGTTCATTTAATCTATGGAGAAAGGGGCGAATGCATGAGCACACTGCTTGAAGTGCAAAACTTAAAAACCTATTTTTTTCGAAAAAAGGAACCAATACCTGCTGTTGATGGCGTTGATTTTAGTATCAAAAAAGGCGAAACAGTCGCATTAGTCGGTGAGTCTGGGTCTGGTAAAAGTATTACGTCTTTATCCATCATGGGTCTGATTAATGGGACTGGTGGGAAGATTATGGATGGTTCCATTAAGCTTGATGGAAAAGACCTTGTTACATATAGTGAAAAGGAATTGTGCAATATTCGCGGTAATGATGTATCCATGATCTTTCAGGAACCCATGACCTCACTTAATCCCGTCTTAACCATCGGGGAACAAATAACAGAAATCCTCATTTACCACAAAAAACTTTCAAAAAAAGAAGCGACCAAAAAAGCGATTGATTTGCTAAAGCTTGTAGGTTTTTCCAGGCCAGAACAAATCATCAAAGATTACCCGCACCGTTTATCCGGCGGTATGCGTCAACGAGTCATGATCGCCATTGCGCTAAGCTGTGATCCGAAGCTCCTCATTGCGGATGAGCCGACTACTGCTCTCGATGTGACCATACAAGCCCAGGTGCTGACCTTAATGAAAGATTTATGTTCGACCTTTGGTACATCTATACTTCTCATTACGCATGATTTAGGTGTTGTGTCGGAAGTAGCAGACCGCGTCATTGTCATGTACTGCGGACAGGTTGTTGAAAATGGAACCGTTGAAGAGTTGTTTGATCAGCCGCTTCACCCATACACAGAAGGACTGCTTGAATCCATTCCAGTCATTGACGGAGACATTCAGCCATTAACGGCGATAAAAGGAAATGTCCCTGCGCCAGATCAGCTTCCGGCAGGATGCCGTTTTGCGCCTAGATGCCCGAAAGTAATGGAACGCTGCATAGGTGAATTGCCCAAACTGACAACCTTTGAAAATGGTAGAAGCGTCAGGTGTTTCTTATATGAGGAGGCAAGCCAAACATGACACTTGCTGAAAATCAACCATACATGACAGATCGATCTGAGAAAGAAACCATCCTGGAATTAAAAAATATACGAAAACACTTTCCGATTAAAGCTGGGGTGCTGCAAAAGAAAGTAGGAGCAGTCAAAGCGGTTGACGGCATCGACTTAAACATTTATAAAGGCGAAACGTTAGGCATCGTTGGAGAGTCTGGATGCGGTAAATCCACATTAGGACGGACGATGATTCGTTTATATGAACCAACAGAAGGACAAATTCTATTTAAAGGGCAAGATATCTCTCATGTATCAGAATCAAAACTAAGACAATCAACAAGGAAAAACATCCAAATGGTCTTTCAAGATCCCTTTGCATCACTCAACCCTAGAAAAACACTTCGAAGTATCATCAAAGAACCCTACAAAACACATCACTTATATTCCTTAAAAGAAAGAAATGAAAAAGTAGAACAGCTTTTATCCAAAGTCGGCCTTCACCCAAGTTTTGCGAATCGATACCCGCACGAATTCTCCGGCGGACAAAGGCAGCGGATCGGTATCGCTCGTGCACTTGCCATGAATCCTGAAATGATCATAGCAGATGAGCCTGTTTCAGCGCTTGACGTCTCCATTCAGGCGCAGGTCATCAATTTGATGGAAGAGCTTCAAGAAGAGTTTGACCTCACCTATCTCTTTATCTCTCACGATCTCAGTGTGGTCCGCCACATTAGTGATCGAGTGGGCGTCATGTATCTTGGCAAAATGATGGAACTTGCAGATAAACATAGCCTGTACGATGATCCGCTTCATCCGTATACACAGGCGCTTTTATCTTCCGTTCCAGTCACCCGTAAAAAAGGTCAGGTGAAAAGGGAACGGATTATGCTGCAAGGGGATTTACCAAGCCCTGCAAATCCACCAAAAGGCTGTGTGTTTCATACAAGATGCCCGCACGCGAAAGAAGTCTGTAAAGAAAAAGTACCACAATTTCAAGAATTAAAAACGAACCACTTTGTGGCCTGCCACCTCTACGACGCTTGATCACGCTTGTATGATCTCATCTTTGAGAGGGGGGATAAAACGGGCTTCTGTCATCATTTTTTAAAAAAGATAGGGGGAATTGTCTATGAAAGATAGAAAGAGAAAGTCCATTTTGGTCAGTTTGCTGCTGATCTTTACATTGATCCTTGCTGCTTGTTCTGGTGGAAATAAAACGTCTGGAGACAGTGAAAAGAAATCCACAGGTAAACCTGTACAAGGCGGCGATCTTGTCATTGGTTCGATTGCAGAGCCTACATTATTTAACTCACTTTACTCAACAGACGTGGCAAGTTCTGATATTGAAGAAAGAATCTATAGCTTTTTACTGCAAACAGATGGAAAGCTAAACCCACAGCTGGCGTTGGCAGAAGATATTAAAGAATCCGATGACGGCAAACAGTTTGATGTGACCATTAGAAAAGGCGTGAAGTTTCATGATGGAGAAGAACTGACTGCTGATGATGTTGTGTTTACATACAGCATTCCGATCAATAAAGATTACAATGGTGAGCGTGGATCAGGCTTTGAAGTATTAGAGTCTGTCAAAAAAACAGGGGACTATTCGGTCGAATTTAAGCTGAATAAAAAAGATCCATATTTTTATAATGTCACGCTAGGAAGCTATGGCATTTTACCAAAGCATATTTTAGGTGATGTCCCTATAAAGGATCTTGGCGAAAATGAATTTAACCGAAAAAATCCAATCGGCTCTGGCCCATTTAAATTTGCCGAGTGGAAAGAAGGAGACTATGTCAAACTCGAAGCATTTGATGACTATTGGGATGGACGGCCATACCTTGATACAGTCACCATTAAAACGATTCCTGATCAAAATGCAGCCATGGCCCAGCTATCCGCAGGTGATATTGATTTCTTTGCAGTGCCTGGAGCAGAACTGCAAACAGCTGAAAAAGTTAGTAACATCAAAATCGAATCTGATCTAGGGCTAAATTATTCATATATTGGCTGGAATCAGAAAAACGAACTGTTCAAAAGTAAAAAAGTCCGTCAAGCTCTTACCCATGCTATTGATCGTCAAACGATTGTCGATCAAGTGTTAAATGGAGACGGGAAAGTAGCCAACATCCCAGAAAGCCCGCTGTCATGGAACTACCCTAAAAATGAAAATGTCCCAGTATTTGAATTTGATCAAGAAAAAGCGAAAAAGATGCTGAAAGAAGAAGGCTGGGAGGATACAGATGGAGATGGTTATCTGGATAAGGACGGTAAGAAGTTCTCCTTCGTCTTGAAGACGAACCAAGGAAACAAAGTCCGTGAAGATATTGCTGTCGTTGTCCAGCAGCAGCTCAAAGAAATTGGCATTGAAGCAAAACCGCAAATTGTAGAATTTAGTGCATTAATCGAACAAACAACCCCGCCAAAATGGGATTATGATGCGTTATTACTCGGCTGGAGCTTAGCGACATTCCCTGATCAATACAGCATTTTCCATTCAAGTCAGTCTGAAAAAGGCTTAAATAACATTTGGTATAAAAATGAAGAAGTCGATAAACTGCTAGTTGATGCCAAAAACTTGAGTGATCGTAAAGAGTATTCAAAGGCGTATGAAAAAATTTATGAGCTGATTGCAGAAGACCAGCCGTATACGTTCCTTTATTATGCCAACTCACATCGCGCGATGCCATCTAATCTACAAGGCTACTCTTACCACCCGAAAGATGAATATTACAAAATCGAAAAATGGTGGATTGAACAGTAGTCTGCTAGTGAAGAAGGGGAGGGGTCTCCCCTTTTTTCATCATAGTATGGCCATCCGATGAAAAAGGAGTTGTGCACATGGTTACATATATCATTAGAAGGACACTTCTTTCCATACCAATTTTGTTTGGTATTACGATTTTGTCCTTTGCGATTATGAAAGCAGCACCAGGCGATCCGATGTCACTCATGATGGACCCGACCATTAGTGCCGCAGACCGGGAAGCCTTTATTGATAAGTATGGCTTGAACGATCCTGAATATGTGCAATATATGAAATGGCTCGGTAATATGCTTCAAGGTGACTTTGGCACATCCATTGTAAAAAAAGGAACGCCCGTGTCGGATTTGATTTTTGCCCGGCTGCCAAATACCCTCATCCTCATGATCTTTTCTACATTAGTTGCCCTGATCATTGCCATCCCATTTGGTGTTCTTTCAGCAAAACGTCCGTATACAAAACTTGACTATGGTATTACGGTTACATCATTTATCGGACTGGCTATTCCGAATTTCTGGTTTGGTTTGATCCTTATTATGGTGTTATCAGTGAATTTAGGATGGTTTCCGACCGGGGGTGTCTCTACCTTAAATGCAGATTTTAATCTATTTGACCGGCTTCATCATATTATTTTACCGGCCTTTGTTTTAGCAACGGCTGATATGGCCGGCCTTACACGTTATACAAGGTCAAGTATGCTCGATGTGATGCGGCAGGATTACATTCGCACGGCGCGAGCGAAAGGTTTTAGAGAGAACAAAGTCATCTTCAAACATGGATTGAGAAACGGTCTGATGCCTGTTATTACGATCTTTGGACTCATGATTCCATCCTTTATTGGCGGCGCAGTCGTGGTGGAACAAATCTTCACATGGCCAGGGCTTGGGAAACTGTTTATCGATTCTGCTTTTTCAAGAGATTATCCCGTCATTATGGCGATGACTGTTATCTCTGCTGTGCTCGTGGTCGTTGGAAACTTAATAGCGGATATTCTCTATGCGATCGTTGATCCGCGTATTGAATATTAGAAGGGAGCTGAAGCACAATTGGCACAACCTAATATGGGAACACCTCCAGTTGATCTCAAATTAAAAGAAGGCCTTCCGCCAAAACCAGAGACGATGCTTCGTTTATTTTGCGAGAAATTTTTCAAAAATAAATTGGCGGTTGCCGGCTCCGCTATTTTATTGGTCATTATCTTTTCCGCTATTTTCGCTCCGGTGATCGCACCTTACGCACCGGAACAGCAAGACTTATTGAAACGGCTACAGCCTCCAAGTGCAGAGCATTTTATGGGAACCGACAAGTTTGGTCGAGATATTTTTTCAAGGGTGCTATACGGAGCGAGGGTGTCTCTATTAGTTGGCTTTGTCTCAGTAGTCGGAGCCATCACCATTGGTACCGTCATTGGGGCGGTAGCGGGATACTTTAAAGGCTTTGTTGATTCTGTGCTCATGAGAATGGTGGATGTCGTATTGTCTATTCCAGATATTTTTCTCTTGATCACGCTAGTGACAATTTTTAAACCGGGTATTGATAAATTGATTTTAATCTTTGCGCTGACTGGCTGGACAACAACCGCCAGGCTGATCCGCAGTGAATTCTTGTCACTTCGCACAAGAGAATTCGTACTCGCAGCAAGAACGATCGGAACGAAAAACCATGTCATCATCTTTTCGCATATTTTACCGAACTGTATCGGCCCTATCATTGTGTCTGCTACATTGAAAGTCGGTTCTGTTATTTTAGCTGAGTCGACACTTAGCTATCTAGGGTTCGGAATCCAGCCTCCAACGGCGAGCTGGGGAAACATGCTTCAAGATGCACAAAATTTCTCCATAATGGTGCAAGCATGGTGGTATCCACTGTTCCCAGGCTTACTGATTCTACTTACCGTTTTATGCTTTAACTTCTTAGGTGATGGACTGAGAGATGCCCTTGATCCTAAAAAGCTAAAATAAGGTTCTGCTTATAGAATATCTTGAAAGGACACTGCGAGACGTTCTTCTTTTCCCAGGAAATAAAGCCGTCCTTCCGTCAGGGCGAAGTTTTAATAAAGTTGGAATAATTTCTCTATCCCTTGCCCATACTGTGGACAACAGTTTTTAAAAAGTGAGGGATTGGTTATGTTATTTCTTCATGACGTATGGGTGAATTGGTTTGAAGGGGAAGAGAATGGCTATAATGTGTGTCATTTTCATGAGTGGCGCAAGGAGGACAGCGTGGAGCTGTTAGATCAAGTACCTTTACTCAAGGTGCAGAGTCCTTTGTTTGATTACATAGAGAATGATCTATCAGAGCTGCCAAAGACGCTGCTAGAGACTGTATTTGAGAAATCATATATTCGAAAAAATCATGAACGCCGTAAATTAGAGTATTGCTTTGTGGTTACGGACGGGATAAGAATCATCGCTGTGGATACGATTGGTTATTCCATCCCTGTGAGAAAGAGCCGATTGATTCCAAGACAGGAGCAATTGGTCTATGAAATGGTGAAAGATGTGAAGGCAGAGGAGTATGAATTCACGCCGGACAGCCTTGAATCGACGAAAGAATATCACATCCTATCATTACCACCGCAGCATATCAGCGGATTAACGAGAAAAGAAAGACAGCTGAAGCAGCTGATGTTTATGGCGCTAGATCAACTAAAGGGGCTTCAAAACCGAGCAGAAATTGCCTATTGGTATACAGAATGGAATCCGCGCATGTACAACCAGATCAAACGAATGTCTTTCGAGGAAATTTGGAACATGCTTTATAACGAAACCATTGATGGATGGTCAGAAAACCATTTAGCCTTTTGTGAAAAAATGATTAAAGGACAGCCATTTTTTGAAAAACTTTGGGAAATGGAAAACGAATCAAAAGTGAATTAGAACAAGCTTGCAGCTGAATATGCTGCAAGCTTGTTTTATTTGCGTTTCCGGCCAAGACCCATTGCATTCTCCATTTTTTTCAGCATTTTGTTTGCCGCACGGTTTGCCTTTTCAGCACCCTCATCTAAAATGCGGTCAAGCTCATCTGACTCAATGAGTTCATAATAGCGATCTTGAATCGGTTTTAACGCATCCACGACAACGTTCGCAAGATCTCCCTTAAATTCACCATAACCTTTGCCTTCGTATTTTTGTTCAAGCTCTGCAATCGATACGTTCCCTAATACAGAATAAATCGTCAGCAAGTTGGCAATTCCAGGTTTGTTTTCTTTGTCATATTTGACGATGCCTTCTGAATCAGTCACAGCACTTTTGATTTTCTTTTCAAGCTGTTTTGGCTCATCTAATAAGGTAATGAAAGATTTTTGGTTCGGATCAGATTTGCTCATCTTTTTCGTTGGGTCTGTTAAAGACATAATCCGAGCGCCTTCTTTTGGAATTTTGACTTCAGGTACAGTAAAGATGTCGTTATACTTTCGGTTAAAGCGTTCAGCAAGCGTTCTCGTTAATTCAAGATGCTGCTTTTGATCTTCTCCTACAGGAACTAAGTCCGTACCGTATAACAAAATATCGCCAGCCATTAATGGCGGATACGTTAATAGTCCTGAAACGACTGCTTCCTTACCAGCAGATTTGTCCTTAAATTGAGTCATTCTTTCTAATTCCCCAATATAAGCGACACATTGCAGCATCCATCCTGCCTGGGCGTGGGCAGGTACCTCTGATTGGATAAACAATGTTGCCTTCTCAGGATCAAGTCCCACTGCCAAATAAAGAGCGGCTAAGCTTCTAATATTTTGTCGAAGGGCTAAACGATCCTGACTCACCGTAATGGCATGCTGATCGACCACACAAAAGTAGCCGTTGTAATCATGCTGAAGATCGACAAATTGTTTCATCGCTCCAATGTAGTTCCCCAATGTCACAGAACCGCTAGGCTGTATGCCTGAGAAAATCGTCTTTTTTGTCATACTAAAACCTCTTTTCTTCAATATAAAAAGGCCCACCCATCACTTTTCAACAGAAAAGGGACGAATGAACCGTGGTACCACCCTTGTTATTTCAATACGAAATCACTCAAGACGTTGATATCGGAGACTGCTCCGTCTAAGCCTACTGACTCTATCAAGTGTTCGGTTAGCTGCTCCAAAGCCCATTCCATACATGCCATTATCTGCTTGCACCGACCGCAGACTCTCTGTAAATGGTGAATATATGTACTCTTCTTTTTCATCGCAACAGTATGTCTATCTATTATAAAGGATGACCATGAAAAAGTCACGAAGCCTATTTGTGACCTTCTCATCATGTCGTTTGACACTTAAAATTTTAGATAAAATAGTAACTATCTGTCAGAATTTTTTAAAAAAGGATGATTAATTATATGTATAAAACATTATTCCTGCTGAATTTGTTAAATTATTTTAATCAATTTACGCTTTAATTTGTTGAAGTGATTGAGACTTTAGTTTATAAAAATCAATCTTTATCCCCATTTACGTTTTTTAAAAATATGTGAAATTGATATTGCAATAAATTATTCTATTCATTATAATGAATTTGTTCACACGTTTGTGCTAGGCTCTTTACATAGTGAAAATTCAGAAAAAACAAAAGAAATAGAAAGTAAGCTATTCAGGGACTTTTTTACGCTATTTCTTAAATCTGAATCTCATCTTCTATCGAGACCTTTGAACTAAAAACATATTATAAGGGGGAATACAGTTGAAAAAGCGTTGGTCTGTTGTTACTTTAATGCTTATTTTCACACTTGTATTAAGCGCTTGTGGTTTCAGCGGAAACAAATCAGGCGACAGCACGAGCAGTTCTGGAGAGGCTAAAACAACATTAAATGTGAATATCTCCACTGAGCCTTTTTCTCTACATCCGGGATTGGCAAATGATTCAACTTCAGGAAGTGTCATCCGTCAGACTTTTGAGGGATTAACAAGAATTAACGCTGAAGGTAAGCCAGAAAACGCAATGGCTTCTGATATCAAAACAAGTGATGATGGTAAAACTTACACATTCACACTTCGTGATGCAAAATGGTCTAATGGTGACCCTGTCACAGCACAAGACTTCGAATATGCTTGGAAATGGGCATTAGATCCTAAAAATGAATCTCAATATGCTTACCAGCTTTATTATATTAAAGGTGCTGAAGCTGCTAACAAAGGGGAAGCAAAAGTTTCTGATGTTGGCATTAAAGCAAAAGACGACAAAACGCTTGTAGTTGAGCTAGAGAACCCAACACCGTTCTTTACTGAACTAACTGCATTCTATACGTATATGCCAGTCAACAAAAAAGTGGCTGAAAAGAATAAAAACTGGTACACAAATGCTGGTGAAAACTACGTATCTAATGGACCATTCGTTCTTTCTAAATGGAAGCACGGCGGTTCTATCACACTTGAAAAGAACAATGAATACTGGGATAAAGACACTGTGAAATTGAAAAAGATTAACATGTCTATGATCAAAGATACAAACACTGAACTTAGCATGTTCAAAAAAGGCGAACTTGACTGGGCTGGTTCTCCAACTGGAAGCCTTCCAACTGAGTCTTTAAAAACGTTGAAAAAAGAAGGCGGTCTTGAAATTCAAACGATCGCTGGTATCTATAACTACAAATTCAATACAAAAGTAAAACCTTTAAACAATGCGAACATCCGTAAAGCCCTTGCATACTCAATCAACCGTCAAGCAATCGTTGACAAAATTACGCAAGGTGAACAAGTTCCAGCGATGGCAATCGTTCCTCCAACAATGGAAGGATTCACGGATAACAAAACTGGTTACTTCAAAGATCATGATGTAGCGACTGCTAAAGAACTTCTTGAAAAAGGTGCGAAAGAATTAGGTTATAAGTCAGTTTCTGATCTTCCGACATTGAAATTGTCTTACAACACAGATGAAGGCCACCAAAAGATTGCACAAGCAATTCAAGAAATGTGGAAAAAAGATTTAGGTGTGAACGTTGAACTTGATAACTCTGAGTGGAACGTATACATCGATAAAATCCACAGTGGAGACTACCAAATCGGACGTATGGGCTGGTTAGGTGACTTCAACGATCCAGTGAACTTCCTTGAGCTTTACAAAGATAAAGACGGTGGAAACAATGACACTGGATGGGAAAGCAAAGAGTACAAACAATTATTGAATGATTCTGCAAAAGAAACAGACAAAACAAAGCGTGAAGAAATGCTGAAAAAAGCAGAAAAAATCATCATCGACGATATGCCTGTAGCGCCTATTTACTTCTACACTCAACTTTGGGTACAAGATCCAAAACTTAAAGGTGTGGTTGTATCTGGACTTGGTGATGTTCAATACAAATGGGCACATTTCGAAAAGTAAGAGTTATAGTGTAAGAGATCTACGGCAAGGATCTTAAGGTATATGGAGGATGTCTCTCCATATACCTTTCTTGCTGATTAGAGAAATTGTTGTAAAATCATGGAGGTGCAATTCCGTTGCTTAAATATATCGGTAAGCGATTAATATATATTTTAATCACACTGTTTGTTATTGTAACTGCAACTTTCTTTCTCATGCAGGCAGCACCTGGTGGTCCATTCTCTGGAGAGAAGAAACTTCCTGCTGAAATTGAAGCAAACCTAAACGAGCACTACGGGTTGGACAAACCCTTATTTGTTCAATACGTGAGCTACCTAGGTTCAGTTGCAAAATTAGATTTTGGTCCCTCATTTAAATATAAAGGACAAACTGTTAATGATTTAATCAGTTCTGGATTCCCCGTTTCCTTTACCCTCGGAATTGAGGCAATTCTCCTCGCATTAGCATTTGGTGTATTGTTTGGGGTCCTTGCAGCGCTCTATCATAACAAGTGGCAAGACTATACGATTGCCATTTTAACGATCTTTGGAATCTCAGTTCCAAGTTTCATCTTAGCGGCGCTATTACAATATGTATTTGCATCTGAGGCAAGCTTTTTAGCGATCTTCCCAGTTGCAGGATGGGAGTCTTGGGCAAGCACCGTACTACCTTCTATTGCACTTTCCTTCATGCCAATGGCATTTATCGCTAGACTTGCACGGTCAAGTATGCTTGAAGTATTAAATAGTGACTACATTAGAACGGCTAGAGCAAAAGGATTAACAAAATCAGCTGTGACGATCAAACACGCCATTCGAAACGCATTGTTACCTGTTATCACATACATGGGACCAATGGCTGCTTCAGTGTTAACAGGTAGTTTTGTCGTGGAGAAGATTTTTGGTATTCCTGGTCTTGGCTCTCACTTTGTTACAAGCATTACAAACCGTGATTACACAGTCATCATGGGTGTCACAGTCTTCTACAGTATTATTCTATTAGTCAGTATTCTAGTTGTTGACGTCCTCTACGGTATTATTGATCCTAGAATTAAACTGACGAAGGCGAAGAAAGGGGTCTAACACATGGAAGAGATGAGAAAAGATTTATTTGTGCCTGCGACAGCTGACGCAGCAGAATCTGAAAAAATTTCTAAACCTAGTCTATCTTTATGGAAGGATGCCATGCTTCGCTTCCGTGCAAATAAACTTGCAATGGTTGGACTTGCAATTATTTTCATTATTGTGATTCTGGCCATTTTCGTTCCAGTGTTCTCAAAATATGATTATTCAACAACAGATTTGCTTAATGCAGATCAGCCGCCATCAAAAGAGCATTGGTTTGGTACAGATGATCTAGGCCGAGACATGTTTGTTCGTACATGGGTAGGGGCAAGAATTTCGATCTTCATCGGTCTTGCTGCAGCAGTTCTTGACGTGATCATCGGGATCATCTGGGGAAGTATTGCTGCGTTCAAAGGCGGCCGTACAGATGAAGTCATGATGCGTATCGCAGACGTTTTATGGGCAATTCCAACACTATTAATGGTTATTTTAATGATGGTGGTTCTGCCAAAAGGATTATTAACGATTATCCTTGCTATGACAGTCGTAGGCTGGATTAACATGGCACGTATCGTTAGGGGACAAGTTTTACAATTAAAGAGCCAAGAATACGTTCTTGCAGCACAAACATTAGGTGCAAAAACATCTAGACTTTTATTTAAACACTTGATTCCAAACTCAATGGGACCCATTCTTGTCACAATGACATTAACGATTCCTTCTGCTATTTTCACAGAAGCATTCTTAAGCTATCTAGGGCTTGGTGTACCGGCTCCATTAGCTAGCTGGGGAACAATGGCTTCTGACGGAATTCCGGCCATGACGTATTATCCATGGAGATTATGGTTCCCAGCCGCATTTATCTGTATTACAATGTTTGGTTTTAACGTGGTTGGAGACGGACTAAGAGACGCTTTAGATCCGAAGTTGCGTAAATAAGGAGTGATTAGGATGGAACGTGAACGTATTCTAGAGGTGAAAGACCTTGCAATCTCATTTAAAACATATGGTGGAGAGGTTCAAGCCATTCGTGGTGTGAACTTCCACTTAAATAAAGGCGAGACACTTGCAATTGTAGGTGAATCTGGTTCTGGAAAAAGTGTAACATCACAGGCCATCATGAGATTAATCCCGATGCCGCCAGGTTATTTCAAGCGCGGAGAGATTTTATTTGATGGGCAGGATATTGTCAAGAAAACGGAAAAGCAAATGCAAACCATTCGAGGAAAAGACATTTCGATGATCTTCCAAGATCCGATGACTTCTTTGAACCCAACCATGAAGGTCGGGAAACAAATTACAGAAGTACTTTTCAAGCATGAACAAATCTCAAAAGAAGCGGCTGAAAAAAGAGCCATTGAACTTTTAGAGCTTGTTGGGATTCCAATGCCTGAAAAAAGAATCAAACAATATCCGCATGAATTTAGTGGCGGGATGAGACAAAGGGTTGTCATCGCGATGGCACTTGCAGCTGATCCAAAGCTATTGATTGCTGATGAGCCAACGACTGCACTTGATGTAACCATTCAGGCGCAAATCTTAGAATTAATGAAAGAAATTCAGCAAAAAGTCGAAACATCTATTATCTTTATTACCCATGATTTAGGTGTTGTGGCCAATGTTGCTGATCGTGTAGCCGTTATGTATGCTGGACAGATTGTGGAGACAGGGACTGTTGATGAAATTTTCTACAATCCGAAACATCCATATACATGGGGACTTTTAGCATCTATGCCAAGCCTAGACACTGATGGAGGAGCTGAAGGGAAACTAACGGCGATTCCAGGAACACCACCAGATTTAACAAACCCGCCGAAAGGAGATGCATTTGCACTCCGGAGCGATTATGCAATGAAAATTGACTTTGAACAAGAACCACCAATGTTCAAAGTATCAGATACGCATTATGTGAAATCATGGCTACTTCATCCGAATGCCCCTAAAGTTGAACCGCCTGCTTCCGTAAAGGCGAGAATGCGTGAACTAGAAGGTAGCTACGAAAAACCTGTATTAGTAAAAGAGGGTGAATAGCATGGCAGAAAAACTGTTAGAAATTAAAAATTTAAAGCAGCATTTCCATACAGCAAGAGGGACTGTAAAAGCAGTTGATGGTGTCTCATTTGATATTTATAAAGGTGAGACACTTGGACTTGTAGGTGAATCTGGATGTGGAAAGTCGACAACCGGCCGTTCGATCATTAGACTTTATGATGCGACAGATGGTGAAGTTCTCTATAAAGGAGAAAGCGTACACGGAAAGAAATCAAGACAAAAAATGCTTGAATTTAACCGTCAAATGCAGATGATTTTCCAAGACCCATATGCTTCACTTAACCCTAGAATGACAGTGCTTGATATCATTGCAGAAGGGATTGACATTCATGGTCTTGCGAAAACAAAGCAAGCACGTAAAGACCGTGTGTATCAATTGCTTGAAACGGTTGGCTTGAATAAAGAGCATGCGAATAGATATCCGCATGAATTTTCAGGCGGTCAAAGGCAGCGTATTGGGATTGCTCGTGCGTTAGCTGTTGAGCCGGATTTCATCATTGCCGATGAGCCAATCTCTGCACTAGATGTGTCGATCCAAGCGCAGGTCGTTAACTTAATGAAAGAACTGCAAGAAGAAAAGGGCTTAACGTATTTATTCATTGCCCATGACCTTTCCATGGTGAAATATATCAGCGATCGTATCGGTGTGATGTATTTTGGGAAATTGGTTGAGCTGGCACCAGCGAATGAATTATATGAAAACCCGCTTCATCCATATACAAAATCATTACTATCTGCGATTCCGCTTCCAGATCCTGATTATGAGCGTAACCGCAAACGGATTAAATACGATCCATCTGTTCATAAAGGAACAAATACGGAATTTCGTGAAGTTAAGCCAGGTCACTTTGTCAGCTGTACTGAGGAAGAATTCAAAGAGATCAAAGCAAAACAATAAGAATAGAGAAGAAGCACTGCGATATCAGTGCTTCTTTTTTTATTTTACAAAAAAACAAGTTGATGGTAATTTTTATGTAAAATGAGTAAACTAGGAGGAAATGAAATGTTGTTATGGAAGACGTTTCGCTATTCATGTCTTCACTTTTTTATCGTCACGATGCTTTTTTCAATATCTTTTTTAACGGAACCAAACGGAGGAAAGTGGATGATCGCATTTTTAGTGCTCATTTGCATTATTTCGTTTTCGGTTGAATTTGCTGTGTATCGGCGCACGAATAAACAGAAGGAAGAAGTCCGGCGTATGAAGTACCTTTATTTCATCATGTTTCAGATCGCCATGACACTTCTTTTGTTTGCTTGCTTTCAAATGCTCATGAATCGTTCGATATAAAACTTTTTTGCTTTCTCTTGAAAAAAAGTGAAACCACCAATGGCATTGCTGCGTCTTACTAGTACAGGCGTTTAAATAGCAGGAAATCGGGAATAGATAAGGAAGTGGTTCTTAACTACATCATAAGGAGCGGATCCATGAATTGGTATGAAAAGCTCAGTGAATACTTCCCGATAGAAGAAATGAAGTCAAAAGAGCATATGGAAGCTTTATTAAAGGAAAGAAGTGATATTTATCATAAAGAAGAAGGGCCTCATCATGTGATGATGTACGCTGAATTTGATTCTTTCATCTTTATTGATTATTTATTTGTTTCCAAGGATGCAAGAGGTGAAGGCCTCGGCTCAAAGCTCATTCATAAGCTGAAGGAAAAAAGAAAACCGATCTTGCTTGAGGTCGAGCCTGTAGATGAAGATGATGCAGATACTGCAAAACGCCTAAAGTTTTATCAGAGAGAGCACTTCAAGCATGCTGAATCAATTGGTTATAAACGCAGGTCACTTGCAACGAATGAAGTGAACCGCATGGAAATTCTTTATTGGTCGCCTCGGACAGATAATGAGGAAGAAATGATGGAGGCCATGAGAAAGACGTACGAAAGAATCCATACGTATAAAGACGAAGAATGGTATGGACAATCGTATGAGGATGTTGATGATGTGCTGAAGCTCGTTGAAAATAGAAAACAAAAAAATATTTTCGATCATCTCGACTAAATGAGAATGTTCAGACTTCAAACATCAGCACAAAAAGAATGAAATTGTCTAGTTTTTGTCACAAAAATTGCAAGAAAATCTGTTCACACTTACTTTTTTATAGTATAATCACTATAAAGATTACTTATTTAGAACAATTTTAATTTAAGAATACAGATCAATATTCATTCTACAAATTGAGGAGTGAAGATTTATGGTAACATTATACACATCACCAAGCTGTACATCATGTAGAAAAGCAAGAGCGTGGTTAGAAGAGCACAATATTCCATACCAAGAGAGAAATATCTTTTCTGAGCCTCTTTCAATCGATGAAATCAAAGAGATTCTTCGTATGACGGAAGATGGTACAGATGAAATTATCTCAACACGTTCTAAAGTATTCCAAAAACTAAATGTAAATGTTGAGACAATGCCGCTTCAACAATTGTATAAACTAATCAATGAGCACCCTGGTCTTCTAAGACGTCCAATTATTTTGGATGAAAAAAGACTGCAAGTTGGGTACAACGAAGATGAAATTAGACGTTTCCTTCCTAGAACGGTTCGTACATTCCAACTTCGAGAAGCTCAGCGACTCGCTAACTAATAGACAACACGAAAAGCTGCCGATCATTTGGCAGCTTTTTTTATTTATTTTCAGCCGTTTGTTCGTAAAAGAGACTGGCTAAAATAACGGTTGCGACGGTTAAAAAAGGAAGCAACAATTCAAGTGTTGTATGCTGCGCCATAAATTCATTTAGTTTTACATCACGGACAATCATTTCTCCGCCAGTAAAAGCTAAAAGGGCACTCCCTCCGTATAAAAGAATCGGAAACTTGGTTAGTGCTGCATGAATCAGCTTACTCCCCCAAATAATAATCGGAACTGAAATCATTAAGCCAAAGGCAGTGAGCACCATGTTCCCCTTAGCTGCCCCTGCAACAGCGATCACATTATCAAGTGACATAAAAAGATCTGCAATCACGATGGTCTGAACAGCACGCCAAAGGGAGCCGCTGCTTTTAATCCGAATGGATTCTTTCTTTTGTTCAATTAACAAATTGTATCCTATATAAAGGAGAAAGAGACCGCCGATAAATTGCAAATAGGGGATGGTCAATAAATAAACGGCAGCACCAGTCATGGTGATTCTCATCAGCACTGCCAAAAGTGTGCCGATCCATATGGCTTTGTTTCGTTTTTCATTTGATAAGCTTCGACTGGCCATCGCAATGATTAATGCATTATCTCCGCCTAATATGAGGTCTATGCCAATAATCATTAGTAAGGATACGATCCACTCTGTTTCCATCCAGTTCACCTCATTTCACTAAAATAGCTCGTACAACCAATATATGAGGACAATTCAAATATATGTTTCTGCAAGTTTTCTCTGCAAAAAATGCGTTTTTATTTCTTTTATTCATGTTTTATCATAAAATAGACAGTACACAGCAATACCTCATTTCTTTAAATGGTTAACATGTAGACGGAACGGGTAAAGTGTAGTAAAGTACTATTAATTGGGAGCTTGTATGTCCCTTCAACATCTTATATAGAAGGGAAGGTTGGCAAAATGGAAATCGAAAGAATAAATGAACATACAGTCAAATTTTATATTTCCTACGGTGATATTGAAGATCGCGGTTTTGACCGTGAAGAGATTTGGTATAATCGTGAGCGCAGTGAAGAGCTGTTCTGGGAAGTGATGGACGAAGTGCACGAAGAAGAAGAATTTGCAGTAGAGGGACCACTTTGGATTCAAGTACAGGCACTTGATAAAGGTCTTGAAATTGTCGTGACAAAAGCCCAACTTTCTAAAGATGGACAAAAGCTCGAATTGCCGATTCCAGAAGATAAAAAAGATCAAACAGATGAAGAAAGTTTAGATGCTCTGCTTGATGATTTTCATAAAGAAGAGCAAGATCAAGAAGATCATAATGAGAAGGACAAAAAACTTCAACTTCAGTTCGTATTGAAAATGGATGACTTTGAAGATTTGATTGCACTTTCTCAATTAAATATGCAGGATTTTACGACAAGTTTATATTCGTTTGAAAACCGTTATTATCTATATGTTGACTTCCACGAGGATTTGTCAGATGAGCAGGTGGAGAATAAGCTTAGTATTCTGCTTGAATATGCTCATGAATCAGTGGTCAGCATCTACAGACTGCAAGAATACGGTCAGCTGATTGTCAAAGAGAATGCGCTTGAAACGATTCAACAGCACTTCTCGTAACAACCAAAAGTCGATTTCTATAGAGGAATCGACTTTTTTATCTGAATGAAAAAGTAAATAAAGTGATCGGCAAGGAGAAAATGAAATGAGAAATGTAGTCAAAGTTCTATTTTTTCTTATCATTACGATAGGTGCTTATTTGATTATCCAAATTTTTGCCGGTGATCTAGCGGTAAGTGTATTAAGTTCCGTCAGTGTTCTATTCACTTTATCGATTATCTTCATCGGGTTTGTCATTTTCTTAGAAAACAGAAATCCCTCTCAAACGATTACGTGGCTTGTGCTGCTTGGGAGCTTTCCGCTTTTCGGGTTTTTGTTTTATATTTTCTTTGGACGCAATATTAAAAAGCGCAGACTTTTTGAAAAGAAAGCGGTACTGGATGAACAGCTTGTCCAGGAAGATGAACGTATCCACAGAGAAGCAATTGAAAAAATGACTCATATGGGTGACCATCAGCAGCTCTTATTTAAGCTGGCCCACAGACTTGGACATACCCCTATTACGTATCGCACATCCTCTAAAGTTCTGACCAATGGAGAAGAAACGTTCTCTCATATTTTTGAAGAGATCAAAAAAGCAACACATCACATTCATCTAGAATATTATATTCTCCGTCATGATGATCTGGGACAAGAATTAAAGGACATTTTAATCGAGAAAGCAAAAAGTGGTGTGATTGTCCGCTTTTTATATGATGATGTTGGCAGCCTAAAACTCTCCCGTCAATATATTGCTGACTTAGAAAAGGCTGGCGTGCAGATCGTTCCGTTTTTACCAGTGAGACTGCCCTTATTAAATAATAAAATCAATTTCCGAAATCACCGGAAAATCGTGGTGATTGATGGAGAAGTAGGATTTGTCGGAGGACTTAACATTGGGGACGAATATATGGGTAGAAGCAGACAATATGGATTTTGGCGTGATACACACCTGATGATTAAAGGTGAGGCCGTTCGTGATTTGCAGCAGATTTTTATGCAGGATTGGTATTACATGACCAATGAAAGATGCTCGGGTGTGGATTATTTTAAAGATTTCAGCCATATGGAGAGTCGAGCAGAAGGCGTACAAATGATTGCGGGTGGTCCTGATAAACAGTGGGAAGTCATTAAAAATCTCTTTTTCTCCATGATTATCTCCGCCAAAAAATCAATTTGGATTGCTTCACCTTATTTTGTACCTGATGATGATATTTTGTCCGCACTGAAAATTGCTGCGTTGAGCGGAGTCGATGTGCGAATCATTGCGCCGAAAAATCCAGATAAACGCATCGTGTTTCATGCGTCCCGTTCATACTTCCCCGAACTTTTAGAAGCAGGTGCGAAGGTATACGAATATGATCAAGGCTTTATGCATAGCAAGTTTATCATTGTGGATAGTGAGCTAGCATCAATTGGTACAGCAAATATGGATATGAGAAGTTTTCATCTGAACTTTGAAGTGAATGCTTTCCTCTATAAAACAAAAAGCACAGAGAAGCTGGTCAACGATTTCTTAGGTGATTTAGAGCAGTCACATGAAATTGTTCCAGAAGAATTTGCGAAGAGACCTTTGAGGGTGAGGCTGTTTGAATCAACAGCAAGATTATTATCACCCCTTTTATAAAAAGTGTATTTTCCCCCTTTTCTAAAAGGGGGATTTTTGATTTTACTAAGGGTAAGCAGGTTGAAATCGTGTTTTGACACGGTAAAAGTTCATTTTCCATATTCGCTTTCTTGTGAGAGAAAAAGCTATAATACGGTCATCAAAGAGCAAGGGGCGAAATATATGAATGCAGCGATCATGGAGAATGGCAAGCTGATTCGCATCACACAAGATCTGACTAAAAGGCGGCTAGAGCATGTAAGAGCTACGTGCAAATTTTACTGTCCTGAATGTAGGCAGGAGGTTCTATTAAAGCTAGGTGAGCATCGTGTCCATCATTTTGCACATAAACAGCTCTCGGCATGTCCATTAGCGTCCACCGGTGAAACAGCTTATCATCAGGCAGGGAAAATGGCTCTTAAGGATTGGCTCACGCAGCTTGGATATGATCCGTTACTAGAGAAGTATGTTTCAAACATTCAGCAGCGCCCTGATGTGACCGTTGCTATAGAAAATAAAAGCTATGCCATCGAATTTCAATGTGCAAATATTTCGTGGAAAGAGCTACATAAACGAACGGAAGGTCTCCGTGCTGCGGGACACTATCCTATATGGATCATAGGGGCGAATCGTTTAAAACGAATGGCTGGCCAGCTCTTTTCATTCTCCTCCATTCATTGGGGAATTCTAAGGCAGTCAAAGAATAGGAGACTCATTTTTTATTGTCCGATCCAAAATAGATTTATCCATCTGGATCAACTTCTCGTGTTTCAGCCAACGAAAATATGTGCCTCAATGACCGTTAGATCGCCTTCATCTTATCGCCAACTACCAGCACTCTTATCTGTTTCCTCGAGCAATCATCAATTGTATAAAGAGTGGCTCAAGTGTATTCGGCAATTTAGGGAGCGGCCACCCCGCATTTTAGCAAATGAAAGCAAGCGTTTAAGAACCATTTTTTATGAGCATCATCAAACAGCATGGCCATTTCTACCGACAGAATTATTTATCCCCCTGACAGAAGCATATATCTTTTCAAGCCCTGTTTATGTGTGGCAAGGATGTCTTTATGATTGGATGGTTAGAAAGGGAAAAGAACAAGTGACCATTCATCTACTTTTAAAAGAAATTAAGCGATGTGTCCAGAATAAAGAAGTGAAGCTCCGATATACCAATGTCACAATAGAAGAAATCAAAGGGGTGATCATTTCATATGTACGGGCGCTTGTGAATCTAGGGTTTTTATACATGACGAAAGAGGGTAATTATCAAGTAACGTCGAATCAAAAGCCTATACAAACAGCAGATGAAGCGATAAAACGAGATGCTTTCTTATTTCATTAGCATGTTTCATGCCCACTTTGATCATGATAAGAAAAAGGTGGTGCTGCTATTGAATAGAAAGAAACGCTTTTTTCTCATTTTTTTAGTTTGTTTGGTATTTATTTCTGCATATGATTTGACAAATATAGTTCAAAACAAAGAAGATAAATACAACACCAATTTCTTTCACTTTCCGAAAGGTTGGTTCAACACAACTCATGCAAGGGGGATTCATATGACTTCACAAAATAACAACAATCATTTACCAGACAGAAGCGAAGTAAAAGAAGAAAACAAATGGCGCCTTGAAGATATTTTTGAAAGTGTCGATTCTTGGAATAAGGAATTCGAAGCTGTAAAAAAAGAAATTCCGAAGCTCGCCCAATTTAAAGGCAAGCTGGCCCATTCTGCTGATGTCTTGTATGAAGCCCTAACATTTCAGGATCAACTTTCTGAAAAGCTTGGTAAGCTTTATACATATGCGCACATGAAATACGATGAAGATACAACAAATTCATCATTTCAGGCTTTAAATGATAAAGCATCCAATTTATTTACACAGCTGTCTAGTACATCTGCCTATATTGTTCCGGAAATTTTATCTATTCAAGAAGATAAGCTGCAGCAATTTATTTTGGAAAAAGAAGAATTAAAACTTTATTCTCACGCTCTCGAAGAAATTAACAAAGAGCGTCCGCATATTTTAAGTGAGGAGCAAGAAGCTTTATTAGCTGAAGCCTCTGAACCTTTATCAACATCATCCACTTCGTTTAGTATGTTTAATAATGCAGATATTTCGTTCCCTTCTGTTAAGGATGAAAATGGAGAAGAAAAGAAAATTACTCATGGCAACTTCATTACCTTTTTAAACAGTGATGATCGTGAAGTGAGAAAAAATGCTTTTAAAGCCGTTTATAAAACGTATGATCAATATAAGAATACTTTGGCGTCTACACTCAGCGGCTCGATTAAAAAGGATAATTTTTATGCGAAAGTACGTCATTACAAATCTGCAAGAGAAGCAGCGTTATCACGCAACAGTATTCCTGAAGAAGTGTATGACAATCTAATTGATACAGTTCATCAATATTTACCGTTATTACACCGCTACATTGAATTGCGTAAAAAGGTATTAAAGCTTGATGAAGTGCACAATTATGACTTGTATACACCATTAGTAAAAGATGCTGGCATGAAGCTGACGTATGATGAAGCAAAGGATTATATGCTGAAAGGGTTAGCGCCATTAGGAGAAGAATATGTTTCGGTATTAAAAGAGGGACTCGAAAATCGCTGGGTAGACGTTTATGAGAATAAAGGGAAACGAAGCGGCGCGTATTCTTCTGGAAGCTATGGTACGAATCCTTATATCTTAATGAACTGGCAAAATAATATTGATAATTTATTTACACTGGCTCATGAATTTGGTCACTCTGTTCATAGCTACTATACAAGAAAGCATCAGCCATATCCGTACGGAAACTACAGTATTTTTGTAGCGGAAGTAGCTTCTACAACAAATGAAGCATTACTAGGTGAATACTTACTGAATCATTTAGAGGACAAAAAGCAGCGCTTGTATGTGCTCAATCATTTGTTAGAAGGATTTAGAGGGACGGTATTCAGACAAACGATGTTTGCAGAGTTCGAGCACCTGATTCATGTGAAAGCGCAAGAAGGGGAGGCATTAACGCCAGAGTTTATGACGAACCTGTATTACGACCTGAATAAGAAGTATTTTGGCGAAGGTATGGTTGTGGATAAGGAAATCGGATTAGAATGGACGCGAATTCCGCATTTCTATTACAACTATTATGTGTATCAATATGCGACAGGCTATAGTGCGGCTCAGGCATTAAGTAAACAAATTTTAGAAGAAGGGAAACCTGCGGTGGAGCGCTATACAGACTTCCTTAAAGCAGGAAGCTCTGACTATCCAATCAACGTGCTGAAAAAAGCTGGTGTAGATATGGCATCGAAAGAGCCAATTGAGGCAGCATGTCAATTGTTTGAAGAAAAATTAAAGGAAATGGAAGAGCTCATCTCAAAGACTGGTGAGTAACGAGAAGACTTCTGTCAGATGTGTGAGTGCAAACTCACCTTTTGGCAGGAGTTTTTTCTTGAAATAAAAAGACCAGATTGTTGACAAAGGGCTAAAATGAACTTAATTTTAGCCCTTTGACTTCTTTTTAGCGTGATAGAAAACCTTTGCAGGACTGACACCGAATGCGAGGGTTTGCCTACACGCTAGACCTCGTCTATATGAACGAGGTTTGTACATTCAATGATTACGCTTTAAATCCTTTGAAGGTTTTTCGGTGATTCATTCGATAGAGTGTAAAGAGAATGGAAGCGAATAGGAGTGGAGATGTCAGGTAAAGAGGCAGCATCTTCATTAAGCCTAATATATTTAAACAGAAACATAAGCCAATGGCAACAAGTCCGATGGTTGTGCTGCGCATGCAGATCCCCCCATTTTTTTGTTACTTTCACTATATGAAAGTGACAGTCCTCTTATGTTTTGTGACAAAAATATGAACATATAGTATATCGGTTGTCATAAGTCGACAAAATTTGATATACTACAGATGTGAAATTAATCACATACAAACATTACCCCTTTGTTTGACCGTGAAAAATTTCTCCCATCCCCTTTGTTGTCGTTAAGACATAGTGAAACCGCGCTTATCCCGGCGCGGTTTCTTCGTACTTATAAATAGAACGAGTGTTCCTTTGGGAGTGAAGAAAAAAACATGGGTCAGCACCCATGTTCATTCTCACAGCGGTAGACATCAAGATCTGAATGATTGTCTCCTTCTGTATAACGCCAAAACATTTCTTGATGTACTTGTACACGTTCTACCTTTTTAGCAAATGCGAGTTTTTTCATCTCGCGTTCAACTTCTTCAAGGGTCAGGTCATATACAACGGCAATTTCTTTTGCTGATGCAAATTGAAAGTAAGCGATAAACCATTCAATTGGCGGTCGTTCTGAAGGTGTTGGTTTTTCGCCAATCATTTCAAAGAGAATTTCCTCGTAAATATCATAAGAATATGCACCTGAAATCTTTAATCCTTCTTCACCATTTATCGTATTAAAAAAGGCGAAAGTGGGAAGCTCAGACACATCCATTTCAGCTGCGATTTTCATATCACATTGGAGCGCTTTGACAGCACTTTGAGAATGGATATCTCGCTGGAACTCTTCAATGTCCAGTCCAGCCGTTTTTGCATTTTCTAGCAAGACTTGTTCACTGGTGACGTCCTGCTGATGGCAAAAAAGCGATTCTTGAATGAGTCGTAAAAATTTCATTCCGCATTTTCTGCCCTGAAGTTCAGCTGCTTTTAATGCAAGAGAGGCGAGATAAGGTGATGTCACAATTTGTTCAGACAGCATTTGTTCTTTTTTGGTCTGAGTTTTCGTGGCAAATTTCCCCCACGCTTCGGTTAGTAAATGTTTTTTTCGTTTCCGGTTCAAAGCATTAATACTAGAACTTGTAACCGTTCGTAAAGTGAAGAAACGGCCATATTTCATTTTCAACTTTTTAATTGATGGCTCTAATAACCAGCAGTCCGGGCTGAGAGGATCAATGAATACATAGATTTCAATCGGCTTTTGAGGATGTCCGTGACAATGTGAGAAATATTGCTCATGCGGATTGCAGCTCAAGATCGTCCGTCCTTTTCAGGTATTTGGTTGACCATGTGACGAGCCGTCAAAGACAGCCGCTCAAATAAAAAGTCACGAATATCGCCGGTTAGTCCTACTTGATCCATTGCATCCTCCATGCATTCAAGCCATGCGTCCGCCCGCTCCTCAGTAATCGGAAAAGGGAGATGTCTCGCCCGTAGCATTGGGTGACCATGCTCCTCAGTATAAAGCGGCGGTCCGCCTAAATATTGAGTTAAGAACTGTTTTTGTTTTCTTGCTGTTTCTTTTAAGTCATCCGGGAAAATAGGATGAAGCAAAGGATGACACTTTACATTTTCATAAAAAGTATCAACAAGTTGCGATAGAAGTTCCTCTCCAACCGCTTCGTAAGGTGCGTTAAACGATTGTACCATGTTGACTACTCCTTTAACTCGTAGCTAATAGGATGGCTCACCCTATTGCGAATTTCATGTATTTCAAAAGTGATATTCAGTTTGTTCTATTTTGTTGTTTCTATTCTTGTATACTTATTTTAACAACCTCTACTCAATTCCACAAACAAACCGCTTTGGTGCTTTGGGAATAGTGAGGGAGACAGGGTCCGTGTTCAATTGACCATATCATAACACATTCAGTCAAAAAAGGGTGAAAAGCGACATACAAAAAACCGAAGAGGTTATTCTCTTCGGTTTAGGCGAAATATTGAGCTGTGATTTTCTTTACATAATTTTGTGTTTCTTTAAATGGAGGAATGCCTCCGTACTTATCTACATTCCCTGAGCCTGCGTTATAAGCGGCTAAGGCAAGTGAGACATTTCCATTATATTTTTGCAGCATTTGTTTTAAATACTTCGTTCCGCCTTCAATGTTTTGGGCTGCATCAAAGGCATTGTTCACGCCAAGTGATTTAGCAGTAGACGGCATAAGCTGCATCAGTCCAAGTGCACCTGCATGGCTGACAGCATTCGTGCGATAACCGGATTCTTGCTTGATCACTGCGTGGATCAGCTTTTCTGGAACTCCGTGCTTTTGAGCCATTTGTGAGACGATCTGATTAATCTCTTTTGATGAAGAGCCTGAAACAGCTTTTTGAAGCGGCGGTGTGTAGCTGTTATTTAAGACGTTTCCAATACCATTTGCGGTATTCAATTGGCTGTCATTTGCATAAAGAGACTGAGATTGAAGCTGTTCACTGCCCGCTATCGCAGATAAATATGGATTCATGCGTGCATATTGCGTGTTCGGAGACGTTGATGGGTCCGATCCCATGAAAGCAGAAATGGAAAGCGGGAGACGAGATAATTCTGATCCGCCTAAAAAATCTTGCAACAGCGACTGGAATGAAGTCTCAGCGCTTGATTCTTGTCCAGCTGTGAGTTGTGTTTGTCCGTTATCAGATTGTAACGTTTTGAGTGCTTGAAGCTGCATAAAGGATTGAAGTTGATTGACGTTCATCATGTTCCTCCTTCAAGGAATTCATCTATTCTTTTGTTTTCATTTTTTCTTCATAAAAACGTACGACTTTGTTTTTCGTGTGTCTTGGTGGGATTTGAAATAGCTGAAGCAATGCTGTGAAAGCGGCTTGTCCAATGTCTAAATCGCTCACTTCAAATTCAAGTTCATAGTCCTCTACTGTTAAATATCGGCTGTGATCCAAAACAATTAAGCCTTCTTTGATCATTTTTTCTGCTCTTGACGTTTCCAGTGAACCAAAATACACGATTTGATCCTTTTGGATGTGAAGGTGTACTAATCTGTCTGCCACTTCACCTTCTGGCAGGTGGAAATGTTCAAGGCTTTCGGGAGGATCGATCGTTTGGTGAGTTTCCAAAAGGCCGATCTCATGCGGTTCCTTTAATGTGAGGACCCACTGCCCGCCTTTTTCTCTCATTCGTAATGCAGCGAATTTGGATTTTATATCAAATTGAGGTGTATCAAAATAATAGTTGGTTTGAGTGTGGAAGTCCTCGTCCTTTAATTGAAAGTATTCTTTTAGCTGTTCAAATTCTTCTTTCATTAATAATTGTTTTAGTTCTATCTCAATTTCCTGTGCCATTTTGACATCAACCTTTCATTTAGAGGAAATATGATTATTGTACATGAAAAGCTTCTTTTTTTCTTATTTATTCCTTAAAAAGAGACGTATATAGATGCTAAATGAGGCAAAATGAACAACGAAATGGAGAAATCAAATTTTCTCAAAAAGTTCGGTTTATCAATATTGAACTTGATATGATAAAATAAAGCTGTACTTTGTTGTAAAGGAGATCATGATGCAAAACAGAATTGAAATCACAGAAGCAACTTTAAAAGAAGACAGGCTGATCTTGACGGTCCAGTTAGATGAGCAAATTCAAAAAGCAAAAGCATCAGGACAAATGCTTGTTGATTCTGATCACTTTGCGTTCGTTTACATACTTGAGACTGAGGAGTCTTTTACGTATCTTATTTTAGGAGAACATACATGGGCTCCATTAAAAGAAGCAATGAATCGTGAAATCCCTGTCTATTTGGCGGCGGAAGAGCAAACGCTAGAACTCATTCAACTTCATCAGGAATTAAACTATTTAATCGACAATATTAAAGACAATGCCAATTACGGAGATATGGAAGAGAAAGTGAAGAGCACATTCCTCTGAAATAATTAGGTATTTGGAATTGGGGGAAGTTTCATGGACAAAAAACAATGGGATCAATTCCTCGCACCATATAAGCAAGCAGTCGAAGAATTAAAAGTGAAACTAAAAGGCATTCGAAAACTGTATGAATTTGAGGATGACCATTCACCAGTAGAATTTGTCACTGGCCGAGTGAAACCCGTTGCCAGCATATTGGAAAAGGCAAAGCGTAAAAACATCCCGATGCATGAGATTGAAACGATGCAGGATATTGCAGGGCTTCGCATTATGTGCCAATTTGTAGAAGATATACAAGTCGTCAAGAAAATGCTCCAGTCACGAAAAGATTTCGTGGTTGTAGACAAACGCGACTACATTGCAGAACATAAAGAAAGCGGATACCGCTCGTACCACCTTGTTGTGTTATATCCGCTGCAAACGATCAATGGAGAGAAGCAGCTCCTCGTCGAAATCCAAATCCGTACATTAGCCATGAATTTTTGGGCGACCATCGAGCATTCTCTGAATTATAAATATAGCGGGAATATCCCGGAGAAGGTCAAGCAGCGCCTTCAAAGAGCTTCTGAGGCAGCATCTCTTCTTGATGATGAGATGTCTGAAATCAGAGGGGAAATTCAAGAAGCGCAAGTGGCATTTTCCCGGAAAAAGAAAAACGATAGCTGAGCCTAAGCTTGATCAAATATGATGCTGCTTTCTCGTCGCAGCAAGGTGGAAAAGGAGAAGAATTCATGAAATTTGCAGTTTCTTCGAAAGGGAATTCTGTATCTGACACACTTAAAAATAAAATACAGACCTACTTATTGGATTTTGGAATGGAATTAAATGAAGAGGAACCCGATCTCGTCATTACAGTTGGCGGAGACGGAACCCTTTTATACGCTTTTCACCGGTATAGCAACCGTCTGAACGAAACCGCTTTTGTCGGCGTACATACAGGCCATCTTGGTTTTTATGCGGACTGGGTCCCGAGTGAAATTGAAAAGCTTGTGTTAGCCATTGCCAAAACGCCTTATCATATTGTGGAATATCCGATTCTTGAAGTCATCGTCAGGTACAACGATGGGGGCCGGGAAGAAAAATATTTAGCAATGAATGAATGTACGATTAAAAGTATGGAAGGTACACTTGTGGCAGATGTTGAGATTAGGGGTCAGCTTTTTGAAACATTCAGAGGAGATGGTCTTTGTTTGTCTACACCATCTGGCAGTACAGCCTATAATAAGGCACTTGGCGGGGCTATTATTCACCCATCCATTAGGGCGATCCAGCTGGCAGAAATGGCTTCAATCAACAACAGAGTGTTTAGAACGGTCGGTTCGCCGCTCATTTTGCCGGACCACCATACGTGTGTGATCAAACCGATTAATGATGTGGATTTTCAGGTGACGATAGATCATTTGTCGCTGCTGCATAAAGATGTGAAATCCATTCAATGCCGAGTGGCAGACGAGAATGTCCGGTTTGCCCGATTTAGACCATTTCCGTTTTGGAAAAGGGTGCAAGATTCCTTTATCGGCAAAGGAGAATAAGAAAGAGGTTGTTCTCGCTGGAATACTTTAAGATAAACAAAACCATATCAGCCAAAGAAGAAGGCAGGCTGCTAAAGGACTACTTAATCGATCTTGGCATTTCAAAACGAATGCTGACAGATATTAAATTTGATGGCGGTGACCTTCTGATTAATGGAGAGCATGTGACCGTGAGATATGAGCTGCGCGAGGGAGACAGGCTCACCATTTTATTTCCCGAGGAAAAAGTGAGTGAAGGGCTAAAACCTGCGGCCATTCCGCTTGATATTTTATTTGAGGACGAGCACGTGCTTGTGCTGAATAAAAAGCCGTATATCCCATCGATTCCTTCTCGAGAGCACCCTGAGTATAGTATTGCAAATGGGGTGCTTCACCATTATGCTGAGCAGTCCGTTCGGCTGACTGTCCACTTGGTGAACCGTCTTGATCGTGATACTTCTGGTGTCATGTTAGTCGCTAAACATCGCTTTGCACACAGCCTTTTATCAAAGGCGCAGAAAAAAGGGGAAGTCAAGCGAACGTATAGAGCCATTACACATGGCATGATCACGCAAAAGGAAGGAACAATTAGAGCAAAAATTGCTCGAAAAGGGGACAGCATTATTGAACGAATGGTGGATGAATCTGGTCAGGAAGCCGTAACACATTATACGGTGCGGGCAGTACATACTCATTTAGATATGTCTGATGTGTCCCTTACCCTTGAAACGGGAAGAACTCATCAAATTCGTGTTCACATGCAATTCCTTGGTCATCCGCTTGTTGGAGATACACTATATGGTGGAACAAGCGAGAGAATAGGCAGGCAGGCACTTCATAGTGAAACCCTTGTTTTTCCGCATCCGATAACAGGGGAGTCCATGACCTTTTCGGCTCCTTTGCCGGATGATATGACATTATTGCTTCAGTAAACAAGTAAACCCGGTCACCTGTCATGGTGGACCGGGTTTTTTATTGCGTGAAATGCTGAAATCTTGAATCATCATATGGCATAGATGAAGGAACAGATACTGTCTCAAGCTCTGGATATCTAAGGGCAGAGAGCTTGTGGCCAAAGACGCAGCCTGTATCAATATTAACCGTTCTACCGATAAATCTTGGTTCTTTTACGGGTGTATGCCCGTACACAATCCATGGTTTTCCGTGATATTCCTTTGCCCAGTCCTTCCTGACAGGTCGACCGTCTGGCCATGTTTCTCCGGTGACTGCTCCAAATAATAGATAAGACCTCATCTGTTTGTTCGGTTTTTTGCCAATATCCTTTTCCTTCATCGCTGCGTGTGCAATGATCAGTTCATTCGGAATCAGTACATCATAAAGCGGTGCCTTTTCAAATAAATGTTTAAATTCACGTGATAAAATGGTTTGTTCATCATGCGGCAGGTTTTTGATTTCGTTCACCGTTGTTTCAATGCCATGCAGTAATTTTACGGGATTTCCTTTCAAATAGCGATACAGCTTAAAACAATGGTTGCCAGGCACATAGCGGATTGCGCCCTTAGAATAGGCGTGTATGACAAATTGCATGACGGCAACTGATCGAGGGCCGCGGTCTGTTAAATCACCAACAAGGGCCAGTGTTCTCTTATCAGGGTGGACAGGTAGTCCATGTTTGAGTTCGTATCCTAGTTTGTGTATGAGAGTAAGCAGCTCTTCGTAGCAGCCGTGGATATCGCCGATGATATCGAATTTCATAAAGGTTCCTCCTGATTTTTTCATCCATTGATCGGATATAAAGAAGTTTGAATTTTAGAAAATATAACGAATGGCTTTCATTTATTTTAAGCAATTGTTAGAATCAATGCTTTAACGTAAAACTTAAAAATTAAACAAGAATGTTAGGAGGCTTTAGCCAATGGAGCATACATCTGTTTCATCACTCGTTGTCGTTATTATTGTAGCCTTTTTCACCCCCATTTTATTGCACCGATTTAAGCTGACCATCCCGGTCGTTGTCGCTGAAATCATCATGGGGCTCATCATTGGAAAAAGCGGTCTTCAACTAGTTGTTGAACACGACGCATGGCTAGATACGTTATCCATGCTAGGTTTTATTTTTCTTATGTTTTTAAGTGGACTTGAAATAGATTTTTCTTCTTTTGAATCAAAGAAGAAAGCGCGAGAACTACCAAATGGATTAAAAGAACCGAATACATTTAAAACAGCGACCATTATTTTTGTTGGCGTATTTTGTATGTCCTTTATCCTGTCTTATGCGTTTGTCCTTGCAGGATTTATTCAAAATGCCTTTTTAATGACGCTTATTATTTCCACCATCTCATTGGGTGTCGTGGTTCCTACCTTAAAAGAGGAAAAGTTGATGCAGACGAATATTGGTCAAATCATTTTGCTTGTAGCCGTCATTGCTGATTTGGTGACAATGATTTTACTTGCTGTGTTTTCCTCCATTTATGGCGATGGAACAGGGAACATGTGGTTGCTCTTATTATTATTTGCGGCAGGTATTCTTCTTTATTTATTTGGCCGGGTATTTAAGACAAAGTCCATTTTTCAGTCCATGTCAAAAGGAACGGTGCAAATTGGGACAAGAGCCATCTTTACTCTCATTATAGTCTTAGTTGCCTTATCTGAATCACTCGGTGCTGAAAATATTCTTGGGGCTTTTTTAGCAGGTGTGCTTGTGTCTCTTCTTTCGCCTAATAAAGAGCTCGTACAGCAGCTGGACTCGTTTGGCTATGGATTTTTAATTCCGATCTTTTTTGTGATGGTCGGTGTGGACCTGAATATATGGTCACTCTTTAAAGATCCAACCATCATGATCATGATTCCGCTGCTGTTTATCGCATTATTGCTTAGTAAACTCGTTCCGATTCTTTATTTAAAAAAATGGTATGACATGAAAAAAGTCATTGGTTCTGGTTTTTTATTAACCTCGACGTTATCCCTAGTTATTGCTGCTGCAACGATTGGTGAGCGGCTTGGTGTCATTGATCATAAAATGTCAGGAGCCCTTATTCTAGTCGCTGTGCTCACGAGTGTTTTAACACCTGTTTGGTTTAAGGCGTTATTTAAACAAGAACGTGAAACCAATCATAAAAAGCGTGTGACGTTTATTGGAGCGAATCAGCTGACGTTACCTGTGACGCTTGATTTGCATCAGGATGAATATGACATCCGTATTTTACACGTCTTTCAGGAAAATAAAGAAGCCTTGCTTGCTGACTCCATCTTTGAAGTTGAAGCGATTGAACAATATGACGATGATACGCTCAGGCAGGCTGGCATCGGGCAAGAGGATGTGCTCGTTGTGGCTACAGGCAGTGAAACGAAAAATAAGGAAATTGCTTTATTTGCAAAAGAAGAAGGGTCTAAACAAGTCATTGCAAGTGTTAACAAAGCGGAAGCCGAGCTGACTTTAAAGGAAGCAGGGATCGATACCTTTTCTAACTTCTTATCATCTAAAACGGTGCTGAGGGCATTGATTGAAGCACCTGATGCGATTCGCTTGTTAACAAATGAGGATTCTTCTTTGTATCAAATTCAAATGAACAATCATCGGTATCATAATGTCATGCTGAGGGAATTTCCTTTTACCGGCGATTTGGTGTTTGTCCGTATTTTTAGAGGAATTGACAGCTTAGTACCGCATGGGGATACGACGCTTAGAAGCGGTGACCGCGTGCTTGTGTCTGGCTCCCGGGAGTATGTGGCAGGACTTAGAGCCCAATTAGAGTTGCAATGAACCCTTGACCGATGAACAAATCCTGATTAAGATAGAGGTACAACAATATATGTTTGATCCACTAGGGGAGTCCTTTAAAAGGGCTGAGATAAAAGTGTAGACTTTTAGACCCTCATTACCTGAACAGGTTCATACCTGCGTAGGGAAGTGGTGCGGTGTTTGACTATGCTTTTTACAAATTCCAAACCACTTTCCACGCGGAAAGTGGTTTTTTTATATGGAAAAACAGGAGGAGAGGAACATGACATTTTCGAACGAATGTAAAGAAGCAGCAGCTAGATGGTGGAATGGGAGCTTTACACACCCTTTTGTGAAAGGGATTGGTGATGGCACACTTTCACTCGATCGTTTCACTTATTATGTGATGCAGGATTCGTACTATTTAACTCATTTTGCAAAAGTACAATCGTATGGAGCCGCCATTAGTGAGGACTTACATACGACAGGCAGAATGGCATATCATGCGCAGGGTACGTATGAAGCAGAGCTATCACTGCATAGAAATTTCACAGAACTGCTCCAGATCTCTGATGAAGCGCTGGCAAACTTTAAACCTTCTCCAACTGCTTATGCATATACCTCGCATATGTACCGATCTGTGAAAAGCGGTCGTTTTGAAGAAATTTTAGCCGCATTATTGCCGTGCTACTGGCTTTATTATGAGGTAGGAGAAAAACTGAAACAAACAACGCCTGACCATCCGATTTATCAAGAATGGATTTTGACATATGGCGGGGATTGGTTTAAAGAGCTTGTTTTTGAACAGGTGAACCGTTTTGATGAACTTGCAGAAAAAGCGCCAGAACATGTGCGGGCTAATATGAAAGAAAATTTCGTGATTTCGAGCTATTACGAATACCATTTCTGGGAGATGGCGTATGAAAAAGAAATGTGGCAAACAGCATGCTTAGATGGGGTTGGTGCAAATGGAACTCCATGCAGTGACAAATGATATGCTTCCTGTCAGGGAGCTCATCAAGCAAATAAAAGACATTGCGTCTGAAGTAGACTTTATTCATATTCGTGAACGATCGAAGGCAGCAGGTGAGCTGGTTCACCTCGTGAAACAACTCCTAGCAGAAGGTGTTCCGAAAGAAAAGCTGATTATAAATGACCGAGTTGACGTTGCGCTGCTGACCAATATTCACCGGGTTCATCTTCCAGGACACAGCTTTTCGCCAAAGGAATTAAGACAAAAATTTCCTCACCTCCATGCGGGGGTATCGGTTCATTCGATAGAAGAAGCCAAAGCAGCAGAGAAGAACGGGGCAGAGTATGTCATGTTTGGGCATGTGTATGATACCGCATGCAAACCCGGACTACAGGCGAGAGGCATAAAGATTGTGGAAAACATGACTTCTGCGCTGTCCATTCCAGTCGTTGTCATTGGTGGAATCACACCAGAACGACTGCCAGAATTGATGCATGTTGATTTAAAGGGAATAGCCGTCATGTCGGGGATTTTTGCTCATCCTCATCCGCGCAAAATGGCGCAAACATTTTCTAAAAAGCGAAAGGAGAATCCTTATGAACAAGCATTATGATGTTGCAATCATTGGTGGTGGAATCATAGGGATGTCGATCGCTTATCACCTTGTAAAAGCAGGAAAGCAGATTGTCTTATTTGAGGCAAATGAGATCGGGAAGCAAACGACGAGTGCGGCTGCTGGCATGCTGGGTGCACATGCTGAAGGAGAAGGTGATGAGGATATTTTCTTTCAAGTAGGCAGACAAAGTCAGGTTTTATATGAAAAATTAACGGTCGACCTTCAGCGTGAATCGGGCATTGATATTCGGACATCAGTGGGCGGGATTATGAAGGTGGCTTTTACAGAACAAGAAAAGCGAGCGCTTTGCCGGATGCAGCATTTGCCCACATTTGAATGGCTTGAAGCAAGCAGCGTAAAAGAACGTATGCCTCAAATAGCAGATAACATCGTAGGAGCAGGATTGATAGCAGATGATGTACATGTCGAGCCATATGCGGTATGCAGGGCTTTTTGGCAGGCGGCTGTTCGGCACGGAGCGGATGTGAAGGAGTTTACCCCCGTTATCGATGTGAAGAGGGGAAAAGAAACATTGACAGTCAGTACAGCTAAAGGCATCTTCACATGTGATCATCTGACTGTAGCAAGTGGTGTATGGTCAGGCCGTTTTTTAGAAGAACTGGGGTTATCACACTCTCTCTATCCTGTAAAAGGAGAATGCGTGTCTGTTTGGAATAACGGTCCAGCGCTTGCACACACCATCTATCATGATCATTGTTATATCGTTCAAAGGGATAGCGGTAAGCTAGTGATTGGTGCAACGATGAAACCGAATGACTGGCAGGCCGTTCCGACACTTGGCGGTATTGAAGCAGTTATTCACAAAGCATCTCAGCTCATGCCTTCTATTCGAGAGATGCCGATTGATCAATGCTGGGCAGGTCTTCGGCCAGCGACAAGCGACCGACACCCCTATATTGGAAAACATCCAGAAGACGAGCGTATTCTTTTTGCAACGGGACATTACCGAAATGGCATTTTACTTGCGCCAATTACGGGGGAAATCATTCGCGGCTTAATAGCGGGCGAGTCTGTTCACAAGGAATGGCTTCATGCGTTTCGTATTGGGCGAAAGGAGGCATTGTTCGTATGAAAATTCAATTGAATGGAAGAATGGTTGATTTCGATAAGGAAAATGGCACGATTTTTGATCTGCTATCAGCCTATCAACTTGAAAACCGAGTGGTGATCGTTGAAAAGAACCAAGAAATTATAGATAAAGAAGCCTATCAACAGGTAAAAATTCAATCAAATGACACGATTGAAATCGTTCACTTTGTAGGAGGAGGATGACACCATGCTGCGCATTGGCGGAAAAACATTTACATCAAGACTATTACTAGGGACAGGAAAGTATCCATCATTTGAAGTTCAAAAAGAGGCGGTCAACGTATCAGAAGCTGAAATTTTGACCTTTGCTGTGCGAAGAATGAACATATTTGAACCATCACAGCCTAATTTTTTAGAGCAGCTTGATTTATCAGCCTATACATTGCTGCCAAATACTGCCGGGGCAAGTACAGCGGAAGAAGCGGTGCGGATTGCCCGTTTAGCGAAAGCTTCTGGACTGTGTGACATGATCAAAGTAGAAGTCATTGGCTGTTCAAGGTCTCTTCTGCCAGATCCAGTCGAAACGTTAAAAGCATCTGAAATGCTATTAGAAGAAGGTTTTATCGTGCTGCCATATACGTCAGATGATGTGGTGCTGGCAAGGAAATTAGAAGAACTTGGTGTCCATGCCATTATGCCAGGTGCTTCTCCAATTGGATCAGGTCAAGGGCTTTTAAACCCTCTGAATCTATCGTTTATTATCGAACAGGCAAAGGTGCCAGTTATTATTGATGCGGGTGTTGGTTCTCCGAAGGATGCTGCTTATGCGATGGAATTGGGCGCTGATGCTGTATTACTGAATACAGCCGTGTCTGGCGCAAAGGACCCTGTGAAAATGGCTAAAGCGATGAAGCTGGCGATTGAATCTGGAAGACTCGGGTTCGAGGCAGGCCGTATTCCACTCAAAAACTATGGAACAGCCAGCAGTCCGCAGGAAGGAATGCCAGCATTTTGAGCACACGTTATTCACGCCAAGAGCTTTTTAGGCCTATTGGAGAGGAAGGACAAAAACGGCTACATGCCTCAAAGGCCGTCATTATTGGGGCTGGGGCACTTGGAACAGCTAGTGCCGAAATGCTCGTTCGTGCCGGCGTAGGGTCTGTCACCATTTTGGATAGAGATTATATTGAATGGAGCAACCTGCAGCGTCAGCAGCTATACACAGAACAAGATGTTCTTGATCGGCTGCCAAAGGCTGTGGCTGCTGAGAAAAGACTCAAGCAGGTGAACAGTGACGTTCATGTGAGAGGAATCGTCATTGACGTGACCGCTCAAAATATTGATGAGTACGTCAGCGGGGCATCCATCATCGTGGATGCAGCGGATAATTTTGAGGTGAGAATGATTGCGAACGATGCAGCCGTCAAACATCAAATTCCGTTCCTTTACGGAGCCTGTGTAGCAAGCTACGGTATTCAATTCACAGTGATTCCTGGTGAAACACCATGTTTACTCTGCCTGCTTGAGCATTTACCTGCACAAGGCATGACATGTGATACAGCAGGAATTATTAGTCCAGTTGTACAGCAGGTTGCGGCCTATCAAGTGGCGGATGCACTGAAGCTTTTAACAGGACACCACATCACGCCGGTATTAAGATCGTTTGATTTATGGACAAACGAGCGATCTGATATTCGATCCGTTACGTCTTTAAAAAAGAAACAATGTCCAAGCTGCGGTCTTAAGACATACCCATTTCTCTCATATGATCAAAGAGCAAAAGCAGCTGTATTATGTGGACGAAATACCGTACAAATTCGCAGTGCACTAGGGGCACCCCCGGCGCTGCATGAAGTAGCCCGTCAGCTAAAGAAAGCAGGAATGGATGTGCTGGAAAATCCTTATTTACTTTCGTGTCAGAAGGATGAGTACAAGCTTGTTTTATTCAAAGATGGCAGAGCGCTTGTACATGGGACAAATGATATTGCGAAAGCGAGAATGATTTATCATCAATGGATTGGCTAATGAGAGGGTGAGATGACATGACGATTAAAAAAGCATTAACCATCGCAGGTACTGATTCTGGTGGTGGAGCAGGTATTCAAGCAGACTTGAAAACCTTTCAGGAGCTTGGTGTGTACGGAATGTCCGCCATTACGGCCATTACAGCTCAAAACACACTTGGTGTTCACGGTATTTATCCACTGTCTATCGAGGCGCTCGAAAGTCAAATTGATGCAGTAGCAGAAGACTTGTTGCCAGATGCCGCTAAAACAGGGATGCTGTGGAGTGCCGACATGATCAGTGTCGTTGCTGAAAAGACGAAGCAATATGACTTGAAACTAATTGTCGATCCAGTCATGATTGCCAAAGGCGGCGCTTCTTTATTAAATGAAGATGCGGTCTCTGCTATGAAAACACAGTTACTACCTGTCAGTTATGCAGTCACACCGAATCTCCCTGAGGCAGAAGTGCTGACAGGCATGCGCATTCAGACAAAAGACGATCGCCATAAAGCAGCAGAACGACTTTATGAGCTTGGCACGTCCTATGTTGTGATCAAAGGAGGTCATAGCCCTTCAGACGGCCTCATTACAGACCTTTTGTACGATGGAAAAAGCTTTTTTGAACTCAGTAATGAACATATTGATACACCACATACACACGGAACAGGCTGTACATTTGCAGCGGCATTAACGGCAGAAATAGCAAAAGGTCGTTCCATGAAGGAAGCCTTTGAAACGGCAGAAACCTTTGTCCATGAGGCGATCAAATTCCCTCTGAATATTGGCGCTGGGCACGGACCGACTAACCACTTTGCTTATCAGCAAAACAGAGTCAAAGCATAAAAAGAAGACTGTCTTCACTTGTGAGGGCGGTCTTTTTGCTGAAATAAAAACTTTCTTTCAGCAAAATTGTCAATATCTCATGATTTGTGATAAGATTATGATCAGGTACTAATACTATGTCTTGAAAAAATAGGAGGCTTTAATACATATGAACTTTTCTTTAGAAGGCCGTAATATTGTGGTGATGGGTGTTGCCAATAAACGAAGCATCGCTTGGGGAATTGCTCGTTCACTTCACGAAGCAGGAGCTCGTTTGATTTTTACTTATGTTGGAGATCGTCTGGCAGAATCAGTAAAAGAGCTAGCAAGCACGCTAGAGCGTGATGATTCCATTATTCTTCCGTGTGATGTGACAAGTGATGAAGAAATCGAAAAATGTTTTGCAACGATTAAAGAAAAAGTACAAGTCATCCATGGTGTTGCACATGCGATTGCATTTGCGAACAAAGAAGAGCTTGTCGGTGAATATTTGAACACGAACCGTGAAGGTTTCCTTTTAGCGCACAACATTAGTGCCTATTCACTAACAGCTGTAGCAAAAGCAGCACGTCCGCTCATGACAGAAGGCGGAAGCATTGTCACACTTACTTACCTAGGCGGAGAGCGCGTTGTCTCTAACTACAATGTCATGGGTGTAGCAAAAGCAGCCCTTGAAGCAAGTGTGAAATACTTAGCAGCTGATCTTGGAGCGGAAGGCATCCGTGTGAACAGCATTTCTGCTGGTCCAATTCGTACGTTATCTGCAAAAGGAATCAGCGGCTTTAATACGATCCTGAAGGATATTGAAGAGCGTGCACCGCTTCGCCGTACAACGACTCCTGAAGAAGTTGGCGATACAGCACTATTCTTATTCAGTGATTTATCGCGCGGCATGACAGGTGAGAATCTTCATGTTGATTCTGGCTTCCATATCATTGCCCGCTAAACGAATAAATGATTTGCAGCATACCAATCACTGGTATGCTGTTTTTTATTTTTCTTCTGATTTGGGGTGTCCTCTCATATATATAAGGAATGAATCATTCGGGAGGGATTAGTATGTCAAATAAAGGTGATGAGAATCAAAAGCCGCTTATGTATATTGTTCAGCCGAGCTATGATGAATCAGCGCCGGCCATGCAAAATATTGTGAGAAAGCGCAAGAAGTCAGAAAAACCTTCAGAAACCAAAAAAAGCGACAAAGAGCATGCAATCGAAGAGAGCGTGCAAGAAACTGTATCACAGGAAGTAAAGCAGAAAAAAGAAGAGCCGCCTGCGCTACAGCAAGAGCGGGAGATCAATCAAGAAAAAGATAATTCACAAAATCGAGAGCCAGTACAAGAACAAGAAAAACAGCCAGAAGGCGTATTTCATGAAACAAAAGAAGAACCAAGAAGAAAACGAGTGAAGAAGCCGTTAAGCCAAATGAATATCGAGGAGAAAGTCGATTTTCTTACAAGTCTGCCGCATAATATGCCGAGAGCGCTTTGCCTCATCGAAGCCGATGGAAAAACATACAGAGGAATCATCATGGAGAGACAAGACAATATGGTCGTCATCCGCACAGCAGGCGGCGGTAATCCAGTGGAATTAGCGATTGGTGATATTTCTTCTATTCATCCACTTGGTTTTTAATGAACATAAAAAAAGTCCCATAACGGGACTTTTTTTGTTAGCAGCTACGGTTGATGAGTCTTGGATTTAAGCACTCGATTGCGCAGAAGCAGTCAAGGTCTACTTCAATGCAATATTTTGATTTTTCTAAACGGAACACATCACATACGGAATCTTTATCTGTAAAATCTAAAATATGACGATCTTTGTCAAATGCAATAAGCAAGCTGAGTGTTGCGCAGTGATCAGAGATGTGTTCGACTCTGAAAAATGCAGTGCTGAAGCAAGGGCCAGCATCTACTTCTCCGACGTTTCCGAATGCAACGAATGGTTTTGATTTTGAGGTAAATAGAACAAACGGGACAGTGTCACCTAATGAATGTGATGGAGAAAGGAGATTGCTGTAACAGCTGGTTGGGCAATCCTCTTCGACGGCATTTTGTAAGTCGTTTATGTTTTCAACAGCCTCTGCTACACAGTTCCATGAATGTTTGCGGCTCATATTCAACCCTCCTATACAAGGAAATTTGTTTGAGTGTTTGAGCACTGTCATCATCATCTATAAGCTTTATTACGTGTCTCGCCGGTTGATGCATCTAATGTCAATCAATGCGGAAGCGGCCGCCTTTTGCTGACTGCTCCGCATGATTGGTTGTCATTCGTGAGGAAGGGGATGCTTTGACTTATGACAAGTTAGATGAGCGGGCGATTGGTTTAGCCGTGGTGATGATGCTTTTTATCTTTTGTTGGCATGACTCTGTCGACAAGTTCTGGATTTAAACATTGGATCGCGCAGAAACAGTTCAAATCAACTTCGATACAAAAGTCCGCTTTTTCTAAACCAAAGAAGTCAGGATCGCAAGGGTGACAAACGCTTAGCGTATGTCCGTGTACATCAACAGGTCTTAATACAGATAATGTGGCACAGCAGTCATGCAATTTTTCAACCCGGAAGAAAATGGATTCGAAGCATTGGCAATCGTCAACAAATCCTCCAATGTTTCCGAAAGTAGAGAACAATCCGCCCTTTTTATCAAAAAGTAAAAACGGAATCGTATCTTTTCCAGAAACTGTCGGGCTTAATAAATTACTGTAGCAGCTCGTAGGACATTTATCTTCTACAGCTTCCTGCTCTGCTAAAATCTTATCAACCGCATCGCATACACAGTTTTCATCATGTCGGCCATGGTGTTTTCCGCAGCTCATGGATTTCAGCTCCTTTAACAAGGTATTTGACTTTAGTCCTTAACAACATATGTATGCGCCCTCTAGTTGGTGTGGGTAAATGACTATTTATCTTTGTTGTATTTTTAGAAAAAGGAAAAGCAGAGCTTTTCGCTCTGCTTTTGTACATTAGAGGATACCAATTGCAACGATCGTCGCAACAAGTGTCTGTGTAAGCGTTTGGATGGCAATAGAGATGTCTGCATCGATTGTAGAGACTGTAACGTTTCTAGAGTTTTCGATGACAAGTTTCTGGCGATTTGTTTGTTTGTGGCTAGCTGCTTGCAATAGATCTTGCGTGACGCGGTCAGCTAGGTCACCATCAGCGATTGAGATGTTTGTAATGGTGATGATCGCTGTTTGAACAGCTGCTTGGATAGATGCTGCAACCTGTGCATCAACAGAAGAGACGTTAATGTCACAAGAATCTCTAACGATAATGACTTCCTCAGATGTCTGCTTTGTTACACTCACTTGATCAAAGTCTTGTAAAACATCTTCATCATCATAATAGTGGCCGTCACAAACTGCTTTTCTTTCGTAGTTATGATGGTAATCGCCGTGGTGTGTACAGTTGCGATCTAGAGCGACCCAAGAGTATGGTTTAGAATCCATTTCTTTTCCTCCTTCCGTTTACTTTATTAAATGCTGGAATGATTGGTTTTGTCTCGGGCATTTATCCTAGCAGGCAACCCATTTTTATTTAATCGTTATTTTGCTGCGCTTGACGACGCTGCTGGATACGTTCTCTAAGTGAATTTCGTTTAGGGCGCACTTGTGGTTCAGGCTCGACCTCTTCTGCATGTTTTGCTGCCTCTGCCTGACGCTTTTTCTCCTGCTGCTGCTGTACGAAATCATCTGCTTTCTTTTGTAAATCCTGAACCAGCTTCAAAATCATCCTTCTTTGATCTTCTGAAAGGTTTGCTTTCTGATCATCTGTGACATTATTTTTGTTTAAAATATCACTCACAAGAAGGCTTGTTAATGGATCAACATCAGTGTTGATTTGAAACTCCTTTTTTTCGTTCTCTTCAGCCACGATTATTTCACCTCTTTCATACGTGATGTTAGAAAAAGAAAGGGTCAAAGAATGCCGGCTTCAACTAAAAGTACATTCAGTGTTTGAGTGAGAATTTGTACGGAGTTCATAATGGATGCATCAGATAATGTAATCGTGACGTTATAACAATTGATGATTTGAATCACTGTTTTCTTTTGAACTGTCACTTGTTGTGCAGCTAAAAGCTGTTCTGTGATGTTTGCAGCCACTTCATCATCTGGTACAAGAATTTGAATTAAAAGAGTAATGATTGTCGTTACGGTCGCTTGAAGGGAGAGTGCGGCTGTTACATCTGTTTTATGAATCGTGACATTTTCGGAATCCTTGATCTCGATGAAATCATCATAATTGCTGATTAATTCGTTTAACAGTTGTGTGTATAATAAATCAGCACTTTCTTCAATAGACAATACTTTCACTCCTTTCTTATCTATACATTATTTAATGCAGCAGGGGCTCAAGGTGGAATCGGAAAGCATGAAAAAGTACAACCCAATTTTATTTGCACCCGATTCATCATGGTGGTCTTTCTTTTTGCATATATAAAGAAAGGACGGAAAAAGAAGAATGAAGGAGGTGGAGGTTCCATGAGCGGCGCTTTGTCATTTGCTATATTTGCCCTCGCATCCTTTAGGCTGACGAGATTGATCGTGTTTGATACGATTACAGCCCCCTTTCGCCGTCTATTTCATGAAGAGCAAGAAGAGGTAAACGAACAAGGTGAAGTCGAGACCTATATCGTCATTAAGGGGAAGGGACTGCGATCGTGGATAGGAGAGCTGTTAAGCTGTTATTGGTGTACGGGTATGTGGTGCACTGCTGCTTTACTACTGATATACATATTTTTTCCTGTCATCAGCATGTGGCTTAATTTACTATTAGCGATTGCCGCCGCAGCAGGCTTGATTGAAGCAGTCGTGTCGAAGCTTGTGAAATAAACAGGCATTCTGATCAGACACGCTTAAAGAAAATGCATATACTAACATGGAATAGGAAAGGAAGGGTTGCGATGAAACCAACTGAAACACCGTCACATATGCTTCAAGGGTATCCAGCGCAGTCAAATCAACAATCTGTATATACGAAGAAAATCAAGAAGACGGGCTGCGGCTGCGGGAAGAAAAAGAAACCTCAATAGGGAAAAACAAAAGCCGGATTTATCCGGTTTTTTTGTTGCCCTTTTTTTGGGTGATGCATATGTAAGAGAGAAGGGGTGACCAGAATGGATGCATTCGAACAATTAATCGGTTCCTTGTTCACTAAACCCCATGATGGGAAAGAGCAAGCGCACGAAAAAGCTGAAATGGATCTAGCGAATAAAGCGAAGGATCTTGAAGAGCACTTAAAAGCATTTGGCGAGAAAATGGATACTTTTGCGAAAGAAACAGAAGCATTCATGATCCGTCATGGAGAGGCAGATTACGTCTTTAAACAGCAGAAATAAAAATTCCGCACTTTTTTATGTGATCGTCCAAACCATTTCATGTATTTTTCATATTTTGTAAGGGAGAAGAGGAGGTGCTTAAATATGAGTTGTTACGGTTACGGTGGCGGTTATTGCGGAGGTTATGGTGGCGGCTACGGCGGCGGTTATGGTTCAACTTTTGTTCTTGTCGTCGTGCTTTTCATCCTTCTAATCATCGTTGGTGCTTCTTTCTTTAACTAAACAGTAAGAAGGTGAGGGAAGCAATAGGGAAGCCTTTTGCTTTCCTTTCTCTTTGCTAACAAGGCAGCAGGATAGGCACATATCTCGCCTATTTTCATATAGTAAGGTGATTACTCCACAAAGAGGAGGCAAAGGAATGGATAATAAGTTCTTTAAAAGTGTGGAAAATAAAACAGGTGTAAATATGAATGATGTCTTTAAGCTTGCAGGTTCTTTGCAAAACGCGAACTTTAAAGATGAGAATACCGTTCGAGGTGTCATTAAAAAAGTGGCGCAGCTTGCAAACAAACGTGTACCTAAAGAAATGGAAGACAAAATCGTTCAATCGATTACAAGTGGAAAAGAAAAGCTTGATTTTAATACAATCGCTAAAATGATGAACAACAAAAAATAAACAACAGGCTCTCCATTTAAAGGGGGGCCTGTTGTTTTTGTGTGAATAATTCACGATTTTTCTTTAAAAGAGGGTACAAAAAGCGGGAGCGGTGAGCAGTTTTTCCTCTTCTATATGATAGAACGGATAGATAAAGGGATTGTTCTGCTCTCGTCATGGCAACGTATAATAAGCGCCGCTCCTCTTCAATGGCTTCTTCATCACCGTTTCTCAGCTCATCAAGTGCAAAGTCATGAGGGAGCGCCCCATCAACCACACTCGTGATGTACACTGTTTGGAATTCTAGTCCCTTCGCACGGTGGATCGTCATGAGCTGAACGCCTGGTTCATCTGATTTTTCCTTTTCAGCAGATTTCATATGTTCGGCATGAGCGAGGAAGGCTTCAATTGTTTCAAAACGTTTCGCCGCTGTTTTCACATCTCGTACATCATCTGTTCCTTTTTCAAGCACATTCGTATCATTCACACGTTTTTTTAAATAATCACCAAGTCCCATCCTTTGTTCAATAAACGCTACAGCTTCAGATGGCTTTAACGATTTTAACGTTCGAAACAGGGGAACGATCGATTGCAGTTTTTTGCGCTGAAACGGCTGAATGTCTGTTAGCTTTCCAAGTGCCTCTACCATAGAACAATCTTCCGTAATGGTCAGCGCCTTCAGGGTATTCAGTGTTTGCTGCTTTAAAAAGAAAACGGGCAGCAGCAGCTTCATTGCGGCGACATCATCTGCATCCTGACTTAGCGAAAGAAAAGCGAGCAGCACCCGAACAATTCTTCTGCTATAAAAGGCTTTTACGCCAGCATCGGTTTGATACGGAATCGCCGATTGATGAAGACGTTCATAAATCGCACGGCCTCCTGTATTCGTTCTAAACAGCACGCAAAAGTCATTCGGTTTTGCACCGTTTTTAATTTTCTCCTGAATATCTGCTACGATCATGGTTGCTTCCTCTTCCTCGTCATATGGATAAAAAAGAGTCGGCGGAATTTTCTCCACGCGTACGGCTTTTAACGTTTTCTCGTAACGATGCTGGTTCTTCTTAATAATGGCGTCAGCACTTGCGACAATCGTATGATGAGAGCGGTAATTTGCATGTAAATGGACGATCTCGGCCGAAGGATAGTCCTGTTTGAAGTCAAGAATAAAAGCGGGATTGCTTCCTCTAAATGCATAGATGGCTTGATCATCATCGCCTACACAAAATAGCTGCTCGGATTCTCCAGCTAAAAGCTGGATTAATTGATATTGTACGGGATTAATATCTTGAAATTCATCTACTAAAATATACTTGAATCGTTCTTGATATTGTTTGAGCAATTCAGGCTGCTTATTCAGCATGTGTAAACAGGCAATCGCCATGTCATCAAAGTCAAATTGTTGATTTTCACGCTTTTGCTGTTCGTATGACTGATAGATTGTCCACATTTGCTTTTCCTTTTCATCTTTCAGCTCAGGAAGTTCATTTGGTAAAAAAGCATTTTTCCAATAGCCGATTGATTGCAGCACTTGATCGGTTGGATAGTCTTTTTCATCAAGTCCTTCATGCATGATCGCTTTGCGAATATACTGCTCTTTTTGCCAGTCGAATTTAATCAAATGCTGTCCGTTCCATTTACCCCGATCATCGTGAAGCAGCATTTTATAAAATAGACTGTGGAATGTGCCTGTCACAACTTGGCTCGCCTGTGAAGGATGAAGCTGATACTGCATACGCAGTCTTTCTTTCATTTCACTGCTTGCTTTTGTGGTGAAGGTCACGAGCAGGATATGGTGAGCAGGGATTTGATGGTATGACATCAGATAAGCAGCTCTTGCTGTCAGTACCCTTGTTTTCCCGCTGCCGGCGCCAGCTAGCACAAGCATCGGACCGTCTTTGTGTGTGACTGCTTGAAGCTGCGGTGCGCTAAAGGTGATGTGTGGAAAGAGGTCAATGGTATGCACTTCTTCATTCTTTTCTAAATGAAAGGTTTCGCCAAATTGAATGGATCGTGGTTCCTGCCAGTCATCCGATTCTTCTGTTTGTGAGATGATCTGTTTGCCGGTTGGAAAGCGAAAGCCGCCAAGTTCTTTGTAGGATGCATGTTCCTCTTGTCCAGCCGGTTTCTTTTCCTCTTGTTGTTCTCTTTTTTCGCAAATCTCTTGCTGAGATATTTGCTTATGGATAAAGGCAGGTTCTTCATGTATATTTAATCTAAAAAAGACGGGTTGTCCGCAATATGGGCAAGATAAATGCCCTTTTTTCCCCTCATCATGGAGGAATTGATAGTGTTCTCTCGAATATGTATGTAATGAGATCGTTCGATCATGTCGTCGTGCGCATTTCAAAGCTAGTCCTCCAATAGTCAATCAATCTTAAAAAGAAACACATCTAATCATATCAAATGAGGCGTGTTTCAAACAGTCATAATTAGGGAATAGTAGAGTAGAAGAGAAGCAAAGGAGGCGTTCTTGATGGGATATATAGCCCCGATTCAGCCGGATCTGTATTTTCAATATATCAATCGTCCTGCTCCTCAGGATAAAGAAGACTATGCGAAAGTGACGAAGGTCACCCGCACCTTTCATGACAAGGTATACAGAGAGCTGGAGAAAAAAGAGGACTTAGTGACAGAAGCGGAAACGAAAGTACAACAAAAAAAGCGGGAACGCTTTGTACGAGATATGTTTATGGAAGAAGGTAAGGGCGTTCATATCAATACTTACGTCTAAATGACTGCGCTTTCTTCCTGAGCGAACGAGATGGAATCAATAAAAAGCCAGAGCATCCATGATGCCCTGGCTTTTTATTTTCGTTAAACGGATAGTGTTTTTGTCATTTTGACATGTGTAATCCCTGCTTCTTCAAACGGTTCTGAAACGGCTTTGTAGCCTTTCTTTTCGTAGAAAGGAAGAGCTTGGACTTGTGCATGCATGACAGCTTCTTTCGCTCCGTTTGCCATCGCTTCAGACTCAAGTGCTTCTAAAAGCTGGTGGCCCAGACCGAAAGAGCGCGCCTCTTTTAATACACAAATTCGTTCAAGCTTAGCCTTATGACCTTCAATTATGCGCAGTCTAGCAGCAGCTTGTGGTTTGTTGTCATCATTATAAATGACAAAGTGAATGGCTTCGTCCTCAAGTTCATCAATTTCGATCTCTAACGGGACTTCTTGTTCTTTTACGAAAACTTCTTTTCGAACATAATAAGCATCTTCTCGTTGTGTTTGTTCTTTTACGATGACTGTATTCAAATGTCTTTAACCCTCTTCTCCTAAGATAAATGTTTCATAAACGGTCCAAGAACCGTTCTCTAATTGATATAAAAGGTGGAAGCGGTCAACCGTTTCCTCGTGGTCAATTTTTCTCAGCTTCAATGTGCCTAGAACGTCTGAATGCTCATCGTCTGATAACTTTTGAGCCACTGTCACATGCGGAACAAATGCATATTCAGGTGTACCAGCAAGCGGATCAGTGTATAACTTCTCATTGAGAGTCATTAATTCTTCGTTCGGTTCTACTTTCATATAAATCACGTTGTTTACAGGAGCGAATGAACTGAATTTTTTAATACGTAACGTAATAGGAGAAGCATTTTTTGCGTACTCTCGCAAGGTGGAGACGACCTCAGCTGCTTCTAGATCCGTTAATTCAAAAGGTGTTCTTAATGTTAAATGAGGTGGTATGAGTGCATAGTTCGGATCATAACGTTTCCGATAAGAGTTCGCAATGTCTTGCAATTTTTTTGATGGAAATAAAACAACTCCGTATTTCATCATGTTCCCTCCTGATTAAGAAAGTATTTATTATTTTTTATTATAACAAAATTCAGTTGATTAACGAATATGGGAGCATTCTTTTTAACGAAGGTGAAATGAGCGGCTGCCAAAACGTCCATTTATGATCGCCTTCGAATGTCTCAAATAAATAATCCGCACCGGACTTCTCCAAAAGGACCTTTAATTCTTCGTTCGGCTGAATAAAGTCTAGCACTTGCCCATCTGTCGTTTTCACAGCTGTTTCTTCTAACCCGATTTGATGGATAATGGCATAATGAGCAAGGGATGATGATTGTTTGACTGCTTGCAGAACCGACTCATCCACGTAAGGTGACTGCAAAATCAGTCCGCCAAATAACGAAGGATAATCAATGGCTGTCATAAGTGAGATCGTAGCACCTAATGAATCACCAATAAATGTACGACCTGATCCAACTTGATACGTTGGATAGTGTTCATCAATATACGGAACTAGTTCATTTGCCAAAAAGCGTTTATACGCCTCGAACTTTGGTCCGTCTGGATGATACGTATTTCGCCTTTCAGTCACATTTTCATATGGGACACCAATGATAATCGAGCGTTCCATTTCTTTGTTTTGCATTAATTCTTCCGCTTGTCTGCCTATTTTACCTAGACGGAAATAATCATGACCATCCTGTGCAATGATGACATGATATGTATAAAGGGGGGAGTAATTGACTGGCAAATAAATCAAAATGGTCATTTCTGCCCCAAGTTCTTTTGACTGTAAGGTTTCTTCTTGAATGATGCCTGTTTTCTTCACCATAATCCATTCCTCCAGCTAACCAAATTCATCATAAGTGAAACGTTTCCATTCATTGTAACACGAAAAACAGCGTTGTTCCTATATGCTAACATGCAATCAAATTGGCTGACATTCGATCTGCTACAAAATACAGAAAATTTTAATTAATCGTTACATTTCCCCTTGAAAAATGAGGTTTAATGCGTTACAGTATTAAGAATTAGAACAGACAGACAACACATTCTTATCGTGAGAGGTGGAGGGACTGGCCCTTTGAAACCTCAGCAACCGGTATGCATCACTTCATGTGATGTACCAAGGTGCTAAATCCAGCAAGCAGCTTTTTTGCTTGGAAGATAAGAGGAAGCGATTAAACCCCTTCTTCTTATGAAGAAGGGGTTTTTCTGTTTTGAAATTAGATTTTTACTTAGGATGGTGTCAAATGACAGAACATGTGGAAACGAAGTTAGCGCAAATTGGAAACCGCAGCGAAGAGGTGACTGGTACTGTCAGTCCTCCCGTTTATCTTTCAACAGCTTACAGACATAGAGGCATTGGGGAATCAACAGGATTTGATTATATTCGGACGAAAAACCCAACAAGGCAGCTTGTAGAAGATGCGATTGCTTCACTCGAAGAAGGAACGGCCGGTTTTGCCTTCAGTTCGGGAATGGCTGCCATCCAAACGATCATGGCGCTGTTTGAGAGCGGGGATGAACTCATTGTTTCATCAGATTTATATGGCGGTACATACCGTCTATTTGAAAACGAATGGAAAAAGTACGGACTGCGCTTTGTTTATGATGATTTTTCAGATGAAGACTGTTTACGCTCTAAAATGACGCCAAATACAAAAGCCGTCTTTATTGAAACGCCAACAAACCCACTCATGCAGGAAGCGGATATTCAAAAGGTTGCGAAAATCGCAAAAGAACACGGTGCATTGGTCATTGTGGATAACACCTTTTATACGCCCGTCTTGCAAAAACCGATTACACTCGGAGCGGACATTGTCATTCATAGTGCAACCAAATATTTAGGCGGACATAACGATGTTCTTGCCGGACTTGTCGTCACAAAAGGAGAGAAGCTATCGGAAGACATGTTCCAGCATCAAAACGCCATTGGGGCGGTTTTATCTCCATTTGACTCATGGCTTTTAATGAGAGGAATGAAAACATTGGCGCTGAGAATGCGTCAGCACGAAGCAAATGCGAAGGAATTAGCTGATTTTCTAAAGCAGCAGCCTGAAATTCAAGATGTCCTTTACCCAGGAAAGGGAGGCATGCTGTCATTCCGAGTAGCCAAAGAGGACTGGGTCAATCCATTTTTGAAGCAGCTGAAAACGATTTGTTTTGCTGAAAGCCTTGGCGGAGTCGAAAGCTTCATTACGTATCCTGCAACGCAAACCCATATGGACATCCCAGAAGAGATTCGCATCGCAAACGGTGTTTGTAACAAATTGCTCCGTTTCTCAGTCGGGATTGAGCATGTGGAAGACCTAAAAGCAGACCTGAAACAGGCACTATCAAATGTGAAAGAGGAGGTACACACGAAATGACCACACATGATTGGACACTCGAAACACAACTCGTTCATAATGCGTTTAAAACAGACCGCTCAACAGGTGCAGTCAGTGTACCGATTCAACATGCATCGACGTTTCACCAAAGCAGCTTCGATGACTTTGGTCAATATGACTACTCCAGATCAGGCACCCCTACACGTCAGGCATTGGAGGATACCATTGCAGCGCTAGAAGGAGGAACGAGAGGGCTTGCCTTTGCGTCAGGTATGGCAGCCATTTCAACCGCTTTTCTTCTATTATCAAAAGGAGATCATGTCCTTGTCACAAGAGATGTGTACGGCGGGACTTTCCGAATGATCACCCAAGTTCTTTCAAGATTTGGGATTGAGCATACCTTTGTGGACATGACCAATTTGAATGAAGTGAAACAAGGCATTCAATCAAATACAAAAGTCATTTACATGGAAACACCGTCAAACCCTACACTCGGTATTACGGATATTGAAGGTGTCGTACAGATTGCGAAAGAACATGACTGTCTGACTTTCTTAGATAATACGTTTTTAACGCCTGCGCTTCAGCGTCCGCTGGACCTTGGTGTTGACGTTGTGCTGCACAGCGCAACGAAATTTTTAAGCGGCCACAGTGATGTACTGTCAGGCTTAGCCGTGGTGAAAGATGAGAAGCTAGGAGACGAACTTTATTCGCTGCAAAACTCCTTCGGGGCGGTACTTGGCGTACAGGATTGCTGGCTTGTGCTTAGAGGATTAAAGACCCTTCAAGTCAGATTAGAAAAAGCCAGTCAAACCGCATTAGAACTGGCTACATTCCTCAAAGAACATCCTGCGGTCAAAAAAGTATATTACCCAGGATTAGATGATCACCCAGGGGCAGACATTCAGCGGAAGCAGGCGAGCGGTGCAGGTGCTGTTCTTTCATTTGAACTAGAAAACCAAGCGGCTGTCAAAGAATTGGTCGATGGCGTTACATTACCTGTATTCGCCGTCAGCCTCGGAGCAGTCGAATCCATTCTTTCCTATCCGGCCAAAATGTCCCATGCCGCTATGCCAAAAGAAGAAAGAGAAAAAAGAGGCATCACGGATGGTTTACTTCGATTAAGTGTGGGCGTAGAAAACGGAGAAGATCTCAAAAGGGACTTCAAACAAGCACTAGATCAACTAAAGCCAGTTCTTGTGAAGCAATCATAAAAGTCAGTAAAAAGCCGGTATGGATACCGGCTTTGTGCCTTTTTTGAACAAAACCATTGACGACTGATCATGATGGTTATATAATAGAGACTGTCAGTAACAGAAAGCCCAGAACTGATACATAACCCGATTCCGTAGCTCAGCTGGGAGAGCGCTACCTTGACAGGGTAGAGGTCGCTGGTTCGAGCCCAGTCGGAATCATCGTTGAAACCCTTGCCTAGCAAGGGTTTTTTGTTTTTTTGACAACGAATATTTGTTCTGTTTCTTTTGATTGGGGACGAATTGGGGACGAACTTTATCCGCCAGATTGGATTTTTAGAATCAAAAAATCCCTTTTCCATACCGATCACACAGTATTTTCATTTATAATTCTCTATTTGTCTATACTTGTCATACCGCTGTTGTATAAGCTCTTCCGAGGATAATCGTATCAATTTTTTAAGAGATGATTCGATTGCAGATTCAATCAATTTTGCTTGTGATTTTATATCATTTTGTGCTCCACCCTTAATTTCAGGAATGATTTCATCAATAATTCCTAAATGCTTTAAATCTTTTGCTGAAATTTTCATATGTTCAGCAGCTTCTGGAGCATACTTAGCATCCTTCCATAGGATAGATGCTGCTCCTTCTGGCGAAATGACCGAGTACCATGAATACTCTAACATATGGATATGGTTACCGACACTAATACCAAGAGCTCCACCACTTGATGCCTCTCCAATTACAATACAAACAATTGGCACTTTAAGTGTAGCCATTTCCAATAGATTTCGAGCTATCGCTTCAGAAATTCCACGTTCTTCAGACCCTTTCCCTGGATAGGCGCCAATTGTATCAATAAATGTAATAATAGGGCGATTAAATTTATCAGCTTGTTTCATCAGTCTTAGCGCTTTTCTATATCCTTCTGGATGTGACATTCCAAAATTTCTTTCTATATTTTCCTTTGTACTTCTACCTCTTTGATGACCTATAACCGTAACGGGCACTCCTTTAAATTTTGCAATACCACCTATCATTGCTTGATCATCACCATATAATCGATCACCATGAAGTTCGAAAAAGTTTGTAAACAATAAAGGTATATAATCCAATGTCGTGGGCCGGTTACGTAGCCTTGCAATTTGAACTCGTTGAAAAGGTGTAAGATTAAAATAAATTTCATCTTGCATCTTATTTAAACGTTTTTCTAATTCTTGAATTTCTGATGATAAATCTACATTATGTTCTTTCATCATTTTCTTTAATTCATCAAATTTCTCTTTTAGTTCAATAATAGGACGTTCAAAATCCAAACTCATTTTATCCTCCAAAGGGTATGATTTACCTCAATCTAATCAAAAGACTTAGAAATAGAATCAATAAATAATTCAAAACCATCCACAACTATTTTTTGTTCTGATTCTGATAAATTATTGAGGATACGTTGATAAAATGTAAGGGATTGTTCTCTTAAGCGATTAACAGTAATGTGTCCTTTTTCTGTGAGGTGCAGAAAAATTTCTCTTCTGTTTTTTTCATTTACTTCACGATAAACAAGTCCCTTTTTTACTAACTTATCTACCAATCTACTTACAGTTGAAGTCTCTAATCTAAGTTTATTGGATAGTTGCCAAACGGTTAATTTTTCCATCTCTATTTCCTCTAACGCCATCATTTGAGAGGTTGGTAGAGGTTTTTCAAATGGTCCATTGGGCAAATTTTGAGATTCAAAAACCCCAGTTATTATAATCATTTTCTTAATATCTGATCTTAGTTTTAAGGCATCTTCTCTTTTCAAAAAGGCCACCCTCCTAAAATTCATGTATGATACATCAATTGTATTATACATGAATATGTTTTTTTCACAAGTTTAACGCAAGCCCATATGACAACATGGACAAGAGATTTCTTCTTGTTAAAATGGTTTAAGTGGATTGATCATAGTCGATCCACCTGATTGATAGATGCATCAGGATCTTACCCTAAGTAATTGCTGTTTACTGTTCTTTCAACAAAAATATGAAAAATAAAGAGAGGGGGAGAAAAATATGAAGTCATTTTTACTAATTGGACAATCTAATATGGCGGGTCGAGGCTTTAAGCATGAAGTGCCGCCAATTTATAATGAAAGAATCATGATGCTGCGAAATGGAAGATGGCAAATGATGACTGAACCGATTCATTTTGATAGGCCGGTAGCTGGTGTAGGACTGGCGGCTTCCTTCGCGGAGACTTGGTGTAAGGATCATAAGGGAGAAAAAATTGGTCTTATTCCATGTGCCGAAGGTGGCAGTTCCATTGATGAGTGGTCACGAGATGGGGGATTATTTCGTCATGCAATAAATGAAGCTACATTTGCAAAGGAAGATAGCGAATTGGCCGGGATATTATGGCATCAAGGAGAAAGTGACAGCCAAGATGGGAAATACAAAGAATACGATGAAAAAATAAGAAGATTATTTCATGAGCTAAGAACTGAATTATCTGTACCTAACATTCCGCTTGTGATAGGTGGTTTGGGCGATTTCTTAGGAAAGACAGCATTTGGCGCAGGATGTGTGGAATATCAACTGATCAATGAGGTACTACAAAAATATGCAAATCATCATGAAAATTGTTATTATGTTACTGCGAAAGGCCTTATACCTAATCCGGACGGAATTCACATCAATGCGATGTCCCAGAGAATATTTGGGATAAGATACTATGAAGCATTTCGAAAAACAGAACATATACATGAACCATTACCAAATGAACATGAGCTAGTGAAAGACTGTCATAATAGAATGAATACCTCAGCGGAGAATACATATATAGCACTAGAAAAATTCACGTTGGGCAAGATAACTTACGAAGAGTTGTTGCAGGCTTTATGATAGGTAAAGCTCATGAATGGGCAGAAAAGGATGAATTTAAACTGATATAACACGTCTCTTAAAGTTTTTTGTTTTAAAAGTAAAAAACATGGTAAAATTAGATAAAAGTATAAGAAAGAGTGATTCTATGGAATATGTAATCATATTAATCTTTTTATTAGCACTTTTTTTTATTTTTACTGTTTTCCTAAAAACTCGTTATAGTTTTGATGAAAAATGTTTAGTCTTAAAATTTGGGTTATCTAAAACAGAAATACCAATTGATCAAATCGTTAGTATTAAAGAGTCGGACAAGTATGGAGTAGCAGATAATATTGATTATAGAATTGGTGCTCCATATGGTCAACCAGATAGAATCGTTATTGAAACTATGAATAAGCGTTTTCTAGTTTTTTTAAATGAAAGTCATCAATTTCTGCAAAAATATAAAAAAGCTAGTACTAGAGTATAAGATAAGTACCTTCTACAAAAGAAGGTGCTTTTTTATTCAAGTTCCTTTAGTGTAACTTCTTTAGATTATACTAATAGCATGAGTACTTTTACGTTGGGTAAGACGACTTACGAAGAGTTGCTGCAGGTTTTAACGTAGGCAAAGCTCATGGTTAACTTTGAATAGACAGAAACATGATATATCTCTAAAGGATGATAGTGATTGAGGTGGTAACAGATAAAGCTTCCTCCTGAATACAAGAAATTACATTCAGGAGGAGATAAAAAATGTTTAAACAAATAGATGAAAATTATCCGAGAAAAGAGCACATTCATCATTATATGACGGTAACCCGATGCTCATATAGTCTGGTGATCGATCTAGACATCACGAAATTGTATGCAATATTAAAAGAAAAAAGGCTAGATTCAATGCAAATTACCTGAAGACAAAAGGTATTCTCATGGAAATCTAGAAGATGAAGGCAGACTGAAATGAGTCTGCCTTTTAGTTTTGTGATGATAAAGACATGTGCCAAAGGTTTATTGATGTACAATGGTTCTTTTTGCGGTTTCTTTTCGGTGCCTTGTAAATTTCTGTATGTCATAATAAATGTAACATAAGGCAATCTTGTGGAAGGGGAGTAAGGGGATGGAGAAGGTTCTTTCTTCACATGTTGGTGTGAAAATAAATGAATGGTATAAAATGATTCGTCAATTTAGTGTTCCAGATGCAGAGATTTTGAAAGCTGAGGTAGAACAAGAAATTGAACGAATGGAAGAAGACCAGGATTTACTGATTTACTATCAATTGATGTGCTTTCGTCATCAGCTTATGCTTGATTATATTAAACCCTCTGATCAACGCTCTTTATCCATTGGAGGCTTAGTTGATAAAATAGAAAACTCCAATCATAAATTGTCCGGCATGCTGCAGTATTACAACGCTTTTTTTCGTGGGATGTACGAGTTCAGTATAAAAGAATATGTACAGGCCATCCAATACTATAAAATGGCAGAGAAACAACTTACGCTAGTTATAGATGAAATTGAACAAGCTGAATTTCATTTCAAGGTGGCTGAAGCTTACTATATTATGAAACAAACCCACGTTTCGATGCATCATATTTTAAAAGCTCTGGAAATCTACGATCAATATGATCTGTATAAAGTAAGAAAAATTCAATGTTTATTTGTCATAGCAGGAAATTATGATGATTTGGCTCGACATGATAAATCAATTCCTCATCTAAAGAATGCAATTAAAATTGCAGAGGAAATTGGAGATCAAAAAATCCTAACTAAAGCATTTTTGAACATTGGCCATACATTTGATAGAGACGGTCAATGGGATGAAGCTATCAATTATTTTGAGAAGGCTATTCTAAAGGCAGATGATGATTCGGAGCTTCTTACCAAATTGTATTTTGCGATTAGCTGTACGCAATTTAAAGCAGGAAGACTTAAAGAAGGAGAAGCATCTTTAAAACAAGGAACTAATATACTTGAGGAAGCCCCTAATAAGCTTTATGAAAATCTATTTACCTTCTTAGAAGCGATTTATGTTAATAATATAAATGAGGAGCAGCTGGCCGAAGTGTTTCAGTATCTAGAACAGAAACAGCTTTTCGCTTACGCTGAGGCATGCTATATAGTGTATGCAGATGAGTATTGGAAACAAGGTCAATTTGAAGAAGCAACAGCTGCTTATCAAAAGGTATTAGAAACACAACTCAAAATTCAGAGAGGGGATTGTTTGTATGAGTTTTAAGAAGGGTTTTACGATGATTGCTCTTACTGTGGTTGCAGCTGCAGGAGTGTACACTATTGCAACTGATCGAAACACGACATCGATAGAAATACAAAAAATCGATCGAAACACGACTATGATCGATCGAAACACAACTTCTCAAAACGTATAGGCAAAATTAAAACAGACCCTGCATGGTCTGTTTTTTATGGGGACGGATTGGGGACGAACCCTTTCAGTTTTGTTCAGAAATGAAAATTTTTAATCAGAAAGGCTCATCATAGAATCTTATTAAATCAGTCTTTTTCAGAGAACCCACGTTTGCTTTGGATAAGATCATTCATCTTGACAGAGTAGAGGTCGCTGGTTCGATCCCAGTTGGAATCATCGTTGAAACCCTTGCCTAGCAAGGGGGTTTTTATATTTTAAATGGTGTAACTCTACTAGTAGTCAAAATTTAATGTTTTGGATTTGTAAATAATAGTTTCACACCAAAACCTACTAAAACGATTCCTGTTATTCTGTCAATGGTCATTTGCACTTTTGTTGATAATAGGAATTTCCTGATGTAGCCAAGCAGAAATACAATCGTCGTAAACCACAATATAGATAATAGAGCATAAATAGAGCCCATAATGACAAATTGAAGACTAATACTGAACTGTGGTGTAACGAATTGAGGTAAAAACGTTAAAAAGAAAATAGCAACCTTTGGGTTTAAAGTATTTGAAATTAAACCTTGTTTAAAGGCAGATTGTTGTGGTAATTCAACTTCTTGTAAAGATGTATTGTCTTTCTTTTTCTTGTTGATGAAAGAAGATACACCTAGATATATAAGATAAATAGCACCTAAATACTTGATGATTTCAAACACTAAGGCAGACTTCATTAAAATTATAGAAAGTCCAAATGCTGCGGCAAGTGTATGAATGAGAGCGCCAGATGTAAGACCTAATGCCATCTTCATTCCATCAGATTTTCCTGTTCCGATGGTTCTTTTCGTAATTAACGCAAAATCAACTCCAGGAGATGCAACGACAAATAAGGTAAGAAGAAGGAAAGTCACAAAATCCTTCATGTTCTCACATCCTTTCAAAAGTAATAATACATACTAACTCAGAAACATTTTCAATGCAACATGAAAGTGCCATAATGAGCAAAATTCAATGAGGTAAATGGCTACTGTGATTCAAAGACAGCAGATGCGGTCAACTCATTGCAGCTTGGACCTGTGGCGAATGGAATTATGTGCTTAAATCGAAAGAAACAATTGGACAGGTATTGAAAAATGAACAAAGTAAAACCCCTGACTTTTATGGCCAGGGGCTTTTTTCTGAGAACCTTCTTCAAATGGTTAATCACAAAAAAACAAAGGCACTAAAAGTGAGAAGTGTAACGCTAAGAGATAACAAACTGATAAGTGGCGCAATAGTCCGCATTAATTCCGCCTCGACATTCACTACTAAAACCAGCTTTCTCAATTTCTTTCTCTTGCAAAATGCCCACTATCTTAAAATTTGTATTTTTGTTGTAATTGCAATAAAAATATTTTATTCTTACTAGTATAAGACCATATAAATGCTTCACCTAGTTCAGACTAATATCAGAAAAGGATTGATAAACAATGCATATAAAAAAAATAACAACTGAAAATGATTTACAAGTTGCTCTTAATATTAGAAAGTCGATCTTTATTGATGAACAGCAAGTACCTGAGTCTGAAGAATTTGATCAATTTGACACTCTTCAGGATCAATGTCAGCATGTCTTAGTATGCCATGAGAATGAACCTGTCGGCACAGGTCGGGTGCGTATTGTGGATGGTACAGGTAAATTGGAACGAATTTGCATCCTAAAACCTTATCGTCAGTACGGTTTAGGCAAAGTGATTATCAGAGAACTGGAAAAAATCATGCAAGAAAAAGGAATTGCAAAGATAAAGCTGCATGGACAAACACAAGCAGAAGGTTTTTATAAAAAACTTGGTTTTCAAACTGCTTCAGATGAATTTATGGAAGACGGAATTCCGCACGTTTTAATGATAAAAAAATTATCTTTAAGTAGAGATCATGTCTAATAAAACGAAGTATGTTTATTACGGATTAGGTGTACTTGTATTAAGTTTAGGAATTTCATTAACAATACAATCAGGACTAGGTGCTTCTCCATTTGATGCCCTTTTAGTTGGCCTTTCCAACGAATTTGGTCTTACCGTAGGGAGCTGGGAGGTCTTAATTTCTATCATCATCTTAATTTGCAATTCTATATTAGTGAGAAAAAAACCTGTTTTTTTAGGTTTGATTACAGCGTTCGTGACTGGAATCGGTATTGATCTGTGGTTACTCCTCATCAAATATGTCATTGATACAAACACGTGGTTTAGCAAACTGACTTGCTTCGGAGCTGGTTTGATATTCATTGGTCTTGGAACAGCCGTATATCTTCAAACAAAATTCGCATCAACGCCAATTGATCATTTAACACTCATTCTTCGAGATATTTCAAAAAGAACCATCGCATTTTCGAGAACAATATTATATGCAATTTTCTTAATATTAGCTTTTATATGTAAAGGTCCTATTGGTGCTGGTACCATATTAACGATTTGTTTCGGAGGCATCATTCTTCACTTTTTCATGCCTATTGTTAACCGTCGGTTATTATCAAATTGATGATTTGGCTGGGTACGATAAATCAATGAAAAAGCTTCTGCAGCAGTAAGGGTAGAAGTGAATAGAGGATATCACTCAAAATGACAAATTCTATATTGACAGTGGAGAAATATATATGGCACTAGAACCCTTCACGTTAGGGGAAATTACTTACGAAGAGTTGCTGAACTTTTTATTGTAGGATAAGCTTATGGTAGCTTTTGAATGAAAATGTGATAAATCACAGACCGTATTGGATAGAAACATAACCGATCTGTTGAAAGGATGATTGTGGTGGTAAAAACAGATAAAGCTTCCTCCTGAATACAAGCAATTACATTCAGGAGGAGATAAAAAATGTTTAAACAAATAGATGAAAATTATCCGAGAAAAGAGCACTTTCATCATTATATGACGGTAACCCGATGCTCATATAGTCTGGTGATCGATCTAGACATCACGAAATTGTATGCAATATTAAAAGAAAAAAGGCTAAAAGTATATCCTGTGCAAATTTATTTGTTAGCAAGAGCTGTGCAAAAAATACCGGAATTTCGGATGGATCAAGTGAACGATGCACTTGGTTACTGGGAGATTCTCCATCCTAGTTATACGATTTTAAATAAAGAAACAAAGACGTTTTCAAGTATTTGGACGCCTTATGACGAAAACTTTGGTCGGTTTTATAAAAGCTGTGTAACGGACATGGACACTTATAGCAAAAGCAGCAGCCTATTTCCGAAACCTCATATGCCAGAAAACATGTTCAATATTTCAAGTCTGCCGTGGATTGATTTTACTTCTTTTAACCTTAATGTATCTACAGATATAACTTATTTACTACCAATATTTACGTTAGGTCAATTTAAGATGAAAGAAGAAAAAATCACCTTGCCAGTTGCGATTCAAGTCCATCATGCTGTTTGTGATGGCTATCATGTCGGTCAATATGTGGAATATTTGAGGTGGCTTATTAAACATTGTGAAGAGTGGCTAAATGATTGAATGCAAATTACCTGAAGACAAAAGGTGTTCTCATGAAAATCTAGAAGATGAAGGCAGACTGAAATGAGTCTGCCTTTTTGTTTTGTGATGAGAATGAAAATGTTCCAAAGGTTTACTAAGGCTATATTTGTTCTTTTTGCGGTTTCTTTTCGGTGCTTTGTAAATTCTTGTATGTGATAATAAATGTCATATAAGGGAGTTCAGTGGAAGGGGGATAAGGGATGGAGAAAGTTCTTTCTTCACATGTAGGTGTGAAAATCAATGAATGGTATAAAATGATTCGGCAATTCAGTGTACCTGATGCAGAGATTTTGAAAGCTGAGGTCGAACGAGAAATTGAACGAATGGAAGAGGATCAAGATCTGCTCATTTATTATCAATTGATGTGTTTTCGTCATCAGCTTATGCTCGATTATATTAAACCTTCAGAAAAACGATCGCCTTCTGTTTCTGAATTGGTTGATAAAATTGAGAATTCTAATCATCAACTTTCGGGTATGTTGCAATATTACAATGCTTTTTTTAGAGGAATGCATGAATTTAGTAAGAAAGAATATGTACAGGCTATTCAATATTACAAGATCGCTGAAAGGCAGCTTGCACTGGTTGTCGATGATATTGAGCAAGCGGAGTTTCACTTCAAGGTGGCTGAGGCCTACTATATTATGAAGCAAACGCATGTGTCTATGCATCACATCATAAAGGCGCTAGATATTTATAAAGAACATGAGCAGTATAAAGTTCGCCAAATTCAAAGTCTAATTGTCATTGCAGGAAATTATGATGATTTCATGAGATATGAAAAGTCGTTGCAACATTTAAAGACTGCTTATTCAATTGCTGTGGACGCAAACGATCAACGTTTAGTAGCAAAAACATTATTAAATATTGGTAATACATATGATAGGCAATCAAAGTATACAGAGGCAATAAAGCATTATAAAGAAGTGTTAGATGTCATTTCTTCGGAAAATAGTGACATAAAGCCAATCACTCTATTTAGTTTATGTTGGTCGCTGTACAAGTCTAATCAAAGTGATGAAGCGGATCTGCTCGTTGAAGATGGACTTATATATTCCTCAAAGGTAAATGATTCGCTAAGTGTCTTGTTATTTAAAGCATTAAAAGCTATTTATATGGATACTAATGAACAGGCTTTGAAAGAAGTGTTTGATATTTTTGAAGAAAAGAAACTACATGTCTATGTGGAAGCATTTGCTCAAAGTGTCGGGTTATTTTATGAAAAAAAAGGGGACTTTGAAAAAGCTGCCGAATATTACAGAAAGGCTCTTAAGGCTCAAAATGATATTCAAAAAGGAGAGTGTCTGTATGATTATTAAAAAATTACTAATCATTGTATCCATTGTATTGTTAAGTGTTTCAACAGTAGAAACTTTAAAAATCATTGAAACGAAATCAATTCGGAATACAACAATGGAGGAACAAAAATCAAATCGAAACATGACTATGATTGATCGAAATACAACCTCTGAAAACGTATAGACAAGATTAAAACAGACTTTAAGAGTCTGTTTTTTTATGAAGTAGAATGAGTAAATGAACAGTTGGTCAATGTTATACTTATCTCAGATAGATACGAGGAGGCATCCACTTTGAAGTCATTCTGGGAGAAAGAAGAAGAGAGTCCTTTTACGTTAGAAAAGATACATGAGGCACAAATTCGTGAAGCAGAGGGAACGCTTGGTGTCACTTTACCTGATACATACAAAAAACTCATTTTAGAATGGAATGGTGGTTTTACAGTTCGTAATGCTTTTCCAACCGATCGGCCGAATTCATGGGCAGAGGATCATGTTCAATTCGACCATCTAAGAGGAATTGCCAAAGATGATGGAATTATGAATAGCGCTCAGTTAAGTGATGAATTGGAGCTGCCAGAGGGACTTGTTTTCATCAGCGGGGAAGAAGATACATGGATCGCCATGGATTATCGAGAAACGAAGGAACATCCTCCTATTCACTATTTCGATTTAGAGCTGGAAGTAGATTTTAAGCTTTCAGATAGTTTCGATGAATTTGTTGAGCGGTTATATACAGCTGACGACGCCATGGTTGAAGTAATAGAGATTGAGGAGGAAGCTTCGGATTTATATATCAGTAAAGAAGAGCTTGAACACATTTTTGAGAGAGGAGACCTTCGTCAGCAGAATCTCTTCAAAATAGCGCATTATCCGATGGAAGACATTGAAGAGATCGCATGGTTTTTCATGCGCATGAAACAGTGCATCAAACAGATAAAAGATCAACATGTCTTGTATGAAACAGCTACTGCTATTCACTCCAACCTTCTGTTAAACCCAGATATGCCAAGGAATGACTGTATTAATCAAGAGCTGCAAGAAATGGCTGAATTTCTAGAAAATAGTGGAGATCCGAATACTGCCTTTTTGGGAGAGGGCATTCATCCAGTGAAAAAACGATAGTGAAAGAAAAAAAGCCCCTAAAAAGGGCTTTTTTTAATCTAATTCATGAAAAAATTGTTTGAGCTGATCAATGAAAACGGATTTGGATTTTCCTTTTTTATAAATGAACTCGATATTGATGTTGAAATTGATAGATGGATCGATAGAAATTTGTTTTAATGTTCCTTGTTTTACTTCATTTCTAACACAATGATGAGGAAGAAACGATAGTCCCATTCCTTGCATCACCAAATTTTTTGCAGTTTCCATATGATCAACCTCAATGGAAATGTTCGGTGTGATGTTGTTTTTTTGAAATAATCGGTGGAGCATCAACCAATCAAATGACCCATAGTCAAAGAAAATAAAAGGTTGTTCTTCTAGTTCTTTCATATTGATGTTGCCTAGGCTGGCGAGCGGGTGATGAGTTGGGACGAACAGCCCGATTGGATCGCTGAAAATCGGGATTGATTCAATTTGAGGATGTGTTTCAGTCCTGACAATGCCAAAGTCTACTTGGTTGTTAATCACTTTTTGGACAACATCCTTTGAATGTCCTGTTACAATTTTCACTTTCAGGTTTTCGTATTTTTCTTTTAGGGCGGGCAATATGTTAGGCAATAGATTATTGGAAATAGAGGATGCGCATCCAATCGTCAATTCATAAGGGATCATCGTTTGTTTGAGACTATGCTTTGCTTCTTGATAAGAATGGAGAATCTTTTTGGCATGCGGGTAAAACTGTTCACCTTTTTCCGTCAGAGATAATTTATTTCTCTGTCTATCAAATAATTTCAGATCTAATTCTTTTTCTAACGATTGAATACGTGCCGATACAGAAGGCTGGGTTAAATACAGTGCTTCTGCAGCTTTATTGATACTGCCTAGCTGGCATACATAAATAAACGCTTCTATATTCTCAATATTCATGTTATCCCCTTATATGACGTTCTTTAAATGTTTAGCTTTTCAAGCTCATACACTAATTTTACAGCTTCTTTCGCCAAAATGACAGTAGGGTCAATCACTTTCACAGCTTTGGTTGACCTTAGAACTAAAGGAATTTCTGTACAGCCGGCAATGATGGCTTCTGCTCCTTGATTGATTAAAATTTCTGCAGCTAACGCCAGTTCACTTTCGCCTTTACTCAATTTCCCTGCTTTCACGGCATAAATCCCATTCATCACGTTTTTCTGAAGAGTTTCACTAGGAGTCATGACATCAATCTTGTGATGGGCACAAGCCTTTTGATAGAGCTGGGTTTTTAATGTGCCATCAGTACATAGTAAGCCCACAGACGTATAGTGATGTTTGTTCAGGTGCTTTGCGGTTTCTAATGGCATATTCATGATAGGGATATGAGTGGATTGTTGTACGTTTTCTAAAAAGAAGTGAGCGGTATTGCATGCAATCAGAATAAAGTCCGCTCCTGCGCGTTCTAATCTTTTAGCTGATGCAATCATATATTCTGTAGGATCTTCGCCTTTCCCAAATATGGCATTGGTTCTATCAGGGATTTGCGGATAATTATCAGCAATCACATGGAGATGATCCTGATCTTTAATAGCTGGTGTATGAGAGATAATTTTTTTCATCAGATCAATCGTCGCTAAAGGGCCCATACCACCCATAATCCCAATCGTTGTAGACATCACTATCACCACATTTCATTTTTTTCTATTATAAAAAAAGAAAGGATGGTGAGTGTTATAGAAAAGTTCTATTTGTATATAGAAGGTTGATCAAAAGCACCTTTTATTTTCTTCTTTATCTGTTTTGCAGTATGAGTTGCAATCTAATCAAAAAACATTAGAATAAAGAAAAATTGATAAAGGAGCTACCATATGAATTTCAATTTGGATGAAGCTTTAGATATGTTGAGTCGAACTCCTCGTACATTAGAAAGTCTTTTGTCAGGTTTATCGAAGGATTGGCTTCACAGTCGTGAAGGGGAGGGAACGTGGAATCCCGTTGAAGTCATTGAACATTTGATTGAAGCAGAGAAATTCAACTGGATTCCCCGATTAAATGTCATTCTTGCTGATGGAGAGAATACCCCATTTCCTGCATTTGACCGCTACGCCCATTTGAATCAAACTGAAAGACAGATAGAACAAGCACTAGCAGAGTTTCATCATGTGCGGATGGAGAATGTGGCATACATTCAGCGTATGACACATTCAAGTCTTGATCTAGAGAAAAAGGGCGTCCATCCAGAATTCGGCGTCGTGCAAGTGAGCGAATTACTTTCTGCGTGGGTTGTCCATGATTTCACCCATATTTCCCAAATTGTTCGGGTCATGGCGGAACGATATCGAACCGATGTAGGACCGTGGAGCGCCTATTTAGGGATTTTGAATAGGAAATAAATGTTTAATGATGCTTAGCGGCCCACTCAGATTGAAGAATCGCATATTGATACTCATCGACCCAATGTCCTTTTGACATATAATTTTGTAGCAAATGTCCTTCGCGTCTCATGTCTAAACGTTCCAGCACTCGAATAGATTTTTCGTTTCGTACATCTGTAAAGGCAATGATTTTATGCTTGTTCAGTGTAGTGAAAATATATTCGATCATTGAATTCAAGGCTTCATGAATATAGCCCTTTCCTTGAAATTCAGGCGCGAGGGTAAATCCTATTTCAACGATTCTAGGCTCGCTGCCGAGTGTATGAATGGCGCAATCTCCTATCAACTGATTGGATTCAGATAAGGCAATCGCGTATTGAAACCACGTCCCTGGTTGATTAGGTTGTTGCGTCATTTGGTGTTGAACAAATGATTCAGCGTCTTCGTGCGTGTAGTTTTCCCAGGATTGAAATGTGGCAATAGAGGGATTTGATCGGTATTGATAAAATGCTTCAATATCTTGCTGATCAAACTGACGAATCACAACCCGGTTTGTTCTTGTAAATATGCTGTTTGCATTCTTCATGTGTTACCCTCACTTTTTAGTTTGTTCTTGATTTAAAAAAGTCTATTAGCCATTCAGATAGCTGTTTTTGCGCTTTGGTCACAAATCGATCGGCATAATACGTTAATTCAAGATGCCGAACAGGAGCAGGGGCAGAAATAGGGATAGAGACAATATTAGGCCATGCTGAATGTTGCTTTAACAGCCCTCTTGGCTGGATGGTGGCGCCGATCCCGGCTTCAACCAACTGCAATAATGAAGTGGCAGACCCAACATCCATGACCGTGTCCAATTCAAAACCGTGTTCTTTACATACGTCATCGACCAAATCTCTTCCTAGATAGCCTTTTGGATACATGACCAGTGCATGTTTTGTCAGCTCTTTTAGCGTCACTTCACGCCTTTTTGCCAGTTCACTGTCTGAATGAACAAACAATTCGTAGGGCTCATCGCCAAGAGGGATTTGAATCAGGCGTTTATCCGCAGGCCCGCGCAGCCCAATTCCGATATCGACTTTATGTGAGAGCACCTCGTCACGAACAAAGATGGTCGAAAAAGCCTTTAGGTTGATCTCTGGATACAGCGTTTTAAATTCTACAAAAAGCGGAACAAGCTGAAAGTCAAGATCAGAGGGAAGGACGGCAAGCCGAACGGTACCCCGCTGTTCAGATAACAGTTCTTTCATAGCATTTTTTGCATCTCGTTCAGCCTGAAGCATTTTCATGCCATATTGATAAAGGAGCGTACCAGCTTCAGTTGCAACTACTTTTTTACCGATTCGGTCAAAAAGCGGCATCCCAACTTCAGCTTCAAGCAGCTGAATCTGTTGGCTTAATGTAGGCTGTGATATACCTAGTTGCTCTGCAGCCTTTGTGAAATGTAAATGATCGAATACAGCCATAAAATAGGTAATGTGACGAGTATCCATATGCCATCCTTTCATTAATGATAGTATTTTCCTATCATCATAATACGAATTATTGTATTGATCAATGAATGAAGCGGATTTATACTCATAGTAACCTCAACAAGATGAGAGAGGAAGAAGAGTATTGATAAAAAAAATATTTTATTTAGCTGCTTTATTTTTAGCTGCCTTAAACTTGCGCCCAATCATTACATCCGTAGCTTCTATGATGAGCATGATTCAATCAGACCTTGGCGTTAGTGCACTCACGGCAAGTCTTTTAACCACTTTGCCGGTCTTGTGCATGGGAGTGTTTGCCCCTGTAGCAACGAAACTAAGCCGCCGGTTTGGATTAGAGAGAACCCTTTTTTTCTCGATTTTTCTTATCACAATTGCGACTGGACTGCGTGGTACAAGTCAAACAGTTACCATCCTTCTCATGACTGCTTTTGCAGGAGGAGTTGGAATTAGTTTTGCCGGACCATTGTTGTCTAGTTTTATTAAAAAGTATTTCCCGAAAAGTCCTGGGATTGTCAGTGTGTACTCTATATCGATGACAGTTGGAGCTGCACTTGCTTCGGGCTTGACCATTCCGATTTACCTTCGCAGTGAGCATAACCTTCCACTTGCGTTATCCTGCTGGGCGATTTTAGGCGTTATTGCCATGATTTTATGGCTCGGTCTAGCTCGTCAAAACCAACAAGCGGATCTTGCAGACGTGCCACTGAGATTACCGCTGCGAAACAAAAAAGCCATTCAATTCACCTTGTTCTTTGGCTTTATGTCTAGCATGTTCTATTCGTTAACAGCGTGGATTTCACCCATTGCGCTTGATTTTGGGAATAGTCCGCAGTATGCCGCCATGCTGCTTACGATATTTACACTCATTCAGATTCCGGTGGCATTACTCGTTCCAAACATCGTCAATCGTCTAGGAAAGCCGAAATTATTTCTGATCTTATGCAGTTTGTCAGAGCTGATTGGCCTCCTATTCCTTCTACTGCCAATGCCGATCCTGCCAGCTGTTATTTTTCTAGGGATTGGAGCAGGTGGATTATTTCCTTTGGCGCTTATGCTGCCTATTATTGAAACGCGTACGCCAGAAGAAGCCGGCACATGGTCAGCGATGTCGCAGATGGGCGGGTACATCATGGGAGGATTTGGTCCATTTTTAATCGGTTTGATTTTCGATATCAGCGGACATTTTCAAGCTGCTATTGTCGCAATGCTCGCCATCGTGGTGCTGATGATTGGTGTTCAGTTATCTATGAAGTTAGGGAAAAAACGTGAAGAGGTATCCAATTAAAGATCAGTATACCGCTGCTTTTATATCATCACTCAATTGAAATCGCCATAGCCTATTTCTAAGTAGGCTATGACGATTATTTTGCTCAATCGAAACAGATGCACCTGAATGAATTATCGTGAAAGAAATTTTTCAACTTTACGAGTGGCCATTTCTGCAGCCTCCATGATCATTTCACCTAATGAAGGAGGGGGAAAGAGGATGCCTTATCCGAAAGGTCATTAGTCAAAAGTGAGAGAGCAGATCATCGCTAGTGCTGCACGAGCATTTCGAACAAATGGCGTCCGTAATATCAGTTTGCCATACATTATGAAAGGAGCAGGTCTAACTCATGGAGGGTTTTACGCTCACTTTAAGAACAAGGATCAGTTGGTGATAGAGACTTTTCATTTTGCTATTACTGATACGATCAAGATGCTACAAAGTGTTGCAGACAAGAAGGCAGATCAGCCTCGAATTCAGACGATCATTGAATTTTATTTAAGTACCGTTCACCGTGATCAGACGGAAGTCGGCTGTATACTGCCTGCACTGGCAGGGGAGATTGCTCAATTATCGCAAGAGGTACGGAAAGCTTATACCGATGAATTGAAACGGTTTATGGCGTTTATAGCCGATACGGGAAACATAGATCACTCTAAGAGTTACGCACTAGTAAGCAGCATGATTGGTACAATTGCTCTTGCGCGTGCTGTCAATGACTCGCAGTTCAGTGATCAATTGTTATTGGCAGGCAGAACACAGGCAAAACACATTTTAGAAGCGAATTAACATTCAAATGAAAAACATAGGAGATGTTGCGATGTTTATTAGAGAAGCAAGCATAGAAGATTATCCACAATTAAGACAAATCTATTTAGAATCCCGACGTCAGAGCTTTCACTGGCTCAATACAGAAGAAATCAAACTGCAAGATTTTGATCAAGATACGCAGGAAGAGCAAATTTTCTTAGCTGAGGAGAACAATAAAATCCTTGGGTTCATCTCATTATATGTGCCAGATCGTTTTATTCATCTCTTGTTTGTACATCCAGAAGCTGCTGGTCAAGGGGCTGGCGATCTACTGCTTAAGCAAGCTATAAAAGTTTTGGGAACACCAGTCACCCTCAAATGTGTATCCGAAAATCACAAAGCTTTGTCTTTTTATCAAAAAAGAGGATGGAAGGCTGTTGTAGAGGAAGGGGAGCCTGGGGCGAAGTACTGGGTGCTTATTTATGAATAGAAATCATGTTATCTATCATTCACACGGCCCTTTATAGGGCCTTTTTGATTGTCAGTTTCTAAAAGCCATTTTTTCAAAGGAAAATCAATAACAAATGAGCGGCTAAAATCCGTTCTTTTTTATGCTTAAAAATTGGACATCTTATGAATGAGAATATGAGATTCCATTATTTTTTAATATCCTAATGCATTATATTTTAAAGGGTGTTACCGTTGGATGTAAGGAATGATTGGCCAATCTTCCAATAAGAGTTGGAGGGAATCATGAGTTACAAAATTGAAATGTTAACGAATATGAAAATGGTGTATATGAGAAATATAGGACCGTATGGCAGTAAAGAGAATGTGGAGATGATGAAGAAATTTAAAAAATGGATCAACGAACATCAATTCAATGATGAATTAAAGAAACATGGCATATACGGTGTCCCTCAAGATGATCCTGCAAGAACTTCACCTGAAAATTGCAGATATGACCTCATGTTCATGACAAATAGAGATTTCTCCAAAGATCAACTTGTTCAGACTGGTCATGTTGAAGGAGGAAAGTATGCTGTGTTTACGGTGACACATACAGCCGAAAAAGTGAATTTGTTTTGGAGACAATTACCTCAAATGATCCAACATAATCAATTGAACATACGCCATGCACCTATTATGGAGAGATATAGAGAAGATGAAGGCGAAGATAAGGTGTGTGAATTCTTACTGCCTATCTTTTAAACATTTTATCTAACTTTCATGAAAACAGACCTCTTGTGGTCTGTTTTCATGAATATAAAATCTATACGTTTAAATAATTTAGGACTCGTTCCTTTAAATAACGATATTGATCCTTATTCGTATCTTGAAATGCTTCTTCCCGATTTGAAGGTACATCCATATAAAAAATTTCTTCAGAGAATTGTGAAGAAGTAAAGTCAATTCTTGTTCCATTCACTACGTTGTAAAAGTGCCATCCGCTGGGTAATAAGGTCTTGTTTATTTTTCCGCCTAAAAGATCATGGACAACTAAAGAAGTGACGCCACATTGTCCGTTTGCTGGGTTGTCTTTACTCCATTTTGAACTAGATTGAGAGGACCAGGCTTTATATAAAGCATCAATGATTTCGTCTGTCGAGTAGAGGTTCATTTACTAAAGATCCTTTCTATTTAAAGAGTGAGATAAATATAGCATCTGTTTAGTCTATAGTAGATTTTCTTCATTTAAAAACCAATAAAACCTTTTCGTTGAAGCACTTGATCCAAATGATATACTATGGCTAAAACAATGAAAGGTCATGTCAGGAGGAGCATGGTGTGATATTCATCATAGGAATTGTAATCGCTTTTATTGTTGCTATTTTAGGCTTTACTGTTTTCGTAGGTAATGGGTTGGGAACGGCTTTTAGCATCATTGGGGGAATGGTCATTTTATTCATAGCGGGAAGGCTGCAAAGACAAAAAGAAAAGAATGATCCAAACATCTTATTAGATAAGATGATGATGCTCTTTCACGAAGACGGATTTCAGTCCTCAACATACATCTTTTCGCAAAATGTTGATAAAGGATTTGCGATTGATGACGAGCGAAAGAAAATGCGCTTTATTACACATCAACCTGGCGGCTCATCTCAGAAATTCAGGTTTGAAGTCACAGAGCTTTCCTTGAAAGAGTTGAAACAAGTTGACGTGTTAGAAGATGGTAAACCGATTGAACATTCTACTGAGAGTGATAATAATGAAGAGATTTCTACACTTCAATTAAGATTAACGATGAATGATCAAGAAGCATCAACGATCACGATCACCTTCCTGCAATTTGATGTGCCAGTTCGTAAGAGCACCGCTGAATATTTGATTGAACGAGAAAATTTGGAGGAGATTTATCATCAAATTAATTCGATGATGAAATCTGTATATTAACTAAATTCCTGTTCATAAAGAAGAAATCACATTTTGATGTGGTTTCTTTTTTTATCTCAATCAAGTTAAAGCCAGTCCAGTCATTGTAGTTGAATGTTTTTCTCAAAAATGAATAAAGATAGACTAGACACGAAAACGAACATTCATATTGAAATGACTCATGTCATGAGGAGGAAGCATACATGCAAAAGCTTTGCAGGGAAGTCTGGATCGAAGTCAATCTTGATGCGATTAAAAGAAATATCGAAGCGATTCAAGCGCATATTCCAAGAAAAAGTAAGATCATGGCTGTCGTGAAGGCGAATGCTTATGGACACGGTTCAGTGGAGGTAGCACGGCAGGCACTGGAAAGCGGTGCGACGGAGCTCGCAGTTGCTAGCTTAGAGGAAGGCATTGTGCTGCGAAGAGCAAAAATTGAAGCGCCGATTTTGGTTCTTGGATTTACACCGCTCGATTGTGTGAAAAGGGCCGCAGCCTGGAGAATTGATCTCTCCGGCCTTCGAGAAGACTGGATTGCTCAAGCAAATGAGATCTTAGCGGAAGAAGAAAGCCAGCGCTGGCTTGGGATTCATGTCAATGTTGACACGGGGATGGGGCGATTAGGTGTACGGACAAAGGAAGAGCTGTTAGCGGTGGTGAAGGCGCTTGAAAAGAGTGAAAACCTGAGGTGGGATGGAATATTTACGCATTTCTCCACTGCGGATGAGCCTGACCCTGATTTCACGTTGCTGCAGCACAGCATCTTCATTGATTTTCTTCGGTTCTTGAAAGAAGAAGGGATCAAACTGCCGACCGTACATATGAACAATACAGCTGCTTCGATTGCGTTTCCTGAATTTAGCGCCGATATGATCCGGCTTGGCATCGGACTTTATGGATTGTATCCCTCGCAATACATTAAAAGCTTAGACGCTGTTCAGCTAGAGCCCGCTCTCAGTTTAAAAGCAAGAATTGCGTTCGTGAAGAAAATGGTGACAAAGCCAAGAACGGTCAGCTATGGGGCAACCTATGTGGCAAAGCCTGACGAAGTCATTGCGACCATACCGATTGGTTATGCAGATGGGTACTCACGTGCTTTATCTAATCGAGGGTTTATGCTTTTCCGCGGAGAAAGAATGCCGATTGCTGGCCGAGTCACAATGGATATGACGATGATCAGCTTAGGAGAGATGAAAGCAAAGCAAGGCGAGGAAGTCGTCATTTATGGCCGTCAAAAGGGCGGAGAAATTTCTGTTGATGAAATTGCTGAAATGCTCAATACGATTAACTATGAAGTCATTGCAACATTAAGCCGCCGTGTTCCAAGGTTTTATCGTCGAGGCGGGAAGATTATTAAAATATCGACGCCGGTGATGTATGTGTGAAAGTAAGGACAGCATGAAAGTCCAAAAATCCCCCTTTATAAAGGGGGATTTTGAGTTTCACGTCTTATTTCGGCTTAAGCTCGATACTCTTTATCTAAAATAAGAATTGGTTTAATCGTAGATCCGTTTTTAGAATCTTCAAAGGCTTGTTCAATCTCTTCTAATTCGTAGAATTTTGCTAGTTTCTCAACTGGGAATTGTCCATTTTTAAAGAACTTGACTAGTTTAGGAATGAATAGTTGAGGAACGGCATCGCCTTCTATCACTCCTTTTAACGTGAGCGCATTGAGCATGAGATCATTGGTCACATTAAACGTTAAATCGTGCTTTCCTACTGCTACTGTTGCACAAGTTCCTTTGACACGCAGGCAGTGAAGGGCAGCTAGCGTGACTTCTGGTACTCCAGTTGTTTCAAATGAGTAATGTGCCCCTTTTCCTTCTGTGATTTCCTTCACTTTTTCAGCTGGGTTCTCATGTTTACTGTTGATGACATGTGTTGCACCTAATTCTTTTGCTAGCTCAAGGCGGCTATCATGGATATCAACGGCAATTATCGGATCACAGCCTGCAATTTTTGCTGCCATTAACCCACTTAAACCAACAGCACCTGTACCGAACACAACAAAGCTTGTACCTGGAGCTGGAGCAAGTGAATTTAAGACAGTACCGCTCCCAGTCATTAAGCCGCAACCGAATGGTCCTAAATAACGTAAATCAGTTTCTTTGTCTACTTTCACCACATTTTTCTCATCAACCGTTGCATATGTACCAAATGACGATTGACCAAAAAATTGTGATACATCTTGATGATCATGTGTATGGATAGGCGTTTCATTATGTTTATTACGACCAGAAAAATTCAGTGGAATCATGTTTTCACATCCACCAGCGTTCCCGTCAAGACAATTATGGCAATGACCGCAATAAGCGAAACCAAGTACAACGTGGTCTCCTTCTTGAACGGTTGTGACATTAGAACCTGCTTTTACGACAATGCCAGAGCCTTCATGTCCTAATAAAGCAGGACGTGGGACAGGGAGCGTACCATCTAATACTGTGGCATCTGTATGACAAACGCCAGATGCAACGATTTTGACAAGCACTTCATCTGCTTTTGGATCATCTAGTAATAGTGTTTGTTTCTCGAAATCTTTTTCATTTGTTGTGACCATCGCTTGAATTTCCATATCATGTGCCCTCACTTTTTGTATAGTATGATATTCTGAAGAAAGGTTAGATCAAATGTCACAAAAAATTCATTTCTTTATGACTAAGTTGATTGTAGGACGAAAGATTTTCCGTTTCAATCAGCAAAAAATCTTTTTTGTATAGGTTTTCAACACAAATAAATTTATGTATATCTAATCAACATTTATTAAAAAGTGTCTAAAGGAGGGGCCCATGATCAAAAAAGAGGATCGCCGTGTTGAGCGAACAAAAGAAACACTTCGTCAAACATTCAAAATACTAGTAAAAGAAAAAGGATATTCGCACGTAAAAGTGAAGGATATTGTGGAAAAGGCAAACTATAATCGGACGACGTTTTATGTGCATTATGAAAGTAAAGATGAATTAGCAGCAGATGTTATTCACCGGGAAATGGTAGATTTCGAATATGAATTTTGTAAGCCGACTCGTGAAAATCCACTGTTGGATTTAACTCGCATGAAACCAGAGGGCACCGATGTATTTCAATATATCGTTGAAAATCGCGACTATTATGATTTATTAGTGATGGAAGACCGAATTCCCCACATACAAGAACAATTGCTTAAGAAAATACAATATATTTTTCAAAATAGAATGTCATTTGTGAGTGATCAGTATGCAGAAATCAACGACAGTTATTTTGTCCAGTATCGTTCATACGGCATCTTTGGTTTTATCATTGAATGGATCAGAAATGACTACAATGCATCTCCCTCAGAAATGGCACGACGTATTATCAATTTATTATATATTCAATCCTCACTCATGATTCAGTTGAAAAATGAAGAAGCGATTATGAAAAGGTAATGCTTAGGCCGCATCTCTAGCGCACAACATTTTGAATGTATATAAAGTTATATTTAAAACTTCTTTAAATTGTAAACTTTGTAAAAAATAGAACGATAAAAGGAGGGAACATAACGAGTTGGAGGAATAGAAAATGAAAAAAAGGTTTTTATTATTTATCACGGTACTCCTATTAATGAGTACTCTTAGTCCATTTAAAGCAAATGCAGAAAATTCAATTGGATGGACGAAACGAGCTGATTTACCAGAAGAACGTATTAATGCTGGTGTGGGCGTTGTTGATGGGAAAATTTATGTATTTGGTGGAGCTAGTGAAAAAAATAAGTTAAATAACCAAACATTTATGTATGATCCAAAAAAAGATGTTTGGGAAGAGAAAGCCAGTATGCCAAGAAATAGAACAGGCGGTACTTACGCTACTGTAGGTAAAAAAATCTATCTAATAGGTGGAATTAATGAAGAGACAGAAGTAGCTTATAACACTATAGATATTTATGATGCAGAACTTGATCAGTGGGCTGAAGAGCCGATTCGAATTCCAAGAGAGCCGGTTTTTTCAGCTTATAGTAAAGGAACTTTACAAGCAGTTGCAGTGAAAGAGAAGATATATATTGTATCTTCAAAAAACTCATATAAGAATAATGTCTATGAATACAATACAGTCTCTGGTGAATGGAAGAGCTTGAACTCATCGGGTTTACCATCTCGGAATGGGAGAGCCATTTCTGCAATTGACGGAAATATATATGTTGCAGGTGGCGAAAATTCGATAGGGCATAGTAGAGAAAAGTATTTGTTTCAGTATGATATTTCAACAGATACTTGGAAGAGATTAATTGATGTTCAGTTAACATCTTATACATATGAACCCTCCTATGAAACTTACAACGGCAAGTTCTTTATTATTGGTGGGCAATTATATGGTGATAGTTCAAAAAATATGGTAAACAAAGTTCAGATTTTCAATCCAAAAGATGGCCAATTTAAAAATTCAGCATATGATTTACCAGAAGGTAGAGTATCAGCTGTCGCAGCAATTGTTGATGACCAATTGTATGTCATTGGCGGACGTAACTATTCGGAATCTATGAGACATCTTTCTGTGAAAAGTGATTACAGATCCGTGATTTCTATTTCATTAAAAGACTTACAAGTGACTGAGGACGAAACAAAGCCGGATGATGGGATAGCAGAAGACCCAAAGGATCAAGACGGGACACAGCCAGGTGATGATACAACAGAAGAACCGAAAGATCAGGACGGGACACAGCCAGGTGATGATACAACAGAAGAACCGAAAGATCAGGACGGGACACAGCCAGGTGACGGCACAACAGAAGAGCCGAAAGACCAAGATGGAACAAAACCAGGAGAAGAAACTGTAAAAGGTATACTTTCCATTACCATGATCAATGGGTTACAAAAGGATTATCTGCTCTCAATGAAAGAAATCAACGATTTTCTTAATTGGTATAAAGAAAGAAGCTTTGGAATCGGAATAAACTTTTATGAGATCAATGATGAACACAATAAAGAACCTTTCACAAGTAAGAAAGATTACGTGGTGTACCAAAATATCTTAATGTTTGATATCAAGCAATATTAATAAAATGAAAGCTGCTGATAATAGATTAGCAGCTTTTTATATTTTACATTATTGTTAAAATTAGGATGAACATCATAAAAAAATAAGATATTTTTTTAAAAATCTGCTAAACATCCCATAACCACGTCCGATAATAGAATTGTCAGGGTTGATAAGCCCTAGAATAAAGGACTTTTTTCAGACAAGGACGTCTGTCAGGTCCCACATACATGGAGGTAATAGGAAATGAGAATTAACCACAATATCGCAGCACTTAACACTTTAAACCGTTTGTCTGCAAACAACAGTGCGAGCCAAAAGAACATGGAGAAACTTTCTTCTGGTCTTAAAATCAACCGTGCTGGAGATGACGCAGCAGGTCTTGCAATCTCTGAAAAAATGCGTGGACAAATCCGCGGATTAGAAATGGCTTCTAAAAACGCACAAGACGGTATCTCTCTTATCCAAATCGCTGAAGGTGCATTGACTGAAACTCACTCAATTCTTCAACGTGTTCGTGAACTTGTTGTTCAAGCTGGAAACACAGGTACACAAGATGATACAGATCTAAGTTCAATTCAAGAAGAAATCAAAGCTTTAATTGAAGAAGTCGGTGGAGAAACTGGAAGTAAAGGTATTGCTGATCGTACTCAATTCAACGGTAAAGACCTTTTAGATGGTTCTTTTGCTAGTGGTACAGCTGATTTAGTATTCCAAATTGGAGCTAATGGTGGCCAACAACTGACTGTAAACATTGACAGCATGAAAGCAGCTGATTTAGGAAGTGCGACAGTAAAAATCAGTGATATTGATGTAACTGCTTTCGCAACTACATCTTTTGATAACCAACTTGCTGGAATTGATGAAGCTATCAACCAAGTATCAACTCAACGTGCTAAACTAGGTGCGGTTCAAAACCGTCTAGAGCACACAATCAACAACCTTGGTGCTTCTTCTGAAAACTTAACAGCTGCTGAGTCTCGTATCCGTGACGTTGACATGGCGAAAGAAATGAGTGAGTTCACTAAGAACAACATTCTTTCTCAAGCTTCTCAAGCAATGCTTGCACAAGCGAACCAACAGCCACAAAACGTACTTCAATTACTACGTTAATGAAAGGCCCCTTAATGGGGCTTTTTTTTATGCTCTTTTTTCTCCTTCTCTTCACTTGTGATTCTTTAATCCCTCTATTAAATCATGAAAAACGACCTTTAAATTTGGCATACTCTAGCGAAACGATCATATTGAATGAGACTTTCCCCTTATTTATTCCTTTTTTGTTAAACATATTCCATTAAAGTTCGATAAATGGATTGTAAGGCTTACAGAAAAATTCTAATTTAGAACTTTTAGACATGGATGTCTAATTGGTTCAAACACATGGAGGTCATTTAATATGAGAATTAACCACAATATCGCAGCACTTAACACATTGAATCGTCTTTCTACTAACAACGGTTCAAGCCAAAAGAACATGGAGAAACTTTCTTCTGGTCTTCGCATTAATCGCGCAGGGGATGACGCAGCAGGTCTTGCGATCTCTGAAAAAATGAGAAGTCAAATCCGTGGTCTAGAAATGGCTACTAAAAACTCTCAAGATGGTATCTCTCTTATTCAAACGGCTGAAGGCGCATTGACTGAATCTCATGCGATACTTCAACGTATTCGTGAGCTAGTTGTTCAAGCTGGGAACACAGGTACACAGCAGGAAGAAGATTTAGCATCCATTCAAGATGAAATCTCAAACTTGCAAGATGAGATTACAAGTATTTCTACTCGTACAGAGTTTAACGGGAAGAAATTATTAGATGGAACTTATTCGTCTAAGGGTGCTGATGACGGTGGTGAGGCACAAAGCCTTGTATTCCAAATCGGTGCAAACGCAACACAACAAATTACACTTAACATCGAAAACATGGGTGCTTCAGTTTTAGGTACAGATGGGACGGCTGAAGGTGAAGATGGAGCCGGTTCTGTTGCTGGAATCGATGTGACAAAATTTATTAGTGCAAGTGGTGAAGATGGCGAGGAAGCTGCTGGATTTGATGCACAACTTGGTATTATTGAAACAGCTATTAAGCAAGTGTCTGCTCAGCGATCTAAGCTTGGTGCAGTCCAAAACCGTCTAGAGCACACAATCAACAACCTTAGCGCTTCTGCTGAAAACTTAACAGCTGCTGAGTCTCGTATTCGTGACGTTGATATGGCGAAAGAAATGAGTGAGTTCACAAAGAACAACATTCTTTCTCAAGCTTCTCAAGCAATGCTTGCACAAGCGAACCAACAGCCACAAAACGTACTTCAATTATTACGTTAATTAAAAGCCCCCTTTGAGGGGCTTTTTTTATGTTGATTTTAGCAACAGATGTAATTGAAAATCTGGAACAGCTTCATAGAAGAAAGCTCGATTTAATTCATCATTCTTTTGATCCCACCTATGCCACCAGTGGCCGACCTCACCAGTGAAGTCAGCTTGAATCATGTCTTGCAGCTGCTCTAGGTTGATGATTTTTCTCGGTTCTATTAAGAATGAATGCATACGATGATACGCCTCAAGGTATTTAGGTTGTTTTGTTTGAACGGCATATTGTACATAATAATTGAAAAATTCTTGTACAAATGTCAGATGGGAAATGGGGGTTCCTTTTAACTCGACGCCTTCCCATGCCATATCCGCAATTGCACAAAGCCACCAGCCAAGCTCATTGGCATGCTGCATTTGTTGTAAGGTATGCCGTTCAAAAGAAATAAGCCCATCTTCTTGTGCTTGTTTGAGCATACGCTCAAGTGTCTGTGCCTCAAGAGCTGCCTTTGTCATTCCCTGACCATGTATTGGATCTAATGTGCATAAGGCATCACCCATGACCAATAAGCCGCTTGGCCAATCTTCCATTTGTTCATAGTGGTTTCTGACACAAGCCGGAACTCTAAATCCTTTTGGTTTCGTATAGGGAATTAAATGAGTGATGGCTTCTGCTATCGAGGGATTGGTCAGCCTAGCGGTCTCTACATCAAACTGATCAGCGTCCGTTGTTGGATAATGAGAGCCGCCAGCTGCTGAGAGAAGAACCGCTGCTAAATCATGATCTACACGTTCAAACAGTCCTGTTGGAATTTTTTTATTTGGCTGTCCAACGATGACCATTGGTTCTAGGTTCGGTGCCTCAGATGGTATTTGGTAGTATCTTGTGCTATAGCCAAGAGACACGATTAGCTCATCTGTCTGCGGCAAGGTTCGTCCTGCGCTTTTCAGCCATTTTGGCAATTTAGACATTCTTCCAGACGTATCAATGACTAAGTCCGCACTTATTTTGTTGATGATTCCAGGCTTTATTCTCCGATCTTTGACCTGTAATCCACTCACTTTAGTCGTTTCTTCTTCAAAAAGAAGAGCGATCGCTTCATGTTTTTCTAAAAATTGAACACGATCCTCACGTAACATTCTTTGCATCAGCACCCACTCTAGCATGGCACGTCGTGTGACAGCTGTTTCTTCAGTATCAGTGAGTACTAACTCGCCATCTTTTGTCATAAATCGAGATGTCTGATGCCGTGTGTTGTACCCGCCCAATTCTAGTAATTCTTTTGTATAACCAGGAAATAGACGTTCCACTATTTGTTTGCCTAGTGGCAGCATTCTATGTGGATGAAAAGCTTGAGGCGTGCCAAGACGATTTTCAGGAGCGTCTGGCAATTCGTCCTTTTCAATGATCAATACTTCAAGGTAAAAACTTGATAAAACCTTTGCAGCGAGCATTCCCGTTATTCCGCCTCCGATGACGATCGCCCGCTCATACTTCATGGGTTGTGTCACAACATGCGCCTCCAGTGAATATATAAAATGGTTACATGACCATTTCATCATATGTTGATTTTCTAAGTATAGCAAATTCTCGTTTTTTTGAATATAGAAAGGAATTGGCATACTTTTTACTCGTAAATATGAAAAAAACTTCAATCTTGATCATTATTTTTAAAAAACAATAATCAAATTTAAGAGGAATGACCGATAAATACATTAAGGGGGTAGAGAAGATGGATATACTACAGAGTATTGTAACAGCAGCACCTTATATGATGAAGATTTTAAAAGATGAAGTGACGATGGGGGTCATTGATCGAGAAAAATTCTTGCTGTATTTGCCATCAAAAGATGTGGATTTTCAAATACGGACAGGAGATCCCATTAAACCAGATGATCAGAATATGAAAAATGCGCTTAGAGGCGAAACATCAAGTACATTTGTACCTGAATCGGTGTATGGGACGCCTTTAAATGCAATGGGATTGCCGATTTTCGATGAAAATCAACAAGTCATTGGTGCAATCGCTTTAGGTTTTCCGCTTAAAAATCAAATAGAGCTTGAGGCGTATATGGAGTCATTGAACGACATCATTCAAAGTATTCAAGAAAAAGTGCATGTGGTGGCGGCTCATTCAGAAGAGCTCTCTGCGACAAGTGAGGAAATGACATTCCAAACACAGCAAACACTTGAAAGCTCGAAAAAAACTTCAGATATTACAAAAATGATCAAAGGTATCTCTAAACAAACGAGTTTGCTAGGATTGAATGCTTCAATTGAAGCGGCCAGGGCAGGGAAAGAGGGGGCGGGTTTTAGTGTGGTAGCGAGCGAGGTTCAAAAACTCTCAAGCGAAACCTCACGTGCAACAGAAAACATAGAAAGCTCATTGCAAGGGATTTCCTCTAATATACATACGTTACTTGAGAGTATGGGCCATATGAAAGGGTCATCTTCAGAACAGGCTTTATTAGTGACGGAGTTTAGTGAAATTGTAGACAGGTTGACGACGGTTAGCAAAGAAATGAAAGAATTTATGCAAAAGGTGATGTCAACGTAAAAAACGAATCCAAAAAGGGTTCGTTTTTTTGCTGGCTCGTTATTTTCTATTTTTCTGATCAAAGCGATAATCGTATGTTTCACCTTTGACCACATTTAAAAACTCATGTCCAATTTGAACGAGCTGTGCATTTTCCCATTTGATCAGAGGATCTTTATCAGGGTACTTCCAGTAGATTGTTTTTTTGTGATGGGTGAGTTTGTTTTCAATTTCTGCTCTGACCGCATTCTCTTTTAGTTTTCCTCCGCTATGTCGATATGTGTTAATGGTATAGGTTCCATCAGGTGATGATATCGAGCGGATGAATGTTCCGTGAGACACGCCTTGAAGAGAGAAGCATTTCCAGTAAATAATTCCGGCGAAGCTAAGACATAAGATGGCAAGGATGATGGTGGTTTTCTTTTTAAACATGAATTCCTCCAGGTGTAGATCGCAATATTCTAATATATGAGAGAGATTACAAAAAGATTCATATAGTCCAAAAGTTCTATTCATTTCAATTATCGGTCATTTTTTCTCAACATTCAACAGTTAGCCCGTAAAGATAAGGAAAATTTAAGGATGCATTCAGATCACACTGGTTATTCGAAAACACTTTACAAAAGAATTTGCGATCAGTAGACTTATGCTCATATAGAGAAATGGGGCAGATGGAATGAATCAAATCATAGATACGTATCAAAATTATGAAGAGCTTTCCGCTCATGAAAGAAAAGGGATCGACTATCAGATTCTTCATCAGCGGAAAGGGGATCAGCTTCTCGTCCTGTCACCTCATGCGGGAGGAATTGAATCTGGCGTGAGCGAGCTGGTCCATGAAGTAGCAACCGATTATTCTATGTATTTATTCGAGGGCCTTAAAGTGAAAGGCAATCATGTTCTTCATATTACGAGCACACGTTTTGATGAGCCGATTTGTCTTTCTCAAGTGCATACACATCATTATACGTTTGCACTCCACGGCTATGGAGAAACAGACGTCCTACAAACTTTAGTTGGCGGTACCGACAGGGAAAAAGCTGCTGAAACAGTGAAGTGTCTCACACAAAATGGCTTCCATGCCTTACTTTTATCTGAATCGGATCAATTTGCTGGAACACATCCTCAAAATATTAATAATCAATGCCTCACAGGAAAAAGTGTTCAAATTGAAATTAGCCAAGCTCAGAGAAGAGCTTTCTTTCAAGACTTTAGGCGGAGCCGTAGGCGTGATACACAAACCGAACAATTTTATCAATACACAAATGTACTGAAACAAGTGTTAAGCCTTTATGAATAAACTTCTGACGTCACGTGTGCAGACGCTTTTGTTTGATACGCAGCTTCATTTTCTGCGACCTTGCCTGCTCTCATTAAATAAGAAGTGAATTCTTTTTGAAATTGAATGCCGGCTCTTCGCTGTTCAAATAGAGCAAGCCGTTTTTCAGCAAAAGCCCGAGTGACATGAAATGTTTGAGCAATATGCAAAATGGCTTGCTGCCTAAGGTTTGGGAGCGTCATTTGCAGCAGCATAAAAGTCGGAACACAAAAGTGATACATGAATTGTTTTGCTTGAAACTCTTGCAGTTCTCGAAAGAGCTTGTGCATGTTAAAGTGGTTGCCTGTATGCTTCAGCACATGACAAAGCTCGTGGGCGAAATCCTGCCACTGTTCTTCTGACGATAAGGCTCTGTTTAAAATAATACTGTAAAGACCTTGATGTTTGATCATCATGCTGCCAGTATCCTCGTAGTGTACCCATACATGAAATTCAGCGGCGATCCTATGCATGTCTACATAGGCAGGACCGCTTATTTGCAGTTGAGTGTATAACCGTTTAATATCTTCTTCTAAATGGGTTAAAAAATAAGTCATGTCAAAACCTCCATACAAACGTATGTTCTATTTTTGCCGTAAAAGAAAAGTCCATATAGGACTAAATGGCTAATAAAGCTATCGCTTACTTCTTATATCGGCTTGTTTTTAACAATTTTAACATAAAATCAAAGAAAATTGGAAGTTTTTCCTGTTTTTTATTCTAATTTTTTATTTTTTACAAAGATAAAACGGCGATTGAATTCAAATTTTACCATAGTCTTATGACGAAAACAAACAAATTTGTCTTACGTTTGCCACCGATTGATGAGCAAGATCAAACATCAATTTAACAAAAAGGAGTGCAAAACATGGTACAAATTTATCAAGATTTTATTCCAGTTGGAAACGGAAATCGGCCAGGATATGCTATGACGCCGCTTTATGTAACTGTGCATAACACAGCCAATACATCTAAGGGAGCTGACGCAAAAAGTCACGCGGCATATGTCAAACGCTCAACAACAGAGGTAAGCTGGCACTTTACAGTGGATGACAAGGAAATTTTTCAGCATCTCCCTTTAAATGAAAATGGATGGCATGCTGGGGATGGACATGGAGATGGCAACCGAAAATCGATTGGCATTGAAATTTGTGAAAATGAGGATGGAAACTTTCAACAAGCTGTCAAACATGCCCAGTGGCTTATTCAAAAGCTTTTAAAAGAACATGGCATTCCATTAGCAAATGTGGTGACGCATCAGCATTGGTCAGGAAAAACATGTCCACGTCTGCTACTAGCTACATGGGATGAATTTAAAAGAGGAATTGAGACTGCAGGTGATCCGGAAACGGTTATCACATATGTGGTGAAAAGCGGGGATACGCTAACGAGTATTGCCAAAGCCCATGGTGTCACAGTGAGTGATTTACAGACATGGAATCAGATTAGTGACCCGAACATGATTCGAGTTGGACAAGTTCTCAAGATTTATCATGCAGAAGAAAAGCTCAGTTATGAACTGCCGGATGGGGTGTTAAAGGTGACATCACCTCTGACAAAAGGGGAGCATGTACGTCTCGTCCAAAAAGCGCTTGCTGCTGTGTATTTTTATCCTGACAAAACAGCTGTAGATAAGGGCATTGATGGCGTTTATGGGGAAAAAACAGCCAATGCCGTCGCGCGATTTCAACTGATGAATGGTCTAACAAGTGATGGAGTATACGGTCCTAAAACAAAAGTGAAGTTGCTTCAACTATTAAATCAGTGAGTCTTTCTTTTTGGCCGCTTGAATGACTGCTACACTTTTTTCGTGTAATCGGCAGACATAAGGGGATGGCTTAAATTCAGCAAACTGAACATACCTCAATTGTTTAAGTTTCTTTTTCATATTGGCACCTCAATCGTTGCAGCAGTTGGTTTTATTGTATGCAAGTAGATGTGAAAACGGAAGTAGGACGCGGATGAAGTTCCGCGTCCTTTAGTGTAATCAAGCTTTTTTATTTTTATACTCATCTAGGAGCTGTTCATTCTTTTTGAAAATACGCTCCGTATGGGGACTTACTTTGTAATCAGCCATACTAATATGGCGTTTTTTCTTTAAAATCTTAAATGGGTTTTTCTTGCGATTGTTATTATCCCCTTGAAGTGCGTGTTCCATCTTCATCACCTTCCTCTTCGTCAGGCAAGATTAGGTCATAAATCGTTGTAAGTGAAGTCATTAATAAATAGTCGAATTCAGTGACAATATCCTCAGAGGTCAGCTTAATCACAAAGTGTGCATCCGCTACTGAAAACGGGATGAGAACCAATTTGCCGAAATCATCGTAATACACTTCCTGCCTGTCAAGCTTTGCTTGAATGAGCGCTCTCTGATCAAGTGTCCGCAGCAGGTCATCTTTTTGCTCCTGCGTATCATAAGGACAAAGAACTGCTTGAATATTCATTTTTTCTGCAAAAGAATAGATCAGTCGTTCAATTCCCTCTATATATGCTTCTATACTTCCATAATATACATGGATCGGTTCGTTTTTCAATAGGTATTGGTACGTTTTTAGTTTATTGAGGTAAGAATGAAGCAGATCGTTATTTTGTTCTAGGAGTTGATGGGTGTCGGTTTCAAGTTCATGATTTCCGAGTTTTTTTATATAGGAGCTGAGGAAAATAAAGGCATCAGTTAATGCGAAAAAAACAGCAATAATCAGGTAGTGCATCCAATCGGTGAAGATTGAAGCAGGGTCATTTGTCCAGTACACAACAGCACCCGCTACATAAATCCAATACCACGTTTTACGAATCGCAAACATCTTTTCTTTTACTTTTTGTTCAAAGCGCCATACCGCAAATACATATACAGCAAGAGCACCTAGCAATAACCAAACAGTCAATTGAAAAAATAATAGCATGTTCTTCTCTCCCATAGACAGATGGATACTTATTTATTTCTATGGATATGATTGGAAACCCTGCTTCATGAAAAAATGGCTTGCAGAAAAAGAGCATTTGAGGATGCAAACAAATAAAAAAAGACCTGTTAGACAGGTCTTTGATATTAGAGAATCGCATTTAACACAAAGTATATAAGTGCCCCTAGAGTTCCCGAAATCGGTAATGTGATCACCCAAGTGACAAGCATACGTTTTGCCGTACCCCAGTTAACTCCTTTTACTCTATGTGCAGAACCTACACCTAGAATAGAAGATGAGATCACGTGAGTGGTACTAACAGGTAAGTGAATAAATGTTGCACCGAAGATAATAGCTGCACCCGTTAAGTCTGCAGATACTCCGTTTACTGGACGAATCTTCATGATTTTACCGCCGACTGTTTTAATAATCTTCCAGCCGCCAATAGACGTACCTAGTCCCATTGCAAGCGCACAAGAGAATTGTACCCAGAAAGGAATGTCGTCTGTTGTATGCAAATTACCTGCAATTAAAGCCATCGTAATAATTCCCATCGCTTTTTGCGCATCGTTTGTTCCGTGGGTATACGATTGCAGTGCAGCCGTTAAAATTTGAACACGTCGGAATTGTTTATTTGTTTTTGCGAGATTGTTGTTTCGGAATAAAATTTTGATAATGGTATACACGATATATCCCAAAACAAAAGCCAGGATAGGTGAAAGCAATAGTGCTTGAATGATTTTAATGAATCCCGAATAGTTTAAAGCGCCAAAACCAGCGGAGGCAATAACAGCTCCTGCAATTGACCCGATCAGTGCGTGTGAAGAACTACTCGGAATCCCGTAATACCAAGTAAGCAAGTTCCAAGTAATGGCTGCAATTAAAGCAGCCAAAATGACGACAGATCCGTTTTGAAGTGTAAAAGGATCTGCGATGTCTTTTGTAATGGACTTTGCCACACCTGTAAATGTCATTGCTCCTAAGAAGTTCATAAACGCTGCCATAATAATAGCATGTCTTGGCTTTAACGCCTTTGTTGAAACTGAAGTAGCAATGGCATTTGCTGTATCGTGGAATCCGTTAATGAAATCAAAAGCAAGTGCACAAATGACAATAAGTATGGTAAGGATGAGTAATGTATCCATGTTTAACTAACCCCGTTACGCATTCTTCATAATGATTGTTTCTAGATTGTTGGCAACACTTTGACAGGAATCTGCGATTTCTTCAAGTGTTTCGTAAATTTCTTTGTATTGAATGACCTTAATTGGGTCTGTTTCTTTTCCAAACAAGTTCTTTAGTGATTTGCGGTGAAGATTGTCACAATTATGCTCAATCTCTTTAATTTTGATTGCGTGCGGATGAATATCTTTCAAGCGATTATCAGCCAGTAATTCAATAGTCGTTAAAATTTCTTTCGCACATTCTCTGATGTAGTGGCTGAATTTGTCGATATGTTCGTCAGAGCTTGTAATTGAATAAATTTCTAAAGTTGCTGAAAAATGCTCAATGCCGTCTAAAACATCGTCGAGGCTATTCGTCAATTGAAGAATGTCTTCACGTTCAATCGGTGTAATAAAGGCTTTGTTCAGCTCTTTAATCATGGTATGAACATGATTATCACCTTTTGTCTCATATTCCTTCAATGTGTCAGAAAATTCTTTCAGAGTGGTTTGATTTGTTACTTTATAGCTAACAAAATACTCAGCAGTTTCATCTAAATTTTTAGCAATTTCCGTTAACAAGACGGAAAACTTGTCTTTTTTCCTTTTTAACATGTAAAAACCCTCCATTGTATAAATGAGACAATGCACACATCAAATAATTATATATTCTTTTGTCGAAAAAAAACAGGTGTAGTCGAAAATTTCTTCACTTTTTCTATTTGATCTTATTCTGACCTAAAGATGTGATCTCAACTCACCTTTTTCAGAAAGGGGAAAAGAAAGCAAAAAAGCGGACCATTTTTGGTACCGCTTAAAAGTTAAGAAGCTGAATAAACAAGCTTAAATCGCTCACAAACAAGAAGCATATCTTCCTTAAATGTTAATCCGTACGGCTCAAGGGCTTCTGTGAAAAATTCTTCATGTTCTTTGTACCAATAGTCATATGAAAGATCGCCTTCACCTTCTGCTTTTGCAAATGATTCAGGAACCTCATTCATTGGCATGATATCTACTTGCGTGATCTCTATGATGGCTTTTGGTTCCTCCTGACTGTCCAAAATGACCGCATATTGACCGGGTTTTGGAAGAGGCTCTTGTTCTTTTTCGTAAAAAAGGTATCCAGAACAAGTGGCTGTTTTTTTTCCTTGTTGTACAAGGTCAAGCAAGTGATCTGGATTTGCGCCAAATGCCCAAGCAGAAACAGAGGCGTGATCAGGAGTCTTTTCTGATTTTTCTTCCCAATAAGATTCCCAAAATAAAGTGCTTTTGTGGTTCATTCTTTTTCCCCCTTTGTTATGAGTTTATTATATCGTGAAGTTTCAAACTTGGAAAACATATGTCTTTATTACTACGAGATGTGCATGTCATATGTTTTGAAAACATGTGTTTTGTTTGGCAGATATAGGATGATAGAATGAAAAATTTTGAAATTTTAGAATAATCTATTGTATTCTGGTCAAGAAGTCGGTAAGGTCAAAGTAAGAATATGGAAGGGGTGTTGTTCATGAAACGCATTTCTCTAACTGTTTTGTCCATATGTCTGTTTGTTTTCTCGTTTTTCCTGCCGGTCAGCCAAGTCACTGCAAACGAAACTCATGGGAATAAAGTAGCTGTTGGCAAAGATGGTATGGTGGCTACTGCACATCCGCTTGCATCGGAGATTGGTGCTGACGTATTGAAAAAAGGTGGGAACGCAGTGGATGCTGCTGTTGCCATTCAGTACGCACTTAACGTAACAGAGCCAATGATGTCTGGAATTGGCGGTGGCGGATTTATGATGGTTTATGATGGGAAGACAAAGGAAACTTCCATCATCAATAGCAGAGAGCGAGCACCACAGGGCGCAACACCTGACATGTTTTTAACAGATGATGGGAAAGTGATTCCGTTTGCTGAGCGATCTACACATGGAAATGCGGTAGGTGTTCCAGGGACTGTAAAAGGTCTTGAAGCTGCATTAGATAAGTGGGGTACTCGTTCTATGAAGGAATTGATTGAGCCCTCCATTCAACTTGCAGAAGATGGTTTTGAAATTGATTCTGTCTTGGCAAATGCGATTGATGATCACCAAGGAAAATTGAAAAAAACGGCCGCAGCGCCAATTTTTCTTCCAAATGATCAGCCGCTCGAAGAAGGAGATCTGCTTGTCCAGCCAGGTCTTGCAAAAACATTTAAACTCATTGCGAAAAAAGGAAGCAAAGCGTTTTATGAAGGAAAAGTAGCAAAGGCACTTGCAAATACAGTTCAAGATTTTGGCGGGACGATGACTTCAAAAGATATCAAACGTTATGAAGTCAAGACTGACAAGCCAATCTGGGGAGACTATAAAGGATATCAGCTTGCAAGCATGCCTCCACCAAGCTCAGGCGGGGTGTTTATGCTACAAATTCTCAAAATACTTGACCATTTTAACCTGTCTCAGTATGACCCCAAATCATTCGAAAAATATCAGCTGCTTGCTGAAACAATGCACCTCTCCTATGCTGACAGAGCCGCATATGCCGGCGACCCCGAATTCGTAGATGTTCCACTAAAAGGACTACTAGACGATGATTACATTTCAGAAAGAGCCTCTCTCATTCAATTAGATCAAATGAATCGCAGCCCGAAAGAAGGAGATCCTTGGGCATATGAGGATGAAAAAAATCCATCCCCAATTGTTCCTCAGCCAGAAGATAAAACCATTGGTGAGACGACCCATTTTACTGTTGCAGATCAGTGGGGAAATGTTGTGTCATTCACCACTACCATTGAACAATTATTTGGTACAGGGATTCTTGTTCCAGAGTATGGATTTTTCTTAAATAATGAACTGACTGATTTTGATGCAAGACCTGGTGGGGCAAATGAAGTCCAGCCCAATAAACGCCCATTATCAAGTATGACCCCGACGATCATTTTTAAAGATGGAGAGCCTGTCATGACTGTTGGATCTCCTGGTGGAACGACGATCATTGCTTCTGTTTCACAGACGATTCTCAATTTACTTGAATATGACATGGAGCTACAGGATGCGGTAGAAGAGCCAAGAATCTACACAAACAGCTTAACTTCGTATCGTTATGAAGTAGGTGTCCCTCTAGATGTAAGAACAAAGTTAAATGATATGGGTCACCAGTTTGGCAGTTCCCCTATTGATATAGGGAATGTGCAAGCTTTACTGATTGATCGAAAAGCAGGGACATTCACTGGAGTAGCTGATTCAACGAGAAATGGAACTGCTGTAGGTGTCAATCTAAAGGTAGCTGCAGATCAATAGCATTTCCCGGGAAAAGAAGCGCCTCATCAAGAAGGCGTTTCTTTTTAGTTTTCATTAAAATAAAAACATAGTTGACACCTGTGAATAGTTTGAATAATATATAGACTAACATCAATCATACATAGCTGATCGGACAACCGAAGGCTCTTGGCATTGACGTACAGAACTTTTTTGTACTTCAATCGCTGAGAGCCTTTTTTGCGTATTGAACTGAAAACGGCAAGGTTGGTGTCACTATTCAATGTGAAAGGGAGCGGATAACATGAAAAAATGGATATGGATTTCTATTGCGATGACACTTTTCATCATCACAAGTGCTGCATGCTCAAATGCGAATGAAGCCTCAAATCAAAAGGGAAAGGTTGAGCTGTTGAATGTGTCATACGATCCTACTCGTGAATTGTATCAGGAATACAATCAAGCCTTTCAGACTTATTGGAAAGACAAAACCGGTGAAGATGTGACAATACAGCAGTCTCATGGAGGGTCAGGTAAGCAGGGGAGATCGATTATTGATGGACTCGAAGCAGACGTGGCTACACTTGCTCTTGGGTACGACATTGATGCCATTGCAGATCGAGGGCTACTTTCAAAGGATTGGCAAAAAGAATTTCCGAATCAGTCCACACCTTATACGTCTACTATTGTGTTTCTTGTGAAGAAAGGAAACCCCAAAAAAATTAAAGACTGGGATGACTTGATTCAGCCAGGTGTATCTATCATCACACCAAATCCAAAAACGTCAGGCGGTGCAAGATGGAATTATTTAGCCGCATGGGCATATGCCGATAAAACCTTTCATGGGGATGAAGAAAAAACGAAGGATTTTGTGAAAAAGTTATATGAGCATGTCGAGGTGCTCGATTCAGGTGCTCGTGGCGCCACAACAACTTTTGTCGAGCGCGGTCTTGGTGACGTGTTAATTGCTTGGGAAAATGAAGCCTATTTGACACTGCATGAATTAGGCAAAGACAAATTTGAGATTGTCAGTCCCTCCATTAGTATTCTAGCAGAGCCGCCCGTTGCCGTTGTCGACCAAAATGTGAAACGAAAAGGAACAGAGAAAGTGGCAAAGGCTTATTTAGATTATTTGTATTCTAAAAAAGGACAGGAAATTGCGGCGAAAAACTATTATCGACCAAGAAATCAAGAAGTGCTAAACAAATATAAAGATCAATTTAAAGAGATTGATATGGTGACCATTGATCAGGCATTTGGCGGATGGCGAAAGGCGCAGAAAAGATTTTTTGATGATGGCGGATTATTTGATCAAATATATAGCGGACAAAAATAGGGGGCGACGTGATGAAGAAAGGCTATGCTGCCGCCAATAAAAGAAAACGTGTATTGCCTGGATTCGGGCTGAGTCTCGGAGTGACACTTGTTTATGTCAGTGCGATTGTCGTGATTCCTTTATCTATGGTATTTATTTGGACGGCTTCATTAGGAGCAGAAGGAATTTGGAATGTCTTTAGTGATGCGCGGGTGCTAAAGTCGCTGCAGCTTACGGTTACGACTTCTTTTGCAGCTGCACTCATCAATGCAGGTTTCGGTGTACTGATCGCATGGGTTCTCACGCGGTACTCGTTTCCAGGAAAGAACATCCTGGATGCCCTCATCGATTTGCCGTTTGCTCTTCCAACGGCAGTGGCTGGCATCGCTTTGACGACTCTTTATTCTCCGAATGGGTGGATTGGGCAATTTTTGCATGTGAAGGTGGCATACACCCCGCTCGGTATTATTTTGGCACTGATTTTTATTGGCGTTCCATTTGTCGTAAGAACGGTTCAACCGGTCATTGAGGGGCTTGAGCAGGAAGTGGAAGAGGCCGCAGCTATACTTGGTGCTACAAGAAAACAGACCTTTTTTCATGTACTGCTGCCTGCCTTGTTTCCAGCGGTGCTGACTGGATTTTCTCTTGCATTTGCAAGAGCACTCGGTGAATATGGCTCCGTTGTGTTTATAGCGGGAAATATTCCGTTTAAAACAGAGATTACACCACTGATGATCATGTCTAAGCTTGAACAGTATGATTATCAAGGTGCCGCAGCCATTGCCTGTTTCATGCTGCTCTTATCATTTGTCATTTTGTTATTGATTCACGGATTGCAGTGGTTTGTCGAGCGGAAAAAACAAGTGGAAGTGAGGTGAGATGATTGGAAAGGGAGCTTATTAAAGAGCACCGCATCAAGTACAGGAGTCCTGTGACGGAATCAAAAGCGGTGAAGAGTATGTTGATTGGTGTGGTGTATGCTTTTTTGATTTTGTTTTTACTCATGCCGTTGATTGCTGTGTTTTCAAAGGCTTTTGAGAAAGGATGGAGTTCTTATCTTCTTGCCATCTCACATCCAGACACGCTTGCTGCAATTAAATTGACTGTTTTCATTGTGATGATCACATTGCCGCTTCAAATGATTTTTGGGGTCAGTGCTGCTTGGCTCATCACAAAATTTCATTTCCCGGGAAAACGTTTGTTAACGACTGTCATTGATCTTCCGTTTGCGGTGTCACCTGTCATTGCAGGACTTGTATTTGTACTTTTATTTGGTTCAAATGGACTTTTAGGACCGTGGCTTTTAGCAAATGGATGGAAAGTGATTTACTCTGTACCGGGGATGATTCTTGCGACCATCTTTGTGACATTTCCTTTTGTTGCGAGAGAGTTAATTCCGTTTATGCAAAATGAAGGCATTCATGAGGAAGAAGCATCGCTTACGCTTGGTGCCAGTGGGTGGAAGACCTTTTTCCTTGTGACACTTCCAAATATAAAATGGGCCCTTTTTTACGGCGCCATTTTAGCAGGGGCTAGGGCAATTGGTGAATTTGGTGCAGTGTCGGTTGTATCCGGTCATATCCGCGGAATGACGAATACGATGCCGCTTCATATAGAAATTCTATACAACGAGTATCAATTCCAAGCGGCTTTTGCCGTGGCCTCTCTCATGGCGTTTGTTGCGGTCATCACATTAATCATCAAGCAGATCATTCAGCAGAGAGATCGTAGGCTTGGCAAGCGTTCAAAATAAATGGAGGGATCAGCCTTGGGGATTACAGTGAAACAAATATCAAAGCAATTTGGGCAGACGAAGGTTTTGCAAAACGTGGATTTGACGATCGGAAATGGGGAATTAATATCCTTACTAGGACCATCTGGATCAGGTAAGACGACTTTATTAAGAATTATTGCAGGGCTTGATGATGCGAATACAGGGCAGATCTTATTTGGAGAACAGGATTATACTCACATCCCAGTGCGAAAACGGCAAATTGGTTTTGTCTTTCAGCAATATGCGCTTTTTCGAAATATGACGGTATTTGATAATGTGGCTTATGGATTGAAGATGAAACCTAGAGGAGAAAGGCTGTCTAAAAAAGACATCAAAGAGCGAGTGCATGAGCTGCTGAAAGTCGTTCAATTAACGCAGTATGAACATCGTTATCCAGAGCAGCTGTCAGGTGGACAAAAGCAGCGTGTAGCACTTGCACGTGCTCTAGCCGTTAAACCGAAAGCTCTTCTCTTAGATGAACCTTTTGGTGCACTAGATTCAAAGGTGAGAAAAGACTTAAGACATTGGCTGAAAAAAGTTCATCAAGAATTTCAAATGACGACCATCTTTGTGACGCATGATCAAGAAGAAGCGTTTGATATCGCTGATCGTGTTGTGGTGATGAATGAGGGCAGAATCGAAAAAATCGGCACAAAAAAAGAAATGACAGAGCAGACAGACAACCTTTTTGTATCTGAGTTTTTAGATATAGGAAGCCATATTTAACAAGAAATTGATGTGATGTAATGAAAGAGATGCGGCAAAAAGCTGCATCTTTTTTTATAAATATTTTCCTAGGAACATTGACTTATAATTTCGAATATTATAATATCTTTACAAAGGTAACAGTATTGAACATTTTATAACACATCTGTTTGTAAGCGCTTTACAAAAGGTTCTATTTTAAAATGTTCATTCTATTTGTTACATGTGTTCATATTTATACCAAATGAAAGGGGTGGTTGTTTGAACAGCTTGTTTGAGTTAGATCAACAGCTGATTGAGCTGCAATACGAAGCATCTTCAAGTGAGGAGGTGACTGCCTATTTAGCAGAAAGGTTAGAAACTGGAGGGTATATTAAATCGAGCTTTTTACCAGCAGTGCTTGAAAGAGAAAAAACATATCCGACCGGTCTTCCTCTTGCGACCTTTGGGGTAGCCATTCCCCATACAGATCCTGAACATGTAAACAAACCGGCGATCAGTGTAGCGACATTAAAGGAACCTGTTATTTTTCATAAGATGGGAAGCCCTCATGAGACAGTTCAAGCCAAAATTGTGTTCGTTCTGGCAATCTCTGAACCTAGTAAGCAGCTCGTGATGTTAGAGAAACTGATGACGCTTTTCAGAAAAGAAGAAGTAATGACAAGTTTATCTCACATGACATCGTATGAAGAAGCCGTTGATGTACTTCAAAAAGAATTAAACCAATAGTTATTCAAGACATAATGTAAGCGCTTTATTTAAAATCAGGAGGTGGATGTATGATCAAGCAAGCCGTCGATTTCATCTTAGACTTAGGGCCAACAATTATGCTCCCAATTATTATGACGTTATTCGGTATGATTTTAAGGCAAGGATTTAAAAAATCCTTCCGTGCAGGTATTACCATCGGAATTGGATTTGTCGGGGTCAATCTTGTCATTAATTTACTTGTAAGCGGTCTTGGACCAGCAGCCAAAGCCATGGTCAATTCCCTTGGATTAAAGCTTGATATTTTAGATGTCGGTTGGCCGATTGGAGCCGCCATTTCTTTTGGTACACCTGTTGCCCCTTTGATGATTCCTCTTGTGCTCTTGTTAAATGTCATTTTGCTGTCTGTTAACTTTACGAAAACATTGAATGTGGATATTTGGAATTTCTGGCATTTGATTTTCGCTGCTTCTGTTACTTACTACGCTTATCATAATATGTTCTTAGCTCTTGCCGTTGGTTTAATCGTTTCTGCGATTACACTAAAACTCGCCGATTGGACGGCACCGACGATTGAACACCATTTCGGATTAAAAGGCGTATCGATGGCTCATGCTGAAACGGTCAACTTCGCTCCGCTCATGTATGCGTCAAACCGCGTGATTGATAAAATCCCTGGTCTAAACAAAATTCATGCGGATCCAGAAACTTTGAAAAAACGTTTTGGCATCTTTGGTGAACCGCTTGTAATGGGTCTTATACTTGGTATCATTATTGGTCTTCTTGGGGGCTATGATGCAAAAGGTGTCATGACCCTTGGAATTCAAATGGCTGCAGTGCTTGTGTTAATGCCAAGAATGGTTGCTTTATTAATGGAAGGACTTATTCCAATCTCTGAGGGTGCTCGTTCTTATATTCAAAAGCGTTTCCCTGGAAAAAATGTCTATATTGGTTTGGATACAGCGATTGTCATTGGTCATCCAGCGAATATGGCTGTAGCCCTTTTGATGGTGCCAATCACCATTTTGCTCGCTGTCGTTCTTCCTTACAATGGTATGCTGCCGTTTGCAGACTTATCGGTTCTGCCATTTACAGTAGTATGGGCAGTAGCAGCCGCTCGTGGGAATATTATTCGCGGCCTCATTAACAGTATTTTTACCTTAATGATTGTTTTCTTCATTGCAACGAACCTTGCACCACTCGCCACAACAATGGGGAAAGCAGTTGGTTTCGACTTCCCAGAAGGGGCAAATATGATCTCTGGTATCGATCTTGGTTCACACGTCATTCCTTGGATCATGGTGAGACTTCTTGATCCGAGCAATCCTTACTTCATTGCAGCGATTATCTGTGCACTGGCATATGCGCTTCTTTGGTACTGGGTGCGAAATGATATTAAAAAGCAGTATGCAAAAGAAATGGGCTTAGATCAGAAAGATCAATAAACGAGCTGGAGGGATTCTCATGGCAAAAAAAATATTAGTATCTTGCGGAACGGCAGTTGCTACGTCAACGGTTGTGGCAAAAAAGGTAGAAGAGACATTAAAGGAAAAAGGATACGATGTCATCGTTGAACAGTGTAAGGCATCTGAGGTTCCGCAGAAAGCAGAGGGTGCTGATTTAATTGTGACGACAACGCCTGTTAGTGATACAAAAGGAACGCCTGTGATTCAAACGTTATCTTTTTTAACGGGATTTGGCATTGAAGATGATATTGAAAAAATTATCGATCATATTAAGTGAACGATGATTGCGTGGAGGAGCTGCGAAAGCTCCTTCCATGTCATTTGAAAGGGGGAGTTCTCATGCAGCAGCATGCTTATAGCCGAACGTCTGCCATGTTTTCTATTTTCCTTCCGGCCTTGTTAATATGTGTGTTTTTTCTCTGGTCTCTTTATACGTTGATGTCGGCAGGACCTGAGCCATTAGCTGTGTTAGGTGTCTATACGCTGCCTATCCTTATGCTTTCTAGCATCACTGGCCTGAATCAGCCAACGAATATCATGATTAGTGAAGATGAGCTGAAAATAGGTGCTTTTGGCAGGTGGCACACATATGCGGTGTCCGATATTAAAGGAAAATTGTTTTTAAAACCATATCCTCATATCGGGAAAGTATATGTCAGAGTGGGACCTGCGCGAATATTTGGCGGACGCTACTGGATTTCAAGTGAGATGAGTGAGTACAAGCAGCTCGTTCAATCCTTGCAGAGTCTTGCGACATGTGATGAAAAGGAGGATGCGGCTAAATGAAATCAGCTGTCTTTTATTCTTCAGAGGACATTCGTTACGAGGAGCGGAAGCGGCCAGCCATTGGTGACGACGAAGTATTATTAAAAATGCGTGCCTGCGGGTTATGCGGGACGGATATTTATAAAGCGACACATGAGACGGTACCTCCTGGCACAGTGCTAGGGCATGAAATCGCTGGTGACATTATCGAAACAGGCCGTCACGTCACACATGTTCAAACGGGAGACAGGGTGTATGTAGCGCATCATGTCCCTTGTTTTACATGTGACTTTTGTCAAAGAGGATTTTATACAATGTGCCCGCAATTTGCAGCCACAAATGTAGAGCCGGGCGGTTTTTCGGAATATATTCGTGTTCCTGCTTTACATGTTAAGCATACAATGGGCAAGCTCCCACATGACGTCTCATATGAACAAGGAGCGATGGTCGAACCGGTTGCCTGCTGTCTTCACGGCTTTGAAAGGGCGCCCGTTCATCCTGGAGATTCGGTCTTGATTCTTGGAGCGGGGCAAATTGGCTGCATTCAATTACAGCTTGCCAAATATTATTTGGCTGGAAAAGTGATGATTACAGACGTAAATGAGAACAGGCTCCTTCAAGCAAGAAATCTTGGGGCGGACGTCGCTTTTCATCCAGCATCTGAGCCAGTAGAAAACCGCGTCATGAAAGAAACAGATGGAAAGGGAGCGGACCTTGTCATTATTTCTGTGGGGAGTAGTGCGCTTTTAAAAGAAGCATTTCAAGCTGTCGCAAGAGGCGGAACGATTTTGGTCTTTGCTCACTTTCCGAAAGGGGATGTCTCCATTCCAGCAGAACGTTTTTTCCATGATGAAGTGAAAGTAGTTGGAGCTTATTCCTCGCATCCATATCATTATCGTGAAGCGCTAGAGCTTTTAAAAGCGAAAGTCGTTCATACAGAAAAAATGGTGACGCATCGATATCCATTAAGTCAGCTTCGTCAGGCGATAGAATGCGCTAGGCATCCAGAAGGTGAAAGCGTCAAAATCATGATGTATCCAGATGAATGAGAATGTACGAGATGGAGAGAAAGAGAAGGTCTTTGGAAAAGGGCTTTGCCTTTCTCTTTTTTTCTGAAAAAAGATGAAAACGCTTAAAAAATAAACGGAAATGCTTGACTTCAATGAGAGTTAAACGTATGATAATTACAAATGTAACACATAAGAACAAATGTAAAGGGGAGAGAAGAAATGCAAAAACAAATCACTTTGCCTGAACAGATTAGTCATGAGAAATTAGCAGATTTATATAAACAAATGTGGTTAGTAAGATATTTTGATGAAAAGGTCGATCAATTCTTTGCTAAAGGATTAATCCATGGAACGACCCATTTATGTGTTGGACAGGAAGCATCGGCTGTTGGATCTATTGCTGTGTTAAAGGATGAAGATAAGATTGTCAGTACACACCGCGGACATGGTCACTGTATTGCAAAAGGTGCAGAGGTCAATAAAATGATGGCTGAACTGTTCGGACGTGAAACGGGTTACTGCAAAGGAAAAGGCGGCTCCATGCATATTGCCGACTTAGAAAAAGGAAACCTTGGGGCAAATGGAATTGTTGGCGGCGGTATTCCGCTTGCAACAGGTGCGGCGCTCACGTCCAAGATGAAAAAGGAAGGCTTTGTGGTCCTTTGTTTCTTCGGAGACGGCGCCACAAATGAAGGCAGCTTCCATGAAGCGCTGAATCTTGCTTCCATTTGGGATTTACCTGTTGTGTTTATTTGTGAAAACAACCAATACGGCATGTCTGGTCCTGTGAAAGAAATGATCAACATTGAAGACATTTCAACAAGAGCAGAAAGCTATGGAATCCCAGGAAAATCGATTGATGGAAATGACATGGTTGAGATTATGAACACAGTAGATGAAGCGGTCAGCCGTGCAAGAGCTGGAGAAGGGCCATCACTTATTGAAATGAAAACGTATCGCTGGAAGGGTCACTCAAAGAGTGATGCGAAAAAATACCGTACACGTGAAGAAGAGACAGAATGGAGACAAAAAGACGGAATTAAACGCTTTAAGTCACTCTTAATGGAGCTAGATGTTCTGACAGAAGAGCAGGCTGCTCGTTTACAAGAAGAAGCGAAGCAAGAGATCGAGGCATCTGTTGAATTTGCGAAAAATAGTAAAGAACCATCAATTGACACACTATTAGAGGATGTATACGCCTAATTAGGAGGGGAATCACGTGACAAACACGACAGTGAGAGAGATTTCATATTTAGAAGCCGTTCGAGAAGCAATGAGTCAGGAAATGAGAAAAAATCAAGATGTCTTCATTTTAGGTGAAGATATCGGCGTATACGGTGGCGCATTTGGTGTCACGCGCGGGATGATCGAGGAATTCGGTCCAGAACGCGTCCGCAATACGCCGATTTCAGAGGCTGCCATCGCAGGGGGGGCAGTCGGAGCGGCTTTGACAGGGATGCGTCCGATTTTAGAACTACAATTCTCTGACTTTATTACAATTGCAATGGATCAGCTTGTAAACCAAGCAGCGAAAACACGTTACATGTTTGGCGGAAAAGGGAAAGTGCCGCTTGTTGTCAGAACACCAGCAGGTTCCGGGACAGGTGCCGCAGCGCAGCACTCCCAAAGCTTAGAAGCGTGGATGGCTCATATTCCTGGACTAAAGGTGGTTCAGCCTTCAACAGCTTATGATGCAAAAGGACTTTTAAAAGCAGCAATGGATGATGACAACCCTGTCATTTTCTATGAACACAAGCTTTTATATAAAACAATTGGTGAAGTACCAGAAGAGCAGTATTCGATTCCTTTAGGGAAAGCGGATGTGAAGAGAAGCGGAAAGGACGTCACAATTGTTGCAACAGCCATTATGGTGCACAAAGCGCTCGAAGCAGCGAAGGAACTAGAAGCGGAAGGAATCGATGTCGAGATCATTGATCCGAGAACGCTCGTCCCATTAGATGAAGAAACCATTATTGAATCTGTGAAAAAAACAGGCAAATGTATCGTTGTGCATGAGGCAGTGAAACGAGGCGGCTACGGCGGAGAGATTGCCAGTATGATAGCGGAAAGTGAAGCCTTCGACTATTTAGATGCACCTATTAAACGACTTGGCGGTCTTGCCGTCCCAATACCGTACAACCCAACGCTGGAAAAAGCAGTCATTCCACAAGTGCCAGATATTATTGAAGCAGCAAAAGAGCTCGTGCGCTCTTAAGTAAAGGGGAGAAGATCATGCCAAAAGAGATATTTATGCCGAAGCTAAGCAGTACGATGGAGATCGGTACCTTGCTTCAATGGTTTAAAGAAGAAGGAGATTCGGTTGAAATCGGTGAGCCTCTATTTGAGATTATGACAGACAAAATCAATATCGAGGTTGAAGCCTATGATGATGGCGTTTTTCTAAAGAAATATTACGAAGCAGATGATCAGATTCCAGTTAATGCTGTCATTGGATATATCGGAGAGGCTAATGAGCAGGTACCGAGCGAGCCGCCAGCGCAGTCAGATGAAGCATCTTCTGAAGACAGCGGAACGTCATCACCATCTGAACCATCTGTTTCGACTGAAGTTGAACCAGCGGTGGGTGAGAAAGTACGCGCAACTCCTGCAGCGAGAAAAACGGCAAAAGATCACCAAGTAGCCATTCACGAAGTATCTGGTACAGGACCAAAAGGCAGAATTCAAAAACGGGATGTCGAAGCGGCCCTTCACACGAACGAGGAAGGCCAGCGCGTATCACCACTTGCAGGAAAAGTGGCTGCTCGTGAAGGGATCGACTTAGCGAATGTTGCTGGTTCTGGCGCTCACGGCAAAATCATGAAGAGTGATGTGACAGCAGCAGGCGCACAAAAGGCAGAGGCTGCTCCAGTGAGAACACAAAAACTAGCCGGGATGAGAAAAGTGATCGCAGATCGCATGTCACAAAGTGCCTTTACAGCGCCGCACGTCACATTAACAAGTGAAATTGATATGACAAAAGCAAAAGAAGTGCGCAAACAGCTGCTCCCAGCGATTGAAAAAGAGACAGGCTACAGATTGTCGTTTACAGAAATCATCATCCATGCGGTCAGCAGTGTCCTCACGCGCCATCCGCAAATCAATATGACGTTTGAACAAAATGAGCTCCATTTCCATGAGGATGTGCACATTGGTCTTGCGGTTGCTGTGAAAGACGGCTTAATGGTTCCGGTCATCTCTCATGCAAATCAAAAAGGGCTGAAACAGCTCACAAAAGAAGCAAAAGAAATTGGTCGAAATGCACGCGATCAAAAGCTACTGCCAGACCAGTTGAAGGGGTCTACATTTACCATTAGTAACTTAGGGATGTATGCCATTGACACGTTTACCCCAATTATTAATCAGCCGGAAGTGGCGATTTTAGGCGTTGGACGCATTCAAGAAAAACCTGTAGTGATCGATGGAGAAATTCAGGTGCGGCCAATGATGGGCGTCAGTTTATCATTTGATCATCGAGTGGTAGATGGTGCACCAGCAGCAGCCTTTTTAACAGACCTTAAAAAAGTGCTTGAACAACCATTTGAATTGCTAATGTAGGAGATGAATCGGATGACAAAAACGTATGATCTGACAGTCATTGGCGGAGGGCCTGGCGGATACACTGCCGCCCTTCAAGCCGCTGAACGTGGACACAAAGTTGCATTGATTGAAGAGGATTTTCTAGGGGGGACTTGTTTAAATCGAGGCTGTATCCCTTCAAAGACACTGCTCAAACATGCAGAAGTCATTGAATCCATTGAGAAAGCAAAAAGCTGGGGAATCGAAACAGGTGAGGTGGTTCTTTCCTTCGATAAAATGAGAAAACGTAAAGATGATGTCATCGAAAAACTCAGGGGCGGAATCGCCTTTTTATTAAAGCAAGGAAAGATTGATGTATATAACGGCAGAGGCACAGCTGTGACAAAAAATCGTATTGACATTGAAAAACAAGATGGATCAGAAACGATTGAAACAAAAGAGCTGATCATTGCCACTGGCTCATCACCTGCTATTCCGCCTATTCCAGGGCTCAAAGAGATTCAATTTGACACAAGTGATACGATCTTTGACATCCCAGATATTCCTGCATCTGTCGTCATTATTGGCGGGGGTGTAATTGGTCTTGAGCTGGCATGCATCTTCCAGAGTCTCCAATCAAAAGTCACCATTATAGAAGCCGCTCCGTCGATTATTCCGCAGGAAGATGAAGAAGCGGCGAAATTACTAGAAAAAGAATTGAAGAAAAAAGGCATCCATATCGCAAAGAAAACGACGGTGACAGAGGTAACAGAAAGCGAAGGAGTCAAAGCGATTCATGCGACAGACGATAAAGGAGAGACGCACATCTTTACGGCTGAAAGACTGCTAGTTTGCGTCGGAAGAAGACCAAATGTCTCTGCTGTCAGTCAGCTTGATCTTCAGCTGGATGGTCCTTTTATTAAAGTAAACGACGAGATGAAGACAAGTGTTGCAGGTGTATATGCAATTGGAGATGTAGCCGGTGGCTATCAGCTCGCTCATGCGGCGATGGCAGAGGCAGCCGTTGCGGTCAGCAATATATGCGGCGAACCTGAAAGAATGAATCACGACATCGTTCCTAGATGTATTTATACATTGCCAGAGGTAGCGAGTGTTGGACTGACTGAGAAAGAGGCGAAAGCGAAAGGGCTGAACGTGCGGGCAGAGCGATTTGATTTAGCTGCAAGCGGGAAAGCGTTGGCAGCAGGTGTTCAAACCGGTTTTATTAAACTCGTGTACGATACCGTATATGGTGAAGTCATTGGCGCTACAATGGTTGGTCCGCATGTAACGGAGATGATATCAGAGGCTTCCTCATTTATGTATTTAGAAGGAACAGCGGAAGAGATGGCCAAAATGATTCACCCGCATCCAACCATCTCAGAAGGCTTTTATGAAGCAGCTCTTGATATTGTAAGTAAGCTGAGAAAATAAATGCCAAATAAGGGATAGGGAGGAGATCCGTGTGCACGTCCAGCTTCATCAGAAAGTGGCACTTGTGACAGATAGCACAGATGGATTTGGAGAAGCCATCTGCCTAGCTTTGGCCCAGGCAGGTGCACATGTTTTCATACACGCTTTTCGTGATGAATCAAAAGCAAAGTCGATAAGCGAAGACATTGAAAAATTAGGCGGCCAATCGACTGTTGTCATCAATCCGCTTGAGACACCGCGTGATGCTACGCTTATGCTAAGACAAGTCATCGATACATGCGGCAAGCTTGATATTTTAGTCAATCAAGCCGAGCAAAAAGCAGATGGGGGGATTAATGACGTAAGTCCTGAGATATGGGTCGATGAAGTGGAAAGATCCGTAAATACAGTCTTTCTTTCCAGTCAAGCCGCTGTGTGGCATATGGTGGATCAGAAGCAGGGCTGCATCATTAATATTTCCTCATCAGGCAGCATAACAGGTGATGGCGGGATCTCACATGCTACATCAAATAGTATGTTGAATGCCATGACAAAAGGATTAGCGCGCGAATTTAAAGACAAAGGCATCCGAGTATTGGCACTACTTCCGCCGCCTCTCCATTTGCTTCCTGACAAAGAGCAAATCAAGGAGACGGTGGCTCATATGACGGTTTTCTTAAGTACGTCGTACGGTGCATTTACAGATGGAGCAGCAATTATGCTTGATGGGGGTGAGAGCGCTGGCTAATCAACAAAAACCAGTTCTCATCGTAGGTGGCGCCCAAGGAATCGGCAAAGAAATTGCTCAGCGTTTTTTAAAAGAAGGGCATCGTGTAGCTGTGTCAGATATAGATAAACAGGGACTTTCGCTTTTAAAACAACAGCATCCTCAGCTGCTGACGTTCCAAGCTGACGTTTCATCGTGGGAAAGTGTTCAGCAAATGGCGTCAGCAGCTGAAAGGGAGTTGGGTGGCATTGGGCATCTTGTCTATTCAGCAGGAATGACGAAATCCCTTTCTTTTTTAGAGGTTGATTTTTCACTTTGGAAAAAGACACTGGCTGTGAATCTATATGGTCTTTTCTACTGCATTAAAGCATTAGCACCCTATCTATGTGAGCGGAAAGAAGGCAGCGTCGTCATTATTGGATCAGGATCTGCGATAACAGGCTCTGGCGGCGGCATCCAGTATTACGCGTCAAAAGCCGGGGCATTTGGTCTCATGCGTTCGCTTGTAAAGGAATTGGGTTCCCATCATGTCCGCATCAATGTCATTGCACCGCGCGTCATTGAATCTCAGATGCTTGATACGCTCTATCCGACTGAGCTTGAGAAAAGTCAGCTTCGATCACTTATTCCTATCGGGAGATTAGGAAAACCAGAAGATATTGCTGGAGTCACTTTATTTCTCGCAAGTGACGAGGGAAGCTATTTGCACGGACAGATACTCTTATTAGATGGCGGGAGAACGTATCAGCCTAAATATAGCGAGGGAAAAAGAGCGGAGAGTTAATCGCTCTTTTTTTATTTTCATAACAATTGTTCCAATTAGAAACGAATGTTTGGTATACTGGTAATCATAGTATATTAAAAGGATGATGTCACATGCTGAATTGGGAAGAAAGACGACAGCTCGTCAAGGTTGCTCATCTTTATTATACAGACGGGTGGACGCAGCAGGAGATTGCAAAAAAACTCAATGTCTCAAGACCAGTCATTTCAAAGCTCTTACAAAAAGCAAAAGATGTGGGAATCGTTGAAGTGTACATTAAAGACGAAAGTATTCATACAGTGGAACTTGAAAAGCAGCTGGAAACGACCTTTCAATTAACGGATGCTGTCGTTGTCCCAAGTGTCGGGACAATGTCTGAGATGGTCAAACGGGCAGTTGGTCAAGCGGGCGCCTATTATCTTTCTAAAAACATGAAAGGCGCTGAGAAAATCGGTATTTCATGGGGAACCACACTTGCCGAGCTAGTGAAGGAATATCCATTTGAGCGAAGAAACGATGTCAAAGTCATTCCTTTAGAGGGCGGAATGGGCAGGCAGGCGGTCGACATTCACGCGAATCAGCTGGCATATGAGCTGGCAAAGAAGATGAATGGTACGTGCTCCTATTTATATGCACCTGCGATTTTAGAAACAGAAGAATTAAAAGAGCGGCTGATGGCGATGCAGGACATAGAAGCTGTGCTTGAAGAAGGCAGAAATGTTGATATTGCCCTGATCGGTATTGGGAATCCGCATAAAGGCTCTACATTGAAAACAGTCGGTTATTTAAAAGAAGAGGATTTGTCTGGTTTAAGGCAATCAGGAGCTGTTGGTGATATTGGTTTTCGTTTCTTTGACGGGGAAGGGAAACCAGTCCAAGATGAGCTGAACCAAAAGGTGATTGGATTATCGTTAGAACAATTAAAGAGCGTGAAAAAAGTCATCGCAGTTGTGGAAGGAACCCATAAGGCTGAAAGTATTTTAGGAGCCTTAAACGGTGGCTTTATTCAGGTGCTCGTCACCGATGAATTGACTGCGGCAGCTATTTTAAAGGAAGCATCTGTCCAATAAACAGCTGACAGCCATCGTATTGTATAAAAAGAGCAACATCAAACGAGAAAGGAGCTGTGTATCTTGAAGCAAACCGAAATGGAAGCAAACCTACACTGTACTCGGTGCCAAGAAGAGACCCTCCACAGCATCGTTTATGTGAATGATCAGATGAAAAGCGTTGAGTGTACAGAGTGTCATCAGAAGATCAGTGTGCAAGTCGACATCATGAAGGAATTTTACAAAGAAGTATATGAAAAAATTGCCACAAAGCCGAAGCGGATGACGCAGGAGTATAAGGCGAATCTGAATGGATTTATTTCAAGACTCCCCATCCGGGTTTTAAGTAAGCCATACCGGCTGATGAGATATTTAAACGAATCTTATAAGGTCATTAAGCAATATAAAAAATAAAGCAGAGGCTGTCTTAGCGCTCTGCTTTATTTTGTGTTTTTTTCATGTAGTAATAAATCGGCAGTCCGGCAATGCCGATCAGCATGGAGATCAGGCAGCTTTGCCAATCGGTGATCATGGTGCTGATTAAGACAAAGAAAGAGCCGATAATCGCAATGATCGGTGTGAGCGGGTAAAGTGGTACGCTATAAGCGCGCTTCATTCCCTTGTTTTGTTTTCTTAACTTAAAGACAGCGAAAAAGGCCATCACATAAAAGATGTAAATCATGAAAATCGAAACCTCTGACAGCTTCTCGGGATTACTGACGATCATAAACACAATGGCAATCAAAATCTGTACAAATACAGCGATCCAAGGTGTTTGAAAAGTAGGATGAATGCGTGAAATGGCTTTGGCAAACGGAATTTGTTTTCGTTCTGCCATCGCAAAAATGACACGCGGGAACGAAAGAACCTTTCCATTCAAACAGCCAAAGATACTAATGATGATTCCGATACTAATAATTTTACCGCCAATTGGACCAAAGAGCATTGTAGCAGCTGTGCTTGTTGCATTTTCACCTAGTTGAACGATTTGATCAGCTGGTAACACATGCAAAAGGGCGATGTTAATAAAGAGATAACATGCTGTGACAATTAAAATACCGCCTGCCATCGCACGAGGAAGCAGTTTCTCTGGATTTTTCATTTCACCGCCAAGCGCTGCAAGCAAAATCCAGCCATCATAGGCGAATAATGTTGCCAAAATTGCTGCACCGAAGTTCATTTGTGCGATACTCTCATTGACGGCTGTGAAAATATGTTCATTTCCTTTCCATAAGCCAAACACAATAATTGCTGCAATTGGAACAAGCTTTCCGATCGTGGTCAGTCCTTGGACAAAACCACCGTATTTCGTTCCCATGATGTTGATCACACATAAAAAAAGAACGGTGATAATGCCAATGGTTGAAGCCCATAAAGAAGAAAGAGAAAATAAATTAGCTAATAATGAACCAAAATAAAGACCAAGAGCACCAATAATCGCTGGCCCGTAAATAATAATTTGCACCCAGCCACATAAGTAGCCCCAAAATTCACCGTATATTTCTTCAAGATAGGCATATAAACCGCCAGTACGTGGGATTTGTGTACCAATTTCAGCGACTGTGAGTCCGCCTGCAAGGGTTAAGATCCCGCCTAACAGCCATGCGAATAAGGCGATGCCTGAGCTTCCTGAATAAGAAAGGACGTTGCCAGGCTTCATAAAAACGCCAGATCCAATAATTGTTCCGATGACAAGAGATAGGGCAAAAAATAAGCCGATGTCTTGTTTTAACGCTGGTTGTTCTTTGTTCATTACACACGACCTCCTGCATCACTTTCGTACGTTACTGTGACATGTATTTTGTTCATTGTAATACGATTTTAGGAAAACAAGAATTAAAAAAATTTTCTGATTTTCGTATTTGTATTTAAAAGTGTTCGTTTATTGGAGATATTAGGATGAATGTTATCTTAAAAGCGAACAATATAAGAATATTTTTGATGTAATGTTAATTTAATGGGCGGAAACCGAACATCCAATAAAGATGAAGCCGAATGGTTGACTTTTCTTCTAAAATGACCTATTTTATTCATAAGGAAATTATCTTGAATTCGAGATATTTTATAATAGGAGTGAACACAATGAAAATAAATGGGATTCACCACGTATCAGCACTAACAGCAAATGCTCAGAAAAACGTTGATTTCTACCGCCAAATCCTTGGCTTAAAACTGGTGAAAAAAACAGTCAATCAAGATGATCCATCGATGTATCATCTATTTTATGGAGATGAGGTCGCCTCACCTGGTACAGAGCTGACGTTTTTTGAAATACCGATGCTCGCCCGCCGGCTGGACGGAACAAATGCGATCTCACGCACAGGGTTGATTGTCACTTCAGAAGAGGCAATCACCTTTTGGGAAAAGCGCTTTGAAGAAAAAGGTGTAAAGAAAGAAACAGCTTCTTTAAGAGGCGGCAGACCTGCCTTGAAATTTACAGATCCAGAAGGACAGCAGCTGTTTTTGACTGTAGAACCAAGCGTGCAAGATGGAGCGAAGCCGCCAGTGCATGATGAGATTCCTGCTGATTTTGCGATCAGAGGTTTGGGACCAGTAGAATTAACAGTCGCAGAAGCAGATAAAACGATCAGTGTGTTAACGAGCATCCTTGGTTTCACAGAAAAAGCACGTGAACAATCAAATGATGGGGAAATCGTGACGATTTTTGAATCAGGACAAGGCGGAGCTGGAACAGAGATTCATGTCATCGAAAAAGCACAAGGACCTGTTGAGCGATCTGGTAGAGGGAGTGTTCATCACGTAGCCTTTCGTGTAGCGGACGCAGAAGAGCTTGAAAAATGGCATGATAAAATAGCCAAAGCCGGTTTCACCAACTCTGGTGTTGTAGAACGTTTTTATTTTAAAGCCCTATATTTTAGAGAGCCAAACGGTATTTTGTTTGAAATCTCAACAGACGGTCCTGGATTTACAGTGGATGAAAGCGTGGATGAACTTGGTGATCAATTAGCACTTCCACCATTTTTAGAGCACAAACGAGCAGAAATTGAACAAAGATTGGTCCCAATCAAGTGAACATGAAAAAAGCAGCTCAATTTTTATGAGCTGCTTTTTTCGTTAAGAACTGACTTGCTTTGATTCAGATTGTGTTAATGTCACTTGTTTTGTTTCTTCTTTTCCATTACGAACGAGTGTGATGCTGATGGTATCTCCTACTTTAGCATTCGTGTAAAGCTCGTGGCGTAATTCACTGCCGGTTGTCACTTTTTTGCCATTGATGGCGGTGATAACATCCTCTGCCTTTAATCCAGCTTTTGCAGCAGGTGAGCCAGCAGCGATTTCTTTTACGTACACGCCTTTATCCAGCTGACTGCTTGTCAGTCCAAGCTTTTCCTTCTGATAAGCATCTGGTACTTGTTCGAGATCCAGCATGCTGATACCGATATAAGGTCGTTCGATTTTTCCTTTTGTGAGAAGCTGTTCTGCAATTGGTTTGACATCATTGATTGGGAGCGCAAATCCGATACCTTCCACACCTGTTTCAGAAATTTTCATACTGGTGATCCCCACAACCTTTCCGTCTGTTGTTAAAAGCGGTCCGCCGCTGTTACCGGGGTTAATGGCGGCATCTGTTTGAATGACATTAATACTGCTTTCGCCAGCTGATGTATCCATAGAAACTGTTCGATCGACACCGCTGACAATTCCTTGTGTCACTGTTCTTGATAAATCTTCACCAAGAGGGTTTCCGATTGCGATGACGGTTTCTCCCGCACGAAGGGATGAGGAGTCTCCGAGTTCAGCGACTTTTGTAACGCCGCTGCTGCTAATTTCCACAACAGCAAGATCGGTCAGCGGGTCAGAACCGACCACTTTTCCTGCTACCGTCTTGCCATTATGCAAGGAGACTGTTAATTTATTTGCTCCTTCAATCACATGGTTGTTTGTTAATACATAGGCTTTACTGCCGGATTTTTTGAAAATAACCCCTGATCCGGTACCGCTTTCTTGTTCTTGACTGCTGCTGTTTTGATTTTGCTGTGATCCATCAAAAGGTGTGTTCATATCGCCAAAATCTGTGGTTGTTTGACTTTGTGTTTGATAGTTTGTAATGCCGACGATGGCTGGTGATACGTTTTCGACCATACTGGAAATACTGCTGGTCGAATTCGATGTTTGTGACGCTGTTGTTTTTGACGAATTTGTACTTGTATCATTTGTCGATACAGCGGCTGTTTTCGTTGACGAATCAGTTGAACTATTTTCTGAATGCTGAGCATATGGAGTTAGAACGTAAACACCTAACGCTAACGTACCTCCTACAATCCCGCTGACAAATGGCTTCAGCCAGCCACTTGGCTTCTTCTGCTTTTGTTTCGGCTGTTCAATGGTTTGTAATTCATAAGAAGTGTGTTTTTCATCTTTGTGATGTGTCATCAAGATCACTCTCTTTCATCGATTTTTACATGTATGTGTGTAAGGTGATTGACCGTATGTGGTGGATACTGACTTTATCGTAAGAAAAAAGTGTGGGATAAAAATGAAAACATTGTGGGAAATTGTTAAAATAAGTAGTGAATCTAAGCAAAATAGAGGAGATTAAACTGTGGAGACTATTGGAATCATTGGATATGGAAGCATGGCAGATATGATGGTACAAAAATGGCTGGACAAAGGAGTACTTCATGCCAGTCAATTTATGATCCATACAAGAAGTGAAACGGAGCGGCTGCAACAGCTGAAAGAGAAGAACCAGCATGTCAACATTTGCTCTTTAGATGACATCTCTGCATCATGTGATGTCGTGTTTGTTTGTGTACCACCGCTTGCTGTACTTGATGTCTTAGATCAGCTGAGCCCCGCAAAGACATCTCTTCATATCGTATCAGTGGCAGCGGCTGTCACGTTAGACAAATTAATGCAACATACGAATCAGCCGGTGTCTAGATACATTCCCACTTTGACATCAGCTGTAGGGACAGGTGTATCCCTTGTGGCGCATGGTGAAACCGCTGGGCAGGAGGCACAAGAACGACTCCACCGCCTGCTTTCAGCTTTTAGTATCGTCAGGGAAGTGGAAGAGGACCGGTTTGATGCGGCGAGTAATTTGACAAGCTCTTCTCCGGGCTTTATTGCAGCAATCTTTGAAGAAATGGCGAGATCCGCTGTTCGGAATAGTGAGCTTTCTTTAGACGAAGCCTATGAATTTTTAACATATGCGCTGCTCGGTACAGGACAAGTTCTTGTTGAACGCGGACTGACATTTGCTGAAACGGTGAACAGGGTCGCAACAAAAGGCGGGATTACAGGAGAAGGCGCTGCAGTCATCCAGCAGCAGGCACCGCAAATGTTCGATGACTTGTTTACACAAACGATGAAAAAATATGCGCAGCTAAAATCGCAAATCGATGAAGCAGACAAACACCACTAAAGACATAGCTAGTGGTGTTTTTTCTGTCAAATAAATCCTTTATCATCAATGCTTTTGACCTGTATTACCTGAGTCTAATTTCCTTATTTTCAGACATTGTATTGAAAAATCAATCAAGTTCTCATATAATTTTTTAGAAAATTTAGAAAAATATACACAAATTTTAAGTTTAATTAAAGGGGGATGGGGATGAAGCTCTATGTATCAGTCGATATGGAGGGAATTACTGGTCTAGCTGATCATACATTTGTTGATAGCCGCCAGCACAATTATGAGCGCGGGAGAAAATTCATGACAGGTGAAGTGAACGCCTGTGTAGAAGCTCTTCTTACACATGGGGCGACCGAGATTTTAGTGAATGATAGCCATTCTAAAATGAATAATCTGTTGATTGAAGATTTGCATGAGGAAGCATCTCTCATATCGGGCGATGTAAAGCCTTATTCAATGGTTCAAGGATTAGATCAAACGTATGATGCCGCTGTTTTTTTAGGCTACCATGCGAGGGCATCAATGAAAGGTGTGATGTCTCACAGTATGATTTTTGGTGTCAGACATTTTTACATAAATGATCATCCAGTTGGTGAAATGGGCTTTAATGCGTATGTCGCAGGCTATTATGGTGTTCCAGTCATTCTTGTATGCGGAGACGATCAAGCGGCACTTGAAGCCGAAAAGTTAATGCCTGGCGTGAAAACAGTGGCGGTGAAAGAAACCATTTCAAGATCTGCTGTGAAATGCTTAACACCAGCGAAAGTAAGCACCCTCATCTCGCAGCAAGTGGAAGCTGCCATGAAACAAATTCATCAAATGAAGCCGCTCACGCCTCCTGAGCAGCCAGTGCTGAAAATCGAGTTTGCCAATTATGGACAAGCCGAATGGGCGAATTTAATGCCAGGTACGGCCATCATCGAAGGGACAACAACGGTGACGTACCAAGCAGAGAATATATTAGAAGCCTACCAAGCGATGCTTGTCATGACAGAGCTTGCCGCACGTACAACATTTTGTTAAGCGAGGGGGAGACGGCAGATGACCAGCTTTTTGCTCAAGCGTTTGATTGCGATGATTGCCACGATTTTAACGATTACGACGTTAACGTTTATTTTAATGAAGGTCATCCCAGGATCGCCCTTCAATGAAGAACGAAATACAAACGAAACTGTCCAGCGAAACCTCGAAAGCTACTATCACTTAGACGAACCACTCTATGTTCAATATATGATCTATTTAAAATCCATCGTTACTTTTGATTTTGGTCCTTCCATTAAAAAGCCTTCTGAAAGTGTCAATGATTTATTGGCGAGAGGTTTTCCAGTCTCATTAGAACTTGGTCTTATCTCTATTTTGATTGCTGTCATCTCCGGCATCTTGCTCGGAATCATGGCTGCCCTCCGGCATAATGGCTTGATTGATTATATCGCCATGACGATTGCTGTTTTCGGTATATCCATACCAAACTTTATCTTTGCTACCTTATTAATTCAGCAGCTTGCTGTGAATGTAAAGCTCTTTCCTACAGCGATGTGGACAAGTCCAATGCATATGGTGCTTCCTACCATTGCACTGGCGGTAGGTCCAATGGCGATCATTGCCCGGTTAACGAGATCGAGCATGATTGAAGTGCTGTCGCAGGACTATATTCGAACTGCAAAAGCGAAAGGGCTTTCCCCTTATAAAATTGTGTTTAAACATGCCCTGCGGAATGCACTTTTACCTGTTGTCACGATCCTTGGCACACTTGTCGCAAGTATTTTAACAGGCAGTTTTGTGATTGAAAAAATATTTGCGATCCCTGGAATGGGAAAATACTTTGTTGAGAGTATTAATAATCGTGACTATCCTGTCATCATGGGAACCACTGTTTTTTACAGCATCATCTTAATTACCCTTCTTTTCATTGTAGATGTGACATATCGTCTGCTTGATCCAAGGATCCAGCTGCATCAGAAAGGAGGAAAGGCATGAGTATACATCTTCAGCATGATCAAACGAATCAAGCGCATGAAGTGCCAGATGAATGGTTTGCTCCTAAAGAACAAAAGACATCTGAAGTCCATGCCATTAAAAGACCCTCACTTTCGTATTGGGCAGATACTTGGCGACGGTTAAAACAAAATAAACTCGCTATGTTTAGTTTATCGGTGCTGATTTTTCTTTTCGTCATGGCTGTATTAGGCCCACTCCTGGCACCGAATAGTGTGACAGAACAGCGGCTTTCCATGCAAAACTTGCCACCTTCAGCTGCTCACTGGTTTGGAACAGATGAACTTGGACGTGATGTGTTTACACGTACTTGGTACGGCGCACGCATTTCGTTATTTGTGGGCGTGATGGCCGCTCTCATTGATTTTGCAATCGGTGTCATCTATGGCGGTATTGCAGGCTATAAAGGCGGGAAGTATGACCATGTCATGATGCGGATTGTCGAGGTGCTTTACGGTCTGCCGTATTTACTCGTCGTCATTTTATTGATGGTCCTGATGGGGCCTGGGCTTGTCACTATTATTGTGGCGCTCACTGTTACAGGATGGATCGGGATGGCAAGAATTGTGAGAGGTCAAGTCCTTCAGCTGAAAAGCCAAGAATATGTCCTTGCCTCGAAAACCTTTGGCGCAAAAAGTTTGCGCATCATCCGCAGAAATTTACTGCCGAATACGATGGGACCGATTATTGTGCAGATGACGCTAACTGTACCGACAGCGATTTTTGCTGAAGCGTTCTTAAGTTTTCTTGGTTTAGGGATTCAAGCGCCGTTTGCAAGCTGGGGTGTGATGGCCAATGATGCCTTGCCGACAGTGCTATCAGATAATGGTCACTGGTGGCGTTTATTCTTTCCGGCATTTTTTATTTCGCTGACGATGTTTTGCTTTAATAATTTAGGTGATGGCTTGCAAGATGCGCTTGATCCGAAGATGAAGAGGTGATGGCGTGATGAAAAAAATGCTTCGGATCATCGATCTGCATGTTAGCTTTCGGACATATGGCGGTTCTGTTCAAGCGGTACGCGGGGTGAATGTGGATGTGTATGAAAAAGAAACCCTCGCCATTGTCGGAGAATCAGGCTGCGGAAAAAGCGTGACGTCTCAAAGTATCATGCGGCTTCTCCCTGCATACAGCGCACAAGTCGATCAAGGGGAAATTTGGTTTCGTGATCGCAACTTGCTGTCATTATCTGAAAAAGACATGCGAAGCATACGTGGTGTCGATATCTCCATGATTTTTCAAGATCCTATGACAGCACTCAACCCGACGCTGACAATTGGAGATCAGCTGATGGAGGCTGCAAAAGTGCATCAGAAGCTGACAAAAAAAGAAGTGAAAGAAGAGGCGCTTCGTATGCTTGATTTGGTGGGGATACCGCAGCCGAAAGAGAGGCTGAAGCAATATCCGCATCAATTCAGCGGTGGCATGAGGCAGCGGCTCATGATTGCAATGGCTCTTATTTGTGAGCCGAAGGTGCTGATTGCAGATGAACCGACAACTGCACTAGATGTCACCATACAGGCGCAGATTTTAGAACTATTTAAAGAGATTCAGAAAAAAACAGGCGTGACAATTATTTTAATCACACATGACTTAGGGGTTGTAGCACAAGTCGCTGATCGAGTGGCTGTCATGTACGGGGGGAAAATCGTTGAAGTTGGGACAAGGCGAGATATCTTTTACAGTCCACAGCATCCCTATACAAAAGGGCTGCTGCAATCCGTTCCAAGGCTGGATATGAAAGATGAACTCATTCCTATTGAAGGAAGCCCGCCAGATTTATTTGCTCCGCCAAAAGGTTGTCCATATACCGATCGATGTCCGTCTGCGATGAAAGTGTGTGATCATATTATGCCGCATGAAACGCAGCGTTCACCTACACATGCAGTACATTGCTGGCTTCAAGATGAACGAGCGAAGCAAACGGTTTTATCTTCAACACAAAGGGGGAGTTTTTCATGAGAAAAACAGGTTGGATTCTCAGTATGTGCTTTATCGCAGTGATGCTGCTTGCAGGATGTACAGCCAATGAGCAAGCAGGTAAAGGATCTTCAAGCAAGGGGGAAGAGAAAGTTTTAACATTAAATAACGAAAACGAACCGACATCATTTGATCCACCCATTGGTTTTAATAATGTGTCCTGGCAAGGGCTCAATAACTTAATGGAAGGATTAACGAGACTGAATGAGAAGCACGAACCATCTGCTGCCATGGCGGAAAAATGGGACATTTCAAAGGATGGAAAAACGTACACGTTCCATTTAAGGGACGGGATAAAGTGGTCAAATGGTGATCCAGTCAAAGCAAGTGACTTTGAATATGCGTGGAAGCGGCTGCTAGATCCAAAGACGGGCTCTTCTGCGGCATTCTTAGCTTATATGATTGAAGGGGGCGAAGCGTTTAACAGCGGAAAAGGGAAGAAAGAAGATGTAAAAGTCAAGGCTGTTAATGATCAAACGCTAGAGGTCAAGCTAGCATACCCGCAGAAATCTTTCTTAAATATGACGGCAAACCCTGCCTTTTTCCCAGTGAATGAGAAGGTAGCGGAAAAGGACCCAAACTGGGCCAAGGATGCGAAAACCTTTGTCGGCAATGGACCGTTTAAACTGACAGAGTGGAAGCATGATGAAAGCTTTACAATGGAAAAAAGTGACACGTATTGGGACAAACAAACGGTCAAGCTAGACCAAGTGAAATGGCTCATGATCAGTGATCGAAACACAGATTATCAAATGTATCAATCAGGAGATTTAGATACGGCCTTCGTTCCGGCAGAACAAAGTGAAGACTTGTTAAAAAGCAAAGATGTGCAAATTGAGGATCAAGCAGGGCTGTTTTTTTATCGTCTAAATGTCAACATGGAGCCTTTTCAAAATAAGAACATTCGCAAAGCCTTTCAAATGGCGATCAATCCTCAGGATATTGTAGAGTATGTGACGAAAAATGAAGAGAAGCCAGCACGTGCCTTTGTTTCACCAGGAATTTTAGATTCAAAGGGTGAAGATTTCAGAGAAGCTGGCGGCGACCTTGTCAAACATGATACGAGTGAAGCTGTAAAACTATTAGAAAAAGGGTTGAAGGAAGAGAACTATTCAAAGCTACCGCCCGTCACATTAACATATAGTACAAAGCCTGAAAATAAGAAAAAAGCAGAAGCCATTCAGCAGCAATTAAAAGAAGCGCTAGGGGTAGATGTGAAGCTTGCCAACATGGAAGCAAATGTGTTTGCAGAAGATCAAAAGGCACTCAAATTCCAATTCTCGCAAAGTTCATTTCTAGCTGACTATGCAGACCCAATCAATTTCTTAGAGAGCTTCCAAACAGGAAATGCGATGAACCGGACAGGTTGGTCAAATGATACGTATGATCAGCTGATCAAAAAGGCGAGTCAAGAAGCAGATGAACAAAAGAGAAATCGTATGCTGCATGATGCCGAGGCACTTCTGATGGAAGAAGCACCGATCATTCCCATTCATTTTTATAACCAAGTCTATTTACAAAAAGAAGGCGTAAAGGGCATTGTCCGTCATCCTGTTGGTTACATTGATTTGAAATGGGCACAGGTAGATGGAGAGTAAATGAAAAACTGAGAGAACGGGACGCTTTGAAAAAAGCGTCTGTTCCTTTATTTGTTCATGTTATGAAGAAGATGCCCATAGATTGAAAGAAACGAAGAGAAAGAGGGGATTGGCATGAACCATCTGCCAGCGGCACTTCAAACAGGAGATACAGTGGGAATCATTGCACCAGCAAGCCCGCCTGATGAGCTGAAATTAGCAAGAGGTATTTCTTTTTTAGAAAGCTTAGGGCTAAAGGTGAAAAAGGGGAAGTATATCAACTCCCGGTATGGTTATTTAGCAGCTCATGATCATGAACGAGTGGAAGATATTCATCACATGTTTCAAGATCCAGATGTGAAGGCAGTGATTTGTGCTTGCGGAGGATACGGAACAGGAAGAATTGCAGAAGCCATTGATTATGACTTGATTCGCCGGAACCCAAAAATCTTTTGGGGATACAGTGATATTACGTTTTTACATACAGCCATTCAGCAGCAGACGGGTCTTGTGACCTTTCATGGTCCAATGCTCTCCTCTGATGTGGGACTTGAAGAGGTTCATCCGTATACAAAGGATACCTTTTTACAGCTATTCACTCCGAAAGCCTTTTCGTATACGAACCACCTGTCACCTCTTCACACTTTTTATCATGGCACGGCTTCAGGCGAAATCACCGGAGGAAATCTTGCCCTTATTGTCACGACACTTGGTACACCTTTTGAAATTGATACAAAGGGGAAGCTTTTATTGATAGAAGATATAGACGAAGAACCATATAAAATCGATCGAATGATGCAGCACTTAGCCTCTGCAGGAAAATTACATGATGCGGCGGGATTTATCATTGGTGATTTTCATCAATGTGAGCCGAAAAAGAAAGAGCAGTCGTTAACGCTCGATCAGTTATGGGAGACGTATATTGTCCCGCAACAGAAACCTGCACTTGGCGGCTTTCGGATCGGTCATTCCTCTCCAAACTTCGCCATTCCAATCGGCGTGCAGGCTACATTAGATGCTACAGGGAAAAAACTGCATATTTCCCCAGGTGTTGCAGCGAAAGAGGCGATCAAATGAAAATCGTAGATGTTCGCACATGCAGAACGAGTGTACCGCTAAAGAAGCCTTTCAAAACAGCATTAAGAACGGTGTATGACGCCGCATCTCTTATTGTGATTATCACCTATGATCAAGGTGATGTCAGCTATGGAGAGGCAGTGCCGACATCGGTCATTACAGGTGAAACACTGGAAAGTATCGACTATGCTATTTGCGCTGTGATGAGGCCGCTCTTGATTGGGGCCTCATTGTCACAATATGAACAAATCTTTTCAGCGATCGACCGTGTACTTGTAGGAAACACGAGTGCAAAGGCTGCAATAGATATGGCGATTTACGATGGTTTAGCGAAGCAGGCTGGCCTGCCGCTTTATCAATATCTTGGTGGTTATCGTGATCAGCTGGAAACAGATTACACGGTTAGTGTCAACCGTCCGCTAGAAATGGCAGAGGATGCGAAGCAATATGCAGCTGAAGGCTTTCGTACCTTAAAGATCAAAGTGGGAAAAGATGATATAAATACGGATATTCAGCGGATCAAACGGATTCGAGAAAAAGTCGGGCCGGATATTCAAATCAGGCTTGACGCCAACCAAGGCTGGACATGGAAGGAAGCGATTGTCGCCATTCGAAAAATGGAGGCACTCGATATTGAACTAGTCGAGCAGCCAGTGCCTAAAGAAGACATCGAGGGTCTGCGCCGGGTGACGGAAGCAACAGACACATTGATTATGGCAGATGAAAGTATTTTTAGCCTCCATGATGCCATCAAGGTGTTAGAAACGAGAAGCTGTGATCTCATCAACTTAAAATTAATGAAAACAGGCGGTATCAAAAAAGCGCTGAAAATCAATAGTTTAGCAGAAGCATACGGCGTCAAGTGCATGGTTGGCAGTATGATCGAATCAAAACTAGGGATTACCGCAGCCGCTCATCTTGCTGCAAGCCAACCGAATATTACCCGTTACGATTTTGATGCGCCGCTTATGCTCAAAGAGGACTTAATAGACGGAGGAATTATCTATCAAGGAAAAGATATTCTCTTTCCGCCGCATCATGGGTTAGGCATTCAAAGAGTGAAAGGGGTCTTATGATGTTATATGAATCAAAGGTTCCAGTCGCAAATATATGGACAGCACCGCAGTCGCCGAGAGAAATAGATCGACACGTTCTTCAAAGTTCCGTCCAGATCAAAGAATGGATTGATGAGCAAACATATGAACAGAAATTGGCCTTATGTGAAGAAAATCTTATTCAAACCCAAGTACTGCTTGGCGAACGAGTCATTGGGCTGGAGGAAACAGATGGCTGGATGAAAGTTGTCATCCCGCAGCAGGCAAGCCGGAAACACCCGCAAGGCTATCCAGGTTATATCCCTGTAGAGCAATTAAATGAAGTATCAGAGAGTGAACCACCTGCTAGTCCCTTGATTGTTTGTCAGAAAAAAGCGGTTTTATATCAAAACGGAACACCGGATATGGAGGTTAGTTTTTTAACAGAACTAGCACCTGTTGAAGAAACGAGCGATTCCTTTGATGTTCTAACTCCAGTAGGAAGAAGAGAAATCAAAAAAGAAGATGTGCGCCGTGCTTCATCACCTTCTTCTATGAGCGGTAAGGATGCCTTAGCCATAGGAAAACAATTTATTGGACTGTCATATTTGTGGGGCGGCATGAGTAGCTATGGCTACGACTGTTCGGGTTTTGTTTACAGCATGTACAAAGCGTGTGGATGTTTATTACCGAGAGACGCAAGTGACCAAGCAGTTCAAGGAACTCCAGTCGCATCAAACCATTTGGCGCCAGGTGATCTCATGTTTTTTGCCAATGACAATGGGAAGGGAGCAGTTCGCCATGTAGGGATGTATGCTGGAGATGGCATGATGCTTCACTCGCCTAAAACGGGCAGACAGATTGAACTCCTTTCTCTTTCTGGTACTTCATATGAACAGGAATGGGCAGGAACAAGGCGGTATTTGAAAGCTGAGAGGGGGAGATGTGATGGGAAGTGAACCACTTCTGCAAGTCAACAACTTAAAAAAGCATTTTCATCTATCGAAAGGAAGAACGTTAAAAGCATTAGATGGTGTCACCTTTCAGCTGAAACAAGGCGAAACCTTTGGTCTTGTTGGTGAGTCAGGCTGCGGTAAATCTACACTTGGAAAAGTGCTCATGCGGCTTTATGACCCGACAGAAGGTGAAGCTTTGTATGAAGGGAAAAGTCTCCATCACTTATCGAACCGAGAATCATTTGATTTCAATAGACAAATTCAAATGGTATTTCAAGATCCGTATTCTTCTTTAAATCCTAGGCTCTCTGTAAAAGATATTATGCTAGAGCCGATGGAGATCCACCAATTGTATGGCAGTCAAAAGAAAAGACTCGAACGTGTGAAGGAACTGCTTGAAGCGGTGGGGCTAAGTCATGATTTTGCTACACGCTATCCTCACGAATTCAGCGGAGGTCAGAGGCAAAGAATAGGGATTGCTAGAGCACTAGCCTTATCACCAAAGTTTATCGTGGCAGATGAGCCGATTTCTGCACTAGATGTATCCGTTCAAGCTCAAGTCGTGAATTTGCTGAAAAAACTGCAAAAAGAAGAGGGATTGACGTTTTTATTTATTGCTCATGATTTATCGATGGTTAAATATATTAGCGATCGAATCGGTGTCATGTACTTAGGACATCTCGTGGAGATGACTAGCAGTGATGCTTTATATAAAACACCGCTTCATCCATATACACAAGCATTGCTGTCTGCTATCCCGATTCCAGATCCTGATGTGGAAGATAAACGCAAGCGGTTTATTTTAAAGGGAGAAATTCCAAGTCCAGTGAATCCGCCAAGCGGCTGCGTATTTCGGACAAGATGTCCTGCTGCAATGGATGTATGTGCGGACAAAAAGCCAGTATTACAAGCAGTCGAAGAAGGACATGAAGTGGCTTGTCATTTATATGATAGGAAATAGATAGAGGGAAGAAGGTAAGCATTTAAAAAGCCAGCGAGTAGACAAGCTGGCTTTTTGGCTTTTATGAACGCCTAATAGGTAATGTACAGCATCTAAAAGAGCCGCCGGATTTAATGATTTCTGAAAAATCTACTTCAATGACGGTGTAGCCGCGGGCTGTTAATGCAGCATTTGTTTCTTGGTTGATTGGTAAGCTGATGACTTTTTTCTGTCCAATGGACAACACATTTGGTCCAAGTGTGAACTGCTCTTGCTCACTTATTTCAATGAGATCATAATGCTTTTTGAGCATATGAAGATCCTTTTCCGTAAAAGCTTCAGGGTAAATCAAGATCTCATGATGAGAAAGAATATTCATCACACAATCAAGATGCAAAATGTGAGAAGGAAGATGAATAGGAATGATGTCGTGATTCGGCAGTTCTTTTTTGAGCTGCTGGATGGCGGCTAGATTTGTTCTTTTGCTGATCCCCACAAATACCCGGGTTTGGTCTACAAGCACATCGCCGCCTTCAATCGTTCCATCATCCAGCGTGATGGTTGTCCATCCTTTTGTCTGTGCCCATTCTTTTAAGGAATGTTCTTCTCCTTGTCTGACAGGGGCTGCCATGTTTGAAACAAATAAAATCTGTCCAATTGTAAATCCAATATCCCGAGTGAAGACTTGTTCAGGGAAACGTTCATTTGCAGGAAGAAGGACAGGCCGGACATGATGGTCTTTCAGCGTTTGGATGAATTGCTTATGCTGCGTGAGGGCTTTGATTTGAGAAATATTTTCTCTTGCAAAATGCTTTTGGGTTTCATTGATGATCTGTTTAATTTCCATATAAATTGGACTGCATAAGAGGACTTCTTGTAAATCATCATATTCACTCATACATTGCGGCGTTTTATACACTTTCTCTGATTTCATAGAATCCATCAAAGGGCCTCCTTGTTTATCGATAGTTATATTATTCCTCCTTCTAGTAAATGTTGAAACATTTCCGAAAGAAAATCTCTCATGAGAGACTAAAGCAAAAAGTTTAGACAAACCTAATAGAATAGTGTTTAATAAAAGTCGTTCCGCATCAACGAAAACAGCAAGAAGGAGCTATGACGATGAGTGAAGAAAATTTCAAATACTGCAAGGAATCGAAAGTTGTGAAAACCAGCAGGGTATTCCCCCTCGATACGAATAACCACCAAACGTTATTTGGCGGGAAATTAATGAGTTATATAGATGACATTGCTTCCATCTCGGCAGCAAGACACAGCCGTAGTGAAACAGTCACCGCATCAATGGATTCAGTTGATTTTTTAGAGCCGATTGGACAGAAAGAGTCCGTCTGCTTAGAATCTTATGTAACATGGGTCGGCACATCTTCTATGGAAGTATTCGTCAAAGTCATTAAGGAAAACTTGATGTCTGGAGAGCGCAGACTCGCAGCAACTTCATTTCTTACCTTTGTCTCGCTTGATGAAAACGGGAAGCCAAAACGAGTTCCACAAGTCATGCCGGAAACAGAGGAAGAAATCATGCTTCATCAAACAGCGAAGCAGCGGGCAGAGGAAAGAAAAAGCCGCCGAAAGCATAGTAAAGCTTTGGCTGATGCACTTGGGACGGATAAGCCTTGGGCGTAAAAATCACCCTTTAAGCGGTGATTTTTTTCTGAGTCGGTATCTTGCATAGCAAGATAGTGTGTGGTAAGATCAAACTATCTTGTCATGCAAGGTACTGAAAGCGGAGGATCGATGATGACACAATCAACACAAATGCTAAAAGGAATTTTAGAGGGATGCCTGCTGTCGATTATTTCTGAAGGTGAAATTTATGGCTATGAAATGACAAAGAAGCTTGCTCACTATGGGTTTGATCAAATTAGTGAAGGCAGTATTTATCCGATCTTGCTGCGCATGCAAAAAGAACAACTGGTTCATACGTCCACAAAAGCATCGGCGAGTGGACCGAAAAGGAAATACTATACGCTCACACAAAGAGGCGAAGAAGCGCTGACGGATTTTACCATGCGATGGAATGAGCTGTCAGGGAATGTAGAGCGATTATTACATAAAGGGAAGTGAGAAGATGGTAACAAAAGAAACGAGACATACCTTATTAGAGCTGCAACTCTATCTCATATCAAAAGGGAAAAATCAGGACGAGATCGACGAGGTGATGGATGAATTAACAACACATGCTGTCGAAGCTGAGAAAGATGGGAAAACAGGGGAAGATGTATTTGGCGGAGATCCACGGGGCTTTGCTGACGAGCTAGCGAAAGAGCTTTCTAGAAATCATAAAGACTGGGTTCCGTTTGTCAGTGCTTTTTTAATTGGATCTCTTTTTTACATGATGTTAGCAGATGCCATCAGTCAAAGTTTATCGTATTCTTGGTATGCACTCATTGGTTATCCGCTCATCATAGTGGCCAATGTGATCATGACCATTGTGATGTTTAGAGCTTCTGCCTTTCAAACAAGCGGGAGGGCATTCTTTTACTTTTGGATATTAGGTGTTTTTCAGATGACAGCCTTGATCACAGTGAAATTATTGGACCAAAAACTTGGTACTCCTTTACTTGTGCTGACCTCGAGCCAAAGATGGGGCGTCATTCTTCTGTTGCTGCTGTGTATTGTCTTATTGAATGCCATATTAAAGGCGAATATGATGTCGCTCATTCCGTTGATCTTCTTTGGACCGCAACTCCTATTCGAATGGCTTGGATGGACATCACCTCTGATGCTTCTTTTCACAAGTCTGGTATCCATTGTGATTTTAGTCTTGCTCACAATCGCTTTTTTACAGAAAACAAACAAGAAAAATGAACATTTAATGTAGATAGAGCACATCACTTGCGATGTGCTTTTCTTTTTCTAAAAAAATGTAGATATGGGATCACATTTTTCTTTACAATGAGAAGAGGACAAAAATGAAAAGGGGTTCTGTGATTGGATATTGTATGGGGGTATGTACTCGTTTTTATATTGGCTGCTTTACCTTTCTTTGAAGTGGTTGGTGTCGTTCCGCTGGGGATTTTAAGTGGTCTGCATCCTGTGACAACGGCAGTTATTGGATTCGTCGGCAACTTTCTTACCGTCTTGCTACTCATCGTCTTCGTGGACCGATTTAAAGCGTGGTGGCTGAAAAGGAAAGAGGAGAAACATGATGAAAAAGGAGAGAAAAAACAGCTGAAAGCCAGAAAGGTTTGGGAACGGTATGGTCTCCCTGGTTTGGCACTTATCGGTCCTTTTATCATTGGCAGTCATTTAGCGGCTTTTATGTGTATGAGCTTCGGTACGAAAAGAAAACAAGTCACTGTGTGGATGACGGTCAGTTTAATCATGTGGACCGCATTAGCTGCTAGTTTAACGGGTGCGGGGTTCCATTACTTTGCCCCAGATTCAAATGGGTTGTTCGGGGATATTTTTAGCAAGTAAGCAGGGGGGGATAAAAAATGGCACATCAAACACGGATCGTGCTCGAAACAGAGCGTCTCAGACTGAGAACAATGGATGAAGACGATGCGCCTTTTTTATACGAAAAGCTGTTCCAAGATGAAGAGGTCATGAAGTTTTATCCTTCACTAAAGGATGAAAAGCAGACAAAAGAGTGGATTGCTTGGAATCAAAAGAATGACCGCACTTACCATACATCCCTGTGGATCATTGAAGAAAAAGAAACGAAAGAACCACTTGGACAAAGCGGAATTGTTCTCCAAAACGTCGAAGGACAAACAGAGCTTGAAATTGGCTATATGCTAAAGAGATCGGCATGGGGAAAAGGATATGCTGTTGAGGCTGCAAAAGGCTGTCTTGCGTATGGTTTTGACGAAATGAAGGTGAGGCGAATGGTCAGCTTAATTCGCCCTGACAATGAAGCGTCAGTCAAGGTCGCAATGAAAATGGGGATGAAAAAAGAAAAAACCATTTCAAAATGGGATCAAATGATTGATGTTTACAGTGTTACTCGTGACGGAAAAAGCGGCTCGCTTGAATCATAAGGAGAGCCGCTTTTTCTTTTATAGACGCTGTTCTAACTGAAGTAAATATTTCTTTCGTTCGATTCCCCCGCCATATCCGCCAAGTTCACCGCTTGTTTGAATGACTCGGTGACAAGGAATGATGATGGCCAACTGATTGGCACCATTTGCATTTCCAACTGCCCGAACCAAATGGGGATCGCCAAGCATGATGGCAAGATCTCGATACGATCTCGTTTCGCCTGGCGGAATCTGTAATAGAAGATCCCATACCCTTTTCTGAAAAGGGGTGCCTTGTATAGCAAGTGGCACAGTAAACTGCGTGAGTTTCTTGTCAAAATATAAGGCCAATTCCTTTGCTAATTGCTGATGAACGTTTGTTTCTCCAACTAAAATACGGGCATGATGTTTTTTTCTGATGTTCTCAATTTCTCTTTCTAATCCTCGCCTGTCCATAAATTCAAGCAAATACACATGGGTTGCATCTGAAATGCTCATCATCCGCCCAATCGGAGTAGAAATAAAATTCGCATGCAAAATATTGACTTGCGCCTTTTTGGGTGGATTCCCCATGATTTTCGTAAAGGCATCATTGAAGGCACTGGAAGACTCGTAACCGAAGGTGACTTGCTGATCAATGACTTTTTTTCCGTTCAGAATCTCTTTAAACGCTAGCCCCATTCGGCGTGATCTAGCATATTGAACAAAGGTCATTCCATAGATTTCTTTGAATTTTCTCCGAGCTGTTGCAGAGTGAATCCCTAATTGGCGAAAATCTTCTTCTTTCCACCGTTTCTCAGGACTCTCTTCAACTGCTGATACAAGTGTTTTGACTTCTTCTGGAATGCTGTTAGGATATGTTAAAGGCGTGCATCGCTTACACGGCCGATACCCTGCAAGCAGTGCCTCCTCTGCTGTAAAGAAAAACTCGCAGTTCTCATATTTTGGTTTTCTAGCAGTGCACGTGGCATGGCAGAAGATGCCGGTTGTTTTAATACCAGCAAAAAACGTGCCATCATATTGCGGATTCTTATCAACAAGTGCTTGATAAAATTCGTGTTTTTGTTCGTCGGTCATCATCATTTGATCCACCTCTTGTTTTATTATATCAGTGATGTGGTCGTTCCTCTTTCTAACATTTAGTATACTTCGCTTTCATCCACTTTCTTTCGAAAAATGAACAAGTATATTTGAAGGGGAAAAGCAAAGTGGTAGACCGGCATATCAGGGTGTGATACACTTTTTCATACAGAATCGGCTCTACGCTAGATCTGATTATCATGAATTGGTTTTCTAGGGTTCCGTGCGGGCAGCGCAGTCTGGACCGAGAGAAAACACATAGGGTCTACACAATAGACCGTATGGACACGGAGGGATAAAAGCCCGGGAGATTTGATCAAACGATCGATTTCCGGGCTTTTTTTATTGCTTGGAATCGGTAAGAAAGGAAGAGATCGAATGAAATGGGGAAATGTTTTGATTGCAGCCGTATTTGAAGTCGGCTGGGTGATGGGGTTGAAATATGCTGGCTCTATATTGGAATGGAGCGCAACCATCGTTTGTATTGTTGTCAGCTTTTATTTACTCCTGAAAGCCACGACTGTACTTCCAGTTGGCACACTTTACGCCGTTTTCACCGGACTTGGAACAGCCGGTACGGTCATAGTAGGGATGGTCATGGGTGAACCGGTACAGCTAGTAAAATTACTTTTGATCATGGTGCTTTTAAGCGGTGTATTAGGACTCAAATTGACCACAGGTGAAAAGAAAGGGGAGGCTGAATCGTGAGCTGGCTTTTACTCATTGGGGCAGGCATCTTAGAAATGCTTTGTGTCACCATGATGAATCAATTCCAGAAAGATCGCCATGTCAAATGGATTTTCTTCATAGCAGCTGGCTTTTCGCTTTCCTTTCTGATGCTGTCTCTTGCGATGAATACAATTCCGATGGGAACGGCGTATGCGATTTGGACAGGAATCGGAGCAGCTGGAGGAGCGATTGTTGGGATGCTGTTTTATGGTGAGTCGAAAGACGCAAAACGTATTTTCTTTATCGCACTGATTTTATCAGCAGCGGTCGGGTTGAAAATCATTGAATAAGAAAAGGCTGGCAAACATGTGCCAGCCTTTTTGCTACATCGAATGATGATTGGAATCGTTTTCATTTTTGCGGTAAAGCTGACTCACAAGCAGAAAACATACACCAAATGTAAGTAAAGGAATGAGTCTTTCTCCGGTCATAAATAGATAAATGCCCGTGATTAGACATACGATGCCGAGCCAAAAGCTCACTTTACCAAACAAAGTCATGCTTTTCATCTCCATCACTCCTTTTGTGATAAAAGGTCTATTCATATTATATCACGCCAGGTGCAGAATTGAATGAATATTCAATAAAAAATACGGCACTTAATTGCTTTTTCTCTTTCCAGTCCAGTATAATATTTCATTAGAATGAAAAACGTAAATGAGGTCATAAGCCATGAGAACATTGATTACAGAGAAACTTGAATTACACAGACAAAAGCATGAGCAAAAAGGAAGGCTTTTAGTCAGCTGCCCGGATCAGCCTGGTATTGTGTCAGCTGTTTCTACTTTTTTATTTGAACATGGAGCAAACATCATCGAATCTAGTCAATACACAACAGATCATGAGAGTGGCCGGTTCTTTTTAAGAATTGAATTTGATTGGAAAGACATTTCTGCCAACTTAGATCAATTGAAAAGCAGTTTTGAGCCAATTGCGCAATCATTTCACATGACATGGAGCATGTCGCGTGCAAGTGATCTGAAAAAGCTGGCGATCTTTGTGTCCAAAGAGCTTCATTGTTTACATGAACTTTTATGGGAATGGCAAAGCGGTAATTTAATGGCTGAAATAGCGGTTGTCATCAGCAATCATGAAACGGCAAAAGATACAGTCGAAGCACTCGGCATTCCATTCCACTTCGTGAAAGCAAATAAAGACATTCGCCAAGATGCAGAAAAACAACAGCTTGCATTATTAGAAGAATATGATATTGATGCGGTTGTGCTTGCTAGATACATGCAAATTTTGACGCCAGCCTTTATCGAACAGCACCCGAACAAAATCATTAATATTCATCATTCCTTCCTGCCGGCTTTTATAGGGGCTAACCCTTACAAGCGTGCATATGAGCGAGGGGTTAAACTGATTGGGGCGACTTCTCATTACGTGACAAATGATTTAGACGAAGGGCCAATCATTGAACAGGATATTGAGCGGGTAGATCATAGAGATGATGCAGAGGCATTAAAAAATATTGGCCGCACGATTGAGCGCAGTGTGCTTGCCCGAGCTGTCAAATGGCATCTGGAAGATCGAATCATTGTTCATGAGAATAAAACGATTGTGTTTAATTGACCGCTTGACTTTTCTGAAGCAATTGGTGATAATATAAAAAAATTAACGAGCGTTGAGAAGGAATAGTAAGCAGGACCTGCTGTGTAAAAGAGAGCAAATGACATGCTGAAACATTTGCCGCAGACAGCTGCTGAACCTACCCTTTGAGCCTTAGAGGAAAAATCTAAGCGCATGCCTGGCGTTACAGGAGTTGAGTGGAATAAGCAGACGTATGCTTATTCAATGAAGGTGGTACCACGGAAAATCCCTTTTTCGTCCTTTACATAAGGAGAAAAAGGGATTTTTTATGTGGTGAAAGGTATAGCGGAGGGAATCAATGATGAAAAAGCAAAGGATCGTCATAAAAATTGGTAGCAGTTCATTAACAGAGCAAAAAGGAGCCATTGATGAACAAAAAATGCAGGATCATGTCAAAGCCATTGCAAAGCTAAAAGAGGCAGGACATGAAATCATTCTCATTTCGTCAGGAGCCGTTGCGGCGGGATTTGGCAGTTTAGGATATCCGTCAAGACCTGTGACCTTAAAAGGGAAGCAGGCTGCTGCTGCCGTAGGTCAAGGCTTGTTAATGCAGAAATACACAGAACTATTTTCACAGTTTCAGATGACGCCTGCACAAATGCTTTTAACACGTAATGACTTTTCAGATCGTACAAGATATCGAAATGCTTACGCAACAATGATGGAACTGCTCGAAAGAAAAATTTTACCGATCATTAATGAAAATGACTCTGTGTCCATCGAGGAGCTTACCTTTGGTGATAATGACATGTTATCAGCACTGGTCAGTGGCTTAATTCATGCAGACCAATTGATCATTTTAACAGATATCAACGGAATTTATGATGCCAATCCAAGTGAGAATCCTGATGCGAAGCGGTTTGATGTGCTGACTCACATTTCAGATGAATTGTTCTCATATGCGAAAAGTACGGGTTCAAAGGTTGGAACAGGCGGGATGAAATCTAAGCTTTCAGCTGCACAAACAGCTCTCTCCCTTGGCGTTAAAGTCTTCATTGGTACAGGTGCAGGGGAAGACAAGCTTCTTCACATTCTCGCTGGTCAAGGGGACGGCACATATATTGGTGAACAAGACTTATCATCAGTCAATAACCGTCGCCAATGGATTCAATTCCACTCACCAGTCTCTGGAAAGATCATGATTGATGCGGGGGCAGAGGCGGCGATTTTGCATAATGGAAGGAGTCTTCTTCCAGCTGGTGTCATTGATGTAGCTGGTGAATTTTCTAAAGGAGAGGTCGTCGAAGTTGTTGGTCCAAACGGGTTAGTCGGTAAAGGGCAAACATTGTATGATTCAGATGAGCTTCTTGGCATTAAAGGGATGCGAAGTCAGGAGCTTTCTTATGAAAAACCTGAAGTCATTCACCGAGATCACTGGGTTCAGCACGTACAAAACTGAGGAGGGAAAACGATGAATGAAGTTCTAGAAAAAGCAAAAAAGGCAAGCGCAGCCAAAGATCAGTTGCTATTAAAAACGACTGAACAAAAGAATGCTGCATTAGACGCTATTGCAAAAGCATTAAAAGCATCTTCAGCTTATTTAATTGCCGAAAACCAAAAAGATGTTCAGGCGGCTATAGACAAAGAGTTCACGCCATCTGTGATCGACAGAATTACATTAACAGAAGAGAGAATTGAAGCGATTGCAGACGCTACGCATCAACTCATTCAGCTCAAAGACCCAATTGGTGAAACATTAGAGACCATTCAAAAAGAAAACGGGCTTCTCATTGAAAAAGTACGTGTGCCTCTTGGAACGGTTGGGATGATTTACGAAGCAAGACCAAACGTGACAGTCGATGCGGCCACTCTTTGCTTGAAAACTGGAAATGCTGTGATTCTTCGAGGAAGTTCATCGGCCATTCATAGTAATAAAGCGATTGTGAAAGTCATTCATGAAGCGCTGCAACCAACGGATATTCCCGTAGACAGTGTACAATTGATTGAAGATACAGGCCGTGAGACGGCTAAAACCCTGTTCACTTTAAATGACTATCTAGATGTCCTTATTCCACGCGGCGGGAAACATTTAATTGATCTTGTTGTGAGAGAGTCTACTGTTCCAGTACTTGAGACGGGTGCAGGGAATTGTCATATTTACATTGATGAAACAGCCCAAAAAGAAATGGCTGAACAAATTGTTCTGAATGCGAAAACACAAAGACCATCTGTTTGTAATGCCATTGAGAGCATTGTCATTCATGAAACATGGGCAAAAGAACATGGCGCTTCGCTTTTTGAAGCACTTCAGACACATGGTGTAGAAATACGGGGCGATGAAGCAGTATGTGCACTTGCACCTAGTGCCACATTAGCGACGACCACTGATTTTGAAACGGAATTTTTAGCGCCGATTGTCAGTATTAAAACCGTCAAGACCATGGAAGAGGCGATACAGCATATTCAAATGTATAGCTCTAAGCATTCTGAAGCGATCATTACGGAAAACGAGCAGCATGCGGCACTTTTCTTAACAGCCGTTGATGCTGCCGCTGTGTATCATAATGCATCTACCCGGTTTACAGATGGCTTTGAATTTGGCTACGGAGCGGAAATCGGCATTAGCACACAAAAATTGCATGCTAGAGGACCAATGGGTCTGCCAGCCCTAACCTCTGAAAAATTTGTGATTCGTGGTCAAGGACAAATAAGAGAATAACCCATCCAAAAAGAGAGTCTTATCGCACAAGGCTCTCTTTTTCCTTTCATTTTTGTATTTCTTCGGTCAAGTATGATAAAATATGGTAATGTTTTATATTTTGAGAAGATTGGAGAAGGCAACGTATGGCGAAAATCATTCCCTCTTCGGATATTGGAGTGAAAATCAACAAGTGGTATGAATTAATCCGCAGATTTGATTCAGAACAAGCAGAACAGTTAAAGCAGGAAATTCGCACCTCTCTTGATTCAATGGAAGAAGATCAGAATTTGCTTCTCTATTTTTCTTTAATGGAATTCAGGCATGAGGTCATGCTCGATTATTTAAAGCCATTAAAGGAAGGAAAGCTTCGCGCCAACTTTTCCGAGCTTTCGAAAGAAATAGATGAGCATCAAACGCATGTCACAGGCATGCTTGAATATTACTATCATTTCTTCAGAGGCATGTATGAGTTCGGCCGGAGAGAGTACATTGCTGCCATATCGTCCTATCAAAAGGCAGAGCACAAGCTTTCTTTTGTATCCGACGATATTGAACGTGCAGAATTTCATTTTAAAATGTCAGAAATATATTATCACATGAAACAAACACACATTTCGATGCACCATGCCAAACTAGCGCTGGATGTCTATATTCAGCACGAACTATATGCGCTTCGTACCATTCAGTGTGAATTTATTGTAGCCGGTAATTATGATGATATGAGAAGGCATGAAAAGGCATTGCCACATCTCGAAAGAGCACTTGCAAGGTCAAGAGACTTTCAGAATGTGCGTTTTATTGCTTCTTCTTTGTTTAATATGGGCAACAGTTATTACAGAATGGGAGACTTGAACCGCGCACTCGACTTAATGAAAGAATCCATCTCATTATTTGATCAAAACCAATCTGATCATCTTCGTCGATCGATAGACCCTCTTTATACAGCCGCTCAGATCTTATACAAACAAGGTAAAAACGATGAAGCATTATATTACAGAGAAGAATGTATGAAACGAGCAGAAGCTCTGCAGGATGACATTCATATTCAGAAGACCATTTTTTTAGAAGCGTTGTACTTACGACAAGATGCAGAGCATATTAAACGGATTTTCCATTTTTTAGAATCTTCTTATGCATATCCAGATATAGAAGAGCTGGCTTTAGACACCGCAAAGTATTATAATGAAATGGAGGATTATGAAAAATCTTCCATGTTCTATGGGGAAGCGGAACATGCTCGTATCTATATTCAGAGAGGGGATTGTTTATATGAATTTTAAAAAATGGGCAGTCGTCTGTACAAGCATCACGATCTTGGCATTATGGATCACATCACCTAATGCCGACCCCGATAACAGAAACCATACGCTAGAAAAACCGAATCCGCAGCATATCACGATCTAAAAAGCCCTTTTTAAAGGGCTTTCAGACCGTAGACAAACCCAACCTTTACTTCAAGTAAAAGTGGGGTTTTCACATTTTTTGATAAAAACATTATGTGTTTTACGCTGGACATGGCTCTTTCCATGTCCAGTTTGCTAGCTTTTTAAGATTCATGGCAGCGAAAGTAAGCATCGCCTGCATTGAAACTTTTTTCAGTCCTCGAAGTTTCGTCCAACGCATACCATGCTTTTCTTTTGCATCCGCAAAAACGCGTTCTATTGTTTCTTTCCGTTTTGCATAGATGTCTTTATTCATTTGTGTCAGCCTCAGATGGTCTGCTTCATCTAGATAGTCCTGCCAAATATGCCGATGAATTTGTTTAGTGTGATTTTGACTTTGTGTACAGTTATTTAAAAACGAGCAGGATTTACATACCTCTGAATCAGACGCATATTGCTTATAGCCTTCTCTAGTCGTTGTACGATAAGAGAGAATTTGCCCGTTGGGGCAAATGTAACAATCAAAATATGCATCATACACGTATTCATTCTTTTTCAAATAACCAGCTTTTGTTCTTGGGCGAGTGTAAGGCATGACAGGTCTTATCTCTTGATCCATTAAAAACTTAGCGATGTAAGGTGTTTTATATCCTGCATCTACTGCGACTACAAATGGTTTTCCGACTTTTTCTGTCACCTTTAATACGAGTGAATCCAACATACGACTATCATGAACATTTCCACCTGTGACCAGTGATCCTAAAATAAATCCTTTAGAATCACAAGCCGTATGAAATGAATAGGCAAATGATTTTTCTCGCTCATCCTTCACATAGTAACCACTCTCTGGATCAGTCGTACTTACCTTGATTTCTTTTGTCTCTTCTTTATTCTGTAGGGGTAAAGGCTTTTTTCCATGTTCTTCACGGTCAATATTGATCTCCTCATGAAGCTGATTTTGATAACTTCTCGTCTCTACTCGAACGATTTTCTTTTCAAGTTTTTTCTTATTGGCATTCGCTTTTACATGAGTGGAGTCAATGAAGGCAATAGAAGGGTCAACGAGTCCTTTTTTCATCGCTTCTCTTAAGATTCGGTAAAAAATTTGTTCGAATAAATCTGTATCATGGAAGCGTCTCACGTAGTTTTTACCGAAGGTAGAAAAGTGCGGGATTTTCTCGGAAAATCCATATCCAATAAACCAACGATAAGCCACGTTGGTTTCAATTTCTCTAATGGTTTGCCGCATAGAGCGAATGCCAAATAGATATTGAATTAAGACCATCTTAATGAGAACAACGGGATCAACACTTGGTCTACCGTTGTCAGAACTATAATGATCTTTGACAAGATCATAAACGAAATCAAAGTCGATCGCTTGATCAATTTTTCGTACAAGATGATCTTCAGGCACTAATTCATCTAAGGCCACTACTTCTAATTGATTTCTTCTTTCTTCTTCACGTTTCGATAACATGTTTATCCCCCACAGAATTGTGTTATTACCCTTATTATACAAAAAAGCTTGTAGACTTTGTCTACAAGCTGAAAGCCCTTTTTAAAGGGCTTTTTTTATTGACCGCTTCAATCATCGTAGGTTGCACATTCATAAAAATAAAAAATGGAGGAAAGATGAAAGTGAGTGTTTTTCATTGACTCTTGAATTTAGATTGTGTACAATTAAATTGTAGGAAATATTAATAGAGCGAAAGAGGGTTATATTCATGTCAGAAGTTTTATTTACTGCAACGGTATCAGCTGTAGGAGGAAGAGAAGGTAAGGTTGTGTCAACAGATGGTGTACTAGAGCATGATGTAGCAATGCCAGGAACGCCAAGAGCGAAAAAGCTTGAGAAAGCAACGAATCCAGAGCAATTATTCGCAGCGGGCTATTCTGCATGTTTTGATTCAGCCCTTCAAATGGTCGCAAGACAAGAGCGTATCCGTTTTGAAAGTGAAGTAACGGCACATGTAAGCTTAATCAAAGACAGTTCAGACGGCGGTTTCAAACTAGGTGTCAAATTAGAAGTAAAAGGAACTGGAATTGAGCAATCTGCACTTGATGAACTTGTTCATAAAGCACACGGCGTTTGCCCATACTCAAAAGCAACGCAAGGAAACATTGAAGTAGAATTAGTAGCTGTCGCTCAATAATAGACATCAAAAAAAAGGCTGAGGGAATATTCCCTCAGCCTTTTGATTGTGTTAATTTTTGCAGAAGCTCATGTAAAGAAGCGCGAAGTGTTTTCAGCTCTTCTTCTGATCTGCCTGTTCCAGACAGCATTTGAAATGGAATCGAAGTGGCCTTCTCTTGTAAAGCTTCTCCGTATTCTGTTAAACGAATTTGGACCGAACGCTCATCCTCTTTTGAACGTTCACGGATGATGAGTCCATTTTGTTCCATTCGTTTTAGCATAGGTGTGAGTGTACCGGAGTCTAAATATAAAAGCTCTCCCATTGTTTTCACATTTAATGTCCCATGCTCCCATAACAAAAGCAGTGCCAAATATTGCGGGTATGTGATATTTAACTCTTCTAATAATGGTTTATATTGCTTCGTCATTTCTCTTGAACTTGCATATAACAAGAAACAAAGCTGATTTTCCAGCTTCATATGTTCAAATTCATTTGTCATATCTGTCACCAACTATTTTTTGTCATACTTATCATTGTATAAGATTTTCTTCCTTTTTAAAATAACTACAGACTAAAAATGAAAAATTCTTCAATGTGCCATAAATGTTTGAGCAACGAATAGAACGTGAAAGGTATAAGTAGAAGAAGGAGGAGATCAAGATGAAACCATTATTTACTGCAAAAGTAAAAGCACAGCACGGAAGAGCAGGACATGTTCGTTCTGATGATGGTGTGCTTGACCACAACATTGTGATGCCAAACGCAAAGAAAGATGGAGAAACTGGTACGAATCCTGAACAATTATTTGCAGCGGGTTATGCGGCCTGCTTCGGAGGGGCGCTTGAACAAGTCGCCAAGAAGCAAGGTGTCGAAATTGAATCAGAAGTAGAAGGACATGTCAGTCTATTAAAAGATGAAAGTGATGGCGGTTTTAAACTTGGCGTGAAGCTGATTGTTTCCGCTAAAGGGCTTGATCATGACAAAGCGAAAGAGCTTGTTGAGGCTGCACATGAATTCTGTCCATATTCAAAAGCAACAAGAGGAAACATCGAAGTAGAGCTTGAAGTGGCGGAATCATGAAAAGAAAAAAGGGCTAAAATTTAGCCCTTTCTCAAGAATCTACTGACATCTGCTGTGGAGCAGGTGTCTTTTTTTAATATTCTTTCTTTTTGTCGTATGTGTCCCATGCTTCAAATGGAGCGAGGGTTTTTTGAAGGGTCAGCTGGTAAAATGGAATGTTTCTTGATTCGTATTCTTTATTGATTTCTTCATAAATAAAGGAGTCATCAAAACCAGAAGTCGCTGCATCCTTGTGTCCAGCGGCAAAATATACGGCCTTTGGTCTAGCCCAATAGATAGCACCAAGACACATTGGACAAGGCTCACAGCTTGTATACAAAATACAGTCTTCTAATTGGTATGTATGTAGTGTTTGGCACGCCTTTCGAATAGCTGTCACTTCTGCATGTGCAGTTGGATCATTACTTGTTGTGACATTGTTGCTTCCCTCTGCAATAATCTGACCGTCTTTGACAATGACCGCTCCAAAAGGGCCGCCTGTGCCACTATTTACTCCTTCTACTGCAAGATCAATTGCGCGTTGTAAAAAAGCTTCGTGATTCATTGTCTTCCTCCCTTTGTTCGACTGACTTCTCTAGTATAAACGAATCATGATAGAAAAGGAATCATTGTAGGAGGAGATCGAACAGGACAATTTACGGATAAAAAACCCCTACCAAATGTTCAGCAGGGGAAGAGTGAGTCCATTATGCGTGCTGCGCTAGCTTTTTACGAGCGACTTCAGCAGCTGTCACCATGTTTTTCAAAGCAGCAATGGTTTCAGGTTCTTGTCTTGTTTTCAGTCCACAGTCAGGGTTGACCCAGAAGCGATCTGTCGGACATACGTTCAGTGCATCATCAATGATTTTACTCATTTCTTCAACAGATGGAACGCGCGGGCTGTGAATGTCATATACCCCAAGTCCAAGGCCTTTCAAATACGGGTGTTTTTCTAAATAATCGAGGAACCCGCCATGACTGCGTGAATGTTCAATCGTAATCACGTCTGCATCAAGGTCTTCAATCGTATCAACAATATCCTCGAAGTTGCTGTAGCACATATGTGTATGAATTTGCGTTTCATTTTGAACAGACGATGTCGATAGACGGAATGACTCTGCTGCCCAGTTTAAGTATGCGGCCCAATCACTCTCTTTTAAAGGAAGACCTTCTCTTAGCGCAGGTTCATCCACTTGAATCACTTGAATACCCGCTGCTTCTAACGCTTCTACCTCTTTACGTAAAGCAAAAGCGATTTGGAAGGCAATGTCTTTACGAGAGATATCTGTTCTTGGGAAAGACCAGTTTAAGATCGTGACAGGCCCTGTCAGCATTCCTTTGACTTTTTTCTCCGTTAAGCTTTGAGCGTAAACCGTTTCTTTCACTGTCATTGGCTCTGTAAATTCTACATCTCCATAAATGATCGGCGGCTTCACGCAGCGTGACCCATAAGATTGAACCCAAGCGAATTTTGTAAAGGCAAATCCAGCGAGTTTTTCACCGAAGTATTCAACCATGTCTGTACGTTCAAATTCTCCATGAACGAGTACATCTAGGCCAATCTCTTCTTGAATATCAATCCATCTTTTTGTTTCTTTTTTAATAAATTCATCATACTCTGCATCTGTCCACTCATTTTTGCGCCATTTTTGACGAGCACTGCGCACCTCAGCTGACTGAGGGAAGCTTCCGATTGTTGTGGTTGGAAGAAGCGGCAGTTCAAGAGATTCATTTTGAATGCGTAGTCGTTCTTCAAAAGCAACTGGACGTTTAAAATCTTTTGATGAAAGATTGTTGCGCTCTGCTGTCAGGTCCGCATTCGTTCCTTTCGCGAATTCTTTTAACGTCAGAAGTGCTTCATTTGCTGCATGGATGTCTGCATCAATGGCAGCCGCTCCTTTTGATAAGCCTTCTTTTAATAGCGTTAATTCAGCCAGCTTTTCAGTGGCATAAGAAAGTCCGTTTAATAGTTTATCTTCAAGCTGTTCGCTCGGATGTTTTGCAACTGGGACATGTAGCAGGCTGCTTGAAGGCTGCAGCCATACTTCTTTCGGCTGCACGTCAGCAATCACTTCAGAAATAAACGATAATCTTTCTCCTAGATCTGATCTCCAAATATTTCTGCCGTCAATGATACCGGCTGCTAAAATTTTATCTTTTGGGAAGCCGTGTTTTTTCAATTGTTCAAGGTTTCGTCCTTGATCATGGACAAAATCAAGACCGATGGCTTCAACAGGATACGTCACAAGCTCTTCATAGGCATCTACTGAGTCAAAGTATGTTTGAAGGAGAACGTTTAAGGCAGGTACAGCTTCTTTAATCGTTTGATAGATGGCTTTTACTGCTTTCACGTCTTCACTTGAAGCTGTGACTAAAGCAGGCTCATCAATTTGAACCCATTTTACACCGGCTTCTTCAAGCTCTTTTAACAACTGAGTATAAAGCGGCACTAGGCGCTGCTGAATCTCTTTCACTTCATTGGCTTCATAGCCTTTAGAAAGAGAAACAAATGTATAAAGACCAAGAACGACAGGTTTTGTTTCAACACCAAACGCTTTTTTCACCTTTTCGTATGCTTCAAGCGGTTTGTTATGTGTGAGTTTGAATTCTGTGCTTTTTTCGTATTCTGGAACGATGTAGTGATAGTTTGTATTAAACCATTTTGTCATTTCACTTGAGACAGCATCTTTTGTTCCTCTTGCCATCGCAAAGTATGTATCTAGCGGGTCTTTCAAGCTGCGGAAGCGCTCTGGAATCCAATTGAACATAACGGCAGTATCCAGCACGTGATCGTAGAAGGTGAAGTCCCCAGAAGGAACAACGTCAATTTGTTGATCAATTTGAGTTTTAATAGCGGCTAAAAATTGTTCATCGAGTGTGCTTAAGAGGGTTTCTCGGTCAGTTTGACCTTTCCAATAAGACTCAAGTGCTTTTTTCCATTCTCTGTTTAAACCAATTCGCGGAAAACCTAGATTACTTGTTTTAACAATTGTCAATTCCAATTCCTCCTCTAAATATAAAAAGACACTCACACTCATGGTCAAGATTGATGAGGGCAAATGTCTGGTTTAAAAAGACAAAATGTGTGTGCGAAAGAAGGCGTAAGTATCAATGACGAACGCTTTTCCGACATCTCCTATCAACCGTAGGGGGTTTGATGTGATAGAGCGGCTGGTATCCTGGCTAGTGAATCTGCAAGCTTTTCATCCTTCCCATCTTCACGACAGTGGATGATTAACGAAAAGCTCTCCTCACTTACAGTGGCGGGACCGCGCCGGATTTTCACCGGTCTTCCCAATTAAAATTCGACGTGTGATCGAATTACCGACTCTCAAACTATGAATTTATTGTGTTCGATTATATAACGTTCACTTCATTTCGTCAAAGTAAATTTTGAATAATTTTAATTAAAAAAATCCTGAGAAAATTCTATCTTTTCTCAGGACCTAACATGTACCTATAGAGACAAAAGTTCTGCTTCTAATGTTTTCTCAAGAAGTACATCTGGTGCAGTTAAATATAAAAACCCGTTTCCTACAAGGGTTTTCGATTGTTTTAGCGGAAGGGTTCTCCGTACGAGCTGAGCATATACCTCAGGTTCTGTCAGCTTACGCTGGAACGCTTCTTCTTCGGCATTTTTAATAATGGCGAGTGCACCGCTCACATGAGGGGCAGCCATGGAAGTGCCTGTTAGTCTTCCGTATTTATGGTTAGGGAGAGTGGATAAAATGTCTTCACCTGGAGCGACGAGGTCGATTTCTTTATTCGCATTGGAGAATTCAGAGGATTCTCTTGCAAGAGAGACAGAGCCGACGGCAATGACCTCGTTGTATGCAGCTGGGTAGGAGAACTCTTCAGTACGCTCGTCTCCGTCACCTTCATTTCCTGCTGCGCAGACAACAAGCACACCGCTGCTTACCGCATGTTGGATGGCCTTTTGCAGTTCTGGTTCATTGCTTGGCCCACCGAGAGACATGGAAATAATATCAACCTTCTGTTCAACCGCATAGTTAATGCCATTGATAATCCATTCGTATTTCCCGCTGCCATTTTTCCCTCCAAGAACTTTCACGATCAACAGCTTGGCTTCAGGCGCAACACCTAAAATGCCGCCATTTTGATCCGTTGCTGCAATCGTTCCTGAGACATGGGTACCATGCCCGTTGTAGTCTTTTACATTCTCAGCATCGCCATTGTCATCATCGGTAAAGTTTTTTCCTCCGATAATCTGATCTTTTAAATCGGGATGCTCCGTGTCGCAACCTGTATCAAGGACAGCAATGGTTATGCCTTTTCCTTTGAAGCCACTTGACCAAAGTTCGGGTGCTTTAATCTCCTGAATACTTTCCGGCGTCTCTTTCGCTTCCATCACATTGGCTTTTACTTCATACGGAATTAAGCGAATTTCACCTTTCATAAGAAAGCCCTCCTTATTTTGTTTTCAAAGTAGATTCAGGTTGCGTAATGTTATTGTATAAAACAAATGTTTGATCGGAAAGGGTCAATTGTAATAATTTTTCAAATAATCAAATAATTATTTATTGTGCAGTTCTCCTCATATCTTGCCGAAAGAAGTCACCTTTTGAGGAAAACTCTTAGTATCATATGAAAAAGAAGGAAATGCTGCATAGTGAGCTTGCACCTGTACAGATGAAAATGGGTGAAAAGAACTAAAAAAGGCAGATCGAAAAAACAATCATATAAAGAGATAGAGGATGACAGAAAAGAAAAAGGTACATGGCATGTGCAGATAATTGTTTTTTCATTATAATGATCGAAGGAATATAAAATGTAAAAAGTATTTGACATTTTTTAAGCGGATGATATGATTGAAATGTAAAAAGTATTTGACATTTTGATTGGAGGGGACTAACCGTTGGATGTTGTCAAAGTTGTGTATTCAGTCATCTTATTAGTGGTCGGACTGTTCATTTTTATCGCGCCCATGATTCAAAAGGGTGATGAAAGAAAGAGATTTATCTACTCAAAAGCTCAATCGTATGCATTTATGGTGGTCATTGGTATGCTTTTATTAGAAGTCGCAGAGTCCATATTTTTAACGACCCAAGGGAACAATTCTGATAAGGGGTTTGGGATTTCTCCCATCATGTTCCTAACTGTGATGTCGGTCATATATTTAGTTACATTACTCATATACAGAAAAAAATATGGTGATTAAATTGCAAAATCATATAAGAGAACTAAGGAAATCCATTAAATTATCCCAAGAAGAACTTGCTAAACGGTGTAAGGTCTCGAGACAAACCATCAATGCCATTGAAAACGATAAGTACGACCCTACTTTACAATTAGCCTTTGACATCGCTTCTGTTTTGAATACGACTGTAGATGAGCTTTTTGTCAGTCAACCTAAAAAGAAGTAAGGGACCAGCCTCAGAAAAGAGGCTTTTTTTGTTGATTTGTGTAATGTGAAAGGATCAGCTGAAAATAAAAATCAACCATATTACATAACAATTCCTTATTCATGAAAAATAAGATATGAAGATTGTGACTGTTCCAATGGAGAAAGGCAACATATAATAATGGAAAGACAAGCTTGCCTTTCAGATAGGAGAGATAGAGATGAACAAAGGGAAGATACTCGTGGTAGAAGATGAAAAGAAAATTGCAAGAGTGCTGTCATTAGAACTTGAATATGAAGGATATGAGGTCACAGTCCAAGATACAGGGATGAAAGGACTCCAGGCGCTCGAAGAGGAGAGTTTTGATTTAGTGCTTCTAGATGTCATGCTTCCAGAATTAAGCGGACTTGAAGTGCTTAGAAGGGTTCGAAAGACAAATACGGCAACACCGATCATTTTGATTACCGCAAGAGGAAGTGTTCCCGATAAGGTCAGCGGTCTTGATCTTGGGGCAAACGATTATATTACAAAACCCTTTGATATAGAAGAATTATTAGCGCGAATTCGTGCACAGCTGAGGTTCAATCACAATGCGCAAGAGGAAAAGGAAATTGAGCTAAGTATTGCAGATTTAACGGTGAATGAGAAAACAAGAGAAATTCAAAGAGGCGATCAGACGCTTGAGCTGACACCGAGAGAATATGACTTGCTTGTTCATTTATTGAAACATCAGCAGCAAGTGCTCACAAGAGATCAGCTTTTAACAGCTGTTTGGGGTTTTGATTATTTTGGTGACACAAACGTGGTTGATGTCTATATTCGCTATTTAAGAAAAAAAATCGATTACCCGTTTGAAAAACAATTGATTCACACAGTGAGAGGTGTGGGTTATGTGATGAAAGGATAAAGCATGAGATTAAAAAATAAGATCCAGCTTTATACATCGTTGTCCTTGTTTTTAATGGTGCTGCTGTTTCATACAGCGATTTATTTTATTTTTTCGATGACCTTGACGCAAAAAGATATGTCCAGACTGTCGGAAGTAGCTGAAAATATTGCTATTGCACTAAAGAAGTCAGAAGAAGAGGGGCTTCCATCTTCAGAGCTTCTGAAAGCGTATCTGCCTCAAAATGGTATGATCCGTGTCGTCACAGAGAAAGGTGAATCAAAGCTGACCGTCACGAAGGAATCTACGTTTAGCTCACTTCCTTTTACATACGAATCTGGTCAGACAGCAGAAATTCAAGAATACAATAAGCATATGATTGCGTTCGCGGCTATCCCTGTCATTTGGACAAATGGGGACATTGTGTCGCTGCAAGTATATGAAGAAATTGAAAATACAGAAGAGAACTTGGCGTTATTAAAAATGATTTTAATCGCTACTGGCGTTTTGTTTATTGTGCTTTCTTATTTTGCAGGCCACATTTTAACGAAACAAATTGTACGTCCAATTAGTCGAATGACCAATACGATGAAAGCAAGTATGAGAGAAAAGGCATTTAAACGAATTGAATTAACAGGCGATTCAAAGGATGAACTGTATCAAATGGGTCAAACCTTTAATGAAATGGCCGAAATTCTCGAGAAACATTATGAGAAAGAGCAGCAATTTTTACACGATGCTTCTCATGAATTGAAAACACCCATTACCGTCATCATGAGCTACAGCAATTTACTAAAACGCTGGGGGCAAAGCCGGCCAGAGGTCGTAGAAGAATCCTCTCAAGCCATTCATGATGAGGCAAAAAAAATGAAAAGGCTGACAGATCAACTACTCACACTGGCGAAAAATGGGCAGCCGCTTTACTTGGACATGAAGCCGGTTGATCTTGGTCAAATGTGCAGCCAAGTCGGCCATACACTTGAAGTGGCAACCAATAGAACCATCCTTACTCATGTACAAACAGATCAGCCTGTGATTGCTGAAGGAGACGAAGAGAAGATCAAACAGCTTTTGACCATCTTGATTGATAATGCGGTTAAATATAGTGCAGAGCCAGTTGATGTGAACTGCGGACGAGCAGGAGAGAAACCGTTTATTTCGGTTGTTGACAAAGGAATTGGCATAAAAGAAGAGGATCTGCCGAAAATCTTTGACCGCTTTTTCCGTGTGGATGAAGCGAGAAACAGTGAGACGGGCGGGACTGGACTTGGCCTGTCAATTGCGAAGCAAATTGCTGAAGAGCATGGGGCTGAGCTAAAGGTAGACAGCCGTATCGGTGAAGGAACCGTGATGACCATTCTTTTTCAGAAATAAGTAGGTCTTTTCTCATCAATTTCTCATTTCTTCCTTATAAAATAGGAAATAGGAAGGAGGCGCTGCATGTCTAAAAAAATGAAAATGCTGCTTACGCTCGCAGGATGTCTTTTCATTCTTGTGGCCTTTGCAATGCTCATGATTCAAACCATTGACCAAAAAATATTAAGCGAAGCAGACATTAAAAAAATCATCGCAAAAGACTACAATGGAAACATCACAAATATTGATCTGATCAATCATAAACAGGACTATACATTGACGCTTGAAAATTCAAATGGCATCTATCAAATCATTGCATCTTCCTCAAGCGGTCAAATGAAAGAGATGAAACAGTTAAAGAGCTATCAAAAACCAAATGAGAAAAATGCCGAACTCCAAGCAGAAGAAGTGGCAGTGAAAAAAGTGAAGGGTACCGTGATTCAAAAGAAAGAAAAATCGGATCGCTTTATCTTTACGATTCAATCAAAAAAAGAACTGTATCAAGTGGATGTTGAGAAAGACACGTTCAAGGTGATTGAAGCAGAAAAGAAAAAGCCAACCTCTAAAGAAAAGAAGCTGACAAAAATAACGGTAGAAGAAGCCATTCAGATTGCTGTAAAAGAAGTGGGCGGCACAGTGGATGATGCAGATCTTGAAACTTTTAGCGGAATGCTCGTGTTTGAGGTAGAGCTCGATTTGCCGGATGGAAGAGAGGCAGAGGTATTAGTGAATGCCTATACAGGAGATATTGAAGGCATTACGTACGAAAACTAATCATTTTCTCATGATTTTCTCATGTTCCTTTCCTTCCTTTATCATCTTGTTTTTTTAAGATAAAGGAGAAATCAAACAGAGGAGGAATGAAATATGATAAAAAAAGTACTAGTAGCTACAGCATTCACAGGAGCCCTTGTCGCAGGTGGTTTCACCCTTCAAGCGCAAAATACAAATCAAACGGCAAATGCCGAACAAGTGGTGCAAAAGAAATCTTCATTTGTCTCAAAGAAACAGGCTGAAAAAGCAGCATTAAAAGTTGTGAAAGGCTATGTAGATGATGTAGATCTTGAGCGTAAAAAAGGAAAATGGGTATATGAGGTCGAGATTAAAAAAGGCGGCTTTGAATATAAAGTATATGTCGATGCCAAAACAGGCAAAGCGCTCAATGATCCAGTCAAAGAAAAGAAACAAAATGTAAAAATCACCAAAAAACAGGCTGAACAAATTGCCCTTGCAAAAGTAAAAGGAACAGTCACAGATTCAGAATTAGATAAAGAAAATGGTGTGTACTTATATGAAATTGAAATTACGACACCAAGCGGTGAAGAAGTTGATTTTGAGATTTCCGCTAAAACAGGCAAAATCCTCAAGCAAGAATGGGACGATTAAGCTTTAAATGAACGTTTGAGCGTGATAGAAAACCTTTGCAGCCCTAGGAAGGACGAGTACTGGCGCGGGGCGAATTTGACATTCGTGAGCACCAGCACGCACTCGCTGAACCTTACACTTTTATGTGTAAGGTTTTTTCATTGGGACAAACTACTGAAAAGGAGGCGAGAGAATATGATGAAGAAAAAAGAAGAAGAACAGACGATGGATCGTGCGGAATATGTTCCCCATCCTGATGGAGAAGGATATGCTTTGTTTTTGCATGATTCTTTTCATCTCCTCTCCCAAGAGGATATGAATCAGCCAGAAGAGGAATAGAAGACATGAAAGGGCGATGGTCAACTTGTCTATCGCTCTTTTTTTGAAAAGTAAGCGAATACATCAGGAAACTTGGCATCTTGCTTATTGACATCATTGCGCTTTTTCTGTAATCTCAGTGTGTCAACAATATGAGACTTCGTTAGGTGAGGCTCCTGTATGGAGATACGCTGCTGCCCAAAAATGTCCAAAGACGCCAATGGGTCAACAGGAATCATCGACATAAGGTGATTTTTAATGCAGCTGGATTTAATCCTATGCCATACAGTGCTAAAGCTCTACGATTGAAGGAGCAAGTGTTTATTTGTCATGCTTACAAAGCGCCTTCATTCGGTTGAAGGTGCTTTTTTATGAGAAAAGGAGGTGTGGGGATGGATCATCCCGATTCGAGACACATAGAGAGTATGTCAAAAGATCAGATTGACGCATCAGATAGCGGAGATCCTGACCCCCCGCACAATCTAAGGGATTCGGGTATCTCCTGATTTTGGGGAGGTAACAGCGATGATACAGAACATTACGTACGATGAACTCATTTTACGCATCATTATTTTACTAAGAGATGGGAAACGTAAAGAATTTAAAAACATTATGGAAGAACTTCAGCCTTATGATATGGCCTACTTATTCAAGGAGCTTCCAGAAAAACACCGCGGCCGCTTTCTCAGCTTTTTAACAGTCGATGACGTGACGGAAATGATGGGTGAACTGGAGCGGGAATATCAAGAGATTGTTCTTGAAAAAGTAGGGAAAGACAAAGCCACCTTCGTCACAAACAAAATGGATAACGATGATCTAGCCAACTTGTTTGATGAGATGGAGGATGAGCTGAAGGATCAGCTTTTATCTAACATGGAAGCAGAGGAATCCAAGGCCGTCCAGCTTCTCATGAATTACCCTGCTGAGACAGCGGGCCGGATCATGACCAATCGGTACGTTTGGATTCCGCAGCATTATACGGTTCAGGATGCCGTGGTGAAGCTGAAAAGCTTTGCTGAAATTGCCGAATCGATCAACTACTTATATGTCATAAATGATCAAAAACAGCTTGTAGGGGTACTCTCATACAGGGATCTTATTTTAGGTGAGCCAGATGAAAAAGTGCAGGATCTTATGTTTACAAGAGTCATTGCCGTTGGTGCCTTTCAAGACCAGGAAGAAATCGCAAAACTCATTGAGCGATATGATTTCCTTGCCATCCCTGTTGTAGAAGAGAACAATGTCTTAGTCGGAATTGTGACAGTCGATGATATCATTGATGTTGTGATTCAAGAGGCAGGAGAAGACTATGAAAAGTTTGCTGCCTCTGGTAAAGATATCACGTTCGACACACCGGCATTTGTGGCGGCATACCGCCGTCTTCCATGGCTCATTTTGCTTCTATTCATTGGGCTGATTTCAGGCAGTATCTTGAATTATTTTGAAGATACCTTGCAGCAAGTCGTTGCTTTAGCATTCTTCATGCCGATGATTGCAGGTATGACAGGGAATACAGGGACACAGTCTCTAGCGGTTGTCATTAGAGGATTGTCAAAAGAAGAATTAACGAAAAAAACCATTATGCGCTTGATTTTCAGAGAGCTGAGAACAAGTATTTATATTGGGATTGTTTGTTCAATCATTATTACGGTCGTTGCCATGGTATGGCAGGGCAATATGATTTTAGGTTTTGTTGTTGGTTCCTCGCTTCTTGCAACACTGATTATTGGGACGATGGCAGGTACGGTCGTGCCGATTATTTTACACAGATTAAACGTCGACCCAGCCATTGCATCTGGACCGCTGATCACAACATTGAATGATATTTTATCCTTACTCATCTATTTTGGAATTGCAACAGCATTTCTTCATACACTGATGTAGTCAAAAGACTGTAAAATGTAACGTTTTACAGTCTTTTTTGAATAAAGATTGCATATAGCGCTTCCATCCTTTACATTTTAAGGAGAAGGTGGGAGAAAAAATGAAGAAGTTTTTATTCATTTTCATGTGCATTGTTTTGCTAAGTGCATGTTCAAGAGAAGACGAGGGGAAAGACAGAAGACTTGTGGCATCAGAGCATATGTTAGAAGCGATAACTGAAGGAAATAAACGAAAAATGGACAATGTCTATGTCGGAGGCGCAGTCCCAAGCCCAAGTGACATTCTTAAATCGAAAAAGGAATGGGGAATTGAGACGCTTTCTTATGAAGATTTTCAATTGGAAGAAGCCAGCATCCATGTCTTTCATGCAAATTATAAAGATGCAAACACTGGAGAAAAAAAGGCGCTTGCCTTTCGGGTGAAAGAAGATCCTGAAAAAGGCGGCGTACGAATTGACTTTGTAGGGGTTGTTGAAGGAACTGACGCTTCATCTAAATAAAAAGAATCGTTCATATGCTTTATGATAAATCAGGCATAAGTTGAGATAATGTAAAAGGATAGAAGAGCTGAAAGAATGTCGCTCTATCTATCCTCTTTTTTATCACACATGATCTTATTTATGAAAACAATGATCTGTCTCAGATCACATATTCGTAATGCCTATTAACTCCATAAATTGTGACAGAGCACTGGTCATGTACGAATCACGTCGCCTGATCAACACAGTGGGCACGATCCGATGCGGTTCCGGTAATGGATGACAGGTAAATTTGCCTTCCCCCCGAGATTCAACCATAGATTTTGGTAATATAGTCACGCCCAGCCCGCTTTCAACACATTTAAGGACGCCCTCTAACGTACCATATTCCATGACCTTCATAGGAGGATAGCCGTTGTTCTCTAGCCACTTTTGCCATCGTCCTAAATAAATACAATGGGCGAATGACGAGAGCAACGGCTCATGTAAAATAGATTCTACCTGGAATTGCTCCGTGGAGTAGCTTGTAATGAGAACGAGGGATTCTTCCAATACAGGATACTCGATGATTTCTGGATGAAGAATTGGCCCATCTACTAACGCGCTGTCTACTTTGTAGTTGAGGATAGCGCTAACTTGATCGACTGTAGGTGCCATATACAAGCTCAATTCTACTTGTGGAAATTTTTTGTGATATTCTGTGAAAATGCTGGGCAATCTTGTAGATGCGGTGGACTCTATAGATCCAATGTGTAAAGATCCCCGCGGAGTAGAGGAAAGCTTTACTGCTTCTATCGCTTCTTCGTAATCGGATAGTAATTTATTTACATAGGGCAGCAGTTCACGTCCTGCAGGCGTTAAAGATATTTTCTTATGATATCGATAGAGAAGAGGTACACCTAACTCTTGTTCAAGACGTTGGATTCTTGCGGTGACATTGGACTGCACATAATTTAATTTTTGAGCAGCTTTTGTGATGCTTTGTTCAATGGCAACGGCTTTAAATACTTCCAAAGATTTAATATCCAAACTAACTCTCCTTTTTTGCATCACAAATTGTGATGATCTATATGCTATTTTTTGATTTTACGTGATCCAAAGAAGTATGTAAACTAAATGATAGAAGAGGTTGATGCTCATTGCGGCGTCCCTTTTATCTGATCGAGAGGAGAAAATGAGAATTTTTTAGCTGTGGCAATTAAAACAGACGTTTCCATTTAATAAGGAGGGGAATCGATTGATTACAAAGGTAAATATCGAAGAAAAATTTTCGCAAATAAATGATTATTGGAATCCTAGAATAGGTGGAGAGTTGAACGACTCATACATGAAAATGGTGAAAATGAAGGGTGAATTCATTTGGCATCACCATGATGATGAGGATGAAATGTTCTTTGTGTGGAAAGGCAATCTAGTCATCCGTTTTAGGGATAGGGAAATAACGCTTCATGAAGGGGAATTTCTTGTGATTCCAAAAGGAGTTGAACATCAGCCCATTGCTGAAGAAGAAGTTCACTTGCTCTTAATAGAACCCAAAACGACGCTAAACACGGGGAATGTGCTCAATGAACGAACTGTTTCGATTCCTGAACAAATTTGAAAAACTAAATCGTTAAAGATCAAGTATCTTAGGTGATAAATAGTTGAATGGTTGTTTTAGCTAATAACGAGGCTGCAATTGCTGCCTCGTTTTGTTGCTTCAATGATTCAAGATGAGCTGTAACGCATTTCCTTTCGCTACCTGAAATAGACTCTTCAGCAAGAATCGGTCTTTGGGTCAGTTCGTGCTTTCATCGATTCATATTCAGGACGATCAGATGCTAAGTCTATTTTGCCGAGTAAGCAATTGTTATTTAGTTCATCGATTCTTGTACCGGAAGTGCGCGTTGATCTGTCCTTCCAGCATTTTTTTCTTATATTGTCCGCTTTTTAATGCCTGTTCTTTTTTCTTCATGTCTTTTAAAATTTCCGCTGTCTGCACACCATCTTCCCGTTTATTGGCGATATCCATTAAACGTTCTACATCAGAAAAAGAATATTTCCGTGTGCCTCTTGTTGAGCGCTGGGGGTAGATGAGTTTACGTTCCTCATAATATCGGATTTGCCTGACGGAAAGCCCTGTTAATTCACTGACAATCCCGATTGAAATGACTTTTTTATCTTTATAAGATACATCTTCCTGCGTCATATCCTCACCCCTGCAAGTCTTTTCTTCATATTATATCGAACAGTCAGTAAAAAAACCTAACGTTTGTTAGATAATATAACACAAAAATGAAAAAAACGAAAAACAATGGAAGGAAAATTAACATATAAAGTGCAAATCATATCACGTGAACATATGATAATAAAAAGAAAAAATAAGGAGGAGGCGCACTTGATGGAGAAAACACAGATCATCCGTATGGCAAAAGAAATCATCGCATTAGATGTGAAGAGGGATGAACTGCTGGAGCAGTTCATGCAGGCTGCGGGTCAGAATGCACATGCTCTTCTTAGAGCCGTACAAAATGATTTGTATAAAAAGTCCTCATAAGCACCCGATCCATATCCATTGATAGGAGGGGAGAAGTCATGCGGCGTATATTAAAAGAAGCTTTAGCGAAAGAAAGACATTATTATACGAAGCAGCTTTGCTCACTTGGGGTGTATAGCCCTGATATGACCAAGAACATGACAATTAGTGACTTAAAAAAAGAGTATCATTTCTTTTTCAACAAAACAGATCGCTATCTTTAACATCCCTTATCATGTGCGTTGTCACATGAAGGGTTCTTTTTTTGTGTGTTTAATATTATAGCAATATTGGATTTTGTAGAAATTTGACGAATCAAATGTAAGAAAATATAGAGCCTTTACAGATTATGTTAAAATTTGTCGTAACATGATGGTTTGCTGGAAAAGCTTTTTTTCGAGATGATTGTGAAAAATAAGAAGGATTTTAAAAGTTTATATCGAAATCTTATACATAACACGAATGGAGTCACTTATGTGGTTGAAAGGGTTTTCAAAAACGTACTTCTATTTTTTACGAAAGGCTCCAACTGCACCGCAAGAAAGCCTTGAAGTTAAAAAAATATTATAAGAGGTAGATATGTGATGAGACTATCGTTTAATGAAGAAGAAGTAGAACGTTCAATGACGCTTTACAAAGTTTTTGCAAGGGCATTTAAAAGCGTTTCCGAACACAGTATTAGAGACAGCAAGGAGCATGGATTCAATCCAACTGAATTTGCCGTTCTCGAATTACTGTATACGAGAGGTGCTCAAAAACTTCAGCAAATCGGCTCAAGACTCCTGCTTGTCAGCGGGAATGTTACGTACGTAATTGACAAGTTAGAACGAAATGGTTTCATTGAAAGAGAACAGGACCCAAAGGATAAGCGGTCAGTTTATGCCCATTTAACAGATAAAGGGCGCAGTTATTTGGATAAAATTTATCCAATCCATTCTCTTCGAATTGCGCGGGCGTTTTCTGGTCTTTCGCGTGAAGAACAGGAGCAATTAATTAGTCTGCTGAAAAAAGCAGGTATTCACAGTCAGCATTTGTTATTTAGATAAAACGAAAAGGTGCCATGGTTGGCACCTTTTTTATGTATCCAGCTGATGAGCAGGATAGGCGATAAATTTTTCAATGTCACTAGCTGGAAGTGGCTTGGCATAATAAAAGCCTTGTAGATCGTCACAGCCCTGCGCAGATAAAAGTTGCGCTTGTGCAAAAGTTTCAACACCTTCAGCAATGACTTCTAGAGATAGCTGGTGCCCCATTGCAATAATAGCCCCTGTGATTTGCTCAGACTTTGAATCGCTCAAAATATCCTCGATAAATGATTTATCAATTTTCAGACGGTGAATCGGCAAATCCTTCAAATAGCTTAAAGAGCTGTGGCCTGTACCAAAATCATCAATACTAATACGGACGCCAAGTTGTTTTAGAGATGTCAGTACTTGTTTTGACTGCTTGATGTTGTCCATTGTCATGCTTTCTGTCACTTCAAGCTCAAGAAGTGATGGTTGAAGGTCGTATTTTTTTAGCGTTAGTTTGATCAAATCAATTAAGTCTTCAGAGTTAAACTGCTTAGCAGATAAATTGACCGCTACAGGGATTTTCAATTGCTTGTCATACCACAATTTTGCCTGCTTACATGCCGTGTCAATGACCCACCTTCCAATATCGATAATCAGGCCCGATTCTTCAGCAAGTTCAATGAAAGCCTCTGGTGATTTTAGAGAACCGTCTGGTGCTTTCATTCTTAAAAGGGCTTCAACACCTGTCATCTGTCTTGTTTTGGCGCTGATTTGCGGCTGATAATGAAGCACAAACTGCTTTCTTTGAATGGCATCTCGTAGCTCCAGTTCGCGATTGAGTCTGTCCTCACTCAATCTCTCCATAGATTCAGTAAAGAATTCATAGCGGCTTTGTTTATGTTTCTTTGATAAATACATGGCCATATCTGCTTTTCTCATCAATTCCATACCATTCTTACCGTTTTGCGGAGAGATGGCGATTCCAATACTAATGGATGTAATGAGCTGATGGTTTTGAATGAAAAAAGGACGTTCAAATTGGCGAATGATGTTTTTCAAAAGCTGTTCAATTTTATGTGTGTTATGCTCCATGTGAGGAAAGAGCATTAAAAATTCATCCCCGCCAATTCTTGCAATAAAGCCATTGTCAGGCAAACATTTGGTTAGTCTGTTTGCGGCGGCTTTCAACAGCAGATCGCCTATGTTATGACCAAGGGCATCATTAATAATTTTAAACCGATTTAAATCAAGAAAAAGAACTGCCGTTGACGTTTTTGTCTCTTCTTGAGCGGATAATACATCATTTAAATGATTAATTCCGTGACGACGGTTCGGAAGTTCAGTTAATGCATCATAATGTGCCATCACATGAATTTCTTTTTCAGCAATCTTCTGCTGGGTTAAATCTTTTAAAACGAGATAAATGCTGTCAAGTGTATGGTTGACGTGTACGGGTATGTATGTAACATGATAATAATAAAAACGATCTGCTGCTTTCAGTTCTGCTTCGCGCGTGATTGCTTTTTTTGATTGATAAATAAAGTCTTCCCACATCTCAGTCGGCATGACGTATTGACTCACATCATCACCAATCCAGGAATTGCACATTTTCAAAATGTGTTTGCCTGGGTCATTCGCCGATATCACTTTTCGATCAACAGATAACACGATAATACCATCTATATTATGTTTGATCAGTGATTGGAACCGCTGTTCATTTTCTTTTAGCTGATCTGATTGTGACATAATCCGTTGATCAATATAGGCGCCGAAAATCATGAGTGATTGGACGATAAGCGTCATCAGGCCGATGAAAATGGACAGGCTAAATGGTGACATTTCAAGAGAACCACCCGCAGCGACCTGACCATCTGAATGAAAAAACATCGTCGAAGACGCCATGCCAGTGTAATGCATGCCCGCAATAGCACCGCCCATCATCAGTGCACCCGCTATTTTTAACAGCTGATCTTCCCGCCTTTTCTCAGAGCGATGGAGCCGGAAAAAAAGGTGTAATGAAAAGAATGAAGCGAGCGCACCAATAAAAAACGAAAGAAAAAAGAGAACAGGGTCATAGCTGATGGTGACATTCGCCATTGATTCCAATCCGAGGTAGTGCATGCTGCAAATAGCTGAGCCCATCGTGATCGAACTAATCAAAAGTCGCCTTGTGGAAAGTTGCTGCTGAATACATATTGAAAAAGCAATGAAAGAACCGATAAAAGAGGCCAAAATCGATAAAATGAGTAAGGGTGTTTCATATGTGATACCAGAACGTAGATGAAACGCCATCATGCCAATAAAATGCATTGACCATATTCCCATCCCCATGATCATCGCACCAATGATCAACCATACTCTTTTCTTTGCGCCGCTCGACTGGATCACCCGGCTGGCTAATTGAAGAGCTGAGTAGGAGGCGACAGCGGCGACAGCGACTGACAGAAAGACAAGCCATCCGTTGTAGCTTCCTGTTAAATGTGTCATGTAAGAAAACCTCCTGTATCTAAAAACAGACATATACTTAATATATCGGATCAAGTGGCGCCTGTGTTCACTTTTCCTTTACTTAAAAAGGGCATTCAGCATTTTTTTGAACATTTTTTATAGTAAAATCAAATTTAATGTAAAAAAACGAAAAAAAGTGAATCGTTTTTGGTGTTTTATTCGTTTAATAGGTGGCACGGTACGATTTGCAAGCATAGCCTGTCAAACTGATTATGTGTGAAAGGGATTGATAAACATCGAAGATTTTATTATTTCATTAGCTGATGCCTTTAAGAATTTGTCGTACTTCGGCATCTTTCTTGCATTATGCATTGAATTTGTTCCTGCTGAAGTGGTGTTGCCTCTTGCAGGTTACTGGGTTTCAAAAGGGGACATGGCCTTCATCGGTGTTGTGGCTGCCGGTTCTATTGGCGGTGTGGCAGGCCCCTTGACCTTGTACTGGTTAGGGCGTTATGGAGGGAGACCCTTTTTAAATAAATATGGGAAGTATTTCTTTGTTAAACCTGAGTCACTTGATAAGTCGGATGCCTTTTTTGAAAAGCATGGCGGATTTGTTGCGTTTAGCGGCCGGTTTATTCCAGGGGTCAGAACCCTTATTTCCATTCCGTGCGGGATTGCGAAGATGAATGTGTGGGTTTTTTGTCTGTATACGTTTTTGGCGATTACGCCGATTACATTTGTGTACGTGTATTTAGGATTTGTCCTTGGAGAGAACTGGCAAGAGGTTGGAACCATTTTAGAACCATATGTATTGCCGATTGGAATTGGTGTGCTCTTGTTGTTTGTTGTCTACGTGTGGCTCAAACGAAGAAAAAGAAAAACAGAAACACCAACGGCTTAATCAGCGGGTGAAGATGAAAAGTCACCTGTTGACAATCCGGGATCTGTTGATTATGATATAAGTAATCTAAATATTCTTAATCCCACCAAAGGGGAGTAGCGTCCGGTTATCACCGGAAACAAAGTCGTCATTACATGGAATCTCATTCCATCGGCTTTGTTGGCATGATTTACATATCACATGTCTAGCAAGACCTTTGCCATTACAGGCAAAGGTCTTTTTTGCATTCATAAGCCTTTGTCTGTTGTGGGACAATAGATAAAAAATAAGGAGGAATGATGATGGATGCAGCAATTATTTTAGAGTACGGGTGGGTTCTTCTCGTATTGATTGGATTGGAAGGCATTTTAGCAGCTGATAATGCGCTGGTTATGGCTGTAATGGTCAAACACCTTCCTGAAAAACAAAGAAAAAAGGCATTGTTTTACGGACTTGCGGGAGCATTTGTCATGCGATTTGGTTCTCTTTTTCTTATTTCGTTTTTAGTAGATGTGTGGCAAGTTCAAGCCATTGGCGCAATTTATCTTCTCTATATTTCGATTCACCATATTTTAAAATCGCACGTATTTAAGAAAAAGGAAGCAGACACAAACATGAAACAAAGCGGCTTTTGGGCAACCGTCGTGAAAGTTGAGCTTGCTGACATTGCATTTGCAGTAGATTCTATTTTAGCAGCCGTTGCATTAGCTGTGACTTTGCCAGCAACAAACCTTCCACAAATTGGCGGGCTTGATGGCGGTCAATTTATTGTCATTCTATTAGGCGGTATCATTGGTCTAGTGATCATGAGGTTTGCGGCGACTGTATTTGTGAAACTGCTTAAAACGAGACCAAGCCTAGAAACAGCAGCATTTGTCATTGTCGGATGGGTTGGTGTGAAGTTGACGCTCTATACACTTTCTCATCCAGCCATTGGGATCGTGTCCTCTCATTTCATTCATTCAACATTATGGAAAATCATTTTCTGGACGGTCCTTCTCGCGATTGCAGCATTTGGTTGGTTTTTATCAAGTCCATCAAGAAAAGGCGGCCAGCAAAACGAGGAAAAACAAGAGATTCGGCTGGAAGAGTAGGTTTTTTGAAAGAAATATCATTTCATTTTCATAACACGTATATTACAAAAAAGGGGGGGATACCCCCTTATTTCTTTGCTTTTAAACGAAACGTTGTAAAGTAGATAAAGAAATACATGTCACAATTGAGTAACAGGAAATGAATTCCTCATTTCTTCCTTTGCGCTTCCCTCATAAATTAGCTATCATAAATGAGTAATATAGGGAGAACTGAGGTGAAACCATTGCTTAGCCTTTTGTTTAAAAAGGGAAAGAAAAAGCAAACATTAGAGCAGTCGGCAATCAACATCCAACAGGGTGATACCGAGCTGCAAAATGCATTAATAGAGCAATACAAACCATTTGTCGCTAAGACGGTTTCATCCGTTTGTAAACGATATATAGATGAAAAAGATGATGAATTTAGCGTAGGCTTAATTGCCTTTAATGAAGCGATAGAAAAATACTCTGCCGAAAAAGGCAACTCACTCCTTGCATTTGCGGAGTTAATTATTAAAAGAAAAGTAATCGACTATATTCGAAAAGAAGCAAGAAACGCGCCAACGGTTAAAATGGACCTTCAAGAAAGTGAGAATGGCGAATACTCGCAAAGCATGATTGAAGCAGAGCTTTCTGCAAATGAATATAGGCGTTTAATTGAACAAGAACATAGAAGAGAAGAGATTGAACATTTTAAAGAACGATTGAAAGTATATGGTCTTACGTTTCAAGAACTGCTTGAGCATTCACCAAAGCATGCGGATGCGAGACAAAATGCCATTAAAGTGGCCCATACACTCGTTAAGCACGATGAACTGAGAACCATTTTATTTCAGAAAAAACAATTGCCAGTCAAACAGCTGGAAAAGCTAGTGGAAGTCAGCCGCAAAACGATTGAGAGAAATAGAAAATATATTATTGCGATGGCGATCATTATGACAGGTGATTATGTGTATTTGAAAGATTACCTTAAAGGGGTGCTTAATTCATGAGAAGAGGCATTATAGTAGAGAAAAACAAAAAATATGTCACACTGCTGACCCCTGATGGACAATTTCTGCGGACAAAGTATGAACAGCAAGACTATGAAATCGGTCAAGAAGTGACGTTTCCGAATGAATCACGTCTCGAAAGAAAAAGAGCCGGTTTTTTTGACCTGCTTCGTTTACGTCCGTTAAATGCAGGAATTCTATCAATTGCAGCAATTATTGTCGTGATTTTCACTATGATGCCATCTTTCTCAAGTCAAAAAGCATATGCATATATGACGATTGACATTAACCCAAGCTTTGAGCTGAAACTCGATCACAATTATCAAGTGATCGGTGTCACTCCGCTGAATAAAGATGCGAAGCAAGTACTGGCCAGTATGAAAGATTTAGAAAAAAACGACATGACCAAAGTCGTGCAGGAAATCATCGATGATTGTGATAAAAAAGGATACGTGAACCACTCTAAAAGCATTTATATTTCAACTGTTTATGAAAACAAGCAGGATCATACATACAAAACAAACGTAAAAAGTAAAATCAGCACCATCTCGGGGGAATATCAAAAGCGCAATTATAAGCTGGAAACTGTGGAGGGTGACCTGGAAACAAGAGAAAAGGCACAAAAAGCAGGCATTTCAACAGGAACTTATATTAGAAATCAGGAAATGCAAGACAACGAACAAGAGGACGTTAAAAAAGAAGATGAAGATCCAGCAGATGACGAGGCTGTCAAAGAAGAAGAGCCGAAAAATGCTGATGAAGATCAAAAAGACGAAGACAAAAAAGAAGACATAAAGACAGACGGTAGCGATGAGATGCAGCCGGATAAAGAAGCTCCTGAAGGCGAAGACAAAGAGCAGAAGGAAGTTGAGAGGGAAGAGCAAGGAGCTGTTCAAAAGCCTCACCAAACAAGCCCTAATCTTGACAACAAAGAGAAAAAGGGAAAAGAAGAAAAGGATCGCTCTTTTGAAAAAGACAAAGAGCAAAAAAAAAATCACTCAACTGATCCAGATGAAAAAAAACATCCAAACGGCACATCACGTGGTGATGCTGAAAAGCATGTAAAAAAAACGACAGTGGTCAGAATCGTCCGTACAGCGAACGTAACAGAGATGGCGTCAAACAAAAAGGAAACAACACATCGCCCTCATACCGTGAAAACCGGGATGAGCCTACATATGAACAGTAAAAAAACGCCAGAATAGATCCGGCGTATTTCACCATGTCTTTATTTAGTTGAATGGCCCATTTGAGATTGCGCCTGCTGTACGAGTCTTTTTGTCATCTCGCCGCCAACAGAACCGTTTGAACGTGCGACTGTATCTGAACCGAGATTCACGCCAAATTCTTGAGCGATCTCGTATTTAAATTGATCTAAAGCTTGTTCCACTCCAGGAACAAGAAGTTGATTTCGATTTGCCATCACATATTCCTCCTTTCACCTCATGTTTGTTACGCCTTCTTATTTTGAAAAAAACAGCCTGCAATTATGCTGGCAATTGCTGCACAAAAAAGCCGAGGTGATGAAAGTCACCTCGGGCTCAGTTTTAAGCCTTTTTCAGCTGAAGCGTATTAAACATCATTTCTTGCGCCGTGCTTTGCAAGTGAGAAGTGAAAACGGAGAAAACGGTAGAACTGATAATGCCTTTAATCAAATGCCATTGCGGCTTCGTCAATTCTGTAAACTCTTCGTGGAGCTTGTCCGTCTGCTCTTCTGTCATTTCTCGTAAATTCGTTTCCTTTAATGGAAAATGTGTATGGTGATAAATAAAATCAAGGACGTGCGCATATGCTTCATAAAAACGGATGGGGCTGATAATATCATCCGTTCGATCTGTGATCGTATTAAATAAGGCAGATAAAATCGTACGAATAGCATCAAAATCAAATACTGATTTTAAATCCCGGACAATTAATAAAATAACGACTTGATCAATGGAGTACTTCTTGCCAAGCTCTGGATGGCCGATCATATCTTTAATATCGCGCTTGATCCAGTTTTGAATGGCTGTTGATTTAAGTGAAGTCAGCTCACACAAGTTGCCAAGCTCAACGATTTCGTTCGTTGAAAGCCCGTGCTCTGATTTTTGCTTGCGCCGTTCGAGTTTTTCAAAAAAAGAAGGGATTTTTAATTCATCATATTCATGTTCCTTTTCGCTTTTTACAGATAAATTCAAAAGCTGAAGCGGAGTCAGATCTCCCTCGCCTTTTAGAGAATACAGAAGTCTCGTCATGTCAATTCTCGTTAATTTAAAAGTCACCATGTTCCACCTCATTTTGTACGTCAAAACGTGATTATTCATCTAATTCAACATCATAATCTCTTTTTAATGAAAATGCAAAATAAACTAAAATAGGACCGATGCGTCACAATTTGTTCACTTGTTTGCGGATGCAAGTAGCGTAATCATTGAAATGACGAGGTTTTAGCCAGTATGATAAACATAGAAAACGATTCCTTTTTCCTTGCAATTTGAGACGTTTATTTTTATAATTTTATTAATAAGTTCAAATGAACTTAATATGACAGCGGAGGTTATGTATGGGTAAAAGAATATTTCTGTTTATATTAACGAACATTCTTGTTATCACTACGATTGGTATTGTCCTATCGGTTATTAGTGCAGCAACTGGTGTTGGTTCTTATATAGGAGCAGACGGAAGACTTAATATCCTTTATCTTCTTGTATTCAGTGCAGTTGTTGGTTTTGTAGGCTCGTTTATGTCACTAGCGATGTCTCGCTGGATGGCAAAAATGATGATGGGTGTGCGTGTGTTAAATCCAGAAAAGGATTCTTTAACATATGATGAGCAGCAGCTTGTTGACCGCGTTCACAGACTATCAAGAGCAGCAGGCCTTTCTAAAATGCCTGAGGTCGGTATTTACCAATCATCTGAAGTAAATGCATTTGCGACAGGCCCTTCTAAAAGAAGATCGCTTGTTGCCGTATCAACTGGATTGCTTCATGAAATGGATGATGCAGCAGTTGAAGGGGTTATCGCTCACGAAGTCGCTCACGTAGCGAACGGTGACATGGTTACAATGACGTTACTCCAAGGGATCGTCAACACGTTTGTTGTCTTCCTTTCAAGAATTGCGGCATGGATCGCAAGCCGTTTCGTTCCACGTGAAGAGCTTGTGCCGATTGTTCACTTTATCGCTGTGATCGTCTTCCAAATTATTTTCTCTATCTTAGGAAGCCTTGTCGTATTTGCTTACTCTAGACATCGCGAATTCCATGCAGACCGCGGCGGTGCGGACCTTGCAGGAAAAGATAAAATGATTCATGCGCTTCGTTCACTAGAGGCGTATACATCAAGAATTAAAGATGATGATCAAGCAGCTGTTGCTACACTGAAAATCAGTGGTAAAAGAAAAGCTTCTCTTTTCTCAACACACCCTGATTTAAACGAAAGAATTAGAAGACTAGAAGCAAAATAAGAAAGATCAAAAGACATTCTGCGTAAGGATGTCTTTTTCTTTTTGATGAAAAAGTAAATAAAGCACAAAATACCTTTAAAATCTTTTTTCTTTTCATTAAAATGATATAGTATTCGAAAAGAAAGATAAAAGAAGGAATAACCATGAATCCAATGAAAAAACTAATCGACCGGCTGTCGGCTTTTCAGCTGATTGCCCTTTATTATTTTCTTGCTGTGACCGTGTCGTTCATACTGCTCAGTCTGCCAGTGGCTCACCAAGAAGGAGTCAAATGGACATTTATTGATGCGCTATTTACAGCTGTGAGTGCTGTCAGTGTCACGGGTCTGACTGTTGTCGATACGTCACAAACATTTAGTGTGACCGGGATGTGGATCCTTGCATTTGTTTTGCAAATCGGGGGTATCGGCATTATGACCCTTGGTACATTCGTCTGGCTGGTTATGCGAAAAAGGATCGGCATTAAAGAAAGAAAATTAATTATGGCAGACCAAAACCAGAGCAACTTATCAGGAATTGTAAAACTCATGAAGCAGGTCTTATATTTAATCTTGCTGATTGAGTTTGTAGGTGGTCTGATTTTAAGTATGTATTTTCTAAAGTATTACGATGTGCAAGGCGCTTTTTTACACGGATTTTTCTCTAGTATCAGTGCCACAACCAATGGAGGCTTTGATATTACTGGGAATTCGTTAATTCCTTATAAAGATGACTATTTCGTCCAATTTATCACGATGCTGCTCATCATTTTTGGCGCTATTGGCTTTCCGGTACTTGTCGAAGTAAAGGATTATTTATTCAATCAAGACCGAAAACATGCATCGTTTTCATTGTTTACGAAAATTACAACGATCACGTTTGGCCTCCTTGTTGTCGTTGGGGCAATTGGGATTTATGCACTTGAAGCGCGGTTCACTTTTCTAGGAAAGAGCTGGCATGAAATCTTGTTTTATTCTTTGTTTCAATCAACAGCTACCAGAAGTGGCGGGCTTTCGACATTAGATATTACGCAATTGACAGAGCCGACACTCTTATTTTTATGTTTGCTGATGTTTATCGGGGCATCTCCAAGCTCGGTAGGGGGCGGAATTCGGACAACCACGTTTGCCCTTAATTTACTTGCTTTGTTTCATTTTGCGAGAGGAAATAAGTCCATTAAAATCTTTAAAAGAGAGCTTCATCAAGCGGATATTAATAAATCCCTCATGGTGACGATGATGGCCTTTATTTTAGTGTTTGGTGCTACGTTTCTGTTAACTTTATCAGACCATCATACACTTCTTGAAACTTTATTTGAAGTTTGTTCTGCCTTCGGAACAACGGGACTGTCGCTCGGAATTACGTCTGACTTGTCCGTATTTGGTAAGTGTATTATTATGGTGGTCATGTTTATAGGACGGATTGGAATTCCAAGCTTCTTGTATTTAATTGGCCGCCGGGAAAGTGAAGCGAATTATCATTATCCGAAAGAGCGTGTGATCATCGGCTAACCAGCATTCCTACTGAATGCTGGTTTCAGCGTGTAGACAAACCCTCGCATTCTTTGTCAGTCCTGCGTGCTGGTGCTCACGAATGTGACATTCGCTCCGCGCCAGTACTCGCCCTTCCTAGGGCTGCAAAGGTTTTCTATCACGCTGAAAAGAAGACAAAGAGTTAAAATAACGATCATTTTAACTCTTTGTCGACAATCAGACCAGCATTCCTACTGAATGCTGGTTTTTTATTTCCATTATATAACTGGCTAAATCACAAAGGATGTTCGCAATCTATAGGTAAGAGGTGAAAGAGACGTGCTGGATGTGTTATGGAAAGCAATTGTAATGCTGCTCGTTGGTACCTTGCTGCTGAGAATAGCAGGGCCTAAATCCATTAGTCAATTAACGGTTCAACAGACAGTCATCATGATTTCGATTGGATCGATTATTATCCAACCCTTTATTGAGCATAATTTACTTGAAACCATTTATGCGGCCGCCATTTTTATTGTGGCGCTTGTGATTATGGAAAAGCTGTCGATCCAATTTGATTTTTTTGAAAAATTGGTTTCAGGGAAGTCTGTGGTGATTTTAGAGGATGGAGAAATGCTTGATCACAAGCTGAAAAAAACGCGGCTGACAAGGGACCAATTCAAAATGCGCTTAAAGCAGCAGGGCATCACAGACATCAGCAGTCTCAAAAAAGCAACACTAGAAGCGAATGGGCAAATTGGATATGAGTTAAAGCCTGAGGAAAAACCAGTGACAGTCAAACAAATGAAAGAGCTGTTTGATCAATTGAGCGAAGAAATAAACATGTTAAAAAGGAATGATGACAAATGAAAAGAAAAACAGCAAAAAATGAAGCACTCACGAATAATATGACGCCTACAGAAAGCATGGCACACGATCAAGGACAAACACAATTTGACGAGCAATCAGAAGACCGCCAAGCGAACCGAAATTCTCATCAAGGTAAACAGGGGGGAACATCTCGTGACTAAAAAACATGTGAAAAGTAAAGATATGAAAGACCATAAAAAACCGATGAACCCCGATATCTTGGAAGAGGAATTTGGCAGCGAGCTAGGAGATATAAACAGCAGTAAATGGATTGATACCTTAATGAAGCCTAAAAAAAATGATGAATGTCACACTGAACAGAAAAACAAAAATAAATAGAAAAAAACGATCCTGAGAGATCGTTTTTTCTATTTAATATAACTGTTTTGTCTGCCAGTGATGGTTCGCATCAGACTGGTCATTTTGAGCTCGATGACTGGTTGTGCAACAGTTTTAACAAATGTGCTAGATAGGGTAAAGGTTAAGAGGACCGTAAGCAGCAATAGAATCAATACACTTGCCGTATTTAGAGCCCAATCATCAAACCAAGTCGTTCTTAAAAGCTTAATCACAAAGCCATGAAGTAAATAAACATATAACGTTCTTGTGCCCCATTTGGTAAAGAAGAACCGGCGTGTAGGGACTAATGCAAAGAAACTAAAGGTAGCAGCAAATGCAAGTAAATACCATGCCATTCGTTTCATCGCTGCAATGAGTCCTTCATCTCCAAGAGAAGCGTACGATTGTGACCCAAATAAAAAGGAATAATCGAATTCATAAAAATAGCAAAACATGAACACGGCCATCAGTACAAGAAGTGCAGTCAGTTTGCCTTTGCTTGTTCGGATAAATTCAAAGTGCTGCTTTTTTAAATAAAAGCCAGCTAAAAACATCGGCAAAAAGACAAACGTACGAGATAGGCTGAGCGTATCGCTAATGCTGTCCACATAACCGACAAGTAACGCCATCGATAAACTGACGATCATTGCCCAGTGGAATGGCAGTTTTGAAAAAGGAATGAGTAGTAAGTTCCAAAAGAATAAACTGATTAAAAACCATAAAGACCATTGCGGATCAATCGGATTTAAGTTAGAGATGCTTTGATCCTGTAAGAAATAATAATACACAGAATAGATGACCTGAAAAATCAAATATGGGATGATCAGTTTAACTGCGACTTTTTTCATAAAACCTGGTTTTCTAAAACCTTTGGCAAAGAAGCCAGACACCAATATAAAAGCGGGCATATGGAATGTATAAATAAATTTATATAAGTAGAGTATCCAGTCATTATCATGTATGAATGACCGTAACAAATGACCAAAAACAACTAGAAAAATCAGAAGAAATTTTGCATTATCAAAATAACTGTCTCTCGTTGACGTCATAACATCACCTTTCCTGCTTCTTTTCGAACATAAACGTTCTAAGTGCACTGTTCCCTCATTTGCCCCATTTTAAAATACAAATTGGCTCATTTCGCTATTTGATGTGAAATTGTAGAACGGTTGTAAAAGAAGCGTAAGAAAAGAGAATCGTTATACAATCGTGTCATCCAAATGAAACAAATGAAGCAAGCCTCGTGTAAAAAGTTCTCTTTTTTTATGAGTCGAATGAAGGAACAATGAAAATCTTGTAGAAATATTGTAGAGGAATGAGGCTGGAAAAGGAGTGTAAGAGAATGACTGAAACGCTCGATGGTGCGAAAAATATCAGAAAATTAGAAAAAGAGAACGAATATTTGCGAAATGAATTGATACAGCACAAAATGCTGTTAAATAAGACGTTAGATGCGATTTTTATATTTGATCAGCACCTCAACATTATCCAAGCCAATGAAGCGACATGCAGGCTTGTGCAAACACCGAAAGAAGACCTCCTCAATAAATCCGTTCTAGATTTCCTATACGGCATCCCGAAAAACAAAATTGACTGCTCGCTTGAGATTTTTTTTCGAAAAGGAACGTTAAAAAGAGAGATCTCCATTCAACTTGAAAATGGAGAGACAAAATATATTGAATTTGTGGCGGAGCACGACGTGGTGAATCAACAATATATTGTCGTCATGCGTGATATTTCTTCAAAGAAAATATTAGAGCGAGAACGTTCGATGAATGAGCAGCTGTTTAAAGATTTATTTGATCGAGCGATTGACGGTATGGTCATTTTTGATCAGGATGGTTGTATGATTGACGCCAATCACTCTTTTTGCCAGAGCTTTGAACTTCAAAAAACAGATTTAACAGACCGCTACTTAAATGAATTTGTTGAAGAAGAAAATCTTCCAGCGCTCCAGCAGCTCTTAACTTCATTGAAAGAAACAGGGAAAGCAAAGGGAGAACTTCCTGTTACCCTTCAATCTGGGCAGCACAAATTATTCGAACTGACCATCACATCCAATGTGATGAGTGGTTTTTACATGTCCATCATGCGTGATATTACAGAAAAAAGATTAATGGAAGAAAAGCTGCTAAAAAGTGAAGAACGTTTTAGAGAAATATTCGAAAATGCGATGGATGCCATCATCATTTGGGCGGATGATGGAGAAATTGTCAGGGCAAATGAATCAGCCTGCCGAATTTTTGAATTACCGATGCATCAGCTGATTGGCAAGAAACTTATGGATTTTCTAGTCAAATCTGATCGCAGATACCGGCCGACAAGAAGACGGTATATCAGGAATCTTGAAATCAGAGAAGAACTCCTCTTTAGAATGGCGAATGGCCAATTCAAAGAGCTTGAGTTCACCTCTAAGCATGCGGTATTAGAAGGGCAGCACTTAACCATTCTACGGAATGTCAGTGACAGAAAGCGAATGGAAGAGGAGCTGCGAGAAAGTGAGCTCAAATTCCGTAAAGTATTTAATGGCTCTATGGATGGCATTGTTCTTTTCGATAATCAATACCGGATTATTGATGTGAATCCATCCGCAAGTGAACTGCTTGGCCTCAAAGATGATCACTTAACGGAAATGAACCTTTTTCATATCCTTGCGCCATATCAAATTGAAAATTTGGCACAGCCAGCTCAGGCGATGTCATTAGACGAGATGGACAATGAAGTTCCATTTGTGCTGAACCATCCAGATCAACGTATTTTGGAGTTTTCTTTTAAACGAAATATTATTCATAACATGAATTTGGCCATCTTTAGAGATGTGACTGAGCGCAAGGAATTAGAGGAGCGGGTAAGAAAATCGGATACGCTTCATGTTGTCGGAGAGCTTGCCGCTGGAATTGCCCATGAAATTAGAAATCCAATGACGGCTTTAAAAGGTTTCATTCAGCTGCTCAAAGGAAACATTGAAGGGGAGTATTCGCTCTATTTTAATGTCATCACATCAGAGCTAAAAAGAATCGAATCCATCATTACAGAATTTTTGATTTTAGCGAAACCGCAGGCCATCATCTATGAAGAAAAAAATGTCGTGCAAATTGTCAAAGACACGATGGACCTTCTTCACGCACAGGCCAATCTTGGCAATGTACAAATGCATTTAGATGTGCTCGATGATATTCCGCTCATCTACTGTGAACAAAATCAATTGAAGCAAGTCTTTATTAACATTTTAAAAAATGCGATTGAAGTAATGCCTCAGAAAGGAAATGTATACGTGAGCATTCAAAGGAAGGGGGAGGAGCACATTGTGATTTCTCTTCGTGATGAAGGCTGCGGCATGACAGAGGATAAACTAAAGCGTCTCGGAGAACCATTTTATACAACAAAAGAAAGAGGCACTGGACTTGGGTTAATGGTTAGTTATAAAATTATTGAAGAGCATCAAGGAACCATTGAGGTAGAGAGTGAAGAAGGGGTCGGAACAGTGTTCCATCTCACGCTTCCACTCCGGCAGCAGAAACAAGAAGGGGAGCTTTAATGTGTATTATACAGTCTATACCGCACCAATCGGGGCATTATACATACTAGAGAAAGATGGCGCCATCATTGAAGTGAAGTTTGATGATGAATCGTTTTTGGTCAAAGAGCAGAGAGACCGTTTTAAACAAGAAGACACGCCTGTATTAAAAGAAGCGAAAAAACAGCTGGATGAATATTTTAAGGGCGATCGGAAAGTGTTCGATCTCCCGCTCAAGCAAGCAGGCTCTCCGTTTCAAGAGCAAGTGTGGGAGGCACTTTCTACTATTCCGTATGGTGAATCAAAAAGCTATGCTGATATTGCAGAAGCGATCGGCAATCCAAAGGCTGTCAGAGCCATTGGACAAGCTAATAGACGCAATGCATTGCCTATTTTTATCCCGTGTCACCGGGTCATTGGAAAAGACAGGACTCTGACTGGTTATGCAGGGACGAAGACAGGGATGAAAGCGATCCTGTTAGAATTAGAAGGCATCCCATTTGTTCAAAAATAAATGAATTGACCTGTTCCAAATGTTTAGTGAGCGACATATCCTTTTATTAAGCTAAAAAAGTTGGCCTAGGGAAAAAGGAGGCTGCTAACATGTTATGGGGCAAAAAAGATAAAATGTATGCCGTCACATCACTATGCGTCAAAATGAACGTGTTGACAGAAGAACAGAAAAAAGAAATATTAGCAAAAACGAACGAAACAAAAAAGCGCGGTGCTCTTAAATGATAAGAACCCCGCGCTTTTGTTTGATTAAAGTGACACGCTTTCGGTGAATAGTGCATCAATCTCTTCTGTATAGTTGGAAGTGATAATGCCTTTTTCTGTAATGATTCCAGAAATGAGGTGGTGAGGAGTCACATCAAAGGCAGGGTTAAATACCTGCACGTCAGGAGGCGCAATTTGGATGCCGTTTAATTCCTTTACTTCCTGCGGGTCGCGTTCTTCAATCGGAATATCTGACCCATCCTGAGTTGACACATCAAAGGTCGAAAGAGGCGCAGCCACAAAAAATGGAATTTGAAAGTGTTTAGCTAAAATAGCCAGACTTAACGTTCCAATTTTATTTGCTGCATCACCGTTTCTAGCGATTCGATCTGCACCAACAATAACGGCAGAAATTTGTTTTTCTTTCATCGTATGGGCTGCCATATTATCCGTGATAAGCGTCACATCTACGCCGCCCTGCATCAATTCCCATGTCGTCAGACGAGCGCCTTGAAGGACAGGACGTGTTTCACATGCGTAAATGTGAAGATCGAGGTTTTTCTTTTTCGCTAAATAAAAGGGTGCAAGCGCTGTTCCGTACCGGCTTGTGGCAATGGAGCCTGCGTTGCAAATGGTCATAATTCGATCACCAGATTTAAAGAGCTGAAGAGCATTTTGACCGATTTGCCGGCATGTTTCTTCATCTTCGATTTGAATTTGTATGGCTTCATGGACAAGATCAGTTTTGGCTGCATTCACCGAAGCAGCACGCTCAATGCGCTGATAAAGCCGGTCTAATGCCCAGGCAAGATTCACAGCGGTTGGACGAGCACTGTTTAAATATTCTTTCAGGCGAGCGACTTCTCGCTTAAAGAGATCAATGTCTTCTGTATCAATCTCTTGTGCACTGAGTGCGAGCCCAAAAGCCGCTGTAATGCCAATAGCAGGTGCTCCGCGCACTTTTAGCGTCACAATGGCATCATACACATCTTCTTTTGTATATAAATGCTCAAACACGGTTTCAGCGGGTAATTTTTGCTGATTCAAAATGTTGATACGGTTTTCTTCCCATTCGACGGAACGGGGAACTTCAAATTCTTTAGACAAAACTCGTCACTCCTTTACAGTTTGCTGGAATAATGCGACGAGGTCAGACGCTGTTTCCACTGCTTGATATTGTTTGATGAATGTTTTTCCTAGTGTAAGTGCTGCTTTTTTCTGCTGAAGCCTTCTAGAATGTGATGGAATCGCATCGAGATCAGCCGCATGTGCAAGACCGATGGTTCGGCGAACAAGCTCACAGCCAGCAAAGCCGGTGGCTTCTTTTAAAATACGGTCAAACGTTGTTTCTAAAAAGCTGTCCGATACACTAAACGCTTCAATACTGTCTTCTTTCCATGCTTTTGTGAACACTTCTTTGAATGTTGCCCACACATTGACGACATGATCAAAAAGGTGCTGCTGATCCTGCTCATTCTCATGAGATAAAGCATTTATGAACAGATTGGCAATAAAGTGACCGATATCGAATCCGAAAGGACCGTAAAAAGCGAACTCTGGATCAATGATTTTCGTTTCCGTTTCGTTTGCAAAAATACTGCCGGTATGAAGATCTCCATGTACCAGTGTTTCAGCAGAGGTTAAGAAGATCCGTTTCAATTCGGCTGCTTTTGCTTGCAGTTCAAGATCAGCCCATAGTGCTTGTGCCTCTTCTCTTAATTCCTCTTCGAAGTCATTCGTTTCGCTGTCAAAGAAAGGATCTGTGAAGACGAGTTTTTCTGTAATGTCACAAAGATCAGGGTTCGTAAACTGTTTCACGAATTGTTTTTTGATTTTAGGATTTGTGGCAAAGTCAGACGTGTAAAATAGTGTTTTGCCTAAAAATTCTCCGACATGATCTGATAAATACGGATAATGTTTTCCGGCAATTAGCCCTTTTCTGACGATTTCAAGGTGTGATAGATCCTCCATTGCCGTCACTGCAAGAGCTGTATCCGAATAATAGACGGCTGGTACAAGATGAGGTGCATACTCTGACTGCTTGATGAGTGCTGCACTTTCAATTCTTGCACGATCTAATGTCAGCGGCCAGCTTTCTCCAACGACTTTTGCGTAAGGAAGGGCCTGTTTGATAATCAGTCCTTTTGCTTGTTTGTGATCATAAATATGAAAGACGTAATTTAAATTTCCGTCACCGATTTCAGTGCATGTTAAATGACTGCTCTCCTGAATCAATCCAAGTCTAATGGCAAGTGCAACTGCCGAACTTTCTGTTAATTCTTCATATGATGCCGTAAGTGTAACCAATTGCTTCCCCTCCAAATCATATAAAAAAGCCTCTTTCTCCTGAGAGAAAGAGGCTTGATGGCGTGTATGCTCGAAGCCTCTCTTATCTCTCAGCACATACGTCTGATGGAATTAGCACCGTGCCCTATAAGACAATTGTCTTGGCGCTGTACTTGCTGCGCCCCACTTCACAGTGGTATTAACGGTCGGTTGCTGTTGGGGTCAAAAGGCCAAATCCCTCGCCCAACTCTCGATAAGAGAAATCAATATGTAATTGTTTCATGTCTGCTTGCATTTCTTAATTCTAGATATTATCAGAGCTGCAGTTCACATGTCAATCTTTTTTCAAAATTGCTTTACAATTCATAAAACAATCCATTACAGTGATTGTATTGTCATGTAACTTGAATAGAAGGTGAAAAAATGGAATTCCAGCAATCGGATGTATTGAAACATTTACCGAAACAATTTTTTGCGTCGCTTGTACAAAAAGTACAGAAAAAAGTGCAGGAAGGGGCAGATGTGATTAATTTAGGTCAAGGAAATCCTGATCAGCCCACTCCTCCACATATTGTGAAAGCGATGCAGGAAGCGGTAGCAAAACCTGAAAATCATCAATACTCCTCATTCCGCGGGACAGCGAAACTAAAAAAAGCTGCAGCTGCTTTTTATGAAAGAGAATATGGCGTCACGCTTGACCCAAAGACAGAGATTGCCATCTTATTTGGAGGGAAAGCGGGACTAGTCGAATTGCCGCAATGCTTACTGAATCCAGGTGATACGCTGCTTGTTCCAGACCCAGGATATCCTGATTACTGGTCAGGCGCTGTGCTTGCCGGAGCTCGCATGGTCACAATGCCTCTTCTTGAACAAAATGATTTTTTACCTGACTACCACCAATTGTCAGAGCAGGATAAGAATCAAGCAAAGTTGATGTACTTAAATTACCCAAATAATCCGACTGGTGCGACTGCAACCCGGACATTTTTTGAAGATACTGTTGCGTTTGCGAATGAAAATAAGATGTGTGTAGTCCATGATTTTGCATATGGCGGCATAGGATTTGACGGCGAAAAGCCCCTTAGTTTCCTGCAAATAGACGGAGCAAATGAGACAGGTATTGAAATCTATACATTGTCCAAAACGTATAATATGGCTGGTTGGAGAGTCGGTTTTGCAGCAGGGAATGCCTCTGTTATCGAAGCCATTGAGCTTTATCAGGATCACCTGTTTGTGTCACTGTTTAAAGCAACTCAAGATGCAGCAGCAGAAGCACTTTTAAGCGATCAAACGTGCGTACAAGTACAAAATGATCGGTACGAAAAAAGACGAAACACTTGGATTGCTGCATGCAAAGAGATTGGCTGGGACGTCAGTGCGCCAAAGGGCTCGTTTTTTGCTTGGTTAAAGGTGCCTGAAGGGTATACATCGGAAACTTTTTCTGATGTATTATTAGAAAAAGCACATGTTGTTGTTGCACCCGGGAATGGCTTTGGTGCTCACGGTGAAGGCTACGTCAGAGTCGGACTTTTAACAAGTGAGGAGCGGCTAAAGGAAGCCGCTGATCGTATCGCTGCCTTGCAGTTATTTGAAAAAAAGCCATTGACAACGTAAAAAAATGGTGCGATAATTCAGGCAATATTTAAGAAAATTGAATATTCTTATCAAGAGTAGGCAGAGGGACTAGCCCAATGAAGCCCGGCAACCGACTTCCATGAAGCACGGTGCTAATTCTTGCAGCAAGCGCTGAGAGATAAGATTCGGATGAATGAGACGAAACCTCTTTAACGCGCTGATCAAGCACTTAAAGAGGTTTTTTATTGACCATATACAGGACGCAATCGAAAGGGGATTCCTAGTGAGTGAACTACTGGCAACATACGTACTAACACATCGAGAGGATGAACAAATAGACCGAAAAGCAGAGCAGATCGCACTTGGGTTAACGGTCGGGTCATGGACGGACTTGCCGCAGCTCAAAAAGGAGCAGCTGAAAAAACATAAAGGCCGTGTGGTGAGCGTAAAAGAACAGTCTCCCTCAATTGGTGGTCTGTATCAATCAGAGGTGACCATTGCTTATCCTGAGGCGAACTTTTCAGCTGATATACCAGCGGTGTTGACGACGATTTTTGGAAAGCTTTCACTGGATGGGAAAGTAAAGCTCGTTGATATCGAATTTTCGGAAAGGTTTAAAAGCTGTCTGCCAGGACCGGTATTTGGCATTGAGGGGATACGAAAGAAAGTAGGCGTGTTTGATCGGCCGCTATTGATGAGTATATTTAAAGGCGTGATCGGTCGTGATATGGAGGATTTAAAAGAACAGCTCCGCTTACAGGCTTTAGGTGGAGTAGACTTCATCAAAGATGATGAGATTTTATTTGAAAGCCCATTAGCCCCTTTTGAAGATCGAATCAAGGAAGGAAAAAAGATATTAAAAGAAACATATGAAGAGACAGGACATCGCACGCTTTATGCTGTTAATTTAACTGGTAGAACTTTTGATTTGAAAGATCGAGCAAGAAAGGCAGTCGAACTCGGGGCTGATGCGCTTTTATTCAACGTTTTTGCCTATGGACTTGATGTCATGCAAAGCTTGGCTGAAGATCCAGAGATCCCATTGCCGATCATGGCACATCCGGCAGTGAGCGGTGCAATGACATCCTCTCCAGACTATGGATTCTCGCATTCTCTTCTTTTAGGCAAATTAAATCGATATGCTGGCGCTGATTTAAGTCTTTTTCCCTCTCCTTATGGATCAGTCGCCCTTCCGAAAAAAGATGCCATTGGCATTTTCGAAGCATGTGTGAAAGAGGATACAGTTCAACAAACATTTCCTGTCCCTTCAGCAGGCATTCACCCGGGAATGGTGCCGATCTTAATCAAAGATTTTGGACTTGATCATGTCATTAATGCAGGCGGGGGAATTCACGGACATCCGCGGGGAGCAATTGGAGGAGGGAAAGCCTTTCGTTCGATCATTGATGCGGTGGTCAAAAAAGAGTCTATCGAAGAAAAAGCATCAACTTGTCAAGACTTACAAGCAGCACTTGATCTTTGGGGAAGGGTAGCAGAATAAATGAAAAAACCAATTGTATGTTGTGATTTTGATGGTACGATTACGAAAAATGATAATATCATTCGCATCATGAAGCAGTTTGCTCCAAAAGAATGGACGAAATGGAAGGATGGTGTTCTAGCAAAAGAGATCACGATCCAAGAAGGCGTCGGGCAGATGTTTCAGTTACTGACGAGTGATCAGAAAGAAGCCATTCGGTCATTTATTTTAGAGGATACAGAGATTCGTGAAGGATTTGAACAGTTTGTCGATGATGTCAAAAAAGCAGACATTCCTTTCTATGTACTCAGCGGCGGTATGGACTTTTTTGTCTATCCCATCCTTGAAGGGATTGTCGAACAAGAGAATATTTATTGTAACCATGCATCATTTAAAGAAGATCATATTCAAATTGAATGGCCGCATGCCTGTGATTCAGAATGCCAAAATGGCTGTGGCTGCTGCAAGCCTTCCATTATTCGAGAGCTGACGCAGGAAGATGATTTTATTATCATGATTGGTGATTCAGTGACTGATATTGAGGCAGCGAAACATGCGGATCTCACGTTTGCGCGTGATTATTTACTGAACGAATGTAAAGAGCTAGGGCTCGTACATCAAGAGTATGAAACATTTGTTGATCTAAAAGCGCAATTTGATCAAATAAAGGAAGTGAAGGAATGGCAGACGAGAAGAGTAAACGCTGGAAGGAACTAGCAGACGTCAAACGTGAATTGGCACAAAGAGACTGGTTTTACGGAACGAGCGGCAATTTATCGATAAAAGTGTCGGATGATCCCATCACGTTTTTGGTGACGGCAAGCGGCAAAGATAAACGAAAAGAAACCGATGAAGATTTTGTTCTTGTTGATGCAGCAGGTCAGCCGGTTCATCCGAATCAGCCGCTCAGGCCATCAGCTGAAACACTGCTTCACACATACGTTTATGAGCGGACGAAAGCAGGATGTTGTCTTCACGTCCACACGATCGATAACAATGTCATTTCTGAGCTGTATGGCGATAAAGGAGAAATTCGTTTTAAAGGTAATGAAATCATTAAAGCGCTTGGTTATTGGGAAGAGGATGCAGAAGTTGCTGTTCCTATTATTGAAAACCCAGCTCATATTCCGCACCTTGCAGAGCAATTTGCAGTGCACCTGACGGACGATGCTGGTGCTGTACTCATTCGTAATCATGGCATCACCGTTTGGGGGAAAAGCGCATTTGAAGCCAAACGAGTCTTAGAGGCTTATGAATTTTTATTTACCTATCATTTGAAAGTAGCGCTTTATCAAAAGCAGCTTGTTAAATAAAAAGGAGGAAACACACATGGCGACCATTTACATTCATAATGAAGAGAACACGTTACTTGAGAACGAACAAGAGGTTCAGGCGTATTTAGAACAGCAAGGGGTCATTTATGAACATTGGGATATTGAAAAACTACCAAAACAGTTATCAGAAAAGTACGATTTAACAGATGATGAAAAGGAAGAAATTTTAACTGTGTTTCAAGAGGAAATAAAGAGTATTTCCGAGCGAAGAGGATACAAAGCGCAGGATGTGATTTCATTATCAAATGCGACTCCTAATCTGGATGAACTGCTTCAAAACTTTAAACGTGAGCATCATCATACGGATGATGAAGTCAGATTTATCGTGAGCGGTCATGGAATCTTTGCCATTCAAGGCAAAGACGGCGTCTTTTTTGATGTGAGACTGAATCCAGGTGATTTAATTTCTGTGCCCCCGAATATTCGTCACTACTTTACACTTCAAGAAGATCGTCAAGTCGTCGCAGTTCGCATATTTGTCACAACTGAGGGCTGGGTGCCAATTTACGAAGAAGAAACGGTTTAATAGTGGGAGCTGATCATTTCGCATGAGGCGGAAGATCAGCTTTTTTTTAGGAAAATAGACATAAAATGAGAGAGAAAATAGTTGATTTTGGTCTTCTGCATAGGATAAAATTCTGTTTAATCAATGTGTCAGTCCTGTCCAATTTTGAAGTTTACCCCCAGAATTCATTGGGTAAAAGGTCTTTAGGCTGTAAAAAATTAAATAAAATAAGCATATTTAATTTAATTTACAAATAAAGTATAATTTTGGTGTCGGATCATTTAGAGCGTAGACAGACGAATTCATAGCGGGAGCTGAGATCATGAATATTTATGTACGGAAAGAACAGCTATTAATGTCAATTGATGAAAAGAGAAGACAAATGGTAGAAGCTGCTCAAGTAGAAGGCTATACAGGTGAGACGACAATTAAATATAGTCAAGAACTGGACAACCTGATGAATGAATATCAGTATCTTCTTTTTCATGAACAACAATCTGTTGCTTCCTTTCATGATCTTGTATCACAAATGAGTCTCCTTTCTGTCAATCGTCCTTCTTATTGACATCAAAAAACCGGTCTTGCCATTAGCAAAACCGGATGAATACTTCAGCTATTAGTGTGCAGAAGGGAGCATGATGATCACGGTTGTTCCTTTATTCACTTCGCTCTCGATATCGATTGTCCCCCCATACATCGAAATGATTCGTTTACACACAACAAGCCCAAGACCTGTTCCTTTTTCCTTCGACGTAATAAAAGGGAGGAAGATATGTTTCAGCATCTCTTCTGGTATACCTTCGCCTGTATCTTTCACTTTTATGATGACCTGTTCTTTTTCAGCCTCAATGACAATCTTCAAATGACCGCCATTTGGCATCGCTTCTAACGAGTTTTTCGCTACATTCAATACCACTTGTTTAATGTGATCCTTCGTGCAATACACGCCAACATCTTGAATGGTATTGATTTGCAAATCAACCTCGACATTATAAAGGTTCGCCTCAGAAAATACAATGGGCATGATCTCACTCACAATTTCTTTCACAGAATTATTTTGCCACTTTTCAGCCGTTGGTTTTCCTAGCACAAGAAACTCACTGACGATTTGGTTAATCCGTTTAATTTCTTCCTCGATGACAGAAAAATAAAGCTGATCCTCTTCTGAACGATACTTCTTTTGCAAAAGTTGAATAAACCCGCTAATGCCTGTTAATGGATTGCGAATTTCATGCGCTGTACTTGCCGCAAGTGTTCCAATGAGTTCAAGTTTTTGTGCTTCATTTTGGTGGCGTTCCTGCTGGGTTTGTCGTCTTAAAATGATATATTGGACGAGTGTGAATAAGATATTTAAGAGAATAAATGCACTGGATAAAGGAAACAGCATCACAGACAGTACTTCACTTGTTGTCGCACGCTGCGGAAAAACCTCCAGCTTCCAGCTGTTTTCATCTAAATATGTAGACACGGTGCTATCACTTTCAGATGCTGGCTGTGGACCACTTGTAAACACAACGTCTCCATTTTGATTCAGCATCTTAAAATGAAGCTCTGGGTTTAATACATTCATAATATTTCTTAAATAATCAATTTGAATCGCAGCGACTAGCACATCCGTGACTTCGTCGTTCTCATTCAAAACAGGGACACAAATGGAGAGAATCCGCTGCTTAGTAATGCGGCTTACATAGTTATCTGTAATGACGGTCTGTTTTGTGACTTGAATACGTTTAAAGTAATCTCTAAATGACAGGTTGATTTTTTCCTTTAATGGTGTGGTGCTGGCTGTGACATTTCCTTTTTGGTCTAGGAGATACAGGCCTGAAAAACGAGGTTCTTGTTTATAGATTTTCTCTAGGATGTTTTGTACTCTTTTCGCTTCAAGCGGCTGGTCAAATCCCATGGCAAGGGAAGTTAATCTTGCTTCTGTTTCACTGATTAAATAATTCATTTGGTTTTTGTGAATATTTAACATAAGTGTAGCGGTTTGTTTGTTTTTTACATCAATTTTCTCAGTTTCTTTTTCGTAGATAAAATAACTAATGATGAGGGTTGGAATTACGACCAAAATAAGGTAAAGCTTGATCTTCTTCCAAAACCCTTTCAGTATACTCATGATTCATCGCTCCAACGTATTACCTAATAGACTTATTATAGCATTGAACCTATCTTTATTACGATGACTTGTGAGATTTTTAAAAAATTAGGTGATTCGTTCTGGTCTCTTTTTCATGCTAAAAACGGTTCAACATGTTGACATTTTACTTATTGTTTATTAATGTCACATTAGTGGGTTGCATTTCATAAAGGATGATAAAAAATGGAAAATCATAATGTTGAGAAATCTTTGAAATTATTTATTGTACTATCACGTGCCTATCGCTCCATTAATCACCACATGAACAAACATATTGTGAAGCACGGTCTGAATCCGACTGAATTTGCTGTATTAGAATTGCTGTATCATAAAGGTGATCAGCCGCTTCAGCAAATAGGTGATAAGATCTTACTCGCAAGCGGAAGCATCACGTATGTGGTTGATAAATTGGAGAAAAAAGAACTCCTTAGCCGGAAAGCTTGTGCAGAAGACCGCAGGGTGACATTTGCACATATTACGGAGCAGGGAAGAGCTTTACTTGATGACATCTTCCCAGATCATGCAAAAGAGATTCACGAGATGATCAGTGTGCTTAGTGAAGAGGAGAAGGATGCCTGCATCGATATGCTCAAACATGTAGGACTGCGTGCCAAGCATTTATATGATCATAAAGAATAAACACATAAAAAAGGAAGCCGTTGGCTTCCTTTTTAGTATGTAGACTAATCCTCGTATATGGTGTCAGTCATGCGGACCGATAAACGACAAGCGCTTTCAATCGCGCTCATAAGAAAAACAAAGGGCTAAAATAAACATCATTTTAGCCCTTTGTCATGATCTGAAAGGAAGCTGCTGGCTTCCTATTTATTTTGCTTTTTTCTCAATTGGCAAAATAAGAACTTCGACGCGTCTGTTTTTACTTCTGCCTTCTGCGGTATCGTTAGAGGCAATCGGTTTAAATTCACCGTAACCTTTTGTGCTAAAGTTCTCTTGGTCTAGGTTGCTGTTTTCAAGGAGAATATTTAAAAAGTTGACCGCACGAATGGCGCTTAAATACCAGTTGGATTCAAATTCAGAATTCCGAATCGGAACGTTATCTGTATGTCCGCTAATGACGATATCACGAGCAGGGTTAATGACGAGCAGCTTGGATATTTCTTTGGCTAACGGAACATCCTGCGAGCGGATCACCGCTCGCCCAGAATCAAAGAAGATGCTGTCTTCAATTGTAATAAGCAGACCTTCATCCGTCAGCTTTGTTTCAAGCTTCGAACCAAGTTTTTTATCCGCAATGAATGAATCTACTTGCTTTTTAACCTTTGTTAATACCGCTTGATCACGAGCTTTCGCTTTTGCTTCTTCTTCATCATCTTCTGCTGATTTTTTGGTTTGATTACTGTTTTCTGTTTCTTCGGTGCTCTGCATGCTTGATTGGTCCATTACGCCAGTGCCGCCAGTAAAGACAACATTAAACGATTTAGCCATCTGTTCATATTTTGCCGCATCAATGGAGCTAGATGCAAACAGCACAATGAAGAGGGCGAGAAGAAGCGTAAGAAGATCGGCGTAAGGGATCAGCCAAGACTCATCTACATGGTCTTCATGATCATGTTTTTTACGTTTCCTAGCCATTCTGTTTTTCTCCTTCTTCAATGACAAGATTTGCACGTTCTTTTGCTGGTAAGTACATCAGAAGTTTTTGCTCAATGACCTTTGGAGACTGGCCTTCAAGGACAGAAAGAATCCCTTCAATCATAATGAGACGAAGCTTTACTTCTTCCTTTGATTTACGCTTCAGCTTGTTGGCAAATGGATGCCACAACACATACCCTGTAAAAATCCCAAGCAGTGTGGCGACGAAGGCAGCACTAATCGCATGTCCAAGTGCTTCAATGTCTCCCATGTTTGCAAGTGCGGCAATAAGTCCGACAACGGCACCAAGTACCCCTAGAGTCGGAGCGTATGTACCAGCTTGTGTAAAGATTAATGCGCCTGACTGATGTCTCTCCGACATGGCATCGACTTCTTCAGTTAAGACGTCGCGAATAAATTCAGCACTTTGACCGTCAACTGCCATGCTTAAGCCGTTCTTTAGAAAATCGTCATCGACTTCCTCAAGATTTGCCTCTAATGCCAAAAGACCTTCACGACGAGCAATTTGTGCCCAGTTTGAAAATAGAGGAATCATTTCTTGTATCGTTGGAAGTTTGCTATCTTTGAAAATTTTGCCGAATAATTTTGGTGTTTTCTTAATTTCACTAGATGGGAAGGCAATGACAACAGCTGAAATTGTCCCAACCACAATGATCAATATAGCCGCCGGGTTGATAAGAGCGGTTAGACTCACACCTTTCAAAACCATACCGACACTCAGTGCAATAAATGCTAAAATAATACCAATTAACGATGTTTTGTCCATTATCTCACCAAATCCTTTAACTATCTTTTTCTATAGTTAATATCGGTGTCTTCTAGAAGGGTTTTAGTCAGAATATAAAATTAAGACAGTTTATGTGAAGAAATTTTGACGAAAGCGCTTTCTGAAAGCCGTAAAAAAAGAAACTCCCTCATATAAAAGGGAGTTTTCAGCGTGTAGACAAACCCTCGCATTCTTTGTCAGTCCTGCGCTCTGGTGCTCACGAATGCCAAATTCGCTCCGCGCAAGTACTCGTCCTTCCTAGGGCTGCAAAGGTTTTCTATCACGCTGAAAAGAAGACAAAGGGCTAAAATCAAGTTCATTTTAGCCCTTTGTCAACAATCTGGAAACTTCATCTTTTTTGAGCTGTTTCATCTAAGAGCAATTCTTTTAATTTTTCTTCATGTATGATTTTGATCAAATCGTAGTTCCAATTGATCATGTGATCCATGTGATCCACCTCTTTTTCTTTTATCGTAAAGGAAAAGAGGAGGGGGAGCGTCGGCGCTCAGATGGAATTTAGACACTTCAACATGATGGAGCTGAAGATCCTCCTTAGGATGTACTTAGCTCTTTTTCACAACAATTTCGTCATGTTCAACATCGACTGTAAATCCAGTAAGTTGTTCTTCTTCAAGCAAGATGTCCGTCATTTGATCCTCAACATGCTCTTGAATCGTTCTTCGTAACGGACGAGCCCCAAATGCTGGATGATAACCAAGTTCAGCGATTTTTTCTTTCGCTTCGTTTGTGATGTGAACAGTTAGATTTTGTTCTTTTAACTGCTCTGACAAATCTTTGAGCAGAAGATCCACAATTTTGACTAAATCGTCTTTATCTAATGAATCAAACTGAATGATGCTGTCAAAACGGTTCAAGAATTCCGGTTTGAAATAAGCGCTCAGTGAATCAATCAAAGATTGTTCTTCGATGGCTTCTTCTTGTTCAGACTGGAATCCGACTTTGACCGCTTTTTTATCTGTGCTGCCAGCGTTACTTGTCATAATGATGACTGTGTCTTTAAAGCTGACGGTTCTGCCTTGGCTGTCTGTTAGCCGGCCATCTTCCATGATTTGAAGGAACATATGCTGGACATCAGGGTGCGCTTTTTCGATTTCATCGAGCAAAATGATGCTGTATGGTTTTCTGCGAACCTTTTCCGTGAGCTGTCCGGCTTCATCATGTCCAACGTAACCAGGAGGAGAACCGATGATTTTGGACACGGAGTGTTTCTCCATGTATTCACTCATATCTAAACGAATGATCGCTTCTTTTGAGCCAAATAATTCTTCCGCTAATGTTTTAGACAATTCGGTTTTCCCGACGCCTGTTGGCCCAACGAATAGGAAGGAGCCAGTTGGTCTGTGTTTTGATTTTAAGCCGGCTCTGCTTCTTTTTACGGCTTTCGCCACTTTTTCAACCGCATGTTCCTGACCAATGACGCGGGCTTTTAAGCGGACATCAATTTCTTTCATTTTTGTTTGTTCGTCTGCTTGTAGTTTGCCGACAGGGATACCTGTTTTTTGTTCTACAATCGACTGAATGTCCTCAGCTGTGACGACATGTTCTTTGTCATTTGTTTTGTTTTGCAATCTCGCTTCAATCGCTTCTTCTTCGTCTCGAAGCTTCGCTGCTTTTTCATATCGTTCTTCATTTAAAGCAGCTTGTTTTTCAGCGGCAATTTGCGCAAGACGGTTTGTTAATTCATCTTCACTTGCTGCATCAATGGAGAGATTCGCTTTTGAACCTGCTTCATCCATTAAATCAATGGCCTTATCTGGCAAGTGGCGGTCTTGAATATACCGCGAAGATAATTGAACACACGCTTTAATGGCTTCGTCAGAATAGGTGACACCATGATAGGCTTCATACTTATCTTGAACGCCTTTTAAGATCTCGAATGCTTCATCCTGTGTTGGCTCATCAACGATGACAGGCTGGAACCTGCGTTCAAGGGCAGCATCTTTTTCAATCTGACGATACTCTTTTAATGTTGTCGCACCTACTAGCTGCAGTTCCCCTCGAGCTAGAGCTGGTTTCAAAATGTTTCCGGCATCCATTGACCCTTCGGCAGAGCCTGCGCCTACAAGAAGATGAATTTCATCAACGAATAAGATGATATTTTTACGGCTTTGCAATTCTTTGATCAATTGCTTCATCCGTTCTTCAAATTGACCACGTATACCTGTGTTTGCCACAAGTGAAGAGACATCTAATAAATAAACTTGTTTGTTCTTTAATTTATTTGGTACATCTCCATTTGCAATTTTTAGTGCTAGTCCTTCGGCTATGGCCGTTTTACCAACACCAGGTTCACCAATGAGGACAGGATTGTTTTTATTTCTTCTATTTAAAATCTCAATGACTCTTGTGACTTCTTCATCACGGCCAATGACAGGATCGATTAAACCAGCATGTGCGCCATCCGTTAAGTTCCGGCCAAGCTCATCGAGTAAGCCTTTTTGTTTAGGCCGCTCTTGGCTCGTCGCATGTCCTGCTTGCTCAGAGAAGAATGAACCGCCTCCGAACAGGTTAGGACCCATTTTCATTTTTGACTGTTCCATCAAAGAGGTATAGCAGTCTTCACATAAAACCATTTGGCTACGGGACGAATTTACTTGCATATTCAGGCGAATAGTTGCTTCATTTACTTGACAATGTTGACAACGCATGAGCCATGACCTCCTTAAAATAAAGTTTGACTTTATTTGACCAATGAATGTTAAATAAAATGGTCTGTTGTTTGACCATCTTTGACTATAGTATACTCTGACCTATTTTGACTTTCAACTGTTTTGCTCATAGCTGAATGAAAAATCCTTTTTTGCATTTAATCATGGTTTGTCCTTCTTTTCAAGGAACTTGTCTCATAGGATAAAAAAGAGACAATCGAAAGTGATGGGTGCGGAGGGGTCATATGAAACGTTCAAATGAATCCGCTTTTCAGCTTGCCTTTGTATATGTAGGAACAGTGGTTGGAGCTGGGTTTGCTACAGGAAAAGAAATCGTAGAATTTTTTGTTCGTTTTGGCTGGATTGGATTGATCGGGATTTTGATTAGCGGTGTTATTTTCACCGGCCTTGGCGCAAAAATGATGCTTATTTCCAAACGAATTGAAGCGGAGTCTTATCAAGATATGAATCGGTTTTTATTTGGAGCTGCTGCGAGTCGATATATTAACATAGTCATGTTTTTTATTTTACTAGGTGTGACGTCAGTGATGATTTCTGGCGCAGGCGCTATTTTTGAAGAACAACTTGGCATCTCAAAAGAATATGGTATTTTTTTAACGATTATTTTAAGTGTCATTGTCCTTTTTAAAGGTTCAAAAGGGTTATTTGGTGTCAATGTACTTGTCGTTCCAATGCTGATTTTCTTTTCGCTGATTGTGTTTCTAGACTCATTTGTGTTTAGTAGCGGTGAAAGCCACGTTCTGGGGCTGCAAATGGGAGGGGGCGAATGGATGTTGTCTGCGATTTCATATGGTGCATTTAATTTAGCGCTGTCTCAAGCCGTATTAGTGCCGGTCGCAAACGAAATGACATCCGAAGCCGTTATAAAAAGGGGAGCGGTGCTTGGAGGTCTGATGCTGACACTCATTCTGCTCGCCTGCTTTTTATCCCTTTCTTCATTAGAAATGCTGGAAGCGTATGATATTCCGATGGCCCAAGTGGTGTATCAAGTCGCAAACTCCATTCATCTCATCTATTTATTCGTGATCTTTGGTGAAGTCTTTACATCCGTTATAGGGAATTTATACGGTCTCGAAAGACAGGTGAGGGCGTATATTCGATTGAACAGTATGTATACGATATCCTTTATTCTGCTTTGCTGTTATGTCATCAGTAAAATTGGATACGGCACACTCATTTCAACGGTTTACCCTGTTTTTGGCTATGTCAGTATCTTTTTTATCCTCTTTCTTTGTCTGAAAAAAGTGCCTGCATCACGTGATAAGTAAAGAAGGGATAGCTTGTACACCAATTATGTGGTACACTATCCTCTGTGAAAATTGAACAAAAATCCGTGAAAACGGGAGAGGTTCTAGCAAAACCCTCTATAAAAAACTAAGGACTTGCCGTATCCTTGGATGTGGCATTTTTTATTTTTTATGGCTGGGACACCTCATACACATGTAAAGGTGTCTTTTCTTTTGAGAAAAATAGGGGTTTTCATGAACCTTTCAGATGCAGCTTTGTGCGGAGGTGCGGATCTGCAAAAGGAGGAAAAGGAAAAATGAAAAATGAAAAAGCGGTCGTTGTCTTTAGCGGGGGACAGGACAGTACGACATGTTTACTATGGGCACTTCAACAATTTAAAGAGGTTGAAACGGTAACCTTTCATTATAATCAGCGTCATCAAGAAGAAATTGATGTCGCCAAAAGAATTGCTGACAAGCTAGGTGTGAAAAATCATCTATTAGATATGTCTCTTTTAAATCAGCTTGCACCCAATGCCTTAACAAGAGATGACATTGATATTGAAGAAAAAGAAGGAGAACTGCCTTCCACATTTGTTCCGGGGAGAAACTTAGTTTTCTTATCCTTTGCATCTATTCTTGCGTATCAAATTGGAGCACGTCATATTATCACGGGTGTGTGCGAGACAGACTTTAGCGGCTACCCAGATTGCCGAGATGAGTTTGTGAAATCTTGTAACGTCACGGTGAATTTGGCAATGGAAAAACCATTTGTCATCCATACGCCGCTCATGTGGCTGAATAAAGCTGAAACGTGGAAACTGGCTGATGAACTGAATGCGCTAGATTTTGTGAAAAATGAAACACTCACTTGCTATAATGGCATCATTTCTGATGGCTGCGGGGAATGTCCTGCATGTAAGCTTCGGAAAAATGGCTATGACACTTATATGGACATGAAGGAGGCGAACTAAATGCTTTCTCAAATCTATCCACAGACGAATCATCCATTTTCGTTTGAATTGAATAAAGATATGCATGTATCGGCAGCCCATTTTATCCCGAGAGAAGATGCTGGCGCTTGTAGCCGTGTACATGGTCATACGTATACGATTAACATTACGATTGCAGGAGATCATCTAGATGATTCAGGTTTCCTTGTGAATTTTAGCACGCTAAAAAAACTCATTCATGGACAGTACGACCATACACTGCTCAATGACCATGAAGAATTCTCATCAAATGATCCATACGCGATGCCAACCACTGAGGTTGTCGCAAAGACTGTGTATGATAAAGTGGCCGCATATTTAACGACTTTAGCGAACAAACCGGTATGTGTTCAAGTTTTTGTCAGAGAGACACCAACAAGCTACTGCATTTACCGTCCGAAACGAGTTGAGCTCAATGACTAAAGCGATTCCTGTCTTAGAAATTTTTGGTCCAACCATTCAAGGAGAAGGAATGGTCATTGGCCAAAAAACCATGTTTGTCAGAACGGCTGGCTGTGACTACTCTTGCAGCTGGTGTGATTCATCTTTTACATGGGATGGCTCAGCTAAGCATGATATTCAGTGGCTTCAGGCAGAGGACATTGTAAAAGAGCTGAAGAGAATAGGTGGAAAGGCTTTTTCTCATGTCACCATTTCAGGTGGGAATCCTGCGCTTTTAAAACAAATGGAATCACTTATTGATTTATTGCATGAAGAAGGAATTGATACGGCGCTTGAAACGCAGGGAACGATGTATCAAGATTGGTTTTTGAAGATAGATGATTTAACCATTTCTCCAAAGCCACCAAGTTCTAATATGAAAACAGATTTTACGAAACTTACGCGTATCATAGATGAATTGAAAAAGGGAAACAGATTGCAACATGCAAGTCTGAAGGTCGTGATCTTTGATGATCTTGATCTAGCCTATGCAAAGGATGTTCATGCGAAATACCCAGAACTCCCCTTTTATTTGCAGGTGGGAAATGATGATACAACAACAGCTAATGATGCGTACCTATTGACGCACTTATTAAAGAAATACGAAATGCTTGTAGATCAAGTAGCGCAAGACCCTGATTTGAATCGTGTGAGAGTCTTACCACAACTGCACACGCTATTGTGGGGAAATAAACGAGGCGTATAGAAAGGAAGAAACAAAATGACGACAAGAAAACCAGAAGAATTAGAAGGTGTCACTTTACTAGGAAACCAGGGGACCAATTACTTGTTTGACTATGCACCACAAGTGCTTGAAACGTTCCCGAATAAACATACGAATAGAGATTATTTTGTGAAATTCAACTGCCCAGAATTCACATCACTTTGCCCGCAAACAGGGCAGCCAGATTTTGCGACCGTGTATATCAGCTACATCCCAAATGAAATCATGGTCGAAAGTAAATCATTAAAATTATATTTGTTCAGCTTCCGTAACCACGGTGACTTCCATGAGGATTGTATGAATATTATCATGAACGACCTCATTGAATTAATGGACCCAAGATATATCGAAGTATGGGGCAAATTTACACCAAGAGGCGGTATTTCAATTGATCCGTATACGAACTACGGAAAACCTGGGACAAAGTATGAAGAGATGGCATCGTATCGTATGATGAATCACGATATGTATCCAGAAACGATTGATAATCGCTAAGTTCAAATGTGTTACCATGCAATTTACGCAAAAAAGGTATCTCCATATAGAGATACCTTTTTTATATTGCTCTGTTAAATAGTATAGAATTTTAATTTGAAAAATTCAGGTTTAATTTTTTAGGAGTATAGATAATCTTATTTAGTAAGAAGGTCAGAGATATTATTGTTTATATATTCACTAAAAGGGATTTGTTTCGAAACATAGGTTAGATTGTTTTGAGCGTTTTCACGCGAGTAGTTTAAAACTAATTCTTTTGTAAATTGATAAGATGTGAATATTATCTCGTCAGTTATGTCTTCTATATTGAAGCTACATAAGTCTCTATCGCCATTGAAACGAGCTTGATTCAAAATAACTGAAACTAGAACCCTAGAAATATGGAAATGGTAATAAGTTGATAGAGCGACGTCTACTTCATCCGTTGGTTTAAACACTTGTTTTATGAATTGTTCTATGCGTTTCATTATTTTTATAGATTGGAGATAAGTTTCCATTGGTCTTCTATCAGGGAAGAGTCTGTCATAATCACTCTCCTTTTTGGTGAGAATTGTAGGATTTGATCTAGCTTTTGATGGATTTTTTTCAACAATAGATGTTAAGCATTGAGAAAGATAATTTATAGAAATTATCTTCTTTATCGGTTTGTTTTGATTTCTATAATAATTCTTTCTTCTATCATAGTAATAGCCATTTGCTAAAAAATAATCTTCAATATCTCTCTGTACCTTATGAGTGGCTCTTAATAAAGCAGGAGGGACAGGATTATGAGAATTGTTCGACTTGATAATAGTGTCCATAGTTTCCTTTTTATCAGTTATTATAATCTTTAATAATATTGAGCGAGTTTCAGTTTTAGGAAGATCAGTACTGAAAGAATTATATAGAGTATGAGAAGTCTGTAAACCGTTCACAATTTGGATGTTTTCCAATTGTAATGTTTTCCCAACTAATGTGCCGTTTTCTGCAATGATAGTAATACCATTATTTAGCCACCAAAAATCAAATTCATTTTTTTCTTTAAGAGTCTCTGCAATATCGTTATTCACAGAAGTGTTGTTTTGGAAGTCCCGAATGTTAGATTCAAACAAGTACTTTCTTAAAGAATTATCTACAGGATCACACAGGAACTTATAATATTCCACTACATTTACAGATGCTATATAGCCTCTTTGGTCAGATTCTCTGTAATCAATAGCAATAGGATTTTCATTTAGCTTTAATGCAATCGAGTAGTCAGGTTCTTTGCGCAAAAGGTTCAGTAAAACTTCAGCATCGATGATCTTATAGTCAAAATCCATCTTACCTAAGTTTGATTCGAGCGTTTTATCTCTTAATATTTTAATTTTATTTAAATATGAATGGTTTGTATATTTTTGACCTTGTATTTTTCGGCTATCACCTTTACACACATGATAAAAGGTAATATTTATTTTAGGGTGTTTTATGGCTATTTTCTTTATTATAGTATGGATTAAATTCATTTTTTCAATGAGATTTATAGAGACAGCATCTTTTATCGAGTCAAGATCCTGATCTAAATCAAAAATGAAGTCAGTAGCTACAATAAACTTATCAATGACAGATTCATGAATAGTGTTAGTATTTTTATATTGAAGAAAATGAAGATCTAAATTCATCTTACTATGAATTTCGACTTCTTCAATATTATTGATTAATTCATCATTCAGATAGATGTAGACTCCGTCAATACCATAATCCTTGCTATCACCAATTAGACCGACGGAGACTTCATCAATTGCTATATCTTGGTCTTTAAATATCTGCTCAGTTGCGAATAACTCAAATGCTTTATCAGAATTGTCGAATTGGCTATTAGTTATATAATCATCTAAATGAACATTTAGTAAAGTCAATTGGTTGCTCAAAGCTATCATCCTTTTTAAGTTGATTAGTAATAATTACCTGATAAGAATAACATACCAATTTTAAATCATCCATATATTTGTTAAATTGTATGAATTTTGATCTGATTGAACAGCAAAATGTTATCAGTAAAGTTTTGTGTTTGAAAACTTGCTAAATGATCTTTAGTATAGTGTGAATCATACATCACATAAAGAAACATCTGAGCGATAATGACTTCTATAAGAAAAGGTATAAAAACAGGGGGTATTTTTTGTGCTAGATGCTAGATGGTAGCCTATAGTAGGTGACATTGAACATTCAAAATCATGTTTTGCCTAACAATAAGAAAAGACATGTGGATGACATGTCTTTTTTTATGGGAAAGATCATGATCACACATAAAAAAAGAGAAGAGTCATGTCACTCTTCTCATACCAATAGGAATAGAACTTGCTAGGACGGCTGGGGGCTACCAGCTCGTATGTATAGTATACATGACAGAACGTATGTTTGTAAAGGTGTATCATGCTTTTATTCTTGATATATTTACTTTAAGATAAAATTGAAACGAGCGAATGGAAATGGAGGCGTTTGTGTTGGCAAACAAAGAAGACAAAACAGAGAAGCTGCTGATGGAATTAAAGGAAGAGCTTCAGATGCTTGAACATCAAAACAAAGAACGATATAAATGGAGTGCCTCCACATTACTTGGAGTGATCGCCCTTTTAATTGATAAAGGTGTGATAACACCTGAAGAAGTTGATATGTACAAAACAAAAGCGGAAATGCAAACCTTTCACGCGCAAAAAGACTGACGCCTTCATCAAATGATGTTAGAGAAAATAAGAAAAAGACATAATAAATTGATGATTCAATTTATTATGTCTTTATTTCTGCAATTCTTTTTCATCGTATTAAACGAGCTTATACATTAATACATCATCCCAGTATTCATGATCATTTATTTTAAATTCATTTATTTTACGCCCTTCTTCTAAAAAACCCATCTTTTTGTACAAAGAAATAGCTTTTTGGTTTGTGGAGAAAACGGCTAAACTAACCTTTTCAATTGAAGGGTTTTTTTCTGCCCAATTTAATAATGCTGTTAGTAACATTTCCCCTATGCCTAAACCTCTATAGCTCTTATCAACCATCAAACCGAAAGAACCAACGTGAGAGTTTCTTTTTCTATTTGATGATTGTTCAAAGGCTATCCATCCAATGACTTGATCGCCAGTTTGGGCAACTATGTACGTCTCATTTTCGTTTTCTATTCTTTTCTGTATCCATTCCTTGTGTTCTAACAAGTTTTTTTTGTATTCTTCCGGCGTTGTCAGTAAATAATCTGACTCAGCAATCACTGATTTTTGAATTTCTAAAGTAGTTTCAGCATCTTCTATTTTTCCAAAACGTACAATGATATCATTTGAATGTTGCATATTAGTTTCTCCTGTCTAGAGCTAATATTGCATCAGATCACTTTTTTTACATAAATCATAAAGAGTAAGGTATTGTGATCAGCTCTGCTTCGTATATCCTTATGTAACGGTAGTCTGAATTGAGGATTGCAAATTAATGTACGGAGTCTTTGATGATTTTATAGTTTTTATGATTAACGACTGTTAGTGAATCCAGTTCTAAATCTCTATAGTTGTCCATAATGGTGACATCCACAATAACAGAGTTTTCATTCACTTTTTCAACTACACCTGTTAAACCATTTCTAAATTCGATCACATTCCCAATTTTTGCAATCTTCAACCGATCCCTCTCCTTTAAAAACAGATTTCATTCCCTATTAAAAAGTATTTTGCAATATTTTCATACCAATGTAAAGGATAAAGACGTTTTTCTTTCGTTTTCGTTGTACGCTTTGAAAACGAATGGTATATTTAATATTTGATCAAGGCTGAAAAGGAGCGATTTTTTTGACTGAAGAACACATCAACACAATACTAGAATCATTACGGAATGGTACTGAAAAACAAGTGACCATTCAAAAGGATGATTTTTTAACATTTCGTTCTGTATTGGTCAATCAAGATGATTTTAAACATTTTCGCGGAATTGCCAAGCATGGTGGAGATGTTATTTTTGAATATCTTAAAGAAGCAAGAAGCTAAAGCTTTTTCTCATTCATGAGAAAAAGCTTTTTATTTTGGTTCTTTTGTCACACTTCAAACCAGCTTGATACATATGAAAAGAAAATGTAATAATCCATAATCAGGAGCATAAGGATGATTATAGGCTAAAAAGAGACTATATTAAACGCTTACATTACCAGTTCATGCGTATTTCATCTAGGACATGCCATTTAATGACGGAATTTGGACAGGCATGAAAATCTTTGTGCGTGAAAATAGAAGAAGCTCTTGTTAGAGTGGACAAGTATCTTACGGCCTACATTAATTAAGGGAGGAATGAGGCGAATGATCAAAATTCATACAGCTCTTTTTGCCATCCTTATGCTCATCTCAGCGATCAAGATGGACAATATACAAGAGCAAGAGGGCACATTAAGTCAGAAACTTGAACAAGCACCTGAAAAGCATCAGCTTTCATATATAGATCAAGATAATAAGCATACCGTGATTCCTGCGTTTTCAGAGGAGAAACATCAGCCGAAAGTGAAAATGCTAAGCACATCAACAGAGGAAAAGGCATCAAAACCGAAGCCGAAGAAAAAGGAAACGGCAAAGCCAGCAAGCTCAAGAAATCAATCACACTATTCTAATGAAGAAATGGACTTGCTTTCTCGGTTGGTACATGCCGAAGCAAAAGGTGAATCTTACGCCGGGAAAAAAGCTGTAGCAAGCGTCGTCTTAAACCGCGTGGAACACCGCTCTTTTCCTGACAGTGTCAGAGGCGTGATTTATCAGCGAAATGCCTTCCAGCCCGTATCAAATGGAAGTATCAATGATAAGGCAGACCAGGATTCCGTAAAAGCTGTGAAGCAGGTTGTCAAAGAAGATGACAGAACAACAAAGGCGATTTATTTTTATAATCCAAAAACGGCGACAGATAACTGGATTCGTTCTCGTAAAATTGTAGAACGCATAGGCCGTCACGTGTTTGCAGTGTAAAGAAAAGCAGCGATCAATCAGTCGCTGTTTTTTTTGTCTTCAATTATTAAAATATTTTCAGGACTTGTCTCATAGAATGTGAAAAGAATTTGCTTTTAGACAAGGGGAGGCTACATGAATCGATTTGTAAAAGGGGTCATTCTGCTATCTGTCGCAGCTTTCATTGCTGAGTGTATCGAGTTTTTAGTCAATATGATTTTAGCGAGAGAGCTTGGAGAACATGGAATGGGTTTATATATGAGCATCCTTCCCATCATCATGCTTGTGCTTGTGATCGCCAGCTTAGAGCTGCCAGTCTCCATTTCTAAATTCATTGCAGAATCGCATGAGCGGCTTCATAAAAGTATGCTTCGCCATGCATTTAAAATGACGCTTGTGGTGACATGCACAACAACGACAATAGCAGCCATTGTACTGCCTTTCATTCCTGTATTTCAATCGTATCATCCGCTGATGAAGGGATTGGTTCTGTCACTTATTCCAATCATCGCATTTACGTCCATTGCACGCGGTTATTTTATGGGCAAGCAGCAAATGGGTAGAATTGCTCTAGCCAATATGCTGAAAAAAACGATCCAGCTTATCTGTTTATTTTTGTTTTTTCATTGGTATTCGTTTGATATTGAAACAGCGGTGCTTATCGCGATTGGTGTGATTGTTGCAAGTGATCTCGTCGTCTTTATCTATTTATATTCCCAATACGTCATGGCGAAAAATGCTGTGAATGTCAGATCGGTTGAGTTAAGAGGGATTGACGTCAGAAAACGTTTGTTAGCAGTCTCCATTCCGACAACAGGTATGCGTATCTTTCATGCCATTGCCAATGCGGTTGAACCGTTTTTAATCAAAGGAGCCCTCGTTGCAGCGGGCATTTCTGGTACGCTTGCTGTTGATCATTACGGAATGCTTGCTGGCGTAGCGATGTCGATCGGTTTTTTTCCGGCGTTTATCGCTCATTCCATTATGATTGTGATGATTCCGAATGTATCAGAAGCCTATGCCTTGGGGCAGTATGATCTCGTGAAAAAACGTGTCAGACAAGCGATTCTCATTACGTTTGGCTATGCGGTGCCAGCCGTGATGATCATGTATTATTTCGCTTATCCGCTCACGCAGCTCTTTTTTGACTCACCTCAAGCAGCCGTCTACTTGCAGCTGCTCTGGCCTTACTTCTTATGCCACCTGTTCGTCATGCCGTTTCAAGCGTGCTTAATTGGTATGGGTCTCATTAAAGATGTGTTCCTACATAATATATGGGTGCACGTGGTGTCGTTCTCTATGGTGTATTTCCTAGGGTCCATTGAATCCTTAAATATGATGGGCGTTATCTTAGGAATGAACACGGGGATGCTGCTATTAACGGCTTTGCATTATGCGACGATTTGCAAGGAACTCGGCGTCTCCATGTTTCTTACATTGAAAAAAGCTTGAATGTCATGTGCAGCTAGCGGGCAAGCTATAGGAAAATCAGGAAGGAAGATGCTGATGAATTTTAAATATCTACCCGCCAGTCTTCTCATGATGACCCTTCTTTTATTTCTGATGAACATAGAGGCTGAAGCAAAAGAGCCTGTAATGGCGCCGAGGATAGAAGCTCCTACATTAACAGGTGAAACGCAGGTGATCCCGGTGAAAGGGAAGCGGACCATTCTGCATTTTTGGACAACGTGGTGCCCGTCCTGCAAAATGGAGCTGCCAGCCTTTGAACAGATCGTGAAAGAAAATCAAAGTGATGTAGACATACTAACTGTGAATTTACTTGGTGCTGAGCAAAGCAAGCATGCAGTTGCCCAATTTGTGAAAGACAGAAAGTTCACATTTCCGATCGTTCTCGATGAGCACGGCGAAATGATGAAGAAATACCAAATTATTACGATCCCGACGACTTTTTTCATCAATGAAAAGGGTGAAGTGGTCAAAAACCATGTAGGTCCGCTGACGAAAAAACAAATCAAAGAGTGGACAAATTCGTAGAACACAAGCTTTCTGTAAAGAACCAATGGGCGATCCGTTGGTTCTTTTTTGTGTTCAATTACCTTTCAGATGAATAAAATGTGCTCAGAAAGAGGAAGAAATGTCGGACACTAATAATGATAATTATTATCAAAAAGAAATTATAATAATTATTAATTGAAAATTGATCAGAACCTGTTATAATGAGTTACAGACCTATAAAAAGCTTGAAATAGCAGAAAATATAGATGATAAACGGAACGGGCAACGATTGATAATGTGAAAATCATTATCAATTAGAGAGGAGAAAGTAATCATGAATGAGAATACAGCACTTTATCAAACGACAGATCAAAAAGGATCCAACTCGCTCTTTCAAAAATGGGCACAGCACGGAGAATTAATCGCAGCAGGCATTTCGGGGATTCTCATCTTGATTGGATGGTTTCTAAAGGATGAAACGATGTGGAGTATTCCTCTTTTCATTCTTGCTTTTGTTATTGGTGGTTTTGCAAAGGCAAAGGAAGGAATTGAAGAAACCATTTCATCCAAGACATTAAATGTAGAACTTTTAATGATATTTGCTGCGATAGGCTCAGCGATCATTGGCTACTGGGCAGAGGGCGCCATTTTAATTTTTATTTTTTCGCTTAGCGGTGCGCTAGAAACGTATACGTCAAATAAAAGTAAAAAAGACTTAACGGCTTTAATGAGTATCGCTCCAGATGAAGCCACTTTAATTGAAGAAGATGGCACCACCATCCAAATCGCTGCTTCTTCACTTACGCCAGGTGACCGTATTTTAATCAAAGCGGGCGAACGAATTGCAGCAGATGGTGTGATCATGAACGGAAGAACAAGTGTAGACGAATCTGCCTTAACGGGTGAATCGGTGCCTCAGGAAAAAGGGCAAGGGGAAGATGTGTTTGCAGGAACAGTGAATTTAAATGGTTCATTAACAGTAGAAGTAACAAAACATAATGAAGAAACACTTTTTCATAAAATCATTAAGCTTGTGGAATCTGCACAAGAAAGTGTATCGCCAAGCCAAGCGTTTATTGAAAAATTTGAAGGTGCATATGTAAAAGGTGTGCTCATCACTGTAGCGATTTTAATGTTCCTGCCTCATTTTGTACTTGGCTGGAGCATGAGTGAAACGTTCTACCGTGCGATGGTGTTTATGGTAGTTGCCTCGCCTTGTGCACTTGTTGCCTCAATTATGCCAGCAGCTCTTTCACTCATCTCAAACGGTGCAAGAAACGGTATGCTTGTAAAAGGAAGTGTCTTTTTAGAAAAACTGGGCACAAGTACGATGATTGCATTTGATAAAACGGGTACGATTACAAGTGGAAAACCAGCTGTTGAAAAAGTGGTCTTGGCAAAAGGGCAAGATGAATCGACCTTTTATCATGCACTCTATCAAATTGAAAGTCAGTCAAACCATCCATTAGCTAAAGCCATTTCTGATATGGCAAAAGAGCATCATACAGAGCGGGCAGCCCACGTAACCATTGAAGAAACATCAGGTTTTGGTGTGGAAGCACAATTAAATGAGGACACATGGCGGATTGGGAAGAAAGATTTTGCCGGAAAAGCTTCAATGGATCGTGACATTGAAGAGAATGGTGATGTTCTTTCATCCAAAGGATATACAGTTGTCTATGTTCAAAAAAATCAAGAAGTCGTCGGCTGTCTCGGTTTGAAGGATCAAATTAGACCTGAAGCCAAAAAAATGATTCAGGAGCTGAATGATTTAGGCATCCAAACCGTCATGCTCACAGGGGATCAGCAAAAAACAGCTGAAGCGATTGCAGAGGAAGCAGGCATCCAAACCGTTGTCGCTGAATGTCTTCCAGATGAAAAGGTACATGAAGTCAATCAACTGAAAAAACAAGGTGATTCGATCATTATGGTCGGAGATGGAATCAATGATGCACCGGCACTCGCCACAGCAGATGTTGGCGTCGCAATGGGCGGAGGCACAGATGTTGCTTTAGAAACAGCAGATCTCATTTTAATGAAAAATAACTTAAACAATCTAACAAAGATGATCCGTCTTTCAAGAAAGATGAACCGAATCATTAAACAAAACATCATCTTTTCATTAACAGTTATTTGTTTGTTAATCTGTGCGAATTTCTTACAAGTTCTTGATTTACCTTTTGGTGTCATTGGGCATGAAGGCAGTACGATTTTGGTTATTTTAAACGGACTTCGTTTGCTTCGTGCTTCTTAAGCAAATCACAAAAGCGCACTGGCTTTAGGTCAGTGCGCTTTTGTGCGAAATACAGTGAAAACTGATACAATAGATCAGTAGTCAAACGTGTGAGGAGGATCACGATGAATCGAATGAAAAACTTGTCTTCTTGGCTTAAGAAAAAAGACATTCAAGGTGCATTTATACATACAAAGGAGAATGTATTCTATCTATCTGGATACTTCACAGAGCCGCATGAAAGAGTGATGGGGCTGTTTGTTTTTGAGGAAGCAGATCCATTTTTCATTTTGCCTAAGATGGAAGTTGAGCAAGCAAAAAATGCGGGATGGGCTGGAGATATCATTGGATATGAAGACCATGAAAACCCCTTTGATTTCATACAAAAGGCACTAGAAAAACGAGGAGTAAAAGCGACTCGCCTAGCGATTGAAAAAGAATCCATTCCTTTGCAAAGAGCAGAGCAGCTTCAAGCTGTCACTGGGGCAGAAACATTCGTCCGGGCAGAAGATGTGCTCAATCAGCTAAGACTAATTAAAGACGAAGCTGAAATTGAAACATTGAAAAAAGCTGCTCAATTGGCAGACGAAGGCGTCAAAATTGGGGTTCATGCCCTAAAAGAAGGGGTGACGGAAACCGAAGTTCTTGCTGTCATCGAATATGAACTGAAGAAAAAAGGCATTCAGGGCATGTCCTTTTCAACCATGGTACTATTCGGAGAAAAATCAGGAGAACCTCATGGAAATCCGGGGCAGGCAGCCTTGAAAAAAGGTGATTTTGTTTTATTTGACCTCGGCGTGATTGTGGATGGCTATTGTTCAGATATTACAAGAACCTTCATCTATCAAGAAGCGTCTGAACAACAAAAGGATATTTACAACACCGTCTTGAAAGCCGAATTGGCAGCACTTGATATGAGCCAGCCGGGTGTGAGAATTGGTGACCTTGACTTAAAAGCAAGAGGGCTGATCGCAGAAGCAGGATATGGCGAATACTTCCCGCACCGTCTAGGGCATGGACTCGGGGTTTCTGTTCATGAGTTCCCTTCTATGAGTCAAGCAAATGATGACCTTCTAAAAGAAGGGATGGTCTATACGATCGAGCCGGGTATTTATTTACCAGGAGTCGGCGGGGTTAGAATTGAAGACGATGTTCTCATTACAAAAGATGGCCCAGTCACCTTAACCAATTATCCAAAAGAGTTGACGATCATCAAGTAATGAAAAAAATCACGATGAACGTCCAAGTATTGGGAGCGTCATCGTGATTTTTTTGTCACTCTTTGCGATCCTTATCAACAAAAAAATCATCAATTGATTGAAACGGCTTGATTTTATGTTCTTTTCCTAAAGGATGTAGTGCGAATCGAGCAGAAAACAAAATAGTCAAACATAATATAATCCATATGATAATACCCATCTTGAATTCCCCTTTCCACCCAGTGATTTGTTCAGCTCACATACATCTTAAAGTATGAAACGCTTACCATATCAAGAGAAAGTAGGAGAAAAAATGCCTAACATAAGGGATATTGCGAAAAGAGCGGGTGTATCTGTTACCACCGTATCACGAGTGATGAATGATCATCCTTATGTCAAAGAAGAAAAGCGAGAGCGCGTACTTAGTGCGATGAAAGAGCTCAAATATACACGGAATATTCAGGCAGTGCATTTAGCAAAGGGCTATTCCAATATGCTTGGAATTGTACTTCCGACAATTGATCACTCCTATTTCAGCGGAATTGTCACAGGGATTGCAGAGAAAGCACAGGAGTGCGGAATGCATTTTGCCTTGTTTCAAACAGGATATGACCCATTAAAGGAAAAAGAAGCATTAATGAGCTTAAAAGAGCAGCGTGTGGATGGTTTAATCTTTTGCTCAAATGCGTTAAGTGATCGAGAAATTTTAAAGTGGCAGGAATCTGGTCCTATTATCTTTTGTCATCCTACTCCGCATGATACATGTTCATCGGTATCGATTGCGCATGATCAGGCTTTTAAGGAAGGGCTTGAACACTTAGCGGCATGCGGTCATGAGCGAATCGCAATCGTTCTTGCTAGAACAGAAGGGGAGAACAGCCAAGTTCGCATTCAGACTTATCAAGAAATGATGCGGTCGCTTGGACAGGACATTGATGATGAATGGGTCATTGAAGGAAAACTAACCATTTTTGATGGCAAGCAATTATTTACAGAATGGAAAGAGATGAAAAATCGTCCGACAGCCTTACTGATTACAAACGATGATGTCTCAGCAGGTTTTTTACTAGAAGCACAGCGTCACCAAATAAACGTTGGAGAATCACCAGCCATACTTGGCTTTCAAAACGATCAATTGAGTGAAGCATTGGGGATTTCTAGTATAGATATTCCCCTCAAACAAATGGGGCAGGAAGCATTTGACTTGTTCAACCAAGTATTACAAGGTGAGGCACCAGAAAAAAGGGTGCTGTCATATCGACTCGTTGAGCGCACAACGACTATTTTGAAAAACAATCGTTGACGCACGTTTCATCTGTTTTGTACGATAAGAAGGATTGAATAAGAAGGAGGTGGGGATGTTCATGGAATCCTTCACCGTTGATAAAGCGTTAAATAATAATGTCATCATCGCAAAACACCCTTCTTTAGGCGAAGTGGTCCTGATTGATAAAGGGATCGGCTTTGGGAAAAAATCGGGTGACGTTCTCGATCAAGCGGCATTTGAGAAAATGTTTGTGTTAAAGAATACAAAAGAGCAAACAGAATACAAACAATTGCTGCACCACATTAATGAGGACATGATTGAGCTTGCCAATGACGTCATTTATCATATACGAGAAAAAATGGGGCATCGTTTAAATGAGCATATTCATATTGCACTAACAGATCATATTGCCTTTAGTTTTAAGCGAGTTAAGCAAGGCTATGATATCACCAATCCTTTTATGCTTGAAACGAAATCCTTATACCCGAAAGAATACGAGGTCGCAAAGGAAGTCGTGGAACTGATAAATGCGCGGCCAGATGTTGAAACAAAGCTGCCCGAAGGAGAGATTGGCTTTATTGCGCTCCACATTCACTCTGCTTTAACGAACCGGCCTTTATCCGAGGTCAACCGTCATTCGCAGCTCATGACACAAATGGTCCAAGTCATAGAAGATGCATTTCATATGAAAGTAGATAGAGAAAGTATTCATTATTTACGCTTACTGCGCCATATTACGTTTTCGATTGAGCGTATTAAACGGGAAGAATCATTAGAGGAGCCAGAAAAGTTGCTTCATCTATTGAAAAATGAATATCCTTTATGCTACAATACTGCTTGGAAAATGATCAAAATTTTGCAACATGCATTGAAAAAGCCTGTACAAGATGCCGAAGCTGTCTATTTGACACTTCACCTGTACAGATTGACGAATAAAATTTCATAGTTTCCTTGAAACGTGTAACTGATTCGATCAGGCATGAGTGACTTAAGGTAAATACAGGATAAGATCCTGTTATTTGCGCAACCTTATATCACCATGTCTTTTTTGTGTTCTGAAAGTGAAATGTAAACGGTTAATTATGAAATGTACGTCAGTGTGTAATTGAAATGCATGTTGTAAGCGAAAACAAAAGGAGGTTCAACCAGTGTTTAAATCACTTTTTGGTGTGTTGCAAAAAATTGGACGAGCACTTATGCTTCCAGTTGCGATCCTTCCTGCTGCTGGTATTTTACTAGCACTCGGAAATGCGATGCAAAATCCGCAGCTGATTGATGTCGCTCAATTTTTAAGCAATGATACAATTCAGCTTGTTGCTAGTGTTATGGAGAATGCGGGGAATATTGTCTTCTCGAATCTTCCACTCTTATTTGCTGTAGGGGTTGCCATCGGTCTTGCCAATGGAGACGGTGTGGCAGGGATTGCCGCGATCATCGGTTACCTTGTCATGAACGTAACGATGAGTGCCGTATTAATGGCCAACGGTTCCATTCCATCCGATTCAATCAAATTGGCTAAGTTCTTTAAGGAAAGTCATCCAGCGTATGTGAATATGCTCGGCATACCGACCTTGTCTACCGGCGTTTTTGGCGGGATTATTGTCGGGGTATTAGCCGCTTATATGTTTAATAAATTTTACAAAATTGAGCTCCCGCAATATCTTGGCTTCTTTGCTGGTAAGCGTTTTGTTCCAATCGTTACGTCGATTTCAGCACTTATTTTAGGGCTTTTGATGCTCGTCATTTGGCCGCCAATCCAAGGTGCATTGAACTCATTTTCAACTGGACTGCTTGCAGCGAATGAGCCGCTAGCTGCCTTTGTATTCGGTGTCATTGAACGCTCATTAATTCCGTTTGGTCTGCACCACATATTCTACGCACCATTCTGGTATGAATTTTTTAGCTATAAGAGCTTATCAGGAGATATTATCCGTGGTGACCAGCGTATTTTCATGGCGCAAATCAAAGATGGTGTTCAGCTGACAGCCGGGACATTCATGACAGGGAAATATCCGTTCATGATGTTTGGACTTCCAGCAGCAGCACTTGCGATTTACCATGAAGCAAAACCTAAGAATAAAAAACTTGTAGCAGGAATTATGGGGTCAGCGGCCCTTACTTCTTTCCTAACAGGGATCACTGAACCGCTTGAATTCTCATTCTTGTTTGTTGCACCGATATTATTTGCGATTCACTGTGTATTTGCTGGATTATCCTTTATGATAATGGATATTCTAAACGTGAAAATCGGGATGACCTTCTCAGGAGGGTTAATCGACTTCTTCCTATTTGGTATCCTGCCGAATAGAACCGCTTGGTGGCTTGTTATTCCAGTCGGTCTCGTACTGGCTGTCATTTACTACTTCGGATTCAGATTTGCGATTCGCAAGTTTAATCTGAAAACGCCAGGACGAGAAGATGAAGCAGCTGACGGTGCAAGTAGCGCTCAATCTGGAAAAGGCGATGACTTACCTTATGAAATTCTTGAAGCAATGGGTGACCAAGAAAACATTAAACACCTAGATGCTTGTATTACGCGTTTACGTGTCACTGTAAATGATCAGAAAAAAGTGGATAAAGACCGCTTGAAAAAGCTTGGCGCTTCAGGTGTCCTTGAAGTAGGGAATAACATCCAGGCCATCTTTGGACCACGCTCTGATAATTTAAAAACACAAATGCAAGACATTATTGCAGGGCGCACACCTCGACCAGCGAAAGACCCTTCTGCAAAAGAAGAAGTCAGTCAGCAGGTTGAAGAAGTCATTGCAAAACCGCTTCAAAACGAACAAGGGGAAGAAACGTTTGCTTCACCAATTACAGGGGAGCTGCATCCAATTACAGATGTGCCAGATCAAGTATTCTCAGGGAAAATGATGGGTGACGGTTTTGCTATCTTGCCAAAAGAGGGAACAGTGGTTTCACCAGTAAGAGGAAAAATCTTAAATGTGTTCCCAACAAAACACGCCATCGGCCTCCAGTCTGATGGTGGACTTGAAATCTTGATTCACTTCGGGATTGATACAGTCAGCCTCAAAGGAGAAGGATTTGAAGCATTTGTACAAGAGGGAGACCAAGTAGAAATCGGTCAAAAACTTTTAGAGGTTGATATTGATAAAATTAAGTCAGAAGTACCATCTTTAATGACACCAATTGTATTTACAAACTTAAGTGAAGGACAATTTATTGACCTTCAAGAATCCGGTGAAATCAAAGCTGGCCAAGAAAACATCATGAAAATTTCAAAATAATTTTCATAACTGCCGTTCTTGTTAGATGACAAGCTCGGCAGTATGATATAATATTGTGGATGTATGAAATGTATAAAAAGGAGATTGATAAAAATGGCTCAACAAACATTCAAAGTAACTGCAGATTCTGGAATTCACGCACGTCCTGCAACAGTTCTTGTACAAACTGCTAGTAAATATGATGCTGATATCAACTTAGAATATAATGGTAAAACAGTGAACCTGAAATCTATTATGGGTGTAATGTCTCTAGGAATTGCGAAAGGTGCTACAATCACTATCTCTGCTTCTGGTTCTGATGAAAATGATGCACTTGCTGCACTTAAAGACACAATGAAAAGTGAAGGCCTAGGCGAGTAATGCAACAACTGAAAGGAATCGGTGCTTCAGCAGGCGTTGCGATTGCAAAAGCATATCGTCTGGAAGAACCAGATTTAACAGTTCACCAAAAAGACATCAACGATCCAGAGACAGAAGTGAAGCGTTTTGAAGAAGCAATTCATGTTTCTAAACAAGAACTTGAAGCAATTAAAGAACATGCGCTAAAAGAGCTTGGCCAAGACAAAGCAGATATCTTTTCTGCACACCTTCTTGTGTTAAGTGATCCAGAGCTGCTCAACCCAGTAAAGGATAAAATTACATCGGATAAAGTAAATGCTGAATTTGCTTTAAAAGAAACAGCAACAATGTTTGTTACAATGTTTGAAGCAATGGACAATGAATACATGAAAGAACGTGCAGCGGATATTCGCGACGTTACAAAACGTGTCACTGGTCATTTGCTAGGCGTTGACATTCCAAACCCAAGTATGATTTCTGAAGAAGTCATTATCATTGCTGAAGATTTAACACCTTCTGATACAGCTCAGCTGAACAGACAATTCGTCAAAGGTTTTGCGACAGATATCGGTGGTCGTACTTCTCACTCAGCGATTATGGCAAGATCAATGGAAATTCCAGCAGTTGTTGGGACAAAAGAAGCAACAAAAACGGTGAAAAACAATGATCTGATCATTGTTGATGGTATTAGTGGAGACGTCATCATTCAGCCTTCTGAAGATGAAGTGAAAGCGTATCAAAAAAAGCATGAAGACTACTTAGCTCAAAAAGCGGAATGGGCGAAACTTGTTGACCAGCCAACGGTCACAAAAGACGGCGTTCACGTAGAGCTAGCTGCAAATATCGGAACACCTGAAGATGTAAAAGGTGTACTTGAAAATGGCGGCGAAGCAGTTGGATTGTACCGTACAGAATTTTTATACATGGGCAGAGATCAGCTCCCAACAGAAGAAGAGCAGTTCGATGCGTATAAAACCGTTTTAGAGAAGATGGAAGGCAAAGCAGTGGTTGTCCGCACACTAGATATTGGTGGCGATAAAGAACTTCCTTACTTGCAGCTTCCAAAAGAAATGAACCCGTTCCTTGGCTATAGAGCGATCCGCCTTTGCCTTGAAGAGCAGGAGATTTTCAGAACACAGCTACGCGCGTTACTTCGTGCAAGTACATATGGAAACTTGAAAATCATGTTCCCTATGATCGCGACGTTATCAGAATTTAGAGAAGCAAAAGCTATTTTACTTGAAGAAAAAGAAGCATTGGTTGCTGCTGGTACAGAAGTATCTGATTCAATTGAAATCGGAATGATGGTAGAAATTCCATCAACAGCTGTTATCGCAGATCAATTTGCAAAAGAAGTAGATTTCTTCAGTATTGGAACAAATGATTTGATTCAATACACAATGGCTGCTGATCGAATGAACGAACGAGTGTCTTATCTTTACCAGCCATACAATCCAGCTATTTTACGCCTCATAACTCTTGTGATTGAAGCAGCGCATAAAGAAGGTAAATGGGTTGGCATGTGCGGTGAGATGGCAGGAGATGAAATCGCAATCCCGCTCCTACTTGGATTAGGATTAGATGAATTTTCAATGAGCGCAACATCGATTCTTCCAGCAAGAACGCAGTTAAGCAAGCTTTCTAAGGAAGAAGCTGCATCATTTAAAGAGCATATCTTATCACTGAGCACAACTGAAGAAGTGGTTGATTTCGTGAAAAAAACGTTTCAACATAACTAGGTGATGTAAACCAGACAGGTCAAACTGTCTGGTTTTTTTGTCGAATTTTATCATAATCAGTCATATCGCTTGCAGAGAAGGGCATCCTAAAATAAAAAAATGGAGGTGACCAGTTTGTCTTTCTCTAACTATAAGCCGGGTGATCAAGTATATGTCATTTATCGAAATCCACATGCAGCCAATGTCGCACAAATTAAAGAAGCGGAAATCGTTTCACACCCTTACAATGAGCAAGAGCTTGCGCTATTTCTACTTGAAACATATCACCCATTAGCCCCTGATGATGCCGTATTTCCAACATACGAAGAAGCAGAAGCCCTTTATCAAGATCTGTTTGAATAAGGGAGATTTTAGAAAGGATAGAAGCCATCCTGAGAGGTTAAAGTAACGATATGAACCTATAAGGTAAGGATGTGCTAATTATGATCAAACCGTTCGTTCCCCAGCTTGTGTATATTGAACCTCGGGCGCTAGAGTACCCATTAGGACAAGAGCTGAAAGAAAAGTTTGAAGGCATGGGAATTGAAATTAGAGAAACAACCTCACACAACCAAGTGAGAAATATTCCGGGGAAAAATGATTTGCAAAAGTACCGTAATGCAAAGTCGACGCTCGTTATCGGCGTGAGAAAAACCTTAAAATTTGATACATCTAAACCATCTGCAGAGTATGCCATTCCTTTTGCGACAGGATGCATGGGGCATTGCCATTATTGCTACCTGCAAACGACTATGGGGAGTAAGCCGTACATTCGCACATATGTCAATGTAGAAGAGATCTTAGATCAGGCTGAACAGTACATGAACGAGCGTGCGCCTGATATCACACGATTTGAAGCCTCGTGTACATCTGATATCGTCGGAATTGACCATTTGACTCACACACTCAAACGAGCGATTGAATACTTTGGTCAAACCGATCTTGGCAAACTACGCTTTGTTACGAAATTTCATCATGTAGACCATTTGTTAGATGCAAAACACAATGGACGAACAAGATTCCGCTTTAGTATCAATGCCGATTATGTCATTAAATATTTCGAACCTGGAACATCACCACTCGATCAGCGGATTGAAGCGGCTGTAAAGGTAGCAAAAGCAGGCTATCCACTTGGCTTTATTATTGCCCCTATTTACATTCATGAAGGGTGGCAAGAGGGCTATAAAGTCCTATTTGAAAAACTCGATGCAGCTCTCCCTGAAGAAGTGAGACAAGATATCACCTTTGAAATGATTCAGCACCGTTTTACAAAACCGGCGAAGCGTGTCATCCAAAAAAACTATCCAAAAACAAAACTAGAACTAGATGAAGAAAAGAGAAGATATAAGTGGGGTAGATACGGAATTGGAAAATATATCTATCAAAAAGATGAAGAACAAGAACTTAGACAGACATTAGAATCATATATAGAACAGTACTTTCCGTCTGCAAAAATTGAATATTTTACTTAAAACAAGTCATTATGGCTTGTTTTTTCTATTTAAATTTTCTTACAACTATTGAATGCGGTACCAATTTTGCCGATATACACATTAAGATGCGAAAGTAGGATGTAGGGGTGATGAGATGTTTAAGAAACTTCAAGTGAGAATAGCTGTTTTCATCTCAGTTATTTTAATTTTAACCGTTGTCGCAGTTCAAGTGGGTTCCAATTTAGTATTAAGACCACTGATTGAACGAGATGCGAAAACAACGACAGCAGCAACGGCAGAAAGCATGAGAGACATCATAGCACTAAAGCTTGAGAATTACGGTGATACGATTAACAAATTGGCAACAAGTACACTTACTGAAGATTTTGCACAGAAACAAACAAAGCAGACATTGGCATTTGAAAACGATGAATTAAAAGGATTGCAGGAGCAGGATGAACTCATCTCGCTTGCCTATATAGGAACAAGTGATGGTAAAATGTTCGCTTTCCCGGAGTCCGATTTTGGTGAAGGGTATGATCCGTCTAAACGAGACTGGTATATTCAAGCGGCTGAAAAGCCTGACGACGTCCTATGGACAGATCCGTACATTGATAAAGCAACAAATGAAATGGTCGTTTCAGCCACAAAGGCGATCGTACGAAACGGGAAAGTAGTCGGTGTCGCTGGACTTGACTTGAAACTGGCTTCCATTCAGTCTTATATAAAAGAACAAAAGATTCCTTATATGGGAACGGCTTTCTTAGTTGACGGCACAGGGACCATTTTGGCACATCCAACAGAGCAAGGAAAAAATATCTCAAAAGTCGCTTCTGTGAAAAAAGCGATCGACAACTCGGGTATTGATGATGACAAACAGCTGACCGTCATCTCAAAAATTAAAGAGGCAAACTGGACGATCGGTGTGAGCTTCGAGAAAAAGAAACTTCTTTGGATCACTGAACAAATGAATCAGACAAGTATCATTATTTCTGTCATTGCCATTATACTTGCCATGATTCTAAGCTACTTATTGGCTAGAAGCATTACAACACCAATTAAACGCCTCATCGAGCATGTTCGTAAAGTGTCTGAAGGCGATTTAACCAGCTCGCTTGAGTCGAAGTCTCAGGATGAGATAGGGTTCCTGACGAAAAGCTTTAATCAAATGACTGAAGGCATCAGGGATTTAATTGAAAAAGTGAAAGAGTCTTCAGATCAGGTTGTGAAATCAACGGATGAAGTGACCCAAATTTCAAACGAGACCTTGCTGTCTAGTGAACAGATTGCAACGGCTATTCAAGAGGTCGCTGTAGGAGCGACGAAACAAGCATCAGAAGCGGAAACCATTAATGAAAAATCAGAGCATTTGTATGAAAAAGTTCGTCATATGGGTGAGCTTGCCACGCAAATGCAAACCAACTCAAAATCATCGGAAGATGCAAGCTATAGAGGACTTGATGCTCTTGGTCTGCTCGTCCAAAAATCAACACAAGCGAATGAAGAATCGAAGAAGGTAGAGCAAATGCTGCTTGACCTTGAGCATAAAACGAAAAATATTGAAAACGTCGTAACAGCGATCTCTGAAATCTCAGATCAAACGAATTTACTCGCACTGAATGCAAGTATTGAAGCAGCGAGAGCAGGAGAAAGCGGAAGAGGATTTGCTGTTGTTGCAGAAGAAGTCAGAAAGCTGGCTGAACAATCTGCAGAATCAACCAAACATATTAGTGAAACCGTAAAACTCATTCAAGATGAATCGAAAAAGGCAGCTGAAGCGATGACAGCAGCAAGTAAAATGAATGAAGAACAAGGTGATGCCATCAATTCAACAGGTGAGGCACTCAGCAGTATCACAATGGAAATGCAGGCACTTGTCGGCTCCATTGACAGCATTCATACACAAATCAATGAAATGACTGAAGAACAGCAGAAAATGAATGATTCCATTCAAAGTATTGCGGCCATTTCACAAGAATCCGCCGCTTCAGCTGAGGAAGTACATGCTTCCACAGACGAACAAGTACAAGCTTTAGAAAGAACGAAAACTTCAACAGAAATGTTGAACGAATCAAGTCAGGCACTGCGTCAGGCAGTCAATCGGTTTAAACTATAATCTTGCAGAAAAGAACCTTGCCATGTGAGCAAGGTTCTTTTTGTATGATAAAATATGAACAGAGGAGGGTGCCAACATACATGTTAATCTATCTGGAAAAAAAGCATTGGTCGCTGCAAGCAGTCAAGGTATCGGTAAAGCCATTGCCTTTCATCTTGCAAAAGAGGGAGCAGATGTGATGCTCTCGGGAAGACATGAGCACACGCTGCAAGAAGCGGTCAAAGAATTATCCCCGCTTGTAAAAGGGAAGCTGACTTATCAAGTATGTGATGTATCTGATGCCGAGCAAATTAAAGCGCTTGTCGTCGCAGCAGCAGGTGATGAAAAACGCCTTGATATACTCGTGAACAATACAGGCGGTCCTCAAACAGGAACACTTGAAACCTTAACAGATGAAGATTGGATGGAATCCTTTCAGCTTCATTTACTCAGCTATATTCGGTTATTAAAAGAAGCCTTGCCGTATTTAAAAAAACAAGGTGCACGAGTTTTAAATATTGCATCTATGTCGGTCAAAGAACCGATCCCAGGCTTGATGCTGTCGAATACATTTAGACCGGCCATTACCGGCTGGACAAAAACAGCTGCCCAGGAGCTTGCCAAAGATGGTATTTTGATCAATACCTTAGCCCCGGGGAAAATTGAAACAGAGCGCGTGAAACAGTTGGACAAACACCGTGCACAGGAGGAGCAACAATCGGTTGAAGAGATCAAAGCACAAGCTGAACGGATGATTCCGCTGGGCCGTTACGGACTGCCAGAGGAATTTGCAGCATATGCGGCTTTTCTTTTATCTGAAGCCAATACATATATGACAGGTCAAACCCTCATCATTGATGGTGGATTGACAAAGTCTCTATAAGGAGGAATTCTTGATGGCACAAATCAAAACAGTTGGTTTTATTGGAATCGGTGTAATGGGACGTAGTATGGCAGGGCATTTAATGGATGCTGGCTACGAAGTTCTCGTTTATACAAGAACAAAAGAAAAGGCAGACACATTGGTTCAAAAAGGTGCTCTATGGAAATCGACCGTAAAGGAGATCGCAAAGGAGGCAGATGCCGTCATCACAATGGTCGGGTATCCATCAGATGTAGAAGAAGTCTATTTAGGAGAAGATGGACTCTTGGAACATGCTGCGCCTGGTACATACCTCATTGATATGACCACATCGAAACCTCAGCTGGCAAAAGAAATTGAAGCGAAAGCGAAGGGAAAAGGAGGACTATTTGCATTAGATGCGCCGGTCTCTGGCGGAGACGTTGGAGCCCAAAACGGCACGCTTGCCATTATGATTGGCGGAGAAAAAGCAGCCTATGAAGCGTGCCTGCCGCTATTTCAGCAAATGGGGGAAAATATTCAATATCAAGGACCTGCAGGAAGTGGTCAGCATACAAAAATGTGTAACCAAATTGCTATCGCAGCAGGGATGGTAGGTGTCGCTGAGGCAATGGCTTATGCGGAAAAATCAGGACTTGATCCAGAGCAGGTACTTAAAAGCATCACAACAGGAGCAGCCGGCAGCTGGTCTTTGTCAAACCTTGCACCAAGAATGCTGAAAGGTGATTTCGAGCCAGGATTTTATGTGAAGCATTTTATTAAGGATATGGGCATTGCGCTTGAAGAAGCAGAGCTGATGGGAGAAGAGATGCCAGGTCTGTCATTAGCGAAGTCATTATATGAAAAGCTCAGCGAACAGGGCGAAGAAAACAGCGGAACACAAAGCATCTATAAATTATGGGTGAAATAAAAAAACTGCTCCGCCTACGTGGAACAGTTTGTAGCGTGTAAACAAGCCCTCACATTGCTGAAAAAAGAAGACAAACTAAAAACCTGTCCCAAATAGAGACAGGTTTTTTTGATCTTATTTTCCGATGAATTGCTGCGTCCAGTAGTTACCAGATTTCACATAACCTACACCGATATGTGTATAGTTTTTGTTTAAAATGTTCGCTCTGTGACCTTCACTGTTCATCCAAGCTGTGACTACTTCTTGAGGTGATCTTTGACCTTGAGCAATGTTTTCACCTGCTGTTTTGTACGTGATACCAAATTGCTTCATTTGATCAAATGGAGATCCGTAAGTTGGGCTTGTATGAGAGAAATAGTTTTTATCTTTCATATCTTGTGATTTAGCGCGAGCAGATTTGCTTAATTTAGAATCAACAGAAAGAGCTTTTAAGCCTTGTTTTGCACGCTCTTTATTTGTCAGCTCAACCACTTCTTGTTCAAATGCATTTAAGCTGCTGTCTGCTTTTGTTGCAGTTGTGTCTTTTTGATCAGATTTTGAGCTGTTGTTCGTTGTGTTTTCTTTTGCTGGTGTGCTTGGTTTAGAAGCAGCTGGTTTTTTCACTGATTCTTGTTTTTGCTCATTTTTTGCTTTGTTTACTTCTTTCACCACTTTTGTTCCAGTAACAGGTTGACCACTTTTGATCAGCTTGTTTAATAGAGCTTCGATCTCTTTTTGATTTGAAGTGCTTAGCTTGTTTACATCTGAAGAGATATGTAATTTTGCAGCTAATGTATGAAGATCAATGGCTTGATGCTGTACGTTTATGACTTGTTTCAGGTTAAGCTCTTTCGCATCAGCTGAATGCCCTCCAGTGAACGTGATCAATGCAGCAGCTGTCAGCGCTGAAAAAATGAATGATTTCTTTTTCATTTTGTAACTCCTCCTAAAATCTTTGTTTTGTTTTCTCACAGAAAATCATAACATAGACTTTTTGTTATAAACGTACCAGCATCCTCCATTGACAACGCCCATTTGTCATTTTTGTTAAAGTCATAGAAAGAGTCTCCTTATATCAATGAATGGAGAATCTTTCTATTTAAAGAAAACGACATAAACATACCAATATTTTAAAGTGTTAGTATATTTTTTTGCAGAATAGGGATTGACAGCTTTTTTTCACTTGTTTCGCTGTAACAACTATTACAAAAGTGTTACAATAATGAGTGGTAATTGTAAAAGATTGAAAGGATGAGAGGAGCTACATAAGTGGGAGAGAAACAGCATCAAGGTGCTGCCGAGCAGAAAAAAATGAAGCGCCGGAACGCCTGGAGAATTAATCTCTTTTTCTTCGCTGTATTTAGTTTATTTGCTGGACTTGTCATCAAGCTCGGTGTGCTGCAAATCGTCAATGGTGAGGATTATAAAAAGCAAGCCAACCGAACTGAGGTCAAAACAGCATCATACCCGTCTCCAAGAGGAAAAATGTATGACGCGAGAGGAAGAGTCGTTGTTGATAACGAAAGTGTACCTGCCATCGTTTATACATCAGAAAGCGGTGTGAAAGCGGAGGATAAGATTAAAGTAGCAAGAAAACTTGCGACTTATATAAAAATGGATACAGATTTTTTGAGAGAGCGTGACATTCGAGATTTTTGGCTGGCAAGCCATCCGAAAGAAGCGGATAAGCTCATTTCAAAAGCAGAGCAAAAGAATCTTAAAGCAAAAGATGTCTATCCTCTTCAAGTAGAGCGTGTGCCTAAGAAAGAAGTCAAGGCGATCGAAAAAGATGCAGAGGAAAAAGCAGTTGCAGCGATCTATCGCAGGTTTACAGGCGGATATGCCTTTGAACCTCAAATCGTGAAAGCAATGGACCCGAACGAAGAGAAAAAAGGGGACGAAAAAGTTGCGTTGCTTGATGAAACAAAAGAATCAAAACAGACATCATCCGTAAGTTTGACATACGAAGAGATCTCACTAGTATCAGAGCATCTTGATGAACTGCCTGGTGTAAATGTCATCAATGACTGGACAAGGAAATATCCGTACGAAAAAACCCTCTATAATGTCCTTGGCGGTGTCACCACCCCAGAGCAAGGCATTATAAAAGAGCGTGAAGATTACTATATGGCAAGAGGTTACTCGAGAAATGACCGAGTAGGAAAAAGTTATTTAGAATATCAATATGAAGATTTTCTCAATCCAGAAAAAGCAACTGTTCAATATACACAGGTCGGCGGCAAACTGCTTGATGAAATCAAGCGGACAGAAGGACGAAGAGGACTTGACCTTGCACTCACATTTGATATGGAGCTGCAAAAGGAAGTCGACAAAATCGTTGAGTCAGAGCTAAGATCTGCTAGTGCAAGAAACTATATGATGGACCGTGCCTTTGTTGTGATGATGGACCCTAACACAGGTGATGTTCTCGCAATGTCAGGGAAGAAAATGGACGGAAGAGACGTCACAGATTATGCGATCGGAACATTTACGACACAGTATGAAATGGGCTCTGTTGTCAAAGGAGCTACTGTCCTCTCTGGTTATCAAGATGGTATGTCACACAACCAATCCTATACGGATACACCGCTGTATTTTGCGGGAAGTGGAAAACCGAAGAGGTCTTACAAAGATCTTGGGTGGGTTAATGACCTTCAGGCACTCCAAAAGAGTTCCAACGTTTATATGTTCCAAGTAGCGATGAGAATGGCAGGGATCACCTATCAAAAGGATGGCCCGTTACCAGCAAGACCTGAACACTTACAAAAAATGAGAAACTACTATGCTCAATTCGGTCTTGGCGTAAAAACAGGCATCGATTTGCCGCAGGAATCAAGCGGAATGCAGACGCATCCTAAGACAGTCGGCGGACTTTTGCTTGATGAAGCGATTGGTCAGTATGACACATATACACCACTTCAAGTCGCACAATACATGTCGACCATCGCAAATGGAGGTAACCGTATTCAGCCAAGAGTGGTGAAAAGTGTTCACTTCCCAACGAATAAGGAAGAAGTAGGTCCTGTTGTGAAGAAATATGAGCCGAAGGTGCTGAACACCATTAACAACTCGAAAGCAGATATCGACCGTGTCAAAATGGGACTAAAAATGGTCACATCAACAGGCGGGACTGCCGCTGGCCGGTTCGGTCAGCATGATGTCGCAGGGAAAACGGGTACAGCCCAAACCTTCTACTATGGTGCCAACCGGAGCTGGTGGGGGAATGCCACGTACAATTTAACCTTTGGAGGATATTATCCTTCTTCCAATCCGAAAGTGGCATTTAGTGTCGTCACACCGTATGTATCAGATAAAGATCCTGTCATTAAAACCATTCCAAGTAAAATTGTTGATAAGTACGTTGAATTACAAAAGAAATATGAAAAGCAATAAACAGCAGGGAGCACAGCAAGAGAAAGTGCTCCCTTTTTGCTGAAAATATGGACGTTTCACAAGAGATTGGGAGGAAAATACGGTTTTTCTAGCGAATCCTTTTTATACATCAAACTAAGGACAACCCTAAAAAAATTAAAGGAGGGTCGGACGACGATGGAACAAAAAATGAAAGATTCGAATCAGCTGTACTCGAATATTGATTTACATGCCGTTCTTTCTTCTAATGGCCGCTTTCTCTACATTTCTTCCAATTGTAAGCAGCTTTTGCTCTATGAACAAAAGGATTTACTAGGGTGTTTTTTGAAAGACTTTGTTCATACCGAAGATCAATTTCTCGTCGAAAGTTATTTCTATAATCAGCACATGCTAGAGATTTGCCACTTTAGACTGCTTAGAAGTGATCTTACAGCTGTATGGGTAGAAGCAAGCATTGATTTTGTTGCTTGTGATGGGTTAGACAACGATTTAAGTAGAGAAATGATCCTGAAAATGAGGGTAATGAATACAGAGCCTCAAAAAGCAGCATTTCAACCAACAGAAGTGTCAGAACAGTCGTTAGGCAGTCTACCGGCTTTCCAAGATGTCAGTGAAGCTGAAAATCTGATTGCCATGCTGCCAAATCCGTTATGTATTACGGCGCTTGGGAAAATTGTGTATGCCAACGATGCGATGCTGCAATTAATGGGTGTATGTACAAAAGATGAAATGATCGGCAAGTCTGCGTTTGATTTTATTGCCGAGGAGTACCATGACATTGTGAGAAGCCGAATCAAAAGACTGCAGCAAGGCCTTCCAGTCGGAATGATTGAACAAATATGGAAAAGGAAAGACGGGAGCATGATTCATATTGAGGTGAAGTCATCTCCGGCAATTTATCAAAATCAACGGGCAGAACTTTTACTATTAGTAGACATCTCTTCCCGTAAAAAATTTCAAACCGTTCTTCAGAAAAGCAGAGAGCGGTATCAGCTGCTTATCCAAAATTCTATTGATACCATTGCCGTCATCCACGATCATAAATGGGTATTTATGAATGAATCAGGTATTAAATTATTTGAAGCCGAACATTACGATAAATTAATCGGAAAAGATATCTTTCATCAAATCCATTCATGTGATCAACAAAAAGTCAAAAAGAGCTTATCACGTATAATCGAAAGAGCATCAGATTCTGAGATTGTGACGATGAGCTGCCATACGTTTAAACACCGGTTGATTTATACAGAAATGGTTTGTATCCCTACCACATTTTTTGGTGAAACAGCCGTTCAAATTATTTTAAGAGATATATCTGAACGAAAACAGACAGAAGAACTCATGCTGCGCTCTGAAAAATTATCAATCGCAGGTCAATTGGCAGCAGGCATTGCACATGAAATAAGGAATCCACTGACGGCGATTAAGGGCTTTTTACAGCTCATTAAACCAAAAACAAAAGACCGTGATCAATATTTTGAAATTGTCTTCTCTGAGCTGAGCCGGATTGAAATCATCTTAAGTGAGCTACTAATGCTTGCGAAGCCGCAGCAAACAGCATCCATGCAGACGCTTGATTTGAAAAAAATCATTAGCGAAGTCACCGCTCTGTTAGAGACACAGGCCAACTTAAATGGAATTTTGATGAACACAAGTGATATCGAGGAGGATCTCCTGATGAATGGGGATCAAAACCAGCTGAAGCAGGTATTTATCAATTTAATCAAAAATGCCGTCGAATCCATGCCGGACGGAGGGAAGGTAGACATTACCGCCAAAGCCGAAAAAGAAGGGATACTTGTCACGATTAGAGATGAAGGAATTGGTATTCCTGAATCGGTCATGAAGCGGATCGGCGAACCTTTTTTAACAACAAAAGAAAAGGGAACAGGACTTGGGCTCATGGTGACATTTAATATTTTAGAAAATCACAACGGAACCATCCGGGTAGATAGCGACCCAGAGAAAGGGACTGTGTTTCACATCATGTTTCCCGCAAAATAAAAACAACGGCAAGAGAGCCGTTGTTTCATCCGTCTATTGATTGTATGGAACGCTTTTCAAGAACAAATTGTTCGAGACGGTCAAGTCCTTCTTTTAACGTTTCAAGTGAATATGCATAGGAAAGGCGCACATATCCTTCTCCGAGTGAAGAGAAAGCAGAACCAGGTACGACCGCAAGTCTTGTACTTTCTAACAACTCCATGCAAAAATCAAATGAACTCATCCCAAACGATTCAATGGAAGGGAAAATATAAAAAGCGCCGGAAGGCTTAATGACCGGAAGCCCCATAGAAATGAGTCGATCATATACATAGTCGAGTCTTTTCTTATATTGCTCTCTCATGATCAGTGCATCATCCACACCATTTGTCACTGCTTCAAGTGCCGCCTTTTGTGAGATAGCCGAGGCACAAGACACGTTATATTGATGTACTTTTAATACATGTTTAGCAATAGGGGCGGAAGCAAATAAAAAGCCGATTCTCCATCCGGTCATGCTATGAGATTTTGACAGTCCATTGATGACAATCGTCTGTTCCTTTAAGAAAGAAGCAATGGAGTGATGCGGACGATCAAATGTCAGCTCACTATAAATTTCATCAGATAGAATAAAAATATCCTTTCCTTCAAGAAGCTGTGCAATTTCTTTCAATTCTTCTTCTAATAGCGTGACCCCAGTTGGATTTGAAGGGTATGGAAGGACAACACACTTTGTCTTTTCCGTTAATGCATCTTCAATCAGCTTGGCGTTTAATTTAAAACCGGCATTTGTTGTGTCGATATGCACAGGCACCGCACCGCACATCCGAATGATCGGTTCATAGCCAGGGTACACAGGGCCGGGCAGGATGACCTCATCGCCTTCAGTCAAAATGGTTCGAAACGCAGCATCAATTGCTTGACTCGCACCTGTTGTCACAATGATTTCTGTCTCTGCATCATAATCAAGATGGACTTTCTTTTTGATGTACTGCTGGATCGCTTGTCTTAGCTCTAAAAATCCAGCATTATGAGTATACGAGGTGAAATTCTCGTCAATGGCTGTTTTGGCAGCTGTTTTGACATGATGCGGCGTATAAAAATCGGGCTGACCTATGGTCAATGAAACGACATCCTCATATGAAGATACGAGATTTGAAAATGTTCGAATGCCTGAAATTTCAATATCCTTTACTCTTGGATTCAGCAAATGCTCCATTTCTCATCACCTTAAAAATTTATGTTTTTATCCTATTTTACCATTCACTGCATAAATGTCACCTGCGGAAAGGCTTCGGATATCGTTATATGTAGTCTATTCTCCCATCCATCACAGCATGAGTGATATATGAAGAAAGAGCAACATTTATTATAGCGTAACCTGCTCGGAAAATACAGCTCTGCTTAAGATGATTAGAATAAGGCAAAACGGTATAAACTGAAAGAACGAGAGAATCAAGTCATGGGAATTGCTTTCACAGGCATACGATCTCCTGAAGGAGGACGATAATAGATGGATCAATCAGCAAAGACATCGAAAATAGCCTTTTTATCCGTCATGAGTAATACGTTTGTTGTGGTCCTTAAAATCATTGTAGGGGTGTTAACTGGATCTGTTGCGGTTTTATCAGAAGCCATTCACTCTTTTCTCGATTTAATGGCCTCTTTTATTGCATTTATCTCTGTTCGTATTTCAAGAAAGCCGGCAGATTCAAAACATCCTTATGGACATGGGAAAGTTGAGAATATTTCTGGAACGATTGAAACTTTGTTGATTTTTGTAGCTGGGATTTGGATCATTTATGAGTGTGTTCATAAATTAATGCATCCTGCGCCTGTTAAACTGCCGGTACTTGGTATTGTGGTCATGCTGATCGGGGCACTTATCAATTTTGTTGTGTCGAGAGTTGTGAACAAAGAGGCAGAGCGAGTACATTCTGTTGCCATGAAATCGAATGCACTGCATCTTTTAACAGATGTGTTTACGTCACTAGGGGTTGCCTTTAGTTTATTGCTTGTTGCATTAACGGACTGGTATTTCCTCGATCCGATTATTGGAATGGTGCTAGCGCTCTATATTATGCGTGAAGCATTTAAACTCATGAAGGAAGCCTTCCCGCCGCTTGTCGACGCCCGGTTAACCCCGGAAGAAGAACAAGCGATAGAGGGCATCATTCAAACATTTAGTCAAGAATTCATTGAATATCATGACTTTCGAACAAGACGATCCGGTGCTGAAGAATATATTGACTTCCATTTGATTGTTCATGGAAAAACAACCATTGAAAATGTCCACCAATTATGTGATCGAATTGAAGAGAACATTCAGCAGGCGTTTCCGCATGCACAAATCTTTATTCATGTAGAACCTGAAAGTGAAAGAAGCACACAAACGTAAAAAGGCGATACCACCTCTTTGAAGGTTGTATCGCCTTTTTTTACGCTTCATCTATGAAATGAAATCAATATCCATAAGCAGTATCGTAATCTTCATACCAAGAGATATAAGCAGCATCTTCATTAGATAAACCATGTTTCATATCTAAAAAATCAGCTTCGCAAATATCTTCAATCACAGTCATTTCGTTGTTCTTTAATAGTACGACAGTTCCCATCATGAACACCTTTCTTTAAAAAATCCTTGACTATTGTACCATGTGAAACGTGATTGTCAACAGAAGAATCGAAATGAGACAAAAATATCACAAAATGTTAAAAAATCAGGCGTTGAAAGAACTAGATGTGCCATAATTTTCGTGAATTTTCAGTATTTATTCACATAAATCATCATTGCAAAATGATCTAAAATTCATGTAAAAATGAAAAGCTCCATTGATCTTGCGATATTCATAAGATATAATAACGAATGATTATAAGAAATTTATAGAAAACATACATAATAAAGGAGAAATAGGATGGAAACAAACATGTCAGAAGCACCTATTCAAGAAGAAAAACATCCTGAACTAGCTGGAGTAGGTTATCGTTTTCTTGCTCATCTTTTAGACGGTGTCATTATTAGTGTACCATTTTCATTCATTGTATTTATTCTCGCCACACTCTTTTTTGTCTCAAGCCCTGAGGCGGCATTTTTAATGTATGATGATAGCTATTACTATTCTTCTACGGTGATCACGGATGAAGAATGGGCAGTCATAATGGGCTTTATCTTTTTCTATGGCGCAACGATTTTAGTCGGTATCGCGGTGACTTGGCTGTATTATGCGATCATGGAATCATCAAAGCTGCAAGGAACTCTTGGTAAAATGGCTCTTGGAATCAAAGTGACAAAAGTAACGGGTGGAAAAATAACATTCGGGCGCGCGACAGGCCGCTTTTTTGCAAAAGGCTTTTTGTCTCCAATCTTATGTATTGGCTACATCATTGCGTTTTTCACAGAAAAAAAACAAGCACTTCACGATTTGATTGCAAGTACCATTGTCGTAAAGAAATAATGAAAAGAAGCACCTCTGCTAAATAGTTAGGGGTGCTTTTTGTATAGATTGCTTGTATGGAAGAGGGAAACGTCACATAAAGTAGAATGATAGTGAAAATAAAGCAGAGAAGGGAGTCAATCTATTGAAAAGAGGGAAAATGACCGTTCAAAAAAAAGGGGCAAGCTTCGGGCTCTTTTTCACCGCACCTGTTTTGGCCTGGGCATTGTATGATTTTGCAAATACGATATTTTCATCGAATATGATCACCATTTTCTTCCCATTTTACTTGCAGGAGACGATAGGTGACAGTGCGAGGATGGATCAAATCGCCAGTACATTTATTTCTTATGCGAACGCACTTGCAAGCTTTTTCCTCGTCATTTTTACGCCTTTATACGGTGTGCTGATTGATCGTACAGGGAAAAAGAAGCGGTATATCACGGTGTTTACCCTGATTTGTATTGCCTGTACCTTTATGATGGGGATCTTTGCTGGGATTGATTTCTCAAGCGAATGGTTTGGTCTTCCTGTCTCCTTATTGGTGGTGGTTACTTTGTTCGTCATCGCCAAATTTTTCTATCACTCTAGTCTTGTTTTTTATGACACCATTTTGCCCGATCTTGGGACAAAGGATGAAATCCCCCTCATTTCTGGATTCGGTATTGCTGTCGGCTATTTAGGTACACTTGTCGGCCTTTCTGTTTATTTACTTGTAGGAAATGACCAGTTTCATGAAGCATTTATTCCGACAGCCCTTTTATTCTTTCTCTTTTTTCTTCCCTTTCTCTTTATTATAAAAGATCCTCAACCTCTCCCGCAGCAAGAGAAAAAGGCGTCTTTTTTCAGCGGGTATAAAGAGATTATTCGTACGTTTAAAGAGATGAAGCAGTACAAACCGGCTTTTATTTTTATGATCGCTTTCTTTTTTATGAATGATGCGTTGCAGACAGCGATTGCGATGATGGCTGTTTATGCGAAAATTATCATTGGCTTTACGGCAGGTCAATTTATTTTGCTTTATCTTGTGTCCACGATTTCAAGTATCATTGGCTCGTTTCTATTCGGATATGTCACAAAGGCCATCGGGGCAAAGCGCTCGATTACAGTCGTGTATGTCATTTTAATTGTGGCGCTCATTCTAGCTGTGACAGCGACAACTGAATGGGTCTTCTGGGTAGCAGGCAGTCTATTCGGAATTTCACTTGGTGCAAGCTGGGGATCATCACGAATCCTCATTATTGAGCTGACGCCTAAAGAAAAACGAGGGCAATTTTTTGGTCTCTTTGCGTTTTCGGGAAAGGTGTCTTCAATCGTCGGTCCCATCATTTATGGCTCCGTCACACTGCTATTTGCAGCACATGGGAATCTCGCAAGCCGTCTTGCATTAGGGTCTTTGCTCATCCTTGCAGCCATAGGACTTGTGATTCATCAATTCGTGCGAGAGAAAGCGTAAAGAAACGTCAACTTTTTACCCATGCTGCCGATATAAAAAGTACAATCTTATATTGAAGAATAGAGGGATTTCCGTGGCTTTAAACAAACAAGAAATTTTACTTGACTCTGGTACTAATGAATTGGAAATTGTGAAGTTTGAAATTGGTTCAAATCAATTCGGCATTAACGTCATGAAAGTAAGAGAAATTATTCAGCCAGTTGAGGTGACAGTTATACCGCACTCTCACCAAGATGTAGAAGGGATGATTAGTTTACGAGGCGAGATTTTACCAGTCATCAATCTATTTTCCTTTTTTAATGTCGAGTCAGATCAGTCAGAACAAGAGAAATACATTGTGACTGAATTCAACCAACGGAAATTTGTGTTCCATACAGGAACGGTATCACAAATTCACCGCGTCAGCTGGGAAGAGATTGAAAAACCAACTGCACTCAATCAAGGAATGGACCGTCATTTAACAGGGATCATCAAGCTTGACGAGAAAATGATTTTCCTTCCAGATTACGAAAAAATCATCTATGATATTGAATCCGCATCTGGCGTAGACACATATCATATGTTTGACGGTGAGAAAGACGAGAGAAGAACAGGGAAGAAGCTGTATGTTGTTGAAGATTCTCCGCTTCTCATGCGCTTATTAACAAATGAATTAACCGAGGCAGGCTATAAAAACATTGTGACCTTTGAAGATGGGAAACAAGCATATGACCATGTCATGGATCTCGTCAGTAAAGGCATTAGTGTGACAGAAGAAATTGATATGATTATTACAGATATAGAAATGCCAAAAATGGATGGACATCGATTAACAAAGCTGCTGAAGGACAATCCTTTAACACAGTCCATTCCAATTCTCATTTTCTCTTCATTAATTACGGACGATCTGCGTCATAAAGGGGAAACCATCGGTGCAGATGATCAAATTAGTAAACCAGAAATTCATCAGCTGATTGAAAAAGTAGATCATTTTATTATCTAAAGAAAAAAACCACTCGCTTTGAGTGGTTTTTCTGTTTAAAAGTAACTTTCCCCGAGACGTTTGAAGACGGGTTTTGTATAATGTGATTTTTGTTTTGTGGCGGCAGGTTTTTCTTTTAAACCGACATACGTTTGAAGTATTTGTTTTGCTCGATTTAATGACATATTCGCTTTCGGATTGCGATATGATTGATTTAAATTTCCTAAGTGTGGCAAAAATTCGAAGTCTTCTTTAGTTGGTGGCAGATGAAAATAATAATCTCCGATTTCAATCAGCACGTCGGACTGTTGTTGACTATATCTGGGATTGTTAGAGAAATGTAGGCCCACTTTTCTTCCTTTACCTTCTTGCAATAGTTTTTGCAGCGCACGTTTTTTCAAAAGATAAAGAAACTTGGGATTTGGTGCGGTTTTAGCATGGCGGTTAACAGTATAAATGGCTTTTGCGATGTTTTCTGCTGTAGGTTCTATGTCTTTAGTATGAGCATAATCGTCCATTTTTTCTCTCCTTTGTCTTTCGTCTTCCTGTGCTTAGTATAAATTATACGTTTTTATTAGTAAATTGCAAATAGAGTTATTGTTAAAAGTGATATATGTATTGGACTTGATAGGCATTTTTTTAATTGTGCACATGACTTGATGTTTATTATAGAAACAAAATGGATTAAATACGCAAAAAATTATTTATAATATGAAAATTGAAAAAATAATTTTGGAAACGTTTTCGTATATTGTGATTCAGAAGGAATTGTTGAGTAAAATGTAATAATATTGTATAATTTCTATATATTTTTAAAAAAGGGTGATTTTATGAAGTTAAGACTAGTAATTTCGTTTGTATTTTTATGTGTATCAATCTTTTTTTCTATCGATGCATCAGCTGCTACTAGCAATTGGCAAACCCCGTATTTTGCTAAATCTACATGTAAGGTAAGAGTATGGACAGATGCTACCAATTATTCTAAAAAAGCTAAAACTGTTGATTTTACAATTGAACAAAATGGTAAATGTGGTGAACTAAGATATGATGCTCATTTGTCTCCAATCGGACTCTATACATATACCGCAAAATTTGAAAGAGGGAGTTTTAAATATAAAACCCCGCTGAAAAAATTAAGTTTAAATCTACCAGAATACAAACATAGAGGATATGAAGCTGTTGTACATGTCGATTTATTTAGTAAGAATGGTAAAGATCTAGGGTATGTAAATTCTAAAACAATTAATATAAAAAAACGTTAGAAAATTCATAAACATGTCTAAAAGTTAATAGCAAATAGATATAACTTAATCCCCTTTTAATAGGGGATTTTTATTGTACAGATCAAAATTAAATAAGTTTTTGATGATTGCAGATCTACCATATGCAAGACAATCAAAGTCAAACATATGGCTTAAAAACATGGACTATTTCGTATGGCTAGAATAAGCACAGTAAAAACAGCCGTTAAAATCAGTTTCACTCGTCATTTTTTTGGCTTCATCCATGGCGCTTTCACTGTTCATGTGTAGACCAATCAACGTACGGCTTGCTGCATCACCTAAAAATGCGCAGTCTTCTGTATGTACAACGTATTGTCCTTGATCATTTTTTGTATGAATAAAATAATAGCTTTTTAGCATACCCCTCACCTCCAACCTGACTATCCTACTATAAAACTTCCAATAATGTAAAGGTTTTTTATTAAAATTGTTGCAATTTTATGCACATTCCTTTTATTTCATAAAAAGGGAAATGTGTTATAAAATATGAAGATCAAAGTCAATGAGAACAGAAAGGACGGTTTAGATTGAAAGATATTTTAACGCCTTTATTGGTCGCTTTTGTCGTTGGAGGCATTGTGTACGTGATAGATGTTCAGCCGATTCATCCTTTTCTTCTTTTTCTCATCTTATTTATTAGCATTTATACAGTCGATAGAATCGTTCATTTTGCTTCAATTCATTTCGATGAGCAGAAAAAATAAGCGTCGTTTATCTTGATACTTCCATGAAAAAAGGACTTTCTATAGAAGAAAGTCCTCAGCGTGTAGACAAACCCTCGCATTCTTTGTCAGTCCTGTGTGCTGGTGCTCACGAATGACAAATTCGCTCCGCGCCAGTACTCGTCCTTCCTAGACTTCAAAGGTTTTCTATCACGCTGAAAAGAAGCAAAAAGGCTAAAATAAACATTATTTTAGCCTTTTTGCTTCATCTATTGTACTCCCTGACCTTTTAATTCACGCTGTACATCTAAGTCAGCAGCTTCTCTGCTGAACTTTGGCAGTGTAATGAAGTAAAAAAGAAAGACGAGTAAAATAATAATACCCATTCCGTAATAAATGTAAGAAACATTGGTGATGAGCTTTGGAAATAACACGGCAATTAAACCTAGCGTCATTGATTGTGCAAACATGGTGAGCGGATCAACCCACCCTGATACGCGTCCCATCAGACGAGGGTGAACAATTCTTGGGAGCCAGCCTCCAATGACAATGTTGACTGGACCAATACATGTACCAATGACAAATGATGTGACATAAAATAACCATAATGTATGGGTAGAACCAAGGACAAAAATTAAAATACCTGCAACTAGAATTGGAATCGACATGAGATATTGCATCTTTACCTTTTTCGCAAGAATAGAGCCAAGTAAGCTTCCAACTAGAAGTCCGGCACCGATCGCGATCGTAAAAAAGGATGTATGCAGTTCAAAATGGTCCGGTGAAAGACCGTATTTCATTGTAAACATCGGAAGAACGGCAAATGCGCCATTCACAAGACCAAAAACAAAAAAGCCAAAAATTAAAGAAGCCAATAATTTATTTTTTAAAATATAGAGAATGCCTTCTTTAAAATCTTTTAGAGACGTTTTAACGGTCATGCCTTTCCAGCCTGCTTGTCCATTAGGCTGTCGTGCTTCAATTGGAATATTGCATGATCGAATAAGAATACCGGAAATAATAAAACTGACCAAATCAATGGTAATGGCACCGTGAAGTCCAATCGTTTTATACATAATGGCACCAATTCCAACACCAAATACCATAAACAAACTAAACAGCATCTGATTTAAACCTGCAGCTTTTGCATATTGATCTTTATTTAAAATGGCCTGAACGAGAGAGGCTTCAGCTGGATAGAAGAACTTCGTAATGGCACTTCGTATAAACAAGATCAAGAAAATAAGCGGTAGTGAATTTAAATAAATGACGATAAATAAAACGATCGTCAGCCCAGCTCGTATCCAATCACAATTCTCTGCGACTTTTTTACGATCAAAACGGTCTGCGACCACACCGACCATAAAAAAGACAAAGATCGTAGGCAGTGAATACATTAACTCTGCTAAAGTGGCGTAAGCGGGCTGATGACTAAAATGATCGAGCAAATAAAAGGCAAACGCCATATTGCCTACTGTTGTCCCCATTTGCGAGGCAAGTGCTGCAAAAAAGAGACGAACAAAATTTCTGTTTTTAAAAATATCCATAAATACGCTCCTTAACCTGAAGATCCCACTTTCTATCATATAAAATTTTAACCATTCGTACAATTGATTTCTCCTACTGGCTAATGGTCACAGGTGTTCCATTTGGAACAATTGAAGCAAGTTCGATGACATTCTGATTGTACATGCGAATGCACCCTCTAGACACAGCTTTACCAATTGAAGACGGGTTATTCGTTCCATGGATGCCGTAATGAACTTTTGAAAGGCTCAGCCAATAGGCGCCAAAGGGACCTCCTGGGTTTGGCTGTCTGTTGACAATATAATAAGAACCAGTCGGTGTCATGTTTAATATTCTGCCAGTTGCAATCGGGTATGAGCGCAAGAGCTGTGATCCAGAAAACAGCACGAGACGTTTCGCTGAAATTGACACAGATATGCGGTAAGGGATCGTGTTAGGATCCGGTAACCCAGGGATGATGATGACTTCATTTTGTTCTGGCTCGCGGGCTTGAAGTGACGGATTTGCAGCCTTTAAATCCTCTGTCGTTGTTCGAAAATCAAGTGCTATAGAAGCAAGTGTTTCTCCACTTTTTACCGTGTATCGCAGCACGAAAGCACACTCCTTTTACTCAAATAAAAGAAGCCATGATCCCCGCCTCACATATACTATATGGACGGGATCAGGCCCAGTAAGGTTTCTCCTAACATTTGTCATGAGAATGATCTTTGTTTATACATATGCAGGAAAAGGTGATTTGGCTTCTCTTTACACGTGAGATGTTAAGGTGAAAAAAGTGATTTCAGGTTTGGCTAAAAACCGAAGCGGCAGTCTAGTTGTCCCAAGCCCTCGGTTGACATAGATACGGTGCTGATAGCTACCGTATAAGCCTTCGACATATGTACGCCCAAAAGGTGCTGTGAGAATCGGTCCATAGAAAGGAAGCTGTATTTGACCGCCATGCGTATGCCCAGAAAGCTGCAAGTTAATAGGTGTTGTTTCAAGTTCTAGTGCGGCATCAGGCTCGTGCACAAGCAATAACGTAAAGAGATCAGAAGAGACTTCTCGTTTGATGAAATGGTAATCAGGCATACTCATCATGAGATCATCCAGTGTAGCGATCTGTATGCGTCCGCCTTCTTTTTCTAAGTGAAACACTTCATTTTTACATAATGTAAAACCGCAAGCTTTCATCGTTTCTTCATATACATCAATGCCAAAGGGTCCGTAGTCATGATTTCCGCATATGGCAAACTTTCCAAACGGAGCATCAAGCTTAGACAAAGAGGCTTTGGCTTTTTCATGTTCTTCAATCGATGCTTCAAAATCAACAAGGTCACCTGTAAACACAATGAGATCTGGAGATGCAGCGTTGATCTTTTGGACAACAGTCTCTAAATCTTTTGCCGAAAATGTATCACTTAAATGAACATCACTAAATTGCGCAATTTTAAATTGGTCAAAAGAAGCCGGTAGCTGAGCATCATGAATGGTGAGTGATACGGTGTCGATCATGCGCGGCTCAATGTACCGAGCATAGCCATAACCGGATGTGGTCGCCAAAAGTCCGAGAATACTCGCACCAGCTGCTCCTTTTAAAAACTGCCTACGGGAAAGTTGCTTCATATAAGACTCCTTTAAAAATAAAATTAAGTATAGCATGATTTTTGATGAATCTCCTATATGGTGCATGGAGGGGGAATCATGATATGATAGACGAATAATGAATGAATAGTCATTCAAAACACACAAAGGGGGAGAACAAATGACGAAGCAAACAGTGATTGTCACAGGAGGATCAAGCGGAATGGGAAAGGCGATGGCGACTCATTTGGCACTCGGGGGCTGGAATGTTGTGATTACTGGAAGAACAGAAGAGACCCTTGAAACAACGGCAAATGAAATCAAACAGAAAGGTGGTTCGATCGCTTATTTTCAAATGGACGTGCGACATCCAGAAGATGCTGATCAAATGGTGAAGTTTGCGGTAGATACATTTGGTGATGTGGATGCACTTATTAATAACGCAGCAGGGAACTTTTTAGTTCCAGCAGAAAAACTGTCTCCTAACGGCTGGAAAGCGGTCATTGATATTGTGCTAAATGGCACCTTTTTTTGCAGCCATGCAGTGGGCAACTATTGGATTCGTCAAAAGAAAAGTGGAAGTATGATCAACATGGTCGCCACATATGCATGGGGGGCTGGTGTTGGTGTAGCGCATTCAGCAGCCGCAAAAGCAGGCGTACTGTCGCTTACCCGAACGCTTGCAGTCGAATGGGGAAAGCAATATCGAATTCGCGTAAATGCCATTGCGCCGGGGCCCATTGAAAGAACAGGTGGTGCAGATAAACTGTGGGAATCAGAAGAGGCTGCCCAAAGAACATTAGATAGTGTTCCGCTCGGTAGACTTGGCACACCAGAAGAAATTGCAGAACTTGCGAGTTTCTTATTATCTGAGCATGCATCTTATATTAATGGAGATTGTATCACGATGGATGGGGGGCAATGGCTCAACCAATCACCATTTTGAATGACCGTGTAAGACCTGCTTTTGATATGGTATAATCACACAAAGAGAGAAGCAGGTGATGAAAATGGTCGATCCATTGGATATTTTAACGAATATTGAAGATGTTTTCCCGCACTATCAAGCGATCTTCAGTGCGGAGGAACAAAAAGTGATAGGCTATGAGATTCTTGGAAGAATGAAGCTTGAGTCGGGAACAGTTAGTCTAGGCTCCTTCTTTACGGATTCATCTATTCCTGACGAATATAAATTGGAAGTAGATCACAAAGTATTAAGTCAAGCGCTTGATCTCTTCACAACCGCAGATGAAGATTTGCTCATCTTTATTAATCATGATGCGAATGTCCTCATGCTTGATCATGGCGAAAGTTTTTTAGAACTTTTAAAAGAATATGAAGCAAGGGGTATTCAGCTTAGCCGGTTTGTCATTGAAATTACTGAACATACGTTTAGCGGCGACATTGAACAACTTTACCATACGTTAACGTATTATCGTACATATGGGATCAAAATCGCCGTATCTAATATAGGAAAAGAAAGCAGCAATCTTGACCGGATTGCTCTGCTTTCACCTGATCTATTAAAAATAGATCTTCAGGCTTTAAGAGCTTCGTCTCCATCTCCTTCCTATGAATATGTGTTATACAGCATTTCACTTCTTGCAAGAAAAATAGGAGCGGCTTTAATCTATGAAGACATTGAAGCAAATTTTCAGCTGCAATATGCATGGAGAAATGGCGGAAGATATTTTCAAGGCTTCTACCTTCACGAGCCTGCCGCACAATTAATTGACCGTAACAAACGAAAAGAGCAGCTTAAAGAAGAATTTCAACAATTCATTGCCCATGAGAAAAAGAAACTCCAAGCTGTCTATGAACATTCTGAAACCTTTTATAAGCGAATTCATCAAGCCGTCAGTACGTTAAAAAAATCATGCAGCACAAATGATGAACTTATACAAAAACTGGCACTTGAACTAACCGATTGCAGCTTTCGCATTTATATGTGTAATGAAGAAGGGTTTCAAATCACTGGAAATGTGTTTAAGAAAGAGAAAGAATGGCTGTTTCAGCCAGAGTATATAGAGAAAAACTGGAGCTGGCGCCCTTATTTTCTAGCAAATATTCTTCAAATGAGAATTAGCGGAAAAGGATTTTTCAGCGATATCTACAGTGATTTAGAAACTGGAGAACGAATACGTACGTTTTCTTATCCGTTAGAGGGAGACGTGTATTTGTTTGTAGATCTTCCGTATGCTTATCTATATGAGCAGGAAGGATTAATTTAAAAGCAGCCGTCAAGGCTGTTTTTTTTATTAGAAAAAAGATAGAAAAAATGGTTGACAATGAAACTGATAATCATTATCATTTAGTTATAGAGAGAAGCTACTCTCTGTTCCCCAACCCCTCTATCAGATCAAGATCCAAAAAACTTGGCGCTACCCCCGCCAAGTTTTTTTTGTGCGCCAATCATTTCCTTCATGCATAGGACATCCCAATTCATCCATACACCTTAAATGATGATAGTTAGACAGTAGGAGGGAAAAGTCATGATCAAACGTGACAAGCGGCTGCTGATTGATTTACCAATGCCAGATCACCCAGATGCAAATGGTGCAGCGGCTGTGCAAGAATTACTCGGCGGAAAATTTGGTGAAATGTCCACATTAAATAACTACATGTTTCAATCGTTTAACTTTAGAGGGAAACGAAAGCTCAAACCATTTTATGATCTTGTATCAAGTATTACAGCTGAAGAATTCGGTCATGTAGAGCTTGTGACAACTGCAGTCAATCTCATGATTACGGGAACCACCCATGGGGGCGATCCAGATACGACCCCGATGAAAGCGGCTGTTGATAAACGAAATACGCAGCATTTTATCCAAACGGCACAAACAGGCTATCCGTTTGACTCCATGGCAAAGCCGTGGACAGGTGAGAATGTGTTCTCAAGTGGTAATCTGATTCTGGATCTTCTTCATAACTTCTTCCTAGAGTGCGGAGCTCGCACGCATAAAATGCGTGTATATGAAATGACTGATCACCCTACGGCAAGAGAAATGATCGGTTATTTACTTGTCAGAGGCGGCGTTCATGTTGTGGCGTATGCAAAAGCCCTTGAGGTAGCGACAGGGGTAGATGTTGGGAAGATGCTGCCAATTCCAAATCTCGACAATAAATACTTTGACTCTGCAAGAAAGTTTGAAGATCAGAATATTCATACAAAACTGTATACATTTAGTGATACGGATTATAAGGATATCAATCAAATTTGGAAAGGAAACCATCCGATTGATGGAAAGCCGCTGACAGTTATTGAGGGCACGCCAAAAGGTGCACCCGTGCCAGATTATAGAGATTTGCCGGAAGAGTTTGCTCCAGGTATTTCGAAAGAAGATTTTGACGAAATTGCGAAACGCCTGATGAGATCGGCCGGTTTATAAAAAACAAGATGCATGAGAAAAGAAAAAAGACTCAAAATAAAAAAACAGATTCTTTTTCTTTTTTTGAATTCAAGAGGAAAAATATCATCTGAGAACACTTTATGGTATGATGCTTTGTAGGACTTGTGTATAATCAATACGGGTTCATCTTGAGTTGTTTTTTTGAAAGGAGTCTTTTTTTAGAATGTCACAATTAATGGGTATCATTACAAGGCTGCAAAGTCTTCAAGAGACAGCAGAAGCTGCAAACGAGCCGGCACAGCGTTATTTCGAAGTGAACGGTGAGAAAATCTGTAGTGTTAAGTATTTCGAAAAGAATCAAACGTTTGAATTGACTGTTTTTCAACAAGGGGATAAGCCAAACACTTTCCCATTTGACAACATTGATATGATTTCGATTGAGATTTTTGAGCTTCTACAATCCTAAGCTGAATCGTATGAAATGTTTTTTCTAAGAATTCCTTCGTTGATTACGGAAGCATACACTTCATAAGTGATGAACAAATGGAAGATGATCATTCAGTGCAATATTCGGATAAGAGACCATTAAAAAGGAGTTCCTTTCTGTGAGTGATTCTTTTTTCTTTAATCTTTCTGAAGAGCATTTAGCGTTTTCTGATGTTGTCATGAGAATGAAAGACTTTATTCAGAAAGACCCGAGATCTGTTTATGTACTATCAATTGGTACGGACTCTCAGGTCAATCAGAATGTCACAAGATTTATGACTGCAATTCATCTTCACCGGATCGGCAAAGGAGCTTGGGGCTGTCTCACGCAGCAAGTGTTGAATCGGCCTGTACAAAGTCTTAGAGAAAAAATTTCATTAGAAACAGCGTTTAGCCAAAAGGTATGTGCAGACATCCTTGAGGGACCTTTAACAGAACTGATGGATTTGCTTCTTCCGTTTGCTGAGGAAGGGGCAGACCTTCGTTTTGAAGTCCATCTAGATATTGGCAAAAAAGGAAGTACAAAAGAGCTGATCCAGGAAATGACCGGAATGATCACAGTCATGGGAATTGAAGCAAAAATAAAACCCGACTCATACGCAGCATTTTGCTACGCCAATCGATACACAAAATAAATTCCGTCATTTTTCTCCAAACGTTGTCGAAACGTGCGGTTGACGATTCGATTCTAGTTCCTTATTCTAGCTGTATAGAGAGGAAGCAGACATTCAAACGCCTGCTAATCAATATAAAAGCATATATGAAACAGGGGGCCTGATGTTGAATGAGCGTCATCGAAAATCGTTTTAATGAAGAAGAGAAAAAGCTATTATTAAACGTATTACTGAATCAGGAATATGCTGTCGAATTACTAAGCAGTGAGATCAATGATATAGAATGTGGAACAAAAAATGTCGACGACAATACGTATAAGAAATTGATCACATTGTATGACAGAGTAAGGTTTGAGAATTAATATCGATTGAACATTCTATTAGATACTCTACGCTGAGTATCTTTTTTATGCAGAAAAAAAATCTTTCGACAAAATTCGTTTTAGTTTATGCTTAATGTTAAAGGGGAATGTATGATTGATGATTGAGAGAAAAGGGGTCGAAGAAACATGATAGAGATAGAACCGGCTCAATTACTTGAGTCAACAGTAGCTGAGCATATGATTGATGCAGATAAAGTGGCACACGTTCAAATTGGAAATAATCTTGAGCACGCCCTATTGGTCCTGACAAAAACAGGATATACAGCGATACCTGTTCTGGATGCTTCTTATCACCTTCATGGGTTAATTGGAACAAATATGATCATGGATAAAATCTTTGGCTTAGAACGAATTGAATTTGAAAAGCTCGACCAATTGAAGGTAGAAGAGGTCATGCTATCAGATATTCCAAGACTGAAAACGACGGATCCTGTTTTAAAAGGCGTTCACGCTGTGACGAATAATGGATTTGTTTGTGTGGAAAATGAAGAGCAAGTATTCGAAGGAATTTTCACTCGGCGTGTTGTATTAAAGCGCTTAAATGAAGTCATTCATTCCGCAAAAAAATGAGCTGTAGCCCAGCTTATTTTTTTTGCCTTCATAAGCTATTATTTATATAATGACTATATAAAATAAGAAAAACTTATCAAGAGAAGGAGGGCGTTCATGCAGCTTCAAGAGTTACATATGCTTGTTGTACTTAGTGAGGAATTGAATATGAGAAAGGCTTCAGAGCGGCTCTTTGTCTCTCAGCCTGCCTTATCTCAAAGGCTGCAAACGATTGAAAAAGAGTGGGGAACCAAAATCTTTTTTCGTTCACAAAAAGGCTTGACAGTCACTTCAGCTGGCGAACAGATTATTCAATTCGCCAAAGAGGTCACGACTGAGCAGGATCGAGTGCGAGAGAGAATTGACGAGCTTGAAGGAGAAATTCACGGTACACTCAAGCTTGCCGTTGCGTCCATTATTGGTCAGCACTGGCTGCCAAAGGTGCTGAAGCGGTATGTCGAGAAATACCCAAATGCCAAAGTATCTCTTGTGACAGGCTGGAGCAGTGAGATGCTTAAAAGTCTGTATGAAGACCATGTCCATATTGGCATCATTCGCGGGAATCCTGATTGGAAGGGCACAAAGGAATACTTAATGACCGATCATTTATATTTAGTCGATTCTGTCATCAAGGACGTGGATGAGTTAATTGAGACAGAACGCCCGTTTATTCAATTTAAAAGTGATAGCACCTATTATCAAGAAATTCAGCACTGGTGGCATCAAAAGTTTAAAGTGTCGCCAAAACAGACGATTCTTGTGGACCAGATTGAGACATGTAAACAAATGGCCTATCACGGTATCGGCTACGCCATTTTGCCTTCGGTCACCTTATATGATCATGAGAAAAGCGTACACAAAACCCCGCTCGTAGACGCAAATGGAGAGCAAATCGGACGTGACACGTGGCTGTTAGGATATGAAGCCTCTTTTCAGTTAAAACAAGTTCAAGCATTTGTTGGTGTGGTGAAAGAAATGCTTGAAAGTGAGGCAGTGTAAGTACTTCTAGAAGAGGAGGTGCTTTTTTAGGATAAGTGGTTTGATTAGGTTTCTAATAGATTTATCTACTGAAAAAGCAGAAAGCTGGAAGAAATGATGAGAAATCAACAAAAAAAGAAGATGGATATACCGAAGTGGGGAACTTATTTACGCGAGAGATGGCGTGGACGTTTTGCAAGTCATCTTTCTTTAGAAGAACAAAAAGAGATAGGGATGGATGGCTTCCTATGGCACTTATGCAGCTGGGAAAAAGTTGAATGCCTTGAAAAAGAGGCAGCGATAAACGCCTTTCATCAGCAATCAAAGCATACATGTACTATTTTTTATCAATTTACTCAAGAAGCGTATCTGTTTGAAAACGCCGATGACCTGTCAGTGAAGGAACTGCCGTATACAGACGGACACATGGACTATAGCGATCTGTATGTCATGGATTGGGAAGAAAATTGGACATTTGTGATGACGCACGAATCCGATTGCGGTCCATATTTTATTCAGAAATAAAAAAACGAGTGACATAGGGTCACGATCAATTATAGCCGCCTTCCAATTGGAATGAGCGGTTTTTTGATGTACGTCATGTTTATTTTGAACAGCACCTTTTCATAAAACATTTGACAATGAAAATCATTATCATTTAAAGTGTACATATAATAATTGAAAATGATTATCATTTAGATGAGGTGACCAATAGATGAAAGCACTAATTGCATTTGCGAGTATGTCTGGCAATACGGAAGACATGGCAGCGATCTTAAAACAAACGCTTGAAGGAAAAGGGATAGAGACAGAGATGATGGAATTTGACGACACAAGTGCAGAAGATCTTTCTTCATACGATTATGTCATGATCGGCTCTTATACATGGGGGGACGGTGATTTACCTTATGAAGCTGAAGATTTTTATGAAGAGGTCTCAGCACTTGAACTTAGTCACATCAAAGCGGCGGTATTTGGATCAGGCGATTACAGTTATCCGAAGTTTTGCGAGGCTGTTCATACCTTTCATGACATGCTGAAATCGACAGGTGCATCCGTATTTCCTGAAACATTGAAAATGGAACTTGCGCCAGATACAGATGAAGATGTGGCGTGCTGTGAGGAGTTTGCAACAAGCTTTTTAACGTGGGCATCATTGTCTGAGAAAAGAGTTGAAAATCATGTTTCATAAAGGTGCGACAGCTGTTGCTGCGTCTAAAAGTGGCGGCTACTTTGTTGCTGTCAAACGAGAAGGTATTTTTCATTACAGTGTGGAGGGCGGATGGCAGCAGCTTTTTAAGCTCAAGCATAAAATCCACGCTATCAGTTATATTGGTCCGTATTTGTTCGGAGTTGGTGAAAATGGAACTGTCATACGATCAGGAGATGAGGGCCACACATGGGCGCTATCATCTTTTCCAACAAATGCAGTTGTTTGGTCTATTACAGGACGCAAAGATGGGTTTGTATGCGCACATGGAAAGCATAGTATTTATGTGTCAACCGATTTCGGAATTTCCTGGGAAATTATGAAGCCGTTTGCTCATGTGAATCAGCCCCCTGTGATTCGTTCATTATGTGTAGCCGGTGATTATCTTTATATTGGAACGCAGATTCATGAGGTGCATGGAGGAATATGGGTGTATGACTTGCAAAGTGAACAGATTTTTCTCCTAAACAGAGAAGAGCACCGAATGACTGCTTCTATGCTGCTTTGCAGGGAACACCTCCTTGTCTGTGCGTTGGGCTCTAAAAAAGGGAAAAGAGGGTCTGTTCAAATTTTAGACTTACATACAAATATGCTGCATGATATTCAATCACAAGCTTTTGCGCGAGAGGAATCATTTTTGGATGTGTCAGAGGATAACGGCATTGTGTACGTGACCACCTCACAGGATGAGCATGGATTTTCTAAGGTGTATCAGCTTGATATAGAGCAAAAAGAGCTCAAGTGGTTTGATACGATCAAAGGGCACGGTTTTCGTGTCGCCAATCAAAAGGAGAATTTTTTTTGTGCGGGTTTATATGAAAGTAAGTTTGTCAGGCCTTATGAGGAACCTGCACTGATTCATTAATAAGGAGGAAGAAAAAGTGACGAAAAAAGTTTTATTGGTGTATGCCACAATGTCAGGAAATACAGAAGCAATGGCTGATTTAATCGAAAAAGGATTAAAGGAAGCTGGGGCTAGCGTGGACCGGCATGAAGCGATGGATATTGATGCTGAACTTCTTCATGATTACTCGCACATTCTGTTAGGTGCATATACTTGGGGAGATGGTGATCTTCCAGATGATTTTATTGATCTATATGAGGAAATGGAAGAGCTTGATTTGACGGGTAAAGCATTTGCTGTATTCGGTTCTGGAGATACATCTTATGAACATTTTTGCGGAGCTGTGGATTTAATTGAAGAAAAAGTGAAGGAGCTGGGCGGTGATATCGTCCTACCATCCATCAAAATTGAGCTGAATCCAGAAGGAAACGAGGAAGAGGAATTGATTTCTTTTGGTAGACAATTTGTTCATCTTCACCAGCAAGAAGCGGGATAAAGAGGCCCGCTTGTTTTATTTGCCAAGGCGCAAGTAATTCTTTCACTTGTCATTAAAACTCTCCTTTGGTACAGTAATGAAGTATAAATTAAGAGGAGGACATACATACATGAAACAAATGGACGCTAATGAAATTATTTCATTTATTCAAAATAGTACAAAATCAACACCTGTTAAAGTCTACATTAAAGGGGACTTAGAAGGTATTGAATTTGGTGAACATGCAAAAACATTTATCACAGGTAATACTGGTGTTGTCTTCGGTGAGTGGAGCGAAATTCAAGAAGCTCTAGCATCAAACAAAGACAAAATTGAAGATGTTGTCGTGGAAAATGACCGTCGTAACTCTGCGATTCCTATGTTGGATTTGAAAAACATCAAAGCACGTATTGAGCCAGGTGCAATTATTCGTGATCAAGTGGAAATTGGCGATAATGCAGTCATCATGATGGGTGCATCTATTAATATCGGTTCAGTCATCGGTGAAGGTACGATGATTGATATGAACGTTGTTCTTGGCGGCCGTGCGACAGTAGGTAAGAACTGTCATATCGGTGCGGGATCTGTTCTTGCAGGTGTTATTGAGCCGCCTTCTGCTAAGCCAGTTGTAGTAGAAGATGATGTTGTCATCGGTGCAAACGCTGTTGTTTTAGAAGGTGTGACAATTGGAAAAGGTGCAGTTGTAGCAGCTGGAGCGATCGTTGTGAACGATGTCGAGCCTTACACGGTTGTAGCAGGTACACCTGCAAAGAAAATCAAAGACATTGATGAAAAAACAAAAGGTAAAACTGAAATCAAACAAGAACTGCGTCAGCTTTAATTGACACAATTCGCAGCTGAAGACATAGACGTGGATGATATATCCACGTCTTATTCGTATAGAGGAAAGGAAGCGAGTTCACTTGTTAAATCGTGAGCAATTAATATCCATTCGAAGAGATTTGCACCAAATTCCTGAGCTTGGTTTTAAGGAATTTAAAACACAAGCTTACCTCATCAAGCATCTCGAATCGTACCCAACAGATCGAATCGAGATGGAAACATGGCGGACTGGACTTTTTGTGAAAGTAAAAGGGACAAATCCTACGCGCGTCTTTGCGTATCGTGCAGATATGGACGGATTATCTATCCCTGAAGAAACGGGCTACCCATTTCAATCGGTACATGAAGGCCACATGCATGCATGTGGACATGATCTTCATATGACCATTGCTCTTGGTATCATTGATCATTTCGTGCATCAGCCAATCAAAGAAGATCTGCTATTTATTTTCCAACCGGCAGAAGAAGGGCCAGGCGGAGCTGAACCAATGCTTACAAGTGATGTTCTAAAAAAGTGGACGCCAGACTTTATTACTGCGCTGCATATTGCACCTGAATATCCAGTCGGCACGATTGCAACAAAGCCGGGCCTATTATTTGCTAATACGAGTGAGCTTGTGATCGATCTTGAAGGAAAAGGCGGGCATGCCGCATACCCTCATTTAGCAAATGATATGGTGGTGGCTGCAAGTGCACTAGTAGGGCAGCTGCAATCGGTGATTTCACGAAATGTGGACCCTCTTGATAGTGCCGTCATTACAGTTGGCACGATTACAGGTGGCACTGCTCAAAATATCATTGCGCAGCACGCAAAGCTGGATGGAACCATTCGCACGCTCTCGCCAGAGTCTATGGAAAAGGTGAGAAAACGAATTGAAGCACTAGCAAAGGGAATTGAAATTGGCTACGAATGCAAGGCGACAGTTCGATACCCATCATCTTATTACGAAGTGGACAATACAAAGGATTTGACAGAGGACTTTATGTCATATGTAGCAGAAGAAGGGCTTGCGAATGTCATTGAATGCAGAGAAGCGATGACCGGAGAAGATTTCGGCTACATGCTGAAAAAATATCCTGGGTTCATGTTTTGGCTAGGGGTAGATTCAGAATATGGTCTGCACCATGCCAAGCTGACTCCTGACGAAAATGCGATTGAAACAGCTGTGAACGTCATGACGGCTTATTTTAAAAAGCAAGCAGGTGAATGAATAATCAAATGGTCTCCTGTACACCTTATGAACAGGAGGTGTTCTTGATTATGACAAGAATTGGTGTAGAACCATCTTTATCCGATGTAGAAGAGCTTTTGAAGCAAAAAGGGTATGATGTCGTACGTATTCAAAATGAACAGCAAATGGATCAGTGTGACTGCTATGTGGTCACAGGACTAGATTCAAATGTTCTTGGCATTTCAGACACAACGACAAAGGCATCTGTCATTACAGCGTCAGGTATGACGGCTGATGAAATTTGTCAAGAAGTAGAACAGCGTGTTCAATAAAACAAACAAAAGAACCAGGATTTTATGATCCTGGTTCTTTTTGCTCTTTGGCTAGATCGAGTGCTTCTTTCATTTTTTTGCGCAGAATTCGTTCGACACGCCACTGCTCCATCGTTTCAGTTTTTGCAATGATACGAAGGACGAGGGATGAGGAGCCAAATGATTCCACTCCAACGACTTGAGGACCTTCGATGATTTGCGGCATGCTCTCACGAACTTCATCACAGGCTGCTTGCAAAGTGGTGATCATCTGATCCACATTTTCATCTGGGGATAATTCGATATCAACGAGTGCCTGCATCGTCCCTCGTGAATGATTGCTTACATTAAGTATACTTCGGTTTGGAATGAAATGAAGAGTGCCATCAAAGCTTCTAAGCTGTGTTGTTCTCAGTCCAATTTGTTCAACGATCCCATCGAAACCAGCAACCGTTATATACTCGCCGACATCAAATTGTTTTTCCAGCAGTATGAAGAAGCCTGTCACAATATCACTCACTAATCCCTGAGCGCCAAATCCAATGGCAAGTCCTACAACACCTGCCCCAGCCAGCAAGGCGGTTGGGTTATAATGAAATAAGTCGAGGATCATCACAACTAGAATAAAAATCAGCAAGTAGGCGAAAATATTTAAGGTAAGACTTTGCAGCGTTTGAGCTCGTGATAAAGAGACATCATGCTTTTCAGAGAATGCTGAATAGGCACGCTTAATCATCTTGTTTCCAATCGCTCTGATGATAAAATAAATCACAAAAATAGCGATTAGTTTTAACAAAATTATACTGCTGTTCATGATGATGGAAAACCAATCTACTTGTTCAAGTGCTTTCATGATCTTCAAAACCTTTCTATGTATGTGCGAAATGAGAAGCTAATCATTTGTTCCCTTATGCAAGTCATGTTAAACTTTTAATAGTTGGAGCGAGAGATTGTGACAAATCGTTAATTAAATTTATTATTAATTAATATTGACTAAAAATCGCTTAAGTATTATAATTATATTTGTGAAGTTATTAACTAAATGAGAATTTAACCTATTGATTCTCATTTTATATACAGCTAAGAAGTCTGTATAAAGATATTATTTTTGGAGGGATTTACATATGGCAGAGCGTTTTGTAGGAAAACAAGCTCCACGTTTTGAAATGGAAGCAGTACTTGCTAATAAGGAATTTGGTAAAGTGAGTTTAGAGGAAAACATCAAGAATGACAAATGGACAGTTCTTTTCTTCTATCCAATGGATTTCACTTTTGTTTGTCCAACTGAAATTACAGCAATGAGCGATCGTTATGATGAGTTTGAAGATTTAGATGCAGAAATCATCGGTGTATCTACTGATACAATCCATACGCATCTTGCTTGGATCAACACAGATCGTAAAGACAATGGTCTTGGAGAATTAAAATACCCACTAGCTGCTGACACAAACCACACAGTATCTAGAGAATACGGTGTTTTAATTGAAGAAGAAGGAATTGCACTTCGTGGTCTATTCATCATTAACCCAGAAGGCGAACTTCAATATCAAACAGTATTCCACAACAATATCGGTCGTGATGTAGATGAGACACTACGTGTTCTTCAAGCATTACAAACTGGTGGACTTTGCCCAGCGAACTGGAAGCCTGGTCAAAAAACACTTTAATTGATAGTTGAAGAAGCAGTCTAACTGATGTTAGACCTTCAGATTGTTGACAAAGGGCTAAAATGAACTTTATTTTAGCCCTTTGTCTTCTTTTCAGCGTGATAGAAAACCTTTGCAGCCCTAGGAAGGACGAGTACTGGCGCGAAGCGAATGTGACATTTGTGAGCATCAGCACGCAGGACTGACAAAGAATGCGAGGGTTTGTCTACATGCTGGGGTCTAACTGATGTTAGACCTTTTTGTTTCGAGACATACAATGGATGGAGGCGCTTCAAAATGAAATTACGTCAACCAATGCCAGAACTAACTGGTGCAAAAGAATGGTTAAATGGAGAAGTAACAAGAGAAGAATTAATTGGTGATAAACCAACATTGATCCACTTCTGGTCAGTTAGCTGTCACCTTTGTAAAGAGGCGATGCCGCAAGTGAACCAATTCCGTGATGAATACAAGGATCAACTAAACGTGATCGCAGTTCATATGCCACGTTCAGAGGATGACCTAGATCTAGAAAAAATCAAAGAGGTTGCAAATGAGCATGAAATCACACAGCCAATCTTTGTAGACAGCGACCATAAATTAACAGAAGCATTTGAGAACGAATATGTACCAGCTTACTATGTATTCGATAAAACAGGTGCTTTACGCCACTTCCAAGCTGGCGGCAGCGGTATGAAAATGCTTGAAAAACGTGTCAATCGAGTTCTTTCTGAGTCTGAAAAGGCTGCAGAATAGGCTTTCCCCCCATTCATGGGGGTTTTTTCATGGGGAAAAATAGGAGACATATTGCACTGGATGAATATGATTGTAGGTGGAATGCCTAAGAAAAGAGAAAATGAGGGATTTCATTAAAAAAATTTCCTGAAACAAAAAGGTATTATGACCTATTTACATTTTTATTTTGAAATGAAAATGTAAAGATTTTAACTTTTTACTATTCAGAACGTTTTTGCACAAAAGAAATTTCAGTTTGGTAAATAACTATATAAATCAAGTAGTATAAGCGTTTATTCAAAATTTTTACAATATTTTAAAGGTAGTCAAAAGCCTATAGTGGCAATGAAATGGGTGCCGATTTTTCTTCTTTGGCAAAATTTTAGTTGGAAATACCTATCTGATAGCAAACTGTAAAATGATAAAAAAATAGTTGATAAAATTAGTTTTCTAATCTAATATTTACTATAGAATATTTTTTATATGATGAGGGGGAAATCCATTGTTTAATGAGAGGGAAGCGTTACGTTTACGATTGGAACAATTAAACGAAGCAGAAGTAAAGGTCATCCGTGAGTATCAAATTGAACGAGATGCGATTTACGCAAAACTAAGAGAATTAGACCGTCAAGGTACAGGTCTCGTCACAGATACAAAAAAAGAAGTGCGTACAGAGAGAAAAACGGATTCGTTGCCTGTATTAGCTGAGCTGGCTGCACAAGAAATGAGAAGCTACAATCAGCCTGCGCAAACGCAGTCAAACGTTACATCATCTTTAGGAACAGGTCAGCTAAATGGTGCACCTGTAGGTATTCCTGAAGGATCTACAAGACGCAGAAGAGGCACAGCTAGACCTGGATCAAAGGCAGCTAAGCTTCGTGAAGCTGCAATCAAAACATTAAAGCGTCATAATGCGGCGATTAAAAGCTCTGAACTTCAAAAAGAGATTGAAAAAGAGAGCGGTCTTGAAATTCCAAATATGACAACGTTTATGCAAAGCTTAATTAAAATGTACCCAGAAGTGAAGAAACCTTATCGCGGACAGTATATTTTAGAAGGCGACATTCAAACAGAAGACGAATAAATAAAAAAGAAACTGCTGGGCGTAAATGCCAGCAGTTTTTTCTTGCGTACGTGATGAACTGATCACTTTTTTTGATCAACTGTATAGACAATCTTTCGTTCTTTGGGCATGTTGTCGCGCTGTTTTTTAAATCCATCGATCTTCACTGTCATGACCTCTCCACTCCGCTGCACCGCATCAACTTTTGCCTGGAGCGTTTCTACTTGTTCGTTTAGTTTCTTCAAAATCGGTCCTATTTCTTCGGTTGTTTGCAAAATAGGGTCTTGTGAGAACGGCTCGGCATTTGTTTGGGCTGACTGGTCGATATCAGCAAAATGAGAAGCGATCCATTCCTCGCTTTCGGCTAACTGTTTTTGGTAGCTCGTGAGTGTTTCATAAAAAATGGCTTCTTTTGCTTTTTCGATTTGCAGTAATTTTTCTTGTGTTTCATAAAAACGCTCCTGTAGATGCCGCACGCCTTCTTGTAATAAATGAAGCTCTGCGTTTTTATCACCTAAAGTTTGTTGCAGTTTTTCAATCACAGCGGATAAAGTATTTCCTTTTTTCTCCTCTTTTGCAAGCTGTTTATCTTGGTCTAGTAATCGCTCCTGTAGTTGCTGAGACATTTCCTTATATTTTACAACCTTCAAATGCAATCGGTGCTTTTCCTCTGTTTCTTTTCGTCTATGATAGGTTTCCTTTTGCAGCATTTCATGAAGAAGGACGATTTTATGTAATAATTCCGATTTGCTATAAGAGAGATCCTGTATTTTAGATGATGCTTCGTCCTGGTCAATGGTCATTTCATCCAATTGTTGTTTTAATTGAGTGAAATCCTTTTTCATCTCATGATATTCTTGAGATAGCTTCTTGTTTTTAGCATACGTATATGTGGACTGTAAATCTGAAATCATCTGTTGATATTTGGCCGTTTCAGCTTTTAAAAATAGATTTTCTTGAGACAGATCATGGAATAGGGGAGAAGCATGGCGCCGGTTCATAGGTAGACCCTCCTTATTCATGTTATCAATAAAGTATGCGAAATGAGTGCGATTAGAACAACCATATCAAAGGGGATGAGATGATGAGAATAGTGAATGTGATACTAGCCGGAGGTGCTTCTAGGCGTTTTGGAGAGCCAAAGGCAAGTTATGTCTATCAGGGGAAACCACTATATGAACATGTGAAAGAGCAACTTTTGAAAGGGGAAACCATCATCATCAGTCACCCGAAGCTTCTGCCTTTTTTCAAAGCAAGAGGGGAACAAGCTGTTTGGTTAGATGATGAACAGGTGCGTGGATATGGCCCGCTTGCAGGCATATATACCGCTATGCAAAAGCAAGAAGCAGAGTGGTATTTAGTGACGGCATGTGATATGCCATTCATACGAAAAGAGACAGCCGTCGCTTTATCTTCTTATTGCCATGAGCATGTAGATGCTGTGGTCCCGATGGTGCAGGAAAGATTACAGCCGTTATTTGCGCTTTATCACCGCCGCAGTCTTCCGTTTATTTTTGCGTGCTTAAAAGAGAATCAATTAGCTATCAAAGACTTATTACAAAAACTTCACGTCCAGGTTGTTCCAGCCGACGAACTGAACGTGGCACCAAATGAATTTCACAATATCAATAAAAGAAGCGATTTACCTGAAAACGGTATGATATGATACATAAAAACGAGGAGGAGAGAACAATATTGAACGAGCGATATTCAAGGCAAATCTTGTTCCCTCCGGTAGGGGAAAAAGGGCAGTCTGCGCTTGCCGAAAGTCATGTCCTTATTGTTGGAGCTGGTGCACTTGGAACAGCGTCTGCTGAAGGGCTTGTCCGTTCAGGAATTGGTACTTTGACGATTGTAGATCGTGATTATGTCGAATTCTCAAATTTACAGCGGCAGCAGCTGTACACTGAATACGATGCAAAGATGCATGTGCCAAAAGCGGCAGCAGCTAAAAAACGTCTCCAAGAGATCAACCATGAAGTGACCATTCACGCTCTTATTGAAGATGCAGGAGTAGAGCTGTTAAGACCTTTATTCCGAAAGGCAGATATCGTCATTGATGCGACTGATAATTTTGAGACAAGAATGGTGATGAATGACTTATCTTTAGAAACAAATACGCCCTGGATTTACGGTGCCTGTGTGAGCAGTCAGGGAATGTATATGACCATTTTGCCGGGCAAAACACCTTGCTTATCATGTGTGTTTACCTCAGTGCCTGTTGGGGGTTTGACATGTGATACAGCTGGTATTATTTCTCCTGCTGTCCAAATGGTGTCGGCTTATCAGCAAACAGAGGCATTGAAATATTTAACAGGGCATGAAGAGCAAATGGAGCGAAAGTTTGTCACGTTTGATTTGTGGCAGTCGTCTTCGTTTAAAATGGATGTATCTCGTACGAAGCAGGAGAGCTGTCCTTCTTGCGGCACAAATAGAACGTATCCATATTTACAGGAACAGCGCAAAAAAACAGCGGTTCTTTGCGGACGTGACACCGTTCAAATCATATCGAAGGATTTAGAAAACCTTTCATTTCAGCATGTAAAAGAGCGTCTGTCCTCTATTTGTGAGGTGGAAGTGAACGATTTTTTAATTCATATACGCTATGAAAGACACCGTATCGTTTGTTTTAAAGGAGGACGTGTATTAATCCATGGGACAAATGATGAAAAAGTAGCCAATTCATTACTAGCAAGACTGCTAGGCATATAGGAGTGAGAAGTGATGGAAAGACGACAGCCAATTCCAGTAGAAGAGGCAGTAAAGAAAGTCCACCAATTTCAAAAACATGGACAAGTCGAATGGGTTCCTTTAAAGAACAGCCTTGGAAGATGGATTGCAGAGGATATTTTAGCAGATCACGATGTTCCTGCCTTTGATCGTTCTCCGTATGATGGTTTTGCACTTCGAGCAGAAGATACAAAGGATGCATCGAGCGAGCATCCGGTTGAATTTGAGGTCATTGATCATATAGGGGCAGGTATTGTTTCTGCAAAAACGATCGGCCCTTTTCAAGCGATTCGCATCATGACAGGAGCGAAGATTCCAAAAGGAGCAAATGTTGTGATCATGCTCGAATTGACGAAAACGTTTAAAAAAGACGGCAAATCAATGATGTCACTTAAAAGACCTCTGAAAAAGGGAGACAATATTTCTCGGCAAGGAGAAGAGACCCTCAAAGGGAACGTCATGATCAAAAAAGGCTCAAAAGTTACCCCAGGCGTGACGGCGATATTGGCAACTTTCGGGTATGCGGTTGTGCCAGTCGTCAAAAAACCGGTGATCGGTATCATCTCAACAGGTACCGAGCTCCTACAAGTAAGTGATGCCATGGTGGACGGTAAAATTAGAAATAGTAACCTAAGTATGGTGTACGCTCAGGTTCTTGAAGCTGGAGGAGAACCGCTTGATTTAGGCGGTGTATCCGATGATTTTGATCAAAGCTATGAAGCCGTAAAAGCAGCCTTAAGCAAAGTTGATATGCTCATCACAACAGGTGGTGTATCGGTAGGTGATTTTGACTTTTTACCTGCTATTTATGAAAAACTTGGTGCAGATGTGTTGTTTAATAAAGTCGCCATGAGACCTGGAAGTGTGACGACCGTTGCTGCGTTGCCAAATGGTCAATTGCTTTATGGGCTGTCAGGAAATCCGGCTGCCTGTTTTGTTGGCTTTGAACTATTTGTCAAACCGATCATTTATAAATGGTGTTTGAAAGAAAATCCATTTCCTGTTTTTGCTGAGGCGAAGCTGACACATGATTTTCCAAAAGCCAATCCGTTCACACGATTTGTTAGAGCATCACTTCATTTTACTGGCAGTCAGCTAAGTGTGACGCCAACAGGTCTTGATAAATCTAGTGCGGTGACATCTATTGCTCATGCTGATTGTTTCATTGCATTGCCCGGAGGAACAAGAGGGTTTAGTGCAGGTGACCAGGTCAGCGTTCTGCTATTTCACCACGAAGGCGGTGCTCCATGTTGGATGACAAATTAAACATTCTACAAGTCGTGGGCTATCAAAATAGTGGTAAAACGACGCTGATCGAAAAATTATGTCAGCTGGCGGATGAAGAAGAAATGAAGCTAGGCTGCTTCAAACATCACGGACATGGTGGAAAGCCAGACCGTCTGTTCAAACAAAAAGATACGGATCGATATGTTCAAGCGGGTGCATTTGCCGCAGGTGTGGAGGGAGAAGGTGAATGTCACTTTTTCATACGGCACATGACATTCGCACAACTACTCAATATGTGTCAGCATCTTCCTTTAGATGCCGTCTTGATCGAAGGATACAAACAGGCGCCTTACCGCAAAATCCTGTGTGTCAAAGACGAACAGGAACTCATTGATCTTTCAACACTTTCTCATATACAAGCAGCCATTTATTTCAATAAAGAAATACAATTCACTGAGAAATACCCGTTTCCTGTGTTTTCAGCATTTGATAAGCGCGGGATCACATTTGCTTTTAATTTATTGAAGGGGGAAGCCTCGTATGAATGAACTTTTTAACATCACAAAAGAGCCAATTGATGTGAATGAATTGATTCAGCATGTCACAAGACGCAAAGCGGGAGCCATTACGACATTCATAGGCACGGTAAGAGAATGGACAAATGGCAAAAAAACGCTGCGTTTAACATATGAAGCATACATACCAATGGCGGAAAATATGTTGAGTCAAATTGGACAAGAAATTAAAAAACGCTGGCCCGATACAGAAGCTGCTATTGTGCATCGTATTGGCACTCTTGAGATATGTGACATTGCAGTGGCAATAGCTGTTTCATCACCTCATCGGAAAGCTGCATACGAAGCCAATGAATATGCGATTGAACGAATAAAGGAAATAGTTCCTATTTGGAAAAAGGAATACTGGGAAGATGGAGAGGCTTGGATAGGTGATCAGCTTGAAACCGTTTCATACCCGGAAGGAAAACCTAGTACTCTCCAACTTAACGAGAAAGAAGGGAAGCGGCATGATTAGCGTATTATTGTTCGCCGGCCTTGCTGAGAAGGCCGGTAAACAACAAATCATCATTCAAAAAGATCAAACAACGGTTGATGAGATTAAAATAGAATTACAGGAGGTATATGGTGTTGATACTGCACAAAACGTGATGGTTGCAGTCAACGAAATATATACGAGGGGAAATGCTGAAGTGCGTAGCGGGGACACTGTTGCACTCATTCCTCCTGTAAGTGGTGGATAATAGATATTAGAGGATTTGGTTATGGCCGGCGGCTGTAACCAATTTTTTTATGTGTGAAAAGATTGTAGAGGTACTTGGGTATGATCTTCATAAATAAAACATCCCCGGCGTGCTTTAGAAATGTGAGGATCGAGCTGTTGAATGAGATCATACAATTCGCTAATTCGTCTCACATTGAAATCTGTTCGAGCTTGAAGCTGTTCTTTTAGTTCTTTTGTGCTCACGATGCTTCCCTTTTTTTCTTTAATAATATCTACACACCTTGCTGCGTAGTATATTTTGTCATTAGAAGGTCTGCTCTCTTTCATATCAAGTAATTTAAGCTCATGATAAATCAGTTCTCTTTCCTTTCGAAAGTATTGCCATGCTTCTTGTTCCTTTTCATAAAGTAAAATCAATTGCAGTTTCAATTTTTCTCTTAACATTCACTTGACTCCATTTCCACTATCATTTAACCTACCTCTATTTTACATTATATGAAAAAATAACATTTGATCAAGTAAAATCCTTTTATTTTTATTTTTTTAATATGAAAGTATTGTTACTAAAGGCTCATCTGTTCTATAAAAGGCGCTAAACATAGTCCTATAAAGCCGGGATTCATTGAAATTACTAGGAATATTTTAACAAAAAATTGTTGTGTCTAACTGAGACCATCTGAATCCAAAGGAAAAGGATATTTATTCCGAAAGACATGTTGTTTACTTCATAAAATGTTTTTCAGTCAGTAAAATCATGATTTTTTCATATGAATATGGTCGGATCAAGGTATCATTTGAAAGATGTCGTTCATGAAAATAGAATAATAGATTCAATCCTATCACTATGAAAATAAGAAAATCAAATGATCTATCACTTATTGGCAATCTTTTGATAAAATAGAAACAACAAGAGTATGAAAAAACGTTTCCATACTTACAGCACATGGAGAGGATGACATTTGATGAAAGAAACAACGCAAAAACCCACAATTATAGGCGTAAGCACAAGACCATCAGAGCATTTAAAAAGAGTGTGGGAGCAGCCATTCGTTTGGTGGCCTTTATCATGTGTGCTTGTATTAACAGTTGTTGTCACTTATTTGTCTCAGCTAGTGAATGAAGGAATGTGGGCAGATTTAATTTTACCAATCCCTTTCGTTTATGTGATCACGCTCATTGGTTTGGTCATTGGGATTGTCATTAATACTGCCGTATACAAGTTCATCGTCTTTTTAGCAAAAGGTGATGCAACGTTTCAGCAGCTATTTTCAGGTGTACTTTATATCACACCTATTACGATCATTGGTACGATCATTTCTCATTTAGCGATCATCATGTTTCATGTGCCAAAAGATATCACTATTACCTCACTAAACGCATTCATTCGAATGTCTGGTTCATGGCATGCTGTGTTAGGAAATATTGACCTTTTTGTGATCTGGAATCTTGTTTTAACAGGCTTTTTATTGATCAAGGTCGGCCGCATCTCGCCAAGAATATCTTGGATTATTGTGAGTGTCTTTTATGTATTATCTTTAATTTTTCAATATATAGGAACTACGATCACCATCAACATGCAGTAAGCTGGAGGTAGAATGTTTTTATGAGAAAGAAAATCATCATCGGATCCATTTTGATTATTGTGATTGGTTTATTTATTGGATTTAACATTGCAAAAAACCAATCAAAACCTGTGTCTACGGCAGGGTTTAAAACAGTTAAACTCACACCAAAAGAAATTACCTCTAAGGTGATGACGCCTGGAACACTTTCATTCTCGGAGGAGCAATTTATTTATACAGAAGAAGAGAAGGGAAGCCTGAATCATATCGCTGTGAAAGAAGGAGAAAAAGTGAAAGCTGGAACACCGCTCCTTACATATGAAAATAAGGAACTGGAGCTTGAAGAACAGCAGCAAGCACTTGCGGCTGAATCAAGTACACTAAAGCTTGAACAATTACAAAATAGACTCAATTCATTAGATGAAAATCAGGGAAAAAAGGTGGGCGCTGATTCGAAAAACGAGCGAGATCAGCTTGAACTCGAACTCAAAGCTGCTGAATTAGAGCAAAAACAAGCGGAGCTTAACCAAGAAAAAGTAAAGGCACAAATAGAAGATTTAACGATACATAGCAAAATTGAAGGAACAGTCATCTCCATCGAGCAAGATGCTGGCGCAGGGAAGCTAGAAGAGAGACAGCCGGTAATCCATATTGGCAATGAGAAAAAAATGATTGTACGAGGCTTAATCAGTGAGTATGATGCTATGAAAGTCAAAAAGAAACAAAAAGTAAAGGTAACGTCTGATGTCATTCGCGGAAAGAGTTGGCAAGGAGTAGTGAAAAAAGTGGGCGCTGTGCCTGCCCAGTCAACAGCAGAAACAGCTGCTAGTGATCAAACGGTACAATATCCAGTCGAAATTGAAATAAAAGGGAAAAAGCCGGATGCAAAACCAGGCTTTAAAATGATCATGGAAATTGAAACGGACAAGCGTCAAGTGCTCACAATTCCTGAAACAGCTGTGAAAAAAGAGAAAGATGGTTCATACGTTTATGTTGTTGAAAAGAATGCACTGAAGAAAGTAAAAGTGACATTAGGTGAAACGTCAGGTCAAGATCTTGAAGTGACGAAAGGTTTAACAAAAGAAGATCAAATCATTGCAGAGCCATCAGATGATATGTATGACGGAATGGAAGTGAATGCTGAATGATTCAGCTTTCAAACGTGACAAAAAGCTACGAAGTCGCTGAGGAGACATTTGATGTATTAAGTGAAGTGGACCTCGTCATTGGTAAAGGCGAGTATATGTCCATTATGGGCCCGTCCGGCTCTGGGAAATCATCGTTAATGAATATCATTGGCTGTCTGGACCACCCGACCTCCGGACAGTACCATTTTCAAGGTATGGAGCTGTCGGCAGCAAAGGATCAAGAACTGGCAGTGATTCGAAATCGATCCATTGGTTTTGTTTTTCAACAATTTTATTTACTGCCTAGATTAAATGCGAGGCGAAATGTTGAACTTCCGATGATTTACGCTGGTATCAGTCAAAAGGAAAGAAAAGAACGTGCGGAAATGGCACTTGAAAAGGTTGGTTTGGCAGATCGAATGAAGCATATGCCAAACGAGTTGTCAGGGGGTCAAAAGCAAAGAGTAGCCATCGCACGTGCGATTGTCAATGAGCCGGAGCTTATCTTGGCAGATGAACCAACAGGCGCTCTTGATTCAAAAACGAGCGGCTCGATTATGGAACAGTTTACAAAGCTCAATGAGGAAGGAACAACGGTTGTGCTCGTTACTCATGAAGAAGAAATAGCTGCGTATACAAACCGGATAGTCGTTGTGAGAGATGGACGCCTCGCTCAAGATAGATTGATACAAGGAGACGAATGAATGAAACTCTTTGAAAATATCAAAATAGCGCTGAATTCTGTCCTTGCTCATAAATTGCGGTCTATTTTAACGATGCTTGGCATTATTATTGGGGTTGGCTCGGTGATTGCAGTCGTTGCCATCGGTCAAGGCGGCGAGCAAATGCTGAAAGAATCAATTTCAGGGCCAAACAATACCATTGATATGACCTATACACCCTCTGATGAGGAGTTAAATGCGAATCCGAATGCGTTATTTGAAGCCACATTTACTGAAGAAGACATTCAAAGTGTTCAAGCATTGAATGGGGTTAAACAGGTTGCCTCCTCCACGGCACAAGGCATGCAATTAAGATTCCAAGATACAACAATAGATGCAACGGTCAATGGGATTAATGAAGGCTACACGAATGTACATTCATTACATATAGCAGAAGGACAGGACTTACGTGAAATCGATTTTAGGAGCGGAAGAAGGGCAGCTGTTATTTCAGAAGGGATACAAAAAGAATTGTTTAATGGAGAGAAGGCAGTAGGCGAGTTGATTTGGATGAATGGACAGCCGGTTGAGGTGATCGGAGTTTTAGCAAAACAGGAAGGGCTGTTTTCATTTGATATGAATGAAATATATGTCCCTTTTGCAATGCTGACAACTGCATTTGGTGTGAAAGAATATGATAAGTTGTCTATTCAAGTCGCACATGCTGATCAAATGAAAGAAGTAGGAAAGAGTGCGGCTGCACGCTTAAATGAAAATCACCATACAGAAGATGCTTACGAAATGATCAATCTGGAAGAGATTGCAGCAGGCATTGGTCAGATTACGTCTGTCATGACAACAATCATTGGCTCAATTGCTGGTATCTCATTACTTGTCGGCGGCATTGGTGTCATGAATATTATGCTCGTATCAGTCACAGAAAGAACAAGAGAAATCGGAATTCGAAAGGCACTTGGGGCAACTAGGGCTCAAATACTCGTTCAGTTTTTAATTGAGTCTGTCGTCCTTACACTGATCGGTGGGTTACTTGGAATCGCGCTTGGCTTAGGAGGTGCTTCACTTGTGTCACTGTTTGCAGGGTGGCCTTCTCTTGTATCGTGGCAGATCGTATGTGGAGGCGTCCTATTTAGTATGCTCATTGGTATTATTTTTGGACTGATTCCTGCCAATAAAGCAGCGAGGCTCGATCCTATTGAATCACTTAGATATGAATAATCCTAAAGTTAACGTTCAAGGTGCTGACAAGAAGGTAGAACGAGATATGTTGCCTGCTGTTCCGCACCTGAAGCCTTTATGCAAAACGCATAAAGGCTTTTTTTCGTTCAATTGAATGAAATGAAAAATGATAGAAATGCTAATATCATGACTTTCTTCTCAATGTCACATATTTTTCAGTTTACAAATGGTACATATAAAGGTAAGATGACCATTGTGAAAGATTTTGATAGTTATTGAATGTATTTGATTGTTTTGTATTGATAATGTTGAAAAAAGCGATTACAATAAAGGTGCGCGCAAAATGAATACGTTTTCAAAAGGGGGTGTTTTCAATGCTAACACCAGAAAGACATCAACTCATTATCGACTATTTAGAAGAAAACGATGTCATCAAAATACAGGACTTAACGATTATGACGGATGCGTCTGAATCTACAATTAGAAGAGATTTATCAGCCCTCGAAGAAAAAGGCTTTCTTAAAAGAGTTCACGGAGGAGCTGCTAAAATATCTAGTATTCGTCTTGAACCAGATGTGTTTGAGAAATCTGCCAAAAACCTTCATGAAAAGTCATTGATTGCAGAGGCAGCTGCATCACTTTTAAAACAAGGCGATTGTATTTACTTAGATGCTGGTACGACAACACAGCAAATGATTGACTTTATCGATCCAGATCAAGATATCGTGGTGGTGACAAATGGTGTCATGCACATTGAAGCACTCATGAGAAAAGGCATTTCTTTTTACCTGATAGGCGGATCAGTGAAACATCGAACAGGAGCCATGGTGGGAGCCGCAGCTTTGACAGCTATGGAAAATTACCGTTTTGACAAAAGCTTTGTTGGGACGAACGGCATTCATCCCGAGGCAGGGTTTACAACACCTGATCCAGAAGAAGCGCTCATTAAAAAAAGAGCCATGAAGCAGGCGAAAAAAACCTACATCTTAACAGATGCCTCAAAGTTTGGCGAAATATCGTTTTCAACCTTTGCTAGTTTACAGGAAGCCACCATTATCACAAACGACGCAAAAGAGGATTCATTCGATAATTACCATGAAAAAACGGTTATAAAGGTAGTGAAAACATGATTTATACAGTTACTTTAAACCCATCAGTTGATTACATCGTACACGTGGAGGATTTTGCGGTCGGCGGTTTAAATCGTTCAACCTATGACAAAAAATATCCAGGTGGTAAAGGAATCAATGTCTCAAGGCTTTTAAAACGGCACGGTGTTGAATCAAAAGCACTTGGATTCATTGGCGGTTTTACAGGCAAATATATTCAAGACTTTTTACAAAATGAACAATTACAAACAGCCTTTCATGAGGTGTCAGAAGATACACGTATCAATGTGAAACTAAAAACAGGCGAAGAAACAGAAATCAACGGGCTCGGTCCAAGTATTACTGAAGCACAGTTCGATTCGTTTTTATCCCAATTCACGTCATTAACAGAAGGCGATGTCGTTGTATTAGCAGGAAGCATTCCTTCTTCACTGCCTCATAACACATATGAGCGCATTGCTGAAGTATGTGCGAAGCAAGGGGTAAGAGTAGTACTTGATATTTCTGGAGAAGCCTTAAAAAAAGCAGCAGATCTGAAACCATTCTTAATGAAACCAAACCATCATGAGTTAGGTGAAATGTTTGAAACCAGTATTTCATCTGCAGAAGAAGCCATTCCTTATGGGAAAAAGCTGTTGGAACAAGGTGCTGAACATGTCATTGTATCTATGGCTGGAGACGGCGCTCTCTTATTCAGTAAGGAAGGGGTCTTTCAATCTAATGTTCCAAAAGGCAAGTTGATCAACTCAGTTGGTGCAGGGGATTCAGTGGTTGCAGGATTCTTAGCTGGCGTTTTTAAAGGCCTTTCCATAGAAGAATCATTTAAGCTTGGCGTCACATCAGGAAGTGCTACAGCATTTTCTGAGGAACTTGGAACAAAAGAGCTTGTCGATACATTATTGCCACAAGTAAAAGTCACACGCATTTAAAGGAGGAGTCATCATGAAAATTACAGAACTACTCACGAAGCATACGATTAAGCTTCAATTAGACAGCCAGCAAAAAGAAGCCGTTATTGAAGAACTGGTCACTGTATTAGATACAGCTGGTAAATTAAATGATAAAGAAGGCTACAAAGCAGCTGTTGTTAATCGTGAAAAACAAAGCTCTACGGGAATCGGAGAAGGAATTGCGATTCCTCATGCGAAAACAGCAAGTGTGAAAGAACCTGCCATTGCATTTGGCCGTTCAACAGCTGGTGTAGATTATGAATCATTAGACGGACAGCCAAGTCATCTTGTCTTTATGATTGCAGCAACTGAAGGCGCAAACAACACGCATTTAGAAGCACTTTCTCGTTTATCCACACTTCTCATGCGTGAAGAGATCCGAAAGCAGCTTCTTGAAGCGGCTACTGAAGATGAAATCATTGAAATTATCAATACACATGATAAAGACGATGAAGAAGAAGAGGAAGTCAAAGAGGAACCGGCTGCACCGGGAAAACCTGCTAAAATTTTAGCGGTGACAGCTTGTCCAACAGGCATCGCACATACATTTATGGCCGCAGATGCTTTGAAAGAAAAGGCAAAAGAAATGGGCGTTGACATTAAAGTTGAGACAAACGGCTCTAGTGGAATTAAACATGCCCTGACAGCAAAAGAAATTGAAGAAGCGCCAGCTATTATTGTGGCAGCTGATAAACAAGTTGAAATGGAACGCTTTAAAGGCAAACATGTCATTGAAGTACCTGTGACAGCTGGAATTCGCCGTCCGCAAGAATTGATCGAAAAAGCCATCAATCAAGATGCGCCGATTTATAAAGGTTCAGGCGGCAGTTCTTCAAAAGATGAAAATGAATCATCAGGCAAGGGAAGAAGTGGATTCTATAAGCACTTAATGAGCGGTGTAAGCAACATGCTTCCGTTTGTTGTTGGGGGCGGTATCCTCGTTGCGATTTCATTCTTCTGGGGAATTAACTCAGCTGACCCTAAAGACCCTTCTTTCAATTCATTTGCAGCTGTATTAAAAGGAATTGGCGGAGATAATGCGCTTGCCTTAATCGTTGCTGTATTAGCTGGATTTATCGCAATGAGTATTGCAGACCGTCCAGGTTTCGCACCAGGTATGGTTGGCGGATTCATGGCCTCTGCAGCAGGAGCTGGATTCTTAGGCGGATTGATTGCGGGTTTCCTTGCTGGTTACATCGTGGTGCTACTCAAAAAAGTATTCACTTTTGTACCACAGTCGCTCGATGGAATTAAACCAGTTCTGCTCTATCCATTGTTCGGTATTTTCTTTACAGGGATTATCATGCATTACATCGTCAACACACCTGTTAAAATGGTCATGGACGGATTAACACACTGGCTTGAATCACTTGGTACTGGAAACCTTGTATTAATGGGGATTATTTTAGCTGGTATGATGGCCATTGATATGGGTGGTCCGATTAACAAAGCGGCCTACACATTTGGTCTTGCGATGATTGCTGCTGGCAACTATGCACCGCATGCTGCGATTATGGCAGGTGGAATGGTGCCGCCTCTAGGAATTGCCCTAGCGACAACGATCTTTAGAAACAAATTCTCTAAACGTGACCGTGAAGCAGGTATTACATGTTACTTCATGGGAGCTGCGTTCATTACGGAAGGGGCGATCCCGTTTGCAGCGGCAGATCCTCTGCGCGTCATTCCTTCAGCTGTGATTGGTGCAGCAGTTGCAGGTGGATTAACAGAATTCTTTAGAGTGACGCTTCCTGCACCGCACGGCGGACTATTCGTTTTCTGGGTAACAAACCATCCAGTTCTTTACATCATCAGCATCTTAATCGGTGCCATTGTTACAGCGCTACTTCTCGGAATTCTAAAAAAACCAGTCCGACAAGAAGCTTAATTTGAAAAGAAGCATCGTGAAGAGCGGTGCTTCTTTTTGTTTAATTATCAGCAAATTAGGAAAAAATATCTAATTGAATGGTTGTCTTGTGAATTTTTAAATGACATGTGATAAAGTAAAGTTATTCAATTCGCGTTTCAAGTCTTTTAGCAGAAAGTCTTAGGAGGAAGCAGTATTTTGAACGAAGAAAACAAACAAAACGAAAATGACATTCAATCTGATGGGAAACAAGCCAAAAAAGAGAAGAAAAGTTCTCTGTTTGAATGGATCAAAGCCATTTTAATTGCACTTGCCCTCGTCCTCATCATCCGTACGTTTATTTTTGAGCCGTATGTGGTGGAAGGAGAGTCAATGGAACCAACCCTTCATGATGGAGAAAAGCTGTTTGTTAACAAAACCATCAACTATCTCGGTGGAGTCAAACGTGGTGACATCGTGATTATTAATGGAAAAGACGGTCAGAAAATTCATTATGTCAAACGATTGATCGGCCTTCCAGGCGACACGATTGAAATGAAGGATGATACGCTTTACATTAATGGTAAAAAAGTAGATGAGCCTTATTTAAAAGAGAACAAGGCGCATGCCAAAGAGTATGAGGTACATTTAACAGGAGATTTTGGTCCAGTGAAAGTACCGAAAAACGATTACTTTGTTATGGGTGACAACAGACTGAATTCTATGGACAGTCGAAATGGACTCGGACTCATTGAAAAGGATCGGATTGTCGGCACATCAGAATTTGTTTTCTTCCCATTTGGCGATATTCGACAAACACAATAAATACACCTTTCTCAATGCGTAAGAAAGGTGCTTGAATGGACGACCCTTCATGTAGGGTCGTTTTTAATTTGGTGTGAGCATCGTGACAATGATGACAATGGCCAAAACAGAAGCGAAAACGGACCCGGTAATCGCCAAAACAGAACGGAATAATCCAATTTTCACATTGTCTTTTCCGCGCTTTTGTAAAAAGCGTTTTGAAAAGATGTGGACCAGTGTGTAAATGAGGACAAGCCCAATATAAAGGCCAAAGTCTCTTGCATTAAAGCCTGTCGCTGATAAATAAATGCCCATAAAGAAAATCAATAAACAGTATTCCATGAGTGTGAGTAATCTCAAATCGCCCGAACTCCTTCAACAAAAACATTCCCACTTATTATACCATATTGGACAAAAAGCCTTTGTTCTTAGCGAGAGACGTTTCTATCAATCGTTATTCATGTTATACTTCATATTGATGAATGAGTGATGGAGGATTAATAAATGATTGCAGTGAATAATGTTAGTTTGCGATTTGCTGATCGTAAATTATTTGAAGAAGTAAATATTAAGTTCACTCCTGGCAACTGCTACGGACTAATTGGTGCCAATGGAGCTGGTAAATCAACGTTCTTAAAGATTCTTTCTGGAGAAATTGAAGCTCAAACGGGCGATGTTCATATGAGTCCTGGTGAACGTTTAGCGATTTTAAAACAGAACCACTTTGAATACGAAGAGTTTGAAGTGTTAAAAGTCGTCATCATGGGTCACAAACGTCTATATGATGTGATGCAGGAAAAAGATGCGATTTATATGAAACCTGATTTCTCAGATGAAGACGGAATTCGTGCAGCAGAGCTTGAAGGTGAGTTTGCTGAGTTAAACGGATGGGAAGCGGAAAGTGAAGCTGCGATCCTATTAAAAGGTCTTGGCATTCCAGAGGGCTTGCAATCGAAGAAAATGTCTGAGCTTGGCGGATCTGAAAAGGTAAAAGTATTGTTAGCACAAGCTTTATTCGGTAAACCTGACGTTCTCCTTCTCGATGAGCCAACGAACCACTTGGACTTACAAGCGATCCAGTGGCTAGAAGAGTTCCTCATTAACTTTGAGAATACCGTCATCGTCGTATCGCATGACCGTCATTTCTTAAACAAAGTATGTACGCATATTGCAGACCTTGACTTTGGAAAAATTCAAGTGTATGTCGGAAACTATGATTTCTGGTATGAATCAAGCCAGCTGGCATTAAAACTCAGCCAGGATGCCAACAAGAAAAAAGAAGAACAAATTAAGCAGCTTCAAGAATTCGTTGCTCGGTTCAGTGCGAACGCATCTAAATCGAAGCAAGCGACATCAAGAAAGAAATTGCTTGATAAGATTTCGCTAGATGACATTAAACCATCTTCTCGTAAATATCCTTATGTTCATTTTGCGCCAGAGCGTGAAATCGGAAATGATGTCCTTCAAGTAGAAGGTCTATCAAAAACGATTGACGGTGTAAAAGTACTGGATAACGTCAGCTTTATTATGAATCGTGAGGATAAAATTGCGTTCTTAAGCCGTAATGAACTTGCTGTCTCTACTTTATTTAAAATCCTTGCTGGTGAAATGGAGCCAGACAGCGGGACGTTTAAATGGGGCGTGACAACATCTCAAGCCTTTTTCCCTAAAGACAACAGTGAATATTTTGAAGGAAGCGATTTAGATCTTGTTGATTGGCTTCGTCAATATTCTCCTAATGATCAAAGTGAAAGCTTCCTGCGTGGTTTCTTAGGCCGTATGCTTTTCTCTGGGGAAGAAGTGAAGAAAAAAGCTAGCGTCTTATCAGGTGGAGAAAAGGTTCGTTGTATGTTATCAAAAATGATGCTGTCTGGAGCGAATATTTTGCTGTTAGACGAGCCGACGAACCATTTAGACCTAGAGTCCATCACAGCGCTGAATAACGGTCTAATGAGCTTTAAAGGGGCTATGCTCTTCTCATCTCATGACCATCAGTTTGTTGAAACAGTTGCAAACCGGATTATCGAAGTGACGCCAAATGGCATCGTTGATAAACAAACAACTTATGATGAGTTCTTATCAGATCAAGAAATTCAAAAAAGACTACAAGAACTGTATGCATAAACATAAAGAAAAGACATCCACATGAGGATGTCTTTTTTCTTTAAAAAGCCCAATTTCCATTTCGGAAAATCGGTTCGCGTTTACCATCTTTTGTGATTCCATCAATATTCATTTCCTTTGAACCAATCATGAAATCGACGTGTGTAATACTGCTGTTCACACCAGCTGCGTCTAGTTCCTCACGTTTCATCTCTTTACCGCCTTCGATATTAAATGCATAACCGCTGCCGATGGCAAGGTGATTGGATGCATTTTCATCGTAAAGTGTATTGTAATAGAGGATATTTGAGTTAGAAATTGGTGAATCATCTGGTACAAGGGCAACCTCACCTAGATAATGTGAGCCTTCATCTGTTTCAACGAGAGAGGTTAAAATGTCTTCGCCCTCTTTTGCTTTCACATCTACAATACGCCCATTTTCAAAGGTTAACGTAAATTCATCGATAATGTTTCCTGCATAACTAAGTGGCTTAGTGCTAGAAACAGTCCCGTTTACACCATCTTTTTTAGGTACGGTAAAGACCTCTTCTGTTGGCATATTGGCCATGAATGATACGCCGCGTTCACTTACGCTGCCAGCACCTACCCAAATATGCTGCTCTGGAAGTTCAATCGTTAAATCTGTACCTGGTGCTTCATAGTGCAGCTTGTGGTAGTGACGTTCATTTAATACTTTTACTTTTTCATTTAGTGATTCATCATGCTTTTTCCACGCTTCAACAGGATCTGGCTGATCAGCGCGGGCGACTTTAAAGATTTGATCCCATAATAATGCAACAGCTTCTTCATCTGCATGCTCAGGGAAAATCTTTTTCGCCCAATCTTTTGATGCAGCCCCGACGACTGTCCATGCAACTTTGTCAGATTGAACGTATTGACGATATGTATGAAGTGCTGAACCTGCAGCTTTTTGCTGTGAAGCAATTTTTTTCGAGTCAATGCCACTTAGAAGATCAGGGCTTTCTGACAAGATCGTAATAAAAGCACCGCCACGTTTTGCGATGGTTTCCATCATCTGTGCTTCCCATTCTGGAAATTGCTCAAACACATCTTGTGGGGCATGTTCATATTTTAAACGGGTCAGGACACCATCACTCCAGCGGATATGTACGTTTTTCGCTCCGCGCTCATATGCGTGTTTTGCCACAAGGCGGACAAGATCTACAGATTCAGTGAACGCAGATACGACCACTTCTTGACCACTTTGAACATTTACACCTACTTCAACGATGGTTTTTGCATATTGATCTAGTTGTTTTTCAAATGAACTCATAAAAAACCCTCCTTTAGTCATGTTCATCATATCAGATTTAAGACCGAAAAGGAAAATGGGGAGCCGTCCCGAAGCAAAATAAAAAAGCCGCTTTCGTGCGGCTTTTTTAGCGGTTCAGTTGTTTCACAGGCTGTGCATTAGAAGGGGGCATATGTGAAAACGACAGGCTCATTCCTCCTAAAATAATACCGGTTAAAATGACTGTGACAACGACCCGTTTACCTAAATCAAGCAACATGTTCTTCCTCCTTCACGTTTATCCATTCATCACGATATGATCGAAATGATGAAAAAAGAAGTAGAACATGAAGATTATTTTAATGTTTTTTGCAATTTGTCGATTACTTCTAATGAACGACCCGTTCCAATTGCGACAGATTCAAGAGGATTTGCTGCGATATGAACTGGGACGACAATTTCTTGAGAGAGCCATTCTTGAATGCCGTTTAATAGTGCACCACCGCCAGTTAGAATGACGCCGCGATCTACGATATCACCACTCAGTTCTGGAGGGCTGTCTTCTAATGTAGCCCGAATCGCCTCTAAAATATGAAGAAGTGATTCTCGCATAGCACCTTGAATTTCTGTTGATTCAAGTGTAATTGTTTTTGGAAGACCTGTGACAAGGTCGCGTCCACGAACTTCTAATGACTCAGGTTCGTGTTCAATGAGTCCATAACCAATTTCCATTTTTACCTGCTCAGCTGTCCGTTCACCGATCAGTAAATTGTATTTCTTTCTCACAAAAGTAATGATATCTTCATCCAGTTGATCTCCGCCAATTCGGATCGAGTGGCAAGAGACAACTCCGCCAAATGAAATGATCGCTACCTCTGTTGTTCCTCCGCCAATATCTACAACGACGTTGGCAACAGGCTCGTCCACCGGGAGATCAGCACCGATTGCAGCTGCGACGGGTTCTTCAATTAAATGCACATGCTTTGCCCCGCAATTTTTGACAGCATCGCTGATCGCGCGGCGTTCGACAGCTGTTGAACCTGATGGTGTACAAACAACCACGGTCGGCTTTCTAAAGGTAAACCCAATATTTTTTCCTGCTTTTTTCATAATTTGTTTAAGTAAATCGGTTGTCATATCATAATCAGCGATGACACCATCTTTCATCGGACGGATCGCTACAATTTTTCCAGGTGTTTTCCCAATCATCTCTTTTGCTTCTGACCCCACTGCAAGGACAGTTTTTGTTTCCGTATCTACTGCCACAACGGATGGTTCATTGAGAATAATTCCTTTATTTTTACTGTAAACCAATATGTTAGCTGTTCCTAAATCAATTCCAATTTCGGCATTTTGAAACATGTTTTCACCCAATCTCTATTTTTGCTGTTTTAAACAATTTTACATTTAAAAGTTCAGAGGGTTGAGGTCATTTGTGGGGGTTTGTGATCACCTTGAAATGAATCTGTAAAATTCAAGTCTCATTTTGACAATCACAATAAATTTTCCCTTTGGTTTTTCGATTTTGAAAAAAATTTTTATGCAGGAGAAACCTTTTAAGAATCTCTTACGTCTACGATATATCAATTGGTGAAAAACAGATTGATCTTGAGCTAATGAAAGAAAGAGGGAACGAAATTGAAATCTATCGGAGTTGTAAGAAAAGTAGATGAACTAGGGCGTATTGTGATGCCAATCGAATTGAGAAGAGCACTTGATATCGCTATTAAAGACAGTATGGAATTTTTTATAGATGGAGATAAAATCGTCTTGAAAAAATATCAGCCAGAGGGCGTCTGCCTGATGACTGGTGAGATTACTTCTGAGAACCACGAGTATGGAAATGGTCAAATTACATTAAGCGCTGAAGGCGCAGAACTACTGCTAAAAGAGCTTCAAGAAGCCCTTCAGCAGTAAATAAAAATAGCCTGTTCTCTCCCATTGTGCTGAGAGCAGGCTATTTTTTCTAAAAAAGTTCCTTAAAAATGCCGCATCTCCCTCAAAAAATAAGTGGAAAATGGTACAATTGACAAAGAATCTCAGGGCGGCAGGTGGAATTATTTGAACAAAACATATCAAGTACGGATCCTGTTATCCGTTCTTGCATTTATATTAATTTTGAGCTGGGATTTCTTTTATTATCTTAGCGGCTATCACATTAATTGGCCGCTCGATCTAGCCTTTACAGTCGTTGTTTTGGCCGGTATTTGGACCATCTCAGGCTATGTGGACCGGTTGAATTTGCTTGTATCAGATTTAAATAAACGAGAAAAAGAAGCACACGAACTGACAGAGCGGCTGAATCGAATAACAGATAACTTGCAAGAAATCGTTTTTGAAACCAATGAAAAAGGTGAAATCATTTTTTTAAATCAAGCATGGAAACAAATGACGGGTTACGACATAGAGGAGTGTCTAGGTACGATGTACAATCAGTACTTTGATCAAGAAGAGCATGTCGTTCAGCATTTGTTGTCTGTGATCAAAGAGCATAAGGATGAGGGGCGGGTGGAGCTGCAGCTTCTCCATAAAGAAGGAAAAAAGGTATGGGGAGATGTGCATTATAAGCTTTATTTCGATGAACAGCACCAGTTTACTGGAGGTATTGGAACGGTTGCAGATATCACGAAACAAAAGCAGGCAAAGCTTGAACTTGAAAGATCAAATCAGCAATTGCAAATGCAGGCACAAAAGCTGGCTGTTGCAGGACAAATAGCCGCTGGCATTGCCCATGAAGTCAGAAATCCGCTCACCTCAGTCAATGGATTTTTGCAGCTGATGAAAACGCAATATCCTGAAAGAACCGATTATTTTGATATCATCTTTTCTGAAATTAAACGCATTGATTTTGTTTTAAGTGAGCTGCTTGTCTTAGCAAAACCTCAATCGGTTCAATTTCAAGAAGTACAGCTCCATGATTTGCTAGAGCAGGTGATTACCTTATTAAAGACAAATGCCGTTCTTTCAAATATTGATCTCAAACAGCCGTTTAAGAAGCAGGATGCTGGCACGATATTAGCAGACGCCAATCAAATGAAGCAGCTGTTCATTAACTTAATCAAAAATGCGATCGAGGCGATGCCTGAAGGCGGCAATATATACATATCAACAGAAAAAGTGATGAATGAATGGAAAATCACGATTCAAGATGAAGGAAAAGGAATGTCCGAAGAGGACATTCTGAAAATATATGATCCTTTCTTTTCGACTAAAAAAGAAGGTACAGGACTTGGTTTAACGATCTGTGCGACGATCTTAAAAGATCACCATGGAAGAATGGATGTAAAGAGCGAGCTCAGCAAAGGGACGGCTTTTGATATTTACTTACCTGTGTATCAAAAAAGTAGATAGTAGCAAGGTGAGAGGATGTGATGTGTGATGACGAAAGAGACAAAGACGTTATTTGTGTATGGGCCACTTTTAAAGCACGAAAAGTATCACGAGACATTGATGAAAGAAAGCAGTCCATTAGCAGCATCTGCTTGGATAAAAGGGAGACTGTACGATACAGGTGAGGGTTACCCTGTGTGTGTTGTCTCGGAACAAAATACAGTATATGGAGAATTGTATGAGGTCAGTGGTGAAACGCTGCATAAGATAGATGAGCTAGAGGAAGGGTATGACCAGCAGGAGATAGAGGTTATGACAGACCAGGGGCCAAGGTCAGCCGTTGCTTATACAATATGTAAGCAGAAGGCATCGAGCCTGAAGGAGATTGAAAGCGGCTGCTGGAAGTCATATCAACTATGGGAGCGCAAACCGTCTTCCTTCTATTATTTTGCCTATGGGTCCTGTATGGATGATGCAAGGTTTAAGCTTGCGAAAGTGGAACATTATTTCAAACAAATCATCGGCGGCGGCACACTTGATCGTTTTACCACAAGGTTTACATTGGTGCGCCCTGATGGATCAAGAGCAGATATGGTAGAAGACGGCGGAGAAACAGAGGGTGTTCTATATGAAGTGCCTTTTGATGCCATTCGTTATTTGTACAAACGAGAAGGTGTAAATGAAGGAACTTATCGCCCAGCATTTGTCGATGTCACAGTAGGTGATCAAGTGTATGAGGACTGCTTAACGTTTCTCGTTTTAAAAAAGAGCGAAGAAATTGCGCCTCCTGGTCATTATCGCAGTGAAATCGAAAAAGGAGCAGACCTTTACTTAAGTGAAGCGTTCCGTAAAAAAATACGGTCGCATATGGATTCATTAATGAAACCGTAGTAAAATGCATGGTAAGTGATATAAAAGGAGTCTGAACATGAAAAAGGAATATGCAGTCATTGGTCTTGGACGCTTCGGCGGAAGTATCTGCAAGGCGCTAAGCGAAGAAGGACTTGAAGTCATGGCCATGGATATGAATGAAGATCGTGTGAACGAATATGCTAAAATTGCATCACATGCCGTGATTGGTGATTCGACGGACGAATCTGTCCTAAAAAACCTAGGCATCCGCAATTTTGATCATGTGATCGTGGCGATAGGTGAAAACATTCAGGCGAGTATTTTAACAACGATTATGCTGAAAGAACTTGGTGTCAAAATGGTCACAGTGAAAGCTCAAAATGACTACCATGAAAAGGTTTTGAATAAAATTGGTGCGGACCGTATTGTTCATCCTGAACGAGACATGGGCAGACGGATTGCACATAAAATTATTTCTAACAACGTGCTTGATTACTTAGAGCTGTCAGATGAGTACAGCCTCATTGAAATCGTCGCCAACAGCAGACTCGCTGGGCACTCTTTGTTAGATCTCGACATTCGTGCAAGGTACGGGATCAATATCGTGGCAATTAAACGCGGGAAAGAAGTGATCGTTTCACCGCTCGCAGATGAAATGATTCAAAAAGAAGATATCCTCATTGTCATTGGGGCAGTGGCAGATATCGGGCGCTTTGAAAAACGGGAAATGCAGAACGACTATTAAACACTCCGAGAAGGGGTGTTTTTTTGTTTTAGAACTGTACATATGGGGCGGACATTGTGGGAGAGAACAAAGTGGGAAAGAGCCGTTTGCTTTCTAAAAGAACAGCAAAATAGAACATGATTATTTTTCAGCCAATTATCACTATTCAGAAATAAAAATCAATCTTTTGATATGGTTGATTTTCTCTAAATGTCATTGACTGGACAAACAGATTCGTTTACGATAAGAAACATTATATTGTTTACTCGGAGGAGGCAGTGTCGTTGGATAAGGAGCTTTTCAGACATCAAATTGAGGTAGCTGCAAAGAGAAAAAAAGCAGCCCTAGTGATTAAACATGCGAAGGTTATGGACGTGTTTAACCAGGAATGGATAGACGCTGATGTCGCTGTTGAAAATGGAAAAATAGTAGGAATTGGGGAGTATGAAGGAGAACAGGAGCTGGATGCAACAGGTCAAATGCTTGTTCCTGGTTTCATTGACGGCCACGTTCATATCGAATCCTCGATGGTGACTCCTGCTGAATTTTCCAAAGCTGTCGTTCCTCACGGTGTGACAACTGTTGTAACAGACCCGCATGAAATTGCCAATGTATCCGGTGTTGCAGGTATCCGTTTTATGCTCGAAGAAGCGAGAAAAGCTGCTCTAAATATATATTTCATGCTGCCATCCTGTGTACCGGCAGTCAGCTTTGAACGATCAGGTGCTACACTAAAAGCAAAAGATTTAAAGCCTCTTTATCAGGAGAAAGAAGTGCTTGGTCTTGCCGAAGTGATGGATTATGTCGCGGTGGAACAAGCGGAAGAAGATATGCTTCAAAAACTGCTTGATGCTCAACATGAACATAAACTCATTGATGGCCATCTAGCAGGATTAACGGACCGATTAATTAATGTGTACCGAACAGCTAATGTCCAAACGGATCATGAGGTGACAACAGCTCAAGAGGCCCTTGAACGTGTCAAAAGAGGCATGTATGTCATGCTGAGAGAAGGCTCTGTTGCTAAAAACGTGAAAAACGTATTGCCTGCTGTCAATGAGAAGAATGCAAGACGCTTTTTCTTTTGTACGGATGATAAACATTTAGATGATTTAATGGCTCAAGGAAGTATTGATGAACAAGTACGGATGTCGATACAAGAAGGATTGGACCCCTTTATAGCATATCAAATGGGAAGTTTAAACGCAGCGGAGTGCTTCGGTCTCAAAACAAAGGGAGCGATTGCACCAGGCTTTGACGCGGACTTTATGCTCATTTCTGACTTACATGAGGTAGGAATTACAAGCGTCTTTATCGCAGGAGAATTGGTCTCTGAACATGGAGAATATTTGCCAAGTGTCGACAAGATCACGCCAAATTCTTCGCTCATGCAATCGGTACATACAGTGGACGTCCAAGAGAAAGATCTAACGCTGCCTATAACAGATCATCAAAAGATGAATGTCATTCGCATTATACCGAATCAGCTTGAAACGCAATTAGAACAAATATCTCCTTCTGGAAGCGATGGACAATTTACGAGTGATATTGATCGAGATGTATTAAAAATAGTACTTGTCGAACGCCACAAAGGTCTATCTGAAATTGGGATAGGGGTTGTCAGCGGTTTCGGTTTAAAAGAGGGGGCGATTGCAACAACAGTTGCCCATGACTCGCATAACTTAATTGCCGTTGGAACAAATGATGCTGATATGATCAAAGCCATTGAGACGTTAAAAGAAGCAGGGGGCGGTTTGACCGTTGTAAAAGACGGAGAAGTTCTTCATACGCTTCCATTACCGATTTCCGGTTTATTATCAGATCAACCTGCACATACGGTCAATGAAAGCCTTCATGCACTTCATGAAGCGTTAAACGAAACAGGCTTTGCCTTAGACTTTAATCCATTTTTGACATTATCCTTCTTGGCACTGCCAGTCATTCCTGATGTGAAAATGACAACACAAGGATTGTTTGATGTGAGAAGTTTTCAGCATCTCCCGATTCAATCGTAAAACAATGACTGAACCCGCACGTATCGTACAGGTATGCGGGTTTTTTTATTGCGCATAAAAAAGAGACACAGCCAATTGGCTGTGTCTCCTTGTACGTCATTACACTTCCATAATAATCGGTAAGATCATTGGGCGGCGTCTTGTTTTTTCATAAAGGAAAGGAGCAAGAGTGTCAGTAATCTCGTTCTTAATTTCTGACCATTGAGTCGTCTTACGTTCCATTACTTTTTCAAGATGCTTTGAAATGAGATCTTGCGCGTCATTAATGAGGTCTCCAGATTCTCTCATGTAGACAAAACCTCTTGAGATTAAATCAGGACCTGCAGAAATTTTGAATTCTTTCATATCCATGCTGACAACAACAATGACAAGACCTTCTTCTGAAAGAATGCGGCGGTCTCTTAACACGATGTTGCCGATATCACCAATACCGCTACCGTCGATATACACGTTGCCTGATGGAATTTTGCCAGCGACACTTGCTTCGTCACCTTTCAGTGCAAGAACTTCACCGTTATCCATGATAAAGCAGTTTTCCTCAGGGATTCCGCAATCATTCGCAAGTTTAATATGCGTTTTTTGCATGCGGTACTCACCGTGAATCGGCATGAAGAATTTTGGTTTAATTAAACGGAGCATCAGCTTTTGTTCTTCCTGCCCGCCGTGTCCAGAGGTATGAATATTATTGAGTGAGCCATGAATGACTTCAGCACCAGCACGATAAAGCTGGTTAATGGTACGGCTTACGCTAATATTGTTACCTGGGATCGGTGAAGACGAGAAGACAACAGTGTCTCCAGGGTTAATTGAAATCTGGCGGTGCGTACCGTTGGCAATACGAGAAAGAGCGGCCATCGGTTCGCCCTGACTACCAGTACAAAGAATGGTTACTTTGTTTGCTGGAAGGCGGTTAATTTCATTGTGTTCAATGAACGTGTTTTTTGGACATTTAATGTAGCCAAGATCTTGTCCAATATCAATAGCAGACTCCATACTTCGTCCAAACACAGCGACTTTTCGGCCGTTGGCAACAGCTGACTCGATGACTTGCTGAAGTCTGTGAATGTTAGATGCAAATGTAGCAAAGATAATACGTCCATCTACTTTTCTAAAGATGTCATCAATGCTTTCACCTACACGTCTTTCGGACATCGTAAATTCTGGAATTTCACTATTTGTACTGTCAGATAGAAGACAAAGAACGCCTTCTTTCCCGATCTCAGCCATTTTCGTTAAATTGGCAGGCTCGCCAACAGGAGTAAAGTCAAACTTGAAATCGCCTGTATGTACGATGTTACCAGGAGGTGTCTTCACGACAATTCCATAAGAATCTGGGATACTGTGCGTCGTTCTAAAGAAAGACACAGCTGTTTTTCTAAATTTGATCGTATCTTCTTCTTCAAAGATGTGAAGTTTGGTCTGTCTTAATAGACCATGCTCTTCCAATTTGTTACGAAGTAGGCCGATTGCGAGTTTGCCTCCGTAAACTGGAATATTCACTTGCTTGAGAAGATAAGGGATACCGCCGATGTGGTCTTCATGTCCGTGAGTAATAAAAAGACCTTTGATTTTATCTTCGTTTTTAACTAAATACGTATAGTCAGGGATGACGTAATCAATTCCAAGAAGTTCATCTTCAGGGAACTTAATACCAGCATCAATCAAAATGATTTCATCTTGAAATTGAACGCCATACGTGTTTTTACCGATCTCGCCTAATCCGCCGAGGGCAAAAACTGCCGCCTGATCGTTTTTTACAAATTTCATTCCTCTCATAGCTCCAATACTTTAAAATTTTCACTTTCTCGTTCATAGTCTAAAAAAGCACCGTCTACAGGCTGAATGAATTCAATATTGTAGTTATGTTTTTTCAACTTATCGCGTACGTCTCTTTCAGAAACCGCTTCAACGTATAGTGAATCTGTGTGTTCTCTCACAGGTACCTCAGTCGTACTTGCCTGAAAAAATACCTTATATATCATCCAAATCTCTCCTTAAATACCGTATGTTACACTCGCTTATTCTATTATATTAAAAAAACGCGCATAAGAAAAGTCTCAGAGAAAAAAGGACCTTCAGCAAATGTGCGGAAGATCCTTTTAAGCAATCGATTTTTTACGAAGCATGTCCTTCCATTGTCTTCGAATTTTCTTGCGCAGACGACGAAGCATCGCGGATCGCCTCCTTTCGGTATGAGTCTCATTCAGCCATTTGTTCCGTTCTCTCTATATACTTGTATTATATGATGTTTCCACTTAATGTTACATGGTTATATGTGGGAAATGGGCGTTTTAAGAGGAAGTGGTTTCGTCAGTGAAGATCTTTCTGTATGATGAAGGGGAGAGGGTATACATAACAAGAGACAGGAGACGAGATATGAATAAAAAAGTCATCTTCTTTGATATCGACGGTACTTTATATGACCATGATAAAAAAATACCTGAATCAACGAAGCGAGCTGTTCGTTTATTAAAAGAAAAAGGGCATCATCTCTTCATTGCATCTGGCCGATCGCCTTTTCTCATCCAGCCTATTTTAGAAGAAATAGGGCTTGACTCATTTATTGCTTATAACGGTCAGTATGTCATGTACGAAGGAGAAGTCATTTACGGCAATCCACTTAAGCAAGAGCTGATGGATAAAATTTATGAAACAGCGGATCAACATGATCATCCGCTTGTTTTCATGGGAGAGAAGACGATGAAGGCGTCTGTGCCGAACCATCCATTTATCCATGAAGGGATTGGCACTTTAAAAACAGAGCATCCCGAGCACGATTTGTCATTCTTTAAAGAAAACGTCATTTATCAAATGCTGTTATTTTGTAAAGCAGAAGAGGAACATCTATATGAAGCGTTCCGTGAAGAAATTGATCTCGTCAGGTGGCATGAGCTGTCTACGGATGTCCTGCCAAAAGGTGGATCAAAGGCTGAAGGAATTAAACGAGTCATTGAAAGACTTCCGTACGATCAAAAGGACACAATTGCCTTCGGTGACGGGCTGAACGATCGAGAAATGATTTCGTTTGTTGGAACAGGTGTTGCAATGGGGAATGCAGTCAATGAATTAAAAACATTAGCTGACTTTGTCACCAAACCTGTAGATGAGGATGGCATATTCCACGCTGTGAATGAATTAGGCCTTATTGATGAATAAAAAACAAGACCCGCTGATGGACGGGTCTTGTTTTTATATTATGATCTGCCGATCGCAACCGCGTTGTCTGGCTCGGCGAATGGATGATCTTTTTGAATATGATCATAAAACATAATGCCATTTAAGTGGTCAATTTCATGCTGAAAAACGATGGCTGGAAACCCTTTGAGGCGAATATCAATGTCTTCACCTTCAAGCGTTGTACCTTTCACCCTGATTTTTTCATAGCGCGGGACGAATCCGGGGATGGCTTCATCAACAGATAAACAGCCTTCTCCAGTAGCTAAATAAGCTCTTTTGACTGAATGGCTAACAATGCGAGGATTGAATAATGCATAGCTGTAAAGTTCTCCGCCCTCGTCTTCACAGTGAACAGCGATCATTCGTTTACTGATATTGATTTGCGGAGCTGCTAGGCCAACACCGGGTCTAAGTTCATATTTTTCAGCAATGTCTGCATCCTGACTGTTTTTGACAAATTCAATCATGTCAGCTAATTGCTGTTTTTCTTCTTCTGTTGGCGGGAGTTCGACCGCTTCAGCTGTTTGTCTTAAGACGGGATGCCCGTCTCGTACGATATCATCCATGGTAATCACAAAACTTCACTCCTATTTCCTTTGTATGTAAAGTATATAAAATGATACACAACATATGCAATGAAATAAAGAAGACCGGTCGTATGAGACCGGTCAGAGGCTTATTCAGCCATTAGCAGCAGCCACCGCCGCCTAAGAATGCTGCGCCAACAATGATCAATAGAATGAATAGGACGACGATTAAAGCGAATGTACGTCCACCACCGTAACCGTATCCACCACCATAACTTGGATAGCAACAACCGCCGCCGTATCCATAACCGTAACCGCCGTATCCACCATACATACTTCCATGACTATAATTAGACATACTTTTGACCTCCTTTGGAAATACACTCGGCCTCTCATAAGTGAAGGCGAAGCGTGTAATATAAACTATGTATGAATGCACTATTTGTATAGTCATGAGCCTAGAGCATGAAAAAAATCTTCTTTCCCCTCTAAAAACCATCCTCTTTCCTTGTCACAACCGCCCTGAAAAATTATAGTGGTATGTGGAGATGTAAAGGGGGACCTTGTAATTGAAACAGATGAAAAGAAGAATAAAAGCAGGTGCAACTTTAGCGGGGATATGCACCATCTTGCTTGCGGGCTGCGGAGGTCAAAATCCGCTTTATGAGATGCAAGATGCCATGACAAAAATGAGCGAAAAAGAAGCATCCTTTGAAAAAGAACAAGGCGCACTGCAAAGCTATGAAAAAAAAGAGCAGCAGTTGTATAAAAAAATGATTCAAACAACAAAAGACCACACAAAAACAGTCTCAAACTTGTCTGATCAAGCATTAGCATTGGCAGAAAAGCGTGAAGAACATTTAAAAACAGAAAAAGACAGCATGGATCAATCGAAAAAAGAATTTCAATCTGTAAAGGAATTCGCTGAACAGATAAAAGAGGCGGAAGTAAAAGACAAAGCAGAACAAACAGTCAAATCAATTGAAAAAAGATATGCATCGTATGATCAGCTTTACCGTGAGTATCAAAAGGCGCTGAAACAAGACAAGCACTTGTATGAATCCTTAAAAAGAAAAGACTTAGGATACGCCGAACTGAAATCCAAACTGAAAACAGTCAATCGTTCCTATAGTAAAGTTAGAAAAGAAAGCAAGAAGTTCAATCAATATACAGATCAATTGAACGAATATAAACAAGCTTTATACAAAACAGCTCAGAAAGAATCACAAAATAGCTAAAAACAGTACTTGCATATTTGCTAGTTCTGTTTATCGCTGCTACTCACAAAGTGCCTGCATGTCGTTACTCGTTTTTCCAAGATGTCAAACTGAAAAGAAGAGAAGGGGTTAAAATGAAGTTCATTTTGGCCCTTTGTCCATCACGATCAAAAGAGCTGAAAATAGCTCTTTTTTTATTTTTCGACAAAAACAAACATGAGCTATTGTAGTACAGTGATCCACTCTATACTAGTACAGTTTGTGGTGTTGATTAAACAGATTGATACAGGTCACCATAAAAAGTAAAGCGAATACATTTATTTAAATAAAGCCGTTAAATCAATTGACGGACTATTTTTCTTGTTGTAAACTATTCCTTGTTAACAGAAGTTGTATTAGTTTTTTGTGAACTATCGTTAATACAGTTAGAAAAACTCAAAAGCAAGCGATCATCCAATGTTTCGACAATGATCTTTGTGGCTATTATATACAGGAGTCATATGAGCATTTTGGGTTATCCTATATCTGTATGTATAAATGGATTCACGACAAATTGACTGTTAAAAGAAAGGAAGAGGTGACTTTAGAATGGCTGCAAAAACAAAAAAAGCAATTGTTGATAGCAAAAAGCAATTCGATGCCATCAAAAAGCAGTTTGAAACGTTCCAAATTTTAAACGAAAAAGGCGAAGTCGTAAACGAAGCGGCAATGCCAGATCTTTCAGATGACCAATTAAAAGAATTAATGCGCCGTATGGTGTTTACACGTGTATTAGATCAACGTTCAATTTCATTGAACCGTCAAGGACGTCTTGGCTTCTATGCGCCAACAGCTGGACAAGAAGCTTCTCAGCTTGCAACTCACTTTGCACTTGAGAAAGAAGATTTCATTCTTCCGGGATATCGTGATGTACCACAATTAATCTGGCATGGTCTTCCACTAACAAAAGCATTCTTGTTCTCTCGTGGACACTTTGTTGGAAACCAAATGCCTGAAGATGTGAATGCACTTTCTCCGCAAATCATTATTGGTGCACAAATCATTCAAGCTGCTGGTGTAGCTCTTGGTTTGAAAAAGCGCGGTAAAAATGCTGTTGCAATCACTTACACTGGTGATGGTGGAGCTTCACAAGGTGATTTCTACGAAGGTATTAACTTTGCAGGGGCTTACAAAGCGCCAGCGATTTTTGTTGTCCAAAACAACAGATATGCGATCTCTACACCTGTTGAAAAGCAATCTGCTGCACAAACGATTGCACAAAAAGCAGCTGCAGCTGGTATCGTAGGCGTACAAGTTGACGGTATGGATGCATTAGCTGTATACGCAGCGACTGCTGAAGCTCGTGAGCGTGCTGTAAATGGTGAAGGTCCAACATTAATTGAAACTCTTACATTCCGTTACGGCCCACATACAATGGCTGGTGACGATCCAACAAGATATCGTACAAAAGAAGATGAAAATGAGTGGGAGCAAAAAGATCCATTGGTACGCTACCGCAAATTCTTGGAAAACAAAGGCCTTTGGTCTGAAGAAGAAGAGAATAAAGTCATCGAAGATGCAAAAGAACAAATCAAACAAGCAATCAAAGAAGCTGACGAACAGCCTAAGCAGAAAGTCACTGATTTGATTGAAAACATGTACGATGTGAAACCATTTAACTTGGTTGAACAGCTTGAAATCTACAAACAGAAGGAGTCGAAGTAAGCCATGGCGCAAATGACATTGATTCAAGCGATCACTGATGCGTTACGCACAGAACTGAAAAATGACGAAAACGTTCTCGTTTTCGGAGAAGACGTTGGTAAAAACGGCGGCGTATTCCGTGCGACTGAAGGATTGCAAAAAGAGTTTGGTGAGGATCGTGTATTCGATACTCCACTTGCTGAATCTGGTATTGGCGGTCTTGCAATTGGCCTTGGACTACAAGAATTCCGCCCAGTAATGGAAATTCAATTCTTCGGATTCGTTTACGAAGTATTAGATTCTGTTTCTGGACAAATGGCTCGTATGCGTTACCGTTCTGGAGGACGCTGGCATTCTCCAGTGACAATCCGTTCTCCATTTGGCGGAGGAGTTCACACACCTGAGCTTCACGCTGACAGCTTAGAAGGTCTTATTGCACAACAGCCTGGTATCAAGGTTGTTATTCCTTCAACACCTTACGATGCAAAAGGACTATTAATTTCTGCAATCCGTGACAACGATCCGGTTGTATTCCTTGAGCATATGAAACTTTATCGTTCTTTCCGTCAGGAAGTTCCTGAAGAAGAGTACACAATTGAAATCGGTAAAGCTGACGTGAAACGTGAAGGTTCTGACCTTTCAATCATCACTTACGGTGCAATGGTTCACGAATCACTTAAAGCTGCTGAAGAACTTGAAAAAGAAGGCGTTTCTGCTGAGGTCGTTGACCTTCGTACAGTGAGCCCGCTTGATATTGAAACAATCATCGCTTCTGTTGAAAAAACAGGCCGTGCGATCGTTGTTCAAGAAGCACAAAAACAAGCTGGTATTGCAGCAAACGTAGTAGCTGAAATCAATGATAGAGCAATTCTTAGCCTAGAAGCACCAGTACTTCGTGTAGCTGCACCTGATACTGTATTTGCTTTCTCTCAAGCTGAGAGCGTATGGCTTCCAAACCATAAAGACGTGCTTGAAACAGCTAAGAAAGTTCTTGAATTTTAATTAAATGACAGAGGGGAAAAGAATTTATTTCTCTTCCCCTTTATCAATTACATGACCGTGTAATGTTGACAGAACAAGGGTTTAACATAATCTAGGAGGCGAAAAACAGTGGCATTTGAATTTAAACTTCCGGACATCGGAGAAGGTATCCACGAAGGTGAGATCGTTAAGTGGTTTGTAAAACCAAACGACGAAATCAATGAAGATGACGTTTTAGCAGAGGTACAAAATGATAAAGCAGTTGTAGAAATTCCTTCACCTGTTAAAGGAAAAGTATTAGAATTAAAAGTTGAAGAGGGAACAGTTGCAACTGTAGGACAAACAATCATTACGTTTGATGCACCTGGTTACGAAAATCTTCAATTTAAAGGCAGCGAAGAAGAAGGCGAAGCAAAAACTGAAGCTCAAGTACAAGGTACTGCTGAAGCTGGTAACGAGCCTGAAAAGAAAGAAGTTGCTCAAGAAGAAGCGGCAGCAGCAACTGGTGCTGGCGCACAAGAGCAAGTAGATGCTGATCCTAACAAACGCGTTATTGCTATGCCATCTGTACGTAAATATGCGCGTGAAAAAGGCGTTGAAATTTACAAAGTTGCAGGTACTGGTAAAAATGGCCGCGTGCTAAAAGAAGATATCGACAGCTTCCTTAATGGCGGTTCTGCAGCAACTCAAGAAGCAGCACCTCAAGCAGCTGAAAGTGCGAAAGAAGAAGCGGCTCCAAAAGCGGCAGCAGCTCCAGTTCTAGAAGGAGAATTCCCAGAAACTCGCGAGAAAATGAGCGGAATCCGCAAAGCGATCGCGAAAGCAATGGTGAACTCTAAGCACACAGCTCCTCACGTAACATTAATGGATGAAGTTGATGTAACAAACCTTGTTGCACATCGTAAACAATTCAAACAAGTTGCAGCTGATCAAGGAATCAAGTTAACTTACTTGCCTTACGTTGTAAAAGCTCTAACTTCTGCTTTGAAAAAGTACCCAGTACTTAACACTTCTATCGATGATAAAACAGATGAAGTTGTTCAAAAGCATTACTACAACATCGGAATTGCAGCTGATACTGAAAAAGGCTTGCTCGTTCCAGTTGTGAAAAATGCAGATCGCAAAGCGATTTTCGAAGTATCTAACGAAATCAACGAGCTTGCAACAAAAGCACGTGATGGTAAATTGGCTCCAGCTGAAATGAAGGGTGCATCTTGCACAATCACAAACATCGGTTCTGCTGGTGGACAATGGTTTACTCCAGTCATCAACCACCCAGAAGTAGCGATCCTTGGTATTGGCCGTATCGCTGAAAAAGCGGTTGTTCGTGATGGCGAAATCGTTGCAGCTCCAGTCTTAGCTCTTTCCCTAAGCTTTGACCACCGTATGATTGATGGAGCTACTGCGCAAAATGCCCTTAACCACATCAAGCGTTTATTGAATGATCCACAATTAATTTTAATGGAGGCGTAAATTCATGGTAGTAGGAGATTTCCCAATCGAAACAGATACTCTTGTCATCGGTGCAGGTCCTGGTGGATATGTAGCTGCTATTCGTGCTGCACAGCTAGGACAAAAAGTAACAATCGTTGAAAAAGGAACACTTGGCGGCGTATGTTTAAACGTCGGCTGTATCCCTTCAAAAGCATTGATCAATGCTGGACATCGTTTCGAGAATGCAAAGCATTCTGAAGACATGGGTATCAAAGCTGAAAACGTAACAGTTGATTTCACAAAAGTTCAAGAGTGGAAAGCTTCTGTTGTAAACAAATTAACAGGTGGAGTTCAAGGTCTTCTAAAAGGAAATAAAGTAGACATCGTCAAAGGTGAAGCTTATTTCGTAGACAGCAACTCTGTACGTGTCATGGATGAAAATTCAGCGCAGACTTATACATTTAAAAATGCAATTCTTGCAACTGGATCTCGTCCAATCGAATTGCCTACATTTAAATACACAGACCGCGTGATTAACTCAACTGGTGCTTTAGCGCTTAAAGAAGTTCCTAAAAAGTTAGTTGTCATCGGTGGTGGATACATCGGTACTGAGCTTGGTACTGCTTATGCGAACTTTGGAACAGAAGTTGTCATCCTTGAAGGTGGAGACGAAATCCTTCCAGGTTTTGAAAAGCAAATGAGCTCATTAGTGAAACGTAACCTGAAGAAAAAAGGAAACGTTGAAATTCACACAAACGCTCTTGCAAAAGGCGTTGAAGAAAAATCTGACGGTGTCACTGTTACTTTCGAAGTAAAAGGTGAAGAAAAAACTGTCGATGCTGACTATGTACTTGTGACTGTTGGTCGTCGTCCAAACACAGATGAGCTTGGTCTTGAGCAAGTTGGTGTTGAATTGACAGACCGCGGAGTTGTCAAAACTGACAAACAATGCCGTACAAGCGTTTCAAACATTTATGCAATTGGTGACATCGTTGATGGACCACCACTTGCACACAAAGCTTCTTACGAAGGTAAAATTGCTGCTGAAGCAATCGCTGGAGAGCCAGCTGAAATTGATTACCTTGGTATTCCTGCTGTTGTATTCTCTGAGCCAGAACTTGCAACTGTTGGATATACTGAAGCAGAAGCAAAAGAAGAAGGAATCGACATCGTTGCAGCGAAATTCCCATTCGCAGCTAACGGACGTGCACTTTCTCTTGATGCAACTGATGGCTTCATGAAGATGATCACTCGTAAAGAGGATGGTCTAGTTATCGGTGCACAAATCGCAGGTGTTGGTGCTTCTGATATGATTTCAGAGCTTAGCCTTGCAATTGAAGCTGGTGTGACAGCTGAAGATATCGCTATGACAATTCACGCTCACCCAACTTTAGGTGAAATCACAATGGAAACGGCTGAAGTAGCAATCGGAAGCCCAATCCATATCGTAAAATAATGAACGTTGAAACCCTCTCCACACGGAGAGGGTTTCAGATTGTTGACAAAGGGCTAAAATGAACTTGATTTTAGCCCTTTGTCTTCTTTTCAGCATGATAGAAAACCTTTGAAGTCTAGGAAGGTCGAGTACTGGCGCGGAGCGAATTTGACATTCGTGAGCACCAGCACGCAGGACTGACAAAGAATGCGAGGGTTTTTCTACACGCTGAAGCCCTCTCCACACGGAGAGGGTATTTTTATGTATGTGAAACCTCACTGAAAATGAAAAACCCTCATGAGCTGAGGGTTTTTTTCATATGGATATATAAGTGCAAAGTCGAATCGTTAATTTGTATTCACTCGATCTAATGCTTGGCATATAGGTGATAAGATATCCTCTTTACTTCGGACATTACCTTCCACCTTCACAATGACCTTTTCATTATTGACAAGTAAAATAGCCGGCAGTTCGTCTACTTCATTTTTCCAGCCTTTACGATCTTCTTTGACAATCATCTTGGACATTTCCTTCGGATATTCATTTTTTAAATCGAGCACTGCGTCATAATAAGGACTTTCTTTATCAAGATTTTCTGCATCAGTAAAAAAGAGAATTCTCGGCTTTTGAATATGACTGACCTGGTCTGTCTGATTCGGTATGATATACGCAAATGAGCATGAACTAAGTACAAAGAGCATAGGGAATATAATGAGAAGGGTCCTCATAAAATTCAATCTATTCACCTCAAAATCCTTTGGGGTTGTACCAACATTTTTAGGAGCCAGTTCCCTGTTAGTCACTCTAGTGTATCACGTCCTTTTTGACAATTTTCGATTGTTACTCAATTGTTACAGAATTGATATGAAGCAAAATACATTTGAAACGTTTCCTCAATATGATGAGAAAAAAGCATATTTTTATAAAAAATGATTAAATGTGTCATACAATTAACCGTTGACAACTTAAATGTGACATCATATTATAGAGATATGAAATAGATTAAACGCTTTCAAACTTTGAGTAAAGAAAAGGGGAATGTACGTGGGTACAATTATTTGTCAAGATTGCAATGAAACCATTGATCAATTTGAAAATGAAAAAGTGACAACACTTTATGGAACATGTGGTCACTGTCATTGCTGTGATGAAGCCTCTGAATAAATAAAAAAGCATGCAGCCCCAATTGGGGCTGCATGTTTCTTTTTTATAAAATGGCTTTTTGTTCTTTAATGACACGAATCATATCTAGTGTGGAATCTTCAGGTCCTTGAACAGGAAGACCGATTTCGATATTTTTAAAGATATAGGAGATATTTTCTTCTGTGATGATTTCTCCTGGTATAAAAATAGGAATACCAGGCGGATAAACCATGACAAATTCTGCAATGATCCGGCCAGCCGCTTCTTTAAATGGAATGACTTCCGTTGTTGCGTAAAAGGCGTCACGCGGGGTCATCGCAAGCGAAGGGATCTCAGGCAGTAGCACTTCTGTCACGGCTTGTTTGCCGCCTTGACGTGCAGAGGTGGCTGCAATTTCCTTCATAGCCGTTACAAGCGTATCAATCGTCTCATCACAATCGCCAGGCGTCACGATACATAAAATGTTGTATAGGTCAGAGAGCTCTACTTCAATTCGGTAGCTTTCTCTTAGCCATTTCTCCACATCATGGCCATTCAGTCCAAGGTCTTTAATGGAGATGATTAATTTTGTTGGGTCATAATCGTAAGTAGAAGGTGAACCGAGAATTTCTTGACCAATACAAGTAATACCTTCAATTTCGTTTAAACGAGTTCTTGCTGATTCAGCTAATCGAATGGCTTCATCTGCAAGTGCCTTTCCTTCAGTCGCTAATCGCTTTCTAGCGACATCCAGGGAGGCTAAAAGCAAATAAGAAGTAGACGTAGTTGTCAGCATGCTTAAAATAGATTGTACTCGATCCTTTGAAACAAGTCCTTCTTTTATATTTAAAATCGAGCTTTGGGTGAGAGAGCCACCAAGTTTATGCACACTTGTTGCTGCCATATCAGCTCCCGCCTGCATCGCAGACAATGGAAGCTCATCGTGAAAATGAATATGCACACCATGTGCCTCATCTACAAGAACAGGTACGTCATATGAATGAGCAATCTCTACAATGGTTTTTAAATCAGCTGAAATGCCAAAATACGTTGGGTTAATCACAAGCAGCCCTTTCGCATCTGGATGTTTAGTCAGCGCTCTTTTAGCTGACTCTGGCGTGATGCCATGAGAGATGCCAAGCTCTTTGTCAATTTCCGGGTGAATAAAAACAGGTACTGCACCAGAAAATACAATAGCAGACATAATCGACTTATGGACATTACGTGGAACAATAATTTTGTCTCCAGGGCCACAGACGGTCATCACCATTGTCATGATCGCGCCGCTTGTTCCTTGTATAGAAAAAAACGTATGGTCGGCACCAAATGCTTCTGCTGCAAGCTCCTGTGCTTCTTTGATCATTCCTCGAGGCGAATGTAAATCATCAAGAGGTTCTATATTAATAAGGTCAATGCTTAATGCATTGTCTCCAATGAATGCTCTAAATTCAGGATCCATTCCGGCTCCTTTTTTATGGCCTGGAATGTGAAATTGGACTGGATTGGTTGAAGCGTGTTTTTTTAGTCCAGTGTATAAGGGTGTATCATGTTGTGACAATTGCTTTCCCACCTTCATCGAAATACCTGCTATTATTATCCCAATAACAGCAGATTTCATTGCATAAAACAAAAGAATTATATTATGAACTGATCGGAATGTAAAGCATAAAATCAATCGGATTCTGATCAAACAGATGCTATAATAAAAGTTCAAATAAGAAATGTGGATTAAAGTGAGGGACAAGTAAATGGAATATCAATATCCAATGGACGTCGACTGGACAACTGAAGAAAAGATGGCGGTCATTTCATTTTTTCAAGCCGTTGAAAAAGCCTATGAAACAGGAATTGCGAAACAAGCGTTACTAGAGGCTTATAAACGATTTAAAGAAGTTGTACCATCAAAAGCAGAAGAAAAGACGCATTGTGCGGCGTTTGAAAAGGGAAGTGGGTATTCCCCTTATCGCACAGTAAAAAGTGCAAGAGAGGCTGAAGAAACAGCTATGATACGGATGTGAAAAACGAGCCAATATAGGCTCGTTTCAGCGTGTAGACAAACCCTCGCATTCGTTGTCAGTCCTGCGCGCTGGTGCTCACGAATGACAAATTCGCTCCGCTCCAGTGCTCATCCTTCCTAGACTGCAAAGGTTTTCTATCACGCTGAAAAGAAGACAAAGGGCTAAAATAAAGTTCATTTTAGCCCTTTGTCAACAATCTGAAACGAGCCAATAAGGCTCGTTTTTTTATACAGATTCTTTTTGTGTAAAGCGGTATAGATAAGTTACTGTGCGGAAGGCATCTTCAATTTTTGATAAGAATTCTTCATTATTCATTTGAACAACTTCTTCTCTAGGAAGCTGGATGCCGCAAAGGAGTTCGGCCTTTTTGACTGTTTGAACACGTTCAAATAGTGTTCTCAGCTGTTCAGCATCAAGTTCGCTGTGGCGGAGGACGTCCGGTTTCATATGATCCTTAGACCAAACAAAGTCTTGCGGTATTTTCTTTTGGATCGTGTCCAGCTCTTTTTCGAATAGTTGCCCATATTCACCTTTCACTGGAGATTCATAAATGAGCGCAAACCATACAAATACATGAGTTTTCCAAAGCCCAATTTGAAAATGAGGGAGCTTTTTATACCCACGCTTACTGTTAGCGAAAGCCACCCAAGTGTCATTTGGCGGGTTGACTGATCTTCTTGCATGTTTTGCCACGTGGACAAACATTTCGTCACCTGTAATAGAAGAAAGAAGCGGTGCAAAATGTTCACCAAGTGCTTCAAGCTTTGGACGGACTCTCTCTTTTAATACGGTCATACGTTCATCTAAACCGTCTACTGTGAATGTTTCAAAATCTTCATCTCTAAAACGCATTTCACTCATGTTATGCCTCCTGTATCTTTTCGCTGATCATATTTTATCATAGCTTGGGTCAAGCTCAAAAAAAGATGCACTTTAAAGAGAAAGATAGCAGGGATCTTGGTTCGGCGTTTAAAAACATCGATTTTGTGGTACATAACAAATAGGTAAAAACACAATTTTCAGAATGTCGTTGCGGTTATGCGATCGCTTCATACGATATAAGCAAGAACCATTTCTCTTATCGATTGTATTTTTTATCAATGAAAACTGACAAGGAATGAATCATTCTCTGGAAGGGGCGTTGACCAATGAAGCAAATCGTGAAGCATGGGTATAGACAAGAGAAGAAGAATCGCATCGCTGTGTGGAGATTAGAGGTTGATTATGAGCTTTCTACGCTTCATGAAGCCATCGAGCAAAAAGATGATATCCAGGTAGAACGCAGCAAACGAAAGCTTGAGCGCCTAAGAAAAGAATGGGAGCAGCTTCAAGGGTAAAACAAGGTGAGGTAAAAACGAACCAATTCATCGGTTCGTTTTTGTATGAAGCTGCTTTTTTCTTGCTTTTACGTACATAATATCAGTATGCTAATACAAATAGGTACTACATAGAAAAGAGGTTTACAGTCCGATGACAAACTGGGTGGAAATTGACCGACTTGCAAAGCTTTGGGTAAAAGAAGCGGGTAGCCGCATTAAAGCATCCATGCAGGAAGGTCTATCAATTGAAACAAAATCAAATCCAAATGATCTTGTCACAAACATCGATAAAGAAACAGAACGTTTCTTCATTGAAAAGATACAGTCGACATTTTCAGATCATCATATTTTAGGAGAAGAGGGCCAAGGGGAAGAAGTGACCTCTCTAGACGGGATAGTATGGATCATTGATCCAATTGATGGCACCATGAACTTTATCCATCAAAAACGAAATTTTGCCATTTCAATTGGGATATTTGAACATGGTGTGGGGAAAATCGGCCTTATTTATGACGTCATCCATGACGAGCTCTATCATGCAGTCAAAGGAGAAGGGGCGTATATGAACGATACATTACTCCCGCCTTTAAAAGATGTCGCCATTGAAAAAGCCATTGTCGGCATTAACCCAACATGGGCGATTGAAAGCCCTCATTTTGACGCTAAGCCGTTTGCCCGTCTCGTACGCGATGTGAGAGGAACACGAACGATTGGGTCAGCTGCACTTGAACTAGCTTATATTGCAAGCGGAAGAAGCGACGCATATGTTACGTTAAGGTTAGCGCCTTGGGATTATGCGGCTGGATGTGTGTTACTTGATGAGGTAGGCGCTGTTTACTCGAATATTCACGGAGAACGCTTGACGTTTCTAGAGAAAAATAGCATTGTTGCTGGAAATCGATCCGTCTGTGAAAAAATCTTGCATGATTACATAAAGGGAAGCGGAAATAAAAAATAAACAACATCACTTCATGAGAATGAAGTGATTTTTTGTATTTGATGAAACTTTTTGACAAGTCAAATGTCTATACGAACGAGGCCTTAATTTGAAGTAAAGGATTGTGTAGCGATGTTTGATTTGTTTAGTGATTTATCCCTCCATTTTGAAAGGTTTTTTATTTTAAATGAGTACAGTATCCACATGATTCAATGGTGTGTGCTTGGACTATTTGTCCTTTTCATTACACTTCCCATATGGAAAGAAAAGAAGAGTAGTTATGTATTTTATGCTGGAATCGTATTAAGAGTAGTTCTGCTAGGGAGTATGACACTTGAGATGATCCACCAAGTGCTAGCTAGACAGTATACGATCGAAACATTTGAAGTACTGACAGATTTCATGCAATTTCTCATCTATGGATATGTCTTGCTTGCATCACTTTTCTATGTGATTTCTCTTCCTTATTTAAAAAATAGGGGCATGTTTTTTGCATTTGATTTATCTGTGTTACTTCTGCCTTTATGTCAAACGGTATTTATTGTGTTAGTTGAAAGCAAAAAGTTCTTTCTCAGCGGTGATACGGAGCTGGTATGGAGAGATTTAATCATCATTTTGCTTATGATTGGCTTTGCCGCTTTGGTACTTCACCTATTCTTTCGTTTGTTTTGGCATCAGAAGTGGAAAGAATTGCTGTTTTTCTATGGCCTGATTTTCGCTGCGCTGCTGTATATTTTTTATCCTTCTATCTCGAAGCATGAGCTGCAATCTTCGTTTAAATCCATTGTAATTTTAGTAGCGGCCGCAGGAAGCTTTATGACCTTACATTTGTTATGTGCGTTACTACAAAACAAGGTGAAGTTGAGACAGTGGGGTGCTTGGGGAATTGTCGTCTTTTTTATGCTGATGCTAAACCCGATCCTAAATCTCCCACATATCATGTTTCAATTTACTAAAACGGAACTGACAGATACTTTCTCAGAAGAATATCGCCCTTTATCTGAAGCAAGTGCAAAAGCATTCGCTTCAAAGTTTGTACCAGCGGACATTTCATTATATTCAACGACTATTAAGCAGCCGATCTCTGATAACTACGTGTTTGCAGCCGATCAGTATGAAGTGAATGTTTCTGCGTTTACAGGTGAATTAAACAGCTATTTTTATCATGGTCGCGCAAAGGGACAGCATTTGACCGATAAAGAATATAGGGGAAAAACCATTGAATTTTTTGAAAGAAGCGGCCGATCCGTTGATCTAGACCGCATTCATGTAGTGGTTGAAAAAGAAGACGGGGAGACAAGCGTTCTTCTTTTGCCAAAAATGTCTCAGAATAAAGATGAGAGCTTAGCGTTTGCCACCTGGAAAAAAGAGACGCTTCGACAAGCGCAATATGGGAACGCCATCTTTCAATTGAAGGATGTAGACGGGATCAATTTAACAAACAAAGAAATGAAAACGAAAATTAATCGTATTTATAAAAAGTTAAATTTACAGCCACCAGCTTACCAGATCACAGACGTTGATGCTTTTTATTTTGAATGGCAGCATGAAGTGGCGGTAAAGACAGCCGATCAATCTGAATTTCTGTTTAATGGTTCAACGAAAGAATTGCTCAAAATACAGCTATCAAAATCGATTCTTCAACAGAAAAAAGGAAATATCAGTGACGAAGATTTGTTGGAATTGATAGGGGAACAGTCAAAAGACGTGAAGACAGAAACAGGAACTCGTGAACACAAACAATATACTTTTCACGGGTCATCAAATTTACTTCATGTGACGAGAGATGCCGATGGAATTGAGTTGAATTGGCAATCAGACTCTTCTTTACCGCATACGGTATCGAATCAAGAACGTGATGAAGTCTATCAGCAAGTTCTCAAAAAGTATGAACCTTATGCCATCTATAAAAAACAAATCAAGCCAGTGAGAATGATCGACAAAGAGGGGAAAATGAGCATTTCGTGGTTTGTGATCATTCAAACCTTCGGATCGAATGAGCGGAAAATATATGAAGTAAATGGACGAACAAAAGAGGTGCAACGTTTTGACAGATAAAGAAAAACAAGCCATCTTTCAAGACTTATATGAATTGTATCAGGAAGGGGAGCTTGGAGAAGAGGCTTCTAACTGGATGAAGATGCATGAGAAGCAGTTTCAGCATTCCGTTAAGGAAAACGAGTTTGCTCCTGTCCACACTGAGGATCAGAGCGATTATCACGAATTAAAACGCATGAAGTGGTTTATTTCTTCGTTATACTTCTTTTTTATCGTTTTATCAATTTGGATGACTGTGTGGTTTTATTTTTGATGTCTAGACCGACCAATCAAATTGAAAAAATATATGAAGAATATTTTCAGGAAATCACCAAATATTTATATCGCAGAACGGGAAATGTCGAAACAGCCAAGGATCTTGCGCAGGATGTATTTATCAAGGCACTGCATGGATTATCCTCTTTTAAAGGACATTCAAGCATTAAAACATGGCTTTACACCATTGCTTATCATACATTTGTCAACGACTATCGCCGAAAAGTAAAACGAACTTTTACGGATGTAGAAAAAGCTGACTTTTTAGAGCAGCAGATATTCATGACACCTGAAGAGCATTTAGAAACTCAAGCGGATATTCAAAGACTGTGGAGCCATATCAATCAATTGAAGGATTCTTACCGGGAAGTCCTCATTTTAAGAGATATTCAGGAATTATCGTATGAAGAAGTAGCGGAAATTTTGAATTGGACTTTATCTAAAGTAAAGACAACCCTTCATCGAGCAAGATTAGAGCTGAAACGAAAGCTACATTGTGAGGAGTTCAACAAATGAACTGTTATTTGATTGAAGAACTATTACCACTTTATATAGAAGGGGACACGAGTGAAGAAACAAATCAATTAGTGAATGAGCACTTACGTTCATGCAAAAAATGCCTTCATCTATATGAAGAAATGAAAGAACCAGTCTCTATTGCAAAGTCAACTGATTTCATACCGTTCATAGATGAAAAAGAAGAAAAAAGAAAGCTTGAAAAGCGCTACTATGGAAAACTGTTATTACGGGCAAGTATCGTTTTTAGTATCGTCTATCTCATCATGCTCTTGATCTATTGGATATAAGAAAGAACCCCCATCTGGATGAACCGGATGGGGGTTTTTGAGCTTAGTTCAATTTTTCTTTAGCAATTTGAACTGCATCATAGAATGTTTTTAATTGCTCTTGAGGAATTTTCTTAAGCAATTGGTTGAAAACAAGTAATTCAGTAGAGCTGAATCCAAGACCTTTAGCGATCTTAGAATCAATTACAACGTTTCCTTTTTTGTCTAGAACAAGTGCATCACCAGCAAGATCAGCAATTCTGATCACTGATTTGAAAAGCTTTTCGAATTTAGTTGCTTCTTCTTTAGTAAGACCAAGTTCAACAGCTTTTTCTGCATCAAAAACTAATTTTCCTTTTTCGTTTTTAGTGATGCTTTCACTGAAAACGATTGTAAGAACAGCTGCGCGATCTAAGAATTTCTCAGCAGTCGCCGCTTCTTCTTCAGTCAAACCGAGCTCAACAGCTTTTTTCACATCAAATGTGTAGTTGTTGTCTTCCTCAACAAATGAATTGATGAGAATGTTGATGACACGCTCGTTTTTCTCCAATAATTCTTTAATAATTTGTTGCTGCTCAAAAGGAATCCCTTTGAAAGTTGCAGCACTTGCTTGCCCAGGAGCTACTGTTGTGAAAGTAAAAATGATAGCTAAAGCGAAAAATACAACAGAGCTGAGCGATTTGCTCAAAAACTTCTTCATGCTTCTTTTCTCTCCCTTTTCTGTTAAATTTTGTTGCAAGAACAGCATACCATGAGAAACTTTGTGGAAGAATAGGAAAAATGTAACTTTGTGTTTGATTTTGGAGAACTATAAAAGTTCTTGTCGAAAAATGGAAGAGTTCAGATTGCTTAGATTTGCCAACACTATATGAAATTTTTAGTTGAATCATTAGTGTTACATAGGTGGTTGGTCTTGTTTTTACCCAAAATAAAAGCCTTCTACATGTAAAATGTAAAAGGCTTTTCATAAATTTTATGATTGTACGTTTAATTTTCGTTTTAATGTAAATCCTGTACCCATGAAAATCATGGCGAACACAATACTTAGACAAATACCCAGCACGTTTTTTTCTGCAAGAGTTACCCCAATAAACGCCATACTGACAACCGCAAGTAATGCACATAATAATAGAAGCCATTTGATTTGTTTCATTTGTCTCCATCCCTTTTTTTAGAGTTAATATAAGTTTACAGAAAAACGATCGGCATTTAAAGGGGATTGTGATATAATATGAAAGTTATCTAATTATTTTAGGAGATGAAAATGTGAAACTTCGAAAAGACCTTCGCAACATCGCAATTATTGCCCACGTTGACCATGGTAAAACGACGCTTGTTGACCAATTGCTCCATCAAGCTGGTACTTTCCGTGCGAATGAAAATATCGCTGAGAGAGCCATGGATTCAAATGATTTAGAGCGAGAGCGCGGTATTACGATCTTAGCTAAAAATACTGCGATCCATTATAAAGATACACGCATTAATATTTTAGATACACCAGGACACGCCGATTTCGGTGGTGAAGTTGAGCGTATCATGAAAATGGTAGATGGTGTACTTCTCGTTGTGGATGCATATGAAGGTTGTATGCCTCAAACACGATTCGTGCTAAAAAAAGCACTTGAGCAAAACTTAACACCAATTGTTGTTGTCAATAAAATTGACCGTGACTTTGCTCGTCCAGCTGAAGTAGTCGATGAAGTCATTGACTTGTTCATTGAATTGGATGCAACAGAAGAACAGCTTGAATTCCCAGTTGTGTATGCATCAGCAATCAATGGTACAGCAAGTAACGATGCTAGTAAGCAAGATGAAAACATGGAATCGTTGTTTGAAGCGATTGTCAACCATATCCCATGCCCAGTCGACAACCATGAAGAGCCGCTTCAATTCCAAGTGGCACTACTTGATTACAATGATTATGTTGGAAGAATTGGAATTGGCCGTGTATTTAGAGGAACGATGCAAGTAGGACAGCAAGTTGCTCTAATGAAAGTGGATGGCAGTGTAAAACAATTCCGCGTGACGAAGATTTTTGGTTTCCAAGGGTTAAAACGAGTGGAAATCAATGAAGCGAAAGCTGGAGATCTTGTCGCAGTATCTGGTATGGAAGACATCAACGTAGGTGAAACAGTCTGCCCGGTAGAACACCAAGAGGCATTGCCGATCCTTCGTATCGATGAGCCGACACTTCAAATGACATTTGTTGTGAATAACAGCCCATTTGCAGGACGTGAAGGAAAGTACGTGACATCACGTAAAATTGAAGAGCGTTTAGAACAGCAGCTTCAAACAGACGTAAGTCTTCGTGTAGATCCAACGGATTCACCTGATGCTTGGGTCGTATCAGGACGCGGTGAGCTTCACTTATCCATTCTGATTGAGAATATGAGACGTGAAGGATTTGAACTGCAAGTATCGAAGCCAGAAGTTATTGTAAAAGAAGTTGACGGTGTTCGATGTGAGCCTGTTGAGCGCGTTCAAATTGATGTACCTGAAGAGCACACTGGCTCTATCATGGAATCAATGGGCGCAAGAAAAGGTGAAATGATTGACATGATCAATAATGGTAACGGTCAAGTTCGCCTGATCTTTACAGTGCCATCACGTGGTTTAATCGGATATACAACTGAATTTCTTTCATTAACTCGTGGTTTTGGTATTTTAAACCATACGTTTGACAGCTACCAGCCGATGCAGTCTGGTCAAGTTGGCGGACGCCGTCAAGGTGTACTTGTTTCAATGGAAACAGGTAAAGCAACTGCTTACGGAATCCAAGGCGTTGAAGAGCGCGGTGTGATTTTCGTTGAGCCGGGTGTTGAAGTATACCAAGGAATGATTGTTGGTGAGCATAACCGTGAAAACGATCTTGTTGTCAACGTAAGTCGTATGAAACAACAAACAAACGTGCGTTCAGCGACGAAAGATCAAACAGTTAGTATGAAAAAACCACGTATTATGTCACTTGAGGAATCTCTTGAGTACTTAAATGAAGACGAATACTGTGAGGTTACACCGGAATCGATCCGTTTAAGAAAGAAAATTTTAGATAAAAACGAACGTGAGAAAGCAGCGAAGAAGAAAAAGCTAGCAGGATTATCTTAATTCCATGAAGAATTAAAAAGATAGAACCCTGAAAGATAAGGGGAGGGAATCTTTTTGAATGATCAGGAAGTAAGTGAGAATCTATCCTTTTTCGCGATGCTGTTTCGTGTCGATGAAAATCCGCAAACAGGGATGTGGCTCTTATATGGCACCATCCTTGTTTTAGCGATTATTGTTTTTAAACTCGGCTTTGCTAGACGTTTACCGATTTTAAAAGCACTTGTCATTTATTTGTTTTTGATTTTTGGCTGCACGTTTCTCACATTTCTAGGTATCTTCTTGCCAGTCGCAGAAGGCCTGGTTGTGGCAGCTGTCATTTTGATTATTTATAAAATACGGCTGCATCGTGCGAAAAAAGAAGGAACAGTAAGTACGTAAAAAAGACCTGAACTTGTGTCAGGTCTTTTTTATGTCTTCTGTTCTTTTTTTCCTTTTTTCTTCTTTTTCTCTTTCGTCGCAGGATCTTGATAAAGAGAGAATCTGCCAGTTTTGATGCGTGCCTCTGTCTTTACTTTAATTCTTTCTTGGCAGTCATCGCACATATATGTATGAATCGGTCGATTTCTTAACCGTTTAGCAACAAGTGTATCATCATTAATGGTTTCAAGCTTTTCACATAATGAGCACTTCACTCTCATCATTTTCACCTCACTTTGGTCATGCCTTCATTATAGCATGTTTTTTGAACCACTTAAAATCAGTATAAAAAGGCTTATATCACAAGAGATATAAGCCGCAGCGTGTAGACAAACCCTCGCATTCGGTGTCAGTCCTGCGCTTCGGTGCTCACGAATGTCAAATTCGCTCCGCGCCGATGCTCGTCCTTCCTAGACTGCAAAGGTTTTCTATCACGCTGAAAAGAAGACAAAGAGCCAAAATAAAGTTCATTTTAGCCCTTTGTCAACAATCTGATGATTATATCACAATAGATATAAGCCGTTCTCATTATTTCTTCTGATTCATATGATGGTTTGATTGATCGTTTTGGTTTTTTTCTAATTGCTTTTGATCTTGTTGTTTGAGCTGATGGTTCGGATCATTTGTCGGATCTATTTCGTTACGGTCGATTTCATTTCGAGGCATTTCTGGCATAACACGGCCCACAATGGCTGCTAATTCGTCCATAATTCCGCTTACTGGCCTGCCTGCTTGTATTTCTTTGCCCATTTCCTTTAAACGGCTCACTGTATCAGGGTCAGCGACGACAACAGCATTCGCACCTTCTGGGTCATTTTTCAGTGCTTTGGCGACTGAATATTTAATGGTTTCAACTTTGCTTCTATCTAAATCATCTTTTACATCAATGCCGACGACAGCATACTTGCCGATGACGATCGCTGTTGCGTCATTTACATCTGCTACATGCTCAGTCACATTCACTAGGTGCTTTGCCACATCTGTTGATGGGCGGGCTTTGTCAGTGTTTTTCTTGGATGAGTCTGATACTCTTACTAAATGCTTGTTTCCGTCTTGATGTTCTTGTGCCAAAGGCTTCTCTTGATGCTGGCAAGCGCCTAATAAAAGAATGGTTTGAACCATGAATAACGTCAAAAATAGTCGCATGTGTATTCCCTCCTTCACAAACTGCATGATTTATTTTATTGTTGAATTAACCTTCTAACTTTATTCATGAAAACATATATTTTAACAATCGTTTTTGGAAAGACAAGGATGAATGAAACCCCGATCAGGAGGCGAAGGACCTGAGTAAAATTTATGTATTAGACACAAATGTGTTATTACAGGATCCGAATTCAATCTTTTCATTTGAAGACAACGAGGTCGTGATTCCGGCCGTAGTGTTAGAAGAAGTAGACTCGAAAAAAAGATATATGGACGAGGTTGGGCAAAATGCACGACGTGTCTCACGTTTAATCGACGGGTTGAGATCGAAAGGGAGACTGCATGAAAAAATTACGCTGGAGTCAAAAGGAACGCTGCGTATTGAGCTGAATCATCGCTCTTTCCATGAACTTCAAGAAATTTTCATCGAAAAAACAAACGATAACCGGATTTTGGCTGTTGCGAAGAATTTGAGCTTAGAGGAAGAAACAAAACCGGATGGCCGGCCTGTTATTTTGGTCAGCAAAGATGTCCTAGTGCGAGTAAAGGCGGATGCCATTGGTCTGCAAGCAGAGGATTTCTTAAGCGATCGAGTGCTACAAAATGAAGACATTGATAACGGCTATCACGAGCTCTATATTCCGACTGAGCAGCTGAATACATTTTATAAGCAAAATCAGTTACCGATAAAAGACGTTACCCAAACGCCATTAAACCCTCATCAATTTGTTATTATGAAGGGGAATGAGGGTGGTTCTGCTTTGGGGATGCTTGATCAAAAAGCAGAGCATGTGAAACGGCTTATTTATGACCAAGAACATATTTGGGGAATTCGCCCAAAAAATGTCCAGCAAACGATGGCGCTTGAGTTACTTTTACGCCGCGATATTCCGCTTGTGACACTTATCGGAAAAGCGGGAACAGGAAAGACACTGCTTGCGCTTGCTGCTGGATTAATGCAGACAGAGGACCTCGGCATGTTTAAAAAGCTCATCGTGGCCCGCTCCATTGTTCCTGTCGGTAAGGACTTAGGGTATTTGCCAGGCGAAAAAGAAGAGAAGCTCAGACCGTGGATGCAGCCGATCTATGACAACCTAGAATTTTTATTTAACACAAAAAAACCTGGTGAACTCGATGCGATACTAGCGGGCATCGGTTCAATTCAAGTGGAAGCTTTAACGTATATTCGCGGGAGAAGTATCCCTGATCAATTTATCATTATCGATGAGGCGCAAAATTTAACAAAACACGAAGTGAAAACATTATTAACGCGGGTTGGTGAGGGAAGTAAAATTGTGCTGATGGGAGACCCAGAGCAGATTGATCACCCTTATTTAGACAGCTTAAATAATGGGCTCACATATGTCATTGAGCGTTTCAAAGGGCAGCAAATATCTGGACATGTCAAGCTTGTCAAAGGAGAAAGGTCTGGACTTGCACAGCTTGCAGCTGATTTATTATAGTCCAGACCCGTCATCTTATGTAATGATTAACTCTTTGACGCCTTTAATCGGCTGAGTGATGTTGGACTGATCCTCGAAATAAACGTGGATTGGTCCTTCTTCTGTTATAGGCTTTCCATTTTGGCTGAAATGGGCAATGCTATCCATCGCCTTAGAGAGCGGAACAGCAATTGTTTCTGTTTCTGTGACAAATTCACACGTCTCCGCTTGTTCGAGCGGTTCTGCATTTTTTATCATGTCGCCAAGTTTCATCCCGAAGCTGCCTGTGACAAGTCTTTCTTTTTCGTACTTTTTCTCTGTTTTTAATGTGGGTGGAAGTGTTTGACCTTCTCTTATGACCCGCTCTTGATCGAGTTCCTGATCTAGCTGCTGCTCTTCATTTGCTGCACTTTTCTCAAAAAATGAATCCATTAAAAATTTACGGTCATCAAAAATCCATACACTCGGATCAATGGTGATCTTGTATTGTACGTTCCCCTTGATTTGAATAATGCTCATGTTCAAGACAACCCCTTTCCAACATAAATTATAGAAGTTTTCGCCCGCTTTGTCACTTTCATAAACATGCACCTCCTTGTACACACTACGATTAGACGAAAAATAGGGAGGATTTTGGGCATGGCATGTCGTGACAATGAAGAGCTTCAGCGATTTGTAGAAGAGGCAAAAAAGGTGGCCAAAAATGGAAAGGTAGCATCCTATATTCCGGCACTCGGTAAAGCGGATCAATCGGATTTATCTGTCGCTGTTTATCATGTGAGTAATACGTGCCACTCAGCGGGAGATGTTGATAAACGATTCACCCTGCAAAGTATTTCAAAAGTATTAGCCCTGGCGCTCGTGCTCTCAGAAGAAGGACCGAAAAAAGTGTTTCAATATGTTGGACAAGAACCGACTGGCGACCCGTTTAATTCGATGATTAAACTAGAGACTGCAAGCCCCAATAAGCCGCTTAACCCAATGATTAATGCAGGAGCGCTTGCCGTTACAAGTTTAATAAGAGGGGCAACGCCGCAAGATCAGCTGAACCGGCTGCTTGGTTTTATTAGAGAGCTTGCCAATGACACCACCATTACATATTGCAAAGAAACCGCTGCATCCGAATTTGAAACATCAATGATTAACCGCGCAATGTGCTATTATATGAAGCAATATCATATCATTAAAGGGAATGTAGAAGAGGTGATGGATGTCTATACGAAGCAGTGCGCCGTCATGATGAATAGCCTGGATTTGGCGAAGATCGCGTGTGTTTTTTCATTAGATGGCAGGCATCCAGAGACAGGAAAGCAAATTCTTTCGAAAGATGTTGCTAGAATTTGTAAAACGTTTATGGTCACATGTGGTATGTACAATGCGAGCGGGGAATTTGCGATTAATATCGGAATCCCTGCTAAAAGTGGGGTTTCAGGCGGAATTATGGGGGCGGCCCCATACGACTTTGGGATAGGTATATTCGGGCCTGCTTTGGATGAAAAAGGGAATAGTATTGCGGGTATTAAGCTGCTTGAGCTCATGAGTGAAAAATATGAGATGAGTATCTTTTAATGACGAATGGCTTCTTTTTATTTTTACAGAGCGAACTGTACAAATCTGCTTGCAATTTTGGGCGTTTCGCTTTATGATAAATAGAAGAATTAGGTACTCGCCTGGGGAACGGAGGGATACTTTTGGCGTCAGAAATTTTAGTCGATCATCGGCAAAAAGCACTGGCTTTATTAAAATTGGATGCAGATAAAATTTTAAAATTGATCCAAGTGCAAATGGACAACTTAACGATGCCGCAATGTCCTCTTTATGAAGAGGTTTTAGATACTCAAATGTTCGGATTATCGAGAGAAATTGATTTCGCTGTCCGGCTTGGATTAGTTGATCAACATGAAGGCAAAAAACTACTCGATAAACTTGAGAGAGAACTATCCGCACTTCATGATGCGTTCACAAAAAAATAATGATTGAAAACTCAAACTTCCACAACATAAGTTTGAGTTTTTTTGTCCGCCTTTTTATTTTGATTGATGCCAAACGGACTTGATTGTCTCATGAAAGACGAACAATATAAAGAGGTAAAACGGGATCAAACGGAGAAAATGTAGTAGAATAAGAACAGCTAAGAGAAGAGAATTTCAAGCAGTAGAAATAGACGTTAGGAAGAGGATTATATGTTAAAGAGAATGCTAAAATCGTATGACTACTCATTATTGTTCGCCATTATATTAATTAGCGCATTCGGCTTGGTGATGGTGTATAGCTCAAGTATGATTACATCTGTGATCAGATATGATGCTGCGCCAGATAATTTTTTCAAGAAACAGCTTTTATTTATGATTGTCGGGGCGGTCATCTTGATTTTTACAGCCCTCATTCCGTATCAGCTGCTCTTAAATAAAAGATTCCAAATTGTGATGCTTTTGCTATCTGTGTTTTCTCTCATTTATGTGTACTTTGGCGGTCACATTGCAGGGAATGCTAGAAGTTGGATCAAATTTGGACCTTTTAGTCTTCAGCCAGCGGAATTCGTGAAGATCGTTGTCATCATTTATCTTGCTGCTGTCTATGCAAAGAAGCAGCATTATATTGACCATATTTTGAGAGGGGTTACACCTCCAATTGTGGTTGTCTCCATCCTATGCGGATTTATTATTTTGCAGCCAGACTATGGGACAGCTTTTATCATTGGTATGATTGCCCTTGCGATGATTTTATGCTCAGGGTTTAGCGGTAAAACGCTGGCCAAGCTGCTCGCTTTATTTAGTGCGGTGATGGTTGTTGTGACACCGTTTATTATTCTTTTTTGGGATAAAATTTTTACGCAGAATCGTCTTGGACGTTTTGAGAGTTTCCAAGACCCATTTAAAGACGCAGGCGCTTCTGGGCATCAATTGATTAATTCATATTATGCGATTGGATCAGGCGGCTTTTTTGGGCTTGGTCTTGGAGAGAGTGTACAAAAGTATGGATACCTTCCAGAACCGCATACAGATTTTATCATGGCAATTATCTCGGAAGAGCTTGGTTTTTTCGGTGTATTTTTTGTCCTTGCTCTCCTTGGCTTTATTGTTGTGAAAGGTTTTTACATTGCGAGAAAGTGTGAAGATCCGTTTGGAAGTTTGCTTGCAATAGGAATTTCTTCAATGATTGCCATCCAAACGTGTATTAATTTGGGCGGTGTTTCAGGCCTCATTCCGATCACTGGGGTCACACTTCCGTTTATCAGCTACGGGGGATCCTCTATCATTTTACTGAGTGGATGTATGGGAATATTGCTGAATATCAGCATGTTTACTGAATATAAAGAGCGTTATAAAAAGAAAAAATCAATCAGCAAACCATCGATTCAAAAAAATGGATTGCAGAAAACTTTGAATCTTTAGAAAACAAAAGTGTACAGTTTTCATTTCTTCCTTTATTATAGAGTACATATAAAATTTTAAGGGATATGGAGGAGTGAGAATGTCACAGAGAACAATTCAAAAGGTTCTAGTTGCAAACAGAGGGGAAATCGCTATCAGAGTCTTTAGGGCCTGTACGGAGCTCAACTTACGTACAGTGGCCATTTACTCCAAAGAAGACTCGGGCTCTTATCATCGCTATAAAGCCGATGAAGCATATCTAGTTGGAGAAGGGAAAAAGCCGATTGATGCCTACCTTGATATCGAGGGGATCATCGAAATTGCAAAACGAAATGACGTGGATGCGATTCATCCAGGATACGGATTTTTATCTGAAAACATTCATTTTGCAAGACGATGCGAAGAGGAAGGCATCCAATTCATCGGCCCAACTTCTCAACATTTAGATATGTTTGGAGATAAAGTAAAAGCGAGAGATGAAGCGAAAAAAGCTGGGATTCCAGTCATTCCAGGAAGTGACGGGCCAGTTGATTCGGTCAAAGAAGTCGAAAAATTCGGTGAAGAATACGGTTACCCGTTTATTATTAAAGCTTCACTTGGAGGCGGCGGCCGAGGTATGCGGATTGTCAGATCAAAAGAGGAGCTGAGCGAAGCCTATGACCGTGCAAAGTCAGAGGCGAAAGCGGCTTTTGGAAATGACGAAGTATATGTTGAAAAGTTGATTGAAAATCCGAAACATATTGAAGTGCAAGTGATTGGAGACAATCACGGCAATATCATTCATTTATACGAGCGTGACTGCTCTGTTCAAAGGCGTCATCAAAAAGTCATTGAGGTTGCACCAAGTGTGTCCCTTTCAGATCAATTGCGTGAAGACATCTGTGAAGCGGCTGTTCAGCTGGCCCAGAATGTATCGTATATCAATGCAGGGACTGTAGAATTCCTAGTGGCAAATGGCGAGTTTTATTTTATTGAAGTCAATCCTAGGGTCCAGGTGGAACACACGATCACAGAAATGATCACAGGTGTCGATATCGTCCAAACCCAAATTCTTGTCGCAAAAGGACATGACCTCCACAGCAAAGAAGTCGGGATACCAAAACAAGAAGATATCTTTACACATGGATTTGCCATTCAATCAAGGGTCACAACAGAAGATCCTTTGAATGATTTTATGCCAGATACAGGAAAAATCATGGCTTATCGTTCAGGCGGTGGTTTTGGTGTACGTCTTGATACAGGGAACAGCTTCCAAGGTGCGGTGATTACACCTTATTACGATTCACTGTTGGTCAAGCTGTCAACTTGGGCACTTACATTTGATCAAGCTGCGGCTAAAATGGTCCGAAATTTACAAGAATTCAGGATTCGCGGCATTAAAACAAATATCCCGTTTCTTGAAAACGTCGCAAAGCACGAGAAATTTCTAAGAGGGGAATATGATACATCGTTTATTGATTCAACACCTGAGCTATTTAACTTCCCTAAGCAAAAAGACCGCGGAACGAAAATGCTTACTTATATTGGTAACGTTACCATTAATGGGTTCCCTGGTATTTCGGAAAATAAGAAGCCTCATTTTTATCAACCAAATGTGCCGAAACTTGCTGTCCATGAAACGATTCCTTCTGGAACAAAACAATTGTTAGACAAGCATGGACCTGAGGGACTCACCAATTGGGTGAAAGAACAAAGCGGTGTACTCTTAACAGATACAACCTTTAGAGACGCACATCAATCGCTGCTTGCAACACGCTTTAGAACGCACGACTTAAAGAAAGTTGCGCAGCCAACAGCAGGCTTATGGCCAGAGTTATTCAGTATGGAAATGTGGGGCGGTGCTACATTTGATGTGGCATATCGTTTCTTGAAAGAAGATCCTTGGGAAAGATTGAAAGAGCTTCGTCAAGAAGTGCCAAACACTTTGTTCCAAATGCTATTAAGATCATCAAACGCTGTCGGATATACAAACTATGCGGATAATGTGATTAAAGCATTTGTAAAGGAATCGGCAGAGGCAGGCATTGACGTTTTCCGTATTTTCGACAGTCTAAACTGGGTCAAAGGTATGACGCTTGCCATTGATTCTGTTCGTGAATCCGGCAAAGTGGCAGAGGCAGCGATTTGTTATACAGGTGATATTCTTGATCCATCACGTCCGAAATATGATTTGAAATATTATGTCTCTCTTGCGAAGGAGCTTGAATCCGCAGGCGCTCATATTTTAGGCATTAAAGATATGGCGGGATTATTAAAACCGCAAGCGGCTTATGAGCTTGTATCGGCTCTAAAAGACGAGCTCACGATTCCAATCCATCTTCATACACACGATACGAGTGGAAATGGACTCTTCACCTATGCAAGAGCGATTGATGCAGGTGTTGATATTGTTGATGTTGCAGTCAGCTCTATGGCGGGGCTCACATCACAACCAAGTGCGAGCTCATTATATTATGCTCTAGACGGACATGAAAGAAAGCCAGAAATGAATGTTCAAGCGGTTGAACGTCTTTCTCAATATTGGGATTCCGTCAGAAAATATTATCATGAGTTTGAAAGCGGAATGAATTCACCGCATACAGAAATTTATGAGCATGAAATGCCTGGCGGTCAGTATAGTAACCTGCAGCAGCAGGCGAAAGGTGTCGGCCTTGGCGAACGCTGGAATGAAGTAAAAGAAATGTACAGACGTGTAAATGACATGTTTGGTGATATCGTGAAGGTAACACCGTCTTCTAAAGTGGTCGGAGATATGGCACTTTATATGGTGCAAAACGATCTGACAGAAGAGGATGTCTATGAAAAAGGAGCAACACTGGATTTCCCAGATTCGGTTGTTGAATTGTTTAAAGGTTATTTAGGGCAGCCTCATGGCGGATTCCCAGAAAAGCTGCAAAAGCTGATTTTAAAAGGGGAGGAGCCGCTTACTGTCAGACCGGGTGAGAAACTGAAGCCTGTGGACTTTGAAGAAATCAAAAAGCAGTTCAAAGAATCACATGATCTGACGCTGACAGAACAAGATGCCATTGCATATGCTTTATACCCGAAAGTCTTTTCTGAATTTGTTCAAACAGCAGAAAGCTATGGAGACATCTCTGTTCTTGACACACCAACCTTCTTCTACGGGATGAGACTTGGTGAAGAAATTGAGGTAGAAATTGAAAAAGGGAAAACCCTCATTGTCAAACTCGTGTCGATTGGAGAACCGAATCCGGACGCTACAAGAGTGCTTTACTTTGAATTGAATGGACAGCCGCGTGAAGTGGTCATTAAGGATGAAAGCATCAAATCCTCCGTTCAAGAAAAAATGAAGGCAGATCGCTCAAATCCAAATCACATTGCCGCATCGATGCCAGGCACTGTGATCAAAGTGCTTGTTGAAAAAGGACAGAAAATTTCTCAAGGTGAGCACTTGATGATCAATGAAGCGATGAAAATGGAAACGACGGTACAAGCACCGTTCTCAGCAATCGTGGATGAAATTCATGTCACGAATGGAGAAGGGATTCAAACTGGAGATCTGTTGATTGTCTTAAAGCCTGAATAATGAGTGAGACACATCCACTGCGATGTGTCTTTTTTTGAGCGCATTAAAATGTGCAGCCGCCTGCTAGAGTGATTACACTATAGAATGAGGTGAAGAAAGAGTGGAAATTGTCGTGATTTGGTTTCGCCGAGATATGCGATTGGATGATCATATCGCCTTATCAAAAGCGATTACATATGCAAAAAAACATCAGTACCGATTATTTGCTTTTTATCATCTAGATCCGTTTTTTACAGAAATGGAACTGGATTTGAACAACGAACATTTCTTTCAAAACTTGGCCAATTTCGTCAAGGAAGCGAGAGAATCTCACATGTATGTTCATCTCATTCATGATGATATTTTGTCCGCTTTTCAAAAGCTCATGGATGCTTATGACATCAATGCGGTCTTTTTTAATGAGGACGAAGTAGGAAATGGTCGAACACGTGATGAGCAAGTGACCCGTTTCTTAGAAGAAAAGGGCATTCATGTGTCAAAGTGGCAAGATACGCATCTGCATGGGGCGAGAGATATTTTAAAAGCGGATGGGACTCATTATCAAGTGTTTACTCCATACTATCAAGCGTGGCGGAAGCAGGAGAAGCAGTCTGTGATAAAAGTTGACAAATCATTTCTGAGCAGTGAGCTTACGATTTGTGATGAGTCACTTTCTGAAAAGGGAGATGCGAAACTAAGGGACATCACCAAGAAATGTACAAGGAAATTCGATCAGATTGGATCAGACAAAGCGATGAGCACGCTAGGCGGCTTTATTCAAGAAAGATTGACGCATTATCATGAGAAACGAGATATTCCGTCTGTTTTTGGGACGAGCAAGCTGTCTCGGTTCTTAAAAACCGGGACCATTTCTATTCGCACAATCTTTCATGCGGTCAATGAGGAAGAACTTTTTGAAGATGAGGGCAAGGAAACATTTATGAAAGAGCTAGCGTGGCGCGATTTTTATCATATGATCTTTGCGCATTATCCAGAGATGAAAGAAAAAGAAATCAACGCCTCCTTTCAACATATAAAATGGAATGATGATGAGACACTTTTTGAAGCTTGGTGTAAAGGACAAACAGGCTTCCCGCTCGTTGACGCTGGGATGAGACAGTTAAATGAAGAAGGCTGGATGCATAACCGTTTGAGAATGGTGACGGCTTCATTCCTGACAAAAGATTATCTCATCGATTGGAGAATGGGCGAAGCGTATTTTGCGAGAAAACTTGTCGACTATGATGAGGCTTCGAATATTGGAGGATTTCAGTGGGCAGCCTCTGTCGGAACGGATGCAGTTCCTTACTTCCGTATTTTTAACCCAACGACCCAGTCGAAACGATTTGACCCAAGCGGAGAATATATTAGAAGGTATGTGCCAGAACTTAAGCATGTGAATGAAAAATGGATTCATGAACCGAGTAAAATGCCGATAGATGAGCAAATGAAATCGGGATGTGTGCTGGGGGATACATATCCTCTGCCTACAGTCGATCATCAAGAAAGACGAAAAAAAGCCATTTCGTTATTTGAAGAAGCGAAACAAACATAAAAGAAATCCCCCTTTTCGGATGAAAGGGGGATTGTATGTTTATCTGAAAGGCTCTCTATTTTCATATTTAAACCGGGCAATGAGTAAGCAGAAGTAGCATAGTACCCCAAACAAACAAGAAATAAAGAATGAATGAGCAAGCGCATAACCGAGTGCGAGCTGAGAATAAACAGACATCACACCTGAGATCGCTTGAAGTGTAATCAGGATGGCTGAAATGATCCATCCATAATACAGCTGCTTTTGTTCTTTATAATGTTTAAGGGCATGGAACATCGCAACAAATATCCAAACGAATAAAAGAAGGGCTGCTGCTCGGTGAGACATTTGAACCCATTGATTAAAATACGCTGGAAGTGCGCCGTCTTTTGAACAAAATGGGAAGACAGAGCACGCAAGACTTGATTTTGTATGTCTCACATAGGCGCCCGTATACACCACAATATACGTATATGTGATCAACCCATAAATATGGAACTGCATTCTTTTGCCGATATGAAGCGGCTTCACAAGCTTTGTTTCAGATCTGGTGGCTTCAAACACAAGCAGTGCCAGCAGTAAAACGGAAGCAAAAGAAATCAGTGAAATACCGAAGTGCAGAGCCATGACAAGTGCGTTAGAACCAAACACAACGGCGAGTGCCCCTAACAGTGCTTGAAGCAGTAAGAATATAATGGACATGATGACCAAAAATTTGGTTTCACGGAATACTGGACTGATTTTTTTCCAGCATAAGACCGCCAGTGCCAATACAAGAATGGTGGAAACTCCTGTTGACATGCGGTGGCTCCATTCGATAATGGAAGCAGGGTTCATTTCTGGAAAAAAACGACCGTGGCAAAGGGGCCACTGTCTGCCGCAGCCAAGACCGGAGCCAGTTTTCGTCACAAGCGCACCGCCAATCAGAACGATCAGCATCACAAATGTTGTGACAACGCTCAATAACCTTAAAGCAAATTTCATCAAATGATTTCACCTTCTCTAAATAACTTCTGATCTAAATGAAAACCTCACATGCTCTCAAGTTTAAGCCAAATGCGTGTTCTGTTGCAATTCATAATGACCAAAGTTCACAAAAAAATGATATGTTAGTTCACAAAGTTTACAGATTTAGAGTGCTTGATCTTTCTTTGACAGTCTGATAGAAATAGAGGAGAGAATATTTCATTTTGCACCGCCTTCTGAAACGCACATCCTAATAAATTCACGAAAAGTTCACAAATAACTTCAAGTTTGTCGTTTATTATTTAATAGGATGTTTTTTTACAGCTCTTTATCTTGTATGATAGAGTTGTAACGATTTTACGTTTTATTCGTTCGTTTGAAGGTTTGGGCAAGGGAGGTTATACACATTGGCAAATTCCAAAACAGCCGCGGAAGCAGCTATTCATGGACAAATAGAAGAAACAACCGCTTTAAAAGATTTTCTTGCTCTTATTAAAATGGGCATCGTCAATTCCAATTTCATTACAACTTTTACTGGAATGTGGCTTGCTTTTTATTTTACAGGTATGAGTTTCCTTGGGAATCTTGATATTGTGCTGTTAACAATGATTGGTTCTTCTCTTATTATTGCCGGTTCATGCGCCATTAATAATGCGTTTGACCGTGATATTGATATACTAATGGAAAGAACAAAAACAAGACCGACGGTGACAGGTAAAGTTCAGCCGGGTCAAGCGTATGCATTTGGTATTCTGCTTGTTGTACTTGGACTGATTATGCTTCTGATGACAACTGTTACATCAGCAGTGATTGGATTTATCGGTGTCTTTACTTATGCAGTTCTATACACGATGTGGTCTAAACGTCATTACACCATTAATACAGTCATTGGGAGTGTATCTGGTGCGGTTCCGCCATTAATTGGCTGGACAGCTGTTACAGGCACCATCGACACAACGGCTTGGGTTCTGTTTATGATTATGTTCATCTGGCAAATTCCGCATTTCTTATCACTTGCGATTAAGAAAACGGAAGATTACCGCAAAGCAGGTATTCCAATGCTGCCAGTTGTTTACGGCTTTGAAGTCACAAAACGCCAAATCATCATTTGGACAGCATGTCTTCTCCCGCTTCCATTTTTCTTAGGTGGATTAGGATGGCCGATTGTCGCACTTGGCACATTGCTGAACATTGGATGGCTCGTCATTGGTCTTATGGGCTTTAAAATGAAAGATATCATGAAGTGGTCAACACTCATGTTCGTTTATTCATTAAACTACTTAACGATCTTTTTCGTTGCGATGATTATTATTACACTATTCTAGAGTGAAATACACTTTGATCACATCAAAACAATGGCTATATCTTATAACACAACATTTTCTTACAACTATGAAAGCCGCCTGATATTCAGTTCTATTTAGGCGGCTTTCTGTTTATACATAGATGGTATTTTGAGTAAAAACATCATTTTTTTATGAAAAGAGGAAATGTAAGTGCTTTTATAAGAGGCGGGGGTTATGGATGGGTGAAAGGTGATTTTATAAATAAGAGGTAAAAGCGAAAGGCAAAGGAGATCAAGCAAAAGGGGTTGGGACAAATTATGATAAGAAAATGGCGTGTTTATTCACTGTTTCTCTTACTGACGCTCGTTTTGGCGGGCTGCGGTGAACCATACTTATCAACACTCAAGCCAGTTGGGGAAGTAGCAGATAAACAGTTTTTCCTAACGGTACTGAGTACACTTATTATGGTTCTTGTCGTTATTGTTGTATCGATCATTTTCTTTTACGTCATCATTAAATTCAAACGTTCTAAAGTGGGAGAAGATACGATTCCTAAACAGGTAGAAGGGAACCGTAACCTCGAAATTACGTGGACAGCGATTCCGATACTTCTACTCATTATTCTCGTTGTACCTGTTGTGGCATACACGCTTGAGCTAGGGGATACAAGCGCCATGGATAAGAAAAAACGAGATCCTGAAAAGACACTTGTAGTGAATGTAAGAGCCAGCTTATATTGGTGGGAATTTGAATACCCTGATTATGGGATTGTGACAAGTCAGGAATTGATTGTTCCAACTGATCAAAAGGTTTATTTTAAGCTGAAAGCATCTGATGTGAAACACTCATTCTGGATTCCATCAGCTGGGGGTAAAATTGATACAAATACAGACAACGAGAACAAGTTTTATTTAACATTTGACTCAAAACGAACGAAAGATGCTGGAGAATATTTCTATGGGAAATGTGCAGAGCTTTGCGGTCCATCACATGCTTTAATGGACTTTAAAGTTAAAACGCTTTCTCAAGATGAGTTTTTAGGCTGGACGAAAAAGATGACAGATTATAAGAAGCCTGCATCTACGTCAGATCTAGCCCTTGAGGGTGAAAAACTCTTTAAAGAGAAAAACTGTTTAAGCTGTCATGCGGTAGAGCCTGGAGATGAACGACCAGAGGCGGCAAGGACTGCACCAAACCTTGCAACCTTCGGAGAGCGGACAAAAGTAGCTGGAATTAAAGACATGAACAAAGAAAATGTCAAAGCATGGCTGAAAGATCCAGAGAGCTTTAAACCAGGTAATAAGATGACAGGGACGTACCCTAAACTAAATGACTCAGAAGCAGATGCACTCTACGAGTATTTAAAAGGTCTTAAAATACAGTAAATGCCTTGAGCAGCTTGAAGTTGCGCACATTCAAAAGGGTATACGATCTATGTGAAGTTTTTGTTAAGAGCTCCCGAATAAGTCTCTACATCCAAGAATAAGTCATCTGTCAGATATAGTCTGTTTTTAGAACGTGAAGATAGACATTGATATGAAAAGGGGCAAATGGGAGATAAGAGGGGGATTTCATGGTGAGTACAATAGCTAAAAAGCGGGGGTTTGGCGCTGTCTTATGGGATTACTTAACGACGGTTGACCACAAAAAAATTGCCATACTATATTTAGTGGCAGGGGGATTTTTCTTTTTAATTGGTGGCCTGGAAGCGATGATTATCCGTATTCAGCTAGCCATCCCTGAAAATGATTTTGTGAGTGCAGGGTTTTACAATGAAGTCATGACGATGCATGGAACAACGATGATTTTCCTTGCAGCAATGCCGCTTTTATTTGCATTAATGAATGCGGTTGTACCCATTCAAATTGGTGCACGTGACGTAGCGTTTCCATTTGTGAATTCACTTGGTTTTTGGCTGTTCTTTTTCGGAGGTATTTTCTTAAACCTTGGATGGTTTATGGGCGGAGCACCTGATGCAGGCTGGACTGCCTATGCGTCGCTCACGCTGAATTCAGAAGGGCACGGCATGGATTTCTATATTTTAGGGTTGCAGATAGCGGGTATTGGTACGCTAATTGCCGGAATCAACTTTCTTGCAACGATTATTAATATGAGAGCGCCAGGTATGACGTATATGAGAATGCCGCTCTTTACCTGGACGACGTTTGTGGCATCTGCACTAATTTTATTCGCATTCCCGCCGCTGACAGCAGGGCTTGCGATGCTGATGCTTGATCGAATGTTTGATACGAGCTTTTTTAATCCAGAGCTCGGAGGAAATACAATCATCTGGGAGCATTTGTTCTGGATTTTTGGACACCCAGAAGTGTATATCTTGATTTTGCCGGCATTTGGGATTTTCTCTGAGATCATTCCAGTGTTTGCAAGAAAAAGATTGTTTGGTTATTCGTCCATGGTGTTTGCGACTGTATTAATTGGTTTCCTTGGATTCATGGTGTGGGCGCATCACATGTTCACAACAGGACTTGGTCCAATTGCCAATGCGATCTTTGCCGTTGCCACAATGGCGATTGCGGTGCCAACTGGAATTAAAGTATTTAACTGGTTGCTCACCATATGGGGCGGTAATGTGAAGTTTACAACGCCGATGCTATATTCAGTTGCGTTCATTCCGTCATTCTTACTTGGCGGTGTAACCGGCGTCATGCTTGCAGCAGCAGCAGCGGATTATCAGTTCCATGACACGTACTTCGTTGTGGCGCATTTCCACTATGTCATTATCGGTGGTGTGGTCTTCGGTATTTTAGCAGGTGTGCATTATTGGTGGCCGAAGATGTTTGGGAAAATACTGAATGAGAAGCTTGGGAAAATTGGCTTTGTGCTGTTTTTCGTCGGTTTCCATTTAACGTTCTTTATCCAGCATTTTCTCGGTCTTTGGGGCATGCCGCGCCGAGTCTTTACATTCTTGCCAGGTCAGGGTCTAGACCTTGGGAACTTGGTGAGTACGATTGGGGCACTGTTCATGTTTGTAGCAGTTGTCATCATGCTGATTAATATCATCTGGACGACAGCAAAAGGGGAGCGTGTATCGGGCGATCCTTGGGGAGATGGAAGAACGCTTGAATGGGCAGTATCTTCACCTCCGCCAGAATATAACTTTAAGCAGCTGCCTCTTGTACGGGGACTTGATCCATTATGGATTGAGAAAATGGATGGTAAAAAAGGAATGACAGCATCTGAACCGCTCGATGATATTCACATGCCGAATAATTCCATCTTGCCTATCATTATCTCATTCGGTCTATTTGTGTCAGCGTTTGGTTTTATGTATCGTCAAGAACACAGCTGGGGTCTACCGGTGATCTTCATTGGTCTTGGCATCACGTTTGCGACCATGCTCGTTCGCTCTCTTAAAGATGATCATGGATACCATATTCACAAAGAAGATTTGACGGATGACGATGACAAAGGGGTGAAAGCATAATGGAACCACAAAAAATGACAGCGGAAACCTTTCCAGCTTCTCCTGAGAAAGCCACGTTAGAAGGAAAGAATAAGTTCGTCGGGTTCTGGTTGTTTCTTGGGGGAGAAACGGTCCTGTTTGCATCTTTGTTTGCCACTTATTTGGCGCTGAAAAATTCAAATGCAGGCGGCGCAACAACAACTGAAATGTTTGACCTCACACTTGTCTTTATTGCCACAATGCTTCTGTTAACGAGCAGTTTAACGAGTGTGTATGCTATGTATCATATGAAAAACTTTGCCTTTAAAAAAATGCAGCTTTGGCTAGGTGTAACCGTTCTTTTAGGTGCTGGATTTTTAGGGGTAGAAATTTATGAGTTTTATCATTATGTGCATGCGTATGAATTTACCATTACGAGCTCTGCACTTGGCTCTTCCTTCTATACGCTTGTTGGAACACACGGGGCTCACGTCGCATTTGGACTTTGCTGGATCACCGCTCTGATGATTCGGAATATGAGACGCGGACTCGATTTATACAATGCACCAAAATATTATGTGGCAAGCCTTTATTGGCACTTCATTGATGTTGTGTGGGTCTTCATCTTTACCGTTGTATATTTGATGGGAATGGTGGGATAAGAATGGGAAATAAAAACACAAATCAGTCCAAAGTCGATCTTGTCTATCGGAAAAAGAAAAATGCCGAAGAAATGAAGCATCAGCTCATTTCTTTCGGCTTGATGATTGGTTTAACGTTTGTTGCCTTTTTAACAATCGCCTCTGAAGACGTCGGAAATTGGTTCGCTGTCCCTTTTATTTTACTGCTTGCAGTGATTCAGGTCGCTTTTCAGCTTTATTATTTTATGCACATGAACCAAAAAGGGCATGAAACACCCGCGTTGTTTCTTTACTCAGGTGTGTTTGTCGCGTTTATTACCGTTTTAGCCTTTTTGACCATTATTTGGTGGTAAGCTCGCTTTGCCCTTGAAGGAGGCGCAGCAATGGAAAACTTAGAGATATTTGGATTTCGTGCATTATGGAGTCCTTACTATTTGACATGTATTGTAGCAGCAGCCGCTTTTTATCTGCTTCTCGTGACGAAGGGGAAGCACCGTGCGACGGTGAAAGAGAAAACGCTGTTTCTCACGGGGCTTGTGTTGCTTTATGCAGTGAAGGGGAGCCCGATTGATTTAATGGGGCATATTATGTTCAGTGCGCATATGGCGCAAATGGCAGTGCTCTATTTGGTCATCCCGCCCCTTCTTATTACAGGTTTACCTGCGGCGATTTGGGAGCGGATCATTCAAACACGGGGTATTCAGCCGATTTTCCGCTTGTTTTCTAAGCCGTTGATTGCCTTGCTCGGATTTAACGGGTTGTTTTCGCTGTATCATATTCCGCTTGTGTTCGATTTTGTTAAAACAGATCCGTTTTATCACGCATTGATGACGGTTGTCATTTTTATCGCTGCCTTTTTCATGTGGTGGCCGCTTGTCCATAAAGTGCAAAGTCAGCCGCAGATTACAGGCATTTTAAAGCTTGGATATATTATGGCAGATGGGATTTTAATGACACCTGCCTGCGCACTCATTATGTTTAGTGAAGCGCCTATCTATGCCACTTATTCAGATGCCGGCGCATGGATACAAGCACTGCACCTATGTGTACCAAGTGATATGCTTGCAGGTCTTGCGCTTACGGGTCCTGACATGTTTCATACATTGCCGCTGCTAGAAGATCAGCAGCTAGGTGCTATTTTGATGAAAATCATTCAGGAGATTGTATACGGATCCATTCTTGCTGTTGTCTTCTTTGACTGGGCGAGAAAAGAAAGAGCGAAAGATGCCGTACCAGATGCGCTCATTCCGAAATATGAATAAATGAAAAGCACAGCCGCAGGGGCTGTGCTTTTTATGCTTCAGCAGTTATCGCTTCTAGTTTTTCTTTCAATTGGTTCAGTGTTTTTTTGCTGGATTGAATAAGAGATTTAGGGAAATCTTCGCCTTCTCCATATTCAACACCATGCGGATAATAGTGTTTTCCAAGTAAAGGTGTCAGCAGCTGGATGTGGGCTTTTTTGGAGCCGACATCTCCCTCAGTGGCGTAGCCAGAGATCCGTAAGTAAAACGTCCCCTCTACCATGTTATACTTCCTGTCGTACGTCACACGCTCATAATCCCATTGATCGGCTCGTACAAATCCTTCACTTTCCATAATGAAATCCAATTTATTTAAGTCAGCTGATACCTTTTCAATCCCCGTACCTTCAAACTTCACCCAAAACCCCTCCTTATAAAAATTCCCTTTACTGACAATCATAGTATGAAAGCGTTAAACTTTCAACTGTGAAGGGTATGTTCTTTTATAAGCTGGTTACAGTAATAAAGAAAATAACGGATGGAGGAATCAACGTGAAAACGAAAAAAATCAAAGATATCATGACGAAAAAAGTAGTGACGTTGCAAAAGGACGACAATGCGTATGAAGCGGCAGTCAAAATGAAAGATGCTGACATTGGTGCCATTCCGGTAGTCGACGGAGATCAGCTTGTTGGTATTGTCACAGACCGCGACCTTGTACTTAGAGGTATTGCTGAGAAAAAGCCGAACTCACAAGAGGTTGGTGCCATCATGACGAAGGAAGTTTTGACAGCTGAAGAAGATGCAACCCTAGAAGAAATTGTCCGGTTGATGTCAGAACATCAGCTCCGCCGTATCCCGGTTGTCAAAAACGGGGCACTCACAGGGATCGTAGCCCTTGGGGATTTATCAGTTGAAGATTTATCAAACGATCGTGCAGGTGATGCTCTGACGGAAATCTCTCAACAAGACCAGGATCATGGCCAAGGATTTCTTCATTAGGAGGGGCATATTTTAAATTCGTGTTAAATAGGCTGTATTGTCGTTGATAAATGGAGCAAGTTTTGTTTAAATGACAGTAGAAGGTACTTTTTGTACCTTGCCAATTTAACGGAGGTGTTTATTTGAAAACTGTGCTGAAAACACTCTTCATCCTCCTGATTATATCTGGAACGTACGTTCTGTTTATTCAATATGGATCTTCACCAGAAAAAGAAAACAGCAATGAGCCGAAGGTGTCTAATGAAGAAACATCTAGCGATAAGCCGATCAACATTCCGAAAAAAGGTCTCATGTCCTTTATGGGGAAGTCTTCAAACGAAGTGCTTAAACAGCTAGGGGAACCAGATCGCATTGATCCTTCCGCATATGATTATGACTGGTGGATATACAATCAATCGAAGAAACACTATATTCAAGTAGGGGTAAAGGACAGTAAGGTGGTGACCTTGTTTGCGACAGGGGATGGGCTGAATGTGGAGCCGTTTAAAATCGGTCAAGCCACAAGTGAAGTGTTTAAAAAAACACAAATCGCTCCTTACATTCATGTAGAGGACGAGGGAAATTCATATCGCTTTGAATTCTCAGAAGATGATATGAATACCAGGCCGACGGTGAAAGTGGGAGATGATGTGTATGTCCAGCTCTACATGGATAAGTTTGAAAGCACTCTTTCGAGCATTCGAGCCTTTAATGCAGATACATTTGTCAAACAAAAGCCATATGAAGTCGTTTATCGAGGTCAATTAATTGAACCTGAGGCGATATCAGGCGAAAAGTGGAAGGATATTGAAGCGTCGAGTCAAAAACAAATTTTTGATATGACCAATATTATCCGCCATAAGTACAAACTGCCGACCTTAAAGTGGGACGATGAAACCTCTGAAGTGGCATTCATGCATAGTGAGGACATGAAGGATCATCATTATTTCTCCCATGAATCTAAAAAATACGGCACGCTGAAAGACCGGTTAGAAAGAGGCGAGGTCGCATTTCAGCTTGCGGGGGAAAACATTGCGTATAATTATGTTGATGGCCCTGCAGCTGTAGAAGGTTGGCTGAATAGCGAAGGTCACCGGAAGGCATTGTTAAATCAAGATTACACGCACCTTGGCGTTGGTGTGAAAGAAAAGTATTATACACAAAACTTCATTAAGAAAACGTCTTAATCCTCTAAACAGCTGCGCACAGATGGCGGCTGTTTTTTTATGAAAAGGGCTCACCAAAATAGACCCAGATGTATATAGTATAGTAGGCATTTGTATGGGGGGTGAGGATATGACAAATAAGCAAAAGCAAACATCCATTGATGAATTTAAACAGTTCGTCAGACGCCATCCGAAATTAATTCAAGAAGTGCAGACGCAAGAAAAAAGCTGGCAAAGTTTATACGAGAATTGGGTCATGTTTGGTGAGGAAGATGACATGTGGTCTCCTTACCGGCAAACACAAACGGAAGAAGCAAAAGAAGAAAAAGCCGCTAAGCAAAGTGAACCGGGAAAAGCAGATTTTATGTCTAAAATGGTTTCTGCAGTGAAAAAAATGGACGCTGATCAAATGAATGAACAGATTAATAAAATGAGCCAGTCTATTTCCTCTTTACAAAGCTTACTCGGTCAATTTTCATCAAATGGCTCAAAGAAGGGTTCATCTGGAGGCAGCCAGCACCCATTCTCCTTCAGGAAAGATTAATTGAAAGGGGATGCTTTTGGTGCGGAGAGAAGTACAAGAGTTTGTCATGGCCGAAGAGGATCGAATCAAATTCATCAGGCAGCGCCCACTCTGGTATAGACAGTTAACGCGGCATCCTGAAAATGTCACTTCGTTTGAATTAGATAAAATGAACTTTTACGAAAAAACCATTCCTCATCGTGTGAGCCAGTTGAGCAATAGTGTCCAAATGGCAGAAATGATGATCCAGATGTTCCAAGCAATGCGCAATCAAAATGGAGCCGGGTGAGGCTTTTTTTGAGTTGATTAAGATGTCTATTTCATGAGCATCCTATGAAAGTAGACGAAAGGAGAATCAGAACATGAAATGGATGCTGTCAATTTGCGCATTGCTTTTTCTTCTCACCGGATGTCAAAGTCAACATAATCAAGAGCAAGTAACTAGGCAAGAACCAGCAGTACCAGTCATGCAGCAGACGCAAAGTGAAATGAAGCAGCAAGGCTTTTTAAAATACAAAGTGCAGGGATCTGTTGTGTATATAGAAAGTACACTTCAAGATTTTCACCTTGAACCTTCACCCCTAAAAAAGGATAAGAAGGCTGGGTATTTTACTGTGTATGTAGACGGGAAACGGGCAGGCAATGAGTATACTGCGGCGTTTGTGGTCAAGCACCTTTCAAAAGGAAAGCATAAAATGACCGTTGTGCTAAATTCTCGTCACCCTGAATATAAGCAGAAAAGAGAGACGTGGGATGTATTTGTCACGTAAAAGCATTTTCTGATCCATAGGTTTCGTGGTAAACTATGAATTGGAGGTGCAACATTTATGTATGCGACAATCGAATTCGTGGAGCTCCAAGAGGAAGCAAATCAATTGGCTGCCATGATTCTTCAGTCGGAGGAGGCTGAACATTACCGCAACTGCTTTAAGCGTCTCCAGCAAGACGAAGAAGCCCAACAAATTATTGCCCATTTTACAAAAGTAAAAGAGCAATATGAAGATGTGCAGCGGTTCGGCAAATACCATCCGGACTATAGAACGATCTCAAAAGAAATGCGTGAGGTCAAAAGAAAGCTAGATCTTCACGATACAGTGGTTGATTTCAAAAAAGCAGAAACAGCGATTCAATCCATCTTAGATGAGATTAGTATTGAAATCGGTCAAGCTGTATCAGCATATATTAAAGTTCCAACAGGGAACCCATATTTTGATGGTCTATCATCATGCGGCGGTGGCTGTGGATCAGGAGGCAGCTGTGGCTGTAAAGTATCTTGACGAGACTTGAACGTCTCGTCTTTTACATAATGAACGGAAAGAATTGAAAAGCGGCAGGTGAAAAGATGGATACCAAACGTCAAGGGATGGTCGTTTGGCTGCATTCGTTAAAGCAGTCAAAAGCGCTAAGGAAATTTGGGAATGTTCACTATATTTCAAGGAAAATGAAATATGCAGTGATTTATTGTGATATGAATGATCTTGAGCGCCACATGGCAAAGCTCAGTTCATTGCCATTTGTAAAACGTGTTGAGCCTTCCTATAAACCTTTTATTAAATTAGAGTACGAATCGAAATTGGATAAAGCAAAAGAGTATGATTATAAGGTGGGCTTTTAAAGACACAAAAAAACCCCCGCGGCATCACCCGCGGGGTCCTTCTATTCTTAATGATTCATTAAGGAGAAGGCAAAGGGAGAGGAGAAACCGGAGGAAGAACTTATGGGGAAACGTAAGTCTTCTCCGCGGTTGGCAACAGCACCACATCAGATGCTGTTAACAGTAGTATGACCCTCTCTTTTGTGATCTATACATAGAAAATGAATGGAATTCAGTGCATTGTCCCATGTGGAGTGGATATGGTAAGATAATGTTGAATTTTTTGTCATCAAACAATATTCAATAGATGCAAGCAGAAAAAGTGGTGGAAAAATGAGAGTGATTTCTGGAACAAAAAAAGGCCGCACGCTGAAAGCCGTACCCGGCCAATCAACAAGACCAACAACAGATAAAGTAAAAGAATCCATTTTTAATATGATTGGACCGTATTTTGATGGGGGATGGGCCCTTGATTTATTTGCTGGAAGTGGTGGTTTAGGAATTGAAGCGCTTTCTAGAGGATTCGATCATTGTATATTTGTGGATCGAGATATGAAGGCGATTCAGACGATTAAAGGCAACTTGAATCAATTGTCGCTAATGGATCAAAGTGAAGTGTTTCGAAATGATGCAAACCGTGCACTCGCCGCTGTAGTGAAGCGAGAAGAATCTTTTCAAGCCATCTTCCTTGATCCGCCGTATAAAGATCAAAAGTTGAAAGCACTTCTTGATACGATTGATGAGCATTCCTTATTAGCAGATGATGGCGTCATTGTGTGTGAGCATGATAAAGATGTGACACTGCCAGAGGAAGCAGGACAGCTGCATATCTCAAGGCAGGAAATGTACGGAATGACTGGCATTACGATCTATAGAAAGCGGGGAAATTAAAGCATGGGGAATATAGCCGTTTGTCCGGGTAGCTTCGATCCAGTCACATTGGGCCATTTGGATATTATCAAAAGAGGGGCAAAGATTTTTGATGAAGTATATGTGTGCGTCCTCAATAACTCGTCAAAAAAGCCGTTGTTTACTGTTGAAGAGCGATGTGAACTCATTCGTCAAGCAACAAAGGAGCTACCAAATATCAAAGTGGAATCCTTTCATGGACTGCTCGTTGATTATGCGAAACAAAAAGAGGCGAAAGTCATTTTGCGCGGACTTAGAGCGGTGACGGACTTTGAATACGAGATGCAAGGGACATCAATGAACAAAGTGTTGAATGATGACATTGAAACTTTCTTTATGATGACGAATAATCAATACTCCTTCTTAAGTTCAAGCATTGTTAAAGAAGTAGCGAAATATCATGGATCAGTCAAAGAGCTTGTACCGCAAGAGGTCGAAGCTGCGCTGAAAGAGAAATTTAATGGATGAGTGCATTGTGCACTCATCCATTTTTTAATTTCTGATAATAGAGGGCAATATACACGATCAGACTGAACAAGGTGATGAGAGGACCAGCAGATACAAGCTGATTCCATAACATGCTGCTAAACATCACGACTTGCTCGCTTGTTTCAAATGCCCCTGCTGGAAGCGCCATGTCTGCTTTAGAGACATAAAGGGGTTTGAATAACAAAAAGGCAAAGACGGCTGCGTAAATACCGTGAAGTAAACGGGCGAAGAAAAACGGTTTAAAGCGTATATCGGTTGCTGCCAAAATGCCGGCTACCTGAGCTTGAACGGAGAATCCGCTAAATCCTAAAATAAAGCTGACCACAATTGTTTTAGCGAGCAGGGAAACCTCTTGTGACCCTGTGAGCTGACTTCCTAATGTGATTTCAAATAGACCCGCAATCATGGCTAGATCTAATTCCGGCGGAAGGTGCATCGTTTTCAGTATAGAGCCGATCCCGATAGAGAGAAGATCTGTCACATGAACGACAGCGAGCATTTGACTAAAGACAGAAAATAAAATGATAAAGCCACCAATCATAAAGAGCGTTTGAACAGATGACATGACAGCGTCACTTAATATTTGGCCAAGTGGTCTTTTCTCTGCAAGTCTTGCCGTATGAAGAGCGCTGAATGCTTCTCGAATTGGAGGCAATAAAAATCCTTTTCGGCTTCTGAGGTGCGCATCATGACGTGCTTTATATCCGCGCATTGTCACCCCAACCGCAAGATTTCCTAAATAATGTGCACAGGCTAACACAATGCCTAAAGCTGGGTGATGAAAAAATCCTACAGCCACTGCTCCAAAAATGAACAAAGGGTTTGAAGAATTGGTAAATGACACAAGGCGTTCTGCTTCAATTCTTGTCAGCTGTCCTTCCTGCCGAAGTCTTGTCGTCAATTTAGCGCCAGAAGGAAAACCAGAGGCCATTCCCATCGCCAGAACAAATCCGCCGACACCAGGCACCCGAAAGATAGGCCGCATAAATGGCTCTAATAATACGCCGACAAATCTGACAATCCCGAAACTGATTAATAGCTCGGACAAAATAAAAAAAGGTAGCAGCGATGGAAAAACCACTTCCCACCACATTGCAAGTCCATTTTTCGATGCTTGCAAAGAGGCTTGTGGATGTGTAATCACAGTGGCTGTTAAAAAGATAAAAAAAGCAGCGATGAACAGAGTGTTCCATTTTTTCATGGAGATGTCGCCCCTTGCCGTTATAATCTATTGGCGAGCTCGTGATTAAAGAAAAAGAGATGCTAGCCGAGCCTGTCTTCTATTACTATACGATGAGAAGGGGCATGTTTAGACCTATAGATTCGTATATATGCATAGAAAGAGGAGGGTGGATTCATGAAACGACCGATTATCGGGCTTGCGCTGGGCTCCGGGGGTGCCAGAGGGATGGCGCATATCGGGGTTTTATCTAGTCTTGAGAAACAAGGAATTCAGGTGGATATGATCGCAGGAAGCAGTATTGGTGCTCTTGTGGGGAGCTTTTATGCAGCAGGACAAGACGTAGAAAAAATGAAAAAACTTGCACTTGTCTTCAGAAGAAAGTATTATGCTGACTATACACTGCCAAAAATCGGTCTGTTAAAAGGAAATCGAATTTTGCAGCTGATTCACACGTTTACATATGGGAAGAATATTGAAGAAATGCGCCTGCCTCTTGCGATTGTCGCCTGTGACCTTCAGACAGGGGAGAAGGTTGTGTTCAAAGAAGGGTCTGTCTCACAAGCAGTCAGGGCAAGCATTAGCATTCCGGGTGTGTTTGTTCCGCATGAAATAGGCGGCAGGCAATTGGTGGATGGAGCGGTAGTGGACCGCATTCCTGTTTCTGTTCTCAAAGAAATGGGGGCGGATCTCATTATCGCCTCTGATGTATCAAGGGTGAAAAAAACAGAAAAGGCAACAAGATTATCGGATGTCATTATGCAAAGTTTGGACATCCTTCAAAATGAATTGGTTCGTCACCAAACCATTCATGCAGATCTCATGATTCGGCCGAAGCTCGAGACCTTTAGCTCTAGTGCGTTTACACAGGTTCAAGAAATGATTGAAGCAGGTGAACTCGCCGCCGACCAACTAAAAGGAAAACTGAAAGATGTCATTGATAAATGGGAGTGTTAATCGAATGAAAAAATTAAATATTCGCTGGCTCAGCTTTTTTGCTGTTGTTCTAGTCTTATTTGGCTTAACTTTTGTGAAACTGCCCTATTACGTCACAAAGCCAGGTGATGCCACAGAAATTGCGCCACACATTCAAGTAGACGGAGGATATGGCGAGAAGGGCAGCTTTTCTCTTATGACCATTAAAGTAGGTCCAGCCAATCCATATACGTATTTGCTTGCAAAAATGAACAAGTATGACGAAATCGTTCCAGAAGAAAATATTAAAGCGGACGGAGAGTCTGATGAGGATTATATGAAACGGCAGCTGCAGCTCATGAAAAGTTCTCAAGAAAATGCGATGATTGCCGCTTATACAAAAGCAGGGAAAAAAGTAGATTATACGTTTAATGGGGTATATGCGAGCTATGTGATGAAAGGAATGCCTGCATATGGGAAGATTGAAGTGGGCGATAAGATCAAAAGCGTCGACGGCCATACATATGAGTCAGCAGATAAAATGGTTTCGTATATCAGCAGTAAAAAAGCAGGCACGACTGTCCGTTTTGTACTTGAACGTAATGGCAAAGAAATCACGCAGAACGTGACGTTAAAACCATTTAAAGAAGAGCCAAAACGAGTGGGAATTGGCGTATCATTATTTACAGACCGTCATGTGAAAGTGTCTCCTTCTGTGAAAGTGGATATTGAAAACATCGGCGGTCCATCGGCTGGTTTAATGATGTCACTTGAAATTTACAATCAGCTGACAAAAGAAGATGAAACACATGGCTATGCGATCGCAGGAACTGGAACGATTGATGCAGATGGTACAGTCGGACCGATTGGCGGAATTGATCAAAAGGTTGTTGCAGCAGACAAAGCAGGAAAAGACATCTTCTTTGCACCGAATGATAAAGGTGACCCAAACTCTGATTACAAAAATGCAGTCAAAACAGCAAAAGATATTAAAAGTGATATGAAAATCGTTCCTGTGGATACCATGCAGGACGCACTAAACTATTTAAACAAATTAAAAGAGAAAGCATCATAAAAAAGAGCAGCCTGCAATCAGGCTGCTCAGATTGTTGACAAAGGGCTAAAATGAACTTTATTTTAGCCCTTTGTCTTCTTTTCAGCGTGATAGAAAACCTTTGCAGTCTAGAAAGGACGAGTACTGGCGCGGAGCGAATTTCACATTCGTGAGCACCAGCACGCAGGACTGACAAAGAATGCGAGGGTTTGTCTACACGCTGAGCAGCCTGCAATCAGGCTGCTTTTTTCTATCGAGATGAAAAGAGTCCGCTCTCTTCATCATATCGAATCGGTGATGTTTTAAACTCTGCTTTTGTTAATTCTGTTTGCATGGGTTCAGAGATGGGAAGGCTAAACACCCTTGAAGCGCGAATATCAAGATCAAGGGCGGGATGTGAAAAGGAAGACAGTTTACTCACAAGTGGTACATCCAACTCTTTTTTTACAAGAGACAAGTACTGTTGTCCTTTCCTTGTCATTCCAAGTAAACGAATATAGGGCGCTTTTTTCTCTTCAAGCAGCTCGTGCATCGTCTTTTTCTTCACGTTCATTAATAGATGCGTATTCATCCGCTGTAACCTTGTCCACGTATATCGTTTTGTTTTGACAAGTGATAGATACTCCTCGTAGGAAGATGCATGTGTTATGGCTTTTTGCATGCGGTGTTCAATGCCTTCTTCAATTTCATAGATGCCCTCTAGTTCACTCGTATCCATTGTATGAAAAACGTGTTTCAGAAAGCGAAAATAGGCTTCTTGCGTATGTAAAAGACCATATGAAGAATGATAGTCGTGTAATTGCTTTAAAGTAGCGTCGGGGAGGTAGGGCGTGACTTCTTGAAATGAGCTCTGTTCTTTTAATGCTTTTCGGATACTTGTGGCGCTTGCGATTTTTTGGTTGTCAGGCAGTTCTTCATCATGATAATCAGATGCAATTCTTTGAGACGTAAAAGGCTGCATGTGTGGAGCTCTCTCTAAGATGGCTTTAACATAATGAAAGCCTAAAATGTTATTTGGTTTGGACAAATCCAGTAAGTGTTCAGAATGAATGGCCTCTTGAAACGCACTTGCTGCTGCTGCGGGATAACTAAGACCTTCTTTCACCTTTTCTTTTGTTAAAAGATCAATCTCTGCCTTTTTTTCATGCCAAGCGTGTGCTGTGCGCTCAAATGCGTTGATTTCTCCATCCTCACTGCCGAAAAAAAGAGAATGGCATTTTAATGCATCGAGGATGGACACAGCGCCATTGGCGAAGGTTTCTGCCTTTTGTACGGCATATATGTATGGAAGCTCACACACAATGTCTACACCGTTTTGCAGTGCCATTTTTGTACGTGCCCATTTTGAGACGATGGCAGGCTCCCCGCGCTGGAGGAAAGAACCGCTCATAACGGCAATGGCAACATCTGAGGAGGTTTGTTTTTTCGCCTGATTCACATGATAGGCATGCCCATAATGAAATGGATTGTACTCGACAACGACTCCCACTGCTTTCAATAGATGTTCCGCCTTTCTTGCTATGGTTAAATGGTCTGTGCTACAGTAGCATAAGGGAAAAATGAAGACCATTTTTTTCAGTGTAGGCATTCCGAGAACTGATGTCAAACAGCCCTTTGACATCATGAAGGACTGTAAAGAAAAAATATTGACAAATAGCATGATGAAAGCTATAATCATGTTTGTTGCTCTTAGAGGTGATACAATTGAAATGGACAGTTTATCAGTTACATCAAAAAGCTAAAAACAGCTTCGATTTTCATGAGACGGTTGACTTAAATGAACTTACTAGCCTTCATTCAGATATACGTCGTATTTCACCAGTAGAGGTGAAAGGGACTGGAGTGATCGAATCAAAGCAAGTCGCATTTGATTTAACCATCACAGGTGAAATGACATTGCCTTGTTCAAGAACGCTTGTTGATGTAAATTATCCATTTGCGATTTCAACAAAAGAACTATTTGTACTTCATAAGACAGACGACATAGAAGATGAAGACGTTTCTATTGTAGAAGACGATATCATCGACTTAACGCCTATAGTCAAGGAAGAAATTCTTCTTGAAGTGCCTATGCAAATCTTTTGCGACCAAGCTGACGTAAAAGGTGCTGCACCACAGGAAGGGAATGACTGGGCGGTCATTTCGGAAGATGCACATCAAAACCGAATTGATCCTCGTCTAGAAGGCTTGAAAAAGCTCTTAGAAGAAAATAATGAATCTTAACTCTTTAAGGAGGTGGGAATAATGGCTGTACCTTTTAGAAGAACTTCTAAAATGAAAAAAAGATTGCGTCGTACGCATTTCAAACTACAAGTACCTGGTATGGTAGCTTGCCCAGAATGCGGTGAAATGAAAATTTCTCATCGTGTCTGCAAATCTTGCGGAACATACAAAGGCAAAGACGTAAAAAGCAACTAATGCTTGATAAAAAAACGTGAGGGAATCTTCCCTTGCGTTTTTTTATTGATCTATTTTTTAGGTTTCTCTCCTGCAAATAGTCTATCTACTCTAGTAAGCGCATATGATGTGGTATTCAGATTCAGGGGGGATGATGAGTTGACGATTACACGGCAGGACGCATGGACACAAGATGAAGATTTACTTTTAGCAGAAGTTGTCTTAAGGCATATCCGAGATGGAGGTACCCAGCTTTCAGCATTTGAAGAGGTTGGAAAAGCATTGTCAAGAACAGCAGCAGCATGTGGATTCAGGTGGAATTCTTACGTCAGAAAGCAGTATCAGGCAGGCATTGAGCTTGCCAAAAAACAGCGAAAAGAACTGCGTAAAAAAATTGGTATCCATTCTTCGGGTTTACCGCAGCATGCGTTCACCATAGAAGAGAAGGCATCTTCTGATCAGACTGAACTGACGCTTCGAGAAGTAATTCGGTTTCTAGAGCAGCTTGAGAAAGAACCATCTGGTCCAGCTTATTTACGGGAGGAGCTTAAAGATGCACAGCATCAATTAAAATCACTCACCGAAGAAAATGAACAGCTGAAACGTCAATTAAAAATGACAGAAGAAGATTACCGGGCACTTATTGGTATTGTTGAAAGAGTCAAACAGAATATCAGCTTAAAAGATTACGCAAAATAAGAAAACGCCCCTCACAGATGGAAAGAGGGGCGTTTTCTTAATGATTAAAATGATTAAGCGGACTCACCTGTGTTCTTTTGAATATGTGCAGGCTCCCAAATGAGTGGGTTTTCTCCTTTATCGCGTTCCATATCATATTTCACCGCTTCAAAGCCCATTTTATCCCAAAAACCGGCAGATTTGACGCGTGGATTCGTTCGAATTGGAAGGCCAAAAGATTTTGCGAAATCAACAAGTGCTTCGCCGTATCCTTTACGCTGATATCCTGGCAGCACTTCTAGCTTCCACAGCTCTAGATAATCATGATTATGGTCAAAATACGTCGTCGTCGAGCCATCTACTTGATAGAGGCTCATACGTGCCACAAGCTTATCTCCAAAGTAAATCCCATAAAATGGAGAGTTGCTGTCATTTTCAATCATATTACTTTCTAGGTCTTCAAGCATGGAAAGTTCTTGTATGCCATATTCCTTAAATTGTTTAAATTCCTCTAATGTTTTGTAGTTAATCAGAAGACGTTTTACTTGTGTCATGTGATCTTCCCCCTTACACACATAATGTCGACAGTGATGTCATTGAAGGCGTTTTCATCCCATCCGCCTAAAAAAGTTTTTACACTTATTATTATAGTTTTTTAATTAAAAAAATTCAATCATAGCGCGTTATCTGCTTTTTGCATCGTAGCACGAAACTGGTAAAATAGTTGATAACATGAAGTAAACAGAAAAAGGGAAGTGCGGCAATTGAAAATTGGAATCATTGGCGGTGGTGCGATTGGTCTGCTTTGTGCCAGTTATTTATCAGAACATCATGACATCACCGTCTTTACAAGAAGGAAACAGCAGGCAGAAGAAATTCGAGCATTAGGCATTGAACGAATGGTAAGAGGGGAAACCATTGAATCAGCTGTTGGGGCCGATACGGGAGTCAAAGGAATATTTGATTTGCTGATTGTGACAGTGAAGTATCATCATCTGCAAGATGTTCTAGGGGAATTATCGGGACTGCCTCGTCATCGGATCTTATTTTTGCAGAACGGAATGGCCCACCTCGTCGATTTAAAGAACTGGAAAACGGCGCATCAGTTATATATTGGTGTAGTAGAGCATGGTGCAATGAAGGTGTCTGATCGCGCAGTAAACCATACAGGAATTGGTGTCATCAAGTGGGGAGCATTTCTGCATGAGGAAAAAGAACCTATGGGTAGTGAACTGTCAACGTGCGATTTTCAAATGGTTTATACAGATGAATGGAAGAAAGTACTGGAGGAAAAGCTGCTCGTCAATGTGTGTATTAATCCGTTGACGGCTTTATTACATGTGAATAATGGGGAATTGGTATCGAACCCGTCATATGAACATATGATGACATGTGCATTTGAAGAAGCGGTTTCCATTCTAAGGTTGCCTGAGAAAGATCATCTATGGGCTCATGTGAAATCAATTTGCCATCAAACGGCTGCCAATCAATCGTCAATGCTACAAGATATCGTCAAAGGCCGCCAAACTGAAAGAAAAGCAATCATTGGCTACCTTTTAAAAAAAGCTCAAGGTCAAGGGATGACGCCGCCATTCCTCACTTTCTTGAATAGAAGCTTGGAAGTATTGGAAAAAAAGCAAACAAAATCTTTTGAGTGAGCTCATTTACATGCTATACTTTTTTCGGGAAACTAACTATTTATTGAAGAAAGGAAGTTCTAAACATGCAATTGACTGAACTTTCCATCCGAAGTCAGAATTTATTCATACGTGATTATATAGAAGAAAAAAAAGAGATGACTGCTTTTTTTGATTATGATATACATTCTGAGCACACATGGAAAAAGAGATACGACGATCTCATGGAAAGGAGCTTCCCGCGCGAGGCTTTAGCGGATTATATGAGCGCATATCATGCAAAATTTGATTCGGCTGCCATGCGTGAGAATATTGAGAAGATCCGTGATGAACGGAGCGTCATGGTGGTTGGAGGACAGCAGGCAGGCCTCTTAACAGGTCCGCTTTATACCATACATAAAATCATTTCCATTATTCAGTTTGCCAAAGAAAAAGAATCAGAGCTTGGCATTCCTGTTATTCCGGTCTTTTGGGTAGCGGGTGAAGATCACGACGTAGACGAAATTAACTTTGTGTACACGTCTGGCGAAAAAGGCCCAGTCAAACAAAAGCTTCCATTACATCATGTGAAAAAAACAGCTGCGAAAAGAACACCTCTCCACCAAGAGAAAACAGAGAGATGGCTTCGTGATGTATTTTCAACCTATGAGGAATCTGCTTACACAAATGACTTGTTTGATCAGCTTCTTCGATGTTTACGCAAATCAGAAACGTTTACTGATTTCTTTGAGTGGATTGTTTGCGATCTATTTGAAGAAGATGGACTGCTGTTATTGAATTCAGGAGACTTCGGCGTGAAGCCACTTGAACGTACATTATTCAAGCAAATTGTGGAGTCGAGTGATGCGATCGTGGCTCACTTAAATAACACGCAGGCTGCCATGGAACAAGCGGGGTATCAGCCGATTATTGAAGCTGGTGACCATCAAGCCAACTTGTTTTACGAATATGATGATGAGCGTTTCCTCATTGAACAAGAGAATGGCCAATTTTCTATATCTGAAGTGGGGCTTACTTGGACAAAAGATGAGCTTTTGCAGGAAGTCGAGGAGCACCCAGAGCGGTTTAGCAATAATGTGGTGACACGTCCATTGATGCAGGAAACCCTTCTTCCAACGCTTGCTTTTATGGCTGGACACGGTGAAGTGAATTATTGGGGTGAGCTGAAAGGCATCTTCGAGTACTTCGATGTCAAAATGGCACCCGTTCTTCCAAGATTGCACGTCACCATTCTTGAAAGGCATATTGATAAGAAGCTGCCGATAAGAGAATTGTCGGTTGAAGAAGTGCTGACAAAAGGCGTGAAAGAAAAGAAGGATGCGCACTTTCAGCACAGTCTTCCAGACAGCTTCGTTCAATCGGTTCAACATGCCAAACGTGAATTAGCGAATGTTCACGAGGCCATGAGACAAGAAGCGCTAGAGATCGAACCAAGCTTTGAACAGCTATTAGATAAAAATGCCAAATTTATAGAAGACCAGCTTCAATTTGTTTATCAAAAGGTTGCAAAGCGTGTGGAAGAGAAGGAAGGATACATCCTTCGAGATTTTGAACGGATTGAAAATAGTTTAAAACCACTCGAAGCACCACAAGAAAGAATTTGGAATATCATGTACTTTTTAAACAAATATGGTCCAGAATTCTTCAAAACGTTCAAAAATCTGCCATTTTCATTTCAAAACAAGCAACAAATTGTCAAACTTTGAAATAAAGTTTTAATGAACCCTGACTAGTTCAGGGTTTTTTTTTATGTAGAAACAGTGTAAAATAAGTTTTGTGGAGAGAAGTGGTGGATAGTGGAGAGTATAGGTGAGAAAGTGGGGCTCTGATGATCATGTTCATGGGTGAATACCAACATACGATTGATACAAAAGGGCGCATGATCATCCCTGCTAAATTTAGAGACGGTCTCGGAGAACAGTTTGTGCTGACGAGAGGGCTTGATCAATGTTTATTTGGCTACCCTATGAGTGAGTGGAAACTAATTGAAGAGAAACTCAAAGCACTGCCGCTAACGAAAAAAGATGCACGTGCGTTTACCCGGTTCTTCTTCTCCGGCGCAGTTGAATGTGATCTGGACAAGCAGGGGCGCATTAACATCGCATCCAACCTACTCCAATATGCAAAACTCGAAAAAGAATGTGTGGTCATCGGCGTTTCAAATCGAATTGAGTTGTGGAGTAAGTCGATCTGGGAACAATATACAGAAGAGCAAGAAGATTCTTTTGCTGAAATTGCTGAAAACATGATTGGATTTGATATATAATAATCCCTTGTGCAGCAAGCTTTCTACACATTCATTTCTATTTGAAAAAGGTGGGACCATATCATCATGTTTCAACATGAGACAGTATTATTAAAAGAAACAGTTGACGGTTTAAACGTCAAAGAAGACGGTACATATGTGGACTGCACGCTAGGCGGCGCAGGTCATAGCTCATATTTACTATCTCAATTATCAGAAAAAGGTACATTAATTGGGTTTGACCAAGACGATTCTGCACTGGATCATGCACGAGAGAAGCTCGCACATGTTAAAGCGAACATTCTTTTCATAAAAAGCAACTTCCGATATTTAAAAGAACGTCTGAATGAACAAGGAATTACAAGCGTAGACGGTGTGATTTTTGATCTTGGGGTTTCATCACCTCAGCTTGACACACCAGAGAGAGGCTTTAGTTATCACCATGATGCACCTCTTGACATGCGAATGGATCAAACCGCTGCTTTGTCGGCAAAACAAGTGGTGAATGAATGGCCATTTGAAGATCTAGTTCGGATTTTCTACAAATATGGGGAAGAAAAGTTCAGCAAGCAAATCGCACGCAAAATTGAAGAAGCCAGAAAAAAAGCGCCAATTGAAACAACAGGAGAGCTTGTCGACATTATTAAAGAAGGAATTCCCGCACCTGCAAGACGAAAAGGCGGACATCCAGCGAAAAGAGTATTTCAAGCGATCCGAATTGCCGTAAATGATGAATTGAAAGTATTTGAAGAAGCACTAGAACAAGCAATAGAGTTACTCAATCCGAAGGGGAGAATTTCTGTCATTACATTCCATTCACTTGAAGATCGGATTTGTAAAAGTACATTTAAAGAAATGTCTTCTCTTCCAGAACTTCCGCACGGACTGCCAGTGATTCCAGAAGGACTTGAACCAAAACTGAAGCTGATCACGAGAAAACCAATCGTTGCATCAGAACAAGAGCTGGAATATAACAACCGTGCCCGTTCAGCGAAGCTCCGAATTGCAGAAAAAAAGTAAACGACACCATAGATGATGATAAAAAGGAGGTTTCTTATGAGTAATTTGGCTTACCAAAGAGAAGTAAAGCAACATCAAACCGAGCAACAAGGTCAATCGGTTGTGATTAGAAGAAGAGGTTCTATTACACTTGGTGAAAAAATCTTACTTGTCATGTTTGTCATGGCTCTCATGTGCAGCTCGATCCTCATCATTTCGAAAGCCTTTGCTGTTTATCACGCAAATATCGAAGTGCAGAAACTAGAACAGCAAGTGTCTTTAGAATCGAAAAAGATCACTGAACTGCAAAAGCAAAAAGATTTACTAAGTGAACCAGAGAGAATCATTGAAGCCGCTAAAAAAGCAGGCTTAAGCATGTCGAAAGATGTTAAGAAGGTCGATTAACATGGCGATGCCTAAAAAGAATAAAATGATGAACAGAGGCGCGGCAATTGCGAGTATTTGCTTCGCCCTGTTTTTCTTTATCATCCTTGCACGTTTTATTTATATTCAGATTACGGGAACCGTCGATGGACAAGTGTTAGCTGCAAAAGCCAATGAACAATATCAATCGAAAAAAACACTTGAAGCCAAAAGAGGGTCCATTTTAGACAGAAACGGAAATGTGATTGCGGAAGATACATCTGTGTATAAACTGATTGCGATCATGAGCAAGAAAATGACGGTCGATCCAAAGCATCCGATGCATGTCGTTGACAAAGAAAAGACAGCAAAAGAGCTGTCAAAAGTCATTGATATGAGTGAGAGTGAAATTTTAAAGCGTCTGAATACAAAGGATGCGTTCCAAGTCGAGTTTGGTAAAGCCGGAAAGGATATTAGTTTTTCAACTAAGGAAAAAATTGAAAAGCTAAAACTTCCTGGGATCGCCTTTGAAAAAGATACAAAGAGGTATTATCCAAACGGCATGTTTGCTTCGAACTTAATCGGTTATGCTAGATTAGATGAAGCCACCAAGGACATGTCAGGCGCAATGGGTCTAGAAAAGGCTCTGAATAAATATTTAAAAGAAAAAGATGGCTATGTAACGTATAACAGCGACAGAAGCGGATGGGCACTTCCGAATAGTAAAGAAGACATCGTTGCCCCGAAAGACGGGAAAAACGTCACATTGACCATCGACCAAAAAATTCAAGCATTTCTTGAAGAAAGTATGACGCAGGTCGCTAAAAAATATAAGCCGAAGAAAATCATTGCGACAGTCGTTGATCCGAAAACTGGAAGAGTTCTTGCAATGGGACAGCGGCCAAGCTTTAATTTAAATGAACTCGACATTACGAATTATAACAACGATGTCATTTCTTACGCATTTGAACCAGGTTCAACGATGAAAATTTTTACACTTGCTGCTGCTATCCAAGAAGGAGTGTACCAAGGCAGTGACAAGTATCAGTCTGGTACTTATAAAGTAGGCGGCGGTCTTGTAAGAGACCATAACAACGGAAATGGCTGGGGAAAAATTGATTTTCATGAAGGTGTTCTACGTTCTTCAAACGTAGCTTTTGCGAAATTGGCAAAAGAAAAATTAGGTTTCACACGCTACGAACAATACTTGCAAAAATTCCATTTCTATGACAAAACAGGCATAGACTTGCCGAACGAAGCGTCTAGTAAAATCAATTTCAGATACGAATATGACAAAGCATCGACTGCTTATGGTCAGGCGTCCGCGATTACCCCAATTCAGCAAATTGAAGCGGCGACAGCCATTGCAAACGGTGGAACGATGATGAAGCCATATGTAATCGATCATATTACAGACCCGAACACAAACAAAACAATTTTACAGCACGAACCAACAGTAGCAGGAAAACCAATTTCTTCTGATACAGCGAAGCAAGTCCGTGACATTTTAGGTGAGGTCGTTTCCTCAAAAATTGGCACAGGACAGCCTTATCAAATCAAAGGTTTTGATGTCGCTGGGAAAACGGGTACAGGACAAATTGGCGGTGCTGGCGGCTACCTTCAAGGGAGAAACGATTACGTCTTTTCATTTATGGGAATGGCACCAAAAGATGATCCGAAGCTGCTCGTTTATGTGGCTGTCCAACAGCCTCAGCTATCTGAAACACAAACAGGCTCTGCTCCTGTTTCAGAAATCTTTAACCCTGTGATGAAAAATAGTTTGCTTTATTTAAATATCGCACCAACAAAAACAGACGATAAAAAATCTGGCAAACAGAAAATAAAACAAGAAACAATGCCGTCATTCCTAGATTTAGAAGTGAAACAGGCAGAAACAGAAGCAAAAAACAAAAAGTTATCACCTGTTGTCATTGGTGACGGTCTATCCATTAAACGCCAATGGCCAAGTGCGGGCTCTGAATTCTCTGAAAGCCAGAAAGTCTTTTTGAAAACAGCAGGGAAAACCATTAAAATGCCTGATATGACAGGCTGGTCCAGAAGGGAAGTTCTTCAATATGCGTCTATTTCAGGTGTGCATATTGAAACAAATGGACAGGGATATGCTGTCAAACAAAGCGTGAAAAGTGGAGCGGAGATTTCAGATAAAGTCGTCACAGTGACCTTCAAAAGTCCCAATTAACTTGAAAACCTAGCAAATCATTTGCTAGGTTTTTTTCTTTTGCTTGAGCGATGGACGAGATCGTTCTATAAATAGACGAGCCTGCATATGATGAAAACAAGCCATATGTAAGGAGTGAACCGGGCGTGCGAGTGTCAAGTGTAACAGTGAGAAAACGATTGCTTTTCGTGCTGCTGTTTGGGGTGATCATTTTTTTCATCATAGATACTAGATTAGGATATGTGCAGTTTATTATGGGCGAGAAGCTGACAAGTTTAGCGAAAGATTCATGGAGCCGTAACCTCCCATTTGAACCAGAACGAGGAGATATTTTGGACCGAAATGGGGTGGAGCTTGCGACGAACAAAAGTGCTCCCTCTATTTTAGTCGTGCCGCGGCAAGTGAAAGACCCAGCAGAAACAAGCAAAAAATTAGCTGCAGTACTGAATATGTCTGAGGAGAAAGCGTACAAGCATGTCACCAAGAAAACGTCTATAGAGAGGATTTCTCCAGAGGGGAGAAAAGTATCTCATGAAAAAGCAAAAGAAGTCAGAGAACTTGATTTAGATGGAGTCTATGTAGCAGAAGACAGCATCAGACATTACCCGTTTGGAAGTTTCTTATCTCATGTATTAGGTTTTGCTGGAATTGATAATCAGGGCTTGCTTGGGCTAGAAGCGTACTATGATGATGACCTAAAAGGTGAAAAAGGCTCTGTGAAATTTTATTCTGATGCAAAAGGGCAGAAAATGCCAGATGAAGCAGATGATTATACACCGCCTAAAGATGGGCTTGATATGAAATTAACAGTTGATTCAAAAGTGCAAACCATCATCGAACGAGAACTAGACAATGCTCAGGCAAAATATAACCCAGATGGCATGATTGCCATTGCCATGAATCCGAAAAATGGTGAGGTGCTGGGAATGTCGAGCAGACCTGACTTTGATCCGGCTGACTATCAATCAGTTGATTCAAAAGTATTTAACCGAAACTTACCGGTGTGGAGCACATATGAGCCAGGATCGACGTTTAAAATCATTACACTGGCAGCTGCTCTGGAAGAAAATAAAGTAAATTTAAAACGTGATCAATTTTTTGACAGCGGATCTGTGACAGTGGATGGCGCAAGGCTCAGATGCTGGAAAAAGGGAGGACATGGATCACAGTCGTTTCTAGAAGTGGTACAAAACTCTTGTAACCCAGGATTCGTCGAGCTAGGCGACCGTCTTGGAAAAGATAAACTATTTTCTTATATTAAAAATTTCGGCTTTGGTCAAAAGACAGGCATCGACCTTCAAGGAGAAGGTAGAGGAATTTTGTTCCCGCTTGATCGTGTTGGTCCTGTAGAACAGGCAACAACAGCCTTTGGTCAAGGTGTATCTGTTACGCCGATTCAACAAGTAGCTGCAGTGGCAGCCGCAGTAAATGGAGGAACGCTTTACACGCCGTATATTGCAAAAGAATGGATCGATCCAATTACAAAAGAGGTAGTTAAAAAGCAATCACCAATTGCCAAGAAGAAAGTTATTTCAGCGGAGACGTCTAAAGAAATCAGGTATGCCCTTGAAAGTGTAGTCGCTCAAGGAACTGGCCGGAATGCATTCGTTGAAGGATATCGGGTGGGCGGAAAAACAGGAACAGCACAGAAAGTAAAAGACGGAAAGTACATGGAAAATAACCACATTGTGTCATTTATCGGGTTTGCACCTGCGGATGATCCAAGCATTGTTGTATATGTAGCAGTAGATAACCCAAAAGGCACGATTCAATTTGGTGGGACAGTAGCAGCACCTATTGTGGGCCATATTATGCGAGACAGTCTGCCTGAAATGGGCGTGAAAAAAAGAAAAGGACAAATTGAAAAGAAGTACCAATGGCTGGACACAAAAATCATTGAGGTACCGAATCTTGTAGGAGGATCTGTTTCTGACCTTGAATCACTCCTGATTAATTTAAAGATTGATGCTTCAGGAACTGGCAGTAAAGTGGTGAAGCAATCGCCTGCTGCCGGCACAAAGGTCAAAGAAGGTTCCACGATCCGATTATACTTAAATGATGAATAATAAAGAATGAACAGAGGGTAGCCGCACTCATTCGGCTGCCTCTTTTTGTTGAAAGTGAAGGGTCGCTTTAAAAAAAGAGCATAAAGTGTGTTTTTTCCAAGAGAAACTTAAGGAATACGCTGGATGTATCCTTTTTTTTACGATAAAATATAGACTGTGTGTTTTTTTCACAAGACATGCACGTGAACGAATTTGAGAGGTTTGATATGAAATGAAATTACAAGAACTCCTTACATACTTTAAAAGTGAAAACAGTGAACTGATAAACGAAAATCCGGAGATTACTTCCATTGAAATGGATTCAAGAGAAGTGAAAAAAGGGAGTCTTTTTGTCTGTATAAAAGGCTATACAGTAGATGGACATGATTACGCTGAAAAAGCAGTGAAAAGCGGGGCTGTAGCGATTGTAGCAGAACACCCACTTCACATAACAGATGTACCAGTCATTATTGTAAAACACTCTCAAAGAGCACTTGCAAGAATGGCAGATGCTTTTTACGAACAGCCAACTCATAAACTCAATCTAATTGGTATTACAGGAACGAACGGGAAAACGTCCACAACACACATGATTGAGCAAATCATGAGAAAAGCCGATAAAAAAACAGGTTTAATCGGTACGATGTATATGAAGGTAAACGATGAAATTCTCGAAGTGAAAAACACAACACCTGAGAGTGTCACCCTTCAGAAGACCTTTAAGCAGATGCTTGATCAAGACGTAGATACGGCCATTATGGAAGTGTCATCACATGCTTTGCATCTTGGGCGTGTTCATGGATGTGATTATGATATTGCCGTCTTTACAAATCTTACCCAAGATCATCTGGACTACCACAACACAATGGAAGAATATAAACATGCAAAAAGCTTGCTCTTTTCCCAGCTCGGAAGTGCCTTTCAGCACGATAAGCCGAAGCATGCCATTTTAAATGCAGATGATGAAGCGTCTAATTATTTTGAAAAAGTCACAGCTGCTGAAATTATGACGTATGGCTTAGAGCAAGAATCAGATGTAATGGCAAAGAACATTCAAATCAAACCAAAGGGAACACAATTTGATTTGATTACCCCAATCGGCACAAAAAACGTGACGGTTGCCCTTATTGGGAAATTCAATGTGTATAACATTCTAGCAGCTGTATCAGTAGGAATTGTATCAGGCTTAACGTTTGAAACGATCGTTAGTGCCATTGAAGAACTTGAGGGAGTCAAAGGAAGATTCGAACTTGTGAATTTTGATCAAGACTTCCCAGTCATCGTTGATTATGCGCACACACCTGACAGTTTAGAAAATGTACTGACTACGTGTAGAGAATTAACAGAAGGTAGAATTTTCTGTGTAGTTGGCTGCGGGGGCGACCGTGATAAAACCAAGCGCCCTCAGATGGCCCAAATCGCTGTGAAATATGCAGATGAGCCTGTTTTCACATCAGATAATCCAAGAAGTGAAGATCCATCAGCCATTTTGAAAGACATGGAAAATGGCGTGCCAAACGCCTATTATCACAGCTTTGTGAACCGGAAACAGGCCATCTTTTTTGCCATTGCTAATGCAAAAAAGGGCGATACAGTCTTAATAGCTGGAAAAGGCCATGAGACGTACCAAATCATTGGTGATCAAGTCTATGACTTTGATGATGCCAAGGTGGCAGCGGACGCTATTTTAGATCTAAACAAATCTTAAAAATGATGAAAAGAGTGTAATGAAATGAAGCATTTTGTACAAAAACAACATACGAAAGACACGAATGAATATCATAATAATGAATGCTATTTTCTAATGGAAAACGGCTTTGGAAATTCGGAAGGAGTAAAGAACAATGCTTGAACAGGTGATATTGTTTACAATCATAATGGGATTTTTAATCAGTGTTCTTTTATCCCCGATTTTTATTCCGTTTTTAAGAAGGCTTAAATTTGGTCAAAGTATTAGAGAAGAAGGACCTCAGTCTCACCAAAAGAAATCAGGTACCCCAACAATGGGTGGAATTATGATTATCTTTTCTATTACAATTACAACGATCGTGATGATTAACAAATTCTCTGAGATTAGTCCAGAAATGTTTTTATTGTTATTTGTCACCCTTGGCTACGGATTATTAGGATTTTTAGATGATTATATTAAAGTAGCGATGAAGCGAAATCTTGGCTTAACATCGAAACAAAAACTGATCGGGCAAATTGTGATTGCTGTGATTTTCTATGCAGTCTTCCATTATTATGAGTTTGCAACGACTATTCGCATTCCAGGAACAGATGTCAGCTTTGACTTAGGATGGGCATACTTTATCCTCGTCGTTTTCATGCTTGTCGGTGGTTCTAATGCGGTAAACCTTACGGATGGACTTGATGGTTTATTATCTGGAACAGCTGCTATTGCATTCGGAGCTTTTGCTATATTGGCTTGGAATCAATCTCAGTATGATGTGGCGATCTTTTCGGTAGCAGTAGCAGGCGCTGTCCTTGGGTTCCTTGTCTTTAATGCGCATCCTGCAAAAGTATTTATGGGTGATACGGGATCGCTTGCTTTAGGCGGTGCCATAGTGGCCATTGCCATTTTAACGAAACTTGAGATTTTACTCGTCATTATTGGAGGAGTATTTGTTGTTGAAACGTTATCCGTTATCCTTCAAGTCATCTCCTTCAAAACAACTGGAAAAAGAATCTTTAAGATGAGCCCGCTTCACCACCACTATGAGTTAGTTGGCTGGTCTGAGTGGAGAGTAGTTGTCACCTTCTGGACAGCTGGTTTATTGCTTGCTGTTTTAGGAATTTACATCGAGGTGTGGTTATAATTGAATAGGATGCAAATGTTAAAAGACGAACATGTACTAGTACTAGGCCTTGCAAAAAGCGGATATGCGGCAGCCTCAATTCTTCACGAGCACGGAATAAACGTGACGGTCAATGACCAAAAAGCTTTTGAAGAAAACGAGCCTGCTCAGTTACTTTCTGAAAAGGGGATTGATGTCATTTGTGGCAGTCATCCTCTTCGTATGTTCGACGATAAAGAAATTACGATTTTAATTAAGAACCCGGGAATTCCTTATGAGAATGTGATGGTTCAAGAGGCGCTTCGCCGAAAAATTCCAGTTTGGACTGAAATAGAATTGGCGTATCATTTGACCTCATCTCCTTTTATTGGGATTACCGGATCAAATGGAAAAACGACCACGACCACTTTGATTTATGAAATGTTGAAAAAAGACAGTCAAAAAACATTGGTAGCAGGTAATATCGGAACGGTCGCAAGTGAAGTTGCCGCGCGTGCAGCAGGCGATGAATGGATCGTAACTGAGCTCTCATCATTTCAGTTAATGGGAACCGTTGAATTCAGACCTAAAATCAGCTTAATATTAAATATTTTTGACGCACATTTAGACTATCATCACACGCGTGAAGAATACGAAAAAGCAAAACAGAAAGTGTATGCACATCAACAAGAAGATGACATAGCTGTGGTTAACCTAGATGATCCAACTGTTGTCAAACTAGCAGAAGATTCGAAAGCGCAAAAAGTGTTTTTCTCAGTTAAAGAGCCGGTAGCACATGGAGCGTTTATTAAAGATGGTGCCATCTACTATATGAATGAACATGTCATTGACCTCAAGGATGTTGTTCTTCCTGGTGAGCATAACCAAGAAAATATTCTAGCAGCTATTTGTGTTGTAAAAAATGCAGGCTGCTCAAACGAAGCGATTGCGCAAGTTCTTACTACATTTAGTGGAGTGAAGCATCGTTTGCAATTTGTGGAGACGATTCAAAATAGAAAATTTTATAATGACAGTAAAGCGACCAATATACTGGCAACAAGTAAAGCTTTGTCTGCCTTCAAGCAGCCGACCATTTTACTAGCAGGTGGACTGGATCGTGGCAATGAATTTGATGAATTAAAACCTTTTATGAAGAATGTAAAAGGAATGATTACATTTGGTGAGACTGCGCCTAAGTTTGTGAAGCTTGGTGAAGAGCTGGGAATACATCACGTAAAACATGTCGATAATGTTGAACAAGCAGTACCTGCGGCGTTTAGCATATCTGAAGAAGAAGACGTGATTTTATTGTCTCCAGCTTGTGCAAGCTGGGATCAGCATAAAACATTTGAAGAACGTGGAGACATGTTTGTAAACGCCGTGCATATGCTTAAATAAGGGCTTGTCTCTCATATGACTGACAGCCCAAATGAAATTATGCTTGGGGTGTCGGTCTCTTGACGAATAAGAAAACTTCTCCGGATTTTTTGCTTGTTGTCATTACGTTACTTTTATTGACGATTGGTTTAATTATGGTGTACAGCGCAAGTGCTGTGTGGGCATCGTATAAATTTGATGATTCGTTTTATTTTGCAAAAAGACAGCTTTTGTTTGCCGGAATCGGAGTTATCGCAATGTTTTTCATTATGCGGGTCGATTATTGGACGTGGCGGACTTGGTCAAAGATACTGATTGCAGTGTGTTTTCTCCTTCTCGTGCTTGTCTTGATTCCTGGTATCGGTATGGAGAGAAATGGTTCAAGAAGCTGGATTGGTGTCGGTGCGTTTAGTATTCAGCCCTCTGAATTTATGAAGCTTGCGATGATTGCGTTTCTTGCAAAATTCTTATCTGAAAAACAAAAGAATATCACATCCTTTCGTAAAGGTTTCGCCCCAGCACTAGGCATTGTGTTTTCTGCATTTGCCATCATTATGCTACAGCCGGACCTAGGTACAGGAACGGTTATGGTTGGAACCTGTATTATTATGATATTTGTTTCAGGTGCGAGAATCGCTCACTTTATCTTTCTCGGTCTTTTAGGGCTTAGCGGATTTGCCGCACTTGTCTTATCAGCACCCTATCGAATAAAACGAATTACATCTTATTTAAATCCTTGGGAGGATCCACTTGGCAGCGGGTTTCAAATTATTCAATCCTTATACGCTGTCGGTCCAGGGGGTCTGTTTGGAATGGGGCTAGGTCAGAGTAGACAAAAATTCTTCTATTTGCCTGAGCCTCAAACAGACTTTATCTTTGCTATATTGTCTGAAGAACTTGGATTTATAGGTGGATCACTCATTTTGCTGCTCTTTAGTGTTCTATTGTGGAGAGGCATTAGAATAGCCCTCGGTGCACCAGATTTATATGGAAGTTTCTTGGCAGTGGGCATCATCTCAATGGTTGCTATTCAAGTAATGATTAATATCGCAGTTGTCACTGGTCTCATCCCTGTGACGGGCATCACACTCCCATTCATAAGTTATGGCGGTTCATCACTGACATTAATGCTGATGGCAATTGGCGTACTTTTGAATGTAAGCAGGTATGCTAGATATTAATGTGCTGTTAGTTCATGAAACCATATAGACTTTTATTTTGCAAAAGTATGAAAAAATGATTTGAAGAGTGAAAATGGCAGTTTCTGTTTCGAAAACATGATGATTGACTCTTCTTTACAGGTTTTGACGGAGCCCTGTTGTTTAAAACAGGGTTTATACTTTGTTCAGAGCAGAAAAAAATTGAGGGGAAATGGTATAATGCGTATAGTTATTAGTGGAGGCGGAACAGGCGGGCATATTTATCCTGCTCTAGCTTTTATTAAAGAAGTGAAAAGACTGCATCCTGATGTGGAATTTTTATATATTGGCACTGAGAATGGGCTTGAAAAGAAAATTGTAGAAAGAGAAAATATCCCTTTTAAATCAATTGAAATTTCAGGTTTTAAAAGAAAGCTTTCCTTTGATAATGTAAAAACAGTGATGAGGTTTCTAAAGGGCGTCCAAAAAAGTAAATCTTATTTAAAAGAATTTAAGCCGGATGCTGTTATTGGAACAGGTGGTTATGTGTGTGGTCCAGTTGTTTATGCTGCGTCTAAGCTAAAAATCCCAACGATCATTCACGAACAAAATAGCCTGCCAGGCATCACAAATAAGTTTCTGGCACGGTATGTGAATAAAGTAGCCATCTGTTTTGAAGAAGCAAAGGAACACTTTCCTTCAGAAAAGGTTGTTTTTACGGGAAACCCAAGAGCCTCTGAAGTCGTCTCTATTAAAGAGGGAAAATCTCTTAAAGAGTTCGGGCTGGATGAGAAGAAAAAAACGGTTCTCATTTTTGGCGGGAGCAGAGGTGCAGCCCCAATCAATCGAGCAGTGATTGACATGCAAGATGAATTAAAGGCAAAGAACTATCAGCTTTTATATATTACAGGTGAGGTTCATTATGAAAAAGTGCTGAACGAATTAAAAGAAAAAGGTGAAGCACCGAATATGATCACAAAGCCTTTCTTGCATCAAATGCCGGAGTATTTAAAATCAATTGATGTCATTGTTGCAAGAGCTGGAGCCACAACGATTGCTGAAGTGACGGCACTTGGAATTCCGACTATCTTCATTCCAAGTCCATACGTGACCGCAAATCATCAGGAAATTAACGCTAGATCACTTGAAAAACATGATGCTGCGATCGTTTTAAGAGAATCAGAGCTTTCTGGAGATCGCTTGCTTCATGCAATTGATGAAATTGCTGGTAATGACGAGAAACTACATCAAATGAGCCGTTTAACAAAAGAACTTGGAGTACCAGATGCGGCCACACGTTTATATAATGTGTTAAAAGAAATTACGACTTCATGATGAATGATATGAGGTAAGGCGGAGGGTAATATGGAGAACTTGAAGAATGAATTATTAGAAGCGCAAGTTGGTAAAGTACTTGAAAATGAACCGCTTGCAAATCATACGACAATGAAAATAGGCGGACCGGCCGATCTATTAGTCATCCCTAAAGATATCGATGCTGTCAAAACAATTATGGATCAGGTAAAAAAACATGATACTCAATGGACGGTCATTGGGAGAGGATCCAATTTACTTGTCCTTGATAAAGGAATTCGCGGGGTCGTTTTAAAGCTGGGCGCTGGGCTTGATCACTTAACTGTCAATGATGAAGAAATTACAGTTGGTGGAGGCTATTCAGTTGTAAGACTCGCGACGTCTCTTAGTAAGCAGGGGCTGTCAGGATTGGAATTCGCAGCTGGTATTCCAGGATCTATTGGTGGCGCTGTTTATATGAATGCAGGGGCACATGGATCTGACATTAGCAAGATTCTTGTGAAAGCGAGAGTCTTATTTGAAGATGGAACGATCGAGTGGTTAACTAATGAGCAAATGAACTTTAGCTATCGAACTTCTGTGCTTCAAAAGGAACGCCCTGGAATTGTTCTCGAAGCAGTGTTCAAGCTTAAACAGGACGAACGTGAGAAAATCACAAAGAAAATGCAGCAAAATAAAGATTATCGCAAGGAAACACAACCGTATAATAAACCATGCGCCGGCAGTATTTTCCGAAATCCATTACCTGAATATGCAGGACAGCTTGTAGAAAAGGCGAATTTAAAAGGATATCAGATTGGCGGCGCTAGAATTTCTGATATGCACGGAAACTTTATTGTCAATGCTGGTGGGGCGAAGGCTCAAGATGTGCTCGACTTAATTCAGTACATTCAAAAGAAAATCAAAGATGACTACAATGTAGAGATGCATACAGAAGTAGAAATTATTGGTGAAGCAAATTAAAGGCTACTACTTATGAATGATGGTATCACAGGAAAACAAACGGCATTTTTTCATGCCGTTTGTTTTCTAATCAATATGAGATAAAGAATGATCCAAAGGTGCGGACAAGCAGCTTTGAATGAGGTGAAGAGTATATATGCGGCCTGATCATGAAAATGAAAAGATCGTCAATATAGAAGAGCGAATCCCTAAAATTAAAGAACAAAGGAAGCAGAAAGCGAATCGGAGATTAATCTCTTTTATTCTGCTGTTTTTTATCATGGTTTTAATTATTGTCTATTTGCAAACACCAATCAGTAAAATTTCTTCTTTGACCATTAGTGGTAATGAACATGTACCAACAAAACAGCTCGTTAAACTTTCGCAAATTAAAGAAGGCGAGACAGAGTTTTGGAACTTAAATAAAGATATGACAGCAGACCATATAAAGCAAAATAAATTGATTAAAAGTGTCAGTATCAAAAAACATTTCCCTAATAAGGTCAGTATTGCTGTCAAAGAGTATTCAAATATTGCGTATCTGCAAAAGGGACATTTTTATTATGAGCTTCTTGAAAACGGGACGGCTTTGCCAGATGAAGTAACGCCAAGTCACGCAGGACCTATTTTTGTCGATTGGAACAATAAAGAGAAATTGAAGCAAACAGTGAAAGCTCTGAATCAACTGCCGGCTTCTATTCAGGAAATAATCTCAGAAGTATATTACGTACCGACTAGCTCCAATCAGTGGCTCGTTAAATTTTATATGAATGATGGAAACACCGTTATTGCATCAATTAAAACATTCGCAGATAAAATGACGACGTACCCTGCCATTGTCAAAGAGCTTTCGTCCTCTGAGAAAGGTACGATTCATATGGAAGTAGCCACATATTTTGAAGCTTTTAAATCTAAGAAAAAGGAAGATGAACGTTGAGAGGCAAAACCGTCATATTCTCAATTGTAATGCTTGTTCTTGGATTTCTGATTTCTTTTTCATACCAATATACGAAGCAGCATCGAGCAGATGTCAATCGAACAGAACAATGGAAAAAAGAATATTCTTTGAAAAGTCAGCTAACAAAGCAAGAAAAGGCGAATCAAAAACTTGAAAAAGAACTTTATCGTCTTCAATCAAAGGTCCAAGAAACAGAGTTTGGTTTGAAAAATGAAAAAGAGAAGTATTTTAATGTTTTGGAAGATGTTGAGAAATACAGAATGTTTACAGGAGAAATAGGTGTAAAAGGGAAAGGGGTAAAAGTATCTCTTGAAGATGCATCTTATATCCCGAGTGGACAAAATGTCAATAATTACATTGTGCATGAGAGCCACATTTTCCATGTGATAAACGAACTATTTATATCAGGGGCATCTGCTGTAGCTATAAACGGACAAAGAATCACACACCAATCATACATACATTGTAACGGTCCAGTCGTCACGGTTGATGGTGTTCAACATCCAGCACCATTTGTCATTTCTGCTATTGGAGATCCTGCTGTTTTAATTCCTGCATTAAACATTGCAGGCGGGGTGGTTGATCAGCTGACAAGTGATCATATTTCCATGACGATTGAAAAGAAGGATATTCGTATGAATCCTCTTCTAAGAAACAAAGATTAAATGTGAAAAGGTGAGTGGTGTTGAGGAAAAAGAAGCCATTACTTAGTTTGACAGTCCTGATGGTCATATTTGGCATCATGGTCTCCATCCAGTTTAACTCTCTACAAAAGCCTAAAGTTCGCGATACTCGAGACGTTTGGGAATTAAGAGAGGATTTATCTGCATCTAAAAGTAAAGAACTGGATTTATTGAAAGAAATTGATAAATATGATGAAATGCTAAAAAAGTATGGCAACCAAGAAGATCAATCAAAAGAAGCACAATTAACAAAAACGTTGAAGGATTTGAAAGAAAAGGCTGGTTTTACAGAGGTAACGGGTGAAGGAGTTGAAATAGAAATTACTCAGCTTTTTTCTAAGGAACTTACCGGAGAAGAAGTCAAAAATATACCACCTGATCTTCTAAAAAAATTAATCAACGAAGCCAATATGTTTGGGGCAAAACATATTTCCATTAATGAACACCGGGTGATTAACACCAGTGTTATTCGAGATATTAATGGTACGACGAAAATGGATGGTTACAGCATAGATGGTGATACAGTCACGATTAAGATGGTCAGCGAGCAGGCCGATAAATTATACAGCCGTTTAAATGTATCAGATATTGGTGATTTGTTTGCTCAGGAAAATTTCAGTTTGAGTATTAGACCGCCGAAGAAAAAAATTCATTTAAAAGCATTTGACGGTACAATTCAATTAAATGAATTGAAGCCTCTTGACGATGTAAAGGAGGGAAAATCTTAATGTGGCTTCCTGTACTTGGTTTAATCATAGGAGTTGCGATCGGTTTCTTAACGAATTTTACGATACCGAATGAGTATTCTAACTATCTTTCCCTCGCCGTACTTGCTGCGCTTGATACATTGATTGGTGGAATCAGAGCACATCTGCAAGGGGCATACGATGAACTAGTGTTTGTATCAGGTTTCTTCTTTAATATTATACTCGCAATAAGTTTAGCTTTTCTGGGCGTCCATCTTGGTGTAGACTTGTATTTAGTCGGAATGTTTGCATTCGGTGTTAGATTGTTTCAAAATATCGCCGTTATTCGAAGAATTCTACTAACAAAATGGACAATTTCTAGAGAAAAAAAGAAAAAAAGTGAGTCATAAAAAAGGATATACATATGATGTAACGAATATTTTCAGTAATCCTAATAAAAAATGTTGATTTTTTAAGTTTTGTTACACACTTGTAAAAACACATTCATTGTATTGTTGTTCAGCAAATAATAGAATAGAAAGTATTGATATGTGAGGAGGTGCCATAGAATGAACAACAATGAAATTTACGTCAGCCTTGACATCGGTACATCCAATATAAAAGTCATCGTCGGAGAAATGGCGGATGATTCGCTTAACATTATAGGTGTTGGAAATGTCCCTTCAGAGGGGTTAAAAAAAGGATCGATTGTTGATATAGATGAAACAGTTCATTCTATTAGACAAGCATTTGAACAGGCTGAGAGAATGGTAGGTTTTCCTTTACAAAAGGCGATAGTCGGAATTAACGGAAACCACATTCATATTCAGAATACGAGCGGCGTTGTCGCAGTGTCTAGTGAAAATAAAGAAATACATGCTGAAGATGTGAGACGTGTCTTGGATGCTGCACAGGTAGTATCTATTCCGCAAGAACATCTCGTAGTAGACGTAATTCCGAGACAATTTATCGTCGACGGAAGAGATGAGATCACAGATCCGAAAAAAATGCTAGGTGTACGGCTAGAAGTGGATGGATCGTTAATCACAGGTTCTAAAACGATTCTACATAACTGGCTCCGATGTGTAGAGCGGGCTGGTATTGAAATTATGGATATTTGCTTGCAGCCACTCGCATCGGGTTCAGCGGCGTTATCGAAAGATGAAAAAAATCTAGGGGTAGCTCTTGTCGATATTGGCGGCGGCTCTACTACGATATCCGTATTTGAAAACGGGCATCTCTATTCTACTCACAGTATCCCATTGGGCGGAGAGAACATTACAAAAGATTTGTCTATAGGACTTAGAACTTCCACTGAAGAAGCTGAACGAATCAAAAAGCAATTTGGGCATGCATTCTATGATGAGGCATCGTCTGAGGAGACATTTGAAGTTTCCGTCATCGGTACGGACCAAAAACAGACGTATACACAACTTGAAGCAGCCAATATCATTGAAGCACGATTGGAAGAGATTCTGCTTTTTGTGGCAGAGGAATTACGCAATATGGGTGTCCATGATTTGCCTGGCGGATTCGTTCTAACAGGTGGACAGGCAGCTATACCAGGTATCCTTTCTCTGGCACAAACGGTCTTACAAAACAATGTAAGAATCGCAAGTCCTAATTATATTGGGGTCAGGGAACCTCAATATATGACAGGAGTGGGCCTGATCCATTTTGCTTATCGCAATGCAAAGATTCAGGGCAGACAGGTTGGATTCCAAATGCCGGATGAAGCATTTCATGAAGTAGGCGCGTCCATGGAGCCGGTTTCTTCTACACCACAAGTAAAAGAAGCTCAGCCAAGACCGAAAGTGAAACAAAAAGCGCAACAAGAGACAAATAAAAAACCGGGCAAAATGAAAAAACTATTTAATATGTTCTGGGAATAGAACTAGATTTTCGACGGATTAGGAGGATTCAGCATGTTGGAGTTTGAAACAAATATAGACGGCCTAGCATCAATTAAAGTAATCGGTGTAGGTGGCGGCGGAAATAACGCTGTCAACCGAATGATTGAAAATGACGTACAGGGTGTCGATTTTATTGCAGTGAATACAGATGCACAGGCGTTAAACTTATCAAAAGCAGAAACAAAAATGCAAATCGGTGCTAAGCTGACAAGAGGGCTTGGAGCAGGTGCGAATCCTGAAGTCGGTAAAAAAGCTGCTGAAGAAAGCAAAGAACAAATTGAAGAAGTTCTAAAAGGCGCTGACATGGTCTTTGTGACTGCCGGTATGGGTGGTGGAACTGGTACGGGTGCTGCACCTGTCATTGCGAAAATCGCAAAAGATTCTGGAGCCTTGACAGTCGGAGTTGTGACTCGTCCTTTCACATTTGAAGGAAGAAAGCGTCAGCTTCAAGCAGTTGAAGGGATTGCTTCTATGAAAGAAGCAGTTGATACGTTAATCGTGATTCCAAACGATCGCCTGCTTGAAATTGTCGATAAAAACACGCCAATGCTTGAAGCATTCCGTGCAGCAGATAACGTGTTAAGACAAGGTGTTCAAGGGATCTCAGATCTCATTGCAACACCAGGTTTAATTAACCTTGACTTTGCTGACGTGAAAACGATCATGTCTAACAAAGGTTCAGCTCTTATGGGAATTGGTGTCGCAACAGGCGAAAACCGTGCTGCTGAAGCAGCGAAAAAAGCCATTTCTTCACCACTTCTTGAAACAGCGATTGATGGAGCACAAGGTGTTATCATGAATATTACTGGTGGTACGAACCTTAGTCTTTATGAGGTACAAGAAGCAGCGGATATTGTTGCATCAGCCTCTGATGAAGATGTCAACATGATCTTTGGATCTGTCATTAATGATAACTTGAAGGATGAAATTGTGGTCACAGTCATCGCAACCGGTTTTATTGAGCAAGAGCCGGAAGTGACAAAACCTCAAAGAAATCCATTAGGACAAGGATTAAAGCAAAATCAATCCATTCCACAAAAGCGTGAAGTAAAACGTGAGGAACATCAGCAAACATCATCACAACCAAGACAAAATACACAGTCAAGTGATGATACATTGGATATCCCAACGTTCTTACGTAACCGCAACAAACGATAAGCAAGCACGATTCATCCCCTTCCTTTGGAAGGGGTTTTTTTATGTCTGCTTGGTGAGAAGATCCTGAGCCTGATTGATATAAAAGTCTTGTTTCTGACGTGTTATTTGGAACTATCGTATGTGTTTTGGTTTGAGTCTTTTAAGTCAAAAGAATCATTTTTCATTTCCTTTACAAAAAACGACAAAATGTTGAACTTTATTTGACTACATTAATGAGAACACCATGAAACTTGTCATGATCAAAAAGAAGGGGGAGGGGCAGGATACACACTGTTTGACCATTTGAGGAGGAGGGATTTTATTGAAAGTGAAGTTTCGTAAAACCGCCGTCTATCGTTTCATGAGTCTTTTGGTGATTGGTACTTTAACGATGACAAGCTTTGGGATGGTTCAAGCAAAATCGACTTCTACCTCATATCAGGAGGAAGCCGTTTCCTCTAAGACAACAAAAGCCAAGATTTCTTCGAGATTAAAGAAGCAGTTTCAAAAGGAAGATAAGGTGACCTTCTTAGTCAAAATGAAGGAACAAACGAATGTACAAAAAGTAGCAAAAGAAGCTGTATCAAAAGCAAAAAAACAAAAATTAACTGCGGCTAAAACGCAGTACACAAAAAGATCAGCCGTTGTATCTGAGCTGAGAGCAACATCTGATGAAACGCAGCAAGCGCTCCTAGCGTATTTACAAAAGGAAAAAAAGAATAAGCAAGTGAAAGATATTCATTCCTACTATATTGTGAATGGTCTAGCTGTGACGGCAACAAAAGAAGTGATGGAAAAGGTTGCTTCTTTTCCAGAAGTAGCTCAAGTGCTGCCGAATGAAACTCGTCAACTTCATCGTCCTGTTGATCTGAAGCATGCTAAGCCAAACAAACAAATCAAAGCAGTAGATGGAGTCGAATGGAATATTGCTCAGGTGCATGCACCAGAAGCGTGGGATTTAGGCTATGACGGGACCGGAACCGTTGTGGCAAGTATTGATACAGGTGTCGAATGGGATCATCCTGCGCTAAAAGAAAAATACCGCGGGTTTGATCCTGCTCGTCCGAACGAACCATCTCATGAACTGAATTGGTATGATGCCACGACAGGCTCTGAAGTCCCTTATGATGACTTGGAGCACGGGACCCATGTGACAGGCACAATGGTTGGTTCTGAGCCAGATGGAAAGAATCAAATTGGGGTCGCACCGGGAGCAGAATGGATTGCAGTGAAAGCTTTTTCAGAAGATGGCGGTACAGATGCTGATCTGTTAGATGCCGGTGAATGGATTTTAGCACCGAAAGATCAAAACGGAAATCCTCACCCAGAAAAGGCACCTGATGTTGTGAATAATTCGTGGGGCGGTGGGCCAGGTCTTGATGATTGGTATAAAGATGTAGTGAATGCTTGGAGAGCAGCAGACATCTTTCCAGAATTTTCAGCCGGTAATACCGATTTATTCAATCCAGGCGGTGCGGGTTCGATTGCAAATCCCGCTAACTATCAAGAAGCCTTTGCTACAGGCGCAACAGATCAGGACAACAAGTTAGGGTCTTTCTCCCTTCAGGGTCCTTCTCCATATGGCGTAATGAAACCAGATATTGCTGCTCCGGGAGTAAACATTCGTTCTTCGATCCCGGGAAAAGGATATGAGGATGGGTGGAATGGTACATCGATGGCAGGTCCGCATGTCTCAGCTGTTGTTCTTCTTCTTCGCCAAGTGCAATCAGACCTTTCTGTTGATGAAATTCAGCAAATTCTCATTGAGACAGCGAAACCACTGACAGATCAGCAATTTCCTGAATCCCCTAACAACGGCTATGGGGCAGGGTTAGTGGATGCAAGAGAGGCGATTACGGCTTTAACCAATGGAATCGGTACGATTGAAGGCCAGGTGACAAAAGAGGGAGAAGATACAGAGCCACCTGTTTTTTCACATAAAGGTCCGAATGAAATTTTTGCTGCAACGCCAACCCCATTGACCATCACTGCAGAAGATGAGATAGCAGTGGCAAATGTTTCTTTGACTTACCGAGTAGATCAAGGTGAACGGGAGACATTGCAAGCCAACCGCACGGATGGAAATCATTTAAAAGGAACCTATACGGTGCAGCTCCCTGAACTTGAGGGGGAAAACGTGACGTACCGATGGATTGTGAAAGATTTTGGAGAAAATGAAGCGGCATCAGATTCTTATACACTTCCAATTAAAACATCCATCACCACTGGCTACTCACAAGATTTTGAAGCATGGCCAAGTGGATGGTTCAGTGGTGGAACAAAAGATCCGTGGCAGTGGGGAAAACCGTCCACAGGTCCAAAACAAGCATTTAGCGGGGAACATGTCTATGCCACCAATTTAGACAGTCCTTATGAAAATAAAACGGATGCCAATTTGTCTATGCCGCTCATTGCTGTACCAGATTCAGGTTCTTCCTACCTGCAATATCAATACTGGCATGATCTCGAAGCCAATTATGATTATGTGCATGTCTATGTACAGCCAGAGGGGGAAGACGCCGTTCAAGTGACAGCTTATACGGGGAAAACAAATGCGTGGACAGCAGGCGAAGTTGATTTATCTGCTTATAAAGGTCAAAAAGTGAGAGTCCTGTTTCAGATAAGAACAGATGGCAGTGTCACAAAAGATGGCTTTTATTTAGATGATGTGAAAATCACAGATGAGGCTTTGTCTCAACAAGCCAAGAACCAGCTAGGTGTGATCAAAAAAGAAAATTCCACCAGCCAGAATAAGAAATCAGTTGATCCAAAAAAGGCAAAGCCTGCTAAAGTAAAAAATAAACATGTACACATTCAAAAGCAAAACAGTCATGATGCTCCGTCTATTCAAGCTCTTCCAATGAAAGCGCAAATCAGTGTTCTAGAAAGCGGAAAATCAACTTCCACCGATGAAGCGACAGGGAAATATCAGCTGTCTCAAGGAGCAGGAGAATGGACAGTGAAAGCGGAAGCTTACGGCTTTGAATCACGGTCCCAAAAAGTCAAAGTGGCATCAAAAGAAACAGCAGAAGCGAATTTCTCCTTACAGCCGCTAGAGAAACGAACGATCTCCGGCACGGTCGTCAATGAAACAACTGGTGAAAAGGTGAAGAATGCAACTGTTTATCTTGTGGAGGACGCAAAAATTGAGCCGGTGAAAACAGATGAAGCCGGTGAATTTTCTCTAGAGGCATTAAGCGGTGTCTATACAGTCAAAATTTTTGCAAAGGGGTTTAAAGGCTATACGTTTACAGCGGATGTGACGGAAAAGCCACTTGAAAAGTCAGTGAAACTTGAGCCTTTTATCGGTTTTCCGGGAGAGATTGGCTACGATGATGGAACGGCTGAAAATGCGCGGGCTTTCTACGATCCTGGCAATGGCTGGGCTGTGAAGTTTTCATTAGAAAAAGGAAAGAAACAAGCACAAGTCACAGGTGGTCTTTTCCGGTTTTGGACATCAGAATGGCCAGCTCCTGGAGGCGATGAATTTGCTGTTGAAGTATATGATGCTTCTGGGAAGGGTGGCGCACCAGGTGAGAAAATCGCAGGACCTTTAAAAGCAAATGCACTGCGTAATGGTGAATGGACAAAAGTAGATTTAGAAGATCAAGCCATTACAGTGGATGGAGATTTCTATCTTGTTTATATTCAAACGAAAAAGAATACCGAATCGCCGGGACTTGCCACAGATGAAGATGGCCCTAATGCTGAAAGAAGCTGGCAGCTGACGAGCGGTGCTTTTTCTCCTTCTCCGAAAGAAGAGGGGAATTATATGATTCGTGCGCTCGTAAACTATGAAGCAGATATACCAGAAATCACTTCTCCAAAGGAAGGAACCATTACAAATCAAGGTGAATTGACGATTGAAGGCACAGCCTCTCCGGGTCTCAATGTGGCCATTTATCAGAATGATGAAGAGGTGGCCAGCGTCAAATCAGATGAGTCGGGTACTTTCAAAGAAAATGTATCTGTTCCAAGTGGAGAGCATGTCTTCACGGCGGCGACTGTAACGGATAAAGGCTCAACTAAACATTCCAAGCCAGTCAAGGTGATCATCGATCAAACAGCACCGACATTGACCATTGATACACCGAAAAAAGGCGACAAGTCTAATAGAGAATCACTCACGGTGGAAGGGAAAGTAGCGGATGATTATCTAGATCAAGTCACAGTCAATGGAAAAAAAGCGACCGTAAAGGATGGGGCATATTCTGCAAGGGTGCTGCTTGAGAACGGGAAAAATACAATCAAAGTGACAGCAAAAGATGCAGCTGGAAACAAAACGACTAAAAAGGTCGACATCGATGTTCAATATGATGCACCTGTTATTTCTGAATTAACGCCAAAAGATAATATGAATCTATCATCAGGTGAATCGGTTAAGGTTTCATTTAAAAGCAGGGAAAAGCTAGATGCCACCTTTGTTCTTCATATGCCGCTGACAAATGCTAGATCAAAACTTCAAAACACAACCGAACTGCCGATTCGTGAAGTAGCACCGGGAACGTATGAAGGCTACTGGACGGCGACATCTATTGCAAAAGCAAAAGGTGCAGTGATTGAAGTCATTGTCAAAGATGATTATGGAAATGTCACAAGACAGAAGGCAGAAGGAACACTCACCATCAATGAGAAAGAATGACAGCGAAAAAGACATGACTCTTCGGAGCGTGTCTTTTTTTGTGCAATGGATAGAGGAGACACTTGTCCAACAAATCATTCGGATGTCCTTTCTGTCTCATACGTCGACAAAAACGATAACAATCCACCAAAAGTTCTCTATCATCCCCTACAAGAATTGACAGACTTCCATCCGATGACTGTTTTATACTGGTACAAACAAGTGCAAGTACTGCTTTTGATTCTTTGTTTCAGATGAAAGGAGCAGAAGGTGGTCATTTATTTAGATGTCATTTGGCTGTTAAACTTTTGTTTTGATCTATTGCTGCTCTTACTCACGGCATTTATTCTCAAACGACAAGTGAAAAAAAGGCGATATATGTTAGGAGCTCTCATTGGATCGAGCATTGTTCTCTTGCTCTTTACGCCATTTGCAATGATTGTGTCGCATCCTTTAGGTAAACTGCTTTTTTCTGTCTTGATCGTGCTTGGAACCTTTGGCTTTCAAAGATTTCGTTCCTTTTTTCAAAACCTGTTTGCTTTTTACTTTGTCACATTTTTGATGGGAGGGGGCATGATCGGGGTTCATTCGTTTTTGCAGACAAATACAGTCATTCAAGATGGACTGCTTATTTCACAAAATGATGGATTTGGTGATCCCATTAGCTGGCTTTTTGTTCTCACTGGCTTTCCGGCCATTTGGCTGTTTTCAAAGAAACGATTAGGAGAGGTTGGTGCGAAAAAAAGACAATATGACGAACAAGTACTTGTGGAGATACACATTCAAGGAGAAACAATCCGCTTAAATGGTCTGGTCGATTCTGGAAATCAGCTGTATGATCCATTGACGAAAACACCTGTCATGATCGTCCAGCTCGATCAGCTCACATCTATTTTCGGAGAGCCATTTATAGAAAAAATGAAACAGTTTCATCCTGTTGAAGTGATGCAAAAGCTCGATGACCATTTTCCGCTGCTTGATCGTTTAAGACTCGTTCCGTATCGCGCAGTCGGTCATGATCACGGGTTTCTACTATGCTTTAAACCAGATACGGTCGTCCTTTATACAAAAACGCATATGATCCAGCCAGCGAAGTGTTTTGTTGGGATGAGTCTAAGTGGATTATCAGCAGATCAGGAATTTCAATCCATCATTCATCCAGAGATGTTAGACGGAAAAATGATACAAGGGGTGTCGTAGTTTTTTTGTGATGTCTTTTATCTTACGAAGTCAACTGGACATTTAGAAGGGAGAAGAAGATGAAAAAATTAAAATTTAAACTCACTTACTACTGGTATAAACTCCTCATGAAGCTAGGGCTAAAGAGTGATGAGATTTATTATATTGGTGGAAGTGAGGCACTGCCTCCGCCATTATCAAAGGATGAAGAACAAGAATTGCTCGTTAAATTACCAAAAGGTGATCAAACAGCAAGAGCCATTTTGATCGAAAGAAACTTGCGATTGGTCGTTTATATCGCAAGAAAATTTGAAAACACAGGCATTAATATTGAGGATTTGATTAGTATCGGAACGATAGGACTCATCAAGGCAGTAAATACGTTTAATCCAGAAAAAAAAATCAAACTGGCCACATATGCGTCTAGATGTATTGAAAATGAGATTTTGATGTATTTGCGCCGAAATAATAAAATCCGTTCAGAAGTATCGTTTGATGAGCCGCTTAACATTGACTGGGACGGCAATGAATTGCTTTTATCAGATGTTCTTGGGACAGATGATGATATTATCACCCGGGATATTGAAGCAAATGTCGATAAAAAATTACTGAAAAAAGCGTTAGAACAATTAAACGATCGTGAAAAACAGATCATGGAACTGAGGTTCGGTTTAGTTGGCGGTGAAGAAAAAACCCAAAAAGATGTTGCCGACATGCTTGGTATTTCTCAGTCCTATATTTCAAGGCTCGAAAAAAGAATTATTAAACGATTGCAAAAAGAATTTAATAAGATGGTCTAAAAAATTTTTTTTGAAAGCTTTATCCCTGTACTGTCAAAGGGATCACCATTTTTTCACATATTTCTCGTCATAGACCGTGCATATTTTTCCATCCCACGGAGATACTGAACTTTGTACAACAGCTCCTGTAGGGAGGGAAAAAAGTGTCCAGAAATAAAGTGGAAATCTGCGGAGTCGACACCTCCAAACTGCCTGTTCTGAAAAACGACGAGATGAGAAAATTATTCAGACAGCTGCAAGATGAAGGTGACGATACAGCAAGAGAAAAGCTAGTCAATGGCAATTTGCGGTTGGTTTTAAGTGTGATTCAGCGTTTCAACAACAGAGGCGAGTATGTTGATGATCTCTTCCAAGTAGGCTGTATCGGATTAATGAAATCAATTGATAATTTTGATTTAAGCCACAATGTCAGATTTTCAACTTATGCGGTCCCTATGATCATAGGAGAAATCCGTCGATACTTGCGCGATAACAACCCTATCCGGGTGTCTCGTTCACTAAGAGATATTGCCTATAAGGCGCTTCAAGTTCGTGAGAGACTAATTAGTGAGACAAGCAAGGAACCAACGGCAGAAGACATTGCCAAAGTGTTAGAAGTCCCTCATGAGGAAATTGTTTTTGCCCTAGATGCCATTCAAGATCCTGTTTCTTTGTTTGAACCGATTTATAATGACGGAGGAGATCCGATTTATGTGATGGATCAAATTAGTGATGAACGGAACAAAGATACACAATGGGTAGAAGAATTGGCCTTAAAAGAGGGAATGCGCAGATTGAATGATCGAGAAAAAATGATTCTTCGCAAACGCTTCTTCCAAGGTAAAACACAAATGGAAGTGGCAGAAGAAATCGGCATTTCTCAAGCACAAGTATCAAGGCTTGAAAAAGCAGCAATCAAACAAATGAATAAAAATATTTTTTAAAGCCGCCGCTAATGTGCGGCTTTTTTCATTCTTTTTAGAGAACCCATCTGTAGTATTGACTCTGTTATTTTTTTCATTTAATCTGTTTTTAACAAATGTTATTTAAAATATCATTTGTGAGGGAATAGAGAAGCGGAAAGAAGGGTTATTATGACATTCCATGATGAAAGAAGGCTGCTCATTAAGGTTGCGCATATGTACTATGAAGAAGGCGCCACTCAATCTAAAATTGCAGAAGCTGTTGGGGTTAGCCGTTCGCTCATATCGAAATATTTGGCAAAAGCACGTGAAGCAGGAATCGTGGAAATCATTATTCATGATGAAGTAAATCAACAATATGGTTCGTTAGAAAGAAAAATAGAGCGAAAATACGGGCTGCGAGAAGTCGTGTGTGTGGAATCTCTCAGTCAAGAAACAACAAAAAGTAGAATAGGAGCTGCGGCTGCGGGCTTTTTATTAAAAGTCATGAAGGATGGACAAGTCATCGGTTTTTCATCAGGGACAACCTTGCATGAAATGGCGAAAGCGCTTACGTCTGTTCAGCATTTTCCATCTGTGACATTTGTTCCGCTTGTCGGAGGCGTCGGAAATGAAGATGTTGATATTCATGCCAACTATATTATTGGAAGATGCTCAGAAGCACTCAAATCCAAATGTGAGTTTTTACATGTGCCTGTCATGCTTGATACGAAAGAAGCGAAAGATGTACTCATTAGACAGCCGTCGATTAAAAAAGTCATTGAATTAGGAGAATCATCAAATATCGCGGTCGTAGGAATAGGCGGGGTTCCGCAACATTCAACGATGGTGAAATCCTATATGACAAGTGGTGAGGAAGATATCCTGCAAGCGAAAGATGTCGCGGGTGACATTTGTTATAACTTTATTGATCATAAAGGTGAAGTGTATCCGCATCCGTGGAACGACCGGGTGATGGGGATCAGTCCTCTAAAACTGAAAGAGATCCCTCTTGTGATTGGTGTCGCTGGAGGAGAAGAGAAAATTGAAGCGATCAGGGCAGCGTTAGAAGGTGGATTAATTCATGTGTTAATTACAGATGAACAAACCGGAGATGCCCTATTAAAGTAACTACCTAAGCCGATTAGGTAGTTTTTTTGAGTCTTTAGACTCAAAAAGATTGAGAATTTTATCGATTTTATCTTGACACAAAGTTGACACATCATATAAACTAAGTTCATAACAAATGATAAATAAAATAACAAATGTTACAAGAAACGGATTTTTGTTAATTTTTATAACATTTGTTAAAAGTTTCAGATTATTTTTCTAGCAATCTATTGTGAAGCAAGAAAACCTGAAAGGATGATTTAGATGTCAATTTATCAACAATTGTTAGCACGAGAACGCAGCGGAGATCCAATCAAAGTTGGGATTATCGGGGCAGGCCAAATGGGGTTTGGACTCATTTCACAAATTTCTAAAATTCCAGGCATGATTGTCGCAGGTGTTTGTGATATTCATCTTAGTGCAGCTGAGAAAGCAGCGAATTTTTACAAGCAACATGCGAAACCACATCAAATGGTCGTCACAAATGATTACAGAGAAGTGATTCAATCAGATTCTGTGGAAGTTGTTGTGGATGCAACAGGTGTTCCAGAGGTCGGAGCAAACATTTCTTTGGAAGCGCTTAATTCAAAAAAACATCTCGTTCTTTTAAATGTAGAAGTCGATATTACGATCGGTTTGGTCATGCATAAATTATTCACGAATGCAGGACTTGTTTACTCTGGATCAGCTGGAGATGAACCAGCAGCAACGCTAGAACTATACGAATTTGCAAAAACAATGGGGCTTGAAGTATTGGTTGCTGGGAAAGGTAAGAACAACCCATTCTTCCCAGAAGCAAACCCAGATACGTGTAAAGCTGAAGCAGATAGTAAACATATGAGTGCCCACATGCTAGCAGCATTCCAAGACGGAACAAAAACGATGGCAGAAATGAACCTATTAAGTAATGCAACAGGACTTTTGCCTGATAAAGTCGGCATGCATGGAGTAGAAGCGAATTTAGAAAATGTAGCAGATAAATTAAATCAAAAACAGCAAGGCGGCGTACTGGATAACTTCGGAGTCGTTGAATATGTAAACGGACTGGCACCAGGTGTCTTTGTCATCGTCAAGAGTGATCTTGAGCCAGTAGATGAAGAACTTCGCTACTTAAAAGTTGGAAAAGGTCCTCACTACACACTGTATCGTCCTTTCCACTTAGCAAGTCTTGAAACACCAGTGACGATCGCAAAAGCAGTCTTACAACACGATTCTTCAATCCATCCAATTGGTGTACCAGTATCAGAAACTGTCGCTGTGGCGAAAAGAGATATTAAAGCAGGAGAAACACTTGATGGTATTGGCGGATACTCCGTAAGAGGTGTACTTGAAACACATCAAGACATGAAAGCGAACGGCCACATCCCAATTGGCTTAATCAGCGGAAAAGTGGTAGCGAAAAAAGATATCAAATTGGGGCAATTCCTATCTCATGATGATGTAGAACTTGATGCAAGCACAACGGTCTGGAAGCTGCGTTCATTACAAGATCACTTATTTCAATCATAAGGACGTGAGGCTATGGAAAAATTAGCAATCGTACTTTGTATCATTTTGATTGTGCAGTATGGTTTATCGTTTATTCAAATCAAGTACTACCGCAAGAGCATGGATTCACTGATTGACGACTATAAAGGGAAACAAGGCTATCACTTGTTTTCAGGAATGGAGCGGCGCAAATTTGGTCCTGGAGCCATTGCGCTCATCATTGTCGATGAATCATACATCATTCAAAAGTGTCATGTGCTGGGTGGCGTCTCGATTTTGTCTAAATTTAAGGAACTGCCTTCCTATGAAGGAAAACATGTGGGGGCTGTGCTTGATGAGCATCACATGATGAAACAAACATTGAAAAAGCGCAAAAGGGGACCAGCTCTCATGCAAGCACTCTCCATGGCAGCGGAGCAGGCGCTTGTCTCGATTTCTAAAAAAAATATAACAAATGTGAACTAAGAAAGGGGAGATGAAACATGGAATGGATTCAATGGTTTGGAGAGCACTTTATCGGGATGTTTGAAGCCGGCGGAAAGCAGTTCATGGGTCTTGTTACAGGTATCGTTCCAACGCTTGTTGTGTTACTTACTTTCACTTATGCTGTCATGAAGTTTATTGGAGAAGAGCGAGTGAATAGAGCGATTCAGTTTGCAGCGAAATATACCATTTTGCGCTATACGTTAATGCCGATCTTATCCGTTCTTATTTTGACAAACCCAATGGCTTATACGTTTGGCCGCTTCTTACCTGAAAAACAAAAACCAGCATTCTATGATTCAGCTGTTTCATTTGTTCATCCGGTGACATCGCTGTTCCCGTATGCCAACGCAGGAGAACTGTTTGTCTACTTAGGAATTGCGAACGGGATTAAAGAAGCTGGATACTCTATGTCAGAGCTGGCTGTTCGTTACTTCTTAGTCGGGATCGTTGTCATTTTACTTCGCGGAATCATTACGGAATGGATCACAAAGTACTTAGCAGGAAAAATGAAAGCGAATTCACAATAGGGGAGGGTTAGACATGACAAACCACAAAGTATTTGTTGCAAAAGGTGCTGGCGGATGGGGAAAAGGATTAGAGCTTGAACCAACCGGTAAAAGAAGAAAGGTCGTTTCCATTACAGGAGGAGGCATTCACCCAGTTGCACGTAAAATTGCAGAAATGACAGGGACAGAAGCATGTGATGGCTTTAAAAATTCTATACCAGAAGATGAAATGATGTGTGTTGTCATTGACTGCGGAGGAACAGCGCGAATTGGGCTTTATCCAATGAAACGCATTCCTACTGTCGATGTGCTAGCATCCTCTCCTTCTGGACCGCTTGCAAAACACATTACAGAGGATATCTTCGTATCAGGTGTCACAGAAAAAGATATTTCCTTTGCTGAAGCATCTGATAGTGAAGGGAATGTAGAAGGTCAAGAAAGCAGCGGCCCAATTGACAAAGAGAATTTCAAAGAAACCTATTCAAAATTGAAAGAGGAAAATATCGAACGTCAAGAAAAAGGGAATTTCCTCATGAGATTCTCAAGAGGAATCGGAAAAGTAACCGGCACATTCTATCAAGCTGGTCGTGATTCTGTTGATATGCTCCTTAAAAACATTATTCCATTCATGGCCTTTGTCAGTATGTTAATTGGAATTATCAATTATACAAAAATCGGTGATCTGATTGCCCATTTCCTTTCACCTTTGGCAGGATCTTTATGGGGGCTCTTACTGCTCGTTGTTGTCTGTACCTTACCGTTCCTATCGCCTGTCTTAGGACCTGGGGCAGTCATCGCACAAGTCATCGGTGTACTGATTGGTAGTCAAATTGCACTAGGAAACATTCCGCCTCAATTTGCTCTTCCAGCACTGTTTGCGATCAACGGTCAAGTAGGGTGTGACTTTATCCCGGTTGGGCTATCACTTGGTGAAGCGAAGCCGGAAACGGTACAATATGGGGTACCAGCTGTTTTGTATAGCCGTCTCATTACAGGCGTTCTATCTGTTGTGATCGCATACGTTGCCAGCTTCGGTATGTATTAAACGTATTAAAGGAGGAATCGAGATACATGGTAACACAATCTGTCGTAAAAGAAATTGGGATCTTAGTCCCGCAGTTTAAAGAAGATAAGCTGATTGTTTTATTTGGACCAGCAGCGCCGCAGGAATTAAGAGATATGTCTGTCATTCATGAGTTTGAACACTTAGAAGAAGAGCCGCTGAAATTAGGCGGAACGATTCAAGTGGGCGACCAAACTTATACCATTACTGCTTTAGGCAATAAAGCAAATGACAACTTTAAGGAACTCGGCCATATTTCGATCTACTTCCAAGAGCCGTTTGATGATGTATTACCGGGAGCTGTCTTTGCATCCCCACATACGTTTCCTGATATTAAAGAAGGCGTACGAATTGAAATTTCGTAACCATGGAAAAAAGCTGTTCCTTATAGGGAGCAGCTTTTTTGCGTTAGGTTTACTGATTGAAACATTTGCGATATGCTGTAGACGTTATTATTTGTATATTCAGAATTTTTATTCAGGGGGAAAAGATCGTGTCGCTTGACTTGAAGGATGTTTCTTTAAAACGAAATGGAAAATGGCTGCTTCGTTCTATTGACTGGCAGGTGAAAAACCAGGAACACTGGGTGCTTTATGGTTTAAATGGTGCTGGGAAAACGGCTTTATTAAATATGCTTTGCTCATATTATTTTCCAACGTCAGGTGAGATGACGGTGTTAGGCCATGTGTTTGGCAAGGAAGCGCTTGGTGAAAAACTAAGGAAGAAAATTGGTCTCATCTCTGCTGGTCTTGAAAAGAAGCTGCACAGAGATGACAATGCATTTGAAATTGTTTTGAGCGGGGCATTTGCTTCCATCGGACTTTATGAAACACCGACAGATGAGATAAGAGAGAAGGCGATTGATTTATTAAAAACATTTGGCTCGTTTCAATATGCCAATCGCACGTATGAAACCCTGTCGCAAGGAGAGAAACAAAAAGTGCTCATCGCAAGAGCTTTAATGAATGATCCGAAGCTTCTGATCTTAGATGAACCTGTGACGGGTCTTGATTTTTTAGCAAGAGAACAGGTGCTAGAGACGATCTCATTGATTGCATCAAAACCAGATGCGCCCACATTGCTCTATACGACCCACCATGCAGAAGAGATTCTCCCGATTTTTCAGCACACCTTATTATTAAAAGAAGGTACTGTTTTTCATAAAGGGGAGACAAAGCAGATGATGACAAGTGACTTGCTTTCTTCCTTTTTTGAATGTCCAGTCGAAGTCATGTGGCAAAACGGCCGCCCTCACTTAAGTAAATTGTAGATAAGAGAAACTATTGGTCTGCTTCCCTGCTTTTCCATCATACATATTATAGTAGAAAACGAAAGGCGGGGAAGGACAGATGATCAGTATTTCTGAATTCCAAATCAAGGATGTTGTCGATGTGTCCAGCGGAAAAAAATTAGGTACTATTGGAGACATCGATATCAATGTCACGAGCGGTAAAATACAAGCGATTATCATTGGCGGTACAGGTAAAATGATGGGATTTTTCGGAAAAGAAGAGGAAATGATTGTCCCGTGGCGAAATATAGTAAAAATTGGCGAAGATGTGATACTTGTCCGTTTGTCTTCTTAATTTGTGTAAATTCCTCAACTAATAGATCAAATTTTCCTTAAAAACAACCTCTCCATTCTCAGCAATCAATGTCTTTTTCGGGTAAAAAGATTACGTTTTCATATCAATTTGAAAAAAAACCTGTAGAAAGGGCACATTTGAGTGTAATATTTAATGAATCCCACTAACTGTCTTAGCAGGTCTTGTGGTAAAATAGGAGCGATATAAAGAGAGATGAATGAAAGGTGGGAGGCAGCTTTGATAGACAAATATGACCCCTTTCAGCAGAAATCACCTGATGCAATGCTGATTCATGATTGGACGAACATGACATGTTCTGGAAAAGAGATATTGGCCGGTTTTACGACAAAAAATGGCGGCTTTAGTCTTTCTCCATATCAATCAATGAACACTGGACTCCATGTAGGAGATGATGCTTCTAGTGTCCAAATGAATCGTCAAGTCATTGCAGACGCTACTGCTGTGCCGCTCTCTAATTGGGTGTTTGCTGACCAAACACACGAGGATCGCATCATGAAAGTCACGAAGGAACAAAAGGGAAGAGGAAGTCTTCAGTATGATGAAGCACTCTCTAGAACAGATGGTTTATACACCTCTGAACCAAACATCATGCTCGCTCTTTGTTTCGCTGACTGTGTTCCGCTTTATTTTCTAGCTCCGCAATCTGGGCTGATTGGAACGGCTCATGCCGGCTGGAAAGGAACCGTCAAACAAATTGGCGCCAACATGGTTGATGCATGGGTTCGCCAAGAAGGCGCTGATGCCGATCATATACAAGTCGTCATTGGACCATCCATTGGCAGCTGCTGCTACATAGTAGATGATGTTGTCATAGATCAAGTGAAACAGCTTCCTTTTTCAACAGAGGATGTGTATTCCGAGATGTCACAAGGACAATACAAAATTGACTTAAAAACACTAAACAAAAACGTATTACTTCATGCAGGATTAAAAGAAGAAAACATACATGTCAGTTCGATGTGCACAAGTTGCAATGAGCAGCATTTCTTCTCACACCGGCGTGATCAAGGGAAAACAGGACGTATGATGTCTTTTGTCGGGTTTAAGGAGGCATAAGTGCAATTGAATGTACGAGAGAATCTCAGACAAATAAATGAACAAATAAACGAAGCATGTAAAAGAGCAGGTAGACATCCAGACGATGTATCGGTTGTCGCTGTCACAAAGTATGTCTCGATTGAACGAGCATTAGAAGCCAAGGATGCCGGAATTTTGCACTTTGGTGAAAATCGTGACCAAGGGTTACTTGAAAAACAGGCAGCCATAACCGATGAAAACATTAGCTGGCACTTCATCGGCAGTTTACAGACGCGAAAAGTGAAATCTGTCATTCAGACCATTGACTACTTACATTCGCTAGACAGAATGTCTCTTGCGAATGAAATTGAAAAAAGAGCGGATCACACGGTTCGCTGTTTTGTACAGGTGAACACATCACTTGAGGAGTCAAAACACGGCTTACAAAGCGAAGACGTGATTCCATTTGTCAAACAGCTCGCTGATTTCAAACATATTGAAATTGCTGGACTCATGACGATGGCTCCATTTACAGATGATCATACTGTGATACGAAACTGTTTTAAAACATTAAAAAGCCTTCAACAAGAGGTAAAACAACTGAACCAAGTAAATGCACCTTGTCAGCATTTATCGATGGGCATGTCAAACGATTTTGAAATCGCAATTGAAGAAGGTGCGACATTTGTTCGGATTGGCTCTTCACTTGTTGGAAATGAAACAGGAGGTGCGTGACATGAGCATAAAAAATAAGTTTAAAAGCTTCTTCACACTCGATGATGAAGAGTATGAGTACGAATATATTGATGAAGAAAGAGAACCAGCACAAGAAGAAAAAAACACAAAAGATAAAGCGGCATTTCAAGAGCGTCCTCAGGCAGGAAAACAAAATGTCGTCAGCTTGCAAAGCGTGCAAAAATCCTCTAAAGTGGTGTTAAGTGAGCCGCGTGTTTATGCAGAGGCACAGGAGATTGCAGATCATATTAAAAATCGGCGTGCAGTCGTCGTCAATTTGCAGCGCATTCAGCACGATCAAGCAAAGCGAATCATCGACTTCTTAAGCGGAACGGTTTATGCAATCGGTGGAGACATTCAGCGTATTGGCTCGAATATATTCCTCTGCACTCCTGATAATGTGGATGTATCTGGCACAATATCAGAGCTATTGACAGAGGAAGAACCTCAGAGGTGGTAAACCAAAGTGACTCTATATTACATTTTCCAGTTTCTACAGACTGTATTAACGATTTACTCATTCGCGATCATTATTTACATCTTTATGTCATGGGTACCATCTGCAAGAGAAACAGCGATTGGCCGCTTCTTGACAAACATTTGCGAACCGTATTTAGAACCATTCCGTAAAATTATTCCGCCAATTGGCATGATCGACATCTCGCCAATTGTGGCATTGCTTGTGATTCGTTTCGCATCATTGTATGGACTAACTGGTCTTTATAATATGATTGTTCGATTCATGTAAACAGGCTGCCGGGCTTGGCATCTGCCAGGCTCTTTTACATAAAAGGGGAACAAAATGAGCGATATTTATCAACATTTTAGAAAAGACGAACAGCCATTTGTCGACCAAGTATTAGGCTGGAAAAACACCGCACTCGATCAATATCGAATGAAATTAACAGACTTTCTTGATCCGCGTGAGCAGTTCATTACCCAGTCCGTGATTCAGCATTCTGATGAACTGGGTCTCATGTTTTTTGGCGGGTATGAGGAAGCAGAGCGGAAAAGGGCTTTGATCTATCCTGACTATTTAGCACCGACCATACAGGATTTTGAACTGACTTATTTTCAGGTGAACTATGCGAAAAAGTTTATTTCTATAGAACACCCCAACCTTCTCGGTTCGCTCATTGGGACAGGCCTGAAGCGTCAAAAATTCGGTGATTTGTTGTTTTCAGAGGACAACGTGCAATTTATTTGTACAAGCGATGTTGCCGATTTTGTTCGGGCTCAGCTGACGCATGTCGGCAGAGCATCTGTTTCATTAGAGGAAATCAGCAAGGCAGATCTTCAGCCAGTCATCAGCAAAACCGATATCAAAGAAGATACGATTTCTTCACTGCGGCTTGACGCTGTATGTGCTGCTGTCAGCCGTCAGTCTCGGCAAAAAGCACAGCTTTTGGTCAAAAATGGTCTTGTCAAAGTAAACTGGAAAGTCACTGAAGACCCTTCCTTTACAATTGGTGAAGGTGATCAGCTCTCTGTCAGGGGATTTGGCCGCTTTAGCTTAAAAACAATTGATGGGAAGACGAAAAAAGATAAATTCAAAGTAACATTTGAGCTTCTGACATAACGAATTTGAATCTGGAGGTGGCAAGAGTGCCATTAACACCTAATGATATTCATAATAAAACGTTCACAAAAAGTTTTCGCGGCTATGACGAAGATGAAGTAAATGAGTTTTTAAGCCAAGTACGTAAAGATTACGAGATCGTACTTCGCAAAAAGAACGAGCTTGAAGACAAAGTCAACGAGCTTGATGAAAGACTAGGCCATTTTGCAACAATTGAAGAAACATTAAACAAATCCATTCTTGTGGCGCAAGAAGCAGCAGAAGACGTGAAGCGTCATTCTGATAAAGAAGCGAAATTGATCATTCGTGAAGCTGAGAAAAATGCAGACCGTATTATCAACGAAGCGTTATCAAAATCAAGAAAGATTGCAATGGAAATCGAAGAGCTCAAGAAACAGTCGAAAGTCTTTAGAACTCGTTTCCAAATGCTCATCGAAGCTCAGCTTGATCTTCTGAAAAATGATGATTGGGATCATTTGCTGGAATATGAAGTTGACGCTGTCTTTGACGAAAAAGAATAAGCGCATCACCTTGACATGACGTGCTCATGTTGCATATAATACCATCATAAATTAACAAGAGATAAACGTTTGAAAGGGACACTCGCAGCGGTTACATGCGTAATAAAGCGAATCAGGGACGGTGGAAGCCTGACATTACGAAACGCTGCAATGAGATCACCCCTTTAGTTCCTTTTCTGAAATGAATGAGTAAGAAAAGGCGTCAGATCACGTTACGATTTTAGAGTGGATAAGCGGCAATTTCAAAGCGCTTGTCTAAAAGGGTGGTACCGCGAGACAAGCCTTCTCGTCCCTTATGGGATGAGAGGGCTTTTTTTATTGTTTTTTAATACGAATTTGCATGTGGAGGAATAGGTATGAACTACAAAGACACCTTATTAATGCCAAAAACAGAATTCCCGATGAGAGGGAACTTGCCGAACAAAGAGCCTGAAATCCAAGAGGAGTGGGCAGAAAAAGACATCTATCAAATGGTTTTAGAGCGGACAAAAGGACGCCCGACCTTTATTTTGCATGATGGACCTCCATATGCGAATGGTGACATTCATATGGGGCACGCACTCAATAAAATCCTCAAAGATTTTATTGTCCGTTTTAAATCAATGAATGGATTCCATGCACCGTACGTACCGGGCTGGGATACACATGGCTTACCGATTGAAACAGCCCTTACGAAAAATAAAAAAGTCAAACGCAAAGAAATGTCGACAGCAGAATTCCGTAAACTATGTGAGGAGTATGCATGGAAACAAATCGAAGGTCAGCGCAATCAGTTTAAACGTTTGGGCGTAAGAGCAGACTGGGATAATCCATATGTGACATTGAAGCCTGAATACGAAGCGCAGCAAATTCTTGTCTTTGGTGAAATGGCGAAAAGAGGCTATATTTACAAAGGTCTTAAGCCTGTTAACTGGTCTCCTTCAAGTGAATCAGCACTTGCTGAAGCAGAAATTGAATACAAGGACAAACGTTCACCATCGATTTACGTATCATTTAAAGTGAAAGATGGCAAAGGCGTACTTGAAAACGGCGAGCAGTTCATCATCTGGACAACAACACCTTGGACACTTCCTGCAAACCTTGGCATTTGTGTACATCCAAACCTAGAGTACAGTGTGCTTCAAGTGGGTGCTGAGCGATATGTCATCGCATCTGAGCTAGTTGAACAAGTGGCAAAAACACTTGGCTTTGAAGAGTACGAAGTTGTGAAAACCTTAAAAGGTAAAGAATTAGATAAGGTCGTTGCAGCACATCCAATTTACGATAGAGATTCTCTTGTGATGCTTGGCGATCACGTCACAACAGATGCAGGAACAGGCTGTGTTCACACAGCGCCAGGTCACGGGGAAGATGACTTTATCGTAAGTATGAAGTACGGTCTTGATGTGTTATGTCCAGTAGATGAAAAAGGTGTGATGACAGAAGAAGCACCTGGTTTTGAAGGAATATTCTACGAGGATGCCAATAAAGCCATCACAGAACAGCTTGAAGCAAAAGGCGCATTGAAAAAGCTCGACTTTATCACGCACTCCTATCCGCATGACTGGAGAACGAAAAAACCAACAATTTATCGTGCAACTGCTCAGTGGTTTGCTTCCATTAAAGATTTCAGAGAAGCGCTATTAGATAATATTAAAGAAACGAAATGGGTTCCAGCTTGGGGCGAAACGCGCCTGTTCAATATGGTGCGTGACAGAGGTGACTGGTGCATTTCAAGACAGCGTGTATGGGGCGTTCCAATCCCAGTCTTCTATGCTGAAAATGGTGAGCCAATCATCACAGATGAAACGATTCAACACGTCTCTCAATTATTTAGAGAACATGGCTCGAATATTTGGTTTGAAAAAGAAGCAAAAGAATTATTGCCTGAAGGCTTTACACATCCAGGCAGCCCGAATGGTGAATTTACGAAAGAGCAAGATATCATGGATGTATGGTTTGATTCTGGTTCTTCTCACCAAGCGGTATTAGAAGAACGAGATGACCTGGTTCGTCCGGCAGACCTTTACCTTGAAGGTTCTGATCAATATCGCGGCTGGTTTAACTCATCTTTATCTACAGCAGTTGCAGTCACTGGAAAAGCGCCATATAAAGGTGTTCTCAGCCATGGCTTTACGCTTGATAAAGAAGGACGCAAGATGAGTAAATCATTAGGCAATACGATTGATCCGACGAAAGTGGCGAAGCAGCTTGGTGCGGAGATTCTTAGACTTTGGGTATCTTCTGTCAACTATCAAGCCGATCATCCAGTGTCTGACGACATTTTAAAACAAGTCGCAGAAGTTTATCGTAAAATCCGTAACACGTTCCGCTTCTTGCATGGTAACCTGTTTGACTTTGATCCAGCAGTCAATGCAGTACCAGTCGAAGAGCTTCGCGAAGTGGATCAGTATATCTTAATCAAATTAAACAAATTGATTGATAAAGTGAAAAAAGCTTATGATGATTACGAATTTGCGGTTGTCTATCATGCCATCCACAACTTCTGTACGATTGAGCTTAGCTCTTTCTATCTCGATTTTGCAAAAGATGTGGTATACATTGAGCATGCGGATCATCCAGACCGCCGCAGCATGCAAACGGTTTTCTATGAAACATTAATGGCGTTAGTGAAGCTAACAGCACCAATTCTTCCGCATACAGCAGATGAACTATGGAGCCACTTAAGCTTTGTTGAAGAGCCAAGTGTTCAGTTAACAGATATGCCAGAAGGTGTAGCTGTTCCTCAAGCAGAAGCGACAGAAGTGAAGTTTGACCGCTTTATGGAAGTACGTGACGATGTGCTAAAAGCGCTGGAAATTGCGCGTAATGAGAAAGTCATCGGACGTTCACTTGAAGCGAGTGTGACCCTTTATGCAACAGAGGAAGTGAAAAACCTTCTTGCATCCATTAAAGAAGATGTGAAGCAGCTCTTTATCATTTCTGAGTTAACAGTAGAAGATGAGAAGCATGCAGACGCATCAGCGCCTGAATACACATCAGGACGTATTGTTGTTCAAAAAGCAGAAGGCGAACTGTGCGAACGTTCCCGCATTATTTCAAAAGATGTTGGCGCAAATCCAAAATACCCAACATTGTCGCTCAAAAATGCTGAAATCGTGGAGAAATATTACCAGAATTAACAGCGTGATATCACCAACTAGCGCCCCGCATATAGCGGGGCGTTTTTGATATAGAGAAAATGACAGCGTTTAGAACGAAAGGAAAAATCTTATGGCTTTAAAGTGAACAGGCGGGGCAACAATATGATTATCACGACAGGGCAGGAGTTGAAACAGCGACATGAATGGCGATCTAGAGACGATTTACATGGAACTCCTTCAAATGAGAGAAGAACTGCAATCGAAACTGTTTGAATATGCATCATTGCGTTCACCCGCTGAACATGTCACGTTCGATCAAGCAAAAACGACCACGCTTCTTTATCACATTAAAGAAGAACTGCAAGATGTTTCGCTCGCGATTGCAAAAATTGAACAAGGAACTTATGGCATATGCGAGGCGACAGGGCATACAATGCCTATTGAACAAATGAGTATTCTTCCGACTGCTCGTACGACTGACGACTTTTTATATCATAAGCAATACGAGAAAAAAGCATTCACCCCTTATCCTTATGAATCAAACGATTCTCATTTTGAAGCCTTCCACATGTAGGGAGGTTTTTGTCTGTCAACTAAAGTTTCTTTACTCCATCCTGTTTTCTTGATAAAATGCATAAAGACCAAAGTATGAAGATGGAGGAACGTGTGTGTTCTATTACATAATCGCATTCGTGATAATTTGTTTAGATCAATTAACAAAATGGCTCATTGTCAAACATATGATGCTCGGTGATTCTATTCCTGTGATTGATGGCTTCTTTTACATCACATCCCACCGAAATTCAGGAGCCGCATGGGGGATTCTCCAAGGACAAATGTGGTTTTTCTATGTGATCACACTCGTTGTTATTGCAGGAATTGTTTATTATTTGCAAAAACATGGACAAAAGGACAAGCTACTTGGCGTAGCGCTTGCCTTAATGCTTGGCGGAGCAATTGGAAACTTTATTGACCGTATTTTCCGTCAAGAAGTGGTTGATTTTGCTCATTTCGTATTTGGGGATTATCATTATCCAATCTTTAATATCGCAGATTCCTCTCTATGTGTGGGGGTCATTCTGCTCTTTATTCAAATGCTGTTAGATGGAAAGAAAAATAAGGAGTCAACTACATGAATCAAGTAAACATTGCCGTTTCAGAAGAACAAACGAGTGAACGGCTTGATAAATTTTTAAGCACAACTGAACCAGAATGGTCAAGAACCCAAGTCCAGCAGTGGGTGAAAGATGGGCTCATCGAAGTAAATGGAAAACAAGTGAAGGCCAATTATAAAGTACAAGCTGGAGATCAAATCAAAGTAGAAATTCCAGATCCAGAAGCACTAGATGTAGAAGCGGAATCAATGGATCTTGATATTTATTATGAGGATGAAGATGTACTAGTGGTTAATAAACCAAGAGGAATGGTCGTTCATCCAGCACCAGGACATGTGACAGGTACTCTTGTCAATGGCCTCATGGCTCATTGCAATGATTTGTCAGGCATTAATGGTGTGATGAGACCAGGAATTGTCCACCGGATTGATAAAGATACGTCAGGGCTTTTAATGGTCGCAAAAAATGATATGGCGCATGAATCACTCGTCAATCAGCTGGTGGCGAAAACGGTCACTAGAAAATACACAGCCGTTGTTCATGGCATCATTCAGCATGATACTGGAACGATTGATGCACCAATTGGTCGAGACAAAAAAGATCGCCAAAGCATGACGGTCACAAAAGAAAATGCAAAGCAGGCGGTCACTCATTTTGATGTGATGGAGCGCTTTAAAGACTTTACCGTTGTAGAATGCCGCCTTGAAACAGGAAGAACCCACCAAATTCGTGTTCATATGAAATACATTGGCTATCCGCTTGCAGGAGATCCAAAATATGGCCCGAGAAAAACTGTTGATTTCAATGGACAACTGCTGCATGCAGGCGTGTTAGGATTTGATCACCCTAGAACAGGAGAATATATGGAGTTTACAGCTCCAATTCCAGCTGATATGCGGGGCTTTATCGATTCATTAAGAAATAACGATTGACAGGCCGTTCTTTTTTTGAAATAATAAACGAAGAAATTGAGATTCTTTAAAACAGTCCAGAGAGGCTGAGAAGGATAACGGATCAATTTGTGCACGAGTATGCACAAATGAGCGCCCCTCTCTGCCCTTTGCAGAAGGGGCTTTTTATTTGTCAAAAAGAGGTGTAAAAGATGGAACAAAAAGCAGTTATTCTTGATGAACAAGCGATAAGACGAGCGCTTACCCGTATTGCACATGAAATGATTGAGCGCAACAAAGGGATGAAGGATGTCATCCTGGCCGGGATCAAGACAAGAGGTATTCATCTTGCAAAGCGCCTTGCAGAGCGCATCGAGCAAATAGAAGGAAACCCCGTGACTGTGGGTGAACTGGATATTACGCTATACCGTGATGACCTGACAAAAAAGACAGAGAATCAAGACCCGCTTGTCAAGGGTGCAGACATTCCAGCTGACATTAATGACAAAACACTCATTGTTGTGGATGATGTTCTGTTCACAGGTAGAACGGTGAGAGCAGCTATGGATGCGCTTGTGGATGTAGGAAGACCATCTTCCATTCAGCTGGCTGTTTTAGTCGACCGGGGACACCGGGAGCTGCCGATTCGGGCAGATTATATCGGAAAAAACATCCCGACATCAAAAGCAGAGACAGTCATGGTTCAGCTCAATGAAGTAGATCAAAACGACCTTGTCGCTATATATGAAAAATAACCTTTTTAAATGCATTCCAGAGAGTTTGCAAAGAGGGCAATAACAGAGACACCGAGCACACGACTAAAGTGACGTGTACGGTTTTTCTAGGCCTCTTTGCGCATACTCGCAAAGAGGCTTTTTTAATGAAATAGGACACATCTAGGAGGAAAATCATGAGTCAGCAAAAAGCCAATTTAGGCATTCGAGATATCCCAAAACCGTTCACATGGCTGTCACTCAGCCTGCAGCACTTGTTTGCCATGTTTGGTGCAACCATTCTTGTACCAAAGATCATTGATATGAGCCCAGCCGTTGCGCTCATCTCAAGCGGGGTTGGAACCATTGTGTACTTAATCATCACAAGAGGGCAAATTCCGGCGTATCTTGGATCGTCCTTTGCCTTTATCGCCCCTATCTTGAATGTAAAAGCCACCGGCGGCCCAGGAGCCGCAATGGTAGGTGCCTTTATGGCGGGTGTGGCATATGCACTCATCGCATTATTTATCAAATGGCTCGGCACAGGCTGGCTAATGAAGCTTCTGCCGCCTGTCGTTGTAGGACCCGTTATTATGGTCATCGGACTCGGACTCGCTGGAACAGCTGTTAACATGGCGATGTACGTGGATCCAAATGCAAAGGAGCTTGTTTACAGCCTGAAGCATTTAATGGTTGCAGGCTTCACGCTCGCTGTCACCATTATTAGTATGATCTTCCTAAGAGGATTCCTTAGCTTGATTCCAGTCTTAATCGGCATTATCAGCGGCTACCTTTTTGCTTTAACACAAGGCATTGTGAACTTCCAGCCGGTCATTGACGCAAAATGGTTTGCTGTACCAGACTTTGTTGTGCCATTTGTCGACTATACACCTGCTGTGACCTTAAGCATTCTCACAGTGATGGTGCCGGTTGCCTTTGTGACCATGTCTGAGCACATCGGCCATCAAGTCGTGTTAAGCAAAGTTGTTGGACAAGATTTTATTAAAAAGCCAGGTCTTCATCGCTCCATTTTAGGAGACAGTGCGGCGACAATCTTCGCTTCACTCATCGGCGGACCTCCAACAACGACTTATGGAGAGAACATTGGCGTCCTTGCGATCACAAGAGTGTTCAGTATCTTCGTCATCGGCGGAGCAGCGGTGTTTGCGATCTGCTTCGGCTTTGTTGGGAAAATTTCAGCATTAATCAGTACAGTACCGTCCGCGGTTATGGGGGGCGTTTCGTTCCTGCTCTTTGGAATCATAGCCTCAAGCGGACTGCGAATCCTGATTGATCATAAAGTGAATTTTGAAGAAAAGCGCAATCTCATTATCGCATCAGTCATCTTAGTCATTGGAATTGGCGGGGCATTCATTGAGGTGAAACAAATCAATCTGACGCTGTCAGGAATGGCACTCGCTGCCATTACTGGCGTCCTGTTAAACCTGATTCTGCCGCATCAGAAGGCAGAAGATGATGAGTCAAATGAATCGAATACTGAAAACCTTTTAAAAGAAGTCCAGTGAGGCTGACAAGGGTTCTAAACGGAGCAGAACGTGCGAAAGCACCCCTGCTTCTTTTGGAGAACCCTAAGCTGCCGAGGCTTAGGGTTTTTTTGAACCTGAAAGTGATGAAAAACTAGAGGGGGCAGAAAAAATGAATGATTTATCGACAATGAGCAGCTTGTCAAAGGAAGAAATTTTACAGCTGATTGAAGAAGCATGTGCATTGAAAAAAGGGAAACAGGAACATGGTTTAGCAGGTGAATTTGTAGCGAACCTCTTCTTTGAACCAAGTACAAGAACGCGTTTTAGCTTTGAGGTGGCAGAGAAGAAACTTGGAATGAATGTGCTGAACCTAGACGCAGCAAGTACCTCTGTTCAAAAGGGAGAGACCCTTTACGATACAGTGAAAACACTTGAATCCATCGGAGTCAAGGCATGTGTCATCAGAGACAGTACAGACGAATATTACAAAGAGCTGATTGGGAAGGTCGGGATTCCAATCATTAATGCGGGAGATGGCTGCGGTCAGCATCCTACCCAATCATTGCTGGATTTGATGACGATTTATGAAGAGTTTGGCGGTTTTGAAGGATTAACGGTCTCGATTCATGGTGATATCAAACATAGCAGGGTGGCAAGGTCCAATGCTGAAGTCCTCGCAAGACTAGGAGCGACAGTGCTCTTTTCAGGACCAGCTTCTTTCCAAGATGAACAAAATCCTCATGGAACGTATGTCGAAGTGGACGAAGCCATGAAGCGGTCTGACGTGGTGATGCTGCTGAGAATTCAGCATGAAAGACACTCAGAAAAGATGGGCAACGAGGGTTACTTATCGACTTATGGATTAACAGTAGACAGGGCAAGCAAAATGAAAGAAAGAGCAATTATTATGCATCCAGCACCAGTAAATAGAGGTGTTGAAATAGATGATTCATTAGTAGAGTCAAAACAGTCAAGGATTTTCAAACAAATGGAAAATGGTGTGTATATCCGAATGGCTGTGTTAAAAAGGGCTTTTCAAAATAGCAGACTACATCAAAAAGGGAGAGATTCTGTCTATGTCATATCTCATTAAAAACGGTTTTATTTTAACAAGCACAGGGGAAAGAGTGCAGCAGGATATTAGGGTAGAAGGAAAAGTGATTCAAGCAATGGGTCACTTAGAAAGAGAAGACGGAGAAGAAGTCATTGATGCAGCAGGGCTATTTGTATCACCAGGTTTGATTGATCTGCATGTGCATTTAAGAGAGCCAGGCGGCGAGAAAAAAGAAACCATTGAAACAGGTTCTAAGGCAGCAGCAAGAGGCGGGTATACGACCATTGCAGCGATGCCGAATACAAGACCAGTTCCAGATACAAAAGAACAAATGGAATGGCTGATGAATCGAATCAAAGAGACCTCCTCTGTAAGAGTACTGCCATACGCTTCCATCACGACGAGACAAATTGGCGAAGAGATGACAGACTTTGCAGCGTTAAAAGAAGCGGGCGCATTTGCCTTTACGGATGACGGTGTTGGTATTCAAACCGCAGGCATGATGTACGAAGCAATGAAAAAGGCAGCAAGCCTTGATCAAGCCATAGTGGCGCACTGTGAAGATAACTCACTCATTTATGGAGGATGCGTTCATGAAGGAGACTTTTCAAAAGCAAATGGGTTAAATGGGATACCGTCAATTTGTGAATCGGTGCATATTGCAAGAGATGTCCTCTTAGCAGAAGCAGCGAATTGTCATTATCATGTATGTCATATCAGTACAAAGGAATCCGTCCGAGTGGTACGCGATGCAAAAAAAGCAGGCATTCGTGTGACGGCTGAGGTCTCTCCACATCACCTTCTCTTATGTGATGCAGACATTCCAGGTCTTGACACAAACTATAAAATGAATCCGCCGCTCAGAGGAGCAGAAGATCGCGAGGCACTGATCGAGGGACTTTTAGATGGCACGATTGATTTTATTGCCACAGACCATGCACCGCATACAGAAGAAGAAAAGAACGAAACGATGCAGAGGGCACCATTTGGGATTGTCGGACTTGAAACAGCGTTCCCGCTTCTGTACACACGTTTTGTGAAAACAGGAGAATGGACATTAAAAGAACTAGTTGATTATATGACCATCAAACCAGCAGAAGCCTTTGCTCTTCCATACGGAAAGCTGGAAGAAGGTCAAATCGCTGATATCACACTGATTGATTTAAACAAAGAAATGGCAATTGACAAAAAAAGCTTCTTATCTAAAGGGCAAAATACACCGTTTGACAAATTGACTGTATCAGGATGGCCGGTCATGACACTTGCATCTGGGAAAGTCGTTTATGAAGAGGGGAGACTAGTAAAATGAAGAGACGCTTAGTGTTAGAAAACGGAACAGTATTCGAAGGAACAGGCTTTGGCAGCTTAGAACCGTCAGTCGGAGAAGTCGTCTTTAACACAGGGATGACAGGCTATCAAGAAATTTTGTCTGACCCGTCGTACTGCGGACAAATTGTCACACTCACTTACCCGCTGATCGGCAACTATGGCATTAACCGTGATGATTTTGAATCGATCACACCGTTTGTGAAAGGGCTGATCGTGAAAGAGCTTTGTGAAAAGCCTTCAAACTGGCGCTCTTCATACTCACTTGATGAGTATTTAAAAATGAAAAATATCCCGGGTCTTAGCGGCATTGATACACGCAAGCTCACGCGCATGATTCGAAGTGCAGGTACATTAAGAGGAGCTTTTGCAGGACCGGATGAACAAGTAGAAGACGTTGTGAGCCGCCTTCAAACAATGCAGCTACCAACAGATCAAGTAAGCCAAGTATCTGTGAAAAATGCGTATCCAAGTCCAGGAAGAGGCAAAAGAATTGTGCTTGTCGATTTCGGCATGAAGCATGGCATTTTGCGCGAACTCAATAAGCGAGATTGTGATGTCATTGTGGTGCCATACAATATCACGGCAGATGAAGTATTACAGTTAAAACCAGATGGCATCATGCTTTCAAACGGACCTGGGGATCCAGTCGATGTGCCAGAAGCGGTTGAAATGATTCAGCAGCTGATTGGAAAGGTACCACTCTTTGGTATCTGCCTAGGACACCAGTTATTCGCGCTTGCGTGCGGCGCAAGTACAGAAAAAATGAAATTTGGGCATAGAGGATCCAATCATCCAGTCAAAGAACTAGCAACTGGCAAGGTAACCTTGACGTCTCAAAACCATGGCTACACGGTTAGCGCCATTAATGAAGACGTGCTTGAAGTCACACATATTGCGCTAAATGATAATACGATTGAAGGATTAAAACATAAAGAAGCACCAGCATTCACTGTCCAGTATCACCCAGAAGCATCACCGGGTCCAGAAGATGCGAACTACTTATTTGACGAGTTCATGGACATGATTCATACAACTGAGAAAGAAGGGGAAGAAGTATGCCAAAACGCGTAGATATCAAAAAGATTTTAGTGATCGGTTCAGGTCCAATCATCATCGGTCAGGCAGCGGAGTTTGACTATGCAGGCACACAGGCTTGCTTAGCGCTAAAAGAAGAGGGCTATGAAGTCGTTCTTGTGAACTCTAACCCTGCGACGATCATGACGGATACAGAAATGGCCGATAAGGTATACATCGAACCACTGACACCAGAATTTTTAACACGAATCATTCGAAAAGAACGTCCTGATGCGATTCTGCCGACACTTGGCGGACAAACTGGATTGAACCTTGCTGTTGAATTATCAGATCTTGGTGTACTCGCTGAATGCGGTGTTGAAGTACTAGGGACCAAGCTGTCAGCTATTCAAAAAGCAGAGGACAGAGATTTATTCCGTAATCTAATGAATGAATTAAATGAACCTGTACCAGAAAGTGAAATCATCCATAACCTTGAAGAAGCGATGGCATTCACAGATCAAATCGGTTTCCCAGTCATTGTTAGACCAGCCTATACACTAGGCGGAACAGGCGGCGGAATTTGTACAAATGAGCAAGAATTAAAAGAAATCGTCGAGAATGGACTGAAGTTAAGTCCGGTGACACAATGTTTGCTTGAAAAAAGTATCGCAGGCTTTAAAGAAATTGAATATGAGGTCATGCGTGACAGCGGAGATCATGCCATTGTGGTTTGTAACATGGAAAACTTTGATCCTGTCGGCATCCACACAGGTGACAGTATCGTTGTGGCACCAAGTCAAACGCTAAGTGATCGTGAATATCAGCTGCTTCGTAATGTGTCACTCAAGCTGATCCGTGCACTTGGCATTGAAGGTGGATGTAACGTACAGCTGGCGATTGATCCAGACAGCTTCCAATACTATATTATCGAAGTAAACCCCCGCGTGAGCCGTTCTTCTGCTCTTGCGTCTAAAGCAACTGGATATCCAATTGCAAAACTTGCAGCGAAAATCGCAGTCGGCCTAACACTTGATGAAATGATGAACCCAGTCACAGGCAAAACATATGCAGCGTTCGAGCCAGCACTTGACTATATTGTTTCAAAAATCCCGCGCTGGCCGTTCGATAAATTTGAATCTGCCAACAGACGACTTGGAACACAAATGAAAGCAACGGGTGAAGTCATGGCGATTGGCCGCACATTAGAAGAGTCTCTTTTAAAGGCTGTTCGTTCACTTGAAGCAGATGTGCATCACATTGAATTAAAAGACGAAGCGGACATTACAAACGAAGTGCTTGAAAAGCGGATTATCAAAGCAGGAGATGAGCGTCTGTTTTATATCGCTGAGGCGCTAAGAAGAGGCTATACTGTCGAACAGATTCATGAATTCTCGAAAATTGATTATTTCTTCCTTCATAAACTGGAAGGCATCATCGCTTTTGAAAAGACACTAAAAGAAAACAAAGGCAATGTAGACGTTTTAAAAGAAGCGAAAGAAAAAGGTTTCTCAGATATTTATATTAGCCGCGAATGGAATATGAATGAGGCAGATGTCTATAACCTAAGAACAGAAGCAGGCATCGTTCCTGTGTATAAGATGGTGGACACATGTGCGGCAGAATTTGAATCAGAAACACCGTATTTCTACAGCACATATGAAGATGAAAATGAATCCGAACGAACAGATAATAAAAGTGTCATCGTGCTAGGCTCAGGTCCAATCAGAATCGGACAAGGGGTTGAATTCGATTATGCGACCGTTCATTCAGTGTGGGCAATCAAACAAGCAGGCTATGAATCCATTATTATTAACAACAACCCTGAAACCGTCTCAACAGACTTTAGTATTTCAGATAAGCTCTACTTTGAACCACTCACTGTAGAAGATGTGATGCACATCATCGACCTTGAACAACCAGAAGGTGTCGTTGTTCAGTTTGGCGGACAAACAGCGATTAACTTAGCAGATGAATTATCAAATAGAGGGGTTAAGATTCTTGGAACTTCGCTTGAAGACCTTGACCGTGCGGAAAACCGTGACAAGTTTGAACAAACATTAGAAACACTCGGCGTGCCGCAGCCAAATGGTAAGACAGCAACGTCTGTGCCAGAGGCAGTAGCGATTGCGAATCAAATCGGTTACCCCGTGCTTGTCCGTCCTTCCTATGTATTAGGCGGCCGTGCAATGGAAATTGTGTATCAAGAAGCTGAGCTCCTTCACTACATGGAGAATGCGGTGAAAGTCAATCCGCAGCATCCAGTGCTCATTGACAAGTATTTGACAGGAAAAGAAATTGAAGTAGATGCTGTGTCTGACGGAGAAACGGTTGTCATACCAGGCATTATGGAACACATTGAAAGAGCCGGCGTTCACTCTGGAGACTCCATTGCGGTCTACCCGCCGCAAACTTTGTCTGAGGACATCAAAGCGAAAATCGCAGAATACACGATTAAACTCGCAAAAGGCCTTAACATCATTGGGCTTTTGAACATTCAATTTGTTCTATCAAAAGGTGAAGTGTACGTACTTGAAGTGAATCCGCGTTCAAGCCGGACTGTCCCATTCTTAAGTAAAATTACAGGCATTCCAATGGCGAACTTAGCTACAAAGGTTATTTTAGGAGAAAAACTGAAAAACTATGGCTACCAAGAAGGGCTTCATGTTGAGCAAGAAGGCGTATATGTTAAAGTTCCAGTCTTCTCTTTTGCAAAACTAAGAAGAGTAGATATTACACTAGGGCCTGAAATGAAATCAACAGGTGAAGTCATGGGGAAAGATGTCACAATCGAAAAAGCCCTCTACAAAGGGTTGATTGCATCAGGCATTCAAATTCCAAAAGACGGAACGGTTCTCCTGACAGTGGCTGATAAAGATAAAGAAGAAGGACTTGAGATTGCAAGAAGATTCCATTCCATCGGCTATCATATTTTAGCAACAGAAGGAACAGCGAATTACTTAAAACAAGCTTCCATTCCATCAAGTGTTGTCGGCAAAATAGGAGAAGAAGGAAAGAATCTGCTGGATGTCATTCGAAATGGTGAAGCCCAATTTGTCATCAACACCTTAACAAAAGGAAAACAGCCAGCAAGAGACGGCTTTAGAATTAGACGTGAATCTGTTGAAAATGGTGTCGCTTGCTTAACGTCACTAGATACAGCGGAAGCGATTTTAAGAGTGCTAGAGAGCATGACATTTAGAGCAGATGAAATGCCAGAAGTGAAAACGAATGCTGAGGTGACAGTAACGATATGAAAAAAGCATACTTGACGGTCGTCTCAAACCGAGAGATCGCTGATCATATTTACGAAATGACATTAAAGGGTGATCTTGTTGAATCCTTTCAAACAGCTGGACAGTTTCTTCATATAAAGGTCAGTGAATCCATGACACCGCTGCTGAGAAGACCGATCAGTATTGCCAACATTCATGCCGAAAAGCAAGAAGCAACCATCATTTACCGTGCAGAGGGAGAGGGCACAAAGCTCCTTTCCCAAAAGCGGGCGGGAGAGTCAGTCGATGTGTTAGGACCGCTTGGAAACGGCTATGACCCTTCAGTCGTTCAGGCCGGACAGACCGCATTATTAGTTGGTGGAGGAATCGGTGTGCCTCCGCTATATGAACTGTCTAAGCGGTTAACGAAAAAAGGCGTCATCGTAAAACATGTTCTCGGTTTTCAATCGAAAAAGGATGTATTTTATGAGGAGAAGTTTCAAGCACTCGGAGATACGTTTATCGCAACCGTTGATGGGACATATGGTTCGAAAGGTTTCGTGACAAATGTCATTGAAGAGAATGAGCTGGACTTTGATGTCTTGCTTTCCTGTGGACCGACACCTATGTTAAAAGCACTAAAAGACTCTTATCCCGACAAGCCTGTCTATATTTCAATGGAAGAACGAATGGGCTGCGGAATCGGTGCATGCTTTGCTTGTGTCTGTCATACCGATCAGCACGAGAAACCGTATGTTAAAGTTTGTCTGGATGGACCTGTTTTTAAAGCGGAGGAGGTGGCGCTATCATGCTAAACATCGAATTACCCGGCTTATCTTTAAAAAATCCAATCATTCCTGCATCAGGCTGTTTTGGATTTGGAAAAGAATTCGCATCATTATATGACCTTTCCTTGCTGGGTGGCATCATGATTAAAGCCACGACCCTTGAACCGAGATTTGGCAACCCGACACCGAGGGTAGCTGAGACAGGAGCCGGTATGCTGAATGCGATTGGTCTCCAAAATCCAGGTCTAAAAGGCGTGCTTGAACATGAATTACCTTGGCTTGAGCAGTTCGATACCCCTATTATTGCCAATGTTGCTGGATCACAAGTTGATGATTATGTTGAAGTAGCAAAGCAAATTAGTCAAGCAAGCAATGTTCACGCCCTTGAACTGAATATCTCGTGTCCGAATGTGAAAACAGGCGGAATTGCCTTTGGGACCGATCCAGAAATGGCGGCTACATTGACAAAAGCTGTTAAGGAAGTTTCCTCCGTTCCTGTTTATGTGAAACTGTCACCTAATGTAGCCAATATCGTTGAGATTGCTAAAGCGATTGAATCGGCTGGAGCGGATGGACTCACCATGATCAATACCTTGATTGGGATGCGTTTAGATTTAAAAACAGGCAAACCCATTCTTGCCAATAAAACAGGGGGATTATCAGGTCCTGCTGTAAAGCCTGTTGCCATCCGAATGGTGCATGAGGTCAGTCAGGCCGTTTCTATTCCGATTATTGGGATGGGCGGGGTGCAAAGCGCTGAAGATGTACTTGAATTTTTACTAGCTGGCGCAAGTGCGGTAGCTGTTGGGACAGCCAATTTTGTGAACCCATTTATTTGCCCGGAAATCATTGATGAACTGCCGAATGTGTTAGCGGCTTATGGGTATTCATCTGTAGAGGAATGCATCGGAAGGAGCTGGAAACATGAAGCACTTGCCCATCATCGCGCTTGATTTTCCATCAGGACAGGAGGCGCACGCCTTTATAGATCGTTTTGAAGGCACTCCATTATTCGTAAAGGTCGGCATGGAGCTGTTTTACCAAGAAGGTCCTGCCATTATTGACGCACTGAAAGAAAAAAATTGCCGTATTTTCCTTGATCTAAAGCTTCATGACATTCCAACAACTGTGCAAAAAGCGATGAACAGGCTTGCTGCACTTGGTGTTGATTTGGTGAATGTACATGCAGCCGGCGGGAAAAGAATGATGCAGGCGGCCGTAGAGGGGCTTGAAAGCGGAACCCCTGCCGGGCAAAATCGCCCGGCTATTATTGCAGTGACCCAGCTGACAAGCACGTCAGAAGATATGATGAAAAAAGAATTACTAATTGACCGCCCATTGCAAGAGGCGGTGCTTCATTATGGACAATTGGCATATGAAAGTGGACTTGATGGTGTGGTGTGCTCTGTTCATGAATCAAAACAGCTTCATGAACAAATCTCTCCTTCCTTTCTCACTGTGACGCCAGGAATTCGCTTACCAAATGATCAAACGGATGACCAAAAGCGTGTGGCGACACCTGCCTTTGCCAAAGAACAGGGTGTTTCACAGATTGTTGTGGGAAGATCGATCACAAAAGCCACAAACCCAGTGGAAGCTTATCAACAAATTTTGAAAGAGTGGGAGTGACTGCCGGATGAAAACGAAAATCGCGAAGCATTTATTACAAATCAAAGCTGTCTCTTTAAAACCAGACGAACCATTTACATGGGCGAGCGGTATCAAATCACCGATTTACTGTGACAATCGCCTCACCTTGTCTTATCCTGAGGTCAGAGGGGACATTGCGGAAGGTTTAAAAGACTTGATTCTCACTCATTTTGAAGGAGCGGAAGTTGTCGCAGGTACAGCTACAGCTGGCATTCCTCATGCGGCATTAGCAGCTGATCGTCTGAACGTACCGATGTGTTATGTAAGAAGTAAACCAAAAGCACACGGAAAAGGAAATCAAATTGAAGGAGCCGTATCACCTGGACAAAAGGTGGTTGTCGTAGAAGACCTCATCTCAACTGGAGGCAGCGTTCTTGAAGTTGTGGCTGCTCTAGAAGAAGAAGGCTGTGACGTACTCGGAGTTGTTGCGATCTTCACTTATGGACTGCCAAAAGCAGCTGCGGCTTTTCAAGAGAAAAACATTCCCTATGTTACGCTGACAGACTATGACACACTGACAGAAGTGGCACTTGAGCTAAAAGCAATTGAGCCTTCTGCTATGAATAAACTAAAACGCTGGAGACAGGATCCTTCGTCTGAATCTTGGATGGAAGAAACGGTCTAAAAAGCTTGTCTTGTTTTAAAAAAGCTGTGCTGCACTGCACAGTTTTTTATTTGGTTAAAAATAGTAAAATAGACTCAAATTTAAATAAAAACTAATCCTATCAATAAAGTCGGGTTGACTTTTGTTTGAATTGTGTTAATATTTAATACAAATTAAAACTCTTATCCAGAGAGGTGGAGGGACTGGCCCGATGAAGCCCGGCAACCTGCGATTTGCAAGGTGCTACTTCCTGCAAAATGATTCTATTTTGAAAGATAAGGAAATCGTGAGCTTCCTCATCTTTCTTTCGGACTGAAAGAAAGTTTTTTTATTTTAACGGTGAGGAGGAAGAGGAGATGGAACTGAAACAAAACCAGGATGAGGACTTAGTGAAGCACATGCAAGAGCTGATTGGGGATATGAAATTCGGTTCAATTACGTTGGTCGTTCAGGACGGTCAAGTGATTCAAGTGGAAAAAAATGAAAAAATCAGATTAAAGTAGTGCGGAGAATAGCAATAGAAGCAGTACTCCGGAAGGGGAGAAACAATGTTAACTTATGAAAATTGGCAAGAGCCGTCCATTACATTTCAAGAGGACGATTTGTATAAAGGGGCCCTATCTGTGCTGAAATGGGCGTACGGCCACTATGGTGATCAGCTCGTTTATGCATGCAGTTTTGGCATTGAGGGCATTGTCCTGATCGATCTTATTGCGAAAGTAAAAAAAGATGCAAGAATTGTCTTTTTAGATACAGGTCTGCATTTCAAGGAAACATACGACACCATTGATGCAGTTAAGGAAAGATATCCTGGTTTAGACATCGTGCTGAAAACACCTGAGCTGACGGTGGAAGAGCAGAATGAGCAGCATGGTGATAAATTATGGGAAACGAATCCTCAAAGCTGCTGCCATATGAGAAAGGTCATTCCATTGCAAGAGGCACTATCTGGCTATCCAGCATGGCTGTCTGGTTTAAGAAGAGAGCAGTCGCCTAAACGAGCAGGTACGAACTTCTTAAATAAGGATGAAAAATTCCAATCAGTCAAAGTATGTCCGCTCATCCACTGGACGTGGAAGGACATATGGAGATATGCGTCTAGAGAGGATCTTACTTATAATCCGCTGCATGACCAAGGATATCCAAGCATCGGGTGTGCACCTTGTACACAGCCGGCATTTACTGCTGATGATTTGCGTTCTGGAAGATGGTCAGGGACAGCAAAGACTGAGTGCGGATTACATGAGTAAGGGAGCATAATGTATGGAAATCGCCGCAATTTTATTTAGCTTATTCTTTGCTTTAAATATTGGCGCAAGCGGAGCAGCCGCTTCGATGGGCATCGCATATGGTTCAGGTGCGATCAAAAAGCCAATATACGCGCTCAGCGTTTGTGCGGTTGGAATATTAGCAGGTTCAGTGATTGGCGGCGGTGAGGTCGTCAAAACGATCAGCTCCGGGATTATGCCGGAATCTGTCATCACACTTGAAATTGTGTGTATCATCATTGGCTCGGCCGCATTATCACTTTTCATAGCGAATCTCTTGGCCATTCCTTTATCCACAAGTGAGGTCACAGTAGGTGCTGTGGTCGGTGTGGCAGCCGCATATAAAGTGCTGTATGTGAAATCGATCTTAGTCATTGTCTCTTTTTGGGTGATTATTCCGATTGTTGCCTTTGTTTTTACCTTTGCTGTTGTCAAAATCATCAGATTGTTCCCTAAACGGACGTTATCCAAAAAAGGTACATTGATCTTATCTGTTGTTTTGATTATTAGTGGGTTTTTAGAAGCATTTTCAGCCGGCATGAACAATGTCGCTAATGCGGTCGGCCCGCTTGTCGCGTCAGGTGTTTTATCAGTCGGGCAAGGAACCCTTTACGGCGGAATCTTTGTGGCCATTGGGGCGCTGCTTCTAGGAAGAAGGGTACTAGAAACAAACGGAAAGAAAATTACACGCTATCAAACGGGTGAAGGCATTCTATTATCGAGCACCGGTGCAGGACTTGTCATCGTCAGCTCTATATTCGGACTCCCTGTTCCCCTTACTCAAATTACCTCCTCGTCCATTATTGGGCTTGGTATGGCAAAGGGTGGACCGAACATTTTTCATAAACATGTTGTGAAAAAAATGCTGAAGGTATGGGTTGTGTCACCTTTCTTATCACTTAGTCTATCTTATTTGTTGGTAAGCCTTTTCTTAAAAGGAGACTATTACTCTATCTTTATCATGATGAGTGTACTGCTTGCTTCACTAGGTGCACTGAGTCTTATGAAGGCAGTTAAAAATGAGAGCAGCTCGATTCATGAACAGGGCGGCGGGATTTAAATATAAATCCGACTATTAACATCTAATAAATATGAACATTGAGAGGAAGATGAACAAATGAGTTTAACACCACATGGTGGCGTATTAATTAATCGAGTAAATGAAGAATTTGATCTAAGCACAGCTGCGAAAGAAATTGAGCTGGATGCCATCTCTTTTGCAGACCTTGAACTCATCGCAATTGGCGGGTATAGTCCAATTGAAGGGTTTTTAACGAAAGCTGATTATGAAGCAGTTGTCAGCAGTATGCGACTAGCAAGTGGTGTCGTTTGGTCTCTTCCGATTACTTTGCCTGTCACAAAGGAAAAAGCAGCGGAGATCAATCGAGGTGACATTGTTCGTCTATCGTATAATGGAACAGTATACGGGGTCATTGAGGTGGAAGATCAATACACACCTGATAAGGAAAAGGAAGCAGTGAATGTGTATAAAACAGATGACCGCAATCACCCAGGCGTGAAAAAATTATTTGAACGCGGTGATACGTATATTGGTGGTAAAATTACACTGACGAAACGCAGTGAAAAACCTTTCCCGCAATTTACGTATGAGCCAGAAGAAACAAGAAAACATTTTAAAGAAAACGGCTGGAAAACCATTGTCGGTTTCCAAACGAGAAACCCAGTCCATCGTGCGCATGAATACATTCAAAAGACAGCACTGGAAACAGTGGATGGTCTATTTCTAAATCCACTTGTTGGTGAAACAAAATCTGATGATATTCCAGCAGATGTAAGAATGAAAAGCTATCAAGTGTTACTGAACGGTTATTACCCGAAAGACCGCGTCTTTTTAGGTGTTTTTCCTGCTGCCATGCGTTATGCTGGACCAAAGGAAGCGATTTTTCATGCGCTTGTGCGTAAAAATTATGGCTGTACACATTTTATTGTCGGCAGAGATCATGCAGGTGTTGGTGATTATTACGGCACATACGAAGCGCAGGAGCTATTTGAACAATTTACAAGCGAAGAAATTGGGATCACACCATTAAAATTTGAGCACAGCTTTTACTGCAATACATGTGAAGCCATGGCAACACCAAAAACATGCCCACATGATAAAAGCGAACATGTCATTCTCTCAGGTACAAAGGTCAGAACGATGCTGAGAAATGGTGAATTACCACCGAGCACGTTCAGCCGAAAAGAAGTCATTGAAACATTAATCGAAGGATTAAAAACGACGGTATCTTAAAGGAGGATATGACATGAGCAACGAACATATCGTTTGGCATGATTCATCTATTACTAAAAAAGAATATCAACAGAAAAACAACCATACAAGCGGAATCATTTGGCTGACAGGTCTAAGCGGTTCAGGTAAATCGACGATCGCCAACGCAGCGGCTCGAGAGCTGTTTGAACAGGGGTACCAAGTGACAGTTCTTGATGGCGATAACGTACGCCATGGACTCAATAAAGACTTAGGCTTTTCAGATGACGGCAGAAAAGAGAACATTCGGCGCATCGGTGAAGTGGCGAAATTATTTGTTGAGCAAGGAACGATTGTCATTACTGCTTTTATTTCACCATTTCAAGAAGACCGCCAAATCGTAAGACAGTTAGTCGAAGACGGAGAATTTCACGAAGTGTTTGTGAAATGTGATCTGAACGTGTGTGAAGAGCGTGATCCAAAGGGATTATATAAAAAAGCAAGAAACGGCGAAATTCCATTTTTCACGGGAATCGATTCACCATACGAAGAGCCAGCTGCGCCTGAGCTTGTCCTAAATACAGGTGAATTATCACGCGAGGAGTCAAAACAGCGCCTTGTTGATTATGTAAAGGATAAAACGAAATAATCGCTTGATGGCAGGGGGAGAAAGCAAGATGGGGAAAGTATACATTGTTGGTGCCGGACCGGGTGACCCAGACTTAATTACACTAAAGGCCCATAAGGCAATACAGCAGGCAGATGTCATTTTATATGATCGTCTTGTCAATCAAGAGATTCTTGCCCATGCCAAACCGGAGGCGGAGTTGATCTATTGCGGCAAACTGCCGAATCATCACACGATGAGACAGGAAGCGATTAACGAAGCACTTGTTGCTCATGCGAAGGAAGGGAACATAGTCGTTCGTCTAAAAGGCGGTGATCCCTTTGTATTTGGCCGTGGCGGTGAAGAAATCGAATGCTTAGCTGAGCATGGTATTCCGTATGAAGTTGTCCCGGGGATTACTTCTGGCATTGCAGCGGCTGCTTATGCAGGCATTCCAGTCACGCACCGAGAATTCAGCTCAAATGTTGCGTTTGTGACAGGGCATTATCAAAAGGATGAACATTTTGAAGAAAAGTGGGAAGCGCTGGCGACGGGGATTGATACCCTTGTCATTTACATGGGCGTCAAAAACGTGGAAAGAGTCCAGCGGTTGCTTTTGAAAAATGGGCGGAATCCTGAAACCCCAGCTGCGTTTATTCACTGGGGAACGACCACAAGGCAAAAGACGACTTGCTGCACGGTGGCGACACTATCTGAAACGGTTGAAAAAGAAGGGATCGAGCACCCAAGTTTAATCGTGGTAGGAGATGTCGTTCACTTTCATCAAAAGTTGAACTGGTTTGAACCAGCACTGATTGAGAAATGAAAACAAAGGTGAAAAGACACGTGTAGACATCGTGTCTTTTCGTCTGAATAAAACTAAGGTCGCAAGGAGGAGTCAAATGAAACAAGCTGTCCTTTATGTTGGGCATGGAAGCAGGGTAAAAGAAGCACAGGATAAAGCCATTTCTTTTATGAAAAGCTGTATGCCGTTAGTGGAAGCAGATATCCAAGAAATTTGTTTTTTAGAGTTGACGGACCCTTCAATCGAAGAAGGGTTTGAGACTTGTGTACAAAAAGGAGCAACCCACATTGCGATCGTCCCGCTCCTCCTTTTAACTGCCATGCATGCCAAATCAGATATTCCAGATGAGATTGTGAAAGTGCAAAAACGTTTCCCACAAGTGAAGGTGACATATGGAAGACCTATAGGCGTGAACCAAGAAGTCACGAAAGCGGTTATCGCAAGAATTGAAGAAGCTGGATACAAGGGAGAGCGTGCAAAAATTCTCTTAATTGGCCGCGGAAGCTCTGATCCAGATGTAAAGCGGGATGTGTTTGGCATTGCAGATGATGTCCGAAGCATGTTGCCTTGTGCAGAGGTTTTTCCGTGTTTTATTACAGCGTGTGAACCGAATTATCGTGACGTCTTAGCACAGTTAACAGTAGATGATGATACGCCTGTCTATCTCGTGCCTTATCTTTTATTTACCGGCATTTTAATGAAAGAGATTGAGAGTGAAGCGAATCAGGCGAGAGAGCGGCTGCGAGATGTCCGTGTCTGCCGGTATATTGGGTTTCATCCCCATGTAAAAGCAGCTTATATTGAACGTGTGCAGGAAACCATCTTAAACAAAGAGGATGCGTTTCGTTTTCAAGGAGAAAGCCATGCTTCCAGTTCATCTTGATCTAACCAATAAACACGTGCTAATTGCCGGCGGTGGAAGGATTGCGGCTAGAAGGACGAGTGCGCTATGCATGGAGCCATGCAGCATAACCATTGTGAGCCCTGACATTTGTGATGAAATGGCGAATCTCATTGAGACATATCAGCTGACTTGGAAGAAAAAGAAAGTGGATGCGGAAGATGTAAAGGATGCATTTTTAATTGTTGCTGCTACAGATGATCCTTCAGTAAACGAGTGGATGACGCAATCAGCGCTTCCTCATCAGCTCGTCAACTGTGTGAGCCAGTCAGAGCTAGGCAATGTGATTGTGCCAAAGGTTGTAAGGGCAGGAAAAGTGACAATCTCCATATCTACGAGTGGTGCAAGCCCAGCCCGCACTAAACAGCTGGCTGCGGCCATTGAGACCTTGCTTGAACAAGAGGATGTAGATGCACTGGATGAGCTCTATATAGAAAGAAAAAAAAGACAAAGAAAAAGCCGATAAAATCTCATCTAAAGATTTAATCGGCTTTTTTTTATTTTCTCAGCTTTAGGACAACATCCTCATCAGGCGTCACAAATAATGTTTGCTGTTGATCATACGTGACAAAGCCCGGTTTTGCTCCGTTTGGTTTTTTCACATGCCGGATTTTCGTATAATCGACAGGGACGGAGCTTGATTCTTTTGCCTTCGAGAAGTAGGCAGCAATTTGTGCCGCTTCAAGCAATGTTTGTTCATCAGGTGCTTTGTGACGAATGACAACATGTGATCCAGGAATATCCTTTGTGTGCAGCCAAATGTCATCACGAGCTGCCGCCTTTGTGGTCAAATATTCGTTTTGCTTGTTGTTTTTTCCAACGAGAATCGGAACACCTTGAGAAGATTCATATGCTTCAAGCTGAATGGCCGATGGTTTTTTCTTTTTGGCGTTGCGTTTTTGTTTGGGACGCAAATATTTTCCTTCCACCAGTTCTTCTCTTATTTCCTCTAAATCTTTTGGTGAGGCAGAGGACAGCTGCTGGATCAGCTCGTCAAAATAAACAATTTCTTCATGTGTTCGCTTGATTTGTTCATTTACGGCCTCTACTGCATTTTTTGCCTTTTGGTATTTTGTAAAATACGCTTGTGCATTTTCAGAAGGGGTTTTGTTTGTTTTGAGCGGGATCGTGATCTCTCCGCCTTCTTCATCATAATAATTGATAACAGTCGCTTCTTTATCCCCTTTTTTAATCGCATATATATTGGCAGTAAGCAATTCACCATAAAGCTGATACTTATGCGCATTTTGAGATTCTTCAAGCGTTCTTTTTAGTTTTTTCAGCTTGTTTTCATTTTTCTTTTTTTCATTCGCAACAAAACGTTCAAGGTCAGCCGCCTGCTGTTTGACTCTGTCTCTTTCAGCTTTTCCGAAATAAAAACGGTCAAGTAGCTCACTAAGAGAATCAAACGTCTTCATGTCACCATCGACATGCTGAAGTTCTAATAAATAAAAATACTCTTTCCCATCTTTTCTCGTGAGCTGAGGGGTAAAAGAATGCGCCTGAATGAGCTGAAACATCTCGAGCAATGTACTTGGAATCGTTTCCTGATTGGCAAGACCGGCCCTGTGGACAGCTTCCTTAGCAAACAGCGGAGAAACCCCAGAGAATGTATCGACAATTTGATTGGCGATTTTCCCTTCTTGAAAACGTAAATGCTTTAAAATATCTTCCTTCGTCACGTCAAAAGGATTCAGCTTTTGCTGTGCCGGCGGCAGAAGATATTGATGTCCGGGCAGCACCGTTCGATAGCTGTTCACAGATGGAGAAAGATGTTTCAGTCCGTCAATGATCTGCTCCGTTTCGTCCTCCACGAGAATTAAGTTGCTGTGCCGGCCCATAATTTCAATATATAGCTTACGGGTTTGTTCATCGCCAATTTCATTTCGGCTTCGCACGTGCAGCACGATCACCCGATCTAACCCAATTTGTTCAAAACGTTCAATGAACCCACCCTCAAGATGTTTTCTGAGGAGCATACAAAACATTGGTGGTTCGCTCGGGTTATCATCATGATGCTCAGTGAGCTGTACTCTTGCATAGCTCGGGTGAGCAGATAAAAGAAGCTTATGATTCTTCCCCTTTGACCGGATATGAAAAATCAGCTCATGCTTGTAGGGCTGATGTATTTTCGAAATTCTTCCGCCAGTTAATGTTTCTTGCAATTCATTTGTCATACCATATGTAAAAATGCCGTCAAATGACATGTTGGATACACCCTCTTCTTTCACACAAATCTACTGAAAGAACCTTACGTTTTCTCGTTCTTTAGGCAGTCTTATTATTATAGCATGATTTAGGACGAGTCTGAATAAACTGGCTTATAGAACACTGCATAAGAGAGAGAACAAAAGAGGAGTGGACGAGGTCAAATGAATTGGCATGAACTGAACCAAACCGATTTATTAAAAACAATGAATACATCGATAGGTGACGGACTGTCAGAAAAAGATGTGCAAAAGCGGCTTGAAAAGCATGGGCCAAATGAATTGCAGGAAGGGAAAAAGGCGTCGGCGTTCGTTATTTTTTTAGCGCAATTTAAAGACTTTATGGTGTTAATCCTGCTTGCGGCAACGATTATTTCTGCTTTTTTAGGTGAATACATTGATGCTGTGGCGATTGTGGCGATTGTGCTGATAAATGGTGTGCTTGGCTTTTATCAGGAACGCCGTGCGGAAAAGTCCCTCCAAGCACTAAAGGAATTATCAACGCCGCATGTCTATGCAAGGAGAAACAATGAATGGGTCAAGATCCCGTCCAAGCACCTCGTACCGGGAGATATTGTGAAGTTTTCAAGCGGGGACCGAATTGGGGCAGATATCAGATTACTAGAAACAAAGAGTTTGGAAATCGAAGAATCTGCCCTCACTGGAGAGTCCATCCCAGCGGTCAAACATGCGAGTCCGCTCTCACGAGATCATGTCTCGCTTGGAGATTTGACGAACATGGCCTTTATGGGGACGCTTGTCACGAGGGGAAGCGGTGTAGGGGTTGTCATTGGTACAGGGATGAATACAGCGATGGGACAAATTGCCGGTATGCTGGATTCAGCAGGTAATATGGAAACACCGCTGCAAAGACGCCTTGAGCAGCTGGGGAAAATTTTAATTGTTGCTGCATTATTTTTAACTGTTCTTGTGGTTGTTCTTGGTGTGGTGCAAGGTCATGATTTGTATCATATGTTCTTAGCGGGTGTATCTCTCGCTGTTGCTGCGATTCCAGAAGGACTGCCGGCGATCGTCACTGTCGCACTTTCCCTAGGTGTGCAACGGATGATTAAACAAAAATCCATTGTCAGAAAGCTGCCTGCTGTGGAAACACTTGGCTGCGCCTCGATTATTTGCTCCGATAAAACAGGCACAATGACACAAAATAAAATGACAGTGACACATGTATGGGCAGAGGGGAAAACATGGAATATTTCTGGCACTGGGTACGAGCCGTCAGGTGATTTTACCTTAAACGGAGAACTTGTCCATGTAGACAAACATCCAAGCCTGCAAAAGGTGCTATTATACGGAGCACTTTGTAATACATCGACCATCGTTGAAAAAGACGGAGAGATGAGACTTGATGGTGATCCGACAGAAGGAGCACTTCTAACCGCTGCGCGTAAAGCGGGTTTTACAGAGCAATTCATCGAAGCGGGATTTCGTGTGGTGGAGGAATTCCCTTTTGACTCTGAAAGAAAAATGATGTCAGTCGTCGTGGAAACGAATCAGAAGGAGCGGTATGTCATTGCCAAAGGGGCGCCAGATGTGTTGATGAACCGTTCAAGTCATATGATGCACGGCGGACGCACCGCCTCATTTTCAAAGGCCCACCGGCAAGAAACAGAAGCTGCGATTCAAGGTTTAGCAAGACAAGCGCTTAGAACTATTGCGATTGCATATAAAAAAGTAAGCCTGACAGAAAAAATCACCTCTGTTCAGCAGGCAGAAACTGGCCTCACATTTATCGGTCTAGAGGGCATGATTGATCCACCTCGTCCTGAAGTGAGACGAGCGATTAAAGAATGCCGGGATGCTGGCATTAAAACAGTGATGATTACAGGCGATCACGTAGAAACGGCTAAAGCGATCGCTAAAGATTTAAGTCTCTTACCGAAGCAAGGAAAGGTGCTTGATGGAAAAGCTCTGGATCAGCTAAGCGACAAAGAGCTGGAGCAAACAGCAGAAGATGTGTACGTCTTTGCCCGTGTATCACCTGAGCATAAACTGAGAATTGTGAAGGCCTATCAAAAAAATGGCCATATTGTCGCGATGACAGGTGATGGGGTGAATGATGCGCCAGCGATTAAACAGGCGGATATCGGCATATCCATGGGGATTACCGGAACAGACGTTGCCAAAGAAGCTTCTTCTCTTATTTTGCTTGATGACAACTTTGCGACCATTAAATCCGCTATTAAAGAGGGCCGGAATATTTATGAAAACATTCGCAAATTTGTCCGCTATTTGCTGGCATCGAATGTGGGAGAGATTTTGGTTATGCTGTTTGCGATGCTTCTTGCGCTTCCATTGCCTCTCGTTCCAATTCAAATTTTGTGGGTAAACCTTGTCACAGACGGCCTGCCGGCTATGGCACTTGGAATGGATAAACCAGAAGGCGATGTCATGAAGAGAAAGCCGCGGAACATGAAAGAGGGGATTTTTGCAAGAGGGCTTGGTTGGAAGGTCATATCAAGAGGGTTTCTGATCGGGATTGCCACTTTGTTAGCCTTTATGTTTGTGTATCACCGTGATCCGAACAATCTTCAATATGCTCAGACGGTTGCATTCAGCACACTCGTTTTGGCGCAGCTCATTCATGTGTTTGACTGCCGCAGTGAACGGTCTATTTTTGAACGCAATCCATTTGGGAATATGTACTTGATCGGCGCCGTTGTGTCTTCCCTGCTGCTGATGCTTGTGGTCATTTATTATCCGCCGCTTCAGCCAATTTTCAAAACGGTGGCGGTCGCACCAGTCGATTGGCTTCTGATCATCGGTATGTCTGCATTGCCAACTTTTTTACTGGCAGGATCACTTTTGACAAGAAAAAAATAATTGGTTATGGTATAATTTTGAGGTAATAGTGTCTGCTATTACCTTTTTCATTTTATTAATATGAAAGAATTGGGTGTTTTCACATGATACGCAGTATGACGGGATTCGGCCAAGCGAGTAAAACGGATGGTGAACTGACAGTGTCAGTTGAGCTAAAATCGGTCAATCACCGTTTTAAAGAGGTTCATGCCCGTTTGCCGAGGCCGCTTTTATATTTCGAAGATACACTAAAAAAAATCATTCTTCGTCACGTGCAGCGCGGTCGAATTGAGCTGTTTGTTACGATTGAAGGCGGTAAACTTGCAAGCCGGTCTTTACAGATTGACTGGCCGCTGCTTGATGAATATATGAAAGCCGCAAAAGACCTTGAGGACCGCTATCATATTTCAGGTATTCAGCATGCACATGACTTACTGAAGCTGGAACAGGCTGTTCAGGTGGAAGAGTCAGTCAGCCGGAATGAGCAGCTGGAGCATTTGCTGATTGACACTTGTGAAGAAGCTGTCAAGGAGCTTTGCTTCATGAGAGAGCAGGAGGGAACATCACTTCAAAAAGACTGTGAACTCAGGCTGTCTGAACTCGAGGCATTTACAGAAGAAATCAAAGTGTTTGCACCAGAGGTTGTGAGTCAGTACAAAGAACGATTGAATCAAAGATTACAAGAATGGATCGGAGAGGCGCTTGAAGAGAGCAGACTGACCACAGAGGCGGCCATCTTTGCTGATCGCTGTGACATTACAGAAGAGATTACCAGGCTGAAAAGTCATTTTCAGCAGTTCCAGCAAATTTTGATGCAAGGCGGCGCTGCCGGACGAAAGCTTGACTTTCTTGTACAGGAGCTCAACCGTGAAGTGAACACGATTGGATCAAAAGCAAACCATCACCATTTAACAAAGCTGGTGGTTGAAATGAAAAGCGCTATTGAAAAAATAAAAGAACAAGTGCAAAATATAGAATAGTCATTGTGTATGCTGTTTACAGTGCGTCTCTTTCGGCGAGACTAGAGACGTTTATATTACAGGGGGACGAAAGAAGATGACCATAAAGTTGATCAATATCGGATTTGGAAACATCATTTCAGCGAATCGGATGATTTCGATCGTCAGTCCGGAATCAGCACCGATTAAACGAATGATACAAGACGCAAGAGATCGAGGCATGCTCATTGATGCGACATACGGAAGAAGAACCCGTGCTGTTGTCATTATGGACAGTGACCATGTCATCTTATCTGCCGTTCAGCCTGAGACTGTCGCGCAAAGACTTTCTGTAAAAGAAGAAATCATAGATGAAGGGCAGGGGTAATACGCCATTATGAAAGAAAGAGGACTTTTAATCGTTCTCTCTGGACCTTCGGGAGTTGGAAAAGGAACGGTCAGACAAGCCATTTTCTCCCAGGAAGATACGAAATTTGAATACTCTATTTCTGTGACAACCCGCAAACCGCGTGAAGGTGAAAGAAATGGTGTTGATTATTTCTTTAAAACCAGGGAAGAATTTGAACATATGATTGAAAACAAAAAGCTGTTAGAATGGGCAGAATATGTCGGGAATTACTACGGCACGCCTGTTGACTATGTAGAACAAACATTGAGCGAAGGAAAAGATGTTTTCCTTGAAATCGAAGTGCAAGGTGCACTTCAAGTAAGAGAAGCATTCCCGGAAGGTCTCTTTATTTTCCTTGCACCGCCAAGTCTTTCAGAACTTCAAAACCGCATTATTACACGCGGGACAGAATCTGAGGATCTCATCCGTAACCGAATGGCTGCTGCAAAAGAAGAAATTGAAATGATGGATGCTTATGACTATGTCGTTGAAAACGACGATGTCGAGCTTGCATGTGAAAGAATTAAAGCGATCGTCCTTGCAGAGCACCTGCGAAGAGACAGAGTCGCACCAAGATATAAAAAAATGCTGGGGGTAGAATAAACCATGTTAGATCCTTCAATTGACTCATTGATGAACAAACTTGACTCAAAATATACACTTGTCACAGTGTCTGCACGCCGTGCACGTGAAATGCAAATCCATCAAGATCAACAAATCGAAAACACAAAATCCTACAAATTTGTAGGGAAAGCTCTTGAAGAAATCGATGCTGGTCTTTTGACATTTGAAAAAGAAGAGCAAGAATAACATCGCTTCTGCTATGCAGATACGATACGTTCAAAAAAGTCAAAACTATGATTGGTTTTGACTTTTTTGAATTGTAGACGAATTTGTGAAAAAGGCCGTTAAGGGGGACAAACAAATGTTACAGTCAAAAAATATTTTACTCGGCGTCAGCGGAGGAATCGCCGTATATAAAGCAGCTGCACTCACTAGTAAACTCGTACAGGCAGGCGCAAACGTAAGAGTGATTATGACAGAATCTGCCCGTGAGTTTGTGTCTCCGCTCACCTTTCAAGCCCTATCTCGGCATGAGGTGTATGTGGATACATTTAAAGAAAATAATCCAAAAGTCATTGCGCATATTGATGTAGCTGACTGGGCCGATCTCATTCTTGTTGCCCCTGCAACAGCACATACCATTGGTAAAATGGCCGCAGGACTTGCTGATGATATGCTCACAACGACCTTGCTTGCTTCAACAGCTCCTGTATGGGTTGCACCGGCTATGAATGTGCACATGTATGACCATCCAGCTGTCAAACGGAACATCCGCACTTTATATGAAGACGGCTACCGGTTTATAGAGCCAAGTGAAGGCTATTTAGCATGCGGCTACATTGGAAAAGGACGCTTAGAGGAGCCTGAAAAAATTGTTGAACACATCCGTGCGTTTTTTGATGAGCCAACCAGCTTGCCGCTTTCAGGTAAAAAAGTCGTGGTCACAGCTGGCCCTACACGAGAAGTGATCGACCCTGTTCGGTTCCTTTCAAATCGATCTTCTGGGAAAATGGGATATGCCATTGCAGAAGCTGCCGAGCAAATGGGGGCTGATGTCACGCTCATTTCAGGACCTGTTTCGTTAACTGCACCTGAGCATGTGAATGTGGTGCAAGTGGAATCGGCTGAGGAGATGTATCAAGCAGCATTAGATGTATACGAGTCAGCAGATATAGTGATTAAATCAGCAGCCGTTGCCGATTATACGCCTGTCACGACGTATTCTCATAAAATGAAAAAACAAGACGGTGAACTAGCGGTTGAATTTAAGCGGACGAAAGATATTTTAAAAGAGCTTGGGAAAAGAAAAGAACATCAGGTGCTAGTCGGCTTTGCAGCTGAGACGCAGGATGTAGAATACTATGCGAAAAAGAAAATCGAATCCAAGCATTTAGATATGATTGTCGCGAACAATGTTGCAGCAGAGGGCGCGGGCTTTGGCACAGATACGAATGTCGCAGCATTGATCAAAGCAGACGGAACAAAAAAAGAGCTGCCAATGATGAGCAAAAAAGACCTTGCCTTTGAAATCTTACAGGAGGCAAAGCAGCTGCTGCCAAAAGAGCGTGATCGAGCATGATTGCTGAAGTGATCGTCGATGTCACAACGAAAGCCATTGACAGGCCGTTTGACTATCGTGTGCCAGACCGCTTTAAAGGCCTTGTCAAGGCTGGTATGAGGGTAGTGGTTCCTTTTGGCCCAAGGAAGATTCAAGGGTTTGTGACAAAAATCAAAGAAGAAACAGACGTACAGTCAGGAAATATCAAGGACATTGTCGATTTATTTGATTTATCTCCTGTTCTGACAGATGAGCTATTGGAGCTTTCCCACTGGCTGACGGAAAAAACATTGTCCTATCATATTACGGCGCTTCAATCGATGCTTCCGGCAGCGATGAAAGCCAAATATGAAAAAGAAATTCAGGTGTTATCTGCTGAGGAACTTCCGCAGTCATTGAAAGAGCTTTTCGGTCAGCAAGAGAGCATCCTTTACGCTGACATTCCGCCTGAACAGCTGAAGCCTATTCAAAAGCATGTCCAAAAAGGCCATCTAGAAGTCAGATATCACGTCTCACAAAAATCCGGAAAGAAAAAGGTGCGGACACTTCAGGTAGCAGTTACGAAAGAAAAACTTGAAGAAAAACAGAAGCAGTTAAAGAAAAATGCGGTGAAACAGAAGGCGCTGCTTACCTTTTTACTTCAAGCGAATGAAACGACGTTTTTAGCAAAAGATTTGCAGCAGCAAACAGGCGCTAGTTCTCAAACGATAAAAGCCTTGATTCAAGAAGGTCTGTTAACAGAAAGCTATGAAGAGATTTATCGAGATCCTTATCGGGACAGAAAGTTTACACCATCTACTCCTCTTGATCTCACAACAGAGCAAGCAGAAGCGGCAAAACCCATTCATCAAGCAGTGAGCGATGAAAAACATGAAACGTTTTTACTGCACGGGGTCACAGGAAGCGGTAAAACCGAAATTTATTTACAGACGATTGATCATGTCCTCCAAAAGGGAAAAGAAGCGATCGTCCTAGTTCCTGAAATTTCATTAACGCCTCAAATGGTCCAGCGTTTTAAAGAGCGCTTCGGGTCTAATGTGGCTGTTCTTCATAGCGGCTTATCGACTGGGGAAAAATACGATGAATGGCGGAAAATCCACCGCAAGGAAGTCAAGCTTGTCGTTGGCGCAAGATCGGCTGTTTTTGCCCCGTTTGAAAATCTAGGAATGATCATTATAGATGAAGAACACGAATCGTCATATAAACAAGAAGAAATGCCTCGGTATCATGCGAAAGATGTGGCCATTGAACGAGCAGGGCGGCACCAATGTCCGGTTGTATTAGGCAGTGCAACGCCTTCACTTGAGTCATATGCGCGTGCGAAAAAGGGTGTGTATACACTGCTGACGCTCAAACGGCGCGTCAATCAGCAGCAGCTGCCGCACGTTTCGTTAATTGATATGAGAGAAGAATTAAGAAATGGCAACCGCTCCATGTTCTCAGAAGAATTAATGCTTAGGTTAAAAGAAGTACTTGAAAGGAAAGAGCAGGCAGTTTTATTTCTCAATAAAAGAGGTTATTCATCCTTTGTGATGTGCCGTGATTGCGGATATGTGGAACAATGTCCTCATTGTGAGATCTCTCTCACTTATCACCGCTTTCAAAAACGGCTGAAGTGCCATTATTGCGGTCACGAAGCTCCTGTACCTGCAGAATGCCCAGAATGTCACAGTGAGCATATTCGCTATTTTGGTACAGGCACGCAGCGTGTGGAAGAAGAGCTGACGAAGGTATTGCCAGAAGCAAGGGTCATCCGAATGGATGTAGATACAACCTCTCGGAAAGGCGCGCACGAAAAGCTTCTCACGTCCTTTGGTAATAAAGAAGCAGACATTCTGCTTGGGACGCAAATGATTGCAAAAGGATTAGACTTTCCAGATGTTACACTTGTCGGTGTCCTTAGTGCGGATACGTCTCTTCACATCCCTGATTTTCGTTCAAGTGAAAAAACGTTTCAGCTTCTTACACAAGTAAGCGGACGTGCGGGACGTCATGAAAAAGCGGGATCAGTCATTATTCAATCATATACACCTTCGCATTATAGTATTGAATTAACCAAACAGCATGATTATGAAGCCTTTTATGAGCAGGAGATGTTGCACCGTCGTCATCAGTCCTATCCGCCATTTTATTTTTTGGCGATGGTGACTGTATCACATGAAGAAGTGACAAAGGCAGCGCATGTCACAGACAAAATTGTTCAGTTCCTGAAAATGAATTGTGCACCGAATACAAGAATTCTCGGTCCTGCTGCTTCTCCGATCGCTAAGATCAAAGATAGATATCGATATCAATGCGTGATAAAATACAAAAGGGAAAATGAACTGGCAAGTTTATTACGAAAAATACAAGATCATTATCAAAAAGAAATGGAACAAAAACAGTTGATGATATCAATCGATATGAATCCATATATGATGATGTAAAACGGAGGTCTTTTCGTGGCAATCAAACCGATAGTCTTACATCCTGCAGACGTGCTTGAACAACAAACAGAGCTTGTTGATACATTCGATAAAAAACTGAAAAAACTGCTGGATGATATGTATGATACAATGCTTGAACTAGATGGAGTCGGCCTAGCCGCACCACAAATCGGCATCTCAAAAAGAATCGCCGTGGTCGATATCGGTGAAGATTCTGGGAGGATTGACTTAGTAAATCCTGAGATTCTTGATGTGGAAGGGAGCCAGACAGACATTGAAGGCTGCCTGAGCTTTCCATCTTTGTACGGAACGGTTGAAAGACCAAATTATGTGAAGGTGAAAGCCTTTGATAAGAAAGGCAAACCATTTACAATAGAAGCAGAAGGATTTTTAGCAAGAGCTTTATTGCATGAAATTGATCACTTAGACGGCGTATTATTCACGTCGAAGATCATTCAAACGTATACAGAAAAAGAACTTGCGGAAATGGAAGGGTGAAGAAAATGGCACGTATCGTATTTATGGGAACCCCTGATTTCTCAGTACCTGTGCTGCAAACACTTATAACAGAAGGATACGAAGTTGTCGGGGTCGTCACACAGCCAGATCGCCCGAAAGGCAGAAAACGAGTGCTCACGCCGCCTCCTGTAAAAGTAGAAGCCTTAAAACACGGCATTCCAGTTTTACAGCCTGAAAAGGTACGTCTTGATGAAGAAATTGATAAAGTGCTTGCGTTAAAGCCAGATTTGATCGTAACAGCAGCGTTCGGACAAATCTTGCCAAAAAGATTACTTGATGAACCTGAATTTGGCTGTATCAACGTTCATGCCTCACTGCTGCCAGAACTAAGAGGCGGTGCACCGATCCATTATGCGATCCTGCAAGGCAAAAAGAAAACAGGCGTGACGATCATGTATATGGTAGAAAAGCTTGATGCAGGTGACATGATTAGCAAAGTAGAAGTAGAAATTGATGAATTAGACAACGTCGGAACACTGCACGATAAATTAAGTGTGGCTGGTGCGGCCTTATTAAAAGACACAGTTCCAAATGTGTTAAGCAGGTCTATCTCGCCAATTCCGCAAAATGAAGAGGCAGCAACGTATGCACCAAATATTAAGCGGGAGCAGGAAAGGTTAGACTGGACCAAGCCAGGAGAAGAGCTTTACAACCAAGTTCGCGGCTTAAATCCATGGCCAGTTGCCTATACTGAATGGAACGGTGCTAACTTAAAAGTATGGGAAGCGAAAAAAGTTCCGCTTCAAGCACCAGAAGAACCTGGGAAAGTGATTGAGCTTCAAAAAGAAGGACCAGTCGTTGGAACAGGAAATCAGCAAGGCCTTTTATTAACGAGTGTACAGCCCGCTGGAAAGAAAAAAATGAGCGGTGAAGACTTCTTAAGAGGCGCAAATATCGAAATTGGACAGAAATTAGGGCTAATCAATGAAGAAAAGTAATGTGAGAGAAGTAGCGCTAGACGCTTTAATCAAACTCGAACAAAATCAAGCCTACAGTAACTTGCTTTTGCAGTCAGTGATGAAAGAGAAAGAACTTTCCGATCAAGACAAACCGCTATTAACAGAACTTGTATACGGTACACTGCAAAACAAGCTGGCACTTGATTATATGCTCACACCCTTTGTGAAAAAACCGCAAAAAGTGGCTCCTTGGGTGATGCAGCTTTTGCGGATGTCTCTTTATCAGATGGTTTATCTTGAAAAAATTCCAGATCGTGCAGCCATCCATGAAGCAGTGGAACTAACGAAAAAGCGCGGACATAAAGGTATTTCTTCACTAGTCAACGGCGTTCTTCGTTCTGTGCAAAGAGAAGGCGTGCCATCATTTGATGCGATCAAAGATCCGGTAAAAAGGCTCTCAATAGAGACAAGCCATCCATTGTGGCTCGTACAAGAATGGGTGGAGGCGTACGGTTTTGAAGCAGCAGAAAGCATGTGCCGTATTCATTTAGTCCCGCCAAAGCAGACATTGCGTGTCAATCAAATGAAAAAAAACCGCACTGCACTGCAGCAAGAACTCATGGATGCAGGAATTGAGACAGAGCTTGGCGACCTATCTGAGGATGCACTCAAGCTCATGAAAGGATCTATCGTATCCTCTCCTTTCTTTCAAGAGGGCTTTGTCACGATCCAAGATGAAAGCTCCATGCTTGTCGCAAGAGCGCTGGACCCTCAGCCGGGAGAAATGGTGCTTGATGCCTGTGCCGCCCCTGGTGGTAAATCAACACATATTGCAGAGCGAATGAACGATGAGGGGAACATTGTGTCTCTTGATTTACATGAGCACAAAGTAAAACTGATCAAACAGGCGGCAAAGCGTCTAAACTTAACGCATATTGAGGCAAAAGCGCTTGATGCAAGAAAAGCATCCGACCATTATGATGATGCTTCGTTTGACCGTATTCTCATTGATGCACCATGTTCAGGTTTTGGCGTCATCAGACGAAAACCAGATATGAAATATACAAAGTCCTCGGAAGACTCAGCAAGACTTGCGACAATTCAGCAATCGATCTTGCATGAAACAGCCCAGCTGCTAAAGCCAGGCGGAACCCTTGTATACAGTACATGTACAATGGATCCAACAGAAAATCAACAAGTGATTCATGCGTTTTTACAAGAACACCAAGACTTCGAACCCGATCTATCTCTTAATGAACGGCTGCCTGAGCAGGTTGCTCCGTTTGTTCAAAACGGAAGTGTACAAATACTTCCTCATTATTTCGGAACAGATGGTTTCTTTATTTGCAGCATGAGAAAGAAGGGATAAAAAATGACAGAACAAAAACAAAAAGTAAGAAAAGAACTGAAAACAGACATGCCGTCGATCTACTCATTTGAGCTAAATGAAATCAAAGACTGGTTAAAGGAACAAGGCGAAAAGCCTTTCCGTGCAACACAAATTTTCGAGTGGCTTTATGAAAAACGCGTCACATCCTTTGATGAAATGTCTAACCTTTCAAAGGAATTAAGAGAAAAATTAAAAGATCAATTCGCCATCACGACTTTAAAAACAGTGATCAAACAAACATCTCAAGATGGAACGATCAAGTTCTTATTTGAATTACACGATGGCTATACCATTGAAACCGTGCTAATGCGCCACGAATACGGCAACTCTGTCTGCGTCACAACACAGGTTGGCTGCCGGATTGGCTGTACATTCTGTGCATCTACACTTGGTGGTTTGAAACGTAACCTTGAGGCGGGAGAAATTGTGGCTCAAGTATTGAAAGTACAACAGGCGCTTGATGAAACAGATGAACGCGTCAGCTCAGTTGTCATCATGGGAATTGGCGAACCGTTTGATAACTTTGATGAAATGCTTGCATTCCTTAAAATCATTAACCATGACAACGGCTTAAATATTGGAGCACGTCATATTACGGTTTCGACGAGCGGGATCATTCCAAAGATTTATCAATTTGCGGATGAGCAAATGCAAATCAACTTTGCTGTCTCCCTGCACGCACCAAATACTGAAATTCGAAGCCGCCTCATGCCAATCAATAAGGCATACAAGCTGCCAAAATTAATGGAAGCTATCGAATACTACATTCAAAAAACAGGCAGACGCGTGAGCTTTGAATACGGTCTGTTTGGCGGAGTCAATGATCAAGTTCATCACGCAGAAGAACTTGCTGATTTATTAAAAGGAATCAAATGCCATGTAAACCTCATCCCGGTGAACTATGTACCAGAAAGAGATTACGTGAGAACACCAAGAGAACAAATCTTCCTATTTGAAAAAACGCTGAAAGAACGAGGCGTAAACGTAACGATTAGACGAGAGCAAGGCCATGATATTGATGCTGCTTGCGGTCAGCTAAGAGCGAAGGAGCGTCAGGAAGAGACGAGGTGACGAATGTTGATAAGGGCAGCCTTTCAAACCGATACAGGAAAAGTCCGTCAGCATAATGAAGATGATGCAGGTATTTTTGAAGCAAAAGAAGACACACTTCTAGCTGTTGTAGCAGATGGAATGGGAGGTCATCTTGCTGGTGATGTAGCCAGCAAGATGGCAGTTTCTTCTTTAAAAGAATACTGGCAAGAAACATCTTCAATTCCAAATAAACCAGCCGATCAAGAAAATTGGTTAATCTCAAAAATTAGCGACATTAATGACCAAGTATACGAACATGCGAAAAACAATGAGGAGTGCCAAGGAATGGGGACGACCATCGTTTGTGCGCTCGTGCATTTGCAAACGGTCACAATTGCCCATATTGGTGACAGCCGCTGCTACTTGCTAAGAGAAGGTGCGCTGACCCAATTAACAGATGATCACTCACTAGTGAATGAGTTAGTGAAAACAGGAGAGATTTCAAAAGCGGATGCAGAATATCATCCAAGAAAAAATGTGCTGACCAAAGCGTTAGGAACGGATAAACACGTTCAAATTGATGCACGAACTTTTGAAGTGGATCCAGGAGATCAAATTTTGCTTTGCTCAGACGGATTATCGAATAAAGTAGAAGAAGAACATTTGATTCAGATTTTATCGCAAACAACCGCACCAGATGAAAAAGTAACAGAGTTAGTTCAAACAGCGAATGACAACGGCGGTGAAGATAACATTACAGCAGTACTGTTAGAAATCTCCTCCCAAACAGAGGAGGGTGACAGCAAGTGTTGATCGGAAAAAGGATCAGCGGCCGTTATCAAATTCTTCGCGCCATAGGCGGAGGCGGAATGGCCAACGTTTATTTGGCGGAGGATATGATTTTAGATCGCGAAGTGGCGATTAAAATTTTACGGTTTGACTTTGCAAGCGATGATGATTTTATTAGACGGTTCCGGAGAGAAGCGCAATCAGCAGCCAGCTTAGATCATCCGAATATTGTCAGTATCTACGATGTAGGAGAAGAAGATGACATTTATTATATTGTCATGGAATATGTCGAGGGTATGACGCTGAAAGAATACATACACGCCAATGGACCGCTTCATCCAAAAGAAGCCGTTCGCATCATGGAGCAAGTCGTTGCGGCGATGGAAGAAGCCCATGCGAAACAGCTCGTCCATCGAGACATTAAGCCTCACAATATATTAATAGACAACTTGGGAAATATCAAAGTCACTGATTTTGGCATTGCCATGGCACTTAGCTCAGCGACCATTACCCATACGAATTCTGTTCTTGGCTCCGTGCATTATTTGTCCCCAGAGCAAGCGCGCGGCGGTCTTGCAACGAAAAAGTCAGACATTTATTCACTTGGTATTGTTCTTTATGAGCTGATTTCAGGACGCATGCCATTTGAAGGAGAATCCGCTGTCAGTGTCGCACTGAAGCATTTGCAATCAGAGCCGCCATCTGTGAGAAGGTGGAATCCTTCTGTACCACAAAGCGTGGAGAACATCATTTTAAAATCGATGGCCAAAGATCCATTCTATCGATACGAAGATGCATCTGAAATGCAAAAAGACTTAAAAACGGCTTTTGACCCTGCAAGACTAAAAGAAAAGCGCTTTGTCATTGAAGAAGATCATGAAGCAACAAAAGCCATTCCTATTATAAAAGATCATCAAGTCGATCAAGACAATGAAAAAACAGCCGTCCACCAGGTTCAAAAACCAAAGAAAAAAGAGAAACAAAAGCCGAAGAAAAAACGGAAAAAATGGCCGTGGATTGTAGCGTCGATCTTATTTGTATTGACGGCTGCGACCATTTTAGCGATCACGGTCTTCCCAGGATTACTCTTTCCAAAGGATGTAGAGGTGACCGATGTTTCTGGCATGACGGTTGAAAAAGCGGAAGACACCTTGAAGAAAGCCGGATTTACCGTCGCTTCTGAACCCATTGATATTGCCGACGAGAAGATTGAAAAAGGGCTGGTTGTCAAAACAGACCCGAAAATCGGAACGAAGGTAAAAGAAGGGACAGAAATTCAGCTTTATCAAAGTACAGGTAAAGAAAAAACCGAATTACCTGATGTAACAGGTGAAAAGGTCGAGAAAGCAAAAGAACTATTAGAGAAAAAAGGGTTTAAACAGGTTGTTGTGGAGGAAGTAAATGATAATGACACAGAATCAGGCATTGTCATGGAACAGAAACCTTCTGCGAATACAGAACTTGTCGCAGCAGATGAAGAAGTCACATTGACCGTCAGTATAGGCCCTGCCGATATTACCTTACGGGATTTAACGACGTATAGTAAACAGGCCGCATCAAATTATCTAGAGGATAATGGACTAAAGCTAGATGAAAAAGAAGCATATTCTGACGATGTGCCAAAAGGTGAGGTCATGAAGCAGGAACCGGGAGCGGGGACAGCTGTTAAACCTGGTGATACGGTTAAAATTACGTTCTCTCTTGGCCCAAAAGAGAAACCGGCTAAAACGGTGACTGAAAAGATTGCGATCCCGTATGAACCAGAAACAGAAGGACAAGAAATGAATGTTCAAATATCTATTGATGACGCAGAACATAGCATTTCTGATTTATATGAAACCTTTAAAATCACTGCGCCCACTGAGCGAACGATTAAATTTAAGATAGAACCTGGTCAAAAAGGATACTATCAGGTGACAGTGGATGATAAAGTAGTAAGCTCCAAAACGATTGAATACCCTGATGATGAATAAAGGAGGGACTTTATGCCTGAGGGCAAAATTATTAAAGCATTAAGCGGATTTTATTATGTGCTGGATGAGTCTCTAGAAAGTGGCAAAGTAATTCAGTGTAGAGCAAGAGGGATTTTTCGTAAAAACAAAATAACCCCGCTTGTTGGAGATTATGTCGTCTATCAAGCAGATAACGATAAGGAAGGCTATTTGCTGGAAGTAAAAGAGCGGACCAATGAGCTGATTCGCCCGCCTATTAGCAACGTTGATCAAGCGGTGCTCGTTTTCTCAGCAGCAGAGCCGACCTTTAGTACATCGCTTTTAGACAGATTCCTAGTGCTTGTTGAAGAGAGCCAGATTGAACCGATTATCTGCATCACAAAAATGGACTTGCTGAAAACAGAGCAAGAGCGAGAAACGATTCAAGCCTATGCAGAAGACTATCGCCAAATTGGATACGACGTTCATTTAACATCGACGATCGAAGGGGATGGAATTGAAAAGCTGACCCCGCATTTCCATCACAAGATTACTGTATTTGCAGGTCAATCAGGTGTAGGGAAGTCTTCTCTCTTAAATGCGATGAGTCCTGATTTAGCACTGAAAACAAATGATATTTCCTCCCATCTTGGCAGGGGGAAACATACAACAAGACATGTGGAACTCATTCGAACGGCTGAAGGGCTCATTGCTGATACACCAGGATTCAGCTCGCTTGAATTTACAGGTATCGAAGCGGAAGATTTAGGGCTCTATTTCTTAGAAATCAGAGAGAAGAGTGCAGAATGTAAATTTAGAGGCTGTTTGCATGTAAAAGAGCCTGGATGTGCGGTAAAAGAGGCAGTAGAAGACGATCGCATCAGAGAGTATCGCTATCAGCATTATTTAGAGTTTTTAACTGAAATTAAAGATAGAAAGCCGAGGTACTAAGTCATGGTTTATATTGCCCCATCCATTTTATCAGCCGATTTTGCCAATCTGGAGAAAGATATCCGTGATGTGGAACAAGGTGGAGCGGATTATATTCATATTGATGTGATGGACGGTCATTTTGTACCGAATATGACATTTGGACCAAATGTAGTGGAGGCGATCAGGCCGCATACAAAGCTGCCGCTCGATGTTCACTTAATGATTGAGCAGCCAGACCAGTATATCCCTGCATTTGCAAAAGCGGGCGCTGATATTATTTCTGTTCATGTCGAGGCGTGTCCACACTTACATCGCACGATTCAGCATATAAAAGAACAAGGTGTCAAAGCAGGGGTTGTTTTAAACCCGCACACACCCGTTTCTCAAATCGCGCATGTATTAGAGGATGTTGACCTAGTCTTATTCATGACGGTGAACCCTGGTTTTGGCGGACAGGCGTTTATTCCATCTGTTCTCTCAAAGGTAAAAGAAGTAAAGACACTTAGTGAACAAAAAGGCTTAACTGATTTACTCATTGAAATAGATGGCGGCGTCAATGTAGAGACAGCAAAGAGCTGCAAAGAAGCAGGCGCTAATCTACTTGTTGCCGGCTCAGCGGTATATGGGAAAGACGACCGCGCGGCGGCCATTCAGGCCATTCGAGAAGCATAAGAAAAAGAACCAAAGTCATTGTGATCTTTGGTTCTTTTTCAATGGAGAGGAGCGTAATCATGCACATACATATCGTAGCCGGCGGTCCTTTTGCGTACATCCCGCCGCTTGATCATGAAGCATCTGAGGAGGACATTCTCTGGGTCGGCGTAGATCGGGGAACCCTTTTCTTACTAGAGCATGGCATTGTACCTGACAGAGCATTTGGTGATTTTGATAGTGTGACAGAAGAAGAGCTTCATGAACTGAAAAAGAAATTGCCTGCACTCAATCTATTTCAGGCAGAGAAAGATGAAACGGATTTAGAACTTGCGCTGAACTGGTCTTTGCGTCAGAATCCAGCACATATTCAAATTTACGGCATCACAGGCGGAAGAGCAGATCATTTTCTTGGGAATATCCATCTCCTTTACAAAGGCATTCAGCATAAACAGAGCATGACCCTTGTAGATAAACAAAATATCATTCAAATGTTTGGACCTGGTACATACGAAATCAAACAAGACTCGGATAAAAAATATGTGTCGTTTTTGCCCTTCGGTACATCGGTTGAAAAGCTGACATTAAAAGGTTTCAAATATCCTCTGAAAAATTGTCATATTGAGCCTGGTTCCACACTATGTATTAGTAACGAACTCATCCACTCAAATGGTACTTTTTCTTTTCATGAAGGCATATTAATAATGGTAAGAAGCAAAGATTGACCAACCTATCAATGTGGATGGCTGATTAAGCTCAATTGTGCTGCAAGCGGTACTTTTAGGAGGGGGACAAAATGAAATTTTATACAATCAAACTGCCTAGATTTCTTGGCGGCATTGTCCGTGCGATGCTTGGTTCATTTAAGAAAGATTAATGAGTAATCTCCTTTATTTCCACATAAAAACGCCTGCTACAGTTAAATGTAGCAGGCGTTTACTCTTGCTTATACACGCTCAACTTTACCAGATTTCAAAGCTCGAGCTGATACATATACTCTTTTAGGCTTACCGTCCACTAGAATACGAACTTTTTGAAGGTTCGCGCCCCATGTACGTTTTGTAGAGTTCATTGCGTGAGAACGGTTGTTCCCAGCTTTTGTTTTTCTGCCTGTAATAACGCATTTACGTGCCATTTGTTTCCCTCCTAACTGCGAAAACATCATCATATTCTTCATATACGTACTTAGAGATGCCTCAAGATACTTTAATAATTTACCACAGCTTCAAGGGGTTTGCAAGGATTGTTTACTCCTCTTTCAAGAAAAATACCTTGACATCTTGATAAAAAATCAAGGCTATAGTATAAGTAGGATTGGGTCGGATTGAATGATTTCTTTTAAAAAGAAGGGTCTTATAGTAAAATAGTGATAACTCAGGGCAATTTCTCAAAAAGGGGGAACCAATGTGTCCATTGAACTTAGAACGAAATACGGACAAATTGATATATCAAATGAAGTCATTGCAATGGTGGCAGGAGGCGCTGCGATCGATTGCTATGGTATTGTTGGCATGGCGTCCAAAAATCAAATAAAGGACGGCTTGACGGATATTCTCCGCAAAGAGAACTTCAGCCGGGGTGTTCTTGTGCGTCAAAAAGAAGATCGCATTCATATTGATATGTACATCATCGTCAGCTACGGTACAAAAATATCAGAAGTCGCACATAATGTTCAAACGAAAGTCAAATATACGATTCATCACACGATTGGACTTTCAGTTGACTCAGTCAACATTTATGTACAAGGAGTAAAAGTTACGAACCCGTAGTAAGGAGGAAATATATTGTCTATTAGAAATCTGGGTGGCCGCTCATTTGCAAAAATGATTCTTGCAGGTGCTCACCATCTTTCTCAAAACGCACAAATTGTTGATGCGTTAAATGTTTTTCCAGTGCCAGACGGAGACACGGGGACAAATATGAATTTGTCAATGACTTCAGGGGCAAAAGCAGTTGAAGAAACAAATACCGATCACATTGGTAAGGTCGGGGTGGCTCTGTCGAAAGGGCTGTTAATGGGGGCAAGAGGAAACTCAGGTGTGATCCTGTCTCAGCTCTTCAGAGGTTTCAGCAAAAATATAGAACAAAAAGAAACAATTGACGCAAAAGAATTTGCGCTTGCCTTGCAGGCTGGTGTTGATACAGCATATAAAGCCGTCATGAAACCGATTGAAGGAACCATCTTAACGGTTGCAAAAGACGCAGCAAAGAAAGCGGTTGCTGTTTCAGCAACAGAAGACCAAATCGATCGTGTGCTTGAATTAACGATTGAGGAAGCAAGAGCATCACTTGACCGCACGCCAGATCTCCTTCCTGTTTTAAAAGAAGTCGGCGTTGTAGATAGCGGCGGTAAAGGACTTCTTTGTGTATATGAAGGTTTCCTTGCTTCATTAAGAGGAGAAGAGCTTCCTCCTAAAACGGCCTCTTTGCCAACATTAAAAGAATTAGTGAGTGCAGAGCATCATAAAAGTGCACAAAGCCATATGAACACAGAAGATATTGAATTTGGCTATTGTACAGAATTTATGGTGAAATTTGAAGAAGACAAACAGTCCTTTGACGAAAATGCCTTCAGAGAAGAATTAAGCGAATTCGGAGATTCACTTCTTGTGGTATCTGATGATACGCTTGCAAAAGTTCATATTCATGCAGAGCAGCCAGGAGATGTCTTATCATATGCACAGCGCTACGGCAGCTTAATTAATATGAAAATTGAAAACATGAGAGAGCAGCATAGCTCGATCGTCAATGAAGAAAAAGATCACTCGCCTGCTGCACCAAAAGCAACAGCTGCTGAAAAACAGCGTTTTGGAGTAGTGAGTGTCGCAATGGGAGAAGGGATTGCTGACTTGTTTAAAAGTATCGGAGCATCCGTCGTCATTGAAGGCGGACAGACAATGAATCCGAGCACAGAAGACATTGTCAAAGCAATTGATAGCATTCATGCCGAAACCGTCTTTATCTTACCTAATAATTCTAATATTGTCATGGCAGCTAAACAGGCGGCAACTGTCTCAAGTCGTGAGGTCGTTGTTATTCCGACAAAGACCGTTCCTCAAGGAATGTCGGCACTTCTTTCTCTAAATGAAGCAGCTTCAAATGAAGACAATGAAGCAGCGATGTTAGAAGCGATTGATCATGTGAAAAGCGGCCAAATTACCTTTGCAGTGAGAGATACCCAAATTGATGGGATCGACATTGCCAAAGGCGATTATATGGGCCTATACAATGGAAAAATCACCTTAACAGCTAAAAATCAATTAGATGCAGCAAAAGAGCTTTTGACCCAAATGGTGACAGAAGATGATGAGATTGTCACAATCATCAAAGGGGAAGATGCATCATCTGATGAGATGGAAGCTTTAGAAGCATATATTGAAGAAACATTTGAAGATGTAGAAGTTGAAGTCCACGATGGAAAACAGCCGCTTTATTCATATATTTTGGCTGTTGAATAAAGAAAGAAGGGCACATGAAGCCCTTCTTCTTCTTTTGCATTTTTTTACTATTTGTTCATTCGTCAAATGAGTTGCGGGAATCGAATGAATCCATTAGTCTAAAGGGAGTAACAAACCAATCTGTGATTGGTGATGAGAGGGGAAGACCTATGAAATTTAGAAGTGTGTTTGATATTATTGGACCCGTCATGATTGGTCCATCAAGTTCGCACACGGCGGGTGCGGCTCGTATTGGAAGAGTGGCTCGCAGCTTGTTCGGAAGAGAACCGAAACGAATTACTGTATCGTTTTATGGCTCTTTTAAAGATACGTATAAAGGACACGGGACAGATGTAGCCATTATCGGCGGTGTTCTTGATTTTGATACATTTGATGAACGAATTAAAACAGCGATCGATATTGCAAAAAGCAAAGAAATCGACATTGAGTTTAAAGAAGAAGATGCGGTACCAGCGCATCCGAATACAGCAAAAGTAGAAATTTCAGATGCGAATGGAAGCCTTGAATTAATCGGGATTTCCATTGGCGGAGGTAAAATTGAAATCACAGAATTAAATGGCTTTGAACTGAGACTCTCAGGGAATCACCCGGCCATTCTTGTGGTTCATAACGACCGCTACGGGACGATTGCAGCAGTTGCCAATGTGTTAGCGAAATTCGCCATTAACATTGGTCATATGGAAGTGGCACGTAAAGAGGTCGGGCAAGAAGCACTCATGACGATTGAAGTGGATCAGAATATTGATCCAGCGGTTTTAACAGAGCTTGAGACGCTGCCAAACATTATTCAAGTCACACAAATTGCAGAGTAACAACAAGGAGGTTATGTATGATGTTTAAAAACGTCAAAGAACTCGTGCAGCTAACAGAAGAACGGAATACCTCCATTTCAGAAATTATGATTACTCAAGAAATGGAAGTGACAGGGAAGTCACGTGAAGACATTTTCTCGCAGATGTACCGCAACCTAGAAGTGATGGAACAGGCCGTTGAAAACGGACTGAAAGGTGTGAAATCATTATCTGGTTTAACAGGCGGGGATGCGGTGAAACTTCAAGCATATATCGCATCAGGCAAAACATTGTCTGGTCATACCATTTTAGATGCTGTCAGTAAGGCAGTGGCAACAAATGAAGTGAACGCAGCAATGGGAACGATCTGTGCAACACCTACAGCTGGCTCAGCAGGTGTTGTGCCAGGAACGCTCTTTGCGGTGAAAGAAACATTAAAGCCAACAAAGGAACAAATGGTCAGATTCCTATTTACATCTGGTGCATTTGGTTTTGTTGTCGCCAATAACGCAAGCATCTCTGGTGCAGCAGGCGGCTGTCAGGCAGAAGTGGGATCTGCATCAGGTATGGCAGCAGCAGCCATTGTAGAAATGGCAGGCGGTACGCCGCAGCAATCCGCTGAAGCCATGGCCATCACCCTAAAAAATATGCTAGGTCTTGTTTGCGATCCAGTCGCAGGACTTGTGGAAGTGCCATGTGTGAAACGAAACGCAATGGGCGCTTCTAATGCGATGATTGCAGCAGATATGGCACTTGCCGGCATTACAAGCCGCATCCCTTGTGATGAAGTCATTGATGCGATGTACAAAATTGGTCAAACGATGCCAACCGCTCTTCGTGAGACTGCACAAGGCGGACTTGCTGCAACACCGACAGCTAGGGAGCTTGAAAAGAAGATTTTCGGAGGTGTGACCTCATCTCGTGATACAGAAATTGCAAGATAAGATCTCTGCCTTGAAAGGGATTGGAGAAGAAACAGAAAAAACCCTAAATGAACTTGGAATCTACACAGTAGCCGATTTACTCGGCTACTTTCCTTATCGATATGACGACTATGAGCTTCGCAACTTAGAAGAAGTCAGGCATGACGAACGTGTCACAGTTGAAGGAAAAGTGCACAGTGAGCCCGTTCTCACCTATTATGGAAAAAAACGAAGCAGGCTGACATTCAGGCTGCTTGTCGGTCGTTTTTTGATTACAGCCATATGCTTCAATCGCCCTTATTTAAAACGAAGTCTTGTTTTAGGTGATACGGTATCCGTCACAGGGAAGTGGGATAAAAACCGGCAATCCATTATGGTTCAGGAATTTAAAAAAGGAACACACGAACAAGATGGCAGTATAGAACCTGTTTATTCAGTCAAAGAAAATGTAACCGTGAAGATGATGAGACGATTTGTAAAACAAGCGTTGTCACTCTATGTAGATCATGCAGAAGATCCACTGCCAAAGCAGCTTGTAGCTGCTTATAAACTCATGTCTTATCAAGAAGCACTAAAAACCATTCATCTCCCTGAAACGAGAGACTCGCTCAAGCAAGCAAGACGACGCTTCGTGTACGAGGAATTTCTCATCTTTCAGCTGAAGATGCAGGCGATCAGAAAAAAAGAACGAGAAAAAACATCAGGCATCCAGCATCCGTTCTCAAAAGAGGCGGTCTTTGAGTTTGTTCATAGCCTGCCGTTCCCGCTGACAAAAGCACAATCAAGAGTGCTGGATGAAATTATGTCAGATATGGCATCCCCGTACCGAATGAACCGGCTTCTTCAAGGGGATGTTGGATCGGGGAAAACAGCTGTAGCGGCAATTGCCCTTTATGCCGCTCATTTATCCGGCTTTCAAGGTGCGCTGATGGTGCCAACTGAAATTTTGGCTGAACAGCATGCCGATTCACTGTATCAGTTATTTGAAAAGTGGGGGCTAAATATTGCTCTTTTGACGAGTTCAGTGAAAGGAAAGCGCCGCAGAGAACTGCTTGAACGTCTGAAAGAGGGAGATATTGATATTTTAGTCGGCACGCATGCCCTTATCCAGGACGAAGTGGAATTTCAGCAGCTTGGTCTTGTTATTACAGATGAACAGCACAGGTTCGGCGTGGAACAGCGGAAAAAACTGCGAAGCAAAGGGCAGGACCCAGATGTTTTGTTTATGACCGCAACGCCGATTCCAAGAACGCTTGCCATCACAGTATTTGGAGAAATGGACGTCTCTGTCATTGATGAGCTGCCAGCTGGCCGAAAGCAGATTGAAACGTATTGGGTGAAGCATGACATGCTTGAGCGGATTCTTGCTTTTGTTGATAAAGAGCTGAGAAAAGGCAGACAAGCGTATATTATTTGTCCACTTATAGAAGAATCAGACAAACTGGATGTCCAAAATGCGATTGATGTTCACAGCATGCTGACAGAGGCGTATCGCGGAAAATGGTCGATCGGCTTAATGCACGGGAAACTTGCAAGTGATGAAAAAGATCAAGTGATGAGAGATTTCACTTCCAATGAAGTGCAAATCCTTGTGTCAACGACAGTTGTTGAAGTTGGAGTCAACGTGCCAAATGCGACCATCATGGTCATTTATGATGCGGACCGTTTTGGACTGTCACAGCTTCATCAGTTAAGAGGCCGGGTCGGACGCGGAGAGCATCAATCTTTTTGTATTCTAATGGCGGACCCTAAATCAGAGACCGGTAAAGAGCGCATGCGGATCATGTCTGAAACAACGGATGGCTTTGAACTGTCTGAAAAGGACTTAGAACTAAGAGGCCCTGGCGACTTCTTTGGCAAGAAACAAAGCGGAATGCCTGAATTTAAAGTGGCAGATATGGTTCATGACTATAGAGCGCTTGAAACCGCTAGAAAAGATGCGGCAGAGCTCGTGCAGTCTGAAGCCTTTTGGACAGACCCTGAATACAAAGAACTTAGGAAAACACTCGTAGACAGCGGTGTGCTTGGCGGAGATAAATTGAGCTGATCAAGTGTTGGAGGAATTTTCTTGTCTTTTTGAAACAAGGATTGATTTATCATCTATGAGATTATATACTACTATTAGTACCTAGTCATAAATGTACGGATGGTGTCTGCATATGAAACTAAATAAAAAAGAACGACAAAGGCTTCTCCAGCAAACGATCAGCTCGACTCCGTTCATTACTGATGAAGAATTGGCAAGTAAGTTCGGTGTAAGCATTCAAACAGTTCGTCTTGACCGTTTGGAGCTGTCAATCCCTGAATTACGCGAACGAATTAAGCACGTGGCCGAAAAGACATTAGAGGATGAAGTGAAGTCTCTTCCGCTGGATGAAGTCATTGGAGAAATGATTGATGTAGAGCTTGATGATCAAGCGATTTCCATTTTTGAAGTAAGAAAAGAGCATGTATTCAGCCGTAACCAAATTGCCAGGGGACATCATCTTTTTGCCCAGGCAAATTCGCTGGCAGTAGCCGTCATCGACGATGAACTGGCTTTGACAGCAAAAGCAAATATTAAGTTTACAAGGCAGGTCAAACAAGGCGAAAGAGTCGTCTCAAAAGCCAAAGTTGCCTCACATGATAAAGAAAAAGGCAGAACCGTAGTTGAAGTAAACAGCTATGTAGGTGAGGAAGTTGTCTTCTCAGGCGATTTCGTCATGTATCGCTCAAAACAAAAGTAAAAGGTGGCACATAACATGAGAATTGCAGTCGATGCAATGGGGGGAGATCATGCTCCTAAAGCCATTATTGACGGTGTGCAAAAAAGCTTAGAAGCATTTTCAGATATCGAGATTACACTAGTCGGCGATGAAAGCAAGATCAAATCATACATAACAAATCATGAACGCATCACGATCTTAGATGCAAAAGAAGTCATTGAACCAACGGATGAACCAGTGCGTGCAGTGAGACGTAAAAAGGATTCTTCTATGGTGAAAATGGCGCAGGAAGTTTCAGAAGGAAGAGCAGATGCCTGTATTTCAGCTGGAAATACTGGGGCACTCATGACAGCAGGCCTGTTTATCGTAGGCAGAATTGATGGCATTGACAGACCAGCACTTGCTCCGACGTTGCCAACACTTGATGGCAGCGGGTTCTTATTATTGGATGTCGGCGCAAACGTTGATGCAAAGCCAGAGCATCTTGTGCAATATGCCATGATGGGATCTATTTACGCAGAGCATGTCTTCCCGAAGAGCAATCCACGCGTTGGACTTTTAAATGTCGGGACAGAAGATAAAAAAGGGAACGATTTAACGAAAAAAACCTTTGAATTATTAAAAGCATCAGATTTGAATTTCGTAGGAAATGTAGAATCGCGTGATTTATTAGAGGGTGTAGCTGATGTCGTTGTCACAGATGGTTTCACGGGGAATATCGCCCTTAAAACGATCGAAGGCACAGCCCTTTCTGTTTTTAAAATGCTGAAAGAAACCTTAACATCCAGCTTCACAGCTAAAATAGCAGCAGGTATGATGAAGCCAAAATTAATGCAGATGAAATCTAAAATGGATTACTCCGAATATGGTGGTGCCGCATTATTTGGTTTAAAAGCACCCGTTATTAAAGCGCATGGTTCCTCTGATGAAAATGCGATTTTTCATGCCATTCGTCAGGCGCGCGACATCGTTAAAAAAGACGTTTCAGCTATCATTCATCAAGAAGTTCAAAAAGAAGACACGAATGAGTCGTAATGGAGGTAGAGCAGCATGAGTAAAATTGCTTTTTTATTCCCAGGCCAAGGCTCTCAAAAAATTGGCATGGGAAAAGATTTATTTGACCAAGAAGCAGCATCTAAAGCTGTGTTTGAAGAAGCAGATCAGACCCTTGGTTTTGATTTATCTTCAATGATTTTTGAAGGAGATGCAGAAGAACTGACGCTGACATATAATGCACAGCCAGCTCTTTTAACGACAAGCATCGCGATCTTAAAGAAATTTGAAGAGAGCGGAATCAAAGCAGATTATGCAGCAGGGCACAGCCTGGGTGAATATACAGCCCTTGTTGCAGCGGGAGCTCTTTCGTTTAAAGATGCCGTTTTCGCAGTGAGAAAGCGCGGCGAATTAATGAATGAAGCCGTTCCAGCAGGAGAAGGCGCAATGGCGGCGATTCTTGGCTTAGACCAAGCGGCGCTTGTAGAAGTGACAAAAGAAGTGACAGAAAGCGGTCATCTTGTAGAACTTGCGAACTTAAACTGTCCGGGCCAAATCGTCATCTCTGGTACAGCAAAAGGTGTGGAACTTGCATCAGAGAAAGCGAAAGAAAAGGGCGCAAAACGTGCAATTCCACTTGAAGTGAGTGGACCTTTCCATTCTGCATTAATGAAACCAGCAGCTGAAAAATTCACAGATGTATTATCTAAATTAGACATTTCTGATGCCGCGACGCCAGTCATTTCAAACGTAACAGCAGACATCGTGACATCACGTAATGAAATTGAAACGAAGCTGATTGAACAATTGTATTCTCCTGTTCGATTTGAAGAAAGTGTAGAACGCCTGATTGACTTAGGTGTGACAACATTTATTGAAATTGGTCCTGGTAAAGTGCTCTCAGGTCTTGTGAAAAAAGTCAATCGCCGCCTGACGACCATTTCCGTATCAGATCAAGAAACAATTGAAGCAGCCATTCAAACACTCAAGGGGGATTCTTGATGCTTACAAATAAAACAGCCGTTGTCACAGGTGCATCTCGCGGTATTGGTCGTTCGATTGCGATCGATTTGGCGAAAAAAGGTGCCAATGTTGTGGTGAACTATTCAGGCAACGAAGCAAAAGCAAATGAAGTCGTAGATGAGATCAAAGCACTTGGCCAGCAGGCTTTTGCTGTCAAAGCGGATGTGTCAAATGCAGAAGAAGTACAGGCATTAATGAAACAAGCCGTTGATACATTTGGTTCAATCGACATTCTTGTGAATAATGCTGGAATTACAAAGGACAACCTGCTCATGAGAATGAAAGAAAATGAATGGGATGATGTCATTAACATAAACTTAAAAGGTGTCTTCAACTGTACAAAAGCTGTGACACGTCAAATGATGAAACAGCGCAGCGGAAGAATCATCAATGTAGCATCTGTTGTCGGCGTTTGCGGAAACCCTGGACAAGCAAACTACGTTGCAGCAAAAGCTGGTGTGATCGGTTTAACGAAAACAACAGCGAAAGAGCTGGCCAGCCGTCATATTACAGTCAATGCCGTAGCACCAGGCTTTATTTCTACTGATATGACTGACAAGCTTGATGAGAATGTTCAAACAGAAATGCTGAAGCAAATCCCGCTCGCACGCTTTGGTGCGCCTGAAGATATAAGCAACGTTGTTGTCTTTTTAGCTTCAGAAGGAGCAGGTTATATTACAGGCCAAACCATCCAAGTGGATGGCGGAATGGTTATGTCCTAAGAAATATCAAAATTTCGTTACGTTTTCTCTAGTTTTTTAAAAACGAATCAACTATAATACTTTGAGGGGAGGTGAAAGGCAATGGCAGACGTATTAGAGCGTGTATCAAAAATTATTGTAGACCGCCTTGGCGTTGATGAGGCTGACGTGAAAATGGAAGCTTCATTTAAAGAAGATTTAGGCGCTGATTCCCTTGATGTAGTTGAGCTAGTTATGGAACTTGAAGATGAGTTCGATATGGAAATTTCTGACGAAGATGCTGAAAAAATTGCAACAGTCGGTGACGCTGTGAACTACATAAATAGCCAGCAATAAGCGTAACAAAGTCCCGTCTATTTTCATGGCGGGACTTTGAAAATTTATGTTAGTTTCAACATATTCAGCTGATCAATTGTCAGCCTTTTTCAGATGCTAAGGAGCACGGTTTCCTTGCATGTAGAAAGAGAGACTCCATATAATCAGTATCCTTAAAGGCGATGACGCCTACCTGGAGGTTGCTATGCCAAAACACTATAAAGACAAACAGAAACAGAGCAAAAAACTAGAGCAATTCAGAGAATTTCAGCAGCGCATTTCTGTACACTTTAAAAATGAAAAACTACTCTATCAAGCCTTTACACATTCCTCTTATGTGAATGAGCATCGGAAAAAACCTTATGAGGATAATGAAAGACTTGAATTTTTAGGGGACGCTGTTTTAGAATTGACGATCTCACAGTTCTTATTTGCAAAGTATCCAGCCATGAGCGAGGGAGATTTAACAAAATTGAGAGCGGCGATCGTATGTGAGCCATCACTTGTGTCATTAGCACATGAGCTGTCCTTCGGAGACCTTGTTCTTTTAGGAAAAGGGGAAGAAATGACAGGCGGCAGAAAGCGTCCGGCACTCTTAGCAGACGTATTTGAGGCGTTTATCGGAGCGCTTTATTTAGATCAAGGACTTGAGCCTGTTGAACGATTCCTAGAAGCCTATGTGTACCCGAAAATTAATGACGGGGCATTCTCACATGTTATGGACTTTAAAAGCCAGCTTCAAGAATTTGTTCAGCGAGATGGAAAAGGTGTACTTGAATACCGAATCCTGCATGAAAAAGGCCCAGCACATAACCGGGAATTTGAAGCCAATGTATCCCTTAGAGGAGAAGTGCTCGGAATTGGAAATGGCCGTTCAAAAAAAGAAGCGGAACAGCATGCTGCACAGGAAGCACTTGCTAAATTACAGAAACATCATATGAACCAATAAAATCCCCCTCGTGATTCAGGGGGATTTCACTCTGTTTTCCATCATCTTTTTTCAGTTCATATGGTAAGATAATAGTACTTTAAATACATAAGGAGGATCACTCTCATGTTCCTCAAACGTTTAGACGTGATAGGATTCAAATCTTTCGCACAGCGGGTGACTGTAGACTTTGTCAAAGGAGTTACAGCTGTTGTTGGACCAAACGGAAGCGGCAAAAGTAATATTACTGATGCGATCCGCTGGGTACTTGGAGAGCAATCAGCAAAAAGCCTCCGCGGAGGAAAAATGGAAGACATCATTTTTGCAGGAAGTGACTCAAGAAAACGAGTCAACTTAGCAGAAGTGACATTAACGCTCGATAACGAAGATCACTTTTTGCCGATCGATTTTCACGAAGTCAGTGTGACAAGAAGAGTCTATCGTTCTGGAGAAAGTGAATTTCTCATTAACAATCAATCTGTCCGCTTAAAGGATATTATTGATCTTTTCATGGATTCAGGTCTTGGAAAAGAAGCTTTTTCGATCATCAGCCAAGGTAAGGTAGAAGAGATTCTATCGAGTAAAGCTGAAGAAAGACGAAGCATCTTTGAAGAAGCAGCTGGTGTCCTGAAATATAAAACAAGAAAGAAAAAAGCCGAGAATAAACTGTTTGAAACGCAGGACAACTTAAACCGGGTAGAAGATATTCTGCATGAACTAGAAGATCAAGTAGAACCACTAAGAATGCAGGCATCTATTGCAAAAGACTATCTGCAAAAGAAAGAAGAACTTGAAAATGTAGAAATTGCTCTCACCGTCCATGATATTGAAGCACTGCACAAAAAATGGACAACACTTGGTGAAGCTGTCGAGCGGTTCAAACAAGATGAAATGAAGCAGTCCACAGACATTCAAGCGAAGGAAGCCAAAATCGAAGAATCGAGAGACCGTATTCAGGCACTTGACGATTCGATTCATGACCTTCAAGAAGTCCTCCTTTTCACAAGTGAAGAACTAGAAAAGCTTGAAGGGAAAAAAGAAGTTCTAAAAGAACGGAAAAAAAATGCGGCCGCTAACCAAGGTCAGCTAGAAGATACGCTCGTGCGTTTAACCGAAAAACAGGCGTTGTTAACGGAAAAGATTGAACAGCAGAAAGTCACACGTGACAGCCTGCAAACAGAAGTGCAGCAGCTAAAAGATGAAGTGAAAACAAAACAGCATCAGCTGTCTCTTCATAGTGAAGATGTGGAAGGGCAAATTGAACAACTAAAAAGCGATTATTTTGACCTATTAAACGAGCAAGCTTCTATCCGAAACGAACGTAAATTACTAGAAGAACAGCAGCGCCAAGCAGCCTTGCAGCTAGAGCGGTTAACGCAAAATAATCAGAAACATATCGAAGAACGGGTATCTGTGAAAGAAAAGAAAACAGAAGCCGAGAAGCAACTTTCAGAACGAGAAGAAGACATTTTGGCTCAGGTGAAACGCTTTAGAGAAGCGGAACAAAAGCTAGAGCAGATGAAACGTCAATACGAGAAAAAAGAAACGGCACTTTACCAAGCCTATCAATATGTACAGCAGGCAAAATCTAAAAAAGAAATGCTTGAATCCATGCAGGAAGACTTCTCAGGATTTTTCCAAGGAGTGAAAGAGGTTTTAAAGGCAAAGGACCGGTTAGGCGGTATTCACGGGGCGATTGCAGAGCTGATTCAAACAGAGCAGCAACATGAAACAGCGATTGAAATTGCACTTGGCGCAGCCACGCAGCATGTCGTTACTGAAAATGAAGCGGCTGCCAGACAGGCCATTGGATACTTAAAGCAGCATTCCTTTGGGCGTGCGACCTTCCTGCCGATGAACGTCATCAAAGAACGAACCATTCAGTTCAGAGATATTCAAACAGCTGAGCAGCATGACGCATTTATCGGCGTGGCGAGTCAGCTCGTTTCCTTTGACGAAAAGTATGAAAAAGTCATTCGGAATTTGCTTGGAACGGTCCTGATTGTTCAAGACTTAAAAGGTGCCAACGAGCTAGCGAAAATGCTAGGACATCGTTATCGTATCGTGACCCTTGATGGGGACGTGGTGAACCCAGGCGGTTCAATGACTGGGGGAGGCGTAAAGAAAAAGAACAATTCCCTCCTGTCCAGAAACCGAGAGATTGAAACATTAACAAAGCAGCTCGTTGAAATGGAAGAAAAAACAACGATCCTTGAAAAAGAAACAAAAGAAACGAAGCAATCGATTGCCGAAAGCGAAGTCCAATTAAATGAATTGCGTCAGCGCGGCGAAATGCTTCGAGAAAAGCAGCAAGAGTTAAAAGGGACATTATATGAACTGCAAGTAGCTGAAAAAAATATTAACGCTCATCTAGAGCTCTATGATCAAGAAAAAGAAGAGTTGCAGCAGCGCTCTAGCGAACTTGCGAGCAAGGATAAAGAGCAGGCAGCCCTTGAAACATCTATAGGTGAGAAACTGACCTCTCTTGACGAAGAGATCAACACGTTAACAAAACGGAAGCAGACCCAAAGCTCAACGAAAGAAACCATTTCTTCCGAATTAACAGAGCTGAAAATCTCGCTTGCCAAAAAAGAGCAGTCTTTAGCAAATGAACAAGAAAAACTGTCGAGCTTAACGGCTGAATTAGAAGAGGCTGAAAAGACGCTGACAGAAACAAAAGAAGATTTGTCCCTCTTAACAAGTGAAATGTCATCCAGCTCAAGCGGCGCCGAACAACTGGAAGAAGCGGCAAAAGAGAAACTGGAACATAAAAACAAAACGACAGCGCTTATCTCAGAGCGACGCAAACAGCGCCTGGCTCTTTCTGAAACATTAGAATTCGCTGAACGAGAACTGAAAGAGCAAAAACGCCTGTATAAACAGCTCACGACAAGCTTAAAAGATGAAGAAATCAAGCTTGGCCGCATGGAAGTTGAACTTGATAACCTCATCGCCTATTTAAACGAAGAGTATGCCCTTTCGTTTGAAGGAGCAAAAAAAATGTATCATCTGACGCTATCACCGGATGAAGCAAGAAAACGCGTGAAATTGATCAAACTAGCCATTGAAGAGCTTGGAACAGTGAACTTAGGCAGCATTGACGAGTATGAACGTGTGAATGAACGTTTTCTCTTCTTAACTGAACAGCGCAATGATCTGACAGAAGCGAAAAATACGTTATTCCAAGTCATTGAAGAAATGGATCAGGAGATGACGAAACGTTTCTCTGAGACATTCTCTCAAATCCGCGGGCATTTTGAATCTGTTTTCCAAGCATTATTTGGCGGAGGAAGAGCAGACCTTAAGTTGACAGATCCAAACGATTTACTAAACTCAGGTGTCGATATTGTGGCGCAGCCGCCGGGGAAAAAGCTGCAAAATCTAAGCCTGCTTTCAGGCGGAGAAAGAGCATTAACAGCCATCGCTTTATTATTCTCGATCTTAAAAGTGAGACCAGTTCCATTCTGTGTGCTAGATGAGGTAGAAGCGGCACTTGATGAAGCGAATGTGTTCCGCTTTGCCCAGTATTTAAAGAAATACAGCCAAGAAACACAGTTCATTGTGATTACACACCGAAAAGGAACCATGGAAGAAGCAGATGTTCTGTACGGTGTCACGATGCAGGAGTCAGGTGTCTCAAAACTGGTATCTGTCAAACTAGAGGAAACGAAAGAGCTTGTCCAGTAATTAAAGGAGGTTTTTGAACCCATGAGCTTTTTTAAGAAATTAAAAGAAAAATTTACGCAGCAAACCGATTCAGTATCAGAAAAGTTTAAAGATGGACTTGAAAAAACGAGAAATTCATTTCAGGGAAAAGTAAATGAACTCATTTCTCGCTATCGTAAAGTGGATGAAGACTTTTTTGAAGAACTAGAAGAAGTGTTAATCGGTGCGGATGTTGGTTTCACGACTGTGATGGAACTGATTGATGAGCTGAAAAAAGAAGTGAAATTAAGAAACATTCAAGACCCAAGTGAAGTACAAGCAGTCATCTCTGAAAAACTCGTGGAGATTTACAATAGCGGTGAGGAACAAATTTCTGAACTGAACATTGAAGACGGCCGTTTAAACATTATTTTATTCGTAGGCGTGAACGGTGTCGGTAAAACCACAACCATTGGTAAGCTGGCAAACAAGCTAAAAAATGAAGGGAAATCCGTCATTTTAGCAGCAGGTGATACGTTCCGTGCGGGGGCGATTGAGCAGCTTGAAGTATGGGGCGAGCGCTCTGGTGTTCCTGTCGTTAAACAAACAGCAGGCTCTGACCCGGCAGCGGTCATCTATGATGCCGTTCAATCAGCTAAAGCCAAAAAAGCAGATGTCTTGATCTGTGATACAGCAGGCAGACTGCAAAACAAAGTCAACTTGATGAAAGAGCTAGAGAAGGTCAAGAGAGTCATTGAACGCGAAGTGCCCGATGCACCGCACGAGGTACTGCTTGCCCTTGATGCGACAACGGGTCAAAATGCGATGGCGCAAGCGAAGGAATTTTCTAAAGCGACAAACGTGACAGGTATTGCTTTAACAAAGCTTGACGGTACTGCAAAAGGCGGGATTGTTCTTGCCATTCGCAATGAGCTCAACATCCCTGTAAAACTTGTCGGATTAGGTGAAAAAGTAGACGATCTGCAAGAGTTCGATGCTGAATCGTATGTGTACGGATTATTCTCAGACATGATTGATCAAGAAGACTAATCAAAATGCCGGCAAAACTGCCGGCTTTTTTTATTTAAATATCGCCGCAGGAAGTGACAAGATAAAAACTTGACACATAGATCAGAACCGTGTAAACTTAGTTGTTGTAAAGGGAATGAACTTAACAAAGGGGAGAGAGCCCATGACGCTTGAAAAGACAACGAGAATGAACTACTTGTTTGATTTCTATCAATCGTTGTTGACCGCAAAACAAAAGAGCTACATGTCGCTTTACTACCTAGACGATTTTTCCCTCGGTGAAATTGCGGATGAATATGAAGTATCAAGACAGGCTGTTTATGATAATATTAAACGGACTGAAGCGATGCTTGAACAATATGAAGAAAAGCTGCTCTTGTTTAAGAAATTTAAAGAGCGTAAAGAACTTCTCACAAAAATGAGAGAGCTTGTAGCAGATTCCGCGCAAAAGGAAGAAGCAGAAGCTTTAATTGAATCGCTTGAGAAATTAGATTAGGAGGCGGCACAGTATGGCATTTGAAGGATTAGCCGACCGACTGCAGCAGACGATTTCAAAAATCCGCGGCAAAGGAAAAGTGTCAGAGCAAGATGTAAAAGAAATGATGCGCGAGGTACGCCTTGCCCTTCTTGAAGCTGACGTCAATTTTAAAGTAGTCAAAGACTTTGTGAAAAAAGTAAGCGAGCGGGCAGTTGGACAAGAGGTCATGCAAAGTCTTACCCCAGGACAACAGGTCATTAAAGTTGTAAAAGAAGAACTCACTGAATTAATGGGCGGGGAAGAGAGTAAAATCGCTGTAGCGAAAAAATCTCCAACTGTCATTATGATGGTTGGTCTTCAAGGGGCAGGTAAAACGACCACAACTGGAAAGCTTGCCAACTTACTTCGCAAAAAACATAATCGCAAGCCGATGATGGTGGCCGCTGATATTTACAGACCAGCAGCGATCCAGCAGCTTCAAACGCTTGGGAAACAGCTTGATATGCCCGTATTCTCATTAGGTGATCAAGTCAGTCCTGTCGAAATTGCCAAACAGGCAATTGAAAAAGCGAAAGAAGAACATCATGATTATGTCATTTTAGATACAGCAGGACGTCTTCATATTGATGAAGACTTAATGGATGAACTTCAGAAAGTAAAAGAAGTCGCAAATCCAGAAGAGATTTTCCTCGTTGTTGACTCGATGACTGGTCAAGATGCTGTCAATGTCGCAAAAAGCTTTAATGAACAGCTTGGTTTAACAGGTGTCGTTCTGACAAAACTAGACGGTGATACGCGAGGCGGGGCAGCACTATCAATTCGTGCAGTCACAAATACGCCGATTAAATTCGCCGCACTAGGTGAAAAGCTTGATGCAATTGAACCATTCCATCCAGAGCGGATGGCATCGAGAATTCTTGGCATGGGAGATGTGCTCACGCTTATTGAAAAAGCACAAGCAAACGTTGACCAAGATAAAGCGAAAGAGCTTGAACAAAAAATGCGGACAATGAGCTTCACGCTCGATGATTTCCTCGAGCAGCTTGGGCAGGTTCGCAACATGGGTCCACTTGATGAACTGATCCAAATGATGCCGGGAGCCGGTAAAATGAAAGGGCTCAAAAACGTCCAAGTAGACGAAAAGCAGCTCAATCACATCGAAGCGATCATTAAATCAATGACGACCGAAGAAAAAGAACAGCCAGAGGTCATCAATGCAAGCCGAAGAAAACGGATTGCAAAAGGAAGCGGAACATCTGTACAGGAAGTCAATCGCCTTTTAAAACAATTTGACGAAATGAAAAAGATGATGAAGCAAATGACCAATATGTCCAAAGGAAAGAAAAAAGGCGGCTTTAAATTACCATTTATGTAATTGGTTATACATGATAAAACCGTTGTTAAGAAAAAACACTTTACAAACCCTTTTATCATTGTTAATATACTATCTTGTTGAAATATTTTCGGAGGTGCTAGTAAAATGGCAGTAAAAATTCGTTTAAAACGTATGGGATCAAAAAGATCTCCTTTCTATCGTATTGTTGTAGCAGATTCTCGTTCACCACGTGACGGTCGTTTCATCGAAACAGTTGGAACATACAATCCAGTGTTATCACCAGCTGAGGTGAAAATCAACGAAGAATTAGCGCTTAAATGGCTTCAAAATGGTGCGAAACCATCTGATACAGTTCGTAACCTTTTCTCAAGCCAAGGAATTCTTGAAAAATTTCATAATGCGAAAAACAGCAAATAATGAATGAGCTGTCCTTGGAAGAATTGATTGTGTCCATCGTCGAGCCACTTGTTGATTTCCCTGAAGATATTCACGTATCTTCATTAGAAAAAGATGAGCAGGTCATTTACACACTGTCTGTCAATGCTGAAGATACCGGAAAAGTGATCGGAAAGCAGGGACGTACAGCTAAAGCGATACGAACAGTCATGTTTGCAGCAAGTGCAGAGTCTTCTAAGAAAGTTCAACTTGAGATTGCTGACTAAAAAGGGAGAGGGCTTAGGACCTCCCCTTTTTTTACACGTTTAAATCTATTTTTCGTTATACTGTAGAGGACAAATGCCTTCGGATAGGGGGACAAAAAGGAAGATGCAGATCATTCAACATGTCACCGTCATGCAAGTATTAACTGAAAGCAGTAAGGACAAACTGTTAACGACTTTTTTGGAGAAAAAAGAAAGACTAGAACGTGAGTGCAATCAACTATATTTTCAACTCAAAAAGCATGAAAAAGAACCACATCAGCAAGAAGCCATCCCTCAATTTCAAAAAGCCATTGAAAAAAGACAAGAGAAAATGAGGCAAATTGATTTTCAAGTCGAGCAGCTGCATATCTTGCCTCTTGGCAGTGAAATGAAAGAAACAGAAGTGGATGCGCTGATTGAAGTAAAAATAGGTGATAAATGGGATGACAAAATGCAAGACAATGTCATCGTCGTGAAAGACGGCACCATTGTGGAAATACGTCAGGGGTGATTATAGAACATGGAACTAGAATGGTTGAATGTCGGAAAGATCGTCAATACACATGGAGTGCGCGGAGAAGTACGTGTTGTGTCAAAGACTGATTTCCCAGAAGAACGCTACAAAAAAGGCAGCGTCCTTTATATTTTCAAACAAAATCAAAAAGAACCGCTAAAAGTGACTGTCGCATCACATAGACAGCACAAACAATTTGATTTACTGACATTTGAAGAAGTCGGTTCATTAAATGAAGCTGAGCAATTAAAAGAGTCGATTTTAAAAGTAGAAAAAGAACATCTTGGTTCATTAGATGAAGGGGAATTCTATTTCCACGAAATCATCGGCTGTGAAGTATATGATGAAGAGGACAAACTGATTGGTCAAATCAAAGAAGTTTTAACGCCAGGGGCAAATGATGTATGGGTGGTTGGAAGAAAAGGCAAAAAAGATGCCCTCATCCCTTATATTCCATCTGTCGTCAAAACAGTTGATATTTCATCCAAGAAAGTACACATTGAAGTGATGGAAGGACTCATTGACGAATGAAAATTGACTTTTTAACACTGTTTCCTGAAATGTTTGAAGGAGTGCTTCACTCATCGATCTTAAAAAAAGCTCAGGAAAAAGATGCGGTCTCATTTGATGTCGTGAATTTTAGGGAGTATTCCGATCATAAACATAAAACAGTGGATGACTATCCGTATGGCGGCGGTGCTGGCATGGTTCTGAAAGCACAGCCTGTATTTGATGCGGTAGAAGATTTAACGAAAAAAGCAAACAAGAAGCCCCGCATTATTCTTGTCTGTCCTCAAGGAGAAAGATATACACAAAAGAAAGCAGAAGAGCTTGCAAAAGAAGAGCATCTTATGTTCATTTGCGGCCACTATGAAGGCTACGATGAGCGCATCAGGGAGCATCTTGTCACAGATGAAATCTCAATCGGGGATTTCGTTCTCACAGGCGGAGAGCTGCCGGCGATGATGATTGCAGACAGTGTGGTCAGGCTTTTGCCTCATGTGCTTGGAAAAGAAGCGTCTCATATCGAAGATTCATTTAGTACAGGTCTGCTTGAGCATCCGCACTATACAAGACCAGCTGATTATAAAGGATTGAAAGTACCAGATGTGCTTCTCTCTGGAAATCATGCCAAAATTGAAGAGTGGCGGCGTAAAGAATCGTTGAAGCGAACCTATACAAGACGGCCAGATTTGATCGATTCTTGCAAAACATTAACGGATGAAGAAAAAAGATGGCTTTGGCAGCTTCATAATGACTAGATTGTATTGCACAAGGTATACAGGTGTGGTATGATACTACTTGTGACTTGGACGGCTTGCCGATTCAAGTTTGAAAACGATGTTCCGCTGCAATGAAGAAAGAGGACATGAGCATCTGTTGGAAGGAGTTGAAAACGATGCAACAATTGATTGAAGAAATCACAAAAGAACAATTACGCACTGATCTTCCTGCGTTCCGTCCTGGTGACACTTTACGTGTACACGTGAAAGTTGTCGAGGGTACTCGTGAGCGTATCCAGATCTTTGAAGGTGTTGTAATTAAGCGTCGTGGTGGTGGAATCAGCGAAACTTTCACAGTTCGTAAGATCTCTTACGGTGTAGGCGTTGAGCGTACATTCCCTGTACACACACCAAAAATCGCTAAGATCGAAGTTGTACGTCACGGTAAGGTACGTCGTGCGAAACTTTACTACCTACGTGAACTTCGCGGTAAAGCGGCTCGTATCAAAGAAATCAGACGATAATGATATCAAAGGAAAGAGCTTGTTACCTGTAACAGGCTCTTTTTTTGTACAATGTATAGAGACAACCGTTAGAAGAGAGAAGGTGCACATATGACAATTCAATGGTTTCCAGGCCATATGGCAAAAGCAAGACGGGAAGTCACAGAAAAATTAAAGCTCATCGACATCGTATTTGAATTAACCGATGCAAGAATTCCGATGTCCTCTAGAAACCCAATGATTGAAGAAATCCTCCAAAACAAACCGAAAATTATGCTTTTGAACAAAGCAGATAAAGCAGATCCTCGTATGACAAAAGAGTGGCAGGCACACTTTGAAGCGCAAGGTGTACGGTCACTTGCCATTAATTCTGTCGATGGACAAGGGTTAAATCAAATCATTACGACATCAAAAGAAATCTTAAAAGAAAAGTTCGATCGAATGAAAGCAAAAGGTGTTAAGCCGCGTGCCATTCGAGCTTTGATTATCGGAATTCCCAATGTCGGCAAATCAACGCTGATCAATCGGTTGGCAAAGAAAAATATTGCGAAAACAGGAGATCGACCTGGTATTACGACGTCACAACAATGGGTGAAGGTCGGAAAAGAACTTGAACTGCTCGATACCCCCGGAATTCTCTGGCCGAAATTTGAAGATGAACAAGTAGGTCTTAGGCTGGCCGTCACTGGAGCGATTAAAGACTCAATCATCAACTTGCAGGATGTCGCTGTGTATGCGCTCCGCTTTTTAGAAGAGCACTATCCAGAGCGGTTAAAAAAACGCTATGATTTAGCAGAAATACCTGAAGATACAGTTGAGCTGTTTGATGCCATTGGCACAAAACGCGGCTGTCTGATGAGTGGAGGATTCATTAATTACGACAAAACGACCGAAATCATTATTCGGGATATTCGAACGGAAAAATTTGGTCCCCTCACTTTTGAGAAGCCTGAAAGCTAAAAGACACGCAGCTCATGCGGGTCTTTATTTTTTGCGAAAAACTGCCGATATAAAGAAGGAGGCTGCGGAAAAGCCAATGTACACGGTCAAACAAATAAAAGAATTAATAGAACAACATGCTGACGACGAGTCATACATTCGTGAACTATTGAAAGATGATACAAGAAAAAGTGTCCAGAAACTGATGGACAAATGGAACAAAGAGAGAGAAAAACAGCAAGAACTACGTGCAGCATGGAAGCAAATGCTGCAATTTGAAACCAAAGCAAGAGCGCTAGGATACACTTGTATTGCAGGCATAGATGAAGCAGGAAGAGGACCACTGGCTGGCCCAGTTGTTGCGGCAGCTGTGATATTAAAAGAAGATACCGTCCTACTCGGTTTAAATGATTCAAAACAGCTATCTGAGAAAAAAAGAATGACCTATTATGAGCTCATTCAAAAGGAAGCACTCGACATCGGCATCGGCATTGTTGATGCGGCAACGATTGACGAAATGAATATATACGAAGCATCAAGACTGGCGATGGTGAAGGCTGTAAAGCAGCTCACTCACACACCTGATTATCTACTCATAGATGCGATGACGCTCCCGCTTCCTACTCAACAGGAGAATATCATCAAAGGAGATGCTAAAAGCGCATCCATCGCAGCTGGTGCATGTATTGCCAAAGTGACAAGGGACAAAATGATGGAAGAGTATGGACGCCAGTACCCTGAGTATCAATTTGAAAAACATAAAGGGTATGGAACGAAAGAGCACCTGGCTGCCATTCAAACACATGGCGCCACACCTATCCACCGGTTATCATTTGCACCAGTGAAATCTGTTATTTCATAAATATTTTGACACAAGGAGGCTGCCTGTGATGACAAGAGTTGAAGATATACATACTGCACTGAATAGTCGGCTGAATACGGCAGAATCTGTTCCACTTAACACGGAAGGAAAGGAAAATATTCACCGGCTCATTCTCGGCAAAGTACTGAAAATGCTTGGGGATGATACAGCACTTGTTCAAATAGGTTCGACCAAAATCAAAGCGCAGCTAGCGGCTCAGCTAAAAGCCGATTCTTTCTACTGGTTCCAATTAGAACAAGAAGGTGGAGGCAGTCTGAGTAAATTAAGACCTGTTCAGCAATTTGACCAAGATCCTAAAACATTAAAGGATGCCGCAGCTAAACTACTAGAAGGTCTGTCGCTTAAAAATGGACTTGAACAAATGTTAACAGCTACAGCCTTTTTAAAAGAAAAACCGGTCATCAACGAAGCAGAGTTAAAAACGGCAGTAAAATGGATTGAACAACTTCAAGGCGCGGATATCAAAAAAGGCCTGCAAGCACTTCTTTTTGCTTTAAAGAAAGATTTGCCGATTCAACAAGGAGTGCTCCAATCAATATTAGCGATGAAATCCCCCTCTGCACTTCATCAGGATGTGACAGCACTGCTAGATCGATTAACACAGCTTCCGAAGCAATCAGAAGCCACACAGGCTCTTACACAGGCCGTTCGTACGGTTGTAAATGCTGAGACAACTGTTCATGCAGAAAAGCTCTTATCGGTGCTTCTAGGAGCAAAAGAAGGTCAAACGAAGCAAGGAGAAAGCTTGCAGCAGGTGCAGCCTCATGTCAATCCGGCTCAGCAAACAGAGCAGAGCCAGCCCGCCGTTATACAAGGGCGACAGGTGGATACAGTGAATCAGAACAGCGTGCAGCAATTATTAAGTCCAAAACAGCTCCCGCTTCAGCAAATAGAACGCATTCTGACAAGCATCACAAAGCAAGGCACAGACGGACAGCAGCAGCTTGATGTAAAACAACTCACATCACTGGTTCAAGCAGTCCAGCAGGCAGGGTCACAGGCTGACGCAAAGGCAGCCGTGCTTCAAAAGGAATTTCCGTTTCTTTCAAAAACAGAGGCGAACGCATTGGCAAAGGTCATTCAGCAGACTGAACCAGCATTAAGCAATAAAACCGATGTACTCGATTTACTGATGACGATGAAAAAAGCGATAGGTGTACGAGATGAAATTGGGATGCTGAAATTACTGGAAAAGGGCAGCCAAGATGTCAAAAGCCAAGAGCTTCATCAATTAAAGATGGTTTTAAATGATGCAAGGCAAGCTGATGTTCCGGAACCCGTAAAAAAAGAAATGGATCAATTATTCCATAGATTAAATGGGCAGTTACTAGTGCATCAGGAAAACCAAACAGTTAGTCAAATGGTGGTTTCTTACCCTCTTTTCTCAAAACATAGTGTTCAAGATTTAACCTTTATTCTAAAAGGGCATAAGAAAAAAGATGGCTCTATTGATATTTCTCAGTGCCGTTTAATGTTTTATTTAAACATGGAGAACTTAGAAGAAACGTTAATAGACTGTACGATTCAGCAAAAAGTGATGTCAATTACAGTCGAGACGGCTCACGAACTTCAAGGGACCATTAATCCAATGATTCCAGCTATTCGAGAGAATTTAAATGCCCTAGGGTATAGTTTAACGGGGATTACAGCGAAAAAGAGAGAAGAGCCAATTGATCCGTCTGACTTTCTAGATGAACACTTTCATAAAATCAGCGAGAAAGGGCTGGACTTACGAGTATGAAAGATTCAAAACCGCTTAGAAGAGCGGTCGCTCTACACTATGATGAAGAAAAACAAAAGGCGCCAAAAGTCGTTGCAACAGGCAGCGGTTATGTGGCTGATCATATTATTGAAGAAGCTCAAAAAGCTGGCGTCCCTATCCAAGAAGACCGTAATTTAGTAGAACTGATGCGCCACTTAACGCTCGATGAGGAAATCCCAGAAGCGTTATACGATACTGTAGCAGAAATATTTTCATTTATCTATCGATTGGATCAAAAAATGAAAAAATAAGGTAAAATAAGTGTTTTGACTGAAAAATTTATATTTTTAATAAAATAAAAGTTTGAATGTTTAGAAGGATTTTACGATTTTACATAGAACCCTAGACATTCTCTTTTTTATTCTTTAAAATGAAAGCGCAGTCTATTTTATAATTTTTGTTTCTACATATGTTGGGAGGATGGGAAATGAATATCCATGAGTACCAAGGAAAAGAAATCCTAAGAAAATATGGGGTTTCAGTTCCAAATGGTAAAGTAGCATTTACACCTGATGAAGCAGTGAAAGCATCAGAAGAGCTAGGAAGCTCTGTATATGTCGTAAAAGCACAGATTCATGCAGGCGGCCGTGGTAAAGCAGGTGGGGTAAAAATTGCAAAAACAAAAGATGAAGTGAAAGGGTTTGCAGAGGAATTGCTCGGCAAGACACTTGTCACACATCAAACAGGGCCTGAAGGGCGCGAAATAAAACGCTTACTTATTGAAGAAGGCTGCGATATTCAAAAAGAGTACTATGTAGGACTCGTTTTGGATAGAGCGACATCAAGAATTGTTTTGATGGCTTCTGAAGAAGGCGGTACTGAAATTGAAGAAGTAGCAGAAAAAACGCCAGAAAAAATCGTGAAAGTGGTCATCGACCCAGCGATTGGTCTCCAAGCCTATCAGGCGAGAGAAGTTGCGTTTAAAATTAATATTCCAACAAAATTAGTTGGTCAAGCTGTTAAGTTTATGACAAGCCTTTACAATGCGTTTATTGAAAAGGATTGTTCAATTGCCGAGATAAATCCTCTTGTTGTAACAGGTGATGGAAAAGTCATGGCACTTGATGCAAAATTAAACTTTGATAGCAATGCCTTATATAGACAAAAAGATATATTAGAATACCGTGACCTTGATGAAGAAGATCCAAAAGAGATTGAAGCATCTAAATATGACCTAAGCTACATTTCTCTAGATGGGAATATTGGCTGTATGGTGAATGGAGCAGGCCTTGCGATGTCTACAATGGATATCATCAAGCATTACGGCGGGGACCCTGCAAACTTCCTTGATGTTGGCGGCGGTGCAACTGCTGAAAAAGTAACGGAAGCATTTAAAATCATCTTATCTGATCAAAATGTCAAAGGGATTTTCGTGAACATTTTTGGCGGCATCATGAAATGTGATGTCATCGCAGAAGGTGTTGTTGAAGCGACGAAACAAGTCGGCTTAACATTACCACTCGTTGTACGTCTTGAAGGAACAAACGTTGAATTAGGGAAGAAAATCCTGAGTGATTCAGGCTTAAATATCACTTCTGCTGAGTCTATGGCTGACGGGGCAGAAAAGATCGTATCTTTAGTCAAGTAGAGCAGAAAGGCAGGGAACCTAAATGAGTGTATTTATTAATAAAAATACGAGAGTAATTGTTCAGGGGATTACCGGTTCAACCGCATTATTCCATACAAAACAAATGATTGAGTATGGAACAAATATCGTTGGCGGTGTCACACCTGGAAAAGGTGGAACTGAAGTAGAGGGAGTTCCTGTATTTAATACTGTATCTGAAGCAGTACAGACAACTGGAGCAGATGCTTCTGTTATCTATGTACCAGCTCCATTTGCAGCAGACGCCATTTTAGAGGCTGTTGATGCAGAAGTGGATCTAGTGATTTGTATCACAGAACACATTCCAGTTCTGGATATGGTTAAAGTGAAACGCTATATGGAAGGTAAGAAGACAAGACTTGTTGGACCGAACTGTCCTGGCGTGATTACACCTGAAGAATGTAAAATTGGCATCATGCCTGGCTACATTCATAAAAAAGGTCATGTTGGTGTTGTGTCTCGTTCTGGAACGCTTACATATGAAGCGGTACATCAGCTTTCAGAGGCTGGTGTTGGTCAATCAACAGCTGTAGGAATTGGCGGAGACCCTGTCAATGGCACGAACTTTATTGATGTATTAAAAGCCTTCAATGAAGATCCTGAAACGCATGCTGTGATCATGATTGGTGAAATCGGTGGTACTGCTGAAGAAGAAGCAGCTGAATGGGTAAAAGCAAATATGACCAAGCCGGTTGTTGGCTTTATTGGCGGTAAAACAGCGCCTCCAGGAAAACGTATGGGACATGCTGGTGCCATTATTTCTGGTGGTAAAGGAACTGCTGATGAAAAAGTAAAAACAATGCGTGAATGTGGAATTGAAGTGGCAGAGACACCATCTGTCATGGGAGAAACCTTAATTAAAGTGTTAAAAGAGAAGAATCTCTTCGAAGCTTGTAAAACGCATTAATGACACAAGAAGACTTGTTCTTTGACAAGTCTTCTTCTTTCTATCTTAAACTGGAGGAATGGTATGTACAACGTGTCCGAAAGAATGATTTTTCACCGCTTAAAAGGCCTCATCTCACCCTCTTTGTTAACAAAATGGTGGAAAGTCGATCCTGAGCTATATATAAATGAAGAAACACATCATTTCAAACAGGATCGATCATTACAAAAGATCGACTTTACCCGCTTACAACAAGCTGAAGAAAATGAATTCCCCATTTTTCAACACATCGTTCAAGCCTATTTAAAGCAAAATATTCACATGATTCCCATCACATCACCTTTATACCCCAGCTCACTAAAACACATTTATGATCCTCCCCCAGTATTATTCCTAAAAGGAAACGTTACCTATTTAAATGAAGAAAAAAGTTTAGGTGTAGTAGGTACACGAGTGCCATCCTCTTATGGAGAAGCGTGCGTGAAGAAACTTGTTGGAGAACTTGTAGAGGAAGATTGGATGATTGTGAGTGGTTTAGCAAAAGGAATTGATGGACTTGCACACAAAGAGTGCATAAGAAAAAAAGGAAAAACGATTGGTGTTGTAGCTGGCGGCTTTCAACATGTATATCCAAAAGAACATGTGCAAATGGCTCAATATATGGGAGAACATCATTTACTGTTGTCAGAGCATCCGCCTTATATCAAACCAGAAAAATGGCATTTTCCAATGAGAAACCGATTAATTAGTGCCCTGACAAGAGGAACCATCGTGGTCCAGTGCAAAGAAAAGAGCGGTTCGCTTATTACAGCCTACCAGGCATTAGAGCAAGGAAAAGAAGTGTTTGCTGTTGCAGGATCGATCTTTGATTCTAATTCTATAGGTCCAGCTAGACTGATTCAGCAAGGTGCCAAGCTTGTTCATTCAACGAAGGATATTTTAGAGGAATTCTCCTTGAGTGGTGTTCAATATACTGAACTCCCATAAAAATATCGTTTGACAAAAGACATCGGAATATTTAATAATAGTGAGGATTTAAGTTTACACTTTGTTTTTCGTGTTTATAATGATGTTCATCATAAAGAATTTTTAACGATTGCCTGTTAGATAGGTGCAATTAACATAAATATAAATTTGTGAAATGGATAAAGAGAGAACACCTCTTAAGGGGGATTTTGAGTATGGCTGATTATTTAGTCATCGTTGAGTCGCCAGCAAAGGCGAAAACGATTGAGCGTTATTTAGGAAAAAAGTATAAAGTAAAGGCTTCAATGGGGCACGTAAGGGATTTACCGAAAAGTCAGCTTGGTGTTGACACTGAACATGACTTCGAACCGAGATATATTACGATTCGAGGAAAAGGTCCAGTCTTAAAAGAATTAAAAACAGCAGCGAAAAAAGCAAAAAAAGTATATCTCGCAGCTGACCCCGACAGAGAGGGAGAAGCGATTGCTTGGCATTTAGCCCACAGCCTTGACCTTGACCTCTCTTCAGATTGCCGCGTTGTCTTTAACGAGATTACAAAAGATGCAATTAAAGATTCCTTTAAACATCCACGTATGATCGATATGGACTTGGTTGATGCGCAGCAGGCAAGACGAATCTTAGATCGTCTCGTTGGATATAAAATCAGCCCAATTTTATGGAAGAAAGTCAAAAAGGGTTTAAGCGCCGGTCGTGTTCAATCAGTTGCACTCCGCCTGATTATTGACCGCGAGAATGAAATTAATGAATTCAAACCAGAAGAATACTGGACAATTGATGGTACCTTCCTAAAAGGGAAAGAAAGCTTTGAAGCGAGTTTCTTTGGCGTAAATGGCAAAAAACATCCGCTAAAAACAAAAGAAGATGTAAAAGAAATCCTTTCGAAATTAAAAGGAAGCAAGTTTTCTGTTGAAAAAGTGACGAAAAAAGAACGTAAACGCAACCCAGCTGTTCCGTTTACAACATCTACCTTACAACAAGAGGCAGCGAGAAAACTAAACTTCCGTGCGAAGAAAACGATGATGATTGCACAGCAATTATATGAAGGAATTGATCTTGGTAAAGAAGGTACAGTAGGTCTCATTACATATATGAGAACGGACTCGACACGTATTTCCAATACGGCAATTGAAGAAGTATCTGCTTTCATTGATCAAACGTATGGCAAGAATTTCTTGAATACAACAAAACGTACTGCCAAAAAGAACGAAAATGCACAGGATGCTCACGAAGCCATCCGTCCGACTTCTACGCTAAGAAAACCAGCAGATGTCAAACACGTGCTAAGCAGAGATCAGCTTCGTCTTTATAAATTGATTTGGGAACGTTTTGTGGCAAGCCAAATGGCACCAGCTGTTCTTGATACAATGAGTGTGGATCTTGAAAATAACGGGCTTACTTTCCGTGCAAATGGAAGTAAGGTGAAATTTCCTGGATTTATGAAAGTATATGTTGAAGGGAAGGACGACCAGTTAGAAGAAAAGGACAAAATGCTTCCTGATCTGAAAGAGGGAGACACCGTTCTTTCAAAAGATATTGAACCAGAGCAGCACTTTACGCAGCCGCCTCCACGCTACACTGAGGCTAGACTTGTCAAAACCCTTGAAGAGCTAGGTATCGGCCGCCCATCGACGTATGCACCAACATTAGATACCATTCAAAAGCGCGGCTACGTGGCACTTGATAACAAACGGTTTATTCCAACAGAGCTTGGAGAGATTGTGCTCAACTTAATTATTGAATTCTTCCCTGAAATCATTAACGTAGAATTTACTGCGAAAATGGAAAAAGAACTTGATAGCGTTGAAGAAGGTACGATTGAATGGGTACGCATTATCGACAGTTTCTATCAAGATTTTGCAAAACGGGTAGAAAAAGCAGAAGCAGAGATGCAGGAAGTTGAGATCGAGCCTGAATACGCCGGAGTTGATTGCGAAGAGTGTGGTCATCCAATGGTGTACAAAATGGGGAGATACGGTAAGTTCATGGCATGCTCTAATTTCCCTGACTGCCGTAACACAAAACCAATTGTCAAAGATATTGGTGTCAAATGCCCAACTTGTCACGAAGGAAATATCGTTGAACGGAAATCTAAGAAGCGCCGCATTTTTTACGGTTGCGATCGTTTTCCAGAGTGTGAATTCGTCTCTTGGGACAAACCAATTGAAAGAAAGTGTCCAAAATGCGAAAATATGCTTGTAGAGAAAAAGCTGAAAAAAGGCATTCAAGTTCAATGTGTGAACTGTGATTATAAAGAGGAACAACAAAAATAGCGGTGAGCAGCCTTGTTCACCTGCTTTTTTATGTCATCAAATAGAACTTACGAAATAGGAGAGTTGTACAATGAGTCAATTTGTAAATGTGATCGGAGCAGGTTTAGCAGGAAGTGAAGCGGCATGGCAGATTGCCAAGCGCGGAATTAAAGTTCATCTGTATGAAATGAGACCTGTCAAACAAACACCAGCTCACCACACTGATAAATTTGCGGAGCTCGTATGCAGTAACTCATTGCGTGCGAACGCTTTAACAAACGCAGTAGGTGTACTAAAGGAAGAAATGCGTCATTTAGACTCAGCAATCATCGCAGCAGCAGATGAAAGCTCGGTTCCTGCTGGTGGAGCGCTTGCAGTAGATCGTCATGAATTTGCAGCTAACGTCACAGACCGCGTGAAAAATCACCCGAATGTGACGGTCTTTCAAGAAGAAGTGCAAAGCATTCCAGAAGGTCCGACGATTATCGCAACGGGTCCTCTAACATCAGAAGCACTTTCAAAAGAATTAAAATCCTTAACAGGTGAAGAGTATTTATATTTCTACGATGCAGCAGCGCCGATCCTCGAGAAAGACAGCATCGATATGGATAAAGTGTACTTGAAATCACGTTATGATAAAGGGGAAGCGGCTTATTTAAACTGTCCGATGACAGAAGAAGAATTCGATCGTTTTTATGAGGCGCTCATTTCTGCTGAAACTGTGCCGTTAAAAGAGTTCGAAAAAGAAATCTTCTTCGAAGGCTGTATGCCCATTGAAGTCATGGCCAAAAGAGGGAAAAAAACCATGTTGTTTGGCCCGATGAAACCAGTTGGACTTGAAGATCCAAAAACAGGGAAAAGACCTTACGCTGTTGTTCAATTAAGACAGGATGATGCAGCAGGTACTTTATATAATATTGTTGGGTTCCAAACACATCTAAAATGGGGCGATCAAAAGGAAGTATTCCGTTTGATCCCAGGTCTTGAAGAGGCAGAGATTGTTCGCTATGGTGTGATGCACCGTAATACATTTATTAACTCACCAAGCCTTCTAAAACCGACGTATCAATTTAAAAATAGAGACGACTTATTCTTTGCCGGACAAATGACTGGTGTTGAAGGATATGTTGAGTCCGCGGCTTCAGGATTAGTGGCTGGAATCAACGCAGCTCGTTTTGTTAAAGGAGAAGAGCTTGTGACACTTCCAGAAGAAACAGCGATTGGCAGTATGGCTTACTACATCACATCAACAAACAAGAAAAGCTTCCAGCCGATGAATGCAAACTTTGGCTTGCTGAAAGATCTTGGCGTTCGAATTAAAAACAAACAAGAGCGCTATGCAGAGTACGCTAAACGCGCAATCGAAACTATTCAAACTATTTCGAAATCTCTGTAGTAAAACATTGCACGGGAAGCAAGATATGTGATACCATTTAAAAGCCTTAAAGAGGTGTAAAAATGACAGATAAACAGCGTCTTGTCCACTTATTCATTGAATATTTGCAGATTGAAAAGAACTATTCAGCTTTAACGATCTCGGGTTATACTGAGGCGATTGAAGAGTTTGTCAGATTTATGAACATTCAAGGAATAGACGGTTTTGAAGAGGTATCCTATCAAGATACGAGAATTTATTTAACAGAAGCTTATGAAAAAGGCCTTACAAGAAGAACGATTAGTAAGAAAGTCTCTGCACTTCGCAGCTTTTATAAATTTTTATTAAGAGAACAGCTTGTGAAAGAAAATCCTTTTTTACTCGTTAGCTTACCAAAGCAGGATAAGCGAATTCCTTCATTTTTGTATGAAGAGGAACTAAAAGAGCTATTTACAGTTTCTGATGTAAATACACCGCTTGGTCAAAGAAATCAAGCCATTTTAGAACTTCTTTATGCAACAGGTATGAGGGTCAGTGAGTTATGTTCATTAAAAGAATCTGATCTTGATTTATCGATGGATACAGTGCTTGTTCATGGGAAAGGCAGCAAACAGCGGTATGTACCTTTCGGCTCTTATGCACATGAAGCGCTCTCCACATATTTAGAGGATGGAAGGCAGAAGCTGAAAGTGAAGGGAAAGGATCGTGCTGATTTACATGTGTTTTTGAATCAGCGCGGAGCTCCTCTTACAGACAGAGGCGTTCGATTCATTCTAACTGAATTAATGAAAAAGGCGTCTGGCACATTACATATCCATCCTCACATGTTAAGGCACACCTTTGCTACGCATCTTTTAAACGAGGGAGCAGATTTAAGAAGTGTTCAAGAACTTCTTGGTCACTCAAATTTATCATCAACACAGGTGTACACGCATGTATCAAAAGATTCTTTAAGAAAAACGTACATGTCTCATCACCCAAGGGCTTTTAAACGATCCTAAAAGGAGGTTTTTTCATGTCATCATTTCATGCAACCACAATCTTTGCCGTTCAACATAAAGGAAAAAGTGCGATGGCTGGAGACGGTCAAGTCACTTTTGGGCAGGCTGTCGTCATGAAACACACAGCAAAAAAAGTGCGCCGTCTTTTCGGAGGCAAAGTACTCGCAGGTTTTGCTGGTTCAGTTGCAGATGCATTTACACTCTTTGAGAAGTTTGAAACGAAGCTTGAAGAATACGGTGGTAACCTAAAACGAGCAGCTGTAGAACTGGCGAAAGAATGGCGAAGTGACAAGATGCTCAGACAGCTTGAGGCCATGCTGATCGTCATGAATAAAGAAAGCATCCTGCTCGTATCTGGAACAGGAGAGGTCATCGAGCCAGACGATGGCATTTTGGCTATCGGGTCAGGCGGTAATTATGCGCTTAGCGCCGGGAGAGCACTCAAAAAACATGCAGGTGACCATCTCTCAGCTCGAGAGATTGCAAAGGCGGCTCTTGAAACGGCCGGAGAAATCTGTGTCTACACGAACGATCAAATCACTTTAGAAGAGCTTGAATAGAAAGGACATGAGACGTATGGAGAAAAAGCCGTTCACCCCAAGAGAGATAGTTGAAAAGCTCGATCAGTACATTATTGGTCAGCTTGATGCGAAAAAAGCAGTGGCGGTGGCTTTAAGAAACCGTTACAGAAGAAGTCTTTTACATGATAAGCTAAAGGATGAAGTCGTTCCTAAAAACATCTTAATGATTGGTCCGACAGGTGTGGGGAAAACAGAAATTGCCCGCAGAATTGCAAGGATTTCTGGTGCACCTTTCATTAAAGTGGAAGCGACGAAGTTTACTGAAGTTGGATATGTCGGACGTGACGTAGAATCAATGGTCAGAGATTTAGTGGAAACAGCAATCAGACTAGTCAAAGAAGAAAAAATGAAGGATGTTCAAGAAGAAGCGGAAAAACAAGCAAACAAACGGCTTGTTCATCTACTTGTTCCTGGAAAGAAAAAAAGTCAGTCTGTGAAAAATCCTTTTGAGATGTTGTTTGGTGGTTCTGATGCTGATGAAAGTGATCGAGATCACTCAAGTGAAGAAGTAGAGCTTGAGTCGACGAGAAAACGCATTGCGCACCAGCTGGCGATGGGTGAACTTGAAGACCATTACGTCACGATTGAAGTCGAAGAGCAGCAGCCTTCCATGTTTGATATGCTTCAAGGCTCGGGTATGGAGCAAATGGGTATGAACATGCAGGATGCGCTTAGCAATCTCATGCCTAAAAAGAAAAAACGCAGAAAGCTGACCGTCAGAGAAGCGAGAAAAGCGTTAACTGCTGAGGAAGCTTCAAAACTGATTGATATGGATGAAGTCGGTCAGGAAGCCGTGCAAAAAGCAGAGCAGCAAGGAATAATCTTTATCGATGAGATCGATAAAATTGCCAAAAGCGGTGGTGCATCGTCTGCAGATGTTTCTCGTGAAGGGGTTCAACGTGATATTTTACCGATTGTAGAAGGTTCCACTGTGATGACGAAGTATGGGGCTGTGAAAACAGATCATGTTCTATTTGTAGCAGCAGGCGCTTTTCATATGGCGAAACCCTCGGATTTGATTCCAGAGCTTCAAGGACGCTTCCCAATCCGTGTAGAATTAGATAAATTAAGTATAGAAGACTTTGTGAAAATCTTAACGGAACCAGATAACGCGTTATTAAAGCAATATAAGGCTCTACTTGAAACAGAAGGTATATCTCTTGAATTTTCTGACGATGCTATTCATAAGATTGCCGAAGTGGCTTATCACGTCAATCAGGAGACGGATAACATCGGTGCAAGAAGGCTTCACACCATACTTGAGAAGCTGCTAGAAGAGCTCTCATTTGAGGCGCCTGATATTACAATGGAAACAGTGACCATTACCCCTCAGTATGTAGAAGAGAAGCTAGGAAAGATTGCAAATAATAAAGACTTAAGTCAATTTATACTTTAACAAATGAATAAAGTAATCTAGGAGGATCATTATTATGGCGTTACTACAAAAAACAAGGATTATTAACTCGATGCTGCAAGATGCAGCGGGGAAGCCGGTTAATTTTAAAGAAATGGCAGAAACATTGAGAGATGTCATTGATTCAAACATTTTCGTATTAAGCAGAAGAGGGAAGCTTCTTGGCTACTCCATTAACCAGCAGATTGAAAATGCACGTATGAAAAAAATGCTGGAAGATCGTCAGTTCCCTGAAGAATATACAAAAAGCTTATTCAATGTCCCTGAAACATCTTCAAACCTTGACATCAACAGTGAGTACACAGCTTTCCCGATTGAGAACCGTGATTTATTCCAATCAGGTTTGACAACGATTGTACCAATCATCGGAGGCGGAGACCGCTTAGGGACGTTAATCCTTTCTCGTTTGCAAGATACATTCACAGATGATGATTTAATTCTTGCTGAATACGGCGCAACAGTTGTTGGAATGGAGATTCTTCGCGAGAAAGCGGAAGAAATTGAAGAAGAAGCAAGAAGTAAAGCGGTTGTTCAAATGGCAATCAGCTCTCTTTCATATAGTGAGCTTGAAGCGATTGAGCATATCTTTGAAGAACTTGATGGAAACGAAGGGCTGCTTGTGGCAAGTAAGATTGCTGACCGTGTAGGAATCACTCGTTCAGTGATCGTAAACGCACTTCGTAAATTAGAAAGTGCAGGCGTTATTGAATCTCGTTCTCTTGGAATGAAGGGAACATACATCAAAGTGTTAAACAACAAATTTTTAATTGAACTTGAAAATTTAAAATCTCACTAATCAAAAAAAACCCTTTTCGGCCGAAATAAACGCTGAAAAGGGTTTTTTTGTATAAAAAATGAGGATTTGTCCGAAAAATGACACTCTTTTTTCCAAGAAACCCCTTACAATTCTGTAGTGCTTTGAATCTAGGTCTTTATACCTATTCGTAAAATAGATATATATTACGAGTTTTTTTTACAATTACATCATAGACTTTAATCCTATTATTTCTTACAATGAACATATGGTTTTACAAATCTCGACATGATTAAATGGAATGAAATACATATGATTGGAGGTATATGGTTTTGGATATATTTTCTGGAACGATAAGTAACCTTGAGAATGCCTTGGGCAGAGCGAACGTTAAGCAAAAAGTCATAAGCAATAATATCGCGAATATAGACACACCGAACTACAAGTCTAAAAAAGTTGCATTCCACGACATGCTAAATGATGCGTCAATCAAATTAGATGCTAAAAAAACATACCAAGGTCACATTGATTTCTCTAAAACAGGGTCTAATTATTCAGTTGTTTCGAGTAACCGTACTTCTTATCAAGAAAACGGAAATAATGTCGATATTGATCAAGAGATGAGTGAACTCGCTAAAAACCAAATTCAGTATAATGCGTTGGTTGAAAGAATGAGCGGAAAGTTCAATTCTCTTAAAACAGTTTTGACAGGAGGTAAGTGATGTCGATTTTTTCAGGCGTGAACGCTTCGGCCTCAGCATTAACAGCACAGAGGCTCAGAATGGACGTTGTATCTTCTAACCTTGCGAATATGGATACAACAAGAGCTAAACAGGTTGATGGCAAGTGGGAGCCTTATAGACGCAAGCTCGTCACATTACAGCCGTCAGGTGAATCATTTTCATCTATATTGAACTCAAGCATGAATTCGAGCGGCAAATTAGGAAACGGCGTCAAAGTAACAAAAATTACTGAAGACGAAACTCCATTCAACCTTCAATATGATCCTACAAATCCCGATGCCAATGAAAATGGATATGTTCAAACACCAAACGTTGATCCATTAAAGGAAATGGTTGATCTCATCAGCAGCTCAAGATCATATGAAGCAAACGTGACTGCGCTGAATGCGAATAAAAGCATGCTGATGAAAGCTTTAGAAATAGGAAAGTAAGGTGAAAAGAATTGGTTAACGCAATATCTCCTTTCCAGCTTCAAACCGCTCAGCAAGCAAGTGAATTGACGAATGCATCGTCTGTGCAGGCGGCTGCACCTAAAAGTCAAACGAATTTCTCTGATGTGCTGAAGAATTCCATTGAGGCATTAAATCAATCACAGCTGAAATCAGACCAGTATACGAATGCTCTCGCACAAGGGAAAGATGTCAATCTCGATGAAGTCATGATTGCTTCACAAAAAGCGAGTGTGACACTCACAGCTGCAACCGAGTTTCGGAATAAAGCAGTCGAAGCGTACCAAGAGATTATGAGAATGCAGATGTAGGAGGTGCTGGTGGACAAAAAATAGACTGAATGGAATGACCGGGGGTTAAGATGAATCGTACTTTAATGCAATTAAGAACAAAAACAGTTGAGTTTTGGCGAAATCGATCAAAATTACAAAAAATACTCATGATTGGCGGCGTAGCTGCCCTAGCAATCATTATTACGGTTGTTAGCATCTTTGCTTCTTCTGAAAAAATGGTTCCGTTGTTTAGAGATTTGTCTGAGGCAGAAGCAGGACAAATCAAACAGGAACTGGATGGCAAAAACGTTAAATCGGAACTTGCAAATAACGGAACGACGATTTTAGTTCCAGAAAAGCAAGCAGACACTTTAAAAGTAACACTTGCATCAGAAGGACTTCCTAAAACAGGGAATATTGATTACTCCTTCTTTGCGAACAATTCCGGCTTCGGTTTAACAGATAATGAATTTGATGTTCTGAAAGTAGACGCAACTCAGACAGAACTATCCAATCTGATCAACACGATTGATGGGATTAAAGATTCAAAGGTTATGATTAACCTGCCAAAAGATTCCGTTTTTGTTGGAGAAGAGCAAAGTAATGCATCAGCATCAATTGTGCTGCAAGTTCAACCAGGCTACACGCTTACTCAGCAACAAGTAAAAGGCCTTTATCATCTTATTTCAAAAAGTGTGCCGAATTTAAAAACAGAAAACATTGTCATTATGGACCAAGATTCCAACTACTATGACTTAAACAGCAGCTCAGATTCCTATGCAAGTGGAATGGATGCACAGCAGCAGAAAAAAGAGGAGATTGAAAAGAATCTTCAACGAAAAATTCAACAGCTGCTTGGAACGATGATGGGTCAAGAGAAAGTTGCCGTATCGGTCACTACAGACATTGATTTTACTGAAGAAAAAAGAAAAGAAGATCTTGTCGAACCAGTTGATCAAGAAAACATGCAAGGAATTGCTGTCAGCGCTGAAAAGATTGCTGAAACTTATTCAGGCAATGGTGCAGCAGCTGGAGGCACCGCTGGAACAGGTGACGATGATGTCACAAATTATCAAGGTGCCGATGGAACGAATGGAAGCGGAGATTACGAAAAGAGCGAAGATCGTATCAATTATGAAGTCAACCGCATTCATAAAGATATCAAAGAAAGTCCTTATAAAATCAGAGACGTTGGCATTCAGGCACTGGTTGAACCACCTACTGCAAACGATCCGAACTCATTAACTGCTGAAAGGCAGGATGATATCAAAAAAATTCTTTCAACCATCATCAGTACATCGATTGATAAAGAATACACAAACGGTCAAGCGCTCACTCAAGCTGACTTAGATAACAAAATCGTTTTATCTGTATCAAAATTAGACGGTAAACAGCAAACGGCAGCAGAAAACCCTTCAAACAATATTCCAATTTGGGTTTATATTGTTGGCGGTGTGCTACTACTTGCCATTATCGCTCTCATTATCCTTCTCGTACGTAAGAGAAGAAAAGATGAGGAAGAAGAGTTTGAGTTTGATGAACGTACACCAATTCATGTTCCTGATATCGATACTGAGCCAGAAACAGAAGAAATGGTGAGAAAAAATCAGCTTGAAAAAATGGCAAAAGATAAACCAGAAGACTTTGCTAAATTGCTACGCAGCTGGCTGTCCGAGGATTAGGAGGAATACACATGTCGAGAAAAGATCCAAATCGACTAACAGGCAGACAAAAAGCAGCAATCCTAATGATTTCCTTAGGGCTAGACGTGTCAGCATCTGTATACAAACATCTGTCTGAAGACGAAATAGAAAAATTAACATTAGAAATTTCCAATGTACGAAGTGTAGATACTGCTAAAAAAGATGAAGTCATCGAAGAGTTTCACAGCATTGCCATCGCGCAGGACTACATATCACAAGGCGGCCTTATGTACGCAAGACAAGTGCTTGAAAAAGCGCTTGGTGAGGACAAAGCGGACAGCATCTTAAATCGCTTAACATCCTCACTTCAAGTGAAACCATTTGATTTTGCGAGAAAGGCTGACCCAGAGCAAATTTTAAACTTTATCCAGCACGAGCATCCACAAACCATTGCGCTCATTCTTTCCTACTTAGATCCAGTACAGGCTGGACAGATTTTATCTGAGTTAGGTGAGGAAGTACAAACTGAGGTTGCAAGAAGAATTGCTTTAATGGATCGCACATCTCCAGAGATCATCAATGAGGTGGAACGTATTCTTGAACAAAAGCTTTCTTCAACCTTTACGCAAGATTATACCCAAACGGGCGGAGTCGAAGCGGTAGTCGAAGTACTGAATGGTGTAGACCGTGCAACGGAGAAAACCATTTTAGATACACTGGAAATTCAAGATCCTGAGCTTGCTGATGAAATTAAGAAACGTATGTTTGTCTTTGAAGACATTGTTACTCTTGATAGCAGAGCCATTCAGCGCGTGATTCGAGATGTTGAAAATGACGATTTACTACTTGCACTCAAAGTGGCAAGCGAAGAAGTCAAAGAAATTGTCTTCCGCAACATGTCGCAACGTATGGTCGAAACGTTCAAAGAAGAAATGGAGTTTATGGGACCTGTCCGGCTTAGAGATGTCGAGGAAGCACAGACTCGTATTGTCAGCATCGTAAGACGACTTGAAGAGGCTGGAGAAATCGTCATAGCTCGAGGTGGAGGAGACGATATCATTGTCTAGGATTATCAAACATGAAACATCTGTTATTCCTGAACAAGGCCGTCAAACCATTCCCTTGCAGCAAGTGGAATTCAAAAGAGAACATCACGAAGAAGAGCTTGTCAACGAGACAGAAGCATCTCAGCTTGTATTAAGTGATGCACAAGATGAAGCAAGCCGTATTTTAGAACAAGCAAATCGTGAGCTGGAACAAACAATGGCTGAAATCAATCAGCGGCGAGCTGATTTTGAAGCAGAAAGAGTACAGCTCATTGAAGAAGCGAAACAAACAGGATATCAAGATGGTTTTCAAAAGGGCGAAGCAGATGCGAATTTACAGTATCAATCGATTCTTGATCAAGCGAATGACATTGTCAGCCTTGCAAAGCAGGACTATGAAGCAAAAATCGAAAGCTCTGCTGAAGAAATTGTCGAACTTGCGTTTGAGCTCGCTAAACGAGTATGGAATGCAGCTGAGGACACAAAAGAACAATTTTTAACGCTAGTGAAGCAGGTCATTTCAGAAGTGAAGGAATATGATGATATTTCCATCTATGTCGACCCTGCACATTACGAACATGTGATGGAATATAAAGACGAATTAAATAGAATCCTTCAAAAGAATACACATCTTGCCATTTACTCGGATGAAAAAGCACCAAAAGGTACTTGTTACGTCGAAACAAGCTTTGGAAAAGTGGAAGCGAGTGTTGATACCCAAATGAATCAGTTAAAAGAAAAGTTATTAGAAGTCATTGATTCAGGTGATCACAAATGAACATAGATGTGCTAAAAGAAACGATTGAAACCGCCGATCCTTATAAGCGTTTTGGTAAAGTCAATCGAGTTGTTGGACTGATGATTGAGTCCAAGGGGCCAGAAAGCTCAATCGGTGATGTATGTCTTATTCACAAAAAAGGGAGTAAGAATCATCCGATCAAAGCAGAAGTCGTTGGCTTTAAAGATGAAAATATTTTGCTCATGCCCTACGTAGAAGCCTCTAACATCTCACCAGGCAGTCTTGTTGAAGCAACAGGTGAGTCGTTAAAGGTCAAAGTAGGAACTGGTTTAATCGGGCAGGTTGTTGATGCCTTCGGTGATCCACTGGACGGCAGCATGCTTCCTAAAGGACTTGCACCTGTCTCAACAGAACAATCTCCTCCAAACCCGATGGACAGACCGCCTATTCGTGAAAAAATGGGCGTTGGTGTCAGAGTGATCGACAGCTTGCTCACAGTCGGCACTGGTCAAAGAATTGGCATATTCGCGGGAAGCGGTGTTGGTAAAAGTACCTTGATGGGGATGATTGCCAAGCAGACAGAAGCGGATCTCAATGTTATTGCACTTGTTGGAGAGCGTGGACGTGAAGTTCGCGAGTTTATCGAAAAAGATTTAGGAGCTGAAGGACTGAAGCGTTCGATTGTTGTTGTCGCAACTTCAGATCAGCCCGCACTGACAAGATTAAAAGCAGCCTATACTGCAACAGCTATTGCCGAATATTTCAGAGACAGAGGCAAAAATGTCATGTTTATGATGGATTCTGTCACAAGGGTCGCCATGGCACAGCGGGAAATAGGACTTGCAACCGGTGAACCGCCAACAACAAAAGGATATACGCCTTCAGTGTTCGCTATACTGCCAAAATTGTTAGAACGAACTGGTACAAATCAACTTGGTTCCATCACAGCGTTTTACACAGTACTTGTTGATGGTGACGATATGAATGAGCCGATCGCTGATACAGTGCGGGGGATTTTAGATGGCCATATAGTACTTGATCGTGCACTGGCCAACAAAGGACAGTTTCCAGCTGTCAATATTCTGAAAAGTATCAGTCGTGTCATGAGTAATATCGCAAGTCATGATCACAAGGAAGCGGCTAACCGGTTCCGCCAGCTTTTATCCACATATCAAAACGCTGAAGACCTCATTAACATTGGAGCATATAAAAAAGGCTCCTCTAAAGATATTGATGAGGCCATGCAAGCTTACCCACAACTGATTTCATTTTTGAAGCAGGACGTTGAAGAGGCTGTATCGATTGAAGACAGCGTGAGGATATTGCTCAGTTTGATGAATAGAGAGGATTGACAAAAACAGTGAGATATCAATACAAATTTCAAAAGCTCTTAGAATTGAAAGAAAGTGAAAAGGACAAATCACTCGCAGCGTATCAACAATCCGTTTCGGCATTTGAGCAAGCCGCTGAAAAACTCTATGAAAATATGAGTAAAAAAGAGCTAATGGAAAAGAGCAAAGAAGAAAAGCTGAGAAGTGGGATGAGTGTTCAAGAAATGCGTCATTATCAGCAATTTGTGACGAACTTAGATAACACCATTCATCATTATCAGCAGCTTGTGATCATGAAACGCCATCAAATGAATGAAAAACAATCTGATTTAACTGAAAAAAATATTGAGTTTAAAAAGTTTGAAAAAATGAAAGAAAAGCAATTTGAAAAGTTCTCCCTTGAACATAAGGCAATTGAAATGAAAGAAATGGATGATATCTCTATCAGCCAATTCATGTTTCAAGGACATTAGGAGTCGAGATGAATGCCTAAGAAGGAAAAAACAAAGGAATCAAGCGGCGGCGGTAAATTTCAATGGATCTTGTTTATTGTCATTATCCCATTGGTTGTGCTTGTGATTGTAACGGGCACAATCCTTTATATGGCAGGTTATGATCTAAAGAAACCGCTCCAAAACATTCCGGGGATTAGCAGCTTGGTTGGATCAGATGACACATCAAAAACGTCATCTTCAAATAACGATCAACGTGATACAGAGTTGAAAGCGTTGAAAAAGACGATTAAAGAACAAGAGAATGAACTTGAAATTGCTCAAAAAGACTTGAAGACAAGTGATGAAGAGATTAAACGATTGAATCAAAAAATCAATTCACTTGAAAAAACATCTGATAAAGAGAACACGTCAGCAAGTGACAGTTCATCAAACAGTACATCTTCAAGTAATAACGCATCAGGATCTTCAACTGATTCGTCAGCATCTTCTAATCAGCAATCAAAAGGAAAGGTCGCCAGCATTTATGAAAGCATGGATGCAGGGAAATCTGCCAAAATTCTATCAGAGCTAAGTGATAAAGAAGCTTTGAAGATCCTTGAAGAGCTGAGTAAAAATAAGCTGACGGACATATTAGCAAAACTGACACCTCAGAAGGCAGCAACGTTCACGAAGGAGCTTGCCAAAAAAGAAGAAAGTGAAAATGGAGGTGGACAATAAGTGAAGCTATTGGACATTGGAGCCTTACAGCAATCTTCCCAAGGTCTCTCGGGACTAAAGGGAGAGGGGGCAGTATCTGCTCGCGGCCTGTTTAAACAATTGTTAAATGGCGCAGGTATTCAAAGTGGTCCAGCTATTTCTCAGCCAGCGGAAACTACTCTATCCATGAATGATGCGATGCAAATCATTGAAAAATGGATGCAATCACCTCAAGAAGGAATAGATGGAGATCTTCTTGCGGCACTTCAGGCGCTGCAAGGTCAAAAGCTTGAGGGGGCTGACTTAAAGTCACTTGAAGAGCTATTTCAAAAGATGGAATCGGTGATCTATGGCGATCAGGATGAGAAGCCAGTTGCTGAACATAGTGAACAGCTCATACAAGTCCACTTTTTCTTATATCAAATACTGAATCAGCAGCCGGTTAACTTTGATGCAAAACTTGTACAGGATATTCAAGCAAAAGGTGAAGATTTCATCAAGTTTCTAACGAAAAACGGAGCAGATGAAAAGCTCATTCAACAAGTAAAAGAGCAGTTCTTCTCGCAAGGATCGGCACCTAAGCTGAATAATATGTCGCAAAGCGAGCTGAAACACTTTAATCAGTTAATCGATCATATGATGGCGAATGCGAAAGGGTCAGATAAAGAGTGGAAAATTTCCTTAGGAGAGTTAAAAGAAATGGTTGCTCCAAGGCAAGAATCTTCCTTCTCATCTCCAGCAAAAGGTGTTGCCTCACTTGAATGGCTCATGAAAAAAGAAGTCACCAAAGGTCAAGGCACTACGGCACCTGCTTCTGAAAAAACAATCACCCATACGCTGCTTCCAGGGCATAAACAGTTCTTCCAACTGCAATCAGCTGCTCCTGTGCAGCAGACGCAAACAACTGACGAAAAGCCAGGCACGGTTGATCAGCAGATTTTAAATACGTGGAAACAAATGAAGTTCACACCATTTGGCAATTCAAGCGGACGGTTTACCGTACGATTAAATCCAGAAAATCTAGGGTTTATTACCATCCAGCTAACGAAACAAAACGGGATGTATGCGAGTAAAATTACAGCTTCAACGCAAGCAGCAAAAGAGCTGCTCGAGCATCATCTGCCGCAGCTCAAGCAGGCGCTACCGAATATGTCGGTTCAAGTTGACCGTTTCCATATACCGCTTCAGTCAAATGAGCAGCCGTCTTTTGGACAATTTAATGAGGAAGGCAAGCAGCAGCCATCAAAAGGACAAAGTTTCCAGCAGCCTGATGAACAGGAAGCTGAATTCCAAGATGTACTAGATGCGCTTGTTGGATCAGAAGAAGAAGAGGAGGAGATCTAATGGCAACTGTTGATGCGACGAATAGAACAGCCGCACAAGCGGACACTTCTTCAAACGCAGCAAAGAAAACAGATACACTTGGCCGAGATCAGTTCTTGAAAATCTTGCTTACGCAGCTTCAAAACCAAGATCCGACAAACCCGATTGATGACCGTGAGTTTGTCACACAGCTTGCAACATTTTCTTCTTTAGAACAGCAAATGAATATGAACGAATCTATCACTCAAATGAATCAGATCATGTCTACATTTGTTGCACACCAAGATCCATTTACGACATATGTAGGCTGGATTGGTAAAGAAGTAGCGGGCAAACAAGATGATAAAGACATATCTGGCACTGTGAAGTCTGTGAAAAACATAAACAATGAATACTTCCTATATTTAGAAGATGGAACGAAAATCAGCCCATGGGATGTTACAACTGTTGGAGAAAAATCGTAAGCAAATCGAGGAGGAAAATAAATGTTACGCTCACTTTACTCAGGAATTAGTGGAATGAAAAACTTCCAATCAAAATTAGATGTTGTAGCCAACAACGTAGCCAACGTCAACACACACGGATACAAAAAAAGCCGTATCACTTTTAAAGATATGGTCAGCCAAACCATTGGAAGTTCTGGTGGGCCAACGAACAACTCTGGTTCAATCAACTCAAAGCAAATTGGTTTAGGGTCATCTTTATCTTCAATCGATAAAATCATGTCAGCGGGATCTTCTCAAAATACAAATGAACCTTACGACTTCTATATCAATGGAGATGGGTTTTTCCGTATTGAAGTTCAAGGAGAAGTTCTTTATACAAGAACAGGAAATTTCGACACTGATTCAGAGGGAAGCTTAGTCACCCCTGATGGAAATTATCTACTTGGAATGAATGGACAAAAGATAACGATTCCAGACGGTGTTTCAAGTGTAAGTGTTGGTCCAGATGGAACGATTTCGGTTGTTGAAAACAATGTATCAAGAACCGTTGGTCAAATATCACTCGTATCTTTCCGTAACGCAGGAGGGCTAGACAAAGTTGGTGACAACCTTTACCGCCAAACGTTAAGCTCAGGTGCTCCAAGTAATCCAATCGTACCAGGTGAACAAGGAACGGGCGTGGTCCAAACAGGTAAACTTGAAATGTCAAACGTTGATTTAACAGACGAGTTTACAGAAATGATTATCGCACAGCGTGGATTCCAATCGAATGCAAAGACGATCACAACATCTGATGAAATTCTGCAAGAACTTGTGAATCTGAAACGATAGGAGGTAGGGGGAGCGATTTATCGCTTCTCTGCTCAATATGATTGAAGTGACAAGATTAAATGGCAAAGGGTTTATGCTCAACGCTCTCCATATCGAGCAAATCGAAAGCTTTCCAGACACGACCATTACACTCGCCAATGGAAAGAAATTCGTTGTGAAAGAAGATGAAGATCAGCTTCAGGAGAAAATCATTTCTTTCTATAGAAAAATCCAAGTCATTTCATTGAATCAAGGAATAGAGGAGTTTGAATGAAGAAGAAATTAGTCGTAGTAATGCTAATCATGATTATTGCTATCGTCGGAATTGGAGCAGGTATTGTCTTTCTGGTGAATGGGTCAGACGAAGCAAAAGCAGAAAAAGAGCCAACAGCAGATGAAGTCGTAAAAGCTTCTGTTGAAATTCCTGAGATTGTGACCAATTTAAAATCTGAAGGAAATGCGGTTAAACTTGTACTAAATATTGAAACTGATTCAGAAAAAGCCAAAGAAGAGCTTGAAAAAAGAAGCTTCCAAGTGAAAGATGCCGTGATTGACATTTTATCAGACACGAATGCAGATGAACTTGATGGCAAAAAAGGCAGAGAACATTTTAAAACACAGGTCAAAAACAAAGTGAATAACTATTTGCAAGATGGCAAGGTGAAAGAAGTTTATATAACCTCCTTTAATCTGCAATAGAGGCGATTAATTGACAAGATGGAGGTGAAGAAATGTCAGGAGAAGTGCTTTCCCAGAATGAGATCGACGCATTATTATCCGCCATATCAACAGGCGAAATGGATGCAGAAGAGCTGAAAAAAGAAGAAACGACGAAAAAAGTGAAAGTGTATGACTTTAAACGTGCACTGCGCTTTTCAAAAGACCAGATTCGAAGTTTAACAAGAATTCATGATAACTTCGCTAGACTGCTTACCACACACTTTTCAGCGCAGCTAAGATCATATATTCAAATTTCTGTCAGCTCGGTTGACCAAGTGCCATATGAAGAATTTATTCGTTCGATTCCTAATATGACATTATTAAACTTATTTTACGTCAGCCCGCTTGAAGGAAGAATCATGCTTGAAGTGAACCCAACGATTGGCTATGCCATGATGGATAGGCTGATGGGCGGGATTGGCATTAGTCATAATAAGACAGAATCACTGACAGAAATCGAAACAAAGATTATCTCAAACATGTTTGAGGGAGCTTTGGAAAACTACAGAGAAGCGTGGCAGTCCATAACCGACATCGAGCCAGAAATGGCAGATTTCGAGGTAAATCCCCAGTTTGTTCAAATGGTGTCACCAAATGAAACAGTTGTCGTCATTTCTCTTAATACACAAATTGGTGAGGTAAGCGGGGTTATTAACCTCTGTATTCCTCACGTAGTATTAGAGCCTATTATTCCGAAGCTGTCTGTACACTACTGGATGCAATCTGAACGAAATGAACCGAAACAAGAAGAAACAAAGGCCATTGAAAAACGGATTATGACGGCGAAAATACCGGTAGTCGCAGAGCTTGGACAATCGGAAATGACGGTGGAAGAGTTTTTGAATTTGGAAATTGGTGATTGTATTGCCTTGGACAAACCAGTAAATGCGCCTCTTACTGTTATGGTCGGAAATAAACCGAAATTCTTGGGACAGGCCGGCCGCGTGAATCGGAAACAGGCGATTCAAATTCTAGATCACGACATAAGAGGTGAAGAAGATGGAGAATAACGGAAGTAAATTATCACAAGATGAAATCGATGCGCTCCTTAAAGGAGGCAGCAATGACGATATAGAGCCTGATACACTCCTTTCTGCAATGGAACAAGATGCCATTGGGGAAATCGGAAATATATCATTTGGAAGCTCTGCAACAGCACTTTCAACCCTATTAAGTCAAAAAGTGGAGATTACAACTCCAACTGTCACAGTGATTCAAAAAAGCAAGCTGAATGAGGAATTTCCTCATCCGTATGTCGCGATTGAAGTGAATTATACGGAAGGCTTCAGCGCTAGTAACCTGCTTGTCATCCAGCAAACCGATGCGGCAGTCATTGCGGATTTAATGATGGGCGGAGATGGAACAAATGCTGACCCGTCGTTAAGTGAAATTCACTTAAGTGCAGTACAAGAAGCGATGAACCAAATGATGGGTTCAGCAGCGACGTCCATGTCAACAGTCTTTAATAAAAAGATTGATATTTCTCCGCCTCGCGTTGAGTTGCTTGATGTGAAAGAAGGAGAAGGCACAGACCGCATTCCAGCTGAAGAGATGCTTGTCAAAGTGTCCTTTAGATTAACAATAGGTGAACTCATAGATTCAAATATTATGCAGCTTTACCCTATTACGTTTGCGAAAGATTTGATTGCAGAATTAACAGACCCAGCGGAAGAAGAGCCGGTTCAAGAAGCACCTCAGAGTGCACCTGAACCACAGCAGGCTGCTCCGCAAGCACAATCTGCTCCTATGCAGCAATCGGCACCGCCGAAAAGACAGGCGAAGCCAAAGCCGGCAGAACCAGTCAATGTGGCGCCAGTTGAATTTGAGGCATTTAGTGAGCCTCAGCATACAACAAGTCAGCTCGGTAATCTTGATATGCTGATGGATATTCCACTTTCCATTACAGTGGAGCTTGGAAGAACGCAGCGCAGTGTGAAAGAAGTACTTGAACTTTCCGCTGGAAGTATCATTGAACTGGACAAACTTGCAGGTGAGCCAGTCGACATTCTGGTCAACAAACGAATCGTCGCCAAAGGAGAAGTTGTTGTCATTGATGAGAACTTTGGTGTACGTGTGACTGACATTTTAAGTCAGTCTGAAAGACTTTCTAATTTAAAATAAACAAACATATAGGGAGAGAATAAGTAAATGGCTACTAAGGTATTAATCGTAGATGATGCAGCATTCATGAGAATGATGATTAAGGATATTCTTGTAAAAAACGGATTTGATGTAGTAGGAGAAGCAGAAAACGGCGCACAAGCTGTTGAAAAATATAAAGAAACATCTCCTGATCTAGTCACAATGGATATCACAATGCCAGAAATGGACGGGATCACAGCATTAAAAGAAATTAAACAAATCGATGCTTCTGCAAAAATCATTATGTGCTCAGCGATGGGACAACAATCAATGGTTATTGATGCCATTCAAGCAGGTGCAAAAGACTTTATCGTGAAGCCATTCCAGGCAGACCGTGTACTTGAAGCAATTAATAAAACGTTAGGCTAAAAAAGGGTGTAAGACTTGTTGAAAAAACGTTTGATATGTATAGCAATGATCAGTTTTATGCTTTTCTTGACAGCGCAGCCAGCCTCACTGTTTGCTGAAACAAAAGATCCTGAAAATGGCACAGTGAATGACTGGCTCAAAGATGAGAAAGAAAGCAAAAAGGATACAGAAAAGAAAACCACTGACAATCAAACGAATCCGGCAGAAGAAGTTCCCTCTTCTTCTGTCTCCATTATGGATTTTGTCAAAATGATTGGTGCCTTACTTTTTGTCATCCTGCTCATTTACGGATTGGTGAGATTTGTTGGAAAGCAAAACCGCTTACTCAAGCCATTTCGCTATGTTGAAAATATTGGCGGAACGACGGTTGGTCAAAATCGTTCAGTTCAGCTGATCAAAGTGGGCAAACGAGTATTAGTTGTCGGCGTAGCAGACTCAATCCAGCTACTAAAAGAAATCGATGATGAACAAGAATGCGAAGCGATTGTGAAACAATACGAAGAAGCGATGGAAAGTAAGACTGACTTACCGAAAATGATGCAAAAATTAACATCGCAAGTGAAGAAACACGATCAGCCGACCACTTCTTCTTTTTCAGCCAATTTAAAGGCGCAGCTAGCCGAATTGAAAAAGACCCAATCAGAAGTCAGAAAGAAAGGCCCGAAACAAAATGAATGAGTTTATCGATTTATTTAATTCCAGTGGCGCAGGGAATATTAGCACATCTGTCCGTCTTCTTTTATTGTTAACTGTATTTTCAGTTGCACCAGGCATTCTTATTTTAATGACCTGTTTTACACGGATTGTGATTGTTCTTTCGTTCGTCAGAACATCACTTGCAACCAACTCAATGCCGCCAAACCAAGTGCTTGTAGGACTTGCTTTGTTTCTCACATTTTTTATTATGGCACCCACGTTCTCAGAGATTAATAAAGAGGCACTCACGCCGCTTTTAAATGATGATATTACGTTAAATCAGGCCTATGAAAAAGCCGAAGTGCCAATTAAAGAGTTTATGAGTAAACATACGAGACAGAAAGATTTGGCTTTATTTCTTAGTTACGCAAAAATGGATACCCCTGAATCGATTAAAGATATTCCCTTAACGGCGATGGTACCAGCATTTGCAATTTCAGAATTAAAGACGGCATTTCAAATTGGTTTTATGATTTTTATTCCATTTTTAATTATTGACATGGTGGTCGCAAGTGTCCTGATGTCGATGGGGATGATGATGCTTCCGCCGGTTATGATATCGCTCCCTTTCAAAATATTGTTATTTGTATTAGTTGATGGATGGTATTTGATTGTTAAATCTTTGCTGCAAAGCTTTTAGAGTAGGTGCTTAAAACATGAGTTCAGAATTTGTCATTACGATGGCTGAAAGATCAGTGTATGTTGTATTACTTGTCAGCGGGCCGCTTCTAGCGCTCGCACTAATCGTGGGACTAATTGTCAGTGTGTTTCAGGCGACAACCCAAATCCAAGAACAGACGCTTGCGTTCATTCCAAAAATTGTTGCAGTGCTCATTGGACTTGTTGTGTTTGGTCCGTGGATGCTTTCAACAATTGTGTCATTTACAACAGAGCTGTTCTCGAATTTAGATCGATTTGCAGGTTAATCAGAGATGTCAATCATAGAATTATTTCCTGCCTTTCTTCTCGTTTTCATTCGGATCACCGCTTTTTTCGTGACAGTGCCGCTATTAGCGCATCGAACGATACCAGCAGTTCACAGAGTTGGTTTTTCACTGTTTTTGGCTGTCATTAGTTTTAGCACAATTAAAGAACCGCCAGCACTCGATATCGACGGTCTTTACATGATGCTTGCCGTGAAAGAAGCAATGGTCGGACTTCTGCTTGGACTGATTGCATATATCATGGTGTCCGCAGTTCAAATTGCCGGCTCATTCATCGATTTTCAAATGGGTTTTGCGATTGCCAATATTATTGATCCACAAACAGGGGCGCAAACGCCGCTGATGGGGCAGTTTTTTTATACGGTGACCTTGCTGCTGATGCTGGCAACAAATGCTCATCACTTGCTGCTTGATGGAATCTATTACAGCTTTCAATATATTCAAGTTGATCAGTATGCGCTGAACTTCGGTAGTGAATCCTTTGCTTACTTTATTGCAAAGAGCTTCAACCAAATGTTCATCATAGCCTTTCAAATCTCAGCACCTGTTGTGGCTAGTTTGTTTTTAGTCGATTTGGCATTAGGAATTGTGGCACGTACAGTTCCGCAAATGAACGTATTTGTCGTTGGACTTCCCATTAAAATGGGCGTGAGTTTTATTATGATCATCATTTGTATGGGTGTCATCTTCGGGGTCGTCCAAAATACATTTGAAACGATTGTGCTCACCATGAGGAATTTCTTAGCATTGGTCGGTGGTTCGTCATGACGACAAGACTTAGACTCGACTTGCAATTTTTCGCAGGTGAAAAAACAGAAAAAGCAACACCGAAAAAAAGACGGGATTCACGTAAAAAAGGGCAGGTTGCCAAAAGTACCGACGTCAATACAGCCATCTCATTTCTACTAATCTTTTTATCATTCTTTTTTATTGGGCCTTTTATGAAAGAGCGTATTATTGCGCTCATTGAACGTTTTTATTCAACAACGATGCTAATGAAGGTTAGCACATCTAATATTCATCAACTATTTGTGGAATTGCTTCAGGAAACAGGACTCCTCCTCATGCCAATCCTTGGTGTTGGTATGCTGGCAGGGATCATTAGTAACTATTTGCAGGTTGGCTTTCTCTTTTCGACAGAAGTAATCAAACCGAAATTAGAAAAACTCGATCCAATCAAAGGGTTTAAACGAATATACAGTATTCGAGCCCTCGTAGAGCTATTAAAATCCATTTTGAAAATTGGTTTAATTGGTTTTGCTACATTTATTGCACTTTGGATGCACTTTGACGATATCCTGAGGCTTCCTTTATTAACAGCAGAGGAAACTCTTCATTTCGTGGCAAATATGACCTTGATTATGGGTCTATATGCAGCAGGTGCTCTCATGATCTTAGCAGGGCTTGATTACATGTATCAGAAATTTGATTATGAAAAAAACTTACGGATGTCTAAACAAGACATCAAAGATGAGTATAAAAAATCAGAGGGTGACCCGCTCATAAAATCAAAAATTAAACAGCGGCAAAGGGAAATGGCCATGAGACGGATGATGCAGGAAGTCCCAAAAGCGGACGTCATCATTACAAACCCGACCCACTACGCAATTGCCTTGAAATATGACGAAGAAAAGATGGACGCGCCCTATGTTGTAGCAAAGGGAACAGATATTTTGGCTTTGAAAATTAGAACAATTGCGAAAGAACATGATGTCATGACTGTAGAGAACCGGCCACTCGCCCGCGCCCTCTATGATCAAGTGGATATCGACCAAGCGGTGCCGGAAGAGTATTTTAAGGCGATCGCAGAAATTTTGGCTTACGTATATAAAACGAAACAAAAGATTTTATGAATTTTTGGTTTTAAAAGGAGAGAACAGGCATGTCAGCAAGAGATTTATCTGTTTTATTCAGTGTTATTTTAATCGTGGCGATGCTGGTCATACCGTTTCCGCCCATCCTATTAAGTATTTTAATCATTATTAATATTTCTCTTGCGCTTATCGTGCTTCTCACCACAATGAACATGCAAGAACCACTGCAATTTTCCATTTTTCCATCTTTGCTTTTGCTCTTAACACTGTTTCGTTTAGGGCTTAACATCTCTACAACCCGTTCTATTTTATCAACTGGAGATGCTGGTAAGGTTGTAGAAACGTTTGGATCATTTGTTGTTGGGGGCAATATACTCGTTGGTCTGGTTGTCTTCCTTATTCTGATCATCATTCAGTTTATTGTCATCACCAAAGGGGCAGAGCGTGTATCAGAGGTTGCGGCCAGATTTACACTCGATGCGATGCCAGGTAAACAGATGAGTATTGACGCAGATTTGAATGCAGGAATGCTGACAGAAAGTGAAGCTAGAAACCGCCGTGAAAAAGTAGCAAGAGAAGCAGACTTTTATGGTGCAATGGATGGTGCAAGTAAGTTCGTTAAAGGGGATGCCATCGCAGGTATTATTATCGTCATTATCAATATTATTTTTGGCATCATTATTGGGATGATTCAGCAAGGAATGTCAATTCAAGAATCAGCTTCCCACTTTACTCTTTTAACAGTGGGGGATGGAATTGTGTCGCAGATCCCTGCACTTCTTATTTCAACAGCGACAGGGATTGTTGTCACGAGAGCGGCTTCTAACGGAAACCTTGGTTCAGACATTACGGGTCAGCTCTTTGCCTTCCCTGCCATGCTTTATGTCACAGCAGGTACGATCTTCCTGCTTGGATTGTTTACGCCAATTGGCGTACTTTTGACAGGGCCGATCGCAGGTTTACTTGCACTCGGTGCGTACATGATGTCGAAAAACAAACAGGATCAAGAAGAGATTGAAGAAGTACTGGAAGAACAGGCAGAGGTAGAAGAGATGAAAAGTCCAGAAAGCGTCATTCATCTCCTGCAAATGGATGCCATTGAATTTGAATTTGGCTACGGGTTGATCCCGCTTGCAGATGCCAATCAAGGCGGAGACCTGCTAGACCGAATTGTCATGATCAGAAGGCAGCTTGCTCTTGAACTAGGTCTTGTCATTCCAGTTGTCCGTATTCGAGACAACATTGCGCTGAACCCGAATGAATACAGGCTCAAAATAAAAGGGAACGAAGTGGCAAAAGGAGAGCTGCTGCTCGATCATTACTTAGCGATGTCTCCAACGCCTGATGATGATCCGATTGAAGGAATTGAAACAATCGAACCATCCTTTGGTCTGCCGGCAAAATGGATATCAGAAGCAGAAAAAGATCAGGCTGAAATGCTTGGGTATACAGTGGTCGATCCAGCATCTGTTGTGTCTACCCACATCACAGAGAAGATTAGACAAAATACCCATGAGCTGCTTGGACGCCAAGAAACGAAGCAATTAATCGATCATCTGAAAGAAAGTTATCCAGTTCTAGTAGATGAGGTAACACCGAATCCACTAGCAGTCGGGGATATCCAAAAAGTACTTGCAAAGCTTCTGAAAGAAAAGGTCTCCATTCGAAATCTTGTGACCATTTTTGAGACCCTTGCAGACTACGGAAAATTAACGACTGATACAGACTTGCTAACAGAGTATGTTAGACAGGCACTTGCAAGACAGATTACTGCACAGTATGCAAGAGAAAATGAATCACTGAAAGTCGTGACATGCTCAGGCCGAGTCGAAAAGGTGATTGCAGACAGCGTGCAGCAAACAGAGCATGGGAACTACTTATCGTTAGATCCAGAATCCTCTGAAAGTGTGATTCAATCAGTGGCGAGAGAAATTGAACAGCTTTCGCTTCGTCAGGAAACGCCGGTTCTATTATGCTCACCTCCTATAAGAATGTACGTCAAACAGTTGTTAGAAAGATATTTCCCAGAATTACCGGTACTATCTTATAACGAACTAGAAGCAAATGTGGAAGTACAGAGCATCGGAGTGGTGGATATCTAATGAAAATGAAAAAAATCACAGCGAATTCTATGCAGGAGGCAACGATCCAAATCAGGCAGCAGCTTGGGAAGGATGCCGTCATATTAAATTCGAAAACCGTTGTCAAACGAAAGCTGTTCGGTTTAAAGAAACAGCAAATGGTCGAAGTGATTGCAGTGCTGGATCAAGATTTTGAAGAAAGAGCCGGTAAAGGATTACAACCAGCAGCTGCGCCTATCCCGGTGTTACCGAAAAAGGAGCAGACTCAACACCTTACACAAGAGCTGCCGGCTGCTGCTCAAGCAGTCAAAGCAGCGCCTTCTCATTCTCAGCCTATAGAATATGCAAGAAACGAACGCCATGCCGGGATCTTGCCGGATTCTCTCATGAAAATGGATCAAAAGCTAAAGGATCAAGGTCTTGATGCTGAGATTCGAGATGAGTGCTTAAAGGGTCTTTTAACAAAAGGTGCTGTGAAAGAAGAGCAGATTGAAAAAGAACTTGAAAAACTACTCACAGGGATGCTGCCGGCTCACACTTCTGATGAGCCGATGATTCGTTCGAAATACATTGTGTTGTTTGGTTCAACTGGTGCTGGTAAAACCACAACGATTGCAAAGCTGGCTGCGAAAACGGCTATTCAGCAGCAAAAGAAAATTGCTTTTATCACAACAGATACGTACCGGATTGCCGCGATTGAACAACTAAAAACATATGCTGAACTGCTGAATGCACCTCTTGAGGTTTGTTATTCAAGAGAGGACTTTGTGAAAGCACAGCAGACCTTTAAAGACTATGATCATATTTTCATCGATACAGCAGGCCGTAACTTTAAAGAAGAGGCGTACATCAAAGAGCTGACAGATATCATTCCATTTGATGAAAGCATTCAAAGTTTTCTCGTCATGAGTGCGACATCGAAATATCAAGATATGAAAGCCATGGTCAAACGTTTTGAACACGTTCCAATCGATCAATTTATTTTTACTAAAGTTGATGAAACAGACACGATGGGAACGATCTTTCAAATCATTGCAGAATCTCAAATCGGGCTCGGGTTTTTAACAAATGGTCAAAATGTACCTGAGGATATTCTTGAGAGTTCCCCCCTTGATTTGACAAGGATGGTCTTACAATGATGAAGCCTGACCAAGCCGAAGGTTTAAGAAAGCTTGTTCAGCAGAATCAACTGATTGTACCGAACACTCTTCATGCGAATGGACAGGCGAAAACCATTGCTGTCATGAGCGGTAAAGGCGGAGTAGGTAAATCGAATTTAACGCTGAATATGGCACTGTCTATCGCAAGTACGGGCAAGCAAGTGCTCATCATCGACCTCGACTTTGGCATGGGGAATATTGATATTTTACTAGGGAAAACATCGACTAGCTCTATATTAGATGTGCTTGTTAGAAAAAAATCCTTCCAAGCGGCTATGACAAAAGGAACGGACAATCTGTATTACATTTCTGGCGGAAGCGGGCTTGAACAGCTGTTTTCTTTAGACAAAGATCAATGGTCGTTCTTTTTAGAAGAGATGGAGAAAATATTGAATGACTTTGATTGTATATTCTTTGATATGGGTGCAGGCTTGTCAAAAGATCAACTCCCTTTTGTCTTATCGGCAGGAGAGGTGGTCGTTGTGACAACGCCAGAACCAACATCCATCATGGATGCCTACAGCGCAATTAAGCACTTAGCCATTCATCAGTTTGAACAGTCTGTTCAAATCATCGTCAACCGGTGTAAAACCCCTTCGGAAGGATCTGAAACGTACCGGAAATTAGCAGGAGTGGTGACGTCATTTCTACACCGAAAGCTTGTGTTTGCTGGGGCGGTGCCTGATGATCCTGCTGTTCCTAAAGCAGTCACTGAACAAATTCCATTTTATATGAAGCAGCCTCATTCAAGGCTAAGTAAAACCATTAAAATGCTGGCTGAAACACTGTATCATCAGCAGATAAGAGCGGCACGGAGAGAGCAGCATACGTTTATAGATAAGTTGTCCTCTTTTTTTAAAAGGAGGAAGGTGGACTCATGATTAGAGTGCTTGTAGTAGATGACTCGGCTTTTATGAGAAAACTCATCAGTGATTTCCTAAGTGCCGAGCAAGAAATTGAAGTCGTCGGAACGGCGCGAAATGGAGAAGATGCCTTAAAGCGGATTAAGGAATTGAATCCAGATGTTGTCACACTTGATGTGGAAATGCCTGTTCTAAATGGAACAGAAGCATTAAAACAAATTCTGGCTGAACACGACCTTGCTGTGATTATGGTGTCAAGCCAGACGAAGCAAGGGAAGGAATTAACCATCCATTGCTTAGAACTCGGTGCTTTTGACTTTGTGACAAAGCCTTCAGGAAGTATTTCGCTCGATTTACACAAAGTAAGAGGTCAAATTGTAGAGCGGGTACTTGCGGCAGGCCTGTCGAGGAAACGTACTGAGAAACAAGTTTCTCCTAAGCCGTTCATGAAGCCGCCAAGTCCAATTCCAGCGGCCGCTCCCCGTCTGCAAGAAGTAAGAAGCGGTTCATCACTCCGAAAGATTATTTCAATCGGAACTTCTACGGGAGGGCCTAGGGCGCTTCAACGAGTCGTCACGAAGCTGCCAAAAGACATAGAGGCGCCGATTTTGATTGTGCAGCATATGCCGGCAGGATTTACGGCATCGCTGGCTACTAGATTAGATCATTTATCACAAATTACGATCAAAGAAGCTCAAGATGGAGACATCGCTAAAAATGGAGTGGCTTACATAGCTCCTGGTGGATTGAATATGTCACTTCATGAACAAGGGGCAGCTTTAGTGATCAGGCTGTCCCCAGAAGACACTGACAGCCGTCACAAACCTTCTGTTAACTATTTATTTGAATCCATCAGCAACATAAAAGGTTACGAGAAAATCGCTGTCATTATGACAGGAATGGGTAGTGATGGCACAGAAGGTGTCAAAAAAATGGTCGCAAGCGGTCATACAAAAGTCATTGCAGAAAAAGAAGAATCATGTGTTGTTTTCGGAATGCCTAAATCAGTCATTAAAGCAGGCCTTGCACATGAAACAAGGCATGTGGATGACATCGCACATGCAATTATAAGCTCCATGAAAAAAGAGAGGGCGTGAACACGTTGGATGTAAACCAATACTTAGATATCTTTTTAGATGAAAGCAGAGAACACTTACAAACTTGTAATGAAAAACTTCTTGAATTAGAAAAGAACCCAACAGACTTGCAGCTAGTGAATGATATATTCAGAGCCGCTCATACACTGAAAGGCATGAGTGCAACGATGGGCTTTGATGATATGGCTCAATTAACACATCATTTAGAAAACATGTTTGATGCCATCAGAAACGAACAAATGATTGTCACTCCTGAATCAATGGATACGATGTTTGAAGCACTCGATCACCTTGAAGCAATGGTTCAATCGATTGCAGAGGGCGGGGATGGAAAACGTGATGTCACGGAGATTAGTAAAAAACTAGATGTGACAGGAAGCCATGCAGAAACAGCCTCTGCCGTTGAGACTGCTGAAGCATCATCAGCTGCAAGCGACCTAGACTATAACGAATTTGAACGAACAGTTCTTGATGAAGCGAGAGAACAAGGCTTTAAATGTTATGAGCTGAACGTGACATTAAGTGACGCATGCTTATTAAAAGCCGTTCGTGTCTATATGATTTTTGAAAGACTGAACGAAGCAGGAGAAGTTGTCAAAACGGTTCCGAATGCAGAACTTTTAGAATCAGAAGATTTTGAATCTGAATTCAGCATTTCTTACTTATCGAAACAGCCGATGGAAGAAGTGAAAAAAATCGTGACAGCGATCTCAGAGGTTGAACAAGTGGAGATTTCTGAAGTCTCTGCCTTTGAAGAAGCGGCTCCGGCTGAAACAAAAGCAGAGAAACCTGAGCAGAAAAATGAAGAAGTCGCAGCTCCTGCTGCTAAAGCGCCAGCAAACGATGCGCCAAAAGCAAATGGCAATAACGGTGCAGCTGCCGGCGGAACGAAAACGATCCGTGTCAACATCGATCGTCTAGATTCGCTTATGAACCTGTTTGAAGAGCTTGTCATTGATAGAGGACGTTTAGAACAGATTGCTAAAGAACTTGAAAACAACGAACTCACGGATACAGTGGAAAGAATGTCCCGTATTTCTGGAGACCTGCAATCGATCATCTTGAACATGAGAATGGTGCCTGTAGAAACGGTGTTTAACAGATTCCCACGTATGATTCGTCAATTGACGAAAGAGCTCAATAAGAAAATTGAACTGATCATTGAAGGTGCTGAGACAGAGCTTGATCGAACAGTGATCGATGAAATTGGCGATCCGCTCTTACACTTACTTAGAAACAGTCTCGATCACGGGATTGAATCACCAGAAGAACGTGTGAAAAAAGGCAAACCAGAAAAAGGAACTGTTCTTTTAAAAGCATATCATAGCGGAAACCATGTCTTCATTGAAGTAGAAGATGATGGCGGCGGGATTAACCGTAAAAAGGTCCTTGAAAAAGCATTAGAGCGCGGAGTTATTACAGAAAGAGAAGCGGAAACGCTTGAAGATCACCAAATTGATTCATTGATCTTTGCAGCAGGGTTCTCTACAGCGGATACGATTTCTGATATCTCGGGCCGGGGTGTAGGTCTTGACGTTGTGAAAAACAAGCTGGAATCATTAGGTGGTTCTGTGAGTATTAACTCAACAGAAGGTCAAGGCTCACTGTTCTCAATTCAGCTTCCACTCACATTATCGATCATTTCCGTACTTCTTGTGAAACTAGAGGAAGAAACATTTGCTATTCCGATTTCTTCTATTATAGAAACAGCTGTCATTAAGAAGAGTGACATCCTTCAAACGCATGATCGTGAAGTCATTGATTTCCGTGGATTTATCGTACCGGTTGTGTACTTGAAGAAACAGTTCAACGTACCAAATGCGAATGATTTAGAAGAAGAACTGCACATTATTGTTGTCCGTAAAGGAGACAAGCTAACAGCATTTGTGGTCGATTCGTTTATCGGTCAGCAAGAGGTTGTATTGAAATCACTTGGAGATTACCTACCAAACGTATTTGCGATATCAGGCGCAACAATCTTAGGTGACGGTCAGGTTGCACTCATCGTTGACTGTAATGCACTGATTAAGTAAAAAACAATAGAGGAGCGGTCTGAAATGAGTACAGATATCAAAACTGGCGAAAAGATGATTGTGTTTATCGTAAACAAAAAAGAATACGCCATTTCAGTATCAGAAGTAAAGTCCATTGAAAAATGGCAGCAGCCGACAAGAGTTCCTGGCGTTGCCCCTTATATATGCGGTGTCATTAATCTACGTGGTGTCGTGACACCTGTCATTGACCTTAGAGTGAGACTTGGATCAACTGACAACGAGATTACAGACGAAACAAGAATGATTATTGTACAAGTTGGTGACATTGAAGTCGGCTGGATTGTTGATGAAGCAAATGATGTCATTACTGTTCATCAGGAAGAGGTAGAATCTTCTACTGATACAGCTGAAAAAGAAGGACTGTCATGGGTGACAGGAATTATTAAGCATGATCAGCGTCTATTCAATATCATTCATGCTGGTGCGGTCCTCGACAAGAGCGTGCAAGATGCACCTGTTCATTAAGGGGGATGTGAGATGAGCATTTTCAATGAAATTAAAGATGAACAGCTAGATATATTAAGTGAGGTTGGGAATATCGGAGCAGGCCATGCAGCGTCTGCTCTTGCCAGCCTATTGAATCGCAAAATTGATATGGCTGTTCCTTTTGTCAAAGTTCTCTCGTTTGAAGATTTAATGGATTTCTTTGGTGGAGCAGACCTTCCAGTTGCCAGTATCTTTTTGCGAATGGAGGGTGATCTTACCGGTTCAATCTTTTTCATTATGCCGTTTGAACAAGCTGAACAATTTGTAAGAGAGCTTGTTCAGGACCCAGCATTTGATATTGATACGATTCATGAACACATGCTAGGAACATCAGCGCTTCATGAGCTAGGAAATATTTTAGCGGGCTCTTATTTATCAGCACTTGCCGATTTAACAAAACTGCAGCTTCAACCAAGTGTTCCAGATGTCACGCTCGACATGTTCGGGGCTGTCATTAGTGAAGGATTAATGCAGTTTAGCCCTCTCGGCGATCAGGCGATTGTGATTGATACATCGATTTTTGATGATCAAAATCAGCAAGAGCTGAAAGGAAATATGTTTCTATTACCAGACTTTGAATCGTTTGAAAAACTGTTCAAAGCATTAGGTAACCTATAATGAACGTGCAGATTCCGGCAGTTGTAAAGGTTGGTATAGCGGATGTTCAGCTTGTGAAAACACCGGACCGTATTCGGACATCCGGTCTCGGTTCTTGCGTAGGACTTGTCCTTTTTGACCAAGAAAAAAAACTGGCAGGACTTGTCCATGTCATGCTTCCAGACTCCTCTCTTTCAAAAGGAGCGGTAGAGAACTTGGCTAAGTATGCAGATACAGGTGTCAAGCATACAATTGATCTGCTCTTAAAAGAAGGAGCGCGCAAACATGCGCTAAAAGCGAAGCTTGCTGGCGGCGCAGAAATGTTTAAATTTAAGTCAACCAATGATCTGATGAGAATTGGACCTAGAAATGTATCAGCTGTGAAAGAAAATCTGTCTCTTCATCATATCCCGATCATTAGTGAGGACACGGGCGGAAACAATGGACGCACGATTGAATTTGATCCGCTTACAACAGAACTTGAGATCCGCACTGTGAAACAAGGCATTATGAAGATATAACTAAGGAAGTATAGGGGGAGAAAGATGCAATCCTTAAATTACGAAGATCAGGCGCTATGGGCTAGATGGAAAGAGTGGAAGGACCCAGCTGCTGGAGATGATCTTATGCGCCGCTATATGCCGCTCGTCACATATCATGTTGGAAGAATTTCCATCGGTCTCCCGAAGTCAGTGCACAAAGAAGACTTGATCAGTCTAGGGATGCTCGGTTTATATGATGCCCTTGAAAAATTTGACCCCGGAAGAGATCTGAAGTTTGATACATATGCATCCTTCAGAATTCGCGGGGCCATCATCGACGGTCTTCGTAAAGAGGACTGGCTGCCTCGTACATCAAGAGAAAAAACAAAAAAAGTAGAAGCGGCAATTGAAAAGCTTGAACAGCGATATTTACGAAATGTGACACCAACAGAGGTTGCTGAAGAACTCGGCATGAGTGAACAAGATGTGGTCACAACGATGAATGAAGGGTTCTTTGCGAATTTGCTCTCGATTGATGAGAAGCTGCATGATCAAGAAGACGGAGAAAACGTTCAAGTCATGATTCGCGACGAAAAGACTGTGACACCTGAAGAAAAAATGCTGAAAGATGAATTAATTGAACAGCTTGCCGAAAAAATGACAGAGCTTTCGGAAAAAGAAAAGCTTGTGATTAGTCTTTTCTATAAAGAGGAATTGACGTTAACGGAAATTGGTCAAGTGCTTAATTTATCGACCTCCCGCATTTCGCAAATTCATTCAAAGGCATTGTTCAAGCTTAAGCATCTGCTTGATAAAGCCATTCAATCTTAAAGAGTTAGTGAGTGAAAAAATATGCTATGGCTGATTAGCTTTATGCTTCATGCTGCACTTATTTATTTTGTGATCATTTTATACACGAGAATGAATTCGCTGAAGGCAACAGAACAAAAGCAGCGAGAGCTTTTAGAAGAAACGGAAAATACCCTGGCTGCATTTTTGATGGAAGTCAAAGAAGAGAATGAAAAACTATCAAAAGCTGCAGCCACTTCCCCTGATTTTTCTGCTGAAGAGCTGAAATCGGATCTTCAGACACCAAAGCAGCCACAACCACCAATTGAATCCCAGCAATCGGTAGAAAGTGAAGATCCAGTTCCGGAGCACCTGTCGGCTCTCCTTAGCGAAGTTGAGGTGCAGGAAGAGAAGGTAAACGAACCCGTTTCAAGTCTCGAAACAGAAGCTTCTGCGCCTTCTGAAAGTGAAAGAGAAGAAACATTCGAGGATCAAGTAAAGGCCTTATATGATCAAGGGCTATCATTAGAAGAAATAGCGAAAGAATTAAAAACGGGCAAGACAGAAATCGAGCTTTTATTAAAATTTAGCGGAAAGCTGTAAAGGATTCTTGATTGTCAGTCCATCATGTGTTATATTATTTCTTGGTGTTAAATACACACGCTTAATGATTCGTATGAAGGTGCTGCCGTGGCGCAGTTTTATGTGAACATGACTTAAGCGGAGGAAAAAAAACCATTATATTAGGAGGCAACAACATGTCAGTTATTTCTATGAAACAATTGCTAGAAGCTGGTGTTCACTTCGGTCACCAAACACGCCGTTGGAACCCAAAAATGAAACGTTACATCTTTACAGAGCGTAACGGTATCTACATCATCGATCTTCAAAAAACGGTGAAAAAAGTAGAGGAAGCTTACAACTTCACGAAAAACCTTGCTGCTGACGGAGGAAAAATCCTTTTCGTTGGTACGAAAAAGCAAGCACAAGATTCAGTGAAAGAAGAAGCAATCCGTTCTGGTATGTTCTATGTAAACCAACGCTGGCTTGGTGGAACGTTAACAAACTTTGAAACAATCCAAAAACGTATCAAACGTTTAAAAGATATCGAAAAAATGCAAGAAAACGGTACGTTCGAAGTTCTTCCTAAGAAAGAAGTCGTTCAACTGAAAAAAGAATTAGAACGTCTTGAAAAATTCCTAGGCGGAATCAAAGACATGAAGGGTCTTCCAGATGCACTTTTCATTATCGACCCTCGTAAAGAGCGTATTGCAGTTGCAGAAGCTCGTAAATTGAATATCCCAATTATCGGTATCGTTGACACAAACTGTGATCCAGACGAAATTGATGTTGTGATCCCTGCAAACGATGATGCAATCCGTGCTGTAAAACTTCTAACTGCTAAAATGGCAGATGCGATTCTTGAGTCTAAACAAGGCGAAGAAGAAGCTGTTGTAGAAGAAACGACAGAAACTGAAACAACAACTGCGTAACCTATTCAAAAGGTGATAAGAGGGAACTGCCTTTTATCACCTTTTTTTCACCTAGTAATCCGTGTTTTAACATAGAAGGAGGAAATGTAAAATGGCAATTACTGCTCAATTAGTAAAAGAACTGCGTCAAAAAACTGGTGCAGGTATGATGGACTGTAAAAAAGCGTTAACAGAAACTGATGGTGACATCGACAAAGCAATCGATCTTCTAAGAGAAAAAGGGATCGCAAAAGCTGCGAAAAAAGCAGACCGTATTGCGGCAGAAGGATTAACTCTTATTAAAACTGACGGCAATACTGGCGTTATCCTAGAAGTGAACTCTGAGACTGATTTCGTTGCGAAAAACGAAGGATTCCAAAATCTTCTTAACGAACTTGCTGATCATTTACTTGCTGCGAAACCTGCAACAATTGAAGAAGCACATGCTTCTAAAATGGAAAATGGTTCAACAGTTGAAGAACATATTACTTCTGCAATTGCGAAAATCGGAGAAAAAATTACGCTGCGCCGTTTCTCAGTCATCACAAAAGAAGATAACGCTGCATTCGGTTCTTACTTACACATGGGCGGACGCATCGGTGTATTAGCGGTTCTTAACGGAACAACTGATGAAGAGCTTGCGAGAGACATCGCAATGCACGTTGCTGCTGTAAACCCTAAATACATTTCTCGTGACCAAGTGTCTGAAGAAGAAGCAAACCGTGAGCGTGAAGTATTAACACAACAAGCGCTTCAAGAAGGAAAGCCTGAAAATATCGTTGCTAAAATGGTAGAAGGCCGTCTAAACAAATTCTTCGAAGAAATTTGCTTACTTGACCAAGCATTCGTTAAAAACCCAGATGAAAAAGTGAAACAAGTTGTAGGTGCGAAAAACGCAACTGTTCAAACTTATGTTCGCTATGAAGTGGGCGAAGGTATCGAAAAACGTCAAGACAACTTTGCTGAAGAAGTCATGAGCCAAGTGAAAAAATAATGTTTGAAAAGCTCTCTGGGGCTTTTTTAGGGAGCACAAGCACTGTGTTCCCTATTTTTTAGAGGATATTGATTTACAAAAGACGGTTTCTTACGCATAATAAGAGACGGTATAGTTTACACTTGGAGGTTATCATGAGCAAACCGAAATATAATCGCATTGTACTGAAGCTAAGTGGAGAAGCACTAGCTGGTGATGCTGGAAATGGAATTAACCCAACTGTCATTCAATCAATTGCAAAGCAAGTAAAAGAAATTGCAGAACTTGATGTTGAAGTTGCAGTCGTTGTAGGCGGAGGAAACCTTTGGCGTGGTAAGACAGGCAGTGACTTAGGAATGGACCGGGCAACAGCAGACTATATGGGAATGCTTGCAACAGTGATGAATTCATTGGCATTACAAGACAGCCTAGAAACGCTTGGCATTCAGTCTAGAGTACAAACCTCTATCGAAATGAGACAGGTTGCAGAGCCATACATAAGAAGAAAAGCGATCCGTCACCTTGAGAAGAAACGTGTCGTGATTTTTGCTGCAGGTACTGGTAACCCTTATTTCTCTACTGATACAACAGCAGCACTTCGTGCAGCTGAAATTGAAGCAGATGTCATTTTAATGGCGAAAAACAATGTAGACGGTGTCTACAGTGCTGATCCTCGTACAGATGCGGATGCAGTAAAATATGATAAGCTTTCATATCTTGATGTACTAAAAGAAGGGCTTGCTGTAATGGATTCTACTGCGTCCTCATTATGTATGGACAATGACATTCCATTAATCGTCTTCTCTATTATGGAAGAAGGAAATATTAAACGTGCCGTCAATGGCGAATCAATCGGAACGATCGTGAGGGGGAAATAACGTGTCAAAAGAAGTGTTGAACCAAACAAAAGAAAAAATGGAAAAAGCCGTTCAAGCATACGGACGTGAACTAGCAACTGTCCGTGCGGGCAGAGCTAATGCTTCCCTTTTAGACAAAGTAACAGTGGATTACTATGGTGCGCAAACACCACTAAACCAAATTGCGTCAATTACAGTGCCAGAAGCACGTATGCTGATTATCACACCTTACGATAAAACAGCGATCGGTGATATCGAAAAGGCGATCCAAAAGTCTGATCTTGGTATCACACCAACAAGTGACGGAAACGTGATCCGTATTGCGATCCCAGCACTAACAGAAGAAAGACGTAAAGAACTTGTAAAAGTTGTGAGAAAATACTCAGAAGAAGCAAAAGTAGCTGTTCGTAACGTTCGTCGTGATGCAAACGATGAATTGAAAAAGCTAGAGAAAAATGGGGAGATCACTGAAGATGAATTAAGATCATCTACAGAGGATGTTCAAAAATTGACAGATGAATATGTCGCTAAAATTGATGAAGTGACAAAAGATAAAGAAAAAGAAATCATGGAAGTTTAAGAAAAAACTATGTACAATAGATAATAGTGAAAAGACCCTCTTCATGTTTACAGGGGGTTTTTTTGTTAATACTGTTGAGGACTATATTATTAGCGGGAACGCAACCTTTTTGGGTGATGGAGGAATCTCATGCTCAATATACTCAAAAATTGGAAGAATCAGCAAACAGCAGCTTCCAACTTAGAAAGCCTGACAAAAGAAGACATATTAAATGGAGAAATTCCTGAACATATCGCCATTATCATGGATGGGAATGGAAGATGGGCAAAGAAACGTGCACTTCCACGGGTAGCAGGACATCATGAAGGAATGAAAGTTGTCAAGCGCATGACCAAGCTTGCAAATGAGCTGAATGTCAAAGTGCTGACTTTGTATGCTTTCTCTACAGAAAATTGGAAACGTCCAAAACTAGAAGTAGACTTTTTAATGAAGCTTCCTGAAGAGTTTCTAAACATCTATCTGCCTGAACTCATCGAGGAAAATGTCCGTGTACGTTTAACAGGTGATCCAGACGGCCTCCCGCAGCATACGAAAAAAGCGGTAGAGAACGCAGTAAAGAGTACGGCGAATAATGACGGACTCATTTTAAATTTTGCGCTCAATTATGGAGGACGGACAGAAATTATTTCTGCATGCAGACAAATTTCTGAAAAAGTCAAAGAAGGCAAGCTTCGAGCAGAAGACATCACAGAAGAGATGTTTTCAGCTTATTTAATGACAGAATCTCTTCAAGATCCGGATTTGCTTATTCGCACGAGTGGAGAAATTAGATTAAGCAACTTTATGCTTTGGCAAATTGCGTACAGTGAGTTTGTCTTTACGGATGTGCTTTGGCCTGACTTTTCTGATGAGCATCTCATAGACGCTATCGGAGAGTACCAGCGCCGCGGCCGGAGGTTCGGTGGAATTTAGAGGGTGGTGCAGATGAAACAAAGAATTTTGACGGGTGTTCTGGCAGCTGCAGTGTTTTTACTTGCAGTGATTTATGGACAAATGCCATTTACCCTGCTGATTTATTTAATGGGAAGTGTCGCTCTCTTTGAGCTTCTTAGAATGAAAAAGATTTCGATTTTCAGCTTTCCTGGCATTGTCAGCTTAATATTGCTTTGGCTTTTAATGGGCGGAGAAAATAGCTTCTTCCCGAACGTAGACGCATCAAAAATGCAGATTGCTTTATTTGCAGTCTTAATCCTTTTAACTTATACAGTTCTGAGCAAAAACTCTTTCACATTCGATGAGGTTGCTTTTGTTATATTAGCCACATTATATATTGGCGTTAGTTTCTATTATTTTATTCAAATTAGAGGCTTGTATGGCATGAGTGCGATCTTCTTCGCAGCGGTGATTATTTGGTCCACTGACTCAGGTGCCTATTTTATTGGGAAATCTATGGGGAAACGAAAGCTTTGGCCAGAGATCAGCCCAAACAAAACAGTAGAAGGATTTATCGGCGGAATCGTCACAGCGGTCGTGCTGTCACTTGTGTTCCAGGCGGTTACAGGATTTTTGCCATCATATCTGCTTGTTATGTTTATTACTCTTTTGCTCAGTATTTTTGGACAGCTTGGCGACCTTGTGGAATCTGCTTTAAAGCGTCATTACCATGTGAAGGATTCAGGGACAATCCTCCCAGGTCATGGCGGAATTTTGGACAGGTTTGACAGCTTTTTATTCGTTCTGCCGTTTTTATATTTATTGCTGGCCACGTTTGCTAGCTAACCTCATAGAAACTAATTGAACGAGAGAAGGAGTGGCAATTTGAAATATATTTCGCTATTAGGCGCAACAGGATCAATTGGAGAACAAACATTAGATGTGATCAGGCAGCATCCAGACAAATTCAAGTTGAAAGCGATGACGTTTGGCAGAAATATAGACAAGGCCATCCCTATCATTGAACAATTTCAGCCTGAATTTGTTGGATGTGTAGACGAAGCGACCTATCGCACGTTAAAAGGTCATTCATTTCAATACGATGTCAAAATGGCTGCGGGTGATGAAGCAAACATCGAAGCAGCGACCTATGATGCAGTGGATGTTGTGGTCAATGCACTGGTAGGAAGTGTCGGACTTGTACCGACATTAAAAGCCATTGAACAAAAAAAGACGATCGCACTTGCAAATAAGGAAACACTTGTGACAGCTGGTCATATAGTAAAAGAGTACGCCAAAAAGTATGACGTGCCTTTACTTCCTGTCGATAGTGAACACTCCGCTATTTTTCAATCCCTGCAAGGTGAACAAGCTAAAAACATTGAACGCTTAATCGTCACAGCTTCAGGCGGCAGTTTCCGAGATAAAAAACGCACGGAGCTTGAAGGTGTAACGGTTGAAGAAGCGCTGAATCATCCGAACTGGTCCATGGGCGCAAAAATCACGATCGATTCAGCGACCATGATGAATAAGGGGCTTGAGGTGATTGAGGCGCATTGGCTGTTTGATATCCCATACGATCAAATTGATGTGCTGTTACATAAAGAGAGCATCATCCATTCCATGGTGGAATTCCATGACAAAAGTGTCATGGCTCAGTTAGGTACACCTGACATGAGGGTTCCGATTCAATATGCGCTCACTTATCCTGATAGAGCGCCATTAAAAGAAGCGAAATCATTAAACCTTTGGGAGATTGGACAATTAAATTTCCAAAAAGCGGATTTTGACAGGTATCGCTGCTTACATTTTGCTTATGAATCAGGTAAAATAGGAGGGACAATGCCTACTGTGCTTAATGCAGCCAATGAAATAGCTGTTGATGCATTTTTAAAAGGCAAAGTAACGTTCCTGCAAATTGAAGAATTGATTGAAAAGGCACTGAACAGACATCATGTGATTTCAACGCCTAGTTTGCAAGATATCCATGAAGTGGACAAAGATACACGAGACTTTGTTCAATCAATCCTCGCATAAGGTGGTATGTTCGTGAATACAGTGATTGCGTTTATTATTATTTTTGGAACGCTCGTTTTTTTCCACGAGCTTGGCCATTTAATTATGGCGCAGCGCGCAGGCATTTTATGCCGCGAGTTCGCAATTGGTTTTGGACCGAAGATTTTCTCCTTTAAACGAAAAGAAACCGTCTATACCATCAGACTTCTGCCAATCGGCGGATTTGTTAAAATGGCTGGAGAAGACCCTGAAGTCATTGAAATTAAACCGGGTCATACAGTGGGGCTCTTATTCAATGAGCAAAATGAAGTAGAAAAAATCATTTTAAATGATAAAGAAAAATATCCTGATGCACTTGTCATTGAAGTTGAACAAATTGATTTAGATCATGCGATGAGAATTTCAGGATATGAGGCTGGAAATGAAGACATTCTGACTGGCTACAATGTAAGCCAAACAAGCTTCTATATTGCAGATGGTGAAGAAATTCAAATTGCGCCATACAACCGTCAGTTTGGTTCAAAAACAGTATGGCAGCGTATTAAAGCCATTGCAGCTGGACCGATTATGAACTTTATCCTGGCATATGTGATTCTAGTGGCTTTAGGATTTATTCAAGGTGTAACCGTGGATGATCCTGTACTTGGTAAGCTGACAAAAGACGGCCGGGCAGCGCAAGCTGGGCTTATGCAGGGAGATCATATCGTTTCAATTAACGGGGATAAAATGAATTCTTGGACAGACGTTGTTCAAACGGTTCAAAAGAACCCAGATAAAAAAATGAATGTCGTCATTGATCGAGACGGCAAAGAAAGCACCATTCAAGTTGTACCAGAAGCTGTGAAGGCCGAAGGAAAAACCATTGGCCGTTTTGGTTCTTATCCGCCAACGGAAAATGGCTTTCTCAAAGTCATCTCATCCTCAGGAACGACAGTGATATCTACAGCAGGTCTCATCTTAACGAACTTGCAAAAGATTGTCACAGGACAATTTTCATTAGATATGCTTGCAGGTCCTGTTGGAATATATGACATGACAGGAGAAGTAGCGAAACAAGGTGTGTTAACATTAATGCAGTTTGCTGCGTTTCTTAGTATCAACTTAGGGATCGTGAATTTATTACCGATTCCTGCATTAGACGGAGGAAGATTACTTTTCCTATTCGTTGAAGCCATTCGCGGCAAACCAATTAATCGTGAGAAAGAGGCACTTGTTGTCTTCATTGGTGTTGCGTTCCTCATGCTATTAATGCTAGTAGTGACATGGAATGACATCCAGCGATTATTTTTATAAAAACCAATGTCTCTTGTTTCTCATTCTGGGAAACAAGAGTTTTTGTGAGAAGTCCTATTTCTTAAATGAGGTGTAACGACATGAGACAATCCTTGACTTTCATTCCAACTCTTCGAGAGGTGCCGGCAGATGCTGAGGCAAAAAGTCATCAGCTGTTAGTAAGAGCTGGATTTATTAGACAAAACACGAGCGGTATCTATCATTACCTGCCGTTAGCACATAAAGTGATTCAGCACATTCAAGCCATTGTTCGCAAGGAAATGGAAAAGGCGGGAGCAGCTGAGCTGTTAATGCCAGTGCTGCAGCAAGCAGAAATGTGGCAAGAGTCAGGAAGATGGTATACATACGGTCCAGAACTCATGCGTATGAAAGATCGTCACGGCCGCGAGTTTGCACTTGGCCCAACACACGAAGAAGTGATCACATCACTCGTACGCAGTGAAGTCAAATCGTATAAAAAGCTTCCTTTGACACTTTATCAAATCCAATCTAAATTCCGTGATGAACAAAGACCTCGCTTTGGGTTATTGCGCGGACGTGAATTTATTATGAAGGACGCCTATTCATTCCACTCTTCACCAGAGAGCCTTGATGACACATACAACAAAATGTTTACAGCTTACTCGAATGTCTTTTCAAAAGTAGGTCTTAACTTTAGACCCGTCATTGCCGATTCTGGGGCAATGGGAGGAAAAGATACACATGAGTTTATGGCACTGTCAGAAGTAGGAGAAGATACAATCGCATACTCTGACACATCTTCCTACGCTGCGAACATTGAAATGGCTGAGGCTGTGTATCACGGAGAAGAAGCAAACCCTGCGGACTTCAAAGAACTCGAGAAAGTACACACGCCTCAGGTGAAGACGATACAAGATGTTGCGTCATTCTTAGAAGTGGCTCCTTCTACATGTATCAAATCTGTCTTGTTTAAAGCGGACGATGCGTATGTACTTGTCCTGACAAGAGGCGATCATGAAGTAAATGATGTGAAAGTGAAAAACTTAGTTGGAGCACAGCTTGTAGAGCTTGCTTCACGTGAGGAAGTACTAGACGTGATCGGAACAGAACCAGGATTTGTTGGACCAGTGAAGCTTGAAGCGGAAGTAACGATTTATGCAGACCATGCTGTAAAAGGAATGACAAATGCAGTTGCAGGTGCAAATGAATCGGATTATCACTATGTCAATGTTAATCCTGCTCGTGATCTATCAGTGAAGGAATACACAGATCTTCGCTTGATTCAAGAAGGAGACGTTTCTCCAGATGGTGAAGGCACAATCCAGTTCGCAAAAGGAATTGAAGTAGGACAAGTCTTTAAGCTAGGCACACGTTATTCAGAGGCAATGGATGCAACATACCTCGATGAAAATGGACGTGCGCAGCCAATGATCATGGGCTGCTATGGCATCGGAATTTCTAGAACCCTTTCTGCGATTGTTGAACAGCATCATGATGACAAGGGGATTATTTGGCCAGAAACAGTGGCGCCATATGATCTTCATCTACTTGCCTTAAATATGAAAAACGATGCACAAAAGGAACTGGCTGAAACGCTGTATGAGCGTTTACAGGAAGAGGGCTATGAAGTCCTTTTCGATGACCGCCAAGAGCGTGCAGGCGTCAAATTTGCCGACAGTGACTTAATTGGACTGCCAATTCGCATTAGCTGCGGGAAACGTTCAGAAGAAGGAATTGTCGAAGTGAAATTCAGAAAATCAGGTGAATCACACGAAGTATCTGTTGATGAACTGATTTCATTTATACGCCAAGCATAAAAAACGAACAAAAAAATGAAGGTACCTCCTGCAAAAAAGAGGTACCTTTCTGATTTGCAAAAGGAGGGTCCTGTCTTGGATGAACAATTACCGATTACCCGGCGACAATTTCATATATTACTCAATCAGATTCAAATGACAGATGATGACCTCAGCCGTTACTTTGAAGAAGGCGAGATCGTCAAATTGACGGTGCATAAGGCGGCAAAAACGTGGCATTTCCTTTTTAAATTTAAGGCACTTTTGCCTTACAAAGTATATGCAATGTTTTTAAGCAGGCTGACAAATGCATTTTCTCATATCGCACAAGTCACTTGTACGATTGAAGTCAATGATCCGCACATATCTGAAGAGCTCGTTCAATCGTATTGGTCACATTGTGTGGAAGAGCTTCAAGGAATTTCTCCCCCAATCATCAGCTTGCTTCAACAGCAAAAACCAGCGCTGTCTGGACATAAGATCATCATCAAAACAAAAAGCGAAACTGAGGCTTTGGCCATCAAAAAGAAATATAGCCCAATGCTTCAGGCTGCATTTAAACAAGTCGGTTTTCCAGAACTTCAATTTGATACAGAAATTTTTGTATCAGATCAAGAGATTCAGAAGTTCAGAGAACAAAAACTTGCTGAAGATCAAGAAAGAGCCATGCAAGCCCTTGTTGAGATGGAGAAGAAGGAAAGTGAGGATCAAGAGGAAGCCCCTTCTGGCCCTCTGATGATTGGCTATCAAATCAAAGACAATGAAGAAATACGTACGCTTGATAGTATTATGGACGAAGAAAGACGAATCACCGTCCAAGGATACGTGTTTGATGCAGAAACGCGCGAACTAAAAAGCGGCAGAACCCTTTGTATCTTTAAAATTACCGATTATACGAATAGTATTTTGATCAAAATGTTTGCGAGAGAAAAAGAAGATGCCCAGCTCATGAAATCCTTGAAAAAAGGGATGTGGGTCAAAGCAAGAGGAAGCATTCAAAACGATACGTTTGTGAGAGATCTTGTCATGATCGCAAATGACGTCAATGAAATGAAACCTCAGCTGAAAGAAGATACTGCACCAGAGGGAGAAAAGCGTGTTGAGCTTCATTTGCATTCGCCAATGAGCCAGATGGATGCTGTCACTGGCATCGGTAGACTTGTTGAACAAGCAAAAAAATGGGGGCATGAGGCCATTGCCCTGACAGATCACGCCGTTGTACAATCCTTTCCAGATGCGTATGCAGCAAGTAAAAAGCATGGCATCAAAATGATGTACGGGGTGGAAATCAATTTAGTCGACGACGGGGTACCGATTGCGTATAATCCAGAGCACCGCTTGTTAGAAGATGCGACGTTTGTCGTATTTGATGTTGAGACAACGGGACTCTCTGCTGTGTATGATACGATCATTGAGCTTGCAGCTGTGAAAATCAAAGGCGGGGAAATCATTGACCGCTTTGAGGCATTTGCAAACCCTCATCATCCGTTATCAGCAACAACCATTGAACTAACCGGTATCACGGACGACATGGTGAGAGATGCACCAGATGTGGTCGATGTTGTTCGGGATTTCAAAGAGTGGATTGGACAAGATATCCTTGTTGCTCACAATGCGAGCTTTGATATGGGCTTTTTAAATGCAGCATATAAGCGACTGTTAAAAACAGATAAAGCGTCAAACCCTGTCATTGATACACTAGAACTCGGCCGATTCCTTTATCCTGAATTTAAAAATCACCGGCTGAACACCCTGTGTAAAAAGTTCGATATTGAACTCACGCAGCATCACCGGGCGATTTATGATGCAGAAGCAACTGGTTACCTCATGCTGAAGATGCTAAAAGATGCGGCTGAAAAAGAGATTGCTTACCACGATCAATTAAATGAAAACATGGGGCAGTCCAATGCGTATCAGCGCTCACGTCCTTACCATGCAACAGTGATTGCACAAAATGAGACGGGTCTAAAGAATTTATTTAAGCTTGTTTCACTTTCTCATATTCATTATTTCTACCGCGTGCCGCGTATCCCTCGCTCACAGCTTGAGAAATATCGAGAAGGTTTAATTGTTGGGTCTGCTTGTGATAAGGGTGAAGTGTTTGAAGGGATGATGCAGAAGTCACCTGATGAGGTAGAAGACATTGCCGCATTTTACGACTATTTAGAAGTTCATCCGCCAGAAGTGTATCAGCATTTACTCCAGCTGGAGCTTGTTCGGGATGAACGTGCATTAAAAGAGATCATCACAAACATTGTGAAACTTGGTGAAAAACTGAATAAACCAGTCGTGGCGACTGGAAATGTGCACTACCTGCATCCAGAAGACAAAATTTATCGCAAAATCTTAATTTCATCACAAGGCGGGGCGAATCCGCTTAATCGTCATGAACTGCCAAAAGTTCATTTTAGAACAACTGATGAAATGCTAGAAGCATTCTCTTTCCTTGGAGACGAGAAGGCGAAAGAGATTGTCGTGACGAATACGCAAAAAGTATCTGAGATGGTCGAAAGTATTAAACCAATCAAAGACGATCTTTATACACCAAAAATCGAAGGTGCAGATGAAGAAATTCGGGAAATGAGCTATAACATGGCTCGCAGCATCTACGGTGACGATTTACCGAAAATTGTAGAAGACCGGATTGAGAAAGAATTAAAGAGTATTATTGGTCACGGTTTCGCTGTTATTTATTTAATTTCTCATAAGCTTGTTAAGAAATCACTTGATGATGGATATCTAGTTGGTTCAAGGGGATCAGTTGGTTCATCTCTCGTTGCGACATTAACAGAGATTACAGAAGTAAACCCGCTTGCGCCGCACTATGTATGTCCAAGTTGCAAGCACTCTGAGTTCTTTAATGACGGATCGGTTGGCTCAGGATTTGACCTTCCTGATAAAGACTGTCCTGAATGCGGGACGCCGTATAAAAAAGATGGACACGATATTCCGTTTGAAACGTTCTTAGGTTTTAAAGGAGATAAAGTGCCTGATATCGACTTGAACTTCTCAGGAGAATATCAGCCGATTGCCCATAACTATACGAAAGAGCTGTTTGGTGAAGAGTATGTATACCGGGCAGGTACAATCGGTACCGTTGCAGAAAAAACGGCATATGGTTATGTGAAAGGCTACGCAGGAGATCATAACCTTCATATGAGAGGTGCTGAAATTGACCGGCTCGTACAGGGCTGTACGGGCGTCAAACGGACAACGGGCCAACATCCAGGCGGTATTATCGTAGTGCCGGATTATATGGACATTTACGATTTCTCACCAATACAATATCCAGCAGATGCGACAGGTTCTGATTGGAAAACGACGCATTTTGATTTCCATTCAATCCATGATAACTTGCTGAAACTAGATATTCTTGGACACGATGATCCAACGGTTATTCGGATGCTTCAGGACTTGAGCGGAATTGATCCAAAAACGATTCCGACAGATGATCCTGAGGTCATGAAAATCTTCCAAGGAACGGAACCTCTCGGTGTCACAGAAGAACAAATTGGATGTAAAACGGGAACACTTGGGATCCCAGAGTTTGGCACAAGGTTTGTTCGTCAGATGCTTGAGGATACAAAACCGACCACCTTCTCGGAGCTTGTTCAGATCTCTGGTCTATCTCACGGTACAGATGTATGGCTCGGCAACGCCCAAGAGCTGATTCATAATAAAACGTGTGAACTAAGCGAAGTGATTGGCTGTCGTGATGATATTATGGTCTATCTGATTTATCAAGGTTTAGAGCCGTCACTTGCCTTTAAAATCATGGAATCTGTTCGTAAAGGGAAGGGACTTCCTCCTGAATGGGAAGAAGAAATGAAGAATAATAACGTACCGAACTGGTACATTGATTCTTGTAAAAAGATTAAATACATGTTCCCTAAAGCCCACGCGGCTGCTTATGTATTAATGGCTGTTCGGATTGCTTATTTCAAGGTGCACCATGCACTTCTGTACTATGCGGCTTATTTTACCGTTCGTGCTGATGATTTTGATATCGAAACGATGACAAAAGGATCGAATGCGATTCGAGCGGTCATGGACGATATTAACTCAAAAGGTCTTGATGCATCACCGAAAGAGAAGAACCTATTAACTGTACTAGAGCTTGCACTTGAAATGTGTGAAAGAGGCTATCACTTTAAAAAAGTAGACCTATACCGATCAAGTGCCACTGAGTTTATCATTGATGGAGACGGGCTAATCCCGCCATTCAACTCCATCCCTGGACTCGGAACAAACGTTGCGTTAAATATTGTACGCGCACGCCAAGATGGTGAATTCCTTTCAAAAGAAGATTTACAAAAACGAGGAAAAGTGTCTAAGACCATCCTTGAGTATTTGGATCGTCAAGGCTGTTTAGAAGCACTTCCTGATCAAAACCAGCTTTCTTTGTTCTAATGTGAAAAATGAAGAGCGCCCTTAAAGGGCGTTCAGGCTGTCGAGAAAATCTCGACAGCTTTATTTTTCCCCTTAAATTTTCCACTACCCCATTTTATAATAGAGAAAAGCATACTAAAGGAAGGTGTTTTTCTCATGTTCCACACTAGAAATTCTTCTCAGCACGAAGCCGAATTTGTATTACTAGATCAACTGGTCGAAGAGGATCACCTACTTCGTAAAATTGATCAATACATTGATTTTTCATTTATCATAGACAAAGTAAAACCATATTATAGTGAGAATAAAGGTCGTCCTTCTCTCGATCCACTCATTTTGTTCAAAATGATGTTCATCGGATACCTGTATGGTATCCGTTCTGAAAGACAACTTGAAAAAGAAATTTACTATAACATGGCGTATAGATGGTTTTTAGGTTTGAACATCAATGACCCCGTTCCTCATCACTCGACCATTAGCTGGAATCGTCGTACTCGATTCAAAGATACAACGATTTTTCAAGACATTTTCGACGAGATCGTGCTTCAAGCTATCAATCATGATATGGTAGGAGGCCGCGTTCTTTTTACTGACTCCACTCATCTTAAAGCCAATGCCAATAAACATAAATATATGAGAAAAACGATTGAGCAGGATACCCAGAACTATATAAATGATTTAGAAGAAGCGATCCAAGAAGATCGGGTGGCACACGGAAAAAAGCCCTTAAAGGTAAAAGAGGAGGTGAAAACGGAAAAAGACATTCGTCAAAGTACGACTGATCCTGAAAGTGGCTATCTTTATCGTGAAAACAAGCCAGAAGGCTTTTTCTACCTAGACCACCGTACAACGGATATGAAGTACAATATCATCACGGATGCCCACATCACGCCCGGTAATGTCCATGATTCTGTTCCGTATCTTGATCGGTTGGATCACCAAATCGCACGATTTGGTTTTCAAGTAGAAGCTGTTGCCCTTGATTCTGGTTATTTGACAACCCCAATCTGTAAAGGTTTATCAGATCGCCGTATTTTTGGTGTCATCGCACATAGACGCTTTCATCCAACAAGAGGTTTATTTGAGAAGTGGAAATTCAAGTATGACTCTGAACATGATCATTACATATGCCCAAATGGTGAGAAGCTATTATATACAACAACTGATCGAAAAGGTTATAGGTTCTACAAATCAGATCCTAAAAAATGTACATCGTGTCCTTTCCTTGAAAGATGCACAAGGTCGAAAAATCATCAAAAAGTCATCTCAAGACACATATGGGAAGAACATAAAGAAAGGATCAGACAAAATCGTCTATCTGTCTCTGGAAAAGAGCTATATAAAAAAAGAAAAGAAAAAATAGAGCGAAGCTTTGCAGATTCAAAACAACTGCACGGGCTTCGCTACTGCCGGTTGAGGGGAAAACAAAATGTGAGTGAGCAAGTGCTTCTCACAGCTGCCTGTCAGAACATGAAGAAGATTGCCACACATCTAGCGAAGCTAGGTTAGGTGTGTGGGAGGCCTTTTTCATTCAATCTCATCCATCATCATTACGATGAAAATAAAAAAGATTGTAGAAAAACATGAGTTTCTCTACAATCTGAGCGCCCTTAAAGGGCGTTCTTTTTTTGTATATACAATAATATTATTATGTTAACTAAATATTTTAACTGGAATTATTTTCTTGTTTGTTCATATATCTTGATTTAACGTCGTGTTTTGAGAGAAGAGATTGTATGTCATTCTTTCTACCCAAATAGAGCAAAAAAGAGAATTTAGCCGTCTGAAATGTTCTCATACGACATATGATCATTTTGGGTACAGTCACATGAAGAATCAGGAGAAAACCCTCGGTGAGCGTCAAGCTGATGGCTGTTTACTATGCACATTTTTGAAACACGCTTGATTCTTTTCAACACTGTACAAAACACGAACGGAATGACAAGGAGGTGGTCATTTCTTGTTCAATGTTTCACGTTTAAGAAAAAAGAAGGGGTGAGAAGTAGGTACATGTCAGATTACAACTATGTAGAGGTGCTTCAAAAATCCATTTTGTTTTACGAAGCCCAGCGTTCCGGAAAGCTTCCTGAAAGCAATCGTCTTAACTGGCGAGGGGATTCTGGACTAGAGGATGGGAAAGATGTTGGTCATGATTTAACAGGCGGCTGGTACGATGCTGGTGATCATGTGAAGTTCGGACTTCCGATGGCTTACTCGGCAGCCGTGCTTGCATGGACAGTCTATGAGTACCGAGAAGCTTACGAAGAGGCAGAGCTGCTTGATGATATGTTAGATCAAATCAAGTGGGCAACCGATTATTTTTTGAAAGCCCATACAGGTCCAAATGAATTTTGGGCACAAGTAGGCGATGGGAACGCAGATCATGGCTGGTGGGGTCCAGCAGAAGTGATGCCGATGAACCGGCCGGCATTTAAAATTGATGAACATTGTCCAGGAACAGAAGTAGCCGCCCAAACCGCAGCCGCTTTAGCAGCAGGTTCAATTATTTTTAAAGAAACTGATGCGCCTTATGCAGCAAAGCTTCTCACCCATGCAAAACAGCTTTATGCATTTGCTGACCAATATCGCGGTGAGTATACAGATTGTGTCACCAATGCGCAGCCATTTTATAACTCTTGGAGCGGCTATATTGATGAGCTCATTTGGGGTGGAATATGGCTGTACTTGGCGACAAATGACCAGACCTATTTAAACAAAGCACTAAAAGCAGTAGAAGAATGGCCGAAGGATTGGGATTATACGTTTACGATGTCGTGGGACAATACCTTTTTTGCTTCGCAAATTTTACTTGCGAGAATCACAAAGGAGAAAAGGTTTATCGAATCGACGGAGCGTAATCTCGATTACTGGTCGACGGGTTTTGTTCAAAATGGAAAAGTAGAAAGAATCACTTATACGCCTGGCGGACTAGCGTGGTTAGATCAATGGGGTTCACTTCGTTATACAGCAAATGCTGCATTTTTAGCGTTTGTGTACGCAGATTGGGTCTCTGATCAAGAAAAAAAGAATCGATACCAAACGTTTGCGATTAGGCAAACACACTATATGTTAGGGGATAATCCGCAAAATAGAAGCTATGTCGTTGGGTTTGGCAAAAATCCGCCGATGCATCCACACCATCGAACTGCACATGGCTCATGGTCTAATCAGCTGACAACTCCTTCTTCTCATCGGCACACGCTTTATGGAGCGCTTGTTGGTGGGCCTAATGCACAGGATCAGTATACCGATGACATCTCTGACTATGTATCAAACGAGGTAGCAACAGACTATAATGCCGCCTTTACTGGAAATGTAGCCAAAATGGTGCAGCTGTTTGGTCAGGGGCAGTCAAAGCTGCCGAATTTTCCGCCTAAAGAAAAAGTGGAAGATGAGTTTTTTGTAGAGGCAGCTGTCATGAGTAACGATACAACATCTACTCAGATCAAAGCCATTTTATACAATCGATCAGGCTGGCCGGCAAGAAGTAGTCAATCACTTTCTTTTAGATATTATGTCAATCTGAGCGAGATATTTGCGAAGGGATTCACTGATAAAGATATTCAAGTGACAGCTGTCTACAATGAAGGCGCTTCCTTATCTCCGTTAACGGTGTATGACGCATCATCCCATATCTATTTTACAGAAATCGATTTTACTGGCGTAGCTATTTTTCCAGGAGGCGAATCGCTTCATAAGAAGGAAATACAGTTCCGGTTATCTGCGCCAAATGGTGCGAATATATGGGATGCCTCAAATGATTATTCCTTTCAAGGATTAACATCCAATATGCAAAAAACAGCGAGAATTCCTGTTTTTGATCAAGGTGATTTAGTATTTGGTACGCTTCCGAATAAATAAATATAAAGGGTGAGGACATGACAAATAAAGAACGGTTTTTAACACTTTATCATCAAATGAAAAACGAGACGAATGGATATTTTTCAAAAGAAGGCATTCCGTATCATTCCGTTGAGACACTCATTTGTGAGGCACCTGATTACGGGCATATGACAACTTCAGAAGCTTACAGCTATTGGTTATGGCTTGAAGCATTGTATGGTCACTACACAGGCGATTGGAGCAAACTAGAAGCGGCTTGGGATAATATGGAGAAGTTTATCATTCCAGTAAACGAAGATGGACATGACGAACAGCCGCATATGAGTTCTTACAATCCATCCAGCCCAGCCACATACGCTTCAGAAAAGCCATATCCAGATCAATATCCGAGCCAGTTGACGGGTGCTCGCCCTGCTGGTCAAGATCCAATTGATCAAGAACTGAGGTCAACTTACGGAACGAATGAAACGTATTTAATGCACTGGCTTCTTGATGTAGACAACTGGTATGAATATGGGAATTTGCTCAACCCATCACATACAGCCACATATGTAAACACATTTCAGCGGGGTCCGCAAGAATCCGTATGGGAGGCCATCCCTCATCCATCACAAGATGATAAAACGGCCGGAAAGCCCAATGAAGGTTTCATGAGCTTGTTCACAAAAGAAAATCAAGCGCCCGCCGCCCAGTGGCGCTACACAAATGCGACGGACGCTGATGCACGTGCGATACAGGCAATGTATTGGGCAAAGGAACTTGGCTATAATGGGTCAGCCTATCTTAATAAAGCGAAAAAGATGGGTGATTTCCTTCGCTACGGAATGTATGATAAATATTTTCAAACAATTGGAAGCGGCAAGCAAGGTAATCCGTATCCTGGGAATGGAAAAAGTGCATGTCATCACTTAATGGCATGGTATACCTCTTGGGGCGGGGGACTTGGCGAATATGCAAATTGGTCATGGCGTATCGGTGCGAGCCATTGTCATCAAGGGTATCAAAATCCAGTCGCTGCTTACGCTTTATCCTCAGATAAGGGAGGCTTAAAGCCAGCGTCACCGACTGCTGCAAGTGATTGGGAAAAGACGTTAAAGAGACAGCTTGAATTTTACGTCTGGCTTCAATCAAAAGAGGGAGCGATTGCAGGAGGTGCTACCAACAGCTGGAATGGAGACTATAGCGCTTATCCTGCAGGAAGAAGCACATTTTATGATATGGCTTATGAAGATGCACCTGTTTACCATGATCCTCCGTCCAATAACTGGTTTGGAATGCAAGCATGGCCGATTGAGCGTGTAGCAGAGCTTTATTATATCTTTGCAAAAGATGGCGACAAAACATCTGGAAATTTCCAAATGGCCAAATCTGTCATCACAAAATGGGTCAACTATTCACTAGATTATATTTTTATTGGCACGCGTCCTGTGTCGGATCAAGATGGGTATTTTTTAGATGGTCAGGGTCAAAGGATTCTAGGGGGGACAAATGTTGCTGTTGCTACGACGAGTGCACCTGGAGAGTTTTGGATTCCTGGGAATATAGAATGGAGCGGTCAGCCTGACACTTGGAGCGGGTTCCAATCTGCAACAGGTAATCCAAATTTAACGGCAGTTACAAAAGATCCTACTCAAGATACTGGTGTACTGGGCAGTCTAATCAAAGCACTCACATTCTTTGCTGCTGCAACACAGAAAGAGACAGGAAACTACACAGCACTTGGCATAAGAGCAAAAGAGACAGCGGCACAACTCCTTGAGGTTGCTTGGAATTACAATGATGGTGTAGGGATTGTGACAGAGGAAGACAGAGAAGACTACCACCGTTTCTTTAAAAAAGAAGTGTACTTCCCAAATGGCTGGAACGGAACATTTGGTCAAGGAAATCAGATCCCTGGTTCCAGCACCATTCCTTCTGACCCGCAACGAGGAGGTAACGGAGTGTATACGAGCTTTGCAGATCTTCGTCCGAAAATCAAGCAAGACCCAGCTTGGTCAGCCCTGGAGAGTAAATATCAATCATCTTTTAATGAAGCAACAGGCAAATGGGAAAACGGAGCGCCAAGTTTCACCTATCACCGTTTCTGGTCGCAAGTTGATATGGCTACGGCTTATGCAGAATACCATCGTCTCATAAACGAATAGAACCTAGTGCAGCTGCCGGCTTCTTTAGCCGGCGGTTTCCTAATAAGATAAATGAAATGAAAGTAAAGGTGATGTCATCATGGTTAATAAGAAAGAATTTATGAATCATTCATCGAATGGCGGATCACAGGAACAAGAAAATCAAAGCTGGAGAAAAGAAGCAAATAATCGAATCTTACAACATAGACAAAGAGAGCTTGTCATAAACGTCATCAATAAGGAACAAAAGCCAGTTGCCGGAATAGAGGTGGAAATAAAACAAATCAGACATGAATTTGCATTTGGTTCAGCAATGAATGACCAAGTACTATTCAATCAAACGTATGCTGATTTTTTTGTTCAACATTTTAATTGGGCTGTGTTTGAAAATGAGGCAAAATGGTATGCAAATGAGCCTGAAAGAGGGAAAATAACATACGAAAAAGCAGATGCCATGCTGAATTTTGCCAATAGACACCAAATTCCAGTGAGGGGGCACGCCTTATTTTGGGAGGTAGAGGATGCCAATCCAAACTGGCTGAAATCATTACCGAATCATGAAGTATATGAAGCCATGAAAAGGCGGCTTGAGCATGCAGGCAATCATTTCAAAGGGAAATTCCGTCATTGGGATGTAAACAACGAAATGATGCATGGTTCATTTTTTAAAGACCGGTTTGGGAAACAGATTTGGAAATGGATGTATGAAGAAACGAAAAAAATTGATCCTCAGGCCTTGCTGTTTGTCAATGATTATAATGTAATCTCATACGGCGAACATCACGCATATAAAGCACATATCAATGAACTTCGTCAGTTGGGGGCACCAGTTGAGGCCATTGGAGTTCAAGGTCACTTTGAAGATCGAGTGGATCCAGTCGTTGTAAAACAAAGACTAGATGTGCTTGCTGAGCTTGGTCTACCGATATGGGTGACAGAGTATGACTCTGTTCACCCGGATGCCAATAGACGAGCGGATAACTTAGAAGCTTTATATCGGGTTGCCTTTAGTCATCCAGCCGTAAAAGGTGTGCTGATGTGGGGATTTTGGGCGGGTGCTCATTGGAGAGGTGAGCACGCAGCCATCGTGAATCATGATTGGTCGTTAAATGAAGCAGGCAGGCGTTATGAAAAGCTTCTACAGGAGTGGACGACACAAAGAGTGGAAAAAACAGATGCGAATGGCCAAGTGACATGTCCAGCGTTTCACGGGACGTATGAGGTTCGAATTGGTGAAGAAAGTAAAATGTTGCAGCAGCAGACGATTGAACTTGATTCAACTAAACAAACACCGCTTCAACTAGATATCATCGTACCAGTAGAATAAGAGATTGTGAGGAGAATGGAATGAAAAAATGGGTTCAACGGGTGGCTTGTTTTATGCTGCTGATCACTTTATGGGCGGGTTGGTTCACTCTGACCGTAAAGGCCTCCTCCTATGTGCAAACATCTGGTACACATTTTGTATTGAACAACCACCCATTTTACTTTGCTGGCACAAATAATTATTATTTTCATTACAAATCAAAAAAGATGGTAGATGCTGTTTTTGACGATATGAAGGCAATGGATTTAAAGGTTATTCGTATTTGGGGATTTCACGATGGTACCCCACAAGAAAACTCAGTCTTACAATCTCGTCCAGGTGTTTATGAAGAATCCGGATTTCAAAAACTAGACTATGCGATTTATAAAGCAGGGCAGGAAGGAATCAAGCTGGTCATCCCACTCGTGAACAATTGGGATGACTTTGGCGGGATGAATCAATATGTGAAGTGGTTTCAGGCAGGATCACATGATCACTTTTATACAGATTCTCGGATTAAAACAGCTTACAAAAACTATGTGCGCTATGTATTAGAGAGAACCAATACGTACTCAGGTGTTCAATATAAAGATGATCCTGCTATTATGACATGGGAGCTCGCCAATGAGCCGCGCGCTCAGTCAGACCCTTCGGGAGATATACTAGTAAACTGGGCAGATGAAATGAGTGCATGGATCAAATCAATTGACTCGAATCACCTTGTTGCAGTAGGAGACGAAGGGTTCTTTCGCATGACAGGTCATGACGATTGGTTTTACAGTGGGGGAGAAGGTGTTGATTGGGATCGTTTGACTGCTCTCCCTCATATTGATTATGGAACCTATCATTTATACCCGGATCACTGGAATCAGTCTGCTGCATGGGGAGTGAAATGGATAAAAGATCATATCACCCGAGGAAACGAAATTGGAAAACCTGTTGTATTAGAAGAGTTTGGCTATCAAAATCAAGCAGCCCGTCCTGATGTATATGATAGCTGGCTGAAAACAGTTGAACAGCTCGGAGGCGCAGGTAGCCAATTTTGGATTTTAACAAGCATTCAAGACGATGATTCCCTCTACCCGGATTATGACGGGTTTCGAGTTTTAAAGGAGAGCCGGGAGGCAGGAATCATTCGTGAACACGCCAAAAGAATGAATGAAAAGAACTGATGAAGAATGCCTGTTTATAAGGAACTTCATTTGCATAAAAAAATTGGATATGGTATAGTTTTTATGGAAATGCTAACGATTACCGAGACAAGAGTGGGGAAACCCGCTCTTTTGTATTGAACAGGCAATTTTTGTCTCGACATTATTCATCCGTTTTCTGCTCCCCCTGCTCACAATAAAGCAGGGTTTTTATGCAGAATGATTGATAAGAGCGTTTATCGAAAGCACAAGGAGGAAGAGAATGAGCAAAAAAGTAGTGGACATCGTAAGCGACATGGTACAGCCAATTTTAGATGGCTTACAGCTTGAACTCGTTGATGTTGAATTTGTCAAAGAGGGTCAAAACTGGTTCCTTCGCGTATTTATTGACTCTGACAAAGGCGTCGATATCGAGGAGTGTGCCAAAGTGAGCGAAGCCTTGAGCGAAAAGCTTGATGAGGCAGATCCAATTAGCCAAAACTACTTTCTTGAAGTGTCCTCTCCTGGAGCGGAGCGCCCATTAAAGAAAAAAGCTGATTTTGAAAAAGCACTTGGAAAAAATGTTTTCATGAAAACATACGAACCAATTGATGGTGAAAAGGCATTTGAAGGTGAGCTTACAAGCTTTGATGGTGAGATTGCAACAGTGACAGTGAAGATCAAGACAAGAAAGAAAGAGATCAATATTCCATACGAAAAAATTGCTAACGCAAGATTAGCAGTTTCGTTCAATTAACCTTTTCATTGATATAAGGGGGAACCATAAAAATGAGTAGTGAGTTGTTAGATGCCCTGACTGTTCTTGAGAAAGAGAAGGGCATTAGTAAAGAAATTATTATTGAAGCGATAGAAGCTGCACTCATTTCTGCATACAAGCGTAATTTTAACCAAGCACAAAATGTGCGTGTTGATTTAAACCGTGAAACGGGAACGATTCGCGTATTCGCAAGAAAAGATGTTGTAGATGAAGTGTATGATTCTCGCCTTGAAATCTCAGTAGATGATGCAGCAAATATCAACCCGAATTACATGGTTGGTGACGTGGTTGAAATTGAAGTCACACCAAAAGATTTCGGACGCATTGCAGCTCAGACAGCGAAACAAGTCGTGACGCAGCGAGTGAGAGAAGCAGAGCGAGGTGTGATTTACACTGAGTTTATCGATCGTGAGGAAGACATCATGACGGGAATCGTTCAGCGAATTGACAGTAAATTCATTTACGTGTCACTTGGCAAAATCGAAGCCCTTCTTCCGGTCAATGAACAAATGCCAAATGAGGACTACAAACCACATGACCGCATTAAAGTGTTCATTACGAAAGTAGAAAAAACAACAAAAGGACCACAAATTTATGTATCAAGAACACACCCAGGTCTTTTAAAGCGTTTATTTGAAATCGAAGTCCCAGAAATTTATGATGGTACTGTAGAGCTTAAATCTGTCGCTAGAGAAGCTGGGGACCGTTCTAAAATATCTGTTCGTACAGATGATCCTGATGTTGATCCAGTTGGTTCTTGTGTTGGACCTAAAGGTCAGCGTGTACAAGCAATTGTCAATGAGCTGAAAGGCGAAAAAATTGACATTGTCCATTGGTCTAATGACCCGGTTGAATTTGTTGCCAATGCGTTAAGTCCATCAAAAGTTCTTGATGTCATTGTAAATGAAGAAGATAAGGCGACAACTGTCATTGTCCCTGATTATCAGCTGTCATTAGCCATTGGCAAAAGAGGTCAAAATGCGCGTCTTGCAGCGAAACTAACGAGCTGGAAGATTGACATTAAAAGCGAAACAGATGCAAGAGAACTCGGTATTTTCCCAAGAACTGAAGACTCTGAATCTCTTTTCTTAGAGGCTGAACCAGTAGCTGAGGAATCTGACGAATAAGAGGTGATATAAAAGGTGAAAAGCCGAAAAAAAATCCCGCTTAGAAAATGCGTCGTGACGGGAGAAATGAAACCAAAGAAAGAACTGATTCGCGTTGTTCGTTCAAAAGAAGGTGAAGTGTCTGTTGACGCAACCGGAAAAATGAACGGGCGCGGCGCTTACCTTTCTCTCGATAAAGAAACCATTCTTGCGGCGAAGAACAAACGTAGTTTACAGCAGCAATTTCAGACACAGATTGACGAACACATTTTTGAAGAATTACTAGAACTAGCTGAAAAGGTGAAAAAACCTAATGACTGAATCTGAATGGTATCCTTTGCTTGGTCTAGCAAATCGAGCTCGTAAAGTCGTGTCAGGAGAAGATCTGGTGATCAAAGAAATTAGACATGCGCGTGCTAAGCTGGTTCTTCTTGCAGCAGATGCCTCATCCAACACAGAGAAAAAGGTATCTGACAAATGCAAATTTTACAATGTTCCGGTTAGAAAAGTTGAAGACCGTTCCGTTCTCGGACGTTCTATAGGGAAGGAAGCTCGCGTAGTTGTCGCTGTCACTGACCAAGGCTTCGCTAAGAAGCTCATAAGCTTGCTCGATTAATTTATTTGGGGGTGAACGAATGGCTAAAGTGAGAGTATATGAATACGCAAAAGCCATAGATGTTTCAAGTAAAGATATTATAGCAGCGCTTAAGGATATGAACGTGGAAGTGAACAACCACATGGCGACGCTTGAAGACGACACTGTGAAAAAGCTAGACGCTATCTATAAAAAAGCCAAAGCAAAAGAGACAGCTAACGAGAAACCCGCAGAACAAAAAAAACAATCATCTAACAAAAACAATGATAGAAAGAAGAATGACGTGCAGAATAATCAATTTAATAAAAACAAAAAAAACAACAACCAAAACAAAAACAAAAATAAACGCGGCGGCAACAACAAGGCGCAGCATCAGCAAGCAAGACCTGTGAAGCCGAAAAAAGAGCTTCCTGAAAAAATTGAATTTACAAATTCAATGACAGTCGGCCAGCTTGCTGACGAGCTTGGCAAAGAAACTGCTGAAATCATCAAAAAACTGATGATGCTTGGTGTCATGGCTACGATCAACCAAGAGCTCGACAAAGATACAGTCGAATTAATTGCTTCTGAATATGGTGTTCCAGTAGAAGAAGTGATCATTTTAGAAGAAACTGAACTTGAAAAGTATGAAGTTGAAGATAAAGAAGAAGATATGCAAGTACGCCCTCCAGTAGTAACGATCATGGGACACGTTGACCACGGGAAAACAACGCTTCTTGATAGCATTCGTAAAACGAAAGTTGTTGAAGGCGAAGCGGGTGGAATTACGCAGCATATTGGTGCATACCAAATTGAAGAAAACGGCAAGAAAATCACGTTCCTTGATACACCAGGACACGCAGCTTTCACTACGATGCGAGCACGTGGTGCTGAAGTAACAGATACGACGATCTTGGTCGTTGCAGCAGATGACGGTGTCATGCCGCAAACGATTGAAGCGATCAACCACGCAAAAGCGGCAGAGGTGCCAATCATTGTGGCTGTCAATAAAATTGACAAACCAACAGCGAACCCTGACCGCGTGATGCAGGAATTAACTGAGCATGGTCTTGTACCTGAGGCTTGGGGCGGCGAAACCATTTTCGTTCCTTTATCTGCAAAAACAGGTGAAGGCATTGACGAATTGATCGAAATGATCCTTCTTGTCAGCGAAGTAGCAGAACTAAAAGCCAACCCAAATCGTGCGGCAAAAGGAACTGTGATCGAGGCTGAGCTTGATAAAGGAAGAGGTTCTGTTGCAACCCTTCTCGTTCAAACTGGTACACTTCAAGTAGGTGACCCAATCGTTGTCGGAAATACATTTGGCCGTGTACGTGCAATGGTCAATGACATCGGACGCCGCGTGAAAACTGCAGGACCATCTACACCTGTTGAAATCACTGGTTTAAATGATGTACCGCATGCAGGGGATCAGTTCCTCGTATTCAAAGATGAAAAAACAGCTCGTCAAGTCGGTGAGGCGCGTGCGTCTAAACAACTTGATGAACAGCGTTCAGACAAAGCGAAATTATCTCTCGATGACCTATTTGAGCAAATCAAACAAGGTGATGTGAAAGATATCAACTTAATCGTAAAAGCAGACGTACAAGGTTCTGCTGAAGCACTGACGGCAGCTCTTCAAAAAATTGAAGTAGAAGGCGTAAAAGTGAAAATCATCCATACGGGTGTTGGAGCGATTACAGAATCTGATATCATTTTAGCAAGTGCTTCTAATGCGATTGTGATCGGATTTAACGTACGTCCTGATGGCAATGCGAAGAGCACAGCTGAAACAGAAAACGTAGATATCCGCTTACACCGCATCATCTACAAAGTCATCGATGAAATTGAAGCTGCGATGAAAGGGATGCTTGACCCTGAATATGAAGAAAAAGTCATCGGTCAAGTTGAAGTTCGTCAAACGTTCAAAGTATCAAAAATCGGTACAATTGCTGGTGGCTATGTCACTGAAGGTACCATTACTAGAGACAGTGGTATCCGCTTAATTCGTGATGGCGTCGTCATCTTTGAAGGCGAAGTCGACGTATTAAAACGATTCAAAGACGATGTGAAAGAAGTTTCACAAGGCTATGAATGTGGTATTACCATTAAGAAATACAATGATATCCGTGAAGGTGATGTCATGGAATCATTCGTTATGCAAGAAATCGAAAGAAAATGATCGGTTATACCGAGTGTGAGTGTATGATCTATGATGCATCCTCACTGAAGGAAAAACGTGCGGTTCTGCAGCGTATCATGACAAGAACGCGCCATAAATTCAATGTGACCATTGCTGAAATGGACTATCAGGATACATGGCAGCGTACTTCGATCGGAATCGCCGTCATTTCCTCCTCCCGGGTTCAAGTGGAAAAGGAACTTCAGCGTGTGTTAAGCTTTATTGATTCTTTTCCGGAAATTGAACGAACGATCACGAAAACTGAGTGGTTTTAATTAGAGGTGATAAGATCATGAGTATGAGAGCAACCCGTGTGGGTGAGCAAATGAAAAAAGAATTAGGCGACATCCTTGGCAGAAAGCTAAAAGATCCAAGAATCGGCTTTTTGACTGTAACGGATGTTGAAGTATCCGGTGATTTGCAAATTGCCAAAGTCTACATTTCTGTTCTTGGCGACGAGAAGAAAAGAGAGGAAACCTTAAAAGGCCTTGCAAAGGCGAAAGGGTATATCCGCTCTGAAATTGGCAATCGAATCAGACTTCGCAAAACACCAGAGCTTCACTTTGAATTCGATGAGTCTGTAGATTACGGTAACCGAATTGAAAGCCTGATTGCTGAACTAAACACAAAAGATCACGAATAAGACGTTGAAATAAGGATAGGCGATGATCGTCTGTCCTTTTTCATCGTTTATGAAAGGAGAGAACGCAGGTGCAAAACGGTGTTCTTTTATTACATAAAGAAAGAGGCATGACCTCTCACGACTGTGTGTTTAAAGTGAGAAAGATTTTACACACAAAAAAAGTGGGACATACAGGGACACTCGATCCAGAGGTTTCAGGTGTTCTGCCTATTTGTATTGGACGAGCGACAAAAATTGTGGAGTACTTAACAGATAAATCGAAAACGTATGATGCGGAAATCACCATTGGATTTTCTACAACGACAGAAGACCAAACAGGTGAAGTAGTAGAAGAAAAAAAGGTGCCGTTACCGATGTCAGAAGATGACATTGATGCTGCGTTGAAACAATTTGAAGGAACCATTGAACAGATCCCCCCCATGTTTTCTGCTGTCAAAATTGGCGGAAAAAAGCTCTATGAATATGCAAGGCAAGGCATTGAAATTGAACGTCCAAGCCGTGAAATTACCATTCATCGTATCGAGCGGACAACACCTGTCACATTTGAAAATGGAAAGGTATCCTTTAGATTCACCGTCCTGTGTTCAAAAGGCACATATGTGAGAACGTTAGCCGTCGATATTGGAAAAAAACTTGGGTTTCCAGCCCACATGTCTCACCTCATTCGCATAGGATCTGGTGACTTTACGTTAGATGAATGTATCACTCTTGATGAGTTGCGGGAGATCAGTGAGGAAGGAACGGTTGAGGAACATCTTGTGCCGATCGAGCGTGCGCTCAATCATTTGCCGAAATGGGAGATAAATGATACATTAGCAAGTAAAGTGGAAAACGGTGCAGTCCTACCTATGCCTGATGAATTTGCTCATTTTGCAGAGGAAGATCGTGTCGCTGTCTTTGCTCCTTCAGGCCGTTGTATGGCGATTTATATGAAGCACCCGACCAAACAGAACCTGATGAAGCCGGCGAAGATTTTATCACAGGACAAGCAATCTTAAAGAAAAGGTGACCATCTCGTGAAGACTATACATATTTCACACCCACATACATTGAATCAAAAGGATCAAGTCCCGTCTGTGATGGCTTTAGGGTATTTTGACGGTGTTCACCTCGGACACCAAAAAGTGATTGATGCAGCGAAAAACATTGCGGAAAAAGAGGGTTTAGCTCTAGCTGTCATGACTTTTCATCCGCATCCATCACATGTTCTGCAAAAAGCACGTGAACCAAAAGACTTAATCACACCGCTTGAGGATAAGATTGATTTTATCGAACAATTAGGTGCTGACTACTTATACATTGTGCAATTCAGCGAAAGCTTTGCAGCACTGTCTCCTCAAGAGTTTGTCGATCAATATTTGGACGAACTGAATGTGAAGCATGCAGTCGCTGGTTTCGATTTTACCTTCGGCCGGTTTGGTGCAGGCACAATGGAAACGTTTGACGAATACGGGAAAGGGCGGATTGCTGCGACCATTGTACCTAAGCTTTCCAACCAAGACCGGAAAGTCAGCTCGACCCTTATACGTTCCGCATTGAAAAATGGAGACGTTGAATATGTGAGTGAGCTTTTAGGCAAACCATATCAGCTGCGAGGCATTGTCATTCATGGAGATAAACGAGGACGCACGATTGGCTTTCCAACCGCCAATGTTGGTTTATCTGCTGAATACATAATCCCGCCAACAGGCGTATATGCAGTGAGAGCGGAAGTGAAAGGCAAGGTGTATGACGGTGTTTGTAACGTTGGCTACAAACCAACATTTTATGAAAAACGTCCTGATCAGCCTGCGATTGAAGTGAACCTTTTTGATTTTAACGAAGAAATTTATGGTGAACCGATTAAATTACAGTGGTACAAACGGATTCGCAGTGAACAAAAATTTAACGGTATCCAAGAATTAACGGCTCAAATTAGTCAAGATAAAGAAGAAGCGATTCAGTTTTTTCAAGATCATCTTCATTAAACAAAAAAATCGCAGAAAAACCGCTCTATCATTTGCAAAATCGGCATATTTTTAGTATGATAATTCCTGTAGCTTTAAAACCACTTACTTGGCAGGCCGACTTCACCGACGGTTGCGAGGTAGATGGGGCTAACATGATTTGGAGGTGAAACAGGATGGCTATTACTCAAGAGCGTAAAACTCAATTAATTAATGAGTTCAAAACACACGAATCTGATACTGGATCTCCAGAAGTTCAGATCGCTGTCCTAACAGAATCAATTAACAACTTGAACGAGCATTTACGTACTCATAAGAAAGATCACCACTCACGTCGCGGTCTTTTGAAAATGGTAGGTAGACGTCGTAATCTTCTTACGTATCTACGTAATAAAGACGTAACTCGTTACCGTGAGTTAATTAACAAACTAGGCTTACGTCGATAATCGTAAAAAGCGGGAGGATTCCCGCTTTTTTATCGTATAATCACTAATATTTTATGGTTAAAATGTTGAAAGAATGGCAAAACCCTTCTACATACAGCTTTCACATTGATATGTGAAAATCATTTTGTTCATAATAAGAAATAACCTAAAAACTTTACGACAAGAGAGGAGTTTATCTCAGAATGGGACAAGAGAAACAAGTCTTCACCATAGACTGGGCTGGACGTCAACTGACAGTTGAAACTGGCCAGCTTGCAAAGCAAGCAAACGGAGCGGTTCTCGTACGCTACGGAGATACGGCTGTGCTTAGCTCAGCAACAGCTTCTAAAGAACCAAAACCACTTGATTTTTTCCCGCTCACTGTAAACTACGAAGAAAGATTATATGCAGTTGGTAAAATTCCTGGTGGTTTCATTAAAAGAGAAGGCCGCCCAAGTGAAAAAGCAATCCTTGCGAGCCGCTTAATTGACAGACCGATCCGTCCACTATTTGCAGATGGATTTAGAAATGAAGTACAAGTCATTAGTATTGTCATGAGTGTGGATCAAGATTGTTCATCTGAAATGGCTGCAATGTTTGGCTCATCTTTAGCTTTATGTGTGTCTGACATTCCATTTGAGGGACCAATCGCTGGCGTGACAGTAGGACGAGTAGATGGAAAGCTCATCATCAACCCAAATGTTGAGCAGCTTGAACAAAGCGATATCAACCTTGTTGTAGCTGGAACAAAAGATGCAATCAACATGGTAGAGGCTGGTGCTGATGAAGTACCAGAAGAAACGATGCTTGAAGCCATCATGTACGGCCATCAAGAGATCAAACGCTTAATCGAATTCCAAGAAGAAATTGTGAAAGCTGTCGGTAAAGAAAAAATCGATATTCCTTTATATGAAGTTGATCAAGCATTAGCAGAGGAAGTAAAACAACTTGCTGAAGCGGATTTACTGAAAGCGATTCAAGTACATGAGAAGCATGCTCGTGAAGATGCCATCAGTGCTGTGAAAAAAGCTGTCGTTCAAAAATTTGAAGAAGAAGAGCGTGACGAAGCAACGATTAAACAAGCGAAGGATGTCTTAAATAAGCTTGTGAAAAACGAAGTTCGCCGCCTTATTACTGAAGAGAAAGTACGTCCAGATGGACGCGGCGTCGATCAAATCCGTCCACTTTCTTCAGAAGTAGGACTTCTTCCAAGAACGCACGGTTCAGGATTGTTTACAAGAGGCCAAACACAGGCACTCAGTATTTGTACATTAGGTGCACTTGGTGATGTACAGATTCTTGATGGTCTTGGTGTTGAAGAGTCTAAGCGATTCATGCACCATTATAACTTCCCGCAATTCAGTGTAGGTGAGACCGGCCCAATGCGTGGTCCAGGCCGTCGTGAGATTGGACATGGTGCGCTAGGCGAACGTGCATTAGAGCCAGTCATTCCATCTGAAAAAGATTTCCCTTATACGGTTCGTCTTGTGTCTGAGGTGTTAGAATCAAACGGTTCTACTTCACAAGCAAGTATTTGTGCGAGCACACTTGCGATGATGGATGCAGGTGTTCCAATTAAAGCACCAGTTGCAGGGATTGCAATGGGACTTGTTAAATCTGGTGAATACTACACAGTGCTGACAGACATTCAAGGAATGGAAGATGCACTTGGAGATATGGACTTTAAAGTAGCAGGTACATCTAAAGGTGTAACAGCGCTTCAAATGGACATTAAAATCGATGGTCTATCAAAAGACATTTTAGAAGAAGCACTTCAACAAGCGAAAAAAGGAAGAATGGAAATTTTAGATAGCATGCTGTCAACGATTCCAGCTTCTAGAGGAGAATTGTCACGTTATGCACCAAAAATCTTAACGATGACAATCAATCCAGATAAAATTCGCGATGTCATTGGACCAAGCGGTAAACAAATCAATAAAATCATTGAAGATACCGGTGTGAAAATTGATATTGAACAAGACGGTACAATCTTTATCTCTTCTACTGAAGAAGACATGAACCAAAAAGCGAAGAAAATCATTGAAGATCTTGTCAGAGAAGTTGAAGTTGGCCAACTTTACTTAGGTAAAGTAAAACGAATTGAAAAATTCGGTGCCTTCCTTGAAATCTTCAGCGGCAAAGATGGACTTGTTCATATTTCTGAGCTTGCACTTGAACGTGTTGGCAAAGTAGAAGATGTCGTGAAGATTGGTGACGAGCTACTCGTCAAAGTCACTGAGATCGATAAACAAGGCCGTGTAAACCTTTCTCGTAAAGCTGTTTTACGTGAAGAAAAGGAAAAAGAAGAAAAGCAGTCTTAATGAGAACAAATAAAATGTGTTAGAAGCCAGGTATCCGTGCCAGGCTTCTTTCTTTTCTTGCGCGTAACAATAGTTCTAGCTTGTTTCTTCCCATCATAATTTGTGGTAAAGGGGAGGGACAACCATTGAAAAAAACGATACCATTCTTTGTGTTTGTATTTTTACTGCTCGTGTCATATCAAACGATGAAGCAGCCGGCTGCTGTTACATATATGAATTCAATGAAAGAGCACGCCGAGGTAGCATCTGTTTCAAAAGATATTCTGTATCAAGAGATCGAATCGAAGTCTTCTGACTATGAAGAGAAGCCGCAAAATGCTAAGATTGATAAAGTGTGGAAAAAGATGCCTGGTTTAAATGGACAGACAGTCGATATCGATGCTTCTTACGAAAAAATGAAAAAACAGGGCTCTTTCGATGAAAAGCTGCTTGTTTTTAAAGAAACAAAACCATCTGTCCATTTACATGAACTTGGTGCTGAACCTATCTATAAGGGACATCCAGACAAAAAGATGAATGCATTCCTGATCAATGTAGCTTGGGGCGACGAGCATTTAACAAAGATGTTGAATACACTAGAAAAGCATCAGGTGAAGGCAACCTTTTTCTTAGAAGGCAAATGGGTGAAAAACAGTCCTGACCTTGCTAAAAAAATCGTGGCAGATGGTCATGAAATTGGAAATCATTCATACAATCACCCGGATATGCGCACACTGACAAGAGAACGAGCATTAGAGCAGATGATTAAAACAAATCGCCAAATTGAAGAATCCCTTGGGAAAAAACCGATATGGTTTGCGCCTCCAAGTGGCAGCTTTAAAGAAGAAACAGTAAAGCTTGCGAAACAAGAAGGAATGGAAACCATTATGTGGACAGTAGACACGATCGACTGGCAAAAACCATCACCAGCTGTATTACAAAAACGAGTGCTTGGGAAAATTCACAATGGGGCGATGATATTAATGCATCCAACAGACGCAACAGCGAGAAGTCTTGACGCACTTATCACTCAAATCAAAGAAAGAGGATATGAATTAGGAACGGTTTCTGACCTCCTAAGTGAAAAAAGACATCCGTGATGCGATCTGTTTGTTGAATAGGAGGAGCAAAACTTGGTCAAAACGTATACATGCCAAAACGGAGTAAGAATTGTACTTGAAAACAATCCCACTGTAAGGTCTGTCGCAATTGGCGTCTGGATTGGAACAGGTTCTAGACATGAGACACCAGAAGTAAATGGGATCTCACACTTTTTAGAGCATATGTTCTTTAAAGGAACAAAGACGAGATCTGCACGTGATATCGCAGAATCCTTTGACCGCATTGGTGGTCAAGTGAATGCCTTTACGTCAAAAGAATATACTTGCTATTATGCAAAGGTACTTGATTCACATGCTGGGTATGCCCTCAATGTGTTGAGTGACATGTTTTTCAACTCTGCTTTTGACGAAGAAGAGCTGAAGAAAGAAAAAAATGTGGTCTATGAAGAAATTAAAATGTATGAAGATACTCCTGATGACATCGTTCATGATTTGTTAAGCAAAGCTATTTACGGTGATCATTCATTAGGTTATCCGATTTTAGGGACAGAGGAAACACTCTCTACTTTTAACGGTGATTCCCTTAGAAAATATATGGACGAATTCTATACGCCGGATCGCGTCGTCATCTCTGTTGCAGGGAACGTCGATGACACCTTCATTCGTGAGGTCGAAACATTATTTGGCTCATATGAAGGAAAGGGGAAAAAACAGCCTGTCGAAGCCCCGCAATTCCACTATGACAAACTGACACGCAAAAAGGAAACAGAGCAGGCGCACCTTTGCATGGGCTTTAACGGACTTCCTGCTGGAGATCAGGGCATCTATGACTTAATCGTTTTAAATAATGTTCTAGGCGGTAGCATGAGCAGCCGGTTGTTCCAAGACGTAAGAGAAGATAAAGGACTTGCGTATTCTGTATTCAGCTATCATAGTTCATTTGCAGATAACGGAATGCTGACGATCTATGGTGGAACTGGAGCGAAGCAGCTGAATCTGCTATCTGAAACCATCTTACAAACATTAGACGTCTTAAAACGTGAGGGAATTACGCAGAAAGAACTTGAAAACTCTAAGGAGCAAATGAAAGGCAACCTCATGCTTAGTCTTGAAAGCACAAACAGCAAGATGAGCCGAAATGGTAAAAATGAATTACTCCTTGGCAAACATCGTACGCTTGATGAAATTATTGATGAAATCAATCGCGTCTCATTAGACGGCGTGAACGATTTATCGAAAAGAATCTTTACAGAAGATTATGCCCTCTCGCTTATTAGTCCAACGGGTGATGTACCTTCTGCTTAATCAAAAAAAGGCATGTCTTTTAAAAGAGATGCCTTTTTTTCATGTCTAAAGATTAATCAGCTAACTTGTTTTGCAGCTGATGAACAATTTTATTGATTGTCGAAAAATGCTCTGTCAATAGTTCCTCATCTGCAAATTGAATATCAAAAACCTCTTCTAATTCCAAAATGAGTGAAACTGCTTTAATTGAATCCAGACCGTGATTTGTTAACTCTTCATCTGCACCAATAGAAATCTTGCTATCATCGTCCAAAGAACGCAGGACCAAATCCTTTACTTGACTTGATAGTGAAAGGGCATCCGTCGTTTCATTCATCTGCAACGCTCCTCTTTACAAATTTTCTATTCTTTACATAAATTAACTATATTAGAATGGAAAAACATTGTAAAGCAGTTTCGATATAAATAGGAATTGTTGATCATTCTCTTCAAATGAAAAATTTGGTAGAGTGAGAAGAAAAGAGACTGGGAAGGATGGATCAATTTATGAATAAAACAGACCTTGTGCAGCACATTCCCTTATTAAAAAAAGCGATCTCCATAGACCAGATTGATAAAGGCTATTCTCGAGATGAAAAATGGGTCGTGACGATGTCATCAGGTGAAAAGTATGTCCTTCGAATCACAGATCAAGACCAATATGACAAAATAAAGACGCAATTTGAGCTCCTTTCCCAATTAAGACGTCACGGTGTTCAGTGTGCTGATCCAGTGAAAATGGGTGTTCTAGATGAAACACAGCAAGTGTACTATATTTTATCGTTTGTAGAAGGTCAAGAAGCAAAAGAAATCATGAGTCAGTTAACAGAAGAACAGCAGTATGCGATCGGGGTAAGTGCAGGACGGGATTTACGAAACATGCATACATATCCAGCGCCATCACATATCGAACCTTGGGACGAGCGTGTTGTGAAAAAGCATCATCGATATTTAACTGCTTATCGGGAAAGCGGTATCTCCATAGAAGGGGATGAAAAAGTAGCGCAGTTTATCGCACAGCACATCGATAAGGTGAAGGGAAGGCCTAACCAATTTCAGCACGATGACTTTCATTTAGGGAATATTATTATAAAGAATGATAAATATGCAGGCGTTATTGATTTTAATAATTTTGATTGGGGAGACCCCATTCATGATTTTTATAAAGTAGCTCTTTTCAGTAGAGAAACAAGTGAAGCTTTTGCAGCTGGTCAAATAAATGGGTATTTTGATGGTGAAATACCAGCTGATTTTTGGCAGCTTTACTCTGTATATGTCGCAATGAGCATCTTTTCATCGATTATGTGGGTCATTAAATTTGATCCAGGTCAAATGGATGAGATGATTGAAAGACTAGAAAATGTATTAAAAGATCATGATTATTTTCGTCAAATAGAACCTCATTGGTATACGCGTATCACTAGATAACAGTGAAATATAGGACGATTAGGCAGTGATGGAAGTCACTGCCTTTTCTGTTATAATGATACAAATTACACATTGTCATGAGTAGAAACATTTTATATAATCCAAACAAGGATCGAAAAAGTTGTAAAAAAATTCCGTTTTTTGTTGAAAAAGAGCAAAAGGCTGGTGATGGATTGAAACAAATCGACAAAGATTCAAAGCAGTTATGGCGTGTATATTTATGGACACTCTCATTTTTAAAGCCTTATACAGGTAAAGTGATTCTAGTCATTATGAGTGGATTCGTTATTACCTTGAGCGAACTCATTATACCTAAATTTATTCAATATTTTATTGAAACGATTTTGCCAGCAAAAGACTTTTCTAAAATGAATGGATTATTGCTAGGCCTGACTGGCTTGATAGCACTTGGTATTATACTGACAGCTGCACGAAATTTATGGCAAAGAAAATTAATCGAACAAGCCTCAAGAGATTCACAATTTGCTGCCTTCCAGCAAATCCGTCAACTCGGTTTCTCATACTACGAACAACATTCTGTTAGTGAAACACTCTCCTTTGTTAACACACAAACACGAGCTGTACAAGAAATTTACAGACGTTACTTCCCACAATTTATTAATCAGACGCTATTTATCGCCATCTCACTATACTTTATGATACAAATTTCTATCTTACTCACTCTCATCATCATTCCAAGTTTTATTCTCTACTATATCTTTGGACCTTGGCTTGAAAAAAAGGCAACGATCTACGGAAGACAAAGTGCAGAAGGTTTTCGCACGTTGCAAACAAAATTATACGAAAGTCTTGCTTCAATGGAAGAGCTTAGAATTTTAGGTTATATGAATTGGGACATGGAGCGGATTCAAAAGCTGCATGAACAGGTCCGCCAAGATCATGAAAAAAATGTTTTTTTCGCTTACTTACGAGGAAGCAACCGCAGGCTCACTTATTATATTGGTGCTCTAGCTACATTTGCTCTCGGCATCTACCTTGTAAATAATGGCCAGCTGACGACAGGCGGTTTTGTGGCATATATACTATATTATTTTTCAGCAATGCATATGCTTACTTCTATTGTCACACTTCTAACAGAACAACGAATCTTAACCTTTCAAATTGAACCTTTATATCATTTTATGAAAAAAACACCCGATATTAGAGAGCCTCATCAGCCTATGCTGCTTGATCAAGTCGAAGGCGATATCGTGTTTCATGACGTTGATTTTCATTATCCCAATCATCCTCCTTTATTAAAGGGGATGAATCTACATATTCGGCGTGGTGAAAAAGTGGCGCTTGTCGGTACGAGCGGTGGAGGGAAAACATCGCTTCTTAAATTAATTGGACGCTTTTATGATCCCTCATCTGGGATGATTACACTTGATGGAGTTGATTTGCGCTGTTTATCTACTAGTCAAATAAGAGGTGCGATGGGGTTTGTTTTTCAAGAAACGTTTTTATTTAATATGAGTGTAAAGGACAATATTCGTTTTGGAGATACAAGTCTTTCAGATCAACAGATCATTGAAGCCGCTAAAAAAGCAGATTGCGACTCATTTATAAGAGAACTAGAAAACGGATACGACACCATACTTGGGGAAAGAGGATTAAAACTATCTGGTGGTCAAAAGCAAAAGATCGCCATTGCCCGGCTATTTGCTAAGAATCCAAGTGTTGTATTACTCGATGAAGCAACAGCATCTCTTGACAGTGTCAGCGAGCAAAAAGTCCAGCAGGCATTACATCAAACATTTAAGGAATCGACTGTCATTGCAGTCGCTCATCGTTTATCTACTGTAAGACATTTTGACAGAATTATTTTGATAGAAGACGGTCGTATGTTAGAAACTGGACATTTTAATGAATTGATGAGAAAAAAGGGACATTTTTATCAATTGGCGTCTGACCGCTCAGAAAAGGAGGCAGGTGTAACATGAGGAAAAATTGGCTGTTTCTTTTGATCACAAAGCAAAAATGGATGCTCATCCTCGCTCTTTTACTCGTTTTGATTGAAGCAGCAGCTAATTTAGCCATGATTGGGCTGCAAAAGTGGCTCATTGACGATGTCCTTTTGAATAGCGGCAATCAACATTTCCCCCATATCTTGATGCTGTTTGCCATCATTTTTCTTGTCTATGTTGTCATGTTTGTCGCCAGCCCATATGTGATGCACAAAAACTACCTTACCATCCACCATTCATTACAGAAAAAGATGTTAGATCAGCTTCAGCAAGTATCGATGAGATCATATAAAATTCATCCAGTTAGTTATTATCTACACAAGCTTAACCAAGATGTAAAGGCAGTTGCTGTCACAGCTGCTTTACATATACCGAAGATTGTACAAACCATTTTTATGGCCGTTGTTTTATCGATCATTTTACTATCTGTGAGTCCTGTATTATTTTTCTTGCTTCTTTTTGCAAGTACGTGTTATTTCATTGTCGGTAAAAAAATGGCGAAAACGGCAACAAACATCGCAAAAGAAGTGCAAGAGAGAAAGTCTGATTTATTCGTGCATGTCGAAGAAGTAATTTCTTCTACAAGAGAAGTGGTTGCATTTGATCGACGTAAATGGGAAATCGGTTTGTATGAAAAGCTATTTAACAACATGATGGATCGTGTCATAAAAGAAGGTAAGTTTCAAAATAAGCTTCTATTTTTAACAGAACCATTGAAATGGTTTGGAATACTATCTGTGCTTGTGTTTGGCACATATCAAGTAGCAGCAGGAAACATGTCAATCGGCTTGTTTGTCGTCATTTACCAATATGCTTCTCAATTAATGAAAAGTTATCAGGAGTTATTCCAGTATGTATTTGAATTTTTCCAGCAGCGTGCATCTGTTCATCGAATTGCAGAAGTACTGCAAATAGAAAACGAAGAAAAAGGAACGAAGCGAATACATTCTGTGGAAGATGTGGTGTTTGAAGATGTTTGTTTTTCTTATGAACAAACATCTAAAGGGGCTTTAAACGACTTGAATCTTCATATTCAAAAAGGAAAAAAAGTGGCCATTGTTGGAGCGAGCGGCAGCGGGAAATCGACTATCTCAAAGCTGGCACTGGGACTTTATCAACCGGATAGCGGAAACATTTTAGTAAATGGCGTTGAACGATCAGAGATAGAGCCATCTCATTTCTTAAAACGGGTAGCCGTTGTCCCGCAAGAACCCTATTTCTTCCCAGACACCATACGCCTCAATCTCATCATGGGATTAACTGATATTACTGAAGAACAACTTGAACAGGTTTGTGAGATTGCACAAATTCTTCCCTTCATTAAAGGACTTGAAAAAGGATTTGATACAGTCATTGGAGAGAGGGGAATCTCCTTGTCAGGGGGACAACGCCAGCGTTTAGCTATCGCTAGAGCGCTTTTAAAACAGGCTGATTTTCTGATATTAGATGAGGCGACATCGGCCCTTGACCGGCAGACAGAAAGGCAGGTTCAAAAAGGGATAGACGATGCAAAAGGAGGAAGCACATTGCTTGTGATTGCACACAGATTATCGACCATACAAAATGCAGATATGATCTATGTACTTGAAGACGGTGCTGTTCAAAGCTGCGGTACTCATGAGGAGCTGATGGAAGCCTCCTCGCATTACCGCTCTTTATTTATGGCGCAGGTCATCACAGCGTCTTAGTCAGTTTGGTTTTGACCAAAGTAAAAAGTCGATCTAAGGTGCGGAAGTGGTCAGGGTGTAATTCTTCGTCTTCAAACGCAATGTGAAAGGTGTCCTCTAATGAAATAACAAAAGAGACAATTTGGACAGAATTTAATCCTAAAGCTTTTAAACTATCATCAAGGCCTGGCTGCTCAGTGAGCGACAACTTATTCATCACAAGTTGGACAATTTTTTCTTCAACTTCTGTTCGTGTCAGTTCATTCATGTCGTGGCTCCTTTCTAAAAGTTTAATATGTGTTATATTTTGGTGGATTAAGGAGAAAATTGCAATTGTTTTTATCAATCTATCATAAGGGGTGGCATTCATTGTCATATGTAAGCTATCAAAAAAATAATGTTCGTGTGGTATTAGGGGCAGATGAATCAGTTCAGAATTTAGTCATCAGTAAAGTACATCCCTATGTTGAGTGCAGCAAAATAACAGACAGACCTGAAGGAGACGTTTGGACGATTTTAACCAGCAAATACGCACAAGATATTCAAACAGAAGTGCCACTTGAAGAAGTCTTTTATCAAACCAAGATGGAACCTCGCTGCCGCTACCTGTATCACGGAGAGAAGAAAGTCGTTGTGATAGATGACCCAAAAGATGTCAGATGGACAGCACAACACGCACTGCGTTTAATAAGAGTATTGCTTCGCCTTTTGTGTTATCAGGATGGACTTGTTTATTTGCATGGCGGCATGATGGAGATGAATCAAAAAGGGATTGCACTAGTAGGCGGATCAAGAGCGGGCAAAACATCCACCATTTTATCCTTGTTATCCTTAACCGATGCAACGTACATCACAAACGATGATATAGGGATTTCATATACGAACAACGAGTACAAAGGAACTGGTTGGCCTAGATCTATGAGTATTCGGAAAGATTCTTTTGAAGCCATTGAAAAGCTTGGTTCACCATATAGACTTCAAACATCGAGTCACCCATTTAATGAAGATGATAAGAACTATCATTTCGTCTATCCGGAGGAATTAGAAAAATGGTTTTCACGTGAAGTCAAAACAATGGGGAAAATTGATGTCATGGTGTTTCCTGAGTTTTTACCTCATGGGCAAACGGGTGCCGCACTTTCGAAAATCAGTCCACATGAAGCAGCGGAACGTCTAAAGGAGCACGCAGTGATCAATCCTGGAAGACATAATGAATTTCTATTACCATATTTCACTTTACCGACACCCGAAGCGCTAGAACCATTTCTTGAACATCTAGCAGAAAAGATTCCTTGTTATTCATTAAAACAGGCATTTACTTCTTTAGAGAAAGGAACCTTTCTCATTCAAGAGCTTCTTGAACAATCCGATATGGTCGTGTAAGACGTTTTGGAGGTGAGTCATGGTTGAGCAGGAGTATAAATATTTGTTGTCACAAACAGATTTTCAACACATCTACAACATGTTAAGTCAAAATCATCAACCCACTTATTTAATGAACTTCAATTACTATTACGACACCTCAGATTTTTTATTAAAACGATATGGCTATACCGTACGGATCCGTCAAACCAGCGGCAAACGAACACTTGAGATCAAATGTCCCAGTCAAACGTCTGGCTATAAAAGAGTAAGAGAAGAAAAGTCATTTCCTATTGAGGATCTACCGCAAAAACTAGATGTACAGAACATCGTAACGTCTTTACCTTTTACAATGACTGAACAGCCAGAGTTGTTAGGACTATTGGTTACTGAACGAACTACCTTTTATATCGAGACAGGCATCAAAGTGGATTTGGATCAAAGCAGCTATCTTGGCATCACAGATCATGAATTAGAAATTGAATATGACAGTGAAAAAGCATATGAGGCAGCTCAATGGTTTCATAGACTAACGGATGATTTGGACATACCAGTCAATCGAAAAGGGAAACACTCTCGATTTATCACTAGATTTAAATCACTATACGGGAAGGAGTAATCCACATGCGGGCTGTTTTGGATCAATCCACTCTCTCAAATGAAGAGAGGCTACTATTACTTGGCTCACGTATTCAATTAAATGAAAAAGAAGAAGAGTTGATGAGAGATGTATTAAAAGACGGCATCGATGTACCTCAATTGATTGGACTTGCATCAAGACATAAGGTACTTCAACTGATGACGCCTCATTTGATTCGCCTTGATGATGAAAAAAAAATCACGACAACCTACAAATTTTTACTTCATTATCATTATATCGGGAATCGCCAAAAAAATATGGAGAGATTCAAGGAATTAAAGCGTCTTTTACAAACATTTCGAAAAGCAAAGCTGAAAGCAGTCCCTCTTAAAGGAGCCATTTTAACGCCTCTTGTTTACAAAGATTATGGACTCCGAATGATGTCAGACATTGATTTCTTAATTCATCCAGATGATCGAAAAAGAGCTTCTTCATTGCTCAAGGAGGAAGGGTTTATCATCGGGAAATATGACTGGGCAACCGATCAAGAAATACCGATTTCTCGAGAAGAAGAAATGATGTGGAGAATGAATGCTGGGAATCTTTATTCGCATATTAAACGGAGCGGAGAAGACTTTTTAAAGGTTCACCGTGTTGATTTTTCATACGATGTTGAGCTGAAAAAAAACTACGACGCTACAAATGCCTTGCTAGATGCTGCTAATGAAAAATCATTTTTGCAAACGGATACTTATATGCTTGAACCTTTAGATTTTCTCATTCATCTTGCTTTCCATTTATACAAGGAAGCAACAAATGTGCAGTATGTCTATTTACATGCAGATCTCAATTTGATTAAGTTTTGCGATGTAAGGGAGTACGTCAAGTTTGCTGAAGAGCAAAACCAACTTGATTGGCATGCTTTGCAAGCAAGAGCGAAGGAATTAGGGGCCGAGAAAGCACTTTTTTACACGTTTACGTTTGTAGATTTATTGTATCAAACGAACTATATCGATCAATTGCAGCAGTTAGACATGAGTGACCAAACGTTCTTAGAAGCCTATGGAGAAAATGATTTCGGTTCTTCGAAAATGTGGAAGAAATCTTTTGTTGAGCGTTTTTTCAGCTTGGATAATCGTGATGAGCTTGAAGAGGAGCCTGTCGTACAGCTGTTCCCTGAAAGGCAGTAGCAAAATGAAGAGGAGGATTCTATATGGAGATAAAAGCGCTTTTTGAAAAGCCAAAGAACGATTTTCCTTTTGAAAAATCATTTGTGTTTGCAGGTATTCATTTTCACATTTTATCAACCGAATCGCTGGCAATTGAAGATATCGAACATTATATCCCGAAAGAACCAGACAGCCATGTGGGGGATATGCCTTCACAGATTGATATACGGTTCATCATTGATCCTGACCTTGAACAGTCCGTTCGCAATGCGTGCTTTCAAAAGGGTGAAACGATTACAGCAAAAAGGAAGTTTACTTACAAACGATTGAAATTAGACGATCAAGTATTGTTTGCCTCGCATGAAGGTGACGAGCCGCACAGTGTGGCGGTCTTTAAAGGGCGTTATGCTGTGATTGGAAAAAACAATAATGAATCTGCGATACGCTGTCCACTGCGAATCGTTCGAGAAATTGCCCTTAGAACATTAGAAAACCAAGGTGGATGCTTTACGCATGCAGCGGCTGTCTCTTTTGAAGATGGCCAAAAAGGAGCGCTCATTATTGGCGATAAAGGTGCCGGGAAGTCAACCACTATGTGGCAGTTTTTGCATCATGGAGGAGCAGATTTCATCACAAACGATCGTTCCATTTCAGTGCTTGAAGATCAGGAACTTACTGTGTATGGATGGCCGATGTGCTTAGCACTTGGAGTAGGAACCGTCCAAGCCACAACAAATATACAGGAACTGAAAAACAAAAAATTCAGCCGGTCTCAAGATAAAAGAATATGGGATGAAACCATATCAACAGAGGAAGAGGCAAAAGAAAAATGGGCGAGCGGCTGTAAGTTTGAAATTACACCAAAAGAAGCTGCTGACATGACAGGAACAACGATTCGGAGCTCTACGAAAGTAAATATGGTGATTTTCCCTTCACTCAAAATAGGATCAGGTGAGATCAGGCTTGTACCAGTAAAAAAAGATGATCAGAGAGCAAAAGATATCATGGTCGCCAATATAAGAGAACCAGAAGATCCTGACTATTTAAAAGGCTGGCTCGGCCTTCGGCATGTGTCAGATACCTTTCTGGAACAAAAGGCATCTGAGCTGATCCATCATTTATTCAATATGCCATGTTTTTATTTAGAGGGTGATCCGCGGTATCTGCAGGACGCGATTCCAGATTTATTAAACAAAAAAGTGAGTTCCATTTAAAGAGACGATTGTCTAAACATTCGTTTGAGCCGGTCTTCACGCTTTTTCATCAGTTCGTGATCTGCTGGCAGCATGATTTGAAAGAGCATGTCGGCAATCGGCCGAGCGAGCCTTTCGTCAGAGTTTAAGAGAATGCAAACACCTAATTTACGCTTTGGAATGAAGCCAATATAGGAGGTGAAGCCTTTAATTTCTCCGCTATGTTCAGCTAAGGTGAATCCGTTAAAAGGTCTCAAAAACCATGAAAGACCAACACCTCTAGTGAAATCTTCTTCAACCATAACGGGGCTTTGCATTTCTTTTAGCGAATGCTGATGAAGCAGACGGTTTCCGTCGTATTGAGCTTGAATGAATCGAATCAAATCGTCTGCTGTAGAGAATAGTCCGCTTGAACCGTCCTCCCAAGATGGTGTTTCGACACTTGGATAGGATATGCCGGAAAGACCAGAGGAAGAAAGGGTATACCCTTTGGCTGTGGATGCTGTTTCAATAAATCCAGTTTGCTGCAAATCGAGCGGTTCTAGTATGTGGGTATGCACTAATTCTCTAAATGGCTGTTGACTCACTTTTTCTAGTACTTTACTTAAGATTGAATAGCCAAGACTGGAATAATTGATGATAGACCAAGGCGGTGTAAAAATAGTCAGTATTTCCATGCACTGAGCTAATGTCATATCTCGCAGATGAGTTGCTTTATCGAGTGTTTTGGGCAGGCCTGAGATATGAGAGGCAATCATTCGAAAAGTGAGTGGAATTGGTTCAGATATGTGACTTTTTATGAAAGATAGTAAAGGTTCGTAAGTATGAATAGGCTCATCGAGTTGAATCAATCCTTCCTCTCGTATTTTCATCATGACCATTGCAGTAAAAGGCTTAGTCACAGAACCAATTCGAAAGGTTGTGTCTTTTGTAACAGGGGTGCCGCTTTCAATATCAGCTAGGCCCTCATGCCACGACCAAATGTGCTTATCTTCATGAGAAATACAAATAGAGCAGCCAGGAATTTGATGTTGATTCAATAACTTCTTAATATCAGTGGTTGTATCTTGCAAGCGTTGTAGGATCGATTCATTGATCAAAATAGACACCTCTTTCATACAGAATATATATATATTACCAAATGTTTCATGTTGTTTTAAGGTAAAGGATCAATATTTTTATATTTTAAAAGAGAGCGGGCGATTGATAATGAAAACAATTCAAAAAACCATTCTTGATATTTTAAAAGGTGATGGCCAGGATATCGAACAAATTCCATATGAGCTTGTAGAACGTAAAGGAGTAGGGCATCCAGATACGATGTGTGACGCCATCGCAGAAAGAGCTTCTCAATATTATTCTCAATATTGCATGGAGCATTTCGGCAGAGTAGCACACCACTGGTTTGACAAAGTGATGCTTCTTGGCGGAGATGCTGATGTATCGTACGGAAAAGGAACAATGGTCAAACCTTATCAAGTTGTGTTTGCTGGAAAAGGGGCATATGCATACGGTGATGAGCCGATTCCTCTTAAAAAGATTCTTTTCGATGCAGCCAAAGATGTGTTATCAGAGGTGACGACCGGATTTGATGCTGACGAACATCTCATCATTGATTGCCGGATTGTTGATCATCAAGGGGCAGGCCGTAAAAATTCAAGATATCGTCCGATGGTTGAAACAGACATGATCGAAATCGGGGATCCAAAGCTTGTTTCAAATGACTGTAATTTACTGCATGCTCATGCCCCGTTAAGCCGTCTTGAGAAACTCGTTCTCTATACAGAGCGTTATGTGAATGGACCAGAATTTAAAAAGGTGAACCCAGATACCGGCTGGGATGTGAAAATATTTGGAAGCAGACGTCATGAAGATTTCAAACTCATAGTAAACATGCCTTTTCTAGCAAAAGATATTCATAGTCTTGAGGAATATTTTTCCCGTAAAAAAGAATGTCAGGATCAAATCGCTCGCTATATTCATGAAACGTTAGGACTTACCCCTGATCTTATGCTGAACGCAACAGATCGCAATGGTCGCCCGTACTTAACAGCACTTGGTTCTGTAGCAGATACAGGCGATGTAGGTGTTGTTGGAAGAGGAAATCGATTAAATGGATTGATCACCCCAATGCGGTCTATGAGTATTGAAGCGCCGGCTGGTAAAAACCCGCTTGATCATACAGGGAAATTGTATGGAGTGCTCGCACAACGATTGGCAGATCAAATTTTTGAGACCATTCAAAAGCCAACAGAAGTGCATATCTTTACTTCAAAAGAAGCACCGCTCCACAACCCTGATGAAATTGCCGTCCGTATTGAACAGTGGGATGGAAATGAAGTGGATAGAAAGAGAATTGAAGACATTGTCATGAATGCGGTTCATTCGATGGGCGATGTGACAAAAGATTTAATTTTTAAAGGCGTGACAATGTGGTAATAAGGATGAAAGAAAAAGTCATTAATGCCGTTCATGCATGTATTCATACAAAAGAACCCATGGCAGTGACCATTCATCCATATGAAATTGAAAAACACCAACAATTGAATCAACATCATCTTCTATTGATGCTAAAGCCTGAATTAACCAGTATCCATAAAGGTGTACAGCTTGATCGAATACTAGATGAACTTCTCCTACGCTTAGATAATCATGATATAGAAATAGGAGCCGTGCGCGTTATATCATCCTTATATTTGAAAGAAAAGAAAATAATAGAAAAACAATATGGGATGCTGAACAAAATCTCTAAAAACGGTCTGAGTGAATTGTCAGATACGGCAAAAAAGATGCTGTTCTTTAAATATCCAGAGTTTAAACAGAAGGAACATTTCATATATGGAGGCCATCAATTTTTACAAAAGTACGAAGAGCTTACGCCATATGGTTTAGAGCTTCTTACACGGAACATGAAGGTGGACAAGCTAGGTGCAGGCACATACGCCATAAAGGCCGAGGTGGATGGAGAACAGATGCTTCTGCTCAATTCATTCCACCCTTGTCAAATTGAGTGGTTCACTGCACCTGCAAAGTCTATTATCGTCATGGAATGTTTTTCAAAGAAGCCTATGAGGATGTTAAGAGAAGATTTTATCGGTGCAACGGACCCTAAAGAGGCAAAAGCAGGTTCTTTTAAACACATGCTGCTGTCGGAGCAAAAACAGTTTGGTTTAACGAACGTGTGTACTCGATTTAATGGCATTCACCTGTCACCAGGACCTGTAGAAGCAATGGCGGGAATGATTCACTATTTTCGTACACCTGAAACAAGGCTGACCCCCGCACATACACTTTTTGGCCAGTTGTTAAAGAAAAATGGCTTTTCGGAGGAATCACTAGATCTGTTATGTGAAGATGTGTCCATTCATTCAAGCGAAGTACCAGTATTTGAATTAACTGAAAACCTCAATTGGGATGAATCATTAGATCTGTTAACAAAAGTGAGAAACGACATTCAAAAGCATGAACGTGTTCTGTAACAGGGGGGAACCACTTGAATAATGAAAGAGCTAGCCAGCGAATATGGATTGTTGGTCCACCTGGATCTGGAAAAACAACCCTTGCCCATCACTTGAAACAGGAATTCATGTTACCTCACTATGAGCTCGATGCCCTATTTTGGCAAGCGAACTGGAAAAAAACAGATCGGAAGTTGTTTATCGATAACGTCCATGAAGTTGTTAAACAAAAGAAATGGGTGATTGATGGTCAATATTCATCTGTTCACCATATCTTGACTGAATATGCTGATACGATCATATGGCTTGATGTGAAGAGAAGGAAGACATTCCCCCGTCTCATGAAAAGGACGTTCAAGCGGCTCATGACAAGGGAAAAACTTTGGAATGGAAATAAGGAGCGACTAGGTAATGCGCTCCAATTTTTCTCATATGCCTTTCATGTGTATCCAGAGGTGCTCCATCAAAACGAGAAGCTTTTTCATAAATTAAAAAAAGAATCACGTGTGAAATGCCTGCGCATAGACAAGCAGGAAGCAGCAGATCTGGTACTTAGGAAAATCAAAAACCTTGAGAAAAAGGGGTGAGGACATGATGAAATCTGATGATGCTGATAATGTCCTGAAATATTGGTTTTCGGAACAGCCAATCCGCTTAACACCTTTAAACGGAAGAAGCCCTAATGAAGGCTGGCTTGTAGAGGATGCTAAAAACCGTTTTGTCCTAAAAAAATGTGCGAGAAATCATGATGCAAAGTGGCTTCAATATTTAGAAGATTTAACAGATGCTTTGCTTGATCATGGTTTCCCGATTCAACCAATGATAGAGGCAGAGAACGGTCGTAAAACCATTTTATTCAAAGAACATTTTTGGCAGTTGCGGCCCTATTTTGAAGGAAGGCCATATGAAATGGGAAATCGTTCAGATGAACAAGAAGCCATTCGGGTATTAAGACAACTTCATTCATTAAAGAACTTACCGAAAGGGCCTGTAAACCCAAACTGTGAATTGAAAAACTGGATAACTTCACCGGACGAAACACTGGATAAGACGGCAAGTGTATTAAAGAAAGTCGTTTCTTCTAAAAAGGCTGCTTCTTTGCTTAAAGTGTATGAACAGGAGCTGATGAATGTACTCACGCTGCTAAATCCTAGTCTGTATGAGGCATTACCACATGCTGTCACACATGGTGATTTTCATTCTGGCAACCTGCTCATCCGTCATAAGAAGCTCGCCATGGTTCTTGATTTTGATACAGCAGGTTATAGACCACGAATTTATGATGCAGCCATATCTGCTTTTTTGTTAACGAGAGTCAAGCGGGGAACATTTCAACTAGACATTGTGAAAACGATTCAATTTTTAAAGGCATATGCCAATGACTTATCTGAAAACGAGTGGCGTTCTATATCTGGTTTTATCAGACTTTTATATATTCCGACAGGGCGGTATTTAACACTTCTGCATACTTACACACCTCACTTATTGAACTGGTATATTGATTGGTCCTTGGAAGCACTAGAATCCGCATCAAGCCAGCTGAAAGAAGAATGGTATCTCCAAAAGGAGATGAGGATATGAAGGTTGCTGTTGTCACTGGTGGAAATAGAGGCATTGGAAAAGAAGTGTGCAGACAGCTTGCACAAGATGGCATGCTTGTCATTTTAACAGCGCGGCAGATTGAAAATGCTGAATTAGCTGCTTCTGATATAAATGAGCAGGTTGTGCCTTACCAGCTGGATGTGACAAACGAAGAGTCGGTTGAACGTCTCTCGGCTTTTATAAAGGATTCGTACGGAAGAGTGGATGTGCTGATTAATAATGCGGGAGTCTTTCTTGACAACATAATGGATGACGCCTTTCCATCTTTTTTAGATCTTCCTGTATCGACACTTCAAGAAACGATGAATGTCAATGTGTATGGCGCAGCCAGAATGACCAAGGCGGTTTTCCCTTACATGAAAGAGGCTGGATATGGACGAATCGTCAATGTATCTAGCGGCATGGGAAGGCTCTCCGCCATCTCCGCTTCAAACGATGTTAGGCGTGACGGAAAAAGCGGTCCTTACTACAGGATGTCAAAAGCGGCTTTGCACGTTCTGACAAAAGTCACGGCTTTAGAGGGGGCGCCATTTTCTATTCTTGCGAATGCGGTTTGTCCTGGCTGGGTACAAACGGACATGGGGACATCAGAGGCTGTTAAAACTGTTCAGGAAGGTGCATCAGGAATCGTATGGGCGGCACAGCTCCCCCGAGATGGACCAACAGGAGAGCTACTAAGAGACGGTAAAAGACTTCAGTGGTAAGAGGAGGCAGCTACATGCGAGGGATGAAAGAAAAGACAGTGATTGTGACAGGCGGGGCGCAGGGGATTGGATATGCGGTCGCAGAACGAGCAGCACAAGAAGGTGCGCAAGTCGTCATTGCTGATCACCATGTAGATTACGGATTAGCAGCAGAAAAAAGGCTCAAAGAAATTGGATATGATGTGTTGTTTATAGAAGCTGATATTGCTGATGAGGCAGCCATTGTCTCAATGGTAGAAAGAACAGTCGATCATTTTGGGAAAATTGACATGCTTGTGAATTGTGCAGCCGTTTTTATCATGCGTGGCCTTGAAGCTACTGTTGAAGAATGGCGGCGCATCATGGACTTAAATATTATGGGGCAAGCCCTATGTGTCAAACACACGTCACCTTACATGGAGAAAATAGGACAAGGATCCATTGTAAATATTGCCTCCATTTCAGGTCATATTGCCCAGCCGAAATATTTAACATACAATGCGACAAAAGCAGCCGTCGTGAATATGACGCGATGCATGGCAATGGATTTGGCAGATGCAGGTATTCGTGTGAATGCAGTGAATCCCGGTACGGTGTGGAACAAAAATAACGAACGATTTCACTTGGAAGAACTTGGGTTGACAAGAGAGCAAGCAAATCAGCACCCTGATATTGGAGGGATGCACATGTTAAAACGAACAGCTGATCCAGAAGAGATCGCATCTGCTGTCATCTTTCTTCTCTCTGATGAAGCAAGTTTTATCACAGGAGAAAATCTAATGGTTGACGGCGGCTATACTGCCATGTAGAGGAGTAAACATTTTGATGAAATTTGATCTGCACACACATCATCAGCGCTGTGGTCATGCGGAGGGAAACATCAGAGAATATATCGATGAGGCTGTCAAACTAGGTCTAGAATGTATCGGAATATCGGATCACTCCCCGTTTTTTGGTGAAGAGGCTGATCATTTTAAACCATGGGTAGCGATGGCGAAGAGTGAATTTCAATCATATGTAGAGGAAGTCCTGCAATTGAAAAAGGAATATGAGGGGAAAATTCACGTGCTTTTAGGTGTTGAATCTGATTATTTTCCAGAACACGAAGCCCTCTACCGAGACGTGTATCGACATTATCCATTTGATTATATCATTGGCTCGGTTCATGTCAGTAATGGATACGATCTATTCAATCGGAAACGCTGGGAACGAATCACAGAGCAACAAGCCATCATTGAAAAAGAGACGTATTACCAGTTGATTAAGATGTCTGCTGAGAGTCAAATGTTCGACGTTTTAGGGCATATTGACGCCTTAAAAGGTTTTTATCCAGAAATTGCTCATCTCAAAACAGAAGCTGTCGATGATGCACTAAAAGTCATTGCGGAGAGTGGTTCTGTGATTGAAGTGAATACCTCTGGCAAAACAAAAGACTGCGGCGGCTGGTATCCATCAATGGATCTATTAGAGCGAGCCAAATTTTATGGTGTGGAAGTCACGTTTGGCTCAGATGCTCATCAGCCCGCCCGCGTGGCAGATGATTGGCTGAAAGTGAAACAAACGCTAAAGGAATTAGGTTACCAGGAATGGTGTATTTTTCAATCTCGTCAAAAGCGAAAATTGGCTCTATAAATTCATAAAAAAGGGGTTATGAAAATGACAAAAGTTCGTGTAGCAATTGCAGGAGTAGGATCATGTGCGTCAAGTATCGTTCAATTTGTTGAGTTGGCTAAGGAAAAGAAGGATACGCTCTCTGGCGTTATGCATGAAGTCATTGGAGGCTATCAGTTATCTGATGTCGAATTTGTTGCCGCTTTTGAAGTAGATCAAAATAAAGTCGGAAAAGACTTATCTGAGGCCATTTTTACTAAACCAACAGCTGCAGTGAAACATATCGATGTTCCGTTTTTCCAAGTAACCGTCGAAGCAGGTCCTTTATGTGATGGACTTGAAGGAGATTTGTCCAACTGCATTCAACCACATGAACATTCACTGAATATGAAAACACATGAAATAACGCAAAGGTTAAAAGATGTTCAGGCAGATGTACTCGTCTGCTTCTTACCAACAGGTTCGTTTGAAGCAGTTCGTGTGTACGCAGAGGCGTGTGCACACGCTCAAACAGCCTTTATTAATGCGACACCTGAACCGGTGGCAAATGATCCTGAGTTTGTCAAAATGTTTGAAGAGTCGGAGACCCCGCTCCTTGGAGACGATTTAAGAAGTCACTTAGGTGCAACCACACTGCATACAGCCTTAATTGAACTATTAAAATCCCGCGGGATTGATATCACCAATACGTACCAACTAAATGTTGGAGGGAATACGGACTTTTTAAACCTAGCCAACCCTATGAGATCAACGAGTAAGCAAAAATCGAAGAGAAAAGCATTGTTCGCTTCGGGGATTGATGCCAGTGAAGTGGCAGCAGGTCCAAATGGTTATGTCAGCTACTTAGGGGATCATAAAGTCTGCTTCTTGCGATTAGAAGGGAATTCGGTTTTAGATTCTGACATTTCACTTGAAATTCGTTTACAAGTAGAGGATAGTCCGAATTCAGCTGGTGTCATTGCGAATGCGATACGTATTGCAAAAGCAGCTAAAGATATGAATCATAGCGGTGTCATACATGACGTCTGCCCATTCTTATTTAAGAGTCCACCAGTTGGACAAGTCGATTCAGAATCATTACGTCTGTTCAATGAATATGTGGCAAATGCTGAGCTGAAAAAGGTGTAACCAGTGGAAGCGGAACTCAATCTTCGCAAGATAAAATTTGCCGCTTTTGACTTGGATGGAACATTAATTGATGACAGAGGCGAGCTTATTGGTGATGTCCATGGCGCAGTGAACATGCTGCGCCAAAGAGGCATTATACCCATTATTGTGACAGGAAGAACCTATGATTCTTTCTTCTCTCTGGATTTAGATCGATCTCTACTCGCCTTATTTCATCATGATGTTTTGCTGAATGATGGGAATGTCATTTGTCATCATGAAAAGAAAACATTTGAGGTGAAGCGGTATGTAGATGCAGCTTTATGCCAACAGATCATCACATCACTTGATGGAAAAGCTGAATTTGTCATGGAATCTCATGGGAAGCACGTGGCATCAAGTAAAAGCGCTAAGTTGAAATACTGCATGCTATATAGCTTTCCACGAGAAAAAATAGAGGTTGGTCACAAGAAAGAATTTAGCTTTGACCATGTAACTAAACTATTTATTTTACCAAAAGAAAAAGTGGATCTTGCTCAACAATTAAAAAATTGTCATTGCGACGTAGCAGATGCCCAGTTTTTAAATGCTCAAGTCATATCTCCAAAAGGGATTTGTAAGGCAGACATGCTTGAGCACTATTTATACGATTGTTTTGGAGAAAGAGATTTAGATCGTGTGATTGCCTTTGGAAATGGTCATAATGACAGGCTGATGCTGAAGAAGGCCAAGTGGGGGCTAGCCGTTCAAGATAGTCATCCGTCGGCGATTGAGTTAAGTGATGTTCATTTACAGGAGCCTATTTCTGATTATCTATTTAAAGTTTTACAATCATTTGAAACGCCGCACGTTATCAATGAAAAGGGAGGTATTTAGTTGAGGACCCTTCAACTGCCTTTACCAGAAGCATTAGAAGATACAATGATATCGGATTTTATGGAAAGAGTTTCATTTCTATCTGCTCATATTGTGCACGTGGCTCTTAACGAAGAGGAATCTATGATTGAAGTAACCGTAGATAAAATGGGAGACAAAGAGGCAATATCAACTGCGTTTTCGAATCTATCGTCAAATATCGCACAGCTGCGGAGATTTCGTGAAAAAGAAATAAAATCAAATATTCATTTATCTAGTGAGCCTGTTCATTCGAAACTAAGCGAGGAAGATCAGAAAAGAACTTTCTATGATGAAGTTGAATTGGAACTTTCAAACTACTTTGATCAATTATTTTTAAATATAGGGATTTCACTTGGAGCGAAAGTAAGGCGATACCCTTCGACGATCAGTAAAGATTTAATGGAAAAATGTAAGTATCATACGAATTTTCCACAAAATATTTATTCTGTTTTTGAGATCCCTCATGATTATCAAATCATTGATGATATTCGAGAAAAGCATCATGGTTTTCAGCCTGAACACTTCCAGCAGGCAGGCCGTTTTTTACAGCCGTGTATTTGTTATCACTGCTATGAGGAATGGGAAGGGAAGACGTATACAGACAATCACATGATGACAGCAGCGGGGCAATGTTTTAGACATGAAATCTCTTGGAAAGTGGACCCTCTCAGGAAAATAGAATTTAGTATGCGCGAAATTGTCTTTATTGGTCATCAAGAATTTATCAATGAAACGAGAAAAACACTCCTTGAGAACACATGGGAATGCTTTCATCAACTTGGTCTAAGTGGAAAGGTCACGACCGCAAATGACCCTTTTTTCTTTTATGATGATATAGATAAAGCGAATTATCAATTAATGGCTAATAGCAAATATGAATTAGTCGCTGTGACAGAAAAGAAAGACGTTTCAATCGCTTCTTTTAACGACTGCGGAGAGATGCTTTGTGAAAGGTTCCATATTAGCGGAGAAGATGGTCTGCCGCTTTATTCAGGTTGTGCGGCATTTGGGATCGATCGTTGGGTTCAAGTGTTTTTACAAACATACGGTCGAAATCGAAAGGATTGGCCGAAAGACATGCTTCATTTAAAGGAGGAGCGCTATGCTGCAAAGTAATCTGACTCAAGAAGAACATACAGCTCTCACTTTATCCACTCCTTTTTTAAAAGCGAGTCAAATTGAAGAGATGCAGGAGCTTTTGTATAAGCAGCAAGACTGGAATGTCATTCTCGGAATGCTGCATGTTCACCGGACAGCAGGAATTGCGTGGAAGAATATTAAACGTTATGCCATTCATTTAAGAAAAGAGTTTAAAGCGACTTATTTTTTAAAGTCATTAGAGATTATGTATAAGGGTCAACTAGAAACGGCTCGAGACAATATCAAGTTAAATGATCAGTTATTTCAAGCACTTGATCAAAAAGGAATTGAATATGCCATTGTAAAAGGAAGTGTGATTGGCCAGTGGGCATACGGTGATGTTGGGCTTCGCTTATTTGGGGACAACGATCTCTTTATCTCACAAGATCAGCTGCAAGAAACTGGACACGTATTAAACGAATTAGGCTATATTCAAGGTTCTTGGAACTATGAAACGGAGACAGTCACACCTGCCAAACGCAAAGACATCCTTTACCTCATCATGAACTCACATCAAACCTACACCTATATGAAACCTACACCAGATTGCCGCTTTATTGATTGTCATAAAATTGATGTTCAGTTTTCAGTTGACCTCATGACAGGGAACCGAACGGATTCAATCGTCAAAGAAATGCTGTCTAGACGAATTCAAACGTCTGTTGACGAGCACCTTGTATGGTCTTTAAAAGAAGAGGATATGCTTCTTTTCCTCTGTATTCATTTTTATAAAGAAGCGATTTATTTAAATGAAGTGGAGTCAATGAAAGACTTACTGCTTTATAAACTGCTAGATATATATGGCATGTTTATGAAGGAAGACCTACTCGATGTGGATTTGTTTGTCCGCCAGACGAAAGCGTATGGCTTTGAAAAGATGGTCTATTTTGCTTTTCATTATGTGAATGAGGTCTTTCCTCAAACGATTCCTGAACTTGTCATGGATGCACTTCAGCCTGAATCGCTTACTTATTTATCCGAAGTGCTGGATGCAAATGATGTCGTTCATACTTGGAATCAACCAATTCGTAAACGATTCTTTCATATTAATCGATCTTTAGATATCAACAAGCATTCTGTGCATAAGGAGTAGTGTCATGAAAGATCCGGCATCGCTATTTGATTTTAAGGGAAGAAATGACGTGATTTGGTATGGGAATATGAATCAAGAACAAAGCTGGGATCAAACAAGAGCTTTACCAGTCATGACAGACCATGTTCAAAATGAACTGGTTCTTCAGCAAGAACAACAACTGCTTTTGATTGCATCTAAAGAGCATCATGTCATCTTGCATCATCAGCCTGATAAAGCTTTTTTAGCCTATTTGGAAAATCAAGGTGTCCAGCTTCCGCATATGACTCAACTAGACCAAGCATTTAAATTAAATGGACTGATTGTACCGTATCTTTTAGATGAATCACTTGAAAAAGAAGCATTGATTGAAAAAAGAACGATATACGGCTCAAATGCTACACTCGTAAAGCGGTTCAATCATAAGATTTCTACTAGAAGATGGGCAGAAGAACATCTGTTTAACGTCACGTGCGGCGCTATCTGTCATCATACTGACGAATTAAAACAGACGTATGAAGAATTAAAGGCGAAGAATTTCTCCAAAATGGTTCTGAAAATACCTTATGGATCATCTGGGAAGGGGCTGCGTATTTTAAAAAGTGACCGAGAATTTATGCAGCTGCTGACCTTTATTGAAAGAAGGAATATCGAAACGGATTTACTCTTAGAGGGATGGCATCCGATTAAACGGTCCTTAAATGCCCAATTGCTCATTCAAGAGAAGGGGTCACACTTACTCTCCATTACAGAGCAGAAAATTAATGAGGACGGCATTTACTTAGGGACGGATTTTGCGCCTGTGTATGAATTGGACAAAAAACGTGAATACGAAGCAAGCATGCATCGAATCATAGAGCTTCTTTATGATGAAGGGTATCGTGGTGTGGTTGGTGTCGATTCAATTATTGATGAAAATGAACAGCTCATACCGATCATTGAAATAAATGCCCGGTTCACACAGGTCACTTATTTACTCCCACTGATTTGTCGTTTTTTTTCAACCTACGAATATATCGAAAGCCGCTTTAAACGATTCTCATGCCGCACTGACCTGCCATTTGAAGATGTCCTAACGGAGGTAACAGAAGCACTCAATCCGGGAGAAGATGGCGGGTTCTTTATTTATACTTTTGGTAAGACGAGATCTGATGATACGTGGCACTATCGATTGTTTATCTTGTTTTACCATATGAAGAAGGACAAGCAGATTCATATGCTGACAATGTTTGATGAGATGGAATTTTCATCAGAAAGGAGGAGGAGTAGTGCTGGAAAATGACTTTACGCTCTTAGAGAAAGCGAATCGTTATGGGACGCCGATGTATGTATACGATGGAGATGCATTGAAAGAGCACTATGAGCACATTACATCATGGCTCCATCAAACAGCTGAGGTGTTCTTTTCATTTAAGTCCAATGGAAATGTCTCGATTGCATCATTGTTACGGTCTTTTGGTGCTGGTATAGAAGTGGCTTCTGAAGGAGAGCTTTTCATGGCGATAAAAGCAGGTTATTCACCGCAGCAAATCATTTTTTCTGGACCGGGTAAGCAGAAGGAAGAGATTGATACCGCTGTTCAGCATGAGATCTATTGTATTATCGCCGAATCTAAGGAAGAACTGACCTACATCGCTGAGTCTGCAAAACGTCAAGACAAGCAGGCATCAGTAGGCATTCGGATCAATCCAGAATCAATTGAATCACGAGCCAAAATAAAAATGGGCGGAGTTCCAAGTCCGTTTGGAATAGATGAATCTAAACTGAATGATGTATTTGATCTGTTTCAGAAGTATGATCATTCGCTGCTATTTAAAGGGATCCATATGTATCTGGGGACTCAAGTTCTTGATGAAACATCGCTTTTATCATCGTTTGAATACACACTTAACACAGCTGTTCGAATCAAGAATGAATATGGACGAACATGCCAGATGGTTGATTTAGGTGGCGGTTTTGGCATTCCGTATTTTCAGCATGAAACCCCGCTTCATGCTGAAAGGCTATTTCAACACGTAGCGGATTTGATTAGATCATATGAAACTGAGCTTGAATTTCCGAGGTTTATTATCGAAATGGGGAGATTTCTTTTAGCAGAATGTGGTGTTTATTTAACAACCATACAATATGTAAAAGAATCAAAAGGGCAGCCGTTTTTAATAGCAGATGGCGGGATGCATCATCATCAAGCGATGACGTTTAGAGGCAGACTGCTCCGCAATAATTACCCTATGCGGCTTATTAAACATTCCAGCAACACCGCAGACGTAGTGAAACAATCAATTGTTGGTCCGCTTTGTACACCAGAAGACTTAATTGGCAGGCAGGTGGAGCTTCCGCAAGGGGAAGTAGGGGATCTTCTTTGTATTGAGAAATCTGGTGCATATGGACTGAGCTACAGCCCTACCTTATTTTTAGGTCATTCTTCTCCGCTTGAGCTACTGTTGTTTGAGGGGAACGATTATGTTGTGCGAGATAGAGGGACCCCGGAAGATCTCTTATTGAAACAAAATAGATCATTCTTTAGACAAAGGAGGGGTGGAAATGAAACTGACAGAGCTTCGACAAGAAACGATTGATCGTCTCATTCACCAATTTTCAGAAAGAGCAGGGCAGCTGGATGCCGAATCTCGGTTCCCGCATCAGAATCTAGACGAGCTGATTGATTGTGGATTACATGTCGCCAATATGCCGAAACAAGACGGAGGTCTTGGATATGGATTTGAAGAAACGATCACCTTGTTGTCACACATATCTAAAGGGTGTGCGTCAACAGGCCTCATTATGGCAATGCATTACTATTCGCTCGGCGCATTTTCTGAAGTGCTGACAAGTGAGCAGCAGGCTTCGGTATTTGACGATATTCGGCATTCAGGAGAGTTCATCGCTTCTGTCAGCGACCCGAATGTGATTTTTATTTATCAGCGAAAGCAAATGGAGGGAATTCCAACCATCACCGCCGAAAAAACAGATGGCGGATATCTTGTGAGTGGAACTAAGTTTACTGTGACAGGTGCACCGCGCATTAAATATTTGCCAATCTATTGTGAGTATGCCCCGTCGTCATGTACATCTCAATATGGAATGACGGCGCTTTTAATGACATTACCGAGTGAAGGTGCTGCGGTGGAGGAATCGTGGAATTATTCGGGAATGAGAGCATCGATGAGTCATCACATTCATTTTGATCAAGTGTTTATACCCGATCATCAGCTCATCGGGCGGGAAGGCTACGCAATAGAAGATACTGAACATTTAATCTATTGGTTTCGTTTAGCTGTTACCGCTGTTTATTACGGGATTGCAAAGGCAGCATATGAACATGCCCTCGGTATGGCATATAAAAGGAATGATCGAATTTCTAAGAAAAAATCAGCCTTTTTACCAGGTCAACAATTTCGTATTGCAGATATGAAAATGAAATTAGATGTTGCACATTCTCAGCTCATGGCCTGTGCCCAGCAAGCAGATCGAGAAAAGAAACAAACTCATTACTCGAGTGAGTTGTATACGAAGACGCTGATTACTAAACACTTTGTGACGCAGGCGGCAGAAGAAATCGTGGAACTGGCTTTTCAGGTCGAGGGTTTTTCTTCATTACAGCAAGGATCTTTGCTTGAGCGCTTAAGCCGAGATGTGAAAGCGGCAAAATTTCATCCACCTTCAGAAGATGTATTAAAAGAAGTGATTGCGAAAAAAGAGCTGGGGATTATCCCGTTAAAAAATCGCTGGGTATAATGGCTTAAAAAAGGAGGAGACATATGTGGCTACTGCAGCACCTATTTACCGAAACAATTATTTAAACTGTTCTCAATTAACGATTGCAGCCATGCTTCTTAGACAAGGAATTCAAATCGACAGGATTTGGAGGCAAGCTGGTCTTGTTTATAGATCTCAAGACCAAGGATTTGTTTTGATCGGTTCCTTTAAACATTTTCGTGAAGATATTCTGCATCATAATGGCATTCATTTAGAAGAAATTTTTTACACTGAAGAGGAATTAGACCTCTATATGAATCGGGTATTTAAACAGCATCCTAAGAGAGGCACTGTGTCTGTTTCTTTAGATATATTTGAATTACCGTACTGTCCATTTTTTGAAAGAGAACATGGATATCATACATTGGAAGTACTTGAGGTGAATGATGATCATGTAGTGATCAGTGACCATGCTTATTCTTATCATGGCACATTGAGTAAAGATCATTTGATGAAAGCCGCACGCTCTGTCTACGAACATACGCCTCGAACTGAAAATCGTTATAAATGGATCAAACAGGTTGATCTTGAGAAAGAACCGGATGTAATGAAAGTTTTAAAAGAGCATGTCGCCATATTAGAAGGTGCACCGCCACATTTTGAATTGCCTGGAGCTATCACAGGACTTGACGCAATTTCAGTCATTCAAAGAGATTATATAGATAGTATCAAAGGTGATGAAAATGGTAATTTATTAGACAATGTTTATTTTGAAGGACTAAAGGATGTCGCCAACTCCAGAAAACATATGGTGACATTTTTATCATCATATGAAAATGAGCATTTACAACCCCTTATTCAAGCATTTGAAGATGCTTATCAAAGCTGGACAGTGCTTGCTAATTTTACAGCTAGAGTCGGCCTCAGCAAAAATCCTCGCAGTATGATTGAAAGGACGTCGAATCGGTTTCAAAAAACATTAGAAGTGGAGACAAGCCTTCTCACGCAACTAAAAGAGGTGATTCAAAATGAAAACCTATCAACCCCTCACTCTTCATGATTATGTCAATAACAGAGGCATCACATATCAAAATGAATATGAAAAAGGCCAATTAACCATTGGCGGGGCTTCTTTGCCGGCTGAGTTGGTCATGAACGTGAAAGACTCTTTGGTCGAAGGCATTCCTTTTCAGTTCATTTATCAAGATCAAGGAGACAATATTGAATTAGAGGGTCAGTCTATTCAACTTCAGGCAGTTGAAGCAGAAGCGCTCCATGTCGTTGGCTGTTCATCTAATGGTAATCTCTACGAAAAGATGACATTATTACGAGAGGGGACCGTTGTCTTGGAGTCTCGTCTTTCATTAACCGATGTGATTGAACGTGAACCTGCATTTGATGATCGATTGGCTTATGCATTTGATTATATTCATACGGTAGCCGGCATCAATCATCATTTGACATCAAACCTATGGATTGATTCGCTTTCCTTCTCGCAAAAAATTGTTTTTGATGAAATCCGCTTTCAAGATAATCCATTTATGCATATTTTCGCAATGACGATCCAGCAGTCAGATCAGTGATGGAAGGGAGCCATGTCTATGTGCGGCATTGCAGGTTATTGTCATTTTAACAAAGCACCACTTGATCCACACATCTTACTGAAGATGAAAAACGTACTTAGTGTGCGTGGACCTGATGATAGTGGTGTATATCAAGACGACTCAGTTGGTTTGGTTCATACGCGGCTTTCCATTATCGATATTCAATCTGGGCCGCAGCCAATAACAAATGAAGATGAGTCTATTTGTGTGATTTTAAATGGCGAGATATATAATTTCCAAGAACTAAGAGAGGACTTATGGAATAAAGGTCATACGTTTCGTACGCTGACAGATACAGAAGTACTTGTTCATGGCTATGAAGAATATGGTATTTCTTTTATTGAGCAATTAAATGGAATGTTTGCAGCTGCGATATGGGATCAAAAGAAGAAAGAATTCTTTTTATTTAGAGACCGGTCTGGGATTAAGCCGCTTTATGTTTCAGAATGTAGAGGAGGGCTTATTTTCGGATCGGAAATGAAGGCTCTTCTTCAGCATCCAGATATACAAATTGCCATTCAGCCTGAAGCTGTCCTTAGTTATTTATCCTTCCGTTATGCGATCGGCGAGCAAACTTTCTTTCAAGGAATTCAAACATTACCCCCAGGGGTCATCTTGAAAATAGATGAAACAGGAATGACAAAAGAGGCCTATTGGCAATATCCTTTCCCATCTGATGGAATTGACAGGGGAGAACGTTATTATCAAAAGGGATTGTTTGAATTACTTCAAGATAGTGTCCAAAAACAAATGATGTCTGATGTACCTGTAGGAGCTTTTTTGAGTGGAGGAGTGGATTCGACTTCCATTGTTGCTTTGATGTCCAAATATGCGAACGAGAATATTCACTGTTTTTCGACCAGCTTTGAAGAGGAAGGTTTTTCTGAAGAAAGCTATGCCAAGCTCGCAGCAGAACAATACAACGTCAAGCTTCACTCGCATCGAATGAGTGAAGAAGAGTACTTTCAATTATTGCCAGAAGTTGTGAAGCGAAGAGATCATCCTCTTTCCATTCCTCATGAAGTCGCTTTTTACCATATGTCACGTGAAGCAAAAAAGCATGTAACGGTTGTTTTGTGTGGTGAAGGAGCGGACGAATTGTTTGCAGGGTATGGACGTGTGTTTAGGAGTCCTTCAGATTGGCGTAAAATTTTATGGCTTCAAAAAAACCGAAAGCTGTCATCCATCCTTTCAAAGGTATTATTTGAACCGTCCTTTCAGCAACAGGTGCATCAATTTATCCATCTTGATGGGGAAATGGAACATTATAAAAAAAGATATGCTTGGTTTACGGATAGCGAAAAAGAGCAGCTCTTAGGTCAGCACGCTCATTCAATTGATTCTGCTGATTTGCACATGAATCAGTTGATCGCCCATTGCTTTAAAGAGATGGAAGGGGCGTCGTATGAAAACAAACTGCTCTATTTATTTCAACAAATCCATTTACCCAACTTGTTAGACCGGCTTGATATAATGACGATGTCACACGGACTAGAAGCACGTGTACCGTTTCTTGATCATCGCATCATCCAATTTGTCAACGATATGCCTTTCAAGTACAAACTTCCTTATAAAGGGCTACCTAGCAAAGTGCAAGCATTTTTCCAATCGAGCCTTAAAACAAGTGAGGTCCAAGATATTCCGAAATATATGTTGAAAAAGACAATGGAGCAAACGGTGGATAAGCGTATATTATATAGAAGAAAAATGGGTTTTCCTGTTCCGGTGTATCATTGGATGAACAAAAGAATGGGAGAAATCGAAGAGAAACTTCTTGATCAACAAAGCTTTGCAACACAATTATTTCAAAAGGAGCCGCTAGAACAATTTTTACGACATCATTCGAATCAGAAGAACAAAAATGGAGCGGACCAAAAAGTGTGGATGCTTTACAACTTGGAATTATGGCATGATCACTATATCAAAGGGGCGCGTCTTCCGCTCCAAACTAGTCATTAAGAGGCCCGGTCTATTCACCATCCCTGCTGCATATATGATATGGAAGGGGAGTGATGCGATTTTGAGGCTGAGTGAGCTGTCAGGAAAAGAGATCGTCGATATTAAAAGAGCGGAGCGGCTTGGCGTGCTTGGACAAACCGACCTTGAAATAAATGAACAGGACGGTCAAATTACAGCACTCATCATACCTTCCGTCAAATGGTTTGGCTTTCGAAAACAAGGAAATGACATCCGCGTTCCGTGGAATCACATTCAAAAAATAGGATCAGATATGATCATTCTGGATGTGCCTGAAGAACTTCAGCCGCACGGAGAAAAAGAGCACCCATCATAAAAGGGTGCTCTTTTTCTTTTCTCTCTCCGATTTGTTCACAGGCTGAATCCTCTCCTCATATGCTGAAAGGGAGATTCGGAAAATATTACAGACTTTTTTAAATAAAGAAGGTGAACGGTCAGTATGTTGAGCGGTTTAACGGTTGCGGTGATCGGGGGAGATGCTAGGCAGCTTGAAATCATTCGCAAGCTGTCACAGCAGCATGCCAAAGTGTTTTTGGTCGGATTTGATCAGCTGGATCATGGATTTATTGGTGCTGAAAAGCTGAAAATGTCAGAGCTTCCATTTGAACAAGTGGATAGTATGATCCTTCCGGTATCAGGTGCTACAGACGAAGGGGTCGTTGCCACTGTTTTTTCAAATGAGAAGGTCGTGCTAGAAGCTAAATATTTAGAAAGAACCCCTGCACATTGTACCTTGTACTCAGGTATTTCTAATATGTACTTAGACAATATGGCAAAGCAGGTGAACCGGAAGCTTGTGAAGCTGTTTGAGCGAGATGATATTGCCATATATAACTCTATTCCAACAGTTGAAGGGATTATCATGATGGCCATTCAGCAAACGGACTATACGATTCATGGGTCACATGTCGCTGTTCTCGGACTTGGTCGAACAGGGCTCACCATTGCCCGCACATTTCGGGCGCTAGGTGCGGAAGTGAAAGTTGGTGCTGCGGATACAGCCCATTTAGCGCGAGCCTTTGAGATGGGACTTGATCCATTTTCAATGGACCGTTTAAAAGATGAAGTAACGGATGTCGACATCATCATCAATACGATTCCAAGCTTAGTATTAGATTCATCTGTCATCGTCAGCATGACACCAAAGACACTCATTTTGGATATCGCCTCCCGCCCAGGTGGAACAGACTTTGACTTTGCACAAAAGCATGGAGTGAAGGCGCTTCTTGCACCAGGACTTCCAGGGATTGTGGCACCAAAGACAGCCGGGCAGATCATTGCAAAAGTGCTATCTGGGCTCTTATGTGAACTTGCGGAGGAAAAAAGGGGGATGGAATCATGACTACACTAAAAGGGAAAAGAATCGGTTTTGGTTTAACAGGTTCTCACTGCACGTACGAAGCCGTTTTTCCGCAAATCGAATCACTCGTGAAAGAAGGGGCAGAAGTGCGTCCTGTCGTGTCATATACGGTGCAAAATACGAATACGAGATTCGGAGAAGGAGCGGACTGGATTGAGCGGATTGAGAAGCTGACAGGATTTCAAGCGATTGACTCAATCGTCAAAGCAGAGCCGCTTGGACCAAAACTTCCACTTGATTGTATGGTCATTGCGCCTTTAACAGGCAATTCAATGGCGAAATTTGCAAATGCACTGACAGACAGTCCAGTCTTAATGGCTGCTAAGGCGACCATTCGTAATCATCGCCCTGTCGTTTTAGGCATTTCCACCAATGATGCATTAGGTTTAAATGGTACAAATCTCATGAGACTCATGTCGACAAAGAATATTTTCTTTATTCCATTCGGCCAAGATGATCCATTCAAAAAACCGACTTCCATGGTAGCGCATATGGATCTACTGACGAAAACAGTAGAAGAGGCGCTCGAGCATAGACAAATTCAGCCCATTTTAATTGGATCAAACGAATAATAGATTCACTAGAAAATCATGAAAGATTCAAAAAAGGTACTTCAAGCCTTGCTTTTCTATGGTAAAATAAAATGTAAAAAGTCATAGGATGGCCATCCGAAAGAAAAGAATCATGGATGGGTCGGAAGGAGTTTTACTGATGGGAAGAGGATTGCATGTAGCTGTAGTTGGAGCGACTGGAGCTGTCGGTCAACAAATGTTAAAAACACTAGCTGACAGAGATTTTGAAATGGATACACTTACTCTACTATCCTCAAAACGTTCTGCTGGAACAAAAGTGACATTCAGAGGTCAAGAGTATACCGTTCAAGAAGCAACACCTGAAAGCTTTGAAGGGGTCAATATTGCACTATTCAGTGCGGGAGGAAATGTTTCCAAAGCGCTAGCTCCTGAAGCGGTCAAACGAGGTGCAATTGTTGTCGATAATACAAGTGCTTTTCGTATGGACGAAAATACCCCTCTTGTCGTACCAGAGGTAAACGAAAAAGATTTGCATGACCATCAAGGGATCATTGCAAACCCTAACTGTTCAACGATTCAAATGGTAGCGGCGCTAGAACCGCTTCGTCAAGCGTATGGCATGAAAAAAGTCATTGTGTCTACTTACCAAGCAGTATCAGGTGCAGGACATGAAGCCATTGACGAACTGTACAGCCAGTCGCAAGCCATTTTAAATAAAGAAGATGTGAAACCAGAAGTCATGCCTTATCAAATTGCCTTTAATGCGATTCCGCAAATTGATAAATTCCAAGACAATGGCTATACATTTGAAGAAATGAAAATGATCAATGAAACGAAAAAAATCATGCACTTGCCAGAGCTGGAAGTAGCGGCAACATGTGTGAGACTGCCAATTGAAACGGGTCATTCAGAATCGGTTTACGTTGAACTTGAATCAAATGACGCAACGGTTGATGACGTCAAGTCCATCCTAAAAGATGCACCAGGCATCACATTACAAGATGATCCGTCTCAGCAAATTTATCCAATGCCTGCAGATGCTGTTGGTAAAAACGACGTATTTGTCGGCCGCATTCGGAAGGATTTGGATCGTCCAAATGGCTTCCATATGTGGATTGTATCTGATAACCTGCTAAAAGGCGCTGCATGGAACTCCGTTCAAATTGCAGAAAGCTTACGAGCATTAAAATTAGTTTAACATTCAATGGATGATGAGGACGAATAGAAGAGAGTTAGGCATCTTTCGCCTGCTCTCTTCTGTTACGTCAGAATGAACTTGGAGTGAAAACAGTGAAAATAATTGTCCAAAAATTTGGCGGTACATCTGTCAAAGATGATCAAGGGAGAAAAAGGGCACTTGCACATATCCTATCTGCAAAAGAGAAAGGCTATAAATCGGTCGTTGTCGTGTCTGCGATGGGACGAAAAGGCGATCCTTATGCGACAGATACGCTGCTTGGTCTGCTTTACGGCAATGCGCAGCATATGACAAACCGAGAAAAAGATTTACTCGTGTCTTGCGGAGAAAATATTTCAGCTGTTGTTTTTTCAAGTATGCTGAATGAAAACGGGCTAAAGGCTGTAGCGATGACTGGATCACAGGCAGGCTTTGTGACAGATAAAGAACATACAAATGCGAAAATTATTGACATGAAGTGTGAACGTCTTGAGGCGGCACTTTCAGAGCATGATGTGGTTGTCGTTGCTGGATTCCAAGGCGCTGCAAAAAATGGAGACGTGACAACAATCGGACGAGGCGGCAGTGATACGTCAGCTGCTGCGTTAGGCGCTGCATTGCAGGCAGATTTCATCGATATTTTTACAGATGTAGAAGGGGTCATGACAGCAGATCCCCGTATCGTAGAAAATGCAAAACCATTGAGAGTCGTGACATACACAGAAATTTGTAACCTCGCATACCAAGGGGCAAAAGTCATTCACCCTAGAGCTGTTGAAATTGCCATGCAAGCAAAAGTACCAATGAGGGTCCGTTCAACATACTCTGATGATGAGGGCACACTCGTGACATCACACTACTCAGATAAAATGAGTCATGATGTGTATGACCGCCTGATTACGGGTATTGCACATGTCAATGATGTTACACAAATCAAAGTCCCAGCTAAAGAGGGACAGTACAGCGTACAAACAGAAGTCTTTAAAGCAATGGCAAATGCCCAAATTAGTGTCGATTTCTTCAACATTACACCGAGCGAAATCGTCTATACGGTGACAGGTGCAATGACTGAAAAAGCAACGGCGATCCTAAAAGATCTGGGCTATACGCCGATTGTCACGACAAACTGTGCAAAGGTATCAGCTGTTGGAGCAGGCATTATGGGTGTACCAGGTGTCACATCTAAAATTGTATCTGCACTATCTGAGCAAAATATTCCGATCTTACAGTCCGCTGACAGTCATACGACGATTTGGGTGTTAGTGAACGAAGAAAACATGAGAGCGGCTGTTAATGCCCTTCATGAAGTGTTTGAACTTTCAAGATAAATGTGATTGAATCATGATGAGGTGAAAAAAATGAATTTCGGAAATATCGCAACAGCTATGATTACACCTTTTGATAAAAAGGGCAACATTGATTTCCAAAAGCTATCAATTCTCATTGATTACTTGTTAAAAAACGGCAGTGACTCTTTAGTCGTTGCAGGGACAACAGGCGAATCGCCAACTTTATCGACTGAAGAAAAAGTCGCTCTTTTTCAGCAATCGGTGAAATTAGCAAATGGTCGTTGTAAAATCATTGCAGGAACAGGCAGTAATAACACAAATGCGTCTATTAAACTAACGAAAAAAGCAGAAGAAGCGGGCGTTGATGCAGTGATGCTTGTCGTACCTTACTACAACAAGCCATCACAGGAAGGCATGTATGCACACTTTAAAGCAATTGCCGAGTCTACATCTCTTCCTGTCATGCTTTACAATGTACCAGGAAGAACGGTTGCTTCATTAGCACCAGAAACAACGATTAAACTTGCGCAAATACAGAATATTGTCGCAATCAAAGAAGCAAGCGGTGATCTAGATGCCATGACAAAAATCATTGCAGAGACACCAGAAGATTTTGACGTTTATTCTGGTGACGACAGCTTAACGCTTCCTGCGGTTGCGGTTGGTGCAAAAGGAGTCGTCTCAGTGGCTTCTCATATCGTAGGCCTTGATATGCAGCAAATGCTAAAAAGCTACGCTTCAGGACAAACAGCAAACGCAGCATTGATCCATCAAAAGCTGGTGCCGATCATGAACCAGCTGTTCTCAGCGCCAAATCCAACGCCTGTCAAAACAGCTCTTCAGCTGAAAGGATTAGATGTCGGGTCCGTTCGTCTCCCGCTTTTACCTTTATCAGAAGAAGAGAGACTGAATTTAAGCAGCGTATTAAACAGCTGATCAAAACAAAAAAATTCGTAAGCGGTCATTCTCAGATGTCCCTGAGTATGACCGTTTTTTATACATAAACACTTTCTTAAAATGTGACTTCATCTTGTTTTCTAAAATTAGATTCAGTTATAATAGCATTAAGCGATGATGGACGGGCTTGAGACTAGGAGGATAAGAATTTTGAAAAAGAAAAATACAGAGAACGTAAGAATTATTGCACTGGGAGGCGTTGGAGAAATCGGGAAAAACTTATATGTCATTGAGATTGATTCCGACATATATGTTGTAGATGCAGGACTCATGCATCCAGAAAACGAAATGCTAGGCATTGACGTGGTCATTCCTGATATCTCTTATTTAACAGAACGAGCTGATCGGGTGAAAGCAATTTTTCTTACCCACGGACATGATGAAGCAATCGGAGGCGTATTCCATTGCTTAAGCAAATTGTCTGTACCAGTTTACGGCACGAAGCTGACCCTTGCGTTACTTCGAGAAAAGTTAAAGCAATACGGCTTCAATCAAAAAGCTGATTTGCGAGAGGTTCATGCAAAGTCAGTCATTACATTTGAAACAACAAAGGTATCGTTCTTTAGAACGAATCACAGTATTCCTGATTCAGTCGGAATCAGCTTCAAAACATCTCTTGGTTCAATCGTATGCACAGGTGATTTTAAATTTGATCAAACCCCAGCGCTTAACCAAGCCTGTGACATCGGAGAGATTGCGAAAATTGGAAACAACGGCGTTTTAGCACTTCTTTCAGACAGTGCAAATGCTGAAAAACCAGGTTATACACCTTCTGAGGCGCTCGTCCAAGACGAAATCTCAAATGCGATGTACAATGCTGAAAATCGTGTGATTGTCGCTGTATCTTCATCAAATATTAACCGTGTACAGCAAATCATTAATGCCACAAACCAAAATGGCCGTAAGCTTGCAGTAGCAGGGAAAAATATGATGACAACTCTTCAGCTTGCGATCAAACTTGGTTATGTGACAGCAGACGAAGAATTATTTGTTCCAGTCCAAGAAGTGAAAAAAATGGCGAAAAACAGTGTGGTCATTCTCACAGCAGGAAGCCACGGTGAGCCTCTCGCTGCTTTAACAAAAATGGCGAAACAAAATCACAAACAGCTTCATATTGAAAAAGATGACACGGTTGTGATTGCGTCTACACCTCTTCCAGGACAAGAACTCACCTATTCAAAAACGGTGGATTTCCTTACAAGAAGCGGAGCACAAGTGATTTTTGCTCAAAAACGTGTGCATGTATCTGGACATGGCTGTCAAGAAGAGTTAAAGCTCATGCTGAACTTACTGAAGCCAAAGTATTTAATTCCAGTAAACGGCGAATATCGCATGCAAAAAGCACATTCTCGTATTGCTGAAGAAGTGGGCATGAAACGAAGCGACATTTTCTTAATTGATAAAGGGGATGTTGTGGAATTTAGAGGTCAAAACGTCAAAATCGGTGAAAAAGTACATCAAGGGAACATTTTGATCGACGGTCTTGGTGTTGGTGATATTGGGAATATTGTCTTACGTGATAGACGCCTATTGTCTCAAGATGGCATCTTAATTGTGGTCATTACGCTCGATAAACAAAAGAAACAATTAATTTCTGGACCTGAGATCATCACAAGAGGATTTGTTTATGTAAGAGAATCCGAAGAGCTGATTGTGAAAGCAACAGAAATGGTCAAAGGGATTGTGAAAGAGCAAACGGAAAACTCAATTGTTGAATGGTCAACACTGAAACAATCCATGCGCGATGTACTAAATCAATTCCTATATGAAAAAACAAAACGTAAGCCAATGATCATTCCAATTATTATGGAAGTGTGATGAGAAAAGTCCAAAGAGCACAAGCTCTTTGGGCTTTTTTGATGTGACATGATGAATGCGGATGGAATGTGACGATCTTGTTCATAATAGGAGGAGAGTTTTTAGGAAAGGATGGAGACAAATGGACGAACAGAATGAACAGCAGCCTGAGCGAAAACCAGAAGAAAAAGATAGCATTATGAGCAAAATACAACAGCTTGGTGAAACAGCCGTCCCGCAGTTGTCACAAGATACAAACATACATTGCCTGACTATTATTGGACAAATTGAAGGGCACATGCAGCTGCCGCCACAAAATAAAACAACCAAATACGAACATGTCATTCCACAAATCGTAGCAGTTGAACAAAACCCAAAAATTGAAGGACTTCTAATCATTTTAAATACAGTGGGCGGCGATGTAGAAGCAGGACTAGCCATTGCGGAAATGCTCGCTTCTTTATCCAAACCGACTGTATCCATTGTGCTTGGCGGCGGCCACTCTATTGGGGTCCCAATCGCCGTATCGTGTGATTATTCATACATTGCCGAAACAGCAACGATGACCATTCACCCTGTACGCTTAACCGGTCTAGTCATCGGTGTTCCGCAAACCTTTGAATACTTAGATAAAATGCAGGAAAGAGTCATAAATTTTGTCACGAGTCACTCAAACATTACAGAAGAGAAATTTAAAGAGCTTATGTTCTCTAAAGGCAATCTAACAAGAGACATTGGGACAAATGTCGTTGGCCATGAGGCGGCGGAATACGGGCTGATGAATGAAGTAGGCGGCGTTGGACAAGCGATTAAAAAGCTGAACGAGCTCATTGGAGAACGGGCAGCACAAAACGAGGGGCTGATCCAATGATTTTATATACACCTATGCCTTATGAAGCCATTTACGCTGAGGAACAAGGAGAACGCAAACTCCAGCAGGTAAACATTCAGGGCGTGCCAGTGATGGTTGAAATGAAAGAAGATGAAGCGGAAATCGTTCAAGTAATGAGTACGAATCCAATGGACTTTTTGAATCAGGAGCTTGCACCAGGTAAGCGATTGAAGTTACATTTAGGCACCAATCAAACCGACTCATATGAATGATTCTATGCTATAATAAAGGGAAAACTTACAACAAGATGCAGCCAAAACCAGGCTGCTTTCTTTCTGATCTTTTCGTAGGTTATATTTTCTTTTGTAGTAAGGTGATGAGTATGGCGAAAAAGAGAAAACGTAAAACAAGAAAAAAACAAAATAAACAGCTAAAACTGAAATATGAACTAAATGGGTTAGTCTGTATTGCCATAGCGATCATTGCCATTTTACAGCTAGGTGTAGTTGGACAAACCTTTGTACATCTATTCCGATTCTTTGCAGGTGAATGGTTTATTCTCTGCCTTATCGGATTATTTCTTTTTGGTGTGACGATCTTTTGGAAAAAACAAATTCCTGATTTACTGACAAGAAGAAAAGCAGGTTTATACTGCATCATTGCGAGTATCTTGCTTTTGTCCCATGTGAAGCTTTTTCAGCATCTTTCAGCTGCAGGCGTGATAGGCTCTCAAAGTGTAATCAGAAATACGTTTGAGTTATTCTTAATGGATATGAAAGGTGAAACAGGCTCACCCGATTTAGGAGGCGGTATGATCGGTGCCGTATTATTTGCGGCCTCCTATTTCTTGTTTGCACAAGCAGGATCGCAAATCATGGCCATTGTGCTAATGCTGATCGGCATTGTTCTGATCACAAACCGGTCACTGCAAGAAATGGTCAAAAAAGTGACGCTGCCTGTATCACAATTTTTGGTGAAGCAGTGGAAGGCATTTATTGAAGATATGAAAGGCATAAGGCGGGCGAAAAAGAATGCACCTGCGCAGAAAACAAGTGAAAAGAAAAAACGTTCACGCATACAAGAAGAGGCCGAAGAAGATCATGATCATATCTTGATCGAGGAAGAAGAGCAAGCTTCTGACAATCGTCAGCCGATTATCTCAAGTTTTGCTGATCGAGATGACATGCTCACACCGCAACTTCAAAAAGATCAGCCGGTCAATGAGCCAGATCCTCTTCAAGAAACTGTACAAGGCACTCCGTCTCATGATACAGGGGATGAACCAAAAGAAGCTCCGCCTATGACGTTTACGGAGCTTGAAAATAAGGATTATGAGCTGCCATCGCTTGATATTTTAGCTGAGCCGCAGCATTCAGGTCAGCAAACAGATAAGAAGAATATTTATGAAAATGCAAGAAAGCTTGAAAAGACCTTCCAAAGCTTCGGTGTAAAAGCAAAAGTGACACAAGTTCATTTAGGGCCGGCCGTCACAAAATATGAAGTATACCCTGATGTCGGCGTGAAGGTAAGTAAGATCGTCAACTTGAGTGATGATTTAGCCCTTGCATTAGCTGCAAAAGACATTCGAATTGAGGCGCCGATTCCTGGTAAATCCGCCATCGGAATTGAAGTTCCCAATGCAGAAATTGCGATGGTTTCTTTAAAAGAGGTTTTAGAATCGAAACAAAATGACCGCCCAAATGCCAAGCTACTCATCGGACTGGGCCGAAATATTTCTGGTGAAGCTGTGCTGGCTGAAATGAACAAAATGCCGCATTTACTTGTGGCTGGCTCAACAGGAAGCGGAAAAAGCGTATGTATCAATGGCATTATCACAAGTATTCTCATGAGAGCAAAACCTCATGAAGTAAAGATGATGATGATTGACCCGAAAATGGTTGAATTAAATGTTTATAACGGCATCCCGCATCTGTTGGCTCCAGTTGTAACCGATCCTAAAAAAGCCTCACAGGCACTTAAAAAAGTGGTGAGTGAAATGGAGCGCCGTTATGAATTGTTTTCTCATACGGGTACAAGAAATATTGAAGGGTACAATGATTACATTAAACGAATGAATCAATCAGAAGAAGCGAAGCAACCAGAACTCCCTTATATTGTCGTCATTGTAGACGAGCTTGCTGATTTAATGATGGTTGCTTCCTCTGATGTGGAAGATTCCATTACAAGGCTTTCTCAAATGGCACGTGCTGCAGGGATTCATTTAATTATCGCCACACAGAGACCTTCGGTTGATGTCATTACTGGTGTCATTAAAGCCAATATTCCATCCCGTATTGCATTTAGCGTATCGTCACAAACCGATTCAAGGACCATTCTTGATATGGGAGGCGCAGAAAAATTGCTGGGCAGAGGGGATATGTTGTTCTTACCGGTCGGTGCGAACAAACCAGTTCGTGTACAAGGCGCCTTTTTATCAGATGAAGAAGTGGAACATGTCGTTGATCATGTTATCACACAGCAAAAAGCACAATATCAAGAAGAAATGATCCCAAGTGAAGAAACGCAAGATCAGCTTGGGGCTGTGGACGACGACTTATATGATGAAGCAGTTGAACTGATCATTGGTATGCAGACGGCCTCTGTTTCTATGCTGCAAAGGAGGTTCCGCATCGGTTATACTCGTGCTGCACGTCTTATTGACGCAATGGAAGAGCGCGGGGTTGTCGGACCATATGAAGGAAGTAAACCGAGAGAAGTCCTCCTCTCAAAAGAACAACATGACGAGCTCTCTTCATAATTCGAAGAGAGCTTTCCTACCATAAAGTTAACGATATATTGATTATGTTAACTGGATGTCAGACTATTTATTTATTTGCAAAAACATGATATAGTTATGTTCATCTTATCTCGGAATAGAGATTTCTCATCTTATCATTTGCATTGATTAGACGGAGGGAAAACATGTCGACCAAAACAGACAATCGCCATTTATATTTGAAAGTGATTGACCGTATTAAAGAAGATATTCAAACAGGCGTATATGCCGAAAAAGAAAAGCTGCCTTCTGAATTTGAGCTCTCAAAGCTTTTAGGCGTGAGCAGAGCGACCCTTCGTGAAGCCCTTCGTATATTAGAAGAAGAGAAATATTTAATAAGAAGGCATGGTGTGGGGACTTTCGTCAACTCAAGACCGCTTTTTTCTACTGGCATTGAACAGCTGACAAGTGTTACAAAAATGATTGAACAGGTCAATATGACGCCAGGTACCATCTTTTTGTCCTCACAAGAAGGGGAGCCGACAGAGAATGATGTCATTCGTTTTCAGTGTGATGAATCCGAGAAGGTTTTTTCAATGGAACGCGTTCGAACAGCAGATGGACAGCCAGTCGTCTATTGTTTAGATAAAATTCCGGTCAAACATCTTCCCGCTTCTTTTACTCACGAGGAAGAGTCGCTTTTTGAGCTGTTTGGGAGAGAACCGCACAGCGGAATTAAATATGCCGTGGCAGACATCGAACCGATTGGTTATCACGATCAGGTTTCACCGATATTAGAATGTGACCCAGAAACAGCGTTACTATTACTGAAACAAATGCACTATGATCAAGATGATCAGCCGGTCTTATACTCGCTCAATTATTTTCGAGCGGATAAATTCAGCTTCCATGTCATACGTAAACGATTTTAACAAAGCAGTCGCTTCCATAGGCGGTTGCTTTTTGTTTGTCTATACATAAAACCCGTGAAACGTGCCACACTAATACGTAACAGTATATAGAATTGGGTGAATGATGTTGGGCGAGAAAACAGTCAGTAAAAAGAATATTATTGCATTATCATCAGTGCCTCTAATCATGACGCTTGGGAACTCGATGCTAATACCCGTATTACCAGAGATAGAAAAGAAACTCTCAATCACTTCCTTTCAAGTGTCACTCATTATTACGGTATACTCCGTTGTGGCGATTTTGTGTATTCCGATTGCCGGTTATTTATCTGACCGAATTGGGCGGAAAAAGGTACTTTTACCGTGTCTTTTAATCGCAGGGCTTGGAGGAGCTGTTGCAGCTGTGGCCTCAACCATCATGAAAGAACCGTACATGTGGATTCTATTTGGCAGGGTCCTTCAAGGTGTTGGTTCAGCCGGGGCAGCACCTGTCGTCATGCCGTTTATTGGCGATTTGTTTCACGATGATGAAGAGGTAAGTGCGGGACTTGGAGCAATCGAAACCTCTAACACAGCTGGAAAGGTACTCAGTCCTATTATTGGGGCACTTCTCGCTTCTTGGTTTTGGTTTGTGCCGTTTTGGTTCATTCCATTCTTTTCAATCATCAGTTTTGTGATGGTTCTGTTTATGGTTGAATCCGCAAAGAAAGAGGAAGATCCGCCTACATTTAAAGAGTTTTTAAAAGCAACAAAGACGATTTTTAAACATGAGGGACGCTGGCTTTATGCCATTTTTGCTATTGGTGGTTTTATTATGTTTCTTCTTTTTGGCGTGCTCTTTTATTTATCAGATAACCTAGAGGCAGCGTATCAAATAACGGGTGTCAAAAAAGGCTTGCTGCTAAGTATCCCGCTCCTTTTCTTATCAATCAGCTCGTATATTGCGGGGAAAACAATCGGGAAAGAAAAGGGGAAAATGAGGATATTTCTCATCGTTGGTATGGCTCTTTTATCACTTTCGTATATATTTTTATGGTGGAATCACAGTTTTTACGTGTTGTTTGTCTGCTTAAGTATTGGCGGCGTAGGGATCGGCATTGTGCTTCCAGCACTTGATGCGTTGATAACAGAAGGGATTGAAAAAGAGCAGTGCGGAACCATTACGTCATTTTATAGCAGTATGCGGTTTATCGGTGTTGCTTTAGGACCTCCAATTTACGCATTTCTTATGGATAAAGGAGACGCCATCGTTTTTATTCTATCGACCATATGTAGTCTCATTTCATTATTTTTGGTCCTCTTTTTCATCCAGCCAGATGAAAAGGATGAAAGTGAACAATTGAAAACGGTTTAAACATAGAAAAAAGACGGTATTTTGCCATCTTTTTTCTTTTTTATAAATTGACATGTAAAATTTTGATAGTTAAACTAATGTATAGTAATATCTTTTAAATTATCCCAAATAGGAGGTGTTCAAAAACATTCATTTTCTGTCTTTGTTTTAAGGCAGAAATTGAGCTCGTGGCTGATGATGGATATGCGTTTCTTCAACACGAAAGGACAATTGAATAGGTCATCCTGCCATTAGCACGTTGAAGGAGACGAAGTCAGCACTTCAGACACGCTCAAAAACAGCAAATTGATTGATGAACTAGAAGGAGCTTGAAGCAGCTATGTTGCAAATAATTAAAGCAAGATGGATTGTATTAATGGTGTGGATGATAACAGCTGTGATTCTGTTTATTACTGCGCCCGATTTAGAGGAATTAACAAGAGAAAAAGGGCAGTTAAAGGTTCCAGAGGGGACACCAACAGCTGAGGCACTTCACTTATTGGATAAGCTTTCAGATCATAATGGGAAAAAAGATACTGGTGTGATTGTATTCTCCGAACAACATTTGTTCCCTGCCAAAGAGCAGGAATTAAAAAAGGCTTTAGCTGCACTCATGACACATGCCCCAGAACTCCACATTGACGGAATTACTTCGTATTTTCATGTAGATCGTGACATTCAAAAACAACTTTTATCAAAGGATAAAAGTACACTTCTTGTTCCATTCAAATTCGACCACTACGAAACAAAAGCTGTGAAGGTTAAAGAACGAATTGAGGAAGTTTTAAAGCCCTACAACGTCTCATATGAAATGACAGGTCAAAAATTTGTGGACTCAGATGTCATTAAAAGCTCTCAACAAGGTCTGAAGAAAACTGAACTTATCACGATGATTTTTATTTTCTTTATTTTAATAATTGTATTCAGATCGATACTGGCACCTGTTGTTCCGCTTATTACGATTGGCATTTCTTATGCTGTCAGCCGGTGTATTGTGGCTTTTCTCGTAGAATATACACAATTTCCTATTTCTAATTTCACTCAGATTTTTATGGTAGCTATTATGTTCGGTATAGGAACGGATTATTGTATATTACTTTTAAGCCGTTTTAAAGAGGAGATTGGTCAAGGGCGTGATGTCAAAGAATCGATTATCATCACGTATCAATGTGCAGGGAAAACAGTCTTTTTCAGCGGCTTAGCTGTGTTAGTCGGCTTCTCAAGTATTGGTTTCGCAAAATTCCAATTGTACCAATCAGCCGTCAGCGTTGCCGTAGGCGTTGGCATCCTGCTCATTGCACTTGTCACAATCGTTCCCTTTTTTATGTCGGTTTTCGGAAAATCCCTTTTTTGGCCGTCTAAAAGAGAAAACATTCGTCATCCACAAAGTAAGATTTGGGAATGGGCTGGGCGCTTTTCATTTAAAAGACCGCTCATCAGCTTAGGTGTAGTTGCACTCATCACTGTTCCTCCGATTCTGATGTATGACGGCACTCTTTCTTATAATAGTTTAAATGAGATTGGGACAAAGTATGAGTCAGTGTCTGCATTTAATACGATATCTGAGCAATTTGGCTTTGGTGAAGCGCTGCCGCTGAATGTGCTTGTCGAAAGTGACAATGAGCTCGATAATCAAGAAAAGATCGTCATGATTGAAAAACTGACCCGTAAGTTAAATGACATTGAGGAAGTGAAAGCGGTTCGCAGTGTCACTCGCCCAGTTGGAGATGGGTTAAGTCAGCTCTATGTTACCTCTCAAGCGAAAGAGCTGGGGGGAGAGCTTGGGAAAGGTCACGAGGGCATCGGGAAAATTACAGATGGCTTGACCGAAACAAACTTAGCACTTCTCAAACAAAAACCAAAAATTGAAGAATCCGCTAAAGGGATTGATCAATTGATTGATGGGACAAAAGCCATCAAAGGCGGTATCGGAGAAGTGAGGAAATCACTCATTTCTTTAGAGGATGGTGTGAGGCGCAGTAAAGAGGGCGTAGGAACCATTCGCACTGAAATCAAACAAGCGAAAAAAGAATTAGAGCAAGAATATCGCAGAAGTGAAACCATGATTCAAGATCTTGAACGAGTCGTAAGCACACTTGAAGGTCACGCAACATCAAATGAACAGCTGATGACAACGATTAAAAAAGTGAAACAATCCTATGAAAACGTATCATTTGAAGGGCTTGAAAACCGGCTTCCAGAAATCAAAGACATGAATGAATATAAAGAAATCAAAAAAGTATTCAAAGACACAAAAGGAATGCTCGATCAAGCTGGAGAGCAAATGAGCGTCTATGAAGAGGAAGCATCTGCCTTTAAACAAAAGATCAAGAAAGCAGATCAAGTCATTCAAACGTTCTCAAGCAAGCAAAAAGAAATCAAACAACAAGTAAAGGCGCTGATGACAGGTCTAGATCAAATTTATGATGGTCTTGATGAAACGAATAAAGGCCAAAAACAGCTCATCAAAGAAATGCCTAAAATTGAAGATGGCGCAGATCAGCTGACAGATGGCCAAAAAGCCGTGAAAAAAGGGTTTAACCAGCTATCATCTAAACTATCACTATTAACAGATGGATTAGATGAAAGTATTTCCGGACTTGAGCAAGTAAAAAGCGGCTTTACCGAGGCAGACAGCTACTTAAAACAGCTTCAGGAAGCACCAGATGAAGAAGTAACGGGCTGGTTTATACCAGAAGAAGTATTGAAACGCCATGAGTTTAAGAAAATATTTAATACGTATATGTCCCCAAATCGTAAATTAACAACCTTTGAAGTGATTTTAAATGTAAATCCATACAGCAATGAAGCAATGAAAGGTGTAGCAAAAATTGAAGAAACCCTTGATCAATATTTACCTGTAAGTGGTTTGAAAAATGCCAATTACGGTGTATCTGGTATCTCCAGTTTAAATGTTGACTTAAAAGAAACGTCAGACGGTGACTTTATCAGAACGGTTATTTTCATGTTAATTGGTATCTTTATTATTTTAGTTTTATTACTAAGGTCAATCGTCATGCCGATATACTTAACACTTTCACTCATATTAACGTATTTTACATCCATTGGTTTAACAGAATGGATTTTCAAAACATTCTTTGGCTACGATGGTGTCAGCTGGGCTGTTCCATTTTTCAGCTTTGTTATCCTTGTGACCCTTGGCATTGATTATTCGATCTTCCTGATGGATCGCTTTAATGAATGGAAGGGAGAGCATGTTCAAGCATCCATGATATCAGCGATGAGAAATATGGGGTCCGTCATTATTTCAGCAGTTGCTATTTTAGCGGGTACTTTTGCTGCGATGCTGCCCTCGGGTGTATTGTCATTAGTTGAAATTGCAACGGTCGTACTCATTGGACTTTTATTATATGCTTTTGTTGTTCTACCACTCTTTATTCCGGTCATGGTTCGCATCTTTGGAAAATGGAATTGGTGGCCGTTTAGAATGAAATAACAACCTGCGTCTCTGCTTTTAGCAGAGGCGTTTTTATTTCCTATCCTTTCCTCTGATTGATATAATGACTATTAAATGGCTGTTTCACGTATATATCAGCTATGTTCTAATACATAATAAATAGGATGAACAAAGGAGGTTTCTCATGACGTACTTACAAGAGAAGACATTTGATACACCTGGTCTTCATACTCATATTGTCAAAACAGAAAAATTTAAAACCGTGACGATCCTTTTTAAAATGCTTGCGCCTTTATCCAAAGATGACGTCACCATGCGTTCCCTTTTCCCGCATGTGCTTTTAAGAGGAACAGAAAAAATGCCGAAAACGGGAGAGCTTCGTGCATATTTCGACGAGCTCTATGGGGCGACCGTTTCCGCAGACATGGCGAAAAAAGGTGAAAATCACATCATTACCTTCCGTCTAGAAATGGCGAATGAAAAATATTTAAAGGATCAAACCCCTTTACTAGAAAAAGGGATTGCCTTACTTTCTGAACTATTATTCCACCCGTACGTGGAAAACGGAGTATTTCATGAATTGTACGTTGAGCAAGAAAAGCGAACATTGAAACAGCGCATTCAAGCCGTTTATGATGACAAAATGCGCTATTCAAACTTAAGACTTGTACAGGAAATGTGTAAAGGTGAGCCATATGCACTGCACGTCAATGGTGAAATGGAAGACGTCGAAGCGATTACGGCAGAAGCGCTCTTTAAAGCATACGAACATGCACTTAAGTCCAACCAGCTGGATCTCTATGTTGTGGGAGACGTTGATGAACAAGATATCAATCGAATGGTCTCGCAATACTTTAAAACAAGTGAAAGAGAGCCAGTCAAACAAAATACCGAATCATCAAGATCACAAATAGAGCCAAAAGAAGTCATTGATAAAGAGGACGTAAAACAAGGAAAGCTGAACATTGGCTTTCGCACACATACAACGATAGCAGATGAAGATTATCCGGCGCTGCATTTGTTTAATGGCATATTCGGCGGCTTCTCTCATTCAAAGCTATTTATCAATGTGCGGGAAAAAGCAAGTCTTGCGTACTATGCTGTCTCTAGACTTGAGAGCTTTAAAGGTTTGATGATGGTCATGTCAGGAATTGAAGTCGGCAACTATCAGCAGGCAGTAGACATCATCAAAGAACAATTTGATGCCATGCAAAAAGGCGATTTTTCTGATGAAGCAATTGAACAGACAAAGGCTGTCGTCAAAAATCAGCTACTCGAAACCATTGATACGTCTTATGGAACAGCGGAATACTTATATCAGCATGCCGTCGTGCCAACAGGGGAGAGCCTCGATTCCTTTTTAGAAGCGTTAGACAGAGTGACAAAAGAGGACATCATCAAAGTGGGTCAAAAAATCGAATGGGATACGACCTATTTTCTTAAAGGAACGGAGGGTGCTTCATGACAGTGAAAACAATTCAATTCGATCAGCTGCAAGAGACGGTGTATCATGAAAAAATGGAGAGCGGACTTGACGTCTATGTGCTCCCGAAGCAAGGGTTTAACAAAACATATGCAACCTTTACAACAAAATATGGCTCTGTTGACAATGAATTTGTGCCGCTTGGCAAAGAAGACATGATCCGAGTGCCTGATGGAATTGCCCATTTCTTAGAGCATAAGCTGTTTGAAAAAGAAGATGGTGATGTGTTTCATACATTTAGTAAACAGGGGGCAGCCGCAAACGCATTTACGACGTTTACGAGAACGGCTTACTTATTTTCAAGCACCTCAAATGTCGAACAAAACCTTGAGACACTCATTGATTTTGTGCAAGAACCTTATTTTACTGAAAAAACAGTCGAAAAAGAAAAGGGCATCATTGGTCAAGAGATTAACATGTATGATGACAATCCCGACTGGCGTTTATTCTTCGGTTTGATTGAAAATCTATATCAAGAGCATCCTGTGAGAATTGATATAGCTGGAACAGTAGAAAGCATCGCTCCGATTACAAAAGATCATTTGTATGAATGCTATGAAACGTTCTATCACCCAAGCAATATGCTTCTATTTGTTGTCGGTCCCGTTGATCCGAAGCAAATATTAGATCAAGTTCGAGCGAATCAGGCGAAAAAGCCATTTACAGACCAGCCAGAGATCAAACGAAAAGACATCAATGAGCCTGAAGGTGTGTACCGAAAAGAATACGAACTTCCAATGAACGTACAAGGCTCAAAATGTATGTTTGGATTAAAAACAAAGAATCCTCATAAAAAAGGCAATGAACTGTTAAAACATGAGCTCGGAATGAATCTCATTTTAGAGACGCTGTTTGGTAAAAGCTCCTTACAATATGAACAGATGTATGAAAAAGGCTTGATTGATGAGACCTTCAGTTACGATTATACGGAAGAAGGCGGCTTTGGCTTCACATCAGTTGGCGGAGACACAAATGACCCTGATCAACTCGCAGATGAATTAAAAGAAACGCTTCTTCAAGCAAAAAGCCTGATCACAGAAGAAAAGATTGAACTTGCTCGCAAGAAAAAAATTGGCAGCTTTTTAAAAGCAATGAACTCCCCGGAGTACATCGCCAATCAATTCACTCGATACGCATTCTTAGAAATGAGCTTATTTGATGTCGTGCCAGTACTGGAGCAAATCCAATTAACAGATATTCAGCAAATCTTAGACGAAGAAATTGATGAAGAAAGAATGTCAGTTTTTAAAGTCGTACCGAAAGCAAAATAAATGAAAAAAAGACAAACTCAACGTATAAGAGTTTGTCTTTTTTGTGTCCAGCTAAAGAAAGCGCTTTATATGCGAAGATATTGATTGACAATTGTTTCGGTAATTAGTTAAACTATTTAATAGTTAAACAATCAAACTAAAGGAGCAGCATATGGTACAAAATAAAATTGCCCAGCTCATCCAGAGATATGCGGACGTCTATCTCATGATGGAGAAAAAAGTATCGAGTATGATCACGGAAAAGCTCGATAAAGAACTGACACTTGATCAATATTACTCGCTTCGATACATCAATTTACACCCAGGATGTACATCAACAGACCTTGCCATCGAATGTAATGTCAATAAAAGTGCTGTGACATCCATGACCAATCGTCTTTTTAATAAAGATTATATTTATCGAGAGCATGATCAAGCTGATCGAAGAAACGTTCATCTTTATGTGACACCCGAAGGAAAAGAAGTGGTCAGCCGAATGGAAAAGCAGCTTCAGGATCTTGTTCGGTCATATTTAGAAAAATTTGATGAAAAAGAAATCGAATCATTTATTCAAACATATGAAAAGATTTATCAAATTATCATCGAAGAGGAGGCACAACATAGTAATGAGAGCAATCATAAAGGGTAGATGGCTGATCACGATCCTTTGGGTCGTACTAGCGGCTGTATTATTAATCACCGCCCCTAATATGGCGCAATTAACAAAAGAAAAAGGGCAGATTTCTGTTCCAGATGGTTATCCCTCTTCCTACGCCGATCAATTATTAAAGAACATGTCTGAAAATGGGGATACGGAAAAATCGATCGTCATTGTCTTTCAAGGAAAGGATATCGTCAAAGAAAGAGAAGCCTCTTTAAAGAAAGCGATGGAGATTTTAGAAAAGGATCAAGATCTCCATGTTGAAGACATCACTTCTTATTTTGATGCAAACAAAGATATCAAACGACAGATACTCTCTAAAGATCAAACAACACTTCTTGTTCCAGTTACATACGACTCGAACAAAATCAAAGCATCCGATTTTAAAGAAAGAGTCAATGAAAAGCTTAAGAGCCTGAACCTGAAATTTGAAATGACAGGGCAGCCGCTAATCGACGATGATGTCATCACAAGCTCACAAGAAGGTCTGAAAAAAACGGAATTCATTACAATTGGGTTTATTTTAATTGTTCTTGTGCTTGTCTTTAGATCCGCAGTGGCACCGTTCGTTCCTTTAGTGGCCGTGGCGCTTTCCTATTTGGTCAGCCAATCCATTGTGGCTTACCTAGTAAAGTATGTTGATTTTCCGCTCTCGACCTTTACCCAAATTTTTATGGTCGCCATCATGTTTGGGATTGGAACCGACTACTGCATCCTGTTGCTAAGCCGGTTTAAAGAAGAACTATCTCACGGAAAAGATAAGATTGAGGCGATTATTACAACATATAAGACGGCAGGTAAAACCGTTTTATTCAGCGGAATTGCTGTCCTCATTGGTTTTACGTGTATCGGTTTAGCCCAATTCCAACTGTATAAATCAGCTGTCGCCGTGGCGGTTGGTGTCGCCGTGTTAATTGTGGCACTGCTCACTGTCGTTCCATTCTTTATGGCGGTTTTAGGAAAAGTGTTATTTTGGCCGATCAAAGGCGATATTGCCCACCCGCAATCGAAAATGTGGGAAACAGCCGGTCGTTTTTCATTTAAGAAACCACTTCTCAGCTTGCTAATCGTTGCAATTATTACCCTTCCAGCGATTCTTATGTATAAAGGAACACTTTCATATAACAACCTAGACGAAATCGGCAATAAATACGAATCCGTCAATGCATTTAATACGATCTCTGACAAATTTGGACCAGGTGAAGCCCTTCCGGCAACCGTTGTCGTGAAATCATCTGATCTTTTAGACAATAACGAAGGCCTGATTGCTGTTGAAAAACTAAGCCGCGCCATTGAACAAACAGATGGCGTGAGTAAAGTAAGAAGTGCGACACGCCCTGTTGGAAAAGGACTGAATGATCTGTACGTGAAATCTCAAGCCAAAGAGCTAAATAGCGGGCTTGATAAAAGTAACGAAGGGTTGAAAAAGATCCAAGATGCTCTTACAACCATGAGTAAATCCATCGAGGATCAAACACCACAAATTAAATCATCTGGAAAAGGCATTAACAAATTGATTTCTGGAACCGAATCCGTAAAATCAGGTATTCAAAACGTCGAAAAATCGATGAGAGAACTGCAAAACGGAATTGATCAAAATAAAAAAGGTGTTTCTGAAATTAAAGAAAGAATAAAGGGTGCGAAAAAGGAATTAACAGATCAAGTCGCACAAGTGAATCAGCAAGTGGCACTTTATAAAAGCATTTCCAAAGAATTAAAAGCCGCATTGGCACAAGTCGATACTTCATCCTCTGCCGCAGCGGATGTGAAAGCTTTGATCAGTCAAGCAAATAAACAGTTCAGTACACTTGAGCAGCAAATTCCGCAAGTGAAAGAAAATCAATCATATCAAGCCATCAAGGCTTCATATAAGGAACTTTCTACTACCTTGCAAGAAGGAGCCAAACAGGCTGACAGCTATGCAAAACAAGCAAAAGAAGCAAAAAAACAGCTTGAAGCAGCAGATGCTTTTATCGCAAAAGCTTCAGAGCAGCAAAAAGTGTTTACAAATCAAATTGATGAGCTGATTGCTGGCTTAGAAGCCATTGAAAACGGGCTAGATCAAACGTCTAAAGGCCAAGGACAGTTAGCTGATAGTATGCCTAAACTTGCAAATGGAGCCGGCGACATCATTAATGGTCAAAAACAAATGAAAGAAAAAATTGGCGGCTTTGGTGACGATCTGACCAAGCTGACGGATGGTCTAAACAAAAGTGTCGACGGTCTTGAGAAAATTTCAAACGGCTTAATGGGTGCAGGAGACTACTTAGATGAACTGAAAAACGCACCAGATCAAGACATGGCCGGTTGGTTTATTCCAAAAGATGTCCTAAAAAATAAAGCTTTCAAGCAAGTGTTCGATTCCTATATGTCGGATGACCGCAAGATGACAAAGATTGACGTCATCTTAGAAGACAATCCATATGGAAACGACGCCATGAAAACAATTAAACAAGTAGAAGCTTCGGTCAAACGTGCACTTCCTGAAACAAACCTAAAAGATGTTTCATTTGGCGTATCTGGTGTATCAAGTATGAACGCTGATTTAAAACAGCTGTCAGACCAAGACTTCAATAAGACGGTTTTTTACATGATGATCGGTATTTTCTTAATACTAGTGATTCTCTTCCGTTCTCTCGTGATGCCGCTTTACTTAGTTGGATCGCTGATCTTAACGTACTTTACCGCCATTGGTGTAACAGAATTTATTTTCACCCATTTCTTCGGATATCCGGGTATCAACTGGGCTGTTCCATTCTTTGGCTTTGTCATCTTAATGGCACTAGGAGTCGATTATTCGATTTTCTTAATGGAACGGTTCAATGAATACAAAACGAAAGATATTCAGTTTGCCATGACTGAATCAATGAAAAATATGGGATCTGTTATTATGTCTGCTGCCGTCATTTTGGCAGGAACATTTGCAGCGATGCTGCCATCAGGTGTATTGTCACTCTTACAGATTGCAACACTTGTTCTCACAGGGCTTTTATTGTATGCACTCGTTGTGCTACCATTGTTCGTACCTGTGATGGTCAAATTGTTCGGATCAGCAAATTGGTTCCCATTTAAACGAAAAGAATAAGGATTCCATAAAGAAAGTAGGAACAAAGTATGAGTCGTTGGGCACTGATTACTGGTGCCAGTGGCGGAATTGGGCAGGCGACAGCCAAAAAGCTTGCCCAAGAAGGCTGCCATCTGATGCTCCATTATCATCAAAATGAACAAGCGGCTAGTCGTCTTTCCGGTGATCTCAAAGAAACATATCAAGTAGAAACGCACGTCGTCCAAGCTGATTTAGCGAAAATAGGCGGAGCATTAGAACTTGTCAGCCGCCTGCCGCTTGCTCCAGATATTCTTGTTTTAAATAGCGGAAAGAGTCATGTTGGTTTAGTGACAGATACTGAAAAAGAAGTTCTAGCCAGCATGGTGCAGCTTCATGTGACAAGTCCATATGAGCTTACCCAATCTATTTTGCCTGCCATGATCCAAAAAAAGTCAGGTCATATTATTGCAGTTAGCTCGATATGGGGGGAAACGGGTGCCTCGTGTGAAGTACTGTATAGTATGGTCAAGGGTGCTCAAAATGCTTTCATTAAAGGGCTTGCCAAAGAGCTTGCCCCAAGTGGAATTAGAGCAAATGCAGTCTCACCAGGTGCTGTTCAAACTGATATGATGAAAAGCTTCACACAAGAAGACCTTGCGATGATGGAAGAGGAGATTCCGCTCGGCCGTCTTGCCGCACCTGAAGAGATAGCCGATGTCATTTGGTTTCTCGCCTCAAAGCAGTCAAGTTATATGACTGGTCAAATTTTATCCGTTAATGGCGGCTGGTACTGTTAAAAACGTGTATAATTCGTCACTCCATGACAAAAGCTATGGCTGTAATTCATCTTTTCGAATGGAGGAATCGACATGTCAGTACTTGAGAACTGGGACCATTGGAAAAACTTTTTAGGAGACCGTTTAAATCATGCGCAGGATAAAGGCTTAAAAGATGATACTATCAATAACCTTGCGTATGAAATTGGCGGATACCTGGCTAATGAAGTTGAAGCAAAGAATGAGCAAGAAAGAGTACTTGCTGACCTTTGGAGCGTCGCATCAGAAGATGAGCAGCGCGCAATTGCCAATATGATGGTCAAACTGGTTGAAAATAATAGCTCGCACTAAACAAAAAGAGGGGTCGTTTGTGCCTCTCTTTTTATTTTAACTGTTTCACAACATTGTGCTTTCTAAAAATGTGAAAATGCTTTATGATAAAGGAAGGTAAAAATTTGCCACAATGAAGGGGGTAATATCATTTGGCAAAGCTCGAATGGTATTTTGAATATGAGATACAGGTGAACCGTCCCGGACTTTTAGGAGACATTTCTTCTTTAATGGGGATGCTTTCAATTAATATTGTGACAATTAATGGTGTTGATGTATCAAGACGCGGCATGCTTCTTCGCTGTGACCACACAGAACAAATTAAGCGGCTTGAATCAATTTTAAATACAATGGAAACGATAAAAGTAACGAAACTAAGACAGCCAAAACTTCGTGACCGTTTAGCTGTTCGTCATGGAAGATACATTCAGCGTGATGCGGATGACAAAAAGACGTTCCGTTTTGAAAGGGACGAGCTTGGTCTACTTGTTGATTTTATGGCTGAATTATTTAAAAAAGAAGGACATAAATTGATTGGAATTCGCGGAATGCCGCGGGTTGGAAAAACAGAATCAATTGTTGCTTCAAGTGTATGTGCAAGTAAGAGATGGCTTTTTGTATCGTCGACTCTTTTGAAACAGACCATTCGCAGTCAGCTGATTGCAGATGAATACAGCCCGGATAACGTCTTTATTATTGATGGGATTGTGTCGACAAGAAGAGGTTCTGAGAAGCACTTGCAGCTTTTAAGAGAAATTATGAGACTGCCTGCTACAAAGGTTGTAGAGCATCCAGATATCTTTATTCAAAATTCAGAATATACAATGGATGATTTCGACTACATCATTGAATTGCGTAATAGTGCAGACGAAGAAATTACATACGAGCACGCTGAAGAACCACAAGTGTTTGATCATTCTGGTTTTTCTGGCTTCGATTTTTAATATGGTAATGGTAGGTGTTTGTTTTGACTGAATTGGGAAAACGGCTCGTTGAGGCCAGAGAGGAAAAAGGGATGTCGCTGGAGGATCTGATGGCGGCTACCAAAATCCAAAAGCGCTATTTGCTAGCAATAGAACAAGGAAATTATGATATCATTCCAGGTAAATTTTACGTCAGAGCGTTTATTAAACAATATGCCGAAGCCGTTGGACTGAATCCTGAACAATTGTTCGAAGAGTTTCGTAAAGATGTACCAAGCACGTATAACGATGAAGTGTCTGATAAATTATCAAATATTAAACCGCAAAGAGAGCTGCCAAAGCCTGCCTCAAAGGTACTGGAGCTGCTTCCGACGATTTTAATCATTGGAGGGATCCTTGTGGTGATCGCTATCATTTATGTGATCGTTCAAGCGGTTAATCATGATAGCGGACAAAAAAATAATCAGGCGGCTCCTCAGCAATCAGAATCAAAATACGAAGTGTCTGAGGATTCATCGCTTGCAAAGGATCAAAAGAAAAAGGAAAAAGCTTCGTCAGATGATCAAGAAAAATCATCTGAAAAAGACGATTCCTCAAAGGATTCATCTAAAGACGATGAAGATGTTTCTTTGAAGGCGACGAATACAGAGGGTTCTACGACAACGTATGAAGTATCAGGTGCAGAAAAGATGGAGCTAACCATTTCTGCCTCACAAGCTTCATGGCTTCGTGTGAGAGACGAATCTGGAAAAGTGCTGAAGATGGGTGAATTGAAAGATGGCGAATCGTTTAAAACAGACTTATCTGATCTTTCCCAAGTCGATATCCGCTTAGGAAATGCATCGGGAATCGATATCAAAGTCAATGACGAAACGCTGAAGTACGAATTAGACCCTAAAAACACCATGACACAAAACATTGTGATTGTGAATAAAGGAAAGGAAAAGTCATCTTAAGCAAGTAGATGACTTTTCTTTTGTTCCTACTATTATATACATAAAAAAATGCTTTATTGGAGGATTGGAATTCATGTTTAACTTACCGAATAAAATTACTCTTTCTAGGATCGCCTTGATTCCTGTGTTTATGTTGATTATGCTTGCTCCATTAGATTGGGGTGTCGCGCGCTTTGGTGACGTCAGCATCGAAGTCACTCACCTTGTTGGAGCGATCTTGTTTATTGTCGCTTCGACAACCGACTGGATTGATGGTTACTATGCACGTAAGCTCAATTTAGTCACAAACTTTGGTAAATTTTTAGATCCGCTTGCAGATAAATTGCTTGTTTCAGCGGCTTTAATTATACTTGTTCAATACAATCTCACACCGGCATGGATGGCAATTGTAATCATTAGCCGTGAATTTGCTGTAACAGGCCTAAGGCTTGTCTTAGCTGGAGGCGGTGAAGTGGTCGCAGCCAATATGCTTGGAAAAGTGAAGACGTGGGCGCAAATCATTGCGATTTCGGCACTTCTTTTGCATAACCTGCCGTTTGAACTTGTATCATTCCCTTTTGGTGATCTTGCCATGTGGGTAGCGGTGTTCTTCACTGTTGTCTCAGGATGGGATTACTTTGCGAAAAACTGGGAAGCCTTAAAGAATTCTAACTAAAAAGGACGTGTACGCTTTGAAGTCAGAGAGAAAAGCAGAAATTATTGCAGTCGGTTCCGAACTTTTGCTAGGGCAAATTACGAATACGAATGCACAATTCATCAGCAAACAACTAGCTGAAATTGGTGTGAATGTTTATTACCACACAGCAGTTGGTGACAATCCAGAGCGTTTAAAAAGGGCCATTCAAGTGGCACAGGAAAGATCGAATTTTATTATCTTCTCAGGTGGTCTTGGACCAACGAAAGACGATTTAACAAAAGAAACCATTGCGAGTACGCTCGGTAAAGAGCTTGTGCTAAATGAAGAAGCATTTGAGTCTATTCAAGAATACTTCCGTAAAACCGGACGTGATATGTCGCCGAACAACCGTAAACAGGCGCTCGTTCTAGAGGGATCTGATGTGCTCGTAAACCATTTCGGAATGGCACCTGGTATGTTTATACAAGAGGGAGATACGTTTTACATTCTGCTCCCTGGACCGCCAAGTGAATTGCACCCGATGTTTGAAAACGAAGCGAAGCCGCTTATTTCTGAAAAACTCGGCCTAAAGGAAAAAATCGTGTCTGTTGTCTTGCGTTTCTTTGGCATCGGTGAATCTCAGCTGGAAACAGATCTTGAAGATTTAATTGATGCACAGACCAATCCAACGATTGCACCGCTTGCAGCTGACGGGGAAGTGACGCTAAGGCTGACAGCCAAGCATGAGGATGAAAAAGAAACAGAGCGTCTGTTAAAAGAAACCGAAGCACAAATTTTAGAACGGGTCGGCGAGTACTTCTACGGATATGGTGATACATCTCTTGCCTTTGAAGCTTCAAAGGCCTTGCATGAACACGGGAAAACAGTAGCAGCGGCTGAAAGCCTGACTGGTGGTATGTTTTCAGAGTGGCTGACAGATCTCGAAGGGGCATCATCCATTTTAAACGGCAGTGTGGTTTGTTACACAAATCAAGTCAAGCAGCAAGTGCTGGGCTGCCGTAAAGAAACATTGTCTTCTCATGGTGCTGTCAGCAAAGAGTGTGCGTTAGAGCTCGCAGAAGGCGTTAGAAAACTGACGGGAAGCGATATCGGTATTAGCTTTACAGGTGTGGCAGGTCCTGAACCACACGAAGGACAGTCGGTTGGAAAAGTATTTATCGGGCTATCGACAAAAGACCAGACAGACGTGTTTGAATGGATGTTTACTGGCAGTCGATCAGGCATTCGCAAGCGTGCTGTGAAATATGGTTTGCACCACCTTCTCAAATTATTAAAAGATAGTTAATTTTGTTTTTTTATGAGGTTTACTCCTTTATAAAAGAGCGTTTTTTCTAATAGAAACAGCTCTTTTCTTAAATAATCTGCCAAGAAAAAATCGAATATGTGTTCGTTTTTTTCTTGGCAAATGACGTAAAACAAGGTATAGTATAGATAGTGGAATTGATAAAGGAGGAAACAATAGAATGAGTGATCGTCAAGCAGCCTTAGATATGGCTCTTAAACAAATAGAAAAACAGTTTGGTAAAGGCTCTATTATGAAACTAGGAGAGCAAACAGATACACGTATTTCAACAGTACCTAGTGGTTCGTTAGCACTTGATACTGCGCTTGGAATAGGTGGATACCCTCGCGGCCGTATTATTGAAGTATATGGTCCAGAGAGTTCTGGTAAAACGACAGTAGCACTTCATGCGATTGCTGAGGTTCAGCAGCAGGGAGGACAAGCTGCATTTATCGATGCGGAGCATGCGCTAGATCCAGTTTACGCTCAAAAATTAGGTGTCAATATTGATGAGTTATTGCTTTCTCAGCCGGATACAGGAGAACAAGCACTTGAAATTGCAGAAGCACTTGTTCGTAGTGGTGCAGTTGATATTGTTGTCATTGACTCAGTAGCTGCTCTTGTACCAAAAGCAGAGATCGAAGGAGACATGGGAGATTCACACGTTGGTCTTCAAGCACGTTTGATGTCTCAAGCACTTCGTAAACTATCTGGTGCTATCAACAAATCAAAAACAATTGCGATCTTTATTAACCAAATTCGTGAAAAAGTAGGGGTTATGTTTGGTAATCCTGAAACAACGCCTGGTGGACGTGCACTTAAGTTCTATTCATCTGTTCGTTTAGAAGTACGCCGTGCTGAACAGTTGAAACAAGGGAACGACATCATGGGGAACAAAACGAGAATTAAAGTTGTGAAAAACAAAGTGGCACCGCCATTCCGTATTGCCGAAGTAGACATTATGTACGGTGAAGGTATCTCGAAAGAGGGAGAAATCATCGACCTTGGAAGCGAACTAGATATCGTACAAAAGAGCGGGGCTTGGTATTCTTATCAAGAGGAACGTCTTGGACAAGGACGTGAAAATGCGAAGCAATTCCTAAAAGAGAATAAAGACATTCTTCTTATGATTCAGGAGCAGATCAGGGAACACTACGGTTTGGATACAAACGGAGTGAAATCAACTGACGAAGAAGGACAAGAAGAATTGGAATTGAATGACTAAAAAGACGCTGAAAAGCGTCTTTTTTTTACAATTACATAACAGCTAGCGGGTCAAAAGTTCTGTCTTTGCTTGAAATAACGACTTACGCCTTAGTCTGACTAGCTTGACAAGTATTTCCGACACAATTACAATGGGAATGTATCACTTGTTTTTCTTAACATGATTGATAACTAATTTAAACTTGACAAGGGCAGTGAGGATCTCATTCCCTGTGAAGGCCCTGTATGTTGAGACACAAAACAATGTACATGCCGACACTTTATTTGTAAAACCAAGTTCATAGCAAGAGGAGGTGAAAATATGTCGCCTACGATGTTTACGATCATCTCCATTTTGCTGAGCCTAATCTGTTTAGTTGTTGGCTACTTTGTTCGTAAAACCATTGCAGAAGCAAAAATATCCGGCGCAAGAAACATGGCCGAACAAATTGTTGAGGATGCAAAGCGTGATGCGGAAGCATTGAAGAAAGAAGCGCTCTTAGAAGCGAAAGATGAAATTCATTCGTTTCGTGTAGAGGCGGAGCAAGAAGTTCGTGAAAGACGTAATGAGCTTCAAAGACAAGAAAACCGTTTACTTCAAAAAGAGGAAAACCTTGATCGCAAGGATGAATCTTTAGATAAACGGGAGTCCCTGTTGGAGAAGAGAGATCATTCTCTGAATGAACGACAACAACATATTGAAGAGATGGAAAGCAAAGTGGATGATATGATTCGTTTGCAGAAAGCTGAGTTGGAGCGTATTTCTAGTCTAACTCGAGATGAAGCGAAACAAATCATTCTGGATCAAGTTGAAAATGAGCTTTCCCACGACATTGCAGTCATGACGAAAGAATCTGAAAACCGGGCGAAAGAAGAGGCTGATAAAAAAGCGAAAAACATTCTTTCACTTGCGTTACAGCGTTGTGCAGCTGATCATGTAGCTGAAACAACAGTATCTGTAGTCAATCTTCCAAATGATGAGATGAAAGGTCGTATTATCGGACGTGAGGGACGAAATATCCGTACGTTAGAAACGTTAACAGGTATTGACCTGATCATTGATGATACACCTGAAGCTGTTATCTTATCGGGCTTTGATCCGATAAGACGTGAAACAGCGAGGATAGCTCTGGACAAGCTAGTCCAGGATGGACGTATTCATCCTGCACGAATTGAAGAAATGGTGGAAAAATCACGCCGTGAAGTCGATGATTATATCCGCGAGATGGGTGAGCAAACGACATTTGAAGTCGGAGTTCACGGTTTGCATCCGGATCTCATCAAAATTCTCGGTCGCTTAAAATTCCGTACAAGTTATGGACAAAATGTCCTGAAGCATTCAATTGAGGTTGCACATCTTGCAGGTCTCATGGCTTCAGAGCTTGGAGAAGATGCAAAGCTTGCAAAACGAGCAGGTCTTCTGCATGACATTGGAAAAGCCATTGATCATGAAGTAGAAGGAAGCCACGTGGAAATTGGCGTTGAGCTTGCGACGAAATATAAAGAGCATCCTGTTGTCATCAACAGTATTGCATCTCACCATGGTGACCAAGAACCGACATCTATTATCGCTGTTCTTGTTGCGGCAGCCGATGCATTATCTGCAGCACGCCCTGGTGCAAGAAGTGAGACGCTTGAAAATTACATTCGGAGACTTGAGAAATTAGAAGACATCTCTGAATCTTATGAAGGTGTTGAAAAATCGTTTGCGATACAAGCTGGACGTGAAGTGCGTATTATGGTGAAGCCAGATTCAATTAATGATCTTGAAGCTCACCGTCTAGCAAGGGATATTCGTAAGCGGATTGAGGACGAGCTCGATTACCCTGGTCACATTAAAGTGACAGTTATTCGAGAAACTCGCGCAGTAGAGTATGCAAAATAGAGCGGTGCGCTTAGCGCCGCTTTATTTTTTTGTGTAAATATGCAACACTGATAAGAAGATCATTTTATAAGAGAAAGGGTTCAAAACGTATGAAAATATTATTTGTTGGAGATATCGTTGGTTCACCTGGCAGAGATACACTGAAAGAATACTTGCCAAAGCTAAAGAAAAAATACCAGCCACACTTTACGATTGTCAATGGAGAAAATGCGGCTCATGGGAAAGGTCTTACTGAAAAAATCTATCACGAGCTGCTTCAAGCTGGGGCTGATGTGCTCACGATGGGGAACCATACATGGGATAAAAGAGACATTTTCGATTTCATCGATGATGCACCCCATATTGTTCGTCCGGCAAACTTCCCGCAAGGTACACCAGGGAAAGGGCTCACTTTTATTAAAAAACAAGGTAAAGAACTAGCTGTCATCAACTTGCAAGGCCGCACATTTTTACCTCCGATTGACTGCCCATTTCAAAAAGTAGATGAGCTCATAGCAGAAGCTTCAAAACGTACACCGTTTATTTTTATTGATTTTCATGGTGAAGCCACAAGTGAAAAGCAAGCAATGGGTTGGTATACTGATGGCCGTGCATCGTGTGTCGTTGGAACGCATACACATGTTCAAACAGCAGATAACCGCGTCTTGCCAAAAGGAACTGCTTATATTTCGGATGTTGGCATGACTGGTCCTTATGACGGTATTTTAGGTGTTGATCGGGAAACGATTATTAAACGATTTAAAACGAGCCTCCCTGTCCGTTTTGAAATTGCAGAAGGCCGCACGACATTAAGTGCAGTGATCGTAGAAATTGACGAACCGTCGAAAAAAGCTGTCAAAATTGATCGAATTTTGATAAATGATGACCATATTTTCTTTGAATAAATATTCACATATTTATTTCAGAAAAATATTAATCAGAAAGAAGGAATATGCGCCCTCTATCGTGAATATAGTAAAAATGGTAGGTAGCCTGCTATTTTTGAAAAACATTTTGGGGATGGATTTTCAAAAAAATAGCAACATCTAACAAAGATTGTTCTAATGAACACTCACTTATCCATTGTAAATTTAAGGGGGAGCAAAAATGGAAATTTTAAAAGTTTCAGCAAAGTCAAATCCAAATTCAGTAGCAGGAGCATTAGCCGGCGTTTTACGTGAACGCGGTGCAGCGGAAATACAGGCTATCGGCGCTGGAGCACTGAATCAGGCGGTCAAGGCTGTCGCCATTGCAAGGGGATTTGTTGCGCCTAGCGGAGTGGATTTGATATGCATTCCAGCCTTTACTGACATTCTTATCGATGGAGAAGAAAGAACAGCAATCAAACTGATTGTTGAACCACGATAATTCTAATTTTATTATTTTCAACCTGCTTACATCATGTAAGCAGGTTGTTTTTGTTTACCGCTATACATTTCTCATATAACATATTTCTTTCACAAAATAGATAGAAAATGACATATTAGAGCTTGCATTTTTTCACCATGATGATAAATTAAGATTAAGTTGAAAATACTTCATCAAAAATAAATATTTAAGTAGGTGAAATAATGATTGAAGCTTTTTTAAAAAGAGGAAAGCTTGTTTTTATTTTATTTTTTATCGTTCTCATTGCTGGAGGTTATTTGTTTACACAGCTTCCTAAACGAGAACTGCCAGAGTTTCAAGCAAATATTGTAACCATTTCGACTGTTTTCCCTGGTGCTGATGCAAAACAGGTAGAAAGTGATGTCACCAATAAGCTCGAGTCGGCCATTTCTGATATCAATGGTGTAGAGAAGACAAGCTCTGTTTCTGCTATTGGTTTCTCAAATATTGTGCTTGAAATTGATGATCAAGCCGATTTTCAAAAGGTGGCAAGTCAAATCAAGAGTGAAACCACAAATGTCGCCTCTTCTTTTCCAGATGGTGTGATGGAGCCAGATGTAAAGGATGAGTTTGGCAATGTGCCAGTTGGTTCTTATATGCTTGTAGCAAGTAACTCATCTGATTTAGCAAAAAGTCAGGAATCGCTGCGTGCGTTAAAAGAAAAAGTGGAGGACATCAAAGGTGTTGATGGTGTCGTCATCAAAGGGTTCAATGACAAACAAGCCATATTGAACTTGGATTCAAGTAAACTGGAGGATAACGGGTTAAACGTGACTGATGTCACAAATGCCATCAATCAAGAATTTGACACATCTCCTCTAGGTGACGTCCAGGCAGATGGAGAAAAGGTCAAGCTGTCCATTGATGCCTATGATCGTTTAGATCAAATGAAAAAGATTGAGATTTTCTCAAAAACGAGCCGAGAGCCTGTTACAATCGGTGAGCTTGGTCGTTTAAAAGAAGTAGAAAAAGAGAAAAGTGATATCGTTTCATATAACGGGAAACCAGCCTATTCATTTACAGTCAATATTAAGCCAGGACTGGATATTCCTAAAATGTATGACAAAGTCAGTGCGGTCATTGGAAAAGAGAAAGAGCTGCCAAATGGTGTGGATTGGATAGACTACTATTCACAAAAAAGTGAAGTAGATGCCATTTTTAATGATTTAATCAAAGAAGCGATCGTGGCCGTCATCGCCGTCATTGTCGTCACCACACTTGGTCTAACTATTGGTGGTGCGTTTATCGTTTCACTTGCGATTCCGCTATCCATAACGATCGGAACCATCCCGCTGCCGTTTTTACAAGTGGACCTTAATCAAATTTCAATTATTGGCTTTATCATTGCGCTAGGGATACTTGTAGATGACGCCATTGTCGTCAACGATAATATTTTAAGGCAGATGAAAAAATACGAAAGTCCGCTTAAAGGAACAATTGCAGGCGTAAAAGAAGTGGCTGGATCCATTTTGACGTCAACGCTAGCTGTTGTCTTTGCTTTCTTGCCGCTTGTTTTCCTTTCTGGTGCGAACGGTTCATTTATTCGAGCGTTACCGTCTGTTCTAGTCACAACTGTACTTGCGTCAATGGTCATTTCATTGACACTTGTGCCAGTGTATCAATATACAGCAAACCGAAAAAGAAAGAACAAGAAGATTCAAAAAGAACCGGGCTTTTTAGGCAAACCATTAAAAAGGTTAGCCGATTTTTATGCAGATCGAGTACTGACAAACATCGTGAAGCGACCACTTCTCATTGGATTAAGTGGTTTGCTTGTTGCCACACTTGCCTTTTTGCTTATTTTCGCCACACCATTTGAGTTTTTCCCTGCGGCGAATAAGAAAGAGGTTGTTGTCACTGTGACACTGCCAAGTGAAACAACCTTAGATAAAACGAATGACACATTAGAGAAAATAGAACAAGAGATCAAACAGCAAAAAGGCATTGAAGAGACGGCCATTTTTGCAGGCGGCGGTGTGCCGAACTTGTTTAATGAAAGTATCTCAAACGCAAGTGATCATACGGGTCAGGTTGTTGTCAGAGTAGATAATGAGCAGATGACAAGTAAAGCATTGATCGATCGTATGACAGAGCCATTGCGAAAGAAATTTAAAGATGCTGATATCTTTATGAAAACCATTGTTCAAGGTCCGCCAACTGGTGCGCCTGTGACCGTAACCATTGCAGGAGAACAATTTTCAAAGCTCGTGGATGTGAAAGAGAAGCTCACAAAAGAAATGAAAGAAAGTGGAGCGAGCCTGATCACAGACGATGTCAATCAACCGGTGAAAACCATCTCATTTGAATTGAATCGTGACCGAATGGCAGAGGATGGGCTCACTGCTCAGTTTGTCAGCAGACAGCTTGGCCTAGTCACAGAAGGAATTCCATTAGGCACCTTTAAACAAGGAACAGATGACATCGACCTCGTAGTGAAACAAGACATGAGCACACATCAAAACGGACTGAAGCTAAAAGACATCAAGGTGCCTGTGAGTGCAAATGAGGGTGGCATGCCTCAACTTGAGCCGCTTAGCCGATACGTAAAAGAAAAAGAAACAGAGCAATTTGAAAGCATTCCGCATGAAAATGGGATGCCGACGATTACGTTAAAGGCATATCCTGGTACATCAGATACGTTTAAAGACGATATGACAGAAGTTGTAAATGAAGTTGGGGAAAGCGATGCAGCGAAGAATTTGACCATTTCTCAGGGCGGAGAAAATGAAGATCAAACCCAATTCTTTATTGAAATTAGTCTCTTATTTGGGGTAGTCCTGCTGCTCATTTATGTGACCATCGCTTTCCAGTTCAATTCACTCATGCTGCCGCTTTTAGTTCTTGGAACGGTTTACTTAGCGATATCCGGAGCCATTATTGGACTATTTGTCACTCAAACGCCGTTTAGCTTTATGGCCACAATGGGGATTGTTTCATTGGCAGGTATTGTTGTCCGAAATGCGGTCGTTTTGTTTGAATTTATTGAACAGAGGCGCAAGCAAGGTCTCGATCAACAGGCAGCTGTGATTGAAGCGGGGAGGGCAAGGATTAGACCTATTTTGCTGACAGCATTTACAGCACTTGTCGCTCTTATGCCCGTTGCTTTAAGTAATGACCCACTCTTTAAGCCGCTAGCGATCTGCATCGTATCAGGTGTCTTTTTCTCAACGATTCTGACACTACTGATTGTGCCGGCTTTATATGTAGCCGTTTCAAAAAAACGCTGACAACTTAAAAGCAAATCTCCGAATAAAAGGAGATTTGCTTTTTTTTTAGAAAAATATCTAAAAAAATATGTGGAGTGTTCATTTGTCTTCTCCTGAAAGACATCGGTATTTACGTCTAAAATAAGACATGATAAGATCGGATTGGGAGAAGTTTTTTAACAAAGGGGTTGTACGTCATGTGTGGAACGATGAAAGCGATTGTTAAAAAAGAAAGCGCTTACGGAGCGACGATGATGGAAATGCCGATTCCAGAAATAAGTGATCATGAAGTGCTCATCCAAGTAAAGGCTACATCGATATGCGGAACGGATGTGCATATTTATAATTGGGATGATTGGGCGAAGGGGAGAGTCAAAGCACCGTACATTTTTGGTCATGAATTCACAGGGGAAGTTGTCAAAACGGGGAACCAAGTCTCACGAGCAAAAGTAGGGGATTTTGTATCGGCTGAGACGCATATTGTCTGTAATCAGTGTTATATGTGTTTAACGGGTCAGCAGCATTTGTGCAGCGAAACGAAAATTTTAGGGGTAGACATTGATGGCTGTTTTGCTGAATATGTCAAAGTACCAGAACAAAATGTGTGGCATAATCCAGATCAAATGCCAGTGGAACTTGCATCTATTCAAGAACCGCTTGGAAATGCTGTTCATACAGTTTTGCATACACCTGTTTCAGGAAAGTCAGTGGCGATTTTTGGCTGCGGTCCCATTGGTTTAATGGCGATTGCGGTTGCAAAAGCCTCCGGGGCTATCCAAGTGTTCGCTGTTGATAAAAATGAATACAGACTGGATCTTGCCCGTAAAATGGGTGCAGATCATATCGTGGATATCGGAAAAGATGATCCTGTTGCCATGATTAAGCAGCTCACGCGGATGGAAGGGGCAGACGTGATGTGTGAGATGTCAGGACATCCCGTTGCGATTAATCAAGCACTCGAAGCTTGTGCAAATGGAGGGAAAGTGAATATACTAAGTTTGCCAGAGCGGCCGGTAACCATTGACATTACGAATCAAATTGTTTTTAGGGGATTAACCGTGCAAGGGATCACGGGGAGAAAAATGTTTGAGACGTGGCGTCAAGTATCTGAACTTTTAAGAACGAATACCATTGATGTACAGCCGGTTGTCACCCATACGCTGCCATTTGAAGATTTTGAAAAGGGATTTGAACTCATGAGAAATGGTACGTGCGGGAAGGTCGTACTGATCATGCCATCATATCAAAGGGGGACGAAATGATGAAAGAATTTACGTATTTACAAGATGAATTGGACACAATGAAGCAGCAAGGCACCCATCAAACACTGAAAGAAATCGATTCCAAACAATCTTCCACGGTGACATTAAATGAACAATCCGTCATACAACTCTCTTCAAATAACTACTTAGGTCTCACCTCACATCCAAGGCTGATGAAAGCGGCAAAAGAGGCGATTGATGAATTCGGTGCTGGAACAGGATCTGTACGAACCATTGCTGGAACGATGACAATGCATGAACGGCTTGAAAAAAAGCTCGCTGCTTTTAAAAAGACAGAGGCAGCCCTTGTATTCCAATCAGGCTTTACGACCAACCAAGGAGTCTTATCCAGTATTCTCACAAAAGATGATATTGTCATTTCAGATGAGCTGAACCATGCCTCAATCATCGATGGGATTCGCTTAACAAAGGCAGATAAAAAAGTATATGCTCATTCTAATATGGAAGAGCTTGAGAAAATTTTAAAGAAATCGATGAATTACCGCGTCCGTCTTATCGTGACAGATGGTGTGTTCTCAATGGATGGAGATATTGCACCGCTTCCTGAGATTGTAAGACTTGCAGAAGCATATGATGCCTTTGTGATGGTAGACGATGCCCATGCGTCTGGAGTACTTGGTGAAAATGGGCGCGGAACAGTGAATCATTTTCAACTTGACGGCAGAGTGCATATTCAGGTTGGCACACTTAGTAAGGCAGTTGGTGTGCTAGGCGGTTACGTCGCTGGTTCTGCCGTTTTAATCGACTATTTAAAGCATAAAGCAAGACCGTTTTTATTCAGCACCTCACATCCGCCGGCTGTCACAAGAGCCTGTGAAGAAGCCATTGAAGTGCTGTTAGACGAACCGGAGCGCATTGAAACACTTTGGGAGAACGCGGCCTATTTTAAAGAAAAAGTCATCGGTCTTGGATTTGAGGTGGCACCAACAGAAACGCCTATTATTCCGATGATGATTGGAGACGAGGCACTCACTTTCCGTTTTTCAAAAGCATTAATCGAGCGCGGCGTTTTCGCTCAAGGCATTGCTTTCCCAACTGTAGCGAAAGGAAAAGCGAGAATTAGAGCCATCATCACAGCAGAGCACACAAAAGAAGAGCTTGACCGTGCACTGACAATCATCGAAGAAGAAGCAAAAAAACTGAATATACTTGATTGAGAGAGCTGAGGCTCTCTTTTCTTTTGATCAAGAGTATTGATGACTGTCCAGATGAATAGACATTTTTCATAGAAAAAACACATATGAATTTATTTTCAATTCACGACAAAATAGTCTATACTGTAGGGTGGAGCTTGGTTTGAAAGGAGTACAAATTCATGAATGAAGAGCAGAGAAAAGCGAGCGGACAAGTAAGTTCATCGGACAAAAAATCCGAGAAGGACTACAGCCAATATTTTGAAGCTGTGTACATTCCGCCTTCCTTAAAAGATGCAAAAAAACGGGGTAAAGAAGAAGTCGAATACAATCAATTTCAAATTGACGAGCGGTTTCAAGGGTTAGGGAACGGCCGCAAGTTTTATATTCGCACATATGGCTGTCAAATGAATGAGCATGACACAGAAGTGATGGCTGGTATTTTTATGGCGCTTGGTTATGAACCAACAAATTCGACTGAAGATGCGAATGTCATCTTATTAAACACTTGTGCCATTCGTGAGAATGCAGAAAACAAAGTGTTTGGAGAGCTTGGTCATTTAAAAGCACTAAAGCGTGAAAAGCCAGATTTAATCTTAGGCGTCTGCGGATGCATGTCGCAAGAAGAATCTGTCGTTAACCGTATTTTAAAGAAACACCCATTTGTTGACTTGATTTTCGGTACCCACAACATTCACCGCCTGCCAGAGCTATTATCTGAATGCTACCTTTCAAAAGAAATGGTCATTGAGGTTTGGTCTAAAGAAGGCGATGTGATTGAAAATCTTCCGAGAGCCCGCCAAGGAAAAATTAAGGGCTGGGTGAATATTATGTACGGTTGTGATAAATTCTGTACATACTGTATCGTCCCTTACACGCGCGGTAAGGAAAGAAGCCGCCGTCCGGATGAAATTATTCAAGAGGTCAGACGCTTAGCAGCAGAAGGATATAAAGAAATTACCCTTCTTGGTCAAAACGTGAATGCGTATGGAAAAGATTTTGAAGACATGGAATATGGTCTTGGTCACCTAATGGATGAGCTGCGTAAAATCGATATTCCACGTATCCGTTTTACAACAAGCCACCCGCGTGACTTTGATGATCACTTAATTGAAGTGCTTGCCAAAGGCGGTAACCTTCTCGACCATATTCATTTGCCGGTTCAATCAGGAAGTTCTTCTGTGCTGAAACTCATGGCAAGAAAATACGATCGTGAACGTTACCTTGACCTAGTGCGCAAAATCAAAGAGGCAATGCCAAATGCTTCATTAACAACGGACATTATCGTTGGGTTCCCAAATGAAACAGATGAGCAGTTTGAAGAGACGCTTTCCCTCTATCGTGAGGTTGAGTTTGATGCGGCTTATACGTTCATTTACTCTCCAAGAGAAGGAACACCAGCAGCCAATATGAAAGACAACGTGCCAATGCGTGTAAAAAAAGAACGTCTGCAGCGCCTGAATGCACTCGTAAATGAAATTTCTGCGAAAAAAATGAAGGAATATGAAGGGCAGACTGTCGAAGTATTAGTAGAGGGTGAAAGTAAAAACAACCCTGAGATCCTAGCCGGATATACAAGTAAAAGCAAGCTTGTGAATTTTAAAGCACCAAAAGAAGCGGTTGGCAACATCGTCAAAGTGAAAATCACACAAGCCAAAACTTGGTCTCTTGACGGAGAAATGGTTGGAGAAGCTATCGAGGTGAATTAAAATGACGCTTTATTCAAAGAAAGAGATTGTCGAGCGCGCAAGAGAGCTCGCGAAAATGATTTCTGAAACAGAAGAAGTTGATTTCTTCAAAAAAGCAGAAGCGCAAATCAATGAAAACACAAAAATTGCAGCGATCATTAATCAAATTAAGGCACTTCAAAAGCAAGCTGTGAATTTAAAGCATTATGGCAAACATGAAGCCTTAAAACAAGTGGAAGAAAAAATTGATGCCCTGCAAGAAGAACTGGATGAGATCCCAGTGATTCAAGAATTCAAAGAATCACAAACAGAGGTTAATTCCCTGCTTCAGCTTGTAGCGCACACAATTTCTAATCAAGTAACGGATGAAATCATTCTTTCAACCGGCGGTGACCTCTTATTAGGAGAAACCGGTTCAAAAGTGAAAAACTCATCCCCAAGTTGCTCCATTAAATGAGAAAACCCCGCAGATGCGGGGTTTTTATATTATATAGAATATATGTAATTTGTATTTTGCTACTGCATCAACAACAAAATGTTGATGCAGTAGCCCCTGTATACCATAAAAATGTCTTAAACTAAAAATGAATTGATTTTACAGATTAGAAGATTTAAATTGAAACTCAATGCTTAATCCAAAAATATTTATTATAATATGAAACTCTTTCACAAAAATCCCTCCCTATATAAAGAAGGGCTACTAACTTTATTACATCAAATTACACCATTTCAGTCAACCCCAATCTCTCACTCTCCAACTTTTCCAATTTTCAAGGCAAGTTTATGGGCGACCATGCATACACTGAAACAGAAATGAATTTAATTGAACATGAGACTCAAAATCGTGACACACTAGACGAATGCCCAGCATAAGATAAAACGATCAAGAACAAGGAGGCATGCCGGAATGTCTGAATACAGAGAAATTATTACAAAAGCGGTGGTTGCAAAAGGGAGGAAATTTACCCAAAGCACACACACCATTTCTCCATCGCAAAAACCAACCAGCATCCTAGGCGGTTGGATCATTAATCATAAGTACGATGCTGAAAAGGTCGGTAAAACAGTTGAGATTGAAGGTACATTTGATATTAACGTGTGGTATTCTTACGCAGACAACACGAAAACCGAAGTGGTCACAGAACGTGTAAAATATGTAGATATCATCAAGCTGAGATATAAAGATAAAAACTTTCTTGATGATGAGCACGAAGTGATTGCGAAAGTCTTACAGCAGCCCAATTGCTTAGAAGTCACCATTTCTCCAAATGGCAATAAAATTGTCGTTCAAGCAGAGCGTGAATTCATTGCTGAAGTAGTAGGGGAAACCAAAATTGTTGTAGAAGTCAATTCAAGCTGGAAAGAAAAAGATGATCACGAATGGGAAGAAGAAGTGGATGAGGAATTAGAAGATATTCATCCAGAATTCCTCGCGGGTGATCCAGAAGAGTAATTGATGACTAGGGCGCATATCCCCCTAGTTTTTTTGTGCCTTGATCTAGGGAAAAAAGGTGAATTTTTATGCTATAATGAAAGATGGTATGAATTCGAAAGTAATATAGTGAGGGATTAGAAATATGGCAAGTTATACGCCCATGATACAGCAATATTTAAAGATCAAGGCAGATTACCAAGATGCCTTTTTATTTTTTCGCTTAGGCGATTTTTATGAAATGTTTTTTGATGATGCAAAAGAAGCAGCACAAGAATTAGAAATTACGTTAACAAGCAGGGATGGCGGCACGATTCCAATGTGTGGTGTTCCTTATCATTCTGCGTCTGCATACATAGAACAACTGATAGAAAAAGGCTATAAAGTCGCCATTTGTGAGCAGGTGGAAGACCCTAAAACGGCAAAAGGTGTGGTCAAAAGAGAGGTCGTTCAACTGATTACACCAGGTACGGTCATGGATGGCAAAGGACTGAATGAAAACGAAAATAACTTTATCGCGTCTGTTTCCAGCTTTCAAAATGGCTACGGTCTTGCGCTTTCCGATTTATCAACAGGTGAAAACATGGCGGCTTTCATTGAGCGGTTAGATGAAGTTGTGTCTGAAATTTATTCTGTTGGTGCAAAAGAGATTGTGGTATCAAAGCAGCTCGATGAAGAAACGGTGAAAACCCTGAAGGAACGCTGCCAAGCGACCATCTCATACGAAGATAGCGATGAATTAATAGATGAAGCTGAACGACTCGTTTCTCATCTTGACGAGCATCTGAAAATAGCATTTTTCACACTCTATGCATACTTAAGAAGAACGCAAAAAAGGAGTCTTGATCATCTTCAGCAAGTTCAAGTATTTGAGCTTGAACAAACGATGAAAATTGATCTTTACTCAAAAAGAAACCTTGAATTAACAGAAACCATCCGTTCAAAAAGCAAGAAGGGTTCTTTATTATGGCTCTTAGATGAAACAAAAACGGCAATGGGTGGAAGATTGCTGAAGCAATGGATCGATCGTCCGCTCATCCGCCTTTCACAAATCAAAGAACGCCAGGAAATGGTGCAAATTTTGATGGAACATTTCTTTGAGCGAGAGGATCTGCGAGAACGTTTAAAGCAAGTGTATGATCTTGAACGTCTAGCGGGCCGTGTGGCATTTGGAAATGTGAATGCCCGAGATCTTATTCAATTGAAAGAATCTCTCAAACAAGTGCCGGCTATTAAAGAGCTTGTCCATTCTCTCCCGGAGGATATGGCGAAATCTAGAGCAAATGACATTGACCCATGCGATGATTTACTTGATTTATTAGAAGATGCTCTTTATGAGAATCCGCCGATGACGTTAAAAGAAGGCAATTTGATTAAAGATGGCTACAATGCAAAATTAGATGAATATCGTGATGCGAGCCGAAATGGGAAAGACTGGATTGCTCGTCTTGAACAGCAAGAAAGAGAATATACAGGCATTCGATCGTTGAAAGTCGGCTTTAATAAAGTGTTTGGCTACTATATCGAAGTGACCCGTGCAAATACGCATTTATTAGAAGAAGGCCGTTATGAAAGAAAACAAACCCTTGCCAATGCAGAGCGGTATATTACACCTGAATTGAAAGAAAAAGAAGCCCTTATTCTTGAGGCGGAATCAAATATTAGTGAATTGGAATATGAACTATTTTCTGCGCTTCGGGAACAAGTAAAAGCCTATATTCCTAGATTACAGCTGCTCGCAAAACAAATGAGTGAGCTTGATGCGCTGCAATGCTTTGCGACTGTGAGTGAAAAGCGGCGTTATGTCCGCCCTGAATTTTCATCAGATGAAGTGGAAGTCATTGATGGTCGTCATCCTGTTGTTGAAAAAGTGATGGATCATCAAGAGTATGTGCCGAATGACTGCCAAATGGGCAAAGGGAGACAAACCTTGCTCATTACTGGTCCGAATATGTCAGGGAAAAGCACATATATGAGACAAATGGCATTGATCTCGATTCTTGCGCAAATTGGCTGTTTTGTGCCAGCATCAAAGGCAACCCTTCCGATTTTTGATCAAATCTTTACACGTATTGGGGCGGCAGATGATTTGATTTCTGGTCAAAGTACTTTTATGGTAGAGATGCTCGAAGCAAAAAATGCGATGGTACATGCGACAAAGAACAGCTTGATTTTATTTGATGAAATTGGACGCGGGACAAGCACTTATGATGGAATGGCTCTTGCACAGGCAATCATTGAATTTGTGCATGATCATATTGGTGCCAAAACCCTTTTCTCCACTCATTATCATGAACTGACGGTACTTGAATCCCAATTAAGCGAACTGAAAAATGTCCACGTACGAGCTGAAGAACATGAAGGGACAGTTGTTTTCTTACATCAAATCAAAGAAGGAGCAGCGGATAAAAGCTACGGCATCCATGTAGCGCAGCTTGCTGAACTGCCTGATGCGATCATTGATCGAGCCCAGACCATCTTAACAGAGCTTGAGAGCGGATCACATGAAGTGATTCCGCGCGTCTCTAAAGCCCCGAAAAAAGAAATGGCTGAGGAAAAGCAGCAGCTTTCTTTCTTTGAAGTGGAAGAAAAGCCGCAAACAAAACCTGTGCTGAAAAACAAAGATCAAGCAGTGATCGAAGAATTGAAGTCATTTAATTTAATGGATATGACACCGCTTGAAGCGATGACAAAGCTATATGAATTGCAAAAGAAATTATAATGTAAGGTGAGGTGAGCAAGAAATGGCAAAGATTATTCAGTTATCCGATGACCTATCAAATAAAATTGCAGCTGGTGAAGTGGTCGAACGCCCGGCTTCGGTCGTGAAGGAGCTCGTGGAAAATGCGATCGATGCTAGTAGTACTGTCATTGAAATCGATGTAGAAGAAGCAGGACTTTCTTCTATTAGAATTATTGATAATGGGGTGGGAATCGATGCTGAAGATTGTAAGCTCGCCTTTCAGCGTCATGCGACGAGTAAAATCAAAGATGAAAATGATCTGTTTCGTGTCAGGACGCTCGGTTTCAGGGGGGAGGCGCTGCCAAGTATTGCCTCCGTCTCTCACTTAGAAATGAAGACAAGTACCGGTGAAGGTGCTGGAACACACTTAGCTCTCCAAGGCGGGAAGATCATTTCGGAGAAAAAAACCTCTGGCCGTCGCGGCACGGAAATTGTGGTCACCAATTTATTTTATAATACGCCAGCCCGTCTAAAATACATGAAAACTGTTCATACGGAGCTTGGCAACATTTCTGATGTTGTGAACCGAATTGCACTTGCTCATCCAGAAGTGTCGATTCGTTTGCGACATCAAGGAAAAGTGCTGCTTCAAACAAATGGAAACGGAGATGTGCGGCATGTGCTTGCGGCCATTTATGGAACGGCAGTGGCCAAAAAAATGCTGCCACTACATGTACAATCACTTGATTTTGAAGTAAAAGGCTATATTTCCTTACCAGAAGTGACAAGGGCATCACGTAATTATATGTCTTCTGTTGTCAACGGTAGATATGTTAAGCATTTCCCGCTGGTGAAAGCCATTCATGAAGGATACCATACACTGCTCCCGATCGGACGCCATCCGATTACATTTATTGAGATGAAGATGGACCCAATTTTAGTCGATGTGAACGTACATCCTTCTAAACTTGAAGTAAGACTAAGTAAAGAGCAGGAACTTCATGAATTGATCAAACAAGGGATTAAGGACGTCTTTCAAAAGCAGCAGCTCATTCCAAGTGCTACAGTGCCAAAAAAAGCACCAATGCCAGCAGTGAAAAATGAGCAGCAGTCCTTATCTTTTGATTCTAAACAAACAATGAATAGCCGAATGGAAACACCTGTTTCCTATGAGCCGGACTCGCTCGAATCGGCTGTATACGAGACCAGTCAGAACGACACATACGGGGGGCGTGAACCGGAAAGTACGGAAGCGACTTTACCAGCATCGTCTGAAGAAACGTTTGATCATGTATATGTAGAGGAATCTGCAGCTTCGCATGAACAACATGACGAAGTGATACTGGAAGACAGTGCAGCCCAGCATCAGGCTGAAAGTGAACGTGTCCCTGTGATGTATCCGATTGGACAAATGCACGGAACGTATATTTTGGCTCAAAATGAACGCGGTCTTTATATCATCGATCAGCACGCTGCCCAAGAGCGAATCAAGTATGAGTACTTTCGTGAAAAGGTAGGAGACATTGAACAGGAAGTGCAAGAAATGCTTGTTCCATTAACCTTTCACTACTCAAAAAACGATATGTTGATTATTGAAGAGCATATCGATATTTTAGCAAAAGTAGGGGTCTTCTTAGAGCCATTCGGATCAGGCAGCTATATCGTTCGATCGCATCCGCAGTGGTTTCCTAAAGGAGAAGAGGCTGAACTCATCGAAGAAATCATTCAGCAAGTACTTGATGAAAAGCGTGTGGATATCAAGAAACTGAGAGAAGAAGCGGCGATCATGATGAGCTGTAAAGGCTCGATTAAAGCAAATCGTCATTTGCGTCACGATGAAATCAAAGCCTTATTAGATGAACTCCGGCAAACACAAGACCCATTTACATGTCCGCATGGCCGGCCGATTATAATTCATCATTCCACATATGAAATGGAAAAAATGTTTAAACGGGTGATGTAGAAGGATTTTAGCTGGTGGGTGAATTGGTTTGCCCACCAATTAATTTTTCAATCCGATAGTCTGTTTCGTGTTTTTGTGATGTGAAGATAAACATCCGCTGTCATGTTGTAAGGATAACCCCTTTCCTCAAATGGATAGGGGTTTTTGTTATTTGGTTATACGATTAGGTGAAGCGTGATATGATTGTAAAAAGGAGGGAATATGATGACATTCAAAAAAGCGTTCAATATAGGTTACTTTGTTTTGCTTTTATCTTTTTTTGTCGTATATTTTTTGCTTCCAGTCGACCAACTATTTACCGCAATGATGATTCTAACCTTACTATTTGGCGTATATCAATTTGTGATTTTTAAAAAACTAAAAGAGCAAAAACAACAATAAAAAACGCCATATATGGGTTTGCCAACTAAATGATGACAGACCATCATGAGATATGGTGTAACAATTATATAAAATGCAGTAAGCACAGCGGCAAGGGTTGTGATGAATGAGAAAAAGCGCTCTTAGAGCGCTTTTTTGTTTAGCATCCGCATGGATTTGGCGGTGTGACGACAACTGGCCGTTTATTAATATCAATCGTATCCTCTGCATAAAATGTGGAACCAATGCTGATCGCACGATTTTCTGCGCGGAACGTATATGTACCTGCAGCAGGAAGTACTTTATGAGAAAGTTGTAATGTATATTGGGAACTTCCGAATAAATCGAAACGAGCTGGAATGCGGACAGTTTTTCCGTTGTTCAAAATGTAACTGTCTTTTAATGCTTTTCCGTTGATAATATCCTTTGTTGTGGCTTGAAAACCTGCTGGTAAAGTAAATTCAACTGCACCAATACTAAGAACAGAATTTGGACGGTAAGTCAGGTCAATGTCAGAAAAAGACCATTCCTGTTTACTTGCTCCTGTGATTTTTGCATAAAGTGCAGCTGGTCGTGCATTTGTTGAAGCTTTGCCTTCCTCTGTTTTAGCCCCTTCAGCTGATGCGGCTAGCGGTACTGAGAGTGCCATGACCAATGTAAGCATCCCCATCATAATGATTGTCCATGTTTTCTTCATTTCTTCCTTCCCCCTTGGTTGATTATAGGTAAATAATAGATGATTACATCCATTATTTACCTATAAGGTTACCATATTCCTATATGTCATTAAATGGTATTTTATACCCTTATTTTGCTTGTTTTTTATTAATAACGGGGTAGGAATGCATTTGGTTGGTTCATTCCGTAAGCATTTCCTGTCAGATGATGATTTGCCGGCATCATCATCTGCATATCATGATAGCCATATGGCTGGTAGGGAGCCATACCATAACCGCCGTAGTGACCGAAGTGATGGTGATCGTTCATCTGTACATTTGAATAGGGTTCATACTGCTTCGTAAAAGGGGAATAGGCTGAATGATGATGCGGGTGGTGTCCGCTATAAGCATCTTTTTTACCGGTATGATAATGATTTGGCATATTCATATGGTCATGCATGTTTGGTGCGATCATATGCTCATGATTGGCTGTATACACATTTTCAAACGTGTGATAGGGATTTCCTTGATGGTAATGGTTGGTTTGGTTATTCATATTATTCATTTTGTATCTCATCCTTTTTTTCAGGTTGCCATATCTTATGAGCTGCACCTGTTTCATGAGCCTATCCATATGAAAGAAAAGAACGACATGCAACAAAAAAACCGGCTTTTCAGCCGGGAAAACAAAAAGCAGGTGCAGCGTCAAACACTAAAATGAGAAGCTATGTCTTTTTCTGCGACGCTTCTTACATCTGCTGCAGACACTTTTAGGAAAATAATGGGGATCGTAGCTTCTTGACGTATCCCAAAAATCGCTCTCAAACCAATCATCTTTTTTATGATAAAACTTCTTTTTTTCACACGGATCAATATGGTGATGATCGTCATGCTTTTTATAGCATTTTGAGTGGGAATGTTTGCTCTTGCATTTGCACATTGTCATCCCTCCTAAATGTGACTCAATGCTAGTATATGCAAGAAAGGTGTACGAGGACTGGATGGTGGCGCTCCTTTTGTAAAAAAAGGCTAATTCTTTAAAAACTCAAATAAAAAGAATTGACTAGTGCTAAATTAACATGATAAAATATAAATTTTTATCCTCTGCTGAAATGTGTTATAATGATATTGTGAATACTTTCGGAGGTGGCGGATTTGTTTCAAATAGGTGATAAAATTGTTTATCCAATGCATGGAGCCGGTGTGATTGAAGGAATGGAAGAAAAAGAGATTTTAGGTAAGACGCAGGAATATTTTCTGATTCAAATGCCGAATATGCAGATGATGGTCCCAAAAGGCAGAATCAATCAACTAGGTATACGTCCGGTAGCTGATCAAGCTACGCTGAAAGTTGTGATGAACAATTTTGCAGAAGAAACAAACGACGACACGCTTACTTGGAAGCAAAGATATGATGAAAATCTGAAAAAGCTAAAAACAGGTTCGATTGAAGATGGCGCAGACGTTGTTAAAGATCTGATGAGACGTAATCAGAAAAAAGCCTTAAATTCTAGTGAAAAGAAGATGCTTGAAGATGCACGGGGCATGTTAGTGAGCGAAATTTCACTGGCACAAGGCATGTCGCAAGATGAAGTGCTGACAGCATTAGAGAATGAATTAAGAGTTTAATGCTGGATATACAGAGACTGGCTGTAAACAGAAGGAGATATTCCTTTTGTTTACAGCTTTTTTATTTGAAAAAAGATGAAAATTCCCAATTTTGTAGGTGTTTTTGACTAAAACTAAAATGAGGTCATAGGATTTAGTTTTTACTTGCACATGAACCGTTTTAAAGAAGCCGAAAATACCTAAGGCAACATAAAAAAACAGGTAAGTTCTCCTGATTCATGAAAAGGAGCCGGACATTCTTTGAATTCTTTTAGCGATTGATAGTAAAATAATGCGATAAGATGACATCGAAGAGAATGAAAAGGAGCGGTGAAATGAAAAGACTACTCATATGTGGATTCATCTTTCTCATCCTGTGTGCTCTTTTAATGGTGAAATGCAGCCATTCTATCCAAGAAAATAAAGAGCAAAAACAACATCATGAAGAAGTAGAAAAGTATAAGAAAGAGCGAAAAAAAGGGGATCAATATGAAAGTTTTAAACAGCTTATACGGCATGAAAGAGACGGCTATGAGATAGAGTTTCATGAAAAAGGGGGAAGTGACTTACTTGTCTTTTCTCCTCACGGCGGCGAAATTGAACCAGGAACAAGTGAAATTGTAGAAGCATTTGAAAAGAAGTACTCTACGTATTTATTTGAAGGGACAAAACAAGACAACAATCGTGACTTGCATATCACTAGTACAAAATTCGATGAACCGATTTTGGTTCAAATGATTAAAACATATCCCTTTTCTATATCTATCCACGGCTATAAAAGTGATAGAAGACATACACTTGTGGGCGGGACAAACGAAAAAATGCAAGAAGCGGTTGTGCGAGAACTAAAAGACCGGGGCTTCTCCGCAGAGCTCGTGCAAAAAGGCGAGCGCCTCTCCGGAACGGATCCAAACAACATTAATAATCAAAATGCCAGTGGCGAAAGTGTCCAGTTAGAAATTAGTACGGCGCAGAGAAAAGCCTTTTTTGACAACTTTGATACGAGAAAAGGAAAGAAAAAAGCATTTAGTCGCTATGTCAGTGGTTTAAAAGAAGTGCTTAGAGAATTCGACCCTTCTTCGTAGAAAAAAGGTTTTGATGGGAAAAAGTACTCTCTTTAAACTTGGTAAAAAAGATAGAAATGTGCAAAATCAACATAAAATATGAAATAAATGACAATTTGCCTTAAAATCATAAATTATGTAAAATAATAGTTATCAGTTTGATATGATAGAATGGGGCTGAAGTGGATGGCACACAAAATACCATCTTCCGAAGTAGGTGTAAAAATCAATCAATGGTACACACATATTTGCAAATTTGAAGTTGATCAGGCAAACGATATGAAGCGCCTTGTTGAAGAAGACATTCATGAGATGGAAGAAGATCAAGATTTATTACTCTATTATTCTCTCATGGATTTTCGCCATCAAATGATGCTTCAGCACTTAACGCCAGTCCATGCAGGGAATGAATCGCTTCAAGCGGTTTCTTTTCCAAAAGAAATTGAAGAGGCAGAAGATGAGATGACGGGTTTATTGGGCTATTACTTTCATTTTTTCCATGGAATGTATGCATTTACCCAGCACCGGTATATCGAAGCCATTTCCTATTATAAGCATGCGGAACATCAGCTGATCTTAGTGACAGATGAGATCGAAAAAGCGGAATTTTATTATAAAATTGCTGAAGTATACTATCATATGAAACAAACCTATTTTTCTATGCATTATGCGAAAAAAGCGAGAGACATCTATAAGAAACATCAGCTTTATGGAAAAAGAAGCATTCAATGCGATTTTGTGATGGCAGGTAATTGGATTGATGTAAGTCAGCATCAAAAAGCGCTCCCGTATTTAGAAAAAGCTTTAAAAGTGTGTGAAGCAATGGAAAGAAAAGAATGCACATCTTATTTTAAGGCGATGGCCCTCAATAACTTAGGAACTTGTCATTATAGTATGGGAACCTACCATACAGCGACTGTCTTCTTTGAACAAGCCATTTCACTTTATCAAAAAGATCAAGCTGCAACGATGATCAAATCATTGTTTTCACTGGCTCTTACTTGTTTTAAACTCGAAGATATGGAGCGAGCGAGTGAGGCTATAAAGGAAGGCATGAATCAGGCCTCTATATTGGGAGATGAAATTTATCAATTGAAATTCCAATTTTTACAGGCACTCTATATAGAAACAGACAGCTGGGAACAATTGAGATCAGCCCTTTTGGGACTACGAAACAAAAAAATGTTTGCTGATTTAGAGGAATTGGCACTTGATGCGGCTAATTATTATAAGGAACGCGACATGTACAAGGAATCTTCCACTTTTTTTGAAATTGTGATCGAAGCGCGTACGCACATTCAAAAAGGAGATGAGATGTATGAGAACGAAGCATAACATGTCAGCTGCTCAAGTAGAAGAAAGACTTCACACATAAAAACAGACAAAACAACACCCTTTACGAAAAACGTAAAGGGCTTTTTTATTTATTCTTGGATTGCTTTTTCTGCGTCGATGGCACCTGCTCCGTAAATCATTGGGTCCTCTCCAGACCACTTGCTTGTATTTTCTTTTAATAAGGCTTTGACTTCATCAGGTGTTAAATCTGGTGAATGCTCTAATAATAGTGCGCAGATACCGGCACAAATGGGTGTCGCCATCGAAGTGCCAGATAACGTCGTATAATCATCATCGACTCTACTTGATTTATCTAGTTTATCTAGGAATGATCTTGGTGATCTAAGAGAGACGATATTGACTCCTGGTGCGAGGAGGTCAGGCTTTGTTTCACCGTAGACCGTTGGACCTCTGCTCGAAAATGGTGCCACGACATCGTCACTTGATTCTGGCGTATTTCGATCATCATAGGCTCCGACCGTAATGACTTTTTGACTCACGGCAGGGCTTGCGATCGTTTGACTGTTAGGACCAGAGTTCCCAGCAGCAACGCATACGACAATCCCTTGATCCCAAGCTGCATTGACAGCGCGCACCATCGGATCGTCTTGTTCGTCATCATAACGCTGTGCATCGCCGCCTAGTGACATACTGATGATGTGAATTGGGTCATCAGGATGGTCTTCGTTGAACTGTATGCACCACTCAACACCTTCTATAATAGTAGAAAGTGATCCAGCGCCTTGTTTATTTAACACTTTTACCCCAATGATATTGGCTTTTGGAGCGGGTCCTTTGTACAAGCCGTCTGAGGCAGCTCCGTCTCCAGCCACATCCCCAGCGCAATGCGTTCCATGACCGTTATCATCATAAGGTTTCGTTTTTTGTTTGACTAAATCTACAAAGTCGCGAATTCTTCCATCTAAGTCCTCATGTGGGTATACGCCTGTGTCAACGACCGCAACCGTAATGCCTTCACCGGTTAAGGTCGTGCCATTTCGGACGACTTCATCCGCATGACTTGATTGTGTTGCCACATCCAGCAGTGCATGTACCTGTCTGTCTAAATATATTTTGCGAATATGCTCCCCATTTGCTAAGAGTACCTCTAAAGCAGCAGGGGTAAGATCAGCTGCGCAGCAGTTAATATGTGAAAAATGTTTTTTGATGTTTGTTTTTCTGCTTTTTTTCATTAGCTGCTTTGTGCTTTGAATACCTGCTTCGACTGCATCTTCTTTAAATTCAATGATGACCCGAAGCTTCTTGCTCTTCTTTAACCTTCCTTCAAAAAAACGATGAAGAAAACAAGGCGTCCACTTAAAAGGCTTATAGAGGTGAAGGACGGTCTCTCTTAAAGGCTGATCCAATTTACTAGCATGTGTTCTGACCATTTGTACCATGGAAAATCCAAACATGTGATGCCCTCCATTCTAGCTATCCATTCTCGTACACTCTTACGTTATGAACATGACAGCATCTTTGTTCGGATTCTTGTCCCTTCTTTTGTTCATATTGGCGGCTGACTCATTCCCTTTAAAAAGAAAAGCGCTTACATTTTGTAAAATAATAGAAAAAGGTGGAAATCATATCAAAACTGCCGATGATAGGTGGGAGAGTTCTTCTTAGAGAACCAGTAAAACAGAGGATTCTGCAGAAAAAAGGGGGTTCTAGACAGGGTCAATGCTCATACAAATGTGATTCATTCCAGATGAAAAAAATCAAATTCGCATAAAAAAAAGACGAATTAAAGAAAACAGACTGGGTAGAACTAGGTCATTTTAAACATAACTTCATTTGTTTGTCATACTATTCTAACTCTGTTTTCAATCAGGAGAGGCGTTTCTGTGTATATAAATGCAATTATCTTATTTTTGAGGAATCTCATGATCTAGAGTGTTATGATCAAATTTGAAGAGAAAATGTGGAAAAAATGAAAAGAAATGATGATTCAATATTAATCATAGAAACGGCTTAGAAATCTGTTAAAGGAGAACGGGAATGAAGAAGTTTTTTGCTTTGCTTCTCCTGCTTGTCATCGGATGGGGCGTCTATTATACCATGCAAGCACAGGAACATGATGAGCCAGTGTCATCAGGTGGAGAAGACGAAAGCGGTTCAAATGATATGTATCGCAATTTTAAAGAACTGGAAGAGAATGAATCAACAGATCATTATCAAATTACATCCAATCCAGTGCCCGACAGCCGTCTTCTAGTGATGTCGCCTCATGGCGGGAGAATCGAAGGCGGCGTTAGTGAGATTGTCCATTTTTTTGATAACGATTTTTCTACGTACTTATTTGAAGGTTTGAGAGAAAATGCATCAGAACTTCATATTACAAGTACAAACTTCGATGAACCAATCGGAGTCGCACAGGCAAAAGCACATGATTATGTATTAGCTGTTCATGGTTATAAAGGGGAGCCGGGAATTGATCACACCCTTGTTGGCGGAACAGACTATAACCGTGCTGAGAAAATTGTGAACTCATTAGAGCGCAACGGTTTTTCTGCTGAACTTGCAGTTGCACACGCAACCCTAAGCGGAACGAGCAATCATAATATTAATAATCTTACAAAAACAGGGCAAAGTGTACAGCTTGAGATTAGTAGAAGTCAACGGGAAGCGTTATTTGACAGTTTCGATTTTCGGCAGCGGTCGAGTACAAAAAACGAGACGTTCTACCGGTATGTCAGGGCGATTCGAACGGTGCTGGATGAAGAATATACGTAAGGATGGTGCACATCTTAAGACAGCAAGATGAATTCTTGTTACACTATAAAAAGTGATAACAAAAGGAGAGACAGATATGGCGCGTCATCATTTTCATCTTCAGGCAAGCTGGCCTGGTCTGCGTAACGATGTGGGGACAATCGAATGTGAACAGTTAAAGACGGAGATTTCCATTCCAAAAGAAATGGATGGACCGGGTATTGGAACAAATCCAGATGAGATGCTCCTAGGTGCAGCGGCCACATGTTATATCATTACACTTGCAGCCATGATGGAGCGGAGTCAATTAGAGAAAGAGGATTTATCGATGAGCTCTGAGGCAGTTGTCGATGTGACAAACGGTGTGTTTACATATGAGAAAATCATTCATCGTCCTGTCATCATTCTCAAAGAGTCGGCTACAGCACAGGACATAGAACGAGCTCGTAAGCTTGCACATAAAGCTGAAAGCTCATGTATGATCTCTAGAGCTGTGCAAGGGAATGTCCATATTTCCTTAGAAGAAACCATCAAAGCTGGTTATTAAGATAAAAAAGTCATTTTCTCTTGATTAATGGAGAAAATGACTTTTTTTATGAAGTCCATTCGGTTTGATCGAATGGTTCTTTCTTTTCTTCCTTTTGTTTTTTGGATTGATTTAAGACAATGACGCCGCATATGACAAGTGCAAGACCAATGAATCCTTTCATATGAATGGTTTCGTTAAATAGCACGAGGCCCACAAGAGCAGTAAGTGCTGTACCGACGCCAGACCAAGTGGCATATGCAGATGACAACTCAATTGTTTTGAGTGCCAAACTGAGAAAGGTAAAGGCACACCCAAATCCGATCAGCACCCCCATACTCGGCAGCACCTGTGTAAAACCTTGCGAAAGCTTCAGCATCGTACTGCCAAAAACCTCTGTCAAAATGGCTCCTGTTAAATAAAGCATTCCTTTCATATCACTTCACATCCTTTAAGACATATTTAATAGTACGACCCCTGAAACAAGCATCGCCATTCCAATAAGTGCTTGACGGTTCAAGGTTTCTTTGAAAAAGAGCACGCCAAAAAAAGCCGTGAGGACGGTACCGACCCCAGACCAAGTGGCGTAAGACATGCTAAGTGGAATGATATTAAGGGTCAATGACAACATGTAAAAAGCAAGTGTGTAGCCAGCGACAACGACAGCGCTAGGTTTAAAGCGTGTGAAACCATTTGATAGTTTCAGCATCGCTGCCCCGATTGCTTCTGAAAAAATGGCGATAGCCAAAAAAAGATATCCGAGGATCACATCATCCCTCCTCTAAAATGTGTAAAATCCGATGAAGTAAAAGGGTTTTTTCCTCTCGATTCAATGGTTCAAGCTGAAACATTTCTGAAAACCATATACCATCACAGGCAAGACGGATCAGCTGGCTAAGTGCAGGGTCATTGATTTCCTCGGTTGCTTTTTCTTTAAATTCCGCATAAAAATGACGCCAAGGATTTAATAATGCTTCATCAAATGACATGGTAGCCAGCATGCTTGTACATAGCTGTGTGGTGTTTTGTCTATCAAGGTCATTTAATGTGGCCAATATATAGGCACGTACATAAGGTGCCTTTTCGTTTTTGTATGTTTCCTGGTACGTGTCAAGCTGCTGACGAAAAGAGGCAACCGCATGCTCATTCATTTGCTGGATCAGGTCTTCCTTGCTCGAAAAATGATACAGTAGCCCGGCTTTGGTCATATTTGCATGTTCTGCCACCTGCTGAAGGGTGAGCTGACTCAATCCTTCTTTTAGAATGGTGTGAGCTGCTGCCTCAAAAATTTGTTCTTTTTTCGTTTTAGACATAAAAAAAAACACCTACTTTACTGAACGGTCGGTAAAGTAAATGTTAACCTATGAAAAACAAATGTGTCAATCGATTCATTTTATAAGAGGATGTTTTCACTAAATCGTCATATTTAATAATAAGGGTATGGTCCATATGGCGGGTATGGCGGTGGATAAGGATAACCATAGCCATATCCTGGAGCAAGAAGCGACCCAGCTAAAAGCCCTCCAGCAAAACCACCTAAAAATGGCGGTCCAAAAAATCCAGGTCTCCCATAGCCAAAACCAGGGCGCCCAAACCCAAACCCAGGTCTTCCAAAACCAAATCCAGGGCGTCCAAATCCAAAAGGTCTTCTCATCTCATCTTGAACAAACGGTGCGTCAAAATAATTCATAAAAAAAGACTCCTTTCACATAAAATCACTGTAACTGACATCAGTGTATTCGAGTGGCCCACTTGTGTTTGAGTGAATGCCTAAAATAAGGAGGAATGTAAAAAATGGGCCTGTATCCGTCTGATTGGGCTAAATGTCCACCTCATGCACATGCTTATAAAGCGCGAACGGATGTAACAGAAGAACATTATCATTTAATAGAAGGTATTTCTCAGCCTGTGAATGGAAGCAGTACCGACAGACATACTCATTATTACCGGGGGATCACGTCATTTGAAAGAGGGCATTTTCATAGATATTATGGCGTCACTGGACCTGCTATCCCAAGAGTGGACGGGACGCACTACCATGAAATTGAGGAAGTCACGTTTTCTGCCTATACCGACTCTGTCCCGATTCCATATGGGGGAGTCGTTTACAGTCCAGATGAAGAAAGGCCAACGCATAAGCACCGTTTAAAAGGAAAGACATATGAAGTGGTCGGGAATGAACCACTTGGCTGGTGACAAGGAGTATATAGGAGAGAAAGAGAAGTTATGCTATACTGTAGGCAGTTTGTAAAAGAGAGTGATGTTATGAAAAAACAACCAGTGATTGTATTAGTAGGTCCGACGGCTGTCGGAAAAACAAAGCTGAGCATTGATATAGCGAAAGCATTTAATGGAGAAATTATCAGCGGGGATTCCATGCAGATCTATAAAGGGATGGATATTGGAACAGCGAAAATCACCCCTGAAGAAATGAATGGCGTACCGCACCATTTAATCGATATTAAACATCCGGATGAATCGTTTTCTACAGCTGAATTTCAGCAGCTTGTCCGCTTAAAAATCAAAGAGATTGCTGCGAGAGGGAAAACGCCCATGATTGTTGGTGGAACTGGGCTATATATTCAGTCTGTTTTATATGATTACACGTTTACTGATGAGAAAAGTGATCCTGCTTTTAGAGAAGAGATGACGCTGTTTAAGCAGCAGCATGGACCGATCAAGCTGTATGAAAAGCTAAAAGAAGCCGATCCTGACGCTGCAAAAGCGATTCATCCGAATAACGTCCGCCGCGTGATAAGGGCGCTTGAAATCATCCATACAACAGGTCAGAAAATGTCTGATATGCAAAACGGGCATCAAGAAGTTCCTCTTTATGACACTGCCTTCATTGGGCTGAAAATGGACCGAGAGCTTTTGTACGAGCGCATTCATCAAAGAATTGATATGATGTTAGATGAAGGCTTAATTGAAGAAGTGAGCGCACTTTATCAATCTGGTTTGAAAGATTGTCAGTCTGTTCAAGCGATTGGTTATAAAGAGTTGTATGCCTATTTTCAAGGCGATTGCTCACTTGATGAAGCCATCCAGCAATTAAAACAAAATTCCCGCAGATATGCGAAGCGTCAGTTTACGTGGTTCCGTAATAAAATGGATGTCACCTGGTTTGATATGACACCACCTTGCCACTTTTCGGACAAAAAAGAGGAAATTTTCGCATATATAGCAGGAAAGCTTGGACTTAAAGCGAAACTGTAGTTATCAGAATCAAGGAGGACGAAACATGAAACCGATTAATATTCAGGACCAATTTTTGAATCAGATCCGCAAAGACAATACATTTGTCACAGTATTTTTACTGAATGGCTTTCAGCTTCGCGGTCAAGTAAAGGGATTTGACAATTTCACGGTGCTGCTTGAGACAGAAGGGAAGCAGCAGCTTATTTATAAACATGCGATTTCAACATTTGCACCTCAAAAAAATGTAAATCTTGAATTAGAATAAACACCCGTTTTCACCAATAGCCCCATGCAGCTGCGAATAAACCGGCCAAAACCCGCTACGTTTTTTGTCAGTGCAGAGGGGCTATTTTGTATGCCATGAAACTTTTCTGTCCAAGTTGCGTATAAATCCTTATTGGACATTTAAAAGGTGAGGGGATTTATATGGAAAATGCAGAGCTTGAATTGAGAAGGATTCGAGTGATCCTTCTTTTGATTGGAATCGTTGTCTTATTTGGATCGTGCGCCATCTCGAACATCGAAACGAGACAAGAAAGTTGGCATAACCATTCTAGTGAGCATGATGGGAGCCATGTTGATGGTCTTTTACCATCATCTGTTGCGCTAAAAAATAATCACATTGCTGTTGTGAAAGATGATGAAGTACATGTATACCGGTTTGATGAAAAAGAAGGAAAGCTGACGCTCATTACGACAAAGTACATAGATGAATGGGATGAAGATGATGGTGATAGTGAAGACTTTGATGAAGAGTAAGCACGTAAATTTACAAATGAATGTGAAGTCGCTACACTATAAACATGCATCAGACATCTAGACAGAAAAGGATGAGTTCATGACACACAAAATTAAAATTAATCATTGGGAACAAACTTGTGAAGATGACTCCTGTTTCGAATATGGAACAAGCGTTTCTGTAAACGGGAAAGAGTTAGTAAGAGAAGCCTCGATCGTCTCTGCGCTTGAAGCGGTGCTCAAAGAATTAGGTGTTGAAGTGGAAATAACAGAAGTGTCAGAAGATTTACAGTGCGATGCCTACAAAAAATAAAACAAAAAGTCTAGTCTACTAAGCGATTTTTTTTCGTGTTATGATAGATTTCGGTTTCAGTTGAATAGGGAGTAGGGCAGTCTATTTTTAGAACCTGCTCTGCTCTATTTATTTGAACGTACGAGTTCGGCTATGAATGTTCGGCCGGGTTGGTTGATTTTTTTCGTTTCGAGTATCTATATGTTGTGTTTTGAAAAAACATAGTATACTATATATAGTGAATAACGGAATGATCAACAATACTAAAAACTAGGTCGTGATGGAATTGATTCAAATCGTATTTGATTCAAAAACAGGAAATGTTCAACGCTTTTTGGACAAGACCCCTTTTACAGACAAACGAAAATTGACTGGAGAAGAGTTTTTGGATACGCCGTTTATTCTCGTCACCTTTACGACAGGATTTGGACAAGTCCCTGGTACCACTCAGTCATTTTTAGAGAAAAATGCGCACCTTTTACTAGGTGTAGCGGTGAGTGGGAACAAAGTGTGGGGAGATAACTTTGCCAAAAGCGCCGATACGATTTCTAAACAATATCAAGTTCCTATTTTGCACACCTTTGAACTAAGCGGAACAAAAAGGGATGTTGAATTGTTTACACAGGAGGTAGAAAGAATTGTCACAAAATCAGGTTCCAAAGTGGATACAATTAAATAACGAGATTATGATTCAAAAAGAAGGAAAGTTTCAGTTCGACAAGGACAAAGAAGCTGTACATAGTTATTTCGTAGATTATATTAATCAAAACACGGTCTTCTTTCATAATCTAGAAGAGAAGATTGATTACTTAATAGAAAACGACTACTATGAGGAAGAATTTTTAAGACAATACAGCATGTCAGATATTAAAGAAGTATTTGAAGCTGCATATGCCAAGAAATTTAGATTCCCATCATTTATGAGTGCGTTTAAGTTTTACAATGACTATGCACTGAAAACAAATGACAAAAAGAAAATCCTTGAACGCTATGAAGACCGCATTTCAGTTGTGGCTCTTTTCTTTGCGGGCGGAGACAAAAAGAAAGCACTCGAGTTTGTGGAACTGATGATCAACCAAGAGTATCAGCCAAGTACACCAACATTCTTAAACGCAGGCCGTAAAAGACGTGGTGAGCTGGTGAGCTGCTTCTTGCTTGAAGTGAATGACTCATTAAACGATATCTCAAGAGCCATTGATATTTCCATGCAGCTGTCTAAATTAGGCGGCGGCGTCAGCTTGAACCTTTCAAAGCTTCGTGCGAAAGGTGAAGCGATCAAAGATGTTGAAAATGCGACCAAAGGTGTCGTAGGCGTCATGAAACTTCTTGATAATGCATTCCGATATGCAGATCAAATGGGACAAAGACAAGGTTCAGGCAGTGCGTACCTGAATATTTTCCACAGAGATATCAATGATTTCTTAGATACGAAAAAGATCTCTGCGGATGAAGATGTTCGTGTGAAAACACTTTCGATCGGTGTCGTCATTCCAGATAAATTTATCGAGCTTGCTAGAGAAGATAAAACAGCTTACACATTCTATCCTCATACAGTTTATAAAGCTTATGGACAGCATCTTGATGAGATGGATATGGAAGAAATGTATGACGAGCTTGTAGAAAACCCGAAAGTCAAAAAAGAAAAAGTCAATCCGAGAAAACTTCTTGAAAAATTAGCTGTTCTGCGCTCAGAATCAGGCTATCCATATATCATGTTCCAAGATAATGTGAATAGAGAGCACGCTCTGAACCATATTTCACGTGTGAAATTCTCAAACCTTTGCTCAGAAGTACTTCAAGCTTCAGAAGTCTCTTCTTACACGGACTATGATCAAGATGATGAGATCGGACTTGATATTTCTTGTAACCTTGGTTCTTTAAATATCATGAACGTGATGAAAAACAAATCCATTGAAAAAACAGTCAAGCTTGCAACGGACTCACTCACACTTGTGTCTGAAACAACAGATATCCGCAATGCACCAGCTGTTAGAAAAGCGAACAAAGCGATGAAGTCAATTGGACTTGGTGCGATGAACCTTCACGGGTATTTAGCTCAAAACCAAATCGCTTATGAAAGTGAAGAAGCAAGAGATTTCGCTAATACGTTCTTTATGATGGTGAACTATTACTCCATTAAGCGTTCAAGTGAACTTGCAAAAGAAAAAGGGGAAACATTCCACCGTTATGAGGGCTCTGGTTATGCAACAGGTGAGTACTTCAATAAATACGTGGAAAATGATTTCACTCCAAAAACAGAAAAAGCGGCCGCACTATTTGAAGGTATGCACATTCCAACGAAAGAAGATTGGGCAGCACTCAAAGATTTTGTAGCGGAAAATGGCATGTACCATAGCTATCGATTATGTATTGCGCCAACAGGTTCTATTTCGTATGTTCAATCGGCAACAGCGTCTGTGATGCCAATTATGGAACGTATCGAAGAAAGAACATACGGAAACAGCAAAACGTATTATCCAATGCCAGGACTTTCAGCACAAAACTGGTTCTTCTATAAAGAAGCATACGATATGGACATGTTTAAAGTGGTCGATATGATCGCAACCATTCAGCAGCACGTCGATCAAGGAATCAGCTTTACATTATTCCTAAAAGATACGATGACAACGCGTGACTTAAACCGCATCGATCTTTATGCACACCATAAAGGCATTAAGACACTTTATTATGCAAGAACGAAGGATACAGGGCAGGAAGGCTGTCTTTCTTGTGTTGTTTGATTAAAGGAGAGTTTAACGTGACAAAAATTTATGATGCAGCCAACTGGTCAAAACACGAAGACGATTTTACACAAATGTTTTACAACCAAAACGTCAAGCAATTCTGGCTTCCAGAGGAGATTTCCTTAAACGGGGATCTCTTAACATGGAAATATTTAGGTGAAAAAGAGCAGGATACGTACATGAAGGTACTGGCTGGACTGACGTTACTTGATACAGAACAAGGAAATACAGGAATGCCGATAGTGGCTGAACATGTGGACGGTCATCAGCGTAAAGCCGTGTTAAACTTTATGGCCATGATGGAAAATGCAGTGCATGCAAAATCATACTCAAATATCTTCATGACGCTAGCACCGACTGAAACGATTAGTGAAGTATTTGAATGGGTCAAGAAAAATAAATTCTTGCAAAAGAAAGCAGATATGATTGTAGGTCTGTACCGTTCCATTCAAAAGGATGACCCAATTTCCTTATTTAAAGCAATGGTTGCTTCAGTGTATTTAGAAAGCTTCCTATTCTATAGCGGCTTTTACTACCCGCTATATTTCTACGGTCAAGGAAAGCTCATGCAAAGTGGTGAAATCATTAACTTGATTTTGCGCGATGAAGCGATTCACGGTGTGTATGTTGGATTATTAGCACAAGAAATTTACAACAAACAAACACCTGACGTGCAAAAAGAGCTTTATGATTTCTCTATCGATCTGCTTAATGAGCTTTATGAAAATGAACTTCATTACACTGAGGATATTTATGACCAAGTCAATTTATCGCATGATGTGAAAAAGTTCATTCGTTACAATGCCAATAAAGCGTTAATGAACCTTGGATTTGCCCCTTACTTTGAAGAAGAAGAGATCAACCCAATTGTATTGAACGGACTCAATACAAAAACAAAGTCACATGACTTCTTCTCAATGAAAGGGAACGGCTACAAAAAGGCAACAGTTGAGCCGTTAAAAGATGACGATTTCTTCTTTGGAGATGAATCATAAGGAAAGCATAAAAGTCAAAACGCATCACTCGTTTTGGCTTTTTGCCATTTCTAACAATGTGTTACATACTGGAGGTTACCGAACATGGGAAAAATGGACGAAATGATTTTAGTTGCACCGCGCGCACGCGTGTTCCAAAACGAAACACTTGCGTTTAATGGTGTGAATAGTGAAGAGAAAACAATCAGCACCATTATGAAAGAAATCGAAGAACACTTCGAGCAGATGCGAAGAGGCGATGCAGAAGAAAATCCTGACTTCAAACAGCCGATACCTTATGTCGTGATTAAGCGTGAGGACGAAGTGTATGTATATGAAAGACTTCAAGGCGGGGGAGAGACTCGCTTACATCATAAGTTATCTCTTGGCTTTGGCGGTCATATGAATTTCATTGAAGGAAAAAAATTTGCTGAGATTCTAAAAGAAAATACCGATCGTGAACTGGACGAGGAACTTTCGATTCAAGAAGAAGACAAACTTGAGATGAAAACCCTTGGACTCATTAATGATGATGACAACAGTGTCGGCCGTGTGCACATCGGACTGTTATCAGCCCTTGAATTATCGCCGGGTGCTCATGTAGAAGTAAAAGAAACAGATCAAATCTCAGGCAAATGGATGAAAGTAACAGATTTGAAAAAGCCTGAGTACTTCGATCGTCTTGAAACATGGTCTCAATTTGTCGTGAACATTTTAGCATAATTGGATAGACAACAAACCGGCTCTAAAGATGACTTGAGCCGGTTTGTTTTTTAGATTATTGAAAAACGAATGCGTCGTGACCGGCCTGCTTTAATCGAGCGACGAGGTCATCTGCATTTTGCTTTGAACGGAAAGCGCCAGCTTGGACTCGGTACATGCCGCTATCCAGTACGACCAGCGCTTCAAATCCTTTGGATCTGAGTGTAGCTGCTAGTTCATCCGCATTGGCTTTGACCTTGAAAGCCCCGGCCTGCACTTTATATAGGTTACTTGCTTTTTTTTTCAATTGAAGGGCTTTTTCTAATCCAGTGGCATGAGCACGAGCGATCCCTTGAAGGAAAGTAGCGTTACGGAGCTTATTTGCATCAGCTACCGTATCAATGAAACCGTTTTCAGTTAAAATGGCAGACATAGAAGTTTCCCGCAGAACGTGGAAGTTCGCCGTTTTCTTGCCGCGGTCGGCAAAATCAACGGAGCGGACAATCTCATCATGAAGGGCATTGCGATACGTGGTGGTTGGTGCTGAAACGCCAGGGTACACATAACTTTCAAAACCTGTGCCTCCGCCAGCATTAATATGAATAGACACGAAATAGTCAGCTCCCCAGCTGTTTGCCGCATTCGTACGCTGGGATAACGTGACGGATTGGTCAATTGAACGACTTAAGCGGACGGAAACCCCATCATATTCACTAATCAACATATCTCTCAGAAAAAGCGCAATTTGCAGTGTGATATTTTTCTCCAAAAGTCCATTAGCAGCAGCTCCAGAATCTGTTCCTCCGTGGCCAGGATCAATAAAAATTTTCACCATCTATTCATCACCTCGTCTTTATTTTATGAGGAAATAGAAAAATTGCCTGTACAAAATGCGGAAATCATCGAGACTCTTTTCTGCACAATTTGTGATGAAAAAGCGCCATTTTTCTAAGAAAAAACAAATTGTTGGTTTGTCCGCCCGAAATGGATGAATACAATGGAAATAGCACATCATTTCCTGGGAAACCGCACAATCCCCTACAATAACCGGTATCTCGGGTCATTTTGACAGTAAACCGATGCTAGTGCGGGCGATTGTCACGATTACAGCTCCACCCGAATAGAGTAAAGAGAGAAGAGCGAGAGGTGAATACGTTGGAGCGAGCTGTCACATATAAAAATAACGGCCAAATCAACATTATACTTAATGGACAGAAGCAAGTATTGGTTGATGCAGATTCAGAGGCAGAATACCTAGAGGCCTTGCAAAAAAATGAGGCCAAACACAGCATCTTACGAGAAATAGAACGAGAAATGAACAGCCTTGTCGGGATGGATGAAATGAAACGAAACATAAAAGAAATTTATGCTTGGATTTTTGTCAATCAAAAAAGACAAGAACAAGGATTAAAGGTAGGAAAACAAGCGCTTCATATGATGTTTAAAGGAAATCCTGGCACAGGGAAAACAACGGTTGCACGGCTTGTCGGGAAGCTTTTCTTTGAAATGAATGTTCTTTCAAAGGGGCACTTAATTGAAGCAGAACGAGGAGATCTGGTTGGAGAGTACATTGGACATACAGCTCAAAAAACAAGAGATTTGATTAAAAAATCACTAGGCGGCATTTTGTTCATCGATGAAGCCTATTCTCTTGCCCGCGGAGGAGAAAAGGATTTCGGGAAAGAAGCCATTGATACCCTTGTAAAACATATGGAGGATAAGCAGCATGAATTCATCCTCATCTTAGCTGGATACTCCAAGGAAATGGATCATTTTCTTTCTCTAAATCCTGGTCTGCAATCGAGATTTCCGATCAATATCAACTTCCCTGATTATACGGTCGATCAGCTGATGGATATTGCAAAACGAATGATGGCTGATCGGGAATATGTCTTTACCCAAGAGGCAGAATGGAAACTGCGAGACTATTTAATGCACATCAAGAGCACAACGAGTCCTGCCAAATTCAGCAACGGCCGTTTTGTGCGAAACACCATTGAAAAAGCGATTCGAACTCAGGCGATGAGGCTGCTTCTTGTGGATCATTATGATAAAAAAGACTTACTTACGATTAAAAGCCATGATCTGCAAATGAAAGAGGATACGCCTTCTTGAAATGGCGTATCCTTTTTGTAAAGAGACAAGAAATTAAACCTTCCGAATGGTGGTATACGTGTGATGTGTTTGGTATGATGGTACTACTGAAACTTAAGTACAGAAAGGAAACAACTGACGTTGAATGAACATGAAATGATCGAAAAAGCGATCCTTGTCGGCTGTCAACTGCCGCATATAACGGATGAACGCTTTCAATATTCTATGGAAGAATTAGCTTCCTTAACCAAAACAGCTGGCGGTGAAGCTGTCAGCATCATGACGCAAAAAAGAAATAGACAAGACAGCGCGACTTACATCGGGAAAGGGAAAGTGGAAGAGCTTGAAGTGCTTTGCGACGAGTTAGACTGTGACGTTATTATTTTTAACGACGAGCTTTCGCCTAGCCAGTTAAAAGCTTTGGCGACTGCCTTAGATGTGAAAATCATTGACCGTACGCAATTGATTCTAGACATTTTTGCCAAAAGAGCCCGTACAAGAGAGGGGAAGCTGCAAATAGAGCTTGCCCAGCTTCAGTATGCCTTGCCAAGACTGAGTGGACAAGGGATCAGCCTTTCAAGACAAGGCGGCGGAATTGGCGCAAGAGGTCCAGGTGAAACAAAACTTGAAACAGACAGACGTCATATTCGAAACCGCATACACGAAATTCACGGACAACTGTCTGCAGTCAAAGAACATCGCACGAGATACCGGGAACGACGGAAGAAAAATGGCGTATTCCAAATCGCTATTGTCGGGTACACAAATGCCGGGAAATCTACATTGTTTAACCAGTTAACAGAAGCGGATAGCCATGAAGAAGATTTGCTGTTTGCCACACTTGACCCAATGACGCGTAAAATGACACTTGAATCTGGCTACAGTGTACTGATTTCCGATACAGTTGGTTTTATTCAAGACCTTCCAACCACACTGATTGCAGCATTTCGTTCCACTCTTGAAGAAGTAAAAGAAGCAGACTATTTGCTTCATGTGATCGATTCTTCGAATGAGGATTATGAAGGGCATGAACGAACGGTTCATAAGCTTTTAGAAGAATTAGAAGCTGACCGTATTCCGATGCTGACTGTCTATAACAAAAAAGACCAAATCCGGCCGGATTTTATCCCTTCCTCAAAGCAGCGCCACATTTTAATCAGTGCTAGGCGCGAGGAAGATGTGAAGCGGTTAAAAGCGGATATCATGGCTGAACTGAAAAAAGATTTTTTAAAGCCATATCATGTAAGGATTCCGGCATATGAAGGGAAACTCATATCTGCCTTAAAGTCAGAAACCTTGGTGGAATCATTGGAATTTCAAAAGGAAGCAGAGCTTTATGACATCACTGGATTTAGTGGTGAGGAGCAAACCATATTAGGACAAATCAAGAAGTATATGTTGTAGGAAAGGAATTAAATCACGATGTTTCACACTTTAAAACATGGCACCATTTTAGAAAAAATAGCAGCAGAAGCAGAACAAGACATTTCACAAATACATCAGCAAATTGATCGAAAGAGCGAACAAAATGAGTGGCGGGTTCTTGAAAGCTACCGGAAACATAAAGTCAGTGACTCTCATTTTAACCCGACAACTGGTTATGGCTACGATGATATGGGAAGAGACACGTTAGAAAAGATCTATGCGGATGTATTTGGAGGGGAAAGCGGTCTTGTACGCCCGCAGATCATTTCTGGAACACATGCCATTTCCATCGCCTTATTCGGTGTGCTAAGACCTGGCGATGAATTGATCTACATGACGGGGAAACCTTACGATACCCTAGAAGAGATTGTCGGGATTCGCGGCAAAGAAGGGACAGGCTCATTAAAAGATTTTCAGATCGATTACAAAGCCATTGATTTGCGTCAAGATGGATCTATCGATTTCGACAAAGTCAAAGAATCTATTTCCTCAAAAACAAAAGTCATCGGGATTCAGCGTTCTAAAGGCTATGCGTCAAGACCATCCTTTACAATAGAAGAAATTGAACAAATGATTTCATTTGTGAAAGACATCAATGAGGACATCATTGTGTTTGTTGACAACTGTTATGGTGAATTTACTGAATTACAAGAGCCGTGTCATGTGGGTGCAGACCTTATGGCAGGTTCGCTCATTAAAAACCCAGGCGGTGGCCTTGCCAAAACGGGCGGCTACATCGTCGGAAAAGAAAAATGGGTAGAAGCTTGCTCTTATCGAATGACATCTCCAGGCATCGGCAGTGAAGCGGGTGCATCGCTGTATGCGCTTCAGGAAATGTATCAAGGATTTTTCTTAGCACCGCATGTTGTTGCACAAAGTTTAAAAGGCGCCGTGTTTACAGCGCGTTTTCTTGAAAAACTCGGGTTCCAAACAAACCCGGCGTGGAATGCGAAAAGAACCGACTTGATTCAATCTGTAGAATTTGGAGACCCTAAAAAAATGATTGCATTTTGTCAGGCGATTCAATATGCATCACCGATTAACAGTCATGTCACACCGCATGCAAGCTATATGCCGGGATACGAGGACGATGTGATTATGGCAGCGGGCACATTTGTCCAAGGAGCCAGCATTGAATTATCAGCTGATGGTCCGATTAGACCGCCATACACAGCCTATGTTCAGGGTGGTCTCACGTATGCCCATGTGAAAAATGCCATTTGCAGTGCTGTAGATGCCTTATTAGAGCAAGGTTTTATTGAAGTGCCTGCTCGATAAAAAAATCCATGTTAATATTCCTAACATTTCGTTGACACATAATATAACATGACATATAATAAATTTAAGCAAAGAGGAGGAGACAGTTGAGATGAGTGATAACATTCGCCGCTCAATGCCTTTATTCCCAATTGGGATTGTCATGCAGCTAACAGAATTATCTGCAAGACAAATTCGCTATTATGAGGAAAATGGTTTAGTATTTCCAGCTAGAAGTGATGGGAATCGCCGATTATTTTCTTTCCATGATGTTGATAAATTACTAGAAATCAAAAACCTCATCGAACAAGGTGTAAACATGGCAGGAATCAAAAAACTTTTTGCCAAAGCTGAGGCAGAAAATCCATCGTCTGAAACAAAGACAGAGGAGAAAACCACAGCGAAGCACAACTTGACAGATGATGAACTCAGGAAGCTACTGAAGAAGGAACTCATTCAGGCTGGACGTTTCCAACAAGGAACGACCTTTAGGCAGGGGGATATGTCAAGGTTCTTCCGTTAACCAATTAGCAAAAGCATTGCTATACACATTTTACCTTTTGTAGGGGAGGAGTTTTACGAAATGGCAAAGTACACAAGAGAAGATATCGTAAAATTAGTAAATGAGGAAAACGTAAAGTACATCCGTCTGCAATTTACAGACATTCTCGGAACAATTAAAAATGTTGAGATTCCTGTGAGCCAGTTAGAAAAAGCTCTCGATAACAAATGTATGTTTGATGGTTCATCTATTGAAGGGTTTGTACGTATTGAAGAATCAGATATGTACCTATATCCAGATCTAAACACGTTTGTTATTTTCCCTTGGACAGCAGAAAAAGGTAAAGTTGCACGCTTTATTTGTGACATTTATAAGCCAGACGGAACACCATTTGATGGAGACCCTCGTAACAACTTAAAGCGTATCTTGAAGGAAATGGAAGAACTAGGATTTAGTGATTTCAACCTTGGACCTGAGCCAGAATTCTTCTTATTTAAATTAGACGAAAAAGGCGAGCCAACGCTCGAACTAAACGATAAAGGTGGATACTTTGACCTTGCACCAACAGATTTAGGTGAAAACTGCCGCCGTGACATCGTGCTTGAGCTTGAAGAAATGGGCTTTGAAATTGAAGCTTCTCACCACGAAGTAGCACCTGGTCAGCATGAAATTGATTTCAAATATGCAGGCGCCATCCGTTCTTGTGATGACATTCAAACGTTCAAGCTTGTTGTGAAAACAATCGCTAGAAAGCACGGTCTTCATGCGACATTCATGCCAAAACCATTGTTCGGTGTAAACGGATCTGGTATGCACTGTAACCTATCATTATTCAAAAATGGTAAAAACGCATTCTTTGATGAGAAAGCAGACTTACAATTAAGCGAGACAGCTAGACACTTTATCGCAGGTATTGTGAAGCACGCAACAAGCTTCACAGCGGTCACAAACCCAACAGTGAACTCTTACAAACGTCTTGTTCCTGGCTATGAAGCACCTTGCTACGTAGCATGGAGTGCACAAAACCGCAGCCCATTGATTCGTATTCCAGCATCACGCGGCATTAGCACACGTGTAGAAGTACGCAGTGTAGACCCATCTGCAAACCCATACCTTGCACTAAGCGTATTACTTGCAGCAGGTCTAGACGGAATCAAAAACAAACTAGACGCACCAGCGCCAATCGACAGAAACATCTATGTCATGGACAAAGAAGAGCGCCTTGAAAACGGCATCGCTGACTTACCTGCAACACTTGCAGAAGCACTTGAGCTGCTCAAGGCAAACGAAGTCATGATCAACGCACTAGGCGATCACTTATTCGAGCACTTCATCGAATCAAAAGAAATCGAATGGGATATGTTCCGCACCCAAGTACACCCATGGGAACGCGATCAGTATATGTCTCAGTATTAATAAAGAAAACCCCTTGGAGCCATTGGCTTCAGGGTGTTTTTTGAGGGTGTTTTTATTTTAATTAGTATATTTTTATAATCGAAAGAGCCACTTCTTATGCAGAAGTGGCTCTATGTTATTTATGACTAAAATAACTCAAGGTACTATGAATAATTAAGGTGATCACAGATGCAATCAGTAAAGATATACTGATTGCACCCAGTCCTAAACCTTCCCACTTTCCTACGAAAAAACTTATTAATAATAAGATAATACTGATGAGAATGAGAATCGATGGTATTCCATACTGTAAAGGTGCATTCTTTCTTTTAAAGATCAAAGAAACACCCAATATAACAATCGTAAGGATAACTGTTAGCAGCCAAAATGATGACATTTATTGACCTTCCTTCTTTTAAAAATATATGAAATTATTTTATTTCCTCATCCATTACTTTCTTATACTTTTCAAATTCAGCATCTTTCATTTCACCGTTCATTTGTAATAAAAAGTTTCCTTTTGAATAGGTGTGAGAGAAGAACATAGATCCAGCATTTCCTAACTCATCATAATAAGATTTCGCCTGCTGTAAATCAGTTTCATTTCCAAATTTAAAAATCCTTCCACCAGCATTTTCACCTAAGGAAGGAACGAGAATTCTTTTTCCTTCTTCTCTTATATTTCCAAACTCTTTTTGTTTAAGATCAGATGGTTTTTCTGCTTCAAGCCCAGCACTTTTAAAAGCTTCAATAATATTGCCTGTCGTGAGCTGTTTTTCATTTGATGCTGCGCTACTGCAAGCTGTTAGCATCATTAAACAAATAAAAATGAATATAGATAATTTCTTCATATTGGATCCTCCTGATTTTTAGGTGCAAAGGAAATTTTACATGAAGTACCTTCTTTTTACTATCGTTTCGACAAAAATAGACAGTGTGAATGACTAAGTAACAAATATTCTTCTTTTATTTTGATTAAATTGTCAAATATACTCATCAAGGTGGTATACTTATGTGCATATTTTACTAGGAGGCATCACCTTGAAATCATTTTGGGAAATAGACGAGGAAGGTTACTATACGTTAAAAAAGATCAACGAAGCAGAAATAGCTAAAGCTGAAAAGAAACTTGGAGTCATTTTACCAGATACATATAAAAAGCTCATATTAAAACAGAATGGTGGTTATACCGTTCATAATGCTTTTCCAACCACTTACTCTAATTCATGGGCTGAGGATCATATTCAATTTAATCACCTGATGGGTATCGCCGAAGGTGAAGGAATTATGGATAGTGCCTACTTAATAAAAGAGTGGGAGCTGCCAGAAGGGCTTGTTTTGATTAACGGCGAAGGCCATACTTGGGTAGCGATGGATTATCGAAAGACGAAAGAGAATCCTGTAATTCATTATTTTGATGTTGAGATGGAAGAAGACTTTAAGTTAGCAGATTCCTTTGATGAATTCATTGAGGGGCTTTATACAGCTGAGTACAGTGTTGATGAGGAAGCAGCAGAGGGTGAATACGAAGAAGAAGAGGAGGAATATATAACTAAAGCAGAACTTGAAGCGATCTTAGAGAAAGAAGCAGCTAATCCAGCCGATATTCATCAAATTACTAAATATCCGTTACAAGATTTAGAAGAAGTAGAGTGGTTCTTTAAAAGAATAAAAAGTTACATTGAATCTGTTAAAGATGAAGACGTTCTTTTTGAAGTAGCTAGAAGCATTGAAACAATCCTTATATTAAGAGTATATACAATGCCAAGTAACGATATTATAAAAAAGACATTATTTGAAATTGTAGACATTTTTGAAAAAACTAAAATTCCTCAGATAACTGTAACAGCTGGAAATTTCGCTGTTAATATTGATTTTTTAGATTAAGGCAAAATTAGAGCATGTAGAGTGTACTGTATAGGGTGAATTTTCAAAGAGTGAATGAGAACGGATGTTTAATTATCTGTTTTGATTTCATTTTAATATAATTTAGATTGACCCCTTCATGAACCTGGCTGAAACTCAGTCAGGTCTTTTTATATCAATTTCAAAACAATATTTTGTGAATTTCTTTTTAAAAAATGAAGGTGGTCAATAAAAGAAATAAGTATCAAGTCCTTTCTGGCTACTCTCTCTTTTAACCAACTCTTATAATTGCATACCATTCAATTATTATCATATTTGCGGGATACCGAAAATTTCTATTATGAGCAGATTCACTTTACATATGTTGTAAAATGCGTGTTAGAATTATACTAGGGATTTGTTTAGAAGGGGGTAAAGGAATGTCAGGATTAATTGCCTCTCAGGAGGTAGGGAACATGTTAAACACTTGGAATCTTGCGATACAAAAAGGGGATTTATCGGCAGCTATAGAAATGCAAGATGACATAGACAGGGCAATTGATTTAATGGAAGAAAATCAAGATATTCTTTTGTACTATCAACTTTTGAGCTTTAGGCTTAAGCTGAAACTTCAGAATATTAGCAGAAATTTAGATAAGCCATTCTTTCAGCGGAATGCTCCAGACGAAAAAGAAGAAAAAACAAATAAACTCATGTCATATTACTTCTACTTTTATAATGGGATCTATCATGACTACTTGCAAGATTATGATAAGGCATTAAGTTACTTCAGAATAGCTGAAAAAAAGTTGGCTTATGTTGATGATGAAATAGAAAAAGCTGAATTTCATTATAAAATCGCAGTTCTATTTTATGATTTGAAAATGACCTTTTTATCAAAATATCATGCACAAATTGCGTGTGACACATTTAATGCGCATGAAACATATATCAAAAGACAGATTAACTGTAGGATGCTACATGCGTTAAACTTAATTGATCAATTTGAATATGATAAAGCAAGAGCTCTTTTTAGTGAAGCTGAGAATATGATCGAAAGTATTAATGACAATCATTTAATCATTCATCTATATTACAATATGGGTTTTCTAGAAAGCAAAAAAGAAAATTTAGAAGAAGCATCAGCACTATTTAGGCGCACGTTGAGTTATAAAGAGATCGAAAATCAAGATTTATTGAAGATGAGATGTTTATATGAACTTTCTAGAATAGAAATCTCCAGTAAAAGTAATGACGCGATTGAATGGATTGATCTAGGCATTTCTTTATCAGAACAAGTCAACCATAACGTTTTTCAAATAAAATTTAAATTGTTAAAAGAACTATTGTATGAAAAAAATCAATCTCAATTGAACAATATAAACAATCTGTGTTTAGAGCTTGAAGAGAAAAGAGTATGGGTTGATTTAGAGGAGATTCTGGTTGATGTGGCGAAATATTTAGAGGGGAGAGGCTTGCTGAAACAGTCATTAAATTACTATAAAAGAGCCTTACTCGCAAGCCAGTATGTAGGAAAAGGAGTGAATTAATTGAAGAAGCCGGTTTTTATTACATTTTCACTAGCTGTGGTAGCTCTAGGTACACTTTTCTTTACAAACGGTTTGACTCAACCTCTACATGAAGATGTCCAAACAGTTGCATCAAGAGGTAGCTCTGGAGGTTAATTGGTTAAAAAACGATAAAGTGGATTAAAGTGTCAGGCTCCTTATGGTATTCTGGTAAAAGAATATTCCATAAAAGGAGTCTTTTTTATATGAAAATATTAGATGCTCCATCTTTACTTTCAGCTGTCGAACAGAGGTCAAAGGCCTATCATGAGCTTCAAGAAGAGATGAAACTTGTGAAAAAAGCATTAAAAGGTGTATCGGGATTAGGTGATGAGTTTACTGGAAAAGGTGCAGATAATATCAAAGCTTTTTATAATGATCTTGTACTATACACAGACACTTATCTTGATTTTATCGATATGCAAAAGGCTTTTTTAGATGGAGTGAAAGGAAAGCTGGATGATGAATCATTAGGCGGGAGTACATTTATTGATGAACACTTCCTAGATGCTCAATTGAAGCAAGGCATTCAGAACAATAAAGATATGGTCAAGGAACAAAAAGAAGCTCTATCAACGATTTTTGACGATATTAGTGATTTGATTGAATTACAGACATTTTCCAGCAAAAAAGTAGACGAGCATTTAGATGATGCGAACAAAAAAAGAAAAGATGCAATTGAGGCTATACATACATTAGATCATGTTCTAAAAACAGAATACGAAAAATCAGAAGCCATTGAGAAACATCTTGCTACTTTTTATACAAAAATGATGGCTGCTACAGGAAAAGGTAAGAACGCTCAGCCCATGTATTATGATGCAAAAGCATTTCACGAGACAGATGTGTACAAGAATCATGATAAAATTGATGCACAGGTGAAAGCTTACTTAAAAGTGAAAAAAGAAGAAAAAGAGAAACGAAGAATCAAAGAATTGAAGGAAAAGCTCAATGATCCTTCGTGTATATCAGTAGAGAAATACTTTGAGATTGTAGACGAAATTGGATATGAAAATCTTTCTTACGATCAAAAATTGTATTACAGTCAGCTTCTCCAGATCAAAGCGCAGGAAGAAGCATCGGAGGTATTCGTTGATAGTGTAAAAGGTGCTGCAGTGGGTCTATATGATGTAGCAAAAGATACAGTAGTTGGTATCTACGATCTTGTGACAGATCCTGGAGGTGCCGTTGAATCGGTCGTAACGGCTGTTTCTCATCCAATTGAAACGTCGAAAGCGATTGGAAAATCGATTTCAGACTCATTCCAAAAAGAAGTCATAAATGGTGACGCGTATTCACGGTCACACTGGTTCGCCTATGCGACTGGTTCTCTTGCAGAAATTGTCTTTGGTTCTAAAGGGGCAGGAGCCATCACAAAAACAGGGACAACAGCTGCCAAAACAACAGTGAAGAAAGGCCTTGAACAAGGGGCAAAATCAATAGATAGAGTCTCTATTCCTGGTCTATTGCCATATTCACCAAAGTTTCAAATGGCTGGTGGACCGAAGCTCCCGTACAATGTATTTGACGGAGAAAATCTCAAAAATAAACTTCTCTCCATGGCAAAGCGTCTAGACAACAACTCAGGATACGGTATCTCTCAGACAGGCAGAAGATTACCAGCACCCAAATCACCACCGACTGTCGTCAGTTACGGAGATCATTATGTGAGATGGAAACGCAAGAAGGTATTAAAACCGAATGTCGTTTATTCAACAAAGCAAGGTTACACCTACACAACAGATCACTATGGACGCATTGTCAAAGTCGAAGCAAGTGATTTAAAATACGGAGAGGTCAAAAGAAATCAATATGCTCAATCCAATTCAGGTAAGCCGGATCGATTGCTGGATGATGATGGAGGGCATTTAATTGCATCTATTTTTAAAGGGTCTGGGGATATTGATAACCTACTTCCGATGAATTCACAGATTAATCGTAGTGGCGGGAAATGGTATAACATGGAGCAGGAATGGTTGGCTGCACTCAAAGAGATTCCACCTAAACATGTAGAGGTAAGTATTGAGCCTATTTATCAAGGTGATTTGCTAAGACCTGATAGTTTTTTTGTGGAATATAAAGTAGGAAAAAGTTATGTTCAAGAATTTATCAAGAATCAACCTGGAGGTTAAAGATAATGGAATCAATAGAACACTATTATAAAAAGATAGCAGAATCAATTAATGAATTAATACCATATGATTGGGATAAAGTTTGGATGTATGCAGAAATCCTTGATGATTCGGCTGGAATTACATTTTGTTTCAACGAGACTAATAGTGAAGAGTATGTTTATGGACATGAAATTCCACTTAAATATAATGTAAGTAAGTCAACATACATTCATTTATTATACGAACTAAGTAAAACTTTTGAAGAATTGAAAAAAGCATATATACAAAATGATTTAGGTGCTTGGACAACAGCTACCCTAGAATTAGATAAAACAGGGAAATTCTCGATTGATTATGGCTATGAAGATATTTTATCTATAGGGCTTTATGGTATCCAGAGAAGAGCCGTATGGGAGTATAAAACGTTCGGGTTTTTACCAGAAGACGAGAAAGATAAAGAAGCTGTGCTAAATTATTTGAAAAATAAAGAAGAAAATAGCAAATAGCAAATGACCCTCCAAATGAATGAAGGAGGGTTTTTGTAATATTTGTTTCATAAGAATTTCTCATTTTACCTATTTAAACCGATAAACCGTCACTTCACACTCACCAAGGACCTCTTCTATCATCTCTCGAACAACCGTCCAATCGCCACCTGCCAAGCCGCAGCCGATCCCATAAGGAATGGCGATAGAATGAAGGGGATTCTCTTCATTTAGATTTGTCACTGTCTGTTTTAGATGTTCAAAGCAGCTGCGTAATGCGTCGTCATCTGTTTGTTTTGTTTTTCTTCCGTATCCAACTTGGGCGAATAAGTTGGCAATGGTTTTTCCGTCGCTCGTTGTGATGAACTGGACGGAGCTTAATAAATCATCTCCTTGTTCTGCACATAAACGTTTATAGTCTTTATACACATTTGGGTATTTGCTTTTGATTTGCTTTGCTAATCCTGCTCCCATGACACCCTTACAGTTCACCTGATGACAGATGATGTCTTCTTTTGCCTCTAAGATGTTGCCTTCTACCGTTTTAATCATTTTAAGTCATCCCTTTTTGATAAAATAGAAACTTATGTTCTATTATAGCAGTTTTGATGACGTTATTTCATTGCAAAATGCACTTGGACTTTTAAAAATAAGTACGGTCAGAGTGTCAAAAACAGTGCATACCATCTAAAAGAGTCAAAGATAAAGAACAAACAGTCAGGAGAGCCTTGTGGATAAAATAGAAACAAATCTGTTAATTCTTAGACGGTTTATTGGCCGCTATCACAAAAGGGCGTTAGCCTGCTTCTGTCGTGCTATGAATGGGTGGAGCAGAAATGGGCAGGAGAGAGAACCAAATAGAATGTAAATCCCACGAAAAAACACCCCAATCTGTTATGACATCAGATCGGGGTGTTTATTACTTTCGCCAAAATGTAGTACAATCTGCTTTGTCTTCAATGTTAAATTCGATGATTTTTTTTAGCAGAGGATAGTCAATCGGTAAGCTTTCTTTCATCCGAAACATCTTTTTTCCATGGTCATAACCAGCTTGTACAATATCTGCTGAAAAGTGATCAATCCCTTTTCCTTCTGGTGCGACAGAAATGTGGTGTTTTGCGACGCTAAATCCGATAATAAATGTGCCATGATCTGTGAACATGGGCTGATTCCAAGCAATTCTTGGCTCTAATTGAGGGAATGTGTCTGAAATCCATTGTAAGATGTCTTGCATGCGCTGTTTCAGCTCTGGATGACCGATATTGCTTACATATTCTTCAAAAACCTGCATTGTTTTCACCCTCCATATTCATCAAGCCTCAGACGGGATTCGAACCCGCACTCCTTTCGTAAGCATAGGCTAGGGGGCAACACGCTTCCCTACGGAATTTCACCGACAGGAGTTTCACCTGTCTCAGCTCATTTGCTTTTCGGTGCTTCTGAAACCCTTGCCTTGCGACCCGCTAGCTACAATTGTTTTACGGCGCTCTTCCCTTCTAGAGCTACTGAGGCACGGAAAGTTCTTGTTCATATTATATAGAGAAACTTGAAAAATGAAAAGCTATGCTCATCATCTAATCCAATCGCACAAAATAGTCAAAGGCACATATGATAAAAGACCATATAGTTATGTATACAGCATGGAATTGGGCTGATTGTAAGTGACAAACCTGTTGATGAGTAAACTAAAAGAGATAAACAATCAAACAAAATTAGAAGGCTTTACTCACAAACGTTCGATGAGTTCTCCCTTTTTGCTCACCATGGAAGATGGGGAACCTTTTTACTCATGGGTGTTTTTTGAAAGAAGTGTGTTTAAGACTTGCTATTTTTCTTTGAGTTCTATCAATGAAAAGCAGAATTGTGTGGTGTTGGAACTTCTTGTACCGTGTTGCAATAGATCAACATGCTGTCAAAAAGTTTTGTATCGATCCAGTTCGAAAATTCTTGTAGATCTTTCTTTTTTATGTGGAATCATTGAAGTAGAGCTTCCTGTATATGATGCGCTTATTTTAAAAAACATAGAATCTCACCACATCTTTCTTTGTTTTTCCACAACGCCCAGTTCGGTGGAAGTATGGCGGAATGGAACAAAATTTCTCAATACGGCAACTGTTGTGTTGCATCATCAAGATCATCAGGATGTACCAGTCGCAATTAGGATTCACACTGGTACATTTTGTTATGATCTTCTTGTCCAAAAAGGAGAAAGTCGTGCGATTACTGTGAAAGATGTGAAATTTATCTTGAAATCTCCATCAACTGAAAATGTGCAAGCACGATTAGACATGCAAATCAACATGGTGCAAAGAAGAAAAATAAAGCTTTGAAGCTGTGATAATCGCACAATCATCCAATATCAATGGATCATAGTCTATCAAGACTAGGTTGAAGGAGGGTTAAAATGGCTATTTTAGGCGGATGTAGTAATGAACAAGCGGGCTTTGTAAATGATGCAGTATGCTTCACACTTGATTTAGCAGCAGCAGCTGATGCAGTTGTCGTCTGGACAGATGGAACACCTTATGTCATAAACGGAACCATCATGGTGGAAAACAATGGGATTGTGGCTGTAGCACCTACTGTGGCTTTAGAGGTAAACGGTACAGCTGTTCCTGATTTCACGGTACCGCCAGGAGAGAGTCGATCCATTACGCTCAGTGATCTGAACTCGATTGGGATTTTAGCTACTGGTGGAACCTCGACTGGAAGTATTGTCGTTTCGTTTTCTCTCAATTATCAGTATTAGTGTGTATGTCTTGAAGATTCCACAGTTTGAAAGTAGTGAGAGACATGTGCGCCCAACTTAATATGTGTGGAGGAATAACCGGCCCGACTGGAGCCACAGGTTCAACAGGAGTAACCGGCGCAACCGGCTCGACGGGTCCAACGGGAGCCACAGGTTCAACAGGAGTAACTGGTCCAACGGGAGCCACGGGTTCAACAGGAGTAACTGGCCCAACGGGAGCCACAGGTTCAACAGGAGTAACCGGTGCAACTGGAGCCACGGGCACAACTGGAGTCACAGGTCCAACCGGTGCAACGGGTCCAACGGGAGCCACAGGTTCAACAGGAGTAACTGGTCCAACGGGAGCCACAGGTTCAACAGGAGTAACTGGTCCAACGGGAGCCACGGGTTCAACAGGAGTAACGGGCACAACTGGAGTCACAGGTCCAACCGGTGCAACGGGTCCAACGGGAGCCACAGGTTCAACAGGAGTAACCGGCGCAACCGGCTCGACGGGTCCAACGGGAGCCACAGGTTCAACAGGAGTAACTGGCCCAACGGGAGCCACAGGTCCAACCGGTACTAGTTTAACAACTAACTCGATGTACGCATCCAATACGTCGGGAAGTACGGTGCTGGTTGTTTTAGGCGGAACGGCAGTGACGCTGCCTAATAACCAAAGTTTAGATGGATTTACCGTAAGTGGTGGTAATACGGTGTTTACTGTACCTGTTTCAGGGCGGTATTTTATCACGTATCAAGTAAATACAAGCGCTGCACTTCTGGCAGGAGCAAGGGTAATTAACAACGGAACACCCATAGCAGGGTCTATTTTATCACCCGCTTTATCTACATCTACCTACAACGTATCTCTCATTACAACACTTGCAGCAGGGAATCAAATTTCTCTTCAAATATTCGGTTTAGTCGCAACCGTAGTATTACTTGGCGGGGGATCTGTTGGAGCGGCATTAACCATTATCAGATTGGAATAAATCCAAAAAGCCCAATAAGGGCTTTCAGGCTGTCGAGAAAATCTCGACAGCTTTATTTTTTTCCTTAAAATTTACATCTCCTCATTTTATAATAGAGAAAAGCCCACTAAAGGAAGGTGTTTTTCTCATGTTCCACACTAGAAATTCTTCTCAGCACGAAGCTGAATTTGTATTGCTAGATCAACTGGTCGAAGAGGATCACCTGCTTCGTAAAATTGATCAGTACATTGATTTTTCATTTATCGTAGATAAAGTAAGACCGTATTATAGCGAGAATAAAGGTCGTCCTTCTCTTGATCCACTTATTTTGTTCAAAATGATGTTTATCGGATACCTGTACGGTATCCGTTCTGAAAGACAACTTGAAAAAGAAATTTACTATAACATGGCGTATAGATGGTTTTTAGGTTTGAACATCAATGACCCCGTTCCTCATCACTCGACCATTAGCTGGAATCGCCGTACCCGTTTTAAAGATACAACGATTTTTCAAGATATTTTCGATGAAATTGTTCTTCAAGCCATCAATCACGATATGGTTGGAGGGCGCGTTCTTTTTACTGACTCCACTCATCTTAAAGCCAATGCCAATAAACATAAATATACGAGAAAAACGATTGAACAAGATACTCAAAACTATATAAATGAATTAGAAAAAGCGATTCAAGAAGATCGGGTGGCACACGGAAAAAAGCCCTTAAAGGTAAAAGAGGAGGTGAAAACGGAAAAAGACATTCGTCAAAGTACGACTGATCCTGAAAGTGGCTATCTTTATCGTGAAAACAAACCGGAAGGCTTTTTCTACCTAGACCACCGTACAACGGATATGAAGTACAATATCATCACGGATGCCCACATCACGCCCGGTAATGTCCATGATTCTGTTCCGTATCTTGATCGGTTGGATCACCAAATCGCACGATTTGGTTTTCAAGTAGAAGCTGTTGCCCTTGATTCTGGTTATTTGACGACCCCAATCTGTAAAGGTTTATCAGATCGCCGTATTTTTGGTGTCATCGCACATAGACGCTTTCATCCAACAAGAGGTTTATTTGAGAAGTGGAAATTCAAGTATGACTCTGAACATGATCATTACATATGCCCAAATGGTGAGAAGCTATTATATACAACAACTGATCGAAAAGGTTATCGGTTCTACAACTCAGATCCTAAAAAATGTACATCGTGTCCTTTCCTTGAAAGATGCACAAGGTCGAAAAATCATCAAAAAGTCATCTCAAGACACATATGGGAAGAACATAAAGAAAAGATCAGACAAAATCGTCTATCTGTCTCTGGAAAAGAGTTATATAAAAAAAGAAAAGAAAAAATAGAGCGAAGCTTTGCAGATTCAAAACAACTGCACGGGCTTCGCTACTGCCGGTTGAGGGGAAAACAAAATGTGAGTGAGCAAGTTCTTCTCACAGCTGCCTGTCAGAACATGAAGAAGATTGCCACACATCTAGCGAAGCTAGGTTAGGTGTGTGGGAGGCCTTTTTCAATCAATCTCATCCATCATCATTACGATGAAAATAAAAAAGATTGTAGAAAAACATGAGTTTCTCTACAATCTGAAAGCCCAATAAGGGCTTTTTTTTCAATTCAACCGTGTCCTTTAATAGAAAAAAGACGGAATTTTTAGTGTATACATCATTGACTAGGAGAAAGAAACGCAATAACAAAGGAATCGGTTATTGAAGATTCAAGTGATTCATATTAAAATGATGTCAAATGGACGAATTAGCAATTGCTAATAGAAGTTCCATATTTAGTGAAATCATGTGGTGTAGCTGAAGGTGATTGGGGGTGTAGAATGAGCAAAGTTCCTGTGGCGGAATTGGCATCACTATTAAATGACTGGAACATGGAAATCAAAAAAGATCATGCAGATGAGGCAGAACGGCTATTTGCTAAAGCGAAACAGGCAGTAGAGGAAATTGATGATGCTGACATCCTCATGTATTATTCTCTTCTAGAGAAAAGGCATCATATTCTGATGTACAATTTAAGAGGGCAAAAAGGCAATGTTTCAACGAAAAGTATAGAAGGCCATTATGGGAATAAAGATGATGATTTGTCTAATCGCCTTGCTTACTATTTTGATTTTTATGAGGGTGTGTATGAACAGCATCAGGGGAATTATGAGGTTGCATTACAGATGTATCAAAGTGCTGAAAAGCTCTTAGATAAAATTCCAAGTGAAATTGAACGCGCTGATTTCGATTTTAAGGTCGCGTGGCTTTACTATCGCCTGAGTCATATTATGCTTTCATTAAGTTATATTCGCAGGGCTCTACACGTCTATAAACGTCACAAGCACTATGAAAGAAGAACTGCACTTTCATATTCTCTTATTGCAGCCAACCTTACAGAGATTGGCAGGTACGAAGAAGCGCTTGAGAATTATCGTTTAGCGGAAGAGGTTTTGACAAGCGAACAGGATGACTTTATGCTGGCTCAGCATCACCATAATGTGGCCATTTTATATTCATTTTGGAATAAACCGAAAGAATCCATACGACATCTTGAAAAAGCATTGTCTCATCAAGAGTATTATGATTCAGATTTCTTTTTCCATTCTACGTATCTGATCAGCCGGGAACTCTGTGTGATTGGTGAAAAGCAGCGCGCAAGCCAGTATATAGAGGCTGCATATGCACGAATAAAAGATGCTTCTCATGAAGTGTTTCAGCTCAAAATAGGCATCGTACATGATCTTTACTTAACGAATGTGCCACAAAGATTTCAGCAAATTAATGAGAAATTAAGAAAGTTAGAAGAAAAGAATGAATATCATGAAGTGAAAGAGCTTTCTCACTTTGCTGCAAAGTATTGTGAAAAGCAAGCACTTTATGAGCAGTCTGTTTTTTACTTGAATAAAAGTTTAGAAGCGGATTTACATATGAAAAGAATGGGGTTGATATAAGATGAAAACAGGATTAAAAGTATTATTCGTTGTAGGTTTAGCGGTCGCTGCGGCTGTTTTAACTGAAAATGTAGCGGGTTCTTTCGAAGTAGCAGAAAAAATCATTGGTGGTTAATCACCCAATCATATCCTCGCCCTTGTTGAGAATCATCAGCAAGGGTTTTTTATATGGGTGAAAATAGGCTCTTCTTATTAAACGCTGCAAGAACGTTTAATAAGAAGAATTCGCAACAAAGGGGGTGTGCAAATTTGTTACCTGCTCCATTATTCTAAATAAACATTGGGCAGAGCAACAAGTTAAAAAGGTCACCTTTCTTTGCTTAATTTAATTTTTTGCAGGACTTTTCATTCAAATTTCATCAAATTGGTCTATTGTACATAGAAATTGTTACAAAAGAGGGAACACCGCTCCATTTGTCACGCATATGATGAGATGAGGTGTAAGTTGAAGGCAGGTGATTGTATGGATTCACGGGTGTATGGAGGCTTTCATGGCGGCGGTTTTAGCGGCGGAGCAGTGGGACCTCATATTGGTTTTGGCGGGTATTATGTGAGCCCTGGCGTGTTCTCGGGCTTAGGAGGTTACCCTGGATATGGGGGGTTCGGGACGTTTTCTGGATATTCCCCATATGGCTCCACATTCATTATGGGGCGTCCTCCTGGTTTTTATGTAAGAAGTTATTAATGTTTCATCACAGTGATTGAAATAGCCATCTAAGATTGGCTATTTCAATTGGTGAAAGTGCTTAAATGTAGCTGTGATCACAATAACCCCTAGGATGCAAATAGGCAGCCAAATGATGATAAACGGATCGTACGCATCTGTATACGCAGCTAAAGCAGCTCCTAGGCAGTAAAAGACAATAGAACCGATTCGCAGCAAGCTCACATGCTGAATAGGGGCTTTTCTTTTTTCCCGATTTGATAAGCGCTGCGCCAAATCTTCAAATAAGTTAGCAAGTGTACTCGTTAAAACTGTTGTAGAAATGCCAGCGACATTTAATTTGCGTGCGGCCGCCGTTTGCATGCCCATCGCCATACTTAAAAGGATAATCAGCATAAAATAAGCACCTTGCGTATAAGGAAAAATGGTCATAAGAGCAAATAGAAGCAAGATGATGACTTCTATGATAAAGATGCGTGTAACGGCTTTTGGCCAAAATGTTTTTTCTTGTTTTCCACCTATGACAACAGCTAGTAAAACACCTAGAACAAATCCGCTAAGTGCCGTGATGGAATGAAGAGCGGTTAACTGCAATGAACTGCCTGCTGCAATGCCAAGCAGTACAATATTTCCCGTCATATTTGCTGTAAACACATGCCCTAGGCTTAAATAGCCGATAACATCCACTATTCCTGCGGTAAGACATAAGAACATCAGGGCAATGTTTCGTATTGAGTGTGCGGTCAAAATGGTCATCCCTTTCTTTCTCTCTAATGAATAAGTGTAACGCTTAATGACCACGTATGTCCATTTTATGAGCTGGTAACATGTCCTGCAGCTGATATAAAACTTGTCGAAAAGAATCATCATTCACATGGTGCCTCATTTGCCGGAATGGGTCGCCTTTTTCCTTTAGACGTTTCATAACAGCCGGCATCGTAAATAAAGAAGGGTGACATTCTTCACTATTTAATTCTTCCCATTCAACCGGTGTTGCAACAAGTCCGAGCTCGTTTCCTCTCGGGGAATACGGGGCGATGATTGTTTTTCCAGCATCATGTTGAAGGTAGTCTAAATATAAACGGTTGCCGCGGTTTTTCTTTAGACGCTCTAACGTAAACAGCTCGGGTGCTTGTTCACATAAAAATTGGCAGATGAACGCAGTGAATTGTCTAGTTTGTTCATATGTGAAGGCATTTTTCTTCAATGGGATATAAACTTGTAGCCCTTTCCCACCACTTGTTTTAATAAATGCGGTGAGAAAGAGTCCATCTAAAATGACCTTGATTCGTTTGGCTGCTTCTATTGCTAGGTGAAACTCTTTAACAGAAGGCGGATCTAAATCAAATACAATTTCTACAGGTCGATCTGTATCTCTCGTTTCAAAAGGAATATGAAATTCCATCGCCAGCTGGTTACCAAGCCAAAGCAACGTGTTAGGATCATTACAGATTGTGTAAGAAATATCGTGCGCTTGATCTGTCTCAACAAAATCAGGCGCATAATCGGGCGTTGCCTTTTGATAAAAAGATTCTCCACCAGTGCCATGAGGAAAGCGTATTAACGTAAGACGTCTTTCACGTAAAAAGGGTAATAAATAGGGAGCGGCTTGCCTCAAATAAAGTAAGTAATCTGCCTTTGTGATATGAAGGGCAGGTACAACCGGTTTCTCTGGGTGGGTGACGTCAATCAAAGCTGGGAGCGGATAAAGCTGTTTGAGCATGTGTTGAAAGGTACACGTTGCTGGGTCTGCATCGAATAAAAACGAAGAAAACCGGGGCTCTCGTAAGGCTGATCCATCAAAAGAGATACAGGCAATCTTTGCGACAATGGATGGTGGGATTTCATAATATGATGCTCCAGTCATTTGACCTTTGGTTAGAAATAAGGTGCGCAGGGTTTGTTCTTCTTCTTTAGAAAAACCATGCTTAAATTGGACAACCTCTATGAGATTCGTTTCTTGATAAAGACATCCTTGAAAATAGCCATTGTCTTTATCAAAACGAGTCACGATGACAGATACATACCGCCAATTTTTGATTTTGAGCCATTCTTTCGAGCGGGTATGCTCCTGCCATTTACTCATCTTCTTTTTAGCAACTAATCCTTCCGCTAAATAGGTCAGCATGATTTTTTTCATGTCATCAGGGCTGCCATCGGTTTGGATGATTTGAAGAAGAGAGGGGTGATTCAGCTGAACGGAGGGAGGAAGGTTTGCTGCTTGGAATACCTCATGCAGCTCATCTTTTCTCTCAATCAACGGTAAATCAACGAGGGATTTCCCTTTGCATTTCAATAGATCAAATGCAATCAAATGACATGGAAACCGCTTAGCCTGGCGTTGAATGGTTTCTGTGTTTTTCAGGCGGCCTCTTTGCTGAACCTTTGTAAAGTCGCTTTCTTGTTCACTCAGTAAAAAGACCAATTCTCCATCTAGGGTCAGCGGTAAAAAAGGTGCAAGCTGCTTTGTTAGTTGCTGGCACTGATCAATGACTTCAGGGAATTGTTCATTTAATCGCTTTCCGGCTCTGCTCTCTAAATGAATGGTGTCTTTTTCCCAAATAAGAATGGCCCTGAAGCCGTCATATTTTAATTCATACAGCCAGTCTGCTCCAACAGGAATATCATGTGCAGACGTTAAACGCATCGGTTTCATTGTGTTTTTCACTTCCTTACATCATGTGTTCTTAGAGTGGGATGAAATTTTCATAAACATACATAACTCAGATGAAAACATTGCATAGTAAGGAGAAAAGAACGGAGGCGTTACGATGCATACAGTATGGAAGGGTGGCATTAGCTTCGGACTGGTGAATATTCCAGTCAAGCTGTTTACCGCTACAGAAAACAAAGATATTAAATTAAGACAGCTTCATAAAGAATGCCATACGCCGATTAATTACAAAAAGGTTTGTGCTAACTGCGGCGAGGAGGTAGCGCCAGAGCAAATTGTAAAAGCGTACGAGTACGCCAAAAATAAATTCATTGAATTGGATGAGGAAGAACTCGAAAGGCTGAGAAAAGAAAATGAAGAAAAAGCCGTCGAAATTATTGATTTTGTGAAGATAGAAGAAATCGACCCCATCTATTATGAAAGAAGTTATTTTCTATCTCCAGATACCGGCGGAGCAAAGGCTTATTCATTATTAAGAAAAGCGTTACAAGAATCAGGGAAAATCGGTGTAGCCAAGATCATGATTCGCTCAAAGGAGCAATTAGCGATTGTTAGGTGCTACGAACATATTTTACTAATGGAAACCATTCATTTCCCTGACGAAATTAGGCAAGTATCAGATGTCCCGAATATCCCGCAAGAGGAAAATATCGTGAAGAAAGAGTTGGATACAGCACTCCTTTTAATTGAGCAGCTGACCACCACATTCGATCCAGCCGCTTATCGCGATGAATACAGAGAGCAGCTGATGAATGTAATTGGAGACAAAATCTCTGGAGAACATACCGTTCAACCAGCAACGACAGGTAAAAAAGAGGCTTCATCCAATGTCACCGATTTGATGGCCGCTTTGCAGGCTTCTATCGATCGATCAAAACCTGAAAAAACGAAAAAAGCAGCACCTAAGAAAAGAAAAGCACCCGCTAAAAAAGAAAAGAATGCATAAAGAAAAGACCGCTCGCCAAAGGGCGGTCTTATTTTGGCTTCACCACATCCTGAATCGTCCCGTCTGTTCGGTGGATGACAACTGCTGTTCCTTTTTTAGATGAAATCTCTTTCGCGCGGTCGATGGCTTCCTGTTTCGTTTCTTTTACCTCACTTGCACGCTTCGCTTTTTCAGTTTGAACCGCCCAGCCTTCATCATGTTTCACGACATGCTGCGCATGATCCATGAGCTCAGGTCGTGCAGAGCTGCTTTTCTTAGAAGGAGTCACAGAACCATGAGAGTGAAAGTCCTCCATTTCTTTTTCCGTCGCATTCTTTTTCCACTCTTTCGCTTGATTGATCGCAATTGGAATCGCTCTACCTTCTTCATAGCCTTCCTGCACCATTTTGTTGGCAATCTCAAGTGCTTTTTTTCGAATGACTTTGTCTAGTGATTGGAATGAAGCTGGATAATCTTCCATTGTCCAAGGCATATTGAACGCTCCTTTCTTTTATTTGAACACCTTCCCCCATATGCAATGGATCAAACATTTCACCATCTCAATCCAATGGCTTGGTTGAAATACATCGTTTTGCTGAGGAAGAATGTTTTCAATTCCTGCACAATAGAAGATAGTAAAGGAGTGATTGAAATGATGATGAAAGGCTTGTATGAAGCACATTTACCTGTGAGTGATTTGAAGGCATCCATTTCTTTTTTTGAAAAATTGGAATTAACGCTTGCTCATGAAAATGAACGAGTGGCCTTTTTATGGATTGAGAAAGGAAAGAGCTGGCTCGGCCTTTGGAAGGTTGATATGTCCACTGTTCCATATCACCCAGCGACGCGACATGTGGCCTTCCAAATAGAAACATCCAGCCTTGACCAGATCAAAGAATGGCTGATAGAAAAAGGGATCAGCATACATCCGATGTTTGGCTTTTCGGAAGAGCAACAGCCTTTAGTACTTGATAATCCACCACAATTTCATGCCGCCATTTATTTTCTTGATCCCGATGGAAATCTGCTTGAATGTATTGCACCGCTAGAAATTGATGCAGGAGAAAATCATGGGATGATGACATTTGAAGATTGGGAAAGAAAGAAAAATCCGTTTATTGATTGACAAAACCGCTCATTGTAACTATATTGATTACAACGGTGGTGAAGGAATGTGAAACAAATTAGCAGCAGGTATACCATTGCTGTTCATATCTTATCTTTTATTGCGGGTGTTTCAAAAGAGTGCACAGGGGATTTTATTGCAGAAAGTGTCAATTCAAATCCAGTCATTATCAGAAAAATGATGGCTATGCTCAAAAAGGCGGATCTCATTGAGATTCGCCGAGGAGTTGGCGGTGCTTCCTTAAAAAGGCCGGCAGAGGACATTACTCTACTAGATGTGTACCGGGCTGTGGATGTAATCGAAGATGAAGAGTTGTTTAATTTTCATCAACCAGTCATTGCGTGTCGAATTGGTCAAGCCATGGATACGAGACTGCGGAAAGAACTCAAAGAAGCACAGTCTGCACTTGAGCATCGCCTAAAACAAGTGACAATTAAGCAATTATTAATCGAGGCGGAGTAGAAAAAGCTCATACATAGAGCTTTTTTTACCCCTTCGTTGTAATCATTTTGATTATAACGAATGCTCTGATGTAAGAAACAAGCTGTTTCATTCAGGAACATCACCGTTGAACGAAAAATGAGGAGGTCAAATCAATGACATTATTAGTGACAGGTGCAACAGGACAACTTGGATCGCTCGTCGTGAAACATTTGCTCGCAAAAGTACCAGCTGAACAATTGGCGGTCAGTGTTCGAGATCCGCAAAAAGCAGTACATTTGAAGGAAGCTGGGGTGGATGTGCGCAAAGGAGACTTCACACAGCCGGATAAACTTCAATCAGCGTTTCAAGGGATTGACCGTCTTTTGATCATTTCGTCTGGGGATGGAGAACGAGTGAAGCAGCATCTAAATGCCATCGAAGCAGCGAAAGCAGCGAATGTGTCATTTATTGCTTATACAAGTGTTGTCAATGCAAGAGAAAGTCAGCTTAACCTAGCACATGACCATGCAAAAACAGAAGAAGCAATTTTGGCCTCAGGCATACCTCATGTTTTTCTAAGAAACAATTGGTATGTGGAAAATGAAAAAGATACGATTCTGGCATCAGTCAACGGAGCGCCGTTTATTAGCCCAATTGGTGAAGGTAAAGTCGGCTGGGCAACAAGAAATGACTATGCAGAAGCAGCAGCAAATGCATTAACACTGCCGGCACATGATCAGGAAATCTATGAATTGTCAGGACCGCTTCGCACACACACTGAACTTGCACAAATGGTCAGCAAAGTGAGCGGGAAAGAAATCAAAGTAGAACACATGGATGTAGATACATTTGGAGAATTTTTAGCGTCAAATGGTGTACCGAAAGAAGCTGTTCCATTTGTCAAAGCGATGCAAAGCGGAATTCGCGATGGGGCATTGGCAGTTGAAAGCCAAGATTTCGAAAAACTATTAGGCCGTTCTTTAACACCTATTGAAGATAGAATACGAGAAATGATGTCAAATTAAACATGTCAAATCGCCCTGTAAAAAGGGCGTTTTTTCTATCCTTGTTGATCCGTTATTTTGAAAAAATAGGTGTAATGTCCATTTTGTCGTACATATTCTTGTATGTAGATGTTAGAATTTTATGAGATGATTCCAGCAAATGAATGATGCTTACTTTATTATGAAATACATTATTCAAGATATTCATTTTGTTTTAATCCTATTAAACAGCAGGATGTGATGACATGTTACGCAAAGCCTTCCTCTCTTATTTGACTGCCAGTATGATCACAATCATCGTCATTATGATTGAACTCGGTTTTCGTTCAGCCATTGTTTCACCATTTGTTTTACTTGATTCGAACAAAGAGAGCAACCCAAAAGTATTCGTTGCTCATTCGCTATATCAGGGTGACGTTTTATTAACCTATCAAGACGGTTCTTTCAATGGCCCTTCAGAAGCATCCCTTCAATTAAGTGGAAAGAACATAAATCTCACACAGATCCCATCTGCGAATGGAATCAGTATGATTGAAACAGACAAAATAATGAATGATAAGGCATTGGTTTTTCTAAGAAAAGGTTTTGTACCTATCCATGATGATACGATCATGATGGAACAGGAAACGCAAAATCCCTTCTTTTCTACATACAATCTAACGAATCTAACAGAAACAACTAAGATCAACACAAACTTTAAGTATAGCATCACATTTGTTACATTCATGACTTTAATGGGAATTCTTTTGCCCGCTTTGTTATTTTTCCTTTTTAACCTTCATGAATCGATGAAAAACCTATTCACATTATTCATTCCCTTTGTTCTAGCCATTTTTCTTCCCTTGGGATTAAATTATTATTTTTTAATGGGATATGTACTATCAGTTACAGGATCTTATGTGTTGAGTATGATTCTCTCTATACTTGTGCCTAGTTTCCTGTCAGTCTTATTGACAGCTTATTCATTTGAGTTTATGACAAAAGATTCTTCTGATGTTTTAGGAGAAAATGAAGACACTTTAGGAAATTCATTCTTCCTGAACGTTAGGGAGCAAGCCGTTTTATTTGGTGCTATCACATTATCCTTGATATATTTCGGCTCTTATTTAGTCATGCCTTTGGCGTTTCAAGCGAAGGTTATGGATCATCTTTTTCTATTTTGTGCTTGGTATTTCGCCCTAGTCATCTTATTTATTATGGGTTACTCGTTCATTCAAAAAATGATAAATAAGTATGAAGTCTTACGGACGGACGAATTCATAAATATTTGCACAGATATTGAGCATCAAACGAACCAAAAGGTAAAAATATGGGTAAAAAAAGACTCACGACATGATGTGAATGCCTGGATATATTCATTTCAACTTCCATTTAGAAGAAAAGTCAATCTATATGTGACGGAAGGGTTATTAGATAAGTTTGATACAGAGGAAATTCGTGCGATCTTATTCCATGAAATGGGACATGTAAAATTAAAACATGCGCATTTCACCATTTACCTCACTATGATTGTCACCTTACTTATGGGAATCAGTATGTATTATGCCAGACAGGTGATGCTTGCCAATGGTTGGTGGCAATATATTTTGTTGTTCCCAGCAGGGATATTGATCATGATATTTATGACGGAGTGGCTGCCAAAGAAAATGAGTCGGTTATTTGAGATTCAGGCGGATCGCTTTGCTGTTCACCATCTTGAGAATCAAACTCTATATCTCAATACTTTGATAAAATTAAGTCATTTGATTGAAGAAGATGGAGATGATGAAAGAAAATCTGAATGGCGTGAAAGTCATCCTTCTTTTGAAAAACGAATTCATCACATAAAGAAAATCATGAAGTGAAGGCGGTTTGTGTGAATGACGACACTTCCTTCGGTAGTATGAAGAAATAAAAACATGAATGTTCTCAAACGCCCTGTAAAAAGGGCGTTTTTTTCATGTACCTTCACAAGCACGATATCCAAATTTTAAACAAATCCGTTCGTTGAAATTTCAGAAATTTGGGATTAAAATGAAATGAAGGTCCATTATTTAGTCATCAGATGACCAGACATAAATCAAGGTGCAGCAAAAGAAAGGAAGTTCGCCGATGAGAGTCAGTTTATTTGTCACCTGTTTAATTGACACGATGCAGCCACATGTAGGAAAGGCGACTGTTGAGGTATTAGAGCGGCTCGGTGTTGAAGTAGAATTCCCTGAAGCACAAGTATGTTGCGGGCAGCCTGCCTTTAACAGCGGCTATACAAAAGAAACAATCAAAGCGGCCAAAAATATGATGAAAGCCTTTGAATCAGCTGAATATGTCGTCACACCATCAGGTTCTTGTAAGGCCATGTTTTTAGAATATCCGCACCTTTTTAAAGAAGACCGAGCGTGGTTCGCCCGTGCTCAGGCACTTGCTGCGAAAACATATGAATTAACGGAATTTATTGTTGATATATTACATGTAACAGATGTAGGTGCGAGTTTGAAAGGAAAAGCCACCTATCATACCTCCTGCCATATGACGAGACTGCTTAGAATTAAGGAAGCGCCTTTCACACTGTTGTCAAATGTCAAAGATTTGGTGATGGAACCATTGCCTCGCGCTGAAAATTGCTGCGGATTTGGAGGAACTTTTTCAATCAAAATGACACCCATTTCTGAGCAGATGGTCGATGAAAAAGTACAAAGCATAGAGGAGGCAGGCGCTGAATATATCATCGGTGCTGACTGTGGATGTCTACTGAATATCGGAGGAAGGCTGAATCGTCTTCATAAGCCAGTTAAAGTGATGCATATCGCAGAAGTGTTGAATAGCCGCTGAAGCTAAGAGGGGGAACGGCACATGAGTATGAAAATTGGAGAGAAGGCTTTTAAAGAGCGGATCGGCGAAGGATTAGAAGACGCTGTGATGAGAGGAGCTGTTTCTTCTGCACAGGAGCGTCTGTATAAAAGGCGGATGACTGCAAGTGAAGAGCTTGGAAACTGGGAAAAGTGGCGTGAACTTGGAGAGGACATCAGGCAGCATACACTTGCCCATCTTGATGACTACTTATATCAATTAAGTGAGAGCGTGAGTAGACGTGGAGGTCATGTGTTTTTTGCAAAAACAAAGGAAGAGGCATCGGCGTACATCCAAGATGTAGCACAAAAAAAAGCAGCAAAAAAGATCGTGAAATCAAAATCAATGGTCACAGAAGAAATTGAAATGAATGAAGCGCTAAAAGAGATTGGCTGCGAGGTAGTTGAAAGCGATCTTGGAGAATATATTCTTCAAGTTGATGACCATGAACCACCTTCACATATCGTGGCACCAGCCCTTCATATGACGAAAGAACAAATACGGGAAGTTTTTCACGAAAAGCTTGGATATGATATGTCAGAGACTCCTGAAGAAATGACCAAATTTGTAAGAGCTTTGTTACGAGAAAAATTTCTTGAAGCAGATATTGGTGTGACGGGCTGTAACTTTGCTGTGGCTGACACAGGATCGATTTGTCTTGTGACGAATGAAGGGAATGCGGATCTTGTCACGTCCATTCCAAAGACACATATCGCAGTCATGGGGATGGAGCGGCTTGTACCAACGATGGAGGAGCTCGATGTCCTTGTCGGTCTATTGTGCAGAAGCGCAGTCGGTCAAAAGTTAACAAGCTATATCTCTGTCATGGGACCAAAAGGAGAAGGAGAGGTAGATGGACCAGAAGAGTTTCATTTGGTCATTGTGGATAACGGACGGTCAAATATATTAGGGACGGAATTTCAGCCAGTTTTGCAATGTATTCGGTGTGCAGCCTGTATCAATGTGTGCCCCGTTTACCGGCATGTTGGCGGTCATTCGTACGGTTCAATTTACCCGGGTCCGATTGGCGCTGTTCTTTCGCCGCTACTTGGAGGATATGACGACTACCAAGAGCTTCCTTTCGCCTCAAGTTTATGCGCAGCCTGTACAGATGCTTGTCCAGTGAAAATTCCACTTCACGAATTATTAATCAAACATCGACAAGTCATCGTTGAAAAAGAGGGGAGAGCGCCTAAAGCGGAAATGATGGCAATGAAAATGTTCGGAATGGGCGCATCCACTCCTAGAATGTATCGATTTGGAACAAAAGCAGCCCCTGTGCTCTTGAAACGTATGGCTTCAAACGGACAGATTTCAAAAGGTGCGGGTCCTTTAAAGAATTGGACAGAAATTCGTGACCTCCCAGCGCCAAGCAAAGAAAGGTTTCGGGATTGGTTTAAAAAGAAACAAAAGGAGGAGCGGCAATGAAAGGAACCATTTCTCATCGAGATCCATTTTTAGCACATATCCAGCAACAATTAGGCAAAAGCTCCTCCAAGCCTGCATCTATTCGGCGTCCGGTTTGGAAGCATCGAGTCAATTGGGAAACAAATGAAGGTCTATCGAAAGAAGAATTGATAGAGCAATTGAAGGTGCAATGTCAGCAAATTCATACGAGAGTGGTAGAAACAACGCCAAAAGAAGCACCCTCAACGTTACGATTATTGATGAAAGAGTATGGAGAAGGTCCTGTGATGACTTCGAGCGATAGACGTTTTGCACAATATAAATGTCATCCTATGTTTCAAGCCTTGCAGAAAGAAGGAATCTCAGTCACTAGCTGGAATGCAGATACATCAAGAGAAGAAAATATAAGGCAGGCAGAACAAGCGAAATATGCAGTGGTATTCAGCGATTACACACTTGCAGAATCCGGAACGGTTGTTCTTTCCTCCCATCAAGGTCAAGGGAGAGCACTTCATTTTTTACCGATGATGTATATCGTATGTATTGAAAAAAGCACAATTGTCCCGCGGATGATTCATGCTGTTTCAGCTCTTCATCGCCTAGTAGAAGAAGGAGAGCAGACGAAAGGCGCCATTCATTTTATATCAGGTCCAAGTAATTCTGCCGATATTGAAATGAATTTAGTGGTTGGTGTTCATGGGCCGGTGCGGGCTGTTTATGTATTAATAGATGATGAATGAGGCTTTCGTGAAGAAAGCCTTTTTTATGTAAACATTCTTAAAATTCATCTTGCCTCTAGGCGAATAGTCATAGTAAGATGACGTCATACAAGATGAGAAGCTCATCTACTGCTGATGTAAAGGAAGCTGCTAATGGAAATGAAGACAAATGCTCCAAAGAAGTCGATTGCGGTGCCGCTTGTGATCTCAATCATTGCGCTTTCGTTTTCGGCCATTATTGTGAAGTGGTCAAGTGCGCCTGCTGCTATTTTAAGTATGTATCGAATGATATTTGCGGCGGTTTTGATGCTTCCGTTTATTCTGCCGCGTCAAAAAGAGTTTGTCTCGTTAAAGCGGAGAGACTGGTTTTTCTTATGTATGTCAGGTTTCTTTTTAGGGCTCCATTTTGTTTTGTGGTTCGGCTCATTGAAGCTCACCACAGTGGCGAGCTCTACAATCATCATTGCACTTCAGCCGATGGTGTCATTATTAGGCGGATTTCTCATTTTTCGTGAAAGAACAACGAAGTCAGCCATTTTCACAATGTGTGCGGCGATTGTTGGTGCGCTCATGATCGGATGGGGGGATGTCGGCCATAGTCAAGACGCCATTATAGGAGACATTTTATCCTTTTTCAGTGTAATCGCTGTTGTTTGTTATTTATTAATCGGTCAACAAGCTGTGAGAAAGATATCTCATTGGATTTATAGTTTTTGTGTATTTGGTTTTGCCGGCCTTTTTTTAATTTTATTTAACCTTATACAGCAAACGCCTTTTGTAGGCTATTCGGGTAAAGAATGGGGGATTTTCTTACTGCTCGCCATTATCCCTACCATGTCCCATGTCATTAACAACTGGCTGTTAACCTATGTGAATGCGACAACTATTTCAATGAGTATTCTAGGCGAACCTGTTGGGGCAACGATACTCGCTGTTTTACTGCTTGGAGAGAAAGTCACGCTGCTACAAATGTTCGGTGGTCTACTTGTCCTTTTAGGTGTCTTTTTCTTTTTGATGCAGCAGCGACAAGGAATCGTGGTGAAAACAAAAAAATCCGGTTAACTCCCGGATTTTTTTACTCTTTTAAATGATTTTTTTCAATTACTTTGTTTCATCTAGCCTCGACTTTCTTCAATTCCACTTGTTTTCTTCTTATCATTCGAATCGCGATGACAACGATGGTCACGATCAATGCAATGAATAGAAGAGAAAATACTTGAAATGCGATATCCCCAATGTTGAATGCAGTATTCGCTTCATTAGGCATGTGTAACCCTCCTTATATCTATATATTACCATAATCAATAAAAGATTGAGATTTATCCATAATTTATCTATAATAGGTAAAATATCATTCATTAAAGGAGAACCATTATGAGAACTTTAGTCCTTTTACGAGGTCTCCCAGGTGCAGGTAAATCAACTTGGATCAAAGAACAAGGCTTAGAACCATTTACATTATCAGCGGATCAGATCCGTCTGTTAACCCAGCCTCCGCAGTTATCAGTCAATGGGAAACCGGAAATTTCAAGCAAACATGATCATAAAGTCTGGTCTTTATTATTTGAACTCCTCACAGCCCGAATGGAACGAGGAGACTTTACTGTCATTGATGCAACACATGTCACAAGTAAGTCCATTTCGCAGTATAAATCATTAGCTACTACATACCGCTATAGAGTGTATGTCGTCGATTTTACGCAAGTGCCTCTTGAAACATCTCTGCTGCAAAATCGCGGTCGAGAGCCGCACAAAGTAGTGAAGGAATCTGTGTTATATCAAATGAATGAACGGTTAAAGACAGAGAAGGTGCCTTCATGGGTAACCGTTTTGACGCCTGAGGAATATCCAGCTATTATGACTTATCAGCCCAGATCTTTTGATCAGTATGAGGCCATTCACGTATTCGGTGATATTCATGGCTGTTACACAGCTCTAAATACTTATTTGCAAGGAGACTTGAAAGAAAACGAGCTTTATATCTTTGCAGGTGATTTGCTTGATAGAGGAATAGAAAACAAGGAAGTTTTAGAATGGATGCTGGCACATAGAGAATGCCGCAATGTGATCGTCATTGAAGGAAATCATGATCAGCATCTTTACAAATATGCACATGAAGAAAAAGTGAGAAGTAATATGTTTAACCGTCATACTGCGCCTGAAATTGCGGAAGCAGGTTTTGACCTAAAAGAGTTAAGGAAGTTTGTCAGAACATTTCATCAGCTCACCTATTTTACGTATCATGGTCAGACATTTCTTGTCACCCATGGTGGGCTTGCTCATTTGCCAGAAGAGCTTCTGCATGTCTCATCGCAGCAGCTTATTCACGGAGTAGGTGAATATTCAGATGACATTGACCACTTATTTGTCCAAAACACTTCTGGATTAGATATCATTCAAATTCATGGTCATCGCAATTTATATAGACTGCCTATCCAAGCGGCGGAAAGATCTTATAATCTCGAAGGTCAGGTTGAATTTGGCGGACAGCTGCGTGTGTTAAAAATCACAGCAGGCGGGATTGAGACACATGAAATTGACAATCCTGTCTACAGAGCTTCTGAAAACAAGCAACCGGTCTTTGTTCAGCCCAATTTGACGCTGGATGATTTTTTAGCCCATTTAGATCAGCATGAATATGTACAGGAATTAAAGCTGCCACACGATATTTCATCTTTTAATTTCACCAAAAAAGCATTTAGTGAAAGACAATGGGATGAAATAAATGTCAAAGCAAGAGGGTTGTTTATCAATATGACTTCAAAACAGATTGTGTCTAGAAGTTATAATAAGTTCTTTAATATTGATGAACGTCCTGAAACCAGAATGCAGCATCTAGTGAATCATCTTCAATTTCCTGTGACGGTCTATGATAAAGCAAATGGATACTTAGGTACGGTTGGGTTTAACGACATAAAAGATGAACTGGTGTTTACGTCCAAATCGTATACGTCACATGTGAAGCAAAATCAGCATGCTGCTTGGGTCGAAGAGCTATTTTATGCGACCTTTGACGATGTGCAGGTCGATTACATCAAATCATATGTACGCGACAACCATGTATCCCTTGTATTTGAAGTCATTTTGTCAGAGAAAGACCCGCATATTATCACATATGATCATGATCAACTCATTTTACTTGATATCGTGAAGCGTCAGCTGAGCTATGAAAAAGAACCATTTGCTGAAGTGAAAAGGCTCAGTGAACAGCTTGGCATGCGGTGCAAACAGCAAGTGGCAGTGTTTCATGATTGGACCTCTTTCTATAAATGGTATCAATCTGTATCACATGATGACACAATCAAAGAAGAAGGCTATGTCATTGAGGATAACAGCGGCTTTATGACCAAGTTAAAGCTTCCTTATTATCAATTTTGGAAGCAAATGCGATCCATTAAACAGCGTGTTGCAGATAAGCGCTCCACCCAAAAATATATGCAGGCTTTGCAAACAGCAGAGCAAGCAAGATTTTATACATGGCTGCTCGAGCAAGATCCAGTAAACGTGAGAAACTGCTCAATCATTGAGCTGCGTTCACAATTTGAGCAAACGGAAGCGGGCCATTTGAATAATGACGGAATAAATGCATAGTCTAACAAAGAGTCTTTTCTAAAGAAAAGGCTTTTTTTCATGAAATCGAAAGGTGGAAGCTGAAATGCCAGATCATATTGAAGTCATTCTTCGAACCATATTTGCTTTTGCTATTTTATTCGGCGGTGCCCGTCTTCTTGGAAAGCAAACCATTGCGCAAATGAATATTTTTGATTTCATTGCAGCGATCAGTCTAGGTTCAATTGCGGCGAACCTGGCGTTTAATACTACGCTTCCGCTTCATCACACAACCATTTCTTTTGTGACACTTGTGATCATTATTTATGTCATTTCTTTACTTGCTTTAAGAAGCCGGAAGATGAGAGGATTTATGGCCGGTAAACCAACGCTTGTGATTCAAAATGGCAAAATCCTTGAAGAGAATATGAAAGGAATGAGGTATACACTTGATTATTTAAATCAACAGCTCAGAGAAAAGAATGTGTTTGACATTAGTGAAGTTGAATTTGCAATGATTGAAACAGATGGGCATATGTCAGTGAAAAAATACCCTTCATTTGATTATGTCACGCGAAAAGATCTTAACCTGTGGAAGCAGGCAGAGCGTTACATGCCCATTGAAGTCATTATGGACGGAAAGCTCATTTTGAAAAACCTTCAAGAAAACCAATTAACGGAGCAGTGGATCTATGAAGAACTTCAAAAAAGGCAGCTGTCTTTAAAAGACATTGTTTATGCGGTTCGTTCAAGTAATAGCAGTTTATATATTGATACATATGACGATCACATCCATTCTCCAATTGACCAAGAATGAACATATAGTTCAGACGACACCCGCGCGTCACAGAACTGCCAATATTTATAAGTCGTTTGGATGTCATCTATCTAGGTATCATTTCTCAATTATTATTATTTTCAGAAAATGTAGTGACGGAGAAAAATAAGTATGTTTAAGTATAAATAGAAGAATTTAAAATATCAATATAATATACATCAAGCGGAATGAACATTCATTCCTATTAAAACGAAAGGAGAGGATGAAATGCCCGCAGCAACTACTGATAAACAGGAGCAGATTATGAAGGCTTCTCTGGACTTATTTATTGAACGGGGTTTTGACGGTACAACGATGCCGATGATTTCGAAAAGAGCCAATGTTGGAGCAGGAACCATTTATCGTTATTTTGATAGTAAAGAGGCTCTTGTGAACATTTTATACCAGCGAAGCCTGATTGCATTTATCGACAAGGTGAATACAAACAGTCCAGACCCTAAAGCAAGTATCAGGGCTTATTTCAAACATGTCTTTTACTGCTTAGTGCTCTTTACAAAAGAGAATCCAAGTGGTCTGTACTTCTTAGAAATTGACAAACGCTCACACTATTTAGATGAGACAAGTAAAGAGAAGATGCAGCAGCTATTAAATGAGCTATTTCATATTTTTGAAGAAGGCAAAAAGGATGGAATTCATCCAAATCTTTCAGGGAGAACGATTTTATCCATTGTATTTGGAGCGTTCGTTCAGCTTCATAAACAGATTCTAGCAGAGGAAATTGAGCCAACGATTGAATTTTTAGAAGATATTGAGCAATGCTTATGGCGTGCCATTAGCGTTGCATCATAAAGAAATAAAGGGAGTGGGCACATGCAACAAACATCAATCATTCCAAAACCAAAAACATACGGACCTTTAAAAAATATTCCTCATATCAAAAAAGGAGAGCTTTCTCAAACCTTTTGGCGGCTGGCAGATGAATTAGGGCCGATCTTTCAGTTTGAATTTTCAAAAGCAACAAGTATTTTTGTTTCCAGCCATGAACTTGCCAAAGAAGTATTTGATGAGAGGCGTTTTGATAAATTCATTGGAAGCAGTCTCAATAAAGTGAGAACATTTTCAGGGGATGGGTTATTCACAAGTTGGACAGAAGAGCCGAATTGGAGAAAGGCTCATCACATCTTGATGCCGGCGTTTAGCCAGCAGGCCATGAAGGGCTATCATGAGATGATGCTCGATATTGCCACACAGCTTGTACAAAAATGGCAAAGAACGGGCCGTGATGAAGAAATTGAAGTAGCAGAGGATATGACAAAGCTCACTTTAGATACGATCGGGCTATGCGGTTTTGATTTTCGATTTAACAGCTTTTACAAAGAAAATCAACATCCATTTATTGAAAGCATGCTGAATGGCTTAAATGAAGCGATGGATCAAGCAAGTAGATTGCCGGTCGCAGATAAATTAATGATCAAAAGAAGAAAAGAATTTGAACAAGATGTTGATTTTATGAAGCAATTAGTAGATGACATTATTCAAGAACGGAAAAAACAAGATAAAACGGGCAATGATTTACTTTCTCTCATGCTACATGCAAAGGATCCTGAAACAGGTGAACGCCTGTCAGATGAAAATATCCGTTATCAAATCATTACCTTCTTAATAGCAGGTCATGAAACAACAAGTGGATTGTTGTCATTTGCGATTTATTTTTTACTAAAAAATCCAGACAAATTAAAAAAAGCCGTACAAGAAGCAGACGACGTGCTACAAGGCGGACTGCCGACATTTAAGCAGGTTCAAAAACTAAGTTATACGCGTATGGTCTTAAATGAAGCACTTCGCCTCTGGCCGACGGCGCCTACGTTCTCTCTTTATGCGAAAGAGGATACAGTCATTGGAGGGAAATATCCGATCAAAAAAAACCAAAGTGTCAGTGTGCTACTTCCTAAAATACATCGGGATCAAGCGGTTTGGGGGGAGGATGCAGAAGAATTCAAGCCTGAACGTTTTATGCATCCTGAAAAAATTCCACAGCATGCCTATAAACCGTTCGGAAATGGCCAGCGTGCATGTATTGGGATGCAATTTGCCCTTCATGAAGCCACGATGGTTTTGGCGATGGTTCTGCACAACCTTGAACTGATTGACCATACGTCGTATGAACTGGATTTAAAAGAATCTCTGACGATTAAGCCGAATGATTTTAAAATCAAAGTGCGGCCAAGAAAGCAGCAATTCTTTATGGCGCCTCCGAAAGAAGAACCAACAAAAAGCACGGCATCTGCTGAAGTGAAAATAGCGAGTCATGGAACACCGCTATTGGTCTTGTACGGATCAAATCTGGGCACAGCAAAGCAGATGGCAAACGAATTTGCTGAAGACGGAAAAGCAAAAGGGTTTGACGTGACAACGGCACCGCTTGATGATTATACTCGAAAGTTACCAGAGTCAGGCGCAGTTTTAATTGTAACGGCTTCATACAACGGTCATCCGCCTGATCATGCGAAACAGTTTGTGGATTGGGTAACGCAGGATGAGGAGCAGGATCTATCAAATGTGACATTTGCAGTCTTTGGGTGCGGGGATCGAAATTGGGCGAGCACGTATCAGCGTATTCCTCGTCTGATTGATGAAGCACTTGAAAGAAAAGGGGCGAAGCGTGTAACGGATATTGGTGAAGGCGATGCGGGCGGTGATATGGATGAAGATAAAGAAACATTCCAGAAGACAGTCTTCAATGAGCTTGCAAAAGAATTCAAATTAACCTTGCAGGAGAAACGTCAAGAAAAGCCAAACCTATCCATTGCATATACGAATGAGCTAGTGGAACGTCCTGTTGCTAAAACATACGGTGCCTTTTCAGCTGTTGTATTGAAAAATCAAGAATTACAATCTGAAAAAAGTACCCGCCAAACAAGGCATATCGAACTTCAATTACCTGAAGGCAAGCACTATAAAGAAGGAGATCATATCGGAATCGTGCCAAAAAATAGTGCAACACTCGTTCAGCGAGTGACCGATCGTTTTAAGCTGGATTCAGAGCAGCACATGATACTCTCTTCGGAAAAAGAAGCAAGTCATTTACCATTAAATCAGCCAATTCAAGTCGGAGAATTGCTGGCGTCACATGTAGAGCTACAAGAGCCTGTGACACGTACTCAGCTAAGAGATCTTGCAAAATATACGGTATGCCCACCTCATCGTATTGAACTTGAACAAATGGCGGGAGACATTTATCAAGAAGCTGTATTAAAGAAGCGTGTGACCATGCTTGATTTACTAGAACAGTACGAAGCATGTGAACTGCCATTTGATCATTTCTTAGCCCTTTTACCAGGATTGAAGCCTCGTTATTACTCGATCTCCAGTTCGCCAAAGGTGGATGAAAAGAGGCTTAGTATCACAGTAGCTGTTGTGAAAGGAAAATCATGGAGCGGACGCGGTGAATACGCAGGCGTCGCATCAAACTATTTATGCGGACTGCAAGAAGGAGATGAAGTGGCCTGCTTCCTTCATGAAGCTCAAGCAGGATTCGAATTGCCGCCTTCTCCTGAAATACCAATGATCATGATTGGACCAGGAACAGGTATCGCCCCGTTTAGAGGGTTCATTCAGGCAAGGGAAGCATGGCAAAATCAAGGGAAGTCGTTAGGTGAAGCCCATCTTTATTTTGGCTGCCGCCACCCGCATGAAGATGATCTGTATTATGACGAAATGCAGCTTGCAGAACAAAAAGGAGTCGTCACCATCCACCGTGCTTACTCTCGCTACGAGGAGCAAAAAGTGTATGTCCAGCACTTCATTAAAAATGATGGAGCCAAGCTCATTGAATTGCTCGACAAAGGCGCCTACCTGTATATTTGCGGGGATGGAAAGGTCATGGCACCAGATGTCGAGGCAACACTTATTGAACTGTATCAGACTGAGAAACAGTGTGCGAAAGAAACAGCTGAACAATGGCTGACATCTTTATCCAATGACAACAGATATGTAAAAGATGTATGGAGCTGATCATGTTGAAAAGAAGACAAAGGGCTAAAATAAATCACATTTTAGCCCTTCGTCAACAATCTTGAAACCGCCAAAATGGCGGTTTTTTCTTTTTTCATAGAGAGATCGCTAGAATAAAAATTTGGAAGATACGAAACACCTAATTTACAAATGAAATATTTTGTAAAAAATAAGAATATTCTCTCATTTACTCCAATATGAAACAATCGTATCATTTTTGATATAGGACATAAAGGAGGAATATGATGAAAAAGGTGAAAAAATTAATCCCTTCTCTACTCGTTTTTGGTGCTTTAAGTGTGCCTAGTTTTGCCCATGCAGCATCTGATTCAGTACTTACGTCTGATTATGACATGGTGACTTCTGACGGAAAGGTGATTTCTTCAGCTGACTTCCACAACGATATGAAAACCCCCTCATCCTTTGACAAAGTGGATGATCTCTCTTCTACTATTGGCGAAAAAGTAAAACCACTCACAACATATTTAAAAGACTTTCAAACAAAAGTAGTCATTGGAGACGATGGTAGAACAAAAGTGACGAATACAAGAGTAGCACCCTACAGCTCTATTGCTTATATTACATTTGGTGGGTCTAGCTGCACCGGAACACTCATTGCTCCAAACAAAATATTGACAAACGGACACTGCGTCTACAATACAGCCACAAGAAGCTATAGTGTAAAAGGGTCTGTCTACCCAGGCATGAATGACAGCACGGCTGTGAACGGCTCAGCAAACATGACCGAATTCTATGTACCAAGCGGATATATCAACACGGGGGCGAGTCAATATGATTTTGCCGTCATTAAAACAGATACGAACATTGGAAATACGGTCGGCTATCGCTCTATTCGTCAAGTGACAAATCTAACAGGTACAACGATTAAAATTTCTGGATATCCAGGTGATAAAATGAGATCGACTGGCAAAGTGTCACAATGGGAAATGTCAGGTCCAGTCACGAGAGAAGATACGAATCTCGCATACTATACGATCGATACATTTAGCGGAAACTCTGGCTCTGCGATGCTAGATCAGAACCAACAAATCGTCGGGGTCCATAATGCGGGTTATTCAAACGGAACGATCAACGGCGGACCAAAAGCGACTGCTGCCTTTGTTGAATTTATCAACTATGCGAAGGCGCAATAAAAAATAGAACAATCAGCTTGTTTCCTTTACAGGGGACAGGCTTTTTTTATCGTAAATGCAGAAAAGTTTCTTTTTTTGTTCATCACTATTTCATATTTACAAGCTATGCTGAATGAAATAAATGAAAAAGAAAGAAGAGATATGAGTGAAAAATAAAAAAATAGATATGATATTGTTGTTGATTTTATTGATTGCAGCTTTTCTCTACACTTATCAAATTTGGCAGAACGACAGTGCCAATCAATATTATTTAGCTGCAGTCAAAAGTATGTCCAAAAGCTTCCATCACTTTTTTTATGCCTCGTTTGATGCAGCTGGATTCGTATCAATTGATAAACCACCCGTCGTTTTATGGATTCAAACCATCAGTGCACTTATTTTTGGCTTTCATACATGGAGTGTGATATTGCCGCAGGCACTTGCTGGAGTGGGGTCTGTTCTTCTTCTTTATCTCATGATAAAACCGGCTTTCGGTCAAGGTGCTGCAAGGGTGTCAGCGGCCGTTATGGCTCTCACGCCAATTGCCGCAGCTGTAAGCAGAACAAACAATATCGACAGTATGCTCGTCTTCACATTACTTGCGGGTACGTATTTCTTAATGCGTGCTGTAAAAAGCGGAAAGATGCGCTGGCTTCTTATGGCCTTCGCTTTGGTAGCGGTAGGATTTAATATGAAGATGCTGCAAGCGTTTATGGTCGTTCCAGCATTTATTTTCTACTATTTCATTGCTGCTCGCGTACCGTTAAAAAAGAAAATTTTCTCTCTCTTATGCTCGATCGTCGTATTAGTCTGCTTATCTCTATCGTGGGCAGTTGCTGTAGATATGACAGCTGAAAGTGTGCGCCCTTATGTGGGAAGCAGCCAAACAAATTCAGTGTTAGAACTTGCCTTTGGGTATAACGGCACGGAACGGCTGCTTGGTCAGACGACAGGGAAATCCTTTGGTGACATGAACCAGCAAGCAGGTATGATGATGCCAGACAATTCTGGATTAGGGAATTCGTCAGAGGATCAGTCAAACAGAAATCAGCCGCCTCCATCCCAAAATCAAATGATGCCACCTCAACATGGTTCAGGTAGTGGTTCTCCGCCTGGAAGTGCTGTAGGTCAACAAAGTATGAATATGTATGGCACTGGGAATCCCGGTATATTTCGTTTATTTCAATCTGCATTGTCAGGTCAAATCAGCTGGATGTTGCCGTTTGCTTTGTTTGGGCTTTTAGGGATGATCATCAGCTGGTGGAAGGAGAGAAAAGCTCAATTAAATGAATGGAAACAAACGATGTTTTGGACAGCATGGTTGATTCCTGCTGCCGGATTCTTTAGTATTGCGGGTTTCTTTCACCATTACTATCTCATTATGCTTGCCCCGCCTATTGCAGCACTATGCGGCATAGGAGCTAAGAAGATGGGAGAGTTATTTAAGGCAAACAAAGGAGTATCTGCGTATTTGCTTCTAGCAGCAATCGCTGTTACAGCCATCTTCCAAGGGTATATTTTGAGTAACTATACGACTCAAATCAGTAGTATTTGGATGTATGCCATTGCGATTGCGGGAACAAGTATCGCTATCCTATTGCTGATGTACAGAGAAAAACAATTGATCATGAAACGACTGCTCATCACTGCTTTGACAACGCTGTTACTGTTTCCAGGTTTTTGGTCCGCCACCCCAATCATATATGGTGGAAATGCTGTTCTTCCAGAGGCAGGTGTACAGCTGGCTAGTTCACGAGGTGGGAACATGTTTACATCTAGTGTCGATCAAGGCTTACTCACTTATTTAAAGGCTCATCAAACAGGTGAAACGTATTTATTTGCAACGCTTACGACTGTTACCGCAGCGCCATATATCATTGATGAAGATGAGAATGTCATGGCTTTAGGCGGTTTTAATGGGACAGATCCTATTTTGACTGTCAACAAATTAAAAGCACTTATTCAACAAGGAAAGGTGAAATACTTTTTATTACCAGACAATCAGTCATCAGCTAACAGCAAATTGGTTAGCTGGATTAAATCACATGGTACAGTCATCTCATCTGAAGAATATAAACGATCCACATCAGCTGAAGAGGGGATGCCATCCGAGATGTCTTCACAAAACGAAACATTATATAGAGTAGATGAAATATCTTAAGTAGAACAAGGCGAATGATGAAGAGATCATTCGTTTTTTCTTATGGATCAGTATCCAGGAAGATTCAGCTCATGTTTTTCACATGTCATCACTCAGCCACTCATACATTAAAAATGACTCATTCCCTTCAAGTCAACATCATTTCATCAAAAGTATGAGGAGGTCACGAGCTTTTGAAGATGAGAAAAGGCTGGATCGCTGCTGTCGTTCTTTGTTTTGTCATTTGGATGGGTGCGTTATTAGGTGGTTTTGGAGAGGATCGTTCCGCAAAAGGAGCAGATCGTTATGATCATGTGATTCAATTTCCTATGGAACGGTATCCTGAAACAGGCAGTCATATTCAAGAAGCTATTCGAAAAGGGCACTCAGACGTGTGTACCATTGACCGAAATGGGGCAGATGCCCGCAGGCAAGAATCATTAAAAGGAATTCCCACAAAACCTGGTTTTGACCGGGATGAATGGCCGATGGCGGTGTGTCTTGAAGGAGGAAAGGGGGCGAGCGTTCAATATGTCAGTCCATCAGATAATAGAGGCGCTGGTTCATGGGTCGGGCATCAAATCAGCGGGTATCCTGACGGGAAACGAATTTTATTTATTGTTAAATAAACATAGACAAGAGGCTCCTTGAGAGGGGCTCTTTTTGTTCAACAGGAGCGTATTCGAGCTAGCAGGTACAAAAGATTCAGTGGTACAATCAATCCATCAGGTACAAAGACTGACAAGTAGAAAATGTGAAGGGACATATGCTTATGGAAAAGAACCGTGCATTATACGATTTTTTCATGCAACATGCAGAGAAACTGACTGAAACATGGTATGAATCAATTGAGGATGATGATCCAGAATCTATTTATCGTTCAACAGATTCCAGCATCATAGCAGAGCTTAAACGGCAAAATCAAGATTATTATCAGCATTTTATCCGCGCACTTATTGAAGACAAGACGTATTTACATACGAAATTTAAAAAATGGTCTGAAGACTTAGCAAGTGATCCGAAGCACTTGAACACACCATTAGATTACGTCGTGAGAGAATATATGTCCAATCAAAGGGTGGTTCTTCATTACTTAAAAGAGTTTATAAAACAGCATCAAGGTGATATTGACATTGACCGAATATTTTATTGGTATGATTTGATATCTGAGGCATTTAACATTTCAATTCATGTCTTTATTCAGCAATATGTGAAAAATACCACCAAAAAACTCGTTGCACAAAGAGACATGATTTATGAGCTGAGTTCCCCAGTCATTGTGTTAAAAAGTCATGTTGCCTTATTGCCTTTAGTTGGAGATATTGACACTGCGCGAGCAAAGATTATCTTAGAAAATACATTAAAACAGTGTTCGCAAAAAGGTGTTCAACATTTATGTATTGATTTATCAGGTGTCGTCATCATTGATACGATGGTAGCACATCAAATCTTTGATCTTGTCACGTCACTTCGGTTAATTGGGGTTGATACGACCATTTCAGGCATTAGACCAGAAATTGCTCAAACGGCTGTACAGCTTGGACTTCCTTTTAATGAATTTCAAACGGCTTCATCACTTGCTCACGCTTTAGATCGTATGACTGAATTTTCATCCATATAAAAACCAGGCCTAGTGAACGGCCTGGTTTTTATTTAGATCACAGCGTCAATTTTTGTTACTTTCCACTCGTTTTGTACTTTCTCGAAAGTGACAGTACGTTTTACTTTGCGTCCATCAAGTGTTGGAACTGTGAATTCGTATGTGCGGATTGTACTTTTCTTAGAGACGAGTTTAGGTGTTGCCTTATCCCAATTAAGCATATTGTCTCCGTCACCAACTGGCACAGCCATTTTTCCTTTATGAACGATGAACTGATAGTCTTTTAAACCGTGAGTAATGGCATCTTTTGTGAAAACTTGAGATAGATAGCTGTTTAGTTTTTTCTTTGTGTCAAATGTTTTAGACAGGTAGTTGTAAGTCATATCTTTATAAGTAAATGATTTTAATTTGTAATCTGAATGCTCTTTAATGTTGTAGCCTGACATCGCACTCCAAAAGTGTTCTCTTGCATCAAGGGCAATATGTAACGCTTCTTTATTTGTCAAAGCGGCTGATTTTTTGGAAGCGGCCAGTGTTGTTGTTTGTAATGAGATCATAAGCATAATAGCGGTTAATAAAACAAATAATTTTTTCAAGGCGATTGCCTCCTTTTCTCAATGAAAACTTCTTATGTTACAAATGTTACAATAGTTACAGAGATATTACAAGTATTAAATCTAAATGTTTTTTATTTCTTTTCTTTCTATCTATATAACGTTTGAGGGAGACAAAAAGTTTTCATTTTTTTATTTTTTTCTTCCTCATTAGTATTTAACCGTTCTAAAGAAGAATAAAACGTCTTTTGGAAAGATTTCTATTTGTCTCCTCAACACTCTTTTTTTATGTATGACATATACTGTCGTGATGAATGTCTAAGAAAGTGGTGTTTAGTATGTATAATCCATATGAAGGTACGTGGAATGGATACTTGTACGATCGGCAGGTACAAAGCATGCCAGCGTTTCCTATTTCTCAAGTTGGAGGATTTCCCGGCTTGCCATTCGGAGGGACTGGGCAAGGGCAAGGTGCAGGAGGACAGTCGGTCCCGCCAGCCCCGCCGCAGCATATCATCTCGCAATATCAACAAGCAGTTTCTCAGCCTCAAAGTATGCAGCCGCTCATTGCAGGGCAGAGTGTAGGCGGAAGCCAGCAAACGGTTCAATTTGCAGCTGGATGTAATAGAAGGTGGACCATTGTGTTCCTTAGAAACGGTCAAGTATTTCTCATGTATGTTCTTTCCTCGCAGCCTTTTGGCCGTACAACGGGTTTCATATGGCCGAACTTTACATTTGGCTCGTTCCCAAGCTCTAGTATTCTTGCATATTCTTGTTCATAAAAGAAAAAGCCGGCTCTCATCAGCAATTGATGAAATACCGGCTTTTTTTAATGAATATTTCTAAATACGCCAATCACTTTACCTAGTATACTCACATTCTGTAAAATAATCGGTTCCATTGATGGATTCTCGGGCTGTAATCTAAAGTGTGTATCTTCCTTATAAAAACGTTTCACTGTTGCTTCATCTTCTTCTGTCATAGCCACCACAATATCTCCATTGTTGGCAGTGCTTTGCTGACGCACAATGACGTAGTCTTTGTCCAAAATACCTGCATCAATCATACTTTCTCCCATAATTTCAAGCATAAATACTTGTTCATCTGGCGCTGCAAAAGTTTCTGGAAGTGGGAAATATTCTTCTACATTCTCAACAGCCGTGATAGGCAAGCCTGCTGTGACTTTTCCGATGACTGGAACATTCATTACAGCGCTCTTTGGAATATTCATTTCCTCTTCATCTAGTACTTCGATCGCTCTAGGTTTCGTTGGATCTCTTCTAATTAAACCTTTCGTTTCTAGTCTAGCTAAATGTCCATGGACAGTTGAACTTGATGCTAGACCGACAGCTTCGCCAATTTCACGAACGGATGGGGGATAACCCTTGCTTTTTACTTCTTCTTTTATGAATTTCAGGATATCGAGTTGTCTTTTTGATAGCTTCGTCATCTTTTGCACCTCAAAACGTCAATTTTAAAGAAATTATAGCATGTTTTTCCTAACAGTACAAACATAGGTTCGAAAAAAACGTTTGACAGAAACGTTTGTTCGTATTTATAATGAGTGTCAGAAAGAACGAACACACATTCTATTAGGAGAGATGACATTATGAGGTTAAAGGAATCTATTATTTTTATTGGGCTATTCTCATTCATCGTTGGCATATTTCTCTCACTTATTGCAGTCACTAGCCATAATGATCCAAATCAATATGTTAAAATAGAGGTTCAATCAGGTGATACTCTTTGGGGATTAGCTGATCAAGTAAACGACAGTAAATCAATCGATAAAAATGCTTTTATTGACTGGGTAACTGAACACAATGATCTCGCTTCAACTGACATCCAGCCGGGAGATATCCTTGTAATTCCAGTTAAAAAAGAGCATCCAGTCGTATATCAACTTGCAACAGTACAGTAGAAAGGTCGATTGAAGACATGAATGCAATCATTTATGCGAGAGTAAGTACTGCCAAAGAAGAGCAAGAAACCTCGCTTAAAAGACAAGAAGAAGAACTGCTTGCTTTAGCTGCAGCGCACAAGATGAATGTAGTCAAAGTGATTAAAGAAAAAGCGAGTGGATACGATCTTGATCGTGACGGTGTTTTTGACATGCTGGCTGCGCTGAAAGAGGAAGAAATCGATGCTGTTCTCATTCAAGATGAGACACGCCTTGGAAGAGGGCAGGCGAAAATCGCTCTTCTTCATTGTCTGTTTAAAGAAAAAGTCAAGGTGTACAGCGTATTTCATAGAGGAGAGCTTGAGCTTTCAGAAGCAGACGAGATGGTCATTGAAATTGTAGGCGTTGTAGAAGAGTATCAGCGTAAAATTCATAATTTGAAAATTAAGCGTGGGATGAAAAAAGCTGTTGAGCGAGGGTATCAACCCGAACTAAATTTAAAACACCAAGAACAGGCGCCTGGCCGCGAACGTATTGAAGTACCGATTTCTGAAATTGTTCGATTAAGAAAAAACAACATGACATTCGCTGAAATTGCAGTGACATTGCAGGCACTTGGTTTTGACATTTCAAAAGCAACCGTCCATAGAAGGTACCAAGAATATGAAAAAGGGCTTGCGACTTAAAGCGTGATATGTTGTAAAAATGACTGATATTTAGTAGTATGTAGAGAAAATGTTTTAAAGGAGTTTGTCATGATTTCTAAAGAACAGCTTGCAAGAATCAATGAGCTTTCAAAAAAGTCGAAAGAGACCGGTTTGTCGGACGCTGAGAAAACAGAACAGAAGCAATTAAGAGAGGAATATTTAAAGGCTTTTCGTTCTTCTATGAAAAATACACTCAAAACCGTGAAAATCGTCGATCCAGAAGGAAACGATGTCACACCAGAAAAATTAAAAAGAGAAAGAGACCAGAATCTTCATTAAAGGTCATCATTTCTTTATTTTTGAAAAGATGGGAGGAATATTCTCATCTTTTTTCATATTTGCATAAGTTTTTAGGTGATCGATAAACTAAATGTGACAAAATCCTTCTTTTTCGGCGTGAAATAGTTGTGAAAAAAGGACAGTAGATTTATGATAATGGTGTACACAAGATACGGAAGGGGATTTATATGGAAACGATTGAATTGAAATCTATTGCAACAATACGTACTCTCTCCATAGACGCAATTGAAAAAGCGAATTCCGGTCACCCTGGAATGCCGATGGGCGCTGCACCAATGGCATACGCTTTATGGACGAATCACTTAAACGTAAGTCCGCAAAATCCAAATTGGTTTAACAGAGACCGTTTTGTGTTATCTGCGGGACATGGCTCTATGCTTTTATATAGCATGCTTCATTTAAGCGGATACAATCTGAGCATCGAAGATTTAAAACAATTCCGCCAATGGGGAAGCAAAACACCTGGACATCCTGAGTTTGGACATACAGAGGGTGTAGATGCGACAACAGGTCCTTTAGGACAAGGGATTGCGATGGCTGTTGGAATGGCACTTGCAGAAAGACATCTTGCAGAAACGTATAACAAAGATAACTTTAATGTTGTGGATCACTATACATACAGCATTTGCGGAGATGGAGACTTAATGGAGGGCATTTCCTCTGAAGCTGCTTCACTTGCTGGTCATTTAGGCTTAGGCCGTTTAATTGTTCTTTATGATTCAAATGACATTTCTTTAGATGGCGACCTCGATCGTTCTTTCTCTGAAAATGTGAAGAATCGTTTTGAAGCGATGAATTGGGAAGTTCTTTATGTAAAAGACGGCAATAACATTGACGAAGTGACGGCTGCCATTGAAAAAGCCAAACAAAGTACAGACAAACCTACACTTATTGAAGTGAAGACGACAATCGGTTTCGGATCTCCAAACCGTGCGGGAACGTCTGGGGTGCACGGTGCACCGCTTGGCAGTGAGGAAGCGAAGCTAACGAAGGAAGCTTATTCTTGGACGTTTGAAGAAGATTTCCATGTACCTTCTGAAGTGTACGATCATTTCAAAACAGCTGTTAAAGACGCTGGACAGAAAAAAGAAGCAGCGTGGAATGAACTGTTTGAGCAATATGAAAAAGAATATCCAGAACTAGCAGCTCAGCTGAAGCTTGCGATTGAAGGAAAACTTCCTGAGAATTGGGATCAAGAGGTTCCTGTTTATGAAGCAGGTTCAAGCCTTGCCTCTCGTGCTTCTTCTGGAGAAGTATTAAATGGCATTGCAAAACAAGTACCATTCTTTATTGGCGGGTCTGCTGACCTTGCTGGATCAAATAAAACAACAATCAAAGATACAACTGACTTTGGCAGAGAGAATTACGCTGGCAGAAACATTTGGTTTGGTGTGAGAGAATTCGCAATGGGTGCAGCATTAAACGGTATGGCACTTCACGGCGGACTTCGTGTATTCGGCGGAACATTCTTTGTTTTCTCAGACTATTTAAGACCTGCCATTCGTCTTGCTGCATTGATGGGACTTCCTGTCACTTATGTATTTACGCATGACAGCATTGCGGTTGGGGAAGATGGACCAACGCATGAGCCAGTTGAACAGCTCGCTTCATTACGTGCGATGCCTAACCTTTCTGTGATTCGTCCAGCTGATGGAAACGAAACAGCTGCAGCATGGAAAATTGCTGTATCTTCAACGAATAAACCGACAGCGCTTGTTCTTACTCGTCAAAACCTTCCAACGATTGATCAATCACCAGAGAAGGCGTATGAAGGCGTAGAAAAAGGTGGATATGTCGTCGTTGAAGCAGCTGATGCACAGCCAGAAGCTCTTCTACTTGCTTCAGGATCTGAAGTAGGTTTAGCCATTGAAGCGCAAAAAGCACTTGAAAAAGAAGGCATTCGCGTTTCTGTCGTGAGCTTACCTGCATGGGATCGCTTTGATGAGCAGTCAGACGAATACAAAGAGTCCGTTCTTCCTAAAGCAGTGAGAGCACGTGTTGCAATCGAAATGGGTGCTTCACTTGGCTGGGAACGTTACACTGGCCTTGATGGCGATGTGATTGCGATTGATAAATTTGGCGCTTCTGCACCAGGCGAAACCATTATTGAAAAATACGGTTTCACTGTCAGCAACGTGGTGAGCCGCGTAAAGGCAAAGCTAAATAAATAATCAGTCTCCAAGCATCATGCTTTTTTGCAGTCGGTTTGCAGAGCTTTTCACTATGCTCTGCAAACTTTTTTCTTTTTTCTTGTTTTTTTGACAAAACTAGTTTCTTCTTGCTTCATATATAGACAATTCTTTCTTTCACATTTTTGTATAATACAAGCAATAAGCGAGATTGACGAAATGTGAAAGGAAGGGATAGACATGGAACGCCATTATTATATTTATTGGATTGAGGATGAGTTTGCTCATCATTATTTTGGTAGAGAATCTATCTTGTTTCATTTGTTTGAATCGTTACACTGGACGAACCGCAGTGATGACGAATTAGTCATGCTTGTTAAGCAAGTGGATTATGTAACGAAACGAATCCCTGCTTTTCATATGCACCAGCGTTTAATGAACAATTTAACCAACATTCACTATACACAAATAGGCTCAATATACAGTGCATCGCTGCCAGATGGAAAAGGCACAGCCGCATTCATTATAAAAGACCGTTACATTCAAATGTCTGCCACAGGCAGTTATGAGGCAGAAGCGGTGTTTTTTGAAGTACTCAGAAAAATTAGTCCTTGTTTCCTGGCTATGGACTTTGGATCAAAGAAGCACGGTTGGCTCAATCCGGTAAAAGTGAGGAATTTTGTTTAAAAAAATAAAATTGAACGTGAAATGTTGTATAATAGCCTTTTGTTTAGTACACTTTATACGAGACAACATGAAGGAGGAAGAATTATGGATTTATGGGTTGTCATCCTTGTAGGCGTTGTTGCACTGCTTGCAGGAGTTGCACTCGGATTCTTTATTGCTCGTAAGTATATGATGAGCTACTTGAAAAAGAATCCACCAATTAATGAACAAATGCTTCGAATGATGATGATGCAAATGGGCATGAAACCGTCCCAAAAGAAAATCAATCAAATGATGAAAGCCATGAACAACCAAGCGAAATAATACGTACGTTATTATGATCATAGATGGAACATGGTCCCTAAAGGTTGGACAAGCGATGTCCTATCTTTATTGAAGTCACCTTCATCAGACGCATAAAACCACTGTACTTGCATGAATAAAGCAGGGAAAGTGGTTTTTATTTTGCCGTGAACCGTCCGTTAAAGACAAAACAAAAAACCCCTTGTGAGCAGAGGTTTTTGTTTCTTTTATTGTCACACATATCAACTTTTCTAAAATCGTGCGGCATTTGTTTCTATCTTGAGATATCATTAGTTGGCTGAGTTTGAGTGTAAGTGTCGTTGATATTGTAAGAGGAGATGATCTAGCTGCTGGCTATGTTCGATGGTCACTGTTGATGTCATCCCATTATGCAAGACAACTTTCATCAACTCTTCTCTTTTTTCTTCAATTTGAGTTAATAATGATGTTTTTACCAAAGTCATGTTCCTTTCATGCAAATCTTGATAAAAAGAATCGGTTCTATTATATCCATTTTAAGGTTTATTTTCAAATTTAAAGGGTTTGGTATCTTGATGTCAAATTAAATTATATAAGGTTTTAAGAGATTAGACCATCTTTATTGAGATGATGTAAAAAAAATGAAATGAATTTGTCATCTCTTATTGTATATTGTAAGAAGGGGGTGTTCTTTTGTCAGATTTGAATTACTTTTTAGCGTTCGGAGCAGGGTTTCTTTCTTTTATCTCACCGTGCTGTCTGCCACTTTATCCAGCCTTTTTATCCTATATTACGGGCGTTAGTATAGATGAAGTGAAATCTGAGAAGGTGATGCTGAGAAGGAGAAGTCTTCTTCATACATTATTCTTTTTAATTGGGTTCTCTCTCATTTTTATTGCCATTGGATTTGGGACATCGTTTGTTGGGAAGTTTTTCATTGAATATCAAGATGCGATTCGTCAAATTGGTGCCATTCTCATTATTTTCTTTGGCTTTATGATTCTTGGTGTATTTCAGCCTTCTTTTTTAATGGGAGAAAAGAGGTTGCAGTTTAAAAATCGTCCAGCCGGTTTTTTTGGATCGATTCTCATCGGAATGGGTTTTGCTGCTGGTTGGACACCATGTACCGGCCCGATTTTATCAGCTGTCATCACACTTGCCAGCAACAAGCCAGAGTCCGCTGTGACCTACATGATTGCGTATGTATTAGGTTTTGCTATCCCATTTTTTGTTCTTTCCTTTTTCATCACAAAAATGGCTTGGATCAGAAAGCGTCAGCAGCTCATTATGAAAACTGGCGGGATTATTATGATCGTGGTAGGAATCTTGCTGTTCTTTGATCTTCTGACGTGGATCATTATTATGTTCTCATCATTATTTGGAGGATTTACTGGTTTTTGAAATCGTTTTCTACAGTCGCGGCGAATGGTTTTTTTTCGTCAATTGGAGTATATTATACATAGGCTGACCTTAAAGAATAAAGGAATGATTTGATATGATGATCATAATTTCTTCTATAGTGGCGGTATGTATGGCGGTAGCCGTCATGTTTATTCGCATTAAATCATCTGCAAAACCTGCAACCGCGAAAAAAATTATTTTACCTCCTATCTTTATGAGCACTGGTGCACTGATGTTTTTTGTGCCAATGTTTCAAGTAACTGGAGCTGAATTTTTAGAGGCGATTACTGTAGGGATGTTTTTCTCTATCTTTTTAATTAAAACATCGAAATTTGAAATTAGAGGCAATGAAATCTATTTGAAGCGTTCAAAAGCATTTGTGTTTATTCTCATTGGGCTTCTTGTCCTTCGTATCGGAATGAAGACGATTTTAAGCTCTTCCATTGATTATGGTGCGCTTAGCGGGATGTTTTGGATTCTAGCCTTTGGCATGATTGTCCCTTGGCGGGTTGCGATGTATTTGTCGTTTAGAAAGATGTCTAAACAATTAGATGTGCAGCAGGCCCAAATAAATTAAACCTCCTTTTTAAAAAGGAGGTTATTTTAATAAAGATTCATATGGTGAATGGTCGATCTTTTTTTCTTGAAGGCGCTTTAGTAGAAATTTATGATCCCGCTTCGGTGTAGCGATAATATAGCCGCGAATGATTAAGTCTAAATTAATGCTGGCCGCTTGTTCTTTAAGTGCCAGCTCGCCAATTTTACCGGCGATTTTTTCTTTGGCGACATCTCTAAACAGCTCTGGAACCGGTAATACTAGCTCATTTAATAGCTGTTTGTCTTCATCGCGCCATAGGTGCAGGCTCTTTTGAATATATTCATCCTGCCAATCAAGCTCAGATTTCCCGTCTTCTTTCGGCAATCGTTTTAAAAACTTGCGAAACATAAAAAAGCCACCGATTGCTAGTAATCCAATCATCACTGTACCCCAAAATAAAATGAACCACAAAAACCAGCCGCTTAACATGTTCTCACTCCCTATATCCCTTCTCTCTACTCTATTTTACATGAAGGGAAGGTAGAAGAAAATAACAAAAATGTATGAGTTTTTTCTCTATAAACGCCTTTTTTGATCAAGAGGCGCCCATTTACTAGAATGACCCAAACCATTTAGTAGAAAAGGAATACATTATTGTATAGCGACTCTACTATTTGGCCATGGTGGTTCGCACAAGGTATTGACTTGAAACGAACGGAAGAGAGCCCGCCTGTATACAGGCGGGCTCTTAATGTTTGAAGTGCGGCATTTGAAAGGAAAATGCTCCGTCTTGACGATGGGCATCCTTTTTGATTTTGATTGATATGATTCTGTTTTCGTAATCTGTATCAATGTCTTTGTCATTCAAATAAAAAGGGAGCATGACACTTTTTTCAATCGGCTGTTCTCTTTCATCAATCAAATAAGCGAGGATGAGCTCACATCCGGAAAAGGTCAGTTTTAAATCAGTGATCGACAGGGTGGAGAGGTCGATCTCAATAATATAATCACGGCTCGTTTCATAAAGATCTATTGGGAGCTGTTCGTCATACCATGCAAAAGGATCGTCCATTAATACATTCAGCCAATCATCTATTTCAAGAAAATCAGAGGAATTCACTTGCTTTTCATTCTCCATAAACACTCCTCCATCACATCTCATAATAAATCATATGATAAAAGCTGAAATGTGTGAAAGACCTAAAACATCCCGTTTGGTCACGGGCTTTAGAGAAAATGTTTACATATCATGATGTGAATTGTGCTTTTGTCTTGTATGGTTGCGATTTTTCACTTTTTTACTGCCTGATAGTGGCTCAGGTTGCCCGCCTTGATGCTCTTTAGGAGAGTTTTGACGTATGTCTTTCCCAGTGTTTTTGTCCGTCATCATTTCTCACTCCTTTCTTATTGGTTTTTTTTACGCTTTTTATTGTTTTGCTTTTGTTCTTCTGTTAAAACGAGCTGATCATTTTCTATATAGCCTGCACCATTTCCTTGGCTTTTGGCTGCGTTCATGCCGTCAATGACATGATTTGCTTTTCTTTTTGTCATGTTCTATCACCTCAGCATTAGTATGAACCCGTGCTGCTCAGTTTATGAAGAGTAATCATTTCCTTATGATAAGCTAAACTTATTGAATTTAATAAAAGCATTGTTATTTACTTATGTATGAATTTGTTTTAAGATGAAATTGTGAGAAAATTGTGGTGAAATACGACGATTTTTCTGAGAATTGAAATTGATCTTGATCATCAAAAGGGGGATTTTGGACATGTCGAAACAGCAGCAAGTCGCTAAACAAGACGCTTTTCAATCTAGAAAAACGTTTTCGACAAATGGGAAAACGTATCACTATTATTCGTTAGAAGCACTAGAGAAACAAGGAATCGGAAATGTTTCTAAGCTGCCTTATTCCATTAAGGTACTTTTAGAATCAGTGCTTCGCCAAGTAGACGGTAGAGTGATCAAGAAGGAACACGTTGAAAACTTGGCAAAATGGGGAACTGCCGAGGTAAAAGAAATTGATGTTCCATTTAAACCTTCTCGTGTTATTTTACAAGACTTCACGGGTGTGCCAGCTGTCGTTGACCTTGCTTCTTTAAGAAAAGCAATGGCAGATGTGGGCGGAGACCCAGATAAAATCAACCCTGAAATTCCAGTTGACCTGGTCATTGACCACTCTGTACAAGTCGATAAAGCTGGAACTGAAGATGCATTAAACATTAACATGGATTTAGAATTCGAACGTAACGCAGAGCGTTATAACTTCCTTAGCTGGGCAAAGAAAGCGTTTAACAATTATCAAGCTGTTCCGCCTGCAACAGGGATCGTTCACCAAGTGAACTTAGAGTATCTTGCAAGTGTTGTTCATGCAATCGAAGAAGATGGCGAGATCATCACATACCCAGATACATTAGTTGGTACTGACTCACATACAACAATGATTAACGGTATCGGTGTACTTGGATGGGGCGTTGGCGGTATCGAAGCAGAAGCTGGAATGCTCGGTCAGCCTTCATACTTCCCAGTACCAGAAGTTATTGGTGCTAAATTAGTTGGAGAGCTTCCAAACGGAACGACTGCAACTGACCTTGCATTAAAAGTGACACAAGTTCTACGTGAAAAAGGCGTAGTGAACAAGTTCGTCGAGTTCTTCGGACCTGGTGTTGCACAATTGCCGTTAGCAGATCGTGCAACAATTGCGAACATGGCGCCTGAATACGGTGCTACTTGCGGATTCTTCCCAGTAGATGAGGAAGCTCTTGCTTACCTTCGCCTTACTGGACGTGATGAAGAGCAAATTAATATCGTTGAAGAATATTCTCGCGCAAATGGCTTATTCTATACGCCAGATGCAGAAGAGCCAATTTTTACTGATGTTGTGGAAATTGATCTTTCTCAAATTGAATCAAACTTATCTGGTCCTAAACGTCCACAAGATTTGATTCCACTTTCTCAAATGAAAGAGACGTTCCATAAACACATCGAAAGCCCAGCTGGTAACCAAGGGTTTGGCTTAGAAAAATCAGAGCTAGATAAACAAATCGAATTTGATCTAGCAAATGGTGAAAAAGCTGTGATGAAGACAGGTGCGATTGCGATTGCAGCGATTACGAGCTGTACGAATACATCGAACCCATACGTCTTAATCGGAGCAGGTCTTGTTGCGAAGAAAGCAAGTGAGCTTGGCATGAAGGTGCCAAACTACGTGAAAACGTCACTAGCGCCAGGTTCTAAGGTTGTAACAGGATACCTCGTGAACTCAGGACTTCTTCCATACTTAAGAGACCTCGGATTTAACATCGTTGGGTATGGCTGTACAACTTGTATCGGAAACTCAGGACCGCTTGAAAAAGAAATTGAAGATGCTGTCTCTGAAAATGATCTGCTGATCACTTCTGTTTTATCAGGTAACCGTAACTTCGAAGGTCGTATCCACCCGCTTGTAAAAGGAAACTACCTTGCATCTCCACCATTAGTTGTGGCTTATGCACTTGCTGGTACGGTGAATATTGATTTAACAAAAGATCCGATCGGTGTCGATAAAAATGGCGAGAACGTTTATTTCAATGACATTTGGCCATCAATGGATGAAATCAACAGCGTCGTGAAAAGCACTGTCACACCTGAGCTATTCCGTTCAGAGTATGAAACTGTTTTTGACAACAATGACCGCTGGAATGAAATTAAAACGACAGACGATGCATTGTATAAATGGGATGAAAATTCCACATACATTGATAACCCGCCATTCTTCGAAAACTTATCAGTTGAACCTGGTAAAGTTGAACCACTTAAAGGATTGCGCGTAGTGGCGAAGTTCGGTGATTCTGTCACAACAGACCATATTTCTCCTGCTGGAGCGATTGGTAAAGACACACCTGCAGGTAAATACTTGCAAGAAAGAGGCGTATCGCCTAGAGACTTTAACTCATACGGATCTCGCCGTGGTAACCACCATGTTATGATGAGAGGTACTTTTGCAAACATCCGTATTAAGAACCAAATCGCACCAGGAACAGAAGGCGGGTATACAACGTACTGGCCAACTGGTGAAGTGACATCGATTTATGATGCATGCATGCGTTATAAAGAAGATGGAACTGGTCTTGCGATCTTAGCAGGTAAAGATTACGGAATGGGTTCTTCACGTGACTGGGCTGCAAAAGGAACAAATCTTCTTGGAATTAAATTCGTTCTAGCGGAAAGCTTTGAGCGTATCCACAGAAGTAACCTTGTCTTCATGGGCGTACTTCCTTTACAGTTTAAAGACGGTGAAAGTGCAGAAACTTATGGACTAACAGGAACAGAAACATTCGAAGTAGATGTTGATGAAACAGTTCGTCCGCGTGATCTTGTCACTGTAAAAGCAATTGATACAGATGGCAACGAGAAAACATTTGAAGTAATTGTTCGCTTTGACAGTGAAGTCGAAATTGACTACTACCGCCATGGTGGTATCCTTCAAATGGTATTGCGTGAAAAATTGGCAAGCAACTAATAAAGCAAAGAAGAGAAGGCGCTTAGACAGCTTTCTCTTCTTTTTTAACATAGTGGAGGATCAATCATGTGGAAAAAAGGAATGGCAAGCGCTGTTTTACTTGTGTTGATTGGTTTACTTGCGTGGAATGTATTCGGACCAAAAGAACCTGCCATCGGTCTTGAAACTGGGGACAAAGCCCCTGATTTTGAGCTCAAAACCCTTGATGGCAAAACGGCATCGTTATCTGATTATCGAGGGAAAAAAGTACTCCTCAATTTTTGGGCGACATGGTGTAAGCCTTGCCGAACAGAAATGCCAGATCTAGATGCAATTAGAAGTGAAAATGACCAAGTTGAGGTACTAGCGGTGAATTTGACGAACACTGAAAAGAGTGTGGATCACGTCGCCTCATTTATTGATGAACTTAAGGTCAGTTTTCCTGTTTTATTAGATCAAAAAGGTATTCAAGCGAGATATCAGGTACTTTCCTATCCGACGACATACATACTAGATGAAAAAGGGCGTATCCTGTCTGTAAAGCATCAAATGCTCACAAAAAAAGAAATTGAAAAAGAGCTGGATCTATAATGATTCAGCTCTTTTTTGCTTATTTTCTAAATGTTTTGGCGAAAATGGTATGAACAGAGTGGAGGTGGTGATAGACATGAGAAGAAGAAAGCGCCGTACATTTGAAGAACTTGTGCTTGAAAATAAAAAAGAATTATTAAGCAATGAGGAATTTTTAAACCAGCTTGAAGAAAAGTTGGAAGAGCGATTTAGACAGAAATAAGTTATGATTTGTCCTTTTTCGTTCATCCTAAAGAAGAGGGAGGGATGAATGATGGGTAGAGAGCATGATAAACAAGCGCAGTTTACACCAGACCATTTAGGGACAAAACCTGTAGCATACAAACGAAATAAAGGCAAAAAGATGCATAATAAATCGAATGAACAGCCAGATGTGATACAGACGAAGGGCGAATAATAGGAGGGAAGCATGATGAATGACAAGTCATATCAATCCAATCCAGATGATCGTTCTGACAATGTTGAGAAGCTGCAGGATATGATCGCAAACACACTTGAAAATATTGATGAATCTGAAGCAGCAATGGGTCTTTCAACAGAGGAAGAAAAGCAGATGATCAAGCAAAAAAATGAAAACCGTAGAACAAGTATTGACGCAATGCGTTCTGAAATAAAGGACGAGGAAGCAGCAAGAAAGAGCGGTTACACTGAATAAACCAGGGATTCCTGGTTTATTTTATTGCCTCTTTTTAGAAGAACCATTTGGAATGTGGTAAAATGTCAGAGACGTTAGGTTTTGATAGGAGAGCGATGAAAACGTGTATGTATCTAAAAAAGAAATAGAAGTCCGTTATGCAGAAACAGATCAAATGGGCATTGTGTATCATGCCAACTATTTAATTTGGATGGAAGTCGGCAGAACAGCGTTAATTAAAGAATTAGGCTTTTCCTATGCCCAGTTAGAGGCAGACGGTGTCCTTGCACCTGTTGTCGATCTTCAGATTCAATATAAGAAACCACTACTGTACGGTGAAACGGCTACAGTTCACACATGGATTGAAGAATATAACGGCGTGAAAACAGTGTATGGCTATGAAATACAAAAACCTGATGGACAAACGGCTATTACAGGGACCACCTCACATATTTGTGTGGACAAAGAAACCTTTAGACCGATTCAATTTAGAAAAGCTTTCCCTGCATGGCACAGCGTATACGAACAGTCCAAGAAGCAGGTTTGATTCATGGCATTTGGAATTAAAAGAAGAGATTTGAATGCTTGGAAATCAGCTGTTCGGCAAGGGAATGTGGCCTTTTTGACACACTATTGGCTTGATGACCGTTTTCCGCATGCGAATACTGTCACAAAGGCAGCCTGTCAGGATATAGAACAATTAATCGCTTGGGGACAAAAGCATGGATTAAAGAAAGAATGGATCCATGTTCGCGAAGGTTTTCCTCATTTTGATCTCATCGGTGATTCGCAAAAACGAATTTTACAAAAAGAGCGGTCGTTAGGAAACATTCAGGAGTATGGACTTTATATTGAGTGATAAACAAAAAAGATACCCGAGGGATGAGGTATCTTTTTTGTTTATTCATAATGAAATTCTGGTTCTTTCACGGACTCGTTATAATCAATATGCAGATCATGGTTGTCAAAATACCAAATATCACTTTCTTCCACAAAGAAAGTAATGCCTTCTACTTCAGCGGTTGCGCCGGCATTTTGAGGTTCATCTTTTGCGACGCCGAGAGAAAAGCCTTTTTGTACATTACTGCACCCGCCATATCTGACAAAAAAGCGAACATGATCACCTTTTTCTAAATCCAGTTCATTCTTGTACCAATTGAGTGCATCATCTTTTATCGTTAATTTCAATGTGATCGCCCCTTTTTGAAGTCATGCTGTTTTTAAATGCAGGATGCAAAAACAGCTTTTCTTTACTTTTACCACATATTTAAATTGATGAAACGGCTAAAGCCATTTGATTTTCGGTTCAGTTTTGTTGAGAATTCGTTTGAGGTTGGCGATGTGTCTGAAGATCACAAAGCCAGCAAGAACAGCAACAACAATAATTAAAAATAGATCTTGGGTGAATATGCTGTAAATGAATGTGTAGATCCCAGTCAGCATAGATGATAATGAAACATATTTACTAATGTATAAAAATAAGAAAAAAGCAGCGATCATCGTGATAAATAAGAACGGGGCATAAAATAACAGCACGCCGCCTGATGTAGCGACCGCTTTTCCCCCTTTAAATTTTGCAAAAACAGGAAAGCTGTGACCGATAACAGCAGCAACTCCTGCTAATAAGGGATGAATGTCCAGTTGCATGAAAAACGGTAAAGCCGAAGCAAGAGTCCCCTTTAAAATATCAGCTGTGATAACGATGGACCCTGCTTTCACACCTAGTGTACGGAATGCATTCGTCGCACCTAGGTTCCCGCTGCCATGTTCACGGATATCGATTCCCTTTGCAGCTTTCCCGACAATGAGACCTGATGGAATACTGCCGAGAAGATAAGCCAAAATAAACATCAAAGCAATTAACATCTGCATAACTCCTTTATATTCTCCCTCTTGTCTTACATTTTAACATGATCTTATGAAAAACATGGCGATCTTTTTTTGAAAAAAACGATGGCCGATGAATTCAGCTTTGTTTTTAACAAGAAATTCGCTAAAATAGAAGAAAAGGAGTGTCTGGATGAATCATCCTTCAAAACAAGAAATTGGGCGTATATTAAAAAGCAGTAAGCGAATTGCAGTTGTAGGTTTGTCAGATCAGCCGCACCGAACGTCCTATATGGTTTCAAAAGCCATGCAAGATGCCGGTTATGACATCATTCCTGTCAATCCAACGATTGATGAAGCACTTGGGATAAAAGCGGTCGCCTCTTTAAAAGACATAAAAGAGCCTGTTGATATCGTCAATGTCTTTAGACGTTCTGAGTTTTTGCCTGAGGTGGCGAAAGAATTTCTTGAAATAGACGCACCTGTTTTTTGGGCGCAGCAAGGCGTATATCATGAAGAGGCAAAAAGGCTGATTGAGGAAAATGGCAAGGTCGCCATCATGGACTTATGTATCAAAGTGGCTCATGCGATGACAAAAACTCATTAAATCGTCAAAAATCCTTGGTTTTTCAAGGATTTTTGCTTTTTTGTTGCAGAAATATATTTGCGATTCTAGAAGAAAGCGATAAAATAAGGCGACAGGGACCTATCGGTAACCTTGCATATCGAGAAAAAGAGCGATAAGATAAATATAGAACATTTGTTCTGTTTTGCTAAAACCATCATATGATTGCATTTGGCTTATGAAACAGTCTTGTTTATAATGGACTTCTAGTTCTGATTGCAGAATGTAGAACATTCTCATAACCGTGCAAAAGAGCATGTATCGCTGAATCACACATGCATGGTGATGATGCAGCTTATTAAAGTGGACAGTAATGAGCAGCATGATCATCATTAAAATCTAGAGAGATCATTGATGATTAGCCGGTTATGTTTGTTAGTGAAAGGGGATTAAGCATTTGGTTAAAAAGCAGCAAGTAGATTATAACGATGATTCTATTCAGGTGCTAGAGGGGCTTGAAGCCGTCCGTAAACGCCCAGGGATGTATATTGGATCGACGGATTCACGCGGTCTTCATCACCTTGTCTATGAGATTGTAGACAACTCTGTCGATGAAGTGCTCGCCGGCCATGGAGATCATATCATTGTCAAAATACATAAAGATAACAGCATTTCCGTCCAAGATAAAGGGCGCGGAATGCCTACTGGTATGCATAAGCTTGGAAAACCGACACCAGAAATCATTTTAACGGTCCTGCACGCAGGCGGAAAATTTGGTCAAGGCGGTTATAAAACAAGTGGTGGACTTCACGGGGTTGGGGCGTCCGTTGTGAACGCACTTTCAGAGTGGCTCACCGTGACGATAGAACGCGATGGATTTATTTATCACCAGCGCTTTGAACATGGCGGAAAGCCAGTCACATCACTTGAAAAAATCGGGAAAACGAAAAAGACCGGTACACTGATTCATTTTAAGCCAGATCCAACGATGTTCAGTGTCACCACCTATAATTTTGATACATTATCAGAGCGTTTAAGAGAATCAGCCTTTTTATTAAAAGGGCTAAAAATAGAGCTGATTGATGAGCGCCATGATGTACAGGAAACCTTTTATTATGAGACAGGTATTGAAGCGTTCGTTGCTTATTTAAACGAGGAAAAGGATGTACTTAGTGAAGTCGTTTCGTTTGAAGGGGAACATCAGTCCATTGAAGTCGATTTTGCCTTTCAATTTAACGACGGATATTCAGAAAATATTTTGTCGTTCGTCAATAACGTAAGAACCAAAGATGGCGGTACGCATGAGTCTGGTGCAAAAACGGCCATGACGAGAGCTTTTAATGAATATGCACGCAAAGTGACCCTTTTAAAAGAAAAAGACAAAAATTTAGAAGGTACAGATATTCGTGAAGGCCTGTCAGCTGTTATTTCTGTCAGAATTCCTGAAGAACTTCTTCAATTTGAAGGACAAACAAAAGGAAAGCTTGGAACGAGTGAGGCAAGGTCAGCTGTTGATGCCGTGATTTCTGAAAAATTGGCTTATTTTCTTGAAGAAAACCGCGAAACGGCGACACTGCTTGTGAAAAAAGCGATTAAAGCGCAGCAGGCAAGAGAAGCGGCTAGAAAAGCAAGAGAAGAAGCAAGGAGCGGCAAGAAACGGAAAAAATCTGAAGCAACACTCAGCGGAAAATTAACACCTGCTCAATCTAGAAACCCGGCAAGAAACGAACTGTATCTAGTAGAGGGCGACTCTGCTGGTGGATCAGCCAAGCAAGGACGTGATCGGAAATTCCAAGCGGTGCTGCCGCTTCGAGGAAAGGTCATTAATACAGAGAAAGCAAAGCTTGCGGATATTTTCAAAAACGAAGAAATCAACACCATTATCCATGCTATTGGCGGCGGGGTTGGTGTCGATTTTAATGTAGAAGACATCAATTATGACAAAATTGTCATTATGACAGATGCTGATACAGATGGTGCGCATATTCAGGTTCTATTGCTTACATTCTTCTACCGCTATATGAAGCCGCTGATTGAGCATGGCAAAGTATTCATTGCCCTTCCGCCTTTATATAAAGTTAGCAAAGGCTCAGGGAAGAAAGAAGTCATTGAATATGCTTGGTCTGATGAAGAAATGGATGATGTACTAAAGAAAGTTGGAAAAGGATATACGATTCAGCGCTATAAAGGTTTAGGTGAAATGAATGCCGACCAGCTATGGGAAACGACAATGAATCCAGAGTCGAGAACGCTTGTCAGGGTGAAGATCGATGATGCTGCACGGGTGGAGCGCCGCGTCACGACACTGATGGGTGACAAAGTAGAACCACGCCGTAAATGGATTGAAAAGAATGTCGCCTTTGGACTTGATGAGGAAAGCAACATTCTTGAAAATGAAAACTTGTCGCTAGCTGAGGAGGTTTAAACATGGCACAACAAGAACGATTTCATGATTTACCGTTAGAAGAAGTGATTGGGGACCGTTTTGGTCGCTATAGTAAATATATTATCCAAGATCGTGCACTTCCAGATGCACGTGATGGATTAAAGCCTGTACAACGAAGAATTTTATATGCGATGTATGCAGAAGGAAATACACAAGATAAAAACTTCCGTAAAGCTGCCAAAACAGTCGGTAACGTAATTGGTAACTATCATCCGCATGGTGATTCTTCTGTTTATGAAGCAATGGTGAGAATGAGCCAGGATTGGAAAGTGCGAAATGTGCTGATTGAGATGCATGGAAATAACGGGAGTATCGACGGAGATCCTCCTGCTGCCATGCGTTATACGGAAGCAAGGCTTTCTGCAATTGCATCAGAGCTTTTAAAAGACCTCGACAAGGAGACGGTCGAATTTGTCGCAAACTTTGATGATACAAGCAAAGAGCCTGTTGTCTTACCAGCGATGTTTCCCAACCTTCTTGTGAACGGGTCAACAGGGATTTCAGCCGGTTATGCGACTGATATTCCGCCGCACCACCTAGGAGAAGTGATTGATGGCGTGATTAAGCGAATTGAACAGCCGCATTGTACGGTTGAAGATTTAATGACAGTCATCAAAGGGCCTGATTTCCCAACAGGCGGGATCATTCAAGGTGTGGATGGTATTAAGAAGGCATATGAAACAGGAAAAGGAAAGATTATGATTCGCGGAAAAGCGGAGATTGAAACCATCCGCGGTGGACGCCAGCAAATCGTGATCACAGAAATTCCTTATGAAGTGAATAAGGCCAATCTTGTCAAAAAGATGGACGAGTTCCGCATTGAAAGAAAAGTAGAAGGGATTTCAGAAGTTCGGGATGAGACGGACCGTACCGGCCTTCGGATTGTTGTAGAGCTGAAAAAAGAAGCGGATGCGAATGGTGTCTTGAATTTCTTATATAAAAATTCTGATCTGCAAATCCCTTATAACTTTAATATGGTCGCGATACATAACAGAAGACCGACTTTAATGACGCTTACAACTGTACTAGACGCTTACATTGCTCATCAAAAAGAAGTGATGACGAACCGCTCAGCATACGAGCTTCGAAAAGCAAAAGAACGTCATCATATTGTAGATGGATTAATTAAAGCTCTTTCCATTTTAGATGAAGTCATTGCGACGATTCGTTCGTCTAATGATAAGCGTGATGCGAAAAACAATTTGATGGAGAAATATGATTTTACAGAAGCTCAATCAGAAGCGATTGTTTCTCTCCAGTTATATCGTTTAACAAATACAGATATCACTCAACTAAGAGACGAAGCAAGAGAGCTTGACGTGCGAATTGCAGAGCTTGAAGACATTTTAGCGAATGAGAAGAAGCTGTTTAAAGTCATTACGAACAACTTGAAGAAGTTGAAAAAGACGTATGCTGATGAAAGACGATCCGTCATTGAGGAAAAAATTGAAGAAATTAAGATTAACCTTGAAGTGATGATCGCATCAGAGGACGTGTACGTCACAGTCACAAAGGATGGATACATCAAACGGACGAGCCAGCGCTCCTATGCTGCATCAAACGGTAAGGACTTCGGTATGAAGGATACAGACCGACTGATTCACCAGTTTGAAATGAATACAACAGATGTTCTTCTGCTATTTACGAATAAAGGGAGCTACATTTACTGTCCAGTTCATCAGTTGCCAGATATACGCTGGAAAGACATGGGGCAGCACATTACGAATATTATTTCGATTGATCGCGATGAAACCATTCAAAAAGCGATCCCAATTAAAGAATTCGATGAATCATCGTATCTCTTGTTCTTCACAAAAGGCGGTATGGTGAAGAAAACAGAGCTTTTCCAATATAAAGCGCAGCGCTATTCAAAACCGCTTGTCGCCTTGAATTTAAAAGGTGATGATGAACTTGTAGATGTTCATGTCACAACAGGTCAGCAAGAATTGTTTATTGCAACGAAAAATGGCTATGGATTATGGTTTGATGAAGAAGAAGTGAGTGTGGTCGGTCCGAGAGCGGCTGGTGTGAAAGGCATCAATTTGAAGGACGGAGACGAGGTGGTCTCTGGACAAATCATTGATCCGAAGAACAATGTGCTTGTTCTTACGACACAAAGAGGTGCTGTGAAGCGGATGAACCTCTCTGAATTCGATAAGACATCAAGAGCAAAACGTGGAGTCATCATGCTAAGAGAATTAAAGAAAAACCCTCACAGAATTGTTGCTGTGATTGCTGCTTCACTGCACGATACACTTGAGATTGATACGGAAAAGGGTGCCACGATCCCGCTCGATATTTCCACACTAAGGGCAAATGATCGTTATAGCAATGGATCGTTTATATTAGATGAGGAAGAGCAGGGAGAAGTAACTCAAGTTCTTTTATCACCTGCTGCATCTGACCAAGATGACAATAAATAAGCAAAACGAAAACCCCCTGCGTAAGGCAGGGGGTTTTTTATGATGAGGTCAATTTAACTCTCGTGATTGCCAAACATGCTTGTGATGGCATGCACTACTTCAATTCCTTGGTAAACGAAAAGAGAAAGTGAAGTGACAGAGAATAGACCTAGAATGAATACTCTTAAGAAAAATAACATCGTGTAAAACCTCCCAATTTTTGTTTGATTTAAATGGTTGGGTTAACACGAGCTACTCGGAAATTCGAAGACTGGTAGAACACTGCAAGTAAATGCTTCTTTTTCCGGTCAAATCGATCAGTATAAGTGATGCGTGCAAATCCAGCTACCATACTGCCAATGACTAGCAGTGCTGTAAATGCCGCAAATACTGCGTTCACATGTTTTTGTTTCTTTTCATCGCCTGCTGTCTGAACGATTTTCATTTCATGTGATTCTTGATCAGCAACCACCTTTGCATGATGGTATACCTGAACGGAATGAGGCATTGAGAACAAATGAAAACTTGCAAGTGCTATGAATAAGACTGCTAATTTTAACAGCATATTTTTTTTCATTTTTCTCACCCCTTCCTGTTTATTTTCATGATCTTACCACGTTTTCAGTTATTTGAAAAGTCTTATTTTTTTACTTTCCCTCTTTAAAAAAGCGATAAACATCAAGACATCTATAGGACTGTTTCACTTCGTGAAAGGTTTCAATTTTATTTATTAAATTTAAAAAAAGTACCGAGATCAAATCTGGCACTTTTCAAAAAGAATGTATTGATGTCGGTTTTGCAACAGCTTTTGTAAAGATTCCCGCAATACAAATGGCAAACAGAACAAAAATAAACGCATGAAGCAGACCGACTTGATTGGCGAGCAGTCCTAAAACAGGGGGCCCTGATAGAGAGGCTGTATACCCAGATAAAGTGACGATACTGACACGTTTGACAGCATAGCGGCTATCATCACCAGCTGCTGAAATGGTCAGCGGGAAGCCTAAGGACGCGCCAAGTCCCCATAAAAAGATAGATATCATACACACGACGAGTGAAATCTTTAAAATCACCAAGAATAGTCCGGCGGCAGCAGATAAGATCGCGACTCTTAGCAATAACACCCTGCCAAAGCGATCAATGAAACGTCCGCTCAGTAATCTGCCACTAATCATCCCGCACAAAAATAATGCATAGATGACCGTACTCATTGAATGAGAAACCTGATAGCCATCAACCATTGCTAGTGGAATCCAATCATTTGCAGAACCTTCTACAAATGCGAGACATAAGGCAATCATCGCTAATGAGATCGTCCGTTTGTTCAGCCATGATGTTTGAGAAGCCTCAACTGATTCTGTCTGCGTCTTATCCGGATCTTTTCCTGTCCCGTGCGGAATAAACCGTGTACAAATCAGGATGCTGAGAAAGAAAAGGAGTGCAATGGTGAGAAGGTGAATGAGGACAGACACACCTAAATAAATAAAGAGTATTCCGGCACCTGCACCAATTAACGTTCCAATACTGAAAGAAGCATGCAAAATCGGCAGGATCGTTCTCTTGATCTGATACTCAATCTCCGTTCCTTCTAAGTTCATGGCAACATTGCACATGCCTGAGCCTGAACCAAAAAGAAAAAGACCAGCAGTGACAACCAGCGTAGAAGAGAGGGCCGCGCCGATTGCAAGGGTTGAGAATCCAATAAACATCAAAAAAGCGCTGACCACAATCGCCACTCGGCCGCCTTTTTTGCGAACGAATACATTGGAAAGAATCAGCCCGACAATGGAACCTACAGATAAGCCGAGTAAAATGAGTCCCATTGTGCCTGTATCTGCTTGCAATAAATCTCTCACTTCTGGTGTTCTTGAAAACCAAGTGGAGATGGAGATCCCAGACATCGTAAAAATAACAATAATCGCTTTATACCACTTTAATTTCATCTAATCCCTCATATCTATGTAGTCATACAGAACAAATCTACTCGATTATAAAGGAGACTTCTTGATTCGTAAATAACATGAGGGAGGATCATCATGAAGAAAATATTCCAACTTCATCATTCTTTGATAGAATAAAGACAAAAGGGGCGATACATATGTCATATCGAATAGGTATTTTAAAGGGAGACGGGATTGGACCGGAAATTGTTGATTCTAGTATGCGTATTTTAAAGACAGCGTTGTCACAGTTCAATGAACTATTTGTGGAATTTGTAGAGTGTCCTATCGGTGCTGAAGCCATTCATTCTCATCAAGATCCAGTGCCAGCTTCTACTATAGCCGCCTTGAAAAAATGCCATGGCTGGATATTAGGACCTCATGATTCAGCTTCATATCCTGATCAATTGAAAGAAAGAAGAAATCCAAGTGGAGAACTGCGTCATACATTTGATTTATTTGCAAATATTCGTCCATCGCAATCGCTGCCAGGTGTGAAAAGCGTTGCCAATGGCGTCGACCTTGTCATTTTTCGAGAAAATACAGAAGGCTTTTATCCAGACCGGAATATGTATCAGGGGACAGGAGAGTGGATGATTACACCAGATGTCGCCATATCTACAGGTGTGTTTACAAAAAAAGCAATTACCCGTATTGCCCACGCAGCTTTTCAACGTGCAGTGGAGAGGAGGGGGAAAGTCACCATTGTTCATAAAGCGAACGTGATCAAATTAGGATCTGGCTTGTTTTTACGAACATGTCAAGAGGTAGCGAAAGCATATCCACAAGTGGAGGTTGAGGATATTCATATTGATGCGATGGCTGCTCATTTAGTGAGACGTGCAGGTGATTTTGATGTGATTGTGACAGAAAATATGTTTGGCGACATTTTATCTGATCTTGCAGGGGAACTAGTCGGCAGTTTAGGAATGGCACCCTCATTAAATTGCAACGAAAATCAAGCGATGGCACAGGCGGCACATGGTTCAGCACCTGATATAGCTGGTCAAAATATAGCCAATCCAATGGGCATGATTCTTTCTACAGTAATGCTTTGTAACTGGCTACATGTGAAATATCAAGATGAAAGATTAAAACAGACAGCCAGTCTGATCGAACATACTCTTGATGAGACCTTAAAAAAGAACTTGAAAACGAAGGATTTAGGAGGAAATGAGACGACAACACAATTCACCGAGGCATTCATTCAAACGATGAATGAATTTTCAATAAAAGGGAGATGAACATGAAAACAGAAAAAGAAAAGATGATCAAGGGAGAATACTATCACCCAAATGATCACACATTGATGGCAGATCGAGCAAAAGCACGACAATTGACATTTGCCTATCAGCAAACAAATGAGCCATCACAGAGAAAGGCCATTTTAAAGGAGCTTTTAGGCGCTTGCGGAGAAGATGTGGTATTTGAAGGCAGAATACAATGTGATTATGGATACAATATCGAGGTTGGCGAGCATTTTTTTGCAAATTTTGATGCTGTGTTATTAGATGTTTGCAAGATTACAATTGGACATCATTGTTTGTTAGGTCCGAATGTACATATATACACAGCTGGACATCCGTTAAATCCAGAAGAACGTCAAACAGGTATTGAATTCGGCAAACCAGTCACAATTGGACATCATGTATGGATTGGCGGCGGCGCCATTATCAATCCAGGTGTGACAATCGGAGATCATGCTGTCATTGCATCAGGAGCCGTTGTGACAAAAGATGTTCCGTCAAATGTGATTGTTGGCGGGAATCCTGCAAAAATCTTAAAACATTTAGAGGAATGAAAATCTGACGAATCAACCGTTGGATTTTTCATTTTTTGTTTTATCTCAATAAGATAAGTATACTTAATAATGAGACAAAGAAAATTCAATTGTTGTTTAACTTCCTAGAATATATATTATGTAAACTAGAGTTTGAAAATATTGATTTGGATCATTCATGTTGTGTGAAAGAATTTTTAGACTCTTCTTCTTTATGTATTCATACATTGATAAAACCATCGTCTATTTTTATCTAACCTCATCTCTTTTTCATTTCAAAACCTCTACGACCTCTTCTCGATAAAATTAAATCGGTCGTAGAGTTTGGGCTTTTTTGAGCTTCCTTGCTTTGTTACTAAACTTGTTCCTACAGTAAATTAAATATGATGAGATATTTCTTTTAAAAATTGCTTTCTCTTTTCATCGGTTGTTAAGTTCACTCTAGAAAAATGAATCCATTTCGTGGATTCATTTTTCAATCCCAAATCAGCTAGAGTTCTGTTAATAAAAACGCTTTGAATGGCATTTCCAGCTTCCGATTCAATATAATCCTTATCTGTTGTAGATGTTGAGATCACGGTTGTTTTTTTTATATTTGTCAATAAACCTTTCAAAGCACCAGTGTGTTGATCTTCCGTAAATGCGAAACCTCTTAACATCACTTTATCAATAAATCCTTTTAAAATAGCAGGTAAATCCCACCACCAGACAGGGAATATAAATACCAATTCTGTTGACTGTTTTAATTTTTCTTGATAATCCTTCACTAATGGATAAGGCGTTTCTCCTTTATGAAAATGTTTTAATTCTTCAGCTGTAAAAACAGGATTAAATCCATCTTTATATAAATCGATCACTTGAAACGGTTCTTTCTTTGTTTCTAATTTTTCTGTTATGGAAGTCAAAATGGCATGATTATAACTTCCATCCCAAGGATGTGCATAGACAATCGTTTTCATTATTCATTCACCCTTTTTATGAGTTTTGCATCATTTTTTGATGTACATTCATTTTATTGTATGCTATAACATACTACAAGTACGGTAATCAAAGTGTGATACTAACCCAAAGGAGAGTATAAAATGAATGAGGAGTCCTTCCAGACGAAAGCTGAGCTAAAAGATACTGGTTTTGGGTATACTTTGTCATTAATTGGTGGGAAATATAAAATGCCGGTTCTGTATGCTTTATATTCAAACGATGGTCCTGTTCGCTATAATCAGCTGAAACGTAAGCTCGGAACGATTTCTTTTAAAACATTAACCAATACACTAAAAGAGCTTGAAGCGGATCACTTAATTCATCGTAAAGAATATCCCCAAGTGCCTCCAAAAGTAGAATATAGTTTATCTGAAAAGGGTTTATCACTGATGCCTGTATTAGATGAGGTATGTTATTGGGGAGAGGAACAAATGAAAAATAATTAGGTAGTGTGGAAAGAAAGCTACTACGGTTTAAACATGCTTTCTAAAGTAGCTTTCTTCTCATCTTATATCAATCCGATTGGCTCATTTTGTTGATGTACTAACTCCATTCCTTCTGCCAGATAGAGAGCGTTCTTTTTATCTATATCATCATCAGGCCAGTTGACGTAATCTAACTGCAACGGTCCTACAAACATCTAGCATTAAGTAACTATCAGAGTCCGAAAGATTCAGCAAAGGAATGATGTCATCTGTAAAGTTCTCAAATGGTATGTCCCCGCCAAAACCCTCCATATCATCTAAATTCATTTCGCAAATATTACTCCTGATTGAACCTATAATAGGACAACGAGGCACGCAACGCTCTATTCTACCAGAGTCCTAAGGTTATTTTGATTTAATCCCTGCCCCACAAAGAGGTATGATAATGGTTTCTTCTGATTCCTTTTGATATTTCATGTAGCCAGCAAAATTGATGGCAGATGTCACTTCGACATAAAATCCTTTCTGACTCAGTTTAGAGCGTGCATGTATAATTTCTTCTTCTTCAATATCAATAAACGTACCATTCGTCTTGTATACAGCTTCTAAAATTTGTTTAGAACGCGCTGGGGCAGCAATAGCGATCCCTTCTGCTACAGTCCCTTTATTTGTCACAGGCGTTGCTGATTCCTCCGCATGTTGAAAAGCTTTCACAAGTGGAGCGCAGTTTTTCGCTTGTACAGCAACAATTTTCGGTATTTTATGAATGAGACCATTTTCGAATAACTCTCTAAAGCCATAATATGCACCGAGCAGCAGAGTGCCGTTTCCAACCGGAATGATTAAAGCATCCGGTGCTCCTTTTAGTTGCTCATAGATTTCATAGGCGTATGTTTTTGTACCCTCGAAAAAATAAGGGTTATAGACATGGCTCGCATAAAAAACGTTTTCTTCGTCTACTGCCTTTTGGGCCGCAGCTGCAATGTCCTCTCGTGTACCATGAATTTCTTTAATCGTTGCTCCGTGGGCTTTTATTTGAGCGACTTTTTTAGGTGATGTTTGATCACTTAGATAGATGTCACAGGCAATACCACAACGCGCAGCATACGCAGCAATTGCCGTTCCTGCATTCCCGCTGCTATCAGCAATGACTTTTGTTACCCCTAATTCCTTAGCTTTTGTCATTAACACAGCTGCTCCACGGTCTTTAAATGATAGTGTCGGCATCATATAATCAACTTTTACATAAGTGTTTGGCTCATTAGGGTCTAGAACGATTAAAGGAGATTGGCCCTCGCCCATTGTCACAGTTTCCCACGTCCTAGAACCTTTTGGAAATGGCATGGTTTCAACATAACGCCATAATGAATTTGGATAGTGCTCCCAAGCTGTGACGTCTATTTTCGGGGTATCTTTCACTAGATTTAATACTCCACCACAATCACATTTCCATAGAGTTGGTGTCATCTCATATTTTTTCCCGCAATGGTTACAACTTAATTGATTCATTCTTCATCTGCCCCTTTGAATATTTTTTTATACAAAATATAATTTTTTATATAGGGTGGTCAAAAAAATATTCTAAATATATGCAATGGCATCCATTTCAATTTTGAAACCAAAATGTAATTCATTCGTTGGTACAATCGTACGAGCTGGTTTATGTTCACCGAAAAATTCGGTATAAACCGCATCTACTTTGTCCCATAATTCAATATCTGAAATGTATAATGTCATGCGCAAAATCTTTTCTTTTTGACTTCCAGCAGCCTCTACAATCATCTCTACATTCTTAAGCGCTTGTAATGTCTCTTTTTCAATGGGGCCGAACTCTTTTTCTGTCGTTTCAGGATTGATGGCAAATTGTCCTGACACATAGACCGTGTTTTGATGAATGGTTGCGAATGCATAGTGTCCGTTTGATTTTAGATTTCCTACCTCGAGTATGCTTTCCATGTTGACACTCCTTACCTCGATTTATTTTTGATTTCATCCAAATAGCTATAGACGGTTACTTTGGAAATACCCAACATAGATGCGACCTTCTCAACAGAGCCTTTCATTAAAAAAATGCCCTTTTCATCCATGAATTTGATTAGTTCAATTTTTTCATGACGTTTCATGACTGGGTGAACACTGTTTTGAATGATTTGTTGAATCAATTGATCTACTATTTCTTCCACATTTTCAAGATCATCATTTGATGTTGTTTCTTTCTCTTGAGCTTCCACCTGTGTAGTAAGAAAAGTATCCATAAATTGCTGCATTTGATTCAGTGCTTCAACATCAAAATTGATACAGAAAGCACCGATCACTTTTTGCTTTGAATCACGTATTAATGAAGTCGAAGAACGAATCGTACGCTTATCTTCTGTTACAAATGTATAACCAGCCAGATAATCTTCTTTAAAATCTTCTGATTGTAATACAGTCTTGACTAAATGATCAAATGATTGACCGATTTGTCTTCCTGTCACATGGTTATTTACTGTAAACATGACAGATGCTTGAGGGTTCGTTAAATCATGAATCACCACTTCACAATTTGGTCCAAACATTTTTGCAGTAGATTTTGCTAAAGGAATATAGCTCTCTAATAACTTTTTAATATGTTCCATGCCTAAGCACCTCATTTTTTTATTCCACTAGATTATATAATTTTTTATATATAAAAACAATATATAGATTTATTTATATATCATAATGCTCACAAGATCACAAATATGAAAATCACCACATAAAAAAAGCAGCCATTGACTGCTTTTTGCTTATGCTCCTTTCTAATTGTCTTCCTGCTGGATTCCATACAAAATGACGTCAATTCCCCATCGGAATCGTTCCATTGATACGGTATCACCTGCAAACATTTCTTCTTTTACACGATGAATGAAAGGAAACTGCGTTTTGTCTGCTTGAAGAAATGCTTTTTTTGTGTCTGAAATCTGTGAAGAGCCTTGTTTCTTCCAAGAGACCTTTTCGTATGCTACAGAAGATACGTATAACAGCAATAGGTCTACTCCCCATGCTGCAGATGTAGATTTGATCCCGCCTTCATGCAATGCAGCGAGAATACGTTCGGTCAACTGAAGAAAGTTCGTTCCTTGTGGAATGGTGGAAAGAGAAATTCCAGCGAGACCCGGTTTTTCGAATAGCAGTAGGAAATAAGTATGCAATAGGTCGAATAACTGTTCTTTCCATGTGCTATCCTTTGAATCTGGATAAACCATTTGTCCGAGACCATAATCCAATACGTAAGCACTGAGTTCTTGAACATTGTTCACGTAGACATACAAGGATGCAGGTCCCGTATCCAATGCTTTAGCCACCTTACGCATACTCATGCCCTCTATTCCTTGCTCCTTAAGAAGCTCATAGGCCGTTTTCACAATCAGCTCACGGCTTAAGGGTTCTTTAGCCGGCCGAGACCGGCGACTGATCATACGACGATTTGAATTGTTCATACTCTCTTTATAACATGTCAAAGTAAAATAGTAAATTGAGCATCAATCATCATCCTTTTGAAAAGAATTCATCATATTTGCAAGCTTGACCGCAGCGTCTTTTGAAAAACACAGTTTTAAACTATTCTCCGATTCATGCGCTTTTTCTGATGAATATTCGTACATCATGTCTTCGTATTCTTCAATCGCCTTTTCAATATGATGAGGATGTCGGACAATAGCAAGTGCTAGCTCCCTTGCATCAAACATCGCCATGTTCACACCCTCGCCTGCGAATGGCGACATGACGTGAGCTGCATCACCGATAAGCGTTACTCCTTTATGACGATTCCATTTAAAACCGGTAGGAAGCGTATAGATCCGCCTTGGAATGATGGCATCTTCTGCATAACGAATATAGTTTTTCAGCTGATCATCCCAATCACTAAATAACGCTAATAATTGTTCTTTTGCTTCTTTCGCTTGATGAAACGGTATACCACAAGTCTCGATCCAATTGCGTTCTACCATGAAGCTTGCGTACACTTTGATTCGGCCATCTCCGTTTAACTGCCCAATCAGTCCTTTGTGGTCTGCCAAAGCAAACATCTTACCTCGTTTATTAAATTCAGCTAAATCAGGGTGGTTCTCCTCTACGCTTAAGACATTCAGTTCTAGCATCGTGAGCCCAGAGTATTCAATCTCAATATCTGTTAACAGAGGACGCACACGAGAAAAAGCACCATCAGCCCCAATCAAAAGGTCAACTGTTTCGACAACTCCGTTTTCAAAATGAAGCTCGGTCATACCACTTTCTAATGAAACGCATCTTTCTAGTTTATATCCATATTTGATGGTTTCAGCATCAATTTGTTCTAACAGTAGTTCACATAACACACCACGATCAATTTCCGGGCGAGTACCTTTTTGATCTGATTCCGTTTCTTCATCTAAATAAATTCTTCCTGATTTATCAAGTAATCGGAAATCTTCCCCTTCATAGCGGGCGTTCTTTTGAAATTTTTCATAAACTCCTGCTTCTTTTAAAGCTTTTTGACCTGTTTCTTCGTGAATATCCAGTGAGCCCCCTCGTTCAAGGCTCTTGTCATGCATCTCCCGTTCATAGATGGTTGTTTGTATACCGTAATTTTGCAAAATTAAGGCGAGTGTTAGTCCCCCAGGTCCTCCTCCAATGATAGCGATTTGCTTTTGATCCTTAGATAATGACGTCATCTTCTGCATCTCCTCATCCCTTTGTGGAAATCGTTTTAAATTCCATTTCATTTATATTATAACGAACATCGTTCGTAAAGAACAGTGTTCGTTTAAAATCGTTTGTTATACGATTGTGTTTTCATGAAAAGAAACCCATAAGCCCACCATCATATGATACACTCCATTTAGGACGGTTAAAGGTTGTCGAATCATAACAATGATACTTAGATCAGTAGGTCTCCATTGTTCTCACACTAAGTGTAAGAGGTGTTTCTATGAATAAATTATTGGCCATGTTGATATTAGGATTAAGCTTTAGTGGTGCTGCGCTCATTCTTTCAGTCCCTTTGTTATTCAAACCGAAACCAGAACAATTTGAGTTGGTGTTTGCTGCTGGATCGGCGGGCGCTTTCGCAGTATTCGCTGTCTCATGCCTAGTTCTTCGAAAACGATTCAATCGCTAAAAAACCTAAACAAAATCCACCGTCATGAACAGTGCAGATTTGTTTAGGTTTTTGTGATTTACCTTAGTGTTCAGTCAAAGAATGTATACAAGCTGACCCCGATAGGGAATCTATTTATTCAAAACAAAAGAGACTGCTGAAACATATCACGATATGCACGCTAAACGAATCACTAGCTTTGGTATAATAGACATCAATGCGAAAATCTTTGATATGAATTCTGACATTCCTCATATCACAAAAGGTCCATTAAACGCATATCGTTTTGTGATATAATCTTGAGTCAAAGACAAGCGCTAAGAGAAAATGAACTGGCTGAATGGACATCATGAATGTGAAAAATTTTGTAGAAATGATAGGGTGATAGCGATGAGAAGACTTGAGTCTGGTATATCAGTAGACAACGAAACATTTTCTGATGTTGCCAGGTATGAAAACGAAACAATCAGCAGAACGACGATCATCAACTCAAATGTTTGTTCTCCTATTTTTTGGAGCTGTCACTTGGATCATCTTGTATTTGATACGTGTGATCTGACGAATGCGAGATTTTTTGCCGGTAGTACGATTGATCATTGTACTTTTAGTCATTCAGACTTGCGCTCTGTGGGCATTGGCAAAAACGAAGCCGTCTTCACCAATTGCGAATTTTCTTCCTGCGATATGAGGGGAATGACATTGGAGAATGCTACGTTTATCGATTGTACTTTCTCTAAATGTAGATTCAATGACCGTATTTTACAGGCAGCGAACATCGTCAATTGTACCTTTGCTGGTAAGCTAATAGATATAACGTTTGAGGGAAATGGCAAACAAAAGCTGATCGCCAATTTTGAAAACTGCACCCTTGATGGTGTTCGTTTTATAGGCTGTGACTTAGCGGCATGTATTCCGCCAGCATCCAAACACCATTTATATGTTGAACATGTATCTGCACGTGTGAAAAAGGCCTTAGAGAAGATAGATGATGATCCTACTCTGTCTGACCATGATCGGAAAATACTAGTGCGGAGTCTGCGGAAGCTTGAACAAATGGAACAGTATATTTTTAACACGAAATATATGGAGAACATACATGGGGCCGCTTTTGTTGAACGCTTTTTCAGTCATCTTGGATGTAGCAAGGATCACATGTAACGTTTGCTACATCCCTTTTCCTATTTTATCTTTATGTGGTGCATCAGCTTCGAATATATTTGAGCGGAATGAGTTCTTCGATTTTCACCTTGACCAACTCCCCATCCATATCAAGAATGACAAAACACGTTGGTCCAAAGTCTGAAATGAGCTCTCGGCAGATGCCGCAAGGGCTGACTACCCTAATTCTTCTATCTTCTTCATCTGAATAAGGGTGTCTCACTGCAACAATTGTATCAAAATCTTTGTATCCATTCGATAAAGCGCTGCCAATCGCAATGGCTTCTGCACAAACAGTTACCCGTCCGATATAGGCTTCTATATGGACAGCTGATATGATTTCTCCTGTTTTCATGCGGATCGCTGCCCCTACATGATGCTTGTCATCTTCATAAAGACTGATAATCTTCTTTTTTGCTTCGTCTATTAATTCGATATCTTCTTGTGATAGATCAAACGTTTTCATTGCGTTCCCCTTTCCTTACTGCTCGTATGTATTATACCAAACATGAGGTGATGAACTGAATTTCACTCTCCTTTACAAACCAGCCAAAAGACCGTTTAATCTGTAGTGAATTGCCATTTTGAATGTATTTCATATTCAATTGAAAAAGGCTGCTTTCAAATAAGCAGCCTTTTCCCCTATTTATATCAGAACATGTACCCTTTCTAGGTGTGAACTGAATCCCTAACGATTGATCACTTGAATGATTTTCTTCAGAGCATCTGCCGCTTCTGGAATTGGCATGACAACAAACACATGCAGCATTTCAGGATAAACAAAGGTTTTGATGTCCATTCCTTGTTCTGATAGTTTTTCATCGAGCTTTATGGCATCTGGATATAACATATCATGTGTTCCGATAAAATGAGTGATCTTCCCGATCCCTTTAAAGTCACCGTAAATGGGACTAATCAATGGGTCTGTGAGACTTTGATCAGCTGCCCACATTTTTGTGATGACTTCCATTCCTTCATGACCTAGAATCGGATCCTTTTTTGCATATTCAAATATGAGAGGGTTGCTCATGCTCATATCCACACACGCAGATAGTAACACGATATCCTTCGGTTGCGGCAGATCCTCTTTCTTTAAAAGGTGCGCAAGACCAAGTGAGATGTTTCCGCCAGCTGAATCTCCCATGATCGTCAATTGATTGGCACTTCCGGCAGTTTTCAGAAGGTCTTTATATAGGTTAAGCATTTTCGGATACGTATCCTGGTTGCTATAATGAGGTACTTTTGGGTAAATAGGAGCGACTACTTTCGCACCTAGTGATTGCGCCATTTTATCCATGAACCACCAATGGACATTCAAAGGCTGATTTGTCCACGCGCCACCATGTAGATAGAGAATGACTTTTTGATTTTGTGATGCTTGTTCATTCAATGTGAAAACTTGCATGCCTTCGAATGTCTGCTCTTGTACCTCACTGATTAACTTCACATCATCCCCAATGGCATAAGGCTGCGTATTTTCAATTCCTTTTTGCTCAAGAAATTTTTTTGTCTGTTCGATACTAGAAAAACTCTCTTTATTACTTTGCGAAGCGAATAATGTTTCAAATTGAATACTTTCTTTAGAACGTTCACCATGATACATTCTACACTCATTTTTTTCTCTCCTTCACTCAATAGGTTTATTGATCATCCTGCTTCGGAACACGAAATGATTCCAGGTAGACTTGTACTTTCTTTTCAGGGGTTTTTAATAAGTTAGATAAAAGGTCTTGAATGAGACGAAGGCTTTTAATTTTCTTTTCAATTTCTTCATGTTTAAGATGGACAATTTGTCTTAGGGTATCAAGGTCTATGTCTTGACTTAGCATGTCCATAATTTCAGCTATTTCCTTTAATGAATAACCGAGCGTTTTCGCATCTTTGATCAATTGAATTTTCACAACATAGTCATCTGTATAGAGTCTGTAACCGTTTGAACGTCGTCTTGGAGCAGGTAATATGTTGTGCTCTTCATAGTAACGAATTGTGGCAGGACTCACTCCTGTTTTTTTGGCAAGTTCTCCTCTAGTCATCAACTCCATCGTTACTCCTTTTTTATTATTTTGTTTTACTATATGTACATTATAAAGGTTGAACTATACTTCAAGGTCAAGGTGAAACATTTTTCGGCTAACTTTTATTATCAAATGATTGTAGCAAAGAGATCTCTAGCTTGAACATCCGGGTAGAACATCTTCAAATGGTTCGATTTTACTGATTGTAGATTCAGAGGGGGCGAAGTCAACTTTTTTTCTGAAAAAATAAATGGAAATATCGATCATCATTTTATGGTTTAACATATTTAAGGTTGCTGTAAGGTTCGGATTAATACGAGTTAAGGTTGAGGTTGTACAATGGGTTTGTAAGGAATTGAGGGATGAGTCAAATGGTCCCCTCTTCTAAATCAATCATAGAGGTGAAAAGGTTTGAGAGAAAATAAAATTTTGTCTTCATTATGTTACTTCAGTATCTTTTTTGCACCATTTCTATTTCCGATTATCGTTTATTTCTTAGGAAAAGACGAAGTGAAATACCATGCGAAAAAATCACTATGGACGCATGTTATTCCTTATTTGATTTTCGGTCTTGGTATTGCCGGTTCAGGTTTACTTGGCATGAACGATATCAGTCATGCTGGTCCGTTCTTAATTGCAACGTATGCTGTGACATTCCTTGTGGCGATCTACTTCTTCATTTGGAACATTGTGAAAGGCATTAAAGTGTTTTCAGAATAATAGATGGAAAAACGGTTCTGTGATGAAGCAGAACCGTTTCTTTGTGTGTCCGCTCAAGCGGGTAATTGGATATCAATCGTTGTTCCTTCTCCTATCATACTTTGTATTGTCATATCTCCGCCGTGTTTTTGGATGATATCTTTTGCAATCGCCATTCCAAGACCTGAGCCTGCATGTGTCCCTCCTGTATTCGTCCCTCTATAGTAGCGGTCAAACACTTTTTCTAGCTCTGCCTCTTCAATTCCTTTGCCGTTGTCTTGAATGGTGATGTGGGTATGTTCTTTTTGTTCAAGCTGAACAATGATTTTCACATCAGCATCATTGTGAACAAGGGCATTTAGAATGAGATTGGTGACCGCTCTTCTTATGAGGATCGTATCAATATTCAGCATAAGCTTGTCTACATTCGTTTGTAGCTCAATGGTCTGATCTGCATATCTCGAATCGTTGAGGATATCAATTAACGTTTCACGCAGCAATGGCACAATGTTCACAAGCTCTTTATGCAGCATCACGTCGTTATTTTTCAGCCTTGTTGTTAAATTGAGATCCTCCATCACATCTTTGATGTACAGTGATTTATTCTCAATGATGTCAGCGTAATGTCTGATATCTTGTTCTGAAAGAGGATAATTTGGATCTTTCATGATTTCTGCATAGCCTTGAATAGAGGATAATGGTGTTTTAATATCATGAGAAATATGACTGATCCACTCTTCTCGCATTTGCTCTAATTTGTCTTTTTCTTTTTGACTTGAAGCGAGCTGCTCGGATAAGTGATTGACATTATAGAACACATCTTTATATATCCCCTTAGTTGGCAGATTCGTCGTATAATCTCCGTTTGCGAGCCGCTGAATGCCGTAAATGGCACGGCCGAGCGGTTTGATGAGTTGCCGGCTGAATAAGTATCCAATGAATAAGGCAATGATGGCATCAATCGATAATAAAATCATCGTCCCGATATTGAATTGCGCTATTAATTCTTTCGTATCAAAAGAAAATAAATATTTTCCGATGGAAGGGTCCTTAAATCCGATGAAGTAGCTGTATTCCTTACCCTTTCCATTTTTCCCCCCAGCATAGATCGTCGACATCAATTGCTTATCTTTATATTTATGTAAGTTTACAATTTCTATAGGTGTGTATTTGCTCTTTAAGCCTTTAGGTGCTAATGCATGATAGACGTCTTGTCCATTTTCGTCTAATATTTGAATCCACGCATTTTGTTGTTTTAAGGCTTGCTGTCCTTCTTTACTCACAGTGATATTTTGATCAGACAAGGTGATGTATTGTTCAAATGTTCTTGTGAAGGTTTCCGGCGTATTTCCTTCGTTTTGCTGACTGCTTGCTTGTAGTACAAGCCATATCATGAATCCAAATAAGTTAATAAAGACCGTGATAATGGTCACGATAATGACAGAGACCATGTATCTGCCTGTTAATCGCCATTTCATCTTTACGCATCCTTTACAACAAATTTATAGCCAAGCCCTTTGACCGTCACGAGAAATTCTGGTGTAGATGGGGAATGTTCTATTTTTTCCCGCAGTCTTCGTATATGAACCATTACCGTATTATCAGAACCGAAGAAATCCTCTCCCCAAACCGTTTGATAAAGCGTTTCTTTACTGATTACGCGATTCGGATGCTGCAAGAAATAAGTCATCAACATAAGTTCTTTCGGAGTGAGTTCAATTGCCGCTCCGTTTTTCGTCAGTTCGGCTTGCTGCTCGTTTAACTCAAATGGGCCTTTTTTGATCACGGGCTCCGCTTGAGAAGGCTGTAAGTAGGATGACCGTCTTAGCTGGGCTTTTACACGGTAGGCGACTTCTTTTGGACTGAACGGCTTTGTAATATAATCATCACCGCCAATGGCAAGTCCTACAATTTTGTCTGATTCCTCTCCTTTTGCTGATAAAAAGATAATCGGAACATGTGAGACATCTCTGATTTGTTTGCAAATATCGTAGCCTTCTCCGTCTGGCAGCATAATATCCAATATGACGAGATCTGGTTGTTCTTGATGAAATTGCGTGAGCCCATCACGGGCAGTTGAAGCTGTTAACACCTGGTCAATGCCTTCTCTTGTTAATACGGTATGGATTAATTCTAAAATTTCTTTTTCGTCATCTATAATCAATACTTTGCTTTGAACTTTTGGCATGATGATCACTCTCCTGAAGTCATTGTTATTATTATACCCAAAGTGTTGACGTCGTGAAAAATCAACTTTCTATTTACACAGAAAAAAGCCAATTTTCTTTTTTAATGAGAAAATTGGCTTTTCGTGTTTCTTTAGCGTTTGACCACAAATGTTGTCACACTTTGAGCAGGGAGATGAGCCCAAAATTGATTTCCTGATATGTTTAAGTCAGTTCCAGGCTGAAGGTTGCTGCTGCTGCTCGTCACCCATCTAGACGCCTGAGAAACGGAGCCATTTTGCACGACGAAGTGTTGATTGACCCCTGCATTGTTTTTATTAATCGCCACAATGACGACCTGATTGTTTCCTTTGTAGGCTGAGACGAAAACATTCGATTCGGGGCTTTTCGTTGCATCAATCCTGACGTACCCTGGACGCACAAACTTGGAGAAATGCGCCATGTTGTATCCACGTTTGCTAATCATTCCATCTTCTTTCATAGGACCGTATGATCTCCGGATGTACCACCACACATACGCCTGAAAGTCCCCTTCCACCATTGAATGGTGAATATGCTCTGATACCCCTAATGCCTCAGGCCAGCGGTCCGCTGAATTGTTATCACTATTCGGATAGTAGACCTCTGTCATCCATAGCTCTTTCCCTGCCCCTTTTTGTTTGAAAAGAGGATACGGAAGCTGGCTAATTTGGGTTCCGTATAGATGAGCGCCGAGAATGTCCATATTTCTAAGCGCCTGCGGATCGTTTAAGATAGGATCTGAGATATTCTTAAGGTATTGAAAGGATTCAGGTGCAATCACACGTGCATTAATGGAGCCGGCATTTTCTCTCATGAATCGCAGGATTTCCTGAGGCGTCCACCATGTCCATTCATGCGCATAATCGGGCTCGTTTTGAACAGAAATCGCATAAAGATTGACTCCGTTGTTTTTCATGTAAGTGACAAAATCATTCAGATGCTGAGCATATGCTGCGTATTGATTGTATTTAAGCCGCTTGGCAGGTGATCCATTCCGGTTGAATGTTTCAACCATACTGCTTGGAGGATTCCAAGGGGAAGCAATGACTAGAGCACCATGCTCGATCGCTCGTTTGGCCGTTGCGACTTCTCTGCTCCAATTGTTTCTGTTTTCGTCTACATAAATTCTAAGAATGGAAAACCCTAACTGATTTTGTCCATTGCCAAAGGCGGTTTCCCTTTGTGGTGCTGTCAAATCACCAATCCAAGCTGGATGGTTCATTCCGCCAAAACCACGAATCACTTGTCTTTCTGCGTTGAGGTTAATGTTTGCGTCAGCTGCTGATACTTCAGCTACTCCGGGCCCTATGAACATGACAGACAGCATGGTGAAACACACCAATAAAGCAAGCATTGGTTTTTTTATACATGACATCAAATTTCCCACTCCTCTATCAAACATTTAAGCACCTTTATTCGCTACCTTTGAGTAAACTGCCAAGAATCAAATTGGAATAGATTTCCCCCGCCTGTTCCGGTAAAGACAAAAAATACGTTGTGCACTCCGGATGCGCCGTTAATCGATGTTTCTATTTCCCGCCAGTTTTGTGTTCCACCGGTGGAAGGGACATTCAGTGTACCGACCAGTCTGCCGTTCGCGCTGCCAAGGCGTACTTCTATTTTCCCGCCTACTGTCGATGCGACATTGGCTTTAAATGTTCTAGCGCCATTTGAACCAAAGTCTACATTCCCTAAAGCGACCCAATCGCCATTTTGAATATTGGTGACATGCTGGTTATTCACTGGTCCTCCGGGTGCTGACGAGGCTTCTGTCAAAATGCGTCCATTCCAAGCGAATGTTTCAGCTTCAACACGTTGATATGGATTCAGATTAGATAGCTGTTTCACTCCTTCATAATTGGCTGCTACTTCTCGAAGGGAGCCATCTGCATTATGAACCAACTTGTTAATATGTGGAGAGCGATAGCCTTTGCCGCTTCCGTATAATGCAGAGCTAACGGTTTGCGTATGATACACCACATACCACTCATTTTTAAAATTGAACACCGCATGATGGTTGTTACCGCCGCCACCAAAAAAAGCACCCGGATTTTTCAGAAAGTGTCCTTTATACGTGAAGGGTCCCATCGGACTTGAGCTCGTCATATAGCCGATTTCACCAGGTGGTTTATCAGCAGGATGTGAGCCACCAAAATTGATGCAATAGGAATAGTAGTAGGTTCCGTTATACTTATGCATCCCTGAGTCTTCAAACATAAAAGGAGCATCAATGGTGGATGCGCTACTGGCCACACTTGTCTTATCAGCACCTAGCTTCAGGACTCTTGCTGTTTTAGGATTTGCCCATTGTCCCTGCGTTGGATTGGAACCGCCTGGAACGCCTCCGCCGGCATATAGATAGCCAGTGCCGTCATCATCTACAAATACGGCCGGATCAAAAAGCCATACAACTCCGGACATGCCAGGTGTACTTGGCGTAACGAGCGCTTTTCCAATTGGATCAGTCCATGGACCAATCGGGCTGTCTGCTGTAAGGACTCCAATCCCTCCGCCGCTGTTAGCGAAATAAAGGAAAAATTTATCCTTTCCGTTGATCTTCTTTACCGCTGCTGATGGGGCCCATGATGCGCCTGCCCATTTGGCAATGCCTCTGCCGCCGTTTGTCCCATTTGCCCCCGCAACTGGAATCGCTCCGTGATCGGTCCAGTTGACCATATCCGCCGAAGAGATGACGAATACTCTATTCAGATTTGCAAATGAATTGTCCTTAATCGTTCCGTTGCTTTGATATTCATAGTCATCACTCGACATATAAAGGTACACTCTTCCGTTATAGGTAAGCGCAAACGGATCTGCTCCTAAGTGATGGTCAATGAGCGGGTTTGCATTTCCTACTTGCTTGGCAATAGGAGTGCTTGCCGCATTCGCTTCATATACCGGCAAACAACTCAGTACCAAAGTGAAAATCAATAAACAAACGCTGCACTTCATCCTCGTCCTCATCGTGTCATTTCCTCCTGTTTTCATCTTCCTGATATTGGGGTTTAGGCCCAATTTCAAATTATGTTGATGTTTCGTGATGAAGAATGAATACAAAGAATGATTTCTCCCTGTGAAACCCTGTAAAGAGTGCGATGAAAACCCTTACTTTTTAACTAGAAGACAACAAAAAAATGCAGTCTCCATTTTGGAGCTGCATTCTTTCTCAATGTTCAATAAATGTACTTCTACATATACCGAGCGGTCACCATTTTCTTTCTCGTGTAAAACTCTACTCCGTCTGTTCCATTGGCGTGCAAGTCTCCGTAGAAGGAATCTTTCCAGCCGGAAAATGGGAAGAAAGCCATTGGAGCAGGAACACCAATGTTAATGCCTAACATGCCGGCTTCGATGTTTTCACGAAATTCTCTTATGCTTGAAGCGCTGTCTGTGTATAGGCAGGCACCGTTTGCGAATTTTGATTGATTGGACAGGTCGATTGCTTCTGCGAGTGATGAGACACGGACAATGGATAAGACTGGGGCAAAAATCTCGTCCTGCCAGATTTTCATTTGATTTGTGACATGATCAAAGATCGTTGGTCCGACAAAATACCCTTCTCCATTTGTTTCGTTATCTTGTCTGCCATCACGAATCAGGCTTGCGCCTTCTTCAATTCCTGATTGGATATATTGAAGAGTTCGTTCTTTATGCTCTTTCCGAATGACTGGTCCGAGAAAGACATCTTCATTTATTCCGTTTCCGATGACAAGCTGGTTGGATTCATCGACCAATTGTTGAATCAAGTCGTCCGCCACGTCTTCTTCCACTGCGACAACGGCTGCTGCCATGCAGCGTTCACCTGCTGATCCAAAAGCAGCTCCAATGATTTGTTTTGTGGCTGATTCTAAATCAGCATCTTTCAAGACGATGGAGTGATTTTTTGCACCGGCAAGTGCTTGTACACGTTTACCATGTGATGTCCCTTTTTTATATACGTATTCTGCGACTGGCTGAGAGCCGACAAACGAAATGGCTTTTACCTTTTCATGTTCAAGCAGACCGTTTACTACATCGTGAGCGCCATTGACAATGTTGAGCACACCTTTTGGAAGTCCCGCTTCTTCAAATAGTTCTGCTAACCGTGCAGCGAGGATTGGCGTCCGTTCTGAAGGCTTTAAAACAAATGTATTTCCGCAAGCGATGGCAAGCGGGAACATCCAGCATGGGACCATCATCGGAAAGTTAAACGGGGTAATGCCGCCGATGACGCCAATTGGGTAGCGGTACATGCCAGACTCTAGACCAGTCGCAATATCAGGCAGTTGTTTCCCCATCATTAAGGTTGGTGCACCAGCGGCAAATTCCACACATTCAATTCCTCGCTGCACCTCTCCTTTTGCTTCTGTTACACTTTTTCCGTTTTCCAGCGTGACGAGTTCAGCCAACTCATCCCATTTCTCAACGAGTAACTGTTGGTATTTAAATAAAATACGTGCCCGCCGGGGAACAGCTGTTTTAGACCAAGTGGTGAACGCTTCCTGTGCTGCTTGGACTGCATGTTCTACATCCGTTTTTGTTGAAAGCGGTACTTCTGCGATGACTTCGCCAGTAGCTGGATTATAAACAGCTTCCGTTTGGTCCGTTTCGGCGTCCACCCATTGTCCGCCAATATAATTTTTCAACGTTTGTACATCTGTTTTGGTCATGTTCCCTCTCTCCTCTTTGTTTGGATTGTGATGCAATCGTGTGTTGATTTATCGTCATTGTCTCATCTAAGGGGCCTTCATCTGTATACACTCTTTGTCAAATGAAACCACAGTTTTGCTTTACGTTCTGATAAAACATGTGAAGTCTATCGCTTTCAGCTCTTTTGGTTCCGCAGATCTGTCCCCCCCTTTTAGGTCGTTTTATCTGTGTGTCATGTGGCATGATCATGTTAACTAATTGATGATGTATTTTTGGTTAACTGTTGGTTAACTTTAGAAAAATCATAATATTAAAAACGCTTTCAGTCAATGAGCAGTTTGTTGATTTAAAAAAACCTGATGCCAGGTGCATCAGGCTAAGACTGTTTATGTTAGTTATTTAGAAGAAATTGCGTATTGACTCGGCTCTGTATAAGCCGGGAGCATCTCCCCATGTGCTTCAATTAATTCATTACATAGTTTAATGGTGTCATCAATTGATAATTCAGCACTTGTATGCGGGTCTAATAATGCCGCTTGGTAAATGTGTTCTTTTTTGCCGCTGATTGCAGCTTCAATCGTCATGAGCTGTGAGCTGATATTGGTCCGGTTGAGTCCAGCCAATTGTTCAGGTATCTCTCCGATATAACATGGCATGATACCGCTCCGGTCTGCAACACATGGCACTTCCACACAGGCTTTTTCAGGAAGGTTGTGAATGAGTCCTCCTGTGTTCAGTACATTTCCACCAAATTTAAAGGGAACGTTCGTTTCAATCGCTTCAATGATACGTGAACCATATTCTTTAGAGCGCGTATGCGTGATCTGTGTGTTTCCCACAAGGTCATGTTTCATCGTATTCCAATTGTTGATTTGTTCCTCGCAGCGTCTTGGATATTCATCGAGCGGAATGTTAAACTGTCCAATCAGTTCTGGATAACGAGATTTGATAAAATACGGATGATATTCTGCATTGTGCTCTGAGGATTCGGTGACATAGTAGCCGAATTTATCCATTAGTTCAAAACGAACCATATCTGGATGCCGCGTTTTTTGTTTTTCTTTTGCTCTTGCTTTGATTTCTGGATACAAGTCTTGACCGTCCCGTTTTACTTCTAATAACCATGCCATGTGATTAATGCCAGCAATTTTTTCTTCAATGCCTTCATGGTCCATTTCAAGTGATTGAAATAAATCTTTCGTACACACCTGTACGCTATGGCAAAGACCAACCGTTTGAACCCGAGTATAACGCAGCATAGCGCCAGTCAGTGTGGCCATTGGATTCGTGTAATTTAATAATAAAGCGTGTGGACATACTTCTTCCATATCCTTTGCGAAGTCCAGCATCACGGGAATGGTTCGAAGTGAACGGAAAATACCGCCGATGCCAACCGTATCCGCAATCGTTTGTCTTAATCCATATTTTTTTGGAATCTCAAAATCAATAACAGTGCTTGGCTGATAGCCTCCTACCTGGATGGCATTGATGACATATTTCGCATTCTTTAAGGCTTCTTTCCGGTTGTGATACGACTGAATAGTCACATGTGCACCGTAGTTCTCTTTTAAGTGACGCAGCATCGTTTCTGATTCTTTCAGCCGGTTGTGGTCGATATCATATAACGCAAATTCAAAGCCGGCAAGTGCGGGAACGAACAGACAATCTCCTAATATATTTTTAGCAAACACGGTACTTCCTGCACCGATAAATGTAATTTTAGACATAGACGACACTCCTTTTTACATCAAGGTTGGATTACCCTTTAACAGAGCCTTGAGACAGCCCTGCGATAAAGTATTTTTGCAAAAGTAAAAACATCGTGACCATTGGCAGCATCGCAATAAGAGCAGCGGCGCCAACTAGCTGGAGCTGGTGTTGATTTTGACCAAAGAAATTGGATAAGGCGACTGTCAGTGTATGCATCTCTTTATCTTGCAAGAAGAAGATGGCAAATTGATAGTCGTTCCAAATATACACACAGGCAATGATTAAAACAGAAGCGGTAATCGGCTTCAGCAGCGGAAAAACGACGGTGAAAAAGACTCTAAGTGTTCCCGCGCCATCAATACGAGCGGCTTCTTCAAGCTCCTTGGGAATCGTCGACCGGATAAAACCGGCATATAGAAAAATCGTCAGTGGCAAAAAAGCAGCAACATTGTTTAAAATAGCGATTTGATAAGTATTCATCATGCCAATTTGTACAACCATTTTGTATAGCGGGACAAGGGCGGTGAGCGGCGGTATGACCATAATGGCAATGAATAAGAGATACACCGCTTGATTCAGCTTTGTTCCTCTTCTTGCGAGCGGATAGGCGGCAAGTGATCCAAAGATGATGAGTAGGGCAGCCGAGCTGAACGTAATGATCACTGTATTCAAAAAGGACTGGCCAAGCTGAGCATCTGTCCATGCCATGCGAAAGTTTTCAAAATGAAGCGTTGATGGGAACAACCATTTTGAGCTAAAATCTCCTATCCCCTTTAGAGAGGTCGTGACTAAAATATAAAATGGAATCAGGTGCAGCAATGTTATCAAAAGGGCGAGTAAGGAGTACCATCTTTTCTTTCGTTTATAGGCGTTATCCATCACACCTCGGTCTCCTTTCGTTTGAAATAAATGAGCGCTGCGACACTAACGACAAGGATGATGACAGCCATGAAGACACCTTGCGTCGCTGCATAGCCTGCATCCTGCCGTTTGAAATACAAATCGTACATAAAAGTCGACATCGATTGCGAGGAATCTCCGGGTCCTCCGCCAGTGAGCGCGACAATGACATCAAATAATTTAAGTCCACCGATGACATTGAGCACAACATTGATGGTAATAGATGGCATTAAAAGCGGTAATGTGATGCGCCCAAATTGCTGAAGACCTGAAGCTCCGTCGAGTTGTGCTGCTTCATAATAATCTTTAGGAATGCTTTGGAGTCCTGCTAAATAAATGATCATGGCAATCCCGACGAATTGATACGTATTCACAAACACAATGATCCAAGTGTTTAGCTGCGGATTACCAAGTGCGTTCATTGGATCAAATCCAAAAAGGGTAACAACGTCGTTTAAAGCACCACCTTGGTACGCAAAGACAAAATACCAAATATAGCCCATGGCAATCGGGCTGATCATGACGGGTAAATAGATCACCGTTCTTGTGATGGCTCTCATTTTTAAACTTTGATTTAATAAGAGTGCATATCCAAGACCAATCATATTTTGTAAGATGGTGCTCCCGATGCCGTAAAGAAGGGTATTTTTCACAACAAGCCATGTGGTTGGATCTTGTAGTAGCCGTTTGTATTGATCCAGTCCGATCCACTTATACTGTTGTGAGAAACCGTTCCAATTTGTAAAAGAGAGCTGAATCCCGTTAAAAAAGGGATAAATGATAAAGGTACTGACAACGAGAACAGCAGGCAGATACATCCACCAAAGTGAAGAATTTTGGCTATTTTTCATCTTCTGTTTTGGAAAAGAGGTAAATGTCGCCGCCTGTTTTTCTTTTGTGATGTCACTCATTGGCTTCACTCCTGTTTCAGCATGAGCCTGCTATTGTTTTTTCAGACGCTTATATTCCTCTTCCATTTTCTTCGATAGTTGTTCCGGTGTGATGGAGCCTGCTAATAATTCTTGACCGGTCGTTGCCATGACAGCCCACATGCCGCTCGGTAAGTATTTCCGATCAAAATATGGTTCAATTTTAATATCTTCATATTGCTCGTAAAATGTAGAGTAATAGTTTTTGGCTTTGACTTCTTTTAAAGCCGTTTCAGAGGAAGTGCCCTCTGCGATTTTTTTGGCGTTTTCAGGCTTTGCTAAAAAGTCAATGAATTGTTTTGCTTCTTTTAGATGCTTTGAGTCTTTCCATGCCGCGACAGTAAAGCGTTCCCCGCCAATCCAGCTTTGCTCATCTCCTTCATGAATCGCTGGTACGGGCATGGTGCCTACTTTGATCGATTGATTGAGTTCAGTCGCCTCAGGTCCTAAAGATCCTCCCACAAAGGTGAAAGCAATTTTGTTTTGTGCCATTAGCTCAGGTGCTTGGGATAGTTTCGCAGTGAGTACATCTTTGTTTAAAAGGTCTTGATCTTTCAGCTCCTTCATAAACTGTGCAAGCGGTGTATAGTGAGACCAATCAAATGATCCATTTTCAAGGTCTTTTCCGTATTGGTGTTTTTGATCGGTAATGAGTAAAGGCGTTGCCAGCTCATCAAAGACTTGGGCAATATTAGAATTATCGCCTCCTGGTATCCAGAGCGGCACAACGTCTCCTTTACTTTTTTCTTTGACAGTCTGTAAAGCACTTCTCAGTTCATCCAGTGTTTTAGGAACTTTTATGCCATATTCTTTTAATAGATTGGCATTAAAACTAAGTCCGTCTTTTGCTTGATTCAGCGGATAGGCATAGACTTTGCCATCTTTGTCTTTTAAAATTTGATCGAGTGAAGGATCAAGTTGTTTTACCCAGTCCATCTCCTTTAGATCAGCCACGTATTCGCTATATCGCAGCTTGGCCCAGCCGTGTGTATCAAATAGGTCTGGCATGTCGTTTGCGCCCATTTTGACGCGTATCATATCTTCATAGCTGTTGCCAGGGAAGTTGGCATCAATTCGGATGTTTTGATGTTCTTTTTCAAAGTCACGGATCACTTCTTCAAATGCCTTTCTCTCCCCGCTGTTGCTCATTGTAGAGAATAGAGTCAAGGTCACTTTTCCGTTTGCTTCAGACGCACCGTTATTGCCACAAGCAGACAAGATCATCGACAAAACTAGAGCTGCACACAGCATCAAATTTTTTTTATTCATCGTTTCCTCCTTTTGATCACTGAAAATTCAGACGATTATAGGTAGAATTCATGCAGTTGCGGAAACAAAAGAAGTCCATTATACTGGAATTCTATTCTTTTCAAAGAGATAAGAGAGCAATTGGGTAAACTGCGTTGTTTTCAGCATGATCTGGCCATCATGCTCAGCAGCTCCCTTCCTGCTTTTTTGTCTCTTTTTTGTTTACTGAAATGCTTATTCACCCCCTTTCATGGATTGGGCATGTGCTGCCTCTTTGCATGAGTTTTGTTGGCACGACGACTTTTAAAGGAAGCTTTCTTCCTTCTATCCGCTCAAGCAAAAGCTTTAGACCTACTTCCCCCATTTCTTCTGTATATACTTTAACCGTTGTGAGCGGCGGGCTTGAAAAGGAAGCGGCTTCGATATCATTAAACCCCACGATTGAGACATCTTGAGGTACACGAAGACCGGCTTCATGTAGCGCTCGCATAGCGCCTATTGCCATAGAGTCACTTCCGATAAAAAAGGCTTCTGGAAGCTTTCCTTTCTGAATGGCTTTTTGCATAAGCGAGTAGCCTTCTTGCATCGAATATTCGCCTATGTGGATGTCATTCATATGAAGAGTTCCCGCTTCTTGCATTCTTTTGATAAAAGTTGTTTGTCTTTCGTCCTCAATCACAGCATTTCCTTCGAAATAATGCTCCCTCTCTTTCCCGCCAATATAGCCTAGATGTGTATAGCCGAGAGATTGCAGATGACGAATGGCACGATCTGCCGCTCTGACAAAATCCACATGTACACAATCATACAAATCTTCATCCGCATAATGATTGATAAAAACGATATGTTCCATACGGTTTGTCATTTTTTCAACCGTATCAGGGCTGATTCGTCCAATGACAATCAAACCGTCAATATCCTTTAGTATCGCCCCTTTATCCATGTTTCTTAGGCGAAAGGTATGGAGAGTGGACAGACCTTGTTTGGCATATTCTTTTTCAATTCCTTTTCGAATCGATGAAAAAAAAGGATCATTTAATTCTTCGTCAATGGATTGGGCGACAACGACACCGATGACTGGGGATGCGGGTGGGCTTTTTACTTCTGCTTGGTCGGCTTTTCTTGCTCTGACTGGGGTATAGTTTAATTTCTTGGCTATGTCGAGGATGTTTTGTCTTGTTGCGTGTGAAACGGCAAGCGTTTGGTCGCCATTTAACACACGGGATACAGTAGAGACGGATACTTTTGCATCATGAGCAATATCTTTGAGTGTAGTCATAGGCAAACTCCTCATCATTTTTGACTAAATGTTTACTAAAGATATTTGAAGAATAACACATAAATAAAGCGCTTTCAATTATAAATTTGTGCTTTTATGAAGTTTTTGAGTATGTTTTGATAAGGAGATAGTTTGTTTAGTAAAATTGCGTAAAAAAGAGGATGGGCTTCATCCTCTTTTTTACTAAGGTGATTTCATTGTGGCTGTTTCTTTTGCGAACAATTGCTTCATTATTTCCCATGCTTTATCTAATTCTTCGTGAAGTCCAAATAAACCTGAGGTGCCGATGATGTAAATTTCATTTCCTGCCTCAGCAAGCAATCGGAACGTGCTTTCATTACAAGAGCCGTCTACCTCAATTGAAAATGAGTATCCCCCCTTCTCTTTGATTTCTTTCACCTCTTTCATTTTCGGAAGCATTTCTTTGATAAAAGGCTGACCAGCAAACCCTGGATCAATTGTCATGATCGTCACCCGGTCTATTAAATGAATAAAAGCATCTAATGCTGCAACTGGTGTGGCGGGATTGAGAACAAAGCCGACCTCACACTTTCTTTCGTGGATATGCCGAATGATTCGAAAAACGTCTTTTTGCACCACTTCTGGATGTAAACAAATCATCGTTGCGCCTGCATCAATACATGCATCAATTAAAAATTCCTGAGGCTGTTCGGCCATTAGATGAACATCAATCGGAACGTCTGTCAGTTTCCGAAGTTGTTCAATGAAAAAGGGTGATAAGGTCATATTTTTTACATAATGACCATCCATGACGTCGACATGATAACGATCTGCCCTTGTGTTCAGAAGCTGAATTTGTTCACGGAAGTGCGTTAAATCCATGCACATCAATGAAGGTGAGAAAATAGCTGTCATCCTGAAATGCCTCCTTTTTAAAGATGAAATATAAATTTGATCAATCCAATCAAGATTCCGATGATACCGAAGTCTGTATCGCCAAATGTTGTCCCTTCAAAGCCAAGAGTGCCTAACACAGGAAGTAAACAAGCTGGTAAAAATGAAAGGAGTATTCCATTCACAAAGGAACCGGCGACTGCACCTCTCACTCCCCCTGTTGCATTGCCATATACGCCCGCTGTCGCACCGCAGAAAAAGTGCGGCACAAGTCCAGGTACAATGACAGTTAAACCAAACAATGGAAGAAGGAAAATAGACACGATGCCACCTGCAAAACTGCATAAAAAACCGATGATCACCGCATTTGGAGCAAATGGGAAAACAGTTGGCGCATCAAGTGCCGGCTTTGCCCCTTTGACGAAACGATCGGCAATCCCTTTGAAAGCCGGCACAATTTCCCCGATGGCCATCCGTACACCTGCTAAAATAATGTACACCCCAGCAGCAAAGGTAATGGCCTGAATGAGAATGAAGACAGCAAAGTTCGTACCACCACTAATGTTTTCTATATATGAAATTCCCGCAAACGGTGCAATCGCAAAGAAAAGCAAAGCCATCGTAATGGAGATGGCCACCGATGTATCTCTTAGAAAACCGAGTGATTTAGGCACTTGAATGGTTTCCGTTGATTTCTCTGGGCGCCCGACCCATTTGCCGATCATTCCCGCTGTAAAATAGCCGAACGTACTGAAATGACCGAGTGCCAGATCATCACTTCCAGTGACTTTCCTTGTAAACGGCTGAAGGATTGCGGGAGCAATGACCATCGCTGCACCTAATACGATTGAACCAATGGTGATCAGCAGCGTTCCTTGCATGCCGGCTGTTGACAGAACGACTGCAAGCATAGCCGCCATATATAGCGTATGATGCCCAGTTAAAAAGACGTATTTAAAGGGTGTGAATTTTGCCAAAAGCAAATTGACCACCATACCAAAAATCATAATGAGCGCTGTCTGTGTACCGAATTCCTTTTGGGCGATGGCCGCCATGGCATCTGTATTTGGGACAACCCCTTGAATGTGAAAGGCTGCTTCAAACATCTTCCTGAAAACCCCAAGTGAATCAGATACGACTGTGGCGCCCGCTCCTAATATTAAAAAACCCATTGTTGTTTTTAAGGTGCCTGATACAGTATCGGCAGCTGACTTTTTCTGCAAAAGTAAACCAGCCAGTGCAAACAAACCGATGAGAATTGCGGGTGTGCCCAATATATCGTTCATGATCAGTTCTATCATGATGTGAATCCCCCTTTTTCCGTCGATTATATGTGTTTACGAAGGACGTCTTTAATGGCTTCCTGGTCTAACAAGTTATTTAATCCAGCGACCTTTCTTGTGCCGTCATCCAGCTGATCGATAATGTCTGTTGCGCCGATATAGAGGTCTGCTTGTTCATTTTTGCTTGTACTGAGATCGGTGTGAGCCACTTCCGCTAAAAGTCCTAATTCTTCTAAAGCCTTTTTGACATTCATTTCAACAATAAAGCTGCTTCCTAAACCGTTTCCGCATACAACTAGAATTTTTTTCATTCTCTTTTTCCTCCTTTATACTTGTGAAAATTGATTGATTAGTTGTTGGATGGTTGCTAATTCCTCTGCTTCAATCAATTGTCTCACCCGTTTTTCTTCACTTAACAGCATCGTCAGCTGTTTGAGTGCTTTCAGGTGGGTCATACTGTCAATGGCAGCTAATACAATGATGAGCCGAACTTGCTTTTTTCCATCCTCTGAAAAGAAAACGGGCTGATGACATGACATAAGTGACATGCTTAATTTGTTCACGCCATCCTCTGGCCTGGCATGCGGAATCGCCACTTGTGGCGCAATCACAATATAAGGGCCATTTTGATGAACAGACTGGATCATCGCTTTCACATAACTTTCCTGAATCGCTTGTTGATCAAGCAAAGGCTGCGCTGCTTTTGTAATGGCCTCCTGCCATGTGTCTGCTGTTTGCTGGAGCTGAATGGTTTCTTCTGTTAATAAATCGTTTAACACTGGTTTCCACCCTTTCTGGTGTGATACATATGTGGAATGAAGCAGCTCCTTCAAGTCATGAAGCAATGCTTTTTCATTTTGAACGATGGTATGCTGCTGAATGATATTGAATAAAGCATTCACATGTTGCTCATCAAGCTTAGGTTCTGAGCCTTCTCCATATTGAAGCAATGTTTTTTTCTCATAAGCAGTGAGAATAGGGTGAACGAGATGAACAGGTTTTCCTTTAAACGAAATAGGTGTCGTTGATACAACAAAGTCGGCATCAATGGTTGTTAATTCTTCATATGAACGTTTTGATAACAGTCCGCGTATGTCGATGTAGCCGATTAATTCAAGAAGCTGCGTTTTCAGCATGTGACTGGTGCCAATTCCTTCTCCGCAGACAATGTAAACAGAACGTTTCGCAATCGACGAAATCCCTTCTCTTCTCATCCAGCCGCCAAAATGCATCGCCACATAGGCAATTTCATGATCGCTCATCTTTGAACAGGTCGCCTTCTCTAAATGGCAAGCAACCTTTTGCGTGATGTCAAACACCTCTGGCTGTGCATGTTTCATGGAATCTGTTAATTCATTGATGATATCAATGTGATAGATGAGCCTATAATAGGCAGGAATTAAATGCATGGTTAAGTTTTGTTCCAAGACTTCTACTTCCTGGAAGGAAATACACGCATAACGCTGAAAGTCAATGATCATTTGTCTCGCAATGGTTCGAATGAGATGTTCTTCTGGTTTTTGACTTGTTGGAAGTTTTTGTTTTTTGGCACTGAGCCATAGCGTACTAAGAAAATAGATTTCATCATCATGAACCAAAAGACTGGTTTCTTTTTGAATTTGCGCCATGAAACGAATAGCAGCCAAGCATTCATCTGTTTCCTGCAGTGTCCGTTTTTCTTCTGTTGAAATGTGTACAGCACGTCCTAGCTTCATCCGTTTAAAGTAGAAAAAGAGATCCATAGACAGCTGATCCAGCATGTCATCTGCAAACTCAAGCTTCAGATCTTGTTCGGACTGTTGAAGGAGAGCATGTATTCTCTTATATGAGATAGGACCCTTTAACCAAACCGATGGAAATGTTTTTTCATTTTTTATCATGTTGCGAATGAAATGAATATGAGGTTTCAGTGCCAACCGAATTGTTCTTTCTTCTCCTGAAATTAAATAGCCACTGGCCGCCTGATAATGAAGTGTAAGCTGCTGTTTTGAAAGTGCTTCTTTTAGTTGTTTCATATCTTCAAGCAGTGTATTGCGGCTTACCTTCGTCATCTCCATAAAATCATCAATTTTTAGATGCTTCTCACTGCATGCAATGGAAAGGAGCAAGATGGCACGTCTTTCTTTTACACATGGTTCATAGTCATGACCGACAAGAACGGTGTCAGCTTTTTCGATAATGACTTCTTTCTCGTGTGGATTTAAATAGTAGCCTCGTTGATCTTTTCGCTGGACGCCGCTAAGCTGATGGGTTTCCAGCCAACTATTCATTCGTTTGATTTCAGCGTAGACCGTTCGAGTAGAGACATTCAGTCGATTCTGTAAATCTTCAATTGATAGATAAGTGGTCGTGTGAAGCAGCATTGATAGTAAAGTCGTGCCCCTCTTGGTTAAGTGCAGTTGGAATTCCTCCCTTCTTCCCTTTGGTTATAAGTCTAATCAACTCACATGCGCCAAAGAAGTCCAAATGTTTGCAGTAAATGTTGTGCAACTTTTGGGTGCTCTTTTGCCATAAGAAAAAGCACACTCGCTTGAGTGTGCTTTGAGATTTGTATAAAAAGAACCCTTTTTCTGCTTTTAATTGCCTTGCTATGTGATCAGCTTCCGAATGCCCCATTGAGCAATTTCAACCGCCTCTTGACTCAACAGATTGTCGATAGCGGCTCTCTGGCATTTTTCAGTTAGCAGCTGAAAACTTTCTACCTGCTTTTGCGACTTCTTCAGGTGGATCAGTTTGGATCACCGCTAAGTCATCAGTAAGCAAAATCTCCTGTGTAATTTCCACAAAATCTTGCAGTGCTGACCTCACCTTGTCAGGATCATTCTCCAAGTCTTCATCGGTGTACGAATCCCATTTAAACAAAACGGAATTCAGCGCATCTTGTGCCGCCCAAAACTCACGACGCATGTGGCCTTTGTCGTATTTGTTCTTTACCTCTCCTTTAGAAAAGAAGTTTTTAAGCAAAGAAAAAAGCCCCTTCTCATCAGAAGCTGGCTCACGTTCTTGTTTTCCTATGTCTGCTGTTCCGGCCATTGAGTATCCAGTGATCTCGCCCTTTTGAATCTGTTCCCAGATTTCATCAGATGCTTTTGTCACAAGGACCCACGATCCTTTCTTGATAACTTCATCACCCATTTCAAAGTCAGACGGAGCAATGTACGATTCAACGACTTCCCCGACACCGCCTTGAAAATCATGCTGCTTGTCGATCTCACGTGCATCTTTCAGGAACCCATGAGCGGCTTTCTCGATTTCTTCTGGTGTCATGTAATCCCCATGTGCTTCAGCTACGTTTGGTTCGTATACAATTCCATACACAAGACGCTGCGAATCATCAGACTTTGCAATGACCTTGATCTCTTTTTGAAAGTCTGGCTGCTTTTCCGACTTCATAAAAAAACTGCTTTTGATTTGCAGCCTTGTCTACATATGATACGTGTGTGATTTTTGCATTTATCGATTCGCGTGGCAATTCATTCACCTCCTTTCAAGAATCTCTCTGATCGTTGCTAAATACGGAAGCAATAGACACTATATTTTTCTTGAGTTTTTTACCGATGAATTTTAAACTTCCCAAAATTAATTCAGCAGGATACTTTAAGAATGTAAATATAAAAACAATTAGGGATACAATATTTTCTCTAAAAAAGTCCATATTAGTTTTTTTCTGCTTCGTATCAACAAAAGCAGTGTTATATGTACTAAAGGTAAAATATAATAAAATCGCCGAAATACATATGCCCAGTGAGATAAGAAATTCATGTAACTTACCAAAGGTGGTAATACCTAAGATTGCAAAAACCATTACAGCAAACCAAGATAGGCATACAACTCCATAAATTGTTCTCTCAATAAAAAATGATAATTTCAATAAAAACCTGAGTATATAATTCATATCCACCGTTTTTTTATACCAATTGTAATCTTTATAAATCACCTCAAATAATTTCCAATAATCCTCCTCTACAATAAGTTTCAACAGCTTAGTATTCACTATAACTTCTTGATACAATGCTTCATTATCGTCTATAAGAATCTTTTTAAAGGCAAATTCAGTTTTCAAAAAGTTATCAATAAGCTTTCGATTTCCTAGCCTAGAAATATTGATTTTATTGGAATTAAAAGAATTAAAAAATTCTTTAAGAAGTTCAATTTTACGTTTCTTATCTACAATTGCTTCAATATCTTTTAGCTTAAAGTAAATAGGCTCAATTAATGTTTCCATATTTTCCTGAGCATTTTTATAAAACCTGTCTAAATCTTTGTGTTTAACATTGTAAAAATAAGCAATAGTAGCTGATAAAACAGCAGTAATTAAAGATAATCCAGCTGCTACTACTGCTATATTTTCTTTAACTAACTCCCACAATTCTGAATTCATCAAATAACCCCATTCTTTGAATAATGAGGTTATTATACTATTTCATTCCATGTTTTGTAAGACTCTTCTTCTAATCTCTTCTTTTTCCTCAGCTGACAAACCAAGAATAACAGGATCAACCACAGGACCAACCGCACAATGACAATTTACTCGTTCCTTTGGCGTGAGCTGTGTATCTCTCGGAAACATGCACCGCTCTCCGCTGCCTGGTATCTCAAATTCTTCATCGAGAGGGATGATTGTTCCATCCAGCTGCACATGGCTTTCTCTCGAATGGTTCTTTTTCCCTCCGCTGTGTTTCCACTTCTTCCCCGTTACAGCTGGAGATTGTACATATGATTCGTGTTGAGCGACGGATGAGGCAGTCAACACTTCAGTTACAGCTGTCACACGTGCGCGCTTGCGGCTGAATTCGGGAAGGTCTTTCAGCTCCAATTCAATCTTCTGGATAGAGCGGCCTTCTTTTATACCCTCTTTCAGCGTTTCCTCAATGGCTGTATGAGTATTTAGCTTCATCAGTTGCGCCAACTCCTGCGACCATGATTCAATCCACTGTTCAGTTTTCTAAGAAAGCACCTTAAAAGGAATATCTGCATCGATGGAATGCATGATCTTCTCGGCTAACTGCGTGACGGTAAGAGTCAGAAAGACATCAGTTTCTTTTCCAAACAGCTCCGCAAATTCATCAGCTGCAAACAAGTCATTTTGGAAGAACGCTAGAATTGATTCTAACGTCTCTGAATCGTCCTTGGATATAAAACAAAACCATTCAGAGCATTTAAAAACGTCCTGCGTTGCAATCTGAACAATTTAGCGGTGGTTTTCTCGTATTCTTCTATCAAAGAAGGAATGTCTTTTAGTTCAGGGGAATCTGCTACAGCTGCTTCAAGTTCCTTGACCTCATCTTCCTCCGCTTTTTGCACAAAGGTATTGATGTTTTTTATCAGCTTATCAATCTTGCTCATTTGCGGATCTCCTCTAGTTCATCCCTAAGGTCTTTAAGGATCGATACCAATTCATTCTGAGAACCTGCTGACTTCTGAAACACCGTATCAAGTAAGCTAGTTGATGCCTTTGGCTTCGCCTCAATTGGTCGGTGATATTCTTCCTCTGGCCATTCTTCTAAAGTTTTTCCTAGAATACGGCCAGCCAGATCACGAAGGTCATTCGGTGAAACCGCTCCTGCTTGAATAAACGGTGTAAGAACCTTAGCAATTTCGAGCGGATCACGAAAGTCAGGACCATTTAATATGAGTCGTACATGCCAGAGATCGAGATCAGGAAGAAAGAGTGTGTTGAACTTGCCAGTGATGATCATTCTTTCAGGCTGAAATACCTGCTCTTCCGTTGTCTTACGAGCGGTATCAGCTGTCGCCTTGTTATAATCCTGTGATTCGCCTGTGTAGATCGGCGGCAGACGGAAAGAAGAACGTATCTTGTTTCTCGTCTTCTCGTCGTATTCGAGGAACAGGGCATCCTCCTGAAGAATCTCCGCCAATGACTTTATTTCAACTTTAACAGGTGCTGGATCTTCGTCATTGCTTACTTCGTCTTTTTTCTTTTTAGGAATACCTTCGACTTCAAGCAAAAGGAATTTATGTGCATTATCTGAACCCTCTATGCCGTTCATGTATTCCTGAAGCTGCTCATATGAAGATTCAGAAAGCATTCCATTCTCTACAGTAATTGCAGCCGGCACATGCCGCCCTTGTTTAAAGTACAAATAGTTCAGCTCTTCAGCTTTACGGGCTCCATACATATTGACGATGTTACCAATCCAACGAGGAACACCATATGTACCGCTGCCGCTCTGCTTGAAGTCCAATAACACCAAAAACCTTGAAAGGTATTAAGCCATTCAAGGTTTTTTTTAATCTCATTAAAAATGAACTAATTTGAATTCATTTTTGAAAGGAAATCTTGAAGAACTAATTTTACTGGTGAATTCGCAGTAGTAGCCAACACATTATTTACACGTTCTAAAATTTGAGGATGCTCCAATATCAATTTTTTGCCTTCCTCAATTGGAAAACTTCTCAATGTATCAATACAGATCTCAAATAGTTCTTTATCATTAGTATTCAACAAATCCATTAAAATTTTCAACTCATATTCATTGCACTCATTATCCAGACAATACGCAATTTTCCGCTGCCACTCTATTGGCTTATTGCGCACCTGATTTGATAATTCTTCCCAATCGTTCAGGCTAAAATCCGAGAGAATCTCACTAGCAATCAAACACCCGTCGTCATACCACGAATCTACCGTTGTATCAGCAGATAAAAGATTATCTAATTCCTTAAACACATTTAATACCTCCATTTAAATTAAAATCCTGATGGGCGTAAAGCATTTTCTGTACCTGTCGGATACCCGCTAGTTACATCTTTCCCCACTTTAATCACATCAATTTCTACACCATCAATACGTGCTCTATGCCAAGTTGCTCTATCTCTTAATCTTGATGAAATAGCTGCTGTATCTCCAACGTTGGTAATACTTTTGAGAATTTTCTCATCCTTCCAAGAATCAGGAAAGAGCGTGCTTTTTTTAATCTTAGAGATATTTCCATCAGAAAACTGTTTTGTAAATACAACATTTTTTGTACCATCCGCATTTGTTGATAATACTTCAACTGCAAATTTTTCATTATCATTATTAATTCTAGGCGAATGTCCACCTATTAACTGATTTTTGGGGACCTTCCGTTGTCCTTCTAGAATCTTAGCTTCAATTTCTGGACTAATTACAGTTCTTCTAGCAGAATCTCCACCTGCACCCTGAATTCCCACCTTTCCATGAAACCCTTTTGCCCCAAACGGTAAAAGCATCCCCAGAGCCGCATTCATACTCGCTTCCTGCTGTTCTTTCGAGACTTTGTTTCCAAACATGTCTCGACCTGTAATTGCTTCGCTGAAGCCGTTTGTGGCGGTGAGGCCATATAAACCTTTTTGAGATGTTTTCAGGGCGTCAAAGGATTTTTGTGACGTCTTGTAAATGTCCACTGCCCTGACTGCGGCTGACGTGGCTTGAGTTGTTTTATAGACGGCCTTTCCGCCTTTGAAAATACGTCCTGCCCAGCCGACAATCGGGATGTAGCCTGCTGCTGCCATGCCGCCTGCGGCGACTCGCTGTCCTGCGGTGAGTTCTTCACCTGTGATCGGATCGACACCTGTTGCGGCACGTTTTGCATCGTTCACGCCTGTCAGTTCATTGACGATATTTCCTCCGTAATCAAGAGCTTTTTCATACCACGGACGGTTGGCTAGCGCTTCTTGTTCCTTTGCGATCTTGCGGGCTTCTTCTTGATCTTTTTTGATTTTTAGATATTCAGAAGTTTGCTTCTCAATATCGCTTTTTGCCTTGTAGATTTCGCTATTTTGATACGCTTTCTTGTCAAAATTCATAGGCGAAATGGATTTTCCGTCATTTGTCGCATTCATCATTTCTGCGTACAATGCCATTGTAGCCTTTTCCTCAGTCTCTGACAAAGCATATTCATCTTTTAGATTTTGATCAAGTTCTATTAAATCTTTAACCGTTTTCTTCCGTTCATCTTCCGCATCTGCAATCTTTTCGTCAAAGGTTTTACTATCAAATACCTCCAGAGAAATGAGGTCGTCAATATCTTGAAAAATCGTTTTGAGTGCCTTTTTTTGATCCTTCACGATGCTTTTGGCATTCTTGATTCCCATATGTACAGCGTTGTCTAAAAAGTGTTCTTCTACAAAGGTGTCGCCGCCAAAATTTGTATCATCAAGTGTCCCAGAAACACCTTCATGAAAGGCTTTTTGTTTATCAATGAAGCTAATAAACATGTCCACATTTCCTGCAAGTTCTTTGTAGAAGCTTTTAATGTTATCGGCACCTTTTCCAGTGAAGTCGTCACCGAGATTGGCAACACCTTGAAGTGCCTTTTTTAAATCGACCATTTGTTCTCGTAGTTCCTGGTAGTGTTTTGCCCTTGTATCCATGGCACTGGTTAGTGCTTTTGCATCAAGTATCTTGCCCAGAAGAATTCACTCCTTCCTATTCATTGACGAGGTCAATTTTACCAATACGAAGTTTGTCATTAAATAGGAATATAGATACAAAAACAGTACTTAATATGTAAATGATCAGAAGCATATCCTCGCTATTTTATTTTTCAAAGAAAAGCACCCCCTTAACATTGTGCTCTCTTAAGACTTAGACTTAAGCAATTGTAGCTCTTGGTCCATAATATCTGCTGCTTCGTTAATAAATTGAATGATCAAATCTAAATCTTCTCGTTTGTATTCATTTGTGAGCTGTTTAGTGGATGCTGATAAGGATAGAAAGAGTTCCTTCACTTGTGATTTCCCAGCCGTTAATGGAACAATGATGACTCTTCGCTTGTCTTTTGGGTCCTTCTCCCTTTTGACGTAGCCTGCTTTTTCTAACCGGTCAATGAGAGCGGTGACCGCACCTGAGCTAAGACCGGTTTTTTCACTTAATTCACCTGCTGTGAGTGGTCCAAGTTCGTTTAACAAATCTGCTGATTTGAGATCTGTTGGGAAAAGGCCGAGCGATTGAGCGGCTGCTTGGTGAAATAGGACTGTTCGTGTAGCAAGGCGTCTCATCGTATGAATGATCTGGTCCGCTCGATCTTCTGCCTCGTTCTTTGTTGACAACTTGTTCTCCTCCCTTTAAAATCAATTTATCTTGATCATCAAGATAAATGTTCTCTTACTTTATCATTAACTTGATCATAGCAAAAAAGTGAAGAGAACGTAAGCAGGAGGTAAATGAAATGAATAACGTGGATCATAAAGGCAAGGCATCCACTCGCTTTGTTGTCATCGGTTTGCTGTTAGGGATTTTTATGGCAGCGATGGACAACACCATTGTCGCAACAGCAATGGGAAGCATCGTCGCCGATTTGGGCAGTTTTGATAAATTTGCTTGGGTGACTGCTTCTTATATGGTGGCAGTGATGGCCGGTATGCCGATTTATGGAAAGCTTTCAGATATGTATGGTCGAAAGCGTTTTTTTCTGTTTGGACTTATTTTCTTTTTAATTGGATCTGCGCTGTGCGGCATCGCACAAACAATGGATCAGCTCATTATTTACCGTGCGATTCAAGGACTTGGAGGCGGTGCTCTTCTTCCGATCGCTTTCACGATTATCTTTGATATCTTCCCGCCAGAAAAGCGCGGGAAAATGTCCGGTATGTTTGGTGCAGTGTTTGGTTTATCGAGTGTATTAGGACCACTCTTAGGTGCTATTATCACAGATTCGATCGGCTGGCATTGGGTGTTTTATATTAACGTACCAATTGGTATTGTCAGTGTGTTCTTGATCGCCAAATTTTATCAAGAATCGCTCGAGCATCGTAAGCAGAAAATTGACTGGTCAGGTGCCATTACACTTGTCGTTGCGGTTGTCAGTTTAATGTTCGCCCTTGAGCTTGGCGGAAAATCGTATGCGTGGGATTCTGTTCAAATCTTGACACTATTTGCTGTGTTTGTTGTCTTTGGCACCATCTTCTTCATTGTTGAACGGAAGGCAGAAGAACCGATTATTTCATTTTGGATGTTTAAAAATCGTTTGTTTGCGACATCTCAAATTTTGGCGTTTTTATATGGCGGGACGTTTATTATTCTAGCTGTCTTTATTCCTATCTTCGTCCAGGCGGTGTACGGTGAATCTGCAACAAGTGCCGGGTTCATTTTAACACCGATGATGATTGGTTCCGTGATTGGCAGTATGATTGGCGGAACGATGCAGACGAAAGTACCTTTTAGACGATTAATGACCATCTCTGTGATTTCATTTTTTGCTGGGATGCTGCTGCTTGCCAATATGTCGCCTGATACAGCAAGATTGTGGCTTACGCTCTTTATGATGATTTCAGGTTTTGGCGTTGGATTTAGCTTCTCCCTTCTGCCATCTGCTTCAATGAATGATCTCTCTCCGCGCTACCGCGGCAGTGCTAATTCTACCAATTCATTCATGAGATCACTTGGGATGACTTTAGGCGTGACGATTTTTGGAACGATTCAAACCAATGTCCTGACAAATCGTTTAGCAGATGCTTTTAGCGGAATGAAAGGAGCTCCCTCTCAAGTGGGTGATCCACAAGCCATTTTTCAAGAGGGGGCACGCTCACAAATTCCGCCTGATATTTTAAATAAAGTGATTGATGCGATGTCACAAAGTATTACGTATGTATTTATGATTGCTTTATTTCCGATTGCACTTGCGGCGATTACGGTCGTATTTATGGGGAATGCACGAGTACGTACATCAAATGAAATGAAAGAAAGCGAATAATGTGAAAAAAGCAGAGCGATGTGGCTCTGCTTTTTTTCATCTTATTGATATAAAAGTTGGGCTTTTCCTTCACTGCCAACGATCTTTATTTTAGATGTGACCATGTCTTTGGCTGCTTGTTTTGCTTTTTGTAAATACATACGCGGATCTAAGCTTTCAGGTTCGTTTGAGAAATGATCACGAATCGCTTCAGAGTATGCATTTTTCAATTCAGTGGACACATTGACCTTTGCCATACCGAGTGCGACACATCTTTTGACATCCTCATCTGGTACAGCTGAACCACCATGAAGGACAAGCGGCACATCGACAAGCGCTGCAATTTGTTCAATGCGGTCAAAGTCGATATCCGGCACCCCTTTATAAATGCCGTGGGCCGTGCCGATCGCAGGTGCTAAAGTAGGTACACCAGTTTCTTCTACAAATTGACGGCATTCTGATGGAATGGCTTTTTGAGCATCCTTTTCATCCACGACAATATCATCTTCTATCCCGCCTACCTTGCCTAACTCAGCTTCTACATTCACACCTACTTTTAAGGCAAGGTCAACCACTTCTTTTGTGCGGCGTACATTTTCTTCATATGAATGCATGGAAGCATCGATCATCACGGATGTATATCCTGCTCGTATACAAGTAAGAATCACATCAAAATCAGTGCAATGATCGAGATGAAGGCCGATTGGTATTTGGTATTGATCAGCTGCCGCCTTTACTGTATCTGCAATGGCTTTTGCGCCAAGCGATTGGACCGTGCCAACCGTTGTTTGCAAAATGACAGGTGATTTTAATTCAGCTGCCGTTTCGAGTACCCAGTAAATACTATCAAAGGAATGTACATTGAATGCGACAATTCCGTATTTTTCTTTTTTTGCTGCTTCAAGCATAGGTGTTGTGGAAAGTAAAGGCATGGTCAAACATCCTCTCTCGTCAAAATATCTGTTTTTAATACAGCGAGCATTTCTTCATTTGTTCTTGTTTCTAGCAGTTTTTGTCGTCTCGTTTCATCCATTAATCCGCGTGAAAGAGCAGAAAGTGCTTGTAAGTGAGTGGTTCCTGCTTCACTTTTTGGAATGAGTAAGGATAAGAAGAAAAAGCAAGGCTTTCCATCAAAAGCGTCCCATTCGATTCCGGTTTCTGTACGGACGATGACGAGTGCCGGTACTTGAATGGCGTCTGACTGTGTATGCGGAATGGCAAATCCATCTTGAAAGCCGGTTGTACTCAGAGCTTCTCTTTCAGCTAGTCCTTTTTTGACAGCCTCAGGAGATGTACAAATCCCTGCTTTAGAGGCAATGTCAGCTATGGCTGCGAAAACGCCAGCCTGTGAAGAAGCTGTTTCATGTAGATTCATATAAATATGTTCCATCATTTCTCTTCCTCCCTATTAAACTGCGGGTTTGTCTATTTTCTTGCGGTAAAGTCCGTATAGAATCGCACCTACAAGTGATCCGATGAGTATGGATAGTACCCACTGGAATGCGCCTGTGACGACTGGAAGGACAAGGAATCCGCCATGCGGAGCTGGAACCTGTACGCCAAAGAGATACGTCAATATAGCAGAGATGGCGGAACCAAACATGATAATTGGCAGGACAACGACTGGGTTTTTTGCTGCAAATGGAATGGCTCCTTCGGTAATATGAGTCGCTCCGAGAATATAGTTGATCATCCCAGCATTTCGTTCTTGTGGTGTAAAATGTTTTCGGAAAATCGTTGTGGCAATCGCAATGATAAGCGGCGGTGTGATACATGCTGCTGACACCCCTGCCATGAAGTAAAGGTTACCTTCTGCGAGTAAAGCCGTTCCTGTGACATAGGCTGCTTTGTTAAAAGGTCCTCCCATATCAAATCCACACATGGCTCCAACAATTAAACCTAAAAGCAATGGATTTGTGGATTGAACTGAGGAGAGAAAATCCATTAATGAATTATTTAGCCCTGTAATTGGAACTAATAGCGGGGTCATGACAGCCCCAATTAAGAAAATACCAATGACAGGATAGATGAAAATTGATTTTAATCCGTCAAGTGATGCTGGTAATTTTTGAAGCAGGAATTGAAGAAGTACGATGATATACCCTGCTGCAAAACCTGCGATAATACCACCTAAGAATCCAGCGCCTCCATCGTTTGCAAGCAAGCCACCGATAAATCCGACAACCATCCCTGCGCGCTTGGCGATTGAATCAGCGATAAATGCTGCTAAAATAGGTACCATTAAGCTAAAGCCGAGTCCGCCAATGTTTTTCAAGTAGGCAGCAAACGGATGATACGTTTCATGCTGTGGATCAGCTGAGTAAATACCGAATAGAAAAGATAAAGCAATTAAGACCCCGCCTCCAACAACAAATGGAAGCATGTGTGATACACCGTTCATTAAATGTTTGTAGATGGTGTGTATCCACTTATTCGCTGACTTTTGTTGAGCTGATGAAGGCGCAGATGATTTTTCTGTTCCAGAAGCTCTTCCTTTCACTTGATGAACGGGGGCTTCTCCATTGATAATGCCTTGAATCAGTTCGTTTGGTGTGCGAATCCCCTTTGCTACAGGCACTTCAATGAGTGGTTTGCCGTGAAAGCGATCTGTATTCACATCTTTGTCAGCAGCGACAATGACCCCATCGGCCTCCAAAATGTCTTGATCCGTTAAAGCGTTTTCAATTCCTACTTGACCATGCGTTTCAACTTTGATGTCGACCCCTAATTGCTCAGCTGCGATTTTTAATGCCTCAGCTGCCATAAATGTGTGCGCAATGCCTGTTGGACAGCCAGTGGCAGCGACAATTTTCTTGCGGCTCATGTGAACTCCCCCTTATATGCTCTGAATGTGTATTTGCTCAATTAATGAATCAATGTCATGTAAATCACTTAACCCTTTTGAAAAGGCGGTAGATGCCCCTGTTGCAATGCCGTAGCGTAAGCATTCTTCATGAGGTTGTCCTTCCAGCTGTTTACTTAGGAATGCAGCGAGCATGGCATCACCAGAACAAGCCGTGTTTACGACCGTTCCTATTGGTGCATTTCCTTTTAATACGGCTTCGTTTGTAAGGAATAGTGCACCTTCTCCTCCTCGGGAAATGAGTACTTGCTCTGCACCCATCTCGATCAGCTTTCGTCCTGATTCAACGAGTTCTGTTTCTGATAAACGGTGGGTTTTTCCAAAAAATGCGGCTATCTCTTCTTCATTTGGTTTTAGTAAATATGGTTTGTATTGAAGTGTTTCTAAAACCGCTTTAGAGCTTGTGTCTAAAATAAATTTCACGTTGTTTTGATGACAAATAGCGGCTATCTCTGAGAAAATGCTAGCAGGAACGCCTTTAGGCAGACTCCCTGACATAATGAAGATGCTGCCTTTTGGAATGGTCGAGATTTTTTCGCGAAAGGCATCAAGCGCTTTTGCCTCAATAGCAGGTCCTTGATTCACAAGCTTGTATTCTTCCGTTGTGTTAATAAATACATTAATGCGTGTAATCCCATCCACTGGGATAAAATCAGTTTGAATGGAGAGATCTTTTAACGATTGTTCAATATATGAACCTGAAAACCCAGCAATAAATCCTAATGCAGTGCTGGTGAAGCCATATTTCTTTAGCATAATGGACACATTAACACCTTTTCCATTCGGCTGATAATCCTCATCTTCCGTGCGGTTGACTGTATCTGCCCGCATTTCTTTTAATGCAATATATAGGTCAATAGCAGGATTTAAGGTGCAGGTATAAATCAATTGGTTTCACCTTCTTTCTTTTCTCTAAAGAAAGTATCTCATACGATTCAGTGAAAATGTTTTCAGATTGTGTAAAGGTTTTCACGGTAAAAAGCCTCCCATCATAAAGTGTGGAAGGCTTTTTGAGTGTTTATTTCATCCGAATCACATAGGCGTCTAGTAAAATGCGGGCAATGACATGAAGCGACAGGCGGGACCTGACTTCATAATCTGGGAAGAATGATTGTTCCCCTTTATATCCGACGAGTGTCATATCTGATATTTTACTTAATGTAGAATCAATTCTAGTTGTGACCGTAATGGTCGTGACCTGCTTCATACTGAGGTTTTGGCAGGCTTCCACTAGTTCCGACGTTTCTCCATTTAATGAAACAAAGATGGCAAGCTCGTTTTTATCAATGTCACGCGATTTGAGCCGAATGATATTCGGGTCGTCATGAACTTCACATGTTTTTCCGATGAGCTGCAATTTGATGGTCATCTCTTTGGCGATCATCTCTGAAAAGCCTCTGCCAAAAATATAAATTTTGTCTGCATCATGGATCTTTTGAACCGCATCCTCAATTTGCCCAATACTTTGCAGTTGAATCGTCTTTAAGACCTCTTCTTCATTTTTTCGAATGGCTAGTTTGATGTCTTCGTCAATATTTTTTAGTTGATCACTATCATCTGTCATTTTCTTTTCTTGTTTCAATCGATATTTAAAGGATGTATAGCCGTTGTATCCGATTTTCTTCATCAGTCTGACAATGGTCGCTGTCGACACGTTGGCTCTTTCACTTAATGTGACGATGGATAAGGTGGAGATATCCTCTAAATGCTGGTGAATATAATGCAGTAAATAACGTTCTGTTTCACTTAACGTTTGATACACATCACTTGGTATATTAAATAATGGTTCATTCAATGCGATTCCCCCTTACTCATTTCATACTATAATTAAATGCCCTATGAAAACAAGGTGATTCTTTTATCCTGTATTTTTCATTGGGAAAGCTGGATGAGTGAAATTTTGTTTTTAACATAAACTAAGAAAAAGAACGGTTTGTGTGAAAGGAGTTGATCACTGTGCTTCAATTCTTGTTTTTTCTGATCCTTTTATATGTGGTGTATGTATTTTTGACCGCATTTGTCTTGTTTTATTTACCGTTTCAAAAAACATGTAAAGAACATTGCATCTATAAAGCCTCTTCTATCTCAGGAGACGACCAAGGCATAAATCAAGTCATGCTGCTTGATGACGGATTTGAATCAGGTCAAGTGAGAGTTCAAATGATTCGAGAGGCTAAAAAGAACATTCGTTTGAGTTATTATTCCATTCAAAAAGGAAAAACCGCCGAATGGGTGCTTGGTGCTTTAATTGAAGCGGCTGATCGAGGAGTAAAAGTTCAGCTGTTGTTAGATGGCATTTGCCATAGCCTGCGTGGACCGCTGAAGCATTTGCGTTATGCTGTGGCGAATCATCCGAATATGGCCATTCGTTTTTATGAGCCTTTTCGTTTGTTCAAGCCATGGACGTGGCATAACCGCCTTCACGATAAGCTTCTTTTGGCGGATGGCAGGGTCGCTGTCATGGGCGGCAGAAATATTGGTGATAAATACTTTGCAGATCAGCCGCCGAAAGACTTTGCGTATGACCGAGATGTGCTGCTGTACAACGCCAAAAAAGGAAAAGTATTAGATGAAATGGAGCAGTATTTCGTTTATTTGTGGAATCATGATTTTACGAAAAGAACAAAAGATGTATTTTCCAAGGCAAAAGCGAAAAAAGGAAAAAAGTTAAGAAAACAGCTGCTTCGATCTTATCAGGAAGCCATTCGTACAAAAGAACCCTTTGTCACGTCCACATATGATTGGGCAAAAGACGCCATTCGTGCAAAGCAGATTGCATTTTTCACAAATCCAGTGGAACGCTTAAATAAACGTCCGCTCGTCTTGAAAAAGTTAAACGATCTCGCACAGCGGTCAAAGCGTTCGGTTCTTATCCAGACGCCTTATGTCATACCGACACGGCCAATGAAAGACGGACTCACGCCATTACCAAGTGATATTCAAACGACGATCGTGACGAATTCTCTTACAGCGACACCAAACCCTTTAGCATTTGCAGGATATTTAAGCACGAAAAAGGAACTCATGAAAACAGGTGTTCATTTGTATGAATATCAAGGTCCGTATTCAATTCACGCCAAATCAATGGTCATTGATGATAACTTAAGTATTATTGGAACATATAATCTAGATGCAAGATCCAGCTTTTTAAATACTGAATCGATTTTGGTGATTGATAGTGCACCATTTGCGTTATCTCTTACGGAAGCAATCGAACGAAAAATCGCTTATAGTGTTCTCGTAGCGAAAGATCGAACAGAATATAAAGCAAGCGACTATGGACAGAAAAAAAAGCCTTTCATGAAAAGGCTCCTTTTAACTGGTTTATCTACCATAACGGTTTTATGGCGGCGGTTGATTTAAATAAAAGGGCAGCTACTTTTGTGGCAGCCCTTTTTCTCTTGACTGCTCCTCTTCTACTGGTTCAAGCTTCGTTAACTTAAATACGAGGATTCCTACCACAATGACAAGTACACCTAATAATTTTGTAAAAGAAAATGTTACTTTTTCTAACCCAAGCCAGCCAAGCGAATCAAATAGAAGCGCACAACCTAGCTGGGAGGTGAGAACAATCGAGATTCCATAAGTGGGACCGAGACGTTTGATGCTTTGAACAAGACAGATGACAACGCCTACTCCGATGGCTCCGCTTATCCAGTACCAGGCTTTCATATGCCTTAATTGAAACATGCCGGTTCCTTCTAACAAAAGACCCATCAAAAGTGAAGCGATAAAGCCCATTCCTAGAACTAGCGTCGTTGTTGACCAAGAGCCTGTATGCTCATTGACTTTACTATTAAAAATGGTTTGTAAGCTGACAAGTGCCCCAGCAGTGACAGCTAATATTATTCCTATGATCATATATAAGTCCCTTCGTTTCTTCTATTCATAAATGTTGTGTTCTGCTATTTCTAAAAGTCCTTTTTGATCACAAATCGTAATCTTTCCTCTTCGCCTTTCAATCAGCCCTTTTTCTTGGAACTGCTGAATGACCCGATTAATATGGCGGTAGCTTGTTCCAATTAAGCTCGCTGCATCCGTGAGGCGAAGCGTGCGTGCGCGTGCGTCATCATCACCTGTTAAAACAGACAATAAATAGCTTGCAAGCCTAACCTCTACAGGGTATAAAAGGTGGAAGCTTAAATCATTTGATTTTGTATAAAATTTGTTTGTGATGCCCTTGAGCAAAAAGGTTAAAACTTGTGGATCGTCCTTTGCATGCCGCATAAGGGCTTGATGAGAAATCCTGAGCATATGTACTTCTGTAACGGCTTCAACTGTATTGACCATATCTGTCTGCTGAACGTATTCAATATCTCCAATCGCTTCAAGAGGGTTTTTAAAGCAAAGAATAAATGTTTTTCCTTCCTTTGTGGTGGTGAAAATCTTTAATTTTCCTTTCACCAGCAAGTACATATACTCCCTTTTATCCCCTTTTGAACAAATCAGCTCACCTTGCTGATAGCGCCACAAGCTCACATGTGAGATGAGTTTTTGATGAAAGACATTCTGTAACTGATGCGTCTTCATATAAGAGGAAAAAAGAGATTCATCATGCAGCTCCTCCATCTGATGCCCTCCTTTATAGTTTTAAGATGATGACGCCTGCAATCATTAAAAAGATGCCTGCATAATGGGGCCATTTCATTTTTTTCTTCTGAACACCAAACCATCCTTTTGCATCGATGGCAAAGGTAAACGCAAGCTGTGCGATAAGTAAAGCAGCGATGGTGAGTGTCACACCAATGATTTGAATGGCAGTGACCTCATTAAAAATAATAATGGCTGCAAATGCACCTCCAATTAAATAAAGAGGCTGCACTTTTTTGTATTCCTTAAAGTGGCCATCCCGTGCGATGAGTAAAATGACGAGAGAGATGATAAACCCTGTCAGCTGCGTGATCGTTGCCGCCTGCCACGTCCCGATATCTTGACTAATTCTGGCGTTGGCTACGCCTTGCAGTGTAATACAAGCGCCTCCTAATAATGCAAAAATAACACCTTTCATTCGTTCAAAAGCTCCTTCTTTTTTCAGTCTAGTTCCATTAAATGATAGATGCCCTCATGTTGAAAAGGACATATGTCCCACTTTGCGTATTATATCAGAAACTTTTTCTCATGCAGTTTCTCCGTTTTAGATTTTTCACAGTGGGTACAGTTTTATATGAGCTGAAAACAGAATATTGGATTGAATCACATATAAAAAGGAGACATGTCAGAATGAGAAATCAAGAGAAACACTTTATTAATGGAGAATGGGTCGCATCAACAGGAAACGAAACGACGGAGGTCATTAACCCTGCGACAGAGGAAGTCATTGGCACCATTAGTTTAGGAACGAAAGAAGATTTAGATCAAGCTGTCAAAGCAGCTCGAGCTGCCTTCCCTTCTTTCTCAAAAACATCTCGAAATGAACGAGTAGAAATGCTGGAAAACATTGTGCGTGGGTACGAAAAACGCAAGGATGAACTTGTAGAAGTGATGACAAAAGAGCTTGGTGCACCGCTGAAAGTGTCCGAAGAAGTTCATTACAAAATGGGTTATGAACATTTTTCTAAAGCAGCGGAAGCACTGAAATCTTATACATTTACCGAAGACCGCGGTGGACATACGATTATAAAAGAGGCGATTGGTGTCAGTGGATTGATTACACCGTGGAACTTCCCGACGAATCAGACATCTCTTAAAATTGCGGGTGCCATTGCGGCAGGCTCAACAGTTGTCTTAAAACCAGCGGAAATTACCCCTTTTGCTGCGATGATTCTTGCAGACATTATTGATGAAGCAGGTGTACCGAAAGGAGTCTTCAACTTAGTAAACGGAACGGGTGACGTGATTGGTGACGGCATTAGCTCACATCCTGATATTGACTTCGTTTCATTTACAGGATCAGGTGCCGTCGGCTCTAAAATTATGGAAAACGCAGCGGATAATGTGAAGAAAGTAGCACTTGAGCTTGGCGGAAAATCCCCTCTTATCGTCTTAGACGATGCAGATCTGGACGAAGCAGCAGAAACAGCCATTCATCATATTGCGATGAATACAGGTCAAGTGTGTTCTGCAGCTACACGTGTGCTAATTCCAGAATCAATGAAAGACAAGTTTGAAAAGGCGCTGCTGAACGCCCTGCCGAAGTTTACAGTTGGTGATCCGAGAGAAGATCACGCTACTGGCCCGCTTGTTTCTAAAAAACAGTGGGATACGGTGCAATCTTATATTGAAAAAGGAATCGAAGAAGGTGCTACCCTTCTTGCTGGGGGAACTGGAAAGCCAGACGGAATCGATAAAGGATATTTCGCCAAGCATACCATTTTCACCAATGTGAAAAATGATATGACCATTGCGCAAGAAGAAATCTTTGGGCCAGTCATGAGTGTGATCACGTATCAAGACCTCGATCATGCCCTTGAGATTGCCAACGATACAGTGTATGGTCTTGCCGGGTATGTTGTTGGTCAAGATGAAAAAACATTAAAATATGTCGCTGAACATATTCGTGCCGGTCAAATCACCATTAACAATGCAGAAACAGATTACTTTGCCCCATTTGGAGGCTTTAAGCAGTCTGGTATCGGAAGAGAATGGGGAGACTTCGGTATCGAGGAATATTTAGAAGTGAAAGCTGTGATGGGACTTCCAACGGCGTAATTTAAGAAAGGAGAAAAACCTTAAGGTTTTTCTCCTTTCAGGCTGTCGAGAAAATCTCGACAGCTTTATTTTTCCCCTTAAATTTTCCACTACCCCATTTTATAATAGAGAAAAGCATACTAAAGGAAGGTGTTTTTCTCATGTTCCACACTAGAAATTCTTCTCAGCACGAAGCCGAATTTGTATTACTAGATCAACTGGTCGAAGAGGATCACCTACTTCGTAAAATTGATCAATACATTGATTTTTCATTTATCATAGACAAAGTAAAACCATATTATAGTGAGAATAAAGGTCGTCCTTCTCTCGATCCACTCATTTTGTTCAAAATGATGTTCATCGGATACCTGTATGGTATCCGTTCTGAAAGACAACTTGAAAAAGAAATTTACTATAACATGGCGTATAGATGGTTTTTAGGTTTGAACATCAATGACCCCGTTCCTCATCACTCGACCATTAGCTGGAATCGTCGTACTCGATTCAAAGATACAACGATTTTTCAAGACATTTTCGACGAGATCGTGCTTCAAGCTATCAATCATGATATGGTAGGAGGCCGCGTTCTTTTTACTGACTCCACTCATCTTAAAGCCAATGCCAATAAACATAAATATATGAGAAAAACGATTGAGCAGGATACCCAGAACTATATAAATGATTTAGAAGAAGCGATCCAAGAAGATCGGGTGGCACACGGAAAAAAGCCCTTAAAGGTAAAAGAGGAGGTGAAAACGGAAAAAGACATTCGTCAAAGTACGACTGATCCTGAAAGTGGCTATCTTTATCGTGAAAACAAGCCAGAAGGCTTTTTCTACCTAGACCACCGTACAACGGATATGAAGTACAATATCATCACGGATGCCCACATCACGCCCGGTAATGTCCATGATTCTGTTCCGTATCTTGATCGGTTGGATCACCAAATCGCACGATTTGGTTTTCAAGTAGAAGCTGTTGCCCTTGATTCTGGTTATTTGACAACCCCAATCTGTAAAGGTTTATCAGATCGCCGTATTTTTGGTGTCATCGCACATAGACGCTTTCATCCAACAAGAGGTTTATTTGAGAAGTGGAAATTCAAGTATGACTCTGAACATGATCATTACATATGCCCAAATGGTGAGAAGCTATTATATACAACAACTGATCGAAAAGGTTATAGGTTCTACAAATCAGATCCTAAAAAATGTACATCGTGTCCTTTCCTTGAAAGATGCACAAGGTCGAAAAATCATCAAAAAGTCATCTCAAGACACATATGGGAAGAACATAAAGAAAGGATCAGACAAAATCGTCTATCTGTCTCTGGAAAAGAGCTATATAAAAAAAGAAAAGAAAAAATAGAGCGAAGCTTTGCAGATTCAAAACAACTGCACGGGCTTCGCTACTGCCGGTTGAGGGGAAAACAAAATGTGAGTGAGCAAGTGCTTCTCACAGCTGCCTGTCAGAACATGAAGAAGATTGCCACACATCTAGCGAAGCTAGGTTAGGTGTGTGGGAGGCCTTTTTCATTCAATCTCATCCATCATCATTACGATGAAAATAAAAAAGATTGTAGAAAAACATGAGTTTCTCTACAATCTGAAAGGAGAAAAACCTTAAGGTTTTTCTCCTTTCTTTATTTAACAATAAGAACCCAGTTCGAATTTTAAGAACATCTCATACTCTCCTATTTATTCTTATCCATAATGATTAGATCATGATAATACTTATCAATAAGAAGAGTATTATTTGATGAATAATCGAGAATTTAATTTTTAACTAATTCCCAAAATTACTTCAACTTCTTTAATATGGTCTAATTCATAGAACATAAAAAATTCAGCTTCTTTTAAATTTGGAGATTTCATCAAAATCTCTAAACGATCAGAATAATAACCAAAAGAGATTACTTTCCAATTCACAGCTCTTATCTTTTGCAATTGTCTATAATCCTCTTGGAATTTTTCCTCTCGTTTTAATTTCATTACATATATTTCATCAATTAAATTGAAAAGTTTATTTGTTTTGGAAACATCAAATCTTCTAATGAGAAGAACGATAAAAACAATTATTAAAATACTTGAAGCAAAATATAAATAAGTATCAAATATACTGAATGAAAGTTTATCAAAATCATTCTGCTGCTCATGTGAGCTATCAAGTAATTTCGGATCGTTAGAATTGTATTTTCTAGAAATAAAATTTAATCCAAAGTTAAAATATGAATTAAAGTAAGAATTCAAAAATAAAAATATTGGCACAATTGTTATTGTAATAATTGAAGCTTTTGTAGAAAAATTGGCAGCTCTTTCGTATTTATCTTTCGCATAAATTCGTAAATCAGAAATTTGACTCAGATTTAATTTTTCTAATTCCTTTCTATGGATTGACACATTCTTTGCTAACTTAAACTTAACTTTTGGATCTTCTAAATCTCTAATAATACTCATATTACCTCCTTGACTAAACATGTTCATTTCACCTTGCACAGCTATTAGAAATCTTAATCATGACAATCAATATTATATATTTTACTTAATGGCAAACTTTCGGTAAAGTTCAAATTGAACCTATATATATAATTCCTATCGAATTAATCTATGTTTATATTCCTTGTGAGGTGGATATTGTTGCAACTTCATGTATTGAACAGTCCGTTTAGCCAGGAGCAGGCAGAGTTACTCAATCAGCTGCTTCCGACTTTAACAGATCAGCAAAAAATTTGGCTTACTGGTTATTTATCAGCGCAGGCAGCGCTTGCCGGCTCAGAAGCTGTCACTCCGGCGCCTTCTGCCGCAGCATCTGCCCAGCCTGTGAGCAAAGATGTGACCGTGCTTTATGGGTCGCAAACAGGCAATTCCGAAGGGTTAGCAAAAAAGACAGCCCAGCATCTTGAAGAGAAAGGCTTTCAAGTGACGCTCTCTTCTATGTCCGATTTTAAACCGAATAATCTGAAAAAAATAAACAATTTACTGGTCATTGTCAGCACACATGGCGAAGGAGATCCGCCGGATAATGCCCTTTCGTTCCATGAATATGTTCACGGCAGACGTGCGCCAAAGCTCGATCATTTAAGCTTTTCTGTCCTTTCATTAGGTGACAGTTCATACGAATTCTTCTGTCAGACAGGAAAAGAATTTGATGAACGCTTCGAAGAACTTGGCGGTACACGTCTTTTTGACCGAGTGGACTGCGACCTTGATTATGATGAGCCGTTTTCAGAATGGCTACAAGGTGTTGCCTCTTCTTTGAGTGAAGGTGAAGCTGTATCACTTCCGCAAGAAACAGCGGGAGCAAACAATCAAGCCGTTTCTGAATATTCAAGAACGAATCCTTTTTATGCTGAAGTTCTTGAAAATATCAACTTAAATGGGCGTGGATCTAATAAAGAAACACGTCACTTAGAGCTTTCTCTTGAAGGATCAGGCCTCGTGTATGAGCCAGGTGACAGCCTTGGCATTTATCCGACAAATGATCCTGCGCTTGTCGACGAACTGATTCAAACATGCGGGTGGAATGCAGAAGAATCCGTCACCGTTCATAAAAATGGAGACACTCTTCCTTTAAAAGAAGCACTCACCTCGCATTTTGAGATCACGGTTTTAACAAAACCACTTCTTCAAAAGATCGCTGAACTGACAAAAAGCGAATCCTTGCATGCCCTTTTAGAAGAAGGAAACGAAGAAAAACTGAAAGAATATATCGCAGGCCGGGACTTAGTAGATGCGGCTCGTGATTTCGGTCCTTTTGAAGGAACCGCCGCAGACTTCACGTCCATTTTAAGAAAAATCCCTGCACGCCTTTATTCCATTGCAAGCAGTCTCAAAGCAAATGACGAAGAGGTTCATTTGACGATAGGGGCTGTCAGATATGATGCGCACGGCAGAGAACGCCAAGGTGTCTGTTCGATTTTATGTGCAGAGCGCCTGCAGCCAGGTGATACGTTACCTGTTTATATTCAGCACAACCAAAACTTTAAGCTTCCTCAAGATCCAGATGCACCGATCATTATGGTAGGACCAGGCACAGGCATCGCCCCTTTCCGTTCATTTATGCAGGAACGTGAGGAACTGGGTGCAAACGGAAAGTCTTGGTTATTCTTCGGTGATCAGCATTTTGTGACGGATTTCTTATACCAAACAGAATGGCAAAAGTGGTTAAAGGATGGCGTCTTAACGAAAATGGACGTGGCTTTTTCAAGAGATACTGAGGAAAAAGTGTATGTCCAGCACCAAATGAAGAAACAAAGCAAAGAATTATATGAATGGCTTGAGCAAGGTGCTTACGTGTATATTTGCGGAGATGAAAAGCATATGGCGCATGATGTTCACAATACCCTTCTATCCATTATTCAAGAAGAAGGTGCGATGAGCAAAGAAAAAGCAGAAAGCTATCTTGCCAACTTACAGCAGCAAAAACGCTATCAGCGTGACGTTTATTGATTTGATGCTTGAAAGAAAGGAGCTTTTACTTACATGGTGAAGACAGCATTAACAGCGCCGGATGGACCTCCGAGCGACGTAGAGGAAATCAAAGAAAAAAGTGATTATTTACGGGGTACGTTAAAAGAAGTGATGCTTGATCCGATTTCAGCGGGAATTCCGGATGATGACAACCGTCTGATGAAGCATCACGGCAGCTACTTACAAGATGATCGTGATCTGAGAAATGAACGACAAAAACAAAAGCTTGAGCCTGCCTATCAATTTATGCTGCGTGTCCGTCTGCCTGGCGGAATCGCCACATCTAAGCAGTGGCTTGTGATGGATGAGCTTGCTCACAAATACGGAAACGGTACGTTAAAGCTGACGACTCGTGAAACCTTTCAGCTTCACGGTATTTTAAAATGGAATATGAAAAAAACCATTCAAGACATTCATTCTACTATGCTTGATACAATTGCTGCTTGCGGCGACGTGAACCGGAATGTCATGTGTACATCAAACCCCTATCAATCAGAAGTGCACCATGATGTATACGAGCTGGCGAAAAAATTAAGTGATGACCTGCTCCCGCAAACAAGAGCTTATCACGAAATTTGGCTTGATGAGGAAAAGGTTGCGGCAACGCCAGATACGGAAGTTGAACCGATGTATGGTCCGCTTTATTTGCCAAGGAAATTCAAAATTGGTGTGGCGGTCCCTCCTGCTAATGACATTGATGTTTTTTCGCAGGATCTAGGCTTCATTGCCATTATCGAAAACGATCAACTGGTCGGTTTTAATGTCGCAATTGGCGGCGGAATGGGTATGACGCATGGTGATACAGCGACTTATCCGCAGCTTGCAAAGGTCATCGGCTTTTGTACACCTGAACAGGTCGTAGAAATTGCCAAACAAGTCATCACCATTCAGCGTGACTACGGAAACCGTTCCGTGCGAAAAAATGCCCGCTTTAAATATACGGTGGATCGCCTTGGTCTTGAGAATGTAAAAGAAGAGCTTGAGCGCCGTCTTGGGTTTACTCTTTTAGAGGCAAAGGATTATCACTTTGATCATAACGGTGACCGTTATGGCTGGGTAAAAGGCATTAATGGCAGATGGCATTATACGATGTTTGTAGAAGGCGGACGCATCACAGATTATGATGATTATCCGCTGATGACAGGCATCCGCGAAATCGCCAAGGTTCATACAGGTGACTTCCGTTTAACAGCCAATCAGAATTTAATCATTGGGAATGTGACAACTCATAAAAAGAAACAAATCGAACAGCTCATTCAGAAGTTTGGTTTATCAGACGGCCAGCAGCATTCTGCCCTGCGCCGCAGCTCAATGGCTTGTGTATCTTTGCCAACTTGTGGTTTAGCGATGGCTGAAGCAGAGCGCTACCTTCCACGATTGATTGATAAAATCGAAGACATCGTTGAAGAAAACGGATTAAGTGATAAAGAAATCACCATTCGAATGACTGGTTGTCCAAATGGCTGTGCTCGTCATGCGCTTGGAGAGATTGGATTTATCGGAAAATCACCTGGTAAATATAATATGTATCTTGGTGCCGCATTTGATGGCAGCAGATTAAGTAAATTATACCGTGAAAATGTGGGTGAGGAAGACATTCTAAAAGAACTTGGCTCTATTCTCCCCCGCTACGCAAAAGAACGAGAAGAAAATGAACATTTCGGCGATTTTGTCATTCGGGCAGGGATTGTGAAAGAGACAACAGATGGAACGAATTTTCATGTGCAATAAAAAGAGACAGGAGCCATCCTGTCTCAGATTGTTGACAAAGGGCTAAAATGAACTTGATTTTAGCCCTTTGTCTTCTTTTCAGCGTGATAGAAAACCTTTGCAGCCCTAGGAAGGACGAGCATCGGCGCGGAGCGAATTTGACATTCGTGAGCACCGAAGCGCAGGACTGACACCGAATGCGAGGGTTTGTCTACACGCTGAGACAGGAACCATCCTGTCTTTTTTATTTTTTCTGTTTCTTATTCAAGTATTCGGTCAGACTCTTATATACATCTGGATTGTCTAATGAAGATAGATCGGGTAAAGGCTGCTTTTCATACGCCTCTTTAAGTAAACGTCGTACGATTTTTCCATTCCTTGTTTTCGGCAAAGCTGAAATGAGATGAACTTCTTTTGGTGTAAGCGCTTTTCCAGCATGTGAACCAACATGGGCTGAAAGCTCTTGGATAAGGGCTGCTTCTTCAAAAGCATGCGGACTGGTTACGATGAAACAGACGAGCGCCTCCCCTTTCACCTCATCCTTTACCCCGATCACAGCGGCTTCATGCACGGCAGGATGCCAGGTAAGGATGGATTCAATTTCAGCTGGCCCGATGCGTTTCCCTGCTGTATTAATGACATCATCCGATCTGCCGGTGATGTGGAATTCTCCGTCCTCTGTTTGCATGACCCAATCTCCGTGTGTCCATACACCATCAAATCGTTTGAAATACGTATCTTCATAACGCTCCGGTTCGTTCCAAAAACCACATGTCATGCCGACCCATGGCTTTTTCACCACAAGCTCCCCCACTTCATTCACCACGCTTTGCCCAGCTTCATTGTATACATCTGCCGCCATTCCTAAGATCGCCGCATTAAAGAGAATCGGTTTGATGGGACGAAGCAACGTACTGCCTACAATGCCACCAGAAACCTCGGTTCCTCCTGAATAATTTAAGATTGGAATGTTCTTTTGACCAATGGTGTGAAATAACCATTGCCACGGAGCTTCATTCCATGGTTCCCCTGTAGAAATAATGGCTTTGACATGCGATAGTTCGACCCCATCAATCGTTTGCTGCATCGCAGAACGAACAAATGTAGGGGAAAGTCCAAAATGAGTGACTTTCTTCTCGTGGATGAATGACCAGAGCTGCTGCTCAACTGGATAATCGGGAGCGCCGTCATATAAAACGATGGCAGCTCCATTGATCAAGCCGCCAAAGACGAGGAATGGCCCCATCATCCAGCCCATATCAGTCAGCCAAAACAGCCGGTCTCCTTTTGCCACATCCATACATAGCCCGGCATCAAAAGCTGCCTTTATCGGAAAGCCTGCGTGTGTATGAACGGCTCCCTTTGGTGTGCCGGTTGTGCCTGACGTATACAAGATCATCAGCGGGTCTTCATTTGTGACATAGGTCGCGCCGGTGAACGGCTGTTCTTTTAACAAATCATTCAGCAGGACATCGTCCTGATATCCGGTATGAGAGGAAGTGTGCACAATCACTTTTTGCACAGTTGTGGTTTTATTGATGGCATCCGCCACACATTCCCGCATGTTGATCGTTTTCCCTCGCCGCATCATTTCATTCGCTGTGACGACAATGGATGCGCCTGACGCACGAATGCGTACAGCGAGTGGCTCGCTTCCATAGCCTGAGAAGACTGGGCTGAAAATAACACCAATCTTTGCAAAGGCAAGCATGACGGCGACCGTTTCTGGAAGCATTGGCATATAGATGATGGCTACATCCCCTTTTTGAAGCCCTTCTTTCAAAAAGCCAGCTGCAAGACGGCTCACTTTCTCTTGAAGTTCGAGAAATGAACATCTCTTTTCTTCACCGGCTTCATTGCTCCAAATGATGGCGGGCTGATGCCTCGTCTCTTCTTTTTCTGCCCATTTGTCCACAGCCGTTTCGGTGATGTTTAGTGTGCCGCCCTGATACCATTTCGGCCACATCAATGAGTAGTGACCTAATGCCGCTTCATATGGTTTTTTCCACTGAATGCCGACCGCCTTTTCCGCTTCTCTCCAAAACCAGTCTGTGCGTGCAATACTGGCTTGATAGAATGAGTCATACGTAGAAAAACCAAGAGATTTCATCCACTGATGCAAACGTGTTTTTTGGCTCTGCTTTTCTTCCGGTATCCATTCTGGTTTCTGGTTGATCATGAGGTCTGCCCCCTTTAGACCGGATAGACCGGATGTTTTCGTTTCGTAAATGTCATGTCTTTCGATGAATAGGCTACTAATCTATGACAAAGTTCCGATCTGAGACGGTCAAATGGGATGACGCCATCGACAATCATTTCAGAGGCAAGCTCATAGATATTCATATCTTCCTGGTATTCCTTCCGTTTCTCTTGTATAAATGAAGCCCTCTCTTCGGGCGGGAGTTCTGCAATTTTATTTGCATAGACGGCATTTACAGCGGCTTCTGGACCCATCACAGCGATTTGCGCCGATGGAAGAGCGAGACAGCAGTCTGGCTCAAAAGCAGGGCCTGCCATTGCATATAGTCCTGCTCCGTATGCTTTACGGACGATGACGGATATTTTCGGAACGGTCGCTTCTGACATAGCGGAGATCATTTTTGCCCCATGACGAATAATGCCGGCTTGTTCCACTTTTGTTCCAATCATAAATCCTGGTATGTCCGCAAGAAAGAGCAGCGGGATATGAAAGGCATCACAGAGCTGAATAAACTTGGCGGCTTTATCAGCTGAGTCGTGGAATAATACGCCGCCTTTGACCCTTGGCTGATTGGCAATGAGACCGATAGGCTGACCGTTCATTCTGCCAAAGCCGGTAATTAACTCTGCGGCAAACAGCTTTTTGATTTCAAAAAATGACCCTTCATCAATCAGTAAATCGATGAGTTGATACATATCAAATGGGGTATTCTGGCCTTTAGGGATTAAGTCTTGGATGGTGGTTTCAGATGGTTTAGGTGCTTTTGCTACTGTCGTTTTTGGTTTTTCTGTATAGTTGGCAGGCATATAGGTTAAATAATCACGTGCAATTTGAATAGCCTCTTCCTCTGTTTTGGCTAATATATCTCCGCATCCAGAAATGCTACAATGCATTTTCGCACCGCCCATTTCCTCAAGTGATACTTTTTCACCGATCACCATTTCAGCCATTCGCGGCGAGCCTAAATACATAGAGGCATTTCCTTCGACCATGACGACAATGTCACAAAAAGCAGGGATATACGCACCACCGGCTGCAGAAGGACCGAATAGTAAACAAATTTGAGGAATGCGCCCCGACAGCTTGACTTGGTTATAAAAAATGCGCCCTGCTCCTCTTCTGCCTGGGAACATTGCGATCTGATCGGTGATTCTTGCACCCGCAGAATCGACTAGATACAGCATCGGACAATTGAGCTTCTCGGCCGTTTCTTGAATTCGAATGATTTTTTCTACTGTTTTGACGCCCCACGATCCTGCTTTAACCGTAGAGTCGTTTGCCATGACACAAACAGCCTGCCCATTCATACGCCCGGTTCCGGTGACGACACCATCTGCTGGTAAATGTTCATCTTTGCACTCTGCAAACATGGCATCTTCAATGAAAGAATCCTCATCTAATAACAAATGGAGGCGATCACGGACAAATAATTTTCCTTTTTCTTTGTTTTTTTGATGGTAGCGTTCTGCCCCGCCCTTTTCAATTCGTTGTTTTTTTAATTTATATTCTTCGATCATAAACATTCCCCTTTCTTGCTATTTCCCTCTGTAATAAGGCGTTCGTTTTTCTTGAAAAGCCTTGAGACCTTCTAGTCGATCTTCTGTATGAATAAGCCGCAGATAAGCTTCGTATTCTTTCGTCAGACCTGTTTGTAAATCGTGATCAAGGCTGGATTGAATGGCTTGTTTTGCTTCTTTTAAAGCGATCGGTCCATTTTTGGTGATTTGTTTTGCGAGTGTGATGGCATCATTCATCAGTGAATCGGCTGTAGAGATACGTTCAATCAGCCCAATTTGAACGGCTTCTTCTGCTCGTAAAGAAGTGCCTGTGAAGATCATTTCTTTCGCTTTCCCGGGTCCGATCAGGCGCGAAAGTCTTTGTGTGCCCCCTGCTCCCGGCAGGATAGCTAGTCCTGTTTCCGGCAGGCCGAGCGCTGCACCCGCTCTTGCGATGCGGAGATCACAGGCGAGCGCGAGCTCAAGACCTCCGCCAAGTGCGTGTCCGTTTATCACGGCAATGACAGGAACAGGCAAAGATTCAATGTCTGTAAAGGTTTGCTGAATGGTCAGAACGGCTTCTTTGGCTTCTTGTTCTGTCATCAATCGCCTTTCTTTTAAGTCTGCTCCTGCGCAAAAAACTTTAGCGCCAGCTCCTGTCATGAGCAAACAGCGGATGTTTGCATCATGTTTGATTTCTTGAATCGTTTGGTTGATTTCCTCTAGCATAGCAGCGGAGAGAGCATTGGCTTGCGCTGGTCTGTTTAAGGTCATGATGCCAATGTGATCTTGTATTGAAAAATTGATCAATGAAGTCATGTGATTCACCCTTTATCAAGTAGTGTGAGACTGAAAAGCGCGTAAACAGTGACTTGGCAGGGTTCGATCCACTTTTGTTTCAATCCATTCAGCCGCTTTAATCAAGCAAGGGAGGTCGACATTTGTTTCGATCCCGAGTTTGTGAAGCATGTGCACCACGTCTTCTGTCGCCACGTTTCCGCTGGAGCCAGGTGCATAAGGACAGCCGCCAAGCCCTCCGCTAGAGGCATCAAATATGGTGATGCCGGCTTTTAATGCTGTATAAATATTGGCAAGCCCCATTCCTTTCGTATCATGAAAATGAAGTGCGATTTTATCAGCAGGAAAGCGTTCAAGTAAAAGGTCTAACCGTCTTTCTACTTGCAGCGGATGGGCTTCCCCAATGGTATCCCCAAGTGATATTTCATCAATCCCGAAGGACAGCAGCTGTTCCGTTAATCGCAGCACTTGGTTCATCGGCACTTGTTTTTCATAAGGACATCCAAACACGGTTGAAATATAGGCCCGCGTTTGCCGTCCTTCTGCTTTTAAATCGGCTGTCATTTGTTTGATCACAGGCAGTGTTTCCTGTATAGATCGATTCATATTCTTTTTGTTATGTGTCTCACTCGATGAGATAAACATAGCCCCTAGCTCAAGGTTTGCTTCAAAAAAATGAGCTAACCCCTTTTCATTTGGGATGAGTGCGGCATAGGTGATATCCTCTTTTTTGTTGAATGATTGGGCTAATTCTTTGGCGTCTTTTAAGGCTGGAACCCATTTCGGATGAACAAATGAGGTGACTTCAATATAAGGAAGATGGGCTTCTTCGAGTAAATGGATCCATGTTCGCTTCTCCATTGTGTCCAGCCAAACGGATTCATTTTGTAGTCCATCGCGCGGGCCGACCTCTCTAATGAGCACGTTTTTTGGTAATGCCATGCGGCTTTCCCCCTATTCTGTCAGCTCTAAAAGTACCTCTCCCTCGTCAACAAAGTCCCCCTCCGCCTTATACACTTTACTGATTACACCTGCTTCTTCTGCAACAATGGGAATCTCCATTTTCATCGATTCTAAGATGGCGACTTCCTGTCCTTTTTGCACATCATCACCCTGTTTCACAAGAAGCTTCCATAAGTTTCCGGCCATTTGTATCGTGACAGTTTTCATGAACGGTTTTCCTCCCTTTTTTTCATCAGATAATCGGTTGTGATGCGGCCATGTAAAAAGGCAGTTGATTCGGCCATTTCCTTTAAAAGCGGTACATTGGTTTTGATCCCTTCTATTTCATATGCTTGTAATGCTGCTTTTAATCGTTCTATGGCGAGTTTTCGAGTATCACCGTACACAATCATTTTCGCAATCATTGGATCGTAAAATGGGGTAATGACACTTCCGCTCGTGACGCTTGACTCATGACGGATATATGGGGCATCAGGTGTAGAAAGCCGAGTGATCGTGCCTGGCGAAGGGTAAAATGTCACAGGGTCTTCAGCGTATATTCTAACTTCAATCGCGTGCCCAATTTGATGAATATCCTCTTGGCTGAAGGACAGGGGCTCTAATGCGGCAATTTTTAGCTGCTCCTCGACAAGGTCAATCCCGGTAATTTCTTCTGTGACAGGGTGTTCTACTTGCAATCTCGTATTCATTTCTAAGAAATAAAATTGCTGGTTTTGATCGACTAAACATTCAATCGTGCCCGCATTTTCATACCCAATTGCTTTGGCAGCTTTGACGGCCATCTGTCCCATTTGCTGTCTCACCGTTTCTTCAAGACAGACGGCTGGTGCCTCTTCAACAATTTTCTGATGTCTTCTTTGGAGTGAACAATCTCTTTCAAATAAGTGAACGCCGTGACCGAACGAATCAAAAAGAACTTGAATTTCGATGTGCCGTGCGTGTTCAATCACCTTTTCCATGTATAAAGTACCGTCTTGAAAGAAACTTTGTGCTCTTTTTTGATTTCCTTCAAACGCTCGATGCAGTTCTTCGTCGTTGCGGACGAGCTGCATACCAATCCCGCCGCCACCGCTCGATGCTTTTAGCATAATGGGATAGCCGAGTGTCTGTGCTTTATGAACACCTTCGTCTGCATCATGGAGTGGGGCTGAAACACCAGGAACGATTGGGATGCCCGCTTGTTCCATCGTTTTTCTCGCTTCAATTTTATTTCCCATCTGCTGAATGACTTGTGCAGATGGTCCAATAAAGGCAATGCCTTCACTCCGGCAGCGTTCAGCAAATGCCGCATTTTCTGATAAAAGACCATACCCTGGGTGGATAGCATCAGCATTTGTTTGTTTGGCAACCTTAATGATCGCTTCCATGTTTAAATAGCTTTCAGAAACTTTAGCGCCGCCGATATAATAGGCGCTGTCTGCTTCTTGCACATGAAGTGCATGCTGATCAGCCTCTGAATAAACGGCAACGGTTTTGATTCCGAGCCGTTTACATGTCCGGATTACTCTACGGGCAATTTCGCCTCGATTGGCGATCAATACTTGTTCAAACATCGCTGCCTTCACTCCTTTATTAGATCAAGCGCCTGCTTTTTCAAGCGGAATTTCTGAATTTTGCCTGAGGCGGTCATTGGGTACTCATCTGTAATGAAAAAGTATTTCGGGATTTTGTAGCGTGCCATTTGCGACTGACAATAGCTCGTTAATGTCTCAATTGAGACCGACTTCCCTTGTTTCAGCCGAATGAATGCGGCTGCTTCCTCGCCGTATGTCTCGTCAGGAATACCAACGACCTGTGCGTCAAGAATGGCAGGGTGAGTGTATAAGACATCCTCAATCTCTTTTGGGTACACATTCTCTCCGCCTCTGATGATCATATCTTTGAGCCGGCCTGTGATTTTCACATAACCGTCATGATCCATCTCAGCTAAATCCCCTGTGTGAAGCCATCCGTCCTCATCAATGACTTCATTAGTTGCTTCTTCGTTTTTATAATAGCCCTTCATGACATGATAGCCTCTTGTACAAAGCTCTCCTTGCTGTCCTCTTGGCACTTCTTCTGATGTCCCTGGTAAAGCAATTTTGACTTCAATTTGAGGAAGCGCACGTCCGACCGTTTGAACGCGTCTTTCAAACGAATCATCGGTTCTTGTTTGGGTAATGACGGGTGAACTTTCGGTTTGACCATAGGCAATCGTGAGCTCTCTCAGTCCCATTTTTTCAATGACTGCTTTCATGACGTGGGATGGGCAGAGTGAACCGGCCATAATCCCCGTTCGTAATGTGGACAGGTCATAAGAGTGGAAATTTGGATGATCGAGCTCTGCGATGAACATGGTTGGTACACCGTGAAGAACGGTGCATTTTTCTTTTTCTACTGTTTGAAGGACTCGTTCTGGATGGAATGATTCAAGTGGAATGATCGTTCCCCCTTTTGTGAGACAAGCAAGTACACCAAGAACAGAGCCGAAGCAATGAAAAAACGGCACTGGGATACACATACGGTCCTGCTCTGTTAATTTCATACAATCTGCGATCTGACTCGCATTACAGACGATGTTTGTGTGGCTGAGCATGACGCCTTTTGGATAGCCGGTTGTGCCTGAAGTGTACTGCATATTAATAACGTCATCAGGCGTGAGCTCATTCATTCGCTTCTCCCATTCATGATCTTCGGTTCTTTTGGCTGCCACTTGAAGACGATCCCAGCTGAGCATACCGTTTGGTACATGCTGACCGATATAGATACATCTTTTTAAATAAGGAAATTGTGTGGAAATGATCTCCTCTTGATGAGCGGTTTGAAGTTCTGGAATCAGCTCTTCAAGCATGTTGACATAGGACGTTTCTTTAAAGCCGTCTACAATAAACAACATTTTGCTGTCAGAATGCTTGAGTAAATAGGCGAGTTCCTGTGATTGAAAATTGGTATTCACAGTGACAAGAACAGCACCAATGGAGGCGCAGGCAAATTGAAGAATGAGCCATTCAGGTATATTTGGTGCCATAATGGCGATGTGATCTCCCTTTTGAACCCCTAATGCCATGAGACCTTTTCCTGTTTCCTTGACCTCTTGATAAAACGCTTCGTACGAATAACGTAAAGAACGTTCTGGGTAAACAATGGCTTCATGTGCTGGGTGCTGTTCTTTTTTTTCTCTTAATAGGGAGCCAATCGTTTGCGGGTGAATCGACATCATTGCTTTCCTCCCTTATGTGTAGTAAGCGTTTTCATTAAGGTATTACGCTAACAACTGTCTTGCGATCACGAGCCGCTGAATTTCAGAGGTCCCTTCTCCGATTTCCATGAGCTTGGCATCTCTCACAAGCCGTTCAACACCGCATTCTTTCATATAGCCTGTTCCGCCATGAATTTGGACAGCATCAAGACTTGCTTTTGTGGCCATTTCTGAAGCAAACAGTTTGGCATAGGCCGCTTCTTTTGTAAATGGTTTGCCTTGATCTTTCAGCCAAGCGGCTTTCCAGACCATTTGTCTTGCAAGCTCTATTTGCATCGCCATATCCGCCAGCTTAAACTGAATGGCCTGGAAGGATGAGAGCGTCTTTCCAAATTGCTTTCTTTCTTTTGCATAGGAAAGTGAAGCATCAAGTGCAGCTTGTGCAATTCCGACAGATAAGGCTGCAATGGAAATTCGTCCGCCGTCCAATGTATATAAAAATTGCTTGAATCCTTTCGATTTGTCTCCCAATATATGATGCGCTGGTACACGCACTTCGTCTAAAATGATTTCAGCCGTATCTGAACCGCGAACCCCCATTTTGTCATATGGATTTGTAATTGAAAGTCCCTTTTGCCCTTTCTCCACAATAAAGGCGGAGATGATCGGACGTCCGTTTTCATCATGATCTGTCACAGCGGTGACAATAATCGTTCTGGCATAATTGGCATTGGTGATCCAGCACTTTTCCCCACTGATGACATATTCTTGTCCGTCTTTAATGGCTTTTGTTTTTGTTCCTTTTGCATCTGATCCGGCGTTTGGTTCTGTTAATCCGAAGGAGCCAAGCGCTGTTCCAGAGGCTAATGGAACAAGATGGTCCATCTTTTGCTCCTCCGTGCCGAAGTAATAAAGTGGACTTGCGCCTAAGGAAACCGCTGCGGCATAACTTAAACCTGTACTGGCACACTGCTTGCCAATTTCCTCGACTGCCAGTGCATAAGAGATCGTATCTCCTCCAGAACCTCCATATTTCTCTGGAAAGGGTATACCCATAAAACCGAGCTCCCCCATTTTTTGAAATGTGTTCACCGGAAATGCTGCCTGTTCATCAACTGTTTGGGCGTGTGGTGCAATTTCTGTTTTTGCAAATTCTTTGACCATCTGACGGATCATTTGCTGCTCTTTCGTTAATTCAAAATCCATTTTGCTTCCCCCTTTGGCGCTTTTCTATCATATTTATTATTGAAATAGCTGCTTCATGCCAAGCTTGCTTGAATTCAGAAAATTAAAATAAAAATAGTAGAAAAATAGAGAAAGCAAAAAAGCATAAACGGAGGAAACCCCTCATTTATGCTGTCTTTGTTATTTTACTGTTTTTGTAGAAGGTTTGCTTTCATGATGAAGGCGATTGAGTGCCGTCACTTTATAGGTATAGCTCTTCTTTTGATTTGCTAAAATGTCTTTCGTTTGTGTGAAGGAACCTGTTTCTTTTCTGACCGTTTGCACAAATTCGTATGTCCCTTTATTCGACAATCGATAGACTGCATAATAGGATGCACTAGAGCGCGGATCATTTTGTATCTGTAAAACTGCACCATCCTCTGTCTTTTTCACAGATTGAATGATTGGTTTTTTTGGCGCTTTTTGATGAAGCCATGGCATCTCTGGTATGAGAGCCGGTTTGCTATAGGTTTCTTCTATTAATCGTTTCTTTACATTCAAGGGATTCCGATTGATATCTTTCAGACTAAAATGCATGCTTCCTTGTACGAGCTGTGACTGCCTGTTCAGCTCGATCTGGCGAAAATACTCCTCGGGATCAGACCAAGCAGGATCACTGTTTTGATTGATTTTATACGTCGCTTGGCCAATGTACAAGTGAACAGGCTGCCCCTTCACTTCATTTGACCACCATTTCGTCAGCACATCATAGGCAGCGGGCTGAAAGCCGATACTCCAATAAATTTGCGGGGTGATATAATCAATATGGTGCTGCTGTATCCACTCTCTTGTATCAGCATACAAATCATCATAATTGGTCATCCCTGCAGTTGTGTTTGAACCGGTTGGGTCATCTTTTATGTTGCGCCATACACCAAATGGGCTAATGCCAAATTTCACATACGGTTTTTCTTTCTTAATGGTGTCATTGATCTGCTTCACTAGCTCGTTCACATTATCCCTTCGCCAATCTTCTATATGAGTGAACTTCTTCCCGTAAGTTTCATACGTTTCTTGATCTGGAAATGGCACACCAGCGATTTTATTCGGGTAAAAATAATCATCCATATGCACCGCATCAATATCGTAGTTTTTCACTACTTCCTCTATCCCGTCAACAATGAAGTCCTGAGCATCAGGAATGCCTGGATTAAAGTACAGCTGATTTCCGTAGGCGATGGTCCACTCAGGGTGTGCTTTTGCAGGATGATCGGCTGATAACCGGTTGAGATCGGTATGATTCATGGTGATTCGATAAGGGTTAAACCAAGCATGAAATTCAAGGCCGCGTTTATGTGCTTCTTCTATCATAAATTCAAGCGGGTCATATCCAGGGTCTTTCCCTTGTGTACCAGTCAAATATTCAGACCATGGACCAAATTTTGATGGATAAAAGGCATCTGCTGTTGGTTTAATTTGCATGATGACGGCGTTCATATTCATCGCTTTGATATCGTCTAACAGTTGAATGAACTCTTGTTTCTGCTCATCTGCGGGCAGTCCTTTCTTTGAAGGCCAATCTAAGTTATAAACTGATGCGACCCACACTGCACGCATCTCTCTTGTGCTCTCAAGCTTCCCTTTTGGCATCGAACGAGCTAGACTGCTAGACGGAATCAATAAGAAGACACCCATGAAAACTAGTGTCAGAACCGTCATACTGATCTTTTTCAGCATGTTTTGCATCACCTCATATTAAGTTTATTCTGCGTTTTGTGATGGAATGCCAGCAGATGGTGTAAGCAAGATGTTTTTTACTTTAAGCAGCTGAGCTTTAGGGACGTCGCAGGCTTCTACTAAATACCGCTCTGCACTTCCGTATGTATCCATCATCTCATTCAGTACATCTTCAAGATAATCTTGCTGCACACCGAGCAGGGGTTGAATTTGTTCTTTTGACACCCGATATAAACTCATCATACGAACAAATCGTTCTTGTCTTTTCACTAGCATTTTCACGCCTTCATTGGAACGCATGTATTCACTTAAAACGGTATGCACCGGTACACCCGCTGCTAATTGAATAAGAGCAGATAAAAAGCCTGTACGGTCTTTTCCGCTTGTACAGTGAAGCATAAGCGGATAATTTTTTTCATCGGACAGTAATGTAAACAATTGCTGAATCTCTTTTTTTCGCTCATAGAGCATGCTTTGATATACTTCTTTCATGATCGGTGTAAAGGATAGAGATTTTCCTTCTGCTATCAGCATACGAAACATGGTCCATTTGCTAGGCATCATGCTGTCAGGCTGCATAGGGATATGAACAATTTTGTCATGTTCCATGATCTTTGGCGGGTGTGATTTTCGTTCTGAGCTTGTACGCAGGTCACAAATCGTTTGAATTCCAAGTGTTGAGAACGTCAATATGTCTTGCTTCGTGAGACGTGATAAATCGGCAGAGCGATAAATCATTCCTTGTTTGATGACCATCTGATCCGTTGTTTGGAGTCCCCCTACTTCTCTAAAATTTGCAAGCTTTGAAAATTGTATGTTGTGTTGATTCATAGAAGTGAAAATCCTTTCTATCCTCTTTTCTCTATCATACGCTTTTATGAAAAATGAGAAAAGATAAGAGAAAAAGATCATTCGATTCTCCCATGTTGATCAGTGACATCTTTTACGTGGAATTATTGTTATAATAGAATCAGCATATTCGTATTGATTGGAGATTGTAGCATGATAAAAACAAAACGTATTCAGCAAATAAAAGAGTATGTATTTGACCGGGAATCTGCCTCTCTTGATGAGCTTGTGACGCATTTTGGCGTCTCAAAAAACACCATACGCCGAGATGTACAAGCATTGGTAGAATCCGGCGTGCTAAAGAAAGTGTACGGCGGCGTCGCTGTGAATCACTCAACATTGGTGGTGTATCAGGAGCGAAAGACTCGTCAGCTGAGTAAAAAACAATTGATCGGACAGGCTGCCGCTGCTTTTGTTGAACATGGTGATATGATTTTTGTTGATTCTGGTACAACGACACTGGAGATGCTTCCCTATTTGAAGGAGAAACGAATTACCGTTGTGACAAATAACGTGGATTTCATTACACAGGCTATGCCTTATGAACACCTCACCATCTTTTCAACCGGCGGTATGCTAGAGCGAAAAACAAATTCTTTCGTTGGTTATCAAAGTGTTGACCGGCTAAAAGCATACAATGTCAATAAAGCATTTATTGCATCAACTGGTTTATCCATTGATCATGGCGTCACGAATTCCTCCCCGCTTGAGACAGATATTAAAAAAACGCTCGTTGAAAAAAACGCCAAAACCTTTTTATTAGTCGATGATAGTAAGTTCGACCATTATGCCTTAACCACGTTTTGTGACTTAAAAGACATAGACATCGTCGTGACGAATGAACAACCAAATGAAGATTACCTTCAATATGGAAAAGAGCATGATGTGAAATTTGTCACGCCTTAGTCCAGAGCAAAAAAGCCAAGCGCCAATGTTTTGGCTTTTTTCTTATGCGCAAAAGAGTGAAACGGCGAAGTGTTGGTTACATTATGATTGTACATTTAACACATGTTTGGAGGTTGACCTGATGCCGTTGTTACGTTTTGACGTGATAGAAGGCCGTTCAAAAGAGGAATTAAAAAAACTGCTGGACACTTGCCATGAAGCAATGGTTGATGCCTTTGGGGTACCTGAACGAGATCGCTATCAAATTGTTCATCAGCACCGCCCTGAAGAGATGATCATTGAAGACACTGGGCTTGGTTATCCGAGAACAAAGGATCTGGTTGTCATTAGTGTTGTCAGTAAACAGCGGACGAAAGAGCAAAAGGAACAGCTTTATGCACAAATCGCAGAACGTATAGAAAAAGAATGCGGGATTGCCAAGACGGATGTGATGATCTCCATCGTGGAAAATGGAGACGCCGATTGGAGCTTCGGGATGGGTGAGGCTCAATTCATAAGAGGAGTGCTCTAAAAAACGGCTCAGGAGTGTGAGCCGTTTTTTGATTCATTCATTTTCAAGCTGCATGAGCAAGTTGAATAAATAACGGTACACTGCTGAGATCACACCAATTAAAGGCGTATCTTCTTTGATGTCTTCTAGTTCAAGAAGCGGAATGTTGATATCAAATAACCCGTCTTGTCCATTAAATTGAAGCTGAGCACCATTTAATGTTGAGAGCATCTCTTTTAGTAATCCAGTATCTTTTTTAGGACGCTTCAATCCGAATAACACGGTATACGTCTGAAATACTTCATCCCATTCTATGGCAAGTCCGTCGGCTCTCACCACATCAAACCACTTCGACTCGATATAAATGAATTCTTTTTGTTGTTTTTTTACGTATGTAAGAGGTGTATTTAAAAAGGAAGCATTTTCTGTTTGAATCATTTCCTCCGATTCCTTGTCTACACGTTCTATATAAACATCAGCAAAGCGTGCTTCTTCTGTCATTTTTGCCCCTTCTAGCGGCCAATTTTGACTTGCGGCTTTGTTATATTCAAAGTCGGTGAGCGCCTGCCCTTCTTTCAATAAATCTTGTAAGCGATTTTGCAGTGACATGACTGTATCTCCTTTCATCTACTTCATATGCGTTTTTTATTTTAGCATAACACATGAAAAGAAAGATATGCCTGAGCATATGATGGTATGATAGTGGAAAAAGAAACATCTCGGAGGGGACCGTTTTGCTCACAATGACACTGGCAGAAAAAATCGTAGATGAGGTCAAAAAGGTACTGACGGAAGAAATCATCATCACACAAACAAACGGTACCATTATTGCTGCAACAGATCCAGCACGCATTGGTCAATTTCATGAAGGAGCATATGTCACATCCTTAGAAGGGCAGAAACGAATTCTCACAAAGGATGATGTGCTGCAGATGAAAGGCGTCAAAGCCGGTATCAATCTGCCTATTTATTTTAAACAAGAAGTCATTGGGGTCATTGGAATGACAGGTGATCCTAGGCATGTCTCCCCTTTTGGCGACATTTTACGTAAAATGACGGAGCTGCTCATTCAAGAGCATGAATTCTTTCAAGAAACGGAAACAGATGAACGGCAGCTTGAAGCATTTGTATTCGACTGGCTTCATCTGCCAGAGACAGCGGTTGGTATGACCGAGAAGGCGCAGCGGCTTGGCTTTGATGTCAACAAGCAGCGTGTCGCTATTCTCATTGATTGTCAAGACGAATCGTTTATGAAGCAGGATCAATACAAACTGATGAAGGACAAATTGCACCTCACCAATCAGGAGATCATTGTGCGCTGGGGGCATGCACGTTTTTTGCTCATGCTACAAGCCACACCAGATGGTCGTGATACATGGCACAAGCGCTTGTTCCATATTCATGCTGCGCTCACAGCGTTGTCACCATCGAGGATTTTAATGGGGGCAGGAAAACCAGCAGCTTCTCATGTCATGAAGCAGTCCTTTCATCAAGCTTTTCGCGCTTTAAAATTGGCACATGCTGAAACACCCATTGTGTTTGATGAAGATTTGACGCTTGAACTTTTTATGGAGGAAATTAGTCAGGAAACAAAAGATACGTTTCTTGATCGAACGATTGCGTCCCTTTTCCCCTATCCTGAACTAGTGAAAACATTGCGGGTGCTCATCGCTTCGGATTACTCATTGAAACATACAGCAGAAACTATGCATGTCCATATTAATACACTTCATTACAGATTAAAACGGATCCAGGATTTAACGACACTTGATCCAAAGCGCATGCAAGATGCGATGCTTTTTTATTTAGCCTTGCTGCTTTTAGATCATGATACAAAAAATACGATAAAACAGCCTGATATTTTGTAGAATCGTCTATAGTCATGTGACGGTTCTTTTTTTATACTGGTAGAAACGAGACGTTAAATGAGCGGGAGTGATTGCATATGCTAGATTCAGAATTTTCAAATCAATTAAAAGAGATTGTCGGTGCGCCCAATGTCCAAGACAGCAAGGCGGATCGTCTTGCCTACTCTTATGATGCGACACCAAATTTTCAACAGATGCCAGATGCCATCGTGACACCTCGCACAGCAGAAGAAGTGCAGCAAATTGTGAAACTGTGCGCCTCTTACAAAGTGCCGATCGTCCCAAGAGGCTCAGGGACGAATCTGTGCGCAGGAACATGCCCTACTCAGGGCGGATTGGTGATTCTCTTTACTAGAATGAATCAATTATTAGAAATAGACGAAGAAAATTTAACCGCAACGGTGCAGCCTGGCTTAATTACGCAGGAATTGATTCATCAAGTAGAGGAAAAAGGTCTCTTCTACCCGCCTGATCCAAGCTCTATGAAAATTTCCACATTAGGCGGCAATATTAACGAAAATTCAGGGGGACTGCGGGGGTTAAAGTATGGAGTGACAAGAGATTATGTCCTTGGGCTTGAAGTGGTTTTGCCAAATGGTGACATCATCAAAACAGGCGGAAAGCTTGCAAAAGATGTTGCTGGGTATGATATGACTCGATTGTTCGTTGGTTCAGAAGGAACAATCGGGATTGTCACAGAAGCAGTGCTAAAGCTCCTGCCGCTTCCAGAAACGAAACAAACAATGCTTTGTTTATACGAAAGCCTTGAAGAAGCTGCGACTTCTGTATCGGCCATCATTGCTGAGCGTATCATTCCTGCTACATTAGAATTTATGGATCAGCCGACCCTTGAAGTCGTTGAAGATTTTGCAAACATCGGCCTGCCCACCGACGTTCAAGCTGTGTTATTAATTGAACAGGACGGCAACCCTGAAGCTGTTTCTCGTGATATCCAAAAAATCGCAGAAGTCTGTGAGCAGCACGGGGCTAAAAGCGTCAAGATTGCACATTCAGAAGAAGAGGCAAGTGCGCTCTTAACAGCGAGACGCTCTGCTTTATCTGCCCTCGCTCGATTAAGTCCTACAACGATTTTAGAAGATGCTACCGTTCCCCGGTCTGAAATTGCCAATATGGTTCGTGCAATCGAAGACATTGCACGAAAGTACGAGGTGAACATTTGTACGTTTGGTCATGCAGGTGATGGCAACTTACACCCCACTTGTGCGACAGATGCAAGAAATGAAGAAGAAATGAAACGTGTAGAAGCTGCCTTTCAGGCCATTTTTGAAAAAGCCGTTGCACTTGGCGGCACCATTACAGGCGAACATGGCGTGGGTCTCATGAAAGCCCCCTATTTGGAGCTGAAGGTCAAAAAAGAAGGAATCGCTGCCATGAAGGCGATTAAACAGGCACTTGACCCGGCAAATATCATGAACCCAGATAAAGTGTTTGGAAAAGCCTCAAGAAAGCGAGTGGTGGTCTCATGAGTTCTTCTTCTAAGCAAAAAGAGATCCAGCAGCAGTTTCAGGAGCAAATGGATGAAAAGGAGCTGCTTAATTGCATGCGCTGCGGATTCTGCCTCCCTTCCTGCCCTACCTATATTGAATCTGGACAACAAGAAACGCACTCTCCTCGGGGCCGAATTGCGTTAATGAAAGCTGTAAGAGATGGCGTCATTGAGCCAGATGAAGATGTTGAACATTCCCTTAATCTTTGTCTTGGCTGCCGTGCATGTGAACCAGTCTGCCCTTCTGGCGTCAAGTATGGACAGTTGCTAGAAGATGCCAGAGACATTATTCAACAACATAAAAAACAATCATTTCCTGTCAAATTGATGAGACGTGTTGTGTTTAAAGGTCTCTTTCCGTCACAAAGTCGTATGCGACAAGCTGCTAGTTTCCTTCGATTTTATCAAACATCTGGTCTGCAAACAGCCGCCAGGAAGACGCGCATACTGAAGGTGCTTCCCTCCCATTTACAGTTGATGGAACAGGCACTTCCAAAGGTGCCGCCTCAAAAGAAAAAACGTTTGAATGAATATAAAGCCATCGGTCAGGCAAAAAAACGGGTGGCGTTTTTTACTGGCTGTTTAATGGATACAGTTTTCTCAAACACAAACAAAGCGACCATTCATCTCTTGCAGCTGGCAGGCTGCGATGTGATCGTTCCTCCTATACAAACGTGCTGCGGTGCGCTACATGGTCATAGCGGAGAAAAAGACCAAGCAAAACAGTTAGCTAAGCGGAATATTGAAGCATTCGAGGAAACAGATGCCGATGCGATCATCATGAACGCGGGCGGCTGCGGTGCCTTTTTAAGTGATTACGATCATTTGCTTCAGGATGACCCAGATTTTCAAAAACGAAGTAAAGCTTTCTCACAGAAAATAACAGATATATCAAGTATCCTTGTAGAGCTGGAGTTTCACCGCCGCGTGCCACTGGTTTTGCCAGCGCAAGTGATCACCTATCAAGACTCCTGTCATTTACGAAATGGGATGAATGTACAACAGGCGCCGAGGGTGCTCATGAAAGCCATTCAAGGGGTAACGTTTAAAGAAATGAAAGATGCCGGCCGCTGCTGCGGATCTGCAGGAATCTACAATATCTTGCAGCCAGACATGTCGATGCAAATTTTAGATCATAAAATGACGGAAGCGAGCAACACAGCTGCAGCTGCCATTGTGACGTCGAATCCAGGCTGTCAATTACAAATGGCAGCAGGCGTCAAAAAGGCAGGACATACGCCTAGCATGAGAGCGATTCATCTGGCTGACTTTTTATTAGAAGCCGTTCAATATGGAAAAAAAGCGTCCAGCTCATGAAGCTGAACGCTTTTTTTATGCATATCTTCAGACGATTGGTTGGATAATAGAGGAAAATCGCGGAAGGAGATGGTTCAAGTGCTGAAGAAAAACAAATCAAAACAGAAAGACCCGAATTCAGTATTTGAGGCACTATCGCGTTCCTCTGATTTTATCAATGAATTATCAAGTTCCGGAGGTTTCCTTTATAGAATTTCTTTTTTTCGTCCTTTAATTAATGGCAATCTCCTTCATGAACAAATCTTGCCTTTTATTCAGCAATTGCATCTGACACCCACCCTTGAAGAGCTGAAAGAACACATCCCAATCGAACAAGCTGTGATTACGAGGGACCTTCAAAAAGTGGAAGAAGCTCTTCATCGAGGCAGTATTGCTGTTCGAATTGAGACAGACTGGGGCAAAGCGCTCCTTTTGCCGATTGAAGAAAAGAAAGGCAGACAAGTGAGCCAACCTGAGATTGAATTCGGGATTATCAGTGCGCAGGAAGCCTTTGTGGAAGGGCTGGATACAAACTTAAACTTGCTCAGACGCAGGCTGCCCACTCCTGACCTTAAAGTAGTTGAACACACAGTTGGTACCCTTTCTCAAACGAAAGTAGCCGTTGTATACATAGAGGATATCGCCAACCCACAGAACATTGAAACCGTTCTTCAGCGGATTCAAGATGTTGACTATGACCAAATTCTAGATTCTAACTATCTTGCGCAAATGCTTTATGATGTGTCCAATACAATCTTTCCATTGTTTTTAAATACAGAACGGCCAGACAGGGTTTCCTCAGGTCTAACGGAAGGAAAAATAGCCATTATGGTTGACGGTTCGCCTCATACCCTGCTTGCACCTACAATTTTACTCGAGTATTTTTCTACAATGGAAGACTATAACATGTCTTGGATCGCAGCATCCTCCTTTCGGCTGTTACGCATTTTTGCAGTGATATTTTCTATTTTTGCAACCCCTTTGTATGTAGCTGTTTTAACGTTTCACTATGAACTGATTCCTAAGGACTTATTAGAAACGATAGTAGCATCACGCTATCTCGTTCCCTTTCCGCCTATTATTGAAGCATTATTTTTAGAGATATCGATTGAGCTACTTAGGGAAGCCGGGTCTCGCCTTCCTGCAAAAGTCGGACAGACGCTCGGGATTGTTGGAGGTATTGTGATCGGACAGGCTGCGGTTGCAGCGGGATTAACAAGTAATATCCTGCTCATTATAGTTGCATTATCAGCTCTTGCCTCTTTTGTCACCCCTATTTATAAAATGGGGACAACCATTCGTCTCTTACGTTTCCCATTCCTTTTTGCTGCACAAGTGTGGGGAGCGCTAGGGATTTCGCTAATGGGGGCTTTTCTTCTTACACATTTAATGAAATTAACGTCTATAGGCCAGCCCTACTTAGAGCCAATCTTTCCACTTCGATTGGCCGATTTAAAGGGGAGTTTAATTCGTCCCCAGCTCCGCTTTTTGAAAAAGCGTCCAGAAAATTTACGCCCGCAAAATGAAACGATACACCGCCAAAAGCCAAAGCAAGGCCGTAAGGGGAAAAATGATTTTTATGAATAAGGAAGTGAAGGCATGAGCTCTTCTTCTGTGAAAGAAAAATTTCAAGTATCCCCTTTTTTTGTGTTTTTTCTGATCAATGCCAATCAAGTAGGTGTTGGTATTTTAAATTTCCAGACGAATCTTGTCCGGACGATTAATAATGATGGGTGGATTGCCATTTTAATTGCTGGTGCTAGCGTCAATTTGATGATTTTCCTCATTTACTTTTTGTTTAAAAAAGCACCTACTGACGAATTTAGTGACATTACGCAATCTGTGTTTGGTAAATGGCTTGGACAATTCATCAACATTCTCTACATTTTGTATTTTTCTTCATTATCTTTGATCGTGCTTGTTCATTATATGGATGTGATCCATGTTTGGCTGTTTAAAGAAATTCCTGGTCTTTTATTTGCATCAGTGCTGCTCATCCTCGTCTATTACATTCACACAGGCGGATTTAGAACAATCGCTGGCTGGGCATTCTTTAGCATTGTTCTAACGTACTGGATGACCTTTATCTGTTTTTATGTCATGAAATATAGTCACATCCGGTTTATGTTCCCAATGTTTGATCATTCATTTTCACAACTCATGATGGGGGTCAAAGATGCCTCTTTATCCATGTTTGGTTTTGGAACATTGCTTGTCTATTATCCCTTTATTAAAAAAGCACAAACGTCGCAAAAATTTGCACATATGGGAGTGTTGCTAACGACATGCCTGAATTTGCTTGTATTTCTCGTCTCTATAGCGTACTACTCAAGTGCTCAGCTCGAACTAACGAAATGGCCAACATTGACATTAACCAGCATTGTCAAACTTCCGTTTATCCAGCGCTTTGAATTTATTGAAGTGTCGCTATGGCTTTTGCTTATCGTTCCAAATATCGCTATTCCATTATGGGCAGCCAGCAGAATGGCAAAACAAGTGTTTCAAACGAGCCAGCGCACCACGTTAATAGTTCTCAGCCTTCTCATTCTCGTCATGTTTTCATTTTTTATTAGAGCTACCTCATTTGAGACATTTAATAAATGGGTGGAATATAGCGGATACATCCTCATCTATGGATTGATTGGATGTATGATCATTGGGCTGCTGCTGAAAAAAAGGTGGGTGAAAAAACGAACATGAAACATTCTATTCTGATATGTCTCATGTTATTGAGTCTTTTCTTAACGAGCTGTGCACAGCCTCGTCTCTTAGATGAATTAAGTATCTCGCAGGCGGCGGGATTTGACTTATTGGAAGATGGAGAAATGAAGGGCTTCTTTGTTTTCCCTGTTTTTAAAAGCGAAGAACAAGGAAGCTATCAAATTGTAAGTGCTAAGTCAAATACCATTAGTAATATTCAGTTTCTTGTTTCGGAAAAATCGCCTTTCCCCGTTGTCATGGGACAAGTACTCGTGATTTTAATAAGTGAAAAGCTGGCGAAAGAAGTGGGTATGATTGATTTGATGAATTACATCTATCGTGATCCGATCATTGGGTCTCGTCAAGTATTTGCCATAGTAGACGGAGAAGTTGAAGATTTATTGCATACAAAAATGAATCAAACCAACTTAAATATCGGTGTATATCTTTCAGATTTACTGGCTCAAAACATGCGAAACGGCAATCAACCTGTGACCAATCAGCATATTTTTATGAATCAGATGATGGCAAAAGGCGTGGATGCCTACCTCCCTTATATTAAAAATACAAGCAACTCTATTAAAGTGTCAGGTGTCGCTCTTTTCGATCAAGAAAAAATGGTTGGGCATATTCCAGGGGAAGATACGTTTACGTTTAAAGCGATGATTGAAAATCATAAAAACGGGATTTATGAGTTTCGATTTAATGACAAAAAGAAAACCCATGTTGTTATTGAAAATATCAAATCACATGTGTCTTATCACATTAAACCAACTGAAAACCTTTCAAAAAAGCCTCATATCACCATTGATATCAAGCTGAAAGGTGAGTTAAAAGAATTCATGAAATCAAAAAAAATCGATACGCCTTCTATCTTGCAGCATGTTGAAAAAGAAGTGGAGAAGCGTGTGGCCCAGCAAGGGCAAGACCTTGTTCAATCCTTTAAAAAGCAAAAAATTGATCCACTTGGACTTGGTTTGAGGTATCGCTCTAAAGATAAAGCCATGACACCGGAGGAATGGCAAAAACTCTACCCTGATGCAGATGTCCAAGTGAATTGTCATATGAACATTGTCCAAACGGGTGTCAGCCAATAAAAAAGACTGTATGAAAAGGTTCTCCCTTCTCGTACAGTCTTTTTTAATCTTCATCTTTTACGTCCGGGTCCTCAGGGATTGGTTCATTTAAGATGTCTTGAATGAGCTCTTTATATTGTTCTAGCTGTTTCATATGAGTTTGAAACTGCCCTTGATAAATGAGATACGATTCCCCGTCAAATACGTAACGAATCTTTTTTTGCTGGATTAATTTTTCAACATATGCTTCTGATACTTCTAAGTATTCAGCTGTTTCTCCAATTGTTAAATACATGCATGTGCACCACCGTTCGTTTCATCTTACAAATTATATCACGAGCTGGTGAAAAAACAGATATCGCTTGTTCATGTTTTTTTCATCTTTTCTTCACTGATTCGTCAACTCGCTTTTGTACAGTATTCATACACCCACTCAAACACTAGGAGGTGATGATCCTTCGCATGACAAAGAAAAATATTCGGACCTATGCCACATTTTTAACTATAGGCGCAAGCAATACGATGATTGACTTTCTGTTCTTCTTTTTTTTCACTGCTTGCTTTGTTCCCTCTTTTCTTGCACAGTGCCTGTCCTATACAGCAGGAATGCTGAACAGTTATGTTTGGAATCGAAAATGGACGTTCCAAGTAAAAAAGAAAGCGGACAGGTGGGAATGGATCAAGTGGGCCACAGTCAACGGCGTCGCGTGTTTCCTCACCTATGTTGTCTTATATGTCATGCAGCAAGCAGGCTTCTCATTGTTCATTAGTAAAGCGATTGGTACCCTTCTTGGCATGATGATCACTTTTACTGGAAGCCGCCTATGGGTGTTTCCATCAGAAAACAAACGATCAGAAATGGAGCGATGATTCAATGAACATTAAAAAAGCCGTTATACCAGCAGCCGGATTAGGCACACGTTTTTTACCCGCAACGAAAGCACAGCCAAAGGAAATGCTGCCGATTATCGACAAACCCGCCATTCAATACATAGTTGAGGAGGCTGTTCAATCAGGCATTGAAGATATACTGATTATCACAGGAAGAAATAAAAAATCGATTGAAGATCACTTTGACCGTTCGATTGAGCTAGAACACACGTTGCTTGAAAAAGGAAAAAAAGAACAGCTGGCTGAAATCAAACATATTGCGGATATGGCCAATATTCATTATATTCGTCAAAAGGAGCCCTTAGGTCTTGGACATGCGGTATTATGTGCACGTCATTTTACTGGCAATGATCCTTTTGCGGTCCTTTTAGGTGATGATGTCATGGTGTCAGAAAGACCTGCACTCTCTCAGCTCATGGAAGTCTTTGAAGACAAACAAAGAGAGGTCATTGGCGTCCAGCAAGTGGATCGTCTAGATGTCAGTAAGTATGGTATGATAAGACCAGCTAGATTAGACGGTCAAGTGTTTGAAGTCACAGACTTAGTGGAAAAGCCAGCTATTCATGAAGCTCCTTCCGATTTAGCCGTGATGGGCAGGTATCTGTTAACACCATCGATTTTTCCTATTCTACAAGGAATCGAGAGAGGTGCTGGGAACGAAATCCAGCTGACAGATGCCCTGAAAATCATTGCACATGAATCACCCATTTATGCAAAACAATTAGATGGGATGAGATTTGACGTTGGTGATAAGCTGGGCTCATTTAAGGCAGCGGCTGAAATTGGATTGATGCGTCATGATATGCGGCCAGCCATGCTAGCATATATGCAAAGCATACTCATGAGAGAAGCAAAACAAGCATAGGCTCTTATAAGGATGCTTGAAGAAAATTCGTATTTAAAGGCAGAGTGAAATGAATGGGAACCTTGTTTAATGAAATTTTAACCTGGCTGACAAGCCTTGGTTACGCAGGTGTTGCACTTGGACTGATGATTGAAATTATTCCGAGTGAAATTGTACTTGCCTACGGCGGATATATGGTGTCAACAGGAAGCATTGGATTTGTTGGAGCCGTCATCGCTGGGGTTATTGGAGGAACACTTGCCCAGTGCTTTATTTACTGGATCGGCCTTTACGGCGGAAGACCTTTTTTAACAAAGTATGGGAAGTATTTATTCATCCATGAGCATCATATTGCCACGGCAGAACGCTGGTTTGACCGATATGGAACTGGTGTCGTATTTACAGCTCGTTTTATCCCAGTCGTGCGCCACGCGATCTCGATTCCAGCTGGTATTGCAAAGATGCCATTTCTCAAATTTGTTCTTTTGACCGGATTAGCCGCCATCCCTTGGTCCATCCTATTTATTTATCTTGGAATGCAGCTTGGGACAAAATGGGACCACATTCAAAGTGTCGCTCACACGTATACAACACCAATTATGGTCATGGCCATCGTTCTCATCGTACTGTATTTCATTTTGAAAAAAATTCGCACAAATCGAAAACGGACAATCTAACGAAAACGCCTTTCACTCGTCATGTGAAAGGCTTTTTTTCTATGCGTGCGTCGATTGTTTTTTCATATATTGAGATAATTCCATAATCATTGCACCCATTCTTTCAAGTGATGGGGCTAGAATGCGGCTTATCCCCTCTTCTTTTAATGCTTCAGCTGTGACTTTTCCAACAGCTACAGCTAATACATGCTGCTCGAATAGATGTTGCAGTTCTTCTTTTTTGTCCCATTCTTCTGCTAGTTTGAAAAAGGCATGAACCTGAACAGCAGTTGTAAAACAAACGGCATGGACCTTCCCTTCTTTCATTTCTTGAAGCAAAGTGTACGCCGCCTCTGGTTCAGGGGGTGTGTGCTGATATGGCATGAGCTGCAAAACGTCTGCTCCCTTGTGATGTAAAAAATCAATGAGAGCTGGTGCATTTTCACCGTGAAGCTGTACCATGACCCGTTTACCTTGAAGTTCTTTGTCTTCTAACTTTGAAATGAGGTCACGAACGGTTCCATCTTCATCAGAAACATCTGGCTGAATGCCGTGTTTTTTTAGAGCCGCGAACGTTTTGTATCCTCTTGAAGCGATATGGGCACTTGATAAAATGTTCATAAAAGCTTCTCCAAGCTGGAGCTCTTTTGCACTTTCAATTAATGTGTCTGTGCCGATACCCGTTGTTAAAATGACCCAGTCAGCTCCCTTATTTACAAAGGTTTCTATGCCTGGCTTCAATTCCTCTTTGGCTAAAAATACAGTGCCCTGAAGAGAACGAATAACAGCTTGTCCTCCTTGCTTTTCAACAAGTGTACGCATTTCTTCTGTTTTTCTTGTTCCGCATATGGCAATGGTCTTTCCAGCTAAGCCTTTACTCATTCTCATCCCTCTTTTTCTATCACATGTATGATGTATTGTATTAAATATAGATTTATTTGGAAGACGTTGCAAGTGTCTACTAAAAAAGAGCTTGACGTTTCTATCGAATTCGAGTATCTTTTGTAAGTGCAAATTGTAGGAGGTCATTATGGAAAAACAGAATGTTCAAGCAATTCGATTATCAATCGCAGACCCAACACCACTTGGTTTGTTTGGTTTAGCAATGGTGACGCTTGTTGCGTCTTCACAAAAACTAGGAATCACAGATGGCACATCCCTTATTTTACCTTGGGCTATCTTCCTTGGAGGAATCGCGCAGCTGATTGCGTCCATACAAGATTCAAAGCATCATAATATTTTTGGAGCCACTGCCTTCGGCGCATTCGGTCTTTTTTGGATGGGCGTTGGAACCACTTGGCTCATTCAAGCGGGCGTTTTTGGGAAAACGCTTGCGGGAGCTGCGGACCCAAAACAACTAGGTTTTGCTTTTATTGGTTATTTGATTTTCAGCTTATTTATGACGATCGGTGCAATGGAAACACATAAAGTATTGTTTTTGATTTTCGTCTTTATTGATTTCTTATTCATTGGCCTGTCCCTAAGCTCGTTTGGTGTGATGTACGATGTGACTCATACGATGGCTGGTATTGCAGAATTGATTATTTCTCTTCTTTCATTTTATGGTTCTGCAGCTGTTGTGCTGAATACACATTTTGGTCGTACAGTACTGCCAGTTGGACAACCATTTCGCGTGTTTACTAAAGCATAAATAAAAAAGAACTGCTCTTGGCAGTTCTCAGGCTGTCGAGAAAATCTCGACAGCTTTATTTTTCCCCTTAAATTTTCCACTACCCCATTTTATAATAGAGAAAAGCATACTAAAGGAAGGTGTTTTTCTCATGTTCCACACTAGAAATTCTTCTCAGCACGAAGCCGAATTTGTATTACTAGATCAACTGGTCGAAGAGGATCACCTACTTCGTAAAATTGATCAATACATTGATTTTTCATTTATCATAGACAAAGTAAAACCATATTATAGTGAGAATAAAGGTCGTCCTTCTCTCGATCCACTCATTTTGTTCAAAATGATGTTCATCGGATACCTGTATGGTATCCGTTCTGAAAGACAACTTGAAAAAGAAATTTACTATAACATGGCGTATAGATGGTTTTTAGGTTTGAACATCAATGACCCCGTTCCTCATCACTCGACCATTAGCTGGAATCGTCGTACTCGATTCAAAGATACAACGATTTTTCAAGACATTTTCGACGAGATCGTGCTTCAAGCTATCAATCATGATATGGTAGGAGGCCGCGTTCTTTTTACTGACTCCACTCATCTTAAAGCCAATGCCAATAAACATAAATATATGAGAAAAACGATTGAGCAGGATACCCAGAACTATATAAATGATTTAGAAGAAGCGATCCAAGAAGATCGGGTGGCACACGGAAAAAAGCCCTTAAAGGTAAAAGAGGAGGTGAAAACGGAAAAAGACATTCGTCAAAGTACGACTGATCCTGAAAGTGGCTATCTTTATCGTGAAAACAAGCCAGAAGGCTTTTTCTACCTAGACCACCGTACAACGGATATGAAGTACAATATCATCACGGATGCCCACATCACGCCCGGTAATGTCCATGATTCTGTTCCGTATCTTGATCGGTTGGATCACCAAATCGCACGATTTGGTTTTCAAGTAGAAGCTGTTGCCCTTGATTCTGGTTATTTGACAACCCCAATCTGTAAAGGTTTATCAGATCGCCGTATTTTTGGTGTCATCGCACATAGACGCTTTCATCCAACAAGAGGTTTATTTGAGAAGTGGAAATTCAAGTATGACTCTGAACATGATCATTACATATGCCCAAATGGTGAGAAGCTATTATATACAACAACTGATCGAAAAGGTTATAGGTTCTACAAATCAGATCCTAAAAAATGTACATCGTGTCCTTTCCTTGAAAGATGCACAAGGTCGAAAAATCATCAAAAAGTCATCTCAAGACACATATGGGAAGAACATAAAGAAAGGATCAGACAAAATCGTCTATCTGTCTCTGGAAAAGAGCTATATAAAAAAAGAAAAGAAAAAATAGAGCGAAGCTTTGCAGATTCAAAACAACTGCACGGGCTTCGCTACTGCCGGTTGAGGGGAAAACAAAATGTGAGTGAGCAAGTGCTTCTCACAGCTGCCTGTCAGAACATGAAGAAGATTGCCACACATCTAGCGAAGCTAGGTTAGGTGTGTGGGAGGCCTTTTTCATTCAATCTCATCCATCATCATTACGATGAAAATAAAAAAGATTGTAGAAAAACATGAGTTTCTCTACAATCTGAGAACTGCTCTTGGCAGTTCTTTTTTTATTCTTATTTTTCTTGTTCCTCTTGAAATATCTCTGCAATGATTTCATAAGAACGCATTCTTTCTTGATGGTCAAACATATCAGAATTAATCATGACTTCATCTGCTTGAGTCGCCTCAATAAAGGCTTCTAACTCTTTTTTCACCTTTTGTTTATCCCCGATCATCGTCGAACTTAATTGTTCGTCCACCATCGCCTTCTCATATGGACTCCATAGCCCATCCATACTTTCAACAGGGGCTTTGAGTTTTCCTGGTGTATTGCGAATGAGGCTCAAGAAGCGCTGATAATGAGACGTCGCCAAATATTCAGCCCGCTCTGTTTGATCAGCAGCAAAAACCGTCACACCAACCATCGCATAAGGTTCTTTTAACACATCTGAAGGTTGAAATGACTGTCTGTATAATTCTAAAGCAGGAATGGTATTTTTAGGGGAGAAATGTGCCGCAAAGGCAAATGGCAGTCCCAGTTCTCCTGCAAGCCTTGCACTAAAACCACTTGAACCAAGAAGCCAAATTGGTATATCCAATCCTTCTCCCGGAACGGCTCTTACATGTTTTTTGACCTGACCAGTCGGTTTGAAATATTGCCGAAGTTCTTCAAGCTGCTCAGGGAAATCCTCCCCATTATGAAGATTACGTCTAAGTGCCCTTGCCGTTAACTGATCTGTTCCTGGTGCCCTGCCAAGACCTAAATCAATTCTCCCTGGATACAAAGTCTCCAGTGTTCCAAATTGTTCTGCAATGACGAGTGAAGAATGGTTTGGAAGCATAATCCCTCCAGAACCAACCCGGATCTTTTCAGTCCCTCCAGCAATATGTCCAATCAAGACGGATGTTGCTGAACTCGCAACCCCTTCCATATTATGATGCTCCGCAAGCCAATATCTATGGTAGCCCCACTTCTCAGCTTTTTTTGCTAAATCCATACTATGTTCAAATGACGCTTTGATTGTGCCACCTTCTGTTACAGAGGATAAATTTAACACGGAATATGCTGCACGTTGTAAAACTGATTGACTCATACATGATGCCCCATTTCTTTCAAAAATCATACTAGTTTCATTCTTTCAACACCATAACATAAAACGATTTAACTTTTAAATGATTTGATTCGATGATTTTCGAAATGATGAATTTTCTAGATTTTACTTCCGATTTAAAAATTCGTACATAGAATGAAATATCAATTTTAGGAGATGGGCAATTTGTACAATCAATTCGATCACAAATGTCCCTTTTGCGGTAGATATCATGAGCAGCCTCATTACAAAAGATCACGTCATGACCGTCCTCAAAGAAGAGACTGTCCTTTTATTAAACAAGAACATTCAAAACAAAACAGACCTCAAGGGGATCCGTCTTGTGCAAAAGGAGAAAAACAATCAAAAATAATTCAAAGGGTTGGACGAAGAGGCCCAGCAGGTCCGGTTGGGCCTACCGGACCAACCGGACCTGCTGGCGGATTAACCGGTGTCCTCCCTTTTAACCCCTCACAATCACAAGATTACGAGGCTGGTCAAGTTGTCACGTATAATGGCAGTACTTATATTGCTAAGGTAGATGCTCCCTCAGGAATACCTGGACTTTCCCCCGACTATACCCTTTTGGCGGCTTCTGGGGAAACTGGCCCAACTGGCCCTACAGGGGTAGGATTAAGTGGTATTGAAACATATGATCCAGAAAGAGCATCAATGTATTCAGTCGGTCAAGTGGTCACTTATGAAGGTGGTACGTATATTGTGAACTCTGCTCCACCTTTAGGTACGCCAGATACGTCCCCGGATTATACGCTTTTGGCAGCACCTGGTGCTCCAGGTTCTACTGGAGTAACGGGCAGCACTGGAGCTACAGGAATTACTGGTGCAACAGGTATCACAGGTGCAACCGGTCCGACTGGAGCTACGGGAATCACAGGTTCAACTGGAGAAACTGGTGCCACGGGTATCACAGGTTCAACCGGACCTACTGGTGCTACTGGTATCACAGGTGCAACCGGTCCGACTGGGGTCACTGGTAGCACAGGTTCAACTGGAGCTACTGGGGCCACGGGTATCACAGGTTCAACCGGTGCAACTGGAGCTACTGGGGCCACGGGTATCACAGGTTCAACTGGACCTACTGGTGCTACAGGAATTACAGGTTCAACCGGACCTACTGGTGCCACGGGTATCACAGGTTCAACTGGACCTACTGGTGCTACAGGAATTACAGGTTCAACCGGACCTACTGGTGCTACAGGAATTACAGGTTCAACTGGAGCTACTGGGGCCACGGGTAGCACAGGTTCAACCGGTGCAACTGGAGCTACTGGTGCTACAGGAATTACAGGTGCCACGGGTAGCACTGGTTCAACCGGACCTACTGGTAGCACAGGTGCAACCGGAGCTACTGGTGCTACTGGTAGCACAGGTTCAACCGGTCCGACTGGGGTCACTGGTAGCACGGGGGCAACTGGTTCAACCGGACCTACTGGGGCCACTGGTGTGACGGGCAGCACTGGACCAACTGGTCCGACTGGAGCTACGGGAATCACAGGTGCAACCGGTCCGACTGGTGCTACTGGTATCACGGGTTCAACTGGAGCTACTGGGGCCACGGGTATCACAGGTTCAACCGGACCTACTGGTGCCACGGGTATCACAGGTTCAACCGGACCTACTGGTGCTACTGGTATCACAGGTGCAACTGGAGCTACTGGTGCTACAGGAATTACAGGTTCAACCGGACCTACTGGGGCCACTGGTATCACAGGTTCAACCGGACCTACTGGGGCCACTGGCATCACGGGTGCAACTGGAGCTACTGGTGCTACTGGTATCACAGGTTCAACCGGACCTACTGGTGCTACTGGTATCACAGGTGCAACTGGACCTACTGGTCCGACTGGTGCTACTGGTATCACAGGTGCAACCGGACCTACTGGTGCTACTGGTATCACAGGTGCAACCGGACCTACTGGTGCTACTGGTATCACAGGTTCAACCGGACCTACTGGGGCCACGGGTATCACAGGTTCAACCGGACCTACTGGTGCTACTGGTGCTACTGGTATCACAGGTTCAACCGGTCCGACTGGGGTCACTGGTAGCACTGGTATCACACAACTGGAGCTACTGGGGCCACGGGTATCACAGGTTCAACCGGTGCAACTGGAGCTACTGGGGCCACGGGTATCACAGGTTCAACCGGACCTACTGGGGCCACTGGTATCACAGGTTCAACCGGACCTACTGGTGCTACTGGTATCACAGGTTCAACCGGACCTACTGGTGCCTACTGGTGCTACTGGTATCACAGGTTCAACCGGTCCGACTGGGGTCACTGGTAGCACAGGTTCAACTGGAGCTACTGGGGCCACGGGGTCACACAACCGGACCTACTGGGGCCACTGGTGTGACGGGCAGCAGCTGGACCAACTGGTCCGACTGGCCTACGGGTATCACAGGTTCAACCGGACCTACTGGGGCTACACTGGTGTGACGGGCACAGGTGCACTGGACCAACTGGTCCGACTGGAGCTACGGGAATCACAGGTGCAACCGGTCCGACTGGTGCTACTGGTATCACGGGTGCAACTGGAGCTACTGGGGCCACGGGAATCACAGGTGCAACTGGAGCTACTGGTGCCACGGGAATCACAGGTGCAACCGGACCTACTGGTGCTACTGGTACACAGGTGGGACCTACTGGCATCACAGGTGCAACTGGACCTACTGGTGCTACTGGTATCACAGGTGCAACTGGAGCTACTGGGGCTGGTATCACAGGTGCACTGGGGTCCTACTGGGATCACAGGTGCAACCGGACCTACTGGTGCTACTGGTATCACAGGTTCAACTGGACCTACTGGTGCTACTGGTATCACAGGTTCAACTGGACCTACTGGTGCTACTGGTATCACAGGTTCAACCGGACCTACTGGCTACTGGTATCACAACCGGTACTGGTGCTACTGGTACACAGGACACAGGTGCAACTACTGGGGCCACGGGTGGGACCTGCTACTGGTATCACAGGTGCAACTGGACCTACTGGTCCGACTGACAACTGGAGCTACTGGTGCTACTGGTAACCGGACCACTGGTGCTACTGGTATCACAGGTGCAACTGGACCTACTGGTGCTACTGGTATCACAGGTGCAACCGGACCTACTGGTGCTACTGCTTCAACCGGACCTACTGGTGCTACTGGTGCTATCACAGGTGCAACTGGACCTACTGGTGCTACTGGTATCACAGGTTCAACCGGACCTACTGGGGCCACTGGGTAACCGGAGCTACTGGTGCAACTGGACCTACTGGTCCGACTGGAGCTACTGGTATCACAGGTGCAACTGGACCTACTGGTGCTACTGGTATCACAACCGGTACTCAACAGGTTCAACCGGACCTACTGGTGGCTACTGGGGCACGGGCAGCACTGGACCAACTGGTCCGACTGGTGCACAGGAATTACAGGTGCAACCGGACCTACTGGGACCACGGGTATCACAGGTGGTCCGACTGGAGCTACTGGTATCACGGGTTCAACTGGAGCTACTGGTGCCACTGGTGGTGCTACAGGAATTACAGGTTCAACCGGTCCGACTGGGGTGGGTATCACTATGGTCACACTGGTTCAAACCGGACCTACTGGTGCTACTGGTATCACAGGTTCAACCGGACCTACTGGTGCCACTGGTGTGACAGGCTACTGGTATCACGGGTGCAACTGGAGCTACTGGTGCCACGGGAATCGACTGGTGCTACTGCACGGGTGCAACTGGTATCACGGGTGGTGCAACTGGAGCTGGGCCACTGGGGGAGCCACTGGTGCTACTGGTATCACAGGTGCAACCGGAGCTAACTGGGGCCACTGGTATCACAGGACCAACTGGTCAACTGGAGCTACGGGAATCACAGGTGCAACCGGTCCGACTGGTGCTACTGGTATCACGGGTGCAACTGGAGCTACTGGTGCTAATCAGGAATTACACTGGTGCCACGGAATCACAGGTAACCGGTCCGACACTGGTTCAACCGGAGCTACTGGTGCTACTGGTATCACAGGTTCAACTGGAGCTACTGGTGCTACAGGAATCACAGGTGGGACCTACTGGGGTCACTCAACTGGACCAACTGGTCCGACTGGAGCTACGGGAATCACAGGTTCAACTGGAGAACTGGAGCTACTGGTGCCACGGGTATCACAGGTTCAACCGGACCTACTGGAGCCACGGGAATCACAGGTTCAACCGGATCCGACTGGAGCTACTGGTATCACGGTGCAACTGGAGCTACTGGGGCCACGGGTATCACAGGTTCAACTGGAGCTACTGGTGCTACAGGAATTACAGGTTCAACCGGTCCGACTGGGGTCACTGGTATCACTGGACCAACTGGTCCGACTGGAGCTACGGGAATCACAGGTTCAACTGGAGAAACTGGTGCCACGGGTATCACAGGTTCAACCGGACCTACTGGAGCCACGGGAATCACAGGTTCAACCGGATCTACTGGGGTCACTGGTAGCACAGGGGCAACTGGGGCAACCGGTATCACGGGTGCAACTGGAGCTACTGGTGCTACTGGTATCACGGGTTCAACTGGTCCGACTGGCGCTACAGGTATCACGGGTTCAACTGGTCCGACTGGCGCTACAGGTATCACGGGTGCTACCGGACCTACTGGAACAGGTGGTTTTACGGATACAGCACTATATGCTGCTAATAGTTCTGGTCCTACCATTGTTACTGTAGCCTCGGGAACGAATATTCCATTGCCGAACTTTCAAAACATTACCGGTTTTACAGCAAACGGCACAAGTACGGTTTTTACCGTTCTGCAAACAGGTAAATATTATATTACGTATCAAGTCAACACCACTACAGCACTTTTGATTAATACGCGTTTGCTGTTAAATGGAACAAATACTATTTCTGGTTCTGTTCAATCACCTACTATCTCTACTTCATTTATTAACAATACTGTCATTGTTAATTTAACAGCTGGTAATACTATTTCACTGCAGTTTTTTGGAGTGGTTGTCACAGCTATATTAGTTGGCGGTGGTGGTGCGGCCGGAGCAACCTTGACCATCATACGGCTCAGTTAAGCAAAAAAAGAAAAAAGAAAGGCTTTTCAGCCTTTCTTTTTTATGTCTTCTATAACTTTTATACAATGTTCGATATCATTAGATTGTAAGAGGTGAAAAATAGATTGGATGACGGTAAACTCTAAATTCCACCATTCTAACAACTGAAGTTTTTCAATGATATCAGAAGAAAACCGATATTTCATGAGACGCTGCGGGTTCCCTGCGACAATCGCATATGGAGGCACATCTTTTGTAATCAGACTATTTGCTCCAATGACTGCCCCGTTTCCTATCTGTACCCCTGACATGATTGTTGCTCCATATCCAATCCAAACATCGTGCCCTATACACACATCCCCTTTTGATCGTGGATGTCCTTCAATGTGGGCAGCATCTGTGAAAATTTGATTAAAGGGATATGTGGTGACCCAATCTGTTCGGTGTTCACCACCAAGAAAAACTTTTACTTCGTTTGCGATGGAACAAAACTTTCCTACATTCAGCGTTGTTCCTTCTCCCCACGTCAAGACTTGAAAATCTGGTCCAGCATAAGTGAAGTCACCGATATCATACGAACTGAGCTCACTTCTTTGGTTTAAAAACATAGAAGATCAGACCCCCTACAAAGTAATCGATCTTCGTATATATATGCCAGATGATAGGCTCACATTATGATTGGACAAGTGCAACGATCTGCTTTTTCTTCCATACCAGTCGATAATAGCCGTATTGGAGCAATAAGTTTACAAAAAAGGCTGCAGGATATCCTATCCAGATTCCTTTGATCCCAAGCGATGTATGGTGTGATAGCACATAAGCCACTGGTACTTCAACAAGCCAAATGGAACAAATACTAAAGATGGTCGGCCATAGAACTGTGCCACTTGCTCTCATTGTGGCTGCAACGATTTGTGCTGTTCCGAAAATGAGATAGCTCCATAGGGTAATCACGACCAAACTATATGCAATGTCAATCGTTGCAGGATCTGTTAAAAAGATAGATAAAATTTGCGGTGCGAAAATATAGACGAAAATAATAATCAATCCGCCTATCGCAAAGTTTAGCCCCAGCCCAATTTTAATGACATCTTTCAAACGATTCATGTTTCCTGCGCCAATGAATTGTGCGGCGAAAATAGATACTGCAATACCAAGGCTCACTGCGGGCATCTGTACATAACTTACAACTTGGTTGACAACGCCATAAGCTGCGGTCGCCTGTGATCCATAATCGTTGACAAAAGAAATGACAGCAATTTCTGATAAAGAAATGAGAATCATATTAATACTAGAAGGGATACTTAACTTTAATAGCGTTTTTAATAAATCCCCTTTCATCAATAAATGCTTTCTAACCGACGCATCAATGCGCAGCGGGTGCTTTGTTTTATAAAGATAGATATGAAGAATGATAAACGTAACGATTGTAGAAATCACAGAAGAATACGCAGCACCATATAAACCAAATGCCGGTAAACCAAGCCAGCCGAATAATAAAATTGGCAGCAATAAAATATTGGTTCCTGTACTAATCATTAAGAAATAAAATGGTGTTTTTGAATCTCCTGTTCCTCGTAAAAAAGTTGTATAGACAAAATAAAGAAATAAGATGGGCATGGAGATGAATAGGATTCTGGCATATGCCGCACTTTCCTCCACAATATTTGCAGGTGTCCCCATCAGATGTAAAATATCTGTGGCAAAAAAACCTCCAATGATAGCTAAAGAAAGTCCGATTAAAAAGGTGAACGAAAGCGTTGTACCGATAATTTCCTTTAACCTCTGCTCATTTTTTGCTCCGTATGCTTGTCCAATCAGGATCGAGCTCCCTGATCCAATCCCAATGGAAAAAGAAACAAGTAAAAAGAAAAGTGGAAAGAATGCAGAAATCGCAGCTACTGCATCCTCTCCAATCCATCTACCGACAAGCACAATGGAAACAAGCTGTCCAATTGATTGCAAAATATTGCTTAATAAAAGTGGAATTAGAAAGATCGACATGGTTTTTACTAAAGATTGATTATTATCTAACGTCATGATGGTTCTCCTTCTCTGTCTAAAGATCCTCAGCTAACATGCTGACAATGCGGTCTTCTATCTCTTTTCCTTTTTCGTCATCAACGAGATGATTCAATAAGATGGAAAAAGCAAGCGTTTTTCCACTCTGCGTTTCAATATATCCAGATAGTGTGCTGACCGTTGATAGTGTACCTGTTTTTGCACGCACTTTTTCTAGTGTAGCTGGTTCTTTCAATCTATTTCTTAATGTACCTCCCACCATACGCTCACTTGCCCCAGCTAACGGAAGTGCATGGACATAGGTGTTAAACCATTTTTCCTTTTGAATGTTTGTCAAAAATAACGTGAATTGATTTGCAGAAACAAGGTTAATCGGTGATATGCCTGATCCGTCTCTCAACACAGTCATAGATGCATCTATGCCATAGGCAGGAAGACGTTCATTCAGCACGTCAAGCCCTTTGTCAAAACTCCCTTTGTTCTTTACCCGCTTCCCAAGTTCTTTTAACAGAATTTCTGCATGTGTATTATTGCTTAATTTCATCATCGGAACAAGAAGATCGGATAAAGGCATTGATGAATGGGAAGCGATTTTTTTCGCTTTCTTAGGAACTTGTTTTGTTTTGAGTGGTCCTTTCAGCTGAACCCCCTCAGCCTTTAATGCTCGTTTCATTAAGTCTAAAGCATACGTTGTCGGTTCCCATAATGCGACCCATTGTTTAGACGAGGATGCTTTTAGCGGAATCGTTCCAGTCAGTGTAATTTTGTTTGTACCGTGAGAGCGTTTAAAAGATATTTTCTTCTTTCCGCCTTCTGGCACAGTTTTCACTTGATTGACAACTTGAGCGACGTCAGTCTTCGGGATCATCTCATAGCTGGCCTTCTGCCCTGCTTTCTTTCCCGGCTTGACTTCGAGAATGATCGTTCCTGCATCATAATCCTCATTCGGTGAAGCAGTAAGAGCAGATATTTGAGCGCCGTAATATTGATCTTCATCACTCCACGGCAGATCGATGGAATACCTTGTGTCATCAAACCAAGTATCATCAGCTGCAAGCTGTCCACGAATCGTATGTATTCCGGCCTTTTTGACTTGTTTGGCTAATGCGGCAAAATCGCTTTCTAACAATGTCGGGTCTCCAGTGCCTCGGAGATAAAGATTGCCGTGCAATGTTTTTTTGTGAATTGAACCATCTATCCAAACGTCTGTTGGAAAAGTGTGTGTTTCACCCAGTAGATCGAGTGCGATAGCAGATGTGAGTAATTTCATATTAGAAGCAGGAGTCAGACGGATGTCCGCTTGATGTTCATAAAGAAGAGAAGTGTCAGAAGTATCGCGTACGCTGATGCCAGCAATTGCGCCCTCTAAATCAGGTGCTGTTCGAATGAATTCGTCTAAAGAAGTGATCCATTTTGATTGATCATCATGAGCCGTTAGTTGTTCATCTTTCACTGAAAAAGGGAGAAATAACATCGACAAAATACATAGTTGTAAAAACATGACCTGTGAGAAACGTTTCACGCAATCCCTCCTTTTTAGAAAAGCAGCCAAATTTAGCAGATTATGTTCATTATACACAAAAGAACGTTTGTTCTCAAAGGTTTTTTAAACAGAAAAGTCAGCTTTCTTTGACGAAAACTGACAAGCCTCTTTTACCTTTTTTCAGGATTCCAGCCATCGCTTCCGCTAAGCACGGCTTGAACGGTGATTTGACTTGCTTCGTTTTTTGTTAATATCGTTGACCATTTCACCCGGTTTGCCACATGACTCCCTGCGCCCGTTGATCCATATTCTTGATATCTAGCCGTTCTTTCGTTGTCTTTGTTCTCCCAGTTATGCCATCCCTCAGCTTTAATATGTTCATCCATTTTTGTTTGGAGGAACGTGACAGCCGAATGTGGTCTCCATGGACGGCCTAAGTACACAGATTGAGACGAAGCCGTTCCTTTATTTAATGTGGAATCAATAAAAACGTAGCCATACTTTTGCGCTTCTGTTGTGGATGCCGCTGTAATATACCCATTTCCAAGACTTTTTATTTCAGCTCTTTTAAATACAGCCGTTGCTGAACCAAAGATGAAGTCAACCGTGCCCTCGATATAGCAATCTTCATAATATTGTCTCCCTGTGCCTGTGGCATAAAGTGTATCTTGATAACCTAGAACACGTACGTGTTTAAACACAACCCGGTCCCCGGATACATAAAGGGCAACCGCCTGCCCTGCGTTTCGGCCAGCTGTATTTTGAAACGTGATATTTTCTGCGTAAAAATGATTTGCCCGAATCATTGTACTAGAGCTATTGGTTGTGCTCCCGCTGCTTGCATTTGTATCATCATACGTCAGAATCGTCTGATACTGATTTTCTCCAATAAAGGACACATACGACTTATTTTGCGGAAGGAGAATCTTTTCTTTATACACACCATTTTTAATATATATCGTCGTTTGCTGTTGATTGTTCACTGGTATCGCATCAATGGCAGATTGAACCGTTCGAAATGTCCCATTTCCTTTTTGATCGACAATAAGCACGCGGTTTGTTTGATGGTTGTGTCCAGCTGCTTGCGCATAAGCTGAGTCAAAAAGCAGTAAGGCCAATACCATCATCAGCAGTCGTTTTCCATACTTCATCACACATCTCCCCCTTATATTGTGAACGTTTTCATTGACGTATTCTTTTTGATCCTATTCACTTATAAAACAAAAAAACACAAAAAAACATCCACTGTGTTAGGTTGTGGATGTTTTTTCATATTTCATCGCATAAATTCCTTCATTTTCAATCCATTCACAAAATAGGACGTCTTTATAGGAGGAAATGTGCTGCTTTTTCAATTGCTCTCTCAGCCACGCTTCATCAAATCCAGCTTCCTTTAAATCTTTTCTTAGAATCTCTCCGTCGATAATAAACGTTCTAGGCAATGTGACTTCTTTTCCTTTCACGTTCACATCTTCGGCTGTAGCTGGTGCATATTTCATTTTCGGAAGCACACTCACAGACCCATCCGTTTCCAAAATGGCAAATTCAATTTCATTAAGAGCAAAATGCCCTTTCGCTCGAATCAGCGTCTGCAACTGATTTAAATCGAGCATATTTTTCTTTAATCGATTGTAGTGAATCTTTCCTTTATCAATCACAAGAGTCGGTCTTCCTTCTAAAAAAGCGCGAATGGATTTGAATTTTTGTGAAAGCCATTCAACTGTGTAGATTAAAACGCCCCAGACTGCAACTGCAAAAAGGATATGTAGCACGCTGACTTCTGGATCAAAAATGGCGTTACCGACCATCTCCCCTAAAATCAGTGCAGAAATAAAATCAAACGGCGTGATTTGTGCAAATTGTGTTTTCCCTAATAGCTTTGTAATGGAAAATAAAGCGAAAAATCCGATAAAGAGTTCAATCAAAATATTAAAAAATGGCACACATATACCTTCCTTTCTCACTGCATGTATTTACAGCATGTACAGGAAAGGAAGGTTCTAAACCATTTATGAAGGCAGTAAAATAAAGACGTCGTCTCCCTCAACCAATGCTTCATATGTTTTCACGCATCCATGATCTGGTTCTTGAACATTTCCTGATGAAAGATTGATTTTCCAATCATGCATTGGACAGAAGACATGATCTCCGCTCACCATTCCTTCAGCTAGTACACCGCCTTTATGAGGACAGCGATTTTCAATGGCTTTGAACTGCTTGTTAGAGGTTTGAAAAACAGCTAATTCAAGTGGACCGGCTGCGACTGTTTTCCCTAGCTGCAATGGAAAATCTGATATTGTACCAATATGAACTTTTACAATTGAAACTGTCATCTGATCTCATCCCTTCAATTGATTTAGACGGAAGCAGTTGCCTTTTGAAATAATTGTCTTGTTTCTGTTTCGTTCTCTCGAATCTCTTGCCACGGTTCTTCATAAGTTGAAAGTGCGATGTCCATTCTTTCGATTAATGCTGCACGTTTCTTGTCATCTAGCAGTACCGTTTGGATATGATTCAATCCAAGCCGTTCAACCCAAGCGGATGTTCTCTCTAAATAATTTGCGGTTTCTCTGTAATATTGAAGGTAGGCTGCGGCCATTTGTTCTACTTCTTCTGCTGTACTTACTTTCATTAATAAGTCTCCAGCTCGTAAATGTGTCCCTCCATTCCCGCCAGCATACAATTCAAATCCCCCATCGATACCTACGATGCCAAGATCTTTAATCCCAGATTCAGCACAGTTTCTTGGACAGGCTGATACGGCCATTTTGACTTTGTGCGGTGTGGCAAGTCCTTCAAATTTCTTTTCAAGTGCGATCCCAAGAGAAATGGAATCTTGCGTTCCGAATCTGCAAAATTGTTCTCCAACACAAGTTTTGACGGTTCTTAATGATTTTCCGTAAGCATAACCAGACGGCATATCTAAATCAGCCCATACTTTTGGTAAATCTTCTTTTTTGACACCTAAAAGGTCGATTCGCTGCCCTCCAGTCATTTTCACAAGCGGTATCTCATATTTGTCAACGACATCCGCTATTTTTCTCAGGTCATTAGCATTTGTCACGCCCCCGTACATACGTGGAACGACCGAATAGGTACCATCGTTTTGGATGTTGGCATGCATTCGTTCATTCACAAATCGCGAGCTTTTTTCATCTTTGTAGTCAAGCGGATACATCATCCCTAAATAGTAATTCAGTGCAGGCCGGCACTTTGAACAGCCTTCTTCTGTTTCCCAGTCAAGTACATTCATCACTTCTTTGACATGCTGCAAACCTTTCTCTTTTATTTCATGAATCACTTCATCTCTTGATAAGGTGGTGCAGGCGCAGATGGTTTCTTTTTGCGCAGTGCGGTTTGCATCATCGCCTAAAGTGTGCCATAAAATCTCTTCCACAACAGATTGACAGCCTCCGCATGACCGAGAAGCACTTGTACATTGCTTGACCTCTTGTATAGTCGTTAGGCCTTCTTTTTGAATAGCTGCCACTATTTGACCTTTTGAGACACCATTACAGCCGCAAACGATATGGTCGTTTGCCATTTGTTCAATCGTGTTTTCTTGCGCCAGCTCATTTGATGTTAAGACAGATACTTTTTCCATATCTGACATATCAACACCTTCTCTAATGTACGAGAATAAACGTGGTCCATCGCTTGTTTCTCCAAACATGACGGCGCCGACTAATCGGTTTTGCTGGAAGACTAGTTTTTGATAAATACCTTGCTGTTCGTCAAAAATCTTAATCGCTTGTTTCTCATCATTTTCGATAAAATCTCCAGCTGAAAATACATCAACCCCTGATACTTTTAGCTGTGTCGATAGTACAGATCCTTCATAAGGCGCCGGAGACATGTCACATACATGCTGTGCGAGCACGTTTGCTTGATCGTATAATGGCGCGACAAGACCGTACGTTTGTCCTCTATGTTCAACACATTCTCCGACTGCGTAAATCCGCGGGACACTTGTTTCCATGAAATCATTGACGATAATCCCCCGGTTCACTTCAATGCCGCTCGTTTCGGCAAGCTTGTGATTCGGTTTAATTCCTGCCGCCATGACCACCATATCTGTCTCTAATGTAGAACCATCTGAAAATGTTAGCCCTTCTACCCTTGTATCTCCTAAAATCTCATTTGTCTGTTTTCCTAATAGAAAGCTCATGCCTTGTTTTTCTAAAGCTGCTTGCAGAAGCTGACCTGCCACCGGATCGAGCTGACGGTCCATTAAATGAGAGCCAAGGTGAATGACGGTCACTTCCATACCTAAGTTTAATAGACCACGCGCGGCTTCAAGTCCAAGGAGCCCGCCTCCAATGACGGCTGCTTTTTTGTACATCATAGATGCTTTGACCATTTCCTCTGTGTCTTGTAATGTACGAAAAGCTGTTACCCCTTTTTTATCGCTCCCTGGAATGGGCGGGATGAACGGGAGTGACCCTGTCGCTAAAATTAAACGGTCATAATGCACGGTCCGTCCTTGATCACTCATAACGGTTTGATTGTCTGGATCGATCTTCACAATGGTCTCATTTGTAAACAGCTGAATATGATGTTCCTTGTACCAATTCCAATCGTTTAACGTAATATCCTCTGTCTTTGTATCCCCTTGGAGAACTTTCGATAAAAGAATCCGATTATAGTTAGGATACGGCTCAGTTCCAAATACAGTCATGTCGAATCGTTCATTGTCCGTTTTTAAAATGTTTTCGAGCGTTCGGATACCAGCCATACCATTCCCTACTAATACGAGTTTTTCTTTCATGAAAAACACCCCTCATGTGATCGTTTTTTAGAAAGTACCATAATCTAAACAAAGATGGAAAATACATGTTAAAATTTCTCACATAGTTTTCAATTCTTGTAGGCTGACAGCTGTACAGGACAATTTTTAAAACCTGGCATTTTACTGTGTGGATCTAACTGTTTACCAATTAATAGGTTAATTGATTGATGTTTATTCCAGTGAAACGGAACAAACACAGTATCTTTTCGGATGCTATCTGTTATGTGGCACCTCATGATGACGCTTCCTCGTTTTGACTGGATGGTGACGAGCTCCCCGTGCTGAAATCCGTAAGCTTCGGCTGTGTCAGGATGAAGCTCTGCATAAGCTTCAAACTGCCGGGCAACAAGAGAGGTGCTTTTTCTTGTTTGAACGCCCGTTTGGTAATGAGCCATCACCCTGCCGGTCGTTAAATAGAGTGGATATTCTGGACTGACTGGTTCTTTTGCACCCTGTTGTCCATGTGCAACGACTGCAAATTTTGCTAATTGATCAGGATGTGAGAATTGATGCTCAAATAGTCTTTCTGTTCCTCGGTCTTCCAAATGAGAGCAGGGCCATAATATGCCTTGCGTCTTCCTTAACCTGTCATAGGTCATACCGGAATAATCGGCTTTGGCTCCTTTCGTTGCTGTTCTCAATTCCTCAAAGATGTCTTCTGCAGATGAAAAAGAAAAAGAGCCGCCTTTGCCTAATACTGCTGCTATATCACAAATGATTTGCCAATCGTGCTTTCTTTGGTGTTTGAGTGGATAGGTTGCTTCTCTCAGCGTAACGCGTCCTTCAATGTTCGTCATGGTCCCTTCGTCCTCTAAATATGACGAAGCTGGTAAAATAACATCTGCGAGTGCAGCCGTCTCAGAGATAAATAAATCAATTGCGACAAAAAAGGACAGCTGCTCGATGGCTTTTTTGATAAAGCTTGCATGCGGACCTGATTGAACGGGATTAGAACACATTAAAAAGAGCGCTTTTATCTCTCCTTTCTGCATTTTTTCAAACATTTCAAAAGCAGATACACCTTTTCCAGGCAGTTCTTTTTCATCGATCTTCCATATTTCAGAAATTTCTTTTCTATGTACTGGGTTTGTGATATCACGGTAACCAGGAAGCTGATCTGCTTTTTGTCCATGCTCTCTTGCACCCTGTCCATTTCCTTGCCCAGTAATCGCGCCATAGCCACACCCAATCCGTCCAATTTTCCCAGTAACAAGCAGAATATTCAGGAAATTACGAACGGATGCTGTCCCGTCTATTTGCTGCTCAATGCCTCTTGCAGTCAGAATCATGCCTGTTTTTTCGCGGGCGAATTTTCTCGCTATTTTTTGAATGACTTTCATCGATACACCGGTTTGCTGCGTAATGTCTTGCAGGGACATGTGTGAAATATGCTGTTTCATTTCTTGAAAACCTGATGTTCGTTTTTTAATAAATTCTTCGTCTAGTAACTGTTCATGAAGCATGACGTGTAAGATTCCATTTGCGAGTGCAGCATCTGACCCAGGCCTTAAGCTGACATGTAAGTCTGCTAGTTTGGCTGTTGCTGTTTTTCGCGGATCGATCACGATGAGAAATGCCCCGTTCTTTTTAGCTTCTTCCAAGTACGGCATGAGGGTCGGCTGACATTCCGCTATATTGGTTCCAACCAATAGTAAAACCCGGGCATGCTTGATGTCACGAAGCGGAAAGGTTAGACCCCGATCAAGTCCAAATGTTTGGTTAGCTGCTGTTGCTGCTGAAGACATACACAGTCTTCCGTTGTAATCAATGTATTTCGTTTTAAGGGCGACCCTTGCAAATTTTCCGAGTAAATAAGCTTCTTCATTTGTAATCGATGCACTACCATACACACTGATAGCATCGTACCCATGTTCCGTCTGAAGGGTTTGAGTGCGTGCTTTGATTTCGTCAAGTGCCTCCTGCCAAGTCACTTTGACAAATTGACCGTTTCTTTTGATGAGGGGGTGATTCAATCGTTCCTTGTGCAGTGCGTGCTGGTGGGCATGCTGCCCTTTCATACAGATCCTGCCGAACGTGGTTGGATTATGAATACCTATCGTCTGGTAGCGTGTTCGCCCTTCTGCGTGCTGCTCGACTAATTGCATTTTGCACTGCATACTGCAAAACGGACATTGAGATGGGAACACCCTTTTTCGCTCTTGCTGCTCTGATGTTTGCTGCACATATTGTAAAAAAGATTGATTCATACATTCACACCCTTTTGTCTACTTTGCTCAAATTGCTCGCAGAGCTCTTCTCTCATTTCCTCATCGAGCAATTTTTCTCGGATGGAAATGATGCCGTTTTTTTGGATCCAGTCTCCAATAGATTCTTGAAAATATGCACGTTTTCTATAGTCTTCAAGCAGTGCTTTTAAAAAAGGAATCAGCTCATCCCTTCGGCTCACAGAATAAAAAAGCTGACCTGCCTTAGGTTGACGTATGCTGCCTCCTATATAAATGTCCCATTCATCCAGCTGCTTCTTGATGCAGATGTCATAGATGGGGCTGAAATGACATATGCAGGAAGGACCAGCGATATGAATCGATGTGACTGCAGGTAAAAGCGTGTTTTCTAGTTGTCTTTCGATCTCCATGACAAGTGTTGTGACAGATGGATCGTGACGACAATCACATGAAAGAACATGAGAAAGTCTCTTGCTTTCTTGTGGCATGATGTGTCCATGTTCTTTTACAATATGGGCGGCCTCTTGTGAAATACCGATCAGCCGAATTCGTTTATTCTCCGTTAGTTCTACGTGCTGAATTTGCTTTTGCTCTAACAATCCGGTTATCATCTGTAAAAATGTCAGATCAAGACGGCCACCATATAACTGAGGCATTAGTATGTGCTCATGATCTGATGGGCTGTCTTTTACGAAAAGATCTTGAAACTGCTCAAGATAGTATGGAATGGCTGCTCGGCATTTGTCACAGCCGTTATCTGTCATCCAATTAAATTGTCTTCTTACTTGCTCTTCATTCAGCGGCTGCTGATTTTTTATATACGAAAAAATGGTCTGTTTCTCTACATTTGTGCACGAGCAAAACGTCTCCAGTGCTTCCGTTAGCTGATTTGATGAGACATGGCAGCAGGCACGAACAAGCTCTTGACAGCCTCCGCAGCCCGTTGCGGCCCCTGTCTGTTTTTTTATCTCTTCTAAATTTGTCAGCTGATGGACCGATATGCTTTTGAATATTGCTCCCTTCGTCACCGTATGGCATTGGCAGATGAGATCCTCTGCTTTTAATGAATCTAAAGGGGATATCTGCTCTTCATTCAGTGATTTCATGACTACGCTTTTATCACGCCCCACTTTTACATCCTGCAAAAGCTGCTCAGCTCTCTCAAGTTGACCAACTAATACAACGCCTGTGAGCACATCATGTTCAAACACTAGTTTTTTATATACTTCTTGTTCTTCATCTAAGTAAGTCACCACTGAAGCGGAGGGGGATCGGTTTACAATACTGCCAGCAGAATAAATAGATATGTCATTTGCTTTCAATTTTGTTGAATAAATGGCAGGAGGTAAATTCGTGACCAGTTCATCTAATAAATGATTCGCAAGCACGTTTGCTTGTTCATAAATAGGCTGCACAAGACCGTGCACCATCCCCTTATGCTCTGCACATTCTCCAATAGCATAAATATTCTCAACGTTTGTCTGCATGACATCATTTACAACAATGGCTTTTCTTGTATGAATGCCGTGCTGTTTTGCAAGCTCTATATTCGGACGGACCCCCGTTGTGAAAACCACGAGATCAGCATCCACGATATCTCCACTTTTTAACAGAACGCCTTCTACTCTCTCGTTTCCTAAACATGCAATCGTATGAGCATTTGTTTTTACCTGAATCCCCTTGCGACTTAATTGTTGAGACAAAAGCCCTGCAGCTGTTTCATCTAATTGGCGTTGCATAAGCCAATCCGTGTGATGAATCAAGGTTGCCTTCAGTCCAGCGATCTGTAAACCAGCGGCCACTTCCACACCAAGTACACCACCTCCAATGACTGCTGCACGCTCATAGCGAAAAGAATCAGCGTAAATGGCCTCATAATCGTCAATCGTACGAAAAGCATAGACCCCTTTTTTGGATACGCCTTGTATAGGCAGAAAATGAGGCGATGAGCCTGTGGCGATAACTAGTTTGTCATACGGGATTTTCCGGCGTGCTTCTGTCATGAGCAATTGACGCTTTGTATCGATGTGGACAACTGCTTCGCCTGTTTGGATGGTGATGTCATGTTTGGTGTACCATTCTTTTGGCTTTAGTTCAATTTGAGATAACGATTCACTTTTTTGTAAAACTGACGAAAGTTTTATTCGGTTGTAGGCCGGGTGCTTCTCTTTTCCAATGATTGTGATGGAATAGCGTTCTGGCTGTTTCTTTACGATATGTTCGATACATTTCATACTCGCCATGCCGTTTCCGATAAACACGAGTTTACGTTTTGCCATGTGAGATCAACCTTTCTAGCTTTTTGCGCCAAAGCAATGTTTGCCTAGATTATGGCACACATTTGTAAAAAAGTGTTTATCCATGTCATTTTTTCTAACACAACACTTCCATTCCTTCTATCAACTCGCTATCTTTGAGTCAGAAAATTCAAAATAAAGGAGGGGTTTTGTGAAACTCTCAGAATTGACTTCTAGTGGTCATCCTAAGACATTGTTTGGTTCATTTTTATATTTTGACGTGAGTTTCATGATTTGGGTTTTGCTGGGGGCACTCGGTGCTTTTATTGCACAAGATTTTGCCTTATCGACAATAGAAAAAGGCATGATTGTAGCCATTCCGATTTTATCCGGATCTTTTTTTCGAATTGTGCTAGGCCTATTAACAGACCGAATGGGACCTAAAAAAACAGCGATGATGGGCATGATTTTGACCACCATTCCGCTTATATGGGGGTTTTTCGGTGGTACAACCCTTTCAGAGCTAGTACTGATCGGGATTTTATTAGGGGTTGCAGGTGCGAGTTTTGCGGTCGCTTTACCGATGGCAAGCCGCTGGTATCCTCCTCATTTACAAGGGGTAGCGATGGGAATTGCCGGCGCCGGAAACAGCGGAACACTGATCTCGACACTCTTTGGACCAAGGCTTGCGGAGATGTATGGCTGGCATACAGTGATGGGGCTCGCTCTTATTCCTTTAAGTTTCGTCTTTTTGTTTTTTATTTTCACAGCAAAAGATGCACCAAACCAGCCGGCCCCTCAGCCGCTTCGGTCCTATTTTTCAGTCTTTAAAGTAAAGACAACGTGGTTTTTCTGTCTTCTTTATGCAATTACATTCGGTGGTTTTGTCGGCCTTTCAAGTTTCTTGAGTATTTTCTTTGTGGACCAATATGCGATTTCGAAAATTCATGCCGGTGATTTTGTGACGCTTTGCGTGGCGGCAGGCAGCTTCTTTCGGCCAGTTGGCGGTTTGATTGCCGATAAAATTGGCGGGATGAAAGTACTGCTCGGTTTATTTGCTTTGATTGGTATCTGTTTAGGGGCAGTGAGTAGTCTACCTGCTTTACCAGTGGTCATTGCGCTTTTATTTGTCGGAATGATGTGTCTTGGTATGGGGAATGGGGCGGTGTTCCAGCTTGTGCCGCAAGTGTTTCATAAGGAAATTGGGATTGTGACTGGAATTGTAGGGGCTGCAGGCGGCATTGGGGGATTCTTTTTACCAAACGTTCTTGGCAGTTTAAAAGAAATGACGGGCTCCTATACGTTTGGCTTTTTGACCATTTCTCTTTTTGTTCTTGCTGTCTTCCTCTGTTTGGTTGTATCCCAGTTCAAACGTAAAAAAGTCATTATCCAGCCAACCATGTCTGAATCATAAAAAGCCATGACCACTCTTTGGTCATGGCTTTTCTCTATATATGGTAAACACCCTTTGTTTGACCTATTTTGGCAGAACCGAACTCCCCATTAAATAACGGTCTACCTCGTGCGCCACTTGTCTGCCTTCGTTAATTGCCCAGACAATTAAGCTTTGACCGCGTCTTGCATCTCCCGCTGCAAATACGCCTTCTACATTCGTTGTATATTCCCCATATTTTGCGTCAATCCGATTGTTTTTGCTGTCCACGCCAAAGTGTTTCACTAGTGGCTGTTCAGTTCCCTCAAAACCAATCGCAATAAAGACTAGCTGAGCTGGCCATACCTTCTCTGTTCCTGGAATCTCATGAAATTCAAACTTCCCTTGCTCGTTTTTCACCTTTTCCATTTGAATGGTATGAAGCTCTTTTAACTTCCCATTTTTATCAGCCACAATCTTTGTGGTTTGAATCGAATATTGGCGCGGGTCTTCTCCAAATTTTGCTTGTGCTTCTTCGTAAGCATAATCTAGAGAGAAGACATAAGGCTGTTCTGGCCACATGTTATCCCCTTCACGTGTATCTGGAAGCTTTGGATGCTTTCCGAATTGAACAACACTTTTTGCTTTTTGGCGAAGTGCAGTTGCGACGCAGTCAGCGCCTGTATCTCCTCCGCCAATCACAATGACGTCTTTCCCTTTTGCGTCAATAAAGTTTTTATCTTTGAATCCTGAATCAAGCATGCTTTTTGTTGCGAGTGTTAAATAATCCATTGCCAGGTGAATCCCTTTTGCTTCCCTGCCTTCAATTAACAGGTCACGCTGCTTTTGTGCACCTGTACAAAGGATGACCGCATCAAATTGCTCTTTCAGTTCATCAGCCGTGATATCCACACCAATTTCTGTATTGGTCACAAAGTCAATGCCTTCTTGTCTTAAAAGTTTGACTCTGCGCTCAACGACTTCTTTGTCGAGCTTCATATTCGGAATACCATAAGTGAGCAGTCCGCCTAGACGATCAGATCGTTCAAACACGGTTACAGCGTGTCCTGCTTGGTTTAGTTGGTCTGCACTTGCCAGTCCTGCTGGTCCTGATCCGACAATGGCGATCTTTTTCCCTGTACGACTTGAAGGAATTCTTGGTGTAATCCAGCCATTTTCAAATCCTTTATCAATGATCGTCCGTTCGATATTTTTAATCGATACTGCTGGATCATTGATCGCGACGGTACATGAGCCTTCACAAGGTGCTGGACATACTCTTCCAGTAAATTCAGGGAAATTGTTCGTTTTTTGTAGTCTTTCAAGCGCTTCTTTCCATCTGCCCCGGTAGACAAGGTCGTTCCATTCTGGAATTAAATTGTAGATCGGGCAGCCAGAAACGCCGCCCCTGATCTCCATCCCAATTTGACAAAACGGTGTTCCGCAATCCATACATCTAGCACCCTGCTGTTTCAATACCTCATCTGTATAAGGAGCTGAATATTCTTTCCAGTCATTTTGACGAGTGAGAGGGTCACGTTCATTTGGCTTTTCTCTTTTATAATCCATAAAACCTGTTGCTTTGCCCATTGTCCTCTCCCCTTTCTTAATGAGCGACGGCTGCTTTTTGCCCGTTTGCCGTTTCTTTATTTTTCGGTTTTGTGTTTGCTTCAAATGCGAACATAACAGCTTCCTCGTGGCTGAGGCCTGCTTGTTTTTGTTCCTCAATGCTTTGAAGCATCATTTTGTAATTTCTCGGAATGATCTTAATGAATTGATTCTTTTCTTGTGCCCAGTTCTCTAAAAGTGCTGCTGCTTTTGAGCTGTTTGTATAATCAAGGTGTTCCTGAATCATTTGCTTCACTTCTTGTTCTTCTTCGTGATCTGTGAGTTTTTCAAACATGATCATTTCCATGTTACACATTCTTTTGAACTGTTTTGCATCGGATGTATGCACATAAGCGATACCGCCAGACATCCCTGCGCCAAAGTTCTTCCCAACGTCACCTAAAATGACAACACGTCCGCCAGTCATGTATTCACAGCCGTGATCACCGATTCCTTCAACGACCACATTGACACCTGAATTACGAACGGCAAATCGTTCACCTGCACGACCGTTAATATACGCTTTTCCGCTTGTCGCGCCGTAAAATGCAACGTTACCGACAATCACGTTCTCATGTCCATTTTGTACAAAGTGATCAGATGTTTTGACAGCAATTTTGCCTCCAGAGAGTCCTTTGCCGATATAGTCATTTGAGTCACCTGTTAAATATAAAGACATCCCCTTTGGAACAAATGCGCCGAAGCTTTGTCCAGCTGAACCAGTGAACCGAAGTGTGATCGTATCCTCTGGCAGACCTTCTTCTCCGTAGCGCTTAGACACTTCACTGCCCGTAATCGTTCCAGCTACACGGTGAATGTTGCGAATGTTTAGTGACAGATCAACCGGTGTTTGATGATCGAGCGCTTCCTGTACATAAGGGAGAATCTCATTCATATCCAGTGATTCATCAATTTTATGATTTTGCGGCGTTCTGAATGTGCGTGGTCCCTCTGGCTGATAAAGCAGGGTTTCAAGGTTCAGCTGTCCTGCTTTCCAGTGTGCTTTTGCTCTTTCACTTACTGATAAAACATCCGTACGCCCTATCAATTCATCCATTGATGTAAAGCCAAGCTCAGCTAAAATTTCTCTTACTTCCTCTGCAATAAACATCATGAAGTTGACAATGTGATCAGGGTCACCCATGAATTTTTTGCGAAGTTCCGGGTTTTGAGTAGCGACACCGACTGGGCAAGTATCTAAATGACATGCTCTCATCATGACGCATCCTAATACGACAAGTGGAGCTGTCGCAAAGCCGTATTCTTCTGCTCCTAAAATCGCAGCCATGACAACGTCGCGTCCTGTCATTAATTTGCCATCCGTCTCAAGAACGACTCGCTCTCGAAGGCCGTTTAAGACAAGGGTTTGATGCGCTTCTGCCAATCCAAGCTCCCAAGGAAGTCCTGTATGTTTAATACTTGTTTTCGGAGAAGCTCCAGTACCGCCATCATATCCACTAATTACGATGACATCCGCTGTCCCTTTTGCTACACCTGCTGCAATCGTACCAACGCCAGCTTTAGAAACTAGCTTGACACTGATGCGTGCATCACGGTTTGCATTTTTCAAATCATGGATCAATTGAGCCAAATCCTCGATTGAATAAATATCATGGTGAGGCGGTGGTGAGATTAGGCCAACACCTGGCGTAGAACCACGTACGTCTGCGACCCAAGGATATACTTTATTTCCTGGCAGCTGTCCGCCTTCTCCCGGCTTTGCACCTTGCGCCATTTTAATTTGCAGTTCATCTGCATTGACTAAATAATGACTTTTCACGCCAAAGCGGCCAGAAGCAATCTGTTTAATCGCACTTCTGCGATCATCCCCGTGCTCATCTACTGTGAAGCGTGCAGGGTCTTCCCCGCCTTCTCCGCTGTTGCTTTTGCCGCCAATTCGGTTCATCGCAATCGCTAGTGCTTCATGCGCTTCTTTACTTAGTGAACCAAATGACATCGCACCTGTCTTAAAGCGGCGTACAATGGATTCAGCAGATTCAACTTCTTCTAGACGAACTGGCTTTTGTTTTGAACGAAAAGCAAATAGATTTCTAAGGAAACCAATTCGTTCTTCATCCGCCGCCTTCGTATATTGCTTAAATAGATCATAATCTTCGTTGCGGCATGCCCACTGAAGGGTATGAATGGTTTTTGGGTTAAAGGCATGATGCTCTCCATTTTTTCTCCACTGGAACTCACTGCCTGATTCTAGCGTTTGATCTGTTGATGCCTGATACCCAGCCTCATGACGAAGCTTTGCTTCACTTGCAATGGTGTCAAGATCAATACCGCCTAGCTGTGAAGCTGTTCCTGTGAAATACGCCTGGATGACATCTTCACTAATGCCGACTGCTTCAAAAATTTGTGCGCCTCGATAGCTTTGGACAGTGGAAATTCCCACTTTAGACATTACTTTAACGACGCCCTCAGTCACACTTTTCCCAAACTTTGTGACAGCCTCATCAAAGCTAATCGCAATCGCTTCTTCAGCAATAAGCTGTTTGTATGTTTCGTAAACGAGGTACGGATGGATCGCATCTGCACCGTAGCCAATCAGTGCGGCAAAATGATGAACCTCTCTTACTTCTCCAGATTCGACGATTAAGCTCACCTTTGTTCGTAAGCCTTGACGCACAAGATGCTGATGAAGTGCACTCAATGCAAGAAGTGGTGGAATCGGCACTTTTTCTTCCGTCATGTCACGATCGGAAAGAATTAGTAAAGATACCCCTTCACGAATGGCTTTTTCTGCCTCTTCAAACATCGCATCAAGACCTCGTTTTAGGTCATCAGTGAAAAGTGTATGAATCGTTTTGCTTTTAAAGGCGTTATGAACAATTGTTTTCAAGCCGTTGAACTGCCCGCTTGTTAAAACAGGTGTATAAAGTTTAATTCTTCGGCATGAATATTCATTTGGATGTAAAATATCTCCTTCTGCACCTAACCAAGTCATGGTCGATGTAACAAGCTGCTCACGAATGGCATCAATCGGCGGATTCGTAACTTGAGCAAACAGCTGTTTGAAATAAGAAAACAGCGACTGTGCACGATCTGATAACACAGCAAGCGGTGTATCACTTCCCATTGAGCCAATTGGGTCCTTTCCTTCTTCGAGTAAAGGAATTAAATACTTTTGAATGTCTTCGTACGTATAATGGAAAGCACGCTGACGCGTTAACAAATCACTCATGATACTAGAATTTTCTGAATTTTCTTCAGAGCGATTGACGTGAACCATTTCTTCATCGAGCCATTTTTGATAAGGAAGTTCATTCGCAATCGAAGATTTCACTTCTTCATCCGAAATAATGCGTCCTTCTTCTAAATCGATTAACAGCATTTTACCTGGTTCAAGACGATCTTTATACTTCACATCTTCTTCATTTGTGTCAATGACGCCGACCTCAGATGAGAAAATGATATGATCGTCATTTGTCACGTAGTATCTCGCGGGTCTTAATCCGTTCCGATCTAAGATGGCGCCGATTTGTTTACCATCCGTAAACGAAATCGCTGTCGGACCATCCCACGGCTCCATTAACGAACTATGGTATTCATAAAATGCCCGTTTCTCTTTAGACATGTGCGTATTCTCCGTCCACGGCTCAGGAATCAGCATCATCGCTGTATGAGCAGGAGTACGCCCTGCAAGCACGAAAAATTCAAAGGCATTGTCTAAAATGGATGAATCACTTCCGTCTGCATTCAGCACTGGCAAAATCTTGTCTAGATCTTCTCCGAAGGCTTCAGACACGAATTGTTGTTCTCTTGCTCTCATCCAATTGATGTTTCCTCTTAATGTGTTGATTTCTCCGTTATGAATTAAGTAACGGTTTGGATGCGCTCGTTCCCATGTCGGGAATGTATTTGTACTAAATCTTGAGTGAACGAGTGAAAATGCAGAAACAAATGTTTCATCCTGTAGATCAAGATAAAAAGCATCAACTTGATCTGATGTTAAAAGCCCCTTATATACAATGGTTTGACTAGACAGACTGACAAAGTAAAATTGTTTTTCCTCTGCTGTTCCCCAGTTTTCAGCCTGCTTGCGGATGACGTATAATTTTCGTTCAAATGACAAACGGTCTGTTACGTTGTCGTTTGCTCCGATGAACACTTGCCGGACAACCGGACAGCTCTTCGCTGCAACCGTTCCAATTTTCCCAGCATCAACAGGGACCGTTCTCCAGCCAATTAATGTTTGTCCTTCTTGTTTAATGAAGCCGTTGATCTTTTGTTCGATCGCTTGACGCGTTTTGGCATCATCATCTTTTGAAAAGAACACCATTCCTACCCCGTAACGGCCCTTTTCAGGAAGTGCAAAGTCTTGACAGTTCTTTCTAAAAAAAGCGTCTGGCAGTTGTACCATTAATCCGGCACCATCACCTGTATACGGATCACTGCCTTGCCCGCCGCGGTGATCAAGCTGGCACAGCATTTGCAATCCCTTTTTGACGATGCTATGTGTCGCCTCCCCTTTTAAATGGGCGTACAGTCCGATTCCACATGCATCATGTTCAAATTCAGGACGGTAGAGACCTTGTGGTTGTGGTAGTTGATTATAAGTCATCGTTTCTCTCCCCCGTTTAAAAGATCCGTTTTTTCACAGTAATAAAATCTCACAAACTCTGTAACTTATTTTAAGTTTTCAAATTAATATAAACAATATATAATTTAGATCAAAACAATCTCTTTTTGAGATAGATGGGTGTGAAGTGCAAAAATGGAGCTTCGTCAATTACGTTATTTTGTAGAAGTTGCTGACCGTGAACACGTGTCAGAAGCGGCTGAAAACTTACACGTTGCCCAATCTGCCATCAGCCGGCAGATTGCCAATTTAGAAGAAGAACTTGGAGTGGCTTTATTCGAACGAGAAGGACGAAATATCAAATTAACGAAAATCGGCAGACAATTTTTGGACCATGTCAGAACCGCCCTAAAAGCGATAGATTACGCCAAAGAACAAATTGATGAATACTTAGACCCCCACAAAGGGACAGTGAACATTGGATTTCCTACAAGTCTAGCAAGCCAAGTGCTCCCTTCTGTCATTTCCGCATTTAAGCTGGAATATCCAGAGGTCGACTTTTTACTCCGGCAAGGTTCCTATAAGTTTCTGATTGAAGCTGTCAAAAATCGAGACATTGATCTTGCCTTTTTAGGACCCGTCCCGACAAACGATCCTCAAATAGAAGGAAATATCTTGTTTTCCGAAAGCATTTATGCCCTTTTACCTATTAGTCACCCCTTTAGCGGGCAAAGAAGTATTCATTTAAGTGATTTGAGAAAAGACCATTTCGTTTTATTTCCTGAAGGATATGTGCTGAGACAAATTGCGGTTGATGCCTGTAAGCAGGCTGGCTATGAGCCAACTATCTCATCTGAAGGAGAAGATTTGGATGCCATTAAAGGTCTTGTGTCAGCGGGTATGGGCGTTACTTTATTACCCGAAAGTGCTTTTTATGAAACAACACCGCGATTTACAGTGAAAATTTCCATTGATTTCCCTCAAGTGAGAAGAACGGTCGGAATTATTGCGTCTAAATCGAGAGAGATGTCTCCTTCTGCCCATGATTTTTATATGTTTGTAAAGGACTTCTTTTCAAAAATTGAACAATATAAATAATTCATTAAAACAAGACATTTCATTTGTAGAAATAATCCCTCTTTGTATATGATGAGTTACAGAACAACAGACTATATGGAAGAAAGGTAATCGTATGAAATCAATTTTATCGTTTTTAAAGCCCTATCGGCTATCCGTTGTGTCCATTGTGATTCTCACCTTTTTAAGCAGTATGCTCCAGCTGTATTTACCGACGCTTACGGCAGATATCGTTGATGTCGGGATCGTCCAAGGAGATGTCGCTTATATATGGAAAGTTGGGGGCTGGATGGTGGGTTGTTCTTTACTTGCCATCTTGCTCACGATTTGGAAGTCCTACTTGTCATCTAAGACAGCTCTAGGCTTCGGGCGTGATATGAGAAGACAGCTGTTTGTGCATGTCGAACAATTCTCATTAGAAGAATTTCAAAAAATCGGGACATCTTCCTTTATTACAAGATCCACAAATGATGTGAAACAAGTTCAAGATGTCACGATCATGATCTTACAAATGATGACACGGGCGCCTCTTATGCTCGTTGGTGGAATTATTTTGGCTGTATCTAGAGATGCTGTGTTATCTCTCATCTTTTTAGCAGCTCTTCCCCTTCTTGGCGGGTTCATTTATTTGGTGTCAAGAAAAGCAATCCCCCTCTTTGGCCAGCTTCAGAAAAAAACGGACCGGCTGAACTTGATTATGAGAGAGTCGCTTTCAGGCATTCGGGTCATTCGTGCGTTTAACCGAGTAGATGACGAAAAGGAACGTTTTCAAGAAGCCAATACATCGTATAAGGATACTGGCCTTAAGGTCAATCGATTAATGGCGTACTTGTTCCCTTTTATGCTCATTATCATGAACTTCACGAATATCGGCATTGTCTGGATTGGCGCTAATCGGATTGATGCCGGACAGATGGAAGTCGGGAATCTGATCGCCTTCATTCAATATGCGATGATGATTTTAATGGCACTCATTATGCTGTCTATGAGTTTTATTATGGTGCCTAGAGCTCAGGCATCAGCTAAACGGATGAATGAAGTGTTAAATCTAGAACCAAAAATTAAAGACAAAAAAGAAGCTGTCACTAAACTTGATCAGCCAGCCCAGTCCATTCGCTTTGAGAATGTGTCATTTTATTATTCAAATGCTGAAAAACCAGCCGTTCAAGACATGACGTTTGAAGCCAAAAAGGGTGAAACGACGGCGATCATCGGCAGTACAGGTTCCGGGAAAACGACACTTCTTCAGCTGATGACACGTTTTTACGAGGCAACAGAAGGAAAAATTACATTAGATGGTGTCGATATTAGAGAATTGCCTCAAGAGAAACTGAGAAGTCAGATGGGTTATGTTTCTCAAAAAGCCATTTTATTTAGCGGAACCATTGCCGATAATGTGCGCTTTGGCAAACGAGATGCTACAGATGACGAGATTTGGCAGGCACTGCGGACAGCACAGGCCGAAGAATTTGTTTTGCAAAAAGATGGCGGAATTCACGCAGAGATAGACCAAGGGGGTTCGAATCTCTCTGGCGGTCAAAAACAACGTCTTTCGATCGCAAGAGCACTCGTAAGAAAACCCGCATTCTACCTGTTTGACGATAGCTTCTCTGCCCTTGATTACAAAACGGATGCAAAACTTCGGTCAGCGCTAGAAACTGAAAAAGAGCATGCTGCTTTGATTATTGTGGCTCAAAGAATCAGCACAGTGAAGCATAGCGATAAAATCATTGTGTTAGATGATGGAAAAATAGCAGGTATCGGTACACATGAACAGTTACTGAAAGATAACCTTGTCTATCAAGAGATAGTCGCATCACAGGAAGGTCAGGAGGTGGAGCAAGGATGAGTAAAAAAATGTCTACTGGAATGGGACATAAAGGCGGTCACCCAAGGGGCCCAGTACAAAAACCGAAGGAATTTAAAAAAACACTTCTTCGTTTAACGGGCTATTTAAAACCGAGGAAATTTCAGCTGATCATTGTCCTGATTGCAGCGATCGGTTCAACCGTTTTTAATGTCGTCAGTCCAAAATTACTTGGGGATGCCACCTCTTCCCTATTTGAAAGTTTTACACAAGGAACTGGCGTTCAATTCGATGTCATTTCACGCATTTTATTGCTGCTTGTTCTATTATATGTCGTAGCATCTCTTTTCTCATTCGTGCAGCAATATGTAATGGCGGGTGTCTCGCAGCAGACCATTGCTGAATTAAGGCAAGAAGCAAATGACAAGCTCACACGTCTCCCCCTTCGTTATTTTGATAAAACAACACACGGAGACACGCTGAGCCGGGTGATGAACGACATTGATAATATTAATACTTCTTTACAGCAGGCACTCACGCAAGTGATCACATCTGTTATTACAGTCATTGGAATTGTCGTCATGATGCTTTTCATCAGTCCGCTACTGACGCTGCTTGTTTGTTTGACGCTGCCTCTTAGTTTGTTTGCGATTCGAGGCATTACATCATTTTCGCAAAAGCATTTTAAAGCACAGCAAAAAGAACTAGGGATGATCAATGGACATATTAATGAAATGTTCACAGGACATCAGACGGTTCGTGCGTATGGCTATGAAAAGAAAGCCATTGATACATTTGATCAATTAAACGAACAACTATATGAATCTTCAAGAAAAGCACAATTTATCTCCGGCTTAATGATGCCGATGATGACCTTTATTGGGAATCTTGGCTATGTGGCGGTAAGTGTTGCTGGCGGAATTCTTGTCATTAATGGGAATATTCGTGTTGGGGATGTGCAAGCATTTATCCAATACACACAACAAATGTCGCAGCCGCTTGTGCAAGCATCCAGTGTTGCAAACTTAGTTCAATCTGCTATCGCTTCTGCTGAACGGGTGTTTGAAATTCTGGATGAAGAAGAAGAACATGCGGAAGAAGATGCAGCGATTGATCTTAAATCCCTTTCCGGAGATGTGGCCTTTGAGCACGTTCACTTCGGTTATGAGAAAGATCAACCCATTATTAAAGATTTGAATTTACAAGTCCGAGAAGGACAAACGGTGGCCATTGTTGGGCCAACAGGCGCTGGAAAAACAACGATTATTAATCTGTTAATGCGCTTTTACGAGCTAGATCAAGGCTCCATTCGCATTGGCGGCGTAAAAACAACCGACCTCAGCCGAGAGCAAGTGCGTGACTTATTTGCGATGGTTCTTCAGGATACATGGCTCTTTGAAGGCACAATTTATGACAACATCGCATATGGCAGACCAAATGTTTCAAAAGAGGATGTGTTGAAGGCCGCTAAACATGCCTATGCAGACGATTTCATCCGCACCCTTCCAGATGGATATGACACACTCTTAACAGAAGATGCCGGCAACCTCTCACAAGGTCAGCGTCAACTGTTAACCATCGCCCGTGCCATCTTATCTGATCCGAAGATATTAATCTTAGATGAAGCAACAAGCAGTGTCGATACACGGACAGAGATGCATATTCAAAAAGCGATGAATGAATTAATGAACGGCAGAACAAGCTTCGTCATTGCACATCGACTTTCAACGATTAAAGATGCCGATCTCATTTTAGTCATGAAAGATGGCACGATCATTGAAAAAGGAACTCATCGTGAGCTTTTGAAAGAAAAAGGCTTTTATGCCGACCTCTATATGAGTCAATTTGCCGAAAACCAAGTCGGTTAAACAGCACCAAAAAGGATAGACAGCATGTGAAAATGCCTGTCTATCCTTTTTGTGATGCCTTAAGCTTCCCGTTTTCTGACTTTCACACTGAGTTTTGTCATGTAATCCGCTTCATTTTTAGACATCAGAGAATGAAGTAAATACTCCTCAAAGACATCTCCATCCAGTATCATATCCTCTGCTTCGATTCGATCTAATAAACGTGAATAGGCAGTCTCCATCTCTTCATATGTTCCTTGTTGATACATGACTGCATATAGACCCGCAGGCTTTTTGACTGCATCCGGCCCTTCCATTCGGCAAAACAGCCTATCAGACTGATGATAATGACGCTGCAAAAACTGCTCCTTGTTTAAAACAGAACCATTTGCCGCGGCACCTTTAATACCAATTCCTTTCAGAAATTCTCCTACAATTCGAGAAATTTCTTCTACAGGTGTATTTGAATCAATTGGGTTTGATGTACTGAGGACGATCGGTTCTTCTGGCAGTTCTTGAAACAAGACCTCCCCTGTTTTCACTGATGATAATTCATTCGTTGTCTCGATCACACGAAAAAGAAAAGATTGAATATCCTGTAGTTTTTGGATCTCCTCCCCGACCTTTTCTGCTTGCTCAACAGCCAGGCTTTGCAATTTATCCTGAGAAGGCTCAGTAAAGTATTGTTTTAATTGCTTGATCGGAAATTGAACAGCACGAAGAGATTGAATGGCCATGAAATGATCAAACTGTTCAAATGTATAATAGCGGTACCCATTTTCCTGAACACCTGCCGGCTTAAACAAATCGATCTTATCATAATAGAGCAGTGTATCTTTTTTCACTTCAAATAATGCCGCAAATTCTCCAGTTAAAAATGTTTTTTGAACATCGCTCATCATTTTTAGGGCTCCTTTCTTGACTATGGAGTTACTCCATCCTTTATGATAACATGCAGAAACACCACATATGTGGAGGAAGGATTTACACATGAACAAAATCACACAAGATCAAGTCACATTATCACTTGCAAATCAAGAAGACTTCCCTTTGATGAAAAAGGAACTGCAAGATGCTTTCACAGCTGGCATCATTGATGCATTTGGCGATGCAGAAGGTGGACCAATTCCACCTGATGAATCGATTGATGAATCTTTTTATTCGACTGAGAACCTTGTCTATCATATTTTACTAAACGGTCAAAAGGCAGGAGGCGTTGTTTTAAAAATCAACCCTCTCACACACCGCAATTCGGTGGACCTGTTATATATCTCTTCATCATCTCACAGCCGAGGCATTGGTCAGGCAGCATGGAAAGCCATTGAGGCGCAATATCCAGAAACGAAGGTGTGGGAAGTTGTCACTCCTTATTTTGAAAAGCGCAACATTCATTTCTATGTGAACAAATGCGGTTTTCAGATTGTTGAGTTTTATCACTTGCACCATCCAGATCCGAGCTTGCCTCATGAGAACGATCAAGAAAATGACACTTTAGCACCTGAGACATTTGAATTTTTCAAATTTGAGAAAGTCATGAAAAAAGACCGTTCAAGTTCATAACCCCCCCCCTCATATGGGGGAGTTTCAGCGTGTAGACACTCGCATTCGCCAAGAACAAAAGCTGGTTATTTGAAAAGAATGAATACGTGTATGATGCATATTTTGATTGTTACATTTGCCCCAACGGGCATTATCGTACAACGACTAGAGAAGGCTATAAGCAATATGCGTCTGATTCAGAGATATGCAAGTCCTGCTCGTTTTTAGATAACTGTACACAAAGTCAATTGGACGAAACTTCGTGGACTCAAAAAAGTTTCAATATAGGCGATGCTTACTTTCGCTGCCATGAATCTCAAAAAGCTAGCAAACTGGACATGGGAAGGACCATGTCCAGCCTAAGTCAACAGATAAATTGTATTAAAATCAGTGAAAACCCCTCATCTGGGGAGTTTTTATTTTGATATAATGTGAGGCCTTTCATCCGTCGCAAGAATCGCAAACAAATAATGATCTTTCCACTCCCCATTGATTTTTACATTTTGTCTAGATAGACCTTCTTTTTGAAAACCTGCCTTTTCAAGTACTCGTATGGAACCTATATTATGAGGCTGAACACCTGCTTCAATTCTGTGAAGATCCAGCACATGAAATGCCTCATCTAGCATGAGGGCAATTGCTTCAGTTGTGTAGCCTTTTCCATTATGTTTTTGATCAAGTCCGTATCCAAGCCAGGCGCTTTGAAGAACATCTCTGACAACACCAGATAATGTGATTGTGCCAATGAGCTGATGTGACGCGCGCTGGAAAATTCCTTTTGCATATGTTTCGTCTTTTTGGCGGCTTTGCTGAAATGTCTGAATTCGCTTCAATTGTTCGGGGATGGTGTAAAAATCCTCTTGTCTAAATGAAGTAAATGGCTGAAAGAACTCGCGATTTTCATATTCAAGTGTTGCCAGTGTTTCAGCATCGCTTTCTTTGAAATCTCTTAAATAGATCGATGAGTTGATCGTTTCCATGTCGTTCCCCCTTTATTCTCTCTTCTTTTATCATACACTAAAAAACACTACCCCAAGGAGAAAGGTAGTGTTCGTTACATTCATTCTAGCTTCTAATCTGACCATCACCAGACAGAAGCAGCTTTGTTGTTGTCAGTGCAGGAAGTCCCATTGGCCCTCTTGCGTGCAGCTTTTGAGTAGAAATGCCAATTTCAGCGCCATATCCTAGTGCACCGCCATCTGTAAAACGTGTAGATGCGTTATGATAAACAGCGGCCGCATCGACTTCGTTTAGAAAGATTTGTGCGTTTTTTTCATCCTCTGTTACGATGGCTTCTGAATGTTTGGTTCCGTACTGATCAATGTGGTGAATGGCGTCCTCAATTGAGTCAACGACTTTCACCGCAAGATCAAGACTTAAATACTCATCTGTCCAATCTACTTCCTCCGCAGGAACCGCTTCGGAAAAGAAAGATTGAGCGTCTTGATCTCCATGCACAGTGACATGATGCTGAAGGAGTGCTTCATTCAATGCTGCACCATTTTCTTTCAGCCAATCGCGATGAACGATCAGAGTCTCAAGCGCATTACAAACGGCCGGACGATTTGTTTTCGCATTGATGACAATCTGAATGGCTTTTTCTACATTCGCTGTTTGATCAATAAAGATATGGCAGTTCCCTGTCCCTGTTTCAAGAACTGGAATGGTCGATTCTTCTACAACTGTTTTGATTAAAGAAGACCCGCCTCTCGGAATTAAAACATCGATCCATTCTTTTAGATGAAACATCGCTTGAACCGATGAACGGTCTGTTTGTTCAATAAACTGTACCGCATCACGAGGGATCTTTGTTTGATCCAATGCCTCATGAATGACGCGGACGATGGCTTTGTTGGAAGAAATAGCGGAGGAACCGCCTTTTAAAATCACTGAGTTGCCTGCCTTGAGGGCAAGCCCTGCTGCATCGACAGTGACATTCGGTCTCGCTTCATAGATCATCCCGATCACGCCGAGCGGTACTCTTCGGCTTTTCACATGTAAGCCGTTTTCAAGAGTCCATTCATCCAATATTTCTCCAACAGGATCTGTTAATCTCGTCACAAGCCGCAAACTTTCCGCAAACTCATGAATTCTCTCTTCATTTAACATTAATCGATCCATTAATGCTTCAGAGAAGCCCTTTTCTTTTCCTGCCTCTAAATCCTTTTGATTTTCCTGTAAAATAAAATCACTTTGCTGTTCGAGTGTTTCTGCTATTTTCAGCAGCGCCTCATTTTTTTCCTCTGTTTGAAGTAAACCTAGTTTTTTTGATACGTGCTTTGCTTTTTTCGCTTTTTCTTTGACCGATGTGACAACTTCAGCTGTCAGTGTCATGAAATTCCTCCCTTATGATTAGCAAACTGGTATTGATAAATCTAAATGACAAACAAACGCTTCAAGATCTACCACATGCACCACTTCATCCTGTAGCAAGTCACCGTTCAGTGCGAGTTCGTCGGACGCATAATTGACAATGCCAAGCCCTATTTCTCTTTCATCTTGATCTAAAATACGGACAACATCGCCTTTTTTAAACGAACCCTTTACATCGACTATGCCGTCAGAATCCAGACTTTTCTCACGATGCATGAGAAGCTCCTGTGTTTTCTCTTGAACAACGATTTCGCCTTTTGGGCCAGAATGAAAAGCAATCCACTGTTTTTTATAATTCAGCGGCGCTAAATTTTCGTCAGCTGTAAAATAAGTGCCGTCCTCTGTCCCGTTGATGGCTTTGTCTAAAATGTGAGGTGTATCGGCTTTTCCCAAAAAGCCATTGATGCCTGAGGCCATTGAAATTTTAAAGGCGTCGAGTTTTGATTTCATTCCGCCTGTGCCAACGCTGCTTCCCGCATCTCCAGCGGCTGCTTCGATGTCTTCTGTGATTTCTGTGACTTCTAGAATTCTCTTCGCATTCGGATTTGTATGAGGGTTATCTTCATACAAGCCGTCAATATCAGATAAAATAGCGAGGAAATCCGCATCAATCAGTCCAGCTACTTTTGCAGACAATGTATCATTATCCCCAAACTTCAACCGATTGATCGTCACTGTATCATTTTCATTAATAATCGGGATGATCCCTCGATCTAATAACACATTCATTGTATTTCGCACATTTTGATAGCGCGTTTCATCTGAAAAATCGCTTCTTGTAATTAATAGCTGTGAAGCAATATAACCGTGCGATAAAAATAAAGTAGAATATGACTCCATTAAAAGCCCTTGCCCTATTGAGGCAGACGCCTGTTTTTCTGGCAGTGTTTTCGGTCTATCAATAAATCCCAATTTTCGGTAACCAGCTGCAACCGCACCAGATGAGACCAAAATGACTTCGTGTCCTTCATCTTTGAGTTTTACAATTTGATTGACGAGGTTTTCTAGTTTTTTTAAACTAATCTCACCTTGAAAGCTAGTAAGAGAGCTGCTTCCGATTTTCACAACAATTCGTTTTCTCTCTTTATCTGCGTACACCTTATCACTCCTGTATTGAGGCTCTATTTATATCGTTACTTTTTGTTTTTGCTGTTCACTTATTTCTTTTGATCGATTGGCGGCATGTTTGACGGCCTGTTTGATGGCTTCTCCTCCGCCAAAATCATCTAATGCATCTAGTCCTGCAGCAGTTGTTCCATTAGGTGACGTAATTTTTTCTCTGAGGACAGAAGGATTTTCAGCTGTTTCTTGCAGCATCTTCGCTGCACCGAGAAGTGTCTGTGTACCGATTTGACGGGACATTTCTTTTGATAAGCCAGCTTCTTCTCCAGCCTCTTCGATTCTTTCCATTAAGAAATAAAAATAAGCTGGACCACTTCCGGCAATTCCTGTGAAAATATCCATTTGCTCTTCCTGAATGGTATACACTTCTCCCATTTCAGATAAAAGAGCCCGACTCATGCTTACATGTTCATTTTTCACATAACGTCCAGCAGATAAAGCGGTCGCCGACGCCCCAATCGTACTTGACGTATTTGGCATTACTCGCATAACAGGCTGCCCTTCATGCAGCATGTCTTCAATATACGATGATTTCACACCTGCAAGTACAGACAGGATGAGCTGATCTTTCTGAATATGAGGTTTTAATGATTCAAGTGCTGTTTCAGCATCCTTTGGCTTCATTGCCAGGATCAACATATCCATTTCTTCAAAAGGAAATGAATCCATTGTGGCTGTTTGGATTCCGTAGCGTTTCGTTAGTTCGTTTAATCGCTGCTTATTTTGCTTGTTTGTTGCGTAAATTTGGCTGAGCGGCATCTGACCTGATCGCACAATACCTGCAATCATTCCTTCCGCCATAGAACCTGCTCCAATGAAAGCAACTTTCTTTTGATCAATGATATTGATCCTCTCCCTTGTTCGCTTTTTGTTCGTGTTTTTCGCACGTTAGTTATCGTAACATGATGAGAAATCGTGTCAAGAAAGAGCCAGCGCTTTTCAAAAGTCCCGAATACACGCTGAACAGCTTGCGGTATGTATGTTAGCCGTGTTTTTTAAAATCATCAATTTAGATCAAAAGAACTATACAGATTTGAATCATAGTACCCTTTCGTTCGACTGAATTCACCATTTTATTTTTGGTTTCGGTGACTTCAATTCTAGTTTTTAGAAAGCGCTATCATTTTGATGACTTTCTATTTTCCTATAGGATGAATGTGTTTGAATCTTTCGATTAGACTATTGACATATTTTAGAAAACATGTCCGTTGAAATGCGTTTTTTGTGGTGATACCGTGAAAGGGAATCAAGAGAAAAAGGAGCGTTCATAATGAAAGTAAAAGAAAATTACGTCAATGTCATCCCAATGAAAGAAATCCGATCTACAGATGACCTTCTTTTCCCATTCCCTATCTACAATGAATTACGATCGCAGGGTGATATTCGATACGATGAAACGAGAAAGTGCTGGGATCTCTTTCGATATGCTGATATTCAGTCCGTTCTGAAGCAGCCAAAAGTGTTTTCATCACAGCGAGGAAGAAGTACATCTAAAACGAGTATTTTAACAATGGACCCTCCAAAACATACCAAAATGAGAGCACTCGTCAATAAAGCCTTCACGCCAAAAGCGATCAAACAAATAGAAGAAAAGATCAAAGACTTGACCCATGATCTATTACATCAAGTAAAGGATCAACGGACCTTTGATATTGTGCAAGATCTGGCCGCTCCCCTACCTGTCATGATCATCGCCGAGCTTCTCGGTGCAGAAGTGAAAGACAGAGAGCTGATCAAAAAACATTCAGATGCTCTAGTTGCAGGAGCCAAAGATGATTCAAAAGAAGCTGTTCAAGCCGTTGTCGACATGCAAAAACAAGCAGAAAAAGAGCTGTCAGAGTACTTTGCTCATTTGATCCAAAAACGAAAAGAAATGCCAGCCGATGATTTAATCTCTCTTCTCATCCAAGCGGAAATTGACGGTGAGCGTTTATCAGAAAATGAACTGCTTGGCTTTTGTATACTCTTACTCGTTGCTGGTAATGAAACAACAACGAATTTAATTACAAATGCCGTACGACTTTTAACAGAGCAGCCGCATATCGCCGAATCAGTGCGGCAAGACCTGTCTCTCATTCCTCAATTGACAGAAGAAACGCTACGCTATTATCCGCCTGTTCAAGCGATTGGGCGAGTTGCAGCAGAGGATGTTCAGATTGCCGGTTCTCACATTGAAAAAGGAGACTATCTTATCAGCTGGGTGGCATCTGCGAATCGTGATGAACGGAAGTTTGACGATCCAGATACGTTTCGTCTTGACAGAAAATCAAATCCGCATTTGAGCTTTGGCTTCGGCATCCATTTTTGTCTTGGTGCCCCTCTCGCCCGGCTTGAGGCTCATCTAGCACTTGAGATTTTACTCCGTACGTTTCGGGAAATCACCTGTGCGGCAGATCAGCTGAAACCGATTCAAAGCACGTTTGTGTTTGGGGTCAAAGAATTCCCTGTGCAGGTCACCCGTTTTTAAAAGTCCCTTTCATTAGGGGCTTTTTTTCATATGCTTATCCTTACCTTCCTCGTCTGAACATGCTAAAATAAAATCCATATGTACAGTGATCACGGAATTCGGAAAGGAAGCTAAACGTATGACCGATTACACAACAATGAAAGACGGAATATTCAAATCAGTTTGTTCGTTAGATTGCCCTGATCAGTGCGGTCTTTTAATACATAAAGAGAACGGAAAGATCGTTAAAGTTCAAGGAGATCCAGATCATCCAGTCACTCAAGGAAACATTTGCAATAAAGTGCGGAATGTCACAGCTCGTTTATATGATGAAAAACGTCTGACAACACCATTAAAACGTGTAGGTCAAAAAGGTGACCGGCAGTTTGCTCCAATTACGTGGGAAGAAGCGATTGAAACCATTCGTCAAAAATGGACAAAGCTGATCGAAGAAAAAGGACCAGAAAGCATTTTGCCTTACAGCTTCTATGGGAATATGGGGAATCTCAATGCAGAAGGAATGGACCGCCGCTTTTTCTATCGACTTGGCTCAAGTCAGCTAGACCGAACCATTTGTCAGTCAGCCGGAACAACTGGCTATAAATATACAATGGGCGCAAGCATCGGGACAGACCCAGAAGAGACCATTCATACGAAACTATTTATCTTTTGGGGCATCAATGCGGTTTCAACCAATATGCATCAAATCACGTTGGCACAAAAAGCTCGAAAGCAAGGGGCTAAAATTGTCGTCATTGATGTGCACAAAAACCAAACGGGCCGGATGGCAGATTGGTTCATTCCGCTTCGCCCTGGCACTGACAGTGCGCTAGCTCTTGGGATCATGCATGTCCTTTTTAAAGAAGACCTCACAGATACGTCATTTTTAGAGACTTACACGGTCGGTCACAATGAACTTCGCGAGCATGTGAAGCAGTACGATCCAGAAACGGTTGAACAAATCACGGGTGTCCCGAAAGAAGACATCATCACACTTGCGAGAATGTACGCAGAGACATCGCCGTCTCTCATTCGTATTGGCAATGGGCTACAGCATCACGATAATGGCGGTATGAGTATTCGAACCATCTCCTGCCTCCCTGCCCTCACCGGTCAATGGCTGCACAAAGGCGGCGGTGCGATGAAATCGAACTCTTCTTTTCTTAGTTATAATGAAATCGCTCTTCAGCGGCCGGAATTATTAAAGGAACGCGAACCTAGAACATTTAATATGAATCAGCTGGGCAGCGTGCTAACGAACGCAGAACCTTCTATTGATTCTCTTTTTGTCTACTCTTGCAACCCGGCTGTTGTGACACCTGAAGCAAATAAAGTAAGAGACGGTTTGATGCGGGAAGACTTATTTACGGTTGTCCATGACTTGTTCATGACAGAGACAGCCTCTTATGCGGATATTGTTCTGCCAGCGACCTCTGCCTTTGAAAATGAGGATTTTTATACTTCTTACTGGCATCATTACATTCAAATTCAAGAACCTGTTATAGAACGTTATGGAGAAAGCAAATCAAACACAGAAGTGTTTCGTCTTTTGGCTCATGCGATGGGCTTTGAAGATGAAGCCTTTAAAGACACAGATGCGGAACTAATGGAACAAGCTCTTCATCATCCTGAAAATCCGCACTATGAAAACATTTCATATCAAGCGTTAAAAGAGAAAAAGTGGATCAAAGCAAAACGAGGGCCTTTCGAAGATTTAAAGCTCCCTACCCCAAGCGGGAAAATTGAGCTTTACTCTGAACAAATGAAAAAAGATGGATATCCAGCCCTCCCAACCTATGTACCTTTATTCAAGGAAAGTGATTATCCACTGACGTTTATACCGGGACCAAACCATAATTTTCTTAATTCCACCTTCTCTCTTCATGAGAAGCATCAAAAGCTTGAGAAATTTCCGAAGCTTCATATGAATGAACAAGATGCAAAAGAAAGACAGATTGAAGATGGGGACATGGTTCGTGTGCTGAATGATCGAGGAGAATGCGAGCTCATCGTGTCAGTCGGACAAAATGTGTTATCTGGCGTTGTTGTCAGCCAGGGATTATGGGCAGACCAAAAAGGCAAAAAACATTTGGTGAATGGCCTCACACCTGATCGTTTGGCAGATATGGGCGGTGGTGCGACGTTCTTTTCCGGCAGAGTCGAAGTTGAAAAATTATGATAGAAAGAGCCAGGCGTTTTGCTCCCGGCTCTTTTCTTTGACTTTTTTAGTTGCCAATAAACAGCTGATTGGTCATCACATTTGCACTTCCGCTGCTTTGGTAGCCTTCTACAGTAAATGCCGTTTCATACATTTTCCCCATTGGCATCCCTAAGCTTTCCCATTTTTTAAAATGCGCACTGACGGAGACCGTTCCGCTTGTACGTTTCGTTTGACGTACACTCCAATATTGCTTGAAGGTTGCGATCCCGATAATGGAAGGCTGATTGACACGGGTTGTTTCATAAATGTCATATGTGCCCCCGTCTGCATAAAATGTTCCTTTATGTGTGCCTGTTGGACGGTATGTGCCCCATGAATCAACAATGTAGTATTCTGCTAATGGAGATTGTGTCCAGCCATAGACACATAAATAGGAATTCCCGACTGGGTTAAAACTTGCGTTGTAATTGATGGAGATGTTGCCAAGTTGATGGTGAGTTCTAGTGGAATCAAACTTTTTTCCTTTTCGAAATAAAGCATTTCCGATATTGTTCCAGCCTGCACTAAATGCCCCGCCGTTATTGAGTGTCATCGAGGTGTTTCCATAATCCTTCCATAATTCATAATCGTACCCGCTATGGTTACCCATTTCATTATTCGTAATGGTTCTCGCATGGGCCGGTACAGCCGTCAGTATAAGCGTCAGTCCAATACACATCACAAACAACAGTCTTAATTTTCTCAAATTCATCTTCCATTCCTCTCCTTTTTCATCCTTTTGATTCTGTCATCTCTAAGATGAAACGAATTCATCACCTCCTTTCATGCCCCCACTCACTACTAGATTATCTATACTGTGCTAGCCCCGCATGAATGTCTCTTGTGTTTGTATAAATGCTTTGATACAAACGAAAGAGATGATCATATACATCGACATGCTGTTGATTTGGTGTAAATACGGCTGCTTGTTGGATAAACTGATCCGCGCACGCCTCAAGTGACTGGTACCAGCCGCATCCAACTGCTGCAAGCATCGCTGCACCTAACGCAGGCCCTTGCTCATTTTCAAGCTGAATCACCTTAGCTTGAAAAATGTCTGCCTGCATTTGAAGCCATGTATGACTTCTCGCACCTCCACCAATGGACACAATAGCATCGATTGTTTTTCCGGCCTGCCTGAATAAAGCGATCGATTCATTTAATGAAAAAGTGATTCCTTCGAGCACAGCTCTAACCATATGCGCTTTTTCATGCCGGCTGTCTAATCCAATGAAGCTTCCACGAATGACTGAATCTGCATGAGGCGTTCTTTCCCCAACTAAATATGGCGTAAACAGCAATCCATTTGCGCCAGGCGCTATATCCTTTGCTCCGGCTAAAAGGGCTTTAAACGAATCATTTGGAGCAAGTAAAGATTTAATCCAATCGAGGCTATAACCTGCTGATAAAGTGACTCCCATTGTATAAAAAGCTGCTTTTTTTGCATGATGGAATAAATGCAAGTTTCCATTCAGCTCTCTGTTATGATTTTCTTCATAGGAAAGAATGACACCTGATGTGCCAATGCTGCATAGTGTGTGACCTGATGATAAAATGCCGGCACCAATGGCACCGCAAGCATTATCCGCTCCACCCGCAAAAACCTTCGCCTCTTCTGTCATCCCGGTTTCCTTTGCGATCTGCGGCAAAATTGTTCCAATCTTCTCCTCCGATGAAACGAGCGGCGGGCAAATACGAATCGGAATATCAAAGGTTTGACAAATCTCCTCACTCCATGTTTGTTCTCCAATATCCAACAGTAACGTACCAGCCGCATCAGAATAGTCCATATGAATAGTGCCGGTTAATCGATATCTGACATAATCTTTTGGAAGTAAAAACAAATGGATTCGTTGATCAATTTCTGGTTCATGTTCCTTTACCCATAACAACTTTGGCAGTGTAAACCCTTCTAACGCCTGATTTTTTGTGATCGCTTGCAGCCTGCCTCCTAGCTTTTCTGTCATGCGCCCGCATTGCGATGTTGTTCTTGTGTCATTCCACAAGATGGCAGGCCTGAGCACCTGAAGGGATTCATCCAATAAAACAAGTCCGTGCATTTGTCCAGAAAAACTGATGCCTTCTACCTGCATTGACTGAACAGGCCTTCTCTCCATAAGTTCTGTCATCGCGGCCATCGTCTGCTCTACCCAGTCTTCAGGATTTTGCTCGCAATAACCTGGTTTGCTTTGAATGAGGCGGTAAGATTTAGTCGTCTCGCAGCATACCTTCCCGCTCTCATCTACTAATATCACTTTGACTCCGCTCGTTCCAAGATCAATTCCCATCACATACTTCATGTGTTCACTCCTTCAAAACATCAGCCCGCTCCATTAATCTTCTAACAAATATTGATTCAATCTGGCTTTCAGCTGTTCCTCTCTGCCAGATTCGTTTCTGATGAGCGGATGTTTCAGTGCATATTCTTCTAATGTATGAAAGTTTGCCGTTCCTTCTGAAATCTCCCGCCCAATTCCTTCAGAAAAACTACGGTACCGGTGCTTGATCACATCTTCAAACACACGGTCTTCTATGAGTCTATGAGCCACCCGCAGCCCTTTTGCGAATGCATCCATCCCCGCAATATGGGCATACAGAAGATCTTCCAGTTCAAAGGAGGCTCTTCTGACTTTTGCATCAAAATTGAGACCGCCTGTTCCAAGTCCGCCATTTTGCAAAATTTCATACATGGCGAGTGTTGTGGCATATAAATCCGTTGGGAATTCATCTGTGTCCCAGCCTAGAAGGGAGTTTCCTTGGTTGGCATCAACGGAACCGAGCAGTCCATGAATTCTTGCTACACGCAGCTCATGCTCAAACGTATGACCCGCTAATGTTGCATGATTGGCCTCGATATTTAATTTAAAGTGTGTATCCAATCCATATTGTTTTAAAAAGGCGATTGATGTCGCTGCATCCGTATCATATTGATGAGTTGTCGGTTCCTTCGGCTTTGGTTCAATTAAAAATTGACCTGTAAATCCAATTTCTTTTGCATAATCGACCGCCATATGCAAAAAGGTCGCCAAATGGTCAAGCTCTCTTTTCATATCTGTATTCAGCAGTGTGTCGTAACCTTCTCGTCCTCCCCAGAAAACATAATTTTCTGCGCCGAGTTCCTTTGCTGTTTCGATGCCCTTTTTCACTTGTGCAGCTGCATAGGCAAATACATCTGCATGACAGGATGTCGCTGCACCGTGAACAAATCTTGGATGTTTAAACATATTAGCCGTGTTCCATAGAAGCCGAACCCCGCTTTGCTGCATGTATTCTTTCATTCTTTCTATGATGATGTCTAACTGCTGATTGGTCTCTTGAAGCGTGTCGCCCTCTGGTGCAATATCACGGTCATGGAATGAAAAATACGGAACATCCAATAAATCAAAGAGCTGAAAAGCCACTTCCAATCTAGCTTTCGCCAAATCCATTCCACTATAAGAATCCCAAGCTCTTTTCATCGTGCCAGTTCCAAACATGTCTGTTCCATCAGCAGTCAGTGTATGCCAATAAGCGACGGAAAATCGCAGGTGGTCTTTCATTGTCTTTCCGCCAATCATTTCGCTCGGATTATAATATTTAAATGCGAATGGGTTCTTTGAATGTTTTCCTTCATATTGAATGTTGCCAATCCCCTGTAAACTACTTAACGAAGTCATATTTGATTTGACCATAAGTGATTCCCCCTATATATTCACTTAGTAAGTTGACTCAACAAACAAACGAACGAGTTTACCAACTAATCTCTTTGAATTTTCCATATTTTTTAGTTTTTTAGAAATATTTTCGTTATAATAATATGAAAAGCATGTTTTATAGAGAATGAACTCGACAAAAAACGGCTTTTCTTCACTTAATCTAAAGACGAAACAAATGGAGTGGATACAATGGATATTGCGGATCAGAACTTTGTGAAAAAAATAAATCAAAAACTATTGCTAAACGAAATTCTGCACCATGCACCAATTTCCAGAGCAAAATTATCTGAACGCACTGGGTTAAATAAATCGACCGTTTCTTCTCAAGTGAGTACATTAATGAAAGAACATCTTGTTTATGAAATCGGTCAAGGCGAATCTAGCGGCGGAAGAAGACCCGTGCTCCTCATGTTTAATAAACGTGCAGGTTACTCTATTGGCATTGATGTCGGTGTTGATTATGTCAACGGCATTTTAACAGACCTTGAAGGATCGATTATTCATGATGAGCAGCTTAAGCTCCCATCCAGCACACCTGATGTGACCGTCCGAATATTAATTGAATTGATTCAGCAGTTACGTTCGCACATTCCTTCTTCTCCATACGGGCTGATTGGTATAGGGATTTGTATACCAGGTCTGGTCGATGCAGATGAACAAATTGTGTTTACGCCTCATTCAAAATGGAAAAATGTCGATCTAAAAACAAGTCTCCAAGACACATTCCAAGTACCGGTTTTTATCGAGAATGAAGCAAATGCCGGTGCGTACGGTGAAAAAATCTTCGGTGCTGCTAAACATTATGACCATCTGATCTATGCAAGTATCGGCACTGGTATTGGAATAGGCATCATTATCAATCATCATTTATATAGAGGCACGAACGGTTTTTCTGGTGAAATGGGACATATGACGATCGACTTTAATGGACCGACATGCAGTTGCGGAAATCGTGGTTGCTGGGAACTGTATGCATCTGAGAAAGCACTGTTCCAATCGCTCCAAACAGATGGTCAGCCATTCACCTATCAAGATATTGAGCGGCTGGCGAAGTTAAATGATATGAAGACACTCAATGCCTTGCGTAACTTTGGCTTTTACATTGGGGTAGGTCTCACAAACGTTCTGCATACCTTCAACCCACAAGCCGTTATTTTACGAAACAAGGTCATTGAATCTGAGCAGGCCGTTCTAAGTGTCATTCAAGATGAAGTATCCTCTAGAATAGATGCACAATTCAGCTCACGGGTGGAGCTGCTTCCTTCGTCATTAGGACAAAACGCACCAGCCTTAGGGATGACATCTCTAGTCACTGAAGCTTTTTTGCGTGATGTCACGCCTTCACCATAATGGAATACATGTTAAAGAGAGACAGCCTTTAGAGTGTTGTCTTTTTTTATTCAGTTGTTTCTTCGTATCGAAAATACTTAAAATCGGCAGGCAGACGTTCGCCGCTTGTGTCTTGGCACTGCATTCCGACAAAAGCCCCTGTAAAGAACCCCCCTCCTCGAATAAAATCATCTGATAAATGGGTCGATTCAAGCGGTACATCTATTTTTTCCCACTCTTGTTGATCAAAAGAATAAGAATACGTGTACGTCTCTCTCTGAACAGTCACTTTTAAATACACATACGGAATCTCGTCTGGGATAATGATTTTTTTAATTAGCGGCTGAGAAAAGGCCAGATTTTCACACACAGATAACTCAAGGATACGGCCAAGCGCCTCGTCATAAGTCACCTGAAGTGCAGTCCAATTTTCCGTATTATAATAATTCACAAGACCTGCCGCTTGCTGAAAGTTTTTCGGAAAGAAGGAAACCGCTGTCTCTGCTTCAAAATAAAAGCTTTGCCAGCGCCTCGCAACAAACGCTTGGGTAAATTTAGACGTTAAAGATTCCTGCCCATACAGCCTTAAATGATGAGGATTTTCCGTCACTGAACCAATCTGATCCGTAAATGGGATTCTTAATGTTTGAAAATGTCTATTTAACGATGAATCTTTAAATTCATCGACAATGTGATAGGTTGGAGAGAACTCTTTTACGCTCATCGCAGGCGCTTCAACCTCTAGGAGCCCCTCTTTTCCGCCTACCACATACGGCCAGCCATCTTTCCATTCAAGCTTTTGTATGGCTGTCTCTCTTCCTAAAGGGCACCAGCCTCTTTGCTGAAAAATGGATTCCTTCCTTGAATGAATTGGGCGGCCAGTCAGATGAGCCATATACCATTCATTTGTATGCGTTTGTACAATGGAAGCATGCCCGCATTTTTGTAGTGGATGGCTAGGCGCATGAAAAGCCGTTAAAATTGGGTTGTCAGGATGAACCTCGTACGGCCCATCAATACGCGAGGAACGGGCGATTGTGGCTGCATGTTCGTAACGTGTTCCCCCTTCAGCTGTTAATAAATAATAGACATCATTGATGTAATAAAGATGTGGGGCTTCTGTCAGTTTGATTGGCGTGCCTTTAAAAATGACCTTCCGCTCACCGACCAGTTTTTTTTCAGATACACTATATTCCTGCAAGGCTATACCTGCAAAGGAGTGATGTTTTTCTCGATGGTCCCACAGCATATTCAACACGTATTTCTTTCCGCTTGGATCATGGAACAAGGAAGGATCAAACCCAGAACTATTGAGCCGAACCGGATCGCTCCACTCGCCATCTACTTCGTCAGCTGTGACCAAATAATTATGACCATCCTTAAACGGACCATCTACTACTTTAATATCTGAATAGATGAGCCAAAACTGACCATCCGCATAACTTAAACACGGCGCCCAAACCCCGCCGGAATCAGGATTTCCTTTCATATCGAGTTGAGAAGTTTTTTGCAAGGGACGCGCGACGAGCCGCCAATGGACGAGATCCTTCGAATGATAAATTTGCACCCCCGGGAACCATTCAAATGTAGAAACCGCCATGTAATAATCCTCTCCCGCACGGCAAATACTTGGGTCAGGGTTAAACCCTTTGAGCACTGGATTAGTAATCTTCAATTGAACTTCCTCCTCTTTCAGAGAACTACATTTTAAAGTCGTCCATATGATCGATATACACCTTGTCTCTATTCTCAAGCTCTCGTACGACTTTTTTATGTTTTTCTTCATCTAGGTTATAAAAATTAATATCAACCATCGCTAAAATTAGTAAGCATACAGGAATCACCGTTGTCGTGATTAAAATGCCCAGTAAAGCTTCTGGTGTTTGCACTTGGTTTGCAATATAACCAAATCGGTCAAGGACAAGCCCTGGAACGATGCCGCCTAAGGCCATCCCAAATTTAAAGAAGAAGCCAATCACTGCGTAGATCAGTCCACCCATTCTTTTCCCTGTTTTATATTCACCATATTCAACGGTTTCAGGAATGAGTGCCCACATGTAAGCACCTGCTGTAATACTCCCTGCAGCCGCAACGAGCCTGAAAACAAGTATTAAAGTGATTTGACTCGGCGGGATCACAAGTAATGCAAGAAGGCCAACAATATTCAGCAATAATGAATAATTCAGCAGCTTTTTCTTTCCTAACAACTTGTGCAGCTTAGGAATAAACGGCAACACCATTAAAGCTGGCAGACTGCCAATCAGGCCGTACCACTTCACTAAATCTTCTCTGCCTAGGTTATACGTCACATAATAGATCCCGACTGAGTTGCTGATCGAGTTCACACCAAAGATAATGATAAAGAAAATGCTTAACACAACAAGCGGACGATTCACTCGTAACTGGACAAAGAGATCACTGAACTTGATCTTTTCCTCTGGCTTTTGAAGCGTGACGCGCTCATTCGTACTTTTAAAACAGAAAATCAATAATCCGCCCCCAAGTACACCGAGAAATGCCATCGTGATCTGCCAGCCAAGTGCTGTATTTCCTGTTGTATCACTCAAAAACGTCGCAAGAAACGGAACAAAAAAAGCAACAACTAAACCACCGAGATTTGCAAAAAGCATACGAACAGACGTAATACTGACGACCTCTTGGTTATTTCTTGTCATTGCGGAAGTTAAAGCACCATAAGGAACATTGATGAACGTGTATGTAAGTGATAAACCAACATACGTGATGTACGCATAAATGAGTTTTCCCATTTCGGAAAAATCCGGTGTCGTAAAACAAAGAATGGCAAGAACGGCAAAAGGTAACGCACCAAATAACAAATAAGGTCTAAACCGGCCAAAACGGCTGTTCGTTCGGTCAACCATCGCCCCAATAAACGGATCTGCAAGCGCATCGATGGCCCGAACCACCAAAAACATTGTCCCTGCTGCTGCTGCTGATAATCCATAGACATCCGTATAAAAAAATAATAGATACGTAGAGACAGTTGCATAAATTAAATTACATGCGAAATCTCCTGAAGCATACCCCACTTTTTCAGACATACGAATCTTCTTTAAATTCTCACTCACCATGAGTTTTCTCCCTTCTTCACTTAGCCTCTTCTAACGGACAGATGGTGCAGGGCAGCAGCAATCAATAGGTCGAAAATAAAGCGCTTTCAATTCGTTGTAAAAATGAAGCTGAACATCTCTTTCTTTCAGCTTAGCCCACATAGCAGCAAATCATTCGCTTTAAACAATAGATCAATAGATGATCGCCATCTTAGTTTATCGATTAAACAAACTAAGATGAATTCATTTTATAAAATATGATCTGACTTTTCAATATTTTTTGAAAAAATAATCCAAATAATTGATTTCTTGTCATTTTTTCTATGATATGAGGATATGAACCTTCTTTTTTTCTTCCAAAAACAAAGAGAACTCAAATAATGGTTGCATTCATACCAATCCCATGCTATATTAATCAAGCGATGAGCTGAATTGTGTAAGTCGGGTAACACGTCTCTTTGAGACACACACGAATGTGGCGTGTGGTTATTCCGCCTCAATACGCAAAAGACATCTTCTGATGAAGATGTCTTTTTTCTTACCCTATTTTGGTGCCATTTTCAACCGGCTCATCGGTGGCAAGCAGGACAACGTCTTCTTTTGACGGCATGCCTCCTAAGACAAGCACCTCTGATTTAAACCCGGCAATTCTTCTTGGCGGGAAATTGACCACTGCAATAATTTGTTTCCCAGTGAGATTCTCAGCCTGATAACGTTTTGTCAGCTGTGCACTAGATTGTTTTATGCCAATCTCATCCCCAAAGTCAATCTTCAGCTTGAAAGCAGGCACTCTTGCTTCTGCAAAAAATTCTGCTTCTACTATCGTCCCAACGCGAATGTCTAACGCTAAAAACTGTTCAATATCTGCCATTAGAATCTCTCTCCCTTTCAATCTTTCATAAAAAAGGTCACATTTTTCTTCTGCTAGATGACCACTTGTCTTCCACTAATTTCTTTATTGTAGCACACCCTACTCTTCTAAAAGAAAGGGTTAAAAAGCCTATTCATTGAAAATCCTTTTTAGTTTACATAATGATTTTATAGTAGTCTATTAAATATTTGCATCATGAAAATGAATTCGGTAAAATGGCAAATAATCCTACTGCTTCCTCTCGAATATTTCAGGGAGGGTTAACACTTGTTTACATTATCAGATATGTGGACGTTTTGCTGGTCGTTTTTCGTCATTCTTCCTATCGTTGCCATCTTGCATCAGCTGGGCCATATTGTAGTCGCCTGGCTGTTTGGAGCAAAGGTTTCGTTTGCGCTTGGCAGAGGCAAAAAAGTATTGAAAATAGGCGTCGTTGAAATTAGAAGAATCTATTTTCTAGATGCATTTTGCCACTATGAAGAAATGAGGAGAAATAACCGTTTCTCACACATTCTTGTCTACTTAGGCGGATCATTATGCAACCTGCTCAGTGTTCTCATATTGAACACAATGATCGCCAACGATTTCCTGCCAGAACATCAATTTTTCTATCAATTTGCTTACTTCTCAGTCTACTATGTATTTTTTGCTTTACTGCCAGTACAGTATGCAGATCATCATCCGAGTGATGGGCAAGCGATTGTGAACATCATTCGTCACGGTGAACCATGCGACATCATTGATTAAGATGAGTGGCTTTCACTGTCGATTTGATACTGAATCGTTAAAAAAGGAATACCGAATAGCTTCATTTGATGAATTGCTGTGAGACTTTTTTCCGTCTCCGGTTTCATATGAAAGCTTTCTTCCATTGGCAGTTTCATGGTGATGAAAGACGTATGCAAATACAATCCTTCATCACCCGTACTGCCATTTGGACTTTTACTTTTTAATAGAAAATCTTCCTTTTCATTCAAAGGTTTTAAAATAGCCGTAAGCTGTGAAAAAGGAAGCGGCAAAGCAATATTCATATAGACTGTCTCTTCATCATGGTGCTGGGCATAGAGCGCATAAAAGACTTGCTCGCCTTTCTCATTGCGCCTGATCCACACACGTACATTCTTCCTTTCTTCAAGAGGATGTTGAAATCTTGAAAGACTCCCCGGCATTTCATATGGCATTCGTGATGACCCTAAATAGAGCTGTCCTATTTGTCTAAAAACAGGTTGAAGCAAAAAGACAAACGGCCTTACCCACCAATGAAAACAGACGGCTGCTTTTAACGTAAAGGACATCGGGTCCTCATAAAATCTGCGAATAACCGGTGACACACTCTCTGCTGAAAATGCCTTTCCATTTAATTGGTCAAGAGAATCGACTAAACCAATCTTCTCATCATGCTGCATGTCGTCATGTTGAAAAGACATGACCTGAAAACGACCGTGAACTCTCGATACCGGAAAATCCTTCTGTTTCAATCGATCAGCTGGTCTTTCAATCAACCATCCAATGAGGCCTGGTAAAATAACCAAACTTGCATTGATACTGCCATGAAACCAAATCATTTGATCCATGCTGATGTAGGTAACATGTAAAAGCATTCCGGCAGAATAAAGGAATGATAGGACGATGGTTCCCATTAACATGATGCTAGAAAACACAACGAACCCTTTTGCGACAGTTGAACGAAAAGAAGTTGTCATACACAAAATTCCATACAAATAAAGTGCGATCACATACAAAATGACGCTGAACGTATCAAACAGGCGAGAATAGCTGATTCCAACAGCAATCATCACTGGCGACAGTAAAATAACCCAGCCGCCCACTTTGTATAGCGTCGTCTCTTTTTTCCGTTGCCTTCCTAATAAGCCATAAAAGATAGGGATAAAAAAAGCCGAGTAATGAAAATGAATAGCAGTCAAAAGAACAATCATCGGTGAAAATGTCATCACTTGTATATCTGCTATGTACAGCCAGAACCAAAGCCCACCTAGAGCGATATACATACATGCGCCATCGATCATCAGCTCATGAAGCGGATGAGCCCCTCTTTTCAGCAAACGGGTGAAACCAAATAAAGCCAGAATCATTGTAAAGAAAAGCCATCCCAAGGCAAGCCAAAGAGAATGATAGATGAATGCGCCTGTTGCACATAGAGCTGCTACTGGAAAGGCTTTCATTATGAAACCGATCAGCCCCTCCTGCTGCCGTTTCTTCTCTTCCTGATAAAAAAAGTGTAAGAAAGCGGGAAGAAAAAATAAAATCGCAATCAAAACAAAAAATTCTGGTATGGGAGCTGTCGTCAAACGTGTAACGAGAAAGCAGGACATCAACACGATGCTACACATCAAATGCCATTTATTCATGAGATGACACCCTTTCCGTAAACCGGCCCTTATAAGTAAAAAGAGTGCCAAAAAGGCGATTTTTCACTTGAACATCAATCGTATACTCACCTGCACGCTCATCGTACCCTTCTGTTACATCAGATTCACCGTAAAGCCAAGAAGGGAGCGGCCACTCTCGCCCAAACAGCAAAAACTTTTGCTTACCTGATTGAATGTGCAAGAACCCTTTTTCCGTGACTGTAAAATGAAGCTCTGACACAAGAAGCCTAGGTTTTCCAAAGTAGTCCAGTACTTGATGGCTCTTCTGATCAATGATCATATCTGCATCAAAATGTCTTTCCTTTTCAGGAAAATAGAACGTTCGAAACCAGTGCATCCCTTCTTCTCCCTTACTTGTCGTAAAAGGCTTGTTCACAATTTGGAAGGGAATATTTCGCCCTCTTTCAGGAAAAAAACAGCGAAACAATGGGCCGATTTTGAATAACAATCGGATGAGCTTTGTCCCGCCTCCTATTTCCTCCATGATGCCTTCGGCCGTAAACGCGCGGTTATAACGTTCTTTTAATGTTGGATGCAGCTTATCGTAATCCTTTACTTGATGATGATGAACGACCATGTCTACCTCCCCTTTTTCGTTTGATCGAAAACACATCAACACAATCTTTTAAATTAATCATTCCTGCAACGGATAAAATGAAAAATGCACTCAGCACCAGCGGCTCGTGCAGAGTTGTTTCTGGCGATAAAATCCCTATACCAAGCATCAGCAGCAGAAAGATGCTTTGAAGGATGAATATATATTTCTTTGGCAGTTTAGGCATGAGCCATGATACACCTAATAGCGCATAAAACAATCGAAATCCGGTGCTATGTTCAAAAGCAGAAGGTGAAAAAGGAATGATCGCTTGACATAACCAGACGATAGCAAACAACAAACAAATGCCATAATGGGCAAGTGTTCTCTCTAGCAGCAACCGGGGATGCGTGCCCTTTTCAAGCCACGTCTTTAATGCGCCAAAGCTAAAGGCAGTCATAAACCCCATCATTGGTCGAAAAAACAAACGGTCTGCCCATTTCCACCCTTTTCCTTCCTTTGTTTCATAATCAAATTGCGTTTGAAACACAATGTGATCATTCGTTTTCATGTATTTCCAATACCCTCCGCCTTCTTTGATGAAAGACAAAGGGTGTGATGATTTAAATTGAAGTGAGGATGCTCTTTCATGACGCTCATCCTTCACGCTCGTTCGATACGCTCCTGTCCCAGTTACACTAATGCCGAATCCAAGGTGTTTCTCATACAAAAAGGATTGGGGCTGTTCATCACTAGGTCCATTTAATGAAATGGTCGAAAATCGCAAATCCCATTGTTCATGAAGCTTTGGATTTTGCGTATACTCCCATACTTTTTCAATAGGTGCTTGAATGGTTGTTTCCACATAAACAGGCTTTCTTTTCATCTGCCTCTACTCCTCTATGTGAATTATTTCACATAATAAGCATACCATGTTTCACAAAACTGTCAAATCTTTATTGGTTTTTTGCCCAAAAAATGTTTTGATTTGTTTACATCTCCTTCATCATATCGGTTCGATACATAAAAAAGACCTGTCAACGAGACAGATCTTCTTGCTCTTTGATGCCTGCAATATAAAGACGGACCGCATAGCTCACACTATCTTCAAGGTGTTCTTTCCGTTGAAATCCCTTTTTATTTGAAATATCTCCAAAACCGTGCAGTAAGCTTCTGAGCCCTCTGACGACATGCGTCATGTCCTCTTCTTTTACACCAAAACGAGACATGATGGATTGGACAAAATCAGCAAGATGCTCTGCAGCCACACTGACTTCTTTTTCATTCATATGTGAAAAAGCAGCCTCATAAAGACCGGGATGCTGACGAACAAATTGAACATATTGTCTTGCAAATGCTAAAACAGCGTCTTCTTTTTCCAGCCCCGCTGTTACTTGTTTGCCGGCCTCACAAAGCATTGTCAGCCCCTTGACAGCAAGAGCTGCCTGTATTTCATGAAGACCGGATATATGGTTGTAAAGAGATGGTGGTCTGATGTTAAGCCGTTTGGACAATGTTGCAATAGTCAAAGCGGAAAAGCCCTCTTCATCGACAAATTCGATGGCAGATTCAACAATTTTTTCTTGTGTGATACCCATTCTTGGAGACATGGCTTACTGTCCCCCCTTTTGTAGCTGCTGCTTCCTTTTTTCGATAGCGGCTCTGAGCTTTGCCTCAGGCTCTATGATGAGATCACCATGTCCTGCTGCGAGACAAGACAAGGGAAGTGCCAGTAATTTTTCAGCGCTTTTTAGTGCTGTTTCTGCATCCCAAGTGGCAAAAGCCGGGAATGGAAAGGTGAAGCGAAACTCACCCGTTACAAATAAACCGCCTTTTGTCACAACTGCATCACCCGCAATGACACCCCCTGACTTTTCATCGTATAAAGAGATGCTTCCTGGTGTATGTCCTGGTGTGGCAATGACTTTCAGGGACCCAATCTCGTCCCCTTCTTCAACAAGCACGTCTGGTTTTGTGTGAATGTCTTTTGAAAAACTGCCTTTGACTTTTTTCTCTGGCTCACCAGGAAGTAAAGAGAAATCGCCAGCAAACAGGCGAGCATCTCGTTTCGATAAATAAACAACTGCCTCTGGAAAAACCTTTTTCACTTCATCTAGTGCGCCAATATGATCCATATGACTATGAGTCAGAATAATTTTTTTAATGGGTTTGTTTAATTGATGTGCAAATTCAATTATCGAGCTTGCTGCCATTTTCAAAGCTGCATCAATTAAGATGAGTTCATTCTCTTCCTCAAATACATAACAATTTACCGGAAAAATACGCGGCATTAATGTAAGCTGGTGCAAACGGTCAAATGTTGTCAATCTCATCTTGTTTTCCCCCTAAAACTAATGTCGTTAGTTTTATATTAACTAATATCATTAGTTTTAGCAACTATTTTTTCATCGACAGCAATATAAATATCAATTTGCGCTTCTTTTGGATCAATCGATCGTTCGTCGTACCATTCAAAATCGCCAGTATATGTTCGCAAATAACGCTGATCCCAACTCCAAATCTGCTGCCATGTTTCAAACACAACCTCTTCAATCGGGCCCTTTCTCGTTTGAAATCTTGCGTAGGTGGAGCCTGGAATCTCTTTTGCATCTTGTGCTAGCTGCTGGTCAACCAATTGCCCCGCTGTGAACAAATAAGCGCCATTTTCATCCTTTTCATAATCTGAATACAGCCCTATGACTGGCGCATGTCCTCCGCGAAGCTGCTGCGTGAAAAATTGCTGCCAAAGCGGTGCAATCTTCCGCTCGTTTGTTTGCTCCATTTCGTTTGTTGTTCGAACAGATAATCCCTTGATCCATTGTTTCTGTAAAATCACGATATCGTACATACATTCTCATCTCCTTTTTTTCCATCATATAAAAAGAAACCTGACAACATTGTGTCAAGTTCCTTTTGGTTTTTGAAATTGTTTCAACTTGAGATCAAACGCTTCCCGAACGGATGGCGGAGAGACAATGTCGACATCTGGCCCTAAATAAAAAAGAAAGCTATATAACCAATCATCCTGAGGCAACGTGATTGTGGCAAGATACGTACCATCTGCACATACGGTAAATTCATTTTCATCTATCCATTCCTTCACTTTACCAACAGAATCTTCAGTCAACCTGAGCGTTAGTGTACTGACGGAAGGTTCTTCGTGCCAAGAATCATTCCAAGGCTTTTCTTCATTTTTTATTCGTTTAGGAAGAAAGGATACTGAATGCGTGATAAGGTCTGACATTCTTTTGAGTTTAAACAGGCGAAACGCTTTTTTCACGCAGCAATACGCATACAAATACCAGTGTCTTCCTTTTAAGACAAGTGTATAAGGCTCTACTTTTCTAGGAAGTGTTTCGCCTTTTGCATTGCGGTAGGTGAACTGGATATATTGATGCGCTGAGGCAGCGGTATGAATGAGCTGGAGCTTCTTTTCTAAGTAGCTGTCTTTCCCCCAAGAGCTTAAATCAATAAATACATGTTGCTGTTTTTCATTTTGAGACGGAATCAGGGATTTCATTTTCTTTAGTACATGTTCACTTTCTTTAAAGGTGTATGCACTCGTAATGCTTTCAAGAGCTGTTAAAATCAGTTCAATATCATCATCGGTGAATAATTTTTTCTCTAGACGATAGTCGTCAACGAGTGAAATTCCACCCCCTGCGCCTTGTTTTGTGACAACTGGAATCCCCGCTTGATTAATCGTATCAATGTCACGGTATATGGTTCTTACGCTCACTTCATGTAGTTCAGCGAGGTCTTTCGCCTGTACTTGCCGTTTGCTAATCAGTATCATCACAATGGACAAAATGCGATCAATTTTCATGACTTTTCCTCTTTTTCATAAATATAGGTTTTGATTTGATAAAAAAAGAAAGAATGGTAATGATAAGTAACAGCCAGCATTCGTTTACATCCCTGCCTGTGCAGGAGGAGGTTGCATCATGACACATTACGTATGGCAGTTGTTCATGATCGGGATCGTCATGCTCGTCTGGATCATCATTCGAATGAATCGAATGAGACGCTATCAGCTTGTGCGCCCGGTAAATCTTTTCATGAGAATGTATGTATTTAGTCTCACTGCCCTTATTCTCTTATCAGAAGGATGGCAAAATCACAGTATTTTTATCTATGCCGTCATTGGCATGATCTTCGGGAGCAGTCTCGCCGTTCACGCCTATCAGACGATTCAGATGAAATTAGAAAATGGCCGGCTGTATATGAAAACAAGTAAATGGATTGAAAGCTTTATTTTATGTTTGTTTTTATCTAGGCTTGCATTTAAATCGGTCAATCTGACAACACATGCGATCACCAAAATGGATATCGTTGAATTGTATCAGCATATTGTCAGCGATGATGCGCTGACAATACTCAGCTTTTTCCTTCTAGCGGCTTACTATATTGTGTTTTCTTATCAAATGATGAAAGCAAATAAACGATCAACCCAAGTACATCATGCATAAAAAACCTTCCTATATAAAAGTAGGAAGGTTTTTTCTCAATCATGCTGTGCATGGTGTATCATTTGTTCAAGCACTTCCATCACATGCTGATCTTCAGGACTGTAAAAAATCGAGGTCCCTGCTCGTCTAGATTTCACGAGACGAAGATTTTTTAAAAAGCGCAGCTGATGAGATACGGTTGATTGCATAAGGTTTAGTGTTTCTGCTATATCATTTACTGAATGTTCACCTTGAGACAGCAAATGCAGAATACGAATACGCGTCGGATCAGATAAGGCTTTAAATGTTTGGGAGACAAGAAATAGACTTTCTTCGTCCAGCTCCATCCGTTCCTGTTCTTGATTTGTATTCAGTTCTTCCTTCATTTCGCTTCACCTTTCTTGTCAGTCAACTCACGACTTATTCTATGTATCATCATATACCAAAACGTGTAGCATGCAAAGCTTCCACACCTTTTGAAAAAAGATTTATTCAAATAGCATTGACACGTGGTAGCATTCTTTTTAAAATGAGCATTATTTATTCATTTTTTTAGAGGAGCTGATAGGCAAATTGACTGAAGAGCCAAGACTAAAACGCAGCCTGACTGTTTTTCCACTTGTTGTGATCGGGCTTGCTTATATGGACCCACTTGTCGTATTTGATTCATACGGCATTGTTGCTCAGCTGACGAAAGGACACGTTGCTGCAGCTTATATCTTTACTTTACTGGCATTACTATTGACAGCGCTTAGCTATGGGAATATGGTGAAGGCTTTTCCAAAAGCAGGATCTGCATATACATACGCGCAAAAAAGTATTCATCCTCACGTTGGCTTCCTTGTAGGCTGGACACTATTGCTGGACTATTTATTTTTGCCTATGGTGAATTTTGCAATCGGAAGTGCATATTTAACCGCAGCCTTTCCTGATGTACCTCATTACATTTGGATCATCATACTTGCTATCGCCATAACGACTGTCAATGTAATCGGTATACGTCTTACAGCCAACATTACAGCGCTTTTTGTGACCTTTCAGGTGATTGTCGCTGTGACATTTGTTGGGTTTATTATTTATGGGCTCACGCAGCATGCAGGCACGGGAGAGATACTATCAACCCGTCCGTTTTATTCAGCGAGCTTAAATCCCGCCCTTATTTTTTCCGGCGCGACGATTTTATGTTTTTCTTTTCTAGGATTTGATGCGATTTCGACCATGTCTGAGGAAACAATTAAACCAAAAAGAACGATTCCTCTCGCCATATTTTTAACGGTCGCTATTGGAGGTGTGCTGTTTACCCTCACCTCTTATTTTTTACAGCAGGTGTTTCCAAATTTTCAACAGTTCAAGCATCCAGATGCGGCATCACTTGAAATTGCAGAATTTGTGGGCGGCGCGTTTCTCCACTCATTCTTTTTAGCCGGCACCATGGTCGCTGTCATCTCTTCCTCCCTATCATCACATGCGAGTGCCGCAAGACTCTTGTATGCGATGGGAAGAGATCAATCATTACCAAAGCGTTTCTTCGGTTATATTCACCCAACATTGAAAACGCCTGTATTTAATATTTTATTAATTGGTGTTTTTTCGTTAACCGCAGTTGTTGGTGAGCTTGAGGTCATTTACTCGTTTATCAGCTTCGGGGCATTAATTGGATTTACGTTTGTTAACTTGTCTGTTTTCGCTTACTATTTCATCAAACAAAAACAAAGAGGTGTATTAAACACACTGAGGTATGCCATCATCCCTCTTTGCGGAACGGCTTTTTGTATTTGGCTCTTAACAAGCATCAGTACAAATGCATTAATCATCGGCATGGTGTGGCTCATGATCGGTTTTGTTTATTTCTGCTATAGACTGAAAACAAGAACAGAATTTACGTTTGGCTATGATTGAATATAAGGTTTTCACTTGGTATCCTGTGCAGGATATGGCATAATATAAAGGCTGTACTTCCCTTTTAAAAGCGGGGCAAAACAGGGGTGAACTGACCTTGAAAAAGAAAAAAACAGGATGTTTTGCCATTTCAGGCTGTTTCACGATTTTTCTGTTTGTTTGCGTATTAGCGGCCATTGTCATTTCCTTTAATCAAAAGGAGTTAAAAAAGCTGCCGATTGATACGGAATCAATTGTTTTGTCGAGACTGGATGATTACAAACCGCTTGTAGAAACAGAGTTAAGAGATCAAGATTTAGATCAATATACCGCGTTAATTCTCGGTATGATGTATCAAGAATCAAAAGGCAGAGGCGGAGATCCAATGCAGTCCTCTGAATCTCTTGGTTTGAAACGAAATGAAATCAATGACCCTCAGAAAAGCATTAAACAAGGAGTCCATCATTTTTCAACCATGTACAAGCATGGGAAGAAAAAAGGCGTTGATTTGGAAACCATTATTCAAAGCTATAACATGGGAATCGGCTATATTGATTTTGTTGCAAAAAACGGGGGAAAACATTCCGAAAAATTGGCAAAGCAATACTCCAAAAAGCAAGTGAAGCGAAACCCTGAAGTCTATACATGCGGGGGCGACAAAGATAACTTCCGCTATCCGTATTGCTACGGTGATTTCACTTATGCTGAAAAAGTAAAAGAAAAAACGAAAACAGTTGAAGAAAAGATGAAATTGGCTTCATCATCCACACCATCATCGTAAAAAAAGCACTTCCATGAAGGAAGTGCTTTTCATTTTATGAATGCTCTTTCCCGATTTCCGGCAGGATCGTCTTGGCTAAATGCTGATCCATTTCTTCATATTCATCATAATGAATCGTTTCATATAGCTCTTTTCTCGTTTGCATGTCCTCCAGCATTCCCTGTTGCGTCCCCTTTTCTTTAATCTCTGTAAATAAACGCTCATACGCTTTTGCAGCAACTCTCAGGGATGACACTGGATAAATCACCATTTGAAAGCCAAACATAGAAAATTCGTCTGCATGATAATAAGGTGTTTTTCCAAACTCCGTCATGTTTGCAAGAAGCGGCCCTTTTATATTGTTTGAAGCATACGTGAAATCTTCTGCTGTGATCAGCGCCTCAGGAAAAATGGCATCTGCTCCTGCTTCTAGATAGAGATTAGCCCGGTGAATGACATCCTCCATCCCGTTTACTGACTTCGCATCTGTTCTTGCGATGACGAGAAGTGTAGGTGCCGCTTGTTTGATCGCTTTGATTTTCGCCATCATGTCTTCTACAGAAACGAGTGATTTTCCGTTTAAATGTCCGCATTTCTTCGGCATTTGCTGATCTTCAATTTGAACAGCCGCTACCTTGCTCTCAACCATTTCTTTTGCTGCCCTGGCTGCATTTAATACCCCGCCATAGCCAGTATCCATATCAACTAAAAGAGGCAGCTGAGAAGCTCGAATGATTTCCTTTGCCTTTTCCGCCATTTCAGTGGAATGAATCATCCCGAGGTCAGGAAGCCCTTTGCTTGCGCAAAAAGCGGCACCCGATAAATAAAGCCCTTGAAATCCGATTTTCCTCGCATAGAGCGCAGACATTCCATCGTGAACGCCTGGAATTTGAAATAAAGCGGATTTGTGCATTTGCTCTTTAAAAGCTGCGGCTAAGTCAGCTTGATTTACTTCATCATTCACGATCCACACACTAGCTCCCCCTTATATGACAAATAAATCCATAAATGCTGGTACTGTCGTTGTTTTTAATTGATTTGGATTTTGGCAAAGTGAAACAATTTGATCGACTTGTTTTTGTGGAAATCTCGTTTTCAAATGATATGCCCATTTCTTTTCAAGCAGCGGGATCCCTTCCTGCCTTCTTCTGCGATGACCAAGCGGATATTCAATTTCAATTCGATCTGTCATCGTTCCGTCTTTAAAGAAGATTTGAACACAGTTTGCAATTGATCTCTTTTTCGGATCTAAATAGTCTTCTGTATACCGTTTATCTTCTTTGACGATCATTTGATCACGCAAACGGTCAATGAGCGGATTCTGCGCCGTCTCTTCTTCATAATGATCAGCAGTCAGCTCACCATAGATTAACCCAATGGCCGTAATATACTGCAAGCAATGGTCACGGTCTGCCGGGTTGTAAAGCGGTCCTTTTTTATCAATAATTCGAATGGCTGATTCATGTGTCGTAATCTCAATCCTGTCAATCTCATCTAAACGGTCTTTTACCGCGTCATGTAGAATGACAGCGGCCTCAGCGGCAGTTTGCGCATGAAATTCTGCTGGATAGGCAATTTTAAAGAGTACATTTTCGATCACATATGACCCGAGCGGCTGGGCAAGTGTGAGTGGTTTTCCTTTCATTAACACATCTTCAAATCCCCACTTTTCTGCACTGAGGGGCGTCTGATAGCCCATTTCTCCTTTCAATGTCATCATCGCTAGTCTCACTGCACGGCTTGTGGCATCCCCTGCTGCCCACGATTTCCTTGATCCTGTGTTCGGGGCATGCCGGTACGTTCTAAGCGGTGAATTATCCACAAATGCTTGTGATAACACATGCTGCACATCTTCTTTCGTTCCGCCAAGCATTGCACAAACGACTGCACTTGATGCCACCTTGACAAAAAGAACATGATCCAAGCCATTTCGATTCAAACAATTTTCTAAAGCAAGCACACCTTGTATTTCATGTGCCTTTACAATCGCATGCAGTACGTCATTCATCGAAAGCGGTTCTTCTCCGTTTGCAAGCCTCGTTCTGCTGATATAATCGCTTACAGCCAATATCCCACCCAGGTTATCTGAGGGATGGCCCCACTCCTGTGCAAGCCACGTGTCATTATAATCTAACCAGCGGATCATACATCCTATATTAAAAGCCGCTTGAACAGGATCTAATACAAATGAAGTGCCGGGCACTCTTGCTCCGTTAGGGACAACAGTTCCAGGTACGATTGGTCCAAGATGCTTCGTGCATTCTGGAAAGTTGAGCGCCAGCATACCGCAGCCGAGTGTATCCATAAGTACATACCGAGCTGTTTCAATGGCCTCTTTGCTCGTAATTTCTCCATCCACGGCATAGGCTGCGATATCTGCTAATAGTTGGTCTGTTTGATTGGCTACTGCTGTTTTATTCATATTCATTCCCCCGTTTTTCCATCATCATTTGAGACTTTTAATCCTCTTGGTCCTAAATACCGTACTCTCGGTCTAAAAATCCGATTGTGTGAATGCTGCTCGATGACATGCGCTGCTAATCCGCTTGCTCTCGCAGCAAAGAAAATCGGTGTATAAAGTGAAATAGGAATGCCGAGCACGTAATAAATAGGTGCTGCGTAATAATCAAGATTTGGATAGAGGTTTTTCTTTTCTTTCATGTATGCCTCGCCTGCGACGCACATGTCATAAAGCGTCGTGTCTCCTTTTGATTCGGTAAGCGTTTTCAACGATCGTTTTAAAAGAGCCGCTCTTGGGTCCATTTTTCTCATGTATACCCGGTGTCCAAAGCCCATCATTTTTTCTTTTGCGGCTAATTTACGTTCGATGAGCGCAAGGAAACCTTCTGTTGTTTTGCCTTCGAGCAGCATGTGCATGACTGCTTCGTTTGCGCCTCCGTGTAAGTCACCTTTTAATGAAGAAATCGCTCCAGTAAAAGCACCATACATGTCAGAATGAGTAGATGCAATGACTCTTGCTGCAAATGTTGAATTCGGCAGCTCATGCTCACTATAAAGTGTGAGCGTTTGGTCAAATGCTTTGATTTCGTCTTGTGCCGGAGTGCGGCCTGTTAACATCGCTAGAAAGTTTTCAGTGTAGGATTTGGTCTGGTCTGGAGTAGGTGTGGTGTCTTGTGTGAGAATATGATAGCTTCCCGCAACAATCGCTGGCAGCTGGCCAAGTAATCGAACGGCACGCGCTTGTTGGCATGCTTCTGATCGATCATTCAGTTGTTCATCGTACCCTGCAAGAGCAGATAAACACGTTCTCATGGCATCCATTGGGTGAGTGGTTTTTGGCAGTTTTGTCAAAATGGTTTGAATGGTTGGATGTAAGCTTGTTTGTGAGGAAATATCTTGCTGAAATTGGTGATATTCCATTGCATCTGGTAATCTTCCATAAATGAGCAGATAGGCTGTTTCTAAGTACGTCTTGCTTTGTGCCAGCTCGATGAGGTCATAACCGCGAATCACAATTTCTTCTTGCTGGACATCTAGGAACGAAATTGACGTTTCGCTTGCCACAATGTCTTCAAGCCCCGGTTTGTACTGCAATTGTTCAGTCATCATATAACCCCCGTTTCGTTCAATTGTGTTCTCCAAACGAGCAAACGGCCAGACATGATGTGATTCTATAGGTGGGAAGATACCGTGCAAGTCGGATACCCAATTCCCATTTTATCCAAAGCACTTCATCTTGTAAATAAAAGAACGTATGTCCAGATGGACATACGTTAGCTGTAGTATGGAGAAATCATAATATATACGATGACACCTGTTAGACTGACATAGAGCCAAAGAGGCATGGTCCATCTGGCAATTTTACGATGACGTTCGACTTGCATTTGTGCGCCTCTAAAGAGGGTGATCAGTGCAAGCGGTACAATGACGGCAGATAAGACGATATGTGTGATGAGAATAAAGAAGTAAATCGGACGAATGATTCCTTCTCCCCCGAAGTGTGTATCAGCTGCCATTGAATGATACGTTACATACGAAATTAAAAAGACAAGTGTTGTTGAAAAAGCAGCAAAGATAAATCGTCTATGGGCTTTAATGTTCTTTTGTTTAATCATAATGAGCGCTGAAAGTAAAAAGATAAACGTAAAACTGTTCATCACGGCATTCAGTAACGGCAGAAATGTAATATCCAGATGACTAAATTTATCTGTTTTTGGCATGAAAAATAATAAAGCAATTAAGCCGTTTATGGCAATTGTTAAAAAGACAACAATGCCGGTGAAATTTTTCGGTTTTTGATTCTGTTCGTTCATGTTTGAAAACCTCTCTTTATTAGTTCCGACTAAGAGTATGTTATTTAACTTTGTCTCTAAAGTCAATGAATTCGCTGTCTTCGTCGAATTTTAGACAAACTTGCCGATTGCCTGCCTTCTAGCGGCTTGAAAGATCCACTCACTTCCTTTAGAATGGGAATTTGTGTGGTTTTTATCAACTCTTTTATGAAAGGAGCAATAGACTTGTCAATCTTACAGGAAACAACAAAAGATGTGAAGACATTAGAGCAAGAATTACAGCAGTTGCAGTTCCAAATGTATCGAATGCAAGAAAATATAAAAGATATTTCAAAAAAAGCAAAGATTATTGGCATTGATCAAGCGAAGGAAGATGAATGGATGATCGTCTCTGCAATTGAGAATGCAGATACGTGCAAAATCATGTTAAGCGATTGTGAAAAAGCTTTTCGCGGACAATCTGATTTTTCCTTGATCGCGGAATATCCTGAAGAAGGAAAGATTCACATTGCCGATATTAAAGGCCCGCCTGATAATGGCTATGGATCCATTTGTATGAAGCATTTAAAAGAAATCGCAAGAGAGCAAAACATTCCAGTCATTACTGGGGATCTCGTCAAAAGAGATTGGAACCATGTGGACCGCCTGATTCATTTTTATGAAAAACACCATTTTGATGTCCAAATTAATTGGAAAGAGCAAAGTGGAGAAATTTATTGGGTGGACAGCTAACGACACAAAAACCAGCGTTGAGATGGACTTATACGCTGGTTTTTGTCGAAAATGCGAATTTTTCAGAAAAATATGTGTATTTCCGGCCAAAAAAAGGTATAATAAAAGCATCAGGCCGCCACCTGATGCTTTCTTCCAAAAACAATAGACTACTAGTTAAGTACTTTCACTTTGACTGATTTTACGCCCCAATTTTTAGCTTGGGATTTGCTTGGTACGTGTACATCAATTTTGTTACCTTTAATTGCGCCGCCAGTATCTGCTGCGATGGCTTCACCGTAGCCTTCAACATAAACCTTACTTCCTAATGGAATGACATTAGGATCTACTGCGATTACTTTTGCATTTGGGTTTTTGTTTAAGTTTACCCCTGTTGCAGTGATACCTGAGATGCCACCATCATTTGCTGTATAAGCCGTAGCCGTTACAGTCATTTCTTTTTGAACACTTTGACTAGCAGAAGATGATTCTGCTTTAGCTGTTTCCTTTTTAGGAGCAGCTTTTTTCGTTGTTTGCTCTTTTTGGACAGGTGCCTGTTTTTGAACAGGTTCTGAGCTTACCGGAGCTGAGCTTTGACCAGCAACACTTAATGTTGAACCAATCATAATTATATCTGAGTTTAAGTTATTCCAAGACTTAATATCGCTAATTGACACATTGAATTTTTGAGCGATTTTCCAGAGGCTGTCCCCCTTCTGGACTTTGTACTGCTCCTGAGTTTTCTCTTTTGAAGAGATTGTCAATTTATCTCCTACATAGATCATGTCTGTAGATAAATTGTTCCAACCCTTTAGGTCCTTTAGAGACACATCATTTTTTTGAGAGATTCCCCAAAGTGTATCACCTTTCTGTACAGTGATTTCCTTTGCAGAAGCTTGCTGTGCTCCTAATGCTGTTGTTGAGATTGCTGCAACAGCAACCAAGGACATAATAGTCTTCTTCATAAAGTAAATCCTCCCTTGTTAGCTTTTTATGGCGGCTAACGAGTGCTATCGTAACATATGTAAATGTCATTTCAATAACAAAACGATATGTTTTAGATTACAGTTCCTTTACATGAAACATCTCTCTCCATTGGTAAATCAGCCCACTAAATGGCTCAATTCCGCATCATATCAAGGTTTTATAGGGATGGAAATCATCATGATGAAAACGCGTCCAAGTGAAACGAAAAAAATTTATTTTCCTTCTTCAAACTCTTTATTTTTTCTCTTTTTCTATAAATAAACGAATTTCTTCTAAAAAAACATCTCCATATTTCTCTCTTTTTTGTGCACCGACACCTTTAATATTTAAAAGTTCTTCTTCTGTTTTAGGCTCTACTGCTGACATTTCCTTCAATGTTTGATCAGAAAAGACAACAAATGGCGGAACGCCCTGCTCTCTTGCCAACTTCATTCTGACCATTCTTAACTGCTCAAATAATGCATCATTTTCTTGAATAGCCTCTGCCTTTATCGCCTGCTTTTTATAGACGGTCTCCTGCCCCACTAGCACTTTCTTTCCTTTTTGTGTCACTTTTAGTGTTGGAAAAGCTCCTTCAGACATGTGTAAATACTCTTCCGTAATTAAAAATTCAATGAAATCACTGATATGTTGGGCTGAATGCTGTTTCATTAAAGCATAAGTAGGAAGCCGGTCGAAACCAAAATCAAGCACTTTTTTGTTTTTAGAGCCGGCTAATACTTGAGCTATCATCATTTTTCCGAATCGTTCGTTCATTCTAACGGTACACGACAAAACCATTTGTGCTTCTCTCGTGACGTCTTCACGCTCTCTCTCGTCTAGACAGTTGCTGCATTTTTGACAAGGGGCACTTGATGATTGGTCAAAGTAATCCATCACAAATTGCTGAAGGCACTGTTCCGTATGACAGTAGTCTACCATTTGTCTCAACTTGAGCAATTCATGCTGATACCGCAATTCATCTTCTGTTGATTGTTCAATGAGAAAGCGCTGCACGCGTACGCCTTGCGGTGAAAACAGTAAAATGCATTCACTTTCAAGCCCGTCTCTCCCGGCACGTCCTGCTTCTTGGTAGTAACTTTCAATATCTCTTGGAATTTGATGATGAATGACAAAACGTACATTAGACTTATTAATCCCCATACCAAATGCAGATGTAGCTACCATTACTTGAATATCATCATTTAAAAAAAGATTTTGCTGTTCTTCTCTCACTTCATCATCTAATCCTCCGTGATAAACACCCGCTTTGATCTTTTGCTTTTTTAGACGATGATAAATTTGATCTGCTTCTTTTCGTGTGGCTGTATAAATAATGCCTGACTCAAGACTGTTTTTCTTCATATATTGTGTGATGAATTGGTCGCTGTTTTGCCCTTTCACCACTTGAAAAGACAAATTTTCTCTAGCAAAACCAGTAAAGATTGTTTCTTCTTCGTCCATGCCAAGTTGCTCACATATATCCTGTTGGACCTTCTTTGTAGCAGTGGCTGTTAATGCTACAATAACAGGCCTTTTTGAAAGCTTGTTTACACATTCTTGTATAAAGCGATAGCTCGGTCTAAAATCATGTCCCCACTCAGATATACAGTGCGCTTCATCAATAGCCATTAAAGGAATCGTCAATCGATCAAGCAGCTGAAAAAAACGTTCATTTTGTAAGCGTTCAGGGGTGATATAAAGCAAATCATACTCCCCCTGTTCACATTTTTTCAGCCTTGTATTCATTTCACCTGCTGAAAGTGTACTATTTAAAAAGGACGATCGTATTCCCATCTCATTTAACGCATCAACCTGATCTTTCATTAAAGAAATAAGCGGAGATACAACGATTGTCGTTCCTTCCATCATAAGGGCAGGAATCTGGTAGCAAACCGATTTCCCTCCGCCTGTCGGCATAATGCAGACCGTATCCTTCCGTTTATTCACAATCGATTCAATGGCTTGTTTTTGTCCTTGTCTAAAAACATCAAAGCCATAATATTGTTTAAGAAGTGCTTCTGCTTGTTGTAACATCCAATTCCCTCTCCGTCGTTTGTTTTGTCTATTTTAACATACATTTGTACATCCACATTCGGTCTGTTCAAAATCGTATTTTGGACAAAATAAAAAGCCATTTTCCAAAAATGGAAAATGGCTTGAATCATCCTAGGAAAAGCTGCGGATGCCGTAATCTAAGTAAGAAAGTTTTAAACCACCACTCCTCAAAGTGGGTGTTTGCAGAAACGTTCCTGTCTTCCTCTCGAAGGAGGCGTGACATTCCGGCTTCAATATAAAACTCCCTATTACAGCTTAAAGGTTAAAACTTAATTAACATTACGCGCATCGCAGCCTTTAAACTATACTACACGAAAGTTTATTAAATTTCAAGATATGTTTTTTCTAAAAAAATACTCATGTATACAAGATTTTTGTCCATGTAGACGTGGGAAAACATTATGTTGAGAAAACATAAATTCCTCTCATCATGTTATTTTTCCTCATCTACATCAACATCTTGCTCTTCTTCTAGCCTTTCATACGTATCTGAATGTAATTGATCCATTGTTTCTCTATTTGTTAAATCACGCATTTGCTCAGAGAACGAACGGTCAAATTCATTTGGATCTTGATTGGTTTCTTCATTTTTCTTTGCATCAATTGAATAACGAGTATAGGGTACTGCTTTCAAACGGTCATATGGAATATCTTTTCCTGTTTTTTCACAAATTCCATATGTTCCGTCTTCCATCCGCTTAAGCGCCGCATCAATTTCACCTTCGATCTGATCATCGACTTGATCCAGCGTCTGTTCGGTCATGCGATCTAAATAGATGCTTCCGTGATCTGCGATATGGTTTCCAACACCATTTGAAATCTCATTCGATTCGACCAGCATGGATTCTTCTTTCTTTTTTGATCCTTTCACATCTTCTTTTAATTGAATAAGTCTTTCATATAAATCAGCTTTTTGCTCTTTCGTTAAGCTCACGGTCAATCACTCCTTTCTCTTTACCTTCCCGCTCCATGCGAAATGAAAACATCAAAAAAAGCCGCCGCCTTTGGCAGCAGCTTTCTTCATTTAAAGATTGCGAAGTGCTTCTTCTACTGGTGTATCACCTTTGATTAAGTCAAAGGCTTTATTTTTCACATTGGATTCCGTTAAGCTTTCCACTAAGACAGTGGCTACATCTTCTCTTGAAATCTCAATGTCACGATCGTCTGGAATATGAGCAGCCGCTTCTATTTTCCCTGTCTTCTCCTCATGCAGCAGTGCTCCTGGCCGCACAATGGTGTAAGAAAGACCAGACTGTTTTAAATGTTCATCGGCTTTTCTTTTCGCTTCATAATAAATCTCCATACTGCCTTGTCCTTTTCCTTGATGAGGATCGTCGGCATTATAAGAACTCAGCATCACAAAATGCTGAATATTTTCTTTTTTGGCTGTATCAACGAGGCGTTTTGCCCCCTCTTGATCAACAGCGATGGTTTTATCTGCACCTGTTTTTGAGCCTGAACCAGCTGCAAAGATGACAGCTTCTGCTTGCTTCACAGCATCTGTCACATCCTTTTCAAGATCACCGATGACAGGCGCTGCTCCAAGTTCTTTTAGCGCATCTGCTTGTTTTTCATCTCGAATGAGAGCAAGCGGCTCATGTCCTTTTTCTTTTAAATATCGAATGACAAGTCTCCCTGTATGTCCGTTTGCTCCAGCAACTAATACTTTCATTGTTCATTCTCCTTTCTGTATCTGTTTCATCTTTATCCTTTTTTGATGTGATTCAAACACACGAATAGAAAAAAGCCTTCCCCACTGTGATGGGAAAAGCTCAAGGGATATGCGATAGATAAAAATAAGAACAAAGAATGAGAAAAGTGCATGTGATCTATGTAATCGCATCGTTGATCAGCAAAGATGTTTTGTTAAAATGGCCTGCACGTCACTCAAATCTGTATCTTTAGAAAAATCGAGTTCAAATACTTTTGAGCTTGTAACAAGCAGCATACCAGTGTCCTGATCAAACACGCCAGCTTCTTGAATGGCAAAACTTTCAATTGATCGATACGGCAAGGAGACCCTGACTTTCTTTTTAGAAAATACGCGGTTATCGCCAAAGATCAGTCGTTTATTGGTGAAACAAATTTGGTCGTGACGCAGTCTGTAAACAGCCTCAATTCTTTCTCCTTCAATTAATAAGGATTCGAATTTTTTATGATCATTTTGTTTACTGACAGAAAAAATACCCACGTAAACCCCCTCTTCCTGCATCAAATTCCTTTATGACAAAACGGCCACACGGCTCTGTGGGTACGTTTTATTCTCACTTATAGAATACGCTATAAATCGTCGTTATTCCATTACGAATAGATTAAATTTCATTTAACTTTTTCTTTTTGATCCGATGCTCTTTCCTCTACTTATTTAGACTGTTAAAGCAGGAAAAAAGTTTCAGGTTTTTCAAGAAATCATTCGTTATGAGACCATAAAAAAACAGTGATTATGTAAAATCACTGTTTTAAATGACTATTCATCTTTCGGGGTATCAATCGTTCCTTCGGCATACACATCAGAAATTTGCTCAAGTGTCATCGCCATATCAGCATCTTCATTGTCATGCCAAGCATTTTGATGTTTCTGCTCTTCTTGCTGCTGCTTTTTCATCATCATCACCCTTTACTGTTTTTCTTAGTATGAGTGATGACCATCAAAATCATTCAGCAGAATTGTCTTCGAAATACTCTTTGTAATACCCGCCTACTTTACCCGTATTATCAACGACAAAGAGAAATTCCTCTGTTTCATTTTTCACATCATATGTGTGTCCAACCGTTAATGCCCGGTCAACCATATATTTTTTCGCATTTGTATGTACACATTTTACTTGTTTTACCGTTTCAGCCGTTTGCCAGTTTTGATGGATCATGATTTAAAAACTCCTTTTTTCATCTATACATTTATTGTAGCCAATTTTTCGTGAAATGCAATGAGTGTTATCGATTGCTTTCAAAGATGTCGTGTAATATGATAAATGTATACGTTTACATGTGTGTGCGTATACAAATGGCTTCATGTCCACTTTTTCCACCTAGAACTCGCAGAACAACCCATATCTTTAAGGAGGTTTGTTTATTTATGAGCTCTACAACACTTCAAATCAGTTCAAAACTCGAATCTTTTCTCCAAGGGACGAAAAAACTCTACATTAACGGTCAGTTTGTCACAAGTCATGATAACAAAACATTCTCTACGCCTAACCCTGCCACAGGAGAAACCCTTATTGATGTATATGAAGCAGGTGCAGCCGACATTGATGAGGCAGTAAAAGCTGCTAAAAAGGCGTTCCATGGACCTTGGCGTTCTATGTCTGCAGCCGAACGTGCCCGCTTGATGTTTAAGCTGGCAGATTTAATGGAAGAACACCAAGAAGAACTGGCTCAGCTGGAAACACTTGATAATGGAAAACCAATTAATGAAACAACCAATGCGGATATCCCTCTTGCCATTGAGCACATGCGCTATTATGCAGGGTGGACCACAAAAATGACTGGACAAACCCTTCCTGTCAGCCAGGGATATTTTAATTATACCCGCCATGAGCCTGTGGGCGTTGTGGGACAAATCATTCCTTGGAACTTCCCGCTGCTCATGGCCATGTGGAAAATGGGTGCTGCACTAGCAACAGGCTGCACCATCGTTTTAAAGCCAGCTGAACAAACGCCACTATCTGCTTTATATTTAGCTGAATTAGTGGATAAAGCCGGGTTCCCAGAAGGCGTGATTAACATCGTTCCTGGATTCGGTGAAACAGCCGGTGAAGCATTAACCGATCACCCTGATGTCAATAAGCTGGCTTTCACTGGATCAACAAGTGTTGGGAAATTGATCATGGAGAAAGCAGCCAAATCCATCAAGCGTGTTACTTTAGAGCTTGGCGGAAAATCGCCGAATATTATTTTACCAGATGCTGATTTAAAGAAAGCCATTCCAGGTGCATTAAACGGCGTGATGTTTAACCAAGGTCAAGTGTGCTGTGCAGGATCAAGGGTCTTTGTGCACCGGAGCCAATATGATGAAGTCGTCGATCAAATGGCTAAATATGCGACATCACTAAAACAAGGAGCTGGTCTTCATCATGATACCCAGATTGGGCCTCTAGTGAGTAAAGAGCAGCATGAACGTGTGTTAGGTTATATTGAAAAAGGGAAGTCAGAAGGTGCAACAGCCGTAGTCGGTGGTGACTGCCCTTATGAAGCAGGCTATTTTGTCTCTCCTACTGTCTTTAAAGATGTAGAAGATGAAATGACAATCGCAAAAGAAGAGATCTTCGGTCCAGTTCTATCTGCGATTCCTTACGATTCCATTGATGAAGTGGTCGAACGGGCCAATCAATCTGACTATGGGTTAGCGGCAGGACTTTGGACAGAAAACTTAAAGCATGCTCACGATATCGCTGCACGCCTAGAAGCAGGAACCATTTGGGTCAACTGCTATAATGTCTTTGATGCCGCCTCCCCGTTTGGCGGATATAAACAGTCAGGCCTTGGCAGAGAAATGGGATCATATGCCCTTAACAACTATACAGAAGTCAAAAGCGTGTGGATTAATCTGCAAGACTAATCATTTAAGAAAGCCGATGACGATGTCATCGGCTTTTTTTGTGCTGGCATGTGACAGGCCGACTCCTGAATATAGTGATAAAGGAAAGGAGCATGGCCGAATGCAAGATTTTAAAACGAGAGTCAACGAATATATCGATGAACTGCACATGCAGGTAGAACGCAGACAAAGAGAAGATGGCGCATTTATTTTCTGCTTTGAAGGACCTATGATGACAAATGCTTTTTTCATTATGCTGTTAAAAGCCGTTGGTGACCCTGATCAGCAATTGATCCATCAATTGGCCGAAGCAATACATGCCAAACAAAATGAAGATGGTTCCTTTTCTTTGTATCATGACCAGTCGGGACATCTCACAGCTACAGTACAAGGTTATTGCGGCATGCTCGCATCTGGCAGATTTCAAAAAGACGAGCCCCATATGGAAAAAGCAGCACAATATATTCGCTCAAAAGGTGGACTAAAGAGCGTTCATTTTATGACAAAATGGATGCTTGCCGTAAATGGCATGCACCCTTGGCCCTACTTCTATGCACCTCTTTCCCTTTTACTCATCCCTACGGCTTTTCCACTGCACTTCTACCACCTTAGTGCCTATGCAAGGATTCATTTTGTACCCATGATGATCGCACTGAACAAACGGTACACCTCTCATGCAGCGTTTCCATCATTAGCCCATCTTGATGAAAACATGTCTAAAAATCCATTTGACTGGTTTATGGCAAGAGAAGAACGTTCGACTGATGACTTCCTCATGTATATGCGGTCATATACAGCCCTCGACAGCCGGCTCGACTTTTTCGGATATGAAGCGGCAAAGCGATACATGTTTGACCGTCTTGAAAAAGATGGGACGCTGTATAGTTACTTAAGTGCAACCATCTTTATGGTCTATGCCCTCATGAGCCTTGGGTACTCCCCTGGACATCATCTCATCCAAAAAGCAGTCAGAGGTATGAAAAGGCTCGTCACCTCCTGTCAAGGCAAGATATATGCTGAGAATTCCACCTCGACTGTGTGGGATACAGCGCTTGTCAGTTACGCTTCTCAAAGAACAGGAAGAAAACGAGAAGATCCCATGATCATGAATTCCTTCACCTATTTGCTGGACCGGCAGCAAATGAAGAAAGCGGATTGGGCAGTTCATAACCGTCATGCTGCTCCCGGGGGCTTTGGTTTCTCACATATCAATACGAATAATCCTGATTGTGATGACACGCAAATTGTGTTAAAAGCGATCCCAAAAGAATACGCTCCACTTCAGTGGAAACGAGGATATGACTGGCTTCTCTCCATGCAAAACCGTGATGGCGGCTTTTCTGCTTTTGAAAAAAATCAAGATCACTTTCTACTTCGTCACCTTCCGCTTGAATCTGCGGAGGATGCGGCGATTGATCCGTCAACTCCTGATATTACTGGTCGTGTGCTCCATTTGATTGGTTTAGAAGAAAAAGATACTGCTTCACCCTCGATTCTCAGGCAAAAAGATCGATGTGTAAAATGGCTCATTGACCACCAAGAGAAAAACGGATCATGGTTTGGCAGATGGGGTGTTTGTTATATTTATGGAACTTGGGCAGCGTTAACAGGACTGAAAGCGGCCGGCGTTCCCTCCTCACACCCTGCTGTGCAACAAGCGTGCCGTTTTCTAAAGCAGATTCAGCTTGAAGATGGCAGTTTCGGAGAATCGTGTAAAAGTGCAGAACTGAAAACCTATGTCCCGCTTCCCTTTGGCACAGTGGTTCAAACCGCATGGGCGACCGAGGCGCTCCTCCAATATGAGAAAGCAAATAACGCAGCCATTTTGAAAGCTGTCTCCTTTTTAGTGAACCATCACCATACTGAAGAAGCCATGTACTATCCAGTCGGCATTGGACTGCCAAAACAATTTTACATCACCTATCATAGCTACCCATTTGTGTTTCCGATGATGGCTTGTTCTACATTTTTAAACGAAATGAGGCGTATACATGAATAAAGAAGAATATCGCTCACAGCTCAAAGAGTGGCTTAGCACGATCCAACATGTGTGGCAAGATGATAAAATTCATCGAAAAGTGGAAAATTTACGACTCAAAATGGAGGATGATCATTCGAGTGAACAAGAATGGTACGAACTAGCCGAAAGGATTGCAGAAGACATGCAGCCACACGAAGAAGTGCGCGATGTAGCAGCTGGAAATCATCAGTTACCACCACTGCCTTATCGGTATGACGCGCTCGAACCTTATATTTCAAAAGAAATTATGTACTTGCACCATCAAAAGCATCATCAAACTTATGTTAATGGTCTAAATCAAGCTGAACTTGCGCTAAAAAAAGCAAGAAGAACCAATGACTTTACGATGATCAAGCATTGGGAACGTGAACTTGCCTTTCATGGGGCAGGACATTATTTACATTGTATCTTTTGGTTTTCAATGAGTCCTTCAGGAAAAAGAAAACCTACTGGTCAAATGCTTCGTCTCATTGATCAATCATTTGGCAGCTATGAGGCGTTCAAGTCACATTTTTCAGCTGCTGCCAAACAAGTAGAAGGTGTCGGATGGGCGATCCTTGTATGGTCCTCGCGATCTCAGCGTTTAGACATTTTACAAGCAGAGCGCCATCAGTTCCTCTCGCAGTGGGACATCATCCCCCTTCTTGCTCTTGATGTGTGGGAGCATGCCTATTACCTCCAATATCGAAATGAGAAGGCGCAATATGTAGACCAGTGGTGGAATGTCGTTGACTGGCGTGAGCCAGAAGCAAGACTAAAACAGGCTCAACAAGTGAAATGGACACCTTTTTGATCGCATACTCCACATAGTTCATGTACTATGTGGGGTTTTTTATTAGTTTACATAATAATATTATGAGTACCAGATGCAAAATCATAGGTTGTTTTTTCAGAAAATTCATTTAAAATAGAAAAGAAAGAGAGTTGAAAGATAGTATGAACACCCTTTTACACATTAGTCACTTTGCGGGAAGAACATTTGCTATATGGGTCATTGTCTTTGCTTGTCTAGGTTTTACTTTTCCTGCGGCATTTTCTTTGATTGGACCTTATATCCCTTTTTTACTTGGCATTATTATGTTTGGCATGGGGCTGACGCTGTCTTCTGAAGATTTTAAAGAGCTTTTTAGAAAGCCTCTTTATGTATTGATCGGGGTTTTAGCGCAGTATACACTGATGCCACTCATTGCATTTTTATTGGCCTATGGGTTACATTTGCCTTCTGAAATCGCTGTTGGTGTCATTCTCGTCGGCTGCTGTCCAGGCGGGACTGCATCCAATGTAATGACCTTTTTGGCGAAAGGAAATACGGCCTTATCCGTTGCCGTGACAACGATCTCGACACTACTTGCTCCCATTTTGACCCCTGTTTTCATTTATATCTTTGCAAAATCTTGGTTATCTGTATCACCGGGTGCTTTGTTTTTGTCGATTGTCCAAGTTGTCTTAATTCCGATTATTTTAGGGGTCATCGTCAAATTGTTTTTTAAAAAACAAGTGACGTATGCTGTACAAGCACTCCCACTTGTATCTGTTACTGGCATTGTCGCCATCATTGCAGCTGTTGTCAGCGCAAATAAAGAACAGATTCTGCAATCTGGACTGCTTATTTTTGCCGTTGTTGTTTTACATAATGCTCTTGGTCTATTATTGGGTTACCTCATTGCAAAATGGTGTAAAATGGACATTCCTTCTCAACGAGCAATTTCAATAGAAGTAGGGATGCAAAATTCTGGACTTGGCGCAGCCCTTGCAACCGCACATTTTTCTCCACTTGCCGCCGTTCCCAGTGCCATTTTTAGCGTATGGCATAATTTATCTGGCTCTTGGCTGGCAACATTTTGGTCAAAAAGAGGCTACCCAGAAAATAAAGACCAAAAAAGCTAGTACCCTCATCGGTACTAGCTTTTTCTTTCGATTATCCTTCAAGCAATAGCTGTTCAGGATCTTCAAGTAGATTTTTAATCGTGACAAGGAACCCAACAGCTTCTTTACCATCGACAATACGGTGGTCGTATGAAAGAGCTAAATACATCATTGGACGGTTTTCAAAGCGTTCTTCATCAATTGCAACAGGACGAAGCTGAATTTTATGCATACCTAAAATTCCAACTTGAGGACTGTTTAAAATTGGTGTTGAAAGCAGAGAACCAAATGTTCCTCCGTTTGTGATCGTGAATGATCCACCTTGTAATTCATTGAGCGATAATTTGTTATCTCTTGCTTTTTTCGCAAGATGACCGATTTCTTTTTCAATTCCAGCAAATGATAGTCTGTCTGCATCACGGACAACTGGTACCACAAGCCCTTCATTGGCGGCTACAGCAATACCGATGTCATAGAATTTTTTAATGACAAGCTCATCACCTTGAATTTCTGCGTTGAGAAGTGGATATTTTTTAAGTGCTGCTACCACTGCTTTTGTGAAGAAGGACATGAAGCCCAGTTTCACATCGTTTTGTTCAAGGAAGGCATCTTTGCGACGCTTTCTTAGATCCATGACAGCTGTCATATCGACTTCATTAAATGTTGTCAGCATCGCTGCCGTTTGTTGAACTTCAACTAAACGTTTTGCAATGGTTTGTCTGCGGCGTGACATTTTTTCACGCTCAACTGGTTTCCCTGCTTGATCATTTTGCACCGCAGCATTTGCTTTTGGCGCGGCTTTCGGTGCACTTGCAGGAGCTTCATTCTTTTGGTAAGAAGCTACATCCTGCTTTCGTACCCTGCCCAGCGGATCTGCGGTTGGAATCTCAGATAAGTCTAACCCCTTCTCTCTTGCTAGTTTTCTAGCTGCTGGAGAAGCGATCGTTCTGCCATTACCAGATTTCGGCTCTTCTTTTGCTGCCTCTTCTTTTTGTTCAGCTGCTGGTTCTTCTTTCGAAGCTGGTGCAGAATCTTGCTCAGGTGCTGGAGCTGCGGACTCGCTTCCGCCAGCTTCACCTGCTGCAATCGTTCCGATGACTTCTCCAACTTGGACAGTGTCACCAGAATCTTTCAGTACTTCTTTTAGAACACCAGATTCTTCAGCTGTCAATTCGACATTGACTTTATCTGTTTCAAGTTCTAACAGGTATTCCCCCTGCTCAACATAATCGCCCGGCTGTTTTAGCCACTGAGCAATTGTTCCTTCCGAGATTGATTCCGCTAGTTCAGGTACTTTAATTTCCGCCATTTTTCATTTCCCCCTTAGTTTTTGCGAGTCAAGCTATCAGATACAATTCGTTCTTGTTCTTTTTTATGAACAGTTGGATCACCCTCAGCCGTACTTGAACGTCTTCTGCGGCCGATGTAACGTACTTTTACTTTTTCAGATGCAATTTCACGTAAATATGGCTCAATATATCCCCAAGCGCCCATATTTTGCGGTTCTTCTTGCACCCATACGATTTCTTCTAAGTTCGTCAGTTTTGATAAAATGGCTTTAATATCTTTGGCCGGGAATGGATATAATTGTTCCACTCTCGCAATATGAAGCCAATCTTTTGAGTCTTCCATTTGAGTAAAACGATCACTAATATCGATCGATACCTTCCCGCTCGATAGCACAAGGCGTGTTACTTTTTCATGATCATGCACAAGGCCCGGCTGTTCAAGAACTGGACGGAACTGTCCATCTGTTAGTTCTTGGACTTCGGATAATGTGTTCGGGTTACGAAGCAGACTCTTCGGTGTCATGATGACAAGAGGACGAATCTCTTCACGAAGTAGCATTTTCGCCTGTCTTCTAAGAATATGGAAGTATTGAGCTGCACTTGTCAGGTTCGCAACTGTCCAGTTATTCTCAGCAGCTGATTGCAAGAAGCGTTCTGTTCTTCCACTAGAATGTTCTGGACCTTGTCCTTCATATCCATGTGGCAAGAGCATCACAAGCCCTGACTTTTGTCCCCACTTGGCGCGGCCTGCTGAAATAAATTGATCAAAATACACTTGAGCCGCATTTGCGAAGTCTCCAAATTGAGCTTCCCAAATCACTAATGTTTCAGGAGAATAGACATTATAACCATATTCAAACCCGATGACAGAGCCTTCTGACAGTGGACTATTATGGACTGTAAATGATGCATTTGCATCACTCAGTTCATGAAGAGCAATGAATTCATCTCCCGTTTGACTGTCGTGAAGAACAAGGTTTCTTTGAGCAAATGTGCCTCGCTCAGAATCCTGTCCGGTCATTCGAATCGGCGTACCGTCTTTTAATATAGATGCAAATGCCAGTGCTTCACCAAGTGACCATTCCACTTTGCGATCATCTGTAAACACTTTTGCACGTTTTTCAAGGATCCGCTTTAGCTTACCGAATACTTGGAAGTCTTTCGGCCAGCTAATTAATTCTTCATTCAGCTTTCTTAATACATCAAACTCTACAGATGTATCAACTGCAGGGAAGCCGTTAGATACAGGCTCTGGCAGTTCGATTTCTTGAATCGTATGTTCTTTCTTTGAAGGCACTTTTTTATAAGCTTCTTCAATTTTTGCCGTGACAGCCTGCTCAATTTCTTCTCTTTGTTCTTTTGACAGAAGGCCCTCAGTGACAAGCTTATCTGCGAAGATATTCTTGACCGTTTTGTGCTTTCTGACCGCATCGTACAGCATTGGCTGAGTAGTAGATGGCTCATCCATTTCGTTATGGCCATATCTGCGGTAGCCAATCAAGTCAATTAAGAAATCCTTTTTAAACCGTTTACGGTATTCTACCGCCAGCTGAACAGCTGCTAAACAAGCTTCTGGATCGTCTGCATTGACGTGAACAATTGGAATCTCGAAACCTTTTGCAAGGTCACTAGCGTATTTTGTTGAACGAGATTCATTGCTTTCTGTGGTAAATCCAATCATATTGTTGGCAATGATATGGATCGTTCCCCCCACTTGATAGCCGACTAATTGACTTAAATTTAATGTTTCTGCGACAATTCCCTCTCCAGGAAATGCAGCATCCCCATGAATTAAGATGGCTAACGCTTTTTCAACGTCTTGAACTGGATAGCCTTTTTGAGTACGCGATTCTTGAGCAGCACGAGTGCTTCCTTCAATAATCGGGTCAATAAATTCCAAGTGACTTGGGTTATTGGCAAGTGTGACTCTTGCACTCTTTGTATCTTCATCTTTGATTTGGCGGTCAGCACCGAGATGATATTTTACATCCCCTGTCCATCCGTAGCTGATGCCGATAGAGCCTTCTGATGGTACAAGCTCTTTATTAGGCGCATGCTGGAATTCTGAGAAAATGATCTCATATGGCTTTCCTAACACATGTGCTAATACATTTAAACGGCCTCTATGTGCCATTCCAATGTTAATATTTGAAGTCCCTTGTGTAACAGACTCGGATATAATTTCATCAAGTACTGGAACAAGTGCGTCTAATCCTTCAATAGAAAAACGCTTTTGTCCAACAAATGTTTTATGAAGGAACTGCTCAAATTGCTCGACTTCTGTTAATCTTTTGAATACAGAAACTAGTTTATCTGCTGGTTTTTTCTTAAATAATTCGCCAGACTCAATAGATTTAGAGAGCCAGTTGCGCTCTTCGAAGTCATGTACGTGATCAAACTCAAATGAAATGGTACGCTTATACGTATTTCTCAAATGGTTAATGGCTTCTATGCCGTTTGAAATGTGTTTAGGTGCATCTGGGCTAATAATTGATATTGGAATATTCTTAACGTCTTCTTCAGTTAAACCGTATTCCTTTAATGGAAACAGCTCTTGTAATTCCTTTTCTTTGCGAAGAGGATTGACGGAAGCATTTAAATGGCCATACGTTCTGATGTCTTCTGCCAGTTTAACGACTGATGCTATCTTTTGGATTTGTTCAGAAGTAACTACGCTATTTTCTTTTTTCCCAATTTCCTCCTTCATTTCACTCGGTGGTGCACCAAGTTCATCAAATATGCCTCTTATGTCTTCATCAACACTAGTAGGATCCTGGACATATTGATCGTAGAGCTCGAGCACGTAGCCGAGGTTCGGACCATGAAATTCTTCCCAACTCAACGGTTGTTTCACATCATTTTGAAACATTTTGAACACTACCCCCAACTTTGATCATCAAGTGATTGAACACTATCTCGATATAACTTCCAGAACACAATGACCAAATTTATGTAATAAAACGCTTCCAATCATATTCTACCACTGTTTCGGATTACTTTCTACATTCTTTGTTCAATTAAAGATAAAAAATTCAAAGAAAAACAAAAAATTTAAATCATTCCGAAAAATATTTTAAAGAAAGGGGCAAAACCTTATGCCCCAATGCTTTTATGCAGCAATTTCTTGAGTAATGGATATAGCACATCTGGCAATGTATCGACATCCGGTACAAAAATGCTGAACTTACCATACATATCTTGGATCGTTTTCATCTGCGCCTCTTCAATCGGAGAATTGGATAAAAACACATTGATCACTTCAATTCCCTTTTTTCTCGCTTCGAGAACCGCTTCATGTGTATCCACGATCCCATTTTGTTCGTAGCTGAATGCAGCCGGCTCTCCGTCTGAGAAAACAATGAGGAACTTTTGCTCTTCTCTTCGTTTTAAAATCATTTTTGTCATTTGGCGAATCGCATAGCCATCCCGGTTATCCTCTTCTGGCTCAAGTGACATAATGGATGGTCCTGCGTCAAATAAGGAATCTTTGAACGATACGACGGTGTTAAAGTAGTTCGGTTGACTTGTTTCAGTTGCATCATTTGTATCTTCCCAGAACCCTACAATTTGATGAGGTACCTGCACTGATTTTAAAGCTTCATGAAACAGAACAATCCCTTTTTTTGTCTCATCCATCTTGTCAAACATACTTGCCGAACAGTCAACTAATAAAGTGAACACAGCATCAATTTGAGAAGATGGCGCTTGTTTTTTATAAAATAGTCGAGGATTGGACTCTGTAAAATAACGAATGAGCTTTTTACTGAGACGTCCTGCATGAAGATCTGTTTTTGGCCATGTTTTTTTATGCTCAAGTGTTTTTTGAATCATTTGTTTTAAGCGTTTCTGATAAGGCTCGATTGCCTTTGCGTGCTGCTTGTACACATCTATTTGCTCTGGTGAAGGAGGTTCTGGTGAAATCATGACTGGAAACGCATATTTGTTTTCTTTTCCATTCTCATGCGCATCTGCCCCGCTTTCTTCTCCTTCTGCCTCTTCTAGTGCTTCAAGCTTTGAATAGTCTTTTCGATGGGTTTGTTTGGCTGAACCTTGAACCGTTCCAAGCGCCTGATCTCCATCGTCACCTTCTCTTGCCGCATCTTTACCGAGATCGCTTTTACCACCGTGTTCTAAATCAAATTGAAGGAAACTTTTAGATGGTGCTTCCGTTTCTCTATGCCATACTTCCATATATTCATTATGGATGTCTTCATCCCCCTCTTTTTCCCGATCGACTTTTATATCCTCACTTAATTTTGGCTTTCTTTTGAGGTCATGGAAAAGCGGTTCTTTTGCCGCTTTTTCATAGTCCAATTCTGGGAAGAAAAAGTATGTGTTCAGCATATCCTTTTCAAGGAGCTCATCGAAGCCTTCTGTCAATTCCTTCACAATGATGGCGATATCAGATGTCGAGCGTGCGTCATATACACGTTCAAGACTTGACTCAATAAACGGAATCATTGGATCTATCCGCTCATGAAGGGGTGGAATTTCTTCAAGCGGAGATTCGGCTGTCAGCTTCACGTATATCGCACAAAAGAGTGCATCTGTTAAAATACTGCGCTCTTGGTTAATCGTTAATTGTGTTTTAAAGTGACGTCTGTAAAGCTCTCTTCTCCGTTTAAATACCTTTTTTGTTCCTGGGCGGTCACGTTTAATCCGCTCTTCAATGCGGATATCTTCAAACAGCATAAACAATTGTTTGCACACATCAGGAATGGATAATGTGTGGGCATAGCGAATGATGTCTTCAAATACTGTAAGATCGCTATACACCGTCCCTACTGCTCGCAGGAACACATCACTTTTTAGGCCTGCCATCATATCCTCTTGATGACGATCATCCCAAAAATGGCTGATGAAAATTTTCTTTTCAAACGGTTCATAGTACGACTGAACACCGTATTCAAGCTCCACATCATCACTTTTGGCAAGTGTTTTGGCTAAATCCGTTAATTCCATAAATAGAAATGAATCGATTCTGCTGTCATTAAATTTGATGAATTTCAAAAGTCAGAACCTCACTCGAATAATGTTTGAGCGATATTTCTTACCGCTGCTTTTTCCCGGTCATCTTCTAGCTTCTCTACAATTCCTCGTTCAATTGCACGAAGCGGCGGGATATATTGCGCAAGATCACATGTATCTAACAGTGCGCGAATGGATGCGGCTTCTTCACTGACCTGTCCATTGTGTGCTTGGACGATGAGATCTGATGAGAGCTGTACGAATTGATCGATTAAACGCTCATCCTTTAATACAGATTGAGTGTGCAGTACTTCTTTTAAAATGCCACCGCCAATGTAAGGAACTTCAATGACGACAAAACGGTTTTTCAGCGCTTCATTGAGCGGCACTGTCCCCACATACCCCTCATTGATTGCTGCAATCACGCCAAAGCCTTCTTCTGCTCTAACGACTTCACCTGTAAATGGGTTTGTCATCATTTTTCTGTAATCAAGCACACCGTTTAAAATAGGCAGTGTTTCTGGTTTTGCCATGTTGATTTCATCAATATATAAAAGGTGTCCTTTTTTCATTGCTTTTGTAACGGGTCCTTCAATGAATTCTATAGAAGCAACTTGTCCATCATTATGGATGGTTTTATAGCCAATTAGACTTTCTGCATCAAGGTCAACTGAGCAGTTTACACTGTGCATCGGCTGTTGAAAAAACGCGGATAAAGTTTCTGCTAGTTTTGTTTTACCTGAGCCTGTCGGTCCTTTTAACAGAACATTTTTTCCGAGGGCAAGTGCAATCATGGCATCTTGAATAATAGACGTATCTTGTGATTCATAGCCGCCTGTTCCGATAAGCGGACGAAATTCTTCTTCGAGAACTTTTCCTTTTGCTTCGATCATTGCTTGAATTTCTTCTGGGAGTGCTGGTTGGTTAAACATATATGATTAATTCCTCTCTTCGATCATTTTCCTCACCAAGTATACTAAAAAAACCTTTATGCACTCAATACATAAAGGTTCGTCTTCTGTTATTTTACCATTTCTTTTGTGATGGCTCCGCAAGCAATGCGTTTCCCTGAGTTGCCAGAAGGGTTGCTTAAGTAATCATCTGCTTCTGCATGGATGATGAAACTTCGCCCGTTTTGATCAACCAATTGATTCGGGCCTCCTTTGACCGTCACATTCGGAACATTCACAACGACGTCAATTTGACCATTTGCCCCTACTTCTAAATTAGGCATATCTCCAGCATGATGCCCTTTTGGGTTGTCGAAGCCATGCTCTCTATGTGTCGGATTAAAGTGAGCCCCCGCCGTTTCAAAATCTGGCGTTTCACATATTCCTGTTTCATGAATATGAAAGCCGTGAGGACCTGGCGGCAGTCCTTTCGCTTTCACATGCAGATCCAGCCCATTTTCTGAGGACTCTCTTATTTCAATGCTCCCTATTTTTTGCCCGCTTTCGTTTATGAGTGACGTTGTGACTGGTGCTTGTTTAGGTGCGGCAACTTCTCTTGTTTCTTCTGTCGTTTCTTTTTTCGGCGGTGCATGACATGCTGATGCGGTAAAGATCAAACATATCATCATCATCCACACTGACTTTTTCATTTATGACTGCCCCCTTTTGTTATCAGTATGGACAATCACAGCAACGGGCAAACAAAAAAAGCCGAAAATCGGCTTTTTTAGAAGAAACGTTTCGCACCTAGATAGGCTTTTTTCCAATAAGGATTGCTTAAGTTTGAAATTCCTACTCCGCTGTCACTTGCATGAAGGAAATCTCCTCCACCTAGGTATAGTCCCATATGAGAAGGACCTGCTTTGTACGTTGTGAAATAAACAAAATCTCCAACTTGTGGTGTGCTGACAGGCGTCATCATATTCCAATATCCTGCTGTACTCAATCTAGATACTGATGAAACCTTATTAATGAGATAGTAAACAAAGCCGCTGCAATCAAATCCAGCTGGTGTATTGCCGCCCCATCTGTAAGGTATGCCTGTGAGCTTTTTACCTTCTTGAATCATTGTCGTGATTTTTGCATTCATTGGAACGTCATTTTTATTATTGTTGACCGGTGTTGTTGAACCGTTTGACGTAGAACCATTAGATCCAGTTGAACCGGAAGCTGTTCCGTTGATTTTTAATACTTGTCCAATTCTCAGCACATCACTTTTCAAGCTGTTTGCTGTGCGGATTGATTGAACCTGCACCTTAAACTGATTCGCAATTTTCCATAATGAATCACCTGATTTAACCGTATAAGATGTGGTTTTACTACTTGAAGACTGATTGCTGTTTGAAGGCGTGCTAGGTTGAGCAGGTGCTTTCGGCTGACTTGGTTTTGACGTCACCGTTCCTTTTACCTTCAATACTTGATTTGGATAAATCGTATCAGATTTTAGCGAGTTCAATGTTTTAATTTCACCAATCGACATATTTAACGAATTGGCAATTTTCCAAAGTGAATCGCCTAATTTCACTTTATATGTACTAGATGCTGACGACGAACTATTAGAATTCGTTGATTTGTTACTTGAGCTAGAATTAGATGTTGAGTTTGAATTTGAGGACTGGCTGCCGCTCGTTTTCGCTGTTCCAGACACTTTCAGCTTTTGTCCAGGACGAATGAGGTCACTGTTTAAGCTGTTCAAACTTTTCAAACTTGCAACTGACATTTTGTGATTCTTCGCAATCAGCCATAATGAATCCCCAAGCTTGACTGTATAGCTAGATGTTGTTGAAGCACTTGATTTCGTTGCTTTTGAACTTGTTGATGAGCTGGATTTTGAACTTTTTGCACTAGGAATCTTTAAGCTTTGTCCTGCAAAAATCATCGTCGTTTTTAATTGATTAAGAGATTGAAGTTCCGAAATACTTGTGTTGTACTGTTCGGCAATCTTCCAAAGTGAGTCACCGCTTTTCACCTTGATCGTCTGTGCTTCTGCCGGTGCAGCAATAACAGCTGAGCCTGCGATCGCTGAAACTGTGAGGCCGGTTACTACTTTTTTCTTCATAGATGAATCTCCGCCTTTCATGATTTCATACCATAAGACTTATGTACTAGTTTTGAGTTTAGCATTTAATGGTTCTGCTTCTCTTGCACTATTTTATCTTTATTTCTATAATATTACTCGACATGAAGACGTTGGGCAATACTAAATAGGTTTTAGAGCAGCAAACTCAAAATGCTAAAACAAAGCCATATCGTTTCTATCGGCTGTTTGCTGTATTTATAAACATTTTTTAAGGAATTTTTAAGTTGACGTTTAGAAATTTGTCAAAACAAGCACGTTGCTAGTTTCATAGTTCTATTCTACATGACAAATTTTTCTGTATCAAATGACTTTTTACTTAATTGCCTGTTTTTTCTCCTCAATAAAAAAAGCACCCTTCCCAATGAAGAATGCTGTGTTCATGTTTACTTTCTGATTTCTTGATCTTTTACAGTTAACGGATAGAGGACGCCTTCTTTCGCAAACGACATTTTCCCTGTTTCTTCTGATACCACAAGAACAAGGGCATCAGTCATGCCAGAAAGTCCAATAGCTGCCCGGTGTCTTGTGCCTAGAGAAGGGCTGACTTTTTTCGAGGTGAGCGGTAGGACATTTGCAGCGGAAACAAGCGTGTTTTCTTTCACTAAAAGGGCGCCATCATGAAGTGGGTTTCCAGGATAGAAAATGCTTTCTATTAATGATGCGCTAATTTTCGCATGGAGGTTTGTCCCTTTTTGTATATAATCCTCCACCTCATCTCTCCTTTGAATCACAATCAGTGCGCCATGCTTTTGTTTTGATAAGTTCTCAATGGCTAAAGAAAATTGAGCAAAACCTGGTGTGAATTCTTCCATATATGCTTGTAAATAAAATGAGGAAGCCTCTGCATGCATTTCATTAAACTGATCATGCAATGATTCGAGTTCACAAAGAAGGCATTGTTCCGTCTGGTCAAGCGAATCGACAATTTTCCTTGCATCCATCATAATTTGCGTTAAATGAGATTTCATTTCTAACTTAAACATCGCTTCTTCATTTGTGCGATTGATCATCTCACCATGTCCCTCCTTCTTTCGCTTGTGTCATAAAATAACAAATTGTGCACATTCTATTTGTATGGAGGTGAATTCAATATGACCATTCAAAAAGTGATTCAATATGCTTGCAGCATTTTAGGTGTTGTCAGTCTTTCTTTTATTTATGCCCAAATGTTCAAAAAAACGAAGCCCTCAAAGAAAAATAATCCGACGGAGAATTGATTTTTTTACATAGCGTGATATAATTCCTCTCGTTATTTCTGTTCAGAGAGGAACTTATGATGAGAGAAACGAATAGTATTCGAGCAAAGTTGGCACAATTTTTAACCATATTGATTCCGATTTTAATTACACAAGCAGGTCTTTCGCTCATCACATTTTTAGACACGGTGATGTCTGGAAAAGTGAGTGCAGAAGACCTAGCAGGTGTAGCGATCGGTTCGAGCATTTGGACACCTGTTTATACTGGTCTCGCTGGTATTTTAATGGCTGTTACCCCTATAGTGGCTCAGTTGATGGGCGGCGGTCGCAGGGAAGGTGTTCCTCGTGCAGTCTTTCAGGCCATTTATTTATCTTTTCTTTTAAGTATCGTGGTGATTGTCATTGGATCGTTGTGTGTTCCTTTTATTTTAGGGAGACTTGGGCTTGAACCATCCGTAGAAATCATTGCCCGTCATTTTCTCAGCTTCCTTGCTATTGGAATCATCCCGCTTTTTGGTTATTCAGTCATGAGATCGTTCATTGATGCATTAGGAAAAACACGTGTGACGATGTTCATTACGTTAACCGCACTTCCTATTAATTTTGTTTTAAATTATCTCTTTATTTTTGGAAACTTTGGGTTTCCAAAGCTTGGCGGTGCAGGGGCAGGTCTTGCATCTGCGCTGACGTATTGGGCAATTTTCATCATGAGTATTTGTATTGTCATCAAAGCCGAACCGTTTGCATCCTTTCGGTTGTTTCAGACATTACCTCGTTTTAACGTCTCCCGAATGGGTCAAATACTGAAAATCGGTATCCCTATTGGGTTTGCGATCTTTTTTGAAACAAGTATTTTTGCAGCTGTCACGCTCTTAATGGGTCACTTTGATACCGTGACAATCGCCAGTCACCAAGCAGCGATGAATTTTGCTTCTATTTTATATATCCTGCCGCTTAGTATCTCAATGGCTTTAACGATTGTTGTGGGTTTTGAAGCCGGTGCCATGCGGTATAAAGACGCAAAAAGCTACAGCTATATTGGCATTGCAACAGCTGTTTTGTTCTCATTATGTACCGCAGCCCTCATCTTGTTATTTAGACCTGAGATCGCTGGTTTATATACAACTGAATCAGCTGTTTTACAAATGACACAGCACTTTTTGATGTATGCGATCTTTTTCCAGCTGTCAGATGCGATCGCCGCACCAATTCAGGGAGCTCTACGCGGGTATAAAGATGTGAATTATACACTGATTGCTGCGTTTGTCTCTTACTGGGTCATCGGCCTTCCAGCTGGCTACTTGATTGGCACGTATACCTCATTTGGAGCGTTTGGTTATTGGATTGGGCTGATTACTGGGCTTGCCGCAGGTGCCATCGTCCTATTTGTTCGTCTCAGGTTGATTGAAAGAAGTATGCATTCTGATACAACAGGAAAAGGCAGCTGACTGAAGTCAGCTGCCTTTCATTTAGTCATTCCATTGATACGTCCAGAAAATTTCTTCATCAAACCATTTTTGGACGACTGGTTCTTTGTTTTTCAACTTTTGTTCAAGCTCTCTTAGCATGCCTTCTGTTTGTGTTCTATGCGCTCTTAGTGCATTTAATTTGATATCGGCTACATCCGTAATATCAATCACAATATCGGCATTTCCTAGCACTTCTTCTCGATTTTTCGTAATGGCCATACAGTATGTGACGGGACGGTCTTCTTTTTTCTTGCGGTATAGAGCACGAATGACCGCTTCACCTGTCGCGTCATGATCAGGGTGTACACCATGACCTGGATAAAATGTGACAATAAGGGTTGGTTTCACTTCATCAATAATACTTTCCATCACATCCGCTAAATACTCATCATCTTCAAATTCCAACGTTTTATCCCGAAGACCAAGCATTCGCAAGTCTGTGACATCCATTTCTTTACATGCATTGATTAATTCCTGTTTTCTTAATTCAGGAAGTGTCTCACGGTTAGCATATGTTGGACTTCCCATATTTCTTCCCATTTCTCCAAGTGTCCCGCATGCATACGTCACTGGAATTCCACGTTTTCTGCTTTTCGCGATGAGCCCTGCGACCCCGAAGGATTCATCGTCGGGGTGAGGCAGCATCACAAGTACATGTTCGTTCATCACTGTTCCCCTCTCTCCTACACCTGAAATGGTGTTTCACTAATTTGTAATGAGATCGCTAGTTTTCCGTCTGGCAGGTGACCTGCTAACAGCAGGCGGCCTTGTTCATCAAACACGTAATCGGTTAAACCTTCTGCGTAAATCCAGCCATCTTCTGTTTTCATCCCGACACGGTATGGACCTTGTCCTTTTATTTTCGCCTGTGAATAGACGACTTTTGCGTTGCGGATATACGCCACGACCGTCATATTTTGCTCATTCACATGAGCTGAATAAGAACCAGTTGTCGTTTCAAGATGAACGAAGACTGGCCGATTTAAAAACGATTCAAGATGTGCTGTGACATCTTCCGTTTGAATTGGTTTCATGAGTGGTTCCTTCCTTCATTTTGAATTAGTTCTCGCAGCTTTTTTGTATGTAAGCTGATCAGCTGTAGTTGATGACCCTGCTCAATCGTGCTTTCTAAAATTCTTTCCACAGCGAGTACATACTTTTGATGCAATGACTTTCTTGCGCGAGGATGGGTGCGTGCATCAAGCAAATCATCTCGTATCGCCTCGTGTAATGAAGTCATATCCACTACATCAAGCTGCCGATTTTTCCATAAAGATTGATAAGCGTGTGCAAGCTCATCGACTGATGACATGTGATCACCTCTACAGTTTTGGTAACAACTTATTATGACATGATCCGCCTGCAAAAAAAAGCAAACTGCTTCGTCTCTTTAATGAGAATTCGCTGTTTTTTTCATTCGGAGTTGAGAGGTTGTAAATAGTAAAATCGCCACCCAAATACAGAGGAATGTCACGATTTTTGCTGCAGATAAGTGTTCGTGATACACAAATAGCCCCAAAAAGAGTGTAATGGTCGGTGCAATATACTGCAAAATACCAACTTGGTATAAAGGAATTCTTTTGGCTCCTTCAGAAAATAAAAGAAGCGGTACAGCTGTAAAGACACCTGCAAAAAATAATAGCCCAAGAGAGCCGAAGCTGCTCGGATTCATCGTGACAACAGGTTCTTTTAAGAAGAAGAATAAGTAAACAAGCGCAGCTGGTGCAAGAAGCAGTGTTTCAATGGTTAATCCAATGGCACTCGTAAAACTCATTCTTTTTTTAATCAGTCCATAAAACCCAAAACTAAAAGCCAATACGAAAGCCACGACAGGAAATGAGCCGTACTGAACAGTTGAGATAATGACCCCAGCTGCGGCAATGAGAATGGCGGTGGTTTGCATTTTATTCAGTCGTTCTTTTAAGAAAATGATGCCTAGTAAAACTGATACAAGCGGATTAATATAATACCCTAAACTCGCTTCCAGCATAAGATCGTGATTTACAGCCCAAATGTATACATACCAGTTGACCGAAATTAAAATAGCCGATAAAAGTAATGAAAAAAGTGCTTTTCCATCTATCATCAGACCTTTCACAGTCTGCATCGCTGGACGGACTTGCTTTAAATATAAAAGAATACCGCACATAAAAATAAAGGACCATACTATTCTGTGCGCTAAAATTTCGCCTGACGAAATATGCTCCATCAGTTTCCAATATAATGGGAACAATCCCCATAATGTAAAAGATGCAGCCGTATATAAGGCACCTTTTGATTGTTGTTCGTTCAATCTAACCATTCCTTTCTAAACCTATCGTATATTATAGCACGCACATCACTTTATGGGCATATACTAATTCAGGGCATTTAGAAAGGATGATTTGCATGTTTGACTGGAACCGATTATTTCCTTTTCAAAAGCAATTTTCAAAAGAAGCGTTAAAAAATTCAGATCCTAAAGACGTTGAGCAATATGTCAATCAAGTCATGGAAAGTGTTTTCGGCTCCAATTATTCTGCTCAATTCCCCTTTCAGGATCCGCTGTCTCAGCAGCAGAAAACAAGAGAGACAGACGATAAAAAAAAGAAAGAGCCGAATGTTGAAGTATTTGAGACGACAGATCACGTGTTTGTCAAAATAGAGCTCGATCGTCCGAACACGGAAAAGGTAAAAATCAAACATACAGCCAATCTGCTGTTTATTGATCATTTTCCTGAAGAGAATAAGCAAAAGAAGGTTGTCCTGCCTGCTGCTGTGAAAAGAAAAGGAACGAAGGCTTCGTATCAAGATGGTATTTTAGAAATTATGTTTTTAAAGCATGATGATCCAGGCATTTCTGAAATTGATATTCCATTATAAAAAGCCTGCTTTGAAATGGAAGCAGGCTTACTCTTTTTTCTTAATAATATGGTGGATATCCGCCACCATAAGGTGGTGGAACAGGCGGTGGTGGCGGGTAATATGGACGAGGATAATTAAAAATCGCACTTCCTAGAAATCCGCCAAGCAGTCCGCCGACTAAAGGAGCGCCAAAACCAAAAAACAAAGGGACTCTAGATTCATATGGCGGAATGCCAGGGGCACCGCCTCGAAAATACGGAGTATGAGGGTACATGCTTTTCTCCTCCTTTGTCATGTGCCTAACATCAGCATATTCATTAGGAGACAAAACGTTTGGGCAAACCTAAAACTAGGCTTGCTCCTTTTTCACATGAGATCCAGCATACTCCCCTGCCCAGCGCGATACTTCTCCGAACACACCATGTAATGCACTCCCTTTTTCGGTTAAACAATAGATGACTTTAACTGGCGTTTCAGGAAGTACAGTGCGCTTTATGATTCCTTCTTGCTCAAGCTCTTTTAAGCGTTCTGCGAGCATTTTTTGACTGATGGATGGAATAATGTCCGTCAGGTCTTTAAACCGCTTCGGACCATCAAGCAATACATGAATGATGAGACCATTCCATCTTTTGCCAAGAAGCAAAAAAGCTTGCTGAATGTTTGGACATAATTGAAATTCCATATATTTCAGCCTTTCTTTTCATAATCGTTTGACAAACTAACGGTGTACAATTTAAAATATATCTCTAGTTACAATAAGTAAGTTTCTCACTTTTTTATTTATTGTACCATACTATTTGCAAAAACGGGAGGAAATATCCAAATGGCGAGCGATCAAAAAACGATTGACATTTTAAAAGAAAGAGCTTCAGTAAAAGAGTATGATACAACTCATGAAATGACAAAAGAAGAGTTAAAAGAGCTTCTTGATATCACAACAAAAGCACCATCTGCTTGGAACCTTCAGCATTGGCATTTCACTGTTTTCCATAGTGCTGAATCAAAAGCAAAACTTCTTCCAATTGCTTACAACCAAAAACAAGTCTCACAAGCATCAGCTGTGATTGCTGTGCTAGGTGACCTTGAAGCCAATCTAAAGGGTGAAAAAATCTACAGTGAGCTAGCAGAACAAGGCTTCATCACAGAAGATATTAAAGAAACATTGATGACGCAAATCAATGGTGCTTACCAAAGCGAGCAATATGCACGTGAAGCTGCGTATTCAAACGCTTCGTTAGCTGCTATGCAGTTAATGATTGCGGCGAAAGCAATGGGATATGATACATGCGCAATGGGCGGTTTCAGTAAAGAAGCGTACGTAAAAGAATTCAATGTGAGTGCTCGATACGAACCAGTGATGTTGATTTCTGTCGGGAAAGCAGCAAAAGAAGCTCACAAAAGCAATCGTTTTGACATCGAAGAAGTATCTGATTTCCTATAAAAAACGGCACAGTCTCAGCGTCATGCTGGGGCTTTTTTATTTGCTTTAAATATTATTTTTCCATACTTATTTTCAAGTCTTCCTTTCTCATTCTTCAGTATTTACCTCTTTTAAAAAATGAAAGCGTTATATTAGTATGATATTCATAAAAATGATTGTTTTTTCTGAAAATGGTCTTGTGATCTAATCTGACAACTGCTATTATTATGAAATTACAAAATATTAGAGGAGGAAAACATGAACAAAAAACTGATACTGGCGCTACTTATCGCGATTCCATTCATTGGACAGCTTGCACTGCTCCCCTTTGTGAATCGTATTCATCCATTTGTCATCGGGCTGCCTTTTTTCCACTTCTGGCTCTTACTATGGATTGTACTCACACCCGTTTGCACATTTATCATTTACAGGATGCAACATTCAAATGGAGGAACTGACGAATGCAAGGAAACTTAACAGCTTTATTGATTACTGCAAGTATCATTTTCATCGTCGTGGTCATCGGTTTTGCCGCTGGTCGTGATAAATCATCAAGACAATCAGTAGAAGAATGGTCTGTTGGCGGGAGAAAATTTGGCGGGCTTCTCGTCTGGTTCCTTGTTGGCGCAGACTTATATACTGCTTATACCTTTTTAGGGCTCACAAGTACAGCTTATACAGCAGGAAGTGTTGCTTTTTTCGCTATCCCCTATTCCGTTCTTGCTTATTTTATTGCGTATTTCTTCTTACCAAAACTTTGGACGGTTGCAAAAAATCACAAGCTGACAACACTTGCTGATTATGCACGTGAGCGATTTGACAGTAAACTGTTATCCAGTTTGATTGCCATTGTTGGTGTACTTATGCTCATTCCATACATTTGTCTTCAGCTAAGCGGGATTCAAGATACGTTAACTGTCGCTGGAACGAGTTATATTAATGTGAATGCAGTGGTTATGATTTCATTTATTTTAGTTGCACTTTATACATTTTTCAGTGGTATTAAAGGTCCTACATATACAGCCATTATTAAAGATATTCTTGTTTGGGTGATCATGCTCTTTATGGTCGTTTCCCTCCCGATTATTCATTTTAACGGCTGGACACCAATGATGAATACGTTAGCTAAGGAGGCCCCACAGCTTCTGACGATTCCTGAAAGCGGCCCTAAAGGCATTTTGTGGTTTATTACCGCATCAGGTGTTTCTGCACTCGCATTATTTATGTGGGCTCATGCAGCAACTGGTGTTTTCACAGCCAAAAGCGCAGATGCCATCCGTAAAAACAGTATGTTTTTACCTCTTTACAACATTGTATTGATTTTGGTCATCTTCCTTGGCTTCATTGCCTTTTTAGTCTTACCGGAAGATACAAATCCAAGATTTGCTCTTCTTCATTTAATTCAGACGTCATATGGCGGCGTGATGCAGGGGCTTGCGTATTCAACGATTGCACTTGCTTCTCTCATTCCATGTTCGATCATGGCCATTGGGGCGTCGAATTTATTTGCCAATAATTTGTACCGTGATTTAATCCATCCAAATGTGTCACCTAAACGGTTAACGATCATTACACGTTCGATGGTATTTATCGTGATCGGGCTTGCTCTTTTATTCGGTATGCTGTTCCCGACTGCGCTTGTCACGCTTCAGCTGATCGGTGTTTCTGGAATGGTTCAAATTTTCCCAGCCATTGCCATCAGCTTGTTCTGGAAAAAACAATCGAGAGAAGCAACGATTGCGGGTTTGGTTGTTGGCATCATCGTCACCTTTACAGCTAATATCTCCCAAGTCACGTTTGGTCTTTATGAAGGATTTCTTGGTTTATTAGCAAACGTTGTGGTCATCCTGATTTTGAATCCATTCTTCCAAAAGAAGATCACATCCAATTCTGTCATGAATGATCTATTTGAAAAAGATCACGACAAAACAGCGACGACCGTAAACGAAGTGTGAGATTAAAAAAGCAGTCCTCATATGAGGACTGCTCAGACCGTAGACAAACCCCACCTTTACTTCAAGTAAAGGTGGGGTTTTCACTTAATTTAATAAAATTGATCAGTTACCTTACGTTGGACTAGGTCCTTTCCATGTCCAGTTTGCTAATTTCTTAAGATTCATGGCAGCGAAAGTAAGCATCGCCTGCATCGAAACTTTTTTCAATCCTCGAAGTTTCGTCCATCGCATTCCATGCTTTTCTTTTGCATCCGCAAAAACGCGTTCAATCGTTTCTTTCCGTTTTGCATAGATGTTCTTATTCATTTCAGTGAGTCTCAGATGGTCTGCTTCGTCTAGGTAGTCCTGCCAAATATGTCGGTGAATCTGTTTGGTGTGATTTTGACTTTGTGTACAGTTATCTAGAAACGAGCAGGATTTACATACCTCTGAATCGGACGCATATTGCTTATATCCCTCTCTAGTCGTTGTACGATAAGAAAGAATTTGCCCGTTTGGGCAAATGTAACAATCAAAATGTGCGTCATATACGTATTCATTCTTTTTCAAGTAACCAGCTTTTGTTCTCGGGCGGGTGTAAGGCATGACAGGTCTTATCTCTTGATCCATTAAAAACTTGGCGATATATGGTGTTTTATATCCAGCATCAACTGCGACTACATTGGGTTTTCCGACTTTCTTTGTCACCTTTGATACGAGTGAATCTAACATACGACTATCATGAACATTTCCACCAGTGACCAGTGATCCTAAAATAAATCCTTTTGAATCACAAGCCGTATGAAATGAATAAGCAAATAATTTTTCACGTTCATCCTTTACATAGTAGCCACTCTCTGGGTCAGTTGTACTGACCTTGATTTCTTTTTTCTCTTTCTTATTCTGTAGGGGTAACGGCTTTTTTCCATGTTCCTCACGATCAACATTGATCTCCTCATGAAGCTGATTTTGATAACTTCTCGTTTCTACTCGAACAATTTTCTTTTCAAGTTTTTTCTTATTGGCGTTTGCTTTTACATGAGTTGAATCAATGAAAGCGATAGATGGATCAACGAGACCTTTTTTCATCGCTTCTCTTAAGATTCGATAAAAAATTTGTTCGAATAAATCTGTATCATGAAAGCGTCTCACGTAGTTCTTACCGAAGGTAGAAAAGTGCGGAATTTTCTCCGAAAATCCATATCCAATAAACCAACGATAAGCCACATTAGTTTCAATTTCTTTAATGGTTTGACGCATAGAGCGAATGCCAAATAGGTATTGGATCAAAACCATTTTAATAAGAACAACGGGATCCACACTTGGTCTGCCGTTATCAGAACTATAATGATCTTTGACAAGATCATACACGAAATCAAAATCGATCGCTTGATCAATTTTTCGTACAAGATGATCTTCAGGCACTAATTCATCTAAGGCCACTACTTCTAATTGATTTCTTCTTTCTTCTTCACGTTTCGATAACATGTTCATCCCCCACAGAAATGTGTTATTACCCTTATTATACAAAAAAGCTTGTAGACAAAGTCTACAAATTTTTGGTATAACACCATGTTCGTTGTGTTTTATTTTTTTATAGCATGAATGTAATGAATGGTCTCAAAAGCTGATAGGTAATCTTCTCTATTGTTAAAATACAGTTCATTAACTTTTTCAGGAGATAAATGTTCATAAATAAGTAGATCTGATTTTTCTAACATCTTTTCGATTTCAAAGTACGAAAAACATGATTTCATCGGTTCTCCGCCTATTGAAGCCATTTTCACCATATTCTCAACTCTATTAGAGATTCCTTTTTCTTCGAATAGTTTTTCGTCTGCATAATCAAAAACGATTGAACTTCCTGATGGAACATTGGTGAATAGATAATCTATTAAGCTTGTAACTTCCTCTTTAGTTAAATAGTAAGAAACACCTAAAAGACTAAAAAACGTCTTTTTGTTATCAAATCCTCTATCTTTTAGGTTTTGATAGGATAAATTTTTGGTGAAGTCCATAGAAATAAAATGAAGATTACTTGGGATTTTTAATTTAGCCTCTTCCAACCTTTGCTTTTTAAATTCCTGTGTAGCGGGATGATCAATTTCGAATATTTCTAAGCTATTTTCCAATTCTGGATGTCGGAAACTAAAAGTATCTAATCCAGCACCAAGTATGACGTATTGTCTTAATCCTAACGCTACCTCAAGAAGTAATACTTTTTCGCAATACGCAGCTCGTGACAAGGTGATTGGAGAAAGTTGGACTTGTGTAATCCATTTTAATATTTCTTCTGTATTTCCCTCGAATTTTTGTGCGTTATCTTTGTTGAAGAAGTGTATGCCTTGGACCATATTTTCTTTGATATCAGTGAATTCTTTTTCCGAAATGAATTCTTTAGCTAAATAATCATTAAAGATTTTAGGGGTATCAAATTGACTATGATAGGATCTGGCAAAAGCCGATATTAATGAAGTCACACTTGATTCATCTTTCTTCATACAAACACACTCCTTCATTTTAGAACAAAAAAATAGGGTTCTCCTGGCCAGGAGAACCCTATTATATACTCAAAAAATATAAAAGTAAATTATAGCATAATTGAATTATTTTGTCAAGATAAATTATTTGTCACAGCTTTTTTCGGACAAATATTCACACTTAGCAAGTGTTAGATGGCGCAAAAAAAGAAGAAATTCTTACCTTATCCCAAAAAGGTTTCAGTGCATGCAATGCTTACTTCCACTGCCATGAATCTTAAAAAGCCACGAAATTGGACAAGGAAAGAACCATATCCAACGTAAAATACTTTAAGTTTTTATCAAAAAATATAAAAACCCCACTTTACTTATAAAGTAAAGGTGGGGTTAATCTACAGTTCGAAACCAGTCCTCTAATGAGACTGTTTTTTTATTTCATTTCTTTTTTCAACACTTCAATGGCTTTTTTCATTTGCGTATCATTTTTCTTGAGCTTATCTTGGATGTTTGTCATCAGTACCGTCGTTGTGTCCCCTGTCAGAATACCATCAGCCTTTAGATCGTGATCTGATTGGAACCTTTTCACGACCGACTGGAATGCTTGATCATATTCTCCATTGGCTTTTGCTTTGTAGCCAAGCGCTTGGAACATTTTTTGAGCCGCTTTGACTTCATCTCCATCATCATTCAGTTGATACGTCTTTTTCGGACTTAAGTATGGCAGCTTCGCATAACTCGGCAGAGATGCTTTCACCTGTGGCTCAATTCCTTTTTTGTGAATCCAAGACCCGTCTGGTGTCAGCCACTTGGCTATGGTTAATTTCACACTAGAACCATCATTGTAGCTTTGGGCATTTTGAACAGTCCCTTTACCAAATGTCTTTTCTCCAACAAGTTGAATGCTGGAGGATTGGTGCAGAGCTGCCGCCATGATTTCAGCAGCACTCGCTGAACCGCCGTTTACAAGAACAACTGTCGGCTGATGAACTTTGCGTTCTTTTTCCGCTTTGTACACTTGTTTCTTTCCTTTTTCCTCAACCTGCATAATGACTTTTCCTTTATCGATAAAGTCATTGCTCATTTCAATTGCTTCTGTCATAATGCCGCCTGGATTATCTCTCAGATCAATGACAAAACCTTTTGCCCCTTTTTTCTCGAGATCATCAATCGCTTTATCTAACTCTTTAGACGTGGTTTCAGCAAAAGACGTGATTTGGATTTCGCCTATTTTATCTTTTGTTAGTTTTGCATACACCGTTTCAAGTGGAATCGTATCTCTTGTGATCGTCACATCCACATTTCCAACACCTTGTCGGTTCAAATGCAGTTTGACATCCGTTCCTTTTTTCCCTCTGATAAGAGAAACAGCTTTATTCACTGACATACCTTTTGTACTTTTACTATCCACTTTTAAAATACGATCATGAGGTTTCAAACCAGCTTTTTCAGCAGGAGAGCCTTTAATCGGTGCGACAATTAAAATTTGTCCATCCTTCTCTTCTACTTGTGCACCAATTCCTTCAAATGAAGATGAAATGGTGTTGTTAAACCCTTCGGCTTCCTCCTGATCCATATATGTAGAGTATGGATCATCAAGTGATGCAATCATTCCTTGAATCGCACCGTCTACTAGTTTTTGATCATCCGTTTTTTCGTAATACTCGTTTTTTACCTTCGTATATGCAGCCATGAGTTTACTAAACTTCTCATCTCCTGAAACGCTGACAGCACCTTGTTTTGTGATCACAAATGTAATCGCTGAGGAAAGCGCTGCTGTCACCAGAATGGCTATCACGAACTTGAATTGTTTTTTCAAAAAAACACCACCTTTATCTCCTTTCATTATTATCAAGGACGATTCTTCATCCGTCAACCAAAGGATCAAACTTATATTTGAAAAGATAAGCCATTTAGCCCTGCAATGCATAATCTTTAGAGAGAAACATGATAAAGAAAGAAGGGATTCCATGAGTGACTATGTAGAAATGCTTGCTTATTTTGGTGTATCAGGTGCCCATCCTGGTGGAATTGAGCTAACAAAAACGATGATTGAGCATCTTAACTTGGCGTCTGACGATCGTATACTGGATGTTGGATGCGGCACAGGACAAACAGCCGCCTATTTAGGACATTTAGGTTATGAAGTAGAGGCGATTGATACACACCCTTTGATGATTGAAAAAGCCAATCTGCGATTCGAGCGGGAACAACTACCTTTCCGTGCACAGCAAGCATCGATCGAACACCTGCCATTTGCGGATGACTCGTTCTCTCTACTGATCAGTGAATCTGTTTTAAGCTTCACCCATTTACCTGCTGCGTTTGCTGAGATAAAACGGGTGCTTGCTCCTGGAAAACAATTGATCGCAAATGAGGCTGTGTTAAAAGTGCCGCTTTCCTCAGAAGAACAGGCAGCCATTCGGGAGTTTTATGGGTTTCACTCCCTCTTTTCATTTTCTGAATGGAAAAAACAGTTAGCGTCCGCAGGATTCCGTGACATTCAGATTCTCTCATTCGATGAGCACATGGTGCAGGAGGAGCCGACTGAAATGGAATTATCAGATCAAATACCACCTTCTCTTTATGATACATTGCAGACACACTATGACCTGATTCAAACACACCGAGAACATCTGAGTCACCTTGTATTTGAATGTACAGTATAAAATGAGCGAATCTCCTATATGTTTTGTCCAAACTCTATGAAGTCTTTCGCATAGGATAAGAGTGAAAAGAGTTTGTCATAAGGAGGAAAAACATGGAGCGCTACTACAAACTTTGTCAGCAGCATATGGGGAAAGTAGCTAGAATTACTGATCGAAATGGCAGAGTACATGTTGGACGTATTGAGCGGGTGACAAACCGCAAAGTTTATATTCGTCCAGTCGGCGGGTCCCGCGGGGGCTTTGGTTATGGATATTACGGAGGTTATTATGGCTGGGGTGCAGCTTATGGCATTGGTCTCGGTTTTATTACCGGCTTCGCTTTAGCAGGTTTGTTCTTTTTTTAAAACGGCGTATAAAAGAAGGCCTCCCAGCTTCGGGAGGCCTTTTATTTGTTTATATTTTCTTCACTTTGTTCATGTATTCTTCGAATGTTAAATCATGATCATACATCGCTTTTGCAGCTTCTTTCCCTACATAGCGCAGGTGCCACGGCTCATATTCATATTTCGTGATGTCTTCTTTCCCTTTTGGATAACGGATGATAAAGCCATATTTGTAAGCATTTTTGGCTACCCATTTACCATCAGGTGTTTCACCAAATTTTTCAGAGATTTCAAAGCCGGCACTTTTTGAGGAAATATCCATAGCTAGACCTGTTTGATGTTCACTTTCGCCTGGTAAGGCTACGGCTTCTTGGGCTTTTTCTTTCCCTTTTAGTTTCACTTCACTATCAAAAATGACTTTTTGACGATCATAGGAACGATAGCCAGATACTGCAGCAAGCTCAAAGTTTTCCTTTTTAGCACCTTTGAATAACTTCGCAAGTGCCTCCGCTGCTTCTTTTCGAATATATCGTTTTTCAATATCCTCTGAAAAAGAGAATTCCACTTTTGGTACAACGAGATCAGAAGGTTTATAGGTTCCTGGCAGTGCATATTCTTTGTTCACTAAAGCAAGCACATTTTCAGGGTTTTGAATGGTCTTCAGTCCGCTCACTACCTTGATGTCATTGAAATATTCACTCTTTAACGTCAGCTCTTGATTAGATGAATCTGCCGTATCGTTTGAGTTTTGCTGGGGTGATGAACTTGCTGCGTTCTTTTGTTCGTTTGTTTTGTTAGATTCAGTGGTACCGCTTTTCTGATCCAGCAACTGGCAGCCTGATAATGCGGCCGTCAAACCAAGAATCGATGCGATTGAGAGTATTTTATAGCTTTTCTTCATGACATACCTTCCTTTTGCTCTACTAAAAAAATAAAGATGCGCTACATCGTAGCACACCCTTTATACTATTATAAAACAGAATCTAGTGCAATTAAGATCATTTCGTCAAATGTCGTTTGACGCTCTTCAGCAGTTGTTTCTTCTCCTGTTAGCACATGATCACTCACTGTCAGAATCGACAACGCTTTTCTGCCAAATTTTGCAGCAAGCGTATAAAGAGCCGTTGTCTCCATTTCGATCGCTAGAATTCCATATTGGTCCATCAGCTCAAGTGGTTTTTCATTATAAAACTGGTCTGCTGTAAATACATTCCCAACACGCACAGCTACATTTTTCGCTTCTGCTGTGTCGTAGGCTTTTTTCAGTAAACCAAAATCAGCACATGGTGCGTAATCAATCGGTCCAAATGCCACACGGTTCATTTGAGAATCTGTTGATGAGGTTTGAGCTAAGATGACGTCACGTACATTGACATCTTTTTTAATCGCTCCGCAAGAACCAACACGGATTAAGTTTTGAACATCATAGCTTTGGATCAGCTCATTCACATAGATCGAAATAGACGGTACGCCCATTCCAGTACCTTGTACAGAAATGCGTTTTCCTTTATATGTTCCAGTATAACCATACATGCCGCGCACTTCGTTATAGCACACAACATCTTCTAAATATGTATCTGCAATATATTTCGCACGAAGCGGATCGCCTGGCAGCAATACCGTTTCTGCAATTTGTCCTTTTTCTGCTCCAATATGTACACTCATTTTTTAGCCTCCACTTACGTTTAACATGTGTTTAGTCCCATTTATTATAAACGATTGAGATCAAAAAAGAAAATACCAGCTGAAAGTAAAGCTGGCATCGTCGTTTATATTTAACTCATCGTCATTAGGCGTTCACTGCGTTTCCATCCTGCCGGAAAGAGCTGGTAGTAGCACTTCCCTTTTTTCTGGTCATCAATCACAACGATATCTCCTGTTGTGATAAACCGTGCATTGTAATCATTAGGGACTGTATCTTGTACATTAAATGTCGAGAATGCTTTTTCCAGTACATCAAGGTGTGTCCTGCCGCCAATCTTTGTCCGGTACACAGGCTGATGTCCGCTTTCTGCACCATATTCAGGTGTTTGATAAATGGTTAAGTGATAAGCTGAAGGTTTCTTTTGAAAAAATCTCAACGTCAATTGCATTCAAATCCCTCCCCTTTTATATAAAATTGGCTGGGATCTATGAATTTCCTTCTTCTATTTTTGTCGAATGACGGACAATTTTTCGTCAATCTTTTTACATATGAGAAATAAAGCTAGTCCTATTGCAAAGCCCCCTGCTACATCAGTGACATAATGAACACCGATATACATCCTGCTGATGCCGATCATCAGCACACAACACCCTGTCACCATGTAGACTGCTTTTTGTCTCTTTTTCAGCCACGGAACCATTTCAATTAATAGATAGGCGATAAATGGATAGATCGTTGCTGCATTCATAGAATGACCGCTCGGAAAGCTGTAATAGCTCTCATTCACTAGATGATCAAAGGCTGGACGCTCTCTAGCAAACAGTCCTTTCAGTTCATGATTGACCGTTTTTTCTGCTATATATAGTAGAAAAAGCAGCATAATAGAGTGGTAGCGTTTATACATAAACAGCATCACGCTAAAGATGAGCATGATTGGGACAAGCAGCGCACTGATACCAAAGTCAGTCAAAGTCAGCATGACATCATTTAAAAAAGGAAGTCTGATGTTCTCAAACGATAAGATGATCTGGTTGTCCAATTCTTGAAACTTACCAGATACCATAAGCGCAGCGATGGCGCCAAACAAAAGGAAAAAAATGATGACATACACGCGAAACAATTCCCCTCCCTTTCTACTCAGAATCTCTTCAAAGTATAGTGCCTACCGCGCCTCTTCTTCAACTATCATTGCTTTCCTCAGCATATATTCAAATGTAATATCGGCAAGCTCAAACGTTTCCAGCTCAGATGGTATGTACCCTCTTTTGACCAGCTCCGTGTAGAAGAATTCTGCAATTTCCTCTGTATCAATCACCAAATCTGCTTCTTTCATTGCTTTCCGCCTCCTTTTTTATGATGTATGAACGCTGCCTTATTTTTATTACAGTTTGTCATAATGGCTTATTCCATACATATAAATGCAGTAAACGAAAAGAAAAGGGGCATGAGGCAATGAAATGGTTAAGCATTTTAGATGGACATACTTTTGATCAGGTGATGGGCCGTATCTTGAGGGGATGGTTTTATGTGATTGCTTTTTTCTGTGTTCCTTACTTTTTATTCGTGTTAGGACAAGTCTTCTTTTAACCAAAATGTTCGTTTAAACTTTCCAAAATAAAGTCCATCATATCCTTATATTCTGGGTCTTTGAAAAATTCATAGAGAATTTTATAATCATTGTAAATATCAAGAAGCTCATCCACTATAGATACAGCGAGAAATTCTAGTGATGCTTCGCTTTCTTGTTTCTCTTCTAACTGTAATAGAGCGGTTTGCACCATATCTTCCTCTATTTCTTTTGAGGTTTCTCCAACGTAATGCACAAAAAGAAGCTGATGAACAAACTGATCCATCTCATATTTCCTTAGGACAAGCGTCAAGTCTTCTTCTTCTGTTTCCAGCCATTCTCCGTCTTTTAACCTTGTCAGTTCATAAATGACATCTTCCCAGCCATCTTCAAGGTAGCGCCATATCTCAGTCCGATGGCCAATGATTTTAAATAGCTCTTTCCCGTAATCCTTTACATATACAACATCGCCAATGAGGAACTCATATTCAATGTCCAGCTTTTCTGTATCTACAATCACCCCGTCGTACTCATCGTAAAGCTGAAGTGATGTTTCAAAATAAAGCACCTCATTATGATTGACCTCATATAGATAATGTTGGTCAATTTGATGGACTTTTGTTATCGTTCCAACTGTGCCGTACATGACAACGACGACAATATCCCCTACTTTATATTTTGGTGCTTTCGCCTTCATTCTGTCTCCCCCTTGCCCGACTTTTGGTCTTAACGTATCGTATGCCGGCGCAAGGAATTCTGCATGGGCAACCACACCATGCAAAACGCCATTTTATTTCTTCATGAAAAAACCGCTTCTTCCATACGGAACAAGCGGTTGTGTGTGTTATTTTTTTTTGACTTCTACTTCGTATTGCTCAAAAGCCTCGTCAAATGTCGTCATGGAGCTTAAATAGTCCCCATTTAACTCTAAATAGGCACATAGCTCATGATAATCAGTGGATGCTTTAGGAAAGCTGTGATCTTCATAAGCAGCATTTGCAAAATGACTGATTTCATCCTTCGGTTTTGGATGTCTGTACTTCATTAAATAATGGTAAAACGACTTCACCTGTTTTTCCCTCCGCGACACTCTATTTTGTTGTTATATTATACAGGAATTTGATGACTTGTATAGGCGGAGGTACAACTTATGAAGAAAAATCAAAGTAATTACGCTTTAATAACCGCTCCATGCTCATTAATTCTTCATATGAGATTTTTTCTGGAAGCTTTGTTTGATCGACTAAAATTAATTGATCTTCTATCTCTTTTACTGTCTCATCCTTCTGATACGTCATCCCGCAATGCGTGCAAGAAATCGAAGGCGTTTCCAAAATCTCAATCGATTGTGTGCCCGTGATGAGTTCCCAATAGACTGTGGTCTGTCCTGCGTTCGCTTTCTTCTCCTCACACCAATCACATGTCAGCAACGTTATTTCTCCTCCTTTACGGTTTGTTCTTTTTTGAGCTGGGCTTGATATTTCTTCTCTTTTAATTCATCTCGTTTTTCGCGTTTGTTTTTGAGCGTATCATGTTCAGGATTCGTCTCATAAGACTCTCTTCGTTTCATTCGGCTTAAATTTTCAGGCGTAAAGGATCTTGCTTCGTCCTCAAATAGAGCTGTTATGCCAATGGCGGGTTCTTTCTTTTCTTCATAGATTTCATTAAAATACGCATCTGCTTGGCCTGCGACGTAATGTTCCGGCTCTGGATAAGAGGTGATCACACCTTCAAAGTTACGCAGGACCACTTTCTCTGGGCTTTGAGATAATAAATAATTTGGCTGTAAGGTGATCTTACCTCCTCCGCCTGGTGCATCTACAACAAAGCTTGGCACAGCATAACCACTCGTATGTCCTCTTAAGCCTTCAATGATTTCAAGGCCTTTTGAAACCGGTGTTCTAAAGTGGCCGATCCCCTCAGATAAATCACATTGATAAATATAATAAGGTCTGACGCGAATCATGACGAGATCATGCATCAGCTTCTTCATAATTGGAACACTGTCGTTAATTCCTGCTAGGATCACCGCCTGATTACCAACAGGCACGCCAGCATTGACAAGTCGCTCACACGCTTCTTTCGCTTCTTTTGTGATTTCAATGCTTGTATTAAAGTGAGTGTTCAACCAAACCGGATGATATTTTTTTAAAATCTCACACAATTCATCTGTAATTCGCTGCGGAAACACAACCGGTGCACGTGTTCCAATTCGAATGATTTCAACGTGAGGAATGTCTCGTAAGTTTTTCAAAATATATTCAAGCACTTGATCATTAATTAACAGCCCGTCACCGCCTGAAATTAACACATCCCGCACTTCAGGGGTTTCTCTAATATATCCAATGGCGGCATCTAATTGCTTTTTCGGCACGCCCATCCCGATCTGACCGGAAAAACGCCTTCTCGTACAATAGCGGCAGTACATGGAGCACTGATTTGTGACAAGAAACAGCACACGATCTGGGTAGCGGTGCGTTAAACCTGGAACAGGTGAATCCTCATCTTCATGGAGCGGATCTTCGAGGTCATATTTTGTTTTATGAAGCTCTTCTGCAATTGGTACAGACTGCATACGGATTGGGCATCTTGGATCGTCTGGATTCATCAGTGAGGCATAGTAGGGTGTAATGTTGAGTGGAATGGTTTTCGTAGAAATCTTCACCCCTTCTTTTTCCTCTTCTGTTAAGTTCACGACTTTTTCTAAATCTTCAAGCGTTTTGACCGTATGCGTCAGCTGCCAAATCCAGTCGTTCCACTTTTCCTCGGGTACGTCCTTCCAAAGTTCAATGTCCTTCCAATGTCGCGCAGGTTGATACAGTTTTTGATTCATATCCATTCCCCCTATCAGCATTCACTTTATACTATGCAAGTTATGTGCCAACATGGGAAAATGCCCCTATTCTTTACAAAAGGAGCTTTTCCGTCACATTCACCTGTTTGAAGTGCCTACTTTTCGGCATCTGTATATTTTTTTAGTTTATACTGCAATGTTTGTCGAGGAATTTTTAAAGCGGCTGCCGTTTGCTTAATATTCCCTGCGTGCTGTCTTAAAGCTTCTTGAATCAGCGTTTGTTCAAATGACGTCACTTGACTTTTTAATGAGGACTCTGGCGGATGACTTTCTATCTGATGCGTCCGCAAATGGGCAGGGAGATATGCTGGGGTGATTTCTTCTGCTTCCTTTGGCATCATCAAGACGGCATGCTCGATCGTATGTTTTAATTCTCTGACATTCCCTGGCCACTGATGGGCCATAAATACTTGGACGGTTTCTTCAGAAAGGCGGTTGACGTTTTTAGAAAATTGCTGATGATACGTTTGAATAAAGTGGCGGGATAACAGCTGGATATCATGCTTCCTTGTGCGAAGCGGCGGGATATGAAATGATGACACATGCAGTCTATAAAATAAGTCTTCTCTTAACATTTGTTTTTTAACGGCTTCAAATGGGTCGATATTGAGGGCAGTAATCACTCTGACATTTACTTGAACCGCCTTTGCATCACCTATCCGGCGGACAACACCATCCTCTAACACACGCAGTAATTTTGTTTGAAGCGTAAGCGGCATCGCTTGCAGCTCATCAAGAAAAAGAGTACCGCCATCTGCTAACTCAAACAGCCCCTTGCGATCTATTGCGCCCGTATAACTTCCTTTGACAGACCCGAATAACAGACTTTCAAGCAGCGATTCTGGAAGAGCAGCGCAGTTTTGCGGGATAAAGACTTGATCTTTCCGATCAGATGCATGAACAATCGCTTGTACGAGTACCTCTTTTCCTGTCCCAGTTTCCCCGAAGACCATAACCGATGAAGGATATGCAGCAGCTTTTTTCGCTTTCTCCAGCATCTCTTTTAAGTGTGGATCATTTGTTAAAAATGAAGAAAAATCGAGCATTTGAGTGGTCTCTGCGGCACCATCCGTTCGTTTTTTTTGATCTAAACGATTCGAAAGCGCCGACAGCTTCGACACATCCTTCGCTACTTCTACCGCCCCAATTAACTTACTGCCTTCCATAATGGGCAGTGTGGTGTTGACGGTCTCAATTTTTTCTCCATTTTTATTCAAATAGGTTTGCAACGAATGATAAATGGGTTTTCCTGTTCTAAGTACATGCATGAGTGTACTTGTCTTTTCAGTTAATGAAGGATACACATCCAGTATGTACTTGCCAATCACCTCTTCTTTCGCTAAACAGTCGAACTTCGCTGCATTATGATTATAAAAGATGGTGACCCCTTGATCGTCTACAACGTGAATCGCTTCATCGATGGCTTCTAAAATTAATTCAAACCAATCCGCTCTTTCGACAACCTTCCCCACTATTTCCCCCTCACTTTCTATGCCGAAAATCCGGCACTGTATTGCCCAATTTTCAGCGGCTTGATGATATTCAACGTGTTCCCCTATCCTTTTCACGTTTCGCTTTTTCCTTTCGATCTCCTGCTTTTTTCGTCAATTCTAAAAAAAGCACCCCTCTTAGGAGGAGTGCTTTCGCCCTGACGTTTGATAAAGAGACAAGTCAAATTCCTGAAGAGACTCCATATACAGCGGCACAATTGGCTTTCCTTCTTGAAAAAATGCAAATTGAGAAGGTTGTAGTTTGATTGGCTGATGGTAAAACGCAAATATTTTCACTACCTCGGGGACAATTCGGCAAAAGGTATCATGCACAAATAAATAGACATCTTGTTTCCATTTAAACAGCCGTCTATTTGGCGGGCTGAATATAGGAGATACTTGAATGATCTTGCCATCCTTAAACGTCTCCAGCTGCTGTTTTGTGACCGTGTATATCTCCTTTTGATGAAACTGAAAATATTGCACATCACGTCTTGAAGCAAACCGTCTTTTTGTCTGATGTTCAATATAATAAAATGTTCTGCCGTTATCTGCGGTGACGACTGTATAATTTGGGACTGTCAGCGGCTCGTTCATTTCATATTTCATCGTACATAAGGAAGGAACACGAATCGCACGCCTGTTCTTTTCATTCACCCAGCGCTTGTCAATGCGATGAAGATATCCGCTAGCGATTTGATAATAAGCGCCTTCTCTTTCAATCACAGCTCCGTCAATTAAATCGTAGGGCATACTCGCAAACATATGATGGAATGATTGTGGCGTTTTATATGTGGTATCAAGTACTTCTTTTAATGGAAAGAACGCAGCAAAATGATTCAGTCTCATCCAAAACACAGAGTCAGCATGATGCCAATGTTTTGGTTCGTCGGCCCAGTATTGTCCGTATTTTTCATGAATAAGCGGAAGCAGCCGGCTTCTATGCATAACAGAGCAATGGTCGACTTGAAAGGATGCATGCTCCAACACTTGATCTGCTTCTCGAACGAAGCTCGCCGTTTCCACCAAATGCTGATTCACATGCACGACACGCTGCGAGGAATAGACGATATCTATGTGAGGCTTCGATTGAAAAACCTCGACCATTTTCTCTAAACGATCTTTTCTGTAGACTGTATCATCAGTTACATAACAAACCAGCTCACCTGTTATACGTGTTAATGCTTCATTAATTAGCGTTGCATAACGTACAGTCTTCAGCCGGTTTGCAGGATGAATTTGATGAGAATACAATTGAATGCGTTTATCCACTAAATAAGGCTGCATCTTTTGGATCGTTTCTTGTTCAGAGCCATCATCCATGATCAAAAGCTCCCAATGCTGATACGTTTGTTCTACCACACTCTTTAGCACACGTTCAATGAAATCAGGTTTGTTGTAGCTTGTTAATATCACTGATACTTTCATGACCATTATCCTTTTTTAAATAGATTAAAAAGCCCCCCAGCTGACAATGTTCACATAAGGAACACTTACTCTTAGCTGATTTGTCGCATTTTTAAAGACTGCTACTGAGTCAAACAATTGTACGACAACCACGTTTTGCAGCACATCTCCATTGACTAAATGAACACGCGGCAGCGGAATGCCGAGCTCAAGCCACGGGCGCAGCAATTCTTTAATCTCTGACGCACTCCCTTCCTCACTTTCCTCTAAAAGATGAAGAAGAAGTATAATCAACACAACTTCAAGTATTCCTTCTGTTTCTAGTAATTCTTCGTTCCAGCCATTTAATAGTTGTTCAAATTCCATTCAGATTCCCTCTTTCTTCTCGTTTGATCTTTACTAGAGTATGAGGATCACTTCATTTAGCATCAGCATTTGAAAACATTTTTCAAAAATGTGTGAAGTCATTAAATGAAAAAAAGAACAAGGAATGAGCATTCTGCTTATACCAAAAAAAGAGAACGGCATATACATAGTGGTGTGTTTGAATGGATGAAGAAAGGATGGGGAAAACATGAGCGAAAAGCGTGCCGAATTAAAAAAAGAGCTATTAAAGCTGTTTTTCAAACCGCTTAGTCATGCGTTAACAGTTAATCTCGAAGAAGGAGGAGTTCAAGTGGAAGAAAAATTGAACGATTTATTTAGTGAGGTAGCTGCTGAAGCATCACCTTCAGATTCTGCTACAACACTCGACGTATCTCAACCAGCAAGATGGATTTTCGCAAGACTTGCACCTGGAACAGTCATTAGCATTGTCATGGACTCAGGTGACTTAATCGGACCCGTTCAATTCGTATCATTCGATGCTTCAACAGGTGTTGTTTTCGTCACACAAGAAAGCTCTGTGACACCTACAGGCTCTGCAACGACTCTATTAGATGTAGATAAAGTAGAAAGTGTTACGTTCACATCTTAATGTGAGAGGGCCATCATGAAGCTTCTTTATATCAGCTCTGGCTACGGTGGAATCTATCGGATGTTCGATCAATGGATAGAAGAGAGCTTCATTGATTCCCCACTTTCATGCGTCAAGGTGGATAGGGAAACTCTACCCGCTCATATGCACAAAATCCGGACATTTTCTCCGGATTTTGTTTTCATGATGATCGGTGATCATATTCCAACAGAACTGCTTCATCAATTCAAACAAGAAAAGATCCCCGTTGTACTGTGGATGACAGAAGACCCTTTTTATATAGATGTGTCAGCTGCATGCGTAAGTGATGCACAGCTGATCTTAACGATTGACGAAGGTGCTTTGTCATTTTACAAACAACTAGGCGCTAATCACACGCACTACTTTCCCATTCCGACCAATACACACGTATTTCAGAAAAAAGAATCACCACATGAGTCGTGCAGCTATGACATTGCACTCATTGGCTACCCTTATCCAAACCGCATTAAAGCCATTGATACACTCTTACATCAAAACAAATGGCGCATTCTCGTAGCAGGAAAAGAGTGGCATCGCGTGTTGAATAAATCACGCAGACGATATCGCGATCTCACACTGATGACCCACTGGCTGAGTCCCGAGCAGATGGCAGACATCTATCAAACATCAGCCATTGTTCTGAATCCGCACAGGCCCGCGCAATTTGCCTATAATCAAAACAAAGCCAATGTTCAAAATAAGAGCCTGAACAACAGAGCATTTGATATCGCTGCAAGCGGAGGCTTTCAGTTGACAGATCTACAACCGTCACAGGCATTTTCAAGCTTCGCTTTTTACACACATGAAAACGATTTGATTAAGCAGGTCGAGCACTATGTAACAAACCCTCAACAAAGACAATCGGTTGCAGAGAACAATTACGAGCAAGTCGTTCGCTGGAACACATTTGATACGCTGCCTTACAGACTTTATGAAATAGTCAAAAGCGCCCTATGACCGGGCGCTTTTTCTAATTGCCATCATCTTATGCCGTTCCTTCTGCATCTTGTCGAGCCAGTAAAATCTTCTCTGCCTTTTTCCGATCTTCCTCACTTTTCACAACAAGCGATTGCGCATGATCCATCATATATGCACCAACAGATCCTTCTAAAAAGGAATGAATGCATTCTTTTGCATATGGAACATGAAACGCATAGACAGCTCCATTTAAACGTCCATACGTATAAGGGTGCTCCTGAGTTGGTACAAAAAAATAATGATTGTCCTTATACAGGCTGGCTTCATTGGTGTCATGAAGTGTCCAAGTTTCATTTGGATTTTCTAAAGCCTCTGTAAAAGAAGCCGCACAATCATATCCCCCCTCTACTAGAAGCTGCAAGCAGTTCTCAATATCTGCCGTCTGCCTTAGTGGTGATGCTGGATGCAAATACAAAACAATATCAAACGTCTTTCCCTCTCGTTCTAAATAAGCAAGTGCATGCTTCACAGCTACTAAAGAAGGTGTTTGTTCCGTCACATGTGTGCTTGGCAGTTCAATCACATTTGCTCCATAGTGGGACGAAATGATTTGAGTATTCACATCCTCTGAAGATACGATGATTTCATCTAATTCAATCATTTGTAATAATGGCTGAATGGTCCAATAGATCAGCGGCCGCTCCGCCAATACGCGAATGTGTTCAGCATGATGTCCCTGCTTGCTGCTAAAAGCTGGTATCATAGCTAAAATACGATTTCCCCTATACATGTATGATCTTCTCCCCTCGCGGCTCAGTATCAGAGAATACATTCTGAGAGCTGAACTGATCACCGTACTGAAGTTCTTCAGGTGCCTCGCTATTCTACTTAATCTTCTATCTCTACATATTCTATTAAGTCGTCAAGCAGATGGTTATAATTGGTTCACCTAATTTATGCATGAAGTGGTTCTTTTCCTCAAACGTCTTCCACTCTTTCACATATGATGCAAAGTAGAGAAATGAGAGTTGGGGGATTAGATATGTCCAAACAAATAGAAACGAGTTTGAAGACCTTTTTTCGCGACAAAATCATCTTGGTCACAGGCGGTACGGGTTCGATTGGCCGGCAGATTGTGAAAAAATTAACAGCCTGCTCTCCTAAAAAGGTCATTGTCTTCAGTAAAGATGACAGTAAACAATACATGATGAAAAATGAATATGCGGCAAATCCAGAGGTTGTATTTGCACTTGGAGATGTGAGGGATGCCAGCCGCGTCAGGCAGCTTGCCAAAGGGGTAGATATCATCTTCCATGCAGCTGCACTCAAACAAGTACCCACCTGCGAAGATAATCCGTTTGAAGCTGTCCAAACCAACATCATCGGCGGACAGCATGTCATTGAAGCAGCACTTGAACATGAAGTTAGTCATGTTGTCAACATTTCAACCGACAAAGCGGTTTCTCCGACAAATGCCATGGGAGCTACAAAATTAATTTCAGAAAAATTGTTTTTTCAAGCGAATGAAAGTATTTCAAATCAGAAAACGAAGTTTTGCTCTGTCCGGTTTGGCAATGTGCTTGGATCAAGGGGTTCCGTCATCCCCATCATGCTTCAACAGTTGTTAAATGAACAACCTCTAACTGTAACTGATCCTAAGATGACACGCTTTTTTATGTCTATCGAAGAAGCTGTATCTCTCACGCTTGAAGCAGCTATCATGATGAAAGGCGGCGAAACATTCATCCTCAAGATGGAGTCATTACAGCTGGCTGATCTATTGAAAGCATTTCATGAATATGCCGGTCAGATTAATGTTCCTTCTCCTGATATTCTCGTTGTCGGAAAAAGACCTGGAGAAAAACTTCACGAGGAACTCACATTCCCTCACGAGGCAGATGCACTGTTTGAACATGAACAATTTTATGCCATTTTACCAAGACCACATCTTCACCCTCATTTTCAAAAAGTCCATTTGACCCATTACACATCAAACGAAGCACCGCTCATTACAAAAGAGAAACTGTTTCACATCATTGAACAATTACATCATACCCACCATAAAAAATAAAAAATCGTCACACGGAAGCAGCTGACTTCCATGTGACGATTTTTAAATCAATTATTGAAAGATGTGTTTCAAATGACCGTAGCCTTCTTTTTCAAGATCATCCTTCGGGATAAACTTTAAAGCGGCAGAATTAATACAATACCTTAGACCGTTTGGCCCTGGGCCGTCAGGGAATACATGACCAAGGTGAGAGTCGGCCGTCTTGCTGCGAACTTCAGTCCGCACCATGCCATGGCTCGTATCTACTTTCTCTTCTACCTCTTGATCTTCAATCGGTTTTGTAAAACTTGGCCAGCCGCAATGGGCATCAAATTTATCTAAAGAAGAAAACAATGGTTTGCCTGAAATGATATCTACATAAATGCCCTCTTCCTTATGATCCCAAAATTCATTTTGAAATGGCGGCTCAGTGCCATTATTTTGCGTCACTTCGTACTGCATTCGGTTTAATTCTTTGATGCGCTGCTCTTTTTCGTTAGCCATTATTTATCACTCCAATGAGATTGAATAAAACCTGCTCTGCCCGAACCGACATGGTATCGTTCGTAGTGCATTTTGTTCTTTTTATAATAATGCTGATGATATTCCTCAGCAGGATAAAAAGGACCAGCCTCTAAAATTTCTGTCACGATTGGCTTTTGGAAAATTCCGCTTTGGCTCAACTGCTCTTTTGATGTTTCTGCAAGTTGCCTTTGTTTTTCATTGTGGACATAAATCCCTGTACGGTAGGACTCTCCTCTATCACCAAATTGTCCTCCATCATCTGTTGGGTCTATTTGCTGCCAATATAGTTCTAATAGCTTCTCATACGGAAAAACGTCTGGATCAAAGGTAATTTGAACGGCTTCTCTATGGCCTGTCGTATTTGTACATACTTCCTCATAGGTTGGATTCACTGTATGTCCGCCAGTATACCCTGATTCAACTTTGATAATGCCTGGCTGTTCATCAAAAGGTTTAACCATACACCAGAAACAGCCTCCAGCAAATGTGGCTAATTCTTGTTTTTCAGACATATTAGTGCCCCCTTCATTTAAAAAATGGTATCATCATATTATAACATGATAAAAAATAATGAAAATGATACGACTTGTATACCTAAAAACAAATGAAAGCATTCTGTCGTATCTTAAAATATAATGGGGGTTTAATGATTGGAACAAAGAAAACAAATGATGTATGAAATGGATACTTTACTGAGAACCGTATTTAAGCAAATACGTTATGAAATTAACAGCTTGCTTGAAAACGAATTATCTCGGAATGAATTTCTCATTTTAAATCTGCTGCGTGAACAAGGCGCAAAAAAAGTAACGGAATTCGCCTCAATTCTCGGTGTATCAGCAAGCCATATTACAGCTGTAACCGACACACTTGTAGAAAAAGGCTGGATCACTCGTATCCGTTCAAAAGAGGATCGACGCATCATCAAAATCCACTTAACCGATAAGGGTAAGGAAATTACTGAGCATTTTGAGAAAAAGAAAACAGAATACTTCATGGAACGATTTGAATCATTTGATGATGAAGAACTGAAAACGATGATCAAGTTATTTAAAAAGCTGGATAAAAGTCAAAAGGATTAAGCATAGATTTTAGCGTGGAGGACATGCTACGGATAAAAAGGTGGAATGAACCATGACAAGTCCATATCTTTGTCCGAACTGCAAAACCAACAGAACGCGTTTTAACCTCATCGAGCAGCATTCAGAACCTGTGAAACTTGATCCAGCAACTGGAGCTATTGTCGAAACATATGAAGGAGATCAGCTTTCTCCTTTTCACATGAACTATCAAGGACCGAAAATCAAAGTCCAGTGCGGCGTTTGCGGATTAATTGAGGATGAAAAAACGTTCATTAAGTTGGCTGAATATCATCAATATTCATCTCCTTCTTAATACGAGAGCCTGACACTTTTTGTCAGGCTTTTTTCTATGTTTCTTTTGCCTATACAGATCGTCCCTTTCTTGCATACGCTACAAAAAACACATTGCAGAGAAAGAAGGGATAAAGACGTGCAGCAGCTCTACGAGATGAATCAATTTCAATATCGTCCATTAGCTACCTTTCCCCCATACCATCCGAGAAACACCATTTCCAAAGCTGTTATTCGATTATTTCACGCTGCACCGGATTTAAGTAAGCTTGCTGTATTTGTAAATCAGCAGCCAATCCAAAAAAAGCTGCCATACGGTCAGCTGTCTGCTTATATGGAATGGGATGAGGGTGTTTATGAGATAGAAGTATTCAAGCTGGCTACAAAAGAAAGAATTCTTTCTTCTCGTATGATGATTAATGGAAACGAGACTTACACGCTATGTATCACAGGAGCTCGTACCGGCTTTGCGCTGCTCACAGAAAAGCAAGACTCGCTGATTAAGCAAGAAGAGCTATCAGCACTCACGTTTATCCAGCTGTCACCAGACCTCCCTTTCATTGATATATATGAACGAGACCAAGGCATGTTATCAAAGGAACTCGGATATGTGAACGGCACCCAAACCCACCACTTCTCTCCGAATAAGTATCACTTTGAATTAAAAGCTGCCGGTACTCAAAGTGTACTGCTAGATATTCCGAAAGTTCACCTGCAAACAAAGCGGGCCTATCTTATTTTACTTCATGGATTTGCAAACGGAGAGCCAGAGCTAATGGCAAAAGTCGTCTTGTCCCACCAAATGTAAAAAGAGCCTTTCCAAATGGAAAAGGCTCTCAGCGTGTAGACAAACCCTCGCATTCGGTGTCAGTCGTGCGTGCTGGTGCTCACGAATGTCACATTCACTCTGCGCCGGTACTCGTCCTTCCTAAAATGCAAAGGTTTTCTATTCCGCTGAAAAGAAGATAAATAGCCTTTCCAAATGGAAAAGGCTATTTACGAGACATCTTCAGCTTTTTCTTGTTTTTGAAAATCAAAAGCAAGAATCATGGTACCTAAAAATAATGCACAATAGGCGATATTTAAGTAAAACTGGTCGATATTTTCTGCTTTTAAATGAGAGGCAGCTGTCATGCCAAAGTATGCAGCAAATAAGAGCGACAGTAAACTAAAATATTGATAGACTCGCTTCATAGTTTCACTCCTGACTTACACGTTCTATTGCTTTGGATGATAATATGAGAATTCAATTTCATCATTCTCAAGATCAATTTTGTTCGCTTTGACATACATATCATTCGTCAGCGGCATTTCTGAAAGGCGCACTTCCACCGTTTTTTGGTCTGGTTTCACATGAACGAAATCAGGCAGTTCATAGAATTGACCCATGTAGCTTAAAACAAAACTGATTGGGATGCTTAATTGTCCAATTGAAAAGTCATCTACTTTCAGCAGAACATCCCCGTTATCTTCAACAGTTGGTGTAAATGATACATTTGCATTAATCGTTGAAGAAAAAGCTTTGATTGCACCTGTTACTTTCACATCTTGGTCAATCGCAACATGAAAGTCGGGCATATCGCTTGATCCTTGGTTTTTCAAATAATCATTGACAAAGCTGGTAAGCGACTCTTTTGAACTAGAAATGTTAAAAGCATACTCGCTGTTTACTTCTTTTTTCGAAGCGGATTGATCGCTTGGCAGCAGCATGAAAATACCGCATACAAGAACAATCAATAGATTAATTGACAGTAAAATAAAAAATAAACTCTTCCATTTTTTCATCTTTTCACCCTATTCCTTCGGCAGTCCTTCTTTTTTCACTTCTGAGAATAAACGATTTGCCATAAGAGAGTACCCCTTTTGGTTTGGGTGGAAATCATCATCTGCCAGTAATTTTTCATCTTTATCATCTTCAAATAAATCTGCTACATCGATCATATCAGCATTGCCGTCTTTTTTTAGTTCTTTTTCGGCAGCAGCATTCCAGTCTTTGACGACCTCATCAATATCTCTCAGCTCAGACAAGCTGAACTTAAAAGGATTGTACATACTGACATACATGATCTTTGCATGGTCATTATGCTCTCTTAATTGAGCAAGAATGGTCTTAAAACGCTCTTCAAAAGGACCTTGCTCTTTTTGAAAAGGAGCAAATGTCAAGTTGAGCACATTTTGACGGACGACATGCATTAAGTCATTTCCGCCGATCGTAAAGAAAATATAATCAGCGTCTTTCAGTCCATCCTGCACTTTTTTTTCTTTTAATCTTTTTAATAAATCTACCGTTCTACTGCCTTTAATGGCATAGTTTTTTAATGTAACAGACTGTACACCGTCCACTGCTTCTATCTTGTCACGGGTGATGCCGGCATACCCTTTTTTATTTTGATCTCCGATTCCTTCTGTTAAGGAATCTCCAACCGCTGCGATCGTAATATGTTCTTTTACGTTTTGTGTGTCTTCTAGTTTATCCTTTATGCCAGCCTCTTGTGCGGAACATGCAGAAAGAACAAAAGCTAGAGACATCACAATCAAAATCAAACGAGCCTTCAAACGATGATGTCCCTCCTTTTTCTGATTAAAAAAGTGTATCATGTTTTCACTCATTTGAACATCCTTATGCTAGCTTCGACTCAGTGTTTTGATGTCCTTGATGATTTCATCATATGGCGTATTTTGAACACCATCATAGTTTTTCATCACTTTTCCTTCTTGATCAACGAGGAAAAACAGAGATTGGTGTATCACTTGGTCTTCGTCTTCAGGTTTTTTCACAATCGTCTTAAAGCTTTTCATTGCAAATTTTTCAATCGCTGACTGCGAGTAACCAGTGAGAAAATCCCAATTTTTAAAGGATAATGGATATGCTTTTGCAAATTCCTTTAGCTTTTTCGGTGAATCCACCTCTGGGTCGACGCTAAATGAAATGATGTGCGCATCCAATTTTTCTTCTTTTAACCGTTTTTGTAGCTCTGTCATATGTGCGGTCATCGGCGGGCAAATCGTTTCACAGCTTGTGAAAATAAAATCTGCCACCCAGACTTTCCCCTTTAAATCGTCGAGCGACACCTTTTGACCATCCTGGTTTTGATACTCAAACGGCTGGATTTGATAATTTAATGCATCCTTGATTTGTCCATTTGAACATGAGACTAAAAGAAGCACGCTTATAATCGTAAGCGCACCAAATAAGGCTCCCCTTTTTGTATACATGACAATTACATCCCCTTTTCAATCAATCGGTATAAAAAGTAAAGCCTATAGCGCCCTTACCAGTATGACAGGAAATAATCGGTGTTGTATAAGCGATGTCAACTAGTGCATCAGGTGTGTGATCAAGCAGTGCTGCTTTAAGCTTTTCTGCAAGTTCTAATGCGTCTGCATGTGCAATCCCAATTGCCTGAACGGTTTTCCCTTTCACCGCCTGTACATACTGTTTTGTCAAATAGCGGACAAGAGCGGAGTAACTTCTCACATTCGCTTCTGGTGTGTATATGCCGTCTGTTAAGCTGGCAATTGGTTTAATATGAAGAAGTGAACCGATCAGCGCCTTTCCTCTTCCAATTCGTCCACCTTTCACGAGATTTTCTAATGTATCGATTGTGACAAATAGCTTTGTTTTAAGACGAATTTTGTCCATTTCTTTGAGGATGTCATAACGGCTTGCCCCTTTTTTTGCAAGCTCTGCTGCTTTGGTGACTTGAAACCCTAAACCATAGGAAATAAAATTCGAATCGATGACAGTGATATTTCCGTCTACCATTTTAGAAGCGCTTTCAGCAGTTTGAACCGTACCACTCATCCCACCAGTTAAATGGATACTAATGACTTCGCTTCCATCTGCCGTCAGTTTTTCATATAATTCGACGAATTGACCGATGGCAGGTTGAGACGTTTTCGGCAGTTCCTCAGCGGCCTCCATTTTTTCAATAAATTCATCTGGCTGTATGTTCACTCGGTCAATATAATCAACCCCAGAAATGGAGATATTGAGCGGAATGACATGAATGGAAAGATCATTGATTTTTTCTAGCGGAAGGTCCACAGTTGAATCTGTTACAATTTTAATTTGTTTCACTATCGTCTCATCCTTGCTGTCTTAGTCTTTACATATGATATTACCTTATTTCGTGCATACTTGAAAACAACTGTCAGAACGTTTTTGAAATTGTCACATTTTCTTCTTTTCATGTAAAAAATCCTTGCCAAGATGAGTAGCCGCCATTTGAAAATGGCCGCTCACTCTCTTTGGCAAAGATTCCAATTTACGCATTGTGTTTTAGTGTAGGCTCTTGGTAGATCTGTTCATATGTGCTCCACTTGACGTTACGTTTCACATCCTCCCTGAAAGAGTACACATGCCTCTTTCCCTTAGATACATAGACTTTTTTCAAGAAAGCTTCAAGTCTAAAGGTGAGCATGAAACCATAGGATTCATCTCCCTTTAAAACAGGGACTTCTGTTACCTTGATCTGAGCTCCATCCATCCGTCTAAAACATATTGTTTTGAGCAGCACAAACGATCAATCCTCTTTTCCAATTATCTGTTAAGCCTAAATAAATAGGTGGAATAAATCTTGATCTTTATTCACTTCAACATAGTGGAAGCCTTTTTTATTCATTCGGTCAATCAGCGCTGCATAGTCATCTCTTTCTTTCAATTCGATCCCAACAAGCGCAGGTCCTTTGCTTCGGTTATTCTTTTTCGTATATTCAAAGCGTGAGATATCATCATTTGGCCCTAACACTTCATCTAAAAATTCCCTGAGAGCACCTGCTCTTTGCGGAAAATTAACGATGAAATAATGCTGGAGTCCTTCATAAATCATGGAGCGTTCTTTGATTTCTTGCATTCGGCCAATGTCATTATTGCCTCCGCTGACAATACAAACGACATTTTTCCCTTTAATCTCCTCACGATGTGCATCTAAAGCCGCGATCGGTAACGCACCCGCTGGCTCAGCTACAATTGCACATTGATTATACAGCTCTAAAATGGTTGTACATACTTTTCCTTCTGGTACAAGACTAATCTTATCGACAACAGACTGAAGCGATGTAAACGTCTTTTCGCCAATCCGCTGAACCGCTGCTCCGTCTACAAACTTATCTATTGAATCAAGTGTGACAACCTCCCCTTTCTCGTGGGAAGCATGAAGTGAGGCGGCACCAAGCGGCTCGACTGCAATAATTTCTGTTTCTGGTGCGATATTTTTCATATACGTGCCAACGCCAGATAACAAACCTCCGCCCCCAACACTTGCAAATAAAAAGTGAGGCTCCACTTCGATATCATTTAATATTTCTACAGCAGTTGTTCCTTGTCCTGCCATGACATCTAAATCATCAAATGGATGGATAAATTCCCGCTTTTCCTTATCTCCGCATTTGACTGCTTCATGATACGAATCATCAAAGGTATCTCCGGTTAAGATAATGTCAACATATTCTTTTCCGAAAAGCTCCACTTGCGATACTTTTTGCCTTGGTGTGGTAGCAGGCATAAAGATTTTCCCGTGGATACCTAAATATTTGCAAGAATAGGCAACGCCTTGTGCGTGATTTCCTGCACTGGCACAAACAATGCCGTTTTCTAGTTTTTCTTTTGGCAACTGGCTCATTTTATTAAAAGCGCCTCTTAATTTAAAAGAACGAACAACTTGCAGGTCCTCTCTTTTTAAGTAGACATTACATTCATATCGTTCAGAAAGTCGCTCATTTTTTTGAAGTGGTGTATGAATCACTACATCCTTCAAATTTTGATGGGCTTTTAAGATGTCTTTCACTTGAATTAGCGTGTTTTCTTTGAGCAACGGTTTCATGTACAAGATCCTTTCTCTTTAACCTTATTTAATTTGTCATTATAACATGAATATTCAAAAAATAAACCAATAGATCATGGATCGGAGATAAATTTCATGAACTTTTTCGTTTTTCTATACATTTGTTCTAATTGGGTGTTATAATAAAACCAATTAGAACCAAAAGAAAGGAATCGCTCGATGACCACACATCCGTTTGCTAATATATATGGAGAACACCAAGATATAAAACACGCCATTCATTTGGCAAAACAATTCACGAAAAACGATCAGCCTGTGTTGATCACAGGTGAAATTGGAACAGGCAAATCACGCTTTGCACAAGAAATGGCCCATTCATTTGCTGCGCAGGCTTCGATGAAATATATCTATTGCCCCATTGTAGATGAAGTGACTTTGCAGGAAGCATTTACTCATGCGGCAAATCATGTGCTTTATTTAGACGAAGTCAGCGCACTCAGTATTCCTATGCAGCATCAGGTCATTCGTTTTCTCGAAGTTTCTCCTGCAACAAAAATTATTGCTTCTTCGTCTTTATCATTAGAGGCGATGAGCGTTTTGTCCAGTTTTTTACCTGAGCTGTTTTATCGGCTCAATGTGCTTCATATCCCTCTCCCGCCTTTAGAAGATCGAAAAACAGATATTCCTATTTTAACCGCTGCTTTCTTTCAAGAACTGAACATGACGCCTGATATCGACTCAAGTGTGTGGGAAGTCTTACAGCAATATTCGTTTGAAGGGAATGTCCAGGAGCTCAAAAATATCGTTCATTATGCAGCCGCGATTCTCGAAGGGCAAACAGTTTTCTTGCATCACTTGCCACCTTTTGTATTATTACCTCAACAAACAGCTGGTAAAGGAAAAAAAGAAGAACACCAGCTCACGCTTATGGAGAAACAAGAATTTGTTTTCTTACTCGAAGCCATTAAGTCTCTAAATGAAAAAGGAGAAGCAGCCAGCAGACGTATCTTGTCTGAGTTAAGCAAACAAGGCGACATCCCGCTGACCCCTCAGCAAGTCAGGAGTCGATTAGATGATCTTGAGAAAAAAGCCTATGTGACAAAAGGGAAAGGCAGAGCTGGAACGAAGATTACACTTGAAGGTCTCTCATTTCTGAAGTCGCTTGATGGTTATATACCGGTTCAATAAAGGAGGACATCCATTGTTTACTGTAAAAGAAGAAATTGCCAACGCAATTACACATGGCATTGGCGTCATTTTATCCATTCCCGCCATTGTTTTTCTCGTTTTATTCGCTGTTCAATACGGCACTGTCACTGACATTATTAGCTTTTCGATATTTGGCGCGTCGATGCTGCTGCTTTATTTAAGCTCTACTTTGCTTCATAGCATTCGGCACAAAAAAACAAAAGATGTATTTGAAATCCTTGACCACTCTGCGATTTATGTATTGATTGCTGGTACATATACGCCATTTTTGCTTGGCCCATTAAAAGGCGCACTTGGCTATACTCTTCTTGCAATCGTATGGGCGCTTGCTGCAGGCGGTATCGTTTTTAAAATCTTTTTCGTCAAACGGTTTATCATTGTATCCACCCTTGTTTATTTATTAATGGGCTGGATGATTATCATCGCAATTAAACCTCTGTACGTTCAATTAACAGGAGCTGGATTCAGCCTCTTACTATTAGGCGGTATTTTGTATTCAGTCGGAACGATCTTTTATATTTGGCGGAAAATTCCCTATCATCATGCGATTTGGCACAGCTTTGTTCTCGGCGGAAGTGCATCCATGTTCTTCTGCATTCTATTTTATTGCGTCAACATCCCAGCATGATCAAAAAACCAGCATCCACACTCGGATGCTGGTTTTTTCTATGCGCGCTTTTGTGCGTAATCACTCATCTTGACCGGTGCTTTTATATGGATATCGACATTAACTGGACGAAGTCTTTTGACGATCTTCCCTGTTAAAAGACGGTCTGTGCCGCTTGTTTCAACCGGAACAAGTGAGCAGTTACATTCTTCAGCAAGCGTTTCTGCCATGACACGATACTGTTCAGAAAGCAACAGACTCTGGCCAGATAGAACTCTTTCTCTTGCTTCTTCTAATAACGCCTCATCAGATTGATTCTGCTTGATCACCGCCATCTTCTTCAACCATTGTTTTAAGATGGGATAGCGAAACAGATGCGGTTTTGCCATAAAAGCAAATGGCTTCTCTAAGTGACCAATCAGCAATGTCGTCGTCACTGGGTGATGTGCTTCTGTGACATAAATAACAGGACCATCTGGCAGCTTTTTTTGCTGATGAATGGTCATGACCGACCCTGATTGATCAATACACCCTCTGGCAAACCTTTTTGCATGCTCATGGATGAGATGCATTCGTTTCGTATAGGAAATGCGTGGATCCGTTAATTCATGATCATACAAATGCCTTATACTTTTAAAAAAGGATACAACAACATAAATCGTTAAAAACCAATAACGAAACAACCGTACTCCTCCTACTCACTTATCCTTCTTTTCTGTCATAGACGACAAATTCATAATTGTAGGGGTTTTTTTCGTCACGATGGCCTTTTTCACGTGATACAACCGTCCAATTCTCTTCATCGTAATAAGGGAAGAAACGGTCGCCTTCAAATGAATGATGAATGTGCGTGATATATAGGCGATCTGCGTATGGCATCATTTCCTCATACAGCTTAGACCCGCCAATGATCAATAATTCTTCCTCGGTCTTCGCAATGGTTAAAATATCATCGATTGAATGAACTACCTCGCATTCTTCAGCTTGAAAAGAAGAACTTGTGGTTAACACGATATTCCGGCGGTTAGGCAGTGCTCGTCCAATTGATTCAAACGTTTTTCTGCCCATGACAATGGTATGGCCACTTGTGACTTTTTTAAAATACGCTAAATCAGCGGGTAAATGCCAAGGCATTTGATTATCTTTGCCAATGACTCTGTCTTTTCCTGTCGCCACTATCATGGAAATCATACACTGACTTCTCCTTTAATATGCGGATGTGGATCATAGTTCTCAAGCACAAAATCATCAAACGTAAAATCAAAAATACTTTTGACATCTCTAGTGATGCGAAGCTGCGGAAGTGTGCGCTCCTCACGCTCTAATTGCATTTTGACCTGCGGAAGATGATTTTGATAAATATGAGCATCTCCTAGCGTATGAATAAACTCTCCTGGCTCAAGGTTTGTCACTTTGGCAATCATCATCGTTAGAAGTGCATACGAAGCAATATTAAAAGGCACACCTAAAAAGATATCTGCCGAACGTTGATAGAGCTGGCACGATAATTTACCGTTTGATACGTAAAATTGAAACAAGCAATGACAAGGAGGCAGCGCCATCTGATCAATTTCTCCTGGATTCCACGCACTGACAATCAATCTTCTCGAATTAGGATGATTCTCAATATCATGGATCAGCTTGCTGATCTGATCTACTGTCTCTCCGTCTCCACTCGCCCATGATCTCCACTGCGCACCATACACACGCCCTAGCTCTCCATTTTCATCTGCCCATTCATTCCAAATACGGACACCATTTTCTTGAAGATATTTGACATTTGTATCACCTTTTAAAAACCACAGTAACTCATGAATGATTGATTTCAGGTGTAATTTCTTTGTTGTTAATAAAGGAAACCCTTCCTGTAAATCAAATCTCATTTGGTAACCGAACGTGCTGATAGTGCCTGTTCCTGTTCTGTCACCTTTTTCATCCCCGTGCTGTAATACATGACGGCATAACTCTTTGTATTGTTTCATTTTTTTCATCCTTTATTTATGTTCTTGTTGTAGTTTACCTTATTTCTGCTTTTGTTGAAACCAAAAAAACATGTCTGCAAGATGAGCAGACATGTTTTTTTTATGCTTGATTCACTCGATCCTGCTCTTCGTCCTTAATATCTTGGTGAGAGTGAGCTATGCGACTTGCTGCTGCAGCGGCAAGCGCAGCGACAAGGTCATCGAGGAAGGTGTGTACTTCACCAGGACGACCTTCATCTAATTCTCTAATAATACCAAATTTCTCTTTGTCTAGATAACCGAAGTTGGTCAAACCGATTGATCCATATACATTGACAATGGAAAGCGGAATAATCTCATCAATTCCATATAGCGGTTCATCTGTTTCAACTAAATGCTGCAAAGGTTCTGGCAAAAGCTTTTTTTCTGCCAGCTGATCAAGAGCAAGTCCTGTCAAAACTGCGTGGACAATTTCCCTTTTATTCAGCACTTTTTCAACATTTTCAATGCAGACACTAAGTGGAAGATTTGGGTTGTATTTCTCTTGGAGTTTCAGCACAATGTGTGCAATATCTTCTATTTTTACTCCACGCTCGTTTAACATCTGTTTTGTAATGCGAACCATTTCGTTCATTGTATACTTTTTCAATTGGCATGACATCTCCTTCTAGTGGCTCATCCAGCTCGGCGGGGTGTTTTTATCCCAGTAAATATTACCGAGTTCATGATGCGTCTGGAATCCATCTTCTGCTGTATGGTAGTGAAAGTTAAACCAATATCCGCTGTGAGGCGGCTGATCTCTCCTGACATGAAAACGAAGCAAATCTTCTCCAGTCTTTCTATTATAAATGTGGAAGATTTTTTCCCCATTTCCGCTTGAAGGCTGATCAGTTAAAACAACATCTTGAAATTTTTCGTCATCTTTGAAATTTGTTAAAAAGTCGGTTAACACTTGTTCAATTTTTGGTTGAATCTCTTCTCTATACTCGTCCTCAATGACAGGTGTGATTTTACGACCAAATTTGAGAAAGGATTGGTTTTCTGCACTTGATAGAACCTCTTGCTTATATTGCTCAAAGGGGTCTACCCGCTCTTTGTTGTCTTCTTGCGATAATTCCCAGCTGCGCGTATCATCTGATGTATCATAAACTGCTGTATAAGGTGATTTATCAGATGAAGAAAGTTCAGATGGCTTGTCTGTCATCAAAGCTGATGGAGGAGAGATTAAACCAAAAGTCGCAATCGTAAAGAGTGCAACGAGCGTTTTTCTCATCCACATTTTCATGATATCTAATTCCTTCCATAAGTTATCATACTGCTATTCTAGCATATAATGAATTTTCAGTCATTCAATTTGGTCATTGAGTTGAGACTTTCTTTTTCATGATAAAACGTTTACAATGACAGTAACAACGACTAAAATTTGGGAGGAATGGATATGCTTGAAGGTTTTTTCATCACAGCTTCCTTGCTGACGTTATTTTATTTTGTCTATATGGAGATCACCGATTAAAAGCCCTGAAATAGGGCTTTTTTAATTGTTAAGAGTGATTAAAGTTTTGTTGATTTGTCTTCTTCTATTGAGATATATCCGTAATGGAATTGGGCGGTTTTACGTTTCATCACCTGAAATTGATAGGAATCAGTGGTAAATCGTGTGCTTTTCCAATGATCTTTTAAAACCACTCTTTTTCTAGCCACTCTCATTGCTTCTTTCACAGCGGTTTCATGGTCAAAATGATGCTCAGCTGCATGACGAAGCGGCATCATACTAGCAGACTCTTGTATGGTTTCTTCAAACATCGGGTCAAAATAGACGATATCATAGGATCGATCAGGGAGCTTCTTTAACTGCTCAATACTATCCCCGCTGATGACAGATATCCGTTTCATCGCTTCGTCTGCCTCTTCCACACCCGTTTCCCAAGTGCTGAGTCCTTCTCGAACAAGCAATGCCGTCATCGGATTTTTTTCAATACCGGCCACTTTTCCATTGGCTCCTGTAGCGCTGCTTGCGGTAATCGCATCAGATCCTAAGCCAAGCGTACAATCTAAAAAGGAATCGCCCGGCTTTAATTGTGCTGCTTCTATTAATGGATCTTTTTCCCCTCGCAGAACCCGCTTCACCCTAAACATCGCTGAGCTTGGATGGAAAAAGAACTTTTCGCCATTTGGCTGATACCATTCAAATCGTTCTTTCCCAACAACCAGTACATCCCCCCGCTTGATCGCAAGCTGTTTGACAGATTGTTTGCGCCGCTCGATATACTCACCATGCAAGTCCTTTGCGAGGGCCTTTGCCGTTTCAATTGTTTGTTCATTTGCTCTAAAGCTTGTTGTAATGAGCATGACTTCCTCCATCATAATCAAGAAAAAATGCCCTGATGGATCACAGGACATTTCAACATTTGTATTAGCAATGTTTTTCAAATGCAGATAAGACGTTCTTCATAATATCTTCCATTTCATGACCTTCAATTTCGTCACGCGGGATAAAATGAACGAGTTCATTTCCTTTTAAAAGTGCCATAGATGGAGAAGATGGCTCCTCACCTGTGAAGTATTCTCTCATTTTAGCCGTTGCTTCCCGGTCCTGACCAGCAAAGACCGTCACCATTCGATCTGGTGCTTTTTCTGCTTTCATGACAGCTTGAGTAGCAGCAGGGCGTGCTAAACCGGCAGCACATCCGCATACGGAATTGACGACAACAAATGTTGTTCCTTCTGCTTCCTGCATCGTTTTTTCTACTTCTTCTTCAGTCGTCAATTCTTGAAACCCTGCACTTGTCAGTTCTTGGCGCATTGGTACGACGAGCTGACGCATATATTCTTCATATGCCATTGACATAAAAAAGCCCCCTCTATAATCCTTATGTTGTGAATAAAGGATACTATAGAGAGAGCCAATTTTCAAATGTTCAATTTCACATTAAATTTTCATGATTCCGCCTGTATTGGCTGATGTCACAAGTTTTGAGTATCTGGCAAGGTAACCTGTTTTTACTTTTGGCTCAAAGCCTTTCCAGTTTGCTTTTCTTTTTTCCCATTCTTCTTCCGGGACATCTACACTTAAAATGCGTTTTTCGATATCAACAACGACATGATCACCATTTTCAACAAAGGCAAGCGGGCCGCCTTCTGCTGCCTCTGGAGAAACGTGTCCAATAGACAATCCGCGAGAAGCACCGGAGAATCGTCCGTCTGTAATTAAAGCAACCTTTGGACCAAGTCCCATTCCAACAATTTGTGAAGTTGGTGCAAGCATTTCAGGCATGCCTGGACCGCCTTTAGGTCCTTCATAACGAATAATGACAACATGTCCTGCTTCTACTTTTCGATTAATGATTCCTTCAAGTGCTTCCTCTTGGGATTCAAATACGATCGCAGGTCCTTCATGACGCGTAATGCCGTCTTGTACACCGCCTGTTTTAATGATCGCTCCATCTGGCGCAAGGTTTCCAAATAAAACGGCTAAACCGCCCTTTTCAGTAAATGGCTTGTCAATTGGATAAATGACGTTATAATCTTTTACCTCATGCCCCGCGATGTTCTCGCCTAACGTTTTCGCTGTGACGGTCATGGTATCTAAATGAAGAGCCCCCTCTTTTTTGGACAATTCATTTAGTGCAGCGGTCACTCCGCCAGCTTCATGTAAATCTTCAATATAAACATCTGAAGCTGGAGCAAGTTTCGATAAATGAGGCACACGTTCTGCGACTTCATTGATACGTTCAAGTGAATATTCAACGCCTGCTTCATTTGCAATCGCCAATGTATGAAGAACTGTATTGGTTGAACCACCAAGTGCCATATCTAAAGCAAATGCGTTATCAATCGCTTTTTCGGTGACAATATCACGTGGTTTAATGTCTTTTTTGATCAGCTCCATCAATTGTTTTGCTGACTTCTTCGCAAATTCTCTTCGTTCTGGTGAAGTCGCCAAAATGGTTCCATTTCCAGGAAGAGCAATCCCTAGCGCCTCTGCTAAACAGTTCATTGAGTTTGCTGTAAACATACCAGAACAAGATCCGCATGTTGGACAGCCAAATTGCTCTAATTCGTTTAATTCCTCTTCATTAATTTTCCCTGATTGGTATGCGCCTACGCCTTCAAAGACAGAAGAAAGAGAAATTTTTCTGCCATCACTTGTTCTCCCAGCTTCCATCGGTCCACCACTGACAAATACCGTTGGGATATTCACACGCATGGCAGCCATCATCATACCTGGCGTGATTTTATCACAGTTCGGAATACAAACCATGCCATCAAACCAGTGCGCCGACACCACGGTCTCTACTGAATCAGCAATGATTTCACGGCTTGGCAATGAATATCTCATCCCAATATGCCCCATCGCAATACCATCATCTACCCCAATTGTATTGAATTCAAATGGAACACCGCCAGCTTCACGAATGGCTTCTTTCACAATTTTTCCGAATTCCTGAAGATGGACATGCCCTGGGACAATATCAATATAGGAATTACATACGGCAATAAACGGTTTGCCAAAATCCTCATCTTTTACCCCAGCTGCTCTTAGTAAGCTTCGGTGAGGTGCTCTGTCAATTCCTTGTTTAATCATATTACTGCGAAGTTCTGCCATCTGTTTAAAAAGCCTCCTATACTACTAGTCTTGTTGACTGTATGATTTTGAGTTCATTTTATTTTACAAATTTTCTGTTTATTTAGCCACCTATAATAGATAGTGACTGATTTCTCTGCTGAAGCAAGTGCTCAGCAAGGATTGTGTCATAAAATCTGACCTCCAATATTCTATATTGGTACTACTATATAGAGTTTTTTCTCATATTTCAACAATATTCAAAATAATTTTTCTAAAAAAATTTTTCTGCCAATAAAAAAGCCATTTTCAGAAAACAAGCTGCCTTTTATTGGCAGCCTGCTCGTCTTTCTTATGATTCTGATGCATTTTTTCTACTTTCTGTCATTTGCTTCCACACAGAGCCTTTTGCTTCTTCTCCGTGCTCAATTCGTTCGATGGCCATTTTTACTTGAAGACTGACTTCAAATTCAGGGTCCTGCTCCGCTTCTTTTAAAGCTTCTAGTGCTGTTTCGTCACCTTCTTCATAAAGGAACATGGCCGCACGCCAGCGGACAAGCTTACTTGGGTCCTTTAAGGCTTGGATCATCGCTTCAATCGCACTAGGATCACCAAGATCCGAAATACAATCTCCTGCAGTTCTTCTAACTGTCACTGTTTTATCTTCAAGCCCTTTATACAAAATAGGCAAAATGGCTGGATCTTCAATCATGCCAGCATTCACAACAGCTTGTCTGCGAATCGATGTTTTTGGATCCTCCATCGCTTTCATTAAAACAGGTATATCTTTTTTCTCTGGCTGCATTTGCTCTAAATGAGCAAAACGTTTCTTCCAATCTTCATCGCGCAGCATCTCTTCTGTCACATCATATGCTTTTCGGTTCACTTGTTTATCTACAGCCTCTTGACCTTCCTTCACTGCCTCTGTTAAACGGGATAAACGCTCGTCGTCATATGCAGCTTGCAGCTCTTCTGTGACTTCTTGACCGATATCAGCGAATTCTCCAAAACGTACGCCATGTTCTTTCCACACACGTTCAAATACAACATTATCTGAACTGCTTCTTAGCTTTAAAATCGCTGCCTGGAAACGTTCAGGCATTCCAAATCGTTCTTCTCTTTCACCGTCTGTCAGCTTCACCTGCATCGGAATCCCATTAAACATTTGAACAAACACTTTGACTTCTCCAAATGTGTCATCACCTGACTGCGATTCTCCCTGAAGCCCTTCTGTTTCTTGTCCAAAGGCTTCTCTGACTTGCTGTAAAATACCTTGCCAGTCAAATTTCGCATTGCGCTCAACCGCTAAGAAATCAGCTACATGGTAAACACCTTTTACACCTTCAATGGTTAAAATGCGCTTAATCATCTCTGGCGCTTCGTCTTTTTGATCTTTTTTGTAGTTATTGCTTTTACCGCCTGCAAGCGCTTCTGTCAAAATGACTTTCATTGTATTCGGGCTTGGCGTTGGTTCTATGGCAGTTATTTTCATCTATACATCCTCCTTACACACATAAAGACCCTACTCATCTGTAAGGCCGCATTCTTCTTTCCATGTCTTAATAAATAGACACATAAACTCATGTCGCTCATGAGCCAGCTGCTTTCCAGCACGTGTGTTCATCAAGTCTTTTAATTGAAGCAGCTTTTCTTGCATATGCAAAAGTACTGTGCCTTGGTGAGCACCCTCTGTATAGTGAGGCTCCCCTTTTGCACCGGCATATGTAAACACCCTTGCAATCCCAGTTGCACCTATCGCATCCAGTCGATCTGCATCTTGAACAATGGCCCCTTCTAATGTCACTGGCTTATGCTGCATATGCCGGTGACGAAAAGACATCGTTGTAATGATATCCATGATATAGCGAATATCTCGCGTGTCCACTTCCCACAAAAGGAGCTGCTGCTTGAGATCATGCGGTGAAAGCTTCCATTCACTAGACAGCTTGTCATCAATTACATCATGGACAATCGCTGCCATTTCAATGACAAAAAGCGACCCGCCCTCCTGTTGTGCAATATGGACGGCAAGCTGGCGCACACGATTGATATGAGCTTCATCGTGTCCAGTCGGTTCATTCTTTAGCTGTTTTGAAACAAAGGAGGCAGCTGCCTCCAATTGTTCTTGCTGCTTACTCGAATACATGCTTATTTCTCCAAAAGAGCGATAATGGAGCTTTCTAATTCTTTTGGTGGTGTTTTAGGAGAGAATCGTTCAGTCACTTCTCCGTTTTGGTCAACGATAAATTTTGTAAAATTCCATTTCACCGTTTTTGTACCAAGCACACCTTTCGCATGACTCGTTAAGTATTTGAAAAGCGGATGCGCATTGTCACCATTGACATCTACTTTTGCAAACATCGGGAAGGTCACACCATAGTTTAACGAACAGAATTCTTGAATTGCTTCTTCCCCTTCTGGCTCTTGATTCATAAATTGATTGCACGGAAATCCTAAAATTTCAAGGCCCTTTTCATGATATTGATCGTATAACTCTTGTAATTGTTTAAATTGAGGGGTCAGTCCACATTTGCTCGCTGTGTTCACGATGATCAGTACTTTCCCTTTGTAATCTGCCATTGATTTTTCCTGACCGTTAATGGTCTTGACCTGAATATCATAAATTGACATCTCATAGCCTCCTAGGATTCACTTTTTCCTATCGTAACATGCTTCTTTTAGAAAATCGCTTTTTATGCTTCCTGCTAAAAGAGTCCAGTCACACTGCCGTCTTCTAATAAATCCATCTCAAGTGCCGCAGGTTTTTTAGGGAGACCTGGCATGGTCAGAATGCTTCCCGTTAGTGCAACGATAAAACCTGCTCCTACAGATGGTTTTAACTCTCGAATCGTAACGGTGAAGCCTTTTGGTCTGCCGATTAAAGCCGGATCATCCGATAGTGAATATTGCGTTTTTGCCATACAAACCGGCAAATGGGCCCAGCCATTTTTCTCAATTGCAGCTAGCTGCTTTCTTGCTTTTGATGTAAGGTTGACGCCGTCTGCACCATAAACCACTTTGGCGACTTTTGACAACTTTTCTTCAATGGAATCTTGCTCCTCATATAAATAAGAAAAGCTGTTTTCATTCTTTTCAATGAGTGTCGTGAGCTCTTCGGCAAGTGCTACGCCGCCAGCTCCTCCTTCTTCCCATACATTGACGGCTTTGACTGGATGTCCATTCGTTTCGCACCAGTTTTCTATTGCTTGAATTTCTTCTTTTGTATCGGTAATAAAACGGTTCACTGCAACGATGTATGGCAGACCGAAGGCTTGCACTGTTTCAATATGTTTCTCTAAATTATGTATACCTTCTAATACAGCCTGTGCATTTGCTTCCTTAAGCTCTGTTTTCTGCATTCCGCCATGCATTTTAAGCGCCCTGACAGTTGCTACAATGACAACAGCGCCTGGTTTAAAATCACCGGCTCTTGTTTTGATGTGAAGAAATTTTTCCGCGCCGAGGTCTGCACCAAATCCCGCTTCTGTTACGACGTAATCTGCTAGTTTTGCCGCCATTTTTGTGGCAATTAAACTATTGCATCCATGTGCAATATTGGCAAAAGGACCACCATGAACAAGGGCTGGAGTTCCTTCAATCGTTTGAACAAGGTTTGGTTTCAGCGCATCTTTTAAAAGCAAGGTTAATACGCCTTCATATCCTAGATTTCCAACTGTGACCGGTTCACCTTCTTGATTGTAGGCAACAACAATAGAAGAAAGACGTTTTTTTAGATCGTTTAAGTCGTCTGCTAAACAGAGGATGGCCATCATTTCGGATGCAACCGTAATATCAAATCCATCTTCTCTAGGGTACCCATTTAATTGACCGCCAAGTCCTACGACCACTTGTCTTAGAGCACGATCGTTTAAATCTAACACTCGTTTCCATACAATTCGGCGTGCGTCGATCCCAAGCTCATTTCCGTGATGGATATGATTATCAATAAAAGCAGATAAAGCGTTATGTGCAGATGTAATCGCATGAAAATCCCCTGTGAAATGAAGATTGATTTCTTCCATAGGCAACACCTGTGAATATCCGCCGCCAGCTGCACCGCCTTTAATACCCATTGTGGGACCTAGTGAAGGTTCACGCATGGCAATGATCGCTTTTTTCCCAATTTTCTCGAAGGCTTGACCGAGGCCAACTGTTACGGTGGACTTCCCCTCACCTGCTGGCGTTGGGTTGATCGAAGTCACAAGAATCACATTTCCTTCTTTTTGTTCCTTTAAACGGTCAAAAATAGTCAAAGATATTTTCGCTTTTGTGAAACCATAGCATTCTAATTCTTCGTCATGTATTTGTAATTTTGCTGCGATGTCTTGAATCGGTCTCAGCTTTGCCTTTTGGGCAATGTCAATATCTGATAAATGCTTTGTGATCATGATTAATGGCCTCCTTTTTTGACAGAAACAGCTTTCTTTTTTGCTCTATTTTTCATTGTAACATAATTGAAACATTGAAATATCGCCAGAAAGTTCCTATAATGAAGTGAAATTAGCTTTGGTTCAGGGGGTGGCGAGTTGCCTATTAACATACCAGTTCATCTGCCGGCAAAACAAATACTAGAGAGCGAAAACATTTTCGTCATGGATGAGACAAGGGCATTCAAACAAGATATCCGTCCTTTGAATATCGTGATCTTAAATTTAATGCCAAAAAAAATACAAACTGAAACGCAGCTGCTGAGAATGCTCGGAAATTCTCCTTTGCAAGTGTATTTTACATTTTTGATTCCAAGTACACATACACCGAAGAATACATCGAGAGAGCATCTAGATGAATTTTATACGACCTTTGACTCGATTCGCCATAAAAAATTTGATGGCATGATCATTACAGGTGCACCAATTGAGCATTTAGCTTTCGAAGAAGTTTCCTATTGGAAAGAACTGCAGGACATTTTGGACTGGAGTAAAACGAATGTGACGTCTACTCTCCATATATGCTGGGGGGCACAGGCCGGTCTTTATCATCATTATGGCATTGAAAAAATCAAGCTTCCAGAGAAAAAATTCGGTGTTTTTGAGCATCTTGTCAAAGAGAAAAAAGAAAGATTAGTAAGAGGTTTCGATGAAGTATACTATGTCCCACATTCTAGGCATACAGATATTAATACAGAACAATTAAAAAACACGCCGAATCTAAAAGTATTGAGCACGTCTGAGGAAGCTGGTGTTTGTTTAATTGTTTCAGATGATGATAAACAAGTATTTTTAACTGGACATCCTGAATACGATACAGATACATTGAAGCAGGAATATGAAAGAGATTTGTTGAAACATGATACAGTCAAAAAACCCGTCCACTATTTCATCGAAGATGGAGACACATTAGTTCCAGTGAACCGCTGGAAAGCCCATGCTACTTTGCTGTTTATGAATTGGCTTAATTACTATGTTTATCAAGAAACACCATATGTGTGGGAATAAAATAGACTGTAGTCTGATGATAAATGCTTAAAATGTGTTAAAATACAAATGGCTCTGTCTTCCATTATCAATTTAGTCTGTTTGTTTTTTAAAATTAGTTTAATTCTTTCGTAACGAATGATATGCTCTCGCTGTTTATATGTTATCTTTATGTATATGTAGACCTATGAGATTTATAGTTTCGTACGAAGTTTTGTTGTTGTTGATTACATTTGAGGTGAATATTCTTGAATACCAATAAAAAAATATTAATCTTGACCGCAAATTATGGAAATGGACATATGCAGGTTGCAAAAACACTGTATGATGAATGCAAATCCCAAGGGTTTGAACATGTGATAGTTTCTAATTTGTATCAAGAATCAAATCCCATTGTGTCCGAAGTGACTCAATATTTATATTTAAAGAGCTTCTCCATTGGGAAACAATTTTATCGCTTGTTTTATTACGGTGTAGATAAAATTTACAATAAACGCAAATTTAACATTTATTTAAAGATGGGAAATAAGCGTCTAGATGAATTAATTCAATTACACAATCCGGATATCATCATCATTACATTCCCGATGATTGTTGTACCTGAATACCGAAACAAAACAGGTAAAGTCATTCCAACATTTAATGTGATGACAGACTTTTGTCTTCATAAAATTTGGGTACATGAAAACATTGACCGATACTATGTTGCAACCGATTATGTGAAACAAAAGCTAGTAGAAATCGGCACACATCCAAGCGATGTCAAGGTAACAGGCATTCCGATTAGACCACAATTTGAAGTAGACGTGCCTAAATCGATCATCTATAAAAAATATGGATTATCATCAGACAAAAAAGTCCTTCTCATTATGGCGGGTGCCCATGGTGTACTAAAAAATGTGAAGGAACTGTGTGAAGCACTACTTCTTGACAGTGAAGTACAAATTGTTGTTGTGTGCGGTAAGAATGCAGCGCTGAAGCAATCGCTTAGCGAACTTGAACAAGCACACCCAAATCAATTGAAGGCGCTTGGATATGTGGAACAAATTGATGAATTGTTCAGAGTAACGGACTGTATGATTACAAAACCGGGCGGGATTACATTAACAGAAGCAACAGCAATTGGTGTCCCAGTTATTCTTTACAAACCTGTTCCAGGACAAGAAAAAGAAAATGCTCTTTTCTTTGAAGATTACGGTGCTGCCATTGTCATCAACAGACACGAAGACATTTTAGAATCTGTCACCAACTTGTTGCAAGACGAAGAAAAATTAGAATCCATGAAACAAAACATCAAAAAATTACACTTAAAACAGTCTTCTCAAACCATTTTAGAAGATATCGTCGAACAATCAGATCTGATCATGAGCAACAAATCGTATGCTCAAGCATTATCATAAAAAGGTGTCCGTCATTGACGGACACCTTTCTTCTTTTAACCTTGATTCCCATTCGTTGTATACACTTCTTCAAACGGCTGCACGACAACAAAGCCGCTTCCGCTAAACTTCATTTGAATGGACTCTCCGCTTCCCCTGCCAATAAACGTTTTGAACGATACATCTGTCACAAATTCAGTCTGCAAATCTCCTGACCATGCGACCGTCGCATTCGGATCTGTATAAACAGAATCACCTGGCTGAACAATCAGCGTCAGCGGTTCGTAATGACTTGTGATTGCCACAAGACCTGGTCCTTCAAGTTTGACATTAAATAATCCGCCTGCAAGCATGCCAGACACCTTTTTCATTAATTTAATATCCCACCGAACAGACGGTTCAAATGCGAGCAAGTCGTTTCCATTAACGAAAATAGACTCCCCTTGAGCCAATCGAAGAATCGAAATTTTTTTCCCTTGGTCTGCTACATATAATTTCCCATCACCTGTGGCCTTCATCAAAGAAGTTCCTTCTCCTGATAACATTTTTTTGAACATCTTTGACACACCGTGTTCAAACACACCTTCACGTTCAAACTTTATTTTCCCGCGATATGAAACCATGGAGCCTGTTTTTGCCCAAATGGTATCCGTTAAATTAATTTCTAACAATCTTGGTGTTTCAAGTTCAAAAACCCCTTCCCCTTTGTCTTCTTGCTGCGTATTCTGAACAAACTCCTCAATTGTGTAACGATTCATGACGCACCTCTTTCTGTATTTTTACTATATACGGACAAGTTATACGTTAGGTTTCATGAGATTAGGACGTTTTATAGATAAATGTCATTCACTAAAAAAACAAAAAAATCAAACATTCTGCTCAAAATTTGGCTTGCCTGCTTGACGCTTTACTTTTGATGGTGTATAGTGGAACCATCATTTAACAACTTCTTAAGTCGTTAGGTGATGAAAAATTTTTTTTAGTATGCCGAAAGGTGTGCTACAGTACTAGGAGGAAAAAGCAATATGCAAAACGGTAAAGTAAAATGGTTCAATAATGAAAAAGGTTTCGGCTTCATTGAAGTTGAAGGCGGAGACGACGTATTCGTTCACTTCACAGCTATCGAAGGTGACGGTTACAAATCTCTAGAAGAAGGACAAGAAGTTTCTTTTGAAATCGTTGAAGGTAATCGTGGACCTCAAGCTGCAAACGTAACAAAAATCTAATCAACTCAATCAATGATGAAACGACAAAATAAAGAGAGGCGTATGCCTCTCTTATTTGATTTTCAGCTGAATTTCAATCGCTAAAATATTTTGCTTTAATCTTTGTTCAATTTCAGAGATATCTTTTTCGAGAAAAGGTCTTCCCTTCTTTGCTACATCTACCAGTTGCTCTAGATCACTGTACACCTCTTGAAATGTCCGATGTAATACCGTTTCAAAATCCTTATTATCCATGCCGGCCTTCCCCTTTTCCTCTATTATCCGTCACTTAGTCAAAAAGTAACTCAACCAAAACTTTCTATAGTTATATCGGCTCATTTTTCAGAATATGTTCTTTTTTTACACATTCTATTCGTTTTTTTTCATGAGCGGATGTTTGAGCAGGGAAAACCGGGGCGGCAGCCGCTTACTTTTTAAGCAACGTCTGTCCGTATTCTTTTATTTTCTCTCCTACCGTGCATTGCTGTATACAAAAGGAGTGGGCGTATTTTTTGCCAAATTCTTTACGAAAGTGCTTTTTAATCAAGCAATCTGAACAATACGTGTCTTGAAGATCTGTTAATTCTTTTACTGCTGTTTTTTTATCCACTTTATTCAGCTCCGTCTGCTTCTAATTTCAACTTACTTTCGATAGGGACGTCTGCAAGTATCTGTCTGGCAAGCTGATCTGCTTCTGCATTTTGTTTACGATCGATGACTTCATATGTTGGCGTGAGCTTCAGCTCTTTGATCGCAGCCTCAATTCGGTCGAGCCATTTGTTATGTATATCATCATAACAAGGCCATTCCCCTTTGAGCTGATTCATCACAACAAGAGAATCTCCTCTAATCGTAACAGAGTTTCTGCTGGCCCCCAGTTCTTTTAAAGCTTTTACCGCTTCAAATAAAGCCGCATACTCTGCCTCATTGTTCGTGGTGCTCTGAAAAGGGTGATTCTTCCTTAACCGGTATGCATCCTGTCCGAGCTGATAATACACGACAATTCCAAGCCCAGCATCACCTGTTTCTTTGCGAAAACTCGCATCAAAATAGACCTGAAGCTGATCGGGTTCAAGCCTAAGTTCTTCGTTTAGCTTTTCAAGTTCTTTCATCGACCACATCGCACCCTTTTCATCTTCAAATGATAGAAGTGACTGCGGTTCTTTTTTGTCTATATGTTTTGCCAAAAGCAAGGCCTCTTTGAGCTCCATCCAATCTTCTTGGAAAAAAGCAATGGACCCAATCGATTTCACTTTCATTGTGTAGTGTGCTCTTAATTTCATTGATCACATCGCCTTCCCGTGCTTTTAGAAATACTTCCATCGCTACCAAAATCAGCATGACACATCGTGATAATTACTTTGACAATTCAGTTGTTAGGAGCTTTTTCTTGCATTTAAACGCGAAACCACTTTATCCCAATGATATACGAAGTTTGGATGAGGTACAAAAGAGAATTGAAGAGTTGATCCGATTTTTTACAACGAAGAAAAAATATAAACAAGCTGGCTCCTGTAGAATGCAGGAACTAGCTTGTAGCTTAGCTCTTTTTCTAGCTTGTTCGATCTGCTCTAATTTTTTCTAAATTGATTCGGCGACATTCCTGTTCGTGATTTAAAGAATTTGGAAAAATTGGCCGGGTATTCGAAACCAAGTTTATAACCAATATTAGAGATCGGTTCTGAAGTACCGGATAGCAAGTTTTTTGCATGATTGATGATCTGATAATGAATATGTTCTTGTGTATTTTTTCCCGTTTCTCTCTTTAACAAATCACTTAAGTAATTTGTTGAGTACCCCATTCCTTTCGCAAGCTCTTTAACACTAGGTATACCGTTCTCACCCAGATACTGCAAGGAAAAGCTTTCTTTTAACAATTGTTCAAATTTGTCTACCACATCATGATGAATCGTTTTTCTGGTAATAAATTGTCTCCCATAGAATCGTTGTGCATAGTTAAGCAATACTTCAAGACTGGAAACAATTAAGTCTGACGAGTATATATCTATATTTTGATTGCACTCTTCAATTATGATGTGCACTATTTTTGTTACAGTATCCTTCTCCTTCTCTGATAAATGAAGTGCCTCGTTAGCTGCATAAGAAAAGAAAGAATACTCATCCATTTTACTTCCTAATGAACTTTTTCTAATCAAATCCGGATGAAAACATAGCATCCAACCTTCGGAAACGGTATCACCTGGATCATAGTCAACCGTTAATAACTGTTCCGGTGCCACGAAGATCATACTTCCTTCACTAAAATCATAGTAGCGTCGACCATATTTGATATCAAAATTCGCACCGTTTTTTAATGATATCGTATAAAATCCATTGATAAACTGTTTGGTCTGATGTACCATTGTAGGATTAAATTTGTTTAGTTCTATACATGTTATCTGAGGATGTTTGGGTTTGTCATACCCCAAAAACTCATGTAATGAAGAAATTGAATCAATCCTTGTCGTTTCGTGCATCTTATCATCCTTTTATGATTACAAATAGTCTGTACTCTTTCATGATTTCAATTCTCTTTACTTTGAATAAACGTTCTACTTCAGGTTAGAATTTTATTCCCGTCATTTCCTCTGAACGCTTCCATAATTCTCTTGAAATTGTCTCATCATACGATAGTTTGTTAGATTGATGTGCTACAGGATACCCTCTCATATTCATCAATTTGGATGGTCCAAAAAAATCTCCGGCTTTAGCCTTTTCATCAAAAGCAGCTCGAAGGGTAGGTAAAACCCCCATATGCACACGCTGTGCAAAAAACCTATTCATCCTGCTCATAAAAGCTGAATTTCTCTGTAAGTCTGTAGCTGTCCAACCCGGATGTGCAGCCGTAATTCTTGGGTGATCACCTTCTCTTTTGAGCCTTCTTGCAAGTTCATACGTGAAGTAAAGGTTTGCTAATTTACTGTCACCGTAAGCCTTCTGTGTATCATATTTTCTCGCTTCCCAGTTCAAATCTTCAAAATCGAGTTTTCCCATCGTATGGCCTAAACTGGATAGCACGACAATTCTTGATCCTTCTGTCTTTTTCAAAAGAGGCATAAGTAAGCCAGTTAACGCAAAGTGGCCTAGATGATTGGTTCCGAACTGATTCTCGAACCCATCAACGGTTTTAGAGTAAGGAGGAAACATAATTCCTGCATTATTAATCAGTATATCCAACCGATCATAGTTTTCCACCATTACATTTGCAAAAGCTCGAATAGAACTCAGATTGGCTAAGTCTAATTTCCGAACGTCAATATCCGCATGTTTAAATTCCCTTTTGATATCGTTGACTACTTCTTTACCTTTATCTACATTCCTTACAGCCATAATAACCTTTGCGTTCTTACCTGCAATGTTTTTTACAGCTTCTTTACCAAGACCGCTCGTTGAGCCTGTTACGATAATAGCCTTTCCCTTTTGATCAGGTATTTTGGTTGTGTCCCAATGCTGTTTTCTCAAATTCGTCTCCTGCCCTTCTAGAATTTATTTAATTCATTAAGTTCAGATTACCCTTGATGAACAGTTTGGTACATATACGCATCCACTGCGGATTTATCCAAATCTCTGTAATACTATGCTCCGTCTCAAAGAAAAAAGGCTACTAAAATAAAAAAAGGCCTCAATAAAATAGAAGTCGACCGAAATAACATTATGTTTGCGGATGATGTCATCATCGCTAGTACAACCCTTTTAAGGTAAACATACGTTATGCTATAATCAAAAAGTTACATTTTACATTTAGAAAGGAAGTTCATGTCACTTGTTTAATGAAGGTATTTGGATCTTATTTGCGATCATTAATTTTATCATTGTTCTTCTATTTTATAAAGGATTTGGCAAGATGGGGCTTTTCGTATGGATTGGTTTTGCAACAGTTGCTGCCAATTTACAAGTGGTCAAAACCGTTGAATTATTTGGCTTAACAGCAACACTTGGCAACATTTTATATGGCAGTGTGTTCTTTGCAACGGACGTCCTCAATGAAAAATATGGACAAACCGAAGCGAAAAAAGCTGTCTGGATTGGCTTTGCCACCCTTTTAACATTAACTGTTGTCATGCAGGAGGCTTTGCTTTTCCATCCCGCTCCATCTGACATTTCCCAATCATCATTAGAAACGATATTTGGCTTTATGCCAAGGGTCGCTCTTGGTAGTCTTGCTGCTTATATCATCAGTCAAATGTTAGATGTTTATGTATATTCGTTTATTCGCCGGATATTTCCTTCAGATGGTGCGCTCTGGCTGCGAAATGCGGGGAGTACAATGATTAGCCAGCTGCTTGATACACTTGTTTTCACAACCATTGCCTTTCTTGGGACCTACCCATTTCATATATGGATCGAAATTTTCATCACGACTTATGTGATTAAATTTATCGTCGCTGCCATTGGCACACCTTATGCCTATGCGGCGAAAAAAATGGTTCCGATTGATGAAAGGGGGAAATAAATTGCCAGCTGAAATATATATTGACGGTGCTAGTGCCGGAAACCCAGGTCCATCTGGCATCGGCATTTTCTTGAAATATGACGGAAAAGCTGAATCTTTCTCCATTCCTCTTGGCATCATGAGCAATCATGAAGCAGAGTTTTCCGCGCTCATTGAAGGCATGAAAATTTGCGTAGAAAAAGGATTACGGACCGTTTCATTCCGCACTGATTCACAAGTAGTGGATCGTGCAGCCAATGCAGGATTTGCCAAAAATCCATCTTTTCGTCATTTTATCGAAGAAATGCTGCAGCTTCAAAACGAATTTGATTTATTTTTCATTAAGTGGATTCCGAGCAAGGAAAATCAAGTGGCTGATCAGCTCGCTAGAAAAGCGATTCACCTTTCAAAAGGATGAATCGCTTTTCTTTTGGTTATGCTAATGTGTGAGGTGATACGAATTGGATAAAGAGAACAGAGGCCGCGTGACAAACGGAACGACTCCTCAAGGTGATGCGCAAACAAAAGATAAACAGCCAATATCGCAATTAGAAAATAAGGCGAAAAAAAGCAACACAAAGGGCTAATACATGTAGCCCTTTGTTTCTTTTCTACATAAGAACAACCTTAACTGATTCCTAATTGACTTAAGCGGTTAACCATTGGTTCGATCCCTTTAATTTGATGCAAGCGAAGCATTGCCGCTGCCCGCTCTGGGTCCATTTTTATTTTTGTTTCGTCAATCGGACAGCTGAGTGGTACATCACATTTAATTTCTGCCAGTATACGAGAAAGCTTCAAATCTTCTAATCCTGCTTGCATTTTCTTTTGCTGAGCTGCCGTTAATGCATGAACATTTTCTAACAGTCGATCAATCGTTTGATACGTTTGGATAAATTTCAATGCTGTTTTTTCGCCGATTCCTTTTACACCAGGGTAATTATCGCTAGCATCACCCATCAGCGCTTTCATATCAATCAGCGCCTTTGGAGATATGCCCATTTCCTCTTCAAAAAGGGCTTTTGTATAATGCTTATAATTCCCGATGCCTTTTTGCATTAAAGCCACGGTCACTTGTTCATTCAAGATCTGCAGCAAATCTTTATCTCCTGTTAAGACGGTCACATGTGCTTCGTTTTGATAGATTGATGCAAGCGTTCCAATACAATCATCTGCTTCAAAACCTTTCACACCAATGTTCATGATCCCAAGTTCTTCTGTCGCCTCTTTTGCTAAATCAAACTGTGGGATAAGCTCAACAGGCGCCTCGCCTCGATTGGCTTTATAATCTTGAAACAATTCGTTCCGGTATGTCTGGCTCCCCATATCCCAGCAGCATACGATATGAGTCGGCTCAAATGTTTGGACAGCTGTTAACAAATGCTTCAAATACCCATTCACTCCATTTGTCGGTACACCACGATCATTTATCATAAAATTGCGATGGACAGCCGTCGCATAAAACGACCTAAAAAGAAGTGCCATTCCATCTACAAGTAAGACGTGTTTATTCATTCATCTAAGCTCCCTTTTTATAAACAATACTCCTATTCTATCATAGAACATCGAAACGAACATAAAAAAGGCGCCTTCTTCTTTTGATAAAGAAGAGGCAGCCCGATTACTTTTTACCATATTGCATTTTTTTCGTTTCCGCTTCTGCGTAGGATGGCATGCCTTTTTCCTTCGGCATGCGCTCCTTCTGCTGCTTTACGTTTTGCTTTTTTGCCATGAGCATTCCCCTTTCTGGTTCATTTGTTAAGATGACCAAAAATGAGAAAGTTACTCTTTATTTCTGTTTACGCTGGGTGTATTCCTCCACCATCTCAATCGTGACATGTTTACGAAGCGGAACAATTCCGCCTCGGGCAAGCTCATTCATTTTAGACGTGATGGCATTGATCTCATCTATTGAAAATGGTTCATTGTGTTCACATTTTTTCACAGCCGATTCAATCGCCTGCTCTCTTTTTTGTTCAAGTGCAAGAAAAGATTGGATGTGGGCATGTTGTTTCTGTGAATGTGCAGAAATTTCTTCGTGTACGCTCGTCATCGTCTATCAACTGCTTTCTTTTTTATATAGTCTATCATGAATCATATCGTTTTCAACTGGTTCTTCCATTCATTTGTTTGTTCATAAACTTGTTCAATGATCGCCTGTTTTTCAGCATCTGTTGTAAGGCTTGTCATAAATGTCTGTTTTTGCTCATTGAGCTGTTGGAGAGCATCTTGTTCGTACCTTTCAGTATAGGTCTTCACTAGCTTTTCATATCTGCTCAGCAACTCTTCTTTTTCGTTATCTGCCCAACGTGTTGTCATTTGATGTAGAACATCTCGAATGGCTTCAATAAACGTAGCCTTTTCATTTTGTTCAAAGAAGGCTTTCGCTGATTTTTGTTTCTTTAAAAGCGGCTCAAATGGTGTAATCTCTGCTTCAACTTCAATTTGTTTTAGCTCAGCATTTTTCCCCTCAGGGGCTGACAGGCTAAGAGAAAAGTAAGGATCTTCCGCACATGCAGCCTGCATCCCTTTTTCCCACTCCTCCTGGAAATAATGATTGATAAACGATTCCATTCGGATATCAAGTGCCTTGAGCTCCTGCACAAATTCAAATTCATACTCCTTTAACGCTTTCTCAAGTGCCTTTTTTAACTGCTGACCAAAATTCCCTTGAGATATGCCAGGATAAAAAGCCGACTTTAATAGATCATTCGCAAATAATGAAAGCCGCTGTACAATATGATAGAGCTGTTCATGCACGTCTTTTTTTACGCTTTCAGTCACAAGCTTAGACCGTTTCACATCTTGCATTTTTTCGAGAATGGCTTCATAGGATGTCTTGATGTTTTTCTTTTCAGCTTCTTTCTCATCTTCTGATTGATGCAAGGTCGCACGTAGTCTATCGACCGTTGTACATAATGTATTAGCTTCAAAATGCAAAAGTTCAATGGCATCTTTCGTTAATTCTTCCTCAATAAAATAGTCAAGCTGTTTTCTCAGTGTTGCATATTGATTATAAGATGTCGGCTCTTTCCCTTCGATCTCTTCCTTACTAGACACATGATGCAGGTTTGGATTGCGAATGCCTTCTTTTGTGAGCTCGCTTCGTACATAGTCAAATACGGTTTCAAGCTCTGCTTGATCCTTAGCCAAATCAGCTGCATTGATGATAAAGAACATTTTATCCATGCTAAAGGAATCTTTTACGAGTCCAAGCTTCCGTAAAAATGAGCGATCAGCTTTTGAGAAAGAATGCTGATAATACGTTAAATAAAGAAGGGCGTCTGCATCCTTCATATACTGGAAGGCGATTTCTGTATGACGCTTATTCATACTGCTAGCACCTGGTGTATCGACAATCGTCAGCCCTTTATCTGTCAGAGGTGTACTTAAATACACCGTCACTTCCTTCACCACACAAGAAACAGATTCTTCCGCTACATAAGGCTTTAATTCTTGAAGTGTGACATGTAAATTGGTTTGGTTGTCAATGTCATCATGAAACTTGGCATAGGCTTGTAGAAAATGTTCTACAATGATTCGGTGATCCTGTTCGAGCTGCCGTTTTTTCAGCACTCTTTCCAGCTTTGCCTTAAACGAATCTCCTTTTTCTGTTGTGATCGAAAATCCAAGAATCTGATCGAGTTCTTCTAGAATGTCCTGCTTGGTTTTAAACACCACTTTAACACTTTCATGAGGATGATCTTCCGTAGGTCGTGTCAGTTTGTTAATTGTTGCAGTTGTTGGCGTAGGAGATGATGGTAACACCTTCCGTCCAACAAGCGCATTGGCAAATGAAGATTTTCCAGAACTAAAAGCGCCAAATAATGCGAGTGTAAATTCTTTTGCTTGCAGCCGTTCTGTTCGTTTTTCAAAGGAATCTCTTTGAGACTTTATAATATCTAAAGGCGATAAAATACGGGAAAGCTCTTTAAATTGTGCAATTGATTGTGCTGTTGTTAAATGCTGTGATTGGCGGTATTGATCGCGCTCTGTCCGTTCAGCAGCTTGATCGCTCTCTTCAACATGAATTGATGCGTGATTCTTCTCCAGCTGGTCGTGCTGCATCCATTGCTTTTTCGCATAAAACCAGTCACCTGGGATATGCTCATCCGTTCCGTTTTGCCAAATATCCCATAAATGCTGAATATCCTGTCTTATTTGTTCATTTTTTTCGTTATACTCCTCAAGGCTCTGAAGCTCTTGTTTCGCTTGCTCCCGTTTTTCCTCTTGCTTCTCCTGTTCATTCTTGAGCTGGTCTTTCAAGGTTTCAATCATCTGTTCAATCAATTGAAGCGCTTGCTGTTTCGCCTGTCTTTTCAATGCTTCACCAGCATCTTTCGCATATTGAAGAACATATTCGTTAGAAAAAGTTGCCCCTTGGTGAATGACCTTTTCAAGCAAGGATTCTTCAATAGGTGTCTCAAATGCCATGGCTTTGTCTAATAACGCTTCCCCAAGCTGATGCTGTTTTATTGCTTTCTTAAGGAGCTCGGCAATGTGCCAGTCAACTTCCGCTTTCATTCTCTTTTTTACATCTGCTAAGAAATCATTTGCCCGCTTTTCCTTTTCCTGCTCGGTTTTATTTTTGGCAAAAAGTAAACCCACTTTAAAGCCAGGTGCTTTCGATTCGATATAGTCACTTGCAAGCTCTCGCATCTTAAATGGCGTGAGGTTTGCATTTTTTAAGATGTTCTCTACTTCAGAAGACACTTCATCTTCTACCTGCTTTGCACCATTTTCAATAAATCGGCGTTTCTCTTCTAGTTCTTTCACTTCGTTCCTTTTTTCTTGAAGCTGCTTATCAAGGTCCTCTTCATGCAGTTCTTCTTTTAACGAGTCTATATGTTCTTTTAAAACATGTTCGATTTTCTGCTCTGTATAGGCTCGAAGTGATGCTTTAGGCATGGTTTGTAATTCTTGTAGTTTCTTCACTAAACCGATCATTTCGTTTTTTGGGTGTGCCTCATCCGTCACAGAAGTAAAATATAGATGTTCTTCTTCAATGCCTTCTTTTAAAAGCATCTCAACGACTTGTTTTTTGTAGTTTTCAAAAGTTGTCTCTTGTTCATCATGCCGATCCACTTGATTGACGATGAAATAAAGATTGGGCACTTTCTCTTTAATCGAGCGAATGAAGCGAATGTTTTCTTCAGAATGGACATGGTTATAATGAACGACATAAAAAAGAGCATCCGCTTGATGAAGAATAGAAGCAGCGGATAAAAAGTGCGCATGATCCGTTGAATCAATTCCCGGTGTATCAATGAGTGCCACTTTTTCTTCAAGTCCACTATAATCACCGCTAATTTCCACCATCTCAATTTGTTCCCCATCTTTACAAAAACGCTGCACCGCTTCTTTATCATAAGAACCGCTCATTTTTGCAAAACGTCCATCAGACGTATGGAGCTGAACTTCACTGACCCCTTTCCTGACAACAACCAAATTTGCACTCGTTGGAATTGGGCTTGTGGGCAGGATATGATCATGAAGAAGATGATTCACTAGTGATGACTTACCAGCAGAATAGTGGCCGGTAAATGCGATATATACTTCTTCTTCAGCTTCCTTTTTCATAATAGATGCAAGTTTGGCTGCGCGCTCGTGATCATCCCTTTTCAGAAGGCTTTGATATAAAGCACCTGTAGTTTGAACGAGCGAATCTCGAATAGACAAGTCTTTCATGACGATAAACCCCTTTGTTTTTAGAAAAGTCAGTTATGTATGTGTACCATTTTACACAAAATAAAGAGATTTTTCTTCTGATCTGAGGAAATAAAAAAATCTGCTACCCGATCAGTCACAATGGACTGCAATCAGGAAGCAGATTTTTTTGAAACACCTTTTAATACGAAGCCAATCAATAAGCTATATACACAGACCGTACCGAGTAAGAAAATCATTGTCATGTGATCACCGTCCATCCTTCATGATTGAGAATGTTTATCATTAATGAAAGTGTAGCACAATTGATAATGATTTTCAATATTAATTTAGTAAATACTGATTCAGTGCTTTTTCCTCTGTTTGTATTCTGACCATCATCATCCATCCATTTAAACACGTAAACAAAATGGCAGTAATAAATGCGTTAAATAGCAGCGGAATGAACATCAGTTCAATTGCCACCACCACATAGTTAGGATGCTTTAACCAGCGATACGGCCCCTTTTTCACAATCATCGCATTTGGAACGACTAAGATTTTTGTATTCCAAAACGTTCCAAGTGAACATAGTGCCCAGTACCGAATCACCTGGGTCGCAAACAGAAACACAAGCAGCAATAGGAAAAAACGAGACGGTTGACGATGCACCAGCCATGTCTCTCCAATAAGCGAGAGGAAAAAAGCTGCATGCATAGCGACCATATAAGGATAATGGCTTGCACCAAATTCAATCGCTCCGATCGCCTTCACTTTCTTTTCATTTCTTTTCGCCACAAGCATTTCAATGAGACGCTGACAAATGAAAATGCCAATCACTATCCAGAAAATCATCACGAAAGCCCCTCCCATTTCATGAGCAATAATTCTGACGAAAAGCCTGGACCAAGTGCTCCGCAAAGCCCCACCTGTCCTGCATCTAGTGACTGATGTTCAAGAAAATGCTTCATGACATATAAAACAGTGGCAGAGGACATGTTTCCATGCTGTTTCAGAACCTCTTTTGAAGAAAATAGCTGATGCTCTTGTAAAGATAAGCTTTCAAGATAGGCATCAATCACTTTTTTTCCTCCAGGGTGAGCAAGAAAAACGGATACATCCTCTGTTGAAAACCCTAGCTGATGTAAAAATTGATCCACTTGCTCTTTTAACCATCCAGAAATGATGGACGGAATGTCACGTGAGAAGATGACCCGAAATCCGTCGGCGGTAAAATCCCATCCCATCACATCCTCAGAATCTTTCATGGTCACTGACTGCGTGCCAAGCACTTTAGGTACTGTTTTTAACTGCGTATACTTAGAGGCTGCCTTTTCTCCAGTTAAAAGAACGGCCGCAGTCCCATCACCAAACAGCGAGGTTCCAATTAAATTGCTTTTTGATTGATCTTGCGGCTGAAAAGTGAGGCTGCAAAGCTCGCAGGCAACAACGAGCACTTTTGCTTCTGGATACGCCCTGATGTATTCATAAGCTCGAGATAAGCCTGCCGCCCCGCCCCCGCATCCTAACCCCCAAATTGGCACTCGTTTCGTATAAGGAGAAAATGGAAGAACATTCATCAGCTTTGCATCAAGACTTGGCGTTGATAACCCTGTACTGGAGATGAAAAACAAAGCATCAATCTCATCAAAAGGAACTGGCATTGTAAGGAACGCTGTTTCATGCAGACAGTGAAAAACGGCTTCTTTCGCATGAGCCAATGCTTTTTCGACATAGAGATTATTTTTCTCTTCAAAAGAGTGATGTTCTTGATACCAATCAATAGGCTGTACAAACTGCCTACTCTCTATTTCGCCATTATTAAAAGCTTTTAATAGCCGATCAATATCTTTAAACGATCGTTTAAATTGAGACCTTGCAAATTGAGCAGCTGCTTGCTGATCCACATGATGTTTTGGCAGACTTGTTCCAACTGAAAGAATGTATGCCATCGGCTTCACCTCTTTTTTCGGTTAATATCCCCAATCAAAAAAAGGATATACATGCCAAAACGACACAATTCAGTCAAAATATTTTCCTCCGTCTAACTTTTTGTCTTGACGACAATTGATAAATATTGGATAATATAGGTGAAAACATGATGTAGTTTTCCTCCTTCACAGGTTCGTTCCAAGCCAAGCGAACCTGCTTTTTTTTATGCAATTTATGTTCAAAAATAATGGTGATTTAATGAAAAAAAAGAACTCCGTTAATTGGGAGTTCCTCTGTGAATGACCTCTCTTATGAACATCTAAATAGCAAACCCTCACCTAAACCTTTTCAAGGATGGACTTAATAAAATAAGTTTTTTCATGTGCGTATTTGTGTTTGTCATTTCCATGTAATCTTGATAATTTAAGTTTAAGCTGTTGGTACTCACTTCTAGCTTGCTCATTATTTCTCAAGTAATCTCTGAAATTTAACTGTTCAAGTAAATACTTATTATGTCTTTGGTACATATGGATTTGATGTGTTCGTGGTTCTCCTTTATTAAAGTAGTGTCTTTCAGGTAATACGTTTGTTCCTTTATATGAGTAACCGAGTCCTTCCAACGCTATTACACATTTTTCTCCATCAAAAAAATGTTCTATTTCAATTGCAATATCAATAATTGGCTTAGCGCTTAAACCTTTTACTGCTGTACTTCCAATATGGTGTACATTGATTATGTATTGACCAATATCACCTATTATCTTTCGCTTTTCACTTTCAAATTCTTTTGTCCACTCAATAGACCAAGGAACTAAAAAGACTTCCCCTCTTGGTAATCCTAACATTTACTTATCCCACCTTTTAACACCCATTTGGAGAATGTTAATAAACCAACTTTATCATAGGTCCCATATGGAGAGAGCAGACAGATTTCAACAATCATCCTATTCGTTTAGATCTATTTCTTGGTTGATGTCATTCAATACGATTCTTAACCATTCACTCTCATCTTATTTTATATCTAAAGAACAAAAATCCCTTCAACCGATTATTAATAGAGTTAGTTAACATAGCTTTATGCAAAAAAAACACCTCTCAAATGAGAAGTGCAGACCGTAGACAAACCCCACCTTTACTTCAAGTAAAAGTGCTGTATGAAAGGAATAAGCAAATGACTTTTCACGTTCACCTTTTACATAGTAGCCAATCTCTGATTCAGTTGTACTGACTTTGCTTTCTTTTGTTTCTTCTTTATTTTGTAGGGTAAGAGCTTTTCTCTATGTATTTCGCGTTTGATAGCCTCTATCTCCAATATCCACATGAGCATCCTTTTTTCAATGAAATCGTCATTTTACAACACTTTATACAGAATCTCCTTTCACTTCGCATTAATGGTTAAATCTGTTGCTATCTTAGCGTATAAATACCAACGTCTCGATCATTATTCAGAATTATTTCATTTAAACATGAATGGATCACCTTTTTTCTGATCAACACAAATAAATAACCATAAAATGCTAATTTATTTGATGATTATATATGAAAAGGGGGTTTTTTCCTGTATACTTAATCAATATGAACACCATGAAAAACAGTGAAAAAAGACAGAATCTACTACATGATTCGGCACAAAATTTAATTGACTGGAGTGATTGTCATGAAAAAGGTGTCCAAAAAACAGACACCCTACAACACGATATTTCTCTCGAAGATAATTGGTTTAGTGCTTCTTACACTGTTTCTCGTTTTTATCTGGGATATGTCTAAACCCCATTTGCAGGCGACAAATGGGCAAGCAAAAATTGTTACTAGCAGTGACTTCCGAGACACAAGTATCAGTCTGAATGCAAAAGATCATTCTACAAGAACATTGGATCAACAATTTAGGACCAATCCAAACCAACAGACAACGAATAAAACGGTCTTTTTAACATTTGATGATGGCCCTTCTGCTACATCAAATCAGCTGTTAAATGTCTTAAAAGCACATCAAGTGAAGGCGACATTCTTCATGCTTGGACCGCAAATCCAAGCTCACCAAGCAGCGGTGAAAAGACTTTATCAAGAAGGACATCAATTAGGGCTTCATGGCATGACGCATGATATAAACCGCTTTTATCAGAACAGTGAGTCTCCCGCAAATGAAATGAGAGAAGCTCAGCTCATTCTTGCTTCTGTTACAGGCGTTTACACCCGTCTTGTGAGAACACCTTATGGCAGTGTTCCAAATTTAACATATGATCAAAAAGTACGTTTAAACCAAAATGGCTTTATTTACTGGGATTGGACGATTGATAGCCTTGACTGGAGATATAAAAACTCACAATATGTTCCAGAGGTATTGAATCAACTGCAAATGTTTGAGAAAAATAAACCATGGGAACCAAAAGTTATTTTAATGCATGATCAACCCTCTACCACGAACTATTTAGATAGCCTGATTACACAACTAAAAGCAAGGGGCTATACATTTGCAGTCATTAACGAAACAATGCCGCCGGTACAACATTAATAGCGCTAATCACAACAAGCCCGTATCCAAAGGATGCGGGCTTTCAGCTCTCCAAGAGAAGTGTTCACATAACAGATTGCTTAGGTTCTTCCATTAGCTCCTGCTCTGTTTCTTTTTTAAAAGGAATCATGTGATAAATAATATGAAGCAAAATAGCGGTAAAGCTTCCGGCGACAATTCCGTTACTTGTTAACAATTTAATCGATTCTGGCAAATGATCAAACATTTGCGGTACCACCGTTACTCCGAGCCCGATGCCAACTGAGCATGCGACAATGAGTAAGTTTTCCTGTTTTGCAAAATCGACGCGTGAGAGCATTTTAATCCCATACGCAATGACCATGCCAAACATGGCGACCATCGCACCGCCTAGAACGGATTTTGGAATAATCGTTGTAAATGCCGCGATTTTAGGAAAAAGGCCAAATACCATTAATAATACCCCTGTCACCACAATGACCTGATTTTTCTTCACACCTGTTAATTGGATCAATCCAACGTTTTGGGAGTAGGCTGTGTATGGAAAAGCGTTGAAGATACCGCCTAATAAGACGGCAATTCCCTCTGCACGATATCCCTTTGCTAAATCCTTCTCTTTTAATGAACGATTCGTTAAATCTCCGAGCGCAAAGTATACACCCGTTGATTCGACTAATGACACAATGGCAACTAATGTCATTGTCATGATTGGTGCAAATTCAAAAGTAGGCAACCCAAAGTAAAAAGGCTCAATGAGGCGGAAAACTTGTGCATTCGCCACTTCTGCCGTCTCCACCTTCCCTAAGAAAGCAGCAACTGCTGTCCCAAGTAGAATGCCGATTAAGATGGCAATGGCTTTCATGAATCCCTTTGTAAATCGATAGAGAAGGACAATAATAAACAATACAAGAAAAGCAAGTCCAAGATTCTCAAAAGAACCATAGTCTGCACTTCCTTCACCACCTGCCATATTGTTCATGGCTACCGGAATTAAGGTAATTCCAATGATCGTGACGACGGAACCTGTGACAACGGGCGGGAAGAATTTCACAAGCTTCCCAAAGAAAAATGAAAGAGCAATGACAATACATCCTGCGGCGATAATACTTCCATATATAGATGAAATTCCATATTTAGAGCCAATCGCAATCATAGGAGAGACCGCAGTAAATGTACAGCCTAGTACAACAGGCAAACCGATGCCAAAAAAGCGGTTTTTCCATACTTGAAGCAGTGTGGCGGCACCGCACATGAAAATATCTGCCGAAATTAAGTACGTCAGCTGGGCTGGCGTGAGCCCAAGCGCATCTCCAACAATGAGCGGGACAAGAACCGCACCTGCATACATCGCTAGTACATGCTGTATCCCTAGCGAAAGGGTTTTGGCTTTTTTAGCAGCACTCATGATTGTACCTCGCGTACAAACGTGACTTTTCCTTCCTCGAGCGATTCGATACGTGCGAGTGACTCGACTCTATAGCCCATTTGCACAAGCTCTTTTCTTCCAGGCTGGAATGATTTCTCGATAACAATTCCAAAACCAGCTACTTTTGCTTTCGCTTGCTTTGCGATTGCAGCTAGTCCCTTAGCGGCTTCTCCATTTGCTAAAAAGTCGTCGATGATTAACACACAATCATCCTCACTAAGGTGCGTGTTAGAGACAGCGATCGTACTTTCTACTTTTTTGGTAAAAGAATACACACTTGCTGTCAAAAGGTTATCCGTTAAAGTCAGTGATTGCCGCTTTCGGGCAAAAACAACTGGCACATGAAGGGCAAGCCCAGCCATGACAGCAGGTGCAATACCAGAAGATTCGATTGTGATAATTTTAGTAATTCCATCATGCTTAAATAATCTAGCAAACTCTTGACCGATCTCATGCATTAACACAGGGTCAATTTGATGATTTAAAAAAGCATCTACCTTTAGCACTTGATTTGACAGAACGATTCCTTCGTTCTCGATCTTTTGACGTAACAATTCCATCATTCTTCCTCCCAGCATATTAGCAACTTTCATTTTTTTGCATAAAAAAAGCATTGCTGTCCATTAAGGAGCAAGCAATGCGAAAACGATCCACGGGATCTTCAGCTCATACAAAAGCTGTTTCATTTTGCTCACTCATAGTCGGACGGTATCGGTGTCCGGTAGAAACTTGCGTGCCTTCATCACGCGATTATATGAGTGTTTCATAGTGTTCAAATTATAACAAGATTTCAGACGCTTGGAAAGCACTTTTCTAGAAAAATACCGAACTTAAATAATCATTAAGCTTTAAACGTTCGTTTTTAGAATATTCAACCAGCAAAAAAGCACCCTTCTGATCAAAGGGTGCCTTTCATTTATGATAAATATAGTTTCGTGTACTTATCTGTTAAATAATCAATTAAGTATTGAACATTTAATTCTTCACCAGTTGCGTCTTGAATGATCTCAGATGGCTTTTTCCGTTTCCCATGCTTGTGGACATGTTCAGTTAGCCATTCTTTTATCGGTGCAAAAGACCCATTTTGAATCAGTTCATCAAAATTCGGTAAATCTTTGATCATTTGCTGCTTTAATTGCGCCGCATACATATAACCAAGTGCATATGAAGGGAAATAACCAAAACTACCATCAGACCAGTGAACATCCTGCAAAATACCAAGCGCATCGTTAGGCGGCGTAATGCCAAGATATGCTTTATATTTTTCATTCCATAACGCTGGCAGATCTTCAACTGCTACTTCTTCATTGAAAATGGCTTTTTCAATTTCATAGCGAATAATAATGTGAAGTGGATACGTGAGTTCATCTGCTTCAATTCGAATGTAAGTCGGCTTCGATTCATTCACCGCATGCACAAATTCTTCTAAAGTGACATCTTTAAATTGTTCAGGAGATGCCTCTTGCAGCTTTTGATAATACGTTTTCCAGAAATCTTCATGTCTGCCGATAAAGTTCTCAAAGAAAAGAGACTGTGATTCATGAATACCCATTGATGTCCCGTCACATAAGAGCGTTCCGCTCAGCGCCTCATCAATATTTTGTTCATAAATGGCATGGCCGCATTCGTGAATGGTGCCAAAGATCGCCATGCGAAAATCGTGCTCATCATAACGCGTCGTCACACGTACATCCCCTCTGCTTAATGTCACAGCAAATGGATGAACCGTTGTATCAAGTCGTCCTGCGTCAAAGTCATACCCTAACTCTTTTAAGAAAAAGAGACTCAGCTCTTTTTGTTTGTCGATCGGGAAGCTTTTCGATAAAAACGAAGTATCCGGTTTATTTGGCGAAGCTTCAATTTTTTTCACGAGAGGAACGATGGCGTCTCGAAGTGCACCGAATTTTTGATCGAGTTGTTCAACCGTCATATCCGGCTCGTAATTATTGAGCAGCACATCATATGGTGTTTTTTTCACGCCCCAGTACTGAATGAAACGCTTGTTAAAATCAATCAGCTGTTTTAAATAGGGTGCAAAGAGTGAAAAATCTGATTTCTCCCTTGCTTCTACCCAAACATGTTCAGCTTTTGATTGAAGAATGGAGTATTCTTTAAATTCTTCTTTTGGAATTTTACTGTTTTCATCATATTCTTTTTGCGATAATTCAAGTGCCTTCTGCGTGTCTTTTGACAGCTTTTCTTTCTCTTTATTTAATGCATCAAGAAGATCTCTCATTTCATCAGAAGTCTTCATATTAAAGATATCGCTGGATAATTGACCGATGGTTTCTGCTCTGAAATCAGCGCTTTTTTTAGGTGCTTGTGTTCGAGAGTCCCAATAAAGTAAATGAAGCGCCTCTGTATAATGGGCGATTTTTCCTAGTAATTGATAAAACGCTTTCTCTTTTGATTCAAGACTCATGCGTTCGTTCCCCCAATCATTAAAATATGTATGTACGTTTCAAGGCTACTTCAATAAATGTTCTTTTGTCAATGAAAAAGGAGGATACGCTGATCGTATCCTCCTCTTATTGAATGGTTTTCTATCATTAAGAGATCACTGGCCTTACTGGAAGAACGGATTCAATTTTACTTTGCAGCTCAATATCTTTCTGACTGCCAAAGTAAATATGAATGCTGCCAGCATCTTGGCTTGTCCGAATCAGTCTACCAATGCCCTGCCTTAGACGAAGCAACATGTACGGAAGATCCACTTCAGTAAATGCATCTTTCGCTTCATTCCGTTTTGCTTCAAATACTGGGTCATGCGGTGGATATGGAAGTCCCCAAATGACCACATTTGTTAGAGACTGTCCTGGAATATCCAGCCCTTCCCACAAGTGAACGGAACATAACACAGATGTTTCATCCGCTTGGAACTTTTGAACAATGGTACTGATCTCCTCGTCTCCTTCAAAATACACATGGAAAGGCAGTGATTCATTTGATGCATCGAGCTGCTTTCTAAATACATGCAGTTCATCAAATGAAGGGAATAAAATAAGAGATCGACCGCCATTTTCTTTTACTTGAGACAGCACGTGCTGACCTTTTACAGCTGACTCTGTCATTGGCTGCTGAATTCCGTGGAAATGCATTTGCATTTGCTCCTCATAATCATACGGCGAAGCCACACTCATGGATAAATAATCTTTGATCCCAAGGCTTTCAGCTAAATAATCAAATGATTGATTTTCAGACAACGTAGCAGATGAGAAAATATAAGGGATTTTTTGCGAAAATACCTTTTCACCGAGAACTTCTGCTACCGTTTTTGGCATGACGACAAAGGTGGTATCTAATTCCTGCTTCTCCAGCCAGCTAATGGCATTTTTCTGATAAAGCGACAAAGAATACGCCATCTGTTCAATGTACTCTTCCACAACAGACAATTCGTATTGATCAATTGTGTACATCTCTGATTCAAATACGAGCGCTTCTCCAATCTTCTCAAGCAAATCACATAATTCACTTGCTGAACGCTTTACCTCATCTACACGACCAATTTCAAGACGGTGTGATCCTTTGATTTCTTTGGCATTCGTTTTTAAGAGATAAAAGAACTGATCGTTTGTTGCAAGTGCATCTTCAACAAGCTCTGCAAACTCTTCACGAATATCATTTTGCAAAAGACGCTCCAAAAACGTCTCAAGTGTTGATTGTTTCACTCGGTATGTTAGCGCTTTTTGTGCTGCAAACTCAAGAAGATGCCCTTCATCAAATACAACAGAGCTATGCTCAGGAAGGAGCGGCAGCTGTCCTTCACGTTTACGTGACTCCTTTGTCCATACATGCTCCATGTAAAAGTCATGAGAACAAATGATGAGGTCTGTTGCTTTTCGGTAATGGTCTCTTGATAAATTCAAACCACAGCGGTGCCGCATGTCGCACGTTAAGCAGTCCTGAAAAGAGTCATAACCAATTCTTGACCACTCATCATTTGTTAATTCTGGATACTCTTTTCGATCACCATACGGATAAAATGTCTGCATCCCATGAGATTCATGAACAAATGAAGGAAGCGATTCATAAATGTCGAGCCACTTCTCATCATCTTCACGTTGCATCGTTTTCTCTAGTTTCTTTAAGCATAAATATTGATCATGCGATTTACTTAATCTCGCATCTATTTGAATATCAAGGTGATTGGCAATTTTATAGATATCACCTTCTTGTTTGACCAGCTGTTCAATTAACGTTTCGTCTGCACATGCAATGATCGCAGGTTTCCCTGTATATCTTGCATATGTGACCGCAAATAAAAGATAAACGATTGTTTTGCCTGTGCCTACCCCAGCTTCGGCAAACATCACACTTTTTTCTTTAAAGGCCCTTTCTAACTGAAAAGCCATGAATATTTGTTCATCTCGAAGATCAAAGCCCTTTTCTGGCAAAATGTCATAAAACACATCACCAATCCAGTTGCCCAGTTCTTCGTAAAAATTATGTTCTTTTGTTAATGAAAAAGGCAAACGAGATGCTGTCACCTGCTTCAACCCCCAACTTTTGAATCATTCAGACATTCAATAGTAACATTTATGCTGGGGTATGACAATCTTTTTTTAAGAGCGCAGGCGATGCTGGTAGCTTTCCTTCATTAAAAATGCGTGCTCTGAATGGTCTATGTAGTTTTGAGCCATTGCTAAGTTCTCGATGGCTGCCGTAAGTTTAGCAGATTGTCCTGTTTCAATCCCTTCTATTTCTCGGGCTGTTGAAGCGAGTGCTTTTTGAATTAACTGAAATTGATCATAATGAATCATGAAGACACCTCTTTTTTTAAAATCAAGTTCAGTTTATTCCGTCCCGTGAAGACTTATACCTTTTTAGCATAAAAAATCCACACCTTCTCGTGGTGTGGACATTTGTTACGATTCAGTTGTTTGCTTCCTAGGCCGGCGTTTTCCCCAGTATTGATAATAGTCTGTTTTAATAAATCCATTAAACAGTTTTCTCTTTTTCGTCGCTTTTCTTCCGAAACACTCTTCGAATTTTTCATGTGACGTTAAAATGTAAATGGACCACGTATCTAGGTTTTTCAATGCTTCGCCCATGCCTTGATACATTTTTTCCACAGCTGGCTTATCGCTCAGACGTTCACCGTAAGGCGGATTTCCGACAATCACACCATACTCATCTTTTGTTTGAAAGTCTTTCACTTGCATTTGCTTAAATTGAATCAGTTCACTAAGACCAGCTTCTTCTGCGTTCAGTTTCGCAATCTCTACCATACGATGATCAATATCGCTCGCGATAATGTGAAGCGGCTGATCATAGTTCGCCTTTTCTTCTACTTCAAGGCGTGCTTTGTTCCAAACGTCCTCACCGATCCATTCCCATGATTCAGATGCGAACTCACGGTTAAATCCAGGGGCAATGTTTTGTCCAATCATCGCTGCTTCAATAGCAATTGTTCCTGATCCGCAAAAAGGATCGACAAACGGACGGTCAGGTGTCCAGTTCGTTAATAAGACAAGCGCCGCTGCAAGGGTTTCTTTAATCGGCGCGCCTCCTTGATCTGCACGGTATCCACGTTTATGAAGACCCACACCAGACGTATCAAGCGTCAGCAATACTTTATCTTTTAAAAGCGCTACCTCAATTTTGTATTCAGGGCCCGTCTCTTCTAGCCATTCAGACTGTATGTTGTAAGATGATCTAAGTTTTTGCGCGATAGCCTTTTTGACGATGCGCTGACAATCCGGCACACTGGCAAGCTGAGATTTAACAGATTTACCAATAACGGGAAATGTGCTATTTTTCGGTAAAAACGCGGCCCAGTCAATGGCTTTAGTCTGCTCAAAAAGCTCATCAAATGTTCTAGCCGAAAATTCAGCAACTTGGACCTTGATTCGGTCTGCTGTACGCAGCCATAGATTCGCACGGCAGATGGCAAGCGCATCTCCTTGAAAAATAACTTTTCCGTTATCTACGGTGCACTCATACCCGAGGTCTCTTACTTCTTTTGCAACAATCGCTTCAATTCCCATTGGCGCTGTTGCGATGAGTGTATAGGTTTTCATTTGTTTATCACCTGTTTTCTCGTTCTTTTCTTAATCAAGATAAAAGCTCTCCATATGTAGAAATAGGAGAGCTTTGATTTCATCATGTTTATGATAACGGATATAACGTTCTGTAAGCCATGTTTTGTTCCATCGTACTGCAAACGGCAAAAGCCTCGTACTCAGGTGGTAATCATCTATCTACAGAATTCTCTGTCCTTCTCTCCGTTTGGTTCCTTTGAGAAAGTTCCCCTACCAAGTTTGGGTTTCTCGCTCGAGGGGTTTACCGCGTTCCACTCTCACCATTTCTAGTGAGACTTCGTCACTGTGGCACTTTCAAGGATACTTTGCCATATCCTAAAAGGACGTAGGCATTTTTCCTGCCGTCAGCCTTTCCCAGGCTGCCCTGGCTTATTTTTTCGCCAGGCACGAACACTACGGGCATCTCAGCACCGTGCGAGCATGGACTTTCCTCTGCAATGTCAAAGCATTACAGCGATTACCCGAACGTTAATCAACATGCGTTATTATAAACGACAATGTCATCTGACACAAGCTTTTTTGGTATTACTCAATCATAAAGTTTGCTGCCGAAAACGTGTTTCTCAAGATTAGATAGTCTTTTTAAAATATCAAAGTTTGTTGTATTGGACTGTGCAGGCTGTCTTTTCCCTTGCTCAACCGCTTCTTCAAGTTGTTTTGACAAGTGAAGGTTTTCTTGTTGGAGTTTTTCAATTTCTTGATGGAATGTCTCATAGTCTTTAATGACCATATCTAGAAATTTATCGACTTCTTCTTGTTTATACCCTCGGACACCTGTTTTAAATTCTTTTTCTAAAATTTCTTTCGCAGAAAGCTTTACTTTATCAGCAAGCATCTTTTTCACCTCATATCGTGAATTCATAGTATATTTTTTCAGAAATACGTGACGTTGTCAAATTTTCTCTTGCTTTTAGTCAAAAAACGGATCTTCCGCCTCAACCTGTGCTCTTAAATCATCCATTGTGATATACATAATTGGGTAGTCGGTATAGGTTTCAGCTTCTTTGATCATATATTTTGGCGAGCCTTCGTGCTCGGGATCATATAAGACGAGAAGGCCGTCCGTTTTTTCAATAAAAAAGCGGTTCTTTTGTTTAAATTGTGCCGGACTTTCATACGGTCTATGCGTGACACTTTCTACAAAATCAGCTTGTGCAAGAACGCCTTCATACAGCTCTTTATTTTGTTCATTCCAGCGCTCTTCCTGTTCATAAAATGGTGTAATGACAGCAAGTTTTAAATCTGGAAACTCCTCTTGAAGCTCAAAGACCACTTCAGCTGTCCATATTTCTGCCCCTAACTGACCTGAAATGAGCACCCATTCCAGCCCGTCTTCAATGAGTGCCGTCAGCCTTTTCCGAAGTTCCGCTTTTATGTATTGAAGTGCAGGCTCGTCTTGTTTGAAGATCCCAAGCTCAAATGGCTTGTACCCTGTGACAGCAATAATTTTCATTTTTTCACCTGCTTTTAAAAAAAGGGACTTATAAAAGTCCCATTTCACTTTATCTGTTACAGCAAGGTCCACCGCAGTTAAAGTGTTGATGTGTTGCCGGGTCCACCTGAGAAAACGTATGCGGGAAGTAGTGAACATGTTGGAAATTTTGGTGATGAACATTTGTTACATGCTGCGGGTGGATGTGCGGCACAATTGTAGTTGACTCACTATGCGTACAGCAGTGATTCGTTGGATGTACAATTGGCTGTGTAACATTTGGATTGCAATGATGATGATGGTACATGTAGCATTCCCCTCTCCTTGATTTTCTTACATTAACAATGTATGAATCAAGAGGTGTACATGTACTAATGCATTAACCTATTTTAAAAGTTTGCAAGAAAAACATCTTTATAGTTTGAAAACACAAACGCGACCAATATGACAACAAGAAAAAACAAGTAGAAAAGACCCTTATACATGCTCTACGCTCCTCATTCAATATCTAACGTTATTTTACAGGATTCGTGACTTTTCTACAATAAAAGTGCTAAACAATTTTTATTTTCGGCCGAGAGCCGAACGTTGTCATTTTTTGCGCTTTCCCAGGCAATAATTTCATTGCCCAGCTTTTCTTAAGAGCCGCTTTTCTCGCTTGTCAAGTTCCACAATGTCTCGTTCACTTAAAGACGATTGTGATAACAATGTTTGGGTAATGGAAAGGGCTGCTTTTGGGTCTTTTTGACGGTGTTCTTCATACTTTGCTAGCTCTACACCCGCTTTTAATCTTAAATGAACATCACTTGATTCAAATAGACGCCTCCATATGCATGCCGCTTCATCCCATTGTTTTAATCGCTTGTACTGTAATGATAGATCATAAGCTGCTTGATCCGCATGCTCAAACGCTGCTCCCGTTAATTCTTGCAGGTGCTTTGTTGCTTCCTGCACATCACGGTGAGCAAGATGCCACTTAGCTAATGCATATTTCTCATCTTCTTCCTTCACCGCATCTTTGGATAAGATTTTTTTAGACAAATGAATGTAGAGACTGATTAACGATAAGACATCAAGTTCATTGTGAGTCAAAATTCCTTCAATCAGTTTCGGGTTTTGTTCCTTTAAAAAGTGAAAATAGATCATTGGTGCGAGGAACCCCGGTGTATCTCCCTCTCGATTGACGTGCAGTTCTTCTTTTTCTACAACCGAAAGAGCCATACGCTCATATTTATGTTTCCACAATCTCCTTGACCCATGCAGAAGGTCAAAATGACCAAATTCAGGTAGAGCAGGTATTTGATCGCGTAATAATGTATGCCTCGTTTTGACTTGAGGCCAGTCAAATGATTTTCCATTATATGTCACTAGTGATTCGACATCCACCTCACTAAGAAAGCTTTTGTAAAGTGCCGCTTCATTTCCTGGATTCGTGAGCAGATGTTGTTTTACCACCACTTTATCTGAATAAACTCTCGCATGCCCAAGCAGAAAAATCATATTTCCCGTTCCGCCAGATAGTCCTGTTGTTTCTGTATCGAAGAAAAATAGCTCGTGAGGCTTGTAGCCTTTTGCAGAAAGAGAATGCTGAATCTCACTTTTGTTCCATGCACTCACCATCTCCGGCAGTTCTGCAAATGAATATCGCCCATGCTGATGGTCAAGTGGATAGGTCACTTCCCGAATGAGGCAGAAAGAGTCTTCAAAGTAGTAAGGAGCTGCACCTAATTCCCCCCACTCTTTTAGAAATGGAATGGTTTCAGCCGTCACAGTGGGCGTTTGTCCTTCTTTTACTGCCCCACGCTTTTCATCTGACTGATTGTGCGACAGGTGTTTTTTCATTCTGTTTAATTTTCCTTTTAATGACATGAGTACGTCTTTTCCCCCTTCCCTTAAAATCCTGCCATCAATTGAATGATACTGCTTTTTCCATCGATCTCTTTCATTTCCATGCCAATACAAGATGGACAGCCGTTCTCGCAGCTGCATCGCTCAATGAGCTGAGTGGCTGCACGGGCAATTTCATCAAAGCGAGCCTGGACCTCTTTACTTAAACCGATTCCACCTGGGTAATGATCATATAAAAATACGGTCGGTTTCCCGGTATGGGCTGCCTTTATTTGAGAAATGACATGAATGTCTGAACGGTCACACATGACAAACGCCGGAACAATATGTTGAAGAACATTGGCAATACCGAGCAAGAGCTGTTCAAGTGTTTTTTCTTCAAATGTCCGCTCTGCTTCATGTAATTCAAACCAAGCAGCACTCGTATGAATCTCTTCTTCAGGTAAGTGAATCGGGCCGGAACCGATATTTTCACCGGTTGATAATCGAATTTTTTTGAAAATAGTCGGCATTGCATTGACGGTCACATCACCGTAGTGAACAGATACCGCCTCTTTCTCTGTTGTTTGATCAATTTCAAGCACCTTGAGCTGAACTGCTAAATTCGCATCTGTATAATATTCTACATCGACTTGTTTCACATAAGCCTTAAGATGCTCATAATCTAGCTTTTCCACTTGATACTGAACCCCTTCATGTAAATAAATCGCTTCATCATGAAGTAAAGTCATCGCACTGAATCGATCCATCTCCCCAATAATTCGAACATTCGCTACATCGGATTGATCGACAATGACGACATTTTCCTGACTTGCAGATCTCAGACTGATGCCATGAGCCGGGAACGATTGATCTGACCAATAATAACGGTTCCCGCTGAAATGGAGAACCCCTTCTTCATGTAAGTATTGCAAGATTTCTTCTACTTCCATACCGCCAAACTGTTCATCTTCTCGAAACGGTAGCTCGTAGGACGCACATTTTAGATGATCGACTAGGATGATAAGGTTCTCAGGATTGATTCTTGCCGATTCAGGTGGTCTGTTAAAGAAGTATTCAGGGTGTCTAACAATATATTGGTCAAGTGGCGATGAGCTTGCGACCATGATAATGAGTGCTTCCTCATGACGCCTTCCAGCTCGTCCTGCCTGCTGCCACGTACTCGCTACACTGCCAGGATATCCGGTCATGATACAGACTTTTAGCTGTCCAATATCTACTCCTAATTCTAGTGCGTTTGTGCTGACAACACCGAGAATGTCTCCTTCCCTTAAGCCTTTTTCAATCATGCGCCGCTCTTTCGGCAAATAGCCCCCGCGATAACCACGGATCGATTTAGGACCAATTTCTTTTTTCACTAGTTCTTGAATATGACTTAAGATGACTTCAACTCTTACCCTACTTCTAGCAAAAACAATCGTTTGAATTTTTTCTTTTAAAAATGTTTTAGCGAGCTGATTCACAACAGTGGCCGCACTTTGTCTAATATTTAATGGCTTATTGACGACTGGCGGGTTGTAAAAGACAAAATTCTTTTTACCGCTAGGTGCTCCGTTTCGTTCAATGAGATGCACCTTGCTTCCGGTCAGCTGCTCTGCAAGCTCTTTCGGATTCGCAATGGTCGCTGATGTACAAATAAAGGTCGGGTCACTTCCGTAAAATGCACAAATTCGCTTTAGTCTTCGAATGACATTGGCGACATGACTGCCAAACACGCCTCGGTATGTATGAAGTTCATCAATGACAATATACTTTAAGTTCTCAAATAAACTGACCCATTTCGTATGATGAGGCAAAATCGCTGAGTGCAGCATATCTGGATTTGTGATGACAATATGTCCTGCCTGTCTGACGCGCTGGCGAATCGCTGGGGAGGTGTCCCCGTCATAGGTTTCACTGTGAATTGGAACATCCATCTCATGAATGATTTCGTTTAATTCACTTTTTTGATCTTGCGCAAGTGCTTTTGTTGGAAATAAATAGAGGGAGCGGCTTGTCTGATCTTCTGCGATCGACTGAAGAACTGGCAGATTGTAGCAAAGCGTTTTACCTGAAGCTGTAGGTGTCACAGTCACCACATTCTCACCATCCATCACACGTTCAAAGGCTTCCTTTTGATGAATGTACAGTTCGCTCACACCTCTTTTTTCAAGCGCCACTTTGAGCCTGTCATTTACTCTTTCAGGAATTGAAGAAGTCAGTGCAGGCTTCGCTTCAATTTCATGCCAATGCTCGACCTGTTCGTCTTTTTTTAATTCTTCTATGAGTTCGTTCATTGTTTTTTTCTTCATCTGGTATCCACCTCTCATTCTAGTGTACCGAATATTTGTTTGCATGACTAGGCGGCAATTTTTTGATGCACCGCTTGTGAGCAAATATTTTGATGTGTTGTAACAATATCTATTACACTTCTATAGTGAAATGATTTTATCAAGGAAGAAGATGATCAGATTGAAAAACGAATTTAAGCCTTTATTTGAACCTTTTACATTCCCAGGGGGTGCCTCTATTGATGGCCGTTTAGTCGTTGCACCAATGACACACTTCGGTTCTCATGAGGATGGCACGATCTCAAAGGAAGAAATTGATTTTATTACCGCTAGATCAAGCGAAATGGGCATGGTCATCACCGCATGTGCAAACGTGACGCCAGATGGTAAGGCGTTTGAAGGACAGCCTTCTATTGCAAGGGATGAAGATATACCTGGCCTTCAAAAGCTTGCTTCTGCGATTCAAGCGAAAGGAACAAAAGCCATTATGCAAATTCATCATGGCGGCACTCAGGCTCTCCCTCATTTAGTCCCAAACGGTGATGTCGTTGCGCCAAGTGATGTATTTAAAGATGGAAAACAAATTGCGAGAGCTTTGACAGAAGAAGAAATTCCTCACATCATCGACTCATTTAAAGAAGCAGCAAGGCGCGCAATCCAAGCAGGATTTGATGGGATCGAAATCCATGGAGCGAACGGATATTTATTACAGCAATTCTACTCCCCGCATAGTAATCAGCGTACAGATCAATGGGGCGGAAGCGAAGAAAAACGTCTCGCATTTCCAATTGCAGTTGTAGATGCGGTGAAAGAAGCAATCAAAGAGCATGTAACAAAACCATTTATCTTTGGGTATCGATTATCACCTGAAGAACCAGAAACACCTGGTTTAACCATGACAGAAACATTTACTTTAGTGGACGTACTTAAGACGAAAAACCTTGATTACTTGCATATTTCTTTAATGGAGATTGACGCTAAGGCAAGACGTGGTGCTGATACAAGTAAGACGCGGATGGAGTTATTAAAAGAGCGCTGTGGTGACACGCTTCCACTCATCGGCGTCGGCAGCGTCATTACAGCTGAGGATGCACTGAATGCATACAATCAAGGGATTCCACTCATCGCTGTTGCAAGAGAAGTCATTGTTGATCCCGATTGGGCAGTAAAGATTAAAGAAGGCAGAGAAAACGAGATTGAGACCGTCATTAAACGCAGTCAAAAAGACAAGTACATGATTCCAGAGGGTTTATGGACTGTCATGGAAGCAAGTAAAGGCTGGGTTCCAATGGAGGATTAATCTCCTCAATAAAAAACTACCCTATCAACTCAGGGTAGTTTTTTTGGATTATTTCATTTTCACTGTAAAAAGCTTGGACGTCTGCTTTTCTACAGAGCCCTTAGGTTCTTTGTCAAGATGTTCTACTAAATCACCATTCATGATGACAATTGGTGTCACTGTGCTTGCCGCTTTTTCTTCAATCAGCGCTAAATCACATGTAATGAGAGGATCACCTGCTTTCACTTTATACCCTTCTTTTATGTGTGCTTCAAAGCCTTCACCATTTAATCCAACCGTTTCAAGTCCGATATGAATCAGAAGCTCAAGCCCCGAGAGTGTTCGAATCCCAATTGCATGTTTTGTATGGAAGAGTTGAATAACTTCACCATCTACTGGCGACACAATGGTTCCGTTTTTTGGTTTTACAGCTACGCCGTCTCCCATCATCTTTTGAGAAAAAACGGGATCTGGTACATCGGTCATATCCATTAACTCTCCATCAACTGGAGAATAAATGACTTCTTCCTTTACATCATCTTGGTTTTTTCCGAAACCGAATAATTTTTTCAGCAATGTTCATTTGCTCCCTTCAAGCTTTGCTTCTAGATCTATTCAGCGTATAAACTTTCACGCCCATACACCTTGCTTCATTCAACACTATTTAATCATAATTTTTTCCTCTCATCAATTGATAACCGCCTGAGCCCCTTTTGCATAGGCTGTAGATGAGAGGTGATTCAAATGAAACATGAAAGTGAAAAGAAACACGAGTTGTTAGCAAATGAAGACATTCTATATGAAGCAATTGAACAATTTTTTGCATCATCGCCGTTTCACGACATTTTAAATAGTGCAGAGGCGCTGATGACCACAAGCCATTCACTTGCATCCATTACAACTGATGTGACAGAAGATGATCAATATGTATATATTGAGATTCGATTTCCAGACCATTTTGTCGAAGGTGATATCGCACTAGAAGTGAAAGCGCAATATTTACACTTATCGGTACAGGAAAAAATCAAAACAGACACGACTTCCTCCTATTCGAGCTTTACCAAAACCATTTTAATGCCTGCAAAAATAGATGAAACCAATATGAAGAGCGTTTGGAAAGATCAATCACTTCGTGTGACTGCGCCAAAACAAACAACCCAATAGATGTATATCTATTGGGTTTTGCTATGCTTTAAAAATACTAGTAAATCCTTTCGCCAATGAGCCCACTTGATTCATTGTACTCATCATTTGTCCAGCAGTATCAAACATTTTATTAAAATCGTATTGCCCATTCGTTTTTTTAAATTGTGACAGCACACTTTTAAATTGAGATGATTGCTGTTTTTGCGGCCTTGGCAAAGGATAAGGATTCATAGGCTGCTGCATAGGCATCATGCCCGGCGGCTGCATTTGCGGCTGATTCATTGCTTCAGGCTGCGGCTGATAAGGCTGGAAGTTTTCCTGATATCCAAAAGGCGGCTGATAACCTGCAGACGGCGGCTGGTTCATTTCACCTTGATATGGGGGCATGAAATATTCTGGAGGCTGCTGCATATCTGGATACGGAAAAGGCCGTTGCTGAAATTGATTCATTTCATAAGATGGCTGGTTTGAATAAGGGAACATGTATCTCGCTCCTCTCGCTCTGAAAACATATTGAAGTCAATGATATATTATGTTCAGGAAGCAGAAGATGTGCCTACAGCAGACATAAGAAAAACGCAGGCTGTTTATCAGCTGCGTTTGTTGATTTCTTCTATTAAAAGGTTCAGTGTATAAATCACTGACTCAACTAAATTTTTCACACGAGGTGCATGCTGTTTGCCAAAATAAGATTGCAGCACAACCTCTTTTCCATTTTCTTGGACGGCTTCAAGCTGTTCTTGATGTAAGTATCTAGGTTTGGCCTGATGAATAAATGAGGTAGCAGCAGTAAGCCACTCTTCCATTTGCTGATCAAATTTGACAACGGCCGGTTGAATATCGTTGTAAAAATCACAAACTGGGTATTCCTCTTCTGCCTTTCCCTTTAGGTACTGCTCGTATGCTTCTTCGATCCACGTGATCAACTCTTGTGTATGTTTAAGTAATGTTTGATTATCCAAAGTGTTCACCTCTATGAACCATCCTATCAAACGTTTACTTATTGCTCAAATAGAAAAGCTATCCGGCGTGATATGCGGGTCTTGCCTGCAGCTTATACTCTGCTGCATGAATTTTCAATTCACATTCCTTCACTTCAGATTCAAGACGGTCAATGATTTGTTCTTGCTCCTCTACGGCAGCGTTTTTTGTTTTTTTGACAGCTAAAGACAGTTCTTCTTCCACCGCATCAATCTTTCGCTCAATTTCCTCTAACAACTGCATAATGGATTCTTTTGATACAAATTCGCTCATCATCAGATTCCTCCTTTATCATCTCTCGTTACATTCTCTTTTCTTTTGCTCCCTCCTTCATACATGACAAAACTAGAACTAAATCGCCAATCTAAGTGAAGATAAGCGCAATTTCTTCCATTTCGACACGTGCTTGTCCTTCTTTGTATGATCGCGTCCGATTGTGTAAATTCTAAGGACAAAGGAGGTAGATGTCATGAAAAAGCAGCAAGCACCAAAAGAGCAAAAAACAAAAGGGAAAGAAAACAGTACAGATCAGCTTGATAAAAAGCTCGGTGGCCCTAACCGTCCATCCACGTAAAAAAAGCAGGTACCCCCTGCTTTTTATTTATGCAAAAAATAGTGTTCTAATGAGAAAAGAAAACGAAGCTGCCTTTTTTTATGAAAATACCAGTCGGTCAGCTCAATTTGTTTTGGTAAACGCTCTGCTTCAAACAAGGATGGACTCAATTTCTTTTGAAACCAATCTTCCCTTTGATCGTCTAATGAATGTGTCATGACTGGATACACCGTTCTGAGGAAAGGGCTTGACCTTCGCGCAATCCCTAAAAACGGTTCAAAATCAAATCGAGATCCCGTATGCGGCACGGTATGCAAAAAATGATAAAAATCCGAAAACAAATCGGCTCGAAACAATAGTTTTGCTAGTTTTTTCCCTAACGTAATGCGCTCTTTTACTTGGGAAAACTTTCGTATGGTTAACCCGTACAAATGCCCGTCTACTGTCGGAAAAACGACGGTTTGAAAATGTGCCCACTCGCTGAAAAGATATTGAATCGAGTGAAAAACATTCTTTTTCAGGAGAGGATTTTGTATAATAGGAGATTGTATAGTATATTGTTCATTTATGATGAGTGCATGCAGCAGTCGCTCTATGTCACGCGTTTGCCAAAATCGTTCCCACTCAGCGCTCATAAAACGAGACACACTGAAATGGGGCAGCAGATGAAATAAAGGTTTGCGGCACCTTTTTGACCATTCATACAAGAGAAGCTGCGGGTAAGCATCTGAAAAGATCAGCCAATTCGCTCTTTCATATGCTGTAAAGAACAGATGCCCTTGCTGATCCGTTAAACCCGGATGGAAGAGCTCGCCTTTTAAATCTGTCATCGACCATCCAGCATTTCTGGAGACAAAAGAAGCAAGCAGAGACCATTTCATCTCTGGATGACGGTCATAAAAGCGCTTGTACGCGTTTGTCCTTGTCAGGTTGTCCTTATTTTTCGCTTTCGTCTCATGTAAAATATGCTGGGTAATCATGTGCTCTTGTTGTGACAACATGGTGATCTCTCCAATACAAAATGCATTAAAAGGAGGCTGAAACTTGATGATTCGGTATCCTAACGGAAAATCGTATCAGCCCATTCAACAAATTGGGACAAAAAAAAGAATCAGCGGCGAATCATCTTATAGTAACCGCGGGATGACGCTTGAAGCTGACTTAAATGAAACGAACCAGTACTATTTGGTCAACGGGATCGCAGTCATTCATAAAAAGCCTACCCCTGTTCAAATTGTCAATGTGGATTATCCAAAAAGAAGCGCTGCTGTCATTAAAGAAGCCTATTTTAAACAATCCTCCACAACAGACTACAACGGGGTATACAAAGGGCGTTATATCGATTTTGAAGCAAAGGAAACCAAAAGCACCACCTCGTTTCCGCTCAAAAATTTCCACGACCATCAAATTGAGCATATGAAACAGGTTGAAAAGCAAGGCGGTATTTGTTTTGTTATTATATCCGCATTTGGTTCCGTTTATTATTTGTCCGCTACTGACCTCTTCTTCTTTTGGGAGCGGCAGCAGCAAAACGGCCGTAAATCCATTAGCAAAGATGAATTAATGGAAGCAGGTCACCTCATGACACTTGGATATTCGCCAAGAATTGATTATATTAAAGTAGTGGAGACACTTCATTTTTCGGATGACAGCAAGCAACATTTACGTTCGAAAAAGGTTTAACACGAAAGGTTGAGATGTGATGTCTGATCAATTTACAAGTCGTGAACAGCGACGTAAAGCAAGTCAAGAAAACAATAAGAAGCAAAAGAACAAAAAAGGCAAAAAGAAAGCAGGTCTATTTAAAAAAATATTTTTATCTTTACTCGTGATCGGTCTTCTTTGTTTAGTAGCCGGAATCACAACTTTTGCCGTTTTTGCATCAAGCGCTCCTTCTATTGATGATAGCAAGCTAAAAACGCCGTATTCTTCAAAACTTTACGATAAAGACAAAAAAGTCTTTGCAGAAGTCGGGGCGGAAAAAAGAACGTATGTCTCGATTAAAGATATACCCGACGTGGTAAAAGACGCGTTTATTGCAACTGAAGATGCACGTTTTTATAAACACCACGGGATTGATCCTATCCGTATTGGCGGTGCTCTTGTCGCAAACGTCGAGGACGGTTTTGGAGCAGAAGGTGGAAGTACGATTACACAGCAGGTTGTGAAGAACTCCCTGCTTAACAATCAAAAGACGTTAAAACGTAAAGTACAGGAAGTATGGCTCTCGATTCAACTTGAGCAAAAATACTCTAAAGATGAAATTTTAGAAATGTATTTAAACCGTATTTTCTTCTCTCCTTATGCTTATGGTGTTGGGAAAGCGGCTGAACAATTTTTCGGAGTGACAGATTTAAATAAACTAACTGTTGCACAGGCTGCCACACTTGCAGGTATGCCGCAAAGTCCATCTGCCTATAACCCAGTGAAACATCCAGAGGCAGCGGAAAAACGCCGTAATATCGTTTTAGGCCTAATGAAAAAACAAGGCTATATTTCAGAGAAAGAGTATGAGGAAGCAAAAGCAACACCTGTCAGCAAAACAGTTGTTTCAGCTGATAAATATAAGAGTCAAAACTCAAGTAAGTACTCTGCTTATATTGAAGAAGTCATGGAAGAAGTACAGAAAAAAGCCAAAGTAGATGTATCAACAGATGGATTAAAAATCTATACTTCTCTTGATCGAAAAGCTCAGGATCATCTGGATGACATCATCAATGGGGATTCAGCCGGATTTACGAAAGGTATGCAAGCTGGAGTCACCCTGCTGGATACAAAAAATGGCGAAATTCGTGCCATTGGTGGTGGTCGTGATGTGCCAGCCGGCGGCTTTAACTATGCCACTGATGCAAAACGCCAGCCGGGATCTACAATTAAACCAATTTTAGATTACGGCCCTGTAATTGAAAACAAAAAATGGTCAACATATCAGCAAATTGATGATGCGCCTTATACGTACTCTAACGGTACACCAATTAACAACTTTGACAGAAGACACTTAGGGAAAATGTCGATGAGAAGTGCTTTGGCACAATCACGAAACATCCCTGCTTTAAAAGCTTTCCAAGAAGCTGGTACAGATAATGCTGTTCAATTCGCCAATAACTTAGGTTTGGACTTACCTTCTGACATTCCTGAGTCTTACTCAATCGGCGGATTTGACGAAGGTGTCTCATCTCTTAAAATGGCTGGTGCATTTAGTGCATTCGGTAACAACGGATACTATAATGAACCGCATGCCGTAACGTCTGTTGAATTTAATGACGGGACGAAGCTTGACTTAACGCCAGACTCTAAAGCAGCCATGAGTGATTACACTGCATTTATGATCACAGATATGCTGAAAACTGCTGTACAATCTGGAACAGGTACACTCGCACAAGTACCGAATGTTCAAGTAGCTGGTAAAACAGGTACAACCAACTTTACACAAGATGATATTAATAAATACAACATCCCTTCTGGCGGGGCGAAAGATTCATGGTTTGTCGGTTACACGCCGCAATACACAGCAGCTGTGTGGACCGGAATCGGCAACTCAAAAGATGCAGACGGCAAAATGTGGCTCACGGATTATGAACAACGTGTTGCCAAAGTTGTCTTCCAGAAATTAATTTCTCAAATTGATGATGGAAGCGGCTCATTTGAAAAGCCAGACAGTGTCGTTGAAGCAACGGTTGAAAAAGGATCAGATCCAGCGAAGTTAGCTGGACCAAACACACCAAGTGATAAGAAGACAACGGAATACTTCGTCAAAGGAACTGTCCCAACAAAAGTTTCTGACACATATGAAAAGAAAGAAGCTGACAAACCATCTGACTTAAAAGCGGTGTATGATGAAGAGAAAAAATCGATTACACTCACTTGGGGTTATGATGACGATGCAGATGCAACATTTAATGTGAAGCAAGCGGTCGATGATGGAGGCTATAAAGACATTCAAAACAGCTCTTCTAAAGAAGCCGTCATCTCTGATGTGAAGCCAGGATCCACCTATAAATTCCAAGTGACAGCGACTGTAGACGATGTCACAAGTAAAGCTGCTTCTACCTTCCTCACCATTAAAGATGACGAAGAAGAGGAAGAAAAAGCAGATGATGAGAACAAAGAAGAAGAAGAGCCACAGCAACCTGATGATGAGCAGACAGATCAAACAGATGATAATCAAAACCAAGGTGGCACTGATGAGCAGAAGCCTGATGATAAAAAAGATCAAGGCGGAAATACCGAAAATGGTGATGGCTCAGACAGTACAAATGGAAACAGCAACTCACAGAGCGATGCCAATAAAGATAAAAAGAAAGACGACGAGAAAGCCAATTCTCAAAGCTCAAATACTCAGTCAAATTCTACTTCTCGCAAAGAAGACGAATAACAAAAAAGCACTTGCCCTATGTGGCAAGTGCTTTTTTAACGATTTTGTTTTAACTTTCTGAGTGCTTCGTATTTTCCATACTGCTTTTTGAGCTCTGTGTATAACTCGTCCAATTGAATAAAGCAATGATATTGAGTAGGTTTAAGTAAAATAAACTCTAATCGTTCTGTCCAGTTAATGGGGGCTACTGGAAACGTCTGTTGTTTGATTTCCTCCCAATCAAAGGTTTGAAGCTTCTCTCCTTTGATCCAGTAAAACATTGCAATCATACTGACAATGCCTTGCAGCATATCATCCTCTTCACACCGAGATTTTCTCGTTTGAAAGCGAGGAAGCATGTTGTCTTTTAATTCATTCCACAGATCAAACATCAAAGGAACAAATTCTTCCGTTTTCTGCCACGGTTGCTCATCTAGTAAAGGTTCTGAAGATAGATCAAATGCGAGTGGATTGATTCTTAATATATCCTTTTTTTCGCCGCTTATCTCTACCTTTTTCTCTTTTAGCTTTTCGACATATGAGGTGAAAACAGCTGCTCCGCTCATGCCAGCTTCACCAGCCCTTTTTTCAGCCTCTTCTGCCCTTCTCTGCACATATCAAGAAGTGGACAAGATTCACACTGTGGCCGCTGCGCCTTACAGTGATATCTGCCGAAAAAGATAAGACGATGATGGGTCACGGACCAATCCTCTTTTGGCACCTTCTTCATTAAGGTTTGCTCTACCTCAAGAACAGAATCCTTCCAGCGGCAAATCCCAAGTCGTTTGCTGACACGCTCGACATGTGTATCTACTGCAATGGCGGGAATTCCAAAAGCGACAGACACAACGACATTTGCTGTTTTCCGTCCAACCCCTGGGAGCTTGATTAGCTCATCTCGATCTCTTGGCACTTCACCGCCATAATCTTCAATCAGCATTTGGCTTAATTTTTGAATGTTTTTTGCCTTATTACGATAAAGACCGATCGAACGAATATCCTGCTGCAACTCTTCAAGCGGCACACTTAAATAGTCTTCTGGTGTTTTATATTTTTGAAATAGATGTTTGGTCACTTTGTTCACTAGAACATCTGTACATTGCGCTGAGAGTGCGACAGCAATCACTAGTTCAAATGGATTGGAATGAACAAGCTCACACTCAGCCTCTGGAAACATATCTCCTATAATATCTAAACATTCATTGATTTGTTTTTTTGATAACATGCCTTCTCCTTTATTGGTTATTGTTCCAGCCAATTATAAAAAGGAACTTGTCTTTTATATGAAGATGTTTCTTCTTTTGAAGGTGGGGCTTTTTGCTGCGAACGGAAATGCTGGCTATGCTCTTTCGCTTCTTCCGCTGTTTTCAGCCCTTTCTTTTTCCACTCAAACAATATTCGATCGATATAGCGAAAATTTAATTTTCCGGATAAAACGGCTTCTCTTAGAGCAAGACGAATCATTTCAGCATCATGATGGTCTTGGTCCATCCAGATCGAGAGTGTTTCCCCTTCAAGAGGAGAAAGTGGTCTGCCAAACTCATCTTCAAATAGCGCATATAAAGATTTTTCAGCCTGCACATGATTTTTTTGTACGTCTTTCGCCTGTTTTGCTTCTAAAAAGTCATACAGCACACCCCATAAGGGTTCTACCGAGTATCGGTCATGCTGAATACCAGACCTGTCTTCAAACGGCTGGATCGAAATAAACCCTTTTTGAATCAAATACTGCACCATATAAGCACATTCTTCGGCCGAAATGGTCATACCATGTGAAAGCTCTTCAAATGTTTGAAAAAAGACGCCTTGTTCTTCATTCATTTTAATCTTTAACATGACCATCATTTGTGATTCATTCAGTCCTAATTGCTCATAATGGGCAATCAGCAAATTAGGCAAACTGGTCGAACCCATTTTCTGCATATCTATAAATTGCTGCCTTTTCATCGGATACACCTCTTCACTTTCAGTATATCACGTTTTCTCATACGTGCTGCCCTTAAGACGTTTGAAAAAGCCTCCATATGTTGGAGGCTTTCACGTCTTAAGGATATAAACGGTTTAATAATCTTGGGAATGGAATTGTTTCACGCACATGCGGCGCTCCGCTAATCCAAGCAACTGTTCGTTCAAGTCCAAGACCAAAACCTGAATGTGGTACAGAACCATACTGTCTTAATTCTGTGTACCATTTGTACGTTTCTTGATCTAACCCATGTTCTTTTAGTCTTGCTTCAAGCAGATCTAAATCATGAACACGTTCAGAACCGCCGATAATCTCTCCATAGCCTTCTGGCGCAATTAAATCTGCACAAAGGACGACATCATCACGGTCTGGTGCAGGCTGCATATAAAATGGTTTTAATGAGGTTGGGTAATGAGTGATAAAGACTGGTTTATCATAGCTTTCGGCGATCGCTGTTTCATGCGGCGCACCGAAATCATCTCCCCATTCAATGTCATCAAATCCTTTATCCTGCAAGAATTTAATCGCTTCATCATATGTGATGCGCGGGAATGGTGCTTTGATGTTTTCTAATTTTGCTGTATCACGGCCAAGTGTGTGGAGTTCTACTTTACAATTTTCAAGTACACTTTGAACAACGTGAGACACATAATTTTCTTGGTACTCAAGGTTCTCATTAAATTCAACAAATGCCATCTCAGGCTCGATCATCCAGAACTCGATTAAATGACGTTTTGTTTTCGATTTTTCTGCTCTAAATGTTGGACCGAATGAGAATACTTTTCCGAGTGCCATCGCAGCAGCTTCCATGTAAAGCTGTCCACTTTGAGAAAGGTATGCATCTTCATCAAAATATTTAGTAGCAAACAGCTCTGTTGTTCCTTCAGGAGCACTTCCTGTTAAGATTGGCGGATCCACTTTCACGAAGCCTTCTTGATGGAAAAACTCATATGTAGCACGAATAATTTCATTACGGATTTTCATAATGGCATGCTGTTTTTTAGAACGCAGCCATAAATGACGGTGATCCATTAAGAATTCTGTTCCATGTTCTTTTGGTGTAATTGGGTAATCTGTTGCTTCGTGAATCACTTCAATGGATTTCACTTGTAATTCAAAACCAAGTGGTGAACGTTCGTCTTTTGTTACTTGTCCTGTGACATAGACCGATGTCTCTTGTGTCACTGATTTCGCAAGCTTAAAGACTTCCTCTTCCACCTCTGCTTTTACAACGACTCCTTGAATAAAGCCTGTCCCGTCGCGAAGCTGCAAGAATGCAATTTTCCCGCTTGAACGTTTATTGGCAATCCATGCGCCGATTGTTACTTCTTCATCGACGTGTTTGAACACTTGATTAATAGTTGTTTTCAACATATTTCCCTCCAAAGCCAGAAAGAAACTCACCTTGTTAAATAGGTGTGATTCTTTTTTCATACATTTTATTATAACCGTTCTAAATCAGCATGGTCAACGCAAGACAGAAGAAACTATGGTGTTAAATTTTTTTCCACTCGTCCTGTCGTAAAATCAACATAACTGAAACTATATTGGTCGTTCTCATTTAAGTACGTTACTTCCCAAAGGAGGACGTCACCTTCTCGTGCTAATTGAACATTTTTCAGCTTAGAAATGGTGTTCTCCTTTTGAACGGCTTGTACTGCTTGGGTTGAAGTAATGCCTTCTTTTGCTTTTTTAGCAATGACTTTTTCTTTTTTGCTGGCAGGTACCCACACATAGATCGCTTCGTTTTGTTTGTTTTTACCTTCCACAATAAATTGCTTTTCTTTCCCAACAAAGGTATCCACTTGCTCTACTTGTTCTATTGATGCTTGCTTTTTTGCTCGTTCAATCGCTGCCTCATGACCTTCTTCTTTTTGTCCCATGGCAATTTGATAAATCCACGAAAAGCTAATGATGCCAATGAGTAAAACGAGCGCAGCAATGGATGAAATAATCCAAACTATTTTTTTCATGTCAAGCTTCCCCTATGTGCGATATATGGTAAATATCGCTTGATTTTGATCTTCTTGATCTAATGCTAATCCAAACATAAGATCTTCCCTTTTAAGCGTTCTGTTCAGCAAATCGACGATTTTGTATAGGTCTTCTGAATGCTTAATTTGAACAGTTGAAAGTACCTCTATTTTACTTTCCACTTCTAATTCCTCCTCGGTACGTAAATATTGTTAGTCATACTTTTCAATGTGAGAACCGATACTATTTTTACAACGGAACATAAAAAACCGTTACGATAAATTAACTCCAAACCCACACCAGTGAAAGGCCGCTTATGACAGCGGCTTTTCGTTGTTAAGCTTTTCTATATACGCCTCAAGCGACTCTTTGGACATCTCGTGAACTGGCGCATGATGAAGTGATTCTAAAAATAGTTTTCCATACGAAGCGGTTTTCACTCGGCGGTCTAAAATCAGCAATGTTCCGATGTCTTTTTCCGAGCGCAGCAAGCGGCCGGCTCCTTGCTTAAACGTTAACACAGCTTCCGGGAGAGCGACGGCTTTAAACGGATTCTTCCCCTGTTTTTTTGCCGCTTCGCATTTTGCTTCAATGAGCGGTGAATCGGGCGGGCGGAAAGGAAGCCTTGCCATAATGACGGTCGTTAGCTCTGAGCCAGGAAAATCCACACCTTCCCAGAAACTCCCTGTTCCTAGCAAGATGGCCTGCTTAGCCAATTTGAACATTTTTGTCAATTTTACAGGGCTGCCGCCTGTCAAACCTTGAGCAAACAAGGCCGATTGCATACCTTCTGATTTCAGCTCTTCATACACTGCTTTTAACATCTCATGTGAATTAAATAACACCAATATTTTCGCTTGATCCTGCTTTTCCATGATCTTAATATAATTTGCAGCTTGCTTCACATATTCGCGTTCATCACGGTTTGTGATCGGCGGCATGTCAGCCGGTACAACGACCTTAAGCTGTTTTTCAAGTTCAAAAGGTGAATCAATTTGGACAAGGTGTGGGTAAAAATCTTGCAGACCAAATCGTTCCAAGCAATAATCAAAGCGTTGATTGATGGTAAGCGTCCCTGATGTGAGGACGACGCTTTTTTTGTTCATGAAGAACCGATCAGCTAGCAGCTCCCCTGTATCCAGCGGCTGCGCGTGCATAAAGACAGCATTCTTGGCACCCTTTGCATCAATCTCAATCCAAACGGTTTCATCATTGTTTGGTTCAAAGATAAACCGGTACAGCGTACTGCAGAATGTCTGCATAAATGACATCACTTGATCGTATTCTTCTGCTTCAAATGCAAACTGCTCTATGAACTGATCACTTTTGTGAAGCAACTCATTTTTTTGCTGCTCATACAGTTTCTCACAAGCAATCAATAACGAACAAAGCTTACTCGCTGATTCTTTAATTCGGACCCACTGAGCATGTTTTGAATGATGACGGACTCTATGAATGAGACGATTGATGTCCGCTTTTGGTTTTGTCCTTTTGACAAAAGAATGTACGGTACTAAAAAATGCGTCACTTTCCATCTGAAGCTGCTGAAGATACTCGTCCATTTCAATAAAGGTGTCAGTTGATAAACCTGCCCCATGAAATCTCTTTTTCAATTTCTTAAGCAGCCCGCCATGCAAAGAGCCAAGCTGCGTTAATTTCGCATGAAGCTGGATATAAGACGCACTGTCACCTAGCGTTTCATTGGCTGTTTTTTCAAATTGGTGGGCCTCATCAATCACATAGACATCTGCATGCTGAAAGATAGAAGCTCCTTCTGTTTGAGATAAAAGCAGACGGTGATTCGTCAAAATTAAATCAGCGGTTTGAGCCTTTCGTTTAGCCCGTTCATAAAAACAATGTTCTTTAAAACGGCGTTTTTTCGATGTAAATGGCATGTGCACACAAGAGATACGGTCTTTTATATTTGCAGCTCCTGACGGTAAATTCAGTTCAGACAAATCACCTGTTTCAGTGACAAGAAGCCACATTAAAATTTGCGCTTTTGTTAAGACAACATCATAGTTATCATCTTCCTCATGCAGGACATGCTCAAACTTATCTAAACAAATATAATGTGCCCGCCCTTTAAACACACAGGCGGCTGGCTCAAATGGGAGCAATTGCTTGAGTAGCGGAACATCGCGCTGAAGCATCTGCTGCTGCAGTAAAATAGAATATGTACTGATAATGACAGGTTTTCCTGATTTCTTTGCTTCTAAAGCAGCTGGTATAAGATAAGCGAGTGTTTTCCCGATTCCTGGCGCCGCTTCAATTAACGCATAAGCTCTTTCATGGAACGCATCTCTTACTTTGTTCATCATCGTGAGCTGGCCTTCTCTTACTTCATAGCCTTCTAATGTTTGAGGAAGCTTCTCTTTTATCTCCTCAAACAGTTGCTCGTCGTCAGCGCCTACTGCATATGTCGATTCAGTGATAGGATTGGTCACATCTTTCACAGCAAAAGATCCTACTTCTACAAGCGAATCATCCTGACTAGAGTGATTGGTTTCAAGCTGCTTAATTAAAAGTCCTATATCACTTAGAAGATAAGAGGATAATCTGCGCAGCTGTTTTAACACATTTGGCGGTGTATTCCTTAATTGATGTAATAAGGTTAAAAATAACATGGCAGTAACTTCCGCATCACTATCCGCTCTGTGCGGGTGGTCATGTGGAAGCATGAGCTCTTCGCTTAATTCAGTTAGCTTATAACCTTCAAGCTCAGGATAAAGAATTCTAGAAATTTCAACCGTATCAATCGCTAGCACATCCAGCTCATGTTTCCCGCATGCTTTTAGTTCATCGTTTAAAAAGTTCAAATCAAAATGAACATTGTGCGCAACAAAATAAGCGCCCTGTATGAGATCATACACCTCTTGGGCAATGTCCTCAAAAAACACCGCGTCATCAACCATGTGCTGCTTAATACCTGTCAGCTGTTCAATAAATCCAGGAATCGTTTTCCCTGGGTTCACATATTTTGAATACCGTTCGACAATTTGTCCATTTTCAATGACCACCGCAGCAATTTGAATGATTTTATCACCTTTTTTTGGTGAATTCCCGGTGGTTTCAATATCAACGACAACAAACCTTTGATCGGTCATAAAATGGACACCTCAATTCCTTGTTTCACTTATAGTGAAACACACTCTGGGCAATATAGCTGAAACAGAACAGCTTCCTTATATGAAACTGTTCTGTTTCCATGTGAGCGTGCGTTATAAAATCGTTCTCGCAGGCTCTTGCCCAATCATTTGTTCAATTTGATTTTGTTTATTTAACACGACCACTTTAGGTGTGTGCGATTTCGCTTCTTCCTCTGACAACATCCCATAAGCGATAATAATGACTTCATCTCCTGGCTGAACCAATCTTGCTGCCGCACCATTTAAACAAATGACACCGCTCTTTCTTTCTCCAGGGATGATATATGTTTCAAGTCTAGCACCATTGTGATTATTAACAATTTGCACTTTCTCATTTGCCATCATGCCTGCCGCATCAAGCAAATCTTCGTCGATGGTAATACTACCTACATAGTGTAAGTTTGCTTCAGTCACTGTCGCTTTATGAAGTTTCGAGGTCATAAAAGTTCTATACATGCTTTTCACCGCTTTCAGGAACCTGGAAAATCACATTATCAATCAGTCTTGCCCGGGAGAACTTCACAGCAGTGGCAATGATCACTTGGCCCGTTAAGTGCTGAAGAGGTTCAAGCTCTGGGTAGGAGTAAATGTCAATATAATCGATTTCTCCACTCGTTTGAAGAATCTCCTCTTCCACTAATTGATAAATACGATTTACATCATGTTCACCATTTTCTACAGCTGTCTGTCCTTTTTTTAATGCCCGGTATAAAGCAGGTGCTTCTTGCCTTTCTGTTTCAGACAGATACACGTTCCTTGAACTTTTCGCTAAACCGTCTTCTTCTCGAACAGTAGGAACAGACACAAGGTGAAGATCAAAAAAGAAATCCTTGATCATCGCATCGATAACAGCGACTTGCTGTGCATCCTTTAGCCCAAAGTATACATTGGTTGGTGCGACAAGGTGAAACAGCTTTGTCAGCACCGTGACAACGCCGTCAAAGTGTCCTGGGCGTTTCTTCCCGCATAAGACGTCTGTACGCTTTTGGACAGTCATCGTAATCGATGGCTCATCTTTGTACATTTCCTTCACATCAGGTGTAAATAATATATCTACTCCAGTTTCTTCGGCAAGACGCTGGTCTCTTTTCATATCTCTTGGATAGGATTCAAAGTCTTCATTCGGTCCAAATTGCAATGGATTAACAAAGATGCTCATCACCACAATGTCATTTTGATCTCTTGCTTCTTTTGCAAGCGTAAGATGTCCTTCATGAAGGAAACCCATTGTAGGGACAAATCCAATGGAATGCTGCTTCTTTTGATGCTGCTTGATCATTTCTTTTAATTCATGAATATGGGAGACAACCTTCATTCCTTGATCCCCCCATATAAACCATCAAGGACTTCTTCTTTCATATGAAAGGTATGAGCATCCTCTGGGAATGTGCGTGCTTTTACTTCTTTTGTATATTGTATGAGCGCTTCTTCTAATACAGCATCGATTTGCGCGTATTGTTTCACAAATTTAGGTGTTCTAGACACGCCGTACCCTACCACATCATGGTAAACAAGAACTTGTCCATCTGCTTCAGCCCCTGCCCCAATTCCGATCACAGGAATCTTTAGCATGTCAGTAATCCGTTTTGTCAGTTCACCAGGTACACACTCTAACACAAGAGCGATGGCGCCTGCTTCCTCACATTTCAGACTATCTTCAATCAATTTCTGTGCACTCTCTTTGTCTTTTCCTTGCACTTTATAGCCGCCAAGGACACCGACTGATTGGGGGGTGAGCCCTAAATGGCTTACAACAGGAATACCGCCTCTTGTAAGTGCTTGGATGGATTCAAATACTCCGTCTCCACCTTCAAGCTTTAAGGCATCAGCACCGCTTTCTTGCATAATGCGTGCTGCATTTTTCATCGTTTCTTCTAATGAATAATGATAAGACATAAATGGCATATCCGTCACAACAAATGTGTCTTTTGCGCCTCTTTTGACTGCTTTTGTGTGATGAATCATATCATCCATCGTCACTTGCACTGTGGAATCAAGTCCAAGGACAACCATCCCAAGTGAGTCACCAACTAAGATCATGTCGACTTCCGCTTTTTCCGCTTGCTTTGCAGCTGGATAGTCGTATGCTGTCAGCATCACAATAGGTTCGTTTTGTTCTTTCATTTTGAAAAAATCTAACTTTGTCTTCATTTGTTCCTCCTCATTCTGGAGAGGAGATGGCTTGTCTGATCTCACACGCTTTTATCTCTCATGTGCAGACGAATCATCCCTCTGTCCAAGTCCCTTAGGATCAAGGCAGAAATTTATCGAATTTTTCTTCCTAACAGGTACAGTTCTTTTTCAGATACTGCCCACACGAAGTATATCAAAAATGTGCCGGGTGTTCCACTTAAGTTGACTTGATCTCGATGTCAGCGGAGTAGATGTTTTGGATTCCGCCCTCCGTTTCGAGTAAGAGGACCCCTTCATCATTAATCCCAAGCGCCGTTCCAGCATATTGTCCATTGACGGTGCGTGCGATGATACGCTTTCCAATGGTCATCGCATACGATTCCCATAATTGTTTGATCGGAGCAAAACCATAAGTCATATATTCATCATACCTTTTTTCAAAGGTGGACATGATGGTTTGAATCAATGCCGCTCTGTCTACCTTTTCACCCAGCTCCATTTGCAAACTCGTCGCAACATCCTTTAATTCTTCAGGAAAATCATTTGCCGTCTGATTCACGTTAATGCCTGGACCAATAATGACTGCGTGAACTTGGTCAGCTTCTGCTTTTAATTCAGTCAAAATACCAACGACCTTTTTTCCGTTTAGCAAAATATCGTTTGGCCATTTGATTGATGGACTGAGACCCGTTTGCTGCGCTATGGCTTCAGCGATGGCGACAGATGCTAAAAGCGTCATTTGCGGCGCTTTGTGCAGCGGTATTTCCGGCCGGAGAATCAAACTCATCCAAATGCCTGTCCCATTTGGTGAATGCCACGTTCTTTGAAGGCGGCCTTTTCCGTTTGTCTGATGATCACTGACAACAAGCGAGCCGTGCGGGGCTCCTTTATTGACGAGGTCATGGGCAATGAGCTGAGTTGAGGCGACTTCTTCTTGAAAGTAAATATGCCTGCCAAACAGCTCTGTTTCCAAACCAAACAGAATTTCGTCTTCACTAATTTTGTCCGGTTTACGAAGCAGCCGGTATCCTTTTCTTCTGACCGCTTCGACCTCATATCCCTCTTTTCGCAAATCCTCTATATGCTTCCATACTGCCGTTCGGGAGCAGCCAAGCTCATCACATATTTGCTGGCTTGAGACAAAATCTTGCTCAGATGCTGTAAATAGTTCAATTAATCGTTTTCTAATCGCTGATCGCACGCTATGAGCCACTCCTCTATGGCTTCTTTTCGGTTTTCAAGCTGGTTTTGCAAAACGGCTTTTTTTACAGAAGCAAGCTCTTCTGCAATCCATTTACCAGCTGGCTTTTGCCGAAAGGCCATCAAATCTTTTCCTGACACTGCAAGGTCTTGAAGCTGTTTAAGCGGCAACGCATCATATGACCGTTTCGCCGCCTCCAGCTCATCAAAGAAAATGCGGCGCTCATGTTTGAGTTGCGTGATTTTCATACTAGAAAGCAGGACATGTTCACCAGCTTCAAACATTTTTTCCGCATCCCAGTCACAATCAACATATTTGCTAATGGCAACGGCTTCTTTTAAAAGTTTCGTTGATAACTTCCATTCTTTTAAAAAGGACACCGCCTCCGCCTCATCTAGACCAAGTAAATGGATAAAGGCTCCCCACACCTCATCTAACCCATCCAATAAATAATACGGGAAAGCTTGGAACGTTTCATTCAGCTGATCCTTTTTGAGGCCGGGCAATTCTTCATACAATTTGGTGGAGATGAGCACCTTGATGGCTTGCTCACAGTAGCGTCCTTTTAAAAGTTTTTCCATTTCGATTTTTTTGCGTTCAACAGATATATTAGCAAGCAGATGTTTATCTTTTTTCATTGCTTCTTCCGTCTCTTTAGAAAGCTCAAACCCGAGCTGGCTTAAAAACCGCACCGCTCTCATCATCCGAAGCGCATCTTCTTGAAAGCGGCATGCAGGATCTCCAACCGTTTGAATTCGTCTCCGCTTAATATCCCGCTTGCCGCCTACATGGTCAATGATGTCACCATGAATATCCATGGCCACTGCATTGATCGTTAAATCTCTTCTTAAAAGATCTTCTTTTAGTGATGAAATAAACGCCACTTCTTTAGGCCGGCGAAAGTCTTCATATTCTGATTCAGTCCGAAACGTAGTGACCTCATAGCTGACTCCGTCAAGTAACACAATAACAGTGCCATGCTCTTTGCCGACATCTACTGTTTTATCAAATAAAGACTCCACCACATCAGGTGTGGCATCTGTCGCAATATCGATATCCCCAATTTCCCTGCCTAAAAGGACATCTCTCACCGCACCGCCGACAAAATAAGCTTGATACCCATGTTCATGCAGTGTATGTAAAATAGGGATCGCATGTGTGAATGGTTCATTCATCTTCAACATCACCTTCGATCAATTCTAAGTAAAGCTCTTCATACTCTCTCACAATTTTGTCAGAAGAGAAATTGGCTTCAACACTAGACTTGGCTGCCATCGATATTTGCTTATGGAGCGCATTGTCTTTCAGAATAGAGATAGCATGTTTTGCTGCTCCATCTACATCACCAAGCGGAACAAGGAATCCTGTCTCTCCATGTGCAATCACCTCTGGAATTCCTCCAACGTCTGTTCCTATACAAGGTACTCCGCATGCCATTGCTTCAAGTAGTACAAGACCAAAACTCTCTTTCTCAGAAAGCAGCAGCTTCAAATCACTAATCGAATAGAGCTCCTCCACCTTCTCTTGTTTTCCTAAAAATAACACGCGGTCCGTTAATCCAAGCTTTTTCACAAGCTCGCAAACAACCGATTTTTCAGGTCCGTCCCCAATCAGTAGCAGTTTTGCATTCACCTGTTCAGAAATCTGTTTAAACACATGGATTACGTCATGCACCCGCTTCACTTTACGGAAATTTGATACATGGATGACGACCTTCTCATCCTGCAGAAGACCATAATGCGTCTTCAGCACTTCGTGATCTTCACGCAAATATACGCGCTCATCGACGAAATTATGGATCGTATCAATTTTTTTATTCGGTTTAATCAGATCGTATGTCTGCGCAGCTAATGAATGTGATACAGCCGTTACGCGGTCAGATGATTCGATCGCAAACCGGATAACTTCCTTTAAAGATGGATCATAGCCTAAAACCGTAATATCCGTCCCGTGAAGGGTGGTGACGACTTTGACAGACTGTCCAGTCATTTGTTTGGCTAAGAACGCACAGACAGCGTGAGGGACCGCATAATGCGCATGAATAATATCAAGCTTCTCTCGTTTTGCCACTTCTGCGAGTTTACTTGCCAGTGCAAGGTCATAAGGCGGATATTGAAACACAGCATATTGAGTGACATCCACCTCATGAAAATAAATATTCGGATACACTTTATTGAGTCTAAACGGAATACTTGAGGTAATGAAATGAACATCGTGCCCTTTTTCAGCTAAACGTTTTCCAAGCTCTGTGGCAATAATGCCCGAACCGCCAACACTCGGATAACAAGTGATTCCGATCTTCAATTTTTTCATAATTACCCCCCAAGTAAGTCATCGTCCATCAAAAGTGGCTTCTTTGTCAGAAACCCTTCTGCAAAAGGTTTATTGAATTCCCTTCCATACATCGACTCTCTCATTTTGACAAAATCGATATAACCATTTACAAGCGGTGTCTCCACTGAACTCTCTGTTTTGACAAATTGGCTTTTATACGCATGTAAGCTATCAATTTTTTGCTTCATCTCGTCTGAAATATCGATCACAAAATCTGGACGATGGTGGCCATTAATCATGTAATAATACATCTGGCTTATTTTATGCGCTGGCTGCTTGTATGAATCTTCAAATTTATGTATACCTGCAGAAAAAGCGGCCTCTTCTACAAGTGAACCCGCATGACCATGATCAGGATGTCGATCTTGGTGGTGCGGGGCAAAAATAAGTCTCGGTTTGTATGTTCGGATGACACCTGCAATTTCTTTCATCGCTTCGTCATTCAGATAAAGTCCTCTATCTGGCAGCGTGAGCTGGATTCGAGTCGTGACGCCTAAAATGGCAGCGGCTGCTCTGGCCTCTTCTTTTCGGCTTTCAACCGTTCCATTTGAAGATAATTCAGCCTGAGTCAAGTCACAAATCCCAACACGTGCCCCTTTTTTTACGTATTTTGCAATCGTTCCACCCATACCGATCTCTACATCATCGCTATGGGCACCGAATGCAAGGATATCAAGTGGTTTCATGCGTTCCTCCGTTTTTTGCTACATCTCGAAAATCAAACGTACCTTTATTTAAATTCCTGACTAAAATTTCGGCGGTCCCCATATTGGTTGCTAATGGGATGGCATACACATCGCAAAGCCGGATGAGTGCAGATACATCCGGTTCATGCGGCTGTGCAGTGAGAGGGTCTCTAAAAAAGAGCACAAGATCCATTGCATTATCAGCAATCATAGCACCGATCTGCTGATCTCCTCCAAGTGGTCCTGATTGGAAACGATGAATGGGCAGCCCAGTCGCTTCTTTCACTCTTAAACCTGTGGTTCCTGTTGCATAAAGTGTATGATCTGCCAAAAGATCTCGATACGCAATGGCGAATTGAATCATGTCACTTTTTTTCTTATCGTGAGCGATTAAAGCAATGTTCATCAGGGATCCACTCCTTATTAGTCGATAATATTTTCTAAGCCATAGACGAGTTGATCAATATGCATCACCTGTTCAACAGAAAGCTTCACACCTGACATAAAGGATGCACGGTTATAAGAATCATGACGAATCGTGAGCGTCTGCCCGTCCATTCCAAACAGCACTTCTTGATGAGCAATCATGCCTGGAAGCCTTACGCTGTGAAGACGGATGCCATCATAATCTGCTCCTCGAGCACCTTCGATTAGTTCTTTTTCTTCAGGGTGCCCCTGCTTTTTACTTTCTCTTACTTCAGCAATCATTTCAGCCGTTTTTAGTCCTGTACCGCTCGGAGCGTCCAATTTTTTATCATGATGAAGCTCAATGATTTCAACATCAGGAAAATAATTTGCTGCCATTTTGGCAAACTTCATCATTAAAACAGCACCAACAGCAAAGTTAGGCGCAATAATACAGCCTATCCCTTTTTCTTCTGTTAATTGCTGAAGTTCTTTTAGGTCGTCTTCTGAAAAACCTGTTGTGCCTACGACTGGACGTACGCCATGTTCAAGGGCTTTTTTTGTATGTACTTTCCCGATTTCTGGGGTCGTCAAATCAATTAATACATCCGGTGCTGTTTCTGAAAGACACACGTCAATATCCGTATAAATGGGCGCATCAGATGTTGTAAGAAGCACATCTGATAGCTTTTTCCCCTCATGTGTGTGATCAAGTGCTGCTACTAGTTCAAAATGGCTTGTTTCTTCTGCCAGCTTGACAGCCTCTATCCCCATTCTTCCTCTTGCTCCAGCGATTACAACTTTGATGGTTTGATTCGTCATCTTCTCTACTTCCCTTCTTTTTTCGTCCAGCGGTCTTTGTCTCTTGTATTGAATTTATGCATCACACGATCATGGGCTTCTTCAAGTGATATATTGAGTGAATTGGCAAGGCATGTTAACACAAACAGCACATCGCCAATTTCTTCTTCCATGCTTTTTTCTGTTTCTGTTGTTTTTTTCGGCTTTTCTCCATAGTAATGGTTGACCTCTCTTGCCAGCTCACCTAATTCTTCTGTCAGACGGGCCATCATGGCAAGCGGGCTGAAATAGCCTTCTTTAAATTGTCCTATGTAATCATCGACTTCTTGCTGCACGTGACGCAGCGTTTTTTCATTCGTCATGAAGCTCATCCTCCTATCCATCTCTTACATGTTAGCGAAATCATAAATATTTGACAAATGTTTAAAACTCAGTTTGCTTGTTTCTCTTCCATACCATATAATATTATCGCTGTCTAAGCAAAAAAAGGAGTGATCTTTTGCTAAAAGAAATTCGTCTTAAAAATATCGTATTTATTTTAATAGGATCTGCGATTTTTTCTTTCGGCCTTGTTCATTTTAATATGCAGAACAACTTGGCGGAAGGCGGATTTACAGGTATCACACTGCTTTTATATTTTCTATTTCACATTGATCCATCTATTTCAAACCTTGTGTTAAACATTCCGATCTTTTTTATCGGCTGGAAAATGCTTGGCAAAACCATGTTTACATATACAATTGTCGGAACCGTCAGTCTTTCTGTCTTTCTAGCCATCTTCCAGCGCTTTCAAATACATATGCCTCTTCAGCATGATTTAGCCTTAGCCGCACTCTTTGCAGGTGTGTTTATCGGAACAGGCCTCGGAATCATCTTTAAATTCGGCGGGACAACAGGCGGCGTGGACATTATTGCAAGACTGATCAACAAACATTATCAAGTCGCAATGGGAAGAACGATGTTTATCTTCGACGCATGCGTCATTACCATCTCTCTCACCTATTTAAATTACAAAGAAGCCATGTATACACTTGTTGCCGTATTTGTTGCTGCAAAAGTCATCGACTTCATGCAAGAAGGCGCTTACGCTGCCAAAGGAGCGATGATTATTTCTGAAAAGGATGACATCATTCAAAAGAAAATCACAGAGGAAATGGAGCGCGGAGTGACCATTTTAAAGGGTGTCGGCTCCTATACGAAACAGGAACGCAACGTCCTTTACTGCGTCGTTCCAAAAAATGAGCTTGTCCACCTCAAGAGCGTCGTAACTTCCGTCGATCCTCATGCCTTTGTATCAGTGAGTGACGTGCATGACGTACTCGGTGAAGGCTTCACATTAGATGAACATAAAAAGCCGCTCAATCCCCACTAAAAAAAGAAGCCCGATAACGGTGCTTCTTTTTTTATGATTTTGGATAATCGGCTTGTCGCTTTTGCTTTTTTTCTTTTTCAGCACGGTATTTCCTAAACCCAACATACGTTAGAGTGAGTAAAATCATACTTCCTGTTGTTAAGATGACCCATAAAAGCGATGGATCCGCTTCATCTTGATCAACGTTCGCAAACACACTTGATAAATCTTCTTCAAGTTTCGTGAGACGCTCAAGCTTTGTCCCACTCGATGCTTTTAAAAATTCACCTTGTTCAATTACTTCCATGTGCTGCTTAATCGTCTGCAGCTTTTCAGGCGAGATATCAATGGTTAAACTCGGATAAATCATATCATACAATGAAACCAGCTCATTCCAAGTTTCATAGAACGTCGTCGATTCTGGATCTTTTACTTCTTTCTTTAATGTCGGAAAAGACCCCATAATCGGCTTCTCGAGCGAACCCCAAAGAGGTTCCGAATTTGATTGTATCGCATCAAGAAGCATTCTAAACTGAGAGGCATACCGAAGTTTTTCGCGCTCATTTAAGTCTTCCTGCGGGAGTCCTTTAATGATATCTTGATAGCCAAGTGTAATTTGCCGAACCTGCGTATTCGTCAGAGTTCCACGCCAATTCTCAGCTTTAAATGTCTTTTCAGCATATAATGCGACTTGTAATGCCTCATCATATTTAGCTTGTCTCGTTAATTGAAAGATTGAATCTGATAGTTCCGTTAATTCTTGCAGCGCTTTAGCAGCTGTTGTTTCCTCACCTTTTGCAGCAGCTGGATGCAAGACGAGAAATAATAATAGAATCATCGCGATTGACTTTCGTTTCATGCAAGTCCCTCCTAGCCTTTCTCCATACAGCGTATGAAGAAAAGGACAAGGTTAGACCAACATTGTTAAGGGAGTTCAAGCTTGACCGATTTTTTCGAGAGGACAAGATAATACGAAACAAGAAGAACGGCAATACTTAACCAAAACGTCACGTAGCCGATCTCATTTGAATAGGCAGAAAGCATAGAATAACGCGGCATCATTCCAAACACATAATCAATCACATCATTATGTAAAATCCATATGCCTGCTACAACCAAATGACGCATTTGAAAACGATAATACGGCGCAAATAACACAGCCTGTACCGCCATCGCAAAGTGCGAACCAATTAGCATATATCCTTCCCACGGAAAATCATCAACAGAAACGAGCACGAAAAGATTCATCCCTACAGCCCATAATCCATATTTGATCAAGGTGACAAGGGCCAGTGCTTCAAAATAAGGAGCATGGCGTTTCATTAGAAAGGCTAGTAATACAAATAAAAAGAAAAAGCTTGCCGTCGGACTGTCCGGTACAAAAGGTAAAAAGACAGCCGGCGTCTCTACGAGCTGCGGAATATACCAGTAATAGCCGTACGCAGTGCCAAGAAAGTTGACAATGAGCACGAGCACAAGCATGTAGCGTGTGGCTAGCAGATATTGAATCCATCTCATATTTCTCTTCACTCACGATCTGTTAAAATCAGAAAAAAGCTGACAGCGCCAGCTTTTTTCTCCTTTTGAGTATATCCTTGTACTTGCATTTAAACAACTGAATTATTTAGATTTGACCTCAGATAAATATTTCGAGAGCTTTTCAAGTTCTTCATCGCTGCCTTTAAAAATGCCCTTAGGCATGTTGCCTTTTCCTTCTACAGCGATTTTCGCAATTTCCTCTGGTGCTAAGCCATTGTCAACAAGTGACGGTCCAGCTGCCCCTCCTTGCATATTATCTCCGTGACAGGAGATACATGTCTGCTCTTGATAGATTTTATACTCTTCAGCTGAGGTATCAATCTCTGCTTCTTTCTTGATTTCACCTTGCTTCGCTGCTGCTTCCCAGTCATGAGTAGCAACAGACTCCCATGTTAAATAGGTTGCTGCACCAACTGCAAGAATCATCATCCCAACTGCAATTGGTCTTCGATATGGCCTACGTTCAGGACCAGAATCAAGAAATGGTGCGAGTAAAAGAGCACCAAACGCAATTCCAGGCATAATCATTGCGCCAACCACCGTATAGCTCCCTGCAGCAAACTCATATTTTAACAACTGGTATAAAAATAAGAAATACCAGTCTGGCAGCGGAATATAGCCCGTATCTGTCGGATCAGCCATCCGCTCAAGCGGAGGTGCATGAACAACAGTTAGGACAAGAAATCCAATTAAAAAAACAGCACCTACAAGCCATTCCTTTAAAAGAAAGTTCGGCCAAAAGGCTTCGGTTTTTCCCGGATATTCGGAATAGTCTTTAGGTATGTTAGGTTTTCTTTCTGCCGGTATTCTGGAATCTCCGACAAACTTCATCCCTTTTCCCCTATGCAAAGTCATCCCCTCCTCATTGAACATTCATCAAACGCAAAATTTTACAGCGGTCCAGAAATTCCTTGCTTACGAATCATAATAAAGTGGGCAGCCATCAGCCCAAATAATGCCGCTGGCAAGAAAAAGACATGGATAGCGAAAAATCTCGTCAGCGTTTGTGCACCTACAATGTCAGGATGACCTGCAAGCAGCGTTTTAATCTCTTTCCCAATGAAAGGTGTCGCCTCTGCAATTTGAAGACCAACCTTCGTCGCAAATAGCGCCTTCATATCCCACGGTAAAAGATATCCTGTAAAACCAAGTCCAAGCATCACAAAGAAAATGAGCACACCGACAATCCAGTTTAACTCTCTAGGCTTTTTATACGCCCCTTGGAAAAAGACCCTCAGCGTATGTAAAAACATCATAACAATGACTAAACTCGCACCCCAGTGGTGCATCCCTCTTACAATTTGTCCAAATGCCACTTCATTTTGCAAATAATAGACAGATTCCCATGCGTTTTTAATATCCGGTACATAATACATCGTTAAAAACATGCCCGAAAGGACTTGAATGACCGTCACAAAAAACGTTAAACCGCCAAAACAATACACAAAAGCAGAGAAATGATGTGCTGGATTGACGTGCTCAGGCACTTCATGATCCGCAATGTCTCTCCATATCGGTGTGATGTCCAGCCGCTCATCTACCCAATCGTAAATCTTGTTAAGCATCGTTACCCTTCCCCTTTCGGCACAGCTTTTCCAAGATAGAGGTATCCGTCCTTCACTTGCTGCTTATAATGGTCAAGCGGTGCAAGCGGCGGAGTTCCGGGTACGTTTGTACCATCCTTGTCGTACAGCCCATAATGGCATGGGCAGAAAAATTTGTTTGGATTTTTCGGATCACTGTTCCAGTTCACTGTACATCCTAAATGTTTACAGATTGGCGATAAAGCGACAATTTCATCCCCTTCTTTGTACACCCATGCAGACCTAGATTCCTTTGACTCATACCATGCATCTACTTGATCAATTTTAAAGTCAAAGCGCTTCGGTTCTTTTGTCAGTTCATCTACACTGACAACTTGAACCATATCCTGATCCTCTGTTCCTTTTAGCACAGGGTCAAGCGCAAAGCGAACCATAGGCATGAGCATTCCAGCGGCCATAAATCCCCCCACGCCGGTCAACGTGTAATTCAAAAATTGACGCCTGGACACTCCATGTCTCTTCTCGCTCATTTTTTTCTCCCCCCCTCAGGTCGTCAGCTACTTTATAACTGAATTAGAAAAAATTTCATAAAACTAGGACACCCTCATAATATATCAATCTATTCACAAGGTCAACAGCCTAAAAAGCTATGTACAATGCAAATGTAAGGGTTTTTATGACGGGTTCCATTTTTGTAACAAAAAGTTCAAAATTTGTTCTACACTGTCTTGAATGACTTTTTGCTTTAAATTGACCTTTAAATGCTCAAGCGGAACAGACTGCAATATAAGTGCCGATTCGCTCACTTCTAGCTGTTCTTTCCATTTGTTATCAGATGTGATAAACACAACATGCTGAAAATGTTCTTGCAATGATTGTTTTAGTGCAAGTATGTCTTCTTGCTTACGATTGTTTACTTCTAAATATGTATATGGAGGAAAAAGAAACACTCTGCCTTTCAGTTGCCTTTCAAGATCCTCTGACACAAGCATTGTAAACTCACCTAAAGACACGGTTTGTTTGATATGGCTTGCATTTATCCCAACTAATGGAATGATAGCGGTATCAATGTAATCTTTAGATTGTAAAAAGAGATTCGCGTCCTCCGCCTGAAACTTCATCTAGTTCCCCTCTTTCATCACATAAGCCCTGCCTGTATAGGGCAAGGCTTATTGGCTTGGTTTATGATAATAGGCTTAATTCTTTTGCTAACTTATTAAATGTTTCTTGATCATGACGGTCAAGCGCTTCATCGATTTCTTTCATCAGCCGTTCTTTTTGGAAAGTAGCGATAGAATGCTCTAGCACTTTCTCAGCAAGATCTTTATCTTTTTCATTTTCATAAAGATCTTTAGGAATATGAGGATTTGTTTCAAGTACAGCGGCATATTCCGGCGAACGATATGCAGATCGGAAATTCAATTGAATAAACAAATCTTGCTGTTTATTCAAACGAATATCATGAAATGATTTTTCTGCATCTGTCGTCATGATATTTTCTTTATAAAATCTAAAGGGAACTTCATCCACACAGTGTGTTGACATAATAATTCCCCTTGGGCAAAATTCTGCTTGCTCTACAAAATGAACCTTTTCCATCAAAGAGTCGTGACTCATTAAATAATTTAATATCCAAACACACTCTCTTCGCTTTAACTGATAATGGTTTAAGAACCACCGGATAAATTCCTTCTTTTCATTGACAGAAACAGGGGTCTGCATGTTATTCCCTCCTCTATCGTAAATTAAATTGCTATACATGAATTATTCAACAAACCAGTTCTTCATTCCTGCAAACTATAAGGAAATTTCGTCTTCAATTCTTAAAATCGTTTCTTCAATTTCTTCATTCGTGCCATCTTTCTGAAGAACTTTTCGTAATAACGGCAAGGCTTCTTTTTGTCTGCCTTCTTCTAAAAGGAACGAAGCATATTCATATAAAAAGTCACGTTCCTCATCAAAATCAGGCAGAGCAAGTTTGAAATACTCAGCGGCTTCATCGTATTCTTCTCGTCCGACAGAAGCAGAAGCAGCATACCAATTCCATTTTGGATCTTCTTCCCCAAAGCTTTTAACCTCTTTAATCACATCCAGAATTTCATCAAACAGCTCTTCATTTAAATAGATCGCAAGCAGCGTTTGAACCGCTTCAATATATCCTGGATCAAGAGCAAGTGCTTCTTGAAGCAATTTTTTCGCATCTTCCGAATGGCCATTTTTCAAATCAATCTTTGCCCCATATAAATATAACTCTTTGTTATACTCATCCACTTTAATTCCTTCTTTTACTATCTCTAAAGCTTCATGATATAGTCCTTCTTCCTCATAGCTTTTGGCTAAAGGCATATAAAGTGATGAATACGAAGGATCAATATCTTTTAGTTCAGAGAGCTGCTGAATAGCCGTTTTCGTTCTGCCAGCCCTCATCGCTGTAAATCCGTAGCCAAAAAGTGTATTTGGATCCACTTGATCTTTTACAGCCTTTTCATACCATTCAAGGGCATCTTCAAATTCTCCAGCTGTGCTTAACGATTCAGCGAGCCGCTGATATACATTGACACCACCAATTTCATTTTGTTGATCGGCCACTTTGTAGAAATAGTCGGCTGCTTTCTTTGAAAGACCTTGGGAAAAATACAATTCCCCTAAAGCAAAATCAATGACGGCTTCATGAGGTAGTAACTCTTTCGCTTTTAAAAGCTTTTGTTCACTAACTTCAAATAGTCCTTGCATTTGATACAAATCTGCCATTAACAATAAACTCTCTGGATACGCATCGTCATCTTCAGGAATCGTTTCAAGAACTGCTATTGCCTTCTCTTCTTCATCAGAGTCTATTAACAGCTCTGCATAAAAACAGGTTAATCCTGTTTCTTCTGGATATAAATCATGTAAATCACTAATGAGATTCCGTGCTTTATCAATATCTCCCCAGTCATAATATAACTGAGCTGCCTGCGCTTTTTCTTCATCATGAAGATGCTTCTCTGCTTGAGCAAGTGTTTGGAGTCCCTTTTCAGTCTCACCCGCCTCAACTAATTTTATGGCTTCTTGTAATGAACTATTCAAATCAAACCGTTCCTTTCTGTTTCCAAAAACCTAAACTGTTGTTACTTCATATCATAATCGACAGCTGCATATCCAGCAAATATGTTGCTCTTTTAACATGAAGCCATTTTTGTGTTTTGAAGACTCTTTTTCAATCAATACTTTACTAAACTGATGATTTGTAAACCGAATACACTAAAAAATTGTTTTTGAATCAGCAAAATGCTCTTTTTCAAGGTTTCACCTTGAGACAAGCTATGCTATAGTTCTTTCAAATATGCAAAAGGAAAGAAAAAGCCTGAGGAAATCCTCAGACTGTTTGCGTTAAGTATTCAATGTGTTCAAAGAAATTTGGGTAAGATACACGTACTGCATCTGTATCTTCAATCTCGATTGCTTGCTCTGTTATACATGCCGCAATTCCTAACATCATACCAATTCGATGATCTCCGTAGCTTGAGACGACTGCGCCGCCTTTAAGGCTCGTTTTACCATAAATCTTCATTCCATCATCTGTTGCTTCAATATGAGCACCTAGTTTTTTAAGTTCTGAAACGACTGTATCAATCCGATTGGTTTCTTTCACTTTTAATTCAGCAGCATCTTTAATGATCGTTGTTCCTTCTGCTTGAGTAGCTAGGAGCGCAATAATAGGAATTTCGTCGATGAGTCTAGAGATCATATCACCTGAAATGTCGATCCCTTTTAATGAAGAGGTAGAGATCGTTAAATCACCGTACGGTTCTCCGCCTTTAGCATCCACTTCTTGAATGTCGAGGTCTGCACCCATTTGTTTTAGCACATCTATAATACCAGTTCTCGTTTTGTTCAAACCGACATTTCTCAATACAATCCGGCTGTTTGGAACGATAGATCCAGCCACTAAGAAAAATGCAGCTGAAGAAATATCTCCAGGGACAAATACATCTGTTGCTTTTAACGTTTGTCCACCTTCAATTGAAACACTTTGTGCATCTTCATGTAGCGAGACACCAAACATTGATAACATTCTTTCGGTATGGTCTCTTGATTTATGCGGTTCAGTTAACGTCGTTGTTCCTTCTGCCTGCAGTCCAGCTAAAAGGACAGCCGATTTAATTTGCGCACTTGCAACCGGAGACTCATAAGAGATAGCTTTTAAATTACCCCCACGTATAGAAAGCGGTGTATACTCGCCATTTGCTCTACCATCGATCTTGGCTCCTAATTGTCTTAACGGACCTGTTACCCGTTTCATCGGTCTTTTGGCAATACTTTCGTCTCCGATCAGCGTACTGTGGAACTCACAGCCAGCCAAGATTCCCATCATTAAACGAATGGTCGTGCCAGAGTTACCCACATCGAGAATATCGCTCGGCTCTTTAAGTCCTTTTAGTCCCTTACCATGAATGACAACATCTGTACCTTTTTGTTCGATGTCGACACCCATTTTTCTAAAACAATCAATCGTGCTTAAACAATCAGCGCCAGGAAGAAAGTTTTTTACTACTGTAGTCCCGTCAGCAATAGCGCCAAACATCACAGATCTATGAGAAATGGATTTATCTCCTGGAATATGAATTTCTCCATTCATAGGAGCACTTTTATGAATTTTCATGTTCCTCACCTCAATCAGCATAAAATGTATCGTAATTTGCTCTATTTTTTATACAGAGTTCTGCCCGCTTTCGATCATTATCTGTTTGAAAACTAATGCGTAAAATCCCGTTAATGTCTTCTCGCGTTTCAATAATACGGATATTTGTAATACTGATGTTTTCATTTGCTAGATATCCTGTAATTTCCGAAATAACACCAGGATGATCCGGCACATCGACATAAAGATCATAAAAAGCAGGGATCGCTCCTTTTTTCCTCAGAGGCAGGCCGTCGCGATATTCCTTGGCCTCTTGGAAATAAGAGAATAACCCCTCAGCATCTTCTTGTTGCACAAAGGATTCAATGCGGTCAATCTCTTTTTTCCATTCATGAAATCGGTCTAAAATCTTGTTTTTATTGTGCAAAAGGATATCGCGCCACATTGCAGGATTACTTGATGCAATACGGGTAATATCTCGAAAGCCTCCAGCAGCAAACCGTTTTACAAGAGGAAATTCTTCTTCAAAATGATGCGCTTGATGCACAAGACTGGCAGCGACGATGTGTGGAAAGTGACTAATCACACTTGTCACAGCATCATGTTCTTCGGGTGTCATTTCAATGAAATGAGCATTGGTTCCCTTCAGTAGATCCTTCAAGCGGTCAACAGCTTGACGACTTGTTACCTTTGCTGGCGTTAAAATGTAGAATGCATTTTCAAATAAAAAGTCTTTTGCTGCAATGACACCTGACTTATGAGACCCTGCCATCGGATGCCCGCCAATAAATTGGTAATGATCAGGCAACGTTTTTTCAGCAAAGTGAACGACCTTTTGCTTTGTGCTCCCTACATCCGTAATCGTGAGCTCTCTTTCAATACCAGATGCTGCAATATCACTTAACATTTTGACGGTTTGTTGTACTGGCGTTGCCAAAATAATCGTTGCTGATGCTTTTAAGCCTTCCATCAAGGACTCGGCAGTCGCGTCGATGATTCCTAGTTTTGTTGCAGCAATCATTTGTTCTTTAGAGACATCATAGCCTACAATTTTTTTATGTGGAAATTCTTTTTTAATCGACAGTGCAATAGAACCACCAATTAAACCAAGCCCAGCGATTAATATGGTTTCGTTTGCTTCATTCATGTTCATCACCTGATTTTTCGCGTAAATTAAACAAGCTGTTTCAATAGCTTATATGTATATTGGATGAGTTACAACGAAAGCCATATCCCATAAACAGGATATGACTTCATTGTTATGCTACGCACGAATGCCTTGTAATAAATCGGCAAGTGTAGTTAGGATTTCTTCATTTTGCTCCTTTGTTCCAACAGTAATACGTAAAGAGGTTGGGAATCCGAGAGCTTGACCAGATCGAACGATATAGCCCTTTTTCAAAAGTGCATTGAACAGCTCATCTGCGTCTCTTTTAAAATCAATCAGCACAAAGTTTGTTTGAGATGGATAGATAAATAATCCAAAACGGTCTGCAAAATCTTGATATTGTTTGAGACCTGCTTCATTTTTTTGTCTGCACGATTGAATAAAGTCTTGATCTTTAATGGCTGCACGTGCAGCTGCCTGAGCGATACGACTTGTATTAAAGGGCTCTCTCGCAGGTTCAATGGCGGTAATCAACTCCTCTGAGGCAACCCCATAACCTACTCGAAGTGCCGCAAGTCCATATGCTTTAGAGAACGTGCGCAGTACAATGACATTTTGATAGGCTTTTAATAGAGATAAACTGTTCGGAAAGTCTTCCGCGCGAACATATTCAAAATATGCTTCATCTAGAACGACAAGCACGTGAGCAGGCACTTGATCTAAAAACGATACGAGCTCAGACTCTGACAAATGATTTCCTGTCGGATTGTTCGGGTTACACACCCAAACGACTTTTGTGTTGTCATCCATCGCATCCAGCATTCCCTTTAGATCATGAGCTCCACCATTTAGAAGTGGTACTTCTCTAATCTCTGCATGCTCAATCACTGCATTGTGACGGTATTGCGGGAATGACGGGGATGGGATCACCGTATTTGTATGTTGATCAAGGAATGCCCTAGCAATAATTTGCACAAGTTCATCTGAGCCATTCCCGAATATTAATTGTTTTTCATTTACTTGAAGAAACTCAGCCAGTTCCGTTCTTAAACTTGCGCTGTATCCGTCTGGATAAATCGCTAAATGTTCAAGTTCAGCTTGTATGGCCTCTCTTGCATGTGTGGAACATCCAAAAGGGTTTTCATTTGAAGCCAATTTCACAATTTTGTCTAATTGATATTCTTTTTTGACCTCTTCAATTGGTTTCCCAGGTTGATACGGTTTTAGCTGTTTTAATTGATCTTTGATTTGCAAAATGTTTCACCTCATTTGAATGAATAGAGGGGACTAAATGTTTTTGCATATGTTTCAAATTCTCTTAAAGCCTCTTGGCGTGTATCACTTGCTACTAATTGTTCTTGAAGCTCTTCAATTTTTTTGACAAGCGCACTGCCGACAACGACACCATCACTCATTTTATTCATTGAGTCTACTTGTTCTCTTGTTGAAATACCAAAACCTACAGCAACTGGTATTTGACTCAACTGTTTCACTTGTTGAATAAAATCTGTAATCGATGCGTCGAAAGATTGTCTGACGCCTGTGACGCCGAGAGATGAAACACAATACACAAAACCTTCTGCCTGCTCTACAATTTTTTCTAATCGTTCCTTGCTTGTTGGTGCAACGAGTGATATATATGAAATGTCGTGTGCTTGACAGTTCTTCTGCAGCTCGCTGCTCTCTTCAAAAGGCAAGTCGGGTGTTAAGAGTCCCGAAATATGATTTTTGCGCAGTAAAGCGAAAAAGTATTCTATGTCTAATTGTAACACAGGATTATAATACGTAAATAGAATTACAGGAATTTTTATGCCGTTTTTTTTCATCTTTCCTGCTAATTCTATCGCTTTTACGATATTCATATCATGATGAAGTGCTCTTTTAGAAGCTCTTTGAATGACGGGGCCGTCCGCTAACGGATCGGAATACGGAACACCTAGTTCAATCGCATGTGCCCCTGCTGCTTGAAGCGCGAGGGCTAAATCAATGGTGATCTCTTCTGATGGATCACCCGCTGTAATAAATGGAATAAATAATTTCTGACCTTGCTCTAATTGAAATGTGATCATTTTGTTTCACCCTCACTTTCAAGCACATTCATTAATGTATGCACGTCCTTATCTCCTCTGCCTGACAAGCAGACAAGAACAATGTCGTCTTCACTCATGTTCTGGCTCATTTCAAACGCTTTTGCTAAAGCATGTGCAGATTCGATCGCTGGCAGGATTCCTTCTTTTTCTGTGAGCAGCTTTAACGCATCTAGTGCTTCTTGATCTGTCGCACTCACATATTGAACCCGGCCGCTCGCATGCAAATACGCATGCTCTGGTCCGATCCCCGGATAGTCTAATCCAGCTGAAATCGAATAAGGCTCAATAATTTGACCAAATTCGTCTTGGATCAAGTATGTCAAAGATCCATGTATGACACCTTTTGTCCCTTTCGTGATGGTCGCTGCATGAAGCGGAGTGTCGATTCCTTTCCCAGCAGCTTCTACACCAATGATATCGACCTCTTCATCTAAGAACGCCCGGTACATCCCTATCGCATTGCTCCCGCCACCAACACAGGCAACGACTTTATGAGGAAGCTGCCCTTCCTTTTCAAGTATCTGCGCTTTTGCCTCATCTCCGATCATCCGCTGAAATTCACTGACGATTTGAGGATACGGATGAGGTCCAACGACTGAGCCGATCATATAAAAGTGGTCACTGCAATGCTGGACCCAATAGCGGATGGCTTCATTGGTTGCATCCTTTAATGTTCCGTTCCCACTTGTGACAGGTATGACTTCAGCGCCGAGCAGTTTCATTCGGAACACATTCAGTGATTGTCTTTCCACATCTTCTTTTCCCATAAATACAGTGCAGGATAAACCGAATTTTGCGGCCACTGTTGCAGCAGCTACACCGTGCTGACCTGCTCCTGTTTCGGCGATGATATTTGATTTCCCCATTTTTTTCGCTAGCAGTGCCTGCCCAAGCGCATTGTTAATTTTATGAGCGCCTGTATGGTTTAAATCTTCTCTTTTTAAATAGATTTTAGCACCACCGAGATATGCCGATAATTGATCAGCGTATGTGAGTGCAGTTGGTCTGCCTGAATAGTTTTTCAAAAGCGATATATATTCCTTTTGAAAAGCAGGGTCTTCTTTTAATTCACGAAAAGCTTGTTCGATCTCTTCTAGTGGCTGCATGAGCGTTTCAGGAACGAATTTCCCTCCAAATTCTCCATATCTGCCAATCTCATTTGGATATGCGTACATGGTTCAACATCCTTTCTTCGAGCACTTTCATCTTTGTACTGCTTTTCTTTCCGTTTTCTTCTATACCGCTTGAAAGGTCTATGGCGTCTGGACCAAAAGCAAGCAGATCTATTATGGTGTCTGGCGTGATCCCGCCAGCAATGGCGCAAGTTTTCCCCAGTTGTTTTGCATGCTGAACATATGAAGGCACCGCCTCCCATGCAAAAGCTGTTCCAGAACCGCCTCTCATTCCTTTTACTTTCGCATCAATGAGAAAGCCGTCGACACTTGGAGCAAATGCCGTCATATGTTCAAGTGTGTTGTTTACATCGGGCTCGTGATGGAACACTTTCCAAACGAGCGCCTTCGTTTGTTGTTTGATGTCGCTTGCATCTTCTGGCGTCTCATCGCCATGGAGCTGCACAATATCTAAGGGGAGGTTGTTTGTGATCTCGCACACTTTTGGTGTTTTTTCATTCACAAATACCCCCACTATCTCTTTTTTGCATTTTACTTTTGACAGCCAGTGTTTCACTTGATCTGGATCAACTCGTCTTTTACTCGGCGCAAAAATAAAACCGATGGCATCCGCTTGAGATTGCGAGATGCATGCAACATCCTCTTGTGAGACAGCCCCGCAATATTTTAAGTAAGGCTTACTTTTCTTCATTCTCCGAACAATGCCTGAACGGCTTTCTCCTGTGATTGTTCCCTCATTAAAGATTCACCAACAAGAACGGCATTTGCTCCGTGCTGTTTCACAAAGGTCAGAGCATCAAATGTCTTTATCCCGCTTTCACTTACTAGTAATACGTCTTTTGGAACAAGTGGCGCGATCTCTTTTGTTTGTTCAACAGTTGTTGTAAACGTATTGAGATTCCGGTTGTTCACACCGATAATCTCAGGAGTGAATAGGTGTAAGATCTTTTCTAGTGTATGTGCTGCATGTACTTCAACGAGGACATCCAGTCCTTTTTCTTTCGCTTCTGTATAGAGCTCATACAGCTTTTGCGGCTCAAGCGCCTCTCCAATTAATAAAATGGCATCTGCCCCTATCCGTTTCGATTCTTCTACTTGTATAGAGTCAATAATGAAATCTTTTCTTAAAATAGGACGTGTGATGTGTTCTTTAATAAGAGACAAATATTCGTTTTTCCCTTGGAAAAACGGTTCATCCGTTAAGACAGATAAACAATCTGCATTTGATGCTTCGTATGCTTTTGCTGTCTGTAAAGGATCAAAATGAGGCTGAATGATTCCTTTGGAAGGAGACGCTTTTTTCACCTCAGCAATCAGTCCGATCGACCGGTGAGGATTCATAAGGGCTTCTTTAAATGATTGTCTTTCATAATGTCCTTCCTCAGGTAATTGCAAGGTTTGCACATGTTCTTTTTTACGGGCGATAATTTGATTAAGCATAGATCTCTTCCTCTTTCGTTTTTTGTTTTAGACGGGCTAATTGTTCTTTAGCTGATCCGTTTTTGATCGTTTCTAATGCTTTCATTGTGCCTGCCATCAGACTCTCTGCTTTTCCTGCCACATATAATGCGGCCCCAGCATTAAGCGCTGTAATATGAAGCGGTGCTCCACCCGCTTGATAATTCAATATATTCTGAATCAATTTGGCACTTTCTTCTGGTGATTGAACCTGAATGTCTGATAAATGCCCTTTTTCAAGTCCGAAGTCTTCTGGGTTTAACGTATATTCTGTCATGACACCTTTTTTGAGTTCAATGATGTATGAATTTGCTGTAATGGTTAATTCATCCAGCCCATCATCTCCGCAAACAAACAGGACATGTTCTGGCTCTAAAGGAGCAAGAGCTTTCGCCATGAGCTTTGCCTTTTCCTTTGCATACACACCGATGATTTGCTTTTTGGCCTGCATCGGGTGGCAAAGCGGTCCTAATAAGTTAAATACCGTCCGAAATCCGAGCTGCTTGCGTACGGTGGCTACTTGTTTCATAGAAGAATGATAGAGCGGTGCAAATAAAAAGCCCATGTTTTTCTGCTGTATTTGCCGTCTTGTTTCTTCAGGTGTGGATTGAATTTGAATACCAAGACATTCTAGCACGTCAGCACTCCCGCTTTTAGAGGAGACGGAACGATTTCCGTGCTTGGCGATTTTCGCCCCAGCAGCCGAAGCAACGATGGCAGCGGCTGTTGATATATTAAATGTTGATAAACCGTCGCCTCCTGTCCCGCACGTATCAACGACATCAAGTGACCTTTCTACTGGTGCTGCATGCTGCCTCATGGCTTTCACGAAGCCTGTCATTTCTTCAGCGGTTTCTCCTCGATGCGCTAAAATAGATAGACTAGCAGCGACTTCAGTATCTGTTAACGAGCCGCTCATCATATCATGCATCAGGCCATTCGCTTCTTTTTCTGATAGTTTTCCTCCATTAACAAGAGCTGATAGTCGTTGATTCATTTGGCACACTCTCCTTTTCTGAGAAAATATGTTCAGCAAGCTGAATGGCTTTTAGAAGTGCTCCTGCCTTATTACACGTCTCTTCCCATTCGTTTTCTGGAACGGAATCAGCGACAATGCCGGCACCTGCTTGTATAGAAGCAGTCTGATGTTTGACGCTCATTGTGCGAATGGTAATACAGGAATCGATATTGCCGTCGAAACCAATATAGGCAATACAGCCGCCATACGTCTCTCTTGGCTCAGGCTCCATTTCGTTTAATAATTGCATCGCCCTAATTTTGGGGGCGCCTGTCAATGTGCCTGCTGGAAAAGCGGACATAAGTGCGTCTACTGGATGTGTATCCTGCTTCAGCTTCCCTGTCACAATAGAAATAATGTGCATGACGTGCGAAAAATTCACGACTTTTGTAAAAGTTGGGACAGACACACTGCCGTATTCTGCCACACGTCCCACATCATTTCGAGCCAGATCCACCAGCATGTAATGTTCTGCTTTTTCTTTTTCATCATCGAGCAACTCTCTTGCTAGTGCATCATCTTCTTCTTTTGTCATTCCTCGTTTTCTTGTACCAGCAATTGGATGGATTTCTAAGTGGCCGTTTTTCGCATGGATTAATCGTTCTGGCGAGCTTCCGACTAAGTCTCGATCTTTTAATTTCATAAAATACATATACGGTGATGGATTGACGATCCGAAGCACACGATATAATTCAAATGAGCTCACTGTCACTGGAATGTCAAAACGCTGAGAAAGTACACCCTGGAAGATATCACCCGCTCGAATATACTCCTTGATTTTTTCGACATCCTTTAAAAATTTTGCTTTTTCATAGGTAGACGTCACCTGTTCAAACGAAGGGGGTTCATTCAAATTCCCTGAGATAATCAGTTCTTTCATATCAATTTTTGTATGAAGCTGCTGTATCATCAGTTCAAGCTGCTTTTGATTTTCTCGATAAACCAGAATTTTTTCTTCCTCTGTTTCATGACCGTTCAGCTGCGTGTACTGAATAAAATGAACTTGGTTTGTTTCGTGATCAAATGCGATCATTGTTTGGCAAACAAATAATGTGCAATTATCTGTTATTGATGCATTCGGATGCGGCTTGACAGACGGCTCAATGTTGGGAATGAGGTCGTAACTTAAGTACCCTACGGCTCCGCCAGTAAATGGGATATCAATTTCAGGTGTCTTGATTTGATATTGCTCTTTCATCCAGTCAAGCAACTCTTTCAGCTCCGCTTTTTGCATCACTGACTTTCCCGCAGCGTCACGAGCAATATAATGGTCTTGCTCGTCATGTAATGTTAAAAAAGGATGTAATCCGATAAAGGAATATCTCGACCAGCTAGAAGATTCGTCTTTGCTTTCTAGCAAATACACAATATCCTGTTTCAGTTTCTCAACAATTTGAATGGGTGAGAGCGTATCAACTGTAATGGTTTCAACAATCGGGATGGTTTTGTAAAACTGACTGTCTCTTAAAAATTGGGTAAGGCTTGATTGGGATTTCATAAGCACACTCCTTAAATGGAATTAAGGAGAATGAGGGGACATCTTGAGGATTTGTTTGAGTATACGAAATAAGCCTAAAAGAGGCTTCGCTCTTTTAGGCAGTATGATTAAATAGAAGTATCGTATCTCTGCTCAACTCTACTCATCTCAACTACCCTAGTCTCATTCTCATCTTCTCTAAGCTTGCAATGCCGTTCACACCTGTGTGTAAACTTCGGCTGTTCATATCGTATTATAATTCCTTGTTTTTTGTCAACTGTAAATCAGGCCGAAGCGTGACAGCCTCTTCCAAGTATACGTGCTGGATGTCTTCCTGCTTGACATCTGTCTGAACGGTCATTAAAACGCGAATACACTTCTTTAGACCTCCATCAATGTCAAGCTCTTGCATACAAGTGACAGGCACATAGGTCCATCCTTCAAACTGCCTGAGTGCTTTTGCTGGAAAAACAGAGTGAATATCTTGTGTAGCTGAAATCAAGATCTGCACGACACGCTCTGGATCTACTTGATTTTTTGAAATGATCGCTTCTAGCAGCTGCTTCGTTTTGGTTAACACTTCTGTTTCTGTATCTTCTGTCACAGTTGTAGCCCCGCGTATCCCGCGAAACATCATAGACAGCCCTCCTCCCGTTTCCATTCTTCGAGCCAGTGATACAGCTCATCTTTTGTGAAAGATTGCAGGGTGACGTCTCCAACTTGTTTTAGCAAAACAAACTGAACACTCCCGCCTCTTGCCTTCTTATCACCAATCATGCGATCGACAAATGTTTTGGTTGAAATCGTTTGTGTGACTTGTACTGGGAACCCTAGTTCTTTCATCCACAATTTAAGTTTCTCACGATCTAGGCTGAGTCCTTGCTCTTTTTCACTGACATATAAAGCAAACTGCATGCCAATTGCAATGGCATCTCCATGCGTGATCGCACCGTATCCATACTCCGCTTCAATGGCATGCCCTAGTGTATGACCTAAATTCAAGTATGCCCGCACACCTTGTTCTTTTTCATCTTCTTGAACAATGGATGCCTTCACTTGAATCCCTTGATAAAGCATATGTGCCAGTTCATCCTTTGATAATTCTGTCAACGAACGAATGGACATCAGTTCTGATAAAAAGACTTCACTTGAAATCAGTGCATGTTTTATCACTTCTGCAAAGCCTGATCTCAGCTCTATTGGTGAGAGTGTCTCTAGCATACTTGTATCATAAATGACAGCAGCCGGTTGATGAAACGCACCAATTAAATTTTTGCCGAGCGGATGATTGATTCCGGTTTTTCCGCCGACTGCACTATCATGTGCAAGCAGCGTGGTCGGTACTTGAATAAAATCAATGCCTCTCATATAAGTGGCAGCAGCAAAGCCAGCCAAGTCTCCAATCACCCCGCCTCCTAATGCAATGATGCATGAGGAGCGGTCGAGTTGAAATTGGATAGCTTTCGTATGAATCTGCTCAAACTGCGCAAAAGATTTTGATTGTTCTCCGTTTGGCACCACTACTTTTTGTACAGACCATTTCTGTTTAAGTAATTGAACCATTTCATCTCCATAAAGGGCATCGACGGCTGAATCTGTCACGATGAAGAGCTTCGTGTAGGATCGCCCAGTGGAAGTAATCAAGTCTACGATATTTTGTCTAATCCCATCACCGATATATACAGGATAAGTGGCTGAAGACGTCTTCACTTCCAGTGTTTTCATTAAAACTCCCTCTGAAGCTGGCGCATTTTGTCCACATTTTCTTTAATGCGGTCAATTTGATCAAGACCAAACTGCTCAACCACTGCATTGGCGATTTCCCATGCAACGACTGCTTCTGCGACAACACTTGCGGCTGGAACAGCACAGCTGTCAGAACGCTCAATACTTGCAGAGAAAGGTTCTTTTGTCTCAATATCCACGCTTTGCAATGGTTTGTATAAGGTTGGGATTGGTTTCATAACCCCTCTTACGACGATTGGCATGCCAGTTGACATTCCGCCTTCAAGACCACCTAAGCGATTTGTTTTTCTCGTATAGCCTTTTTCTTCATCCCAGATGATTTCATCATGAACTTCACTGCCATTTTTAGAAGCCGCCTCAAAGCCAATACCGAATTCAACTCCTTTAAAAGCGTTGATACTCAGTACTGCGCCTGCAAGCTTGCTATCCAGTTTGCGGTCATAGTGCACATAGCTGCCGACCCCAACTGGCATCCCTTCAACGATGACTTCGACAATACCACCAATTGAATCGCCGTTTTGCTTCGCTTCGTCAATGGCATCCATCATTTTTTGACCAGCTTCACTGTCATAGCAGCGAACAGGTGATTCTTCTGTTACTTTTTGCAAATCTTCAATAGATTCATAAGCGGTATGGGAAGCTTTTACTCCACCAATTTCAAGGACGTGACCAGCCACTTTGATTCCAAGGTGAGCCAAAATTTGTTTCGCTACTGCACCTGCTGCTACACGAACCGTTGTCTCGCGTGCTGATGAGCGCTCTAATACGTTTCTCATATCACGGTGACCATATTTAATCGCACCATTTAAATCCGCATGCCCTGGTCTTGGACGAGAGATTTGACGCTTCATTTCACTCTCTTCTTCTTCAGTAATCGGCTCTGCACCCATGACCTTTGTCCAGTGCTTCCAATCATTATTTTCAACAACAAGTGCAATAGGAGAACCTAATGTTTTCCCGTGGCGGACACCACTTAACACTTTCGCTTGGTCTTTTTCAATCTGCATTCTTCTTCCGCGGCCATGACCTTTTTGTCTTCTAGCCAGTTCATAATTGATGTCATCCTGCTCTATGTAAAGTCCCGCTGGAACTCCTTCAATAATTGTGGTCAGTTGTGGACCATGTGATTCACCTGCTGTTAAGTACCTCATGACTTATTCTCCCTTCATCGCATTAACGCTTTTAAGTAAAACTATGATAACACACTTCCTACTAAAAAGTCAGCTACTACCCCTTCTTTTGATAAAAGAAAGTATCAGCAGAGGTTAATCCAAACTTTTCTGGGTGAAAAATTTGTTCTGTAGAACCAACAAATAATACGCCGTTTTGCTTTAAACTGCTGCTCATTTTTAAGTAAATTTCTTCTTTCGCCTCTTCTGTAAAGTAGATGAGGACATTTCTGCACACGATGAGATCCAGCTGTTTTTCATATGGATCTGCTAAAAGGTTGTGTTTCTTAAATTGAATGTGCTTTCGAATCTCATCCTTCACCGTGTAAAATGAAGAATCTTCTTTGGTGAAATATTTTTGCTTGATTTGATCTGGCACCTCTTGCAAAGATCGTTCATGATATATTCCTTTTTGCGCAGATTGCAGGACTTTATCATCTATATCCGTTGCAATAATTTGGAAGTCCTTCACAAGCGGATGGCTTGATAGCAACATTGAGAGTGTATACGGTTCTTCTCCAGTAGAGCAAGCTGCACTCCATATTTTTAGGGTGCCGCTGTTTTTTGAAAGCAGCGGCAGGATTTTTTGATCAAGTACTTCCCAGCGCTGATAGTTTCGGTAAAATTCTGACACATTGATCGTCATTCGATCCATCGTTTCATCTAATAGCGCTTTGTCCTTTTCAAGAGCAGACGCAAATGCCTCAAAATCTTTATATCCTTTTTTATCATAAAGAGATGTTAATCTTCGTTTCATTTGCGCTTCTTTATATAAATTCAGATCTACCCCAGTTAGTTTTTTCCATTTTCCAACAAATACTTGATACTGATCCATCAATGTCCTCTCCTGTCTCATCTATCTTTGTCCTAGTATAGCTGTTTTTATCATAAATTTGTATCATCTCATGCGAAAATTCGGATAGAAATCTCAATATAAAAAAGCCAAAGTGATCATTTGATGAACACTTTGGCTTGAACATTAATAAATCCAGCTTGAGATCGTTTGATCCCAGTTTGTCAGTTCTTCTTGTTTAAAGAAAAGGTTGATTTCTCTTTCGGCACTTTCTGGTGAGTCTGAGCCATGGATAATGTTTTTGCCAACAGTTAATCCATAGTCGCCTCTTATTGTTCCTGGAAGCGCTTCCTTCGGATTTGTCTTTCCAATTATCTGCCTTGTTACGTCAACGACTTGTTCACCTTGCCATACCATCGCAAATACAGGTCCTGACGTAATAAAGTCAACCAATTCACCGAAAAATGGTTTTTCTTTATGCTCTCCGTAATGTGTTTCTGCTACTTCTTTTGGAATGCTCATGAGCTTTGCTCCAACAAGCTGAAGCCCCTTTTTTTCGAATCTTGACACAATTTCACCGATTAATTGTCTTTCCACACCATCAGGCTTGACCATAAGAAATGTTTTGTCCATATACGTTTTCCACCCCGTCATTATGTATGTATAGGCTTACATTGTTACAAAGTGATCGTATCATTTTTTTTTATAATAATCAATTTTTGACAAAAAATTTCACAAAAAAACCAATCAACGAAACGTTGATCAGAATTTTCGTTTACCTATATATTTTGCAATCGACGCTAATGAAGATTTAGCCCGCCCGCGCGGAAGTTGATCGAGCTGTTCAAATGCTTTTTTCAAATACATTTCACTCACTCGAATGGAACGGTCGATCGCATCTGTTTGTTTGAGATGTTCAATCACAGGTTTCAGCTGCTTTTCCGTCGTTTCACTATTGATCAGCTTCAACTGACCTTCTAACGTCGGGTTCTGAAGCGCGTATAAAACGGGAAGAGTGACATTTCCTTGTAAAAGGTCCCCGCCAACAGGTTTGCCTAATTCTTCTTCAGTTGATGTAAAATCAAGGACATCATCAATGATCTGGTACGACATACCAACATAGTACCCAAACCAGTAAAGGGCTTTATGTGTTTTTTCATCTGTTCCAGCTGCAATCGCACCTAATTGGCAGCTGCCTGCAATAAGCAAGGCTGTTTTTCGTTTAATTCTTCTTAAATATGTACGAAGGTTTTGGTCCATGTTGTATTTATCTTTGACTTGTTCTATTTCCCCAAGACAGAGCTCGACGACCATTTTTGACAAAATTTCATGTGCCATTAGGTGATTGATTTTCGTCATGTACTCGAGTGACCTTGCAAATAAGTAATCCCCCGTGTACATCGCAATTCTGTTGTCCCATTTTGCTTTAATCGTCGGTTTTCCTCTTCTCAGTTCTGCATCATCAATGACATCGTCATGGACAAGTGATGCCATATGAATTAATTCAAGCGCTACGGCTACATATTTAATTTTATTAATATCATAGTCACCAAACATGCCTGAAAGGAGAACAAAAACGGGGCGGATTCGTTTTCCGCCCGCTTGCAGCAAATGAAGACCGGCTTCACTTAATAATGCATAATCAGAGCGAACGGTTTGTTCAAGCTCTTTTTCAATTATATCGATATCATGATTTAGAAAAGAAATCATTGCTTTTAGTTTCATTATTTTCACCCAAATATCGTTTATTCAAAGCTTCTTTCCGATATGTGTTGCTGCTACACCGCCTGTAAATGGATGATACGAGACATCAGACAGACCGGCCTCTTCAAAAAGAGACGCCAGTTCTTTCATGCCAGGGAACGTTTTGGCTGATTCTTGAAGCCATGAATACTCCTGATAGCTTTTGGCAAACAGCTTGCCAAAGAGCGGCATGATGTATTTGAAATAGACATAATATCCTTGTTTAAACCCAATCATCTCAGGCTGTGATGTTTCAAGGCAGACAACCATTCCACCGGGTTTTACCACTCGTGTCATTTCCTTTAGCACTGTTAAGTAATCAGGGACATTTCGAAGGCCAAAACCGATTGTGACATAATCAAATGAGTTGTCCTCAAAAGGAAGCTCCATTGCATTGCCGTGGAGCAGCTCAATTTGATTGTAGCCGCCTGTTTTCACCTTCGTTTCGCCAACACTCAGCATATTTTTACTGAAGTCAAGGCCTTTGACCTCGCCTGTTTCTCCAACAGCGTCTGCAAGTGCAATCGTCCAATCGGCAGTTCCGCAACATACATCTAGCGCTTTGGCTCCTTTTTGAACATTCATGAGCTTCATTGTTTTATCGCGCCATTTTTTATGCTGTTTAAAGCTAATGACAGAGTTCATTTGGTCATAGTTTTTATAAATTTTTTCAAATACACCGTGTACTCGCTGTTCTTTTGATTGCTGCATGACTTACCCTTCTTCCACTTTCTGATGGTACGCAGGTTCATTTTTCATATGATCCAAGCGATTTAATAGCTCTTTTTGAACGATCGGAGATGAAACTAGATGCTCCTTGATTGATCGTTTGGCCTTTTTATAGCCTTCACTTTCAAAGTTGTCAAAACATGTATAGGCGTCCGTATAGCTATCGTTCAAAAAAAGTTTTAAATGTTTGTCGTCTTCTGCTTGTTTCATAAAACGTTTATAAACAAGGAAGCGACTTGCAATTTCATTCCAATGCGTCAATTGAAAGTGCTCAGAAATTCTTTGGAATAGCGCAGATTCTACTGTAGCAACACTTTTATAAAAGTGGGCTGCATCTTGAATGGATCGATCATATAGTCTAATTTTATGTTCATTAATCTCTTTGATCGCCGTGGCGAGAGTACGGATCATGTAAATATCTTTCATGTCAGAGAGAAGAGAGTAATAGAGACCGCTGAAATAGTCTCCTGCTAGGATGGTCAACTGACGATTTTTGAACTCGTCTTGTTTGATGGCTGCAGCAGTTGTGACTTCGTCATGGGTATCAAGGGCAATTTGCACAAGCATCGCCGTTAAAATATAATTTTCTTTTTTCTCAGCATCGATTTGAGCTTCATCAAACATTGCATGAAAAAGAAGGAGCTTATCTTCATCGATGAGCGGCGCACGCAAATGCTTCGCCAAATAAGGATGAGAAAGCTTTTTGTTTAATTTTATATTCAGATTAGATAAAATTCCGTAGATGTCTTGCAAAGATATCACCCTTGTCCCAAAAATTACAGTTTCATATGTAGCTCTCTACATTGTATAGAGATTTATTATACCATATCAGGCCTGACTTTCATGCTATCAAGTGCATGGTCGTGCGTTATTTCTTTGCTTCGCTTTGAATTTCACCGAAGCTTGTTTGAATGACAGCATCGCCTCGCACTTTGATGGCTGATGTGTGCTCAGTAAATTGTGCGATAATGACTTCACCTTTATCGAGCTTTTCGGAATGGTGAAATCTTGTATCGGAACCTCTAGTTAAGCCGATCACATTGACACCATTATCAATGGCTTTAATCACCACAAAATCAGATGCTTTATTTTCACTCAATCTGTTCACCTTCCATCTATGGATTAGTCGTTTTTAATAAATGAAAGCACTTCTGCTCTTGCTGCCGCATCATTTGCAAATGTACCGCGTACGGCTGAAGTGACGGTTTTAGCGCCGGGTTTCTTCACTCCGCGCATCGTCATACACATATGCTCTGCTTCAACGACAATCATCACACCATGTGGATTTAAAGTTTCCACCATACTATCTGCAATCGTTGATGTAATGCGCTCCTGAAGCTGCGGGCGCTTTGCCACGGCTTCTACTGCTCTCGCCAGCTTGCTGAGTCCCGTTACTTTTCCGCCGCGCGGAATATAAGCGACATGGGCTTTGCCATAGAATGGCACAAGATGGTGTTCACACATTGAATGAAAAGCAATATCTTTCACAAGAACAAGTTCTTCATGATCTTCACCAAAAATGGTTTTAAAATGTTCTTTTGGATCTTCATTTAATCCCGAGAACACTTCTTCATACATTTTTGCTACTCGTTTTGGGGTATCAAGAAGTCCCTCACGATCTGGATCTTCTCCGATTGCTTTTAATATATCGCGTACCGCGTGTTCGATTAATTCTTTATTTATTTCACTCATGTATTATATCCTCCAAAGGCGATTACATTTCATTCAGATTCTAGCACACTTCAGATCCTAAAAGCAAAGGAGAGCGTTCTAAACAAACCATTTGATTCAAAAGGAAAAGCCCCTTATCAAAGGGGCTTTTCTAGACCAGTGTGAAACTGTATATGTATAACTCCTTCAATAGGATCATTACACATAACGATTATTTACCTGCCACCGCGTCTTTAAGTGCTTTACCTGGTTTGAAAGCAGGTACTTTGCTTGCAGGGATTTCGATCTCTGCACCAGTTTGTGGGTTACGTCCTTTACGAGCTGAACGCTCACGTACTTCAAAGTTACCAAAACCAATAAGTTGGATTTTGTCACCATTTTTAAGTGCATCTAAAATTGTATCAAAAACAGAATCAACTGCTTTTGTCGCGTCTTTTTTAGATAACTCGCTTGCTTCAGCAACCGCGTTAATAAGTTCTGTCTTGTTCATGCCTTTCACCTCCTCCCAAAAATATGCATTCAATAGATTGTTATCATTTCTTCACAATTCATCTTCTTTCTATACACTTTTTTTGAAAAAAAGAGCGTCTAGAAAGCGTCATACATGGCTTTTCATTAGAAAACTTCTCTTTGAAGGAATGTTTGTCCAACAAAGTGAAGATTTTCTGTAAGTAGATTAACACATATGAAATACCATATCAAGCATTTTAAAGGGAAGAATCCTTATTCGTCAAGGATTAAGGGCACTTTTGCGAACGAATATTCCTAATTTCAGCCTGAATCTGACTAATCTTTATACAATTGTCTTTTTATGACTTCACCCGCACGCAAAAAAAGACCCCCATCAATGAGAGGTCTCACATCCTATAGAATAATCGCGATCAGACCGCCTGATCCTTCGTTAATAATTCGTTCAAGCGTTTCCTTTAGTTTATACCTTGCATTTTCCGGCATCAGCGAGAGTTTTGCTTGAATGCCTTCTCTGACAAGCGAGCTGAGTGAGCGTCCAAATATATCGGAATTCCAGATAGAAAGCGGATCATCCTCAAAGTCTTGCATTAAGTATCGGACGAGCTCTTCACTTTGTTTTTCTGTTCCGATAATCGGCGCAAACTCACTTTCTACATCTACCTTAATCATATGAATAGATGGCGCGACTGCTTTTAATCTGACGCCGAATCTTGATCCTTGCCTAATGATTTCCGGCTCATCTAAACTCATATCCGACAAAGCTGGTGCCGCAATTCCATAACCAGTCTGCTTCACCATTTTTAAAGCGTCAGACACTTGATCATACTCCGTTTTCGCATGTGCAAAATCTTGCATGAGCTCAAGAAGGTGATCTTTGCCCCTAATTTCCACACCAACCACTTCTTTTAGGATATGATCATATAGATCATCCGGCGCATACAGATCAATTTCTGCGATCCCCTGACCCATTTCAATGCCCGCTAAGCCCGCTCTTTCGATAAAATCGAATTCACTGAACTGACCTACCACTCGGTCAACATCTCTTAATCTCTTAATATCCTTGACGGTTTCTTTCACTGAATCCTGATAACTCTCTCTTAGCCAATGATCTTCTTTTAGTACCATGACCCAGCTTGGCAGGTTCACATTCACCTCAAGCACTGGGAATTCATATAATGCTTCACGAAGTACACTGAGGACGTCTTGTTCTCTCATACTTTCGACACTCATCGCGAGTACAGGAATATCATATTTTTGACTAAGTTCCTGCCGCAGTGCTTCTGTTTCAGGGTGATAAGGTCTCACAGAGTTGATCACCATAATAAACGGCTTTCCAACTTCTTTGAGTTCGTCAATGACACGTTCTTCTGATTCAATATAGTCATGTCTTGGGATTTCCCCAATAGATCCATCTGTTGTAATCACAACACCAATGGTTGAATGCTCTTGAATGACCTTGCGTGTACCAATTTCCGCTGCTTCATGAAACGGGATTGGCTCTTCATACCACGGCGTATTAATCATTCTCGGACCATTTTCATCTTCATATCCGCGTGCACCAGGCACGGTGTAGCCTACACAATCGACAAGCCTAATGTTGACATCCAGGCCGTCACTCACGTGAATGGATGCCGCTTGATTTGGCACAAATTTTGGCTCTGTGGTCATAATGGTTTTTCCTGCTGCGCTTTGCGGCAATTCATCCTGTGCTCTTGCACGGTCTGCCTCATTATTGATATTCGGGAGCACCACGAGCTCCATAAACTTTTTAATAAACGTAGATTTCCCTGTACGAACAGCTCCAACGACTCCTAAATATATATCGCCTCCTGTTCGTTCAGCGATATCCTTGAAAATATCGACTTTTTCCAAGTGATCCCCTCCCGGACTTGCTATCCTCGTTTTCAAATAAAATACTCTATACTTCAATCAAACGGTGCTTGAAAGGTGTCAGGACAATATATGTGTATGACGTTGTCCTATTTGAATATGACACCTTTTTTGTTTTGAGAGTATGTTTAGCCATAAAAAAACCTTTCTCCTCATTTATATGCAGAGGAGAAAGGTTCATTCTTGTTTATGACGTCTTTTTTTCTAAAAAAGCCGGCTCACCTTTTTTGTTGATCGTATATGGAACAGAAAACGCTGGTACAAACGGGGTTTCCTGCCAATAGACATCTTGAATATTTTCACCTGGTTTCAGCTTTTGTTTCGTATTTTTCAAAATCTGGGCAAAATCACTGCGATAGTCAACATAGATTTCGCCATTTGAGGAAATCAGTAATGGAAGTGATTCACCCGTGACAGGGCTCGTCACTGTAGGCGGTGCTTTTAACCCTAGTTTTTTTTCATTTAACGTATATAAATCTTTGGATACTACTTTGCCATATGGCGGATATGTATGTTCATCTTGATATATTTTGATCCTTAGACGTAATTCACTGATCGTTTGTGTCATTTTGACATCAAGCAGTTTCACCGTTGGGTTTTGTTCGACGTCTGTGAGGACATAGATATATTCGCCCCCGCCTTCAAAAGATGTCGACGGTACATCGTGTAAATATCTTGGTGACAGACGCTTAAAGTCAATGACATACTTCTGATAAATAGGTGTGTCGCCTTCTTTTGTTTCAATCGGTAAAAGGCCATTTGTCGCTTTTTGAAAATCTTCAATCGCTGTCTGCACACTTTGCAGCTGCTCTTTATATGGCACGCGGTTTTCAGCTTTGCGATTCTCTGGATAGAGGCACCCCGTAAGTAAAATAAGTGTTAACAGCATGACACTGATTTTTGCTTTGATCATCACATTCTTCCTTTTTCTTTATTCATTGACCGGCCCGCTAACTACAACTAAAAACACAATGATACCTGATATGAGCATTAAGCTGTACGCGACAGTTGAGGCTGTTATTTTCAGAAATCGGCTCTTCAGCTTAAACCTACTCAGATAAATGGTTACAACGGCTAAAAACATGAGCCCCATTGAACCAAGCGCAAACCACATCTTGATTAAAGCAAAACTCATCGTGCCTGTCCCCCTTTAATATAAACGAATTGTAAGCGTTTATATTTCATTCTAAACCAAAATTAAGTAAAATATCAATCATTTTTCCAATCATTCAGAAAAAAGTGAATAAAAAAACTGAAGCAAAGAGGGGGACTCTGCTTCAGTCATTAGGTCGACTATTTTTCCTCATTCTGTAGAGGCAAAGCTCTATTCAAACTTCATTGTTATGTTATGCAAGTCTTTCCCTTCTTGCATCCTCTACACGCCTAAGTTCAGTCTTCCAATTACTTTGTTTGGTTTTCGAACATGTTCACAAGGTCTTCCATCTCATGTGTTTTCACACGTGCCATTAAGGATTCTACAGCATCGTCAACCTTTTTCCCTTCAAATAGGACGCCGTAAAGAGCCTCTGTAATCGGCATGCTGACCTTGTATTCTTTGGAGAGCTGATAAGCGCCTTTTGTTGTGCGGACGCCTTCGACAACCATCCCCATTTTTTCAAGCACTTCTTCGAGCTTATATCCTTTACCGAGTAAATTCCCGCAGCGCCAGTTACGCGAATGAACACTTGTACATGTGACAATCAAATCTCCAACACCTGTTAATCCGGCAAACGTAAGAGGGTTTCCTCCCATTTTTGTGCCGAGGCGGGCGATTTCAGCAAGACCCCTTGTGATGAGCGCTGCTTTCGCATTATCGCCATATCCGAGTCCGTCTGTGATCCCTGCCGCAAGAGCGATGATGTTTTTCAGCGCCCCGCCAATTTCCACCCCAATCACATCAGGGTTGGTGTACACTCTAAAATTATTGTTCATGAACAAATCTTGAACAAATTGAGCTGCTTCAATATTTTCTGACGAGACAGTCACAGTTGTCGGATGACGCAAGCCAACTTCTTCAGCGTGACTTGGTCCTGACAGGACAACCACTGCTTCCCTTTTCGCTTCTGGGACTTCTTGTTCAATCATTTGAGAAATTCTAAGAAGCGTATCTGGTTCAATTCCTTTACTGACATGAACAAATGGCACCTTTGACGTAATGAACTCATTGGCCTGTTTCAATACTTCTCGAATAGCCTTTGTTGGCACAGCGACAATAATCGCATCTGTCCCTTCTAGTGCCTGTTTCATATCTGTTGTCGCTTGAATAGACGCTGGCAATGCAACATTAGGCAAGTAATCATGATTTTCATGTTTCTCGTTGATTTGATCAATTAATTCTTGTCTATGTCCCCACATGTGTACATCATGATGATTATCAGCTAATACAAGCGCAAGAGCTGTTCCCCAGCTCCCTGCTCCAAGTACTGAAATTTTCTTCATCCTGCTCACCCTTTTTATTTTCTCGCTCTCGCAAATATTTTAATTGGTGTTCCTTCAAAACCAAATGCATCTCGAATTCGGTTTTCTAGGAAACGCTCATAAGAAAAGTGCATAAGTTCTGGATCATTTACAAACACAACAAAGGACGGCGGTTTGATCGCCACTTGTGTTGCATAGTAAATTTTCAGACGCTGTCCGTTATGGGTCGGCGTTGGGTTCATTGCTACGGCATCCATGATAATATCGTTTAGAATGTTAGTTTGAACGCGCATCGCATGATTTTCACTAGCGGTAATGATTGTTGGCATTAACGTGTGAATTCTCTTTTTCGTAAGAGCAGACATGAATAAGACAGGTGCATAATCAAGGAATTGAAAATGCTCGCGAATGTTTTGCTCAAATTCCTTCATTGTACGCTCGTCTTTTTCAACAGCATCCCACTTGTTCACAATGATCACAACGGCTTTACCCGCTTCGTGTGCGTAGCCGGCAATACGTTTATCCTGTTCAATAATGCCTTCTTCACCATCAAGAACAACAGCGACAACATCCGATCGATCAATGGCTTTCAACGCACGGAGTACACTGTATTTCTCTGTTGTTTCATATACTTTCCCTTTTTTTCTCATACCGGCTGTGTCGACAATGACAAAGTCACGTTGATTGTACGTAAACATTGTATCTACAGCGTCTCTTGTTGTACCAGCGATGTTGCTGACAATGACACGTTCTTCACCGAGCATCGCATTCACCAAAGAGGATTTCCCTACATTTGGGCGGCCGATTAAGCAGAACTGGACCACTTCTTCATCATACTGTGTATCTGGTAAGTTTTTGAAATGCTCTGCGACAGCATCAAGCAGATCACCTAGACCGAGCCCGTGCGTTCCAGAAATCGGATACGGTTCGCCAAATCCAAGTGCATAAAAGTCATACACGTCGCTTCTCATTTCAGGGTTGTCCAATTTATTGACAGCAAGTACGACAGGTTTTTTTGTGCGATATAAAATTTTTGCGACTTCTTCATCCGCAGATGTGACGCCATCTCTTCCATTGACCATAAAGATAATAACATCCGCTTCATCCATTGCGATTTCAGCCTGATGGCGAATTTGCGCCAAAAACGGCTCATCTCCAATATCAATTCCACCAGTATCTATTAAATTAAAGTCATAATTTAACCATTCAGCAGAGCTATAGATTCGATCTCTTGTTACACCAGGTGTGTCTTCTACAATCGATATTCTTTCGCCTGCGATTCGATTAAAAATTGTAGATTTTCCAACGTTGGGCCTTCCAACAATGGCTACGACAGGTTTACCCATAGTACCCTTCCTTTCAATCCAGCCGCGATTCAATATGTTCATCATCATGTTTCAACCGGGATTTATAATTTTCATTCAGTTTTATGAAATAAACCCTTCAAACATGAAGGGTTCAACTTATATATTATATCAATTTTTAATCAGACCACAATGAATAACTTAAAAATGTTTGACGATCAAGTAAAGATCTTCTCCGATGCCGTGTGCAATTCCATCTAAAATGGCCTCTAAATTCATGGCATACATGTCGAGCTCTTCTTTATTTTCACAGAAAAAAACAGCTGTTCCGCCAATGACCCGCTCTTTATTTGTTGTCGCCACAGCCAATATAAATTGTTCAATGGTGTTCGCCATGCCCTATTACCTCACTTTCTTTTTAATGAAATCTGTCGGCATTCTAATGGCATTTTCTAAAATAGGCACCTCTTCTAATACACGGACAGCTAAATCTTCACGCTGCCATTGCGGTAAAATGAATACGCCAAGTGTGCCATTATTCAGATCACGTTTTGCGAGCGGACAAAGCGATGGTTCACCAGAATCTCGGTATACACCAAGCACGTTGGATAAATCAAATAAGATAGCTTGCCGCTGCCCAAGGTTTGCGATGGTTGTGGCCGAGTTAAAATTCTTCGGAGTCAAGATGAACCCCATTCCATGCTCTAAAATCAATTTTTGCTTTTCAGGCAGCCCGATATTCATAATGTAAATATCATTTACGTAAAGTCCTGCGCCGTCAAAACGCAGTTCCCCTTTTTGAATATTCACGATATCCTTTAATTGGCTCCCTGACATTAATAGTTTTGCCATGAAAAAACAAAGAATACCGACCACGGTCCCAACGACGAGCGAAAAGAAAATACAGGCGGTCGTTGTAATAAGGGCAGTAAGAATGGCAATATAATTTCGACTTTCAAAGGCGATCGCAATGCCTTCGATATATGTACTGCCTCGTGAGACAAGCTCATACGAATCCATTTGGGTCAATGTATTTCTTTCCATATTACGCACATCACGAAATTGCGTGGCTGCAAGCGTCAGAAAGGTAATTGCAGTGAATTCTTCCTGGATCAGCGCAGGCATAATAATAGCACCAAGCCCTGATGCGATAAAACCTAGCGCAATGTGAATCACTTGTCCATGAATATATGTGGGATATTGCCGATAATCAGTTCTTAACATATAAAGCCTAGCCGCCATCCCAAAGATGACACCAATAATCACAGGAAACGTGTAATCCGTCATGTTGATTTTGCAGCCCCTTTTACTGGTTTTCTAGATGAACGGGTGTTCAAGAGTTTTTCAAGCTGACCTACACCTAATAGAAAGACAGCTCCTTGAACAGCCATGGAAAGAAACGAGAGATCTCCTATGACAATGGAAGATGTGAGGCGATGAATCGTAAGCGCATAAAGGGCTTCCCCCAGACATATAGCCATCATCCATAAAGTGATCCGTTCCGTTAACTGATGCCCATATGTTAAACACATCAAGATCAGCAAGGCAAATACAACCCAGTCCACCTTTATTATCGTGAACCAAACTGGATCATATAATGCAAAAATCATAAAAAAGGCATACGCACTGACCATGGAACCTAATTGCATGATTCGCATAATTCGATGAGCAGGCCGAAAGATCACGAATGACATGCAAGCATATAAAAAGGTCATCAAAAATCCTGCATTGATCCTAATGTCCAAAATAGAAACCATGACATGACTGCATATAATATGAATGAGAACACATACGCCCAGCACATTGCGCCACGTGCTTTTCTCCATGATAAATGTCACCATAATCCAAACGAACCATATTGACCAATAATAGTACAATGCCTCCAACCCTCATCACCTCAATTACATTATGGGAAAATCTCCAGTTTTTAAACGTATGAGAAGGTGCGGGATTTGCATGAAATAAACAAGAGGTGACACCCTAATAATTGAGGAGGGATGTATGATGGGTAAGGATAGACAGGAAAAACGCCTAAAGGCGTCAAGAAGAGTTGAATCTGATCGCGATCAATCCATTCATCACAAAGGGGCAACAACTTTAGAAGGCCCGGAAGACGCTCGCAAAAGAAATCAATAAAAAAAGACATGTGATTACCACATGTCTCAGCGTGCAGACAAACCCTCGCATTCAGTGTCAGTCCTGCGCATTGGTGCTCACGAATGTCAAATTCGCTCCGCAAAAAGTAGCTTTCTTTCATAGACAAAAAAAGTTTTCTTTCACGCTGAAAAGAAGACAAAGGGCTACATTTCATTTAGTCCTTTGTCTTCTTATTTCTTAAACTATAGTACGTAGTATCCACGCCTCTTTCTTTCAGCCAATGACTTGTTTCCCCTGTAAGCACAATCGGAGCTTGCCTTAGCTCCTCAATTGTTTTCATGCCAAGTACTGTCATCAACATCTTCACATCATCTTGTAGATCAATGATATCAGAGATGAGGCCCTTTTCTCCTCCACTCGTCAGGGATTTTAAGAAAAAGCCGGCTAATCCAACGGCAGACGCACCAAGAGCAATTGATTTTGTCACATCAAGTGCATCTTGAATGCCTCCAGAAGCTAGGACGGTTTGATCTGGAAAGGCTGTATGTACTTCAGCCAGACTCGCTGCAGTTGGAATTCCCCACTGGTCAAAATAGCGAAGTGCTTTTTGACGGCGCAGGTTCTCGATTTTAGAAAAATTCGTTCCCCCAAATCCACCTACATCAACAGCAGCAACTCCAGCATCAAATAATTTCTTTGCTGTTTCCTTACTCATCCCAAATCCAACTTCTTTGACGACAACAGGCACCTCAATTGATTCAGCAATGGCTGAGATCCGCTCAACAGCACCTCTGAAATCACGATCTCCTTCAGGCATGACAATCTCTTGAATCACGTTTAAGTGAATTTGAAGCATGTTTGCCCCCAGCATGTCAACGGCATCCCGTGCTTGCTGAATTGTCGCCTCACTGCCCAAATTGGCAAAAACGAGTCCATCTGGATTCATCTTTCGAACCACTTCATACGTACGACGTTCGTCTGCATCTTTCAGTGCAGCCATTTGTGATCCGACTGCTACTGGAATATTGGTTTCCTTCGCTGCGATAGATAAAGAGCGATTAATCTCATAGGTCGATTCTCCGCCTCCACCAGTCATTGCATTGATAAAAATTGGCGAACCGAAAGTCAGTCCGCCAATTGTCGTATGTGTATCAATTTGTGATGTCGCAAGATCTGGTAAACTGGCGTGAACGAAGGAAACATCTTGTAAACCTGTTGCTGCATGCTGGCCAGTCGACAAAGCATGCTCAATATGCTGTTTCTTTCTTTCTGCTCGCGTCAATTTTGATCACCAAATTATTTTAGTTTATTGAGTTTATCACCAATCAGGTCACCAAGCTGGAATCCGCTTGTATTTTCTTCTTTCGCCTGATATTGACGGTAATCCTCTTCGATTTGTTTTTCAGGATTCTCTTCTAATTCACGAATGCTAAGTGAAATGCGCTCTTCATCTTCATTGACATCAAGCACTTTCACTTTCACAGTCTGCCCTTCTTCAAGGACTTCTTGAGGAGTACCGATATGTTTGTGTGAAATTTGGGAAATATGCACAAGTCCTTCTACACCTGGCAGAATTTCAACAAATGCTCCAAAGCTCACAAGACGTTGAACGGTTCCTTCGAGAACATCACCTTGTTTTACCTTTTCACCAATTTGGCTCCAAGGTCCTGGTAATGTTTCTTTAATAGATAGTGAGATACGTTCGTTATCGCGGTCAACAGCAAGTACTTTGACTTTCACTTCCTGTCCTTCTTCAACAACGTCAGATGGCTTTTCGACATGCGCATGGGATAGTTGAGAAATGTGAACTAATCCATCAATGCCGCCAATGTCAACAAATGCACCAAAGTCAGTCAGGCGCTGCACTTTTCCATCAATCACACTGCCTACTGCAAGCTTTTGCAGGAAGTCTTGCTTCTTGTCTAATTGTTCTTGCTCAACGACTGCACGATGCGATAGAATCACGCGGTTTTTTTCGCGGTCAAGCTCTACCACAACAAGCGAGAGTGTTTTTCCTTTGTAGTCAGTGAAGTCTTCTACATAGTGTGCCTCAACAAGAGACGCAGGAATAAATCCGCGAACACCAATGTCGACCACTAGACCACCTTTGACAACGTCTTTTACTTCTGCTTCAAATACTTCTTTTGTTTCAAACTTTTTCTCTAGGTCTTCCCAAGCGCGGTCTGCATCAACAGCACGTTTCGATAAAATCAAAGCATCGTCTTCGACCTTTGTTACTTTAAGCTCTAACTCGTCGCCATCTTTCACGACATCTGATGCTTTTTCAACGTGAAGACTTGATAATTCACTGATTGGGATGATCCCAGGTTGTTTCACATTGACGATATCTACATTGACATGCTTGTCCTCAACTTTAGAAACAATCCCTTTCACTACATCTCCAACCTCTGGTACCTGAACATCGATTTGATTCATTTCCTCTGTCATTTCGATAACCTCCTTGGTCCAAACCTACACAGCTTAGTTAAAACGACTGGGTGAATATGTGTCCTTAGCATGATGATTGCCAGCCGAATATGTATTATAGAAACATTCAAATCAACAGAATTGCTTGAATGATCAATAAAAATAGTATTAGTATAAACTTCTAATAAAAGACCTTGTTTGTCAAGAGATAAACCTCTAACTTATAAAAGTTTTCTAAAATTTCTTACTGTTTTTCTACACGCTCTGCTGCATCTAAAATTTTACCTGCAACCTCTTGAATAGAAAGGGAAGTCGTGTCAATTTCGATGGCATCATCTGCTTTCTTCAGCGGTGATACCTCCCGCTCAGAATCAAGCTTGTCACGTCTTGCAATCTCTTCGATCAGCTGATCGTAGTTGACATCATAGCCTTTTTTCTGATTTTCTTCAAAACGACGTTTTGCTCTTTCCTCTACTGACGCAAGCAAGAAAATTTTCACTTCTGCATCTGGAAGAACATGCGTGCCAATGTCTCTTCCATCCATGACGACACCGCCTCGGTTCCCCAGCTCTTGCTGCCTGCGGACCATTTCTTCCCTAACAGCTCGATGCTTTGCAACAACAGAGACTTGATTGCTTACGCGGTCTGTTCTGATATCTTCTGTGACATCGATCGTGTCTAAATGTACTTTTTGACCTTCGTCAGTTGACACAAGTTCAATGACTGTGTTTTTCAATAACGCATCAAGTGCCTGTTCGTCTTCAAGGTCTACGCCTTGATTGAGTGCTGCAAGTGTAATTGCGCGGTACATCGCACCTGTATCGATATAAATATATGATTTTTTCGCTGCGACAATTTTTGCCACAGTGCTTTTTCCTGCTGCAGCAGGACCGTCAATTGCGATAGATAATTTCTTTTTCATAATACCTCTCCTTGATTGAATCTCCCTTATGAATTGTAACACGATCACCGCTCAAACGGGGGAATTTTCTATCAATCCTTTTGCTTAAATGTCTCAATCCAATCTTCAATGCTCATGTTATTCACACCCTCGTATTGTACGACTTTTGACAAAAATAGTTCTCCTTTCGTCAAGTGAAGGGTGACCTGAACCGCCAAAAGCAGAATGAGCTGAATGAGCACTGCTTTGAATAGACATCTTTCCATTGTTTTCATACAAAAAGCCTCCAACGCTAGATTCTTTCTCTCTAGTATGGAAGCTTTTGACAACCTTTATTCTTATACTTTTTTCACACGTGTTAGAAGCTGCTGCTGGAAACAATACTTCATGATGTGTTGCTGGTGGTCGTTTGTGATTTCAGTAAATTCCATGATCGCTCTTGTTTTCCCCGTCTGTTCATCTTGATAAACACGATTCATTTCTGCAATCGCTTTAATTTTCACTGGTTCTTTAAGTGAAAGTTCAAACTCTGTGACGACCTCGCCATATTCTTTTAGTGAGACACCTTCTGGAACAGCAATTGCTACACCGCCAGCACTCATATTGACAATAAATGTGTCGAAGGTTTCTTCACCATTTTGCGTAATGGACGCTTTCACCATCGTATCCACTCGAAGATATTCTCTTCGCTGAAGCCGAATCATTTCTTCTTTTGGCGGAATCGAAACGACAATCATCGGGATATCTTCTTTTCTTTTCCCAATGACTTTGCTTGTACATTTGTATGGAATTTGATTTTCATCGAAAAAGAAGACGGTGATTTCTGTTTCTTGATTTAAATAGATCGTGCGCCCCGTTTCTTTATCAGCTGGATAATTAATGCAAATATCATCGTTATTATTTTCCAAAACTTTCGATTTTGCAGTTTTTACTTCTTTGTTCTCATTGACATACTCAATTGTGATTGCATCCCCTATTTGTAACATTCCTCATCACTCTTTTCATCTGTGAAATCGTATCCTCTCTTATATTAAACCATGTATAAAACAAAAGGAAAAGGCTTATTCGCCTTTTCCTCGCTCCCTTTTCTATAGGTCTTTATATATAGGTTCTGCATTTTTTAGTTTATCTACTCTTTCTTCTTTTCCAGTATCTGCATTAATAAACATTCGGTACGTGTCGTTTTTAATGGTTCCTAAAAACTCATAGCAGAGAACTTCCTCTGACATATCATTTTGAACAAGAGCTACATGTGTATCCTCGATCTTCACATGTTTATTTAAGGTCTTTTCAGCTTCTTTTCGAGAAATCTTTGGTGCTTTTATGTCACGTTTTCTGTGATTCATTAAATAGTCTTTCGCTGAGAATCCCACAACCTCACCATCATCTAAAGCGACTTTCATTCGAATACTATCTGGATAAAGCAATACGTTATTCTGTAAAGGTACATAGGTAAATACGCCGATATTATCAAATTGCGCACTCTCATCTAAATGAAATGATTCAGTATCGAATCCATGCTTCTTTAAGAAACTTAGTGCTTTTTCTGAGGCATCATTTAAACTGATTTTTTGTTTTTTCACTTCACGGTTCTGAAGAAGATAGACAGGATGGCCGCCTTTTTCAGTCAAGTCTAAATAAAAGTTTGCCCGGTTGTCTGGGTCAGACATTGACAGGCTGTAGACATCACGGTTCGTTTTACTCCCACTTTTTCTCACCTTAAAATCTTTGTTATGGTCAGGCGCAAATTGCTGGGCTATGCGAATCGCTTCTTTTTTTGAAATCTTTTGCCCTTTTAAGTGATTGTAGCCTTGCGTTTCTGATTCAGTTGACACATTTGTAGGGCCAAGATCAACATCTGCAAACGCATCAGCATTTCTTTCAACGGTTTTTAATCCGTCAATGATGGTGTTGTCGTTTTTTCGATCTCCATCAGCCAGTGCCATTTCAACATCCATCCATTTTAAATTTTTGTTGAGTACGAGATGCTGCACTTGTCTAAGTTCGTTTTGAATATCTGCCGCTTGATCATATAAAGTGGTAATGGTTTTGTGTGTATCTTTGTTTAATGGTTCATCTGATAAAGATTTAAGTGACGATTTGTAGCTAAAGTCACCGACGTTCGCTAGAAACTCTTCTGTTTTGTTAAAAGGCATCAATGTGAGCGGAAGCTGACTGACATTGTTATGCGCTTCTGATGACATTCTCCATACATCTGCCAGTGCTGGAGATATAGATGTTTGGCTATTCATCGCAAGTGTTGCGCCAAGTTTATCGTGCAGCTGATCGACTTGATATGTTAAATCATGGAAGGCTCTTTGATAGTTGTTCTCTGCATGAAGCAGTACTGCATCTTTTTCTTGATGCTCTTTATAGCCCCAGTATCCTGTTGAGATGACAGCAATTCCTAAAATAGCAATCAATATTCCTCTGATCATTTATTTACACCTCTTTTTATTCACAGAAAATATGTTTCCCGATTCGTTTAATTTGTGGTCTTCCCCAAATCCATGGGCTTGTTGCTGTATCAGGATTAAAGTAATAAACGGCGCTTTCAGATGGGTCCCAGCCATTAATGGCATCAAATACTGCCTTTTTAGCGGTTTCATTTGGTGCCATATAAAATTGTCCATCTGCTACAGCAGTAAACGCAAGCGGTTCAAAAATGACACCAGCAATCGTGTTTGGAAAGGTCGGGTTGTTTAAACGGTTTAAGATGACGGCTGCGATCGCTACCTGTCCTTCATAAGGTTCACCTCTCGCTTCACTATAAACAGCTTGTGAAAGAAGCTGAATGTCATTGCTTGAAAAACCACCTGGCATGTTGGCTGCTGTTTGTTTCGGCGTTTGATTTGCTTGACCATTTCCTGACTGCTTTCCAGACGAGCTGTTTCCTCCGCTTTGACTTTTTTGATTCTCTTTTGCACCTTGTGCTGTCTTTTTTTGCGTGTTTCTTTGCGCAGGAGCCTTTGTTTGCTGATCAAGAGGTTTCCCGCCATAATGCGTAAACTGATTCCCTTTTTGCAGCTGTTGCTGCACAAACTCTTTATAGTATTTCGTCTTTTGAACTAATAGGTTTTTTGTTTTTTCCCCTACGAGTCCATCGACTTTCTTTACACCAAACTGGCTTTGAAAATTGCGCACGGCCCAGTAAGTTCCCCAGCCATACACCCCGTCTATTTTTCCATTGTAAAAACCATTGTATTGGAGCCTTGCCTGGAGCTCGACGACATCTTCTCCTGTAGCTCCCCGCTGAATCACTTGATTCGTGAAAGCTTCACTTTTTTCAGCTGTCATCAATGAAGACGCGAGCAGAACAATTGAGAAGATAAGGACGATTTGTTTCATGAAACGAGCTTTGTCCATATTTGATCCTCCTGTACTTTTGATGTTTGAATATATGTTTCTTCCGATCCCTATTTTTATACATTCATCACAGGAGGGAATTGGATGGAAAAGACAAAAAACGCCCTAAAGACGTATAGGACGTTTTCCAATTTAAATTTGTACCATCTTCACCGCACGGGCTTTTTTGGCTTTCCGCAGACCAAACCACCATAAAAAAATCATGAACGGCAACATAATATATCCCCAATTTTTCATGCCGAGAAGAATGAAGTCATATAAGCCATGAAAAAGGATAGGAAGTATTAAAGAGAGAATCAGCCATTTTCGCTGCTCTTTTTTATCAGAGAAGCGAGCTTTACCTATATAAAATCCCATCACCACACCAAATAAAGCATGGCTTGATACAGGCAGCAAGGCACGTGTAAACGCGTACTCTACCCCATGACCCACTAAGTACAAAATATTTTCAAGTGTCGCAAATCCAAGCGAGACACTTGTTCCATAGACAATCCCGTCATAGTGTTCATCAAACTGTACATGCGCATAGACACTGACCATTAAAATAAACCACTTTAATGATTCTTCTAAAAAACCCGATGTCACAAATGAAATCACGATAGGATTCGTGGCGATATTTTCCTCTTGGAGGACATACTGAATAAACATGGTTGGAAACACAAGTATGACACCTAGCATAAAAGATCTGATGACCATATGAACCGGCTCATTGTCGTATTGATCTTTCAAATAAAAATAACTTAAAAGTGCGATGCCGGGAGCTAAACCTGCTGAAATGATTGCGATCATAATCAGACCTCTTTCCCTACATTATCCTTTATTATCGTACCACGAATCACCCCTTTTTTATATGACTCGAGCCCATTTTCCCAAAAATAATCTTCTATATAATCCCAATTTACATAAAAAAGAACTGAATCCCTTAGAAGGACCCAGTTCTTTTTTTACCCGTTGATTCTTTTGTTGATTTCTTCTGCAATTAACCCGCCATGAAATCTTCCATTTTCAATGAAAATTTCGTTGGCGTTGTTACCAGCTGCAATGACCCCTGCAATGAAAATACCTTCTACATTTGTTTCCATTGTTTGTTCATCAAATGCTGGGCGGCCTGATTCTGGATCGATTGTTACACCCATTTTTTCTAAAAATGAATGATCAGGATGATAACCTGTCATCGCAAACACATAATCACTTTTCACTCGATCCGTTTGGCCCTGCTGGTTTGTAAAGACAATATCCTGTTCTGTGATTTCCTTCACCTCTGCACCGAACTCCATTCGAATGGTGCCATTTCGAACAAGCGCTTCAAACTCTGGTAAAATCCAAGGTTTGATGCTGGATGAATATTCAGTTCCTCTATATAAAACCGTCACCCTGCTTCCGCATTTCACAAGTTCCAGGGCAGCATCAACACTAGAGTTCTTCCCGCCGATCACCGTCACATCTTTATCAAAGTAGGGGTGTCCTTCTTTAAAATAATGATACACATGAGGAAGGTCTTCCCCTTTTACATTCATATAGTTAGGATGATCATAGTAGCCAGTTGCAATCACAACATAGTCACATGTATAGTCGTCTTTTGATGTATTTACCGTAAAACGGCCATCTTTTTTCGTCACAGCGTTTACCTTTTCAAAAGCATTCACACGAAGGCTTTTTCGCCTGACCACCTCTCGGTAATAGGAAAGCGCCTGAATACGAACGGGTTTCCGATTTTCAGTAATAAAAGCGACGTCACCGATCTCAAGCTTTTCACTTGTACTGAAGAAGGTTTGGTGTGTAGGGTAATGATAAATACTGTTGACCACATTGCCCTTTTCAATCACAAGTGCATCAATCCCAATTTGCTTGAATGCAATGGCAGCTGATAGACCGCACGGGCCGCCTCCTATTATGATCGCTTTTTCTTGTTTCATTTGTTCCACTCCTGTCGTTTCACTGCAATAACAATTGCTGGGCTGTTTGATTCTTTGCATGATTCCATAAAAAAATCTCCTATTTAAGGATAGGAGATTTTAAGGCGCGATGCAAATAAGTCGCTTAAATCCAGCCTCTGAATCGAGAAGCTTCAGCCATTTTACGTACACCGACCATATATGCTGCTAGTCGCATATCAATACGGCGGTTTTGCGCCATTTCATAAATATTATTAAATGATTTCACCATCATATCTTCTAAACGAGTTTCTACTTCTTCTTCTGTCCAGTAGAACCCTTGGTTATTCTGAACCCATTCAAAGTAAGAAACAGTCACTCCACCCGCACTTGCAAGTACGTCTGGAACAAGCAGTACACCACGATCTGAAAGAATTTTTGTCCCTTCCAATGTCGTTGGTCCATTTGCTGCTTCTACGACAATTTTGGCTTTAATGTTCGCCGCATTATCTTCTGTAATTTGATTTTCAATGGCTGCAGGTACTAAGATATCACAATCTAGCTCAAGCAGCTCTTGGTTTGTAATTGTATCATTAAATAATTTAGTGACGGTTCCAAAGCTGTCACGTCGGTCAAGCAAGTAGTCAATATCGAGACCATCTTCATCATACAAACCGCCGTAAGCATCTGAAATTCCTACGATTTTCGCTCCGGCATCATACATAAATTTAGCCAAGTAACTTCCTGCATTTCCGAATCCCTGAACGACAACACGAGCCCCATTGATGTCAATTCCTTTTTTCTTCGCCGCTTCTTTGATACAGATCGTTACACCTTTTGCCGTTGCAGTATCACGTCCATGTGAGCCTCCAAGAACAATTGGTTTTCCTGTAATAAATCCTGGCGAGTTAAATTCATCAATTCTAGAATACTCATCCATCATCCATGCCATGATTTGAGAGTTTGTAAACACATCTGGCGCTGGAACATCTTTTGTTGGTCCAACGATTTGACTAATTGCGCGAACATATCCGCGGCTTAGTTTTTCAAGCTCCCTAAATGACATTTCTCTTGGATCACAGATAATACCGCCTTTTCCTCCGCCATAAGGAAGATCCACAATACCACATTTTAAACTCATCCAAATTGAAAGCGCTTTTACTTCTTTTTCAGTAACGTTCGGGTGGAATCGAATTCCGCCTTTTGTTGGACCGACAGCATCATTATGCTGCGCACGATAACCAGTGAAAATTTTCACCGATCCATCATCCATACGTACTGGAATTTTGACCGTTAATAGGCGAATTGGCTCCTTCAGCAATTCATACACTTCTTGCGGATAGCCCAATTTATCAAGCGCTTTATGTATGACGGTTTGAGTTGACTTTAAAACATCTAGCTTATCTTCTGCGTTATGAGCGGCGTTTTGATCGGCTGCCATTAAAATAAACCCCCTAGAAATCTTTCATGATCTACTGCTCCCTTTCAAGCAATAGTATACACCTTCGTACTGGTAAAGCAAAGGTAAAAAGCGTTTTTTATCAAAATAAAATATCAGCGTTTATAAATATAAAAATGGATATAAAAAAATACTGTTGTTTCATCACAACAGTATTAAATATAATAGAAAAAAGTGATTAAAAATACAGTTGAATCGTTTTCACTGCATCTTCCTGCATGATCACTTTTCCGTATTCTTTTAACCGGTGAATGGTTAATGTCGTCGGAGAACCGAACTCCGCTAAAATAGAAATGACCGTATCTGCAGACAGTTCTTCGAAATCATCTAGGCTGAGAAAATATTGACCTTCATAATGGTAAACTGTCCCCCCCAAAAGTCCAATACGACTTAAACTATGGGACAGTTGAATCACATCTTCAAACGAGGCAAATTGATAGAGCACATGCTTGCTCTCGTCGAGCTTGACTTGCATCTCAATGTAATCTTCATCAAACTCATCATCAGCATCTTCCTGCTGACTCTTTGTCACAATGACGACCATCCCCTGCGCCTGAAGAGAAAATACTTCAACTGCAATCGGTCCATTCGCTTCAAAACCGAGCTCCTGATTCGCTTCGTTCATCATGTCTTTAAACAGCTGATGAACTTTGAACGAATCTTTCCAAAGGTCTTCTTTCGTAAGACCTCGGTCTGTCAGATCATCTAGTGTGAGAAAAATTTTGATTTTATTATAATTCAGACGCTCTAGCCGCATAACGTTCCCTCCTGCCTCTTCTAACACACATCATACTGTAGTATATGAGATGATGAGTCATAGGTTCTTAATTTTGTATTCAGTTTACACTGTGTCAAGACGGAAGACAAGCATGAAGCTATGCTTACGGTGACTTTTATGGAAAATATTGATGGGGCATCAACTTAGCGCGTTTTTAGCGGCATTAAATAGATCAGATGGGTTTCTGGTTCTGCTCCAAGACGCATCGGGATCTTTGTTGTTCCGTAACCATTACTAATCAGAAAGAAAGCACCTTTGACTTGGCCTGTTCTTCCTTTTTCATACGGACCAAATTTCCCAATGCGAATTTGACCCCCATGGGTATGACCGCTCAAAACAAGATCAATTCCCTCTTCTTCACTCATCAAGTGATGCACATCTGGGTTGTGTGATAAAAGGATATTCACGTCTTCTTTGACAAACTCCGGCCGTATCGCTTCATAATCTGCTTTTTCAAGCCTGATATCATCGATTCCGCCTATTTTAATGGGCTGTCCTTCAAAATCCCACACAGCCGTCTCATTTTGCAATGTCGTCACCTGATAGGTATGGAGGAGGTCTTTGAGTTTTTGCTGATGCAGCTCATGGTCGTTATTCCCCCACACAAAGTACACCGGGGCAATCCTTGCTAAACGTTTCACATTTTCTTCGACTCTAGCATAAGGGACTCCCTTTTCAGCTAAGTCCCCGCCGATCATAATGACATCAGGCTGCTGCTCTTCTACTTCCGCTAATAAAGTATCACTAATTAGACGGCGATGGGTATCAGAAATAAAGAAAATGACTGCAGGTCGATCTGACTGAAGTCCTTCTATTGTAAAGTAATGCTTTTTGATGTTGTTTTGTTTTGCCGTTTTCACCATTTTCGCTGTTACACACACACCTGTTGTCACAGCGGCTATGGCAGCAGTAAATCCGATGGCATATTTCATTATGAATGACTCCCTTGTATCAGCTTTCTTTTATAGGACGCTTGAATGAAAAAAGACGTTTCAACTGTTTAAACGTCTTTTGCTCATTTATTTACTTTCATAATAGAGGTTGATGTCATATTGCGTCTGCATGAAGTGAAAAACGGCCTCGCGCTCTTTCCACTGATTTGATTGAGGCCATAAATCTGTGCTTTTCTGTATAATTTCACATCTGAGCTTATGATATTCATCCTCAGCCTTTTCTTCTTTTTTCTTATAATAATACGATGCGTAAAAAGCAAACACTTCAGCCATGATCCAAAACAGAAACACCTCATGGCCAAGCAATGTGGCAATCATCGCTTCCGGCTGCAGGGAGCCCCCGCTATTAGCTGTTATCACAAAATAAAACAGAAGAATCGCAAGTGATAAAAGGGCTGTCCATTGCCACCTTTTGCATTGTTTTGCAAATCCCTCGTATTTGCGTTTCCTTTTGATCAATGTTTCAATCATTTTCTGTGTCGGCTGATCCATATAGCGGCTGATTGCGTGCAAAGTCATCACATACACCCTTGTCCCTTTTTTCTACATATGTATGTGCTTTTCGATTCATTCATGTCAAATATTAATTTTCTAATGGGATATTCAATACTTGTCCGCTGTACACGCTATTTCCTTTTAAATGATTGTAAGCTCGAATTTTCTCTTCCCCTGATCGGTTTTGATAATACTTCATGGAAATTCGATACAAGTTTTCCTCTGGTCCAACAGTATGCTGCACGACACGAACAGGCTTTTCTTCCTGCTTCTTCTTCTCTTCTGCTTCTTTTCGCTTTTTCTCTTCCTGCTGTTTTTGAAGAGCGAGCTGTTGCTGCTCACGCTTTTTTGCAGCTTCGGCCTTTTCACGCTCAGCCTTCTCTTTAGCGGCTTGTTCTTTTTTCTTTTGCTCTGCTTTTTCTTTTGAACGCTGCTTTTCTTTATCAGCATCTTTCTTTTTCTTCTCATCATCAGACGCATCCGCTTTGTCAGCGCTTGAATCATTTTTTGTGTCAACAAGTGCTGACGGGACTGGATCTGTGTCAGCACTCGATGTTTTATCAATATAAACACCTTGATTGTTGTTATCGTTAATTTCCTTTGATGTGTAATAAATCAACAGGAAGAAAACCGTGACGACAATAATAGGAAAGATAATAGCCAGTGTCGTAAACAATGGATTACGCACCTTTTTGGTTCGCTGCTTTTTATATTCATGAAAATCTTCTCGTGTAGGAAAGTGAGAGTCATCTGAAGGATGCACTTTTTCTTCTTCAAGATTTTCCTCTACATCATCATCATGGATGTTTGTCAGCTGCTGCTTTTTTCTCTTCATTCTCGACATTTCTTCCATGTTCATCCCTCCCCCAATATTTAAAACGAATTTGACATGCAAAGACTAGGTCAATGACAAAGTGTGTCATGACAGGAACGAATAAATTCCCTGTCCACTCGTATAAAAGTCCTAAAAAAATACTAATAGAAACCACAAGGATAAACAAGAGTATTTTTGACAAATAGCGAAAGTGAAGAAGTGCAAACACAATGCTTGCAATCTCCAGTCCAAATTGCTGCTGAACGATCCCGCGAAATAAAATTTCTTCTGAAAAGGCAATGAGCAGCGTTAACCAAACAATATGCAGAATGCTGCGGTTTTTGAACATTTTTTCATTTAATCCGCCATCATCATACATATGAGCCGGAAACACCTTCATGACAATAGCGTCGACAATAATCACAAGCAAAGCGCCGCCAATTCCGTAAGTCAGGATACGCATATCTCGGATCTGCCATAAGGCTGTAAAATCAGTCCAATGATCAAACATAAACATCCCTAGTAAAAAAGAGACAATCAGCATGAGCAGCTGTGTGAAATACAACTGTTCTACTACTTGTCGATCGGTTAATTTTTCAATAATACGGCGATGTTGTTCAATCAATGCTGCGCCTCTTTTGTCAGGTGAAACAGACGATCCAGCTCGGTCTTCCAGTGTTTCATTTCATTCAGCTCCAATGGTTGATCTTTTTTTTCATAATCAGACAGGTCAAGTCCGCATGAAGAGCAGCAGTTCCCAAAGGAAGCGTCCTCCGTTAGATCAAGCTGCTCATCAAAGTATGATAACAGAGATTGCCTAAAGCAGCGATGGCCAGTGATATGCTCTTTAAACTGCCACACTTTTTTTAGCTTTTCTGTTTGTCTATCCTGCAGCTTTTCTTTCAGCTTCTTCATGAGCAAACGGGGCTGTTCAGTTTGGTACATCTTGTAATAATGCGAGAGCATTCGCGCACGCGTCTCCTGAAGCCCTGCTTCCATCAATTGTTCACGTAATTTCTTTTCATCATTTATCGGCATTTGTGATACTCGAGATAAGAAAAAATCAATTTCTGGATCATCAAAACCTTCTGCTTGAATCAAATGACTTTGAATATCCGCATCCTCTTCTGTATATAAAAGAACGCTCACACTATTTTTCCCGTCCCGTCCAGCTCTTCCAATTTCCTGCATAAATGCTTCAATTGACTGAGGCGGACTCATATGAATCACAAAGCGTATATTTGCTTTATCAATTCCCATTCCAAAAGCACTTGTACAGCAAATGAGATCAATTTGACCACTGATAAATTGCTGCTGGATCAGCATGCGGTCTCCTGACTCCATTCCACCATGATAAAACTCTACACGTTGATGCGTTTTTTGTTTCACCAAACGTGAAATATCTTCTGTCATTTGCCGGGTCGGACAATAAATCAGCCCAGGCCCTTGAAGGGTTTCCACAAGCTCCAGTGCTCGTTTCTCTTTTGCTTCTTTCGTTTCATGTGCCTCTTTTAATAGTGCAATATTCGGCCGGTTGACTGAATGAATATGAACATCTGGATGCTCTAGCCGCAACGTTTGCACAGTATCTTTTAAGGTTTGTTTCGTTGCAGTTGCCGTTAGTGCTAAGGCGACAGGATTGCCGAGCGCTTCTCTCCATTCCCCAAGCTTGGAGTATTCCGGGCGGAAATCATGTCCCCATTCCGATATACAGTGGGCTTCATCTACAACGAATAGCCCCACATGCATCGCTTTGAGCTGCTCTAACAATACCTCTGACATAAGCGCCTCAGGTGCGACAAATAAAAATTTATATGATGGCAAATGCCGAATAATATGTCTTCTTTCTTGAAAAGACAGTGTACTGTTAAGCGCAGCCACTCGCTTTTCACCGCGCATTTTCATGCGTTCCACTTGATCTTCCATGAGTGATAAAAGAGGTGAAATGATCAGCACTAACCCATCTGTCAAATAGCCCGGAATTTGATAACAAAGTGACTTCCCGCCACCAGTAGGAAGCATGGCAACCGTATCTTTTTGTTGAAGTACACTTCGAATAATGTCCTCCTGACCTGTTTTGAAGGCATCATAACCAAAGTATCGCATCAGCGTCTGATGAAGCTTATCCACTTGCTTTCACCATCCTTGTCAATGCCAATCGTATTTGAAAATAAGTAAATGAATGCTCGAGACTTTCTTTGATCAGCTTCATCTTGTTGGTTTGGAGCTGACCGGCTACCTCATGTATCGCCTTTTGAGCTTCACTGCTGACATACGGTTCGATCGAGAAACTCGGCTCATGTATCGAGAGCTCCACAATATGATCTTCAATTGTCGCTTTTTTTAATGAACGAATATGAGCAATTTGATCAATACTGAACCCTTTTTGTACAAGCTCAAGCGTTTTATGGGTAGAGGTGGTCAGCACACGTTTGAATTGAAGATCATCTATCATTCGCTGGATGATCGGTGCCTCACCTTTTTGCGCACATTGAATAAAATAATGGAGCACATTCCAAAAAAGCAAGTAAACATACCATACATCTTCTTTCATCCATTCCGCCATTTGCTGGTACGTCCGTCCGATTCTTTCATTGGAAGTCAATGAATAAACAAAAAGCAGTGCCTCTTGATCAGTTAAATGAGCAAGAAGTGTTTCAAGCTCATGATGGATATCTTCAGAAAGCTTTTTCTTCTGGTGATATTGCGAGAAGAAGGATTTCGTCCAGTTTTGAACCGATATATCTCTTTGAATCGGCACATAGTGTTGTGATCGCGCTGCATGATGCGAAAGGACCTGCACAATTAAAGACAGCCTCATCCATAACACCTTTGCTTTATCATGATACTTGGCACCATTAAAATAAACTGGCATCGGTTTTTCAGTGAAACACTGACTGAGCATACTTATTCCTGCATCTGTGGCAATGAATGTATCCCCTGTCTTTCTGATTAAGTGCTGCTCTTTTAGCCTTTGTACAGAGCGGTTCAGCTGATCCCTCGTAAAAGCTGGGTAGCAGCCGAAGTAGCTAGAAAGCTGAAACAAACTTGCATCCTGTATCGTTTGAGATGATTTTTTTCCTTTAAAGAGATGGTAGACAGCACTAATGGAGCGTTCGCCGTTCAATTTATGTACGCTGTCCATCAACATGACATCCAAGTAATGAATCGTCATTGACCAAAGCACCTGTCTTCCTGACAAAATTCGAATATTTTCTCCCTTCATTTTAACAGATTTCATTGAAGAAGAAATGTTTAAACTCAATTAATGGGGGAAAGTTATGAACAAACCCTTATGTGATAAGCATTCTCAATCACTTTACAGTTGAAATGTGAATTTAAAATCATTACAATAAGGTTTGAGGAAATTGGTTTTTTATCGGTGAAACTAAAAAGGTTAAACCATTTGTTCCATCGAACAATCTGGGAGGTATTTTTTTAACATGGCAAAATATACAATTGTAGACAAAGACACATGTATTGCTTGCGGCGCATGCGGTGCAGCTGCTCCAGACATTTATGATTATGATGATGAAGGCATTGCATTTGTCACGCTTGATGACAATCAGGGGACTGTAGAAGTTCCAGAAGTACTTGAAGAAGATATGCTTGATGCATTTGAAGGTTGCCCAACTGACTCAATTAAAGTTGCGGACGAAACTTTCGATGGTGATCCACTTAAGCATGAATAGGATAAAAGCCCCTTTAAAAGGGGCTTTTTTATATTAACTATTTTGAAGTCGGCGTTTATTTTCAAACCATGGACGCATTTTGACAAAAATGAAACTAAAGACGATGGTGATGATGATTCCTTTAATCAGGTTAAAAGGCAAGATCCCTGCTGTAATGGTTGCCTTTAGCACATGATCTGACAGGACGGGTGCATTCAAAAACCATGTATAAGCAGGTAGGAACAAGAAATAGTTTAAGATGCTCATCATGACTGTCATGAGTAATGTTCCGAGAATCATGGACCACGCTAACCCTCTTGCTGATTTAATCTTTTTAAAAATAAAAGCCACCGGTAAGATGAATAGTACACCTGCTGTAAAATTCGCTACTTGATCCACAGGAACACCGGACATGCTACCATGAATGAGGTAGTGCAGTAGGTTCTTTAAAGCTTCAACAGCAATCCCAGCACCTGGCCCATAAATTAAAATTGCAATAATCGCAGGAATATCACTAAAATCAATTTTTAAATACCCAGGAAGCCCAGGGAAAGGGAAATTCAATAACATTAATACAAATGCGATACTGCTAAGCATGCTGATGACAACTAAACGTTTTACTTTACTTTGATTCAATATTCTCTCTCCTTTTCGATCAAATCTTTCGAAAAGAGGATTGTTCAATTTTAGCCACAAAAAAACCGCTCTGAATACATACACAGGAGCGGGAAATTTAGGCTACACAAATAAACGTATAAACAGACATGTTTTCAACGTTTACGAACCTCCATCTTCTCCCATCCAGACTATACTGTCGGCTTCGGAATCACACCGAATCCTGCCAAAAAAGGCTCGCGGGCTTAGAGACTATGCCTCATCACCGCCGGTAGGGAATTACACCCTGCCCCGAAGATTGATCATTATTCAATTCGACATCATTATATATGATATATGAGCATTTGTACAGATAAAAATCCTGAGCAAATTCATCAGTTTTAAGAAATCGTAAAAAACCTAAAATTTATAATGACAAATGCGTAAAAATTGGTTATCTTTTGTTTAAAGGTGTCCATTCTTGATCAAGACACTAAAAAATGTTCGTGTTTTCTTTTTCGCTTTACTGCTTTAATTTGATTGACACAGTGAAAAGGAATATGGTAAATTATCAGATATTTATGACGTTTATTTTAGGAGGAAATCTTACGATGTTTCGAGTATTAGTCTCAGATAAGATGAGCAATGATGGTCTTTTACCACTATTAGAATCAGATTTTGTTGAAATTGTTCAAAAAAATGTAACAGAAGCAGAAGATGAATTACACACGTTTGATGCCTTACTTGTCAGAAGTGCCACAAAAGTGACAAAAGAACTTTATGAAAAAATGACTTCATTAAAAATTGTTGGCCGTGCCGGGGTGGGAGTCGACAACATTGACATTGATGAAGCGACAAAACATGGTGTGATTGTCATCAATGCGCCAAATGGGAATACGATTTCAACGGCAGAGCATACGTTTGCGATGATCTCATCTCTCATGCGTCATATTCCTCAAGCGAATATTTCTGTGAAATCAAAAGAATGGAACAGAAGCGCATATGTTGGTGCTGAGCTTTACGGAAAATCTCTTGGGATTGTTGGCTTAGGCAGAATTGGAAGTGAAATCGCCCAGCGTGCAAGAGCATTTGGCATGACGGTCAACGTATTCGACCCTTTCCTCACAAAAGAACGTGCCGAAAAAATTGGTGTTAATGCAAAATCACTTGATGAAGTGCTTGAAGTATCAGATATTATTACGGTACATACACCTTTAACAAAAGAAACTAGAGGACTTCTCAATAAAGAAACAATCGCAAAAACGAAAAAAGGTGTTCGTCTAGTGAACTGTGCACGCGGCGGCATCATTGACGAACGCGACCTTCTTGAAGCACTTGAAAATGGACATGTCGCAGGGGCTGCACTCGATGTATTTGAAGTAGAACCACCTACTGAGAATCCACTTGTGGATCATCCAAACGTCATTGCCACTCCGCATCTTGGTGCATCTACAAAAGAAGCACAATTAAATGTGGCGGCACAAGTCTCTGAAGAAGTCCTTCAATTTGCAAAAGGACTCCCGGTCATGTCATCTATTAATCTACCAGCGATGACAAAAGACGAGTTCAAAAAAATCCAGCCTTATCATCAATTTGCGGGAAAACTTGGACGTCTTGTTTCTCAATCGATGAGAGAACCTGTAAAAGAAGTCAGCATTTCATATGAAGGATCTATCGCAAAACTCGAAACATCATTTATTACAAAAAGTCTGCTTTCTGGCTTTTTGAAAGAGCGTGTCGATTCGACTGTAAATGAAGTCAATGCTGGTATGGTGGCAAAAGAACGCGGGATTAGCTTTAGCGAGAAAATTTCTTCAAGCGAATCTGGTTATGAGAACAGCATTTCCATTGAAGTCAAAGGTGACCTTTCCACCTTTACATTAAAAGCAACGTATATCCCGCATCTAGGTGAACGTGTCGTTTCTATTAATGGTTTCAATATTGACTTTTACCCAGATGGGCACCTTGTCTATATTCAGCATACTGACGCACCTGGTGTGATCGGTCAAGTTGGAAAGATTTTAGGCGACCACGATGTGAACATCGCGACAATGCAAGTAGGCCGTAAAGAAAAAGGCGGCGAAGCCATCATGATGCTTTCTTTTGACAAGCACCTTGAAGATGAAATTGTCCAAACGTTAACTGAAGTAAGCGATATTCTTTCTGTACGTCTGATTGACCTATAAAAAATGGTAAACCTCATGCAAAAGCATGAGGTTTATTTTGTTGAAACGATTAAACGTTCACCTGTACGTATGAGATGCGTTGTCAGTGCATTGATTTTTTTCAATTGATCAACGGTCATTTGATGTGCTTTAGCAATGGACCAGAGCGTGTCCCCTTGTTGTATGACATATGTATGTTTCTCATATCCATCTACATGAAGGGCTGGCTCTTGGAAACGATCTCTTGCAATGATTGTGAGCGGATCTACTGCATCTTCTTTACTAACTGACCAATGACCCCTGTGCACCTCAAAATGCAAATGAGTGCCCCTAGAAGCGCCTGTGTTGCCTATGATGCCGATCGGCTGTCCTGTTTGTACATGGTCACCATTCTTCACAAAACGCGCATTTAAATGCGCATAGACGGTTTCATATCCATTTGGATGCCGAATAAATACAACTTCTCCATATGTAGCAGATACATAGGAACGAGTAACCACACCTTCGCTAGCAGCCAAAATGGATTCTCCTTCTGGTGCAGCAATGTCTAACCCCTTATGCGAACCACCTCTTGTCCCAAACAAATCAGTGACTTCACCTTTGATTGGTTCCACCCACTCAGTTGTTTTCTCTGCATGGGCAAACGGTGATAAGGTCAAGAACAAGAAACAGCTAGCACATATGTAGCAATACCTTTTCATCAGTGACTTCCCTTCTTTGAAGTTCTTTTCATGACAGCTTAGTATACCTCAAGGAAGCCCTTTTCTATACATGAAAAAAGAACGCAATAAGTTGCGTCCTTTAGCGTTCTTTGATAACAACTGGGTTTGGCAGTGCCGGTACCTCTAGCGGTTCTTTTAATTCATATGGGCCTACTTGATCTGTTCCTGCATTTTGTATCGTGACATCTGTAAAACCGAAATCTTTCGCTGTGAGCAGCAGTCCTTCAATAAGTAAAATATGATCAATTGAGTCCGTTAATTGTGCTGATGCTCCAAACGTGATGGTTGCATGTTTTCCTTTTGATGTCACCTTTTGAATAGGCTCTTCTTTAATGAGTGGATCGAGTCCTGCATCATTCGCCCGCTTCATCGCCTCTACCGCATCTTTATAAGAAGGATAATCATCTTTTGACGGCACCAAAAATGTCCCGCTCTTATTTTCTAAAACGTAGTAAGCGTGCTTTGTTTGTTTATTAATTGAAATGGTACCAAGACGGCCATTCGTCCCTAATTGAAGGTGCGAGCCATTGACAGACTTGACCTGTACTTGTTTATATTGGCTCCATTTTAACGTTTCTTTGACCATGTCTTTAAAACGATTGGCTTCTTTTAATGTATCAAGAGACAAATCATTTTTCAGCTGAAAAATCAGCGTGTCCCCTTTTTCACTCACATCCACCATATCCATATAGGCTTGAAGAGGTTTTGTCATTTCAGGCAGCTCCAGTTTTTCATATGTATCAAGAAGCGCCTGCACATCATCATGCTTATTTTCTTTTTGAATACTGATTGGGACAACTTGAGAAGTCGATTCATCTATGTATGAAATCGTCATATACTTTTCTTTGTCAGATGCGTAAGCAACATGTGAAGGATCATTTGTGTTTTTTACTGCCTCTAATGTAGCATTCACCTGTCCTTTTTCAGCACTCGAGTCCATTTTCACTTTCTTTATATCTTGAGCAGACGGCTGAAATAAATGAGGAGAAATCAAAAACGCCATAAATAAGACCACAACGGTTGCGACCGCTGGACCGATCCATCTGGCACTTTTCTTTTTCTTCCCGCTTGCCATCAGCATTTGCTGGTAAATCTGCTTAGATGAACGGTTGTCCTCCACCTTTGGAAGCTGACTGAGTAATACTTTAATTCGTTCTTCGCTCCAATTGGACCTGTTCGTTTTCATTCACTAGCTCCTCCTTCAAAAGCTCCATATGTTTTCGGAGCACTTTCAGGCCTCGGTGCTGCGTTGTTTTGACTTTGCTTTCCGAGAACTTTAGCGCCTTGGCCGTCTCCATGATTGAGTAGCCTTGGATAAACCTTAAAATGATGACGGCTCGTTGATCAATGGTGCAATGATCAAGCGCGGCATAAATTTCTTTGATATTTTCATCCTGTACAGCCAATTCATCTGGGAGCAGGTCTGGATCTTTTACATCCTGTTTATCCCAATCAAACGTGCCGAGCACCCGTTGTCTGATGGTTTGCTGTTTGCGAAACCAGTCAATTGCCACATGCCTTGCAATTGAAAACAGCCATGTTTTCTCGCTGCTTCTTCCTTCAAAAGTTTTATATGAGTGAAGTACCCGAATGTAAACCTCCTGAACGAGATCCTCTGCCTGATTTTTATCTTTTACCATATAAAATAAAAATTGGTACAAATCTTGATGGTACGAATCATATATTTTTTGAAAGGTTTCATGCATAGGAAACCCCTCCGTTCACTTATTTTTGTCGAGTGACTCTCACAAAACGTTACATTACAACTTTATGACAAATATATTACAAGATCGACAATTTGGAAAGGGCTTTTAGTTTAACTTCTCCTTAAAAATATGAAAATAGAAAAAACACTTCATTTTCTTTCGAAAAGAAGTGTTTCTCATGTAACAAGATTCTTCGTCAAGATTAGACGAGTTCCTGCTTTTTTTTCGGAATATAGAAAGTGAAGTGAGTACCTGTTCCAGCTTTACTATGTGCATGAATGGAGCCTTGATGCGCTTCTACGATGTTCTTCACAATCGCAAGGCCCAGCCCCGTACCGGAACGTCCTCTTGTTCTTGCTTTATCTGCTTTATAGAACCGTTCAAAAATAAACGGGAGATCCTCTTCAGGAATACCGCTTCCCGAGTCTTTCACATCCATTTTGAGCCCATTTTCCACCGATTGAACTGAGAAGTGAACTTCTCCGCCTTCTGGTGTATGACGAATGGCATTATCGATGAGATTTGTAAAAACCTGTTCTATTTTATCTGGATCAAATACAAAATACGGTTCTTCTACTTGAATTTCATACGTCAGGTTGATTTGTTTTTCTTTCGCAATTCCAAGGAATTTACGGTAGATTTTTTCAGTCAGCTCTTCTGTATCAGTTGATTCAAGATTCAGTGTAATATGACCAGCTTCCATACGTGCGAGATCGAGAAGATCATTCACAAGACGACCCATTCGAAGTGATTCATCATAGATAATTTGGGCAATCTCTTTCTTTTCCTCTTCTGATCCGGCAATGTCATCGACAATCGCTTCACTATAGCCCTGGAGCATAGCAATAGGTGTACGGAGTTCATGACTGACATTTGCAATGAAGTCTTTTCTTAGCTTATCCAGTCTTCTCTCTTCTGTCATATCGCGAAGTACCGCTACCGCCCCTCTGACATCTTGCTGGTTATAAAGCGGAGACATGAGAAGAACCCAAGTACGCCCTTGCAGCGTGACTTCGATCATTTGCTCTTTTTCCGTACTGACGGCAGTATGAAACAATTCACGCGCTTCTGGCGGCAGTTCATCCCCATCTTTGATCTTCATATTTTGCTCGTAATACCAAGCCTGCAAGAATCTTTCTGCAGGAGGGTTTGTCATGAGGATCGTTCCATCAATATTGATCGTGATGACACCGTCTGCCATACTGCTGAGAATGTTGGACAAATGTTCTTTTTCTTGATTTAAAGCGGTTATATGAAATTTAAGCTGCTTACCCATTTGATTAAAGGCGATCGCCAGTTCCCCAATTTCATCTTGCGTTAAAATAGGAATCTTTGTATCAAATTTCCCTTTCGCCAAATCTTGTGCTCCCTCTCTCATCTTTCTGAGAGGATAGGTGACACGAGTGGATAAGAAGAAAGCGAAAATCGTCGTCAGCACAATCGCAATTCCGGCTGCGAGGAAGATATAACGCGTCGTATGTTTTGTTGTCTGCTCTACAGCGAGGAGGGATTGAGAAAGAAAGACCATCCCTTTCTTTCCGTTCGCCTCGTAAGGAACACCTACTACAATGCGTTCATCCTTCTGATTGCCTGTATCAGATTCAGCTCGTTTACTGATTTTTTTTCGATCTGTCAGTGCTTTGTTCAAATCTTTGTCTGCTTCAATTTGTTCTTTTGTGATCGCAGGAAGCTTCCCGCCTTTTTCAGACGAATACCATTCTAGTCCATCCTCTTGAACAATCGCGATACTTGTCAATTTATCAGCTAGTTCTGATGTAATCGATCTTGCAAGTGATTGATCCTCATGGCTTTCTAAAATGACTGCTACTTTGTTGGCCATTTGTGTTAAATCAGACTTTGCTTCTTCCACATGGTAATTCTCAATGAACTCTAAAAGAAGCACAGTTAAAATCGATAAAACAATGAGCACGAGGAAAAGAATGGTTAACCATAGCTTTCCTACGACACTTTTCCACAGCTTCATTCAGCGCCGACCTCAAATTTGTACCCGACACCCCATACTGTCACGATTTTTTTCGCTGCTTCTGGTGACACTTTATTTAGTTTTTCACGAAGCCTTTTGACGTGAGTATCCACTGTTCTCAGATCCCCAAAGAATTCATACTGCCACACTTCTTTGAGAAGCTTTTCCCTGTCATAGACCTTATCCGGCGTTTTTGCCAAGAAGTACAAAAGTTCGTATTCTTTCGGCGTGAGGCTGACTTCTTTTCCATCTGCTGTGACCCGGTGTGCATCATGATCAATGGATAGATGAGAAAACACGAGAACATCTTTTGTGGTTGTTCCAGTATTAAGGTATGACGTTTGAGACGATCTTCTTAACAGTGCTTTCACACGAAGGACCACTTCACGCGGGCTGAAAGGTTTGACGATATAATCATCCGTTCCTGCCTCAAAGCCTTGCACACGGTTAGCTTCCTCACCTTTTGCTGTCAGCATAATAATTGGTGTGGCTTTTTTATCTCGGATTTGATTACACACTTCAATCCCATCTGTCCCAGGCATCATTAAATCAAGCAAAATGAGGTCATAATCGGTTTGAAGTCCTTTTTGAATGGCTTCATCCCCATTTTCCGCTTCATCAATTTCATAATTTTCCCGTTCTAAATACATTTTTAAAAGGCGACGAATTCTTGCCTCATCATCGACGACTAATATTTTCGTTTGAGTTGTGTGTTCCATTAGACAATCCTCCTGCTTTCTCCGTTGTTACATACATTTTAACAAAAAGCCGAATTGAATCATAAAAGTTGGCCTTTTTCATGCGATTACGCGTAAGAATGAAGCCCCGCAATCACTAGGTTGACAAAGATGAGGTTAAACATAATGATCGCAAATCCGATTACAGCAAGCCAAGCGGACTTTTCACCATGCCAGCCTCTTGATAACCGAAGGTGGAGATAGGCGGCGTAAAATAAAAATGTAATTAAAGCCCACACTTCCTTCGGGTCCCATCCCCAGAATCTCGTCCATGCAATTTGCGCCCAAATCATCGCAAAAATAAGGCCGCCTAACGCAAATACAGGGAAACCAATGGAAACAGCCCTGTATCCAATTTCATCGACTAAATCGAGATTCACCTGTCTTACGAGCGGCTGAAGCAGCGCACTTAGTCGTTTGCGAATGATCAATCTTAGCAGTCCATAAATAATCAGCCCAACGCCAAATGACCACAGCACTGTATTCACCTTTCTACCTGAAAAAACAGGCGGCAGATCAACTACAGGCTCTAAACGATCTTTTGTGATAAGTTCTCCTTTATGAGGTCCTACTAAAGCAGGCAGCTCATAGACCATGACGCTCTCTTCTTTATTTTTATCTACCCAATTAAATTTCGCTTCATACCCTGTCATTCTAAAAATGGACGTGACTGCGATAAATGCAAGGGTGACCACAATCATAAACATGACCAGCTCTAAGCCAAAGGTTTTCTTCCCCGGTTTTGTTTGATCGACATGCTTCAAAAGAAAAATCACACCTGCCACAAAACTGATCGCCAAAATGGCTTGACCAAGCGCTGCTGTCGTGACGTGAATATATAGCCAATTACTTTGAAGTGAAGGAATCAGCGGTGAAATATCCGATGGAAACATGCTTGCATAAGCAATGATTAATAAAGCGATTGGAAGTGTGAATAAACCTAGCACAGACACTTGATAGACAAAATATAAAATAATAAATGCGAGCACCAGCATCATGCCAAAGGCTGTGGTGAATTCAAACAGATTACTGACTGGTGCGTGACCAGACGCGATCCATCTTGAAATAAAATAGCCAAATTGACTCAAAAAACCGATGATGGTGAGCGTTATGCCGATAAGTGCCGCCTTGTTTTTGCGCGGACCCTCTTCTTTCTTTTTTCCTTTAATGGCCCCTCCAAAAAAAGGAACTGCCGCTAAATACAATAGAAAAGCTGCAAATAACAGGTTTTCACTGACTGCCGCCATCTAATCCTTCCCCCTTGCTTTTGCTGATACTTGTTGTATCAGGCAGTTCTTTTTGATCCACTGGCTGTTTGATGCCACTGCCGTGCAGTAACACCTTGAGATCAGACTTTAAGCCGAACCAGTTTTTGTTTGTATGTCCTGCCACAAATACTTTTCCATCCTTTGCCGACAGCCAGATTCTTCTATGCTGCCAGTACATCCCTTGTACGACACCAATCATAAAGATCATTCCGCCAACAATAAGTACCCAGAGTGTTAAGTCTTTTCGAACCGTTAAACCTGTCACGTTTTTTGTTTCAACCCGGTCAAATTTCATTTTATAAAGATTGTTATCAGAACCCTCTACTGTCTCTTGAATCGCGACAAAACTTTTTTCACCTTTTGGTTTTTCAGGAGAGATCATTTCAAAGACGAACGCAGGATTATTCGGATTCCTCGTTTTCGTACTAGGTGTGCCATCTTCGTCAAAATAAAAATCAGGCAAATAACTCATCACCTTGACTTTGTAACCGCTACCAAGATCATATTCTGACTTAGGCTCCAGCAGATTAATCTTCACTGTTCCGAAAGATTTCTCAGTATCTTTTCGAATCAGCTGAAAGACCATTTGATCGAGTTCATTTTGTTTAAAATCCACTTGATATAATGAGAAATTGTCAAACTTAAGCGGTTCATTCACTTTAATATCGTGTTCTGTTACCTGCTTCAGCTTTGGCTTTTCACCAAAAACAACTTCTCCTTCACGTTTGTATAAAACGGCATCGGTTTTATAACTTTTGACGACTTGACCATCGCCAGCCTTTTCAATAGCATTTTCAAAGACTTCTTTTTCTTTTTCAGATTCATAGCGGTCAATTGAAAACGCATTATTCTTTAAGAAGTATTGGCCTCCCGTCCCTGGGATTGGTGCCGTTTCGCCTTCTCTTACCCATAATGTTTCATCCACGTACATTCCCGGGACAAACCGAAGCATGGATCCAATGAGAAATATAATTAATCCAATATGATTGACGTAAGGTCCCCAGCGGGAAAAGCGGCCTTTTTCAGCTAAAATATGTCCATCTTCTTCTCGTACGCGGTAACGCTTTTGTTTCATCTTACTAACGATGCCTTCATATGTATGTTGATCTAATGTTTGATTTGTTTCACTGAAAAGACGCTGCCTTCTCATAAAGCCTTCTTTTTTGACAACCCCTTGATTTTTGAGTGCACGATAAAGTGGAATCACTCGATCAAGGCTGCAAATCACAAGGGAAATTCCGATAGATGCGACAAGGGCTAAAAACCACCAAGAATTATAAAGATCATGGAATCCAAGGATGTAATATAACTTACCAAACGACCCATATTGCTCCTCATAATAAGTGGAAGCTGATGCACCTGGCGGAATAAACCGCTCCTGCGGAAAAATAGTTCCTAGCGAAGAAGCTAACAGTGTGATGACAATGAGCCACACACCCACTTTTACGGAAGAAAAAAAGTTCCATACTTTATCAACAATCGTTTTGTTGTATGTTTGCGAGCGTCTTGCACTGCCGTCATATCTCATATCAAGCAGTTTTGATGAATTTTTCTCTTTTACTGAAATGGGATTCCCGCATGATTCACATAGAACAGTACCGATTGGATTAATATGTCCACACTCGCACTTTACCTCTTTCATTCTATGACCCCTTTGGTTTAATCAAATTCATATATTCATAGACATTACGTTCTGTCATCGTCCCCTTTATGACTTTGATTACTTTGCCTTCAGGATTAATTAAAAATGTGGTTGGCAGCGGCGTAATATCATATGCCTCTGTCACTTGACGATCTTTGTCCATGGCAACAGGAAAATTCACGCCATAAGCATCCATAAAGTTCTTCACAGCAATATTGGATTCCCCCACATTTACGGCAACAATTTCGACACCGCGATCCTTGAACACTTCATACTGATTTGCCATATAAGGGAATTCCTGCTTACATGGACCGCACCATGTACCCCAAAAATTGAGAAAGACGCCTTTGCCTTTTAAGTCCTTTAATTCAATCCGTTCCCCATCTACCGATTGAAGGACAAAGTTCGGCGCAATAGATCCTTCTTTGATTTGATCCTGTTTGGCAAATACTGAGTTATACATCGTATAACACAGTGCAGCAAGCATCACGAGGAGAATGCCCGTCCGTATGAAAAATCGTCTTTTCTTCATCTGAAGTACCCCTTCCCCATAGACATTCAGGTAAATTATAGCATTCTCCTTCTTTTGATGCTTCTTCATTTTTTGAAGTTTATGTGAAAATTAAAAAGCGCTTTTCCCATGATCCGCAATCGCTCTCAGACGTTTCACTTCATGCGGCGTCAATTCTCTGCGATCTCCTGGTCTCATGCCTTCAATATGAAGGAAAGCATATTGCTCTCTTTTGAGTTTTAGAACGTCGTGGCCGATTGCTTCAAACATGCGACGAACCTGTCTATTTCTGCCTTCATGAATGGTTAATTGCACAATACATGTTTGCTTTCGTTTATCAATCGAGAGCATTTTGGCACGGGCAGGTGCTGTTTTTTTATGGTCTAACATGATTCCTTTTTCTAACTTTCTAAGCAATTCTTTTGAAGGGATGCCTTTTAGTTTCGCTGCATACGTTTTATCAATTTGATATTTCGGATGCATGAGCTTATGGGCAAATTCGCCATCATTTGTAATCAAAATTAAACCGCTCGTATCATAATCCAACCGGCCGATTGGATACAGACGCTGCGGAACATCATCAAAGAAGTCTGTCACGACTTTGCGTCCTTTATCATCCTCGGCAGCTGAAATGACGCCGCGCGGTTTATAAAGCATAAAGTAAACCGGTTCTTCTCTTTCAAGCTTTAAGCCATTGACTTCAATTTTATCTGAAGAGCCCACCTTTACTCCGAGCTCTGTCACTGTTTCACCATTAACGGTAACTCGTCCTTCTTTAATTAATTCTTCAGCCTTTCGTCTAGAAGCGACGCCGGCATGGGCAATTACTTTCTGTAAACGTTCCATTTGTCTTTCACCTCATGTACTATCTTACTTGCTTGGCTTGAAACAAACAAGCATTCGCGGAAAAATAAGCGTTTCATCTGTCTAATTTCAACAAAAAAGCTGTTTTCCATCCACGAAATAAAAAAAGCACCTGATTAGGCGCCGCTAAATAACAAACTGACGATAATAATTGATGCAATGATCCCAATCAGGTCTGCAAGTAGCCCCACTTTCAGTGCATCTCCCATTTTTTTAATACCAACTGCTCCAAAATAGACGGTTAAAATATAAAGGGTCGTATCCGTTGACCCTTGCATAACGGCGGCAAGCTTGCCGATAAAAGAGTCTGGACCATAAGTCGCAATTAAGTCTGATGTCATACCAAGCGCCGCTGTTCCTGATATAGGACGAATAAGCGCAAGCGGCACCACTTCTGTAGGAACACCAATCGCTGTAAACACAGGTTTCAATAATTCCATGACAAAATCAAGGGCACCTGATGCTCGGAAAATCGTAATGGCGACAAGCATACCGACTAAATACGGAATAATTGAAAAGGCAATTTGAATGCCTTCTTTCCCGCCTTCTACAAATGTTTCGTACGTCGGTACTTTTTTAATCGTCCCTGCAATCAATATTCCTGCGATGATCAGTGGAATCAAAGCAAGTGACAGCCAGTTAATAAATGCCACAAGATCACCCCCGCCTGCTTCTGCGATAGTGGAAATAGCGATCAATCATAATCGCACCGATACCTGAAATAAGTGTCGCCAAAATGGTTGGGCCTACAATATCTGTTGGCTGATCTGCGCCATAGGTCATACGAATGGCAATGACAGTCGTTGGCACAAGTGTGATAGAAGATGTATTGACTGCTAAAAAAGTGATCATAGACCGGCTCGCCTCATTTTTCCCGCCATTTAATGCTTTCATCTGCTCCATCGCCTTAATCCCAAGTGGAGTGGCAGCATTGCCAAGCCCAAAGAAATTTGCCATGAGATTGGACAGAATATACCCCATCGCTGGATGATTCGCAGGAATCTCAGGAAATAGTTTTGAGATAAAGGGCCGGCATAATTTACTAAAAAAATGTAACAACCCCGCTTCTTCTGCGATCTTCATCAATCCTAGCCAGAATACAAGAACACTAATCAACCCAATTGAAATGGTGACCGCTTCTTTTGATCCTTTAAAGACCGCTTCATTCACTTCATGCATCGTTCCGTTAAACATTGCATAGACAAGACCGATGACCGTGAGGAATACCCAAATCAGATTGACCATGAAGATCCGCCTATCGATGTCTGAAAGACAGACTTAAACATTTCTTGAAAGCTTTTTTGGGGCATTCGGTTGCGTTTGTTTTCATAAAAAATGGGGACTTGCTCAATTACCTGACCATCCAGTAAGAACGTCATTTTCCCTACTACATCTGGGATCGCTTCTTTGTTTTTCTCCCATTTCTTTTCAGGCGTCAGCATTTCCGTTTCGATTTCCACTAGTTTTTTCTCATCCTCATTTAGTAAATAGTCCACATCCCGCTTAATAAACGCTTTTTTTTCGTAAAAAGTCCCTTTTAACGAAGCGAGCCTGCCTTTTTCAGCAAGCACATACGTTTTATAGTGATCAAATGCATACTCAAACATTGAGATATGATCCTTCCAGTCATCCGGTGCATTAATCGTCACAGCAATGAGCGCAGCATCTCCTTTTGCAGCTGTGGAGACAAGTGTGCGTTTTGCAAGTTTTGTATATCCTGTCTTCCCTCCAGTCGAATATTGATACAAACCCGTGAGCAGCTTGTTTTTATTTTTCCAATAACCCTCGATTGTTTTTGCTTTATAAAAGGTGGTACCGGCAATTTTTTGATATTGCTGATGCTTCATGGCGTACTTCGTTAAGATCGCCATATCATAAGCTGATGAATAATGGTTTTTATGATCATCGAGTCCATGCGGATTTTGAAAATTCGTATTCTCCATGCCTAGTTCAGAGGCCTTTTGGTTCATCATAAAAATAAAGCCTTCTAAGCTGCCGCCAACATGTTCTGCAATGGCAACAGCTGCATCATTTCCAGAGCGTAGCATGAGCCCGTATGTCAAGTCTTCTAAGCTCACCTTCTGTCCTTCCTTTAAATAAATCGAAGAACCTTCCGCTTGAATCGCACGTTTTGACACTTTGACCATGTCGTTCATTTTTCCTGATTCAATGGCTAATACAGCCGTCATAATTTTTGTGATACTGGCGATTCTTCTTTTTTCGTGCTCGTCCTTTCCAAATAGGACTCTGCCTGACTGTCCATCTATTAAAATGGCGCTTCTCGCACTCACCGATAATGAGACGTCTGCTTGAGCGTGTGAGGAAAAAGGCAGTAAGAGTGTTAATAGAAGAAGGACTGCTGTTCCAATTTTTAAATAGGGCATGTTCATTCACGTCCTTGTCCGTTTTGTACAAGTGTATGCGCGGCTGAAAAAGTTATGATGCCTCGTCCATAAAAAAAAGCAACTCTCATATGAGAGTTGCCTTGTCTTCTTTATACCATTTTCATTTGCTGATGAGATGTTGTATATTCCAGCTCTTCTCTCATCGTTAAAAAATCTTTTTCTAATGAAGAAAACAAACGTTTGACCTCAGCCGATACTTCATGATGGAAAACAATGCAGCTTTTTCCTGTGTAGGCTGAACGGCTATTTTCATACCAAGTATCCTTTTTTGGTGTAAAAAATTCTTCAATACATTGATGATAAATACGATGAAGCGTCTGCTGGGCGGCTTGCTGCGGGAATGTCTGCTGCTGCCTGATTTTCCTACAAACCGCCGCGGCATCCTCGCTATAAACTGCAAGCTTCCGCAATGTACTTAATATGTCACAATAATAGGCTTCCGCTTCCGGGTTTAATCGTTTCAAGCTTGATAAGGTAGCTTCGTTCAGAAAATCATTCACTTCAACTGCAACCTTTGATAAAAAAACGCCTGCTTGATCAACTTGAGCCTTTACATTCATATGTGCCATTTGTTTCGTGTTTACCTTCCCCTCATGGCTTTGTCACCATTTTATCTTTCAAATAAAGATTTTAGACCTAAAATCTTTTTTATATTTTATCATACATTTTTCCTTATTTTGAACTATTTTATCTCTTCAAATGTTTGATTGAAGTTTTCAAAAAAGAGATCAGCCTCTTCTTGCACCCCATCTGCTTCCACATTCTCTGGAAGTGGCGGTAATTCATCTAAGGCTTTTAAACCAAATTGCTCTAAAAAGGTAGGTGTTGTCCCATAAAGGATCGCTCGTCCCGGTCCATCGGCACGTCCTACTTCACAGAGCAGTGCTTTGGCAACTAAACTATGCAGCACTCGTTCTGATTTAACGCCTCTGATCTCCTCGACTTCGCTGCGTGTAATCGGTTGTTTATACGAGACAATGGCGAGCACTTCTAGCGCTGCCTGTGACAACCCTTTCGATGGTGTCTCTACTAATTTTTTTAAATATACGCTGTATTCTTTTTTCGTCAGCAGCATATATGAATCTGCATATTCAATAAGCTCAATTCCTCGTTCTTGTTTTTGATATTCTTCCTTTACGGCAGACATAATATCAAGCAACGCTGCCTCATCAACTTCAAGAACAGACATGAGCTGTTTTCTTGTTAAGCCTTCGTCACCTGCTGCATATAGCAGCGCTTCTAAGATGGCTTTCCAATTCACGATATCAAGCGTCATGAATCGTTTCACTCCCTATGATATAAATATCTTCAAAGTTTCCTTCCTGCTCCAGCATGATTTGATGGCTTTTCATCAATTCGAGAACAGCAAGAAACGTCACGACAAGGTGTTCCTTTTGATCATGTTGAAACAAAGTCATGAAATTGGTTCGCTTTTTTGTTTTTCTTAAATGGTTCATAATCTCATTCATTTTGTCTTCAATCGGGATTTCTTGTCTTGTAATCTTTGATGGTGCTGGTTTTGTTATTTTTTTGCGGTTCAATACCTTTTGGAACGCACCTAACATATCATACACCGTGACATGTAAGTTTGTGTCCTTCGCTTCTGCTTCTTTTGCAAATTCACTTAAATCACTTGGTGGTTTTGTGAAGGCGTTTTGCCGCTCTTCTTCACGTTCCTTCAGTTCTTGCGCTGCATTTTTATACTTGCGGTATTCAATTAATTTGCCAATCAGCTCATCACGAGGGTCCTCTTCTTCTTCCATCAGGTCTTCATCAAACAGCTCTTCCTCTTGTTTTGGAAGAAGCATTCTGCTTTTAATGCTGAGGAGAGTTGCAGCCATCACCAAATACTCACTTGCAACATCCAGTTCAAGCTCCCTCATCGTGTGGACATATAATAAATACTGCTCCGTAATTTTAGCGACGGGAATATCATAAATATCAATTTCCAAACGGTTAATTAAATGTAAAAGCAAGTCCAAAGGACCCTCAAACGAATCTATTTTCACCTGATATTCCAGCATTCTTTTCTCACCATTTCTACTGTCTTCTAAGTACCGTTTTCATCGGCTAACCTTTAGTATAAGACACGATAAAGCTCTCGTCCAATATAATTTCGACCATGAGGCAGCAGGCAAAAAAAGAAAAACAGTGGATTCGCCCATACCAATGAGGGCATTTATACATAGAATACCATTGTAATCAGAACTGATGAAAAAGGAGGCCGTAACATTATGGGAGATGGTTATTACTTCGGCGGAGGATTTGCGCTTATTGTTGTGCTGTTCATCTTGCTGATCATCGTTGGCGCGGCTTGGGTTTATTAAAGAAACAGAGCGTCCTTTCATAAAGGGGCGCTCTTTCTTCTTTTCTTTTCGGTATGTTAGACTGATAGTGGAAAAGGAGATGACCGCTGTGTATCCTAAAGCGTACGTGGCTTTTTTACATGAATTTCATACGACAAGAGATTATTTTGAGTGTCATGAAATTCTTGAAGAATTTTGGAAAGAAGATCCTCCTCATCAGCGCAAAAAGTACTGGGTGGGTCTCATTCAGCTTGCTGTTGCTTTGTATCATCAAAGACGAGGAAATGGAAAAGGAGCAAAACGGCTGATTTCAAACAGCCTTCATATATTAGATTCGGACCGGAACGTACTAACAGAATTAGGTCTTGATGAAGAGGCATTTCTTTTACTGCTGAGAACACTGAAAAAGAAAATCGATGAAGACATGCCCTACGAAAGTGTGATGCTGCCAATCCGAGATGAAACGCTTCTTTCTTTATGCCAAGAGATGGCGGAAAAAGAAGGCTTAACCTTCGGACAGGAGAGCAACTTATCCCATACATTCTTAATTGAAAAGCATAGACTGCGTGATCGGACGGACGTATTGCTTGAACGTGAAAAACAGATGGAACGTAAAAAAAGCAGAGGCATATAACCTCTGCTTTTACATGTGTGATATTTAGTTTGTTTCATTGTGACACTTATGAAAGAAGCCTTGCGTTAATTCATTTGGAATGAGTGTTTTCGTTTTGAATACTTCTTCCACGGCTAATACCATTTCCTTGCCGATGCCTTGGTCACGATGGGACGGATTGACACTAATATGTTCGATTTGTACTTGGTCGTCTGTTTTCAGCACACCAATCGCACCGACGATATCCTCACCATCTTTCCAAAGGAACAGCTGCCGATCTTCATCCATTTCATACGACTTTATCGTCTGCTGAAGCTGTTTGACGTCTTTCTCACCCGGCATAAAGGACAGGAGTCCCATGGCAATTTTTTCAAAAGACCTCTTGTAACGAATTAACATATATACCCCTCAATATTAAAATTATCCTATTCTCCAGCAAATGTCTTATGAATCACTTGCTCATCACACATTATAAACACTTTTAGGTTGTTTTTAAACTCTTTTTCATCAAATTAACGAAACGTTCGATTTAGGTTGGCCATTTCAATAGCAGCTGCAGCCGATTCACTGCCTTTATTTCCAGCCTTTGTACCGGCTCTTTCAATGGCTTGTTCAATAGATTCTGTTGTCAGTACACCAAAGATAATCGGCACCCCTGTTGAGATGGCACTTTGTGCGATTCCTTTAGCCGCTTCATTACAAACATAATCGTAATGTGATGTTGCCCCGCGAATCACGGTTCCAAGTGTAATGACTGCATCATATTTTTTTGTTTCTGCTAGTTTTTTTGCCATATACGGAATTTCAAAAGCCCCCGGCACCCACACGACATCAATATCGTCACCGTTTGCTCCGTGTCTGAGCAATGTATCTTCTGCTCCATCTAGCAGTTTGCTTGTAATAAAATCATTAAATCTAGCGACGACGATTCCAAACTTTAATCCTTCTGCTACTACATTACCTTGTATTGTATTCATATGTTCATCATCCTTTTTTGTGATTTTTATTTTGTTTTCATTGTCGTTGTTTGCTTGTTTATATATGCCTGCAATGCTTCAATCGTCAGCATCTTTAAATCGTGTTCTTTTTGAATTTTTTGTAGTTCGGGTACGCGGGCCATGGTTCCATCTGCATTCATAATTTCACATATGACACCCGCTGGCACTGAACCCGCAAGTTTAGCAAGATCAACGGCCGCTTCTGTATGACCTGGTCTTTCTACTACGCCTCCCTCTTTCGCAATAAGAGGGAAAACATGACCTGGTCGGGCAAAATCTTCTGGTTTTGACTCTTTATTTAACATGGCCAATATGGTCGTTGAGCGCTCAAAAGCACTTATACCAGTTGTCGTTGACGTATGGTCGATGCTCACTGTAAATGCTGTATGATGTGCATCCGTATTTCGCTCGACCATGGGATGCAGATCCAAGTGTTTCGCAATCGAGGCATGAACTGGTGTGCAAATAAGACCTCTTCCATGTAAAGCCATGAAGTTAATGACTTCCGGCGTTGCATGCTCAGCAAGTGCCACAAAGTCTCCTTCATTTTCTCTGTCTTCATCATCTACTACGATAATGATTTCTCCTCGTTTCAGGGCATTTACTGCCTCATCAACTGAATGATACATACAATCGCCTCCTAGAATCCGTGCTCTTTTAAAAATGATGGGGTTAATCGTGAGGGCTGCTTTTCGTTTTGCTCTTTTGTTAAAAAGCGATAAATGTATTTACCGATCATGTCACATTCAATATTTACTACATCCCCCATAGATTTAGTCGGGAAAATAGTTCCTTCAAGCGTATGTGGAATGATAGAAACTGTCACATGAGCATCTCGCAAATCGAAAATAGTCAAGCTGACGCCGTCTATTGCGATCGATCCCTTTTTTGTGAGCATATCTGTGAGGGTCTTGTCCATTTTCAAATCATAGTAAATGGCATTACTCTTCTTTTCTACACGGGTAATCACAGCCGTTCCATCAACATGGCCTGAAACAAAATGACCGCCGAATCGTCCATTTGATGACATCGCTCGCTCTAAATTCACTTGGCTACCTGGCGCAAGCTGATCAAGTGATGTCGCTTTGACCGTCTCAGGCATCACATCTGCCGCAAACTGTTCTTTTGTGAAGCTTGTGACAGTGAGACAAACGCCATTGATGGCGATACTATCGCCTAGGTGAACATCTTCTAGTACACGACTGCACTTGATGATAATTTCCATGGCATCTGCGGATCTTTTGCTTAATGACTGGACTGTACCCACTTCTTCAATAATCCCCGTAAACATGTGATCCTCCCTTTCTCTTTCTTTTGTATTTCTCACTTTTTGAAAAAGCGATGTTTGGGACATGTGATCGATTGAACACCTTCGTCGCTTTTTATGGTCCATACAAGGTAAATGAGGGATCACCTAATAAACACTGCATGTGATGACTATATTGACATACAGAAAGCCCCGGAAAAATTCCGGGGCTGTGGTTTTTTTGCATTAGAAATAAAACTATGATCAACACATATTTTTTGTTCATACATAGCTTTCGTTATCCTTCTCCCATCCAGACTTTCACTGTCGGCTTCAGCTTCTCACTGAATCAACCGTTAATAAATTAACGGGTCACGGGCTGTAAAGCATTTGCTTTATTACCGTCGGTCGGGATTTTCACCCTGCCCCGAAGGATACAATCGATATTTAGCTGTCCTTAGGGGCTATTATAGCGATCCTTGTGGTCAAATGCAACAATCAAGATTTATCACCTGTTCATAAAAAAAGCCTCCCTATAGGAAAGGAGACTTGTTAATTGACGACTTTTACTACTTTTATAAGACCGTCTATTCTTTTTTCATTACTAAAGTATGCTTTAATACGATCGCCTTTTTTCAGATCGGCCACATCATCTTCAAATTTCTTTCCGTTAAAAATGATTTTCGTGCCATTTTTGGCTTGACCGTAATACTCATCACCATCAATTTTTGTAATGGTATATTCATAGATGGTGTAATCTTTATCATTATTCGTTAAACTTTCGCCAATGGCTGTTGGCACATCTTCAATTTTCATGCCATTCATGTATAAATAACCTGCGCCTAAACAAAGCAGTAAAACAAATAAGATTGCGATTTTCAATTTAATTTTCCCCATATTTAGAACCTCCATCATCTGCACTTCGCCTATTTGTATGTTCTATTCCTTCTTTTGATGAAATAAAACCAAAAAAGCTGATTTTCATTAATGGTTACTTATATAACGATTCAAATGGACTTTTGGTTCCACCTTTTCATCATTACATATGATACGAATATGCGTTCTTTATTAAGGGGGTCTTTTTTCCTCTTTATCTGTTAGCAGGGTGAACAAGAAAGACGAGCTTTTTGATTATATTCTTTTCTCTAATGCGAATAGATCTTCCTCTAACAATTGAGATCTTTGAACAGCGATATTTCGGCTGTCACGAACCCCTTGATTATAATAGTAGCTTCCAAGATGTTTTGTGATAAATTCTAATATATTGATGGCTGCTAATTCACCAATCTCCTCTTCTCGTTCTTCAGCAAAGTAACGCTGAATGGCAATCATCATCTGATTTTTTTCTTCTTTTGTTAATGGTTTCAAAGTATCTCCTGCTTTCTTACAGCATGATCACACGCTTTTTAGATGTGCACTTTCACTTATTTTTAGAGCTACATATGGTGACACTCACGAATACGAATGTTTGTTCTCTTATCATATCACAAAAACGTGTCCATCACACCCTAAAAGAAAAAGCGTGTTTTAATCAATTGATCAAAATACGCTTTCTTTATATAAACTATTTATTTCAATATGGATAGGATCGTCGCTACAGAATGATCTACAAATGAACGCTCTGGGCGAGATTTCATGAGAACTGTAAGTCCAATAAAAGAAACAACCAGCGCCTGTGCTAAGGCTTTGGCATTCAGACTGCTTTCGAGCTCACCCGAGCGAATACCTTGTACAATTTTTTCTTCAAAAATGACCGAAAGATACATCTGATGCTCTCTTGTGAGAATTTCAAATTTCTCTTCATGGGGGGCAAGCTCGACTATTGTATTGATGCAGAAGCACCCTTTACTCGGCCCATGTCCATATTCCTCTTCTATTAATTCAGCAAATAATGTATGAAATGCTTCCTTTGCAGATAGATTGTTTTGAAGTTTTGTTCGAATGTGGGCAGCATGCTGAGTTGTATATTTGCGTAATGCTGCTTCAAACAATTCCTCTTTATCACCGAACGCTGAGTATAAGCTTGGTCGCTGTATTCCCATTTTTGCAGTTAAGTCGCTTAATGTAGTCGCTCTGTACCCCTTCTCCCAAAAAAGCAACAAGGCCTCATCTAACGCTTTTTCCTCATCAAATTCCCGTTGTCGAACCATCATCAACCCTCATTTCTATCATAAAAACCTCTTCACTAAATCAATCATCTATTTCTTATAAGGATTTTTTACTCATCGGTACATTATCATTTTATTTTATTGACGTATCATTGTCAAACCGACTGCCCATCTCAAGATCTTCACTACATCATCTTGACTTTAAAACGTTTCTCTGGTTATCCTTAACAGGAATTATTTTATACCAAACAGTATATTATACTATTTAGTACAAAAAGAGAGGATGACATGCATGAAAAAAGAAAAAATGAATGCCGTTGAACATTCTGATCTGGAAACGACTCATTTACAAATAAACACCCGATCAACGATGACTCGCAATATGGCTCTACTGTTTTCGACAGCCTCAGGGATGGCAGTTGCAAACATATACTTTGCACAGCCATTATTAGACTCCCTCGCATCCGAGTTTGGTATCAGTTATTCATCCGTTGGTATGGTCATTATGATTACTCAGCTTTGTTATGCGCTAGGACTGCTACTGATCGTACCACTTGGTGATCTGTTCAACCAACGGCGGCTCATCGTAGCTCAAATGCTAGTATCCGTGTTATCTCTCATTCTAGTCGGTATCGCCCCTACCGCCACCGTCCTGTTCATAGGACTAGCTGCGGTGGGACTGCTCGCTGTAGTCACTCAGGTACTCGTCGCATTCGCAGCGACATGGGCCGCTCCTGAAGAACGTGGCCGCATAGTGGGCTTGGTTCAAAGTGGAATTGTGATTGGTATTCTTCTCGCACGAACGTTTGCTGGTGTACTAACCGATCTCGCCGGCTGGAGATCAGTCTATCTCGTTTCCGGCGTGATGATGCTGATCATAACTGGCGTGTTGTACCGGTATCTTCCGCGTGCTGACAGCAAGAGAGCCTCCATATCCTATGTGAACTTGCTCGCTTCAATGTTTATATTGTTCAGACAAGAACGAATTCTACGTATTCGTGGCGTACTGGGTTTTCTGATCTTTGTTGTGTTTGGCACACTGTGGACTTCACTTGTGCTGCCTCTCAGCACTACGCCATACAATCTGTCACATACGGCGATTGGTGCATTTGGCCTTGCTGGAGTTGCCGGAGCATTAGGTGCCACTCGAGCTGGAAGCCTTGCTGATCGAGGCTTAGGACAGTTAACAACGTGCATCGCCCTTGTCCTATTACTCTTTTCATGGTGTTTTATTTTTTTCACTGAATATTCCCTTATTTTATTAATCGTTGGTATAGTCATTCTTGACCTATCTGTGCAGGCCGTTCATGTGACCAATCAAAGTATGATTTTCATGGTCCGGCCTGAGGCGAGAAGCCGGCTGACTGCTGCTTATATGATTTTTTATTCCCTCGGCAGTGCGCTCGGTTCTATTGTATCAACTAACATATACGCAAACGCTGGCTGGAATGGGGTATGTTTATTTGGAGCCTCTATCAGCACCTTAGCCCTTTTATATTGGATGATCACCTACCGCTTCACGGCACAGATCACAGGAACATCAGATGTAAAATAAAAAAACACCGCAATTAAGCGGTGTTTTGGATTAAGCATCGATCACTTCGACTTTTTCCATGCCTTGTCCTTGTTCCATATCAAGAACAGCTTCGATACCAGATGTTACTTTGCCAAAAACAGTGTGAACACCGTTTAAGTGCGGCTGTGGGTCATGTACGATAAAGAATTGGCTGCCGCCAGTGTCTTTACCAGCGTGTGCCATTGATAATGAACCTCTCTCGTGCTGATGAGGGTTTCCTTCTGTTTCACATTTAATTGTGTAACCCGGTCCTCCAGTTCCATTACCGTTTGGATCGCCGCCTTGGCTTACGAACCCTGGGATCACGCGGTGAAATTTCAATCCATCGTAGAAGCCTTCATTCGCTAATTTTTCAAAGTTTGCTACTGTACCTGGAGCAGCCTCTGGGTAAAGTTCAAACTCAATTTTCTTTCCATTCGTTAATTGTATGTATCCTTTTTTCGCCATTTTTCACATTCTCCTTTCAGGTTAAACAACGCTCATTATAGCACATTTTCGGTGATGTTAAACATCCCCTGCTTGTCGAATGTGATTTACCTCTTTTGCCATCATTGATAAAATAAAAGAGCTTGATCCTTTTCTCCTAAGGAAATGATCACAGACTGAGCAAATCACTTCATAATATTGGAGGTTTCAAACATCTTTAAAAGAAAATTGAAACGTCAGACTGATTTGTTACGTCTATATGATGGAGTACGATTCAAATCATGTACTCAAAAGATGAGTTTCTCACCCTCGAGAAACGCTTTCGACTTGAAGGAGGTCAACATGTTTAAAAAAACAATGCTTGGTATGATGGCAGCGCTCCTTTTACTGATTGGTGCGCCAAAAGTCAGCTTAGCGGATGCAGCTGTCGGCGATGTCATCGTCACACTCGGGCAAGACTTAACACCGGCTGATCGTCAGAAGGTGCTTGACGAGTTGAATCCACCTGAAAATGCGACAAAAATTGAAGTAACCAATAAAGAAGAGCACGAATATTTAGGAAAGTATATCCCTCGTTCTTCTATCGGGACGAGAGCATTATCATCTTCATCCATCACCATTGAAAAATCAGGTACGGGTCTGACCGTGGATACACATAACATTAAGACCATTACAGATGAGATGTATTTAAATGCTTTAATGACCGCAGGCGTGAAAGATGCAAAGGTTGTCGTGACGGCGCCGTTTGAAGTATCTGGTACAGCAGCACTGACAGGTCTATTAAAAGCCTATGAAGTGTCAAGCGACAAAGCCATTCCTGAAGATGTGAAACAGGTGGCAAACGAAGAGCTTGTAACAACATCTAAACTGGGAGACTCTATTGGAAAAGACAATGCTTCTGCCCTGATTGCAAAAATCAAAGATGACATTGCCAAAAATGGAGTTCCTAAAACAACAAAAGAAGTGGAAGAAAAAGTAGATCAAGCCGCTTCTGATTTGAACTTAAATCTAACACAAGACCAAAAAGATCAACTTGTCTCTCTCTTTGATAAGATGAAAAATATCAATATCGATTGGAAACAAGTCGGATCTCAAATTGATAAAGCAAAAGACAAGATTACAAAATTCATAGAATCAGATGAAGGGAAAAACCTTCTACAGAAGATTTGGGATTTCTTTGTCTCCATTTGGAACGCGATCGTCTCTGTATTTACTGGTGGAAAATAAATGTCATAGAAAAAGCTGCCTGATGATCAGGCAGCTTTTTTTAAGTCGATGATTTCACTTTTGATTGATAAGGTAAATCCAATTTGACAATGTCCTCATATGTCTCACGCTCAACGACAAGCTGCGCTTCCCCATCTTCTACAAATACTACAGCCGGGCGCGGGATGCGGTTATAGTTGTTTGACATGCTGTAGCCATAAGCTCCTGTACAAAAGACAGCTAACAAGTCTCCCTGTGATAACTCTGGCAGATCAATATCCCAAATGAGCATATCTCCACTTTCACAGCATTTGCCTGCAATGGACACAGTTTGATCATGCGTTTGACTCATTTTATTGGCGCTTGCTGCTTCATATTTTGCTTGATATAAAGCAGGTCGAATGTTATCACTCATTCCGCCGTCAATGGCTACATAATCGCGAATGCCAGGTACATGTTTGGATGAGCCGATCGTATAAAGAGTGGTTCCCGCATCTCCAACAAGGGAGCGGCCTGGCTCAATCCAAATTTCAGGCATCTTAAACTCATAGCGGGCTACATTTTCTTTCACCGCTTGAATAATTTTCTCCACGTATTCAGTTGCTGGAAGTGGTTCGTCCTCTTCTGTATAACGGATGCCAAAGCCTCCGCCTAAGTTCAGCACTGTGGAAATAAATCCAAATGATTCTCTCCATTCATCTAGCTTCAAGAAAATCTTATCTGCCGCAAGGACAAAACCAGCTGTATCAAAGATTTGAGAGCCGATATGACAATGAACACCTAAGAGCTCGATCACTTCTGATTTAAGCACTTGTTTGACCGCTTCGTCTGCTTGTCCATTATGAAGATCAAAACCGAATTTTGAATCTTCTTGACCTGTTGTAATATAGTCATGCGTATGTGCTTCAACGCCCGGCGTGATGCGGAGGAGTACTTTCACCTGTTTTGACAGCTCTTGCCCAAGCTGTTCAATGAGGTTGATTTCATAGAAATTATCAACAACAATACAGCCGATTCCATGCGCTAATGCCATCTTTAATTCTTCTCTGCTTTTGTTGTTACCATGGAAATGAATTTTTTCTACTGGAAACCCGGCACAAATGGCTGTGTGCAGCTCCCCGCCTGAAACGACATCAAGTGATAAGCCTTCTTCTTTTGCCAGCTGGAACATGGCAATAGAAGAAAACGCCTTACTCGCATATGCCACCTGAGCCTTTAGTTCTTCTTCAATAAATGCTTTCTGAAAGCTTTTTGCACGCTCCCGTATTAAAGCCACATCATATACATAAAGTGGTGTCCCATACGTTTCAGCTAAAGAAACGGCATCAACACCACCAATTTCTAAATGTCCGAGTTCATTTTGTCTGCAAGTGCCGTGTAAATACAATGTCATTCCCTCTTTCTCCGCCTCGGCTGAAAAAAGACAGCTGCACAAGCTGCCTTTTGCCGTTTCTCAAAGTTAAAAATACAATATCACAATCTTCAGCCACTTTCAACGAGCGTTAAGAATTTGGCGGAATTTTTGATCTGTTCTGAGGGTGAACGATGCTTGGCCTTACTTTTGAGCCAGGAACAGACGTCCGAATGAGCACTTGCCACAAAGCCTTTCCATTAAAAGGAATGAACGGCCACATATAAGGCGTCTGTAAGGAACGAATGGATGTTAAATAAATAAGTAACAGCGTAAAACCGATGATCAATCCATTCAGCTTAAAGATCGCTACTAGTGCTAATATGATCAGTCGGATGATTTTATTAGCGACACTCAGTTCATAACTTGGAGTGGTGAATGTGCCGATGGCTGCTAGCGAGACGTATAATATGACCTCTGGTGTAAATAAACCGACATCAATTGCAATTTGTCCAATTAAAACGGCTGCAATCAAACCCATAGCAGTCGACAAGGCCGTTGGCGTATGAATCGCCGCCATTCGTAAAAATTCCACCCCAAAATCAGCAAGGAATACTTGGAGAATAACAGGGATATGGGAGGGTTTGTTAAATCCAATATAGCTTAGATTGTCTGGCAGAAGATTCGGTTCTAGAATAAAAAGAAACCAGATCGGCAAAAGAAAAGTAGAACATAAGATGCCTAAAAAACGCACCCATCTTAAAAAAGTCCCAACTGCTGGCGCCTGGCGGTATTCTTCAGCATGTTGAACGTGATGAAAAATAGTGGTTGGTGTAATGATGACACTAGGAGATGTATCCGTAATGATGATGACATGCCCTTCTAATATATGGTTAGCGGCTACATCTGGGCGCTCGGTGTATCGCACAAGCGGGAAGGGATTATATCCTTGCTTAATGATAAATTCTTCTATTGTTTTATCAGACATCGTCAGTCCGTCAACTTTAATCCCAGACACTTCTTTTTCGATAATATCAACAAGATCAGGGTCAGCTATGTCTTCAATATAACAAACACAGACGTCCGCTTTAGAACGCTCGCCTACTTTAAGCATTTTGTATCGCAGTTTTTCATCCCGCACTCTTCTGCGAATGAGTGCTGTGTTCACAATGATGTTTTCAACAAAGCCGTCTCTTGCACCTCTGACAACCTTTTCTGTATCCGGTTCCTCCGGCATTCTGCCAGGGTAGCTCCTGACATCAATAATAAATGCGTAATTTTCACCTTCGACAACGACTGCCACAAGTCCAGACAACACTTGATCCACTGCTTCATCAAGCGTTTCAACTTTTGAGACTTGCTGATTGACAAGACGGTTTTCTACCACACGTGCAAGATCATCTGATTCAGGTTCGTTGTCATTGATTTCAATCAGTTCTTTTAATAAATAGATCACATATTGTGTATCACATAATCCATTTACATAGTAAAGCTGGATTTCCTGATCATGGACATAAATTTTCCGAACGCCAAGGTCAAAGCTGAGACCCATCCCGACATTGTCTTTGAAAAAATCTTCATTTTTCTTCGGATCTCGGTACACGTGCACCTTGTCTTTCTTCATGGAAACCACTCCTTTCTAAAATTAATTCGACTGCCTTCATTGTGATGGGGGACCCTTTGCTTAGATCATCTTTCCGTCCCATCTTGCCAATATCTCCAATGCCGACAACAATCGGAAGCTGTAGTGAATCGAGACAATACACTGTATCTCCACTCATTTTGTGTGGTTCCATTTCTGGAAGTCCATGTTTGTCAACGCCGTATTCTGTCAGTTCACCTTCCCGGTCAATGGAGACATGTACCTTTGTCCATTCCGCTTGATGGGTTTTAGATGCCACTGCAATGGCGCCAATCACTTCAATTTCAGGGTGACGTGCTACGTGCTTCATAGCCGTCTCCCCTGTTCCTTCACCTGTTAAGCCAGAATCATCAAACATGACAAACACTGGGTCATACGGCGTTTTTAAAATCATCTGGACCAGTTCTGGTCCTGTTCGTTTGCTCGGATTCCCTTTTGAGCTGGAAATACATCTTCCGCCGACTTTCTTTGCGACAAGCTCAATCGTTTTGGCAGCATATATATCTCCGTCTGTCACTAAAATGACTTTGCGTCTTTGCCCCATATTAGGTTATCCTTTCGGTTTAAAGATAAGTGCAATGATAAATGAAAATAAAATTGCAGCTGATATTCCAGCAGAGGTTAACTCAAAAATCCCAATTCCGATTCCAATAAATCCGTGGACATCGGCCTGATGCATCGCCCCATGAAGCAAGCTATGACCAAAGCTTACGATAGGGACGGTAGCACCCGCTCCTGCAAATTCAATAAATTTATCATAAATACCAAACCCGTCTAAAATCGTCCCCGCCACAACAAAGGTCGTCATGACATGTGCCGGTGTGAGTTTCAGTACATCAAGTAAAAGCTGGCCGATCACGCAAATCAGTCCGCCTGCAACAAAAGCAATCAAATAATCCATTAGCTTTCTCCTCCTGCACGCTCAAATACAACTCCGTGCGCAATGGTTGGAATGGTCTCTTTTTGCTGAACCATCATTGGGCTGAGAAGCGCCCCGGTTGCTACAACCAATACTCTTTGCAAATTCCCTGCTTTCATTTCTTGAAAGATGTGACTGAATGTCACGACAGCTGAGCAGGCACAGCCACTGCCTCCAGCGAATACATTTTGATCAGGTGTGTATATGATTAATCCGCAATCATCATGCTTCCGTCCAAGCTGAATGCCATCTTCTTTCAGAAGATCCTTTAAAATAGGCGATCCAATTCCAGATAGATCTCCTGTTAGGATGAGATCGTAATCATCTACTGTTCTTCCTAAGTCTTCTAAATGTTGTTTGATTGTGTCTGCCGCTGCAGGCGCCATAGCCGAACCCATATCGAATGGATCTGTAATCCCAAGATCCATCACCCGTCCAACGGTGGCACTTGTAATTTGAATTTGGGAAGGTTCTTGGCTGATGACGACAGCACCGCTCCCTGTCACTGTACTTGTGGCTGTATCTGGTTTTTGCCCGCCATATTCTGTTGGATTACGGAATTGCCGCTCCGCCGTCGCATTGTGACTGCTTGTCGCAGCAAGTGCTCTATTGGCAAACCCACCATCTATTAACGCTGAGGCAATGGCGACTGATTCCATTGATGTGGAGCAGGCACCAAATAAACAAAGAAACGGGATTTTGAGTTCTCTTGCCACATAGTTGGCTGTCACGTTTTGGTTTAGTAAATCTCCTGCCAGCAAAAGGTCAATATCACTTTTTTGCAAATTCGCTTTTGATAAGGCCATTGATATGGCATCATCCATGAGCTGCCTTTCAGCCATTTCCCAGTTCTTTTGATAACAGTGCATTTCATCATAGGTTTTATCAATGAGATGACCGATTGGGCCTTCTTTTTCTTTCGGTCCTGCAGCTGTTCCTTCCGCATTCACATAAAGCTTGTGTTCAAATACCCAAGATTGCTTACCTGTTAGTTTCACGTTTTATTCCTCCTACGAAAACATCTTTTCCAAGACGTATCGAATAATCCCTACGACATATGCCGAGACGACACCAAACACAATGACGTTCCCAGCCAGTTTAAACATGTTGGTCGCTACACCTAACACAAGCCCTTCACTTTTATGCTCAAGAGCCGCACTTGTCATGCTGTTTGCAAATCCTGTCACCGGGACAGCTGATCCCGCTCCAGCAAACTGGCCGATTTTATCGTAAATACCAATACCAGTTAAAATAGAAGAAATTAAAATAAGGGTCGCCACCGTTGGATTCCCTGCTGTCTTCTCATTAAAATCAAAAAAAGTAATATAGAAATTTTGCAATCCCTCGCCTATCGCACAAATCAAACCGCCGACAAGAAAAGCCTTGATGCAGTTCAGTACATAAGGAGGTTTCGGCTGATACGTTTTCACTTTAGATGGATAGTTCTCTTTTAAACTTGACACGTGTTGTTCCCTCCACATTTTTAAATATAAATAAGCCAATGAAATAGCGAGCCAAACACCTTTCCTAAGACGATGGCCATGAGCAGCAGCACAATTTTCCCGTCCATTCCAATTCTTTTCGTTAAGATAGGAAGTACATTTAACACTTCTGTGAGTGCGGCAGCAAGCATGCCGACAAAAATGCCAGATAAAAGGCCGATCGGTAGCGCCAGCCATTTGGATAAATGCAAATGGACTTGACTTAAAGTAGCCCAGCCGCCAACGACCGCTCCACTTATCACGGCAGCCTCATATCCTTGAATAAAACGCTGCGTTTTCGTTAATTGCATTAATCGAGGGATAATACCAAGCACTGTGAGAAACGCCACAAATCCTGCCCCTACCGTTAAACCGCCGCCGAGCCCAACAAGCACCACAAAAAGCCATTTACCGATCATGGATATCTTTCAATGTTTCTTTGTTTTCATTGAGTGCGACATAATGATCAAGATCGAGCTGATATTTAAACATTTCCACTTCAAGCGGGCTTGGCTCTTCGTTTAAACGCTTTTTAAACACATGATTGAAAAATAAAATCATGCCAAAACCGAGTCCAAAGCTATATGGAATTTGTAATAAATACGGATGCTCAACCGTGTTTCCAGTAATCATCTCGTAAAGGCGGATATGAACAAGTCGCATACTAACATCCTCATGGAAATTCATGATGGCAAGAGCCGCTCCGACAAATAAGAGAAGCCATACAAACACGAATAATACGGGGGACAGCTGGCGTTTGCCTGTGTCTATTTCAACAATGGCTTCTGAGCCTCCGACCGTTTGAATGTCGATGTCAGGCCATGTTTTTTTGATCGTTTTGACCACATGCATGATATCTAACACAACGATGTGACGATCCTTTTTGCTGACATGGTATATCGGCATTTTGCTCAGCTTTTGCACAGCACTGTCATCTCCAGTGATTTGGGCGATATCCTCTAAATAAATAAGCTGATCATTACCAGTCTTAATCCGATGGCGCAGCCGAATAAAGATTTGTCCGTCCATCCAAGTCACTTCCTATACGATGGGTTAAAAATAGTATGTGGTGAAAAATGGTTCTCATACTGAAAGAACTTGATTTACCGGTAATTACCACACAAAAAAAGCCAGCCGAATTGGCTAGCTGTCTTTTTGATCCATTTGGATTTGGATTTGTTTTAAAATCTTCTTTTCAAGCCGTGAGACTTGCACTTGGGAAATTCCGAGTCTTTCTGCTACTTCTGATTGTGTTTGGTCTTTATAATACCTTAAATAGACAATCAGTTTCTCACGCTCTTCTAATTCTTTAATCGCCTCTTTTAGCGCAATTTTATCAAACCATCTTTCTTCTGAATGATCGGCAATTTGATCGAGCAACGTAATCGGATCGCCGTCATTTTCATACACGGTTTCATGAATAGATGATGGTGAGCGGACCGCTTCTTGAGCAAGGACGACATCCTCAGGTGTGATGTCCAGATATTCAGCGATTTCCTGAACAGTCGGCATTCTGCCATGAGATTTAGACAATTCGTCCCTTGCCCGCCTGATTTTATTTCCAAGTTCCTTTAAAGACCTGCTGACTTTGACGGTCCCATCATCACGAATGAAACGCTGAATTTCACCAATGATCATTGGAACGGCATACGTCGAAAACTTCACATCATAAGACAAATCAAATTTATCAACAGATTTCAGCAGGCCAATACAGCCTATTTGGAATAGATCATCTGGTTCATATCCTCTATTTAAAAAGCGCTGAACAACGGACCAAACAAGACGCATGTTTTTTTCTACGAGGAGGTCTCTTGCTTGTTGATCTCCGTCTTGGCTTTTTTTGATGAGCTGTTTCACTTCATCATTAGACAGCTGTGCTTTTTTTGCTTGCTTTTTTACCTCCACATCCATATGAGCAGCTCCTTAATTACAAAGCGCTTTGCTTTTTGATAGATGCTTTGTTAAGCGGATCGTTGTGCCCATTTCTGGAGATGAGTCCACCATGACATCATCCATAAAGTTCTCCATGATCGTAAAACCCATCCCGGAGCGCTCTAAGTCTGGTTTCGTCGTAAAAAGCGGTTGCCTTGCTTCCTCAAGATCTGAAATGCCCATACCTTCGTCTCGAATCGTCAGATACACAATATGGTCATCCAGCGTAACGCTAATGTGCACCTTGCCGTCTGGATTCCCGTCATACCCGTGAATGATCGAGTTCGTGACCGCCTCTGATACAACGGTTTTGATTTCTGTTAGCTCATCTAATGTTGGATCGAGCTGAGCGATGAATGCTGCCACCGTTACTCTCGCAAAGGATTCGTTTTGACTTAAAGCAGAAAAAGTCAGATTCATTTCATTTGTCATGATGCCACCCCCAATGTTTGCAGCGCAGTTTGCTCTGAAGGCTCCATACGAATAATTTTAAACAAGCCGGACATATCAAATAAACGGTTCACCGCTGGCGAGATCGCACAGACGACCATTTCACCGCCAAGTTGTTTAATTTCTTTGTATCTTCCTAAAATCACTCCGAGCCCAGAGCTGTCCATAAACGATAAATCAGCTAAATTCAGCACGATGTGGCGAATGTCCTCTGTTTCCAAATAATTCGTCACCTTTTGTCTCAATGTCTCTGCGGAGTGATGATCAAGCTCCCCTGTCAACCGAATGCAAAGTACGCTCTCTTTTATTTGAAAATCAATACCAAGGCTCATCTTTTCTTCCTCCTTGCTCTATTTTCGGATAAAGAATGTTTCTCTTTCTTCACATGCAAATCCTTCACCATGACAAAACTAGTGATCATTCGTCACATTTAGATGTTCTTTTCGTTCATAGCAAAAAAGACTGCCAGTTGCAGCAGTCTTTCACCTTTTACTTCCATTTAACAAATTCGGCCATAACCCGTTTGAAGAACGTCCAAACACCGGCTTTTTCCATATCTTCTTTCGCTTCAACAGGACTTTCATGAAGCACTTTTCCATCTTTTTTCAAGATGATGGTGCCAAGTTTCGTTCCTTTTGAAAATGGGGCTGTGACATCTTGAGTTAATTTAATTTCTTTTTTGATCTGATCGACATTTTCGCCTTTTTTCGTTAGAAGAGAAATCGGTTCAGACGTGACAAGCTGAATTTTTTTCTTTTTCCCTTTGCTCACTTTGATCTCTGCTACATCTTGACCACGCTTGTACAGAGGATGCGTTGTATATTGACTAAAGGCGTAATCCAGCATTTTGACGACTTGGGCGTTTCTGTCTTTTGGTGTACTTGCGCCGAATACAACAGCAATCACGCGCATGTTCCCTTTTTTAGCAGATGCAGTTAGACAGTATTTCGCCTCGCCTGTAAACCCTGTTTTCACCCCATCCACACCTGGATAAAATTTAATGAGACGGTTTGTATTCACAAGCCAGAATTTTTTATCCGTGTTCTGACGAAGATAATCTTCGTATACACCTGTGAACTTGGTGATCTCTTCATATTTCAACAGCTCTTTCGCCATTTTTGCCATATCATGAGCCGTGCTGTAATGATCTTTTTCAGGAAGTCCTGTTGGATTTTGAAAGACCGTTGAGGTGAGCCCAAGCTCTTTTGCCTTTTTGTTCATTTGCTCAACAAACTGTTCTTCAGATCCAGCAATATGTTCTGCCATGGCAACTGAAGCATCGTTTCCTGACGCAATCGCAATGCCTTTTAGCATGTCTTTAACCGTCATTTCTTCTCCCGGTTCAAGGAAAATTTGTGAGCCTCCCATAGATGCTGCATGATCGCTCGTTCTTACTTTATCAGTCATTTTTAATTTCCCTTGATCCATCGCTTCCATGATGAGAAGCATCGTCATGATTTTGGTCATACTTGCAGGGGCAAGTTTTTCATCACTGTTTTTGTTGTAAAGCACTTTTCCCGTGTCACGTTCCATTAAAATCGCTGATTTGGCTTCATGCGCCAATTCTGATGTTTGTTTTTCTCCTGGCTTTTCAATCTTTTCTTTTGCCATCGCTGATGGTGAAACCATTGAGATAAGGATCATTAAAGTAAGCAATGCACATATATGACGTTTCAAGTGGCAGACCTCCATTATCGTAATCCTTTCTATTTTTTCCTCATAAAGGCTGTTTTATTCAGAGATCGTTTGATTGCCATAAAAAAAAGCCCTCTGTTTATGAACAGAAGGCTTTTTCACACGATCTATGAGAGTTGTTTGACAACTTCTTTCACTAAATCAAGGAAACTTGCTTTCACTTTTTCCGTCACTTCGATCACTTCATCATGAGAAAGCGGCTGATCTAAAATACCTGAAGCCGCATTAGAGATGCATGAAATACCAAGTACTTTTATGCCTGCATGACGTGCCACAATCACTTCTGGCACAGTCGACATACCGACTGCATCAGCGCCAAGCGTTCTGAGGAAACGAACCTCTGCCGGTGTTTCATATGAAGGGCCTGTCATTCCTGCATAAACCCCTTGCTGCACAGATATGCCTAAATGTTTAGCCGTTTTCTCTGCAAGTGCCAACAAATCTTTATCATACGGTGCAGACATATCAGGGAAACGAACCCCTTGACTGTCGTTTGGTCCAATTAACGGATTGGTTCCCATCATATTGATATGATCTGTAATCAACATAAGATCGCCAGGATGGAAGGACGTATTCACACCGCCCGCTGCATTTGTCACAATACATGTCTCAATGCCGATTTCTTTCATTACACGGACAGGAAATGTCACCTGCTTCATATCATACCCTTCATAGTAATGGAAACGTCCTTGCATGGCACAAACGACCGTGTCTTTCAGCGTTCCAATGACGAGCTGGCCTGCATGCCCTTCTACTGTTGAAACAGGGAATCCAGGAATATCTTCATATTTTAATTTGATTGGATTTTCAATCTCATCGGCTAAAATGCCAAGACCTGAACCTAAAATCAATCCAACTGTTGGTACATATGTCGATGCTTGTTTAATATATGCCGCCGCTTCTGAAAACTGTGCTCCCACGTGATTTCCCCCTATTTGAGTTTAGATAAAAAGCTTGTTCCGTATTTTGGCAGCGTTGATTTAAAATTATCTGCTACCGTTGCCCCAAGATCAGCAAATGTTTTCGCTGTTGGCAGCTCATTCGCTTCTTGATGCTTTTTGCTGTAAGCAATAAGCGGAACGTATTCTCTTGTATGATCTGTTCCGTGATGAACCGGGTCATTTCCGTGATCTGCTGTGATCACAAGCAGATCATCCTCTTTTAATAGATCAAACACTTCAGGTAGACGTGCGTCAAATTCCTCTAGTGCCTTACCGTAGCCTTCTGGATCTCTTCTATGTCCATAAAGCGCATCAAAGTCGACAAGATTTAAGAAGCTCAGCCCAGTAAAGTCTGTTTTCAGCGTCTCCACTAGCTTGTCCATTCCATCCATGTTGGATTTCGTTCTGAGTGAAGAGGTGATTCCTTCACCATCATAAATATCAGAGATTTTTCCGATCGCAATGACATCAAGTCCATCATCTTTCAATTCATTCATGACGGTACGGTCGAATGGTTTTAATGCATAGTCATGACGATTTGGTGTTCTAACAAATGCCCCCGGCTCCCCGACAAATGGACGAGCGATGATGCGCCCTACCATATATTTTTCATCTAAAGTCAGTTCACGTGCGATTTCGCAAATGCGGTAAAGTTCGTCTAATGGCACAACTTCTTCGTGTGCAGCAATTTGCAGCACAGAATCTGCTGAAGTATAAACGATTAAATCGCCTGTTTTCATATGCTCTTCGCCAAGCTCATCCAGAATTTCTGTACCAGACGCTGGTTTATTTCCAATGATGCCGCGCCCTGTTTTTTCTTTTAATTCATTTAACAGTTCATCTGGAAAGCCGTCTGGAAAGACTTTAAATGGTGTGTCGATGTAAAGACCCATGATTTCCCAATGCCCTGTCATTGTGTCTTTCCCGTTGGATGCTTCTTGCATTTTCCCATAATACGCAAGCGGTTTTTCGTCCGCTGGAATTCCTTTAATTTCTTTAATATGACTTAGCCCAAGCTTCGCCATATTCGGCATATGAAGCCCGTTCATTTTTTCAGCAATATGTCCAAGTGTATCTGCACCTACATCATTAAAATCAGCAGCATCAGGTGCTTCCCCGATTCCTACTGAATCCATCACAATGAGGAAAATACGTTTATACTGATAATCAGGCATAAAAAAGCGCCTCCTTCAATATTCTTGTCCTTTCACCTTTCACAACTGGAGAGGTCAGACATCTCAAGTATAAACCGTTTTCAAGTCAATTGACAACCATAAACGGTCCAAACATAAAAAAGCATGATACACGTTCACCGTGCCATGCTTTACTTATGCCCTTGGATGGAATTTGTGATACACGTCTTTTAATCTTGTTTTTGTGACATGTGTGTAAATTTGTGTAGTAGAAATATCGGCATGTCCGAGCATTTCCTGTACGGCTCTAAGATCCGCACCGTTTTCAAGCAAATGTGTCGCAAATGAATGTCTGAGCGTATGAGGCGTCAGTTCTTTTTGAATACCTGCTTCTATGGCTCGTTTCTTTAAGTTCTTCCAAAAGCCCTGCCGCGACATTTTTTTTCCGTGATGATTCAGAAATAAAGCATCGGCCGGCTGTTTTTTGAGCAGCTTGTTTCTGCCTTTTTCTATATACACTTCAATCGCACTTGCAGCAGCTTCACCAATAGGCACGATTCGCTCTTTTCTTCCTTTTCCAAAACAGCGGATAAACCCCATGGTCAGATGCACATCTGCAAGAGTCAGATCAAGCATTTCACTTACGCGAATACCTGTTGCATATAAAAGTTCGAGCATGGCTTTGTCACGGTAGTCAAATGGTGTTTGCTGCTTAGGTGTATCGAGCAGCTTTTCTACCTCATCTAATGATAGAACTTTCGGTAATTTCCGCTCTGTTTTTTGTGATTCAATGTTCCATGACGGGTCATCTGTTGTCACTTTTTCACGGAGCAAGAATTGATGAAAGGAGCGTATCGATGATAGATGACGGACGGACGTTTTACTCGATTTCCCCTCGTCTTTTAACTGTTTTAAATAATGAATAATATGAAGGCGTGTGACGTCTTTTACATCTGTCAATTGTTCATGCGTCATTAAAAAAGACAAATAGTTCTGTAAATCTCTTTTATAAGAGACAATGGTATTTTCAGAGAGTCCTCTCTCTACTGTCATAAAATGAATAAAGTCGGATAATTGATCCTTCAATGGTTTCTACTCCCCGTTTTGATAAAAATAAATCAATCGATCCTGCCACCTGTCTTGTTTCGGCTGATCCATTTCCATCACTTTTATCGCTGCACCTTCTGGTTTATCATAACGATGATAGCTTTCATATTCTGAATTTATCCATATCATAGCATAATAGAACAGGACGGTAAAACCAGTGAACAAGATAAATACTTTCATTACTTCACCTGTTGTTTTGAGCCATTTTCGCATGTTCTTCATGTCCTTTCTCGTGTTCTCATTACTTCAGCATATGCCAGGTGGGACAAGGAATATACAGCGAACATGCAAAAAACCTTTTCATTTTGAATGAAAAGGTTCCAATTCGGATTATTTGCCGGATTCATCATCATGACACCGGTGGCAAATACCATGGAATGTCAATCTATGATCCTTAATTTTAAATTTCCAGTCGCGTTCAATAATTTCTTCAACATCTTCTAATAAATCATCTTCTATCTCATCGACTGTTCCGCATTCCATACAGACAAGATGGTGATGGAAGTGAGCGGCTCCTTCTTTGCGAAGATCATATCGCGAAACGCCGTCTCCAAAGTTAATTTTATCAACAACTTTCAGTTCAGTAAGCAATTCTAACGTCCGATAAACAGTAGCAAGACCAATTTCAGGAGACTTCTCTTTTACGAGGAGGTATACATCTTCTGCACTTAAATGGTCTTCTTCATTCTCAAGCAGTACTCTTACTGTTGCTTCACGCTGTGGCGTGAGCTTATAGCTGGAAGAATGAAGCTGTTTCTTAATTCGATCAATCCGATTTTCCATTGACTTTCCCTCCTACGCCACATTACTTGATCATTATATCAAATGATGTGCAGAGAGCCAACTATAATCATTTTAAATTGATAAATAAATTGATTATTATTTAATAACGATTATAAAATCATCAAAACAGAACACCTGCCAGCTTTTTCATCAGCAGGAATGATAAGTATGATTCAAAAAAGGACGAAAGAGCAGCGAGGGTTAAAATCATCAGTAGAACAGAAGCATACCGGCCAAACCAATGGATTGGCGCTTGACTGATGGTTTTTTTCATAAAAAGCTGACCAATTAAACGAATGGAGAACGCAATCGCACAAGTTCCGATCACTAAATACGCAGGAATGAGCAAGATATTTTGAGGAAGCACCGAGACAAAAGATAGAAAAAAACCGCTAAGCCCCATTTGATTGACCAAAAAACCGACAGTAAACCCAACTACAATCCCTTTTAAAAAGATCATAAGAAAAATAAGCGGCAGGCCAATGATGGAAATTCCGAGTATCCACATGAGGCCCAAATATTTCATATGATGCAAAAAGCTTTGCAAAAACATTTCTTTTGATTCTGCTGCTTTCTCATTCGTCAGTTGACCAAAAAATTGATTTAAATAGTAGAATAAATCCTCTTTCTGACTCATTGTCATACTATTGACGATAATGGCTCCAAAAATGACGCCCATTAAAAATAGTACAGAAACAAACAAATAAATTGATAAATGATCTTTCACGTGCTGAAGAAGATGTTCTTTCCAAGACTTTTTCCGCATGCGCCTTCCTCCCAAATAGTAAAGGTTACTAGATTCTATGAGAGAGCAGACGAAACATGACAGTTTTATGAAAAGAAAAACGAGAAAGCAGCTGCACACTGCTTTCTCGTTTCCTTTATCGTGCAGCTTTTTGTACGTTCACAAGCCCAGCTCCATAATAAAAAGGTTCGCCAAGTTTTGTTGCCGTTTTTGTCAGCCTTTCACGCAATTCATCATTTGTGAGATTCGGATGTTTTGATAGAATGACTGCCGCAGCACCAGCTACATGAGGTGATGCCATAGACGTTCCACTCTTATATCCATATTCGTTATGAGGAATGGTACTTAATGTTGAAACGCCTGGTGCTGATACTTCCACTTCTTCCCCAACAGAGGAATCAAAGGCTCTTTGCTTTCGTTGATCCACTGATGCGACTGCCATGACAGAGCTGTATTTGGCCGGGTAATCTATCGTATTAAGTGACCCGTAGCTCCCAGCATTTCCTGCAGATGCGACAATGAGAATCCCGTTGTCATATGCTCGATCGACCGCTTCTTTCAGCGCCTCCGATTCACTTGCTCCCCCCATACTAATATTGATGACATCCATCTCATTCTCAATCGCCCATTCAATGCCTTTAATGATCCAGCTATAGTAGCCGTCACCATTTTCATCTGCCACTTTCACCGCATAGATCGAAGCTTTTGGTGCCACACCAACGACGCCTACCTTATTATCTAATGCTGCGATCGTGCCTGCAACGTGGGTTCCATGTTCATGCGGGTCAACGAGCGGATCGGACTCTGTTGGAACAAAGCTGACACCACCAGTTACATGTAAATCTTCATGCTTGCCGTCGATTCCACTGTCAAGAACAGCTACTTTGACATTCTGTCCGGCATATCCTCGTTTATGTACCTTTTGTGCTTTAATGCTTTTGATACCATAAGGGACGCTTTGACCGCTTGTTTTTGCTTTTTGGTCTTCCTCAATAAAAGTAACTTCTTTTGCTTGATGTAGTTTTTCTTTTGATGCTTCGTTCAACGAAACTTTCATCATATCTATTTTATCTATTGATTCTTTCACATGACCGCCAGCTTTTTCAACAAGCTGTTTTTGTGTTTTGTCTTGAACGGAAGAAGAAAAACCGATCATATACTCTTTTTTTGCTTGATCCTTTGCAGATACATCTGATGCGCCGAATGTCATCGATGCCAGCAGCATACTTGCCATACAAAGCCCTGCTCCAAATGATTTGACCTTCACGATACCCACTCTCCCTTTCATTTCTTTTTGTCATTTAACTACATTTTTAGACAAAAAGAAACGACCGTTTGTCCTATTTTTTAAAATTTTTCCAATTATTTGATCTACTTGTCACAAAAAAGCTAAATAAAAATGCTTATGATCCTGTTCATAGCGATCATAAGCATTCCTATCTTTATGTTTTTTCATCATATGCTGCAAGGCTTCTTGTTTTGTTTTTGTCTTTCTTTCGTGTGTACTAAAATGCGGTATATTTCCTCTCGATTGTTCTGGATTTCGACTGTGCTGCCTTTGAAGGTGTTCTCTCTTTTTCTTTGCTTTGCTTTTTCCCATTTCGCAAAACCCCTTTCGTTGTCGTTATGATACATGAAAGAACCTAAAAAAGATAGACGTATAGACGCCTATCTCAAATTGTTGACAAAAGGCTAAAATGTACTTGATTTTAGCCTTTTGTCTTCTTTTCAGCGTGATAGAAAACCTTTGCAGTCTAGGAAGGACGAGCACTGGCGCGGAGCGAATTTGACATTCGTGAGCACCGGAGCGCAGGACTGACAAAGAATGCGAGGGTTTGTCTACACGCTGAGATAGACGTATACACGCCTATCTTTCTTTTCTCACCATATCAAGATGCGGAATTCCATCCTCATCATAACAATCTGAGACAGCTTCGAAGCCAAACGATTCGTAGAACGATTTCAAATAAGCCTGTGCTTGGATTTTAATCTTTGTTTCGCCTAATTCACTGAGCTTTTTTATCGCCTGATCGAGCAGGATCTTCCCGTAACCTTTTTTCCGGCCGGTCTTCGTCACAAGGACACGGCCAATGGATGCCTCTTTGTACATGATCCCGCTTTGGAAAATGCGGCAATAAGCCACAATCGTGCCGTTCTCTTTGGCGATTACATGCAGCGCCTCTTGATCACGATGATCAATTTCAGGATAAGGACATGTTTGTTCTACAACAAACACATTCACTCTTTCCATTAAAATCAGGTAAAGGTCTTCTTTAGACAGTTGTTCAAATGTGTGACATGTCCATTTAAGTTGATTCATGATTGATATCCACCTTACCGTAGACCCCGCCTCCGCCAGCGATCAGTCCAACTTCACCTCTTCTTGCTTTGATGATGTAATCGGCTGTTTTCTCAGGCAGGACCGCTTTTAATTCTTGTTCTGTTGCTTGATGAAGAATATTCATCTCTGTATGAAAGACAGCTTTTAACTTTTCTAACGTTTTGGCTCCAACACCTGGAATAAATTGAAGAGGAAGCTGGTGAACATAAGGAGGCCTTATTCCTTTGTCACTTTCTTGGTCAGCAAGCTCCTTTAACCGCTCACTCACCCCTTTTGTCATTCGGGTATGGCCGCATGCTTGGCACTGTTCTTGCTCCTGACTGTCAGGTCTTACTCCGCATTTCTCACAAGTCGTATGATAATACTTTCCGAGCCGCGGAGCGAGCCCATAATTTCCAGTGATGTTTCTGCCATCTTTTCCTTGAAGCGCTAGCTCGAATTCAGCAAAGGAGGCATGATCCATTCGGATCTTAGTATATTCCCGCGCAATTTTCCCTAAAGAATGGGCATCTGAATTTGTTAAAAAAGGATAGCGGTTTAGCTCACTTAGCTGGGAGGCCATAGACGTATCACAGCTAAGGCCAAGCTCAACAGCATCAATGAGTTCTGGATCGAATACTTCGGTTAAAGACGTATTGACCCCTTTGCCGTATAAACTTTTATGCGGCGTAAAAATATGGGCAGGAATAAATAATCCCCCTAGTTCCTTCACCTTATGCTGAAGCGTTCTCCCATCCACATATAATCGCTGTGAACTCAAATGCACATTTTTCATATGAAGAGAAAGCCATGCGGAAAACTCAGACATTTTGCGAAGCGTGGGCATAAAGGCAAGCACATGAATCGGACCTTTTGATTGGTCATCATTGATTTCTAGCTCACTGCCTAAAAGCAAAACGGTCTTTCCAAATGATAAACCGCCATCGCTTAGTTCAGTGTACGTGCCTTCCTCTACACCTTCTATCAATTCTTCTAGTACTTCAGGAGATTGTGCATCAATCACACCAATCATCCCCATCCCTTTACTTTGAGACGCTTCAATGAGAATTTGGTCAATGGTCAGTGACCTTGCACCTGTAATTTTGACAGCCCTGCCTGTTCTTGTTCGACCAATATGGATATGGATATCTGCAAAGAATTCCCTCATTTTGTAGACTTAAGTACCTCTTGCAATTGTAAGTATTGAATGGCATAGGCTGTTTTTGCATCATAAATATGCTGTTTTTCGATGAGGTGCAGCGCTTCTTCTAACGAAACTTCCATCACTTCGACAAATTCATCCTCATCCAGCTCTCGTTTCTCTTCAAGCGGGACCAGCTGATCGGCAAGGTAGATATGAACAATTTCATCCGCAAACCCTGGTGATGTATAAAAAGCGGTCAGTTTTTGGAGCGTCTGAGTAGTATAGCCTGTCTCTTCTTCTAATTCTCTCAGTGCTGTATGTGCCGGCTCTTCCCCTTTTTCTAGTTTTCCAGCCGGGATTTCAACGATGGCTCTCTCCAGTGCTTTACGGTATTGTTTGACCAAAATGATTTTATTTTCGTCTGTACGTGCAATGACTGCTACTGCACCTGGATGTTTAATGATTTCGCGTTTGCCTGGTTTTCCGTTCGGCAATTCTACATCTTCAAGAACCAAGTCAATGATTTTTCCGTTATATAATGTTTTTGACGATAATGTTTTTTCTTCAAAGTCCTTCAATTTTGTCAGCTCCTCGTTCTACTTTCACTTTTTACTTCATTCATTTTAACATAGATGTTTTAGGAGAAGCCAAAATGCGGATGCCTGCTTCAATGCGCCTTTTGAAATCACCTAGCTTGAATTCCAGAATTGTTTCACTTAATGTGAAAGGATAGGAGTGTGATTGAATTGAAAAAAAGACGAATTGGCACCTCTGATCTCGTGGTTAGTGAGGCGGCACTAGGATGTATGTCCCTTGGGACTGAAAAAGAAAAAGCGCTCTCTTTATTAGATGAAGCCATTGATCTTGGGATTAACTATTTGGATACAGCCGACTTATATGATTTTGGAACAAATGAGGAAATCGTCGGGGAAGCTATTAAGAATAGACGCCAAGATTTGATTTTGGCCACAAAAGGCGGCAACCGCTTTGAAAAAGGCAAACCTGGCTGGGACTGGGATCCTTCAAAAGCATATATAAAAGAGGCAGTGAAACAAAGCCTGAAACGACTTCAAACAGATTATATTGATTTATATCAATTGCATGGCGGCACAATTGACGATCCAATTGACGAAACCATCGAGGCATTTGAAGAATTGGTTGAAGAAGGTGTCATTCGCTATTACGGCATATCGTCAATCCGTCCAAATGTCATTAAAGAATACGCCAAAAAATCAAATATCGTGAGTGTGATGATGCAATATAGTTTACTCGATCGCCGCCCAGAAGAATGGTTTTCTCTTCTTGAAGAACAAAGCATTAGTGTCGTGGCAAGAGGTCCTTTAGCAAAAGGATTATTAACTGAAAAACCCCTTTCGCAAGCAAGTGCGGCGATTCAAAAGAACGGGTATCTTGAATATTCATTTGAAGAGCTCCAGCAAATCATTCCTTCGTTAAAGAAAGTCGCTTATGACCTATCACTGACAGAGCTGTCCATTCAATACTTGCTCAAGCATTCTGCAGTCAGCTCTGTTGTTTTTGGCGCAAGCTCGGTGAAACAGTTAAAAGAAAATGTGGCAGCGGCAAATGCACGTTCATTAAGCGACCAAGAAGTAAAAGCTTTGTCATATTTCACAAAACAGTCTGTGTATGAGACGCATCGTTTGAATCAATAGAAAGCAAAAAGAGATCACATGTATGTGATCTCTCAGACCGTAGACAAACCCAACCTTTACTTCAAGTAAAAGTGGGGTTTTCACATTTTTTGATAAAAACATTATGTGTTTTACGCTGGACATGGCTCTTTCCATGTCCAGTTTGCTAGCTTTTTAAGATTCATGGCAGCGAAAGTAAGCATCGCCTGCATTGAAACTTTTTTCAGTCCTCGAAGTTTCGTCCAACGCATACCATGCTTTTCTTTTGCATCCGCAAAAACGCGTTCTATTGTTTCTTTCCGTTTTGCATAGATGTCTTTATTCATTTGTGTCAGCCTCAGATGGTCTGCTTCATCTAGATAGTCCTGCCAAATATGCCGATGAATTTGTTTAGTGTGATTTTGACTTTGTGTACAGTTATTTAAAAACGAGCAGGATTTACATACCTCTGAATCAGACGCATATTGCTTATAGCCTTCTCTAGTCGTTGTACGATAAGAGAGAATTTGCCCGTTGGGGCAAATGTAACAATCAAAATATGCATCATACACGTATTCATTCTTTTTCAAATAACCAGCTTTTGTTCTTGGGCGAGTGTAAGGCATGACAGGTCTTATCTCTTGATCCATTAAAAACTTAGCGATGTAAGGTGTTTTATATCCTGCATCTACTGCGACTACAAATGGTTTTCCGACTTTTTCTGTCACCTTTAATACGAGTGAATCCAACATACGACTATCATGAACATTTCCACCTGTGACCAGTGATCCTAAAATAAATCCTTTAGAATCACAAGCCGTATGAAATGAATAGGCAAATGATTTTTCTCGCTCATCCTTCACATAGTAACCACTCTCTGGATCAGTCGTACTTACCTTGATTTCTTTTGTCTCTTCTTTATTCTGTAGGGGTAAAGGCTTTTTTCCATGTTCTTCACGGTCAATATTGATCTCCTCATGAAGCTGATTTTGATAACTTCTCGTCTCTACTCGAACGATTTTCTTTTCAAGTTTTTTCTTATTGGCATTCGCTTTTACATGAGTGGAGTCAATGAAGGCAATAGAAGGGTCAACGAGTCCTTTTTTCATCGCTTCTCTTAAGATTCGGTAAAAAATTTGTTCGAATAAATCTGTATCATGGAAGCGTCTCACGTAGTTTTTACCGAAGGTAGAAAAGTGCGGGATTTTCTCGGAAAATCCATATCCAATAAACCAACGATAAGCCACGTTGGTTTCAATTTCTCTAATGGTTTGCCGCATAGAGCGAATGCCAAATAGATATTGAATTAAGACCATCTTAATGAGAACAACGGGATCAACACTTGGTCTACCGTTGTCAGAACTATAATGATCTTTGACAAGATCATAAACGAAATCAAAGTCGATCGCTTGATCAATTTTTCGTACAAGATGATCTTCAGGCACTAATTCATCTAAGGCCACTACTTCTAATTGATTTCTTCTTTCTTCTTCACGTTTCGATAACATGTTTATCCCCCACAGAATTGTGTTATTACCCTTATTATACAAAAAAGCTTGTAGACTTTGTCTACAAGCTGAGAGATCACATGTATGTGATCTCTTTTTAGCGTATGTATATATGGATGTTCGTTTTCATGTTCTACATGCAAATAGGAGAACAACTTGCCACTTACGTTTTGTTTCCCGTTCATCCAACAGCAGCGAGCTAATCAAGATTCCCTCTAAGACTGAGGGGCTAAAAGCCCCCGTTGACTAATTAACTTTTGCTGCTACTTTCATAATATCCATAATTTCCAGCTTTGCCTTTAAAATAAAATGTAGTACCGAAATTATTGAAACTATTTGCAAAAACACCATTATCTGAGTACATACATAATCTATTCGTTTCTTTTTTAAAAGGAGTTTCGGAACAATCTACAATTTTAGTAGCCTTCGTACGCAGATCTGCATCCGTTGAATGATTTGTAGCAAGAGCTTGTCCAGAAATAGGTAAAAGCAAGCCTAAAGATAAAGCAACTCCAGTCATTGTTCTTCTCAATTTCATGTGAATCATCTCCATTCCCAAATTTTGTAATACATCTTAATTATAAGAGGAATGACTCCTTCCCAAAAGGGTCTTAACTACTATTTTTGGGATAAAAAGGAATTTAAATAAATCAATACTCCTCGTTTTAATTTATCGTTTATAAAATACGTTTTGTTTTGGTTTGAACGTAAAATCCTATTGGTGGGATTCTGAAATGAAGTGATACGAGGGAGTCAGACGTGTTTTCTCTCAGCTCATGTAGTATGTATTCATCTCAATGATATAACATAAAAAAGGGAGCACCATAGCTCCCTTTTTTAACTTTTATACTTTCTCCAGTCTAAATGACTTTCATCTAGCAGCTCTGAGAAACTTTTATTTTTTTCTTTTTCTTTCTGTTGCCGAAGGAGGTCTTGTCGTTTTTGTTCTTCTCTTTTTTCTGTCTCGGCGGCCAGATTCTGCTTCATTTGAAGGAGCTGCTGTTTCACATCATCCTTTATGCCGTCCTTTAGCTTTGCTTGATCTTGATTGCTCTTTTTCACTTTGCCTCTCTCCTTTTGCTTTAGTGTATCATCCGTTTTATTTGCTCAGCAAGAGTCACGCCAAACTCCCAACATGTGGTATGATCTTCATAGAAACCCTTCGGAAAGGAAGAATCAGCTTGAAGAAGAAATGGCTCGCTATACTCGCCTTGGTATTATTTCCACTCGCTGCAATCGGCATTTTTTTTACCAATAAAATGATGTATATACGAAAATTAACGGATGAAGAGCTCATCAAACGAGAATCAGATGAAGGGCACTATCATCACGAGGAGTTTCAACAGCTTCAAAAAGAGAAAGTTTGTATTCCTTCAGCATTTGGTTATGATCTTCATGGCTATTTTGTACCGCTCCCTCATACAACACGCACCATCGTTCTTTGTCACGGGGTTACAGTCAGTTTGATCAATTCCGTAAAGTATATGAAATTATTCCAAAAGCTTGGATGGAATGTGCTGCTTTATGATCATAGAAGACATGGGATGAGCGGCGGAAAAACAACGAGCTATGGATATTATGAAAAAGAAGATTTGGCTCAAGTCGTCAAGTGGCTGAGAAAAAGGCTTGGGGAAAAAACAATCATTGGGATACACGGAGAATCGATGGGCGCAGTCACAACTTTATTATATGCTGCAAAACCAGATGCAAACGCCAATTTTTACATCGCTGATTGTCCTTTTGCTTCCTTTGAGGATCAGCTTCTGTATCGATTAAAAACAGATTTTCGTCTTTCAGGACAGTGGATTCTTCCACTAAGTGATCAAGTGTTGAAATGGCGGGACGGATACAGCATTCGGCAAGTTTCTCCACTTGATGTAATCGATCAGGTGAAAGAACCTATCTTTTTTATTCATAGCCTCCATGATGACTATATCCCTTGTGAGCAAAGCGAGCAGTTATACGCACGCAAAAAAGGTGATAAACGGCTATTTATTGCGCCACATGGTGCGCATGCGATGTCTTATAGTGACAATAAGGAAGTCTATAAACAAGAGGTCGAAGCATTTCTGGAAGCATTTCAATTCAATCAAAATGAAAGAGGAGAATGAACAGCCGTTCGTCTCCTCTTTTTGCTAACTTATACGATAGTCACCACTGTTGTATGGTGTCTGCCCGCCAGCTCCATATGGCTCTCTTCCGATTGCTGCTGACTCATGACCGATAACCCTGCAGTTGCTGCCAATAAAAGAACTATCAAACTCATTTTCATATAAATGACCTCCATTTTGAATTTTTGATATGGCTTGAATTTTCCTTTCGTAATACCGGGTAGAAACTTCAAATAATCCAAGCTCATTATAATAATGAGCCGCATCAAGTGCCAGTTCCTCAATATCTGGGTATAAACGCTTGTCCTCCAACAAATCTAATGTATCGTCTATGATTTTTATTTCTGCATCAACGTATAATGCTTTTAAAAACTGAAACTTGCAGATGTAAATTTCATCTTCTAATTCACAGGCTTTCATAATACCTTGTTGATAGAGGGTTAACGACTCTTCTATTTGTTTTTGTTTAAACAGGATTTGGGTCAGCATAAATAGTGGGTCTAGAGAGCGATTCAGATGGGTTAAATTCTCCTTTTCAAACACTTCAAGAGAGTCTTTGAGATAGCGACTTGCTGTAGCAAGATCGTTCATTTGGTAATAGCAGTTACCTAAGTTGAAAAGGGCCGAACCTATGACTCGAGGGTTTCCAATTGAGCGTGCTCGCTTTAGAGCATTTTTAAAGTAGGGCAATGCATGTTCATAGCATTTCAAATCATCATAGTTTGCACCGATGACAAATTCACAGTGGATGATTCTCAGCATGTACGTTCTGTAGGCAGAGTACGTATCTAACGCTTGCAAAGCATAGTGCATCGAAAAGTGGGTTTGTTTCATGTGGTAGTATATTTCTGCTAATTTAAAATAAAATTCTGCTCTTTCTATATCATCTGATATGAGATTGAGCTTTTTTTCTGCGGAACGGTAATAAGCAATGGCGCTCAAATAGTTTCTCTGTTCAAATTCAAACATCCCTGTAAAAAAATGAACATAGTATTCAAGCATATCTGTTAATTTGGTCTGCGAATGTTCAATTGTTTCTAGAAGCTTCTTAATCTCCTCATCATTCGAGGCTTTTTTTGCCGGTTCAAAATATTCAAGCATGACCTTATGTCGAAAATCCATCAGCTGGTAAAAAAGCAGCAAGTTCTGATCTTGCTCCATCTCAAGGATTTCCTGCTCGATCTCGGCCTTTAGCTTCTCTGCTTTCATGACATGAAATCCGCAAATCTGCCTATACCATTCGTTTATTTTGATTCCAACCTGAGGCGATGACAGCTTGAGCTTCAATTCACCTTAGCACCTCCCTCCTCATGTACGATACATGTTGTATTCTATCATATTTCCTCGAATGGAAGAAATATGAAATGTCGTTTTTCGTAAAGTTTTCGGTATCCCGCAATAACCGCTTTCATTGCCGATTTTTCGGCATTTACAGTCTCTATTTTTCTCTTTCTATTTTTCTCATTTTGTCTAAATGTTTGTTAAAAATGACTTTTTATCGTTGAAAAATCTCATTTTTCAAATTAGACAGTTCTCCTGTTTGATGAGATGATGATGGCACAAAAAAAGCCCTCTTCAGCAAAGGGCTTATAACACATCTGTTACGTGTTCCATATTCTCTTTTATCCAACTGACTGCTAATTCAAGCGTTGGAAATTCTTCCGTTTCAAATGTGACTTCATCTTGGAGAAGCCAGACGTCCTTTTTTACTGAATCCATTCCACCGATTGACCAGTGCAAAAGGCTATATGGATGATTATTATTTAAAAACGACACCCACGTTTTATTTTGTGCCGTATTTTGTATCACTTTCAGCTTTTGATCCACTACGTTTCCACCTTACTTTACAAGTATACCCATTCTCGGGCTGAGTATTTGTTGAGGACTTTTCAACATAAGTGTATTGGCTTTTTCATTAAAATCAATCGTCATTTCCTCGTCAAAAAACACCTTTTGTGCTGTGTGTATATATAGTTTTAAATGTTGGCTATTTTTAAGTGGTTCCCATTCACCTGTTCTTTCACTTGTTAACCAAAGCATCGGTACGCCACTCACTGCACAGCCACAACCTTCTGAATCGTAGCGAAGCAGTAATTCCTTCGTTCCGTTTCCTGTTTGCTGTTTCTCTATATACGTTTTAGCCAGTTCTGTGATGTGAATATACATGGCGAACATCCTTTTTAAATTGATGCTTACATTGTAACACATAAAACACCATAAAACATGACACACGACTAAATCCGAAAGTCATACTCTTTGAAATACACGCTCTTCTCACTAGGATTATATCTATCTATTGGCTCTTTCTGCATCCTGTTTTTTAGAATTATACTGATGACGCTATCAATTTTAAAAGAAGAAACAGGAGGTTTTAGATCGTGAAAAAAAGATTATCTCTCTGCTTTATCGGGGCGCTGATATTGATGTTGAGTTTCACTATGCCCAACATGAAAGCGGTATCTATCCTTGATGAAGTACGAGAAAGCTATGCGACTTATACGGGATCTGGTTACTCAGGGGGCGCCGCTTTATTAGATCCTATTCCATCTGACATGAAAATTACGGCTTTAAATCCCCATGACTATAACTATAAAGGGGTAAATGCGGCACTTGCAGGGGCTTACCTTGAAGTAACGGGACCAAAAGGAAAAACCGTTGTGTATGTAACCGATAAATATCCAGAAGGAGCAAAAGGAGCTCTTGATCTTTCTCCTAATGCCTTTGCCAAAATTGGCAATATGGCAGACGGAAAAATCCCAATTAGTTGGAAAATTATAAAAGCACCGATTAGCGGAAATGTAGCTTACAGAATAAAGGAAGGTAGCAGTGAGTGGTGGGCTGCGATTCAAGTGCGCAATCATAAATACCCGATTATGAAAATGGAATATTATAAAGATGGACAATGGGTGAACATGGAAAAGACCGACTACAACCATTTCCTTGGCTTTCATATGGGGTCTACATCTCTTCCTGTTCGAATCACAGATATCCGCGGGGTCATAGTAAAGGATCAATTACCCGCTCTTCCATCTACTGCTGCTTCACAGGCCTATATTGTAAAAGGCAATGTTCAGCTTCCTAATTAACCGAGGAGAAGAGGCAGCTTATTTAAGAGCTCCCTCTCTTCCTTCTTTATCCCAGCGATATGCCTCATTTTCTATTTCTTTTATGATTTCATTCTTTCCCGCCATATAGCTTTGTATATCTTCCGGATACTGTTTTGCTAATTGTTCCTTGACAGACGCATACGCTTCAGATCGTTCTGGGTGGAGTCTTAAGTAATCTCGAAACAATAAATGTCTTTTCACATCAGGATGATTTCTTTCATACACATGGACATGATGCGTACGATTCAAGCCACCCTTTTGAAAAAAACGTCTCCCTTTTATACCATTTTCACCGAGCGCTTCGTATCCAAGGTGTTCAAATCTCTCTTTTTTTCTATCAATCTCTTCTATATCGCTTACTTCTATTAATATATCTATAATTGGTTTGGCAACAAGTCCTGTAACTGACGTGCTGCCTATATGGTATCCTTCTATCCAGCTCTTTTGAATGATTTGCTTGAGTCGCTGCTTTTCTTGACGGAATTCTTCATGCCATTCTTTTTTGAATTCGACAACCTCAACCTTGCGTCGCGGTGTCCATTTCATTTTTGATAGGGTGAGCTCTTTTTCCACATGAATGACATTTGTTTCAAAAAACCCTAATTTTTCATATAGCCTTTTTGCAGGGGTGTTTTCCTGCCCTGTGGTCAGTTCTATCGGAACATTCTTCTCTATGATTGTGGACATAAGTCTTGTTCCAATACCCTGCTTTAGCGCTTTTGGATGCACAGCCAATCGACTAATGATCAAACAATCTTTCAGCTCTTCATAAGAGACTACACCTAATAAGAGATCATGTTGCTGAAAACCAATAAATTGCTCTTTTGCTTTCATGACATCTTGAATGGTCTCTTTTAATGGCGGAAGATCAGCATAGCCAATTTGTTCAGCTTCTTGTTGGTATGCAGCTAGTTGAATATGTAAGATTTGCTTTGCTACATCACTTATTGTGTGATCTAAATGAACAATCATTTCATTGGCTCCAGCTTCTTCACAAATAACACACGGTCTTCATGAATGCCATCGTAATCTGAAAAGACTGAGATGCCATCTACTGTTTTATCTCCCTTTTCTATCTGAAACCCGAGTTTTGTATGGTAAGCAATGGAGACTTTATTGATAGGAGCTGTGACAGCTTTAATTGTTGTTCTTCCTTCCTTTTCAGCCGCTTCATAAAAAGCTTGATAGAGGATTTTACCTATCTTTAATTTACGGTGATCTGGGTGGACGCCAACAAAGTGAATATAGGCTTCATCCGAATGAGATTGCGATAAAAAACCAACCAAAAAGCCGATCAGCTCTCCCTTTTCAACGACAACAAAACTTGTTTGCTGGAAATGTTCAAAAAAGAGCTTTGGCAATTTTGCACGCAAATCTCTGCCTCCCCACCAGCTTTGAATGACGGATGTGACTGCGTAAAAATCTGACGGTTTCACTTGACGTATCATGATGGCCTCGCCCCTTTTTCCATTTTGGCTTTCCTTTGATTCGTTTTTTCTCAAAAATGCGATTGTTTCAATAGTCTACTGTCTGATCAAATGGTTGTAAAGACAGTATGCCTGTCTTTTTTCATATTCACTTGTTGGTTCTTCGTCTTTCAGCCGTCATCTCCTTTTAAATCTTCACACTTATTTCAAAAAGTTCACTTTTTGTGCGAAAGTTTCATTCATTTGTTATGTTAAGATGGTTCATATAGGAAATGGTACAAATGTTTATTGGAGATGATGAGATTGGTTTGGGTTGTTATTTCGCTTGTTGTATTTAGTCTTTTAAAGCTGCTTGTCACCTCTTTGCCTTCTGGTGTTGTTGAGCGCCTTTTTAGCCGCTACGCCGTACATGCTAAAGTAACAAGTGAGCAAACAAATATTACTTTTCAAGGTCGTTCGCTTGATGAGCAGCGAGCATCTGAAATCATTCAACATTTTAATGATGCGATCTTTATTGAACGCTATTATATTTACCCTGGTGATGAAGAACGCTTTCTTCATCCGAATGAAGGGCCAGCGCCGCTTACTATGCAAACAAAGCATGGGAAACATGATGTCACGCTTTATCTGTTCCATTATGATGACCATGTGGATGTGGTTCGGCAGTTTACACATAAGCCAAAGAAAAAGCTGATGGCTTATCGTCTGCGTTCTGAACCGCTCCAAACATTCCACAACATGGCACATGCCTAACAATCGTTGCAGCAGACGAGACGAAGTGTTCACCACTTCGTCTTTTTTGTATGGACAGCTTTTGAATGATTTACCAGTATGAATTTCACCTCATGTTGTTTACAATAGATACAGAACATACGTTCCTAGAGGTGAAGTACAATGAATGAACGAGCCATTCTGCTTGTGGATATGCAGTCATTTTATGCATCAGTCGAGAAGGTGGAGGCGCCTCATTTGGAGAATGTACCGCTCATTGTCTCTGGAGATCCAGAACGAAGAAGCGGAGTCGTCCTAGCAGCCTGCCCTCTCGCGAAGAAACGTGGCGTACAAAATGCATCAAGGTTATGGGAAGCACAGGAGAAATGTCCTGAAGCAGTGGTTGTACGTCCACGTATGCAGCGCTATCTCGATGTCTCTGTCATGATTACAGAACTGCTTGAACAATACACAGACCTTGTCGAGCCATATTCCATTGATGAACAGTTTCTTGATATTACAGGCAGTCTTACACTATTCGGCTCTCCACATAAGATCGCTCAACATATACAAACAACGATTATGAATCAGACTGGCATTTACGCACGTGTGGGCATCGGCCCTAATAAAGTGCTCGCTAAAATGGCCTGTGACCATTTTGCCAAAAAAAACACATCCGGCATCTATGAACTGAGTGCCGACCGGGTTGCTGCTGATTTATGGCCGCTTCCAATTGGAAAATTATTTGGCGTCGGCAAACGAATGGAGCATCATTTGAAACGAATGGGCATCAGTACCATTGGCACACTTGCTACTTATCCGTTAGACCGATTAAAAAAACGCTGGGGAATCAATGGGGAGCTTCTGCAGCGAACAGCTTTAGGACACGATCCCTCCCCAGTCACTATTCACACACATGATCAACAAAAAGCCGTTGGGCATCATATGACCCTTCCCCGTGATTACGCATCTTTTGAGGAGATCAAAGTCGCTCTTCTTGAATTGAGTGAGGAAGTCGCTAGGCGGGCACGTTTTAAGCATTATCTCGGTCAAACGGTGTCTGTTGGTGTAAGAGGGGCTGATTTTTCACATCCAACAGGCTTTCATCGACAAATGAAGCTTCATTCACCGACACAGTATGGCTCAGATATTGCAGAGGCAGCGATTCAGCTATGTCAGCAGCACTGGGATGGCCAGCCCATTCGCAGTGTAGGCATTACCCTCTCACAACTGCAGCCTGACAGCCACTATCAGCTGACTTTATTTGATCATCATTTGAAGAAAGATCAACTCAGCAAAGTATTTGATGAAATCCATCTGAAATATGGACCTGCGGCATTATTGCATGCTTCGTCACTGACAAGCGCAGGGCAGGCATATCACCGCGCCGAAAAAATTGGCGGGCATTACAAATAACGGAGGCGAACAAGCATGAATCCCAATAAATTAACACCTGGATACAACATCATGTGGGAATCAAGCCGAATGATGCTACCAGAGCACAGAGAGCAACTACTTGCTCAAAAACGAAAGAAAAAAGAATATACACCTCTACCGCTCAGCTCCGATCAGCTAGAGGAAATGAATGTTTTGATCACACAGTCGATTACCGAGGATCAAGCGATTTGCGTGACATATGTCTCATCAGGCATGAAAGCACAGTTTTGGGGCTGGGTGAAAGCCATTCATTATGAAACACGCCAAATGAAAATCGTGAATGACGAAGATGTTCTAAACCTTTCCTTACATCAAATTATTGCCATCGATCTCAATTGATTTTCGCAAAACGAAAACATGATCATTGAAAAACACGCTTCGTTTTTCTGAAAAATTATGACCCATCAAGGCTTAAAACCTTGAAAACGAGGCATATGCTCTTTGAATGAGCGGAACGGTTCAAGCTTCTCTGTCATTTGACGGATGACTCCTCCATCAAATTGTGTATTTAATTTGCACAATTTTTCATGTATGATTGGAACATCTTACAAACTCAGGGGAGACACAGCATGAAAAATAACTTACGCACTTTACATCCACTTAGTTGGACGATCATCATCGGCACGATATTTGGTCGAATGGCGACATCCATGAGCATTCCCTTTTTAGCCGTTTATTTGACACAAGTCAAAGGCGCCTCAGCCTCTTCAGCTGGATTGATCATTGCCGTCAGCTCTCTTATTGGGATTGTTGCGAGTTTTTACGGCGGCTATGTTTCCGACCGAATCGGCAGAAAAAAGGTCATGCTTTTATCCATCTTTGGCTGGACACTTGTCTTTGTTGGCTTCGCATTTGCAGATGCCATTTGGGTCTTCTTTTTTATGAATGCTTTAAATGGACTGTGCCGGGCGCTGTTTGAACCAACGTCTAAAGCACTCTTATCCGATGTCACCCCATCGAGCATTCGGTTGTTTGTCTTTAACTTACGGTATACGGCCATTAACATTGGTGTCATTTTCGGCCCGCTGCTTGGCTTATATCTCGGGTCATCAAAAACGACTTTTCCATTTCTCGTCGCTGCCCTCATTTACTTGTTGTACGGGTTAACGCTGGCATGGCAATTTCAAAAGCATCCAGTGGCTGCTCCAGAAAGCACCAAACAAATCGGCGTCAAAAAAGCTCTTTCCATTATTCAGAAAGATACGGTCTTTAGCATCATCCTCATTGGCGTTACTTTATGTTCATTTGGCTATTCACACCTAAGCTCAACACTGCCTCAATATTTATCGGCATCCCCTATGATTGAGGATGGCCCTAAACTGTTTGGGTATCTTTTATCCTTAAACGCAGTGGTTGTCATTGTCGTTCAGTACCCGCTGATTATGATCGCTAAGCGCTATTCAACGATTTTGTCATTAACGACTGGGAACGTGCTTCTAGCAGGCAGTTTGTTTGCCATTGCTTTTTCACAAAGTCTCGGTACGCTTGCTTTCATCATTGTCGTGTTTACGATTGGTGAAGTGCTGCTCTTTGCGATGATGGATCTGTTTGTAGACAATATTGCAAAACCTGAAGTGAAAGGGTCATACTTCGGCGCAATGGGGTTTTCTCAGCTCGGCAGCGTCGTCGGACCGTTTGTCGGAGGATTGTGTATTGACTTATTTGGCGCAGCCCATCCCCTTTCTATTTTTTCAGTCTTGGCGATTGTCACCGCTGCAGGCGTTCCGTTTTTACTTATCGGATACTACCGCCTAAAAAAACGAACGGCGGCTGCCGTGGCTGTGAAAGTAAGTGGAGGTCATTAAAAAAACCGCTCTCAATTTGAGCGGTTTTCTTTATACCCTGCGGATGGCGATCTCTTCCACCTTATGCTGATCGCCTTTTTTTAAAATCAAATCGGCTCTATATTTTGTCGGCAAAATATTTTCATATAAATTAGGCCGGTTCACTGTATTCCAAATCGTGCTTGCCATCTGATCTGCTTCTTCATCCGTCAAATCTTTGTATTGATGAAAGAAAGATTCAGGATCTTGGAAGGCTGTTTCCCGCAGCAAACGGAACCGTTCTTTATACCAGCATTGAATTTGCGTCTCAGCGGCATCTACATAAATCGAAAAATCGAAGTAATCTGATACAAACACGCGCGGCTCATCCTTCAGATCATCCAGTGCCGGTGATTGCAACACGTTGATCCCTTCAATGATCACAATATCTGCATCTTCTACTGTTTCATACACCCCTTCAAGACGGTCATAGGTCAGATGTGAATATACAGGTGCATGCACAGTTTGTTTCCCTGATTTTAATTCATTTAAAAACGAAAGTAGCGCTTTAACATCATAGCTTTCCGGGAAGCCTTTCTTTTCCATCAGCCCCCGATCTTTTAACTCTTTTTGAGGATACAAAAAGCCGTCCGTTGTTACGAGACTCACCTTCAGCCCATCTCCAAGCCTTGATAAAAGTGTTTCAATAATACGTGCTGTCGTGCTTTTGCCGACGGCCACACTTCCTGCAATCCCAATTAAAAAAGGGATTTTCGCATGATGCGGGTAGTTTAAAAAAGCATTGACATGCTGATTTTTTTGTTTTTCTGCAAAGACATGTAATGTCAGAAACCGAATAAGCGGTATGTAAATATCTCGCACTTCTTCTAGCGATAAGTAGTCGTTTAATCCTTGAAGTGCTCGCACTTCTTCTTCTGAAACAGATACCGGCATATATTCTCCAAGAGCGGCCCATGCCTCTCTCGTATGGCGTGTATATAGTGTATTAAAATCTAGTCGTTCGTCACCCAAAGTCTTTCCCACCAATCTAAACTAAACTCATAACCAAAAAGACGATAATCCGATTGTAGCTTAAAATGAAGGCGCTGTCTTTATTTTTCAACGAAAGTTTGCTTCTTTTGCGAAAAAAAAGCATTAAATAAAGGAAAATGAGGGTAAATAAGAGTATTCAGTTTGATAGATAGAAGGGAGCACACCAAATGAAATATGTGATGATTGGCGGAGATGCAGCAGGAATGAGCTGCGCTATGCAAATATATAGAGAGGATCCAGACGCGCAAATTGTAGCTTTTGAAAAAGGAGAGATTTTCTCATATGGACAGTGCGGACTCCCCTACTTGATCGGCGGTCTCATTGATCATCACAGAAAACTCATCGCACGCAGCGCTGAAACTTTTCGTGACAAATACGGAATTGATGCCAGATGCTTACACGAAGTGACCTCAATTGACCCGGAGCAAAAAACAGTATCGGGTATTCATTCTAAAACAAAAAAGCCCTTTACAGAAACGTATGACCGCCTGTTAATTGCGACAGGAGCAAGCCCCGTCACACTTGATCTAGACAGTCATTCATTAGAAGGTGTCCACGTATTAAAAACAATCCCGCATGCGCTGTCTATTTTAGACAATCTAAAAAAAGACGTCACACATATCACGATCATCGGCGGAGGATATATCGGCTTAGAAATGGCAGAAAATTTAAAAGGGCTAGGCAAAGACGTTCATATCATTCAGCGGGGTGCAACACTTGGCCCAGGCTTTGATCCCGATATGGCAAAGTATCTGAAAGAAGAAGCAGACAATCAAAGTATTCACGTGGTACTTGGTGAAACAGTGCAAAAGTTAAAGGGCAAGACACATGTAACAGCTGTTCAAACAGACAAACAGACCATTGAAACAGATATGGTCATCATTGCCGTTGGCGTCACTCCGCAAACATCCTTTTTAGACAGCACAGGAATTCAGCGTCTTCAAAATGGTGCAGTTGTTGTGAATGAATACATGCAGACCAATGTACAAGATATCTATGCGGCTGGTGACTGCGCAGCGACCTACCACCGTATCAAAAAGGAACTGGACTATATTCCGCTCGGCACGACAGCAAATAAACAAGGAAGAATCGCAGGCTTTCATATGACAGGAACAAACCGTGCGTTTCAAGGCGTAACCGGCACAGCGGTGATGAAATTTATGGACGTGACGGCGGGACGAACAGGTTTATCAGAGAAAGAAGCAAAAGACGATGACCTTCCTTTCTCCACCATCACTATCGACAGCACTGACCACGCTGGATATTACCCAGATGCAGAGAAAATGAAAGTGAAACTGATTTACAGAAGCGATGATCACACCTTGCTTGGCGCACAAATCATCGGTAAAGAAGGTGTTGATAAACGAATTGATGTCATGGCAACTGCTCTTTATCAAGGGCTGACTGTGACAGACCTTGAAGATTTAGATATTAGCTATGCCCCTCCTTTTAACAGTGTATGGGATCCACTTCAGCAAGCGGCAAGACGAATATAGAAAAAGGAGTGAAGCCATTGACCATTCAACAAATTGCTACGATTGAAATTCCTGTGACCGATATCACCCGGGCTGTCTCTTGGTATGAACAGATTTTAGAGATGATCGTTCTACATCAATCAGAAGAAGCCGCCATGCTCACTTTTACCCATGGCGAGGGACCTTCTTTTTATCTCGTCAAAACAAAACACGAGAAACGAATCTACTTTATGAACTCTTTTACAGGAGTTCGGCATAGTATGATTGATCTATTTGTGAAGGATTTAAAAAACTTTCACCAGTATTTAAGCGAGCATGAAGTGACCGTATCGGTTATTCAAATATTAGCTGACCCAGACTTAGGCGGTTTTAGCTTTGAAGATGTTGATGGCAATGTCTTTGGCGTCACCAATATTAAGCCCCATCAAACAAAAAAAGAAACCAGCCTGTGACCGGTTTCTTTTTTTGTTATTTTTTCATCATTGCTTTACGTGCTGCTTTTTCAAATAAAAACGGGAATAATTGATACAACTTACTGCCAGCATTCATCCATCCTGGTAAATTAATCTCTCTTTTTTTTGTCATCATGGCGGATACGACCTTCCCTGCTACCTTGTCAGCACTGAGCATCATAAAATCAACATTTTTCACATATTCACCACTGCGGTCTGCAATGGTAAAGAAGTCTGTGGCAATCGGTCCTGGATTGACAGTTGTGACATGAATTCCGCTGTCTGCCAGCTCCATTCTCAGGCTGTTTGAAAAACCGAGAACCGCATGCTTTGATGCGGAATAGATGGCGGATTTAGGGGTGGCAATTTTGCCTGCCTGTGACGCAATATTGATAATATGTCCCTTCCCTCTTTGTTTCATCTCAGGAAGGACCTTTTTTGTGCAGGCAATTAAACCAAAGACATTGACCTCAAACATCGACACCATTTCCTCAATGGATGCGTCCTCGACGAGATCGAACACACCAAAACCGGCATTGTTCACCAAAATATCAACAGCTCCCACTTGTTGATAGGCTTGATCAATGTCCTCAAGCTGACTGACATCAAGCTGAACGATGTGACATACGCCGCCAGCACTTATAATCTTTTCTTTTACACCTGTGAGCTTTTCAATTCGTCTTGCCGACACAATGATTTCTGCTCCTTCGGCTGCTGCCAAGTACGCCATCTTTTCACCAATACCGCCTGAAGCACCTGTAATCCATATTTTCTTTCCTGTTAGTCGCCCCATTTATTTCACTCCTTCATTTGCTCGATAGTAGAGGGTTCCGTCTTTTTGCACTTCTTCAATATGTCCAGCCGCTAAAAGCACATCAAGCTGTCCGACTGTCTCAGACATTGTCAGAAATAATGCTTCTTCATACAGGCCCGGAAATAGGGTGCGACAAAGATGAAAGGCGGTCATTTCCTTTCGTTGAAGCAGCTGATACATCGTATTTGCCCGTTTTCCCTGTTTTTTAAATCTTTCTTCGATCAATTCGTGATGAGAGGTAATGAGCTGGCCATGCCCTGGATAAATCGCCTGAATGGGCAAATGCAATAAACGCTCGAGTGATGCTTTATATTGAAGCAGCGATTTTTGACGTTCTGTTCCTTTCATTGGCGCTTCCATTAACGGATTGGAAGAAATGGTCGTAAGCAGCAGATCACCGCCGATGAAATTCCCTGTTGTTTCATCTAAAAAAGAAAGATGAGATTGTGCATGTCCCGGGGTCTCCAGCACTTGGAAGTGCTCATGTCCCTTCAAACGATCGCCTTCTTTTATGACGTCATCGACATGTGCCGTACATGAATATGTATAAGACTGCCTCACAATTCTTTCACACTCACCTTGACGAAGCGGCACACCTAACTGCTGAAAAAAATCATTCATAAAATGGATTTGACGCTGTTTAAACGCTTCATCCTGACTAATATAGGGCTCATTCAACTCGTGTCCGATGACACGGACATGGGATTTCATCAGATCTAAAAGACCGACATGATCTGCATGATGATGTGTCAAAACCACTTGATCAATATCATCTATTGATAAATGATGTTCCTTTAATTGCGTGACAAAGGCATGCTGCGCCTCTTGTGTCATCGGTCCGCAATCGACTAAGGTCACGGCATCGCCTTTTAATACATATGCATGGACATCCCCCACCGCAAACGGTGTAGGGATGGATAATTGAATCATTTCTTCTTTCACTTTTATACGTCATCTCCTGATTTTTGACTCATAGATCATCTGAACTCACTCTCTTTATTCATTGTATCTTGCAAAGGGCAGACTGTCATGCGGTTTAGATGGTCAATTTTTTTATCTCTCCCTATTGACACAAACTTGTCCATCGTTGCATAATGAACAACAAATATAAGATGCGCGATGACAAGGATTAGTAAGCAAAATAACGATGCAAGAGAGTGAGGTCCGCCGGCTGTAAGACTTCACCATCCTCTTATTTGCTGAACCTGCCCTTTGAGCTGTTAGGCAAACCTAAACGTTTCCCGCGTTAAGGGACTAGAGCTGAGTATGCATGATTGCATGCTAATTGAGGGTGGTACCGCGAAAAACCTTTCGTCCTTTGCAGACGAGAGGTTTTTTTATTTTCTACAAGGAGGAGCAGCTTATGAGTAAAATTGGATTTATTGGTGCAGGCTCAATGGCCGAGTCTATGATTAAAGGTCTTTTAAAGAGCGGCATTATGTCAAATGAAGATATCATTGTCACAAATAAAACAAATGAAAAACGATTAGAAGAATTAAATGCACGTTATGGAGTCAAAACAGATTTCGCTCGTTCCTTTATTTATGAAGAAGCCGATATGCTGGTGTTTGCTTTAAAACCAAAAGATGCGGAAAGTGGCATTTCTGAAGTAAGGCCCCATTTAAATGGACAGCTGATTATTTCTATTTTAGCGGGCATTTCTATTGAAACCATTCAGCATTATGCTGGCGCAAAAACGGCGGTGGTTCGTGCGATGCCAAATACATCAGCAGCCATACAACAATCAGCTACTGGCATTGCTGTCAGTGATAAAGTCACAGAGGCGCAAAAGGAAAAAGCAGTTCAGCTGTTTGAAACGATCGGTCATGTGACGGTTTTAGATGAATCACAGCTGAATGCGGTCACAGCCATTGCAGGCAGCGGTCCTGCCTTTATTTATCATTTGATTGAAGGAATGGAGCGAGGTGCATCGGAACTTGGGATGGACCAAGAGACAGCGAAATTGCTCATTTGTCAAATGATTGCAGGCGCTGCAAATATGCTTCAGGATAGCGGTAAGGAACCTGCTGAATTGCGCAAAGAAATTACGAGCGAAGGTGGAACGACAGAAGCAGGACTGAATACCCTTGCTTCCTATCAATTTGAAGAAGCGATTGTCGATTGTGTGAAAACAGCGACAAAACGCGCAGCAGAATTAAACGACATGTTTTCAGCGAGTACGTATAAATAATATAGAAAAGCACCTGCCTTGATGACAGGTGCTTTTCATCTATCACTCGATGCTCTCATGGACATGATGGCTTTGATTTGATCGAGGTGATGAATTTCATGTAAAGCAATGGTTTCAGCTAATATTTGGACTGTCATCATCCCTTCTTCAGGATGGAGACCTGAAAAATCCCATGTATCCTTTTCTAATAGTTGTAGTGTTTTGTTTCTGCTCTCTTTTAAGCGCTCGATCAATGCACTGACCTCTTGTGCGGTATACGTTTCATAAGCTCTTCCCTTCACATATATCTCTGGATCATATGATGCGAAAAGCGTGTGCTCATTTGATATTGCCTGCTCTATCCGCTCTGACCAGACTTCTTCTGTATCATACAAATGTCCAACAATTTGTTTAATCGACCACTTGCCTTCCCCAAAAGATTCATCTAATGTAGCCTCATCACATGTCCATAATAACTCCTCAAGCATACGCAAACTCTCTTGAAGTGATGTCATGATCTCAGTTTTTGTTAGTACTCCTGTTTTCACTCTCACAATCCCCCTTCAAATATATGTAAGTATTATTCTATATCATACTCTATTTCTTTAGACAGAAGGTGATTAAAATCAAAAAGAAAAGCCCTATCATGACGATAGGGCTTTCACTTAATTCTTTTCTAATAAAGCATGAATTGTTGATTCTAAGAGCGACGGCAAAACGCCAAAAGAGAATGGGACATGCAGCCGCTCTGTCCATTTGTGCGCATCCTTTCCTAATGGACCAACGTTGATGACAGGAACGTTAAGAGCTTCTTTTTCTCCTTGTGGTAACGAGTAGCCTTTTTGGTATAGCGGCATGTTGGCTGTATAATCGTCTATATCTTGATTTTCAAGCTGTAAGTAGCTTAAATCAGATAAACCAGGAAAATATTTGACTTCTTCTACTTCGATTCCATAAATCTCTTTTGCTTCTCTTTGAATCTTCTTTAAGGTCGTTTGAATATGCAGATCGTTTGTTGAAGAAACAGATGGGTAAAATGGCGGACTATAAAACAACACAATCAGTGCTCCATCTTCCTTACAAAGGGTCGTCAGTTCTGATACAATTTTGGTTGAAAAATCACGATCCCCAAGCTCACCCCGGTTGGCAAAGGCGTAGTTGACAATTCGTTCGACCTCCTGCTTGCCGGATCGTTCAGCAGCTTTTTCGTACAGCTCATGATACGTTAACACCGTGATGTTTGTATCGATGGGTGTAAAATGTTTAAAGCGTTGAAATGCAGCGGTTTTCTGTTTGAGATTGGCTTCGATTTGGGCTGCTGCTTGTTTCGCAGTTTCATAGAGGAGCCCGTGAAGCTCTTCACTAGAGCGGTTCATCATCAGCACATTAAATAAAGAAACAGCCGTGTGAGGCGTTTGAACAGAGTAAGCTTCTTTCAAATCCTTTTGCATCAAATTGGTCGGAGGCGGTGTCACTTCACCATCTACTTCCTCACAATAATCACTATTCAGTTCTAACAGCCTGTTTAATTCAGATACCATAAAATTTGCATTTAATCCTGAGAAGGGCTCACCTACATGTGTTTCAATTCCTTTGCAGAAAAATCCCGCAAGTACCTTCCCTATACTACCTGTATAGATGTATTGGTGCGCATCCCCGGGATACTTTTCAAACATCGGCTCACTGTTTAAACACGCGGTATACTCAAGGTCATACGTCTCCTTGAGTTCCTTTAGTTTCGGAACAGCCTCCAGCATCCCCTGTGAATTCACTTCTTCATCTGGCACTGTGACGAGCAGAATATTTCCTTCAAACCTCCCTGCCATCGCTCTTTCCAGCATGGAAAGCTGGACAGTCAGGCCTGCTTTCATATCCATGGACCCTCGTCCAAACAGCCAGTCACCTGAAGCTAAATCCTCTCTTGCCCTTTTTGGAAGAAGTGCACTTTTTTGAGAAAAGGACGCCATTAACTCTTCGGGCTTACACGCCATATTTTGAAATTCTCCGTAATCCTCTGTATCGACGACATCAAAATGGCTCAGGAGTAAAACAGTACGTGGCAGCGTACTGCGTTTGACAAGTGCCGTTAAAAAATACCGGCCATCTTTCATTGGATGCAAAGCCAAGTGATCAGGATGCTGCTCAAAATATGGCCGCTCCCTCAGCAAGTAATATAAATATTCCGCTAATGCGACTTCTCCCGTTGTACCAGATATGCTTTCATACTGCATCAGAGCTGTGAGTAGCTCCTTTAGTTCACTTTCCGTTTGCCATTTCATCCGTTTATCCCCCTTTGATGTCCATATCTTTCATTATACAAAATCATGTTCAAAAGCTATATGATTTGAGCACCTTTTATGACGAATGTTTGAATGACTGTTATAATCGGCTATACCATTCTATGAGGAGGCGAAGGTAATTGGAAACAAAGCTTTTTTCACCTTGGACATTAAAAGGTGTCACACTCAAAAACCGCATCGTCATGTCCCCGATGTGTATGTATTCATCCTATGACCGTGATGGAAAATTACAGCCTTTCCACTTTGCACATTATATTTCCCGTGCGCAAGGTCAGGCCGGATTAATTATGGTCGAGGCAAGTGCTGTTTCACCTGAGGGAAGAATTAGTGATCAGGACCTCGGAATTTGGAGTGATGAGCACATTGAAGGATTTGCCTCATTAAACGAACAAATCAAAGCGTACGGAACAAAAACGGCCATCCAGCTAGCCCATGCAGGACGCAAGGCTGAGCTAGATGGTGACATTCTTGCTCCATCCAGCATTCCATTTGACGAACAATCTAAAACACCTCTTGAGATGTCTATCGATCAAATAAAAGACACCGTTCAGGCGTTTCAAGATGCCGCTGTCCGCGCCAAGAAAGCTGGATTTGACATCATTGAGATTCATGGTGCGCATGGCTATTTGATTAACGAATTTCTCTCACCGCTTGCCAATCACCGGACAGATGAATATGGCGGTTCACCAGAAAATCGTTATCGCTTCTTGAGAGAAGTTGTTGATGCAGTCAATGAAGTGTGGGATGGACCATTATTTGTCCGTGTATCCGCTTCTGATTACACAACAAAAGGACTAGATATTGCAGATTATATTGGCATTGCCGCATGGCTGAAAGAGCAAGGAGTCGATCTAATTGATGTGAGCTCAGGCGCTGTGGTGCAAGCCAGTATTAAAACATTCCCCGGCTACCAAGTCAACTTTGCTGAGAAAATAAGAGAAGGTGCCGGCATCCAAACAGCCGCTGTTGGTATGATCACATCTGGTGTACAGGCCGAAGAAATTTTACAAAATCAGCGTGCTGACTTGATCTTTATCGGCAGAGAATTTTTACGGGATCCGTATTTCCCAAAAACAGCCGCTAAAGAGCTTCGTACATCCATCGAAAGCCCGCGCCAATACGATCGCGCTTGGTAACATCTTTAAGCAAAAAGGTGTCTATTTTTTGAAATAGGCATCTTTTTTGTTTTTAAGAGAAACATCTTTGCCTTTTGTGCCGTCTTTTAGCTAAAGAACCACTTAGAGGAGATGGAAGAATGAACTCGGCATTGATTGAAAGAACGTATCATATAGATGGACATCACTTTTATACAAGGCATCGTCAAGGAAAAAAGCAAGCCACCATTATTTTTGAAGCAGGATATGGAATTTCAGGCGATACGTGGACGAATATCGCTCTTGATATTGACCCAGAGCTTGGTGTTTTCTTATATGACCGTTTAGGCAATGGAAAAAGCAGTGAAAGCAAAGAAGGAAGAACTTTGCATGATCTTGCGGATGATTTAGATACACTCTTACATCAAGCCAATATTCAGCCGCCATTTCTCATTGTGGCGCACTCATTTGGCTCTCTTGTCAGCCGCTTATGGGCAAGCCGCAGAAAAGAAGATGTTATCGGTATGGTCCTTCTAGACCCAGCAAGTGAGGAGCAAGAGCAGGTCATTCTGCCACTCTTATCAAAGGAAGAACGCACTTCATATATGGCGCAATTCACAGCAGAATGTACACATGAGGACTTTGAGCAAATGCTGCGTACGATCAAAGAGGAGCAAACGCATTATGGGATGATGCCCCTTCTTGTCATTTCATCAGGCAAAAGCCGCTTGTTTCATCCAGCACATGAAGCTTGGCTCAGGCTTCATAAACGAATGCTCACATTATCATCCCAAAGCGGATGGATTCAGGCGCAGAACAGCTCGCACTATATTCATCACGATGAACCACATATTGTACAGCTTGCGATTTATGATGTATGGTGTGCAGCAAAACAGCCTGTCTCTTATTATCAAACAGCTAACTAAAAACAAAAACTCCTTGACCGGACATCAGTCAAGGAGTTTTTTCATTATACCGTTGGTGCTGATTGACTTTTCTCAGACAGCAATTTTTCAATGCTGACAAGCTGAACGCATAACGTAAAGATGTCAATCGCCTGCTCTAGTTCTTCAAGTGTTGGGAACGTTGGCGCAATACGGATGTTACGATCAAGCGGATCGTTTCCATAAGGATATGTCGCCCCTGCACCTGTTAGTGTCACACCGGCTTCTTTCGCTTTTTGCACAACAGCTTTTGCACAATGATCGAGTGTATTTAAGCTGATAAAATATCCGCCATTTGGTTTGTGCCACTCAGCGATGCCTGTTCCACCAAGCTTTTCATCAAGGATCGAAAGAACGAGGTCAAATTTCGGCTTAATAATCGCTGCATGCTTTTTCATATGTTCCTTCAATCCTTCTGGATTCTTGAAGAAACGAAGGTGTCTTAATTGATTGATTTTATCTGGCCCAATGGTTTGAACTGATAGCTGTTTTTGAATAAAGCTGACGTTGTCCTGACTAGATGCCATCAGTGCAACACCTGAGCCTGGGAACGTAATTTTAGAAGTAGAGGCGAACATAAACACACGGTTTGCATGTCCTGCTTTGTCTACTGCTTGAAAAATATCTTTTAACGTATCAGGCGTATCTGTTAGATGGTGGACTGCATAGGCATCATCCCAAAAAATACGGAAGTCGTCTGCTTTTGTCTGCATAGAAGCAAGACGGTCAACAACCTCATCTGAATACGTAATGCCGTCAGGGTTACTATATTTCGGTACACACCAAATCCCTTTGATGGCTTCATCTTCTGCAACCAATTTTTCCACCTGATCCATGTCTGGTCCATCCGACTTCATATCTACCGTAATCATCTCTATGTTAAAATGCTCACAAATGGCAAAATGACGATCATATCCTGGGCTTGGTGCAAGGAATTTTACCTTTGGAAGCTCTCCCCAAGGTGTTTTGCTGCCATATACGCCGTGAGTCATAGCACGTGCAATTGTGTCATGCATCATATTCAGACTAGAATTACCGCCAATGATGATTTGTTCTGGCTTCAGATTGAGCACACTTGCAAAAAATTTCTTTGTTTCAGGAAGGCCTGTCAAGCCGCCATAGTTTCGCACATCTGAACCATCCTCAGCTGTCATTGCATCCTTTGATGTCACGACATCGAGCATGCCCATAGATAAATCGAGCTGTTTTGGTGAAGGTTTCCCTCTAGACATGTCTAAGTGTAAGTTTTTACTTTTGTACGTTTCATATTCTTTTTGTCGTGCTGCATATAGGTCATTTAATTCTGCTTCACTTAACGCTGTAAAACCGCTCATCTTTGATTGTGCCTCCCGTATTCTTCATAGTGTAATTCGTCATTTGTTTTTTCTTCACCATTTTACCACTACCTGAAAAAGAGCGTCATCATAAATATCAAAAAAATCACACAACTTTTTTTGACGATTCATCCAATTTTTACAGGGTACGGTCAATAGGAAAAGAAAAGAAATCATGTGCAGCTTCAGTCAGCGGGAATATATCGCGGGCTTCTTTGAGTAATTGTTTCAGTGACTCTTCCCCTTGGTACCGTGCACTAATATGGGTCAAAATCAGTCTTTTTGCGCCTGCTTCCTGCGCTGTTTTTGCTGCCTGTTCTGTCGTACTGTGATAATAATTATAGGCTAGTTCTGCATCTTCTTTCCCAAATGTTGCTTCATGGACTAACACATCCGCATTCTTGGCAAGCCTTGTTATATTCTCGCACAAACGGGTATCTCCTGAAAATGCAACGATTCTCCCTTTTTTAGGGGGTTCCAAATAATCGGTTCCATCAATCATTCTTCCATCTTCGAGTGTAACGGTTTCCCCATTTTTCAACTTCTGATACAAAGGTCCAGGTTTTACACCGATTTTTTTTAGGTCTTCGGCTTTTAGTGCACCCGGTACATCTTTTTCCACGACCCGATAACCGAAAGCTGGGATCCCATGAGACACTCGTCTTGCTTCTACTTGAAAGGTCTCATCTTCAAAAACGATCCCTTCCTCTATTTCTATGATATGCAGCGGATAAGTCAAATGCGTTTGTGTCGCTGAAAGTGCCGCGTTTACAAAAGCTTTAATGCCGCTTGGACCATATATCGTCAATTCATCTTCTCCGCCTTGAAAGGACCTGCTGCCAAGCAGACCCGGGAGACCATATACATGATCACCGTGCATATGCGTGATAAAGATCTTCTCAATTTTTCTTGGTTTAATCGTTGTATGTAATATTTGATGCTGCGTCGCTTCTCCGCAATCAAAAAGCCACACGGCTTTTCTCTCTTCTAAAAGCTTCAGCGCAGTGCAAGTGACGTTTCTTGTTTTTGCAGGAATGCCTGCACCTGTTCCTAAAAAGAGCAGTTCCATTACGATTTCCTCCTACAGCCGGTATACAATCTCTTCATTCATATAGAATACATGAAGACAGGATAAATGTGAATTCAGCGGAATTTTTGAAAAAAGTCAAACTCGGGCAGAAAAAGTCGAATCAAATGTTTGCTTTACGAACAATGAACCTTTAAAATAAAGAAAATGTACATACATTCTCGGTTTTTACAACAATGCTACGAATAAAGTGAGGTACTTTTCGTGAATACAGAAACTAACTATCCAAAAGCAGTCATTGTCATTTTTGGCGCAACAGGAGACCTTGCAAAACGCAAGCTCTACCCTTCTATACATAGACTTTATCATAGCGGAAAGCTTGGAGATCAATTCGCCGTTGTAGGTGTTGGACGTCGTCCTTGGTCTCATGAAGACCTAAGAGCTGTGGTAAAAGAGTCGGTCTCTTCTGATGATGCAGAAGCAAAAGCAGAGGAATTTATTTCTCATTTCTATTACCATGATTTTGATGTCTCAAGCCCTGCTTCCTATCAAGCACTGAACACGCTTCTTTCTGGTCTTGAAGATACATACAGTATCCCGAATAACCGGATGTTCTATTTAGCGATGGCACCAGAATTCTTCGGAACCATTGCGAAGTTTTTAAAAAGTGAAGGCGTATCAGAAACGACTGGATGGTCTCGACTTGTCATTGAAAAACCGTTTGGTCATGACCTGCCTAGTGCCAAAACATTAAATGAAGAGATCCGAGATGCATTTACAGAGGATCAAATTTATCGTATTGACCACTACCTCGGTAAACAGATGGTGCAAAACATTGAGGTAATTCGTTTTGCGAATGCGATCTTTGAACCGCTTTGGACAAACCGCTATATTTCAAACATTCAAATCACATCGAGTGAATCATTAGGTGTCGAAGACCGTGCGAGATATTACGAGAGTTCTGGTGCACTGAGAGATATGGTACAAAACCATATGCTTCAAATGGTTGCACTACTAGCCATGGAGCCACCGATTAAGCTCAATACAGAGGAAATCCGTAGCGAAAAACGGAAAGCATTGCGTGCGCTTCGTCCATTCTCGAAAGATGAAGTGGATCAATTCTTTGTCCGCGGACAGTATGATGCAGGAACGATTGATGGCAATATGGTTCCTTCCTATCTTGAAGAGCATAATGTGGACCCAAACTCCAACACAGAAACATTTGTTGCAGGGAAACTTCTCATCGATAACTTCAGATGGGCCGGGGTACCATTTTACATTCGTACAGGAAAACGTCTAGAAAAGAAATCCACTCAAATCGTGGTGCAATTTAAAGACATTCCGATGAACCTGTACTACGGAAACGGGAATTCCATGCATCCAAACTTACTTGTGATTCACATTCAGCCAGACGAAGGCATCACCCTTCACCTGAATGCTCGCAAACTTGATGGCGGAACGTATGCTAAACCAATTAAGCTTGACTATCAAACAAATTACAACGACATCATGAATACACCAGAAGCGTATGAAAAGCTAATTCATGACTGTTTGCTAGGTGATGCAACAAACTTTGCCCACTGGGATGAAGTGGCACTGTCTTGGAACTTTGTTGATCCAATTTCAGAAAAATGGGCTGAAACCAAAACGTTAAAACCAAATTATCCTGCTGGTTCTATGGGACCAAAAGAAGCAGATCAGCTTCTTGAAAAAGATGGATATCACTGGTGGAATATATAAAATCAACAAAAAAAGAGCAGTCTCCCGATTGAGGGGGTTCTGCTCTTTTTTTAAAGTCGTGTTTTCGTAATTTCAACCGTTGAAAAATCAAATTTATCATAGCGATGATGGCTAAAGGAATATTCAAACGGCCGACCTGTGTTTAAATAAGCCACCTGCTCCACTTCTAGCACCGGATCCGTAGGGTCACAGCCTAAATATTGCTGATCAAGCTGATCTGATTTAGCCGCTCTAATTTTTTTGTGCGCTCCTGCTACTTTTAATTGCAGTGTGTTTGTAATGTAGCTATAGATGGAACCCAATAAAACCTCTTCATCTATTCCCTTAATGACATTGACAGGCATAAAGGTTTTTTCTAATACATATGGCTCTTCTTCTACCAAACGGAGCCGAATAATGTCATAGACGGGTGTGCTTGAGTCAATGGATAAATGAGCTGCCACCTCTTCACTTGGAAAATGCACATCGAAGCGAATGATTTGGCTCGTCACGTTTTTATCTGCCATCACTTTCGTGAACCCTTTATTTTCATGACCTGATACGTTGATCGCACCTTGATTTAGTGCTGCCTTCACAATAAATGTGCCATGACCTCTTTTTCTAAAGAGCAGACCTTCCGCCACTAAAAGATCGAGCGCACGCTTCATCGTCATTCTGCTGCATTTAAATTCAGCGGCAAGCGAGTTTTCATCTGGAATGGGTTGATCTTCTGGATAATATGCTGTTCCTATTCTTTTTCTAATTTCTTCTGAAATGAGTTCGTACTTTGTCATCTCACACCACCAACTGACTTGTTTTTTCATATCCTATTATAGCGCTTTCTAGCCTTCCTCTCATTCTACACTAAGCCTAGTGCGCTTAAAAGGTTCGAGCCACTTTCATTTCACCCCTTTCATCTTTACATAAGAAAAATACTTGCCCTTTTCAAGGAAAGAGCAAGTATCTTGATTAGAAACCATTATTCTCTGAAACCGATTGAAACCAATAGCCACTTTTTTTGATGGTACGTTTCCCGTCTTCCTCAAGGTCCACTGAGACAAATCCATAGCGATTTTTATAGGCATTCGACCATGACCAATTATCCATAAACGTCCACAGATGATAGCCTTTTACATGACTTCCTTCTTGAATGGCTTGATGCACCCATTTAAGATGCTCAGAAATAAAATCAATGCGGTAATCGTCATGAATCATTCCTTCTTCATCCTGAAACCGCTCTTCTCCTTCAACACCCATTCCATTTTCAGAAATAAAGCATTCAATATTCCCATAGTCTGTCTGGACTTTTTTCAATATATCGTAAATACCCTTTTCATAGATTTCCCAGCCGCGGTACACATTCATTTTTCTGCCCGGCATTTCAAAAGAATCAAAATAATGATCTGGCATAAATGGTGCATCAGGGTGAGGCATATGTTCCTTTGCTTTCACTCTTCTTGGCTGATAATAGTTGATGCCGAGAAGGTCGATCGTGTTCTCTTGAATGAGTTCAAGGTCTCCTTCCTCCATAGCCGGCATCAATCCTTCTTTCTTTAACACGTCCACTAGCTTCTCAGGGAAATGTCCTTTCACTGCTGGATCTAGGAAGGACCGGTTAAAGAAGGCGTCAGCCATCTCAGCTGCTTCGACATCCCGCGGATTCTGGCTTCGTGGATACGAAGGAGTAAGGTTCAGGATAATGCCTATTTTCCCATCCTGCTTCATCTCTTTATAAGCCGCAATGGCTTTAGCATTTGATAAAATCTCATGAAATCCAACTTGCACTGCCTTTTGGAAATCAACTTCGTTTGGATAATGGAAGCTATACATATATCCACCCTCTACAGGGACAATCGGCTCATTATGGGTAAACCATTTTTTCACCCGGTCGCCAAATAGCTGAAAACACAATGTCGCATAGCTGACATAATCGTCTACAACCTGCCTGTTTACCCATCCTCCCGTCTCCTGCAACGCCATTGGCATATCAAAATGATACAAGTTCACAAACGGTTCAATGTCACTCGCTATCAGTTCATTGATCACATCATTGTAAAAAGCTACAGCTTCTTCATTAACAGCCCCTTTTCCCTCAGGTAAAAGGCGTGACCATGAAATAGATAGACGAAACGAGTTGTGCCCAATCTCCTTCATGAGGCGGATATCCTCTTTGTATTTACGATAAAATTGCGAGGTTACACCTGGACCGACGCCCTGAAAAAAACGATTCGGCTCTTTTTCAAACCAGTGATCCCAAATGTTCGGTCCCTTTCCATCACCTGGATAACTGCCTTCTGTTTGCGTAGCAGAGGCAGAAGATCCCCACCAGAAACCTTCTGGAAATGTATATGATTGACTGTTAGTTTCCATCGACATGTATTGAGTCTCCTTCACCTTTGATGTTTGTTTGTTTCGTTTTTTCTGTCGGGACTATTTTTTCATTTTTCACATTCATACGATCAATAAATTTTAGGAACGGGAACCAAATGACAAACACAATCATTAAATTAAACAGCTGAAGCAGACCGCCCGCTAATGAATTTGTTGCCATGACTCCGCTAATAAAGATCGGGACTGTCCAAGGAATATTCACGCCTGTCGGAGGCGGCACAATACCTGCGGCCATCGCAAAATAAGAAATACAAGTAATCACCATTGGCGCCAAAATCCACGGAATGAGAATAAGCGGGTTCATCACAATCGGTAAACCGAAGATAATGGGTTCATTGACGTTAAATAAACCTGGTCCTAAGCCGAGCTTTGCTACTTGTTTCAATTGCTTACTTTTAAGAAAAATTAAAATCGTAAACACAACAGCTAGCGTCATACCGGTTCCACCCATACCCACTGTATAGATTTCGATAAACTGCTTGCTGATGATGTTCGGAACCTCACCTGTTTTTGTGTAGCTTTCTAGATTTTGAATGGACAATGTATTCCAAATCGGGTCCATGACAGAGTTGATAATAATTTGGCCGTGGAGCCCAAAGAACCAAAGAATTTGTATAAAGAAAATAGCGATCAAGGTCGGAATGATACCGCTCCCAAGTCCGACAAGCGGCGCCTGAATCGCATTGTAAATCAAGTCATGCATGTTGGTTTTGAACCCTTGTGTAATGATGATATTGATCAGTAAAAAGGTTGTAAGTGTCAAAGTAGCCGGGATAAGTGCAGCAAAAGACTTAGAAACAGCTGGCGGAACCCCTTGCGGCATATTGATGACAAATTTCTTTTGGACAAAATAGCGATAAATTTCAGCTGACAAAAAGCCTGTGATCATTCCAAGGAACATTCCCTTTGCGCCTAAACGATCGACTGGGATGACGCCTGCAATGGATGCACCGCCCTCTTGTTCTAGTAAAAATGGCGTAAGGAGCAGGAAAGAGGCTAAAGCGATCACACCGCCAAAGACAGCTTCCACATCATAGCTTTTCGATAAATAGTAGCCAATCCCAAATACAACAAACACACTCATAATGCTGATGGTCGCACTAGGTGCAATATTTAGTGCAGACTGAACACCTTCCAGTGCTGTTTGACTCATGATCTTATCTAAAAATGGCAAATTCATTAATACGACCATGATGGAACCAAAAATTGTTAATGGGAACGCAAGCATAAAGGCATCCCTTAATACCCCTAGATAGCGATTGTTGTTCAATCTCCCAGCAATCGGAACCAAAATCGCACTTATTTTATCAAACATTGGTTTCCCCCCTTGTTTACACCCTTTATTGTTTCAGTGATTGCAATATCGGTAAGAGCTCTCCCACAAGCTCTTTTATTGTCATCGTTGACATGAAATGATCTTCGGCATGCATGAGCAGCAAGGAGAATGAAATCGTTTCTCCGCTTGCCTCTTGCTGTACCATTTGAAAATGGATATCATGTGCATTCCGCAAATCATCTTCCGCTTCTTTGAGAAGGTCAGATGCTACTGTTTCATGACCTTCTCTAAATTGTTTAAGAGATTGAAGCAATTTGCTTCGTGCATTTCCGCTGTGTAAGATCAATTGAAAACTGATTTGTTCTTCCGTGAGTCCTTCGAGCGTTTTCTTTTCCATCCTTTAAGATTCCCCCATCAATGAAACCGCTTGTTCATACGCTTTTTGACCATCTGCTAGCCCATACGCCTGCATATCGATGACCTCTACTTCAATCCCATATTTTTGAGCTTCTTTTTGAAGATCCCCTTTTAAAAAGCTCATTTGCGGTCCAATTAATACAACATCGGCATGTGCCATTTCTTTTCTCGCTTGGTCTTGTCCGACTGCCCAAATCTCTGCTTCTTCCCCTATAGACTCAGCATGTGCCTTCATCTTTGTGACTAGTAAACTCGTAGACATACCTGAACTGCATGCTAATAAAATACGTTTCATTTCTCTCACCCCATTGTTGTAATAAAAGCGCTTCCAGTTAATATTATATATTTTTATTTTTAAATGTCTAGACATTTAATTTTATATGTATGTATTTTATTTTATAAATGACAGTATCAATACTCACATCAAGCTTTCAGAACGAAAGAGATCTCATCCAGATATGAACGAGACCCCTTTTCTTTTAAAAAATACTCTCCGAATGAACCATAAAGTAGCTTCTTCTTCAGAAGACAGTCTTTGAGAACTTTGTTAAAATAAGTGCTAATGACTTAGCTCATTCAAAAACCCATAAATCATGAGAAGTAACTGCCCGAGATGGAAATAGATGCTATTCCCACTCAATTTGATGGATAGGTAAACGTCTTTTGCTGCTACTTTTCGAATCTATTCATATCTTTGTAATCAAAATTTGGGTAAAGCCTGTAAAAGAAACAAGCATATTTGAATAAGGCGTATAAACGGATAAAAGCGTGTGAATGTTTATACACACGCTTTTCACTAGTCTTCACATGCACATACTAGATCATAATTTGATGTTGTGTCATCCTCTGGACCCAGCCCGTGATCATCACGATTATCCTTTTCCTGCTTGGAATCCAGGGTACTTGGTCATACCGCCGTCTACATATAACGTCAACCCTGTCACATAGCTCGCCTCTTTTGATGCAAGCCAGACAGCACATGCTGCCACTTCTTCCGGTTTTCCGATATAACCAATCGGTATCAGCTCAATGACGCCCTTTTTCAATGCTGGATCATCAAATTTTTCGGCATTGATCGGGGTATCAATTGCGCCTGGTGCAATGCTGTTTACGCGAATTTTTTTAGGGGCATATTCTAGTGCCAGCGTTTCCGTCAAAAGCTTGGCGCCTCCTTTACTTGCTGCATAATGGACAAAATGAGGCCACGGAATTTGCTGATGTACCGACGACATATTAATAATCGACCCCTCGATCCCGTGTTCTGTCATATACTTCAATGCATCACGGCACCCTAAAAACATACCTGTTAAATTGGTGGACATCACTTTGTTCCAGTTATCTAGCGTCATTTCAGTTGAAGGAACTTCATTTTCAATTCCTGCATTATTGATCATGACATCAAGACTGCCATATGTATCAACAGCTTGATCAATCATCGCCTTCATATCCTCTTCTTTTGATACATCCCCTTGAATTTTGACAGCCTGTCCGCCACTTTTTTGAATCTCAGCAATCGTGTCGTCCGGGTTTTCTTTATCTGAGAAATAATTGATCACTACATTGGCTTTTTCTTGTCCAAACCGGCGTGCCATCGCCTGACCTATCCCTGTACCTGCTCCTGTGATGAGAACTGTTTTTCCTTCCAAATCTGGATACATTCGCTTAAACCTCCTATTTTGTAAAACCTAGCAACACACCGCCTGCGATAATCATCAAGCAGCCTGCAATGACAAAGCTTGTTTTAGATGCTTTCTCTTTTAATAAATAAATACCGCCTAAAGTTGAGATGACAATTCCTGTTTGAGACATGGAAAAACTTACTGCTACGCCAATGAGTGGAATCGCCAAAAGAAGCCCTAGATTTCCTGTCGACCACACAAGACCAGCAATGATATTTCTGAACGTATATTTGCTAAACGGGTCTTGTTTTAGACTAATCGCTAACGATGAAAGCAGCATGCCGACAGATTGCGGAACGAGCGCAGACCAGCCATCTATATGAAACCATCTTAAAATGACGACGTATCCGACGTAGCCTACGGTTGAGATGAGCAAAATGATGATTCCCTTTTTAAAATTGCCGCCTTCGTTCCCGCCACTCTTTTTTTGACCGAGGGATGTCATGACAACGCCAGCAATAATAAATAAAATGGCACAAGAACCAATAAGTATGACCGTCATGGTCTGCCATTCTTTGAAGACGATGACACCAAATAATGTCGTGCTCACAAGCTGCATACCCGTTGATAAAGGAACAGCCTTTGACACCCCTAGAAAGGCGACACTTGAAAGCTGATTCATTTGCCCAATACTCCAAAAGATCCCAGAAATAACGGAAACCGCAAAAATAAGCGGTGTCAGTTCCGGCATTTTGATCAAATAGGCGCCGATTGAAAACAAAAAAGCGCCGAGGGTAATGCCGAGTGTTTGCTGATAGGCATTCCCGCCAAGTTTGACACTGATGAGAACAATACTTCCCCAAAATATCGCTGGGAGAAGTGCATATAAAATGCCCACTTCTATCCCTACTTTCTGTTCTTTTTTACTTAGCATCCCTCTTTTTCGGATTTTTAGCCGAATAGATGTAAACACAAAAAAGACCTTACCAAAGGTAAGGTCACAGCGTGTAGACAAACCCTCGCATTCGGTGTCAGTCCTGCGTGCTGGTGCTCACGAATGTCAAATTCGCTTCGCTCCAGTACTCGGCCTTCCTAGCCCGCAAAGGTTTTCTATCACGCTAAAAAGAAGACAAAGGGCTAAAATCAAGTTCAATTTAGCCCTTTGTCAACAATCTAAGACCTTACCAAGGTAAGGTCTTTTGAGGTTTTATACTTATTTCATCCATTCAGTATGGAAGACGCCTTCTTTATCTGTGCGCTCATACGTATGTGCGCCGAAGTAGTCACGCTGTGCTTGAATTAAGTTAGCTGGAAGGACAGCTGTACGATAGCTATCAAAGTAAGCAAGTGCACTTGAGAATGAAGGAACAGGAACACCTTGTTCTACTGCAAGTGAAATCACTTTACGAAGTGATGATTGATAGCTTTCTACGATATCCTTGAAGTAAGGATCAAGCAATAGGTTTTTCAATTCAGGGTTACGGTCATATGCTTCTTTGATTTGCTGCAGGAAGGCTGCACGAATGATACATCCACCACGGAAGATCATCGCAATTTCACCGTATTTCAAATCCCAGTTATACTCATCAGACGCTGCTTTCATTTGCGCAAAACCTTGTGCATATGAGCAGATTTTACTCATGAAGAGAGCTTTTCTAACAGCTTCGATTAACGCTTGTTTATCTTCAGCTGATTGAGTTGGCTCAGGCCCTTGAATTAATTGACTTGCTTCCACACGCTCATCTTTCATTGCAGAAATAAAACGCGCGAAAACAGACTCCGTAATGATCGGAAGCGGAACACCTAAATCAAGTGAGCTTTGGCTTGTCCATTTTCCAGTTCCTTTTTGGCCAGCTTTATCTAAGATGACATCTACTAGCGGCTGATTCGTTTCTTCGTCCACTTTTGTGAAAATGTCAGCTGTGATTTCGATTAAGTAGCTGTCAAGTTCGCCTTTATTCCACTCTGAGAATACTTCATGAAGCTCCCCTGCTGATAAACCAGCGACATGCTTCAAGATAAAGTATGATTCAGAGATCAATTGCATATCTCCGTACTCGATACCGTTATGAACCATTTTGACATAATGTCCTGCTCCATCTGGACCGATATACGTTGTACAAGGCTCACCATCTACTTTCGCAGAGATGGCTTCTAAAATTGGTTTCACTAGCTCGTGCGCTTCTTTTTGACCGCCAGGCATGATAGAAGGACCTTTAAGTGCGCCTTCTTCACCGCCAGAAACACCTGTACCAATGAAGTGAATACCACTTTCCGCAAGCTCTTGGTTACGTCTTTGTGTATCCTTGTAATATGTATTTCCACCATCAATTAAAATGTCACCTTTCTCTAGGTGAGGAAGTAATGATTGAATGGTTGCATCTGTTGCTGCGCCTGCTTTTACCATTAAAAGAATTTTACGCGGCGTTTCAAGCGATTGAACAAATTCTTCAATGCTGTATGTGCCTACAACGTTTTTCCCTTGTGATTCTTGAAGAAACTCTTCTGTTTTGCTGCTAGATCTGTTATAAACGGACACGGAGAAACCGCGGCTTTCAATATTTAGGGCAAGGTTTTTTCCCATAACGGCTAGTCCAACGACACCGATTTGTTGTTTTGACATAATTCTGACGTCCCTTCTAACACACTATATTGATTACTGCTGAAATGATGTACCCTTTGAAATTACCACAACATCACCTCTTTTATCAAGTTTTCAGGCTAGTCATTTCCTCTTTCGTCTTGAAAAAAGTCTTTATTAAAACTTGTACCACTTGTTTTGCTCTCTTTTTCCTTAATGGTCACTCCTCTTTGAATGAGTGGTTTACCGTATTTTTCTTTCAGTCCGTCTAAAAGAGATTGGAGCGGTTCGTCTTTTGCATCTTCTGTATAAGAGAATAAATCAAGCTGCTTGACGGCTGATTTTCGTTCCACAAGATCGGTCCCCGTCACGCCTAAAAGTCTTACTGGTTGGTCATTCCAATGCTTTAGGAATAGCTGCTTTGCCGCCTCAAATAGATCTTCCTTTCGATCAGTAGGATTCGTGAGTGTGACGCTCCGTGTGATATTTTTCCAGCTTGCATACCGAATCATAATGAGCAGCCGGTTTGCCATCACTTCTTTTCTTCGTAATCTAGCACTCACCGATTGCGACAGTTTCTCTATTAATGAGACGAGTTCATCTGTATCATCAGAATCGTGAGGAAGAGTGGAAGAATTGCCGACAGATTTAAATTCGTATATTCTTTCTGGATCGACAATGCCGTCATGCTCTCCGTTTGCCTTTTGCTTTAACCTCGGTCCATTGATGCCTAATAACTCTTTCAGCGCATATTCATTCGCTTTCGCTAAATCTTCAATTGTATGAATTCCGATGGTTTTCAGCTTATCTGCCGTTTTCTGTCCAACCCCATGCATGTCACCTGCAGGGAGCGGCCAGAGCATTGTCGGGACATCTCGTTTACGCAAAATGGTAATGCCCATTGGCTTTTTCCAATTAGACGCCATCTTCGCTAGAAATTTATTTGGTGCAATGCCAATACTCGAAGGAAGCATGAGCTCTTCTACGAGCCTCGTTTGAATATCATGAGCGGTTTTCACGGCATGCTCAGCATAAGGTGTATCGGTTAAATCAATATAGCCTTCATCAATTGAAACGGGTTCAACTAAGTCACTATATTCTCTTAGTATGGTAAACATTTCTTGTGAGGAGCTGCGGTACCGGTCGAAGTTGGGTGTACGCACAATCAGTCCCGGACATAGCCGCTTCGCTTCCCAGAGTGGCATCGGCGGCTTCACCCCGAGTGCTCTTGCCTCGTAGCTGCAGGTCACAACTATCCCTTTGCGCTCTTTTGCATTTCCGCTTATGGCTAAAGGTTTCCCTCTCAAAGAAGGATCATACGCCATTTCTACCGATGCATAAAAACTATTCATATCAATATGAAAAATGATTCGCCCCTTCTTTTGAGAATCAGCCATTTGCTTGCCTCCTTAGGTGATCTACTTTCCTTCACTTCACCGTGATTTCACCTGTTTGTTCCATTAGACATTTCATATGGTGTATAGTACACTGTGAGTAATGAAATGGATGTGATAATCATGATTATTGATACATTCAATGAAGTCTTTTTCCTTGTTGAATTCTTTACGATTATTCTTCCAGCGCTGACCGCCATCGGTATTGCTTTCTTATTAAAAGACTGCCGAATGAACGAGCACCTCGGAGGACATCGTTTAGAAGAGTTGGATGCATCTTGTTTGAATCGAACAGACTTTCTGTTTATCATATATGATCGCATTACAACTTGGATTAGTAAAGTCATTCGAATGAAAAGATCATCAAATGATGATGAAGACCATTCGCTTCCTCTCTCTTATTAGATTTTATTATTGAGGAGGAAACGAATTGAAACGTTTATTGACAATTTGTACGACTTTATTTTTGATGATGGTAGCGTCACCTGCATTTGCTGCAAGTGCGCAAACAAATACAAGCTCTGATGGGTTTTTCCATCATTATTTTGTTCAGCCTTTTTCTGAGTTGATTATCTGGCTTGCGAACTTTTTCCATGATGACTACGGTTTATCTATTATGTTCGTGACATTGATTGTCCGGTTGCTTATTTTCCCGCTTTTTGCAAACCAATTTAAAAAGCAGAGAGTGATGCAAGAGAAAATGGCACTCGTTAAGCCTCAGATTGACCAAATACAAAGCAAATTGAAAAAAACGAAAGAACCTGAAAAACAAAAAGAACTGCAAATGGAAATGATGAAAGTATATAAAGACAACAATGTGAACCCGCTGGCAATGGGCTGTCTGCCGATGCTGATTCAAATCCCAATTGTTCTTGGCTTTTACTCAGCAATCCGCTCAACACCTGAGATCGCAACACATTCGTTCTTATGGTTTAACTTAGGACAAACTGATCTTTTGGTGGCGATCCTTGCAGGGGCCATGTATTTCTTACAATTTTATGTCACACAAAAATTCGCAAAGCAATCAGGCACCCAAACAGAAGCTGCACTGAAACAAGCAAAAATCATGGGCATGATTTTCCCAGTCATGATGCTGTTTCTATCAATTAATGCTCCCGCTGCTCTTCCTTTATATTGGATGACAAGCGGACTTTTACTCACCATTCAAACGATTATATTAAATGTGATGTACCAAAAATCAAAAACAAAAGCTGCGGCAAACGATTCAATTAACCCAGCAGCTGAATAAATGATAGCCTCCTTACCCGAACATGGTAAGGAGGCTTTATTTGTCTTCTGTAGAGCGCAACAAATAAAAGATGCGTAAGCTCCAGCACGCAAAATGACCCCTTATCCATGGATAAGGGGCCTTTGTTTATGCCAATTCCTCTTTCAATCGCTCAGGCAATTGATCAAGATCCTCAATTTTCCCTAGAAACTTATTAGGGTCCACTTGTAAAATCATCTTGTTCTCTCTCTCAACGACGCCGAAGAAATATTCAGATGCTTTTGTGTTCATATGAAATGGCTTGATCTCACTTAGCTCGATATCAATGATATCTTTTGCATCAGAAACAAGGCAGCCAATCATTTGATCGTTTAATTCAAATAGTAGAACCTTAGACTGTTCGGTTACATCCAGAGGTTTTCCGTGCAACATGACACCTGTGTCACTGACTGGAATGACCTCTCCTCTTAACGACATGAGTCCTTTAATCTCTTTTGGAAGGTTCGATACTTCTTGTAAATAAGGGACCTTCTCAATTGAGCGTATATGTTCTACGCTGATACCAAAATCCTCTTGTCCCACCTGGAAAATAATGATCTTTTGCGTGCTCACAGAGTCTCCTGCCTTTACGATGGATTTGTCGTTTCTTCGATAATGGCGAGAACCATTTCAGCTGTCTTGACTAATTCTTCAATCGGCATTTTCTCATTTTTCGTATGAATATCTTCATATCCAACAGCTAGGTTGACGGTCGGGATGCCGTTTCCAGCAATGACGTTTGCATCACTGCCTCCCCCGCTTGTCTGTAGTTCTGAAGTTCGGCCAATTTTCGCGGCCGCTTTTTTCGCCACTTCAACGACTTGATCGCCGTGTGAGAATTTAAAGCCTGGATACATGATGTCAATTTGTACATCGGCACTTCCGCCCATTTCTTTAGCAGTTTTTTCAAAGGCTTCTTTCATTTTCGCTACTTGCGCTTCCATTTTTGCCGGTTCTAAAGAACGTGCCTCTGCCAGAATATCCACTTGATCACAGACAATATTCGTTTGTGTTCCGCCTTCAAAGCGGCCGATATTCGCCGTTGTTTCTTCATCAATACGGCCAAGCGGCATGCTCGCGATCGCTTTTGATGCAATCGTAATCGCAGAGACGCCTTTTTCAGGTGCCACACCTGCGTGAGCTGTTTTTCCGTAAATGGTTGCACGTACTTTCGCCTGTGTTGGCGCAGCCACGATGATGGTACCGACCTTGCCATCTGAATCAAGCGCATAACCATATTTTGCTGTCATCAGTTTCGGATCTAACGCTTTTGCTCCTACAAGTCCTGATTCTTCACCAGCTGTAATGACAAATTCAATCTTGCCATGCGGTACATTTTTCTCTTTTAGGACACGGATCGCTTCAAACATCGCGGCAAGCCCTGTTTTATCGTCAGCACCAAGAATGGTTGTGCCATCTGTCTTGACATAGCCGTCTTCAATGACTGGCTTGACACCATTACCTGGTACAACTGTATCCATATGAGAAGTAAAATAAATCGTATCTGCCTCTTGATTCCCTTCAAGTGTGCAAATAAGATTGCCTGCTCCATGGCCGGTTGTCTCTTTTGAATCATCTTCAACTACATTAAGCCCTAAACCAGTAAATTTCTCTTTTAGGACTTCAACAATTTTTTCTTCATGTTTCGTTTCTGAATCGATTTGAACAAGTTCTAAAAATTCGTCTAATAAGCGTTTCTCATTGATCATGATGATGTTCCTCCTCTTATAGCGGCATGTTTCCATGCTTTTTTAACGGTCTATCTTCTTCCTTACTGCGAAGCAGGTCAAATGAGCGAATGAGCCGCTCTCTCGTTTCATCTGGCATTAAAATATCGTCGATTAATCCTAATTGTGCTGCCTTCATGACACTAGGTTCATTGTCCACCTCACGCAAAGCAGGATGAACAATTTCGTCTGCAAACGATTTTCCCATGACATCAATTTCTGCCTCTGGCCATGCATACACAAAGTCAGCACCTAAGCCCTTACTATTCATCGCAACGTATGCACCGCCAAACGCCTTTCGCAAAATCACAGTGATCTTTGGAACGGTCGCCTCAGCGTACGCATACAGAAGCTTTGCGCCGTGGCGGATAATGCCTGCATGCTCAGCTTTCTCACCTGGCAAAAAACCAGGAACGTCCACAAGGGTTAAAATGGGAATATGAAATGCATCGCAAAATCGAATAAACCGAGCCGCTTTATCAGCAGCATTGAGGTCAAGGCTTCCTGCCAGCACCTTAGGCTGATTGGCTACAAGACCAATGGAAGACCCTTGTAATCTGGCAAAACCTGTGACGATATTTTTGGAGAAACAACGCTGCGTTTCAAAAAATGAGCCTTGGTCGGTGATCGCTGTCACCACTTGTTTGACATCATAAGTACGTGATGGCTCCTTTGGCAAGATGTTCCCAAGATCGCTCGCATCATGCTTTTGCACCTTACGATGAATGACAGGCCGTCGTTTCGTTGGTATGTACGTTAAAAGCGTTCGAACTGCTTTTAACACGTCTTTCTCATCTTTCCCTGTATAGTGCACATTCCCGCTTGTTTGATGCTGAACCGCTGCACCTCCAAGCCGGTCAGGACAGACCGTCTCTCCTGTTGCTTTTTCTATCACTTTCGGACCAGTTAAAAACATATGAGCTGTTTGCTCCGTCATGAATACAAAATCCGTCAATGCAGGTGAATAAACTGCACCTCCCGCACAGGAGCCTAAAATAACGGATATTTGAGGAATTTGACCAGAGTACAGCACATTCCGTTTAAAAATCTGACCGTATCCCTCTAATGATACCACACCCTCTTGAATTCTCGCACCACCTGAGTCTTTTAGACCGATAACAGGCATTTGATTTTTAGCAGCCAAATCCATTAAAGCTGCTATTTTTTTCGCATGCATGTCCCCTAGCGAACCCCCGTACACGGTGGCATCTTGTGCATATACGCCTACTTGTCTCCCATGAATCAGTCCCGTCCCAGTGACAACACCATCCCCTAAATGTTCTGAGCGGCAGCCTTTAGCAAATGGCTGGATTTCCATAAAGCTGCCTTCATCAAGAAGTTCATGAAGCCGCTGACGAACAGTCAGCTTTCCTTTGTTTCGGTGAGCCGCTGCTCGTTTTTCACCGCCGCCCCATAAAGCTTTCTTGCGCCATTCAGTCAAGTCATTGAACGATTCATGCATCTTCCTGTTTCTCTCCTTTCAAAGGCTCACACAATTCAATTAGCACACCTGACGTTTCTTTTGGTGAAATAAACGCAATGCGCTTTCCGTTCGCACCATTTTGTGCGCCCTTTTGAATGAGCTGTACACCGAGCTCGTCAAGTTGACTGAGATCAGCCTGAATGTCACCTGACTTTAATGCAATATGATGAAGCCCCTCTCCTCTTTTTATTAAAAAGGTATGTAATGTGCTGTGATCCGACATCGGTTCAATCAACTCAATGTGCAGATCACCTAGGGAAGTAAAAGATACCTTGACCCCTTGATTCGGAAGTACTTCTATGTCTGAAAATTCCCAGTTAAACAGTCTAGAGAACGTACGTGCTGTTTTTCGAATTGAAAAAACGGCAATGGCAATATGATCGATTTGATTCATCCGTTCACTTCCTTTGTACATCACTTGTCGCCTGCGTAAAAACGAGCTAGAATAAAGAAAGGTGCGCTCGTCGCAAAAACATTGATTATAGGGGTGCGATATGTCTCAGAAATTCATGAAATTTATGGTATTGCTCATGATTAGCTTACTGTTAATTTCTTCACTTTTAGCAGGAGCGGCAGCCTTTTTATAAAGTGTTGATAAAAAAGCAGACAAGCAGGTGATTCGTTTTTTAACGAATGGCCTGTTTGTCTTTGGCCAGCTTTTCAAATGCATCGCTTGATGTCGTGATCCATACCTTTGTACCAACTGGAAGCTGATCAAATAGCCGTTCTACATCTTGATTATGAAGACGTACACAGCCTGCCGTAATAAATTTCCCTATCGATGTCTCATCACTTGTTCCATGAATGCCATAGGTTCTCCCGTCGGTTCCTCGCGCATCAAATCCAATCCACCTTCGGCCGAGTGGATTATTCTTTGCGCCGCCTTCAATATTTTTTCTTCTGTAATAAGGATCTTTCGCTTTGATCATAATCGTAAATTCACCTTCTGGCGTTAAATCAGCTGTTTTGCCAGTAGAAGCCGGGTAGACTTTTTGAATTTTACCATGATCAATATACGCAAGCTCGTTCGTTTGTTTATTAATAATGACATACGGATCTCCTGGAAGCGGGTTTTGCCCGAGCGGCCAGATGGGTGAAAGGGACATGGTCAGCACAGTATAAAATAAAAGACGCATAGGCTCCTCCTTTTTCATTAGATTGACCAATGAAGGAGGAACTCATGCGTCTTTATTCTTTCATCCCTTTAAAATAGCTTTTCAGTACCAAATATTGTTCCATTTCCCCGAGAAAATGAAAGAGTGCGGCTCTAGCTTCAAATTCTTCACGTGTTTGTGGAAGCGGCAGTGCATCGAACTCTTCTTTCATATCAATCAGGCGTCTTAAGAACTTATGCGCCGTGTTCCCTGGGTGAATATGTTCTCGTAAATCTCTAATATATTCTGCAATGATTTGCCCATGCTCCGTTGTAACAGAAATGGACGTAATTTTCGGAAGCACCCGCTCAATGATTTCAAATTGCTTTTGTCTCATGTTGAAATAATGATAATACAGATTTTCATGTCTTAAGACATGATTTTCAACATCACGGTATGCAAGAGCTTTCGCTTCTTTAATCAATTGATGCGTCTCTGGAATTTCTTTTCCTGTCCAGTCTTGTTTTCCGGTCATTAAATATTGCTCGATTTCTTCAAAGATTTTCGCAAAATTCGCTTCAATTTGTTCACTGTATTGTTTCAGCTTTTTATCAACGCTAGGCATATACAGGTTCATAATGAGTGCGACCCCTACACCAATGGTGATGAGTAAAAGCTCATTCCAGATGAGATGAAGCGTAATGCCTCCAGACATATACAAATGAAGGATAATCACTGAACTTGTGACAATCCCTTCTTTAATCCGAAGCAAGACCGTTGTTGGAATAAAGACGAGCAGCATCAGTCCAATGACGAAAGGATGATAACCAATTAGATCAAAAAACAAATAAGAAAATAAGATGGCAAGACTGCATGCGGCAAAGCGGGCCCCAGATGCGAGGAGTGACCTTTTTTTCGTCACCTGAATACAAAGGATCGTAATAATGCCGGCAGCTGAATAGTTTTGCAGACCGAGCATTTGTGCAATATAAATGGCTAGAGCTGTTCCTAATGCTGTTTTCAGCGTTCGGTAGCCGATTTTAAACATGATGTGATTCACTCTTTTCTGTCTACTTTTGTGAAATGATGAACTTTTTTTACTTTCCCCATTATAATCAAAAAAAGAAGGAGATGTTAAGTCTCCCCCTCGTTTTTTTCATTATAATATTTTTTGCAAGAAATCTTGAGCACGCTGTGAAGACGGAGATTCAAAGAATTCTACAGGATTTGCATCCTCTACAATTTTCCCATCATCCATAAAGATCACACGGTCTGCCACTTCTTTTGCAAAGCCCATTTCATGTGTGACGATCATCAGCGTCATCCCAGATTGAGCGAGCTCTTTCATGACCTCTAATACTTCCTTTACCATTTCTGGATCAAGAGCAGACGTCGGCTCGTCAAAAAGCATGATGTCTGGTGTCATCGCAAGGGCACGTGCAATGGCGACACGTTGCTTTTGACCACCTGACAACCGATTCGGATAATCATCTTTTTTCTCTAAAAGTCCTACCTTTTTTAAAAGATCCTCTGCCTGCTTGATGCTGTCTTCCTTCGATTGGTTCTTCACATTCATTGGCGCATACGTAATATTTTCTAGCACTGTTTTGTGCGGGAATAAGTGAAAATGTTGAAACACCATACCAATATTCTCGCGCACTTTTAGTGCATTTGTTTTTGGATTGGTAATTTCCGTCCCCTGAATCGTAATCACTCCAGAAGTCGGTTTTTCAAGTAAGTTAATACAGCGAAGAAATGTTGATTTTCCTGAACCAGACGGCCCGATGACAGCTACCACTTCGCCTTCTTTAATCGTGGTATCAATCCCTTTCAACACTTCATTTTTACCGAAAGATTTTGTGAGTTTCTCTATTTTAATCATTTGATTTTAACTTCCTTTCCACCGATTTGCCGACGAAGGTAAGAATAAGCACGATGACATAATAGATGAGACCCGCAAAAATAAGCGGTTCAAGATAGTTATAGGTGACGGCACCTGCTTGATAGGCTCGTCTCATGACATCGCCCAGTCCAATGACTGTGACAATCGCGGATTCTTTTGTCAGTGTAATCGTTTCGTTCACTAGTGCTGGGGAAATATTTTTGAATGCTTGCGGAAGCAATAAGTCCTTCATCATTTTAGCATACGGGATACCTAAAGCAACGGCTGCTTCTTTTTGCCCTTTATCAATGGCATTGATTCCCGCACGAATGATCTCAGAAACGTACGCCGCCGAGTTTAGTGAAAAGGCGGCTACAGCTGCCCAGTATTGATCAATTTGAAAGCCAAGCAGCTGGGGAAGACCAAAATAAATAATCAAAAGCTGAAGCACAAGCGGTGTGCCTCGGAAGATTGACGTATAAAAATCGGCTAGCCAGATAAGCGGCTTAAATACACTAATTTTACAGAGCGTTAATAAGATTCCTAAAATAAAACCAAGGAACAGTGATACCACAACAATAGAAAGCGTTACTTTAAGACCTTCTAAAATAAAGGGCATCTGAGGTATTACATCTTTAAAATCCATCATGATATTCTCCTTTTTTCCTTCAGATAAAATCAAAGAATAAACAGGAAAAAAGTTCAACACATGTTGAACTTTTCAGCGCTTTCTACTTGATTTTCATGAATGACGCTGATCCTTTTCCTGACTTACTTTTCATCAGCAAACCATTTTTTAATGAGTTTATCAAGTTCGCCATTATCCTTCATTTCTTTTAATGATTTATTGAATTTCGCTGTTAAGTCGCTATTTTTTTTGAATGCAATGGCTGAACCTTCGTTTGAGCTATTCAATCCAAATGCTTGGAAATCCTTTTCCTTTTTCAAGTAGCCAGCCGCTACTTTATCTTCAATAATGGCTGCATCAAAACGGCCTGCTTTAATTTCTTGAATGATATCAGAGATTTTATTACGATCTTCAACCGTTAAGTTATATTTCTTTTGCAATCCGTTTGCTTCATCTTGCTGGATAGAACCTAATTGAACGCCAACCGTTTTGTCTTTTAAATCTTTCTCTGTTTTTATACCGCTAGATTTTTTTGATACAACCAAGTTTTCAGCATTGTAGTAAACATCTGAGAAATCAACTTGTTTTTTACGCTTTTCAGTAGGTGTCATGCCTGCAAGCACAATATCAGCTTTATTTGTTTTAAGAGCTGACACGAGGCTTGCAAAGTCCATATCTTGAATTTCTAGCTTGTAGCCGTTCTTTTTCGCTAGAGCTGTAGCAAGGTCGACATCAAAACCGATAATTTTATCACCGTCTTTTGATTCAAATGGCGGATAATCTGCAGAAGTCGCCATAATGAGTGTTTTGTCGTCTCCTGATGCGTTTGAATTATTAGAAGAAGTTCCGCATGCTGCTAGTGCAGCTGCAAGACCAGCTGTCATAAGTAATAATAACCACTTTTTCATATGATAATGCCTCCTAGTATTTAAAATCATGAGTAGATTTGAATATTTATTCACTATAATGTATTTTAAACACTTTCTTTTTGATATGCAATAGTATTTTGCTAAAATTATTTTGATTCTTATGTCATATAAAACAAAAAACAGACCGATCAAAAGACCGGACTGCCTCTAAATGATTCATTCAAAAGTAACATGTTACACTTCTTCGCAATACTCATCGAAAGCGGCTTGAAGTTTTGACACCACTTCCATCGGTTCATGTCCTTCGATTTCGTGACGTTCGACCATTTTCATGATTTTCCCGTCTTTTAATAGAGCAAATGATGGTGAAGATGGCGGGAAGCCTTCAAAGTATTCACGTGCTCTTGCGGTTGCTTCTTTGTCCTGTCCAGCAAACACTGTGAGCAATTGATCTGGACGCTTATCGTAATGAACAGAATAACCAGCCGCTGGTCTAGCAATACCGCCTGCACAGCCGCACACTGAATTCACCATGACAAGTGTCGTTCCTTTTTTCGTCAGCGCTTCATCGACTTCTTCAGCTGTTGTCAGTTCCGTATAACCTGCCTGTTTAATCTCTTCTCGTGCTTGTTTCACAATATCATTCATAAATAAATTAAAATCAATATTCATAACCGTCCACTCCTTCTACGTACCAAACCATTTTAACTACATCATATCAAGGAAAACGCCGGCGGGCAAATGTCTTGTTTCGCCCCCTTCACTTTTTTCAAACGTCGTTTATGACCTGTGGAATTGGGGAAAAGTGATAGTAAAGTGATGAAAGGGAGAACTGCGTGATGGCACAATTCAAAAAAGCGATACTCATTTATAACGGAAATGCTGGACAAAAAAACATGGAAAAAACACTAGGTCAAACAGTGCCTCTTCTTTCTTTACATATTGATGAACTCATCCTTAAGCCTACAAAACAGCCGAATGATGCCTATCATTTCTGCCGTGAGATGGATGAGTCGGTTGAATTGCTGATTATACTAGGCGGAGACGGAACCGTCCATGAATGTATGAATGGAATTGGCGGTTTAGAAAAAAGGCCGACTGTAGCGATCTTACCTGGCGGGACGTGCAATGACTTTTCTAGAACGCTGGGCATCCCCCAGCAGATGCCAAAGGCCGCTCAAATGGTGATAGATGGCACTGAAAAAAAGGTCGATTTAATCAAAGCAGAGGATCGATACCTTTTAAATTTTTGGGGGATTGGTCTCATCGCAGATACCTCAAACAATATTAATGATAAAGAAAAAGCTGTCCTCGGAAAAATCAGCTACTTCACGAGCGCTCTTCGAACCCTTCAGCAGACAGAACCTTTCTACGTACGCATTGAAACTGAAGAGGAAAACTGGGAAGAAGAGGCTGTGATTGTCCTTGTCATGAATGGGCACTTTATCGGTACAAATAAATTAGATCTGCCAAATGCTTCAATTGATGATGGAAAAGCCGAAATTTTAATTTGCAGAAATACGAGCTTCTCTGCTTTAAAAGAGATTTTTTCAATGAACCGCGAAGAGCTAGAAGATTTTAAAGGTGACCTGTCTCTTATACAAGCATCCCGCATTCATATTCATACTAAAGAGGAAATGGATGCAGATACAGATGGTGAAGTATACATGACCGCTCCTTCTTCCCTTGAAGTATTAAAACAGCATTTGACCTTTATTGTTCCAGAAGAATAAAAAAGCGCCTGCATCATTTCGATGCGGGCGTTTTTTTGATATAACGTCTGTATAAATATTCAAGTGCATACCCTAGCAGTGTACCTATCAGAAGGGAAATGCCTAATAAACTATTGGCGACTCCTTTAAATCCTCCTATCATCAACAAGCAATAGGCGATTTGAATGATTGAAACGATCGATATGATGAGCAGTAAGCGTTCAGGATGATTGCGTGATTTGGAAATATACCGAAGAAAAGCGAACGCAATGGCTGTGATAAACATCAGACCGATCGTAAGAAAAGCAAAAAAATCTAGTCCAGACATCTCATCGCTCCTTTCTGATTGATATGGAAATCCCCCTCTCATTGTGAGAAGGGGACATATAAATGAGCTTAATAGACGGACGTCTCTTCGTCAATGCCTTCAAGAATTTGTTTGATTCTTTGCAGGAATCTACCGCATACAAGACCATCGAGTACTCTATGATCTAATGAAAGACAAAGATTCACCATATCTCTTGCGGCAATCATTCCATTTACAATCATCGGGCGCTTTACAATAGATTCTACTTGTAAAATGGCTGCTTGCGGATAGTTAATAATCCCCATTGATTGAACCGAACCAAATGATCCTGTGTTGTTCACAGTGAAAGTGCCGCCTTCCATGTCACTTTGCTTTAGTTTGCCTTGTCTGACCTTGAAAGCAAGTTCATGTATTTCTTTAGCAATTCCCTTAATCGTTTTCTCATCCGCATCTTTGATCACTGGGACAAAAAGAGCATCATCTGTCGCAACAGCAATGGAGACATTGATCGCTTTCTTTTGAACAATTTTATCACCAGCCCACATGCTGTTCATTTCAGGGAATTCCTTTAAGGCCTGAGCCACTGCTTTGACAAAGAACGCAAAGAACGTCAAATTAAAGCCTTCTTTTGCTTTGAATTGATCTTTTAGCTGATTTCTTCTTGTCACAAGGTTTGTCACATCCACTTCCATCATCGTCCAGGCATGTGGAATTTCATGCTTGCTTCTTAGCATGTTTGCGGCAATCGCCTGTCTAATCGGAGTGACCGGCAGTTCAACATCTCCAGGCATTGAAGAGATGGAAGGAGCCGCTTTTGCTTGTGACGGTTGCGAAGGTTCTGTTTGACCCGCACCTTCACTCACAGGTGCTGCTGTTTCTTTTGCGCCTCCACTTTCGATAAGCTTCAGCAAATCTTTTCTTGTGATTCTGCCGCCAGCTCCCGTTCCTTGAACAGCCGTTAAATCAATTCCGTGCTCATCTGCTAAACGCAGGACTGCCGGAGAGTATCGTTTCTTTTGACTCTGATCCACATTTGTTTGGTCAGGTTCTGGTGCTTCATCTTGCGCAGGCGCCTCTTCTATTTTCGCACTCTGCTGCGCACTGCCTTCTACTTCAATTTCACAAAACACTTCTCCTACTTGAAGTGTATCACCCTCTGCAGCCGCTAGTTTAGTGATTGTTCCTGTAAAGGATGATGGAACCTCTGCATTTACTTTATCTGTCATGACTTCCGCAATCGGATCGTATTTATTCACATGATCGCCAGGTGAAACGAGCCATTTGCTAATGGTTCCTTCTGTTACACTTTCACCAAGCTGAGGCATTTTCATTTGTTCAGTTGCCACTTTGAAACCCTCCTCTTTCTTAAAACGCCGCTAGTTCTCTCATTTCAGCTTCTACCTTATCCGGATTAACCATGAAGAATTTCTCCATTGTCGGTGCATATGGCATTGCAGGGATATCAGGTCCTGCTAGACGTTTAATTGGCGCATCTAAATCAAACAAGCAGTGCTCTGAAATGATGGCAGCTACTTCACTCATGATGCTTCCTTCTTTTGTATCTTCTGTTAACAAGAGTACTTTCCCTGTTTTTGATGCCGCTTCAATAATCGCTTCTTGATCAAGCGGGTACACTGTACGTAAATCGAGAATATGAGCAGAAATTCCGTCCTTCGCAAGGCGCTCTGCTGCTTGGAGGGCAAAATGAACACAAAGGCCATATGTAATGACCGTAATGTCATCGCCTTCTCGTTTCACATCCGCTTTTCCAATAGGGAGCGTATAATCCTCTTCAGGCACTTCTCCTTTAATGAGACGGTATGCACGTTTGTGTTCAAAGAACAATACAGGATCTGGATCACGCACTGCGGCTTTTAACAACCCTTTGACATCATAAGGTGTAGAAGGCATCACAATCTTTAAGCCTGGCTGATTGGCAAAAATGGCTTCGACCGATTGTGAATGATAAAGCGCCCCGTGTACGCCGCCCCCGTAAGGAGCACGAATGACCATTGGGCAGCTCCAATCATTATTGGAACGATATCTAATTTTTGCAGCCTCTGAAATGATTTGGTTGATGGCTGGCATAATAAAATCCGCAAATTGCATCTCTGCGATCGGACGCATTCCATACATAGCAGCCCCAATACCTACACCTGCAATCGCTGATTCGGCAAGAGGTGTATCCATGACGCGCGCTTCTCCAAATTGCTCGTAAAGACCCGCTGTTGCTTTAAATACGCCGCCTTTTTTCCCGACATCCTCTCCGAGCACAAACACTTTCGGATCTCGCTCCATTTCTTCTTTCATCGCTAGTGTAATAGCGTCTATATATGACATAACAGGCATTTTTCTTCCCCCTTACTCCGCATACACGTAACGAAGTGCGCTTTCTGCATCGGCATAAGCTGCGTTTTCCGCTTCATCAGTGGCTTCGTTTACGATTTGCATGATTTCTTTTGTCATCTCTTCTTTCATTTCAGAAGTCATGACATTTCCTTCGATTAAGTACGTTTCATATTGAATGAGCGGATCTTTCTTTCTTGCTTCGAGCACTTCTTCCTTTTCTCGATAGCTAGAATCATCGTCATCACTTGAATGCGCAGTTAACCGGTAAGAAATGGTTTCGATCAATGTTGGGCCTTCGCCTCTTGCCGCACGGTCTCTCGCTTCTTTGACCGCTGCATACACTTCAAGCGGATCATTTCCATCAACCGTCACACCAGGCATTCCGTACCCTATTGCACGATCTGAAATACGCTCACATGCCACTTGTTTGTCATACGGGACAGAAATCGCATACTTATTGTTTTCACACATGAAAATAACAGGCAGCTTATGCACCGCAGCAAAGTTGGCGCCTTCGTGGAAGTCTCCTTGGTTTGAAGAGCCTTCACCGAACGTGACAAAGCTAACAAAATTCTTTTGCTCTAGACGCCCGGCAAGTGCGATGCCAACTGCATGAGGAACCTGTGTTGTCACCGGTGATGATCCAGTCACAATTCGGTTTGATCTTTGCCCAAAATGACCTGGCATCTGTCTCCCGCCTGAGCTTGGATCGTCTTTTTTCGCAAAACCAGACATCATTAAATCTTTCGCCGTCATCCCGAATGCAAGGACAACCCCCATATCACGGTAATAAGGTAAAACGTAATCCTCTTCCCTATTGAGGGCAAAAGCGGCACCGACTTGCTGCGCTTCCTGTCCTTGACAAGAGATGACGAATGGAATTTTTCCAGAACGGTTTAACAGCCACATCCGTTCATCAATTTTTCTTGCTAAAAGCATGGTTCTATATATGTCAATCGCTTGTTCATCTGATAATCCTAATTCCTGATGACGCATGTTACTCATCATGTTTCCCTCCTTGATTAAAAATGGATCGCCTTTCCGTCAACAGCCAGTGCTGCCTCGCCAATTGCTTCTGACAAGGTTGGGTGCGGGTGGATCGTCTGCCCCACTTCCCACGGAGTTGCATCTAGTACTTTGGCTAATCCAGCTTCAGATATCATATCTGTTACATGAGGACCAATCATATGAATCCCTAAGATATCATCTGTCTTTTGGTCAGCAATGATTTTGACAAATCCATCAGACTCTCCAAATACAAGCGCTTTTCCGATGGCCATGAAGGGAAACTTCCCAATCTTGACTTCGTAGCCTTGCTCTTTTGCCGCCTGTTCAGTCAGTCCAACACTAGCGGTTTCTGGGTGAGAGTACACACATTTAGACACGAGCGTTTCATCAAGCGGCTTTGGATCTTGACCAGCCATATGTTCCACTGCAATCATGCCTTCATGTGATGCGACATGCGCCAGCTGAAGACCGCCAATGACATCACCTATTGCGTAAATATGTGACTCTTTCGTTTGATAATGCTCATTCACGACAATGCCTTGCTTTTCTGTCTGGATGTCCGTGTTTTCAAGTCCTATGCCTTCCACGTTTGGCACTCGGCCAACTGAAAGAAGCAGTTTCTCTGCTTCAAACGACTGAGTGTCTCCACCTTGTTCCACTTGGATCTTGACGAGATTCTCGTGCTTTTCGGCAGTATCTGGCAGAACCTTCGCGTTTGTCACTAAGGTGATGCCCTTTTTCGTTAAAAGCTTTTCCATTTCTTTAGAAATATCTTGATCCTCTGTTGGCAAAATGCGATCTGCAAATTCGATCACTGTGACTTTTACGCCAAAATCGTTAAGCATGGAAGCCCATTCGATCCCAATCACGCCTCCGCCGACAATCAGCATGGACTGCGGGAGTTCTTGCAGTTCAAGTGCTTCGTCTGATGTAAGGATGTGTCTTCCATCCGCTTCAAGTCCGGGCAGGACGCGCGGTCTTGACCCAGTCGCAATGATGACCTGCTTTGGAATCAGCATTTCATTTTCATCGCCATTCGCCATTTCTACCGAGATGGTGCCTGGCATTGGCGAAAAGATCGAAGGGCCTAGGATACGGCCTATTCCTTCGTATACATCAATTTTCCCTTGTTTCATTAAGTGTTTGACGCCGCCTGCTAATTTGTCGACAATCTCTGTTTTTCTTTTTTGTACGTTGGCAAATTGTAAGGCAATTCCGCTTGCTTCAACGCCAAAATCAGCGGCACGTTTGACCGTTTGATAGACTTCTGCACTTCTAAGAAGCGCTTTAGATGGGATACAGCCTTTATGAAGACATGTTCCACCGAGCTTTGATTTTTCTACGACTGCTGTTTTCAATCCAAGTTGAGAGGCACGAATGGCCGCTACATAGCCGCCTGTGCCTCCACCAAGAATGACGAGGTCATATTCAGTTGCCATGACTTGTCACTCCTTTCTCCGCCTTTTGATCATTTGGGTATTCTTTTGGTGATTCTTCTTCTTTTAAAATGCGAAGCGCCCCTTCTGCTAAGGATTGCAATTCATTTTCACCTGGGTACACAACAACATCTGAAATCCAGTCAATGTATCCTCTAATGCTTGACGTAATTTGTTTGCTGTACGCAAGGCCTCCTGTTAACACAATGACGTCAACAGCTCCTTTTAAAACCGCACTAGCCGCACCAATTTCTTTGGCAATTTGATAGCACATCGCTTCATAAATAAGCGCCGCACGCTCATCGCCTGCTTCAATCATGCGCTCTACTTTTACTGCATCTGTCGTACCAAGATAGCCCGCAAGACCGCCTTCGCCAATAATGCGTTTGAGCATTTCTTCTTGTGAATATTCACCAGAAAAGCATAAATTAACAAGGTCACCTGTTGGAAGAGTACCTGCCCGCTCTGGGCTGAAAGGACCCTCGCCATGAAGACCGTTATTCACATCAATGACTTTTCCTTTTTGATGTACACCAATCGTAATTCCGCCGCCCATATGGGTAATGATCATGTTCAAATCTTCGTAACGCTTTCCAAACGAAGCAGCCGTTTTTCTTGCGACTGCTTTTTGATTTAACGCATGAAAAATGCTTTTCCGCTCAATTGTTGGCAGTCCTGAAATACGAGCAATCGGCTGCAGTTCATCTACGACTACGGGATCAACAATAAAAGCTGGGATGTTAAGGCCAAGTGCAATTTCTCGGGCAATAATTCCGCCTAGATTAGAGGCGTGCTGGCCAGCATACCCTTCTTTTAGGTCTTCAACCATTTGCTCATTTACTTCATATGTGCCACCTTCAATCGGACGAAGAAGACCACCGCGTGCGCAAACTGCATCAAACTTTGAGATGTTCATCCCCTGTTCATGCAGTGTTTTCAAAATGGTTTCTTTGCGGAATGAAAATTGATCAATGATATGAGGAAACTGCTTGATTTCCTCATCTGTATGTCTTAATGTCGTTTCAAAAATAGATCGTTCATTATGAAACACACCGATTTTTGTTGAAGTAGAGCCAGGATTAATAGTGAGAATACGCCATTCTTTTGTCAGCAAAAACAAAACCTCCGTTTCAACTCATTCATCCATTTAGCGACGACTTAAAATATGTTGACCATTTTGCAGGAATTGGCTTCTTGATTTGCGCATTCTTTCAATTCGCTCTTCAGCCAATCGGTCTGCCGCTTTATAAGTTGGAATGGCATCACGGTTAGAGATTTCAATCACTCGCTCAATGTTTTGGTAAATGCCTTCTACTTTTTTCATTGCACGATCTGCATTATAGCCATAAAGCTCATCTGCAACGTTAATCACACCGCCTGCATTGATCACATAATCCGGTGCGTACACAATGCCCATTTCATGAATAAGATCTCCATGATGAGTTTCTCTCAGCTGGTTATTCGCTGCACCTGCGATGACTTTTGCCTTTAATTTAGGAATCGTCACATCGTTAATGGTTGCACCGAGTGCACATGGTGCGTAAATATCACATTCTTGATCATAAATATCATCAGGGTCTACCGCTTTTGCACCGAAGTCTTCTACAGCTCGCTGAACTGAGTCTTTGTTGATATCAGTGACGATGAGCTGTGCGCCTTCTTCATGCAGGTGTTTACATAGGTTGTAAGCCACGTTTCCAACACCTTGAACGGCAATTGTTTTTCCTTCTAATGAATCTGTACCGAATGCTGCTTTTGTAGCTGCTTTCATTCCTTTATATACACCGTAAGCAGTCACTGGAGATGGATTTCCTGAAGAACCAAATGCAGGAGAGATGCCTGTGACAAAGTCTGTTTCTTCATGGATAAGATCCATATCTTCTACCGTTGTACCGACATCTTCAGCGGTGATATAACGGCCATTTAATCCTTGAATGTAACGGCCAAAAGCACGGAACATTTCTTCATTTTTTTCTTTTCTCGGATCACCAATGATGACCGTTTTACCGCCGCCAAGGTTAAGCCCTGCCGCCGCATTTTTATAAGTCATACCTCTTGCAAGACGCAAGGCATCTTCGATAGCTGCTTCTTCATTTTCATATGTCCACATTCTTGTTCCGCCGAGTGCCGGCCCAAGTGTTGTATCATGAATGGCAATGATGGCTTTTAAACCAGACTGTTCATCCTGACAAAATACAAGCTGTTCATAATCGTATCGTTCCATATATTTAAAAAGTTCCATTTTCTATTCCTCCTAATACTTTCGCTTAATTAGATGTACAGATGGCAAGTGCAATTGAATAGAGCTTGCTTTCAGCTGAATCAGACCGGCTTGTTAAAGCAATCGGTGCTTTCGCTCCTGCCACCACAGCTCCCACTTTTGCATGAGCAAAGTAGATGAGAGATTTATAAAGAATGTTGCCTGCTTCAATGGTTGGCACAAGCAAAATATCTGCATGACCAGCCACATCACTCGTAATATTTTTATGAGAAGCTGCCGTTTGAGAAATGGCATTATCTAAAGCAAGCGGCCCATCAATCAGACAGCCAGAAATTTGACCTCTTCGATTCATTTGCGCAAGGCTTGCAGCTGTGAGCGTCGAATCCATCGCTGGGTTTACGACTTCTACCGCTGATAATACCGCCACTTTGGGCATATCATTTCCGACAGCTTGTGCGACTTGAACGGAATTCACCGTAATTTCTTTCAGCATATTTAAATCAGGCGCAATGTTCATCGCAGAGTCCGTCACATAGATAAAACGGTCAAAGCCCGGTACTTCGAAGGCAGCAACATGTGAAAGGACACTCGCTGTCCGAAGTCCATATTCTTTATTTAAGACAGCTTTTAACAGTACGGCTGTCGGGACATGACCCTTCATGAGAATATCTGCATGATTTTCACTTACTGCCTGAACGGCAATTTTGGCAGATTCTTCGGGTGAATCTGAATGAATAATATCTATCCAGTCTTCGTTGATCTCATGCTGTTTGACTAGCTCCTTTAGGTTGCGTTTGTTTCCAACCAGCAGGAAGCGAGCGACTTTTCGTTCGATTGCCATTTTGATGGCATGAAGCACTTCTTCGTCTTCTGCATGAGCCACAGCCGCTGTTTTATTCTGCAGCTGCGAGGCTTTGATAATCAGATCGTCAAGCTTCATACTTGCCCACCTTTCCTTGTGCTCGGTTCCTCTTTTTATATGCAAGTTCCGTGCCAGCTTGAAATGTGTGAAAAATTAGCCTTTTCGCAAAGAAATCATGCAATTTCTTGCAGGTTACGTGCATGTTACTGCATGCTATCTTTTGCAAGCTGATACTTATCCATTTTATAGTAAAGATTTCGAATGCTGATCCCTAACGTTTTCGCTGTTTTTGTGCGATTGAATTGATGTTTTTCAAGGGTTTGTTTGATCAGCTGCGCTTCAAATGCTTCTACAGCATCTGAGAGCGTCTCCCCCTCAAATTGACTAACAGCCAGTTCCTGCTGCTCTTTTTCCTCATGCTCGTCTGACTCCATGAAGGCGATATGCGCTTCATCGATCCATTCTTCTTGCGGATTCAAAAAGATCATCGCTCGTCCAAGCACATTTTCAAGCTCTCTCACGTTGCCTGGCCAGCTATATGATCGAAGTCTTTTAAGCGCACGATCTGTTAAGCCGCTGACGTTTCGCCCATAGTCTAAATTGATCTTTTGGATGAGGCGTTTACTTAATGATTCAATATCTTCGAGACGCTGTCTGAGCGGTGGGATCGATATCGGGTATCTGTTCATTCGATAATATAAATCCTCTCTGAACTTCCCTTCTGCCATCGCCTTTTCAATATTGACATTTGTCGCTGTGATCACACGCACATCGACCGGTATCGCTTTCGTTCCGCCTACCCGAACAATTTCTTTTTCCTGCATGACACGCAGCAATTTCGCTTGTGTACTTGGCGTCATTTCACCGATTTCATCTAAAAAGATACTGCCGTGATTGGCTTCTTCAAACAGCCCTTTTTTCCCGCCACGCCTTGCACCAGAAAACGCTCCTTCCTCGTAGCCAAACAGTTCTGACTCTAAAAGAGTTTCTGATAAGGCAGCACAGTTGACACGGACAAAGCGGTTGTACTTGCGATCACTTTCATTGTGAATGGCATGCGCAAACAGCTCTTTCCCAGTACCTGATTCTCCGCGAAGTAAAATGGTTGCCGGCGTTTTTGCACCCAGCTTTGCCTGCTCAAGTGCGACAAGCATTTGTTCACTTTCTCCAATAATGTCTTCAAATGTGTACTTTGCTTCAAGTGTTCGAATGAGCTGTCTTGCTTTATTTAATTCATTCGTCAATGATTGAATTTCGGATACATCGTGAATGACCCCGACACTGCCTTTTAGAATGCCGTCCACAATAACAGGTGCTACATTGACGATGACATCTTTTTTATTTGGACCAACCTTCATTCTGACGCCTCGAACTGGTCTTCTTGTTTCAAGCACCTTTAAGTGCATGCTTTCCCCTTCGGAAATATCAGCGCCTGCCGGTTTCCCCACGACCTCTTTATCCGTTAAACCGGTCATTTTCGTATAAGCACGGTTGATCAAAATACCTTTTCCCTGCTCATCGACAACCGATATGGCTTCATCTGATGATTGAATAATGGCCTCAAGCATCGTTCTTACTTCTTTGAGGTTCGTTACTTCCTCCGCAAGCTCCACCGCATCTGTAATGTCTTTAAAGATGGATAAAGCACCTAACATTCTCCCCGCGTCATCAATAATCGGCAGACGGGTGGTCACAATTTGAATTTGCTGATTCAAAAATTGCTTTTGGTTAAATTCTGGCTCCCTTGACCTTAATATATCGGGAAGTTTCGTGTTCGGAATCACTTCTCGAATGTGACGGCCAATCGCATCCTTTTGCGAACACCCCACCATTTTGGCAGCCGATCGATTAAACAGGACCACTTCTTCATCCATATTAATAAAAATCATGCCATCATTCGTTGCATTAAAAATGCGGTCATGTTTATAGGTTTGTTCCTTCAATATTTGAATAAGCTGTTGTTTCTCTGCCATTAATTCTGAAATGACGTATGCCATCGAGCTAGGCACAATCACAGCATGCTCTGGTTTTTGTTCAATTAGTTCCTTCAGTACAGCAGAACTGCCTGTGGTTTCAATGATGATATCAATGTCATCTTTTATGTATTCTTTCCAATCCGTCGTCGTCTCAATTCCATTCTTTTTCGCTTCATCCATCCCCGGTGCCTCGAGATCAAGGTCGGCGATCGCAATGATTTGAACCGTATTTGTTTTCAGCAATGTTTCAAGCAGTGCTGATCCACCTTGTCCTGCACCGACAATCAAGATTCTCTGCATCCCGTTACCCCTTTATATGAAAAATTTTGCACACCATATTTTTCCGTTGCAAAAAATTGCACAACACCTATATTACCACGTTTTCCTTTCTTGACAAAATATTTTTTGAATTAGACAATGGAAGTAAATGACGTTTAAGGGGACATTTGATGGGGAGAATACTGGCATTAGTGATTATTTTAATACCTGGAGCCTTTGCAGCACTTGGCATTAAGCTGCTGCGTGACACTGTTTTCGGCATCATCATTGCACCATTTCCATATTTATGGCTGCAAGGAATTGCAGGGTTGTTATTTTTAGGGGGAGGTCTTTATGTTGTTGCAGGATTTATTTTATATAGGGACCGTAAACGAAATAAAGTAACAACTCGTTTTAAGCAAAGGTAATCATGAAAAAGACCCGCTGTTGATAGCGGGTCTTTATTTCATTTCTTCTCTTATTTTGACGGCTCGATCAGGAAAATCAGTAAAGATTCCATCAACACCCAATCTCAACATATTTTTTATTTGCTTCTCACTGTTTACAGTAAACGGTCTAATCACTTGTTGGTCCGCATGGAGAGCGGCTACTACTTCTTTTGTCACCCCAGCGCCCTTTATATTCGGATGGTAGCCCTTAGCTGGGATTGTTTTTAAATACATGTCCGGCTGATGAATCACATCCATCGTGAGGACCGCCAGTTCAATGTGCGGCATCAGCTTGTGAAAAAGAGCTAAACTGCCGTGATGAAATGATGAGACAAGTACTCGATCCTCTATTTGAAAGTGCTCAATTTGCTCTTTTACTTTTTCTTCAATCCCTGGATATCGATAAATAGAGTTTTTTAATTCAATGTTGATCATAAAGGATGATCTCTGCGTCACTAGCTCTAATACTTCTTCTAAAAGAGGAATGGAGACCGCACCCGTTTCTTCATAGAAAGAATGACTGGCATCTCCTCTTTTTAACTCTTCATATGTATAGTCTTTCACTAACCCTTTCATATTGGTCGTTCGGTTCAGCTTTTCATCGTGAATGACAGCTAGTCTGCCATCTTTGGTGAGCTGAACATCAAGCTCAATCCCATCCGCTCCAGAATGGAGTGCGTGCTCAAAGGCAATCATGGTGTTCTCTGGATAGTTTCCTTTAAAGCCTCTATGTGCAAAAATTTTCGTCATATGCCACCTCTAAATATGAAGATTACCTATATTATATTATGACGTGTCTTTTTTCGTTTTGCCAGTTTGAGCACATAAAAAAACCTCTTCTAATAAGAGAGAAGAGGTTGACAGGTAAATTCGATCACGTAATCGCTCTGATGGCTTGCTCTGTCGTCTCTGCGTCAAGAGCAAAAAGGGAAGAAACAACTGCGACTGCTGTAACGATTGTTACACCTAACAACAACTTTTTCATAAGATAACCTCCACTTTCTTTTGAAGTATTTGTGCATCGAATTTCTTTTCAAGAAAACGAATGGCATTTTGATAATCATTTCGTTCCTTGAAGTATTTCGATATTTGTTCAGACAAATCCTCAAGCTCCACATATAATCTATTTTTTTCTATGTAGTCTAATTTTTCAGAGAATACGTCTGCTGCTCCACTATTTTCGCACATCAAATCCAAAATTTCAAATTTTACTATATATTCATTATTTTGGATATCACAGCTATATTGAATCCCCTCTTTAATATATTCTTTCGCCTCATGATCTCCTAAATGAACTAAGGCATTTGCGAGAACATATAAAGATTGGATGAAATAATGGCTATTGTCGCGATGAATTTGAATGCCCATCCCTTTTTTGGCGTATTGCGCGCTTTTTTCATAATCAGGTTTTGCGTAATAAAGAACCGCTAAATTGTGATAGCACTTCCCAATCAGCACTTCATTGTTAATGCGCTTACTTTTCTCAAGTGCCTCTTGGTACTTTTCCTCAGCTTCATCAAATTGTAGTAAATCTATACAGTTGCTCGCATGTAAGATTAAGCTGTCAATCGCCTGTGCGGTATATTCCTCATGCGCTTTAAACGTATCAATGGCTTTTTTAATATGATTAATGGAAATGAAATTTTGCTTCAGTTCGTAATAAATGGAAGCGACTTTATGATGAAAAGTTCCGACTTCAAGATCTTCATTCACACGTTTTAGACGCTGCTCAGCAATCTTATAAAAACTAATCGCCTCATCATATTTTTTGACATAGGCAGCATATTGGCCTTTATAAAAGTAAAAATAAAAATTAATAATGTCATCTGCTTTTTCATCCAGCGTTCCGACACTTTTCATAATCTGATTGGCTTTTTCAATATTTCCAAGTAACATTTCATGTCTGCCGTCGACTAGCTGATAATAAAGAAGAACTTCTCGATCCTCATCTGTATTTTTTAGCAAATTCTGAATTTTCTCTTTATAGACAGCAGATTTTTCTAGGTCATTCTGAGAAATGACCCTCGTCCACTTGCTAATTTCGTTCGCAACCTCAGCAGAGTGGATTTTCAGCTTTCCCATAACCTCACCCTCTTCTTTTCATTATTATAGCATAGTAAAAGAATGTGAAAATTATTAAATTCGACAATGGGAATATTCAGTTCAAATGGCACAATCTCTAAGAAGCCAGTGACTTTAAAACGCCAACCAATCAGGTCAATAGAAATAGAACTTTCGATCTCATTTACTTTATTTACTAATTACATAAGACCTTTTCCTCTCATCCTTTTTCTTACGAATGAGCGTTTTCTTCTTCTATAAGCCAATTGATTAGCGTAGCTGATTACCACTATTTTATGTCCTATTCATTTCTTTCATGCTTTATTTTTCATTTTATTCTGAAAATAAAGCGACCCGTTTGTCCAATTTAAACATTAAAGATGATTTTATCAACATAACCATTTTTTAGCAATATTTTACAAAAATAAAAAAACGCCTCATTGAAGAAACGTTTTTTTATGGAAGGTGACTTAGCTTGCTCTATGCTCTAAACGCAGACGATCAGCCACCATGGCAATAAATTCGGAATTGGTCGGTTTGGCTTTTGACATGCTGACTGTGTAACCAAAGAGTGACGAAATGGAGTCAATATTCCCTCTGCTCCAAGCCACTTCAATGGCATGACGAATCGCTCGTTCTACCCTGCTGGCTGTCGTGTTAAATTTCTTTGCAATGTCTGGGTACAACACTTTTGTAATACTGCCGAGTAGTTCAATATCATTGTACACCATTGAAATGGCTTCTCTTAAGTATAAATAGCCTTTAATATGAGCTGGCACGCCAATCTCATGAATAATCGTCGTAATGCTCGCATCTAAGTTCTTACGTTTCGGTTCAGGTTTGCTGCGAAGGACACTGTTTTGGATAGATGAAGATCGATGGCTGACTTGTGTGCCGTTTCCACTGACTTGACGAATATGACCTACGAGGTTTTCCATATCGAATGGTTTCAAAATGAAATAGGATGCGCCCAAATCGACTGCTTTTTTCGTTACGTCTTCTTGTCCGAAAGCCGTCAGCATAATGACACTTGGCTGTTTCGTCATTTCATTGTTTTCACGGAGGCGTTCCAGTACAGCAAGACCGTTTAAATGAGGCATGATAATATCTAAGAGGAGAACGTCGGGCTCTTTATCTTTAAATAATGTCAGACATTCCTGACCATTATACGCCACGCCAAGTACTTCCATATCTTCCTGTCCCTCAATATACTCTGTCAAAAGGCCAACAAGTTCTCGATTGTCATCAGCTACACACACTTTAATTTTCTCCACGTTCTTTCCTCCCCAATGTCGATTCCTTAGTCTTTTGCATTTCTCTTCTGAGTGTTCAATTCGACAAAACCATGCTATCCCCTTTAAAAAAGTTTAATTTTCCGAATAATAGAGCATTATCTAGCTTTTTCTACGTTTTTCTTAATGAATCGACGATTATTGCAATTTGACAACAAACTGTTTTCCATTTTGTCGAAAAATCTCTTTTTCCTTATTTTATAACATGATGGAAGAGAAAGAAAGGGTAGAAAAAAACTGCCGGAAGATTCGCGGCAGTTTTTCATCAGCTTGCTTTTTTGTTTTTTTGATAAAGATCAATTCCTGCTTCTGACAGCATCCATTCAATGTGTACGCCGTATCCGCTTGTAGGGTCATTGACGAACACGTGAGTGACCGCTCCAATGACTTTGCCATTTTGGATGATCGGACTTCCGCTCATTCCTTGAACGATCCCGCCCGTTTTGCTTAATAAGCGTTCATCTGTTACTTTAAGCACCATTCCTTTTGTTGCTGGGAATTTTTGTGGTGTTGTGCTGACGATTTTAATATCAAATTTCTCTACTTTATCATGGTCCACAACCGTTAATATTTCGGCTGGACCTTCTTTTACTTCATTTGATAATGCGACTGGAAGTGGTTTGTCTGCTACATGATTTTCAAGTTTTTCGGTTAACGTACCAAATATACCGAATGGACTGTTACGTGAAATATCACCTATCGTTTTTCTTTCGGAAGAAAACCTGGCCAATTTTTCTCCAGGGTTGCCTCCTGTCCCTTTTTCAATGGATGTGACAGTTGATCTGACAATTTCACCATTGTCGACCACGATTGGTTTTTTTGTATCCATGTCAGAAATCACATGCCCAAGGGCACCATATTTTTTAGAAGATGGTTCAAAGAAGGTCATCGTCCCGATTCCTGCTGCGGAATCACGAATATAAAGACCGATTCGATAAGTACCTTCACTTGCATCTTTAGCGGGTGTTAATGTCGTTTGAAAGGTTTTATGGTCTCTTTTTATGAGTAAATGAAGGGTTTCCCCCGTTTTTCCGGCTTTCTGAATAAATGGGGTGAGGTCATTCATCTTCTCCATTTTCTGACCATTGATCTCAATGATCATATCCCCTGATTGAATGCCTGCAGCTTCACCTGGTGATTTTTTGCCGTCTGCTGTTGTGATTTGATGAAAACCGACAACGAGAACTCCGACAGAATGGAGTTTGACGCCAATGGATTGTCCTCCAGGAATGACTTTTAATTCGGGAAGAACATCGACTTTTGTTTTCTTAATAGGAAATCCTTTAAAATCATAAACAATTTCGGCTTTTCCCGCCTTTTGTCCCGTTACTTCAAGTTGATTTTTTTTCTCTGAAAGACTAAAGGCTGGTGAAGAAGCATTGGCTGACGCTTCAATGGATGTATCAATCGAATGCTTCTCGTGTTCAAATACTGCGACAGTTGTTGGAATGCTGATATATTCCTTCACTATGCTCATAAACCCTGTACTTATTAAAGAAACAAGGAGAATCACACCAATGGCTTTTCTCATCTTTTCGGGCATTCATTTTTCACTCTCCTCGCTCCTTACCCACACCAGAACATTAATGTTTTGGCTACATCTTTACTTTTGCCTTCTTAGCGAGGATTTATAACCGACACCTTTAGAAAATGATTGGATAAATTGATAAAAGAAAAAGACGATTTCATGCGTATATACGGCGAATATGAGACAATATAAAAAAGGCAGCTGTTGTTTCAGCTACCCTGTCGTTTTGACATCATTTGCTTGGTGCAGTAATTCTTTTGCATGCTGTTTTGTGAGCTCAGTGACTTCTACACCAGCAATCATTCGGCCAATTTCACTCACTTTTTCATCATCACTGAGTGGTTTGACGTTCGTCATTGTTCTACCAGCTTTAGCGCGTTTAGAAATAAAAAGATGTGTATCAGCCATTGCTGCAACTTGCGGCAGATGGGTAATACAGAGTACTTGTGAGCCTGCTGCTACTTTATAAATTTTTTCAGCAATGGCTTGTGCGACTCTGCCGCTAACACCCGTATCCACTTCATCAAATATAATGGACGTCACTTCTTGTTTCGCTGAGAAAATACTTTTCACTGCCAGCATGACACGTGAAATTTCTCCTCCAGATGCTACTTTTGACAAAGATTTCATCGGTTCACCCGGATTTGTAGAAATGACAAATTGCGCTTGATCTATGCCATTTTTCCCGAGCTGTACGGGTTTTCCATCTAAAAGCGGGCAGTCCGTACTGCCAAAAGGTGCATATCGAATCGTAAAAGCGGTATCAAAAGAAGACTTCTCCATATATAAATCCTTCAATTCAGCTTGAATGTGCTTCGCCAGTTTTTTCGCCCATTTTTTACGGAGCTCTGACACGTTAAGCGCTTCAAGCAATGCATCCCGGCTTATCGCATCAAGTTTGTTTTTAAGTGTCTGCAAATGGCTGTCTCGATTTTGGATTTGGTCTATCTCCTCTTCAATCTTAGCCGCATATTCTAAAATTTCCTCAACGGTTGTGCCGTACTTTCGCTTCAGCTGCTTCATCTCATTTAGCCTAGACTCAATAAAATCAAGACGGGCTGGGTCAAATTCTAATTGATCAAGCATGCTGCGCATTTGAAAAGTAGAATCTTCTAATAAATAATAGGAGTTTGACACTTGCTCAGAGAGCTTTTTCAGATCGTCATTGATCTCAGAAACTTGCTCAAGCTCGCTTGAAGCCATCCCAACCCAATCAAGTCCTCCCTGCTCATTACGCAGAGCATTATACGCGTTTTGAAGCGAGGAAAAGATTTTTTCAAAATTGCTGATTTGATGACGTTCCTCTTGAAGCTTCTCATCTTCCCCAGGCTCTAATTGTGCCGCTTCAATCTCTTCCAGCTGAAATTGCAATAAGTCTAACCGGTGAACCATTTCTTGTTCATTTTCAGACAGCTGTTTGAGTTTTTGCGCCGTCTTCATATATTGATCATACGCTTCTTGATACTGTGAGAGAGCAGGTGCAATTTCTTCTGCTCCAAATTGATCAAGCAAATGTAAATGATTTTCATCCTCCATTAACAGCTGATTATCGTGCTGTCCATGTATATCAAGCAAAAGCCGGCCAACTTCTCTTAAAAGCGAGATGGTGACAAGCTTCCCATTAATGCGGCAAATGCTTTTCCCGCTTTGATTGATATCACGGCGAAGAATCATCATTTCATCAGATGCATCAATTCCTTGCTCCTCGCAAAGGGCAAATACAGGATGATCTGCTGGTACAAGAAAAAGGCCTTCCAGCTCTGCTTTTTTTTCGCCATAACGGACAAATTCGGATGATCCTCTTCCCCCTACGAGAAGTGAGACAGCGTCAATCATGATTGATTTTCCGGCACCTGTTTCCCCTGTTAGAACTGTGAGTCCTTTTTCAAACGAAACCGTTAACTCCTCAATGATTGCAAAGTTTTTAATGGTTAGTTCTGCTAACACTCATTTGACACCTCTTTTTGTAAACCTGATCTCTTTATAGAAGCTCTAAAATTTTGGACGAAACGGTATCCGTATCGTCTGGCGTGCGGCAAATGATTAAGATGGTATCATCCCCACAAATGGTTCCCATAATTTCTTCCCAATCTAAATTATCCATTAAAGCACCGATGGCTTGAGCGTTCCCAGGCATTGTTTTTAAAACGATTAAATGACTGGCAGCATCCATTTTAATAAATGCGTCCATTAAGGAACGCTTTAATTTTGATAGCGGGTTAAACCGCTGATCTGCAGGAAGGCTGTATTTATATGTTCCGTTATTTGTTGGCACTTTGACTAAATGCAGTTCTTTGATATCTCTTGATACGGTCGCCTGTGTGATGTTATATCCATCCGCTTTCAAAATATCGACTAATTCGTCTTGTGTTTCAATTTCTTGGCTTGCGATAATTTCTCTAATCTTAATATGTCTTTGACCTTTGTTCATTTTGACCCCCCTAGGCGTTAGAATCTCAGTTTGTCTTTACGTTCTATGTTATATGATGCACACTTCAAAAAACAAGCATTACGTGAGAAACGGTCAATTCTGATCTTTTGACCATGTAAAAAGGAATAATAGCGAGCTATTATTCCTTTTGTTTCAATAATTCATGTGTCAGCCGGCTCAGGACTGTTTTTCTTTTCTTTCAATACGGCATGGGCTTCTTTGACGACTTTTTCAAGTTCAGATACTGGAAGTGCCGTATTCTCTTCTTGATCGGGATGCAGGACCAAGTGGAGGAGAAATTCGATATTTCCATCTCCGCCTGTAATCGGTGAAAACGAAACATCCTTTACATCATAGCCTTCTTTTGCAGCAAATTGATTCATTTCTTCTAGCACACCAAGATGTACAGAAGGTTCTCGCACAATGCCTTTTTTTCCAACAAGCTCTCTGCCCGCTTCAAACTGCGGCTTCACTAGCGCAATACAGTCGCCGCCTGGGATAAGAATATGCTTTAATGCGGGAAGAATAAGTTTGAGCGAGATAAATGATACATCAATAGATGCAACCTCTGGTAATCCTTCGGTGAAATCTGCCGGAACAGAATGGCGGAAGTTGGTGCGTTCCATGACGATCACCCGATCATCCTGTCGTAATTTCCACGCAAGCTGATTGTAACCAACATCCACAGCATAGGATTTGACTGCTCCATTTTGGAGTGCGCAATCTGTAAATCCCCCTGTTGATGAGCCGATATCAATTAAAAGCTTTCCTTCAACGGTTAAATCAAATTCCTGAAGTGCCTTTTCGAGCTTTAGCCCACCTCGGCTGACATATTTCAGCGGATTCCCCTTCACAGTCAGCGGGGTATCACGAGCGATTTTTTCTCCTGGCTTATCCAAACGGTTTTCATTTGAGTAAACGATCCCTGCCATAATGGCGCGTTTTGCTTTCTCTCTCGTTTCCATTAGTCCTTGTTCGACTAATAAAACGTCAAGTCGTTCTTTCTTTGATGTCATGATCCAATTCCTTTTCTTGGTGCTGCGGGAAGCAGGTCACGTAATGTTTCAGCAACCTGTGTTTTCGTCAGTCCAATTTCCTCAAGTAGCGCATCGACACTTCCATGCTCAATAAATTCATCTGGAATGCCCATACGTTCTACTTTTATATGAGACGCTTTTTTGTCGTGAATATATTCTAATACGCTGCTGCCAAATCCACCCTGAAGCACCGCTTCTTCTATTGTTAAAATTGGCAAACCTTCAGACAGTATCTCATTTAACATGCCTTCATCAAGAGGCTTAATGAAACGTGCATTGACAACACGGATTGATTTTCCTTCTTTTTGCAGTTCTTCTGCTGCCTGCAGCGCCATTTTAATGGTTGTACCGAATGTTAAAATGACAGCATCTTTCCCGGGACGAAGAACTTCCCAAGAACCAATTGGGATGGTTTTCAGCTGTTCATCCATTTTGACGCCTAGTCCATTTCCACGCGGGAAGCGCATGGCGATTGGACCATCATCATATTGAATGGCTGTGTTGACCATATGCTGTCCTTCATTTTCATCCTTTGGCATCATGAGAACCATATTCGGCATATGACGCATGAAAGCAATGTCAAACACACCTTGATGTGTTTCTCCATCTGCACCGACAAGACCTGCACGGTCAATTCCAATGAACACATTGAGATTTTGACGGCAAATATCATGCAGCACTTGATCATAGGCTCTTTGAAGGAACGTTGAATAAATCGCTAAAAATGGCTTCATGTCCTGTGTAGCAAGTCCAGCTGCCATTGTTGCAGCGTGCTGCTCTGCAATTCCAACATCAAACATTCGCTCAGGGAATTCTTTTGCAAATCCTTCAAGCTTTGAGCCAACGGGCATTGCAGGTGTAATTGCGACAATCCGCTCATCTTCCCGTGCCAGCTTTCTGACGGTTTCACTGACGAGACCACTCCATGACGGTGCAGCTGCTGTCGGTTTTACAAAGTCACCTGTGTCGATTTTGTATGGTCCTGTTCCATGCCATGTGCCGATCTTATCAGATTCGGCCGGCTTATAGCCTTTTCCTTTTTTCGTGATGACATGAAGGAGAACCGGGCCTTTTGTTTTCTTTGCGTATTCAAGATTCTCAAACAAATCTTCATAGGAATGTCCGTCTACTGGTCCTAAGTAAGTAAAGCCCATTTCCTCAAAGAACATACCAGAGACAAGCAAATATTTCAGACTGTCCTTGATACGTTCTGCTGTTGCAGCAAGCTTCCCGCCTACTGCTGGGATACGCTTGAATAAGTATTCAAGCTCGTCCTTTACCCATTGGTATTTACCAGCTGTACGTAGTCTGCCAAGCATTGTATGGATCGCACCAACGTTTGGCGCAATACTCATTTCATTGTCGTTTAAGATCACAATCATGTCTTTTTTTTCATCCCCGATATGGTTCAGTGCTTCTAACGCCATACCGCCGGTTAGTGCACCATCGCCGATAATCGGGAGAATGTATTCATCTGTTCCTTTAATGTCACGCGCTGCCGCCATTCCCATTGCACCAGATAATGAGGTTGAACTGTGTCCAGTCTCCCAAACATCATGTTCACTTTCATTTCGTTTGGGGAAACCGCAGAGCCCTTTATATTGACGAAGCGTATCAAACTCGGCGCCTCTTCCAGTTAACAGCTTGTGAACGTAAGACTGATGTCCAACATCCCAAAGAAATTTGTCTTTCGGGCTGTCAAATACTTTGTGAAGTGCAACAGTAAGTTCAACGACACCAAGGTTTGGACCAATGTGCCCACCAGAGTTCGCTAACGACTCAATTAAAAACGTGCGAATGTCCGCACTAAGCTCCTCTAATTCTGCATTTGACATTCCTTTTAGAAACGTTGGATTTTTTATTGATAAAAGATCCAATCAGGATCAACTCGCTTTCAACAAAATTTCTATCTACATATATAATGCCTTATTCCTACGAAAACCAATTCAGGAATAAGAGTTGTCTCATCATGATAAACTGTTTACAGTTTACCACAATTGCTCGAGGACCCTCAAATCTAGGCTGTTTTTAGTGATCTCGTGAGGCAATCAGATCGCATAAATCATGCAGCAAGTTTTGCTCCAACTCAAGATTTGAGACAATTTCTTTCGCACGAGTGATATGTTCATCCAGCTTTTCTTTTGCTCCTGAAAGCGTTAATAAAGAAGGATATGTCGACTTTTCATTTGCTGTATCGGAGCCGATCCGCTTTCCTATTTTCTCTTCGCTGCCTTCAAGATCTAAAATATCGTCACGGATTTGAAAAGCAATGCCAATATGATAGCTGAATTCTCTCAGCTTTTCGATCTCATCATCAGATGCACCTGCCAGTATCGCACCAGCAACCACACTAAAGGTGAGTAGCTTTCCTGTTTTGCGGGCATGAATCGATTCTAATTCAGAAAGAGGGATTTGTTTCTGTTCTGCTTCCATATCATCAAATTGCCCGCCAACCATTCCGAGTGCACCTGCTGATGTAACAAGTTCATCGATGATTCGAAGCTTTTGATCAGCAGGTACATCGTCAGATAATTGCGATGTAATGAGACGGAAGCTTTCAGTGAGCAGCGCATCACCTGCAAGAACAGCTGTTGCCTCGCCGTATACTTTATGGTTGGTCGGCTTTCCTCGGCGCAGATCATCATCATCCATACAAGGAAGATCATCGTGTATCAAGGAATACGTATGAATCATTTCCACTGCACAACCTACTGGTATACCGTCTTCTTCCTTTTTCCCATACGCATCTAAAAGAGCAAGAACAAGCACAGGACGCAGTCTTTTTCCGCCAGCTTTCAGAGAATAAAGCATAGAAGATTTCAGCTCTTCTGGAATAGACAATTCCTGCACATATGTAAATAAATAGTCTTCAATTGCTTGTTTTCGTGTTGTTAAAAATTCGTTTAAGTTACTTGTCACCAGCATCTGCCTCCTTCACAGAAAAAGGAGCCAGTTCACCGTCCTCTTTTAAAATGAAATCCATTTGCTTTTCAACATGCTGTAATTTTTCATGGCAAAGTTTTGAGAGCGTCATACCCTCTTGGAAATAGTGGATAGCTTGTTCTAGCGGTACATCGCCTTCTTCGAGCTTTCCCACAATCTCTTCAAGTCCTTTCATGGCCTCTTCAAATGTCATTTGTTCTTCTTTTTGTTTATTTGATTCTGTCATGATGATTGCCCTCCTTCTCAATAACCTCACAAATCAGACGTCCATCCTTCATTGTAATCGTCAGTTGATCCTTCGTTTCTACTTGATTCACACTTTTAATGAGCTCATCTTCTTTATAAGCTAAACTATAGCCTCTTTCCATGACTTGAAGCGGATTTAATGCATTTAGTTTACCAAGAACCGATTGGAACTGCGAATGAATTGTTTTCATTTGCACATTCATGCTCCGAACGAGCTGTTCGGTTTCATTGGCATGGCGTTTTTTCGCCTGAAGCAGCTGCTCTTTTGGATGAAGCGGCTTCAGTCTATATGTTTGGCGGTCAAGTTGACTGCGTTTTTGTTCCATTTGTCTTGTCAGCTGTTTTTGAAAACGATCAAATACCATATCGAATTGTTGCTCTTTTTGCTCTTGTAATCGTTTTGGAAATCGGAAAGCATAAGAGGATTGAAGTGCCACAAGACGGTCTTTTGCTTGTGACGTTCGATTTTTTACTGCTCTTGTTAACCGAATGTCGATTGATTTGATTCGTTCAATTAAATCAGCGGTGCTTGGAACAGCTAGTTCTGCTGCTCCTGTTGGTGTGGGTGCTCTCATGTCTGCAGTGAAATCACTAATGGTAAAGTCTGTTTCGTGCCCAACGGCAGAAATGATTGGAATGTCTGATGCGAAGATCGCTCTTGCGACTGCTTCTTCATTAAAGGCCCAAAGTTCTTCAATCGATCCTCCGCCTCTCCCGACAATCAAGACATCACAAAGCTGTTTTTCATTGGCTTCTTTAATCCGTTCCACAATCGAACGCGGAGCATTTTCTCCTTGGACTAATGCCGGAAGCACAATGATCTTGGCCTGCTGATAGCGCCGATTGATCGTGGTAATGACATCTCGAACAGCTGCTCCTGTTGGGGATGTAATGACACCAACAACCTCTGGATATTCAGGAATTGTTTTTTTATAGCGCTCATCAAATAAGCCTTCACTTGCTAGTTTCTTCTTCAGCTCTTCATAGGCAAGATGAAGAGCACCAACACCATCAGGCTGCATTTCTTTTGCATATAATTGATAGCTTCCGCTCGGTTCGTAGACTTGAATTCCGCCACGTACGAACACTTTCATTCCGCTCTTTGGTGAAAAAGGTAGCTTGGACGCGGAGCGCTGGAACATAACAGCTTGCATACGTGCATTTTCGTCCTTTAAGGTGAAATAAACATGACCTCTTGAATGAATCTTCACATTTGATAACTCACCTTTGATCCAAATATCTTCTAAATGAGGGTCAACATCAAATTTTCTTTTTATGTATTTTGTAAGGGCTGTGACCGTCACAAAGGCTTTTTCACTCATGACGTATTCCTCCTCTTCAAAAACGCACATTCATCCACCGGCAGCACGCAGGTGGATGAATGGATCAAGCTTATGATAATGTACGTTTTGCTGATTTAACCGTATTGTGTGCAAGCATCGTAATTGTCATTGGACCCACTCCGCCAGGGACTGGTGTGATGTAAGAAGCTTTTTCTTTTGCTGCTTCAAAGTCAACGTCGCCTACAAGTTTCCCTGTTTCTAGACGATTGACTCCTACATCAATGACAATAGCGCCTTCTTTAATTTGGTCAGCTTTAATAAAGTTTGCTCGACCGACGGCAACAACTAAAATGTCCGCTTTTAACGTATGTTCTGAAATGTTCGCCGTTCTTGAATGACAGTAGGTGACGGTTGCATTTTCGTTTAATAGCAATTGTCCAACTGGTTTGCCGACGATATTGCTTCGTCCTACAACGACCACTTCTTTGCCAGAGAGATCCACACCTGTTTTGTTCAATAATTCAACAATACCTGCTGGTGTGCAAGGGAGGAATGTGTCTTCCCCAAGTAGCATTTTCCCGATATTCAGCGGATGAAAACCATCTACGTCTTTCTCTGGTGAAATTCGTTCAATGACGGCTTTTTCAGAAATATGTTTTGGCAGTGGAAGCTGAACAAGAATTCCGTGGAATTGATCATTCGCATTGTACTGATCAATCATCTTTAGCAATTCCTCTTCTGTTAAAGAAGCATCTAAATGATCAAGCTGGAAATGCATGCCCATGGCTTCTGCTGCTTTTTTCTTCCCGCGTACGTAAGAAAGTGAAGCCGGATCATCACCGATTAGAATAACGGCAAGACCAGGTGTGACTCCTTTTTGTTTTAGCTCTTCTACTTCTTTTGCTAATTGTTCACGCTTTTCTTTTGCTGTTTCTTTCCCATCGATGATTGTTGCTGTCATGTCGAATCCTCCTATTGCTGCTTTAGGTCGTTTTTAATGTTTGAAAGTACACCATTTACAAATTTCGGCGCCTTATCGTCACCGAACAATTTAGCCAGTTCAATGGCTTCATTCATTGAAACACTCACCGGGATATCTTCTTGATATACCATTTCGTACACAGACAGCCTTAAAATGGCTCTGTCTACGTTCGCAATACGATCAAGTTTCCAATTCACAAGATGCTGTGAAATCATGTCATCGAGCTTGTCCTTTTGTTCGAGCACACCGAAAACCAGTTCCTCGAAAAAAGGATCTGATTCTTGTTCATCCAGCGCATGTGTAATGGCCTCTTTCGGATCAATATTGCTGACATCAATTTGAAATAATGTTTGTAGCGCCTTTTCTCTTGCAGTTCTTCTTTTCATTATTTACTCCTTTAACCACTTTATCCGCTTGTCGTTAAGCCATACAGAGATCATAACATATTTTGACCGCAGTCGCACCAAGATCCATGCGAGCTGTGACGAAAAACGAATCACTCCATGCGTGACGTAATCATCATGTGGAATTTTCCCAAAAATGGGGTTTAAAAAACCAAAGAGGCAATGCCTCCTTGGTTTCACTTCAACCCTTTTTACATTTCTTGATCAACTTCAGCTTCAGCTGTTTTTGTATCAAATTGAATGCCAACGACATGAATGTTAATTTCATTAATCGTTAAGGCCGTCATGTTTAAAAGGGTTTGACGGATATTTTCTTGAACAGCAGTGGATACCTTTGGAATGGATAGGCCAAATTCAACCACACAATACACATCAATTGTGATGCCTTCATCAGAGACATCTACTTTCACACCTTTACGGTGATTTTTCTTCCCAAAGCGTTCTGCCACATCAGCAGCGAAGTTGCCGCGCATTTCCGCAATTCCTTCGACCTCTGATGCAGCGATCCCAGCAATGACTTCAATCACTTCTGGCGCAATTTGCACTTTTCCCAATTGATCTTCATCAAGGTTCATTTCAAGCAAATTGTTTTCTGACACGATCATTCACCTCCAAAAGCTGTTATTATTTCATAATTTGATACGTTTCTAAAAACTTCGTATTAAAATTACCGCTCACAAATGTTTCGTGCTCTAGTAATCTGAGGTGGAATGGAATCGTTGTGTAGACTCCTTCAATGACGAATTCTTGCAGCGCACGTTTCATTCTTGCAATTGCTTCTTCTCTCGTTTTACCATATGTGATCACTTTCGCAATCATACTATCGTAATATGGCGGAATCACATAACCAGGATAAGCGGCAGAATCAATACGTACTCCTAAACCGCCTGGCGGAAGGTACATTTTAATTTCACCAGCAGAAGGCATGAAGTTTTTCTCAGGGTTCTCTGCATTAATACGACATTCAATCGCCCAGCCTTCGTATACGACATCCTCTTGCGTAAGGGAAAGCTTTTCACCTGAAGCTACTTTGATCTGTTCTTTGATCAAATCAACACCAGTGACCATTTCCGTTACAGGATGCTCTACTTGGATACGTGTATTCATTTCCATGAAGTAAAACTTCTCTTCATTATAATCGTAAATGAATTCAACCGTTCCGGCACCTGTGTATTCAACAGCTTCGGCTGCTTTTACGGCTGCTTCACCCATTTGCTCACGTATATCTGCATTTAGTGCAGGTGATGGCGTTTCTTCCAGAAGCTTTTGCATTCTTCTTTGGATAGAACAATCACGTTCACCTAAGTGAATGGTATTTCCATGCTGATCAGCAAGGACTTGAATTTCAACGTGTCTAAAGTCTTCAATGAATTTCTCCAAATAGACACCTGGGTTCCCGAAGTTTTGTGCTGCTTCCTGCTGCGTAATGGTGACACCGTTAATGAGCTCTTCTTCTGTGCGAGCCACACGGATACCTTTACCACCACCGCCTGCAGTTGCTTTAATAATGACAGGATACCCAATACTAGCTGCTGTTGAAACAGCATCATCAAGATCTTTTACAATTCCTTGAGAACCAGGGACAATTGGAACTCCAGCTTGCTTCATTGTTTCTCTTGCCACATCTTTCGTTCCCATTTTGGAAATTGCTGACGCAGTTGGTCCAACAAAGATGACATTACATTCCTCGCAAAGCTCTGCAAAGTCTGCATTTTCAGCAAGGAAACCATATCCTGGATGGATGGCATCTGTACCTGTTAGTTTTGCGACACTGACAATATTTGTCACATTTAAATAACTATCTTTTGAAGCAGTCGGTCCGATGCAATATGCTTCATCAGCCATTTGAACATGCAGCGCATCACGATCCGCTTCAGAAAATACCGCAACTGTTTCAATTCCAAGCTCTTTACAAGCACGGATGATTCTAACTGCGATTTCTCCTCTGTTTGCAATTAATAGCTTTTTAATCATGATCGTACTCCTTACTCTGCTTTCACTAGAAAGAGGGGTTGTCCGAATTCTACAAGCTGACCGTTTTCAGCTAATACTTCGACGATTTCGCCTTTTACTTCTGCTTCGATTTCATTAAACAGTTTCATCGCTTCAACGATACATACAACTGAGTTTTCCTTCACTTTAGAACCTGTTGTCACATATGGATCTGCTTCTGGTGAAGAAGAAGCGTAAAATGTGCCAACCATTGGGGATGTGATTTTATGCAGGTTTTCAGACGCAGTTGCCTCTTGTGCAGGGGCTTCGGTCTGAGCTGGAGCTTGTGCTTTAGGAGCTTGTTGAGCTGGAGCTGCTTGGACAGGAGCCACTGGTGCTTGTGCCGCAACTTGCTGAACGACTTCTTTATTTTTCTTTAACTTGATTTTTGCGCCTTCATTTTCGTACGTAAATTCATCAATTGTTGATTCGTCAATTAATTTAATTAGTTCATGAATCTCTTCAATTTTTAACATGGATTTGCACCCCTATGTATGGATTTATCTTTTTTATAGGCTAGTACTAAAAGTACATACTATAACCATCTTACAGGAGGATTTCGTTGAATTCAACTATTAATGTGATGAGACACCTCGCGCAAGCACCTGAAAAAGGGCGTCAACCCGCATGAAAAAACGCCCTTTTCAGAAAAGGGCGCTTGTGCATTTTTTATTGATTCGATGGCTCAAAAGTGACGGCTACGTTATCAAGCCCTCTCATTTCTTTTGTGACCAAATCAATAATATCTGCTGCTTGGGACTTTGATTTTTTATCAGAACGAACCGTGATGTTCACTTTATCTCCTTCTGCACTGACGAGCGCATCTTTATATCCTTTTGTTTTGATTAATGTCTCCAGCTGACGCTCTGTTCCTTCTGCCTCACTAAGCGCTGTCATTTGATCATAAGCTTCACTTTTTTCTTGCGCTGTTGCATCATCGCTAGACACGATTTCGTTATACTCTTCACGCTGCTTGCTGCGCTTATCTTCCAGTTCAAGTCTGTAGGTTGTGAAAAGTTCATCGTCGGTCTGCTCTGATACAGCCTTTCCTTCTTCTCCACTTGTTTCAACATCTTCTTGTTTCGCATTGGTTTCTTTGTCAGTTGATTTCTCTTCTGCGTTCTTTTCGGTTCCTTTATCAGTCCCTTTTTCTGGCTCAGTCTTTTTCTCTTCCATTCCTTTTGATTTTGTATCTTCTACTGTCACAGCATTCTCACCTTGTGGGGACATGATATAGTACACACTTAATACGACAACTAAACTTAGCATCGTTAATAGCCAAACCGTTTGTTTTTTTAACATCATTCCGAATCCTCCTTGATTTTTTTAGGGGCAACAGCCACTCTATGGCTCGGTACATCAAGCACTCGTGTAACCGCTTCAATGATGGTTTTCTTTATTTGAACGTTGTCTACTCCTTGAGCAACAACGAGGACACCTCGAATGTCTGGCTTTTTCGTTTGGACAACAACAGGTGTTTCTTCATTGCCATTTTTAATAATGACAACCTCTTCTTCTTTTGTTTGATCCGTGACACTTCGCACGCCGCCTTCTTTGTCTGTTTCCTCGGTCGTAGTGCTTTTATTGGATTTGTTTTTTTCAAACACTTTTAAAGAAGTTGCGTCTACATTTACCACGATGGATACATCCTCAACACCAATGATCGTTTCTAAAATCTCTTTCAGCTGATTTTCGTATTCTTGTTCAACATCCTCTATCGAGTTGTTTGACTTACCTGAAGAGGATGGTTTGAACACCGCCTGCTCTTCTGAGGATGTTTTTTTAGACGCAGGAACAGCAGCCTCTTGTTTGCTTGATGGCGGTGACAAAATTTGACTGACTAACATGAATGACACGCCGATGATGAAGACAAGCAGTAAGTAATGGTGCTTCGTTAATTTTGGTTTCCCTTCACCTTTTTCAGGTGCTTGGAACATTGATTTCAGTTTTTGTCTCCAGTCCTTGTTATTCATGATCTGCTGCGTCACCTCCCTCAATGTTGAGCGCAATGTGTTCAGGCCGTGTATTCCAAACATCTGCAAGCGTCTCTTTCACCCTAGCCATCTCTTTTGCTGATGTCTCGGCGCTTTCCTCCTTTTGCCTGGAGAGATCAATGTCGACCTTTGCCACCGTTTCTACAGCATCACCTGTGAGCGGGACAAGGACTGCTTTGATGCGAAATTGATCTGCCTCCATATTCTGATCAAGGTGCTCCTCATCTGCCAACACTTCTACGTGTTTCATTTCATAGCTCTCCTTCTCCAGTGGCTCCTTTGCGCTTTTTTCTAGTTGGACAGCCATTTGCTTTAAAATATATGCACGCTGTGAAGCTTGTATTTCTTTTTTTTCTAAATTCATCTGATTTTTTATTTCTTCTGATTGCGCTTGGTCCTTCCCTTTCATGATTTCTGAGAAAATTTGGTCCGGATCTGCCCGGAATAACGCAAAGATCGGATTGAGCATCACGACAATTAACAATAAGCTGACGACCATTTTTGCATACTTCTGCATGCTTGAATTGGGAAGCAAAAGATCAATCACAATCGCAAATAAAATAAATAGGATAATACTTGTGATCCATTCTGTGAGAAAACTCAAATGGTGTCCCCTCCTTACTTCATCATCATGGTGAGGTTGCCAGCTGTGATGATAACGGTAATGCTTAAAAAGAACATAAGCGATACAACAGCTAATGCAGCAAATATATAAAGAACACTTTTTGAAATGACATCAAGGCAGCTAATAATCGGCCCGCCCCCTAATGGCTGAAGAATCGCAGCGGCCAGTTTATAAATCAGAGCGAGCGACAGCACTTTAATCGCTGGGAAAGCCGCAATTGAAATCAAAATGGCGACGCCTACAAGGCCAACCGTATTTTTCAGCAGCACAGAGGCGCTGATAACGGTATCTGTCGCATCAGTAAACATTCTGCCAAGGACAGGGATGAAATTTCCGGTAATAAACTTGGCTGTACGAAGAGCGATTCCATCAGTGATAGCAGCAGATGCCCCCTGTACAGAAATGACGCCGAGGAATACAGTTAAAAAAACAGCGAGCCCGCCAATGGCGACATTTCTTAACAGCTGGGCAAGCTGGGTCACTTTGTATTGTTCGGTCAATGTACTAACTATGCTCAAGATCGCTGATAAAAAGATGAGCGGAAGAACGACATATTGAATAAAAACACCGCTCGTGTTCATTAAAAACAAAATCACAGGATGAAAGAATCCGGCTGAGACAAGCCCGCCTGATGAGGCAATAAGTGCTAATAAAAGAGGAATAAGAGCAAGAATAAAACTAGTCATCGTTTGAATGGCTTCTGTTGCATAAGAGATCGCAACATGAAAACTGTTTAATGCAATAATGATAAGCACCATATAAACAAGAGCGTATGCAACTTTACTAACAGTGCTTTGCTCAAACGCATTTTGCAAAAGCTGCAAAAGCGAACAAAAGATGGTGAGTAATATAAGTGTGCCTAAGAGCTTTCCATTGGCAATCAGCTCATGAAACAGATAATGAACAAAAGCCTTCAGCCACGTTTGGGGAGACAGCTCTTTATCGCCATCGATCATTTCCTTCACTGTACCTTTTTGGCTTTCAGGCAGAAAGCCGCCATACTCGTCCAATATCGTTTCCCAAAAGTCACTGATAGAATGAAGCTCCAAGGCATCAGCCTGTCCACCCGCAACTTCTTCTGCGACCGGTTCTTCACTTGATAAAGGCACACTTTCTTCTGCACCTGCATACGGAACGATCATCCAAAAGAACATCATAAACCCCAGCACAGCTGTCACCCGTTTCATCATCATCACCTCTTTTCCATCAAGTCATGGACGGGATCATACCTAGGATCGTCTCAATGATGACCGTTAAAATCGGTACCGCCATGACCAAAATAAGAATCTTGCCGCCAAGCTCTATTTTTGAAGCGATGGCGCCTTGTCCAGCATCCTTTGTGAGCTGGGCACCAAATTCTGCAATATAGGCAATGCCAATGATTTTCAAAATGGTTTCCACGTATTTCATATTGACGCCTGCACTTGCTGCAATTTTTTCAATCATGGAGATAATGGCATAGATTTGATCGATTAAATAAAGGAAAATGACACACCCAGTAAACACAACAAGCATAAAGGCGAAGGTTGGCTTTTGTTCTTTGACGATTAATGCTAGAAAAGTAGCGATTAAACCAAGTCCAACAATTTGAATAATTTCGATTTGTAAGCCCTCCCCTATCCTTGAAATAGAAATACGGCTTTAATCTTCTTAAACAAATCATCCACAATGGTAGCAACCATAAATAAAATGTAGATAAATCCAAGCAGTGTGACCCACTGTGCGTACTCTTTTTTCCCCATTTGATCTAAAATCGTATGGAGAAAAGCCACGACGATACCCACTCCCGCAATTTGGAAAATGACGTTTACATCAACGCCCATGCTCTCGACTCCCTTCCTCTCACATCAATAACAGAATCAGTAGTAACCCACTTAGAAAACCAAGACTTCTCACCATTTTTTCATTTTTCGCTTGGGCAACTTCAGCTTCTTTTTCCTCTGATTCCAAATGGCCTAAAGCTAGCTTGATATATTTTTGTTGAGCCGTCACATCATGCTGACCAAGGGTTTCTCCAAAGTGCTTCAGCGCCTCATATTCGCCTTTTTTTAATACGGTTTTTTTCCATACATCCTCTAGACTTTCATTCCATGCATGCCTCGCAGAAAAGGTTCCGACGTTGAGTTTTTCTGCAAATTGTTCAAATAGCCGATTCACAGGCGGTCCTACTTGGGACGCAATTTGCTCAGCAGCTCTAGCTAAAGGTGTTTGACCATACATAATTTCAGCTTCAAGAGATTGGAGTGCAAACCGGAGCTGGCGGATTTGCTTTGGCCGATCACTGTACCGCTTCGCAAACTCGAATCCTCCCCATGTCGTAGCCGCAACAATGAAAATAGCACCAATAAGCTTTAACATACGTCCACTCCCCGCCTCCGCTTCAGCTCTTGTCCCTCTTGGTCAAATATCCGTCCGATCGTGCCAGGCCCTTTTTCTCTATTTAATTCCACATATCGATCAAACACACGAAGCTGCCATAACGGTTCAAATGATGGCCGTTTAGATAAGTCTTCAAGAGAATACCCATGAGCTGAGACGATAATGGTGACTCCAGCATGGATTGCTTCTAACAGTGCCTGTACATCTTCACTTTTTCCGATTTCATCGACAATGATGACTTCTGGGCTCATGGATCTGATCATCATCATTAACCCTTCAGCCTTTGGGCACGCATCAAGTACATCAATCCGGTGCCCAAAAGAATGCTGCGGCACTCCTCTTATACAACCTGCGATTTCAGAGCGTTCATCTACAATCCCTGTTTTTCTAGGAGAAATGGCTGTTGTTCCTGTACTGACAAGACGGGCTAGATCACGCAGCAATGTCGTTTTCCCGGTTTGCGGCGGACCTATAATCAGTGTGTTACACCAATGTTTTTCATATAAATAAGGGAGAAACGGCAGAGCAATTCCGATCTTCTCTTTTGCGATACGAATATTAAATGAAGAAATATCTCTTAAGCCTTTGACGAATCCATTTTCGACGATGACCTTTCCAGCAAGCCCAACCCGATGTCCGCCAGATATGGTGATATAGCCCTGTTTTAACTCTTCCTCCAGTGTGTACATGCTGTAATTACTGAGCCTGCCTAATAGCTGAGCCGCATCTTCACCTGTTGTATAATAGGAAAGAAAGCGGGGTTTTCCTCCTTGCATCAGCTCAATTGGGCGATCGGTGCGAATGCGGATTTCTTCTATTTGCGCCCACTCTGCTTCTTTTAACATGCTGAGTTCTTGTCCAATTGAGTGCGGGAGAATATCCAACAAACTCCGCAACGAATTCCCCTCCTTTTTTTCTTCTCTAAAATGTATGATGCATGCCGTTAATTATGCCAAGCCATTTCACTTATAAATTCCAACAAGAATAAATACGACACCAATGAAAATAAACACAAGCTTCGCATAGGATAACTGCCCTGCAATTTGGTAGATTCCAATCGTCATCGTAATAATAAAAATGAGCGGCCCGATGATCGCTAATATACTATTGATGACAACCGCTTTACGCACATCATTTGTCACTAAAATGAGGATGGCGGCCGTCAGTTCAATCGCGGCAGATAAAAACCTCATCCCTGCCATGGCAGCGACTGATGGGTGTATACCCGGGAGAAATTGTTTCATATAGAACCTCCAGCTTTTTTTACACTATATGCTTCACTAGCTAGAAGTAGTCTTGTTTTTCAAAAGGAAGAGAGATGGATGAGAGAATAGAGTAAGGGGTGTCATAACGAGGCGTCCTATTTTTCAAATAAAAAAAGACTGTAAACACGAAGTTTACAGTCTCAGATAGTTGACAAAGGGCTAAAATGAACTTGATTTTAGCCCTTTGTCTTCTTTTCAGCGTGATAGAAAACCTTTGAAGTCTAGGAAGGACGAGTACTGGCGCGGAGCGAATTTCACATTCGTGAGCACCAGCACGCAGGACTGACAAAGAATGCGAGGGTTTGCCTACACGCTGAGACTGTAAACACGAGGTTTACAGTCTCTCTCCGTTCATTACGCTCTTGAAACGTATGAACCGTCAGATGTATTGATCACTAGTTTATCACCTTGGTTCACAAAGAAAGGAACGTTCACGATTAAACCAGTTTCTGTTTTTGCAGGTTTTGATCCACCTGATGTCGTATCACCTTTAATACCAGGCTCTGTTTCTACTACTTCTAGTTCTACAGTGTTTGGAAGTTCTACTCCAAGTGTTTCATCACCGTACATGACGATTTGAACAGACATATTTTCAAGCAAATATTTCAGCTCATCTTTGATTTGCGCTTCGCTTAGTTCAAGTTGTTCGTATGAGCTTGTATCCATGAATACATGCTGATCGCCATTTGCATATAAATATTGCATTGTTTTTGTTTCAATTTGAGCTTTCGCTACTTTTTCACCTGCACGGAATGTTTTCTCTTGAATCGCACCTGTACGCAGGTTACGCAGTTTCGAACGGACAAACGCTGCGCCTTTTCCTGGTTTTACGTGTTGGAAATCCACTACACGCCAAATACCGCCGTCCACTTCAATTGTCAGGCCTGTACGAAAATCGTTTACTGAAATCATTTTGTCATCCTCCTACATTTCACCATCATAATATGATAAGTTCTTTCGGTGAGTGGGTCAATCGTTTATTGCCGTCAGCTGTCAGGACAATATCATCCTCAATTCTCACGCCGCCGACATCCGGCAAGTAAATGCCTGGTTCAACTGTCACAACCATTCCCTCTTCTAACACGACATCTGAGCGTGAGGAAAGGCCAGGTGCTTCATGTACTTCCATACCAAGACCATGTCCAGTCGAATGCCCGAAGTATTGACCGTAGCCATACTTTTCAATGATGTCTCGTGTGATGCGATCAGCTTCTTTTCCTGTTAAGCCTGGCTTGATTTTATCCACACCAGCGTTTTCTGCTTCTAATACGATATGATAAATTTCCTTTAATTTGTCGCTTGGTGTTCCTACAGCAATGGTTCTTGTCATGTCTGAACAATAGCCTTTATAGTAGGCACCGAAATCCAGTGTCACCAAGTCGCCAGATTCAATCACCTTTTCGCTCGCTCTCCCGTGTGGCAGGCTTGAACGAACGCCAGAGGCAACAATCATATCGAATGAAGATCCTTCTGCCCCTTCTTTTCTCATGAAAAATTCAAGCTCGTTCATGACCGCAATTTCTGTCAGGCCCGGCTTGATGTACGTGAGAATATGATCAAAGGCATGATCTGCAATCTTCGCAGCTTCCTCTAATATCTTAATCTCTTCATTAGACTTAATCAAGCGCAACTTTTCAACTGATTCCGAGACTGGAACAAGCTCGATACCGCTTGCTTTCCCCGAGTACTGCTGGTAGGTGGCAAATGTCATATGGTTTTGTTCAAAACCAAGACGTTTCACCCCAAATTCGTTTGCCGTTTGGACAGCAGTTTCCACAATGTTTCCTTTATGTTCAATGATGTCATAGCCCTTTACTTGATCCTTGGCTTGCTCCGTGTAACGGAAATCCGTAATAAAGGCGGCTCGATCCTTTGAAACGATGGCAAGACCGGCTGATCCAGTAAAACTCGTCATATAATGTAAATTAAAGCTGCTTGTAATCACTAAACCATCTATGTCTAATTCGGCTAAAAGTTTTCTTAGTTTTTCAAGTTTCATGATACTGCTCCCCCTTCACTGACTAAATAACGAATCGCCAATTTATATCCTTCTAAACCAAGTCCAACGATTTGACCTTGGCATACTGGAGCAAGAACCGAATGATGGCGGAATTCCTCTCTCTTATGAACATTTGTGATATGTACTTCGATGACAGGTAACGTAATACTTGCAATGGCATCTCTCAGTGCATAGCTATAGTGGGTAAAAGCACCCGGGTTAAACACGACGCCATCGTACTGATCTTCTGCTTCATGGAGCGCATCGACCAAATCTCCCTCGTGATTCGATTGAAAGAACGTCAATTGAATATTTGCTCTTTCTGCAAACTGAAACAAATCCGTTTCTAAATCTGTTAATGTTTTACTTCCATAAACTCCTGGCTCTCTCTTGCCGAGCCTATTTAAGTTGGGCCCATTCAGCACTAGAAAATGAGGCATATGACCACTCCTTCACCCTAATTCACTCTATATCGATGTCTGTTTCTTTTTCCTTAGAAACCTTTCGTTTCCAAAAATAATTTTATCATATGAATGGTGGATTTACACTTTATTCTGTCTTTTTCCCGAGTGCCCTTGCAAGCTTCTGACTCGTTAATTCATTGTATTCAAATGAAATACTGTATCCGACAAACATGCCATATAAAATATATAGGCAAAATGTCGTCACAATGGTGCTTTGCTGCAAATCTTGCACTTGCTTCACATCGGGGAATATAGGATTAAATACATAAAAAACAAGCAGCCATAAAATCGCGCCATAGATCAGCCCCATCCAAAAACCTTTGATCCGTTTGAGCAGTCCATAATAAATAAAGGCTGCTCCAATAGATAAAATCCCTAAAAGTACAATACTCATAAATGTACCAAGTCCGCCTTTTTTCCATTCACCAAGCACAAATGGCTGCAACAGCATATTTGGACTCACCTCTGAAAAATGAAACATATGGGTCAGAAATCCGATAAAGCCCCAAAAAACTCCGCCGACAAAACCTGTGGCTGCTGCCCTTGCCACCATTGAAGACGTTTGTACTGATTGATTTTTTTCTTCTTGGTTTTTCTTTTCATCACGTTTCATATGAACACCTCCAGCAAGTAGTATGTCCAAAATGTCATGAAAAAAAAGGATTTCCGTGCGAGAGTGTAAAATTTTTATAACAGGGTATACTGGCTAAAAAGAGGTAGATAGAATTCTAGTAGATAATCGACCTGTGAGCTAGTGATTTCCCCTCTTTTCCTGTACAATAAAGGTATAAGGAAATGCATGTAAATTACAGGAAACAGGCAGGTTGATGAAATATGTCCAATCAAACAAAACCTCCAGCATATGGAGGGCAGGCAGTTGTGGAAGGTGTCATGTTCGGAGGTAAAAAGAACTATGTGACAGCGATTCGGCGTAAGGATGAGTCGATTGAGTTTTTAAAGCTTCCCCGGACCTCCAATAAACGAACCGCCTTTCTTAAGAAAATCCCTTTTGTCAGGGGTGTTGCTGCACTTGTTGAAGCAAGCGCAAACGGCAGTAAGCACTTAAACTTCTCCAGCGAGCGCTATGACTTAGATCCTTCTGAAGATCATTCTCTTGAAAAAGAACAAAAAAGCTCGAAATTATCAATGATCTTTGGCATTGCTGTGATCGGAGTTCTCTCTCTTCTTTTTAGTAAATTTGTCTTTACTTTAGTGCCTGTCTTTTTAGCCGAACTTGTGCGTCCGGTGTTTTCTGGAAACTTCGCACAAATTGCAGTGGAAACATTCTTTAAATTGATCCTGTTATTAGGCTATATTTACTTTATTTCCATGACCCCTTTAATTAAAAGGGTATTTCAATATCATGGGGCAGAACATAAAGTCATAAACTGCTATGAACAGAATCTTGACATCACAGTGGAAAATGTCCAAAGCCAATCTCGCCTGCATTATCGATGCGGCAGCAGCTTTATTTTATTCACTGTCATTGTCGGCATGTTCGTCTATTTACTCGTACCGACAGATCCTTTATGGGTGAGAGTTCTGAATCGCTTGGCGCTTATTCCGGTTGTTCTGGGCATTTCATTTGAAGTGCTTCAGCTCACAAACAAACTCCGTGACGTGCCAGTGCTTAAAGTGCTTGGCTATCCTGGCCTTTGGCTGCAATTGCTCACAACAAAAGAACCCTCTGATGATCAAGTCGAGGTAGCCATTGCAAGTTTTAATGAACTTCTTCGTTTAGAGGAAGCATCTGCGAAACAAGCATCAGATTCTGCTCATCAAGTGATCTAGTTTATAAATCCGGTAAATTCTTTCGGAGGTGGACAGTTATGAATCGCCGAGTACATCCTGCTTTTACCATTATTTTCGCTTTAGGTGTTTTGGGATTTGTGTATTTACTCACAACGAATCCAGGCAGACTCTTTACGATGCTGCTATCAGTTGTGATCATTGGAGCGGTTCTATTTTTCTTATTTAGATGGCTGATGAATCGAAGAACTGGAACAGAAGGAAATCTTTATCGTAAAGCAGTCAAACAATCAAAACGTCGCTACCAGCAGCCTAAACCAAAAACGAAAAGCCAGATGAAAAATCGGGTCACTCATTTGCGAAGCGTGCCGACTGACCACAAGTCTAAGCCCGTCCTTCTCAAAAAGAAAAGCCAAACACATTTGACAGTCATTGAAGGCAAGAAAAACAAAAAGAAAAATCGCGCCTTATTTTAAAATGTCCAGCTCTTTAAAAATTGCTCGGCCTTCTGTCTGCCTAGATCGACGAGCGCCTTTTTCTTTTCTGTCATGAGATGAAAATCAGTGGCAATGACGTGTTCTACAGGGATAAAAATAATATGACGTTCGTGTTTTGTGGCAATATGTCTTTCGTCATGAGCACCACGCATCGTTTCAAATAGAGCGCCAAACAGTTCAAACGCATTGCGGATGGAATGTTGAGGGCGTTCTTTTTCGTTTGGCGTTAATGTGACACCGACAAACGGTCTTTTTTTCTCTTCAGCAAAAAGCCAAATCGGAAAGTTGCTGAGCACGCCGCCATCCACGATGGTACAAATTCCTTTTGAAGACCTCAGTTTGACAGGTTCGAAAAAATACGGCAGACTGCAGCTCATCCGAATGGCTCTGGCGACAGAAAACCGTTCTGGATTTAACCCATAGGAAGGAAGGTCATCTGGAAGGACAAGGATTTTGCCATTTGTTAAATCAGAAGCGACGATTTTGAGCGTATCTTTTTTCAGATCACCGAATACGGTGACGCCTTTTCGTTTTAACACGTCCGTCAGCCATTTTTCTAGACGGTCACCTTTGTAAAGGCCAAGACGCCAATAAATAGACACCCACCTGAGCATTTTAAACGGGATGAATTGACACCTTCGATCAAGCAATTGATGCTCATCCATTTCGTCTAACAGCTCCCGAATCTCCTGACTCGTAAAACCCGCTGCGATGAGTGAAGCAATGATCGCTCCCGCACTTGTTCCAGCGAGACGGACAAATTGAAATCCTCTTGCTTCAAGCGCTTCATAGGCGCCTGCAAGTGCTGCACCCTTAATGCCTCCACCTGAGAACACACCATCTATCTTCATCAAGGAGCCCCCTTTTCTGTCACACTATTAATAGTGTAGGAGCATTTGCCTTTCATTAGAACTATATTCAAAAAGGACACCCTTCGCCAGGTGTCCTTTCAGCGTGTAGACAAACCCTCGCATTCGGTGTCAGTCTTGCGCTCCGGTGCTCACGAATGTCAAATTCGCTCCGATGCTCGTCCTTCCTAGACTGCAAAGGTTTTCTTTCACGCTGAAAAGAAGACAAAGAGCTAAAATAAAGTACATTTTACCCCTTTGTCTACAATTTAAAAGGACACCCTTCGCCAGGTGTCCTTTTTCTTAAGATTCTTGATTTGTTTGTTCGTTTTTCTTTTGAATCGCTTTCAGCTGAACGGATCGCTCATCGTTTTCTTCAAAGAATTGGACGAGGTCGCCGATGCGGTCAATGCTGTTCCAGCTGAGATGATGCTCAATACCTTCTACATCATCATAAATTTTCTCTTCATCTACACCAATGATTCTTAAAAATTGCTCTAGCAGTTCATGTCTGTATACGAGACGTTTTCCAATTTTTTTGCCTTTCGGGGTTAAAATTAGACCACGATATTTCTCATAAATGAGGTATTCATCTTTATCTAGCTTCTGAACCATTTTTGTTACAGAGGAGGGATGGACAGCGAGGGCTTCTGCAATATCAGATACTCTTGCATATCCTTTTTCTTCTATCAGCATATAAATTTGTTCAATATAATCTTCCATACTAGGTGTAGTCATAAAACCCCTCCAAAATGCACCTTTACTTAATAATCATAACAATTCTACACCATCGCCCATTAAAAAACAAGAAGAGTCCTTCGTCTTAACGCTTGTAATTCCAATCATCTGTGGCGTATTTCGTTTTGGCGAGGTGATGAACAAATGCCAACTCTTCATCTGTCAGCTCATAAGGCACAAGCTCGATATTTAATCCTTTTTCAAACCCTCGTTTAAATGCAACACGCGCATCGTCTATCGTACATGTTCGATCTGAAATTTCATTGATCGCCACCGCTTTGTTTTTAAAGCTGCGCTGCATCCGCTCTCTCACCCGGTCGTTTGGATACAGAAATAAATCAAACAATTTGTCCTCATCAAGATCAATTAAAATCGAGCCATGCTGGAGGATCACACCTTTTTGTCTTGTTTGCGCACTGCCTGCTACTTTTCTGCCTTCTACAACAAGTTCGTACCATGAAGGCGCATCAAAACATACAGACGATCTTGGATTTTTTAAGCTTTCTTTTTCTTTTTCTGTACGAGGAATGGCAAAATACGCATCGAGTCCCAGTTCTTTAAAGCCCTCTAAAATCCCTTCTGAAATGACGCGGTATGCCTCTGTCACCGTCGCTGGCATCTCTGGGTGCTCTTCTGACACGATCACACTGTAGGTCAATTCCTGATCATGAAGAACACCGCGACCTCCTGTAGGCCTGCGGACAAATCCAAGACCATAGCGCTCAACCGCTTCCATGTTGATTTCTTTTTCAACATGTTGAAAATATCCAACAGATAATGTCGCTGGATTCCAACCATAAAAACGGATCACAGGCGGGATCAGCTTCTCGCTATGCCAATAAAGCAAGGCTTCGTCCATGGCCATGTTAAAGGCAGGGTCTTGGTTTCCTGTATCAATGAAACACCATTTCTCTTTTTGCATATAAAATCCCTTCTCTTTTACGTAGTCAATGTTAGATAATGGTGGTGACCACCGATTTTCTCTCTTCATCAGTCTATCAAATAGGGAAGGAATTGAAAATAATTCTTACCATTTATGATGACAAGTTTCTTTTGCTTTACTATAATAGTATTTGTCTAAAACGTACCATCAGACAGGTGACTGTGCTGATGCTCAAGAAGGAGTCGAGTCGTATTGCCAATATTCAACTATATCGTCCTCGCACTTTGTGGACTTTTCGTTCTTTATTCCATCGGCAGTTACATTTATCAGCAGCGCATAATGAAAACGCTGACGGAAGCAGAATTTATCAAAGGTTACCGCAAAGCCCAACTCATTGATGTGAGAGAACCAAATGAGTTTGAAGGTGGACATATTTTAGGCGCAAGAAACATTCCCCTTTCACAATTAAAGCAGCGCAAAAATGAAATACGCCCTGACAAGCCTGTTTATCTCTATTGCCAAAATAATTTGAGAAGCGGAAAAGCTGCTCAAACGTTACGTAAAAATGGCTGTCGTGAGATTTATAATTTAAAGGGCGGCTTTAAAAAATGGGGCGGCCGCATTAAAACAAAGAACTAACAAAAAAGACTCTGGGAGCTATTGCCCCCATGAGTCTTTTTATTTTCTTTCAAAAACCAGCACTGGATTCCGTGCAGCCTTTGTTTCATCCATTCGTTTCACAACGGTTGTATGTGGTGCTTCCTGTACGATTTCTGGGTTCTCTTCCGCTTCTTTTGCAATTTGAATCATCGCTTCAATAAATGCATCAAGGGTTTCTTTTGATTCTGTTTCAGTTGGTTCAATCATGATACATTCCTCTACATTTAGTGGGAAGTAAATCGTTGGCGGATGATAGCCAAAATCAAGTAATCGTTTGGCAATATCAAGTGTCCGCACACCTAGTTTCTTTTGACGTTTACCTGAAAGGACAAATTCATGCTTACAGTGGCGGTCAAATGGCAAATCATAATGAGCACATAAGCGGCGCATCATATAGTTTGCATTCAACACCGCATGATCAGTTACAGCTTTTAAGCCGTCTGGTCCCATAGAGCGGATATACGCATACGCTCTGACATTGATACCAAAGTTCCCATAGAACGGTTTCACACGGCCAATAGATTCTGGACGATCGTAATCAAAGAAATAACGACCTTCTTTCTTCACAAGCACTGGCTTTGGCAAATATGGAATCAAATCCTTTTTCACACCAACTGGACCTGAACCAGGGCCTCCTCCTCCGTGTGGACCTGTAAAGGTTTTATGAAGATTTAAGTGAACCACATCAAATCCCATATCCCCCGGTCTTGCTCTGCTTAATACAGCATTTAAGTTCGCTCCATCATAATAAAGCTTCCCGCCTGCTCCGTGAACGATTTCAGCCATTTCTAAAATATTTTCTTCAAAAAGGCCGAGTGTATTTGGATTTGTGAGCATGAGAGCCGCCGTTTCTTCATTGACAACACGGCGCAGGTCGTCTAAATCGACAAGCCCATGTTCATTAGATGCCACCGTAATCGTTTCAAATCCTGCTACTGTTGCAGATGCGGGATTTGTTCCATGAGCAGAATCAGGCACGATGACTTTTGTTCGTTTAAGATCTCCTCTTGCTTCATGGTATGCACGAATCATCATGAGCCCCGTCCATTCGCCATGTGCTCCTGCCGCAGGCTGTAATGTCACGGCGTCCATTCCTGTAATTTCTTCTAAATGGTCACCTAAATCATAAAGTAACTCTAATGCACCTTGCACAGTGTCTGCCTCTTGAAGTGGATGCACATGCGAGAAACCTGCAAGACGTGCCACCTTTTCGTTAATCTTTGGATTATATTTCATCGTACAAGAGCCTAGAGGATAAAAGCCAGAATCGACCCCGTGATTACGCCTAGATAATGCTGTGTAGTGACGCATAATATCCAGTTCAGAAACCTCTGGCAGCTTAGCATCTTCATGGCGGATATACGCTTCATCAAATAAATCTGGGAGCTTCTCCTCAGGTACGTCTAAATCAGGCAGGCTGTAACCAATTCTTCCTTCTTTGGATAATTCAAAAATAAGCGGCTGATCTTGTTTATTCATGACGATCCCCCAATTCCTTGATGAACGTATCAATTTCTTCTTTTGTTCTTAGTTCTGTCACAGCGACGAGCATATGCTGCTGAAGCTCTGGATAATCCCGTCCCAAGTCATATCCGCCGATGATTCCTTTTTTAAGCAATCGCTCATTCGCTTCTTTCACAGGTTCATTCAGTTTCAACACAAATTCATTAAAATGAGCACCCTCTATTTCAGCCTGTAACCCATGTTTTTCTGCCTGCGTCTTGGCATAATGGGCCTTTTGTACGTTTTGATAGGCAATGTCTTTGATACCTGTTTTCCCAAGCGCCGTCATCGCAACAGAAGCGGCTAACGCATTTAATGCTTGGTTTGAACAAATATTTGAAGTCGCTTTGTCTCTTCGGATATGCTGCTCGCGCGCTTGAAGGGTCAGCACAAATCCTCGCACACCGTTCTCGTCTTCTGTTTGCCCTACTAAACGCCCCGGCACTTTCCGCATTAATTTTTTCGTCACAGCGAAATATCCACAATGAGGTCCGCCAAATGCAGCTGGAATGCCAAATGGCTGCGCATCACCAACGACAATATCTGCCCCAAGCTTTCCTGGTGGTGTCAGTAAACCAAGTGCAAGCGGGTTACTTGAGACGATGAATAAACTTTTCCCTTTATGTGCAATCGGTTCAATGTCCTTTAATGGTTCAACAACACCGAAGAAGTTTGGGTATTGTACAAGGACCGCTGCTGTTTCGTCGCAGACGGCTTCTTCTAATGCAGCTAGATCGGTCTGACCTTTTCGCGCAGGTACCTCGACGACTTCAATATGCTGTCCTTTCGCATATGTTTTCAGCACCGCTCTTGATTCAGGATGAACCGTCTCAGATACCACAATCTTTTTCTTCTTTGTATGTCCTGCTGCCAGCATCGCCGCTTCAGCTAATGCCGTTCCGCCATCATACATCGAGGAGTTGGCAAGATCCATGCCAGTCAGCTCAGCAATCATTGTTTGGAATTCAAAAATTGCCTGCAATTCACCTTGAGAAATTTCAGGCTGATAAGGTGTGTACGCTGTATAAAATTCAGAACGTGAAATCACATGGTCGACAATCACAGGCTGGTAATGATCATACACACCAGCACCTAAAAACGAGGCATAAGCCACTGTATCTTTATTTTTTGCAGCAAGACGAGACAATTCCCGCACTAGCTCTGTTTCAGATGCGGCTTCTTTGATGTTGTACGCACCTTTGAATCTGACTTTCTCTGGGATATCTGAGAAAAGCTCATCAATTGACTGAACACCGATGACATCCAGCATTTCTTTTTGATCTTGCTCTGTTTGCGGCAAATACCTGTGCTTCATCCTCTATTCCTCCTCGTTATTTGGCTCTTTTATAAAATGGTGTAGCGACGATTTTGGCTTTTAGACGTTTTTTACGAACTTGCACTTCCACTTCTGTCCCAAGCTGCGCCTCTGATGTTTCAATCAAGGCAAGCCCAATATTTTTCTTTAATGTTGGAGATTGTGTACCGGTTGTGACTACACCAATCTGCTTATCTCCTGAGAAGACCGGATAGTCTGTCCGCGGAATCCCCTTATCTATCATTTCAATCCCGACAAGCTTTCGCTTCGGTCCTTCTTCTTTTTGTTTTTTAAGTGCATCTTTTCCGATAAAATCTGCTTCTTTATCCGTTTTTACAGCAAAACCAATGCCGCCTTCTAAAGGAGAAATATCCTTCGTGAGCTCTTGGCCATAAAGCGGGAGTCTTGCTTCAAATCTTAAGGTGTCACGTGCACCGAGTCCACATGGGATCAGTCCTTTCGGCTGTCCAGCTTCTAATAAAGCGGTCCAAAGGTGAACAGCATCTTCTGACTGGCAGTAGATTTCAAAGCCATCTTCTCCTGTATAGCCAGTTCTTGAGACAAGCACCTCTTTTTGCGCAATTATTGCTTTTGATAAAAACGTAAATGGCTTCAGTGATGTTACCTCTTCATCCGCAACATCTTTGATGATGTCAACAGCAAGAGGTCCTTGAAGGGCTAACAAGGCGGTTTGATCAGAGACATTTTTAATGAAAACGTCTTCCTCACCTTGATATTTCAGCAGCCAATCCACATCTTTTTCAATATTTGAAGCATTGATCACAAGTAAATAGTTGTTCTTTTCTTTTTGGTAGACAAGCAGATCATCCACCGTTCCGCCATCCTCATAACACATGGCTGTATATAGTGCCTTACCGTCTGTCAGCTTTGACAGATCATTGGTTAATAACCTTTGTAAAAAAGGAAGGGCTCCCTGACCTGTGACTTCCACCTCACCCATGTGAGACACGTCAAACAGCCCTGCTTTTGTTCGAACAGCTTCATGTTCTTCTTTAATGGAAGAAAATTGGACAGGTAATTCCCAGCCCCCGAAGTCAATGGTTTTTGCGCCAAACGTTTCATACGCATGAAAAAGCGGTGTTCGTTTCAACATCAATCGTTTCCCCCTTTTTTCTTACAGTGCACATCACAAGCTGAATTTTCAGAAAAAAATCACAGCAAAAAAGGACAGAGCGCTCCCTTTTATCAAAAAGAAGTCTCTGTCCTTGCACCTGAAAGTTTACAGCACAACATCATTGTGCGTTTTCCCCTTTGGTGGTTTGCTAAAAATCGCTGCGCAAACACTCTCCAGAGTTGCGTCCGGTAAGAGTACTTTTGCCTGAGAGATTCACTGAACCAATTCAGCTTGCTCCTTCGGCGCCTGTCAGTGCAAAATAACCGCTAGGTCTCTCCCCATACCATCATCCGCTCATATTCTTCACCTTTACTGGACATACTATCAAAATGGGTGACTTATTCTCTAGATCACTTACCAACATCCTACCATTAGAAATGGATGAAGAGCAACAGAAAAATCATTAACATTTTTAAAATAATCATTCATTATCGTTCGCTTTTATTGATATATAACATCTTTTAAATCGCTATGAAAAAATGAAGCGTTTAAAAACAGAACGATTTTATCATCACTCTACCAGAAAGGCAGGCGGTCACATTGAATATTCAAACGATATTTGATCAAAAATGGGCAAGTGAATTTCAAAAGCGGCTTACAGCAGACGGTCCCTGGGCGAATTGGGATATGTACCGTTTAGCAGCACAAGTACAAAAAGTGACAGCCATTGATTCATTTGAAGGACTGCAAGCACCTGCGCACCTGCCTGCATTTACTCCTTTAAAACACCAGCTCGAAGTCGCTAGAAGAGTCGTAGAAGAGATGAATGGGAAAGCCATTTTAGCAGATGAAGTGGGTCTTGGAAAAACCGTTGAAGCAGGACTGATTATCAAAGAATACATGATTCGCGGACTTGCCAAGAAGATTCTCATTCTCGTACCCGCCTCCCTTGTGTCCCAATGGGTACAAGAACTGCGGACGAAATTTTACATAGATGCTGTCGAGCAAAAGAAGAGCTATGTGTGGGAGCAGTGCGATGTTGTGGTTTCCTCAATTGATACAGCCAAAAGACAGCCACATCGAGATACGATCTTATCCATCTCCTACGATATGGTCATTATTGATGAAGCACACAAACTGAAAAACAATAAAACGAAAAACTATGAGTTTGTGAGAAATTTGAATAAAAAGTTCTGCTTACTGCTCACAGCCACACCTATCCAAAATCGAATAGGAGAAATTTTTAATCTCGTTTCTCTGTTGAAGCCAGGCCATTTAGGTAATGAAACACAGTTTAAAGACCTCTTTGCCAAAAAAGACCTTCAACTTGAGGACCATGACCAGCTAAAACAGTTAGTCAATAAAGTCATGATTCGGAACCGGCGACAAGACACTGGCATCGAATGGTCAAAGCGGCATGTAAAGACGATTTCTATTGATTTCTCCCCGACAGAACAAGCACTATATGATGAAATTTGTAAGTTAAAAGAAAACCCTTCCTATACGAAGCACATGTTTTCAATTATGACCTTAGAACGAGAATGCTGTTCGAGTCGTGAGGCCGTCTATATGACCATTAAAAAAATGCAAGAAGAGGAAAAACACATTCTAGGTGCTTCTGCGATGATGCACATCATGGAGAAAATCAACCAGGTAGAACAAAATTCTAAAGCACTTGAAGTCGTTAAACTCATTCAACAATTAAATGAAAAAGTCATTATCTTCACTGAATACCGTGCGACACAAATTTATTTACAATGGTTTCTCCAACAAAACGGCATCAGTTCGGTTCCTTTTCGAGGCGGGTTTAAACGGAGTAAAAAAGACTGGATGAAAGATTTATTTAGAGAGCGGGCGCAAGTGCTCATTGCGACAGAAGCAGGCGGCGAAGGGATCAACCTTCAGTTTTGCAACCAAATCATCAACTACGACCTTCCGTGGAACCCAATGCGCTTGGAACAAAGAATTGGACGTATTCACCGGCTCGGTCAAGAGCGGGATGTCCACATTTACAATATGGCAACTAGCGGGACAGTCGAAGAACATATTTTAAAACTTTTATATGAAAAAATTCAGCTGTTTGAAAACGTCATTGGTGATCTAGATGATATTTTAACCCGAATTGATATCCAAGATGCTGAAACAGAATTGCATCAAATTCTCTTCCAGCACGAGTCTGACGTAGACATGAAAAAGAAATTAACCCAATTTGCTTCCTATTTAACAGAAGCACAAACACCGCTTTTAGAAGAAAGACAGCAAGGTTCATAAAGGAGAGTTGACCAATGGAGCAGCGCGAGATTCACACATTTCTTCTCCGTTTCTTTCAGGCAAATCAATGCGACATACTTGAAGAAAGTGCAGGGCACATGACCGTACAGCTGACAATCGAAATGGATAAATTGATCATGAACCGTCCTTTTTATTGGCATTGGCTCGAAAAAACGGGAGGCGTACCTGAGCCGCGGCAATTGACTTTGATCACTGATCAAAAAAAAGCTGATGACTCGGTCGAAGGAGAATTTGTCCACTTCGGCTCCCCTCGTTTATTCCAAATATTCGAGGTTGTGAAACAGCAAGGCCGTTTTATTCGGCTGTACGAAAAAGTCAGACCGCTCACAAACAGCCAGATCGCACTGGAGCCGTGGCTTGGTCTCAATGTCAAAATATCCTATCTGGCAGACCGTAAAAAAGACAAACTGCTGTCTCTTGGACTTCATCTAATACGCGGAGAAGTCATCGAACAATTTCAAGAGAAGCTGGAAGCGCGTGAGCTATCGTCTCAAATTCCTGATTATTGCTTCACAATGAGTACGATGATTAAGCCAGAGAGCGGCGTCAAACGGCTTTACAGCCTGATGGAACGTTATGCCAATGAAGAGCCGGATGATTGGGCGGTAAGAGCTGTTCAAAAGTGGAAAGAAGACTCGGAACTTTTAAACCAATTTTATGAAGGGACTTCAGACACATCTGTAGAATATGAAATAGAAAGACAAGCACTTAAAACTTTATACGAACCAAAAATCAGTCTTACGATTGAAAATGGCGGACTTTTTTACTTACAGCAAAAAAGAGGAGGCTGACTTAGCGAGTCTCCCTCCCTTTCATGTGATATCAAATTTTCGATCAATCAAAAGCAACGTTTGTCTGTTTGTATTGGGCGGAAACATGACGCAAGCAATCTATGAGGTCTTATCACCTGTGTTTTTCCATTTCATGCGTTAAGTGCCTGAAATACACGATTCAGTATTTTAGGAGGGTATTTGTATGGAAAAGAAAACGAAGTTATTAGACAGTGAATGGGTTCAATTATTACGCGAAGCGCGCAAAGCAGGACTAACAGTTGAAGAAGTCCGTCATTTTCTCAAATCACGCGAAAAGTCCTCTGAGTCTCCCCCTATGGCAAGAAGTCATTCTATCAAACCTTTCTGAATGTGCTATAATATCGAAAGGAAGGTGATGACATTGATTGGCCAGCGTATTAAACAATACCGCAATGAAAAAGGCTACTCACTATCAGAACTGGCCGAAAAGGCTGGGGTAGCGAAGTCTTATTTAAGTTCAATAGAAAGAAACTTGCAAACAAACCCCTCCATTCAATTTCTTGAAAAAGTCTCCGCTGTTCTGGACGTCTCGGTTCATACACTGTTAAACGAAAATGATGAAACCGAATACGATGGTCAATTAGATAGTGAATGGGAAAAACTAGTTCGAGATGCAATGACATCAGGGGTTTCGAAAAAGCAATTTCGTGAATTTTTAGATTATCAAATCTGGAAAAAAAAGCAAGAAGAGGAGTAATGCGCATATTTTAGCGCATACTCCTCCAATTGCTATGCAGATCTTGTTATCAGTCTAAAGACTGACTTTATTTTTTATCTTCGCTGTGTGCTTTTTCGTTTTCTTTCACGTAGCCTTTTTCATCCGTATGCTTTTTTGGATTGATCGTTAAACCATTCCACTGAGTCGCTTCGAAGGAAAGATCAACTTGAATCGCATCGCCTTGGTATTTATTTTGGATATAGTTACCCGCTTTATCCTTCGTCTGGTCATTGACAAATTCAATGATCATTTCCATTTTATCGTAATCAAACGGATTCTTTGGAATGCCGTCATACTCTGGAGCTGTTGATCCATCAACGGTGGCAACATTAATTTTACCACTTTCATGTAAAAACTTCTCATCGACGGCATGACGAAGCTTTTCAAATGCGGTCTGATCCTGCTTTGACGTTAATAGATGCAGGTCAAGCAGGTTTGCATGGTCTAAAATAATATTTTTCGGGTATCCATTCCCACCTTCGGCTCCAACCGTTAGAACACTCACCTGAAATTGGCTGAGGAATTCTTCAGCTGTATTCTTCCCGCCATTTTTCGCTGATGTTCCATCTTGAAACTGGCTATAATCAAGACTCATCAGCACTTGATTAATTGCAAGAGACCCTTTATTTTCAAAATTAAATTCCTTCTTTATACGGTCACCGGGTTTTATGTTCGCAAGGTTGATGGCGCCGGAATTCTCTTTTGCAGATAGATTCAGCTCTCCTGTAGAGTAGACCGCGTTTGCCGTCTCAACATCATTAAATGCAGCCCACGTTCCCCCGCCAATTAAAGCAAGACCTAACGCTCCCGATAAAACACCTAAACGAATTGATTTTTTCATTGCCATGATTGAACCCCCTAATAAATTGTTTTATTGAAACCTGATTTAGGTTACAAACGAAAATTTATGCTTGTTCCTCTGACATGTGTAACTCAGCCGTATGTCTTCGATGTTTGGCAGCACCAACAAAATGAATGGTTGAATAAACAAGCAGCATCACCCCTGGAATAATGAGCAAAAGAGCGGTCCCAGCAGACGTTCCTGCATACGAAAGAAGCTTTCCTGCATAAGGAATGTTCACGCCCGTATACTGCGCAGTCACTTGATTCGCTTTGACGAGCGTGCCGTCTTGATACATATTGTGGTCTCCTTTTGTCTCAAAGGCTTTATTTACTCCTTTTCCTTTCACCCCAACAATGCGGTGAGTCACAAAGGATTGGTCTTGCTTCGTTTGAAACGTAATAATATCCCCTTTTTTGAGTGTTTCAGGTGAGGTGACATGTTTCACAACAATCAATGAACCAGTCGAAAATTCCGGTTCCATTGATCCAGATAATACTTGCTTGAACTCATAACCAAAAATCTGAGGATCTCCGCCTGTTGTCCTTGATGACAACACGACAATAATACACACAATCATCATCGTGAAGACCAGCGCGTAAAGAATACTCCCAGACATTTTCATCCACTTTTTCATACCTTTCTCCCCTTTACATATCATGTTTCATTCAGCAGGCAAACCCTATTTAGGACGCCTTTTCTTGACAATTCGAAAGCTGCATATGTTGAGACGTAAAGAATGGCTTTTCAGAACCACCAAACCCTTTAGGATAATAGATTTTAAACACATAGATTCCATTTGTTTTTGCTTTAACTGCCGTGACAGTCGTCGTTTCTTCTGATGAGAGGGACTGTATAGCACCTTTTTCAATAACATGGCCATCTTGTAATGGCATCTGAACACTCTCTACTTTATGTAGTTCCCACTTCCATTCAGAGTGCGCAATGGGTTGTCCAATATTTTTTAGTGACATGCTCAGCTTTTGAGGCGCACAGACTGTCCCCTCAATGATCGTTTGATCGATCAGTTTCAAATGGCTTCTATCCCATTTCTTTGGCTGGCAATGCTGATCTGTCTCTTCGAAATTTTCACATGTTTTCATGACAAAATTCGAATGCTCAACATCGTTAAAAGAAGCGTTAGTAGACGTAATAAAAAAAGAAGTGAAAATCAAACAAATAGCACAAAATAGTACAAAGAGCGGCTGTTTCATTGAATCTTTCAACTCCTTGAACAATTGTTCTTTAAAAAGAACGATTACACTCAGTATAAGGAATTACCTATAAAATCCAAAACGTCAAATTAGTCCATTTTGTTCTTAAACAAGAACATTACCGAGAAAATTCTTCCATTTTCTCATTCTTTCGCCATATTCAATATTTTTTTCTGTGACATTTGTACTTCTTAAAAATTTACATAAAAGTGCAGGATTTGGTCAGGATAATAATTGGTGAGGTGATGTTAGTTGAAATATGGAAGAATCATGATCATGCTCAGTTTACTGTTAAGCCCTTTGATCCAAAGCGCCCATCTAGCTGAGGCACAAGGAATCACTGCTGCCGCAGATCAATGGGAAACAAGGGCAGTCAAAGAAGCAAAAAAACGGTATCCGTTAGCACATGTTTTATTCAAACAAAAAGTGTGGGATCGGCACCGGGAGAAAGAATCCGTGAAGCAATATCATATTACGTTGAAAGATCAGGCCAAAGAATTTGGGGTATATGTCACCATTTCCTATAACCCTTACTCGAACAAGGTCAATAAAGTCATTGTTGTGGAAGAATACAGCTAAAATGGCATGAAAAAAACCGCCTGCTGGCGGCTTTTTACTTTTGTCGATGACGTTGACGTTTTTTTAGCATCATTGAGAAGCCAAAAGGCAGAACACCGAATAAACGCTGAGAAAATGGTGGTTTTGTCTCCATTTTTTCCTGTTTATGTTCTTTCCGCTCGTCACGTGGTGTATTCATATATTTAATAATTTCCTGCGTCATATATTTTACATAATCATTTGTCTTCATCGAACACTCACCTCTTCTTCCTTAAAGTGTTACCAAGAAGAGTATCGTTTTATACACTCGCTAATAAGTGCTGATCCATTGATTGATTTCTCCTGTCTCCTTATTCATCTCTAGTTCCCGCTCGTCAGTTACACCACCCTTTGTTTCGATGTTAACCAAGAGGCGGACTAGCTTTTTTCTGTCATCGCACCCAATTCGCTTCAACGTCACTCGACCTTCTTCTGTGACAATTGGGCTCAATGGCTGATCACAAATACGATTTAATTTGTTTGCAGCTTCACTTAGACCTAAACGAAATAACTGGTGTTTTTGATAAAAAGAAATCGCGAGCTCTGCACTTTTCAACTCTTTTTGAAACCCAATGGTCATCGATCCTAGAATCAATAAAAATAAAAGAATGACAGCAAATACGTGTGGATAAATAAACCCGTCTTCTCTTTTCACGTTTTAGGAATCACTCCTTTGTAAGTGAAAAAAACAGCTTCATGTACTTGACCAAATACATCTGTGACTTGGAGAGTGGTGGTTTGCTCTTTTGTTCTTACATAGAATTGTTTCACCTTTTGTAATAAAGGGAGATGGCCTGCCTGATCCATTCGTTTACGAAGCATCTCTTGATACGGCTCAATCGTCACCACTCGCCCTTGATTTGAAATATACTCCAGTGCTGTTCCATTTTTCACCGCTCTTACAGCGACAGCACAATTTAGCTCCTCCTCTAATTGCAGGACCGTTTGTTTCCACTCCATTTGCGAAAATTTGTTGATTTCTGCAAACGGATGAGCTTTTTCAGCAATTGATAAAAACAGCATGCAGCCAAAAGAAAGCAGCAAAAATAGCTGCAATTGCCATATTGCTTGAGCGAGTGTAAAGCCTTGTTCATCGCTCCAAATGTCGAAAGCAAATCGTCTTCTTTTTTTGTACTTTGTATGAAACACATCCCTTCTCCTGACCCCAAATGAATTCATATGTGATCTCGCCTCGTTTCTTTGTACTTGATTCATTTTGACCTTCTATAAAAGCTTTATTCATATACTCATGTAAGATTTGATAAGCTTCCAGTTTAGCCCTTAATTCTTCTTTCCCAATTGTCAGTTTTTCAAAGGATGGCACGAGCACAAGAGCAGCAAATAGAAAGAGGTGGCAAGAAAAGAGCATCTCAAACGTACTAAATCCTTTATTGTTGCTGAACATGAATCCGCCCGCTCCCTAAGTAAATCGTGAGTTTATATATTTGACTACCAAATTGAATAATGAGAGAACCGCCACTATTTGGATGTCCGTTTTTATTAAAGTGAAGGCCTTGTTGAAATGTGGATTGCTTGATGGTGCCTTTTTTGTGTGGATTAGAAGCAATGATCTGCTCACTATTCTGTTCGATGACTTGATAAGATACATTGGGCGGGTGAAACTCAACAGTTACTCGTGTTTTTTTAATAAATGCAGTATAAGATGCCAATTGAAGATCTTGTTTTAGCAAGTTCACTTGCTTTTTTGCTTCAGCACTTTCTAATATATTGGGCACTTTTCCACCTATTATCGATAATAAGATAGAGAAAATCATGACGATCAAGAGCTGCTCAATGAGTGTAAATCCTTTCTCCTGGAAAAGCGATTTATTCATTTTTCACATCCCCGTTTTGAATGAAAATTGCCTTTCCATTTGGACAAGTTAATCCTTTTTTGACATAGCCTTCTTTTTCTAATTCAGCTAAAGATGGCGTCTTGCCGTCATGTTCTAATTCATATGCCATTACCTGTGTACTCACCATTGATTTCAGCCCTTCACAGCCCTTTGCTTGAATGCTTTGATGATGCCGAGTGATATTTGGAATGGTGATCAATAAAAGAATGGAGATCACAAGCATGACAATTAACATTTCTAACAGTGTAAATCCTTTATCATTCATGCCTTAGTCCTCCTTTTCACACTTGTTCCATTAGTTGATACATTGGTAAAAGAATAGATAAATACACAATGAGTATAAGAAATGCTGTTAAGCCATAGATGACAGGTTGCAGCCATGAAACCCATTTTTCAATTTTTAATTCTGCATTCTCTAAAAGAAATTGACTATATGTGTACATCTCTCTTGCTAGCATCCCACTTGCTTCCCCATGCTTAATGACAGCCGCAAAATGCCTTTCGAAAAAAGGAGACCGGCTTATTTGATGTTCCATACTCTCACCTTTTCTTAACTCCCCTATCATTTGTTCAGACATTTCTTGAAGGAAGGGTAAATAGGTCTGCTGTTTAAAAGCTTGCAAACTTTCGTAAATCGATAACCCAGCTTGAAGAAGTCCGCTTAGCTGAAGGGAAAAAAGATACGTATGCATCAGCTGCACCCCTTTAAATACCACCGGCAGCCTGCTGATGACTTTCAGTTTCTCAAGGGTCGATTTTTTCTTAAAAAAGAGCTCATAATATCCAAAAAGACAGATACATATACAACCGATCATAAGCAACAAAGCGTGTAGGAATTGGAAGAGGCCAAACATCCCTTGAATCAGCCATGTCATGCTTGTATTCATAGATGAATATAATAAAGAAAATTGAGGGACGATCATTTGCTGAACAATGATGAGCACAACAAAAACCGTAAACATAAGAAAAATCGGATATCGTAACATACGCTTGAATGTGTCAACCTGCATGATTTTTTTCTCTAGAAAACGGGCGCTTTGTTCAAGAGCTCGCGCTAGGCTGCCATGTTTCTCTGAAAAACAAAGAATAGCGACGGCTTCCCGCTGAAAATGAAGTCGCTCAAGTACAACGTAAAAAGGCTCCCCTTCAAGCAGCCACTGAATGCCTGGCGTTAATCGCTGCTGCTGTTTTTTTGATAACTGAATATTCACCATCGTTAGTGCGTCAACCAATGTATATCCAGCTTGAATCAACTGAGCCAGTTTCGATAAGAATTCAGCTTGTTCTTTTTTAGACCAGGGTTTAGAGGTTCGCTTCTTCATAAACCCAGCGATGATATGTGCTTTTTGATAAATAGCCGAGTGCCACTCCTTTCCGAATTAATCTTTGCAGTGTTTCGTATGACGAATGAGCGTATTCTCCTTTTGCCTCTTTGATACACTCACCAAGCTCCTTTCCGTAAAGCAATTCAAATACATTTGTTCGTCTGACTGGCCGATTTAGTTTGCAATAAAGCTCACACGTTTCGCCGCAAAATGGACATGCGAGTTCGATTAACCGCTGAGCAGCAATAGCAACCATTGTTTGTTCGAGTTCATTCATTGTCACACCAAATTCGAGCATTCGATAAAGAGCTCCTTTTGCATTCTTTGCGTGCAATGTGCTCATGACTAAATGACCTGTCAAAGCTGCTCTAATAGCTGTTCTGGCTGTTTCCGCATCTCTTATTTCTCCAAGCACAATCATATCTGGATCATGTCTTAAAATAGCGCGTAAACCTGCCGCATACGTGATACCAGCTTTTTCATTTACTTGAACCTGCAGCACTTCTTCATTTCTTGTTTCCACAGGATCTTCAAGGGTAATAATATTTCGATTAAAATGTTTTTTGGCAAACTGAATCAATGAATAAAGTGTTGTCGTTTTCCCTGAATTTGTTGGTCCTGTAAATAAAATGAGCCCATGCGAATGATTCAGAAACGATAATAATCTCGCTGAAGCCTTCGGGAACAGTGACAAATACTTTGTTTTCGGCACATGATCCTGCGGTAAAATCCGAATCACTAGACTTTCATCATTGACAGTTGGTAGTGTAGAGAGCCGAACAAACACTTGACCGCGTCTTAACATCACAGCCAATGATCCATTTTGTGGTCTCCTTCTTTCACCAATATCCATAGAAGATAAAAATTTGAAATGAGCAATGAGCCGCTCTCCGCTCTTTTTGTCAATGATCCGCTGCTGAATGAGGTCAGCGTCTACACGAAAAGAGACTGAAGCTTCCTTTTCTCTCGGAACAATATGCACATCAGATGCTCTCATGCGGCACGCCTCTTCTAGCAGCTCTTGCCCCAAATATTCAATACCATACAAGTGGTTCACTCCTTTCAGTGACCATATTGTATGATGGCGGAACGTGCCTGACAAAAACGCATTTCATGATTTTCATGACTGAAAAGGGTTGAAAATATTCAATTAGAGGTGTATTTCATCTATAAATAACAGAAGGACATATCAAAAAATTTGACTTTTACAACAGCGGGTTCCATTCAGAGGAGAAAATAAAAAAGAAGTGCTATTGGCACCTCTTTTTTGATGATCATTTCATTTGGTTCTTTTATTATGGATGATCTGTTACAAGGAGGTGTCTCCAAATTTATTCCTCCTTAATAGATTACTGATTTGAAGATAAAGAATATCCTTTCGTGTCTGATTTATGGATAAAAAAAGAGACCAAATCTGTATGCGAATTGGTCATCTCATTCATATGCTCATTATATTGTTTCTCCTTGTGAACGAACCTGTTACTTTTACTAGTAACATTTTTTGGTTTACGTTGCTTCTTGCTGCTGCTCTTCAAAGATACGAAAGCCTCTTTTTTCTAAAGCTTTTGCAAGGCTGTGTTCAGTATTTACTTTTGAGAAATCAATGCCGAGTTTCACTACAGTTTGAGCGATTTCTGGACGAATACCTGATATAATCGTCTCAATTCCTAGCAACTTCGCACTATCAACCACTTTAAACAGCTGATAAGCAACCATCGTATCAACAACGGGAACGCCAGATATATCAATAAATAAATGGGTTAGACGCAGTCTAGATGCCTGTTCTAGTACTGATTCCAAAATGATTTTCGCCCGGTACGTATCAATTTCACCAATCAGCGGCAAAATACCGATCTCTTTTGAAACTGGAATAACAGGCGCACTAAGCTCTTGAATCATTTCTCTTTGTGCATTAAGCTGATTGATCGTCACGCGGTCATACTCTTCTGATAAACGCGCAATCATGTCATCAAATGTGGCGTGAAAATGCTGATTCCAATCGCACACATCTTTGAGTGTCACTTCAAGCTCCGTTTGTTGTGTAAAGGTCTCAATTCTGGAACAAAAAATGTGGCGGAACACCTTAAATTGTCCGATGATTTCATATAAAGGTACTTCATGAACAGCTCGATCGCGGGCAATATCAACTGACCACTTTTTTAGATGATCTTCTACTTTATCTGATATCGTGACTAACGTTGCTGCAATGGTTTGGATAAATGCTGTGTTTTGTTCTTTCAGCTTCTTTTCTGTCTCCTCTGAAGCATGTTTGGAATATAATGAGCCTTCTTCTGTTCTTGTTTTCAGCCATTCTTCGGTCATGACAGGGGCTTCTTTAAGAATAAATTCATATAATTGCTCAGATTTTTCATTTTTCATTTCTGTCGTTCGCTCCTTTTTCACTTACAACTAGTGACAACCAACTTTTTATGTATAAATGACCGCAGATGGTGAACAATAGCATTACACGTTTCATATTGGGCTATAGCCAAGTGGTAAGGCAATGGACTTTGACTCCGTGATCGTTGGTTCGAACCCAGCTAGCCCAGTTCAGCACAAAAACGAAGACGGCTGAAACATCATTCAGCTGATCTTCGTTTTTGATTAGGAAACCGATTGATGAATCGCTTTCTTTTTTGAAATTTTCATGAGTTCCCCTGGATTATAGCCAACCACTAATTTATTTCCATCAATGATAATAGGTCTCCGGAGCAGCTTTGGTTTTTCAATGAGAAGCTGAAGTACCTCATTTACTTTTAAATCATTAATATTTAAATTTAAGCTTTTAAAAGCTTGGCTTCGAGTAGCTAAAATTTCATCCATTCCTTCTGTTGTTAAGGACAGGATTTTTTTCAATTCGTCAAGTGTTGGCGTTTCTCTGAAAAGGTGACGCTCTTTAAAATCAATTTGATTCGCCTTTAACCAATGCTTTGTTTTGCGGCAAGACGTGCAGCTTGGGTATGAATAAAAAGTAATGTCACTCATTAGTCTTCCTCCTTAGGTCGTTAACCTTTTCTCTTATGGACTAAGTACCCTCATGCATTTAGGCATAAACACTTTTTCATCACTTTTTCAAAAAAATTTTTTCTAACGAAAGAATGAATGTTCACACGTTGTCAAAAATGTAAATGTTTACATAACAAGTGATCATCAGCTATAATATGAATCAAAGGGGTTTTTTAAGGGGAGGGAAAGAAATGAATCGCATGTTCCGCGTTCTTGGGTTTTGGACGGGTATTTTTGCTGTCATGTTCTATTTAGGACATATGAAAGATGCATCCTTGCTGTTCTTCGGTCAAACCGTTCTTTTTGTATTTTTATCCTACTTGAATTTATCCGAAAGAATGTATATTTACATTTTCGGAGCGTACTTGACGATTTTCTTTGCCGGATTTACATATTATTCGATTTTCATCATGGTTCCCGGTACCGGACATTAATAGAAAAAAGCATCTCCTTTGAAAGAGATGCTTTTTTCGTGCGTGCTATTATAAAGAAAACCCATTGATAAACGGATTTTGCTCCTGTTCTGTAAGCACAGTTGTTTCCTCTCCATGTCCACTTAACACAAGAGTTGATTCGGGCAATGACAACAATTTGTCATGTATCGATTGAAGCAGCACGTCTTGATTACCGCCAGTTAAATCAGTTCTCCCGATACCGCCTTGGAATAAAGTATCACCAGAAATCACAAATCCCTCTTCTGCTGAATAGTAAGACACACTGCCAGGTGAATGACCTGGTGTGTGGAACATTTCTAATGTAAACGATCCAATTTGAAGAGGTCCTTCTGACGTAATCAATTGTTCAGCTTCTTTGACCGTAATTCCGTTACCAATTAGTCGAGCTGAACCGTTTAACTGAGCATTTGTCAGCCATTCTTTTTCCTTTTCATGGACATAAAGCGGAATTCCCCATTCTTGACGCACCTCATCTGCTGCACCAATATGATCAAAATGGGCATGTGTCAATAAGACAGCAAGTGGTTTCAGCTGTTTTTCTTTCACATAAGAAATTAGCTTTTGCGCTTCGCCACCTGGATCAAAAATTAAACATTCTCCCTGTTCATTTTTCCAAATATATGCGTTCGCTTGCACATAGCCTAGCGGCATTCTTCTCCAATTCATTTTCATCACCTACTACTTTTTTGATTCTTTTTTATTATGAAGGCTATTCAATAAAAATTCAAACAATCGTCAACTTGAATGTACTCGACAAGCTTTATGAAAACGGTTAAAATGAAAAGAAAGGAAATCAAGGGGATTGATGACAAAGGGGGACTTTCATATGATGCTCGTCATTATTTTTGGTCTAGTCACGATTTTAGCCGCTCTCGGCATCTATCGCTCACTCAAAAAAGTGAACGTATTGGCCATTGCTTTCGCTGGCGCCACGTTTTTGGTTTTTGGATGGTTTACCGTCATGACCATCATCTATAGCGGTTATCCAACTGCACATTAAAAGCCTGCAATAAGCAGGCTTTTTCTATTGATTCAAATGTTTATTCACGCTTTCTAATTTGCTTGAAAGGGTGGTCGTTTGATCTCTTCTGTCATCTATGCGGATATTGGTTGCTACTCGGTGTAAACCCTTTTCAAACGGAGCTTCATGAATACGCTGAATGACCTCAAATAAAACGGATAGCTCCCCTTCAATTAATGTATTCATTGGTGTGAGCTGATATTTGATTTTCCCTTCTTGTTGAAAGCCCTCTAACAATCTTTGTACGTCTGCTACATATGCACTCACGCTTGGTGTCTCAGTGCCTATTGGAATGATGGTGACATCTGCTATCGCCATGGTTCTTGCTCCTTTCAATGACATCCTATTTCTTTCTCGTTCTCATTGTAACCCATCGTGATTCAAAAATGCCATGATCATGTGGCGTTTAAGCTTGGTTTGTCCCGTTCTATCGTCAAATCTGCTCTCTCTACCTTCCCAATATTTGTGAAAAGGAGCAAGCATATACCTGAAATAGCCTCTATCAGTCCTCCTGCTGCAATGACATAACCTGAACCGAATAACGTCGCCATATAACCACCAATGAGAGCGCCTAACGGTATCATTAAATAAGAGATCATGTTAATAATCGCATACACTTGTGGCTGATCCTCCGCTTTTACTGACAATTGAATCATCGTATGTTCAGGTACATTGACTGCACTGATGGCTGCACCTAAGGCAAATGCAGATATAAACACAAGTGGTAATAAGGCATTCATCCCTGTAATGAAAAATGCAATTCCATCAACGATCCCTGCCCCGATAAACAACAGACCGTATCGATTCACTTTCACCTTTGTTAAAACGAATCCCATCAAAAATGCACCTAATGCCGTGGTCACTTTGATGAATGAATATACTACTGGTCCACTATGTAAATCTTCTGTTAAATAAATAACCGACAATGCCTCCCACGGTGCCGCAGCAAAATTGGAGCAGACACAAAAAATGGCTAATGGAAACAAAATATGATGACTTTTCACAAGTGAAAATCCTCTTATTAATCGTTTTCCGTATGATAATCCTTTTTTTCCTTTATCCATGATCGCTTCCGTTTTATATGTAATCAGCAAAACCAGCAAAGCGGACATGAGGTAAAGAGGAATAATGACAAGCATTGTATATCCTACCCCTACAAATGCAATCATGACACCACAAATCGTCACAGTCACAAGCCTGACCACATGACTGGCTGATTGAATGGTTGCATTCGCCTTTTGTATCACATCTTCATGCACAAGCTTTGGAATAATGGACACCGAAGCTGGTTCATAGGAACCACCAGTCGCTGAATGCAGCAGCATACCGCCAATGATGAGTGCCAAAGGAGAAAAATCATAAAAGTAACTCACCACAATCACAAGTATAATCGCTGCCCGAGTTAAATCAGCAAAGCACATCCAAAATTTCAATTGATGCGGCTTCATCATTGGGGTAATAAACGGCCCAATAATGGCTTGAGGGACAAAACTAACGGCAATAAAAAATGCTGTTCCAATTGCTCCTTTTCCCCCTAGCACTAAAAGCCACAAAATGGTGTTAAAAGATAAACTATCAGCAGTAATTTTACACATTTTAGAAACAAATAGATAAGTAAAATTCCGTTTCCACAGGCTTTGAGCATTCAATCATCGACATCTCCCTAATTCATATCCTTTTTTTTACATCCACTCTTTCACAATAGCTTACAGGGATGCTCTCGTCAATCACATCAGCACGGTTTTTATTGACCATAAGAAATTGATTGGTTTGAACGTATTAAAAGATTGTTGACAAAGGGCGAAAATGAACTTGATTTTAGCCCTTTGTCTTCTTTTCAGCGTGATAGAAAACCTTTGCAGCCCTAGGAAGGACGAGTACTGGCGCGGAGTGAATTTCACATTCGTGAGCACCGGCACGCAGGACTGACAAAGAATGCGAGGGTTTGTCTACACGCTGAAAGCACCGATTAGGTGCTTTTAATACTTACATGCTTCCCACAATAACCGCTTTGTTTTTTCATAGATCGAATCAAATTGACTCATAGAAAGTGGGTTCTTTCCTCGCCCAAGTTCCACCGTATAGCCCTCACTTTTACATTGATAAATAAACCAATCTCGATAACCTGCATAGCTATCAAGATATTGAATCGCTTTGTAACCGCTCACCCGTTCTAACCGTTCGACCGTCTCTTTTGAAATGGCCGGTTCGTGGCCAAGAAAACCCCAGTATATCTCTTCTCCTTGTGTATGAAGGGCAATTAACCGGTCAAAGCGTTTTCGTAAGGCGAGATGTGCCATTGCTTTCGCTTCTGGTTCTGTTAACGGCTGATGCCCTGGGAAATCCCTATAAGACGGTGCCTTCGGCTTATTACGATAATATTCGATTTCCCAATAAGCAGGAAATTGATTGTTTAAATCAATTCCTCGAATATTCGCCTTCCATTCTCGATAATCGGAAAATCCACCATTTAGCGGTGCGAACTCCTCACGGCACAACCCTAAAGATTCTGGACCATTGCGAACCAAATCAACACCGTCTGGATTTACCATCGGGACAATAGACAAAGCAGTGGTCTGCAATATACGAACTGCTTCATGATGTCTTGCTTGTACTGGGTCAGAGGCCGCTAAACAAAGTGATTTAAGCCATTTTAATAAAACAGAGGTCGTGATCCATTCATTTGCATGAAAAGAGGCATTAACATGTATGGAATGTAAATGTTGTACAGGCTCCGTACGGATTTCATAAATGGGCGTATCAAGCACTGATTGACCAATCACACTCATCTGAAGAAAAGGAAAAACAGCTTTCAAATATTGAAGCTCTCGTTCTAAGTGAGCGCTATCATATTCAAATGTGCCGCTGATCCAATCATCTGATTGCTGGAGCCGGTAAGGCGCAATGAAGCTTTGCACATCACCTACCGATTGAAATGAATGGGTCCCTTCTGGAAGTCTATACCCCGGTAAAAGGAGGTGCTCCGTATTTGACTGATTGGACAAACGGAAAGCTTCTTTCCCTATACCAAGCTGCTTTGCCACATCCTCCTTCCTTGCCTCATCCAGATGCCATTCAATTGTGCCAAACGACTTTTTCATTTACATCCCTCCTCTTACACTATATGAACCAGTAAGTAAAAAAAGAAAACCTCTGCATGTAAATAGCAGAGGTCAGGCTGTCGAGAAAATCTCGACAGCTTTATTTTTCCCCTTAAATTTTCCACTACCCCATTTTATAATAGAGAAAAGCATACTAAAGGAAGGTGTTTTTCTCATGTTCCACACTAGAAATTCTTCTCAGCACGAAGCCGAATTTGTATTACTAGATCAACTGGTCGAAGAGGATCACCTACTTCGTAAAATTGATCAATACATTGATTTTTCATTTATCATAGACAAAGTAAAACCATATTATAGTGAGAATAAAGGTCGTCCTTCTCTCGATCCACTCATTTTGTTCAAAATGATGTTCATCGGATACCTGTATGGTATCCGTTCTGAAAGACAACTTGAAAAAGAAATTTACTATAACATGGCGTATAGATGGTTTTTAGGTTTGAACATCAATGACCCCGTTCCTCATCACTCGACCATTAGCTGGAATCGTCGTACTCGATTCAAAGATACAACGATTTTTCAAGACATTTTCGACGAGATCGTGCTTCAAGCTATCAATCATGATATGGTAGGAGGCCGCGTTCTTTTTACTGACTCCACTCATCTTAAAGCCAATGCCAATAAACATAAATATATGAGAAAAACGATTGAGCAGGATACCCAGAACTATATAAATGATTTAGAAGAAGCGATCCAAGAAGATCGGGTGGCACACGGAAAAAAGCCCTTAAAGGTAAAAGAGGAGGTGAAAACGGAAAAAGACATTCGTCAAAGTACGACTGATCCTGAAAGTGGCTATCTTTATCGTGAAAACAAGCCAGAAGGCTTTTTCTACCTAGACCACCGTACAACGGATATGAAGTACAATATCATCACGGATGCCCACATCACGCCCGGTAATGTCCATGATTCTGTTCCGTATCTTGATCGGTTGGATCACCAAATCGCACGATTTGGTTTTCAAGTAGAAGCTGTTGCCCTTGATTCTGGTTATTTGACAACCCCAATCTGTAAAGGTTTATCAGATCGCCGTATTTTTGGTGTCATCGCACATAGACGCTTTCATCCAACAAGAGGTTTATTTGAGAAGTGGAAATTCAAGTATGACTCTGAACATGATCATTACATATGCCCAAATGGTGAGAAGCTATTATATACAACAACTGATCGAAAAGGTTATAGGTTCTACAAATCAGATCCTAAAAAATGTACATCGTGTCCTTTCCTTGAAAGATGCACAAGGTCGAAAAATCATCAAAAAGTCATCTCAAGACACATATGGGAAGAACATAAAGAAAGGATCAGACAAAATCGTCTATCTGTCTCTGGAAAAGAGCTATATAAAAAAAGAAAAGAAAAAATAGAGCGAAGCTTTGCAGATTCAAAACAACTGCACGGGCTTCGCTACTGCCGGTTGAGGGGAAAACAAAATGTGAGTGAGCAAGTGCTTCTCACAGCTGCCTGTCAGAACATGAAGAAGATTGCCACACATCTAGCGAAGCTAGGTTAGGTGTGTGGGAGGCCTTTTTCATTCAATCTCATCCATCATCATTACGATGAAAATAAAAAAGATTGTAGAAAAACATGAGTTTCTCTACAATCTGACCTCTGCATGTAAATAGCAGAGGTTTTCTTTTATATTAAGACGCCTTTTTTAGCTCAGTGTCATCTTCTTTTTTAGATGGTGAATGGTCCGAGTTGTTTCGGTCATAAAATCTAAGGAGATCTCCATAGATAATTTGATCAGAGAATTGAAGCTCTTGTTTTGCCTTTTCTTCATAAGACTGACAACCAGACTCATCTTCTCTCGGCTCACCCGTTTTTTTGTTGTAGCACACACCAGCTGTGAAAACACTGTCCTTCGTAATAAAACTTCCATCTCGAAGCACTGTGAAGTCATTTGTATCTTTTGATAATAGGTCATGACCAAATTGAATTTGCTTGCTTGTATCAATTCCTAGAAGGTTCATGACTGTTGGACGGATATCTACTTGCCCGCCAACTGTATCAATCTCTTTTGGATGTTTATCCGTGATACCAGGAATGTGTACAACAAATGGTACTTTTTGCAGCTGAACTTCTTCAAAAGGTGTAATGTCTTTATTTAAGAATTGTCCCATTGCTTCGTTATGGTTTTCAGAAATCCCGTAGTGATCACCATATAACACAAAAATGGAGTTATCGTATAACCCTGCTTCTTTCATTTTTTTAAAGAAAAGCTTTAGTGCCTCATCTTGATAACGCACTGTAGGGAAGTATTTGTTCAACGTTTTGCTCTTTGAGTCATATTCATCAATGAGCTTATCTTCTTCATCTAGGTCAAATGGAAAATGGTTCGTTAATGTAATCAATCTCGTATAGAACGGCTGCGGGATCGTTTTCATTAAATCTACTGACTGCTCAAAAAATGGACCATCTTTCAGCCCCCAGCCAACTGAATTTTCTTCATTTACATCGAATGATTTAATATCAAAAAATTTGTCGTAGCCAAAGCTGTCATAGATCAGGTCACGGTTCCAGAAACTTTTGTTATTCGCATGAATAACAGAAGAATGATAGCCTTCCTCTTTTAACAACTCAGGTGCGGCTTTGAACTCGTTGCTTGGATTTGTGAAAAATACAGCTCCTCTTCCAAGTGGATAGAGTGAATTATCAACAATAAACTCGGAGTCGGATGTTTTCCCTTGACCCGTTTGATGATAGAAATTACTGAAATTGTAGCTTTTCTTGATCAATTTGTTTAAGAACGGCGTGATCTCTTTCCCATTCAATTTTTCATTGATCACAAAGCTCTGGGTAGACTCAAGCGATACTAGAATGACATTTCGTCCTTTTGCTTGACCAAACGTCTTTTCATTACGGTCTGTTTGATTTGCACTTACATAGTTTTCAATTTCAGTTAAGCTATTGCTGTCGGCAAGTGCTCGCTGAGCGGATTGCTTCGATTGCAGAACCCCATCATAAATATGGAAGTTATATAAGCTGATGTTTTTCACTAGCATCTCACGGTCAAATGAACGAGTTAACAGCTCTGGTCTTTCTGTTTCAGCCAAACCAAGGTTAAAAAAGAAAGTGGCTGCCACAAATAAATAATAAGCTGCACGTCCCTTACGTGAAATCGTTACATCTGTTCTAAAGGAAGGCTGTTTTTTATAGAGCCAAATTAAAATGATGATATCAACAAACATCAGAAAATCAACTGGTTCAATTAAAGAGGTAATACTTGACCCGAGGTCACCCATATTGTTTGTTTGAAATAGGACGGGGATGGTTAGAAAATCACTGTAGAATCGATAAAATACAATGTTAGCTAACAAAATAAATGTCAGAACAAAACTCGTCACGATGATATATCGATTGCGATTTTTTTCTTTAAAGAATAAACCGATACCGAAGATAAACAAGAGAAAGCTAAGCGGATTAATAAACAGGATAAATTCCTGCATGAAATTTTCAATTTTGATATTAAAACTAGATTTATAGATAACATAGGTTTTCACCCACATTAACAAAGTCGCAATCAGTAAAAATGAAATCGCCTTTAATCTTTTCTTTCGCATTGTAACCTCCTTATGCTAAAAACGCACTCAGGTTAGGGACATCCCCAATTATTGGTGCTTCTTCAAAAATAACTAAAGTATATCTTATCCTGTCTATGCTGGAAAATCAATGTCTTTTTCCCCATGACAAACTTATGAATATGCTAAACATTCAATTTCATGCCTATCTATCGCTGATTTTAATAAAAATGACATCATTATGACATTTTTGTTCAAGACAGCCACTTGTTTTTTGCCATCCATGCACCGCCGATCACGCCTGCATCGTTTCCTAGTGAGGCAATCACCACTTCAACATCCTCAGCACAGGGCGGGAAGGCATGATGTTTGACGACACGCTCTACTTTACTGCGAAGAAGCTCGCCCGCTTTAGATACACCGCCGCCAATGACGATTTTTGTTGGGTTTAAGGCACTGGCTAGATTCGCAAGGACAAGACCAAGATGGGTTGTTACTTCATCTACGACATGCATCCCAAGTTCGTCTCCGTTTTCTGCTGCCTCAAATACATCCTTTGCAGACAGCGAAGTAAGTGAGCCAAGTGATGATGTATGGCTCTTTGTTTGTAATGTATCTTTTGCGATTCGGACGATACCTGTGGCAGACGCAATGGTTTCAATACAGCCTGTTCTCCCGCAGTTACATGGTGCTCCTTGATATGGAACGGCACAAATATGACCAATTTCTCCACCAGCACCTGTTTCGCCTTGAACCACTTCTCCATTGACAATAATACCACCGCCAACCCCTGTGCCCAGTGTAACCATCAGGATGTTTTTGGCGCCATCACCTGCACCCTTCCACATTTCACCGAGTGCAGCAATGTTCGCATCATTTTCGATGACAGATGGAAGTCCTGTCTCTGCCTCTAAATGGTCTTTCAAGGGATAGTTTGTCCAGCCCAGATTCGTTGTTTTATAGACAATTCCGGATACTTTATCCACTGGTCCAGGTGCCCCCATACCGATCCCAATTAGGGCTGATTTCGGCATGCTGATCTCAACTAGTTTATGATCAATTGACTTGGCAATGTCGACTGTAATTGTCTGCCCAGATTTATCCGTAGGAATCTCCCACTTATGCTGAATTTCACCATAAAGATTAATAAACGCAAGCTTAATTGTCGTACCGCCAAGATCAACTCCTACAAACCAATCCCCTGTCATATGTCCTCCACCTTCACATTGTTTTTCGATTTAATTTGGCTAGTTCCATTTGAAGGATGGTCATTGCGTTTGACCATTCAGTTCGATCGATGATGCCCGATGTGTACATTTCCTTCAATTCATCTGCCATAAATTCTAATTCCACTTCACGATCTCCGAAATACACGTAATTTCCAAATCTCATGAGCAGCTGCTGTACATCATATAACGTTTTCATTATTTTCACCATTTCTCTAAATCAACAGATAGGATAAGCGTATTCATAAATACGCTTTCAGTCAAGTCATTCAACGTGTTTGAGTGTTTTCAATATATTGTTTCAACTTTAAAAATTGGTCATTTTGCGGATCTTGTTTTAATGCTTTTTCGATGAAGTCGTCTGCTTCCGCTGTCTCGCCTTTTTCTACATACAACAACGATAAGTGATACAATTTATTCGGCTCATTTGGATCTTTTTCAAGCGACTTTTGCAAATACTCAATGGCCTTGTCAAGATGTCCAAGCTGCGCTTCGGAAAGCGCATATATATGAAGTGCTTCAGCTGAGGCATCCTTTTGCTTTACATATTCCTCTAGACGCTGACTTGCTTCGCTATAGTTCTTTTCATCAAATAAACTCGCTGCCTCGCTAGTTGCCGCCGCTTCTTTTTGATCGTCTGAATGAAACCCTGTATACAATCCAAAGCCGCCAATAAGGAGGAGAAGAAGACTAGCAAGAAGCATTTTGACAGGCTGAAACTGTTTAGGAAGACGGACCGCTAAAGCGGCTAAAAATCCCCCAGCGAGCCCCCCAAGATGCCCTGCATTATCAATCCCTGATACAGTGAAACCTATCCCTAAGTTGATGAGGATAATCACGATAATATTTGTCCCCATCGTACGAAAGAAGAGCTTCCGGTTAGAGATCGCTAAATATAACAATGCGCCTAAACAGCCAAAGATCGCACCTGATGCTCCTGCTGCGATGGCTGTATTAAACACAAAGCTCGCTATGGAGCCAAAGATGCCGGAAACTAAATAAATCAGCAAAAATCTTCCTGAACCATAAATTCTCTCAACAGCTGCTCCAACGGACCAAAGAGCAAATGTATTAAAGAGTAAATGCGTCAAACCAATGTGTAAAAACATAGGTGTCACAAAACGCCACCATTCACCCTCTAGTATCAGCACATTATTTTTCGCACCGAATGCTGTTAAAGTGGCTGTATTTGTACTTCCACCAGATAATTCAAGTAAAAGAAACATCACCACTTGAACTGCGATTAACAAGTAGGTAAAAATCGGTCTGCCATTTTGAAAAACGGCCCGTTCTCGTTCACGTTGCTTTTCCTGATCTTGAAATGCCTGAAGCACGTTCATTTTAAGCTGCATCACATTTTCGGCTGTATCTGCCTTCGCCTCTTCTACATCAATCGAGAGTGATGTATTCAGCCATTTTTGCAGCTCGTGTCCATCGTTTTGAAGGGTTTCTTCATTCAGTAAAACAGGTGTCACCATCACCTTTTGTTGTTTTTGCGGTTGACCGTTTATGTCTTCCCAATCATCTACTGGATGATCAGCTGTAAATTGTAGCTGAAGGAGATGGAGAGAACGTTTACGCATGGCTTCTCTCAACTGATTCATCCGAAAGACCTGCTCTTCCATATCTCGAACGATCTCCTGTCTAAAATTCACATCTCTTCTATAGAGACGGATGAGATCATATCCTGAGTTTCGTGGTGCTTCAAAAAAGATTTCATCTTCTGGGTACGGACTTTGAATCATCTCGTATCCTTTTTGTCTGAGTTCATCAATCACTCGCCAAAATAGACTATCTATGACATTCATTCATTCGCGCTCCATTTTTTACATTATTATAGCAAGAATTACTCTTATACGCATTTCTCAACAAAAAAATCCCGGCTTTTGCGGGATTAGAATGCTTGGCGAATAAATTTCGTCCGAAAATATGGGATTTTCATCAGCCATTTAATAAAAAAGTGACGCACTTGGTTTTGACCTAAGATCAAATTCATGAGCCGATAACGATTTTGCACAAGAACGAATGCAAACAGTGTGAACACAATGCTCCAAATCATTTTATTCATCATATTCCCTCCTATGTTCGTATCGTGGCTTAAATAGGATTTGTTTATGCATGAACCATTATTTTTATCGCTGACAATGGCGCGTCTTTTATTAATCAGTTTTCACAGCCTAATCCCTTGTTCTTTTGATTGAATATAATAGACCTCTTCACACTCAGATTAATCATAAGAAACGTCAAATTGATGAAGGACGATTAAATCTTTGAACGCTTTGATATGCTCTCTTCTTATTTTTCCGACTACAAAAAAAATCAAGGTGCGTATGCCAAAAATAAACCCATGAATCATGATCAAGTTGTAAGTCAAAAGTATTCACTTCCTACCACAAATTACGGAAGTATCTTTTCTTTCCTCGAAATTTTTTCAATATATGACTCCTACTAGCTAAAATGCCCTGAGCTAATGAAACGATCTCAACACAAAAAGCCCGTTTTTGGACAATGAGCGGGCTTTCACTTTTGATATAACGTACCTTTTTCACTGACAATCATAGATACCGGTATGTCGTGCGCTTCAGCCGGAATATGCCTCGTCTGCTGTAAAGACAAACAAAGGGCAATGGTTACGCCGTGGTAGTCCGCTAAGTAGCGATCATAATAGCCCCCACCAAACCCAATCCGGTAACCACGCTGATCGAAGCACACCCCAGGGACAATGATCAAATCAATGGCTTCTTTATGTACAACTGTAGCCTCAAGAGGGTCTGGCTCCAATAGTCCAAAGTAGCTGGATGTCATCTTTGTTTCAGGTGTATATTCATAAAACACCATCTCTTTTGTTTTCGGAAAACAGGTGGGAATACAAACTGTTTTTCCTTCTTCCCACGCTTTTTCAATCAGAGGCATTGTCGGTATTTCTTTTCCCCTAGACATAGTCAAAGCAATCGTTTTCGCCTGTTTCCATTCTGACAGCTGCAGCACGTGTTCATGAAGTAGAGAAGCGTGGCGATTGAACTCTCCAGCGCTTATCTGATCAAGCATGGCCAATGTTTGAAGGCGGAGCTCCTTTTTCATACAGGTTCATCTCCCATCATAAAAAAACAGCAGGAAAATTCCCTGCTGCTTACTTTGTTTCACGATGTAAAGTTTGTTTTTTATCACGTGAGCAATACTTTTTGAATTCAACGCGATCTGGATTGTTTCGCTTATTCTTTTTAGTAATATAGTTACGCTCACCGCATTCAGTGCAAGCTAGAGTAATATTTACGCGCATGTTTTTCCCTCCAAACTAAAATCAATTCACATTCAGACCTAACTATAATACCACTTCTAGCTAAGGAATGCTAGAATGTTTTTTCACCAATTTCATTTTTCAATGCATTCCACCTACATCCTGATCCATATTGTCTGGTCATGTGATGAAAAATCGCCTTCTCCCCTATAAAAACACGTTCTTTGTCGTACTGTATACATGAGAACCCCCTCTTTGTTCCACAGCTTTTTTTCATCTGATCCGTCTTCTTTTATTTTAACAGCGGGCAAGGTTTTCATACTTGGTTTCCCTATAAAAAGAAAAATGATGAAAAAAAGGTGATTTTTTCAGCAATTCCTTTTGAAACTAGCTTTTTTATGGTATAAAAAAGAAGGGTCGAAAACTGTCTGAAACAATCATGAGAGCCTTTTTTGGCTTTCAGCATTAAAATATGAATAAAAGGTGATGAAACATGGAAATTGCAATTATCGGATTGCTTGTTGTCAGTATTGTACTGATCGCATTCTCATATTTTCAAAGAGAGCCGATTAAAGAAGTCGAACAGGAACTTGAAACACTTCAACTATCTGCAATGCAAGAAATCTATAAACTGAAAAAGAAAATGAAGGTTCTTGAAGAAGAATTGCTTGAAACAAACATCGTTGTCCGCAAGCATTCAGAAATTGATCCATCTATTGCAAGACAAATCATTTCAAAGCATCAAAATGGCATGTCTCCTGAGGCGATTGCGCGCGCTGAGCATGTATCTGTAGAAGATGTGAACATGATCATTAAAGACAACGAGAGGGTGCTTGTATGACGAAAAAAAGCATCCAAACGTTTGCAGCAGGTATGATTCTTGCAACTGGTGTTCTGGCGATCGTCTTTTTCCTTACTGGAAAAGATGAAGCGGCAGCTGATTCTACAACAAAAGAAACCCTCGCAGCGAAAGTGACAGACACTGACGTGAAAAATTACTTAGACTCTAAAAAAGAAGTCTCCGTCAGCCGTGAAACATATCAACAACTTCTTGATTATAAAGAAAAAGCGCTGAAAGCAAATGAAGACGGCGATTCTCAGAACGATAAACAAACAACGGACAAGCCAAAAGGCAAAACGGTTAAATTCGTGATTAAAAACGGTATGAGCACAAGTGATGTTTCAGACATGCTTGAAAAGGACGGAATCATCAACTCGTCTAAAGATTTTAATGATTACGTGATAGACGCAGGCTACCATAAAGAAATTCGTGCCGGCAAATTCAATTTAAAAACAGGTATGACATTCAAACAAATTGTCAAAGCCTTAACAAAATAACATCAAAAACCCCCTGGCGGCATTGACCTCCAGGGGGTTTTTGATTATCCAAATCGTCCTGATATATAATCATTTGTTCTTTGATCATTTGGCTCTGAGAACATCACATTCGTATCATTGACCTCAACAAGCTCGCCCATTAAGAAGAACGCTGTTCGGTCTGATACCCTTGCCGCTTGCTGCATATTATGCGTCACAATGGCAATCGTATATTTCTCTTTCAGTTTCATGATTAATTCTTCAATCTTTAATGTTGAAACAGGATCAAGCGCAGATGTTGGTTCATCCATTAATAGAATATCCGGGCTTGTGGCAATGGCTCTTGCGATACAAAGACGCTGCTGCTGACCGCCGGAAAGACCTAATGCAGGTGCACTTAATCGATCTTTCACTTCATCCCAAAGGGCAACATCACGAAGCGCTTTTTCAGCGATTTCTTTCAATTGCTGCTTGCTCTTCACCCCGTGAATTCTTGGCCCGTAGACGACATTATCAAAGATAGATTGAGGGAATGGGTTTCCTTTTTGAAAGACCATCCCGACGTTTTTACGCAGTTCCACTAGATCGACACGGCCTTTTAAAATATTGTCACCGTTATACATCATATCCCCAGTGATTTTCACACCTGGCACTGTTTTGACCATGAGATTTAAGGTCTTTATAAATGTTGACTTTCCGCAGCCGGACGGACCGATAATCGCTGTGACCTCATGCTCTTTAATGTCTAAATCAATATGCTTCAGTGCGTGATGCTGTCCATACCAAAGGTTCATATCATTCACACGAAACACTTCTTTTTTGGCTGTTTCAGTTGCTACTGCATTCATCAAAATCCACCCGCCTTATCCGAATCGACCATTAATATAGTCTTCTGTTTTTTGCTGCGCAGGACGTGTAAAGATACGTTCAGTCGCATCGTATTCCACTAGATCACCGTTCAGGAAAAAGGCTGTATGATCAGATACACGTAACGCTTGCTGCATATTGTGTGTGACAATGACAATCGAATAATCATGTTTTAATTCCGATAATAGTTCTTCAATTTTTGCATTTGAGATCGGGTCTAAAGCAGAAGCCGGTTCGTCTAATAAAAGCACGCTAGGTTTCATCGCAAGGGTACGTGCAATACAGAGGCGCTGCTGCTGGCCGCCTGATAATGATAAGGCAGAGCGGTGCAAGCGATCTTTGACCTCATCCCATAGCGCTGCCTTTGTTAAGCTTTCTTCTACCGCATCATCAAGCACTGATTTCCTTTTTTCACCCGCATATTTTAGCGCATGCGTAATGTTGTTGTAGATGGATTTAGGAAATGGATTTGGCTTTTGGAAGACCATCCCGATTTCTCTTCTTAAATTCACCACATTAATACGGTCATCCAAAATATTTAACCCTTCGTACATGATCGCCCCTTCACTTCGTGCACCTGGAATTAGGTCGTTCATGCGGTTAATGCTGCGTAAAAAAGTCGATTTTCCGCACCCTGATGGGCCGATTAATGCCGTAATTGCATTTTTTTCAATTTCAAATGAAATTTGATTGACTGCTCTTTTTTCACCATAATAAATACTTAAATCCTGCACCTGTAGAATCTGTTCCGCTTGAAGTGGAGCCTTTTTTGCTGCAATCTCTTTTTTTTCTGCTAGCATTTGAACCATATCCCCTTCACACCTCTCACTATTTATTTTGACGTAAGCTTCTTATGAATAAATGAACCAAGCCATCTAGCTGCTAAGTTGAATACTAATACAGAGAGCACAAGTACGGCTGATGCACCATTTGCAATGGCCTCTGCATCTGGAATAATCCCCTGTGTATTGACGTTCCATATATGAACGGCTAATGTTTCTGCCGGTCTAAAAATATTGAGTGGTGACGTATCGGAGAAAGGACTCCAGTTTGTAAAATCAAGACGCGGTGTTGAAAGACCTGCTGTGAAAAGAAGAGCAGCCGCCTCACCGAAAACTCTTCCCGATGCTAAAATTGCTCCAGTTATAATGGATGGAATCGCACCTGGGATCAGAACCGTCTTCACCGTATGCCACTTTGTCACACCGAGCGCAAGCGATGCTTCCTTTTGATCCTTCGGTACAGATCGAAGTGCATCTTCTGTCACCCTGACCATCACTGGCAGGTTAAAGACAGTCAGCGCAAGGGCTCCTCCGATAATCGTATAGCCCCATCCTGTTAAATTAACAAACATCAGCAAACCAAACATACCGATGACGATCGATGGCAGAGAGGATAACACTTCAATACATGTACGAATAAAATCGGTTACTTTGTTTTGAGGTGCATATTCTGCCATGTACACCCCGCCGCCCACGCCAAGAGGCACGGTAAACAGCATCGTAATAAATAGAATGTAAAACGAGTTAAACAGCTGATCCCTAATACCGCCACCAGAGCCAATCGCACTTGAGCGGGTAGTCAAAAAGTCAAAATTTAATTCTTTGGCACCGTTGAAGATGATATAAGAAAACAAGCCAACAAGTATCGCCGTGATAATGGCGGCACATAATCCAAAAACGATTGTGGCAAAACGATCGGTCATTTTGCTATTCATTAAATCTTCCTCCTAGATGACAAGTATCTGATAATGAGTATGAACATAAATGATACAACTAGAAGGACAAGTCCCATTGACCAAAGTGTATTGTTTTCAACACTTCCATACGTTGTATGTCCCATGTTTAACGTAATAATGGTTGTTAATGTACCAGCTGTGTCCATAATACTTTCTGGTAGATTACGCGTGTTTCCAATGACCATCTGAACGGCAAGGGCTTCTCCAAATGCTCTTGCCATTCCAAGCACGACTGCTGTCATTAATGTCGGAAGCGCTGCAGGTACAAGAACACGTCTGATCGTTTGCCATCTTGTTGCGCCTAATGCATACGATCCCTCACGTAAACTTTTTGGAAGTGAAGCCATTGCGTCAGTTGCAATGGATGTAACAGTCGGCAAAATCATAATAGAAAGGACAATCGTTCCTGCTAAAACACTGTGCCCTGAACCGCTTGACTTAAAGTGTCCAATAAACGGCACCAATACTGTAAGACCTATGAATCCGTAAACAACGGATGGAATCCCTACAAGCAGTTCAATCACTGGCTGGAGAATTTTCCGTCCCCATGCAGGTGCAATTTCTGTCATGAAGATCGCTCCTGCGATGCCTAGCGGTGCTGCTATGAGTGCTGATAGAAGCGTGACAGCGATTGATCCAAAGATAAATGGAAATGCGCCGTATTGCGGATTTTCCGCTGTAGGGTTCCAATTGATACTGGTTAAGAACTCAATTGGGCTTACACCATTTACGATGAAAGATTGTAAACCCTTAATGCCAAGGAAGATTGTGATGGCAATTGATACAGCAATCATTAAGAATGCGCAAAATTTCACCAAAATACTTCCTCTTACTTCATCCATTTGCCTATTTTTTTTCGAGCTGATCAGTCGATCGCTCGCTTCTGTATGTTCTATCTGTTTCATCTTTTTCTACACTCCTATGAATGTCATAAAAGGAAAAGTGAAAAGCTCCACTTTTCCTTCATCATCAATTCAAGACCTTTTACTTATCTGTTTGTTTGCCTGTTGCGTCTCTTTCTACTTTCATATTAGAGACTGAGATGTAGCCTTGGTCTTTAACGATTTCTTTTTGTACTTCGTCACTCATCAAGTAATCTAAAAATTGTTTTGCTAAACCTTCTGGCTCACCTTTTGTATAAGAGTGCTCGTATGCCCAAATTGTATATTTACCGCTTTCTACATTGCTTTCTTCTGGTTTCACACCATCAATGCTAAGCGGTGTAATTTTGTCATCTGTTAAATAGGAGAATGCTAGGTACCCAATCGCACCTGGTGTTTCTGCAATCAACTTTTTCACTGTGTTTGAAGAATCCTCTGTGATTCCTTCTGCAGGTGTCGCGCCGTCAAGTGCATATTTCACAAATGTTGCACGAGTTCCTGATGAGTCTGGTCTGTTCACAAGTGTGATTTTTTGGTCTTTCCCGCCAAGCTCTTTCCAGTTTTTGATTTTACCAGTGAAGATTTTTTTCAATTCGTCCTTTGTGATGTCTTTGACACCAACTTCAGGGTTAACAGCTGCCGCCATTCCAACAACTGCTACTTTGTGGTCTTTTAAAGCTTTTGCGTCGATTCCGTCTTTCTCTTCTGCGAATACATCTGAGTTCCCAATTTGTACAGATCCTTCTGATACTTGAGAAAGTCCTGTTCCTGAACCGCCGGCTTGTACTTGAATATCGGCTTTTGGATGTTTATCCATGAATTTTTCTGCTGCCGCAAGAACTAAAGGCTGCATCGCAGATGATCCTGAGATGGTAATGGAACCTGATGCCTCATCTTTGTTTGAAGCATTTCCTTTACTGTCTTTTGAATCTCCGCTTGAGCTGCTGTTTCCGCATGCTGTGACGAATGCTAACAATGCGATAGTAAGGAAAGTAAGCAGCCATAATTTGTTCTTTTTCATTTCAAGAATACCCCCTGAATAATTTGTCCTACGAGTAATACATTAAAGGTTCTTTATTAATTTCGTTTAAATGGAATGTTAAGGTTTTGTAAATGTCGAAGATTTGTAGAGAAATTGCGGGGTTTTTTATGATTTTTGTCAATTTATATCGAAAAGTTTGAAGAAAATATAAAAAAACGCCCACAAAAAGTGAGCGTTTTTACCTAGAAAAGGTCTAGTTATTTGTTTCTGCTTCATTTTCAATTTTGTTTTTGTTCTTCGCTTGTGTATCATTGCTTTCCTGTTTTGATTTCAGTTCAAAGTACTTGTCTAATACTTGTTCACCAATATCATTTGTAATCGGATAGCGCTGGTTGTAATCTTGATACACCCAAGGCACGACAACTGAAATCGCTACTTCTGGATTATCAGCAGGCGCATACGCAACAAGTGTTGTGTTATACGTTGGTGTGCCGCGTTTGCTTTTAATCGGGCCGTCATAGAATGATTGAGCGGTCCCTGTTTTGCCAGCTGGATTGTATTTTTTGTTGCCAAAGTTCGAATATGCTGTCCCTCTTGGGTTCTGCATCACAAGCTTGAATCCTTGCTGTACGCGTTTGATCTCATCACTTGTCATATCGAGCTTATTCAGTACATCCGGCTTGACGGACTCTGTTACAGCCCCAATGCCTCTTTGCGGATCTGGCTCTCTCACTTCTTTTACGAGCTGAGGACGTAAACGATAGCCGCCATTGGCAATCGTTGAAACGTATTGCGCCATTTGCAGCGGTGTAAACGTGTCATATTGTCCAATCGCATAGTCAAGTAAAAGACCGGATTGTGTAGACGTTCCACGATAGCCAGTTGCTTCGTTTGGCAGGTCAATACCTGTCTCCACTCCAAGACCAAATTTACTAAAATTGTAACGGAACGTATCAAACGCCTTTGTATCAATTGGGAGCGGCTGATTCTTACGATATTCCCCTTTCCCAATTGCAATCGCTGTTTTAAACATATACACGTTTGATGAACGTTCTAGTGCGGTTAAATCATTAATGAGTCCCATATTTTGATAGGATTTTTTCGGCGGTGACTGAGCGATATAGAGCGGTTCATCATATTGGGTGCTTCCAATATGAAGGACGCCTGTTTTATAACCTGTCAGCACAGTTGCCCCTTTTACTGCTGATCCCATCGCATATGATGATGTCATCGTTCCTAGTGCATAGTCATCAAATTTGTATGTCCCATTCTTATTGGTAATCTGTTTACCCGCAATCGAGAGCACTTCCCCATTTCTCGGGTCCATCATGACAACAAACGCACGATCAAGAAGTTCTGTGCCGCCTCTTTGCTTCGCACTTTTCAAGTTCTTTTCGATGATTTTTTCCACCGCTTTTTGCAGCTGAATATCAATCGTCAGCACAAGGTCTTTCCCGCTCTTTCCTTCTGTTAACACTTTAGAGCTTGTGACATTGCCTTCTTTATCTGTTGTACTTTGTTCTTTTTCTTTTTGACCTTGCAGGACATCTTCATATTGATATTCAAGATAGCTTTTTCCTACACGATCATTTCGGCTGTAGCCGAGTGATAGATAATGTTCAAGCAGTGACGACGGAAGACCTTCATCACTTGAAGACACACTGCCGAGCATACTGCGGAGCAGTCCTTTATAAGGATAGCTGCGTGACCAGTCTGTTGTGACATCTACACCTGGCAGCTCGTCCAAATGCTCAGAGACGTAAGCAATTTCACTTGGTTTAACATCTTCGTTTTTAATGAATTGAGGCGTAAGTGCATAGCCTGCATCCATTTGTCTTTTAATCGCAAGCACTTGCAAATCTTTTTTCGTCAGTTGATTTAATTCCTTGTCTGTGATGCGTTTCAGCTGGAGCTCGTATAGTTTATCATCAGAGACCTTATCGTCACCCTTTAAATCGGCTTCTTTTTGAACAAGCTTTTTCGCTTCATTCGGATGGGTTAAGATCCAGAAATCTTTTTTATCACGATCTGTGATTTTCTTCGTACTTACGTGAATCATATCTGCTAATTTTGTTGCCACTTTGAGCCGCTCTTCTTGTGAAGTCGTCGAGGTTCTCGTATATGTAATGGCATTTAGCGCTTTATTGCTGACAATCGTGTTATAGTTTCGATCATAAATTTTTCCGCGCGGAGCAGATGAGCTGACATTTACGTCTTCTTGTTTTTCTGCCTGCTTTTTATAATCTTCTCCATTCACAATCTGCACAAAACCGAGTCTGACCACAACACCGGTAAAAATAATAAACGCAGCTAAAAATAATAAATTCAGCCGGATCGGAAGTGTTTTGCGCCCTTCCTTCGCGTCTTTTTTGTTTTTCTTGTTTCTCATCACATCACCTTTTCTATCAAGAAAGAAATGGCACCCCTTTTTGTGTATAAAAGGTGCCATCATCATTTTAGCGGTTTTTCTATCATTTATCTAGAAATTTGATGTTCCATTGGTAAGAAATTTTACCTTTCTCCCTTCATAAGGTTCGTTTGAGAAACAGGCTTTTGACCGTCAGCCTCTTCTATATCAGCTGTTTTCTCTTTTAAATGAATGTCCTTTACAAAATAATAAATAAGGGTGTGCCCCGCTCCGAGTACGACAAGTGAAGCAGGAATCCCAAGCCGATCGCCCAGTAAGGTGACAGATAAAAGAAAAAAGACAATCGAACAAATACGCCCTGCATTTAAAAATAGTTCTCTGACGACAATATATTCAATTCGGGCTTTTCTTGCATATCTGGCATGACCGATGACATCGTAAGTTAAAGAGACATACGGAACAAGCAGAAGCGGGTAGCCGATCGCAATGGCTACAGCGTACATAAGCAGTGATACATAGGACAAGTGAAAGACGATTAAAAATAAAGCGCCGTATAAAATAAGCCCGCCAAACATAATCGCTTTTTTGCGCCATTTTTTCTTAATCAAACGGGTAGCAAAAAAATAGGCGAAAAAGGCAACACCTGAATTGACTAGACCAAATGTGCCTAAAGCAAGCTCACTGTTTGTTGCAATAAACACAAAGACACTGATTAAAAAGACAAACACGCCTTCACGGAGCCCCTGAAAAAAGTGAGCAGTTGTGATCTTACGCCAATTCTCGTCCGCATGGCGCTCTTTCCAAATTTGCTTAATGATAAATTTTCCTTTAGATTGTCTCCTCTTGAGGAAAAAACTCATCACCACCGCTAGTGAAAACAAAAAAAGCGATAAAGTGAAAATCACTGTATAGCCTGTATCATCCGTTAATTGAGAAATCACAATTCCTGCAATGAGCGGCCCAATCATACCAGCTGTAGAGGTAAGCACTCCTAAAAATCCATTAAAGAAATCCCTTGTTTCAGGTTCAGTGATCTCAAAAGTGAGCACGTTAAAGGCAAGCCAGTAAAAACCATAGCCGATTCCAAGCACACTGCCTAATAACACGAGCCGAGCTGCCGCTTGCTCTCCTGCCATGAGAACAATTAAGTAAAAAGCGGCTAAGAAGATGACACCGAAACGAAGGACAAATGCACGATCTATTTTTTTAGCGAGCCGACCAGCAAATAAAAAGGTAATGGGCTGAAGGACAACTATCGCCAAGTTATAAATCGCAAGGTCTGTAAATCGCCCAGACTGTTTCCATAAATACACGTTCACAAACGTATTCGAAAGCGCAATCGCAAGTGCGTATAATCCGCCAATCGTGAGGAGGAGCAATAAATCTCTTGTGACATCCATGTCCCCGAACATTTTCTTTAATCTGCTCATATCATTCATTCTCCTTTTCTACACAATAGTCTGTCTCATCAAAAGGCAGATATGTAAAAAAAGGAGGGAAAATATAAAAAGACCCGCTCTCAGAGAGAAGCAGGTCTTTTCAAATCAAATCATTTATTTAGCTTCGCTGTAAAGGCGAGCCACTTCATCCCAGTTCACAACATTCCAGAATGCTGAAATGTAATCAGGACGACGGTTTTGGTAGTTTAGGTAGTAAGCATGCTCCCAAACGTCTAGTCCTAGGATTGGTGTTTTTCCTTCAGTTAAAGGAGAATCTTGGTTTGGTGTGCTTGTGATTTCAAGTTTGCCATTGTTCACAACAAGCCATGCCCAACCAGAACCAAAGCGTCCTGCAGCTGCTGCAGCGAAATCAGATTTGAATTTTTCAAATCCGCCTAATTCTTTTTCGATCGCATCTGCAAGTTCACCAGTTGGTGCGCCGCCACCGTTTGGTGAAAGAAGCGTCCAGAATAATGAGTGGTTTGCATGTCCTCCGCCATTGTTACGTACAGCTGTACGAATGTTTTCAGGCACAGAGTTCAAGTTAGCCACTAGCTCTTCAATTGATTGATCTTCAAGAGCTGATACACCTTCGATTGCTTTGTTTAAGTTTGTTACATAAGTGTTGTGGTGTTTTGTGTGGTGAATCGTCATTGTTTCCTTGTCGATATGTGGTTCTAATGCATCGTAAGCATATGGTAATTCTGGAAGTTTAAAAGCCATGGTTAAATTCCTCCTTAGAAATGTATGTACTGAAATGCTTCCTTAGTAAGCAAGCAATTCACCCTAATCAAAGAGTATCAAAAGAAACGGCTTGTTTCAACGTTATTGCTCATGATCTGAAACATTTCAGTGTTTATTTTGTATTTAACCCTTCAGAAAGAGTGTTAAACACCGATTTTCCATTTAGCGAAGCACATAAAACAAAAAGATTCCCAGCATCAGTGCTTGAATCAACCCTTTTGCAAATACGCCTGACACAAAACCAATTAATGAGCCAAGCCCAACTTTCACACTTGTCTTCAGATCTTTTTGATGAACGAGCAGCTCTGCGATGACACTGCCGATAAATGGACCAATGATAATTCCAGCAATCGGAATCACAAAAGGACCGGCTAAAAGCCCAATGGTACTTCCCCAAATGGCCGCCCGGCTGCCGCCAAAGCGTTTCACCCCAATCAGATTGGAGACATAATCCGCAGCAAATAACACAGCTGTAAACATGGCTTGAATGAGCCAAAAGGTGAGCGTCAATTTCTCAAAGCTAAAAAAGAGCCCATATAAAATAAACCCAAGAACCATGAAAACCACACTAGGAATGATTGGATAGACAAGTCCCACAAACGCAATGATAAATGCACAGCCGATCAAAATCCAATACAGCACGTCCAATCCGCTGCCGCCTCCTTTTTATATGCTGTATACATTATGCCTCATTCCTTCTATCTTAACCAGTAATGAAGGCCGTACTTGTACTGGATGGATAGACATTGATACAATGTGAGAAATAGAAAAGAATGTAGGAAGTGAATCGGTTGAACGTATTTAGTTTATTGTTAAAAGGAATTTATTCACCAAAAGATATTGCCAGAGCTCGTTTTACTGGGATTGGAAAGGCCATTTTATTCATCTTTATCCTTTCGATCATCGCAGCTGTCCCCCAGGGCTATCATATGAGCCAAGAGATTTCAAATGCGATGTCAGGATTTCAACATGTGATTAAAAAAGATTTACCCGACTTTTCCATTGAAAAAGGAACGCTTCAAGCGGATCAAAGCACGCCGATCGAAAAAGAAGAAAATGGCATCACGATTATCTTTGATCCCGCTGAAAAAATAAAATCAAGTGAGCTTGAATCAAAACAAACAGCCATTGCGTTATTGAAAGAAAAAGCAGTGATTGCCATTGACGGACAAATGACAGATATTCCATACCAGCTGCTTGGCGGAACACTCACAAAAGATGAACTTGCCAGCGTCACAAACCAGAATCAAGCGATCATTATCCCTGTCATTTGTGTCCTGCTGTACCTATCTACTGCTGCTCTCATGTTCATCAGCGCAACATTCCTAGCCATGCTTGGCACATTTATTAAACGAATGCAGCAAAAAGAGCTGTCCTTTCAAATGCTTTGGAAGCTCTCTGCCTATTCACTCACATTAACAACCGTCTTTTTCGCCATCATGAGTGCATTAAACACGCCGGTTGCAAACTCATTTTTATTAAATTGGGTGATTAACTTTATTTTCTTATATCTTGTCGTTAAAGAAATACCTGCAAAAAAATAAGCTCCCTCATTTTGGGGAGCTTTCAGATTGTTGACAAAGGGCTAAAATATTGTTGATTTTAGCCCTTTGTCTTCTTTTCAGCGTGATAGAAAACCTTTGCAGTCTAGGAAGGACAGCTACTTTTACGGAGCGAATTTGTCATTCGTGAGTACCAGCGCACAGGACTGACAAAGAATGCGTGGGTTTGTCTACACGCTGTAAGCTCCCTCATTTTGGGGAGCTTTTTTGTTTGACCCTATGACTCATCTGGATGGATGATCGCAAACCAATAGTGATCTTCCCACTTATCATTGATCTTTACTTTTTTACGATGAAGTCCCTCTTTTTCAAACCCTGTCTTCTCAAGCACACGAATGGAACCAATGTTAGATGGTTTTACGCCAGCCTCAATACGGTGAAGGTACAGTTCATAAAAGGCATAATCGATAATCAAACGAATCGCCTCTGTCATATACCCCTTCCCGCCTTGCTTTTCATCAAGTACATATCCAAGTAAAGCTCCTTGAATCGGTCCTCTTTCAACAGAATTGAGTGAGATCGTTCCAATTAATGCATCTGTTTCATTTAAGAAAATACCCTGCATATAGGCTTCATCTTTTGCACGCCTTTGCATACTGCGGTTAATCCGTTCCTTTTGACGAGGTACAGTAAAAAAATCATCCTGAACCAAAGGTGTAAATTGCTGAAAATAAGTGCGGTTTTCTCGTTCAAGTGTTAATAGTGCTTCTGCATCACTTTCTGTTAGTGTTCTTACATATATATGCTGACTGATTTTCTTCATATACTCTCCCCCTGTTTTGATTTTATCATAATAAAGTAAGGGCTTAGGATTGCTTTTTCCAAACTTTTTTTACTTACAAGTCATACTAGAACTCACTAGAACCACCCTTCCTAGCTTTTTCACTCTTTTTTGTTCTATCAACTCAGGGACATGCATAATCTGAAGTAAACTCTTAAAAGCGGTGAGTAAAATGCGGCGAATTATTTTTTTACTAGTCAGTTTGTTTGTCCTCTTTATTATCTTTTTTGATTTAAAAAATGGAACGATCCCCGTTCAGGAAGGCCCTGCTGTTTCCGCCAGCGCCTTTCAAACAGCTGAAAAACAGGCATATAAAACTGTCACTGTTAAACAAGGACAAACCGTCGTCTCTATCGTGCATACAAGTAAGCCATTAGATGAAGTGATCGAAGACTTTGAAGCACTGAATCAAGGCGTCAAAGCGAACGAAATTCGGGCAGGCAGCACATACAAGTTTCCGGTCTATAATAGATAAAACGTTATTTCCTTGTCATTCATACAAAGAGACTGTTACAATATGAGATGTAAAACACGTCGTACACTGCAAACGAATTGCATGTACACTAAGGAGCGATTGACAAGTGAGTGAAGTCACACATCGTACAAAAACGCGTCCCGTCAAAGTGGGACCTTTAACTATAGGTGGAAACAATGAAGTCGTCATTCAAAGTATGGCGACAACCAAAACACATGATGTCGAAGCGACAGTAGCTGAAATTAAACGTTTAGAAGAAGCTGGCTGTCAAATCGTGCGTGTCGCATGCCCAGATGAGCGTGCAGCAAATGCGATTGCGGACATAAAAAAACAAATCAACATCCCCCTTGTTGTCGACATTCATTTTGACTACAAGCTTGCACTGAAAGCCATTGAGGCAGGTGCAGACAAAATTCGTATCAACCCAGGAAACATCGGAAGACGAGAAAAAGTCGAAGCTGTTGTGAAAGCGGCAAAAGAAAAAGGCATTCCAATTCGTATTGGGGTAAACGCCGGTTCGCTCGAGAAAAAGATTCTTGATAAATACGGCTATCCAACAGCAGATGGTATGGTTGAAAGTGCACTGCATCACATTAAAATTTTAGAAGACCTAGACTTTCATGACATCATTGTCAGTATGAAAGCATCTGATGTAAACCTTGCGATTGAGGCATACGAAAAAGCAGCAAAAGCCTTTGATTATCCTCTTCATCTTGGGATTACAGAATCAGGTACGTTATTTGCAGGTACGGTCAAAAGTGCAGCTGGTCTTGGCGCAATCTTGAATATGGGGATTGGTAACACACTCCGTATTTCATTAAGTGCTGACCCGGTCGAAGAGGTCAAAGTGGCACGTGAATTATTAAAATCATTTGGCCTTGCATCTAATGCAGCAACACTCATCTCATGTCCAACTTGTGGACGAATTGAAATTGACCTCATTAGCATTGCAAATGAAGTCGAAGAATATATTTCTAAAATTAAAGCACCGATCAAAGTAGCTGTTCTCGGATGTGCTGTAAACGGTCCAGGTGAAGCGCGTGAAGCTGATATCGGCATCGCTGGCGCTAGAGGTGAAGGCCTCTTATTCCGCAAAGGTGAAATCGTTCGGAAAGTGCCAGAAGAAACAATGGTCGAAGAACTGAAAAAAGAAATCGATAAAATCGCTGAAGAACATTATGCAAAAATGGAAGCTGAAAAAGCAAAACAAGCGAACGCATAACAAAGAACGCCTGACATCACTGTCAGGCGTTTTCTGTTCCTGTCCTGTTAAAAGAACGGGGTGATAAAGATGCCTAGGATGACGGAAACGATTCCGATCCCGATTGACCACGCGCCAAGCGCATGTGCTCCTTTTCTTCTTGCAATATAACCAACGACGATTGCCGCTACCCCTAATAGCACCGGCAAGACAAATAGTGAGATAATCGCAATCGCGAGTGCTGTATAGCCTATCCCCTTACTGCCTGAATCGTCACCTACATGGTCACGTTCTCTTCTGTCTTCACGATCTCTTGATGCTTGATATGGCTCTGCTAATTCAGCAGCTGTTTCCTCTAAATAGCCATCATCATTACTAAAGTGTGTGTCGATTTCACGATCATTTCTTCTGAAATCTTCGTCTCTTTCCATGATCAATTCCCCCTTTTGGTTAATAGAAAGGAGCTTTTTTAGTATGAGCAAAAATGTCTGTTTCATGTTTGCTAAAACTTGCTGGAATTGTGAATTGATTATGTTACACTTTAAGAGGATAAATATGAGGAGTGTGGGCATGTTACGTTTAGGAATTGATATCGATGGCACAGTCACGGCGCAGGACACCTTTGTCCCCTACTTAAATGAGTCGTTTCAATGTGACATCACACTAGATGATATGACGGAATATGATTTGACGAAGCTTTTAAAGATTTCAAATGAAGAATTTTGGGGCTGGATGAATGAGTATGAGCCTCTTATTTATAAACAGGCAAAGCCTGCCGAGGGTGCAAAAGAAATCCTCAATCAAATGAAACATCATCATCAATTGATTTATATCACAGCCAGAAGGCAGCATCACTCAGACATCACCTACAAATGGTTTGAGGAGAATCATGTCCATTACGACGATATCGAGCTTGTTGGCGGACATCATAAGGTGGAAGCTGTTCAAAAACATAAGATCGATGTGTTTTTTGAAGATCACCATGGCAATGCCACAATGATTGCAAAAGAAGCTGACATTCCAGTGATTCTGTTTAACTCACCGTATAATCAAATGCCAATTGATGAACGGATCATTCGCGTTAATAACTGGCAAGAAGCATCCCAATGGATCAAACAGTATGAAAAGCGTCTGCAAACTGCTTACTAAAACAGATCAAAAGCCGATACGTTTAATGTATCGGCTTTTTGATTGTACGATGATGTCCTTCTTTTATTAAAAAATGATAAAGTGCACCCATCATACCTGCCTGATTGAAGTAATAGCACGTTTCCAGTGTCACCTGTATGTTTTTCCATGCATGCAAAGTATGTAAATGTTTCTCAATGTTTGGAATCAAATCGGGCCTTGCACTCACGCCCCCGCCAATGAGGATTTTCTCTGGATTGAGAACTGTTGCCACATTGTAAATACCAATTGCGATTCGTTTGTACCACTGATCGATCATCTTCTCAATGGCCGGATCATGCTTGGCTTTTTCAAAGATTTCTTGACCGTCGATTTGCTGACTTTGTGGAATGCCCTGCTGCTCTTTGTAACTTCGTATCAATCCAGCTGTCGAAGCACTGCTGTTGAGTGTGGTAAACTGACCATTTTCTGTTTCTGTCAGCATCATACCAAATTCACCGCCGCGAAAAGAGGCACCGCGAACAAGCTCGCCACCAGCAAAAATACCGCCGCCGACACCAGTCCCTAGCGTCATACATATAAAGCTGTCACACTCTTTCGCATGACCACTAAATTTTTCAGCCAGCGCTGCACAGTTCGCATCATTTTCTACTTCTACACGAAGTGATGTTTTTTCTTCCAAAAGCGTTTTGACATTTTGGCCATTTAAAGCAATAATCGCTCCTGCAAATTCCGTATAACCCGTTTGACTGTCAACAAAACCTGGAAGACTCATCGCAATCCCTTTGATATCCCAAGTCCTTTGATACTCTTTCACCACGTTCTCCATGTCCTCTAAAAACGGCTCAAGCTGTCGGCAGTTTGTTTCGTAGTCGCCGCTCGTGATCAGCTCACCATTTCGATCCATGACCCCATGCTTTGTTTTTGTTCCGCCTACATCGAAAACAACATAATGTGCCACCTTTGACCACTCCCCCTATTTCTAAAGACTCAAATCTGCTTCTATAGATGATCTATTGTTCTCATTTTAATGAAACAGCTATCCTTTGTAAAACGTTTTCAATATAACAAAACAAAAAGCCAGCCCATCGGCTGGCTTCTTTCATGAATGAACTTCTTTCGGTTCGCAAGAAGGACACGTTCCGTAAATTTCAAATTTATGTCCGCTAATGTGATAATCCTCTAGATCAGCATCAAGCTTGTCCATAGGGCAAGCGTCGATTTCCTTTGTTTTACCACACGTCAAACAAATAAAGTGATGATGATGGTGGGAAAACGAACATTTAAAACGGAACAGTTTCTCCCCTGATAATTCCGTTGTCTCTAATATCCCAAGATCTTCATATAAAGACAGGTTTCGATAAATCGTATCAAAACTAAGCCCTGGGTAATCTTCACTTAATGCTGTTAATACATTTTTAGCGGTCAAGTATTTATCAGAATCAGAAAACAATTGAAGCATATCTTCACGTTTGCTTGTATATTTATAGCCTTTTTCCTTTAATAAATCAAGCGCTTCTTGTACGTTCATGATGATTCCCCCTTCTGAATTTCCCAATACTAATACACCCGATTAAAATCAAGATAGACAGCATCACAATGGTTCCACCCGGCGCTAAATCAAGATAATAACTTAAAATCAAGCCGACCATAACAGACAATTCCCCAAATAAGATGGAAAGGAAAATTGCCTGTTTAAACCCTTTGGCAATCCGAATACTTGCCGCAACTGGCAGTGTCATGAGTGCGGACACTAGGAGTGTACCGACAATACGCATCGATGCTGCGATGACAAGTGCAACGACTAAAATAAAAATAAAATGAATCCACTTAGCTGAAATACCAGAAGCCTTTGCATGTTCTTCATCAAAAGAAAGCAAAAACAATTCTTTATATAAGAGCACAACCACTAATACAACGACAAGTGAGATCCCAACAATAATCCAAAGATCAAGCCTTGAAACCGCACTGACACTTCCGAACAAATAACTGAACAAATCTGTATTAAAACCATTTGCAAGTGAAATGAAAATAACAGAGATCCCAATACCACCTGATAAAATAATGGGAATCGCCAGCTCCTGATAATGTTTATACACAGAGCGCAGACGTTCGATAAACAACGAGCCAGCCACAGAAAAAGCCATTCCTAAGTAAAGCGGGCTAACCCCTGTCAAAAGTCCAAACTTTTTATCAAGGAATAAACTTGCCGCTATCCCAGCAAGTGACACGTGACTAAGTGCATCTGCGATGAGAGAGAGCCTTCTCACGACAATAAATACACCAAGTAAGGGCGCAATAAAGCCGATCAGCATACCTGCGATAAACGCATTTTGTAAAAATTCATAATGAAAAAATGGAAATAGCATTATTCATGTCCCCCATGATGGTGATGATCGTGATGAATCACTTGAATGTCATGCCCGTAAAACTGAGAAAGCGCCTGATCATCCATCGAATCAAACGTTTCCGCATCTCCATGAAAATGAAGTGTCTGATTTAAACAAGCCACATGTGTGACTTTGTCAGAAACGGTTCCTACATCATGTGTAACGAGAATTAAAGACATTCCTTTTTCTTTGTTCAATGTTTCTAACAGCTGATAAAAGCCCTCTACTGTTCTTTGGTCTACACCCACAGTCGGCTCATCTAAAATAAGCAGCTTCGGCTGACTGACGAGTGCACGGGCAATAAATGTACGCTGCTGCTGACCGCCTGAAAGCTCACCAATGTTTTGATGTTTTAAGTCTTGTATGCCAACTGAGCGTATGGCCTCATCTACTTGAAGCTTATCCTGCTTACTCATGCGTTTGAATAAACCAATCTTCGCCGTTAAACCACTTGCCACGACCTCGTATACAGAAGCAGGAAACCCTGTATTAAAGCTATTCGCCTTTTGAGAAACAAATCCAATTTGATCCCAGTCTTTAAATTTTTGAGCAGGTGTGCCAAAGAGCTTCAATTCTCCCTGCTGGGGTTTAATCAAGCCAAGCAGGCATTTTAATAAGGTTGTTTTACCAGATCCATTCGGTCCAACAAGTGCTAGAAAGTTTCCTTCCTCTACCGTTAAATGAATGTGATCAATGACATTTCGCTGTCCATATGAATACGAAATGTCCTTCATTTCAATAATTGGCTTTGCCATAAATCTTCCACCTTTAATCCAATATAAAAAGAATGATTACGATTTATACAACAAAAAGAAAATGGCAAAAGCCATTTTCTTTGTCCATACATACATTTCATTATATAAAAGAAAGATAAAAAAGTAAAATAAAAGCTAATGAATGGCTGTTTTGAATTTACCGCCTTTTGTTTCATGCGTATCCATAATCGTAATAAAGGCTTGACCATCAATTTCAAACACGATAGATTTCAGCTTCGTAATTTCAAGTCTTGTCACGACGGCGTAAATGACATCTTTTTCTTCATCGGTATAACCGCCTTTTCCTCTAAGCTTGGTGGTTCCCCTGCCGAGACGATGAAGGATCGCATCTGAAATTTCATCATAATAATCCGAAACGATAATGACCGCTTTTGTTTCATCTAGTCCTTGAATGACAGCATCAATTGTTTTCATTGCCAAATAATATGTCATGACAGAATACATAGCTTGCTCCGGTCCGAAGACAAAGCCCGCCCAAATAAAAATGAACACATTGACGATCATGACAAACTCACCGACGGAGAAAGGAATTTTTTTCGTCAGAAGAATTCCTAAGATTTCCGTTCCGTCCATTGAGCCTCCATTCCGTATCACAAGCCCAACGCCAAACCCGAGTAACAGCCCTCCAAATACAGTAGCTAAAATCGGCTGCGTCGTAAATGCTTCTACATGATGAAGTGAAGATTCAATCACGGCCAAGCTGACAATCCCAATCACAGTGGAAACCAAAAAGGTTTTCCCAATATGTTTGTATCCTGATATCATAAATGGAATATTTAAAATGACAACAATCGTCGCGAAATTAATGAATGGGTTATCCGTAAAAAGATAATCCAAAATAAGCGAAATACCGATGATGCCTCCATCAATAATATTGTTTGGCACTAAAAATAATTCAATGCTGACTGCTGCACATGCAGCTCCTACTAGAATCAGAAAAATTCTCAAAATAAAATGAGGCACTGATTCCTTTTTATGCTGTTTACTATTTGCCATACGTTCTCCCTTCTACACATGTTTAGTTTTCAATGAACATTTTATTCACTTTACTATTTTATCATTTCACAGAGTAAAATAAAATTTTTTGCACATTTTCCGTTTTCGCCCATACATTGATACAGAAGGGAGGAATGGAATTGATTTTAATTCAAAAAATTGTGTTGCAGCGTCTGAATCAGATCACAGCAAATGACTTGTTAAGGTATGCGAAACAGTATGGGGTCAGCTTAACATCCAATCAGGCTGCAGAGGTCGCCAAACTCATGAATGGGAAAAACGTCAATATTTTTAATGATGCAGAGCGCAACCGGCTGCTTAAGCAAGTGGAAGCGATTACGTCTAAACAGACAGCACAGACCGTCAATGATCTGTTTAATCAATTCACAAATTAGGCAAAAAAGGGCCGCATTTAGCGGCACCTCATCACATTGCATGCACTTTTTATTGACCCGTAATCTTATCTAGTAAACCTTCATCAAATTGCTTTTCTTTCAGCATCGCAATTTCGAATTTATAAGGTGGTTTCTTGTTCTTTTTATCTTCACCTACATAAGGCGTTTCTAGAATCTTCGGCACATCTTGAAGCTGTGGATGATGAACGATATAGCTCAGGGCATCAAAACCAATTTCTCCAAAACCGATATTTTCATGTCGGTCTTTTCTTGCGCCTTGTACATTTTTACTGTCATTAATATGAAGAACTTTGATTCGGTCGATCCCGACAATTCGATCAAATTCTTCTAAAACTCCATCAAAATCACTCACAATGGGATAACCTGCATCGTGCGTGTGACACGTATCAAAGCAAACAGAAAGTGCTTCGTTATGTGTCACACCGTCAATAATTTGGGCAAGCTCTTCAAAGCTTCTCCCGCACTCTGATCCTTTTCCCGCCATTGTTTCCAGCGCAATTTGAACCTCCTGCCCCTTCACAATGACTTCATTGAGACCTTCAATGATTTTTTGAATTCCAGCATCTGCACCTGCTCCGACATGTGCACCTGGATGAAGAACAATTTGTCTTGCACCTAGCGCTTCTGTACGCTCTATCTCAGAGCGAAGGAAGTCCACTCCAAGCTCAAATGTCGCTGGATTCACTGTGTTCCCAATATTGATAATATACGGTGCATGAACGACGATATCTGTCATACCATGCTCTTTCATATGCGCTTGTCCAGCTTCAATATTGAGATCTTCAATTTTTTTACGGCGCGTATTTTGTGGTGCGCCTGTATAAATCATAAAAGTATTTGAACCATAAGAGGCAGCTTCCTCACTCGCTGCAAGTAGCATATGTTTTCCGCTCATGGATACATGTGATCCAATTTTCAACAATGTGTCCCCCTACTTTCCGTTACGCTTTGACTTTCTACGTTCTTGTCTTTTGATCTTATCCATCTCACGTGTCATTTTCTTTTTATATCCAGGTTTGACGGCTTTCGGTTTTCTGACAAGACGTTTTGCTTTTTCTTCAATTTCATTTGGTGCTTTTTTACGTCTTTGACGCTTCAAACGATCATCTGCATCTCGCCATTCGCCATGAACAATCGTTTTGTTTTCAAACACAACACCCATTTTTTCAATTTGAACGAGTGCATCCTCATCTGCGAGATCATAAATGGTCATCGCAATGCCAGATGAACCAGCGCGAGCCGTTCTTCCCACACGGTGAACATAAAAATCAAGATCGGATGGGAGCTCATAGTTAATCACGTGGCTGACGCCCTTAATATCAATCCCGCGGGCAGCAAGATCAGATGCCACAATATATGTGAACTCCAAATCTTCAATTTGTTTCATCACTTTTTTACGTTCACGAGGCGTTAAACCACCATGAAGGACCCCAATTTTCATTCCTTTTTCCTGTAGGAATGAGGCAATTTCATCAACAGTTGATTTCGTATTGGCAAAGATGATCCCTAAATAAGGCTGTACATTCGTCACCATTTCATGAAGTAATTTTAATTTATCTCGTTGTTTAGATGGAACTAAAATATGCTGAATGTTTTCAGCCGTAATGCGTTTCGGTTCAACATGTGCATATTTCGGATTATCCATATATTTTTTGAGGAAAGGTTTTAATTTTTCTGGAATAGTTGCTGAGAACACGAGCATTTGCAACTGTTCTGGCATTTGTGAACCAATACGATCCACATCTTCTAAAAAGCCCATATCTAGCATAAGGTCTGCTTCATCAATGACAAGAGATGTTGCTTTGTACACATTCAGCGCTTGCTCATGAATAAGATCAGCAATACGTCCAGGAGTGCCGACCACTAAGTGCGGCTGATTCTTTAGCTTTTGAATCGATTTCTGCTTGTCCGTTCCGCCAATGTAAAGCTTTGCCTTGATTTCTTCTTCTGGAGGCGTATTTTTTAAGATCGTTTGTGCTTCTTTAAAAATTTGATTCGCTAATTCTCGTGTTGGTGCAGTAATGACCACTTGTACTTGCTCTTTGCTTGGATCAATTGAATGAATAAGCGGCAATAAATACGCATGGGTTTTCCCTGTTCCTGTTTGAGACTGTCCAATCACGCTTTCACCTTTTAAAACAGCAGGTATGATTCTTTTTTGAATATCAGTCGGCTCATAAAAACCCAGTTCATGAATAGCATCTATAATAAAAGACTTTAATTCATATGTCGTAAATTTCGTTTCTTTCATGTTTTCACTCCTTAAGGCAATGCCTTTTTGCTCATCTCCTCATTATAGCTGATTTTCAGCAAAAAAACCATGTCCGCTTTTCTCACAGGAAACCAAATGATACTTCCCTGCATAACCTATGAAGAGAAAGAGAATGCAGTAAGGGAGGTACAAGTATGTTAGGGCAAAGGCCTATGGGCGATTTTCAGCCGCATCGCCCCTCACGCCGGCACCTTGGAAATGGCGGACAGCCCGGGATTTTTCAACGGAGACAGCAAGCTCCGATCGAACAGCCTTTTCAAGGGCAAGGCAACCAATTTCAACAAATGATGCCTCGCTCTCCGTCTGTACAAGGCGGCGGTCTACGCGGGATGGGTGGCATTCCTGGAGGCGAAAGCCGTGCACTAGGCGGCGGAGCCGGAATTAAGGGCATGCTGGCAAAATTTCTTCCTGGAGCTGGAGGAGCAGGGATCTCTGGAGCTGGAGGTGGTGCGGGATTACAAGGAATCCAGAGCTTCGCAAACCCTGCGAACCTTTCAAGCATGTTAGGAAATGTTCAAAAAGTACTCGGAATGGCGCAGCAATTCACGCCTATGATTCAGCAATACGGTCCTTTAGTCAGAAATTTGCCTGCCATGATTAAACTCTATAGCCAGCTTGGCAGTGCGGATGACGATGAAACAAATACGAATGATGCAGACGAAGAACCAAAAGAAATCACTGCAGAAACAGACGTTCCGCACGAACAAACAGCACCGGTTGATGATGAAATAGAAGAAGGAAAAGAAGAAGAACCAGAGGACATCCTTGTCAAAAAAACCACTGTACACACATCAGCTGCTCCTGAAGCAAAACCGAAAAAAAGATCGGGTAGTTCCATTCCGAAACTATATGTCTAGTGATCTTTTAAAGGCGAAGTGTTTCCCATGTATAACAATCTTTGATATATGCGCTTACTTTGGCTATAATGAAGGAAGAGAATGATCAAAAGCCGTTTTTCACGGCTTTTTATATTGTTCTTCTCTAGCAGCACTTCCCTACAGGAGGACGAATAAATGAATGTAATTAAAATTTCGCCGCGTGGCTATTGCTATGGCGTTGTAGATGCAATGGTCATTGCTAAAAATGCCGCACTTGATAAAAACTTGCCACGCCCAATTTATATATTAGGTATGATTGTGCACAACAAACATGTCACAGATGCCTTCGAAGAAGATGGAATTTACACACTGGACGGACCAAACCGTCTGGATATTTTAAAACAGGTTGAAAGTGGCACAGTGATTTTCACCGCTCACGGCGTATCTCCTGAAGTCCGTCAAATTGCAGAAGAAAAAGGCCTTGTCGCCATTGATGCGACCTGTCCAGATGTCACGAAAACACATGAACTCATTTCAGAAAAAACAGCTGATGGATATGACATTATTTATATCGGGAAAAAGGGTCACCCTGAGCCAGAAGGAGCCGTCGGTGTTGCACCTGACAAAGTGCACCTTGTCGAAACAGAAGCTGATATTAAAGCGCTCGATTTAACGTCAGATAAACTGCTCATCACCAATCAGACGACAATGTCTCAGTGGGATGTTCATGATCTGATGGAGCTCATTAAAGAAAAATATCCTCACGTCGAGTACCATCAAGAGATCTGCCTTGCGACACAGGTACGTCAGGAAGCTGTGTCACAGCAAGCAGGCCAAGCCGATCTGACCATTGTGGTCGGCGATCCAAAAAGCAATAACTCAAATCGTCTGGCGCAAGTGTCAATGGAGATTGCAGGAACGCAGGCTTACCGAATTGGTGATCTCAGTGAGTTAAAGCTTGAATGGCTCCAAGGGGTAAAAACAGTTGCGGTTACTGCAGGTGCTTCCACACCAACACCTATTACAAAAGAAGTCATTCGTTTCTTAGAAAACTACGAACCTGATGATGAATCGACATGGAAAATTGAACGGACGGTTCCTCTTTCTAAGATATTACCTCGTGTGAAAACAAAGAAATAAAAAAACGTCAGAGCTGCTATGCTCTGACGTTTTTGCTTACACAAATTGAAACGGGTTTGTGTTTGATTCTGATACAAAGAATTGCACATCATATTTTTTATCTGTACATAGCGATTCTAGCTTTGTCTTCACTCCCTCTTTCATGATCTTTTCTGCGTAATGACCTGGGTCCACTACATTCAGTCCGAGCATCATGGCATCGTGAGCGACATGGAAATAAAGGTCGCCAGTCACGTACACATCTGCCCCCATTCTTTTCGCTTGATGGATATATTTATTTCCGTCTCCTCCAAGCACAGCTACTTTTTTCACGACCGCTTCCTGATCTCCTACAAAACGCGCTCCATTCACATCTAACTTCGTTTTCACAAATTGAGTGAAGTCTTTAAGTGTCATAGGTTCTTTTAATTCTCCAATACAGCCAAGGCCTTTTTGAATAGGAGGAAGATCTGTCGTGTGTACACTGTAAGCCACTTCTTCATAAGGGTGTGCTTTGATCATTTCACGAATCACTTGTTTTTCAATACTTGCTGGGAAAATGGTTTCGATTCGTACTTCTTTCACAAATTCCAATTTACCCGTCTCACCAATAAATGGCACAGCTTCTTCTGATGGCAGAAAACTGCCTGTCCCTTCATTTGAAAAAGCGCAATGACTGTAGTTTCCAATATGGCCAGCTCCCGCATTTCCTAAAGCCGTCCTGATGGCCTCTTCAAATTCCACTGGGACATACAAGGCTAGCTGCTTAATTGGATCTTCGTATGTTGGAACTAGCACTTTTGTTTCCCCGAGCTCTAAAGCGTCTGCAAGCAAGTCATTGACTCCTCCATCAGCCACATCCAGGTTTGTATGTGCTACATACACCGCAATATCATGTTTGATGCATTTCTCAATGATCCGTCCTGCCGGCTGATCTGTCGCCACATGTTTTAATGGACGGAAAATTGGCGGATGGTGGGCAATAATGAGATCCACCTTCCGCTCAATTGCCTCATCTACCACATTTTCTAATACATCTAAGGTGATCATGACATTGGTCACTTTTTTATTCAGCGTTCCAATCTGGAGCCCGATTTTATCACCTTCCACCGCATATGCCTTTGGTGAAAATTGCTCAAATAATTGGATGATTTCATGCCCGTTCACTGTTTTAGCCAACAGTCAAAACCTCCTTTAGAATTTTTATTTTCGCATTCAGCTCTTTCAGACGTTCTTTGTTCTCTTCCGTCGGCGCTGCTTGTTGAATCTGGCTTTCTATATGCTCCATGTGCTGTAGCTCATTCATCCATTTGCGCCGGAAGACATCATTTTGCTCTTTGGCAAGAAACGGACCAACGAGCATGCCTGTTTCAATCGACATGCCTTCATAAGCTTTATCTTTGTCGCCAGTTTCGGCAATGATGATTTCGTATATTTTGCCATCCTCTTCTAAAATCACTTCATCCATCAGTTCATACCCCTCTTGATAGAGCCATAAACGAATATGGTGGGCATGAATATTAGGCTGAAGAATAAGCCGCTCCTGCCCTGTGAGCTTGTGTTTACCTTCATTTAGAATGCTTGCAATGAGTGCCCCGCCCATTCCTGCAATTGTAACAGCATTCACCTCGCCTTTTTCAATCACTTCAAGGCCATTTCCTTTTCTGACTGAAATCTGCTCATCTAATTCAAGCCTATGTACTTGCTGCTTCGCAGATTGAAGCGGTCCATCAGTAATTTCACCAGCAATGGCTTTCAATGCTTTATGATGTAATATCGCATAACATGGCAAATAGGCATGATCTGAGCCAATATCAGCAAAGACCGCCTCTTTTGGTAAAAAGTCTGCGACTCTTTTTAATCGTTTTGACAAATTCATTTCATTCATCCATATCACTACTTTTCTTTAATGTTCATACTTGTCTATCTTATATAAATTATGGACTTTTTAAAAGTCGTTTTCAAATGAAAAAAGCTCTTCTGATGAAAAAGAGCTTTTTGCGCTTTATTATTTAATTTTGGATACCCATTCTGACATTTCATCGAGCTTTTCATTCGGGATTAGCCCGCCCGGCATCCCATTTCCGCCTTCTTGAATTTTCTTCTTGATGTCTGCTACTTCAAGCTTGTCGCCAACACCTTTTAATGCAGGACCAGCGCCACCTTCGTAGTTTTCCCCATGACAGCTAATACAGTTCTGCTTATACAATTCTTCCGGCGTCGCATTTGCGGTCTCTTCTTGCTTTTGCTCTTTGCCCCCAGAGGCAATTTTGTCTTCATCTTTCAGCCCCTTCATTGATAAGAAAAAAGTGAGTCCAATACCTAAAATGGCAATCAATAAGAATGGTATAAGTGGATTCCGTTTCATTTCTTTCATCCTCCCCTTTGTGAAAAACCCCTTTGAGACTATGCAAACAATTCTAATTCTACTTTAATTTTACAAAAAGTAAACGAATTATGATACAAAACTTTGGTCAAGTTCACAGATTAGACAAAAATGATTCAAAATGAGAAAAGAAGCCTTCAGCACATTTAGATGTATTTTTTATACATCTTTTCTCTAAGAACGTTGCAAATTCATTTGTTATTCAGTAAAATATAATCAGATCAAAAAAGCGTTTTCATTTTGATGAAGAAAGAACGGATCTCTCTCAAGATCCGTCCGGTTTCTATTCTAAGAAGTCTTTTAATCGTTTACTTCTGCTTGGGTGTCTTAATTTACGAAGAGCTTTCGCTTCAATTTGGCGAATACGCTCTCTTGTTACGCCAAACACCTTTCCTACCTCTTCTAATGTGCGTGTTCTTCCGTCATCTAGTCCGAAACGCAGTCTCAGCACATTTTCTTCACGGTCCGTTAGCGTATCTAATACATCTTCAAGCTGCTCTTTTAAGAGCTCATAGGCAGCATGGTCTGATGGAGAAGTCGCCTCTTGGTCTTCGATAAAATCACCAAGATGCGAGTCATCTTCCTCACCAATAGGTGTTTCTAAAGATACTGGCTCTTGCGCAATTTTAAGAATTTCTCTTACTTTCTCTGGTGTTAAATCCATGTCTTCCGCAATTTCTTCTGGCGTTGGTTCTCTACCTAGATCTTGTAGAAGCTGTCTTTGAACACGGATTAATTTATTAATGGTTTCCACCATATGAACCGGGATCCGGATTGTTCTCGCCTGATCGGCAATCGCACGTGTGATCGCCTGTCTAATCCACCAAGTCGCATATGTTGAGAATTTGTATCCTTTGCGGTAATCAAACTTCTCAACCGCCTTCATGAGCCCCATGTTTCCTTCTTGAATCAAGTCAAGAAACAGCATACCACGACCAACATAACGTTTCGCAATGCTGACAACGAGACGAAGGTTCGCTTCCGCTAATCTTCTTTTTGATTCCTCATCGCCTTCTTCAATCTTTTGAGCATACGTAATCTCTTCTTTAGCAGATAGCAAATTGACGCGCCCGATCTCTTTTAAGTACATACGAACAGGATCATTAATTTTGACACCTGGTGGTACGCTTAAATCATTCAGGTCAAATTCCTCTTCTGCCTTAGCCAGCTGCTGAACATTTGGGTCTTCAGTCTCTTCATTTTCACTGATGAGTTCTACACCCTGTTCGCCTAAGTATTCATAGTATTCATCCATCTGGTCTGATTCAATTTCAAAGCTAGACATACGCTCTGCAATTTCTTCGTATGTTAAAACGCCCCGTTTTTTACCCGTTTCAGTGAGCTTATCTCTCACCTGTTCAAAGGTTAATTCAGTTTCAGTTTCGTGGGCTTGTTTATCAGCCATTATGGATCCCTCCTTCCAAAGCTTGCAACGAATTCTAAAGTAACTTGCGATTTGCTTCTGCTCTGCCTTTCTCTCTATCAAACAGAATGAGCAAATAGGAATAAAATAAATAATGATGAAGGCAAGATGCTTGCGGTCTTATGCTCCTCCCATTAAAGGATTCATTGCCAGCCGTAAGTCTTGTCATAAATAGTAGACGTATTACTTCAGCGAACGGTTCAACTGAATAATTTCTTTTGCAAGTGTTGCCGCTTTGAAGAAATCTTTTTGCCTCTCCGCCTCTGCACGTTCTAGTTCTTTTTCCTTTATCATTGACAAATTCCGATGATTCAACACTTTTTTTACATAATCACTTAATTCAGCTTCACTTAGTTCGTCTCCAACTTGAATCATGAATATATCCGTCAGGAGCTGATTGATCACATCATCTTCTATACGGTTCATCAGATGCTGCGGGGTCGGCTCCTTGCCTTCTTCATACAATGCATAAATGTATGTTGCCAGCGCTCTGTGCGAATCTATATTAAATTCAAACCCTATCCTATCAAGCACTTTTCGGATCACGTCATCATTTTTCAACATATGTGCAAGGAGCATTCGCTCTGCGTTTTCATATGCCGGCCTTAGACGTTTTCGTCTTACCTGTGTTGACAGATGTGCACGCCGCTTTTCAAGTCCATTTTCTTCTTGCGAGCTCTTGGCCTCTTGTCGCTGCTGCTTTTCAAAAAGCTCCAATTGCTCCTTTAATGAGTCAAGTGAAATGGAGAACTCCCCAGCCAGCTGCTTCATGTAAATCTCTTGTTCCAAGGAACCGTTTAATCGGCTAATTTCTCGGAGAACCTGCTTCATATAAGTCAGGCGGTCTCCTTCGTCAGACAAATTCTTTCCTCTTCGGAAAAAATTCATCTTAAATGTCATTAATGTCACACTTGCATCTATGATGTCATTCCTAAATTTCTCGCCGCCATATTTACGAATGTAATCATCTGGATCAAGTCCATCTGGTATCATGGCAACGCGAACTTTACATCCTCTTTTTCCAAGCAAATCTGATGCTTTCATGGTCGCTTCATACCCGGCCGTGTCAGAGTCATAACATAAAATGATCTCTTCAACGTTCCGCCTAAGAAGCTTTACGTGCTCTTCTGTTAAAGACGTACCCATTGTTGCAACACTTTCGCCAACACCACTTGTGACAGCCGAGATGACGTCAGCAAATCCTTCGAAAAGGACTGCACGTTCGCGTTTTCTAATATGCATACGCGCGTCATGAAAGTGATAAAGCAGCTTACTTTTATGAAAAAGTGGCGTTTCAGGACTATTCATATACTTTGGCTGCTGATCACCAAGTGATCTTCCAGAAAAAGCGACGACCGTCCCGTGATGATCATGAATTGGAAACATGACACGATCTCTAAAGCGGTCAAAAAAACCTGTGCCGTTTTCTCGTTGAATCAAAAGACCAGCCTTCTCCATCATCGCAGGATCAAACCCTCGTTTTTCTAAAAACTTGGTCACGAAATCCCACGAGTCGAGAGCATACCCGATCTCAAACTTGGCAATTGTTTCATCCGTAAAGCCCCTGGACCTTAAATAATCGAGTGCGTTTTGACCTTCCTTTGTATTTACCAGCAAATGGTGGTAAAATTTCTTAAGAAGCTCATGCGCCTCAATCATTTTATGATCTGCTGTATCCTCTTGTTGTGAGGAACTGATCTGCGCATTCGCTACATGATCCGGCAAATCAATATGGTACTTATCAGCAACATGTGAAACGGCTTCAATAAATGAGTAGCCTTCCATTTGTCTGAGGAACGAAAATACATTGCCTCCTGCACCACAGCCAAAACAATGGAAGATTTGCTTATCTGCTGAAACAGAGAATGAAGGAGTATTTTCACCATGGAATGGACAAAGACCGAAGTAATTCCGACCTTGTTTTCTAAGCTGTACGTATTCTCCAATCACTTCGACAATGTCTGCGTTTTTTTGGATTTGCTCCAAAAGTTCATCTGGTATACGTTTGCTCATCCTAATAACACTCCGTCGTACATTATTCGCCTTTTAATTCAAAAATCCTTCATGATTCGACAGGATTTTTTGTAGTTGGGCAATAAATCGCTTTTTATCCTCTTCTAAAAGCTTTTTGGGACCTTTTCCGTATACACCTTTTCTTCGCTGTTTACTGGAAACATGCCTGCGTTCCAAATCAAAATCAATTGTTTCGTTTGTGTACATTCGTCCTCTTTCAGACAGAACAATGACTTGTCTTGGAAGCAGTAAGGAGGCCAGACCAATATCCTGGGTGACAACAATATCGTGCTTGACAGCTAAGTTCGCAATGACTAAATCTGCTGCTTCCTTATGTGTATCAACAAACCGCCAATCTTCAAGTGGTGATCGTTTGGTTTGAAAATGCTCATATGAAGCAATGAAAGTCACAGGTACTTGAAATTGAGATGCGACAGAAAGGATTTCGTCTTTTACAGGACAAGCATCTGCATCGACATAAATCGTCCTTTCTTTTTTACGTTCATTCAGGTGACTAATTCTCCATCCCTCCACCTTATTCCTGCTTTAGAGAAGCAAAAAGACCATACTTTTCCCCCATAAAGCAATCAACAGTAAAACTCATTTTGTCGAAAAGTTATGTTCAGAATCACTTGACTTCTGCCAATATTAGTTTATTCGTTCTTGACTTAACTTAAACCTAAAATCAATCATTTTATCACAATTTTTTATTATAATACAAATGCAGCAAATATGCCATTGTTTTTGTTTACCCGATTCCCACCATAGGAAAAACCCAGGAGGAGCATCCTGAGTTTATTCGGAACCTCTTTTGGTCAGCATTTGATGAATGACATTTGCTGTCTCCTCAACTGCTTTATTCGATACATCAACAACTTGACAGTTAATGCGGTCAACCACTTTTTCAAAATATTCTAGTTCCTCTTTAATCCGCTCGATATTCGCATAAATGGCACGGTCATTTAAACCGAGTGATTTTAAACGTTCTTTACGGATATGATTTAGTTTGTCTGGACTAATTTTCAGGCCGATGCATTTTTTTGGATCAACTGAGAATAACTCCTCTGGCGGATCAACTTCAGGAACAATCGGAACGTTTGCTACCTTCAAGCGTTTATGTGCTAAGTATTGAGAAAGTGGTGTCTTAGACGTACGCGATACACCAATCAGCACAATATCAGCCTTTAGAATACCTCTTGGGTCCCGGCCATCATCATATTTCACAGCGAACTCAATGGCTTCTACCTTTTTAAAATAGTCCTCATCTAATTGACGTACACGACCTGGCTCATGTTTCGCTTCATTTCCATATGCCGTCTCCATTTTATCAATAAGTGGACCGATAATGTCATAGTACACGACGCCATTCGCTTCTGCTTCTTCTATTAAGAATTGGCGCATTTCTGGCACAACAAGAGTAAAGCAAACGATCCCATTATCTGCTTTAGCCAATGAAATCACTTCTTTAATCGTACCGACATCCTCTACATATGGGATTCTTCTAATATTTGAATGGTCGGATGAGCCGCCATCAAATTGGCTAAGTGCCGCTTTGACCACGAGCTCTGCCGTTTCTCCTACTGAATCTGATACAACAAAAATTACGCGATTACTCATAACATCCCCTCGCAGTCTTCTGTAATTAGATAATTTCGTTCTCTGATAAGCTAACAAGTATTTTCGTCATGTTTGTTTTCGTAATTCTGCCGACCACTTCAAAGCCTTTATCCGTATCTTTTATAACAGGAAGTGCATCTATTTGCTTTTCAATCAAGTGCTTGGCCACATCCATAATAAAATCTTCTTTGCGGCAAACGGTAATGTTCGGCATTCTTGTCATAATAATATGGACAGGTATAGATGGAAGCTCTTGTTTCCCAATACTTGCTCGAAGGAGGTCTTTTCTTGATAACACGCCTGTTAAAATAGAGTGATCGTCCACAACGAATAATGTGCCCACATCCTCTAAAAACATCGTACAAATCGCATCATAAACCGAAACATTTTCGTGTATCACGACCGGAATGGACTGAAAATCTTTCACTTGAAGTTTTTTCAGCTTATCTGCCAGAAGCTGCGTGCCTGTTTTGCCTGTAAAAAAGTAGCCGACCCTTGGTCTTGCTTCTAAAAAGCCAGACATCGTTAAAATGGCTAAATCCGGTCTGAGGGTAGCCCTTGTTAAGTTCAGCCGATCGGCGATATGCTCTCCAGTGATCGGACCATTCTCTTTGACAATCTGTAAAATCTGCTCTTGCCGTTTATTTAACTCGATTGTACTCACCACCTTTAAATAGAGAGAGCGAATCTTTACTTTATGTATATCAATTTCATAACTCATCATATTATAGCGCATCTTCGTCCGAATGAAACAAAAATCCACTCAAAAACCGTGAATTAAATGAGTAAAAAACGATTGCCCTTCGAAAAAGGCAACCGTTCTTAGGTATTTATTTTACAATTAAATTGTTCATATTCGCAAATGATTGAATGACTTTTGCAAGTTTGACCATTTGTGCCAAACGATTTTGTTTCAGTTTTTCATCATCCGCATGAACCATGGTATGGTCGAAATAATGAACAATTGGTGCTTTTAACGTATCTAACGCTTCAAGTGCTGAATGGTACTGTCCTCTTGCCATATACCCGTTGACGGCTTTTTCCGCTTGCTGATACGCTTCAAATAGCTTTTGTTCGTGTTCATTTTCAAACAGTTCAGGCTGAATCTGTGCGTCTTCCCCTTTTTTACTGATTGAAATGACGCGGCCTAGTGCCTCAGCCGTTTCTTTGAAACTCTCCTGTTTCACGCTCTCTTCAAGAACAGCCGCTTTTTTCACAACCGCATATGGTTCAATATTTTCAACATCAAGGACTGCTTCCACCACGTCATGACGGATATGTTCTGCTTGAAGGACATATTTCAAACGGTGTGTTAAAAATTCAATGAGAGCCGCTTCATGTTTTGTCTCTACTTGAGCTAGTGCTAAAAGCTCTTTAAATGAAAGATTCCATTGGCGGTCGAGCAGGATTTGAACGATACCGCTCGCTTGTCTTCTTAATCCATAAGGATCTTGAGAGCCCGTTGGAATGACATCAATTGAGAAGAATGAACAAATAGAATCTAACTTATCCGCCACTGCAACAATCGCCCCAATAAGTGTTGACGGCGCATCGTCACCGGCAAAACGCGGCATATAGTGCTCGTTGATACTCTTTGCCACTTCTTCATGTTCGCCAAGTGCTCTAGCATATTTTTCACCCATGATTCCTTGCAGTTCTGGGAATTCATAGACCATCTGAGTCACAAGGTCAAATTTAGAAATACTGGCTGCTCTTGCAGCGCGTTTAGACGTTTCTTCATCTGCACCCACATGACTAGCAAGGCGGACAGCAATGTCTGTTACTCTTTTCAGCTTGTCGCCAATCGTGCCAAGTTTCTCATGGAATACGACTTTATCAAGTTTTTGAATGTTGTCTTCAATGACGAGTTTTTCGTCTTCTTTATAGAAAAATGCCGCATCTGATAAACGTGCACGAAGGACCTTTTCGTTCCCTCTTGCCACATTTTCAAGTGCCTCACTGTTCCCGTTTCTGACCGTAATAAAATGCGGCAGTAATTCCCCTTGTTCATTTTTCACTGGGAAATAACGCTGATGCTCTTTCATTGTCGTGACAAGCACTTCTTCTGGCAGCGCAAGAAATTCTTCTTCAAAAGAACCAAATAGAACGGTTGGATATTCAACGAGATCGTTCACTTCTTCTAGAAGCTCAGGATCAACTGGAATGACCCAGCCTTTTTCGGAAGAAAGGGCATGTAATTGCTCAGTAATTAATTGTTTTCTTTTATCTGAATCTACAATGACAAATTGATCTCTTAATGTTTGCTCATAAGAAGCTGGTGTGTTAATGCTGGCTGTCGTCCCTAGGAAACGATGTCCTCTAGTCTCCCGTCCGCTTTTCACTCCTGCAATTTCGACAGGAATGATCTCTTGACCAAATAAACAAACAATCCATTTAATTGGACGGATATAGCGTAAATCCTCGCTTCCCCATCTCATGTTCTTTGGAAAACTCAATGAAGCGGCAATGTCCCCCAATGCTGGAAGAAGGTCTTTGACTTGTTTTCCTTCTTGAAACTTTTGGACATGGACATAATCCACACCTTTGATGTCTTTGAAATACAGATCATCAGTTGAAGCGCCTTGTCCGCGGGCAAAACCTTCGGCAGCTTTTGTCCAATTGCCTTCAGCATCTTGAGCAATCTTTTTAGCCGGTCCTTTTGCTTCTTCTTTGATGTCCTCTTGTTTTTCTGCAACACCTTTGACGAGTACAGCTAGACGTCTTGGTGAATTAAATAAAGCAACGTCTTCGAATGAAATATTTTGCGCTACGAACCAAGCTTTTACTTTGTCACCTAGCTGCTTTGTGCTTTCTGGCATGAAACGAGCCGGCATCTCTTCTAAGCCGATTTCAAGTAATACATCTTGTTTATTCATGAGAGGCCGCCTCCTCTTTTAGCATAGGGAATCCTAGTTTTTCTCGTTCTTCGTAATATGTTTTGGCTACTTTTCTCGCTAACTGACGTACTCTTCCGATATAACCTGTTCGCTCAGTCACAGAAATCGCGCCTTTGGCATCAAGCAGGTTAAATGTGTGAGAACATTTGAGTACATAATCATATGCCGGGTGAACAAGCCCTTTGTCCATTTGGCTATGTGCTTCTTTTTCATATGTTGTAAATAAATCGAACAGCATATCCGTATTAGATGTTTCAAACGTATACACAGAATGCTCGTATTCAGCCATTAAGAATAAATCTCTTACAGTAAAGCCATCTGTCCATTCAAGGTCAAATACATTTTCTTTGTCCTGGATGTAAGAAGCAAGACGCTCAATTCCGTATGTGATTTCAACAGAAACTGGCTTACATTCTAAACCGCCGACTTGCTGGAAATACGTAAATTGCGTAATTTCCATTCCATCAAGCCAAACTTCCCAGCCAAGTCCTGCGCAGCCAAGAGATGGGTTTTCCCAGTTGTCTTCAACAAAACGAATATCATGTTTCAGCGGGTCAATGCCAAGCGCCTTCAATGATTCTAGATACAGTTCTTGAATATTGTCAGGTGATGGCTTAATGATCACTTGAAATTGATGATGTTGATACAATCTGTTTGGGTTTTCTCCATATCTGCCGTCAGCCGGGCGTCTTGAAGGTTCTACATAGGCTACCTTCCATGGCTCTGGCCCAATGCTTCTGAGGAACGTGTATGGACTCATCGTTCCAGCACCTTTTTCTGTGTCATATGCCTGCATTAATACGCAGCCTTCATTTGACCAATGCTTTTGCAGTGTCAAAATCATGTCTTGAATATTCAATGATCGCACCTCCATCTTTTTTACACCATCCGCTATGTATGGCGGTGGGGCCTAGAACCTTTTTGCAAAACACAAAAACTCCCGTCTCTATGCTCACAAGGTTCCTTGCAAACATAGGGACGAGAGTTTTTCCCGCGGTTCCACCCTATTTGCTGGTGTCGTAGCACCCAGCCGCTTTGTTTTACGTTGCTCAAGAATGCCTTTCGTTACGTGTCCATCCTTAGCTCACACCGCCCTAAGGTCGCTTTTATGGCTGATACGTAAGTACTTCTTTCTGTCAATGCAACATATTTGATCTTAGATGATCTTACAAAAAGTCACGAGAGATGTCAACTTTTGTTTTCACCGTCCATTAGCTTTTTCATGGATTCCATTTGATTCATGAATTTTTTTGATTTTAAATAAAGACCTGAATACTCTTCATAATAATGATCGAGCACTTGACGAATTTCTTGTTTCGTTTGTGGTTTCACGTCAACCTGACCAAGCCTTGATAAATCAAAATAATGAAACAAACGGAGCAGTCTTGCTGCTGCTGGGGATAAGGGCAGTTTATATGGATCTTTAGAAAAGCATTGCTTACAGATGAATCCGTTATCTCTAATTGAGAAGTGGAACTGCCCTTCTTTTTGACCGCAGTGTACACATTGGTCCAGTTCAGGCTTCAACCCCATCACTGACAGCATTTTAACCTCTACGATAAATAAAATAATATCAGCATCTGTGCCTTCATTGAGATGGCGTAAAGATTGAAGAAGAAGTTCAAACAAGTAAGGGTTTGGCTTCTTTTCTTCTGTTCCTTTATCAAGTAATTCTGTCATATATGCGGCATATGCGGTCAGAAATAAATCTTCCCGAATGGTTCGCATGCTTTCCATCATTTCACCTTGCTGGAGCGTTCCAAGTCCTGTTGATGATTGGATCAGGAAGGTTCCGTATAAAAACGGCTGGCTTATGGCTGACAGGCGGCTGTTTGATTTCTTAGCGCCCCTTGCCATCACACCAATTTTCCCATGTTCTCTAGTGAGCAGCGTGACAATTTTGTTTGTTTCGCCATAATCTGTTGTTCTAAGGACGATTCCTTCACTTTTAATGAGCATTTGTCTACACTCCGAGCGTTGGAGGGGGTCAAGAATTATAAGATTGGAAAATCAAGTCGTGCTATTTCTTCTTCAAGTACATCGGGTCTTTCCAGGTTCTCCTTTTCTAACTCTTTGAAAAGCAGATACGTGTCAACGCTTCCTGTTTGTGAAAATACGTTCCATGTAAAATTCAACATAAAAACCCCACCTTTCTTTATTAGAAGCAGCAACGCTACATCCAACATATTAACTTTATCTTGACCAGGCTACCTCCATTTCATGATAAACAATTTTTACTAATCGAACCGCACCATTGTCAGATCTACTAACAACTGTATCGGTTTTTAATATTCGTCTTCTCTAAATCCGAAATCACGAAGATGTGTGGATTTATTACGCCAATCCTTCTGCACTTTTACCCAAAGCTCTAAATACACCTTTGAGCCTAAAAGTGCTTCAATGTCTCTGCGCGCTTTTTGTCCCACTTCTTTTAATAAGCTGCCGCGCTTACCAATCACAATCCCTTTTTGTGAATCACGTTCTACGACGATGGTCGCTGCAACATGAATCTTGCCGTTTTCATCTGGCTTGATCGATTCAATCGCAACCGCAATACTGTGAGGGATCTCTTCTCTCGTTAAATGCAGCACTTTTTCACGAATTAACTCAGAAATAATAAATCGCTCTGGGTGATCTGTTACTTGATCTGCCGGATAAAATTGAGGGCCTTCTGGAAGATAACCTTCAATTTGCTGAAGAAGCGTATCAATGTTGTTGCCTTCAAGTGCTGAAATTGGCACAATTTCCTTAAATGGGTAACGTGTGCGGTATTCATCAATTAAAAGGAACAGTTCATCCGGATGAATTTGGTCAATTTTATTGACGACAAGGAACACCGGTGTCGATGTTTGCTTTAGTCGTTCAATGATGAATTCATCACCTTTTCCATAGCCTTCCTGTGCGTTGATCATAAACAAGATCAGGTCGACTTCCTTGAGTGTATTTTGAGCCACCCTCATCATAAAATCGCCAAGTTTGTGCTTCGGTTTATGAATTCCTGGTGTATCGATAAAAATCGTTTGTGACGTGTTCGTTGTCAGAACACCTTGCACTTTGTTTCGAGTCGTTTGGGGCTTATCACTCATAATCGCAATCTTTTGCCCAATCACACGATTAAGAAAGGTCGATTTCCCTACATTTGGTCTTCCAATAATTGATACAAATCCTGATTTGAAGCTTTCGTTAGTCATTTAAATCCTCCGGTGAAAATGCGCCTGGCAATAGTTCGTTTACTGTCGTTTCGTATATATGTCCTTTTAAGTTCGTTAGAATCACTGGCATATCAGGTGCACATAGCTCTGAAATGACCTGTCTGCATGCGCCGCATGGTGAAACAGGTCGATCTGTATCAGCCACTACTGCAAGCATTTGAAAAGATGTGATGCCCTCTGAGTAAGCTTTAAAAAGTGCTGTTCTTTCCGCACAATTACACATACCGTATGCTGCATTTTCAATATTGCAGCCGCCATACACTTTTCCGTCATGCGATAATAATGCTGCACCGACTTTGAATTTAGAATAGGGTACATATGCAAAATCTCTTGCTTTGACTGCTTCTGAAATCAACTCTTGTTTGTTCATTCTAGTTCCCACTTTCAGAAGAAATGGTACCACTGTCACATTTATATTTTACATAATTCACGTGACATTTTCACGCCCATTTCTAAAAATGTTAATAAATAGTAATATTGTTCTATTGCATGATCTTCGGTAAGAAGATCATCAACCCAATCATAACCGAAATGGCGGCGTAAACGCAAACAGCGCCTGCTGCCGCGTCCTTCGCTCTCTCAGCAAGAGGATGCTTCTCTTCTGTGAAAAGATCTACTGTATGTTCAATCGCTGTATTCACAAGTTCTAACGCAAACATCCCGCCGCATAAAAGCAGAATGATCATCCATTCAACCGGATGAATGTGAAACCAAAAGCCGCAAATCACCACGATGATGGCTGCGACTGTGTGAAACCGAAAATTCCGTTCATTCAAGAATGTTCGCCATATTCCTCTAAATGCATAATAAAAACTCCGAAAAAAACGGACAAGCGGCGTTCGCTTCTTACGATGATCTCGAAAGGCCATAATCATCCAAGATTTTTGTCTGTTTGGCGAACATTTCTTTTTCATCTTCTTCTGTCATATGATCATAACCAAGCAAATGAAGAAAACCATGAATCGTTAAAAATCCTAGCTCTCTCATGAAGGAATGTCCATATTCCTCTGCTTGCTCTTTCGTACGATCAACACTAATGATAATGTCACCAAGTACAGGCGGAATGTCATCAGCTCCAATGATTTCAATTTCCCCTTCGCCTTCTTCCTCAAGTGCAAATGAAATCACATCTGTTGGTGCATCTTTTCCTCGGTATTCTTTATTAATTTGATGAATTTCTTCATTTGAAACGATCGATACTGATACTTCTGCTTGATCTTTTACTTCAAGAGCATCCGCAGCAAATTGAAGAAGCTTTTCCACTTCTTCAAGCTGCTCTTTCGATACTTGTCCTGTTTCATCTATTAAATCGATTAACAATGTCATTTACTTCACCTTCTGCTTCGGGGCATCTGGATATTCAATCCGAGAATGGAAAATCCCCTTTAATGTTGTACAAATTGTTTGGCTAATAATATTTAATTCTTTAAATGTCAGATCACATTCACTAAATTGTCCATCCTGCATCTTATCTGAAATAATGCCCTTCACAAGCTTTTCAATCCGCTCAGGGTTTGGATTATGCATCGAACGAACCGCCGCCTCCACGCTGTCAGCTACAGAAATAATGGCCGCTTCTTTTGATTGCGGTTTTGGACCAGGATAGCGAAATTCTTCTTCTGTCACCTGATCATCCCGTTCTTTTGCCTTATAGTAAAAGAACTTCAGCAGGGACTTTCCGTGATGCTGTTCTGCAATGTCCACAAGTTCCTCTGGAAACTTCTTTTCTCTCAGCATTTCAGCACCATCTGTCGTATGGGCAATAATAATATTCTTGCTCAGCTGAGGAGAAAGCTTGTCGTGCGGATTATCAATGTTCATTTGGTTTTCAATAAAGTATTGGGGTCTTTTCGTTTTTCCAATGTCATGATAATAAGCTCCAACCCTCGCTAACAATCCATTTGCACCGACTGCTTCACATGCAGCATCCGCTAAATTCGCCACCATGACACTATGATGATATGTACCTGGCGTCTCTGTTAAGATCTTTTTCAGCAGCGGATGATTCGGGTTCGATAATTCAATAAGCTTCATGGTCGAAAGAATGCCAAACATGCTCTCAAAGACTGGCATTAACCCGATAACCAAAATAGCCGATGCAAACCCTGACACAATCGCCATGATGAGGTTTACACCTATTTCAAGCCCTGATGGAGAAGAATTTTGAATCAGCGTAATGGACAGCACGACAAGTACATTCACCAAAGCTACCCAAAGCCCCGCCTGCAAAATTTTCGATCTCGCATTATGTTTTCTCAAAAATAAAATTCCTGCCATCCCGCTTATTAGATAATAAGCACAGATGACATAGTTAAAGACACCTGTTACTCCTTGATTAAACATCATACTGCCGCAAAGGGCAAATACAAGGCCGGAGAAGATTGCCAGCCGCTCATTGATCAGCAGCTTAATCAGCATCGTGCCAAGTGCCACAGGCACGACGTAGCCGATGGTTGTATATTTGGTTTCCTGAAAGAGACTGAATACTTCCATGATGATTAAAATAATGGTGAAAATGAGCGAGTACAGCAGTAACGATTTATTCTTATGGACGAGCGACTTTTTCCTCGATTCCAGCGAGTGGACAATCGCCGCTAAGAAGAGACCGATTAAGATGATAAGACCGCTTACAGGCTTAAATAAATTGGAGCTGTTTAAAAGACCGGTCAGTTCTAATTTACGATACACTTCACGGTCAATGAGCTCGCCTTCTTCCACTAAAATTTGCCCTTGCTTGATTTGAACTGGCTGGATATTATCAGCTGCTTCTTGTCTTTTCTTCTCTGTTGCCACCGGGTCAAATACATAGTTTGGAATAATCGCAAATTCACCAATTTCTTTCGCTGCATTTAAATATTTTGACGGAATCGAATTGTTTTCAAGCTCTGCTTTCACTTGTTTCTTTTCATCTTGCAGCTTAGAAGCTGTGATTTCTTTACCCATGAGAGAATTGACCACTGTAATGATGGAGTCCTTTGTAAAAGAAAGGTTTTCATCACTTGCTTGGAGCAGTGCTTTAATCGATTGATCCGAAACAGCTTCCTGCATATCGGTTGTGAGTTTCTCTTTTACACGCTTCACCATCTCTTGATCTGTTGGCGGGTTCTCTTTGTCATCAGCTGCTGCTTTCTTCTCTTCTTTAATGGCTTCAAAGAGGGATGAAATGAGGTCAACACGATTATCAGAATACGCTTTTTTGAGTGTATATTGGTCTTCCACTTGATCCGTTGCTTCTTGTTTCTTTTCTTCTGTTGCTTCTTGATCATCAACGGTAGACGGAGAATAGATGGTCTGTTCGCTCACTGAAAACAAATCTAGGTCGAGCGATTCAGGCTTTACATGGAAGAAGAGCACCACAAACATGATGGCTGCTAAACCAGCGTATAGCAGTACGTTTAAATAGCGTGAGCGCTCCATTTTTTGAGGTTCTTTTTTAGACAGCAGTCTTTTTCGCTTACTGCCTTTCTGATTCTTTCTCAAGGAAAGTACCTCCTTTTTTACTTTAAACCACGATCGAAACAAAATGACCCGATTAAGGCGATCGGGTCACTCAGTTCATTTTTGCTTTTCATATGCTCCAATGATCTTCGCCACAAGCGGGTGTCTGACCACATCTGTCTGATCTAATTCAATGAATGAGATACCCTTGATCTCAGCAAGCATGTCCTTTGCAGCTGCAAGGCCTGACTGCATACCTTTAGGCAGATCAATTTGTGTAATATCTCCTGTAATGACCATTTTAGAACCAAAGCCTAGTCTCGTCAAAAACATTTTCATTTGAGCTGGCGTTGTATTCTGCGCTTCATCTAAAATCACAAATGCATCATCAAGCGTCCGCCCTCTCATATAGGCAAGAGGGGCAATTTCAATCACTCCGCGCTCAATTAAACGTTCCGTATGATCACTGCCAAGCACATCGTGCAGAGCATCATATAGCGGTCTTAAATAAGGATCGACTTTTTCTTTTAAATCTCCTGGCAAAAAGCCAAGACTCTCCCCTGCTTCAACAGCTGGCCTTGTCAGGATAATCCGTTTGACATGTCCATTTTTGAGGGCATGTACGGCGTTGACCACTGCCAAATACGTTTTACCTGTACCAGCAGGTCCAATCCCAAAGACCAGATCATCTTTTTTCATTGCCGCAGCATATTCACGCTGGCCGATCGTTTTGACTCTGATCGACTTTCCTTTGGCATTTTTCGTAATTTCATCTTCATACATATTTTCAAAATAATTGAGCTTGTCTTTTTGCGCCATTTTAATGGCATAGACGACATCCCGTTCAGAAATCTCAATTCCTTTACGAATGAGATGTAAGAGAGATGTAATCAAACGGCTCACAGTATCTCTTGATGCTTCCTGACCAGAAACATACACTTTCTCTCCACGTGTGATAATGGAGACATTCAGCTCGTTTTCCATCAGTTTCAGATAAGCATCTTGATTGCCAAATAAAGCAATGGCTTCGTTTGGGCTATCCAATTTTTGTTGAATCTCAAGTAAATGTTCTGTCATTCTCTAGTCTCCCTGAACAATAGGTGTTGGTTGAACAATATCTTCTATTACTTGGTAAAGGATGATTAACTTAACTTTACCATTCCCTGTTGTCTCGTGCAAAACTTTTTCACTTTTCACCTCACCTGTTTGACCTAGCTTTTCTTCTAATTCTTTTTTACCCATTTTAATCCCTGCTTGAACCGCTTCTTTATTTGTGTATTCTCGATTTATTTTTTCACTTTCTCGTGTGATTTCCTTTTCATAGGAGAACGGTAGTTGCATATTCAAAAAATGAAGCGGGTGAACTTCTTTTTCTGTTTTCGGCTGCTGAAAATCATCTTTTTTAAAGGAAAATCCCCAAAATGGGATGGAGCCTCCAAACAAGGAGAGCTTGTGCTTTGTCTTCATTTTACCCGTAAAGACATCAAAAGATGTTCGGAGAGGGACAGAAACTTCAGATCGGTACCATGTTTCACCATATATTTTCGCTTTGGCTCCGACCGTTTTTTTCTGATCTTCACTCCCAATTAAACCTGAGACGAGCATCTGCCCTTTTTTCACATGTTCATCGACCTGGGCAAGCGGTTCCCCCTTTTCTACATACATTCTCGTGATGACCGCCTTTTTCTTGGCAACGATGTGCTGAGGACTCGTATATTTCTCCTTTTCAGGTTCATTTTTTTCGACCACTTTCATTTGAAACGTCGTTCCGTTCAGTTCAACTCCGACCCATGTAATGCTCTGAATATTGGTCGTCAATGACTTTTGTATTTTTTCAGGTGTCCCCATAAGAAACTGAAAACGCCCTTTTTGTACCCCTATTTCGTCCAGATGCTTTCTCATTTGGTGTTCTGTTTCTGGATTCGCACCTTTAATCTCAATTTTCCACACCATATTTGAAAGAGCCAATATCGTCACTAGGAAAAAAGCCATCCCGAGGGTGAATCCAATATTTCTTCTCGACCATAAAAGAAGAAACGGGAACCCTTTCTTTTGATGAAATGAACATTTCACCTCATGATGTCTGCGCACTTTTCTAAAGGCATGTACATCTGAGAGGCGAATAAATAAGCGCACGCTGTCTTGACGGCGGCTCACTTGAAAAATTGTGATCCCCTGTCTCGTGCACTCATTGATTAACCGCTCAATACCGCTTCCTCTTATCTCCACTTCCACTCTGCCAATAAAATAAGCAAACCATTTGTTCTTCACGTTTCTCCCCTCCGTCAGTTAAGAATCAATATAACGGACCTCATCGATTTTCCCCTCTAATAAGATCTCTTCTGGCAAAATCGTTTTAATCACAAAGTCTTTTCCTGAAATAATGCACTGTCCTTGCTTGAGCATCAGCCTTACCTCTTGATCACTGAAAAGTAAAAGCCCTTTATGGTTCTCTATGTAAATATGGAGTCTGCCAACCATCGTAATACGGGGAAGATCCATCATCACGTCCGGAGGGATTTCAAGTGTTCTTGTCAGCCATGCTTTAAGTCGATTTTTTCTTTTTCCCATTCAATAAGAACCCCTTCCCACCTCATGTGTATGAGATCAAACTGAAAGATGGTGAGACTGATGAGAAAGCCTCTATATCATCCTATTCCTCAGCGGTTCATATCATGCTAATGAATCCCGTAAAACAGCCGTTTCATCATTTTGACTAAGAAAAGTCTCCATTACACAACAAAAAAGCCCCCTTAAGGATGAGGGGGCTTACTTCTTTATCTTTTATATGGTCGTTTCATCGTTCGATGCGGCTTTTTGGCACGAGGCTCTCCAAATACTTCACCAAGGATCATCCCTTGAACGACCGTATCTTGGTTGAGCTTCTCAATCATTTTTGGCTTCATTCCAGCAGATGCTGCTTTTGGCCTTGTAAGTTCTCTTTCAAGCGATTGAAACTCTTTATTCAGCTCGCTTTTTCTTTCTTCCATTTCGGCAAGTGTAGCGGTATAACGATCCTGTAAGGATTGTGAACCTTGTTTCTTCATCCCGCCATGATCATGTACATCGCCAAAATCGTCAAGTTGGTCCGTTACGACCGGATCTGGACTTGTTTGTTTTGTTTGCTTTTGCGGCACTGGTTTACGCTGAGGAGCCGGTTTGTTTTGCTGGTTCTTTTGTTCGTTCTCCTCTTGTTTACCGATTTTCCCAAAGACCGCAGAGATAATACCGATGATAATCGCTATTAGTAACGGATTTTCAAATAGAATGTCCAATGGGCTCCCTCCTTAAAGCGTGAGAGGATGCTTATTTGTTTTCATTATCAGATGGACCTTTTGTCATTTTGCCAAATGAATCTCTCATATCCGTATCAGCATCGATATTCTTAATGTTCATGTAGTCCATAACTCCAATATTACCTTCACGTAGTGCTTCGGCCATTGCAAGTGGTACTTCCGCCTCTGCTTCTACTACTTTCGCGCGCATTTCTTCAACTCTCGCACGCATTTCTTGTTCTTGTGCAACAGCCATTGCCCGGCGTTCTTCTGCTTTCGCCTGTGCAATATTTTTGTCGGCTTCTGCTTGGTCTGTCTGCAGGATTGCCCCGATGTTCTTACCGATATCAACATCTGCGATATCAATCGAGAGAATTTCAAATGCTGTACCTGAATCTAATCCTTTACCAAGAACCGTTTGAGAAATCATATCAGGATTTTCAAGAACCTTTTTATGATTATCTGATGAACCGATTGTCGAAACAATCCCTTCACCTACACGAGCAATGATCGTTTCTTCCCCTGCACCACCGACAAGCCTGTCAATGTTTGCACGAACTGTAATACGTGCTTTTGCTTTTACTTCAATCCCGTCCATCGCAACACCTGAGATAAATGGTGTTTCAATGACTTTAGGGTTTACACTCATTTGGACAGCTTCAAGTACGTCACGGCCTGCTAGGTCGATTGCCGCACAGCGAGCAAAGTTCAATTCGATATTCGCACGCTGAGCTGCGATCAGTGCGTTGACAACTCGGTCTACGTTACCACCTGCAAGATAGTGGCTTTCTAATTGGTTAATCGTCGCATCAAGACCTGCTTTATGCGCTTTGATGAGCGGGTTGACCACTCGGTTTGGAATCACTCGGCGAAGTCTCATTCCTACAAGTGTAAAAATGCTCACTCTTACGCCAGCCGCTAGGGCAGAAATCCACAGCATCACCGGTACAAAGGTAAAGAAGATCGATAGAACGATCAAACCTGCTGCGATAATCACGAATAATAGTAAAGTAGATGGATCCATTTTATTCCTCCTATAAAATCAGTATATCTATACTTTCCTCACGACAATGCGTGAGCCTTCCGCTTTCACAATTTTTACTTGTACATCCTTATCGATAAAAGCACCTTCTGACACAACATCAATGCGCTCGTCTCCGAATACAATCGTACCAGATGGACGAAGTGCTGTTGCTGTCACTGCGATTTGTCCTACAAGATCATCTCTTGTTTCATTTGAGACATAACCACTTTCTTTATTGGTTGAATCGGTTAAAATGAACTTTTTAAAAAATTTCATACGTTTCCCCAACACCTTTGTCAATAAAATAACTGCTATGATTGAAACAGCAGTGGCAATCAAGATGGAAATCGCCATTTCTGTAAAGCTTCCAGCTGCTAAAAATAAGCTGACAACGACACAGATTAGTCCAATGACACCCACGATTCCCCCTGGCAAAAATAATTCCAGAATGATCAACACAATCCCTGCCAAAAACAGGAACAATGTCTCATATCCTGCAAAACCTGCCACGAGATGACCATAAAAGAATAGAAGAAGCGCTGTGACTCCCATGGTGCCTGGGACCCCAAAGCCGGGAGAATATAATTCAACAATTAACCCTAAGCTCGCGATGGATAAAAGGATAGGAATGACGATCGGATGCGTGAGAAAACGCGCAACCTTTTCAGCAAAGCTCACTTCATCGTATTGAACAGAGGCATCTGCTAAGTTCAGCTTCTGAAGCAAGTCATCCATATTTTTCGCTTCTCCTTCTGCATAACCGAACTGAAGCGCCCGATCTGTGTTAAAGGTCAGCAATTCTCCTTTTGGTGCACCAGCTTCTTTTGCGTCTATATCTACATCTGCCATCGCAAGAGCATATTTTGGATCACGCCCTTGCTTTTCAGCAGCGTCACTCATTTCAGCAAGCCATAGAGATTCAGATTTTTGATCGGCAGCGTTGCCTTCACCGTCAATGATCGCAGCAGCCCCCATCTTTCCGTTTGGGGTCATATAAATTTGATCGGCATTTAGGGCAATGAATGCCCCGGCTGAAAGCGCTCTATGATTCACAAACGCTGTCACTGGGATGTCGGATGCACGAATGGTATCGGCTATTTCAAGCGCCGCATCGACTGCACCACCTGGTGTATTGATGTCGAGAATGATGTGCTTCGCCCGTTCCGACTTTGCCTGCTCAAATGATCGTTCAATGAATTTAGAAAGTCCTTTTTCTACTGTATCTTCAATTGGGATTACATGAACTTTCTGGTCTGCTGATTTCGCGGTCAATTGAACCCCTAATAACAAGCATATTATAAAACAACTGAAGAGAGCAATAGAAATTTTCATTTTTTTCATCTATTTGGTGATCCCCCCTCTCTTTCTTTCATTTTACCGTTCCTTTACATACGTTACAAATGTATCATAGGTTTCATTTTTATATGACAGGTTTATGGAGGCATAAAAAAAGTACCCTTCTAACATGAGAAGGATACTTTTTTATTGAGACAGTTGCTCACTGACAAGTCTGTTAATCACAGCACCATCAGCTTTACCTTTTACTTTTGGCATAATAGCGCTCATCACTTTACCCATATCAGCTTTCGATGAAGCACCGGTTTCAGCGATTGTTTCTTTCACAACCGCCTGCAGTTCTTCTTCAGAAAGCTGTTCAGGTAAATAAACGTCTAAAATGTCAATCTCTTTTTGAACTTTATCTACTAAATCTAAGCGATTAGCTTTCGAAAATTCATGGAGGGAGTCTTTACGTTGCTTAATCTCGCGGGAAAGGACGGTTAGTTCCTCATCTCCGGTCAAACTGTCTTTCTTAAGCTTTATTGCTTCATTTTGCAGTGAAGCCTTTACCATACGAATGACAATAAGCTTGTCTTTCTCTCGGTTTTTCATAAAAAGCTTCATATCAGAATTTAATTGCTCAAGAAGACTCATAAAATCCACCCTCTTTAGAATTTACGTTTTCTAGCAGCTTCAGACTTTTTCTTACGCTTTACGCTAGGCTTTTCATAAAATTCACGCTTTCTTGCTTCTTGCAATGTTCCAGTTTTGGATACACTGCGTTTAAAGCGACGAAGAGCATCTTCAAGCGATTCGTTTTTTCTAACGACCGTTTTTGACATTCTCTTTCCCTCCCTCCGAATACACCAATCGACTGCATTAAAAAAAGATATACATGCAAAACATGTACCTAGACATTATAATATAAGCCTAGGTTGAGGTCAACTAAGTGATTTGGAAATATATTTTCGTCATGAGCAGGTAGACAAGTCCATATATTCATTGGTAAGAGGAGGACTTTTCTATGATGGCGATCATTTATTTTTGTGCACTTATTTTCATTTTTTTATGGGCAATGGGTTTGCTTAGGAAAGGATTAATGGCACTCACGTCGTCTCGTATTGAGAAATCACTTCTTCTCTTTACAGATCATCCAGTCAAAGCATTCTTGGTCAGTATTGTGTTTACAGGGGTTCTTCAAAGCAGTTCGGCGTTTATGGTCATCGTTATCGGCTTTGTGAGTACAGGCATTCTCACGTTTAAAAAATCCATACCCATGATTCTTGGAACGAATATCGGCTCAACATTTACGACAGAATTTATTGCTATTAAGATGGACGTGTTTATGTGGGTTCTGATTGCAGCTGGTCTTTTATGTATCATTTTGGGCAGGAAGTCTTTTCGATATGCAGGAAAAAGTTTATTTGGGCTTGGCATGATCTTTTTTTGTATTCAAGGTTTTTCAAAAATTGCAGGTATGATGACCAGTCAGCCAGAGACACTGCGTTTCCTTGAAATGATGCAGCACTCAGATTGGACAGCTCTTCTCTCTGGTACAGTGCTCACGGCGATTGTTCATTCAAGTTCTGTATGTATCGGTATTTTGATGGGATTTATGAATGAAGGGACTGTCGCTCTAAAAGAAGGCATCAGCTTTGTTTTAGGGTCCAATATCGGAACATGTATTACTGCCGTGATGGCTGCTATCTCTGGTGGTTATGCAGCCCGCCAAACCGCGTATGCACACGTCGTGTTTAATGTTCTAGGTGTACTTTTATGTCTTCCTTTTCTCGCCTTTATTACAGAGTTTGTTGCGCTTTTAGCAAGCTCTCCTGCCCAGCAGATTGCGCACTTTAGTCTGCTGTTTAATGTTGCAAGTTCTCTCCTCTTTTTCCCGTTCATCCGCCCTTTTCACGCCTTGATTTTGTTCCTTCTTCCGAATCGGTCAACATAAAAGAAACCGGCTTGCCTAATGGCTGCCGGTTTTTCATTCATTATGAGGTCATTCTCACTTGATCCGTCTGCACGTCATCACTTATACGGACGAATTGTCCTTCGTTATAAGGATAGCCTGCTTTCGTAATCTTCACTTTTACCAAACGGCCGATCATGTCCTCTGTTCCTTCAAATACGACCTTCATGTAGTTATCAGTATATCCTACATACAGATTGTGCGTTCCGTCTTGTTCTTTGAAGGATTCTTCTGGAATAATCTCTAAGACGTCGCCTTCATATGCCGATGCATATTCTTTTGCAAGCTGATCAGAAAGAGCAATGAGGCGGTGAACGCGTTCGTTTTTCACATTCTCATCTACTTGATCTTCCATTCTTGCAGCAGGCGTACCTGTCCGTTTGCTGTAAGGGAACACATGGAGCTCAGAGAATTGATGGTCTTTGACAAAATTGTATGTTTCCATAAATTCTTCTTCTGTTTCTCCTGGGAATCCAACGATCACATCTGAAGTGACAGCAAGACCTGGCAATGCTTTTTTGAGCTTCGTTAAACGCTCTGCAAAGAATTCCATTGTGTATTTACGGCGCATTCTTTTCAGTACAGTATTAGAGCCAGATTGAAGCGGAATGTGCAAGTGTCTCACAATTTTATCTGACTGATCGAGCACTTCAATCACTTCGTCTGTAATTTGACTTGCTTCAATGGATGAAATGCGGATTCGTTTTAATCCCGCCACACGTTCATCTAATTCTTTCAGAAGCTTAGCAAAGTTATAATCCTTTAAATCTTCACCGTATCCACCTGTATGAATACCTGTTAATACAATTTCTTTGTAGCCAGCATCGACAAGCTGCTGCGCTTGATTGATGACTTCTTCTGGATCGCGAGAACGCAGTAATCCGCGAGCCCAAGGAATAATGCAGAATGTACAGAAATTGTTACAGCCTTCTTGGATTTTTAATGAAGCACGTGTTCTGTCAGTAAACGCAGGAACATCTAGTTCTTCAAAGACCCGTGCTTTCATGATATTGCCAACTCCGTTGATCGGCTGTCTTTCTCTTCTGTATTCTTCAATATAACCAAGCAGTTTATGTCTGTCTTGTGTGCCAACCACAATATCAACACCAGGAATCGCCATGATTTCTGCCGGAGACGTTTGTGCGTAACAGCCTGTTACACAAATGACACCATCCGGATTATGACGAATGGCTCTTCTAATGACTTGGCGGCTTTTTTTATCGCCTGTATTGGTGACGGTACATGTATTAATGACATATACGTCTGCTTTTGATTCATAATCTTTTCTTTCATAGCCAGCTTCTTTAAACAGCTGCCAGATGGCTTCTGTTTCGTAGTGATTGACCTTACAGCCAAGTGTATGGAACGCTACTGTTCCCATCATGATTCACCTCTTAATAACTCTGTTTGATAAGATATAGCAGAAAGCGCGTAAAGAGGAGCTGTTTCTGTTCTTAAAATGCGTGGTCCAAGCCCGCAAATGACTGCACCATGCGCTTCAAGTTCTTCAATCTCCTTTTCTGCTAAACCGCCTTCTGGACCAAAAACCACTAATAAGGTTTGTCCGCCCTTCATCTGTTGGAGCACCGTTTGAAACCGGCTTTGCTCGCCTTCTTTCGATGATTCTTCGTATGCAACGACACATTTATCGAATTCACCGGCCAGTTGAATCAGCTCTTTAAATGTTGATACTGGATAAACGCGCGGAATGATATTCCGGTAAGACTGCTCGGCAGCTTCTTTCGCAATTTTTTCCCAGCGATCTCGTTTTTTTAATGACTTTTTTTGGTCAAGTTTTGTAATCGAACGAGTCGCTTGAAACGGAATAAAAGCACTTGCGCCAAGCTCGGTGCCTTTTTGGATAATCCATTCAAGCTTATCCCCTTTTGGCAGACCGCTTGCAATCGTCACCTTGATCGGAAGTTCTCGATTCTGATTCGTCCAGCCTTCCAAGTGACAAATCACTTCTTCCTTTGTTATTGTATCAATTTTACTGAGCGCTTCAAAGCCGTCTGTCGTTAAGCAAAGGATGTCCTCCCCTGCTTTCATCCGCATGACGTTTGCAAGGTGATGAACATCTTCACCCTTTATGACGATGTTTCCCTTTTCCGTCACTTCTTCTTTTGTGAGGTCGATAAAATATCGTTGCATACGTGTCCTGACACCTACTCGCTTTATTTTTTCGCTATGATGCTGACCCAATCTTCCATTGACAGCAATTCAACAATCTCAAAACCGGCTTCTTCTAAAGCAGTTTTGACTTGTAATTTCTTTTGTCCGATAATGCCTGATGTAATAAAGTAACCGTCTTTCTTCAATAGATCATACGCTTGATCTGTAAAGCGCATGATGACCTCTGCGAGGATGTTGGCCACAATCACATCGCGTTCACCTGAAATCCCATCAAGTAAATTATTTTGTTTTACCGTTACTTGCTCGCTCACACCATTTAATTCGATGTTCTGCTTTGCACTTTCCACTGCAACGGTGTCGAGATCAAATGCATGAATGTCTTTTGCACCGAGCATTGCAGCGGCAACACTTAAAATGCCAGATCCTGTTCCAACGTCAATCACCGTGTCGTTTTCCTTCACATAGCGCTCAAGCGCCTGAATGCAAAGAACCGTTGTTGGATGTGTACCGGTTCCAAATGCCATTCCAGGGTCCATTTCGATGATCAATTCATCAGAATGAACGGGTGTGTACTCTTCCCATGTTGGGACGATGGTAAATTTCTCAGAGATTTTCACAGGATGATAGTATTTCTTCCATGCAGTCGCCCATTCTTCTTCGTTTACTTCACAAATTGACAGTGTATTTCGTCCAAGGTCAATATCGTATAGAAGAAGATTATTGATGGCTTCTTTGATCTCATCTACCGTTTCCATCAAAAAGCTATTCATCGGAAGATAGGCTTTGACGATGACCCCTTCCTCAGGATAATCATTCGGATCGAGCTGGTAGATCTCACCGTATACATTTTCACGTTCCTTGACTAAATCAAGCGGGTCCTCAATCACGACACCACTTGCACCTGCTTCATGCAAAATATTGGTGATCGGTTCCACCGCTTCATTTGTTGTATGGACGCTAATTTCTGACCACTTCAATACTACCAACTCCTTATCCGTCTTACTCGCCTTTAAATGCGCGTTTCACCTTATCGAAAAAGCTCATTTCTTGTTCGTCCGGTTTATTTCCGCTCACTTCAGCAAATTTTCTAATGATATCTTTTTGATTTTCAGTTAAATTCGTCGGTGTTACGACGCGTACAACGATATGCTGATCGCCTTGACCATAACCGCGTACATTTTTTACACCTTTTCCTTTGAGTCTAAACTTCGTGCCCGTTTGTGTGCCCGCAGGAACTTTTAATTTGACTTTCCCATGTAATGTCGGCACTTCAATTTCATCACCTAGTGCAGCCTGCGCAAAGGTAAGCGGCATTTCGCAGTAGATGTCATCTCCATCTCGTTCGAAGAATTCATGCGCCCTCACATGGAAAACAACAAATAGATCGCCTGGAGGTCCTCCATTTACACCTGGTTCACCTTGACCAGATACTCTAAGCTGCTGACCATCGTCCACACCTGCTGGGATCGTCACATTGATTTTCTTACGCTTACGCACTTTACCAGATCCACCACATGTTGAACACTTATGTTCAATTTGTTTACCAGTTCCGCTACAGTAGTTACATACTCTGCGGTTGACTACTTTACCAAATGGCGTGGATTGCTCGACATTTAGTTGACCTGATCCGCCGCAATGTGAGCATGTCTTCGCCTGTGTTCCAGGTTTTGCACCTGATCCATGACACGTTTCACATGATTCTTCGCGGGGAATCTCGATCGTTGCTTCTTTCCCAAATGCCGCTTCTTCAAATGAAAGGGTCATTGTATATTGAAGGTCCGCTCCTTGACGCGGTGCATTTGGATCTCTTCTTCTGGCACCGCCGCCAAAAATACTAGAGAAGATGTCATCAAAGCCGCCGAAGCCGCCAAAGTCTCCTCCACCGCCAAATCCGCCGCCACCAAATCCTTGGTTTGGATCAGTGTGACCGAACTGGTCATAATGTGAACGTTTTTGATCGTCAGAAAGGGTTTCATAGGCTTCTTTTACTTCTTTAAATTTCTCATCTGAGCCAGCTTCTTTATTAATATCAGGGTGATACTTTTTTGAAAGCTTGCGGTATGCCTTTTTGATTTCGTCCTTTGAGGCGCTCTTACTCACGCCAAGCACTTCATAGTAATCACGCTTACTCATCTCTTCACACTCCCGATTTTCTCACATAAATACGATTGTATCATTTTAAATTGATCTTTTTCAATTCCTTTTCATCGTTGAAAAGAAAAAAGTCAAAGCCAAGAGATCCTGACTTTGACTTTCTGACGAGTACGTTTCAGCAGTCTTTTTCAAAAGTAAAGGTGATTATTTTTTCTCTTGATCGTCGTTTACTTCTTCGTATTCTGCATCCACTACATTGTCATCTGCTTTTTGAGCACCTTCAGCGCCTTCTTGCTGAGCTTGTGCTTGTTTTGCAGCTTCTTCATAGAGCTTTGTCGTTAATTCTTGAACGATTGTTTGTAGCTCATCTTTTTTCGCTTTGATGTCTTCAAGCTCGCCTTTTTCGATCGCAGCTTTTAGCGCATCTTTTGCTTCATTCGCTTTTTTCACTTGCTCTTCATCGATTTTGCCTTCAAGATCTTTTAATGTTTTTTCTGTTGTAAACACTAATTGATCTGCTTCATTGCGCACTTCGATTTCTTCTTTTTTCTTTGCATCTGCTTCAGCATTTTCTTCTGCTTCTTTGACCATTTTTTCAATCTCATCATCAGAAAGACCTGAAGAAGATTTGATTGTGATGTTTTGTTCTTTTCCAGTACCCATATCTTTCGCACGTACGTTTACGATACCGTTTTTATCGATATCAAAAGATACTTCGATTTGTGGTACGCCGCGTGGTGCTGGTGGAATGTCAGTCAATTGGAAACGACCTAATGTTTTGTTGTCTGCTGCCATTGGACGCTCACCTTGTAAGACGTGAATGTCTACAGCAGTTTGGTTGTCAGCAGCCGTTGAGAATACTTGAGATTTACTTGTTGGAATTGTTGTATTACGTTCAATCAGCTTTGTGAATACGCCGCCCATTGTTTCAATTCCTAAAGAAAGTGGTGTGACGTCAAGAAGAACAACATCTTTGACATCTCCCGTGATAACTCCACCTTGAATTGCCGCACCAAGTGCAACCACTTCATCAGGGTTTACGCCTTTATGAGGCTCTTTACCTGTTTCTTTTTTGATTGCTTCTTGTACTGCAGGAATACGAGTTGATCCACCAACAAGGATAACTTTATCAATCTCGCTAGCAGATAGACCAGCATCTTTCAGTGATTGACGTACAGGTGTCATTGTACGCTCTACAAGGTCTGCAGAAAGCTCTTCGAATTTAGCACGCGTTAGCGTTAATTCTAGGTGAAGAGGACCTGCATCTCCAGCTGTGATAAATGGCAGTGAGATTTGTGTAGAAGATACACCAGAAAGATCTTTTTTCGCTTTTTCAGCAGCATCTTTTAAACGCTGAAGCGCCATTTTATCTTTAGAAAGATCAATGCCGTTTTCTTTTTTGAACTCAGCCACTAGATGATCGATGATGACTTGGTCAAAATCGTCTCCACCTAGACGGTTGTCCCCAGCAGTTGAGCGTACTTCAAAGACGCCGTCTCCAAGCTCAAGGACTGATACGTCAAATGTACCGCCACCAAGGTCATATACAAGAATCGTTTGATCTTCATCTGTTTTATCTAAACCATAAGCAAGTGCAGCTGCTGTTGGTTCGTTGATGATACGTTCTACTTCAAGACCAGCAATTTTACCAGCATCTTTTGTTGCTTGGCGCTCTGCATCGTTGAAGTAAGCAGGAACTGTAATAACCGCTTTTGTTACTTCTTCGCCAAGATAAGCTTCAGCGTAAGATTTAAGGTGTTGAAGGATGATTGCAGAGATTTCCTGCGGCGTGTAGTTCTTGCCCTCAACTTCTACTTTATAATCTGTACCCATATGTCTTTTAACAGACATGATGGTGTTTGGGTTTGTAATTGATTGACGTTTCGCTACTTCACCTACTTGGCGCTCTCCATTTTTAAAAGCGACAACAGATGGTGTTGTACGTGCTCCTTCAGCGTTTGCAATAACTTTTGGCTCGCCGCCTTCGAGTACTGCAACGCATGAGTTTGTTGTTCCTAAGTCAATACCAATGATTTTACTCATATTCGATGACCTCCCATTATGTAGTTATTGATTTACTTTTACCATTGATGGACGAATAACTCGGTCTTTGAGTTTATAGCCCTTTTGCAATTCTTCTACAACGATGTTTGAATCGTAGTTTTCATCTTCAACTTGCATGACGGCTTGATGAAGGTTTGGATCGAACTCTTTGCCGACAGCTTCAATTGGTTCAACGCCTTCATTTTTCAACGCTTCTACCAGCTGGCGGTAAACCATTTGCATACCTTCTAACAAACTTTTCGTCTGCTCATTGTCTGGATCGATTCCAAGCGCTCTTTCAAAGTTGTCGAGAGCTGGGAGAAGGTCGCTGACAACATGTTGAGAACGATATTTTTGCACGGTCTCCACTTCAGTTCGAGCACGGCGTTTATAGTTTTCAAAATCTGCTTGAACACGCAGAATTTTGTTTTCTTTTTCATCTAGAAGCTGCTGCAATTCATCAATCTTCTCTTGGAAGGCAGACTGTTCATCGTGCTTTACTTCCTCAGTTTCTGCTTGAACTGCTTCTTCTTGTGCTTCAACCTCTGCTGCTTGCTCAGGTGTCTGTTTTTCTTCTGACATTGTGTTCACCTCCCTCAAAAAGATTCAATTATACGAAGGGGCTGTGCCCCCACCTTTTATCACCCTACTCATCATACAAATTGGAAAGTGCGTTTGACAAGTCTTTTGATACATGATGCAAAAGACTAACGACTCGCCCGTAATCCATACGGGTTGGACCAATGACAGCGATGGAGCCGAGTGATTTTTGATCAATCGCATAAGTTGCTGTGATTAAACTGCAGTTCTCCATTGCTTCCAAATTGTTTTCTGAACCGATTTTAATGGTGATTCCTTGCTGATTTGGATGAAACAGCTGCATGACATCGTTCTTTTGTTCAATCAGCATCATGAGTGAACGAATGCGGTCAATGTCATGAAACTCTGGCTGGTTCAACATATTAATCTTCCCGCCAAAGAAAAGTTTTGATTCATTTTGTGTTGAAGTGAATGTGTTACCAAGCGCATCTAAAATATGATCATAGTCTTTTAAATGCGTGCGAAGGAGCATCACTACTTCTTTATACATCCTGTCCTTCAGCTGATCCATCGGGACTCCAGCTAAGCGGCTGTTTAAAATATTCATCAGCTTCTCAATATCGGAGACATCAAGATGCTCAGAGAAGGTGATGGTTTTGTTTTCAACATGCCCGCTGTCTGTAATCATAATCGCTACTGCTTTATTAGGCTGGACAGGGACAAGCTGAATTTGCTTCAATCGATTTTCACTTAGCTTTGGACCAAGGACAATCGATGTGTAGTTTGTGAGATCTGATAAAATTTCCGCCGATTTTTGAACTGTTTTTTCCAGCTCAAAAATTTTCTCCTGAAATACTGACTGGATTAGCACAAGCTCTTTAGATGACAGTTTTCGCGGAGAGAGCAAATGATCTACATAATAACGATATCCTTTTTCGGAAGGAATTCTTCCTGATGAAGAATGGGTCTTTTCAATAAAACCGAGTTCCTCCAAATCAGCCATTTCGTTTCTAATCGTCGCAGAGCTGAATGTAATGTCTTCTTTTTTGGAAAGAGTCCTTGATCCAACTGGCTGCGCCGAACGAATAAAGTCATTAATAATGACTTGTAGAATCAAAAGCTGACGATTTGTTAACATCATCATCACCCCTGTTAGCACTCTCTTTCAACGAGTGCTAATTGTATAAACAAAATTACCAAACTCAAATTAAAATGTCAATTATAACTCACCGAGAAACGCTTGAAATACTTCATTCCCTAACAATTTTCCTTTTCTTGTTAAACGAATGCCAATCTCATCCTGTTCAATGAGACCTTTTTCTGCTAATTCTTCAAGAACGGCGGGAAAGAGTTCTTCTGGTGATGCTCCAAATTTCGCTTGAAAGTGAGCACTTTTCACGCCTTCAATTTTCCGCAAACCTAAGAACATTTCCTCTTCGATCTGTTCTGCTTTTGTCACCTGATGCGTTTCCTTATATGGAAACCCTGTTTGTTCAATGAGCTCTAAGTAATGCTTCACTGGTCCAGCGTTCACATTGCGGACGCCATCTACATACCCGTGCGCTCCTGCGCCAAAACCAAAGTAATCTTCGTTGCTCCAATAGGTGAGGTTATGTTGGCTTTCAAAACCTGGTTTGGCGTAATTGCTAATCTCATATTGTTTGAATCCGTGCCGCTCCATTTCATCCATGACGAGCTCATACATTTCAGCCTCACGTTCTTGCGGTGGTAAATGCAGTTTCCCTTTTTGCATCAAATTGTAAAAGACCGTCTTTGGCTCGACAATCAGCGAATAAACCGAATAATGTTCTGCACCTAATGAAAAAGCGGTCTCTAGTGAATGCATGACATGATGCTTCTCTTGATGAGGCAAACCAAACATAAGATCAAGACTAATGTTGTCAAACCCAACTGCTCTTGCTCGCTCGAAAGATGTGAGAACATCTTTCTTTTGATGAACCCGTCCGATTTTTTTGAGCAGGTCATCTTCAAATGTTTGAACACCAAAGCTCAGCCGATTAACGCCTGCTGATTTTAAGACATTCAATTTCTCAAGCGATAGTTCGTCTGGGTTTGCTTCTACTGCAAACTCGATTAAGTTTTTGGTTGGTTTTAATACGCGGTGAATGCTGTCCATAAGCTGATCTAACTGGCTGGTTGTCAGTGATGTCGGGGTTCCTCCGCCAATAAAGATCGTCTTTAGTTCTTGCTCCCCTTTTTGATCGATCGTGTGCTGCATTTCTTTTTCAAGAGCGGCTAAGTATTCATCGACCGGCTGGGTTTTAATGAAAAATTTATTAAAATCACAATAGTGACAAATGTGCTCACAAAATGGAATGTGAATGTATGCTGCTTTCATTTGTTGACACCTTCTTTACAGGTAAAGAGCCGCAGTTTATCGCTGCGGCCTCTTCGTTTGTTTTCGACTATAAACGTCAAGGCGAGCATTGTAAAGCAGGTTGCCTTGAGGATGTTATTTTTTCGGTGTGCTGTCGTCCATTTTCAGCACGGCCATAAATGCTTCTTGTGGGACTTCTACAGAACCCACTTGCTTCATGCGCTTTTTCCCTTCTTTTTGCTTCTCAAGAAGCTTTCTTTTCCGGGAAATATCTCCACCATAACACTTCGCTAGTACGTTCTTGCGCATTGCTTTAATGGTAGACCGAGCAACAATCTTTTGACCGATCGCTGCCTGAACTGGTACTTCAAAGTGCTGGCGCGGAATCAGTTCTTTCAGCTTTTCTACAATGATCTTTCCGCGTTCATATGCATAATCGCGGTGAACAATAAAGGAAAGTGCGTCGATTTTTTCGCCATTAAGCATGATATCCATTTTCACTAGAGTGGATGGGCGATAGCCGATCAGCTCGTAATCAAAGGATGCATACCCTTTTGTATTGGACTTTAATTGATCAAAGAATTCGTATACGATCTCTGCCAGAGGAATTTCGTACACAATGCTCACGCGGTTTGCATCAAGATATTGCATATCAATGAAATTGCCGCGCTTTCCTTGGCAAAGCTCCATCACAGAACCAACATAATCATTTGGCACCATCATTGTTGCCTTCACGTATGGCTCTTCAATTCGCTCAATCTTTTGCGGATCAGGCAAATTGGACGGGTTATCTACGACGATTTTTTCTCCGTCTGTCATATACACATCGTAAATAACACTTGGCGCTGTCGTAATAAGGTCGATTTTAAATTCACGTTCAATCCGTTCTTGGATGATTTCCATATGAAGCATGCCAAGGAAGCCGCAGCGGAAACCGAAGCCCAGTGCTTGGGATGTCTCTGCCTCATATTGAAGTGAAGAATCGTTTAATTCAAGCTTTTCTAACGCTTCACGCAAGTCGTTATATTTCGCTGTGTCAATTGGATAAAGGCCGCAGTACACCATTGGGTTCAGCTTTCTATATCCAGGTAGAGCTTCTTTCGCAGGGTTTACCGCACTTGTGATCGTATCCCCTACACGTGTATCGCCAACATTTTTAATAGCAGCTGTTAAATAGCCAACATCTCCAACAGTGAGTTCGTCTGTTGGCATTGCTTTCGGTGTAAATACGCCGACTTCAAGCACTTCAAATTCTTTGCCTGTCGCCATCATCTTGATTTTTTGACCCGGTTTGACGGTTCCTTCGACAATTCGTATGTAAGCAATGACGCCACGATACGCATCGTAGAGAGAATCAAAAATGAGGGCTTGAAGTGGTGCTTCTGGATCTCCAGCTGGTGCCGGCACCTTTTCGACGATTTGTTCTAAAATATCCTCGATCCCGATGCCCGCCTTAGCAGAGGTAAGAACAGCTTCAGATGCATCCAACCCGATGACATCTTCAATTTCTTGTCTTACACGTTCAGGTTCTGCGCTCGGCAGATCAATTTTGTTAATGATCGGCAGGATTTCTAAGTTGTTATCAAGAGCTAAATAAACGTTCGCTAGTGTCTGTGCTTCAATGCCTTGTGCTGCATCCACCACAAGAATTGCACCTTCACAGGCAGCTAGGCTTCGAGATACCTCATAGGTGAAGTCGACATGCCCTGGTGTATCAATCAGGTGCATAATATATTCTTCTCCATCCTTCGCCTGATATTTCAGCTGGACAGAGTTTAATTTGATCGTAATGCCGCGTTCACGCTCTAAGTCCATGGAATCAAGTAATTGTTCTTTCATTTCTCGTTGCGTAATCGCCGCTGTTTTTTCCAAAATACGGTCAGCCAATGTGGATTTCCCATGGTCAATATGGGCGATAATGGAGAAATTTCGAATTCTTGATTGCCGTTCTAATCGTTTTTCTTTATCTGTCACAATCTATCACTCCTACTATAAAACGCGGGTTGCGCTAGGTTAGATTATATCAATAGGGCTGTAAAGATTCAATCGAAATCAAGAAAAGCCGCTCATCGGTTAGCGGCTTTCACGAAAAGGTGTGATATCTTATGAAATAACATCCAACATGATGCTTACAACAGTTTATTTACCATTCACCCAATCATAAAGTGTACGGGCTGCATGTGTCATACCATCTGATAATGCTTTTCCAGCCTTAGAGAAGGCATTAAAGCTCTCCATTTCTTCTAGCTGCTTTTGCTTTTCTGCTAAGTCTTTTTGTGTGACAGCTGTTCCGAGGATAGAAGCTTCTTTTTCTTGATCATCATTCGTTTGGACAGTGAAGGCCCCTTTTAATTGCGGATCATGATACCCTTTCATTTGCAGCATGCCATTATTGGCTTGCTGCATTCCTAAAAAGACACCGAATAGCAATACGAGCGATAAAATAATGGTTTTTCCGATAAATGAGCCCATGTCCTCCACCACCTTAAGACCGTTTTTTCTCATCCTTTGCTTTGCCGTCTACCTTTTCTGCGTCCCAGAAAATTTCACTGAACACATCAGCTGCTGCATTGGATGCATTTTTCAGTTCTTCCATATTATTATCCACACCGCCAAATTCTAATAGGAGGGCTTTGTCAGATAAATCTTGATTATAGATTCCATTATCTCCAATTTCTCCTTTGGCAAACACACCGACACTAAGTCCTTTATATTTTTTCTCCATCAAATGGTGGAACTCTGTCGCCAGCTTTAAGTTTTTCTCATAACTTTGATTCTTCTTCCCTACAACAAACGCGATTCTCGCATATTTCTTGCCTTTGATTTCTACTGTCGTATCTTTCTTTCTTCTTGAATCCCGGTGAATATCGATTAAGTAATCTAAGTCATCATTTTTAGCGAGAGCTTCTTTTACAACCAATCTGGATTCATTATACGATTGTGGGTACTTCAACCCTTTTTTCAGTAGTCTTTTTTCAATTTCTGTTTTATCCACTGTGTTGCCGATTCCTTGCTGATCGAGCGCTTTACCAAACATCTCCCCGACAAGGGTGACGTTCACTTTTGAGTGGCGCGCATTGTTTGGGTTTGTTTCTCCTTTTAAAAATGGTAAATATGATTCCGTATTATGTGTGTGATAAATGTACACAGCCTTTCGTTTTCCTGTCGACTGGTCCGGCTCTTTTGCAGGCGTTTTCGGTTCATCTTCATCAAGCTTGTCCAGCTCAGCTAGATTTGCTTCTTTTTCATCTTTGATGACTTCACTTGGAGGCGGCGATTCCATTGGCATATTCGTATAGTCTGTACCTTCACCTGCTAGGATGATTTTTGTATCAAAATGTTCAAAGCCTGGCAGCTCTCTTCCTAGAAAACTGCGGGGGTCTTCTAAATTGATACTTGTGGCAAGTTTGAGTGACAGCCCAGAGAAATGAAATCCTTTTTGATCTTCAGGGACTGCTGAGGCAAAATATTGATTTTCCATCCCCATTAGAGTTGCAAAGAATGCCCCTGACAGCTCATCTGCCACACCATATAATGATGCTTGAGGCCTAAGCTCAGGTTTTAAAGACGTCAAAGCCCCTGACATGACAAACACAACCACCAGAGAGACAATAAACAAAAAAATACTCTTCACTACTTTTGTTCCATTAATCGCAACGACCAATTGTCGAGGACGGCGAGGTCTTTTTTTCATGATTTACTCCCTCCAGCACGCTTTCTAGTAATTACACTATGAGCGAGCTAGAGAAAGTAGAACTGATTAATGATTATAGGAACCCATGTTGTCTTGAGAGATTTTTTGATGAAGTGCTGTATTTAACCCATTGGCGAGTACGTTCGCCATGTCATCAATGAATGTATCCACTTCCTTCGGTGTGACCATTAGATTTTGTCCAAGCGGTGCAAGCACTTCATGGATCAACTGTCTTTTTTCTTCTTCAGGAAGCGTTCCGACGATTCCTAAAAAGGATTGACGCGTTTCATCATCTGGCAAATCTTCTTCATTCAGCACTTTTTTCTTCCCAAATGTCAGACCCGCTGGTACTAAAGATCGGGAAGGTCTATCATCTTTCAGTTCTCTACCAAAATGCTTTAACACGTAATCAATCGTGTCACTTGCGATCGTCACTGCATCGACCACTGTCGGTACACCAATGGCAATGACTGGAATCCCCAAGGTCTCTTTGCTTAATTCTTTTCGTTTATTTCCGACACCCGATCCTGGATGTATACCTGTATCAGAAATTTGAATCGTTGTATTCACCCGTTCTACTGCACGTGCAGCTAGTGCATCGATGGCGATCACAAAATCTGGTTTAGATCGTTCAATGACACCTTGTATAATGTCACTTGTTTCTATACCAGTCAGCCCCATGACTCCAGGCGATAGTGAAGACACTGGGCGATAGCCTTCCTGCACATTCTCAGGCTGTAATTCAAATAAATGGCGTGTCACCAGCAAATTCTCAACTGTGAGCGGCCCTAAAGCATCCGGCGTGACATTCCAGTTTCCGAGTCCTACGACAAGACAGCTCGCATCTGCCTGAATGCCGTGATCTTTTAAAAACTGAGCAAAATGATGGGCAAAAACTTCAACCACTTTTTCTTGCATCTCAGAGTCTTTCTCCCGAATTCCTTGCGCCTCAAGCGTCAAGTATGTCCCTGCCTTTTTTCCGGTCAACTCTTCTCCTTCTGTCGTAATCTCCACAGTGCGGATGCGGATGCCGTGCTCTTCCTTCTCCTTCTCAACAATTCCTTGAATACCGTCCTTTTTGACCACATTCGGATCGTTCTCTTGTTCTAGTATCTCTTTTGTTTCAACGGCCAAATCGGTCCGGATTTGATAAGCGCTTAAATCGAGTTTCTGTTTCTTCATGAAAAGGCTCCTTCCATCAAGTAATTAACAGTAGTCTTTCCATCTCTTTCAAGAAACATTCGAGCGCTTCATCAATGAAAAATACTTTACATTTATATTGCATTCTAAAGGTGTGTTTGATAGAATACAATTTGTTCTATTGTGAAGATTTAACCTTAAGACAATTGTGTTTAGGTTGTATCTTAGGAGGTGAAACACATGCCAAATATTAAATCAGCGATCAAACGTACAAAAACGAATAACGAACGCCGTGCACACAACGCAACAATCAAGTCTGCGATGCGTACTGCGATTAAACAAGTTGAAGTTTCTGTAGCTAACAACGATGCTGAGCAAGCAAAAGCTGCTCTTTCTTCTGCTGCAAAACGCATTGACAAAGCCGTTAAAACTGGTCTTGTACACAAAAACGCAGCTGCGCGTTACAAATCAAGACTTGCGAAACAAGTTAACGGACTTTCTGCATAATGTTTGCAACGCCTCAGTGATGAGGCACCTGTTTAACTGTACGTCCGTCCTGAACGGCTCAGCCATAAGGACAGACTGGCAATTATACATCTAAACAAAAACGACCCTCTTTTGAGAAGGTCGTTTTTTTATGTTCAAGCCCCTAATAACCGAAGCAGGAACAATTCTAATAATAGCTGCTTGTCCTTTTTACCCGTTTTCATTTCATAATCAATCGTGGAGAGCTCTTTGACGATGTACTTTAGCTCATCTTCTGAAAACAGTCTTGCCTGATCCATCGCGAGTTTGACCCGAAATGGGTGGACTTTCAGGTTTGACGCAATTTGTTTTTGCCCGTATCCCTGTTGAGCAAAGTACTTTGTCTGCAATATCAACCGAAATTGATTTGAAATGAGTGCCAATATTTTAATGGGTTCCTCATTTTGCTTTAGGAGATCATAAAACATTTGCATCGCTTCAGACCGGCGCCTGTTCACGATTTGGTTAATCAGTTCGAAAATATTCTGCTCCAAACTTCGTGCAACGAGCTGATTGACATCCGCCAGCTCAATTTCCTCTCGCTGCCCAATATATGTACTTAGCTTTCGAACCTCTTGAAAAAGTGAGGACAGGCTCCCGCCACATAACATGACAAGCTGTTCTGCCGCTTCAGCCGAGATTGTTTTTCCTTCTGTTTTCACTAATGTAATGGTGAAATCTGTTGTTTCTTTCGGATTTAACTCTTTCGCCTCAACCACAGCCGCTTTCTTTTTTAACAATTTGGTGATTTTCTTACGTTCGTCCAGTTTTTCATATGGTGCTAATAACACGAGAATCGTGTAGGGTGCTGGCTTTTCTAAATAAGCTTCTAACACAGAAAGCTGATGCTCGATCTTTTCTTTTTTCTTTTCTGCAGTGAGGAAATAAGGGTTTTTGATCACAACGAGACGCCGCTCTCCCATAAACGGAAATGTTTCTGCGTCCGTCACAGCCTGCTCAAGCGGCACCTCTTCCATATCGAAGACAGAGTAATTAAAATCCTTTGTTTCTTCGTCGACGACAGCTTGTCTCAATTTTGCAGCTGTCTCTTGAAGTAAATACGTTTCTTTTCCATATAAGCAATAAACGGGATGGATATCCCCTTTTTTTAAATTGTTCCATACTTCAAAGACCATTCGCTTAAATCCCTCTCTTTCACTTCCTCCTCTATCCTAAAGCGTGTAGAGACATTAGTAAAGAGGAAGCTGAAAGTGCCGCCTCCTCATTTATAGTAAACGTCTCACGTAAGCTCCCGGGTCAGCTTACAGTCAGACGATATTCACAAAATGATCATGAAAATGGAAAACGGTTACTTTACCTTCTAGCAATTCCAAATGAGTTCAAGTATACTAAAAATAGCCAGGAGGGATGAAAATGAATGAATTTGAAAAGAATGTTCAAAGCAAGCGGAATGATGTGACCGACTCAGCTGTTGGTTTTATCGTCACATTCGGATTTTTCGCCTCAATGTTTATTTTGGCAACAGTGATACACCTCGTTGGATCTTAACTACATGAATGCAAGATGACTGCCGTTTTGGCAGTTTTTTTATTGTTTTTGTAAGATATCATATGGAGGATGAGCGTAAAATGTTCCATCCTCTTCAAGAAATTCATAGGTCACACTTCCATCGATATCTGTACGATACACCTTTGTTTGATGCTCATTTAATTTTTTCAAAACTTCTTGATGAGGATGGTGATACCGATTTCGTTCACCTGCTGAAATCAGTGCATATGACGGGTTCAAATGCTGAAGCCATTCTTCACTTGTTGATCCTTTACTCCCGTGATGTCCAACCTTCAAGACATCCGCTCGTAGCTTGGGGTAAGCTTGAATGATGTCTCGTTCCCCTTCTTGTTCAAGATCCCCAGTCAGCATAAAACGCTTGCCACCAAGCGTAAAGGTGAGGACCAGTGAATCATTATTTTTACTCGTCACCTGGTCACGTGCGGGATGCAGAACGTCAAATTTTTGTCCTCCAATTCTCAGCTGATCCCCTCTTTCCAACTCATCTACAGGAATCCTTTGATCAACCGCTTCCTTTAAAAGCTGCGCATCCTCTGGATTTCGAGCAAAGCCTTTTGGGATTGCAAGGCGCTTGACTTTATTTCGCTTTATTAACCGCATCGCTTCTCCCATATGATCTTGATCTGCATGGGTAAGGATGAGGACATCAAGTTTCGCTATGCCTTTAGAATGCAGAAATGGAATAAGCGTTTGATCCCCAATTGTAGATACTTTACGTCTTTTTTTCCATGGCTCTTCTTCAAAAGAAAGTCTGCCTCCTGTATCGACTAATATATGCCCGGTTCGATAAGGTAACTGAATAAACAAACTATCCCCTTGTCCTACATCTAACATCGTGACCTCTCCTTTTTGAAGAAAATTCGGCGTGAAATAGTGTACAGCCAGCACACAAACGAGAATCAAAATCGGCACAAGATAAGATTTGATAGAAGTTTTACATTCCATCACAATGAATAGAAAAACAATGGAGGAGACCTCTAGGAGAACATGCCACCATGTCGATTTCATAAAAATGAGAGTAAGACTATCGTAAGCAGCCATATGTGCAGACAATTGATGACTAAACTGGATCACCCAATCAAGCAGCTGAAACAGTGTTTGTCCAAGCGGAAGATAAATGATAGATAAAAGAAAAAAGAATAAGGACAGAGGCATGACAACCATTGTATAAAAAGGAACAAACATCATATTTAAAGGAACACTCAGCAAGGAAAATTGCTGAAAATAATATAAAAGAACAGGAAGCGAAGCAAGCTGTGCAATCAAGGAAATGAGGAATAACTGCATCACCGAACTTTTTGCTTTTGATAAAATACTAGTGGATAGCAAAATAAATAAGGTCACCACAAATGACAGTTGAAAACCGACATCAAATATATAAAGTGGTTGAATGGCTAATAAAAGCAAGAACGCTGCACTTAACACGACCGCAGAAGGCTGTTTCATTTCTTTTGGCAGGCTTGTGATGACTAAATAAATTCCAGCCATGAGACAGGCTCTTAACACAGACGGTGCAGCACCTGTTAAACAAGCATAAACCGGCAAAAAGGATAATAAAAGAATACGCGCTGTCTCTCTTGTCACGCCAGCGCGGAGTAGACACCAAAATAGACAAGCGAGCAATGTTTGAACATGAAGTCCTGAAATGGCTAATAAATGAATGATGCCAAGCATTTGATAATCTCTTAATGTATCAGGGTCTATTAAATCACGATCGCCAAAAATAAGTGCCTGCACAATCCCAACAGAACTCTTCGGAACGTGATCTTCTAGAAATTTCAACCCCTTCTGCCTAATAGATGAAAGGTAATGAGAAGGGCTGTCATGTTTCGTGCAGCTTTTCATAGACTGCGTTAGGAAAATAGCATCAATGCCTTTTGTTTTTAGAAATTGATCATATTGAAAGCCATTCGGTATGGTTGCATGTTTGGGCAACCGCATCTCACCTGTCATATGACAGCTCATACCTGGCCCAACATCTTTTAGCGCTTCTTTTTCACGCTCCGTTTGAATCGTATAAAATGCCGCTAGTCGACGATTCTCTGATGAAACAGTCGCTGAAAAGCGATTGCCATCTATTTTCGGAATCGTTTCAATCACAACCGAATCAGAAAATGCTTTTTCTTGTACAGGATGATCCGTTTCAAAAGACTGATGCACCATAAAAATGAGCATATAGATCATTCCACACAAACTGACCATTAGAAAGAGCTGGGGTGTTTTTTTCAGCAGACTGAAAAGAAGACATACAAGAAGAAAAAGGAGAAAATACGAATGAAGATGATATGCGGCCAGAGCAATTCCAACAGCTGCTGAAATCGCCCCGAACGGCAAATACTTAAACATAGGAAGTAAATAATTGATTCGCCTTTTCATGCATTTGACGAATTTCTGTTTCGCTAAGTCCTGATTCACTTAGTTTACCTATTAAATCCGCAACAAAGGCTAATTTTTCTTGGTTTTTTAAGTCAATAATCATCTCATCTAGTTCAACCTGTTCTGTTTGAACTCCGGCCTGTTCAAATAAATCAACAGCATATGGATGATTTTTATAATCCTTCGCATAATACACTGTTCGAATACCTGCTTGAATAATCGCTTTACAGCACTGCAAGCAAGGAAAATGCGTCACATATATTTCAGCATCAGCCGTTGGTGCACCAAATTTGGCACATTGTAAAATAGCGTTCATCTCCGCATGGATTGTACGAACGCAGTGATGATCTATGACATAGCATCCTACATCTGCACAATGTACGTCGCCGGCAATGGATCCATTATATCCACCTGCAATGATGCGCTTGTCTCTTACGATCGTTGCCCCAACAGCTAGCCGCTCACAGGTGCTTCGCAAAGCAAGCAAATGGCTTTGAGCCATAAAATATTGATTCCATGAAATTCTCTCCACGAGCTGATCCCTCCAGAATGATGTATGGTATTAAGTGTACATGCCTTTCTTCTATACCGTCAATTCTACTTAACCGTCAGTTGATTTTTCAGCCGTTCAATGGTCTTCTCTCCAAAACCCGAAATATTCCGCAAATCTTCAATTTGCTGAAATTCTCCATGTTCTTCTCTATACGCAATGATGGCTTCCGCTTTGGCTGGGCCTATTCCGTTAATGGTCTGCAATTCCGCTGCATCAGCTTGATTGACATTCACCCCTTGACTCTGTTCATTTCCCGGCGGCGTATTAGCCGCTGCTGTTTGTCCCTGCTTGTCACCTTCCCCCTTCTTTCGTACATAAATCATCATACTGTCCTCTAATTTTGCTGCTTGATTGATGTCAACTGTATCTGCCTTACTCGTAAAACCACCTGCTCTTTTAATTGCTTCTTCAACTCTGTCCTCAGCCATAAATGCATACACGCCCGGCTTCCGTACAGCTCCTTTGACCTCTACTACGATGGGTGTTGGCTCTTTTTCTGCACTCTCTTGTTTTTCTTCTAATGTGACCCGCGTTTCATGTTGTTCTTTCAATACACTTGGCTCGGCGCTGCCTTTCTCTTTTCCTACTAAAAAGCAGAAACAGATGATGTTAAGGATGATAATTCCCGCTATCAGATAAAGACTGTATTTTTTCAACGAATTGAGCTGCTTCACTTGTTCACGCTTCTTTCAATCATATTTTCACGCTGCTTCACATACTGTTTAGAAGATAACAGATCCTATGCGTCTAAGGAGGGAGAACGTTTGAATATAGGGTTAATCGGTACAGGAAACATGGGTACCATACTTACTGAGGCATTTATTGAATCAAAAGCAGTCAATCCCTCATCAATCACCATTACAAATCGGACCATCGAAAAAGCGTTCAATATAAAAAAGAATCACCCAGAGGTCGAAGTGACGAAACAGCTTTCAGGAGCTGTAACAGATAAAGATTTCATCTTTGTTTGTGTCAAACCACTTGATATTTATCCGCTTTTAAAAGAGCTGAGCCCACTTTTAAAAGAACAGCAAACCATTGTCATCATTACAAGTCCGGTTCATCCTGAACAGCTTCAAGACATTGTTCCTTGTCAAACAGCCAGACTGATCCCAAGCATCACCAACCGCGCGTTATCAGGCGCATCACTTTTAACATTTGGTTCATCATGCAATGTCGCGACAAAAGCAGCGCTCAGACAACTCGCTTCCCGCATTTCAACACCAATAGAAATTGATCATTCAATCACACGGGCAGCCTCAGATATTGTCAGCTGCGGTCCTGCCTTTATTAGCTTTCTTGTTCAGAAAATGATTGAAGCCGCTGTTGAAGAAACGGATATTTCAAAAGAAGAAGCCACCACCTTATCAGAAGATATGCTTGTAGGACTTGGCCGTTTGATTGAAAAAAGGGTGTATACCCTGCCGACACTGCAAGAGAAGGTGTGTGTAAAAGGCGGCGTCACCGGCGAGGGCATTAAAGCACTTGAAGCAGGTGTTCAAGATATGTTCCATCAGCTTTTTCAGAACACTCATGACAAGTTCGATGAGGATGTAGAAGCGGTTGCGCATCAATACCCACCGAGTGTGTTTACTGATGATCTCAGAAATTAAACATGTTCGCAACAAGCGAAAAAAGGGTTTTAAAAAAACCATCGTCCATTAAACGATGGTTTTTGGTTTCTTCGCTGAAATAAAATATCTTTCTGCACATTCTTGAGGTGCTTCATTTGTAAAATCAGCGGTCACTTCAATCTGTTCAAAGCCAGCGGACTCAAGGAACGCTGCATATGTCTCAAAAGGAAATGTACGTTGTTCGTGCGTTTCATCATAACGCTCATACACGTCTCCGTCTTTTACAAAAAAGCTTAAATCATGAATAACCGAATATGGGTCATCCCCTTTATCACTCTGCCAAATGTAGCTGATTTCTTCATCTTGATCGGCATAAGTAGAGCCAGGAAATACCTCTTCCATTTTATAAGGGGTATGAACATCAAACAATAAAACCCCACCTGTCTCTAAAAGCTGAAACATGTTTTTAAAGGTTTTTTTGACGTCATTTTCGTTTTTTAGATAATTCAAAGAATCACAGCAAATAACCGCTGCTTGAAAAGTTTGTTCAAACCCCTCAAGCTCTCTCATATCTTGATGTAAAAATTGAATAGACTGCTTATGAGCCTGTGCTTTTTGCTGCGCAAATGCCAGCATCTCTTCACTTAGGTCAATTCCTGTGACCATGTGGCCTTTTGCAGCTAACCGAAGAGAGATCTCTCCAGTTCCACAACCTACATCGATAATCGCACTATTTGGCTTGATATACCGCTGTATCCACTGAACCCATTCATCATAAGGGGCATGTGTCATGAGCTCATCATACACACCTGCAAACCCTTGATAAATCATGAGTTAATGCCAAGTGAAAGCGTTTCTCTCGGCGCATCTCCCCAAAGCTTCTCTAAGTTATAGTATCCTCTTTCCTCTTTGTGGAACACATGAGCAATGACATCTCCTAGATCAATCAATACCCATCTTGCTTCGTCAAAGCCTTCCATCTTTTTGACTTCGATGCCGCCTTCTTCTGCAAGGTGTTTCACTTCTCTTGCAATGGCCTGTACTTGTTTGTCAGAATTCCCGTGACAAATGAGAAAATAATCTGCAACAAGTGAGATCCCTTGCATATTCAGGGCAATAATATCCTCTGCCCGTTTATCATCGCACGCTCCTGCTGCGATGTTTAAAATTGATGATGCATCCATCAAAATTCCTCCTTAGTTGTTCTTTTGCACAAGTGAGTTATAAGTAGCAAGTGTATCTGGGAAAACTGGCTGATTCTTTTTCATTAAAAAGCTGACGGTGTTTTTTAAAGATTGAATCAAGGCAAGGTCCAAATCCTGCTCTGCTAACTCTCTTACTTCCTCCACACCAGGAAAATGGCGTCCTGGCTCTATATAGTCGGCGACATAAATAACTTTTTCAAGCAATGTCATGTTCGGTCTGCCGGATGTATGGAATTCAATGGCTGTTAAAATATCTTGGTCGTCAATTCCAACTTCTTTTTTGACCAAATAGGCACCAACTGGGGCATGCCAAAGCTCAGATGAATATTTAAGCAATAGAGGGTTCATCTGTTCTTGCTGGATGATGCCCTTCATTTCTTCTTTCGGTCTAAATTTAGCATAATCGTGGAAAATAGCCGCGACCTCTGCTTTTTTCACATCTGCACCAAAACGTTCAGCTAATGAAATGGCCGTCTCCATTACCCCAATTGTATGTGTATATCTATGCTCTGTTAACTGCTGTTTGACACAGTTTAAAGCTTCTTCACGATTCATATAAATGATGCTCCTTTATATAACACTCAACCGCTTTCGGAATCAAATAATCAACAGGTTTCCCCTGCTTCATTCGCTGCCTAATCAATGTCGATGATACATCAAAAGCCGGAACATCTGCAAACAAAAGAGGATACGCCGTATTTCCTTCATAACCTGGTCTTTTCATCCCAATAAAGGTGATCATCTGAAGCAAATCATCGATTCTATGCCATTTCGGCAAATACTCGACCATGTCCGCTCCAATCATAAAAAAGAATTCATCTTCAGGATGGCGCTTCTTTAACAGCTTAACCGTATCTACTGTATAAGATGGGCCCTCCCGCTCCATTTCAATAAGCTCAACTCGAAAATGAGGATTTGTCTGAATCGCTTTTTCCACCATTTTTACGCGGTGATGACTCTCTGCTCGTTTTCGGCCCGTTTTATGAGGGGGCTTGTGATTTGGGATAAACCAAATTTCATCAAGCCCTACTTGGAAACGCACCTCACTTGCCATCAGCAAATGCCCATTATGCGGGGGATCAAACGTACCACCGAACAATCCTATTTTTTTCATATCATATCCACCTTTACGGCAGCTTAATTTGTTTATTTTCCTTTGATTCCTTATAAAGGACAATCACATTTCCGATCGTTTGAACGAGTTCAGCTTTTGCACCTTTTACAAGTGCTTTTGCAACCTCTGTTTTGTCCTCGTCGCAGTTTTGCAATACGCTGACTTTCAAAAGTTCTCTTGCTTCAAGCGCCTCGGAAATTTGCTTGACCATATTGTCATTTACCCCGCCTTTTCCAACTTGAAAAATAGGTGATAAATGATGTGCTTGCGCACGTAAAAAACGTTTTTGCTTACCTTTTAACATGGTGTTCCTCCTAATTTCTCTATGACAATTGACTTCATTTTTCGGGCGTCAGGTGTAATGCCCGTCCATAGTTCAAAGGCTCTTACCGCCTGACCAACAAACATGCCGACGCCATCGACTGTTTTCAAACCTAACCCGGCTGCTTCGCTTAGCAGCTTTGTTTCTATTGGATTATACACAATATCACAAACGACCGCTGTTTTTTTTGCGTTCGCTAAAGAAATGGGGGTTTCTTCAACATTCGGATACATACCAATTGAGGTCGTATGGATGATGACATCATATTCCCCAAGCCGCTCTTCTGCTGTATTTAATGCTATCGCACGAGATGTAATTTTCCCATCGGCACTTTCAATTAAAGCCTCAGCTTTTTCAATGGTGCGGTTGGCGATATCAAATTGTTTCGGTGCATACTCAGCAATTGTCGTGTAAATCGCTCTTGCTGCTCCACCAGCACCAAGCAGGAGAAATGACAGCTCTGATAACGGCTGATCCAACGCTTCAAGCAATGAATGAAGAAAACCCTCTCCATCTGTATTGTACCCAACGAGTTGACCATTTTCGAGGCGAACTGTATTGACGGCACGCAGACGTTCAGCTGTCACATCAATTTTGTCAAGGTACTGCATGATGTCTACCTTGTGCGGAACAGTGACGTTAAAGCCGCTGATTCCTAAGGCTTTCATACCGTTAATGGCATCTTTCAGGTCGTTTTCTTCTACTTGAAAGCCATGATAATGTCCATCAATTCCAGCATCCTTTAATGCTGCATTATGAATATCTGGAGACATTGAATGGCCAACAGGGTTACCGATTACTCCGTATAAAGGTTTCAAGGTCTCTCCCCCTCTGAACATTTAAATTAACGAACGTCTCATAAACACGTGCACGCCTTTTGGCGCATACACTTTGATTTGTTTCCCAGCATCATTCGCAGTCACCCAGCCTAATCCTGAAAAGACAATGTCCATTTTTGGCTGATCGATGGTGAAAGTGTGCGGAACGAGCGGCGGGAAATCTTCCATTCCCTCTTTTGATGGCGGTGAAAGCAGCTCACCTGCATGCTTTTCATATAAGTCATCTGCATTCTCCATCTTCGTCCTATGAATGTTGAGTTCATTTGGCATGTAGCAGACAAAGGATGTTCTGCCGCCTTTTACATAATCAAATCGAGCCAGTCCGCCAAAGTAAAGCGTTTGAGCTTCATTTAACTGGAACGTTCTCGGTTTCAATTCTTTTTTCGGCGTTAAAATCTTTAAGTCATTTTTGCCGACATAGTGCGCCATTTGATGGCGGTTGATGATCCCCGGTGTATCGAATAAAGCAGACCCGTCATCAAGCGGGATTTCAATCGCATCAAGTGTTGTCCCTGGGTATTGGGATGTGGTGATCACATTCTCTTCTCCAGACACCTCTTTGATAATGCGGTTAATAAATGTTGATTTCCCAACATTTGTACAGCCGACAACATAGACATTTCTGCCCTCACGGTAATGATCAATGGCCTCCATGACCTCAGGCACACCTTGTCCTCTGCTCGCACTGATTAAAAACACATCAATCGGATTGAGCCCATTTTCTTTTGCTTCCCGCTTCATCCATTGAACAAGACGGTCTTTTTTCACGGATTTCGGTAAAATATCTACCTTGTTGCCGACAAGTAAAATGGGATTACCACCAACAATACGGCTCAGTCCATTAATCCAGCTTCCGTTAAAATCAAAAATATCAACGACCTTGACGATCAGAGAATCAGTCTCGCCAATGCTGTGTAAAATATTTAAAAAGTCGTCTTCTGTTAAAGATACATCCTGAATTTCATTGTAGTTCTTTAACCTAAAACAGCGCTGACAGATCACATCTTCTTTCAATAGAGATGCTGCCGGCGCATATCCTAATTGATCTTTATCTTCCGTCTGAATGGCTACACCGCAGCCAATACAAACAACCTTTTCCATTATTACTCTTCCTCCCACTGAATGTGGCCCTTACGCTTTAAGGCTCCTAAAATTCTGCGTTCAATCTGCCTGTTAAACTTCGTGAAAAATCCGTCCGATGCCGCAACAGGTACAACCAAAATGGTATGGAAGCCATGCCTGTTTCCGCCAAGCACATCTGTCATAAGCTGATCGCCAATGACAACCACATCTTCTTTCTTCAATTGCATATCAGCGACGGCCTTATTAAAGGCTCTTCCCATCGGTTTTCTCGCTTTATAAATAAACGGGATATGAACCGGCTCAGAAAAAAGCTTGACCCTTTTTTCATTATTGTTCGATACAATCGTCACCTGTATCCCGTGATCTTTCATCTCTTGAAACCATTCAATTAAACGCGGGGTCGCACTTGGACGATCCCATTCTACTAGTGTGTTATCTAAATCCGTAATAATTCCTTTTACATTTCGTTCTTTTAGTTTTTGCGGCGAAATGTGGAAAATACTTTTCACAAATTCATCCGGTAAGAAATACTTCTTTAGCACAATTTGCACCCTTTCTTCCATTGGTTTTTCAGCGATTGTGTCGAATCAAATCACAATTTGTCTGTCTATCGAATACAATGAAAAAGTTTTCGACATATGATGAGGACCTTCAACAGGTGTGGATAATTTTACACACATTATCCACCTATATTTCATCACGCTTTCATTCAATTATAAACACTCTACCCACAAGTTATCCACTTAACCATGTGGATAACAGAACGATTGTTCTTGTTTCCCATTCATGGTAGATTAAAGGTACTTCAAAGACATTCGATCAACCTATGATGATATGTCTTTTCCTCAAGTTTTATGCCAACTTTTTCAGGGGAGGTGTTTTTCCCATCATATGGGTTTCTAGTATGAAAAAGCTGTCAGATGATTTACTTATAGAATCGTATTATAAAGCAAATGAAATGAACTTAAATCGCGACTTCATTGAATTAATTGAGACAGAAATGAAAAGACGTTCGCTCGGGCATATGCTCTCTGTTTCCTCTTAATTCCATATATCCAGGAACCATGCCTCCCGAGCACTCTCCTTTTTTAAACTCAGGTGACTGATATTATATCACTTGCGCTATAGGCTTACTACTATTTTCCGTAAAAAACACCCCTTCTGATCAAAGAAGAGGTGTCTTATTTGCAAGGCTGTTCATTCCAAAACCATAACCCTCCACCTACGACCAAAATGACGACAAGGAACACAACAAGAAAAGCGTAACCGATTCCTGCTCCTTGAGCTGGATAAGATGAACACGCAGGGTAAGGATAAGGACATCCCCACATATCAGTTACCTCCTTCTAAGAAGATATACTGTTAGACTATGCTGGATGGATCGTCTTGTTTAGGCAGATGGCCTGCATTTAAAAATGTTTAATGACATCACGCTCTTTGATTTCGTTATAAATGATTCTTGCCCCTTTTGGTGTCATATGATTGCCAGAAGGGTCAATGAGGCCAGACTGAATCAAGGCGTTGTCACTATCTTCACCCGCTTCTCGGATGAACGCTTTCCAATTGTCGACAAGCGGCACTTGCTGTTTTTCAGCTACTTGTCTTGTGATGTCATTGTATGAGTTTTGCCAAGCTCTCGCCCCGCCTCTCTCAGCAAAATAAGATGACTTATATCTAGAATAATAATACAAGCCCTTTTTGCCTCCTTCCACCACAGGCACGCACGTCATGAGGATCGGGGTAATTCCCTCTTTCCTACTTTCAGAAATGAAGTAGGATAAGTTTTCTTTAAATCGTTTTTTGGTCACACGGGGATGTTTCCCGTCTAGAATCGCCGCATCATTTGTACCGAACATGATGAGGACGTAAGTTGGTTTTTGTTTTAAAATATCCTGCTCAAAGCGAAGCTTCGCATCTTCTGTTGTCTGCCCGCCAATCCCGGCATTCTGTACCTTGATTTGGCCGCGCTCGACGTTTTTCATGAGATTCACCCATTTTTCAGATGTGGGATAATCTCGAAAATCCCAGTTCGATCCTCTTGTGTTACTGTCACCAAATGCAATCACGCTTTCCTGCACTGGTTTTGAGCACCCAGCAGCAACACATAACAGGATGAAAAGGAAAACAAATTTCTTCACAACATTCACCTCCAAAAGCCCTCTTCATATAGTAAACGACAAGACTTTTGGTTTCAATGAATGACTGTTTCTTATTGTAATTGAACCGGCAGATAATCTCTGTTATGGTGCACCAGTTCGCTCACTTTCACAAACTCATAGCCCCTTTTCTTTAGTTCAGGTACGACTTGTTTCAGCGCTTCTACTGTCTGCTTACGATTTCCTCCGCCATCATGTAAAAGGATGATATCACCGCCCTGAATATTCTCAATAATACGGCTGGCAATTTTGTGTGCACCTGGCCTAGACCAGTCCTTCGGATCTTGCGTAAAGGACCACATCACGACATCGTATCCTTGCTTAGAAAGAATGCGGAATGACTTCATCGTCAAGCGCCCGCCCGGGGGACGAAATAATAAGGGTCCGCCAGGCTGGAGAGAAGCGATATGAGCCGCTGATTCTTTTAATTCTTGCTTGATTTCTTTCGATGACAAAAGGTCAAAATACGTATGGTTCATCGTGTGATTGCCAAGCTCATTTCCTTCGCTCACAATCCGCTCTGCGAGCAGGGGATATGCATGAATACGGCTTCCGATGACAAAAAAGCTGGCATTCACTTCATGCTCTCTCAGTACGTCTAGTATTTGATTTGTGTATACCGGATGAGGCCCATCATCAAAGGTTAACGCAATCTTTTTCCGTTCCTCTCTCATGTCCCAAAAGGCTCGTCCCGTTTTTTCTAGGTCGATTCTTTTTAATGTACGCGCCTCTATGTTACCAGGAACAAAAGCGCATATTACCAATATACATAACAAGATATGCAACCCTTTCATCAGACCGCCTCCACAGAACATCATTACACATTAAATTGCCCGCTTTCTGATGAATTCATTCAAGTTTCGTGATCGTCTACGCTTCTTTTTCACATAAAAAAAGCCGGCCCATCAGGCCCGCTTTTTGTCTCACGTTTGGTTTCTCTCTTCAACTGTCGAACGTTGCTTAGAATTCATACAGACACTCTCCTTCTTGGATTTGATTTTGAGCCCATAGCAATTTTTGATAATACTGGTTGGACTTCTGGTATTGTTGAGAGGTTTCTAAGGCTGTCGCAATTTCTAGTGAGATATCCTCTATATAAGAGTATAGGCTAAGTTTTTCCAAATAATCAATGGTTTTTTGCAGTTGTTCTTCATTGATTTCCTGAACATATAAAGCATCCAGATACTCAAACATATGACAGAACAGCTGGTCTTCATGCTTCTTTGCGGCCAATTTCCCATCCTCTAATATGCGCCTTGCTTCAGTCTGCTCATTTTGTCTAAAAAGCAGCTTGGCCAGTGTATAAAGTGTATGAGGCAGCGTGGGAAGCAGTTCTTTTTTGGCGAGGTCAGCCGATTCGGTTAAATATCGTTCTGCTTCTTCTCGATATCCTAACTCCCCGTAACATTTCCCTAAATTATAGAGTGCTGAGCTATAGATGCGCGGGTGGTCAATTTCGGATGCGAGTTGTTTCGCCTTTTTCAAGTGAGGCAGTGCTCGATCTTTACGTTTTAAATCTTGATAATTTCCCGAGATGACAAAGAGGCACTGAATAATGCGAATGGAATATGCATCATGCTGATCGTATATTTCAAGCGCTTTTAAAATATGGTGCATGGAGACATGCGTTTGTTTCATTATATAGTAGGCTTCTGCTACTTTAAAATGAAACTCGGCCTGCTCAATATCATCAAATACCATAGACAGCTGTTTTTCTGCCATGCGATAATATTTGACGGCCTCCAAATATTCTTTTTGACTAAACTCATGCATGCCACGAAAAAATGCATGGTAATAATGCAGCATATCAGATAACTCATGATTGGAATTTTCAATTTTATCGACAAGGTTAGATACTGAGAAAGGTTGATATTTTGAAGGGTGTATATAGTCGAGCATAATTTGGTGCCGAAAACACATGAGCTGATAATAAATCAGTAAATGCTGGTCCTCTTCCATACGTTCAATTTCCGCTTCTACTTCCGCTTTCAAGATTTCCGCATCTGGAACACTGAACTGCCGTATCATTCGATACCATTCATTAATTTTCATACCGACATGTGAAGAAAGAACCTTCCCCATGTTCCGAAAAAACCCCTTCCTTTTCGGTCTAATATTACATATTTTAGCACGCTTCTAGACCGCCAAGCACCGCAAAGAAACCGCAAACATATGAGAGGTGCAGCAAAAACATACGCACACAAGCACGTTTCTTTCAAATAAGATGATTTTTTCATCGTACAGACACAGACAATCCTTCCTTCACATACATTTGAGGATATAGGCAACGGCCTAAACATGGTGGAGGTGAAAATCGTGGCAGGAGTATTTACAGCGATGGGATTGATGGTCAAAGAATTGGTGTTTTTAGTGTCCTATGTCAAAAACAATGCCTTTCCACAACCCCTTTCGGGAGATGATGAAAAAAAATACTTAGCCCTTATGGCAGAGGGCGATGAACACGCAAGAAACATGCTGATTGAACATAACCTTCGGCTCGTCGCCCATATTGTCAAGAAATTTGAAAATACCGGGGAAGACGCTGAAGACCTCATCTCCATCGGGACGATCGGACTCATTAAAGCCATCGAAAGCTATTCCTCTGGAAAAGGAACAAAGCTGGCGACATATGCGGCGCGGTGTATTGAGAACGAGATATTAATGACAAAAGGGGGGTGCGTATAAACGCACCTCCCCTTTTAATGAGTTTTAATATGAATAGTCTCTGAATCAACAATCAATACTTCTTCAACAATAAAGTTAATAATGGCTTTTTTATCTTCCAGCTTCAAATTATCCGCATTGACTGAACTTAAATAATCAAGTGCCCTTTTCATAGCATTTTCTCCTGCTGCGGATCCTTCAGCTTCTTTAATCTCTTTTTCAATTGTATCATGTTGGATCATAAGGTGATTTTGTTTCTTCTGTAGCTCAACAATCTGCGTTTTCACTTCTTCAATATCCAAGTCGTCTTCTTCACTAAGACTAATTAAAGTGATTAAACGCTGACGGCCTTTTTTCGCCTTCTCAATTTCTTTTTGAATCAGCTCAAGTTCATCTGCTTTATGTGTGGCCTTTTCCTCTTCTTTATAGACTCTATACTTCTCTGGATGGGTGATGAATTTGTATATCTCATCCCATACGATTCTGTTCAGCTTATTTTCTGACATAGATTTACCGCAACCTCTATTTTTGGCTCCAGCATAATTCTTCCTACATTCATACACATAGAAATCTTCCCCATGTGATTTTCTCTTTTTTCCAGTCATCGTATTTCCACATTTTCCACAGCGCACTAGACCAGAAAGCAAATATGGATGAGTGCCATATTGCAATTGCTTCCTTCTGCTTTTACCAAGTAGCTCTTGAGCATATTCCCATTGTTCGTCAGAAACAACCGAAGGAATTTCAGTAACATAGCGTTCCTCTTCAGGCCTCAGTTTCATTATTGCGGGACCACCAGCCTGCTTTGATACATAACTGCCTTCTGTATCATACTTATATTGCTCATACTTCCCTTTATAAGATGGATTCATAAGGATCTGCCGCACTACTTGTCTATGCCAGACTTTTGCTCCTCTTTTCGTTGAGATGCCTAGCTTTGTTAAATGCAACGCAATTCCATTTACTCGGTTGAAGAAGTGACTTGAATGATCCGTAAACAAATCAAAAATCATTCTCACAACTTTTGCTTCTTCTTCTATTATCTCAAGCGTTCTTTTCTCTTTATTCATTCTGTATCCTAATAAACTAGGATCCTTAATTATTATCCCTTTTTTAATTTTTTGAAGTCTACCTGTAGAAGTTCTCTCTTTAATTTTGGCCTTTTCAAATTCAGAAATGGCTCCTCTCATTGAAAAGAACAGCTGCCCTTCAGGTGAATCTGCATAATCCCCATTTACGAAGGTTAAGACTATCCCTTTTTTCCGTAATTCATCATCTATAATTAATTGATTCATTAGCTTCCGCGACAAACGATCAGGATCATAACAAATCAATTCAGTAATTAATCCTTTGCGTGCATCCTCTCTCAGTCGGTTTAAAGCTGGCCTTTCTAATAATTCACCTGAGAAGCCTTCATCTGCATATTTCAGGACATTTGTGGCTCCTGCTTTCTTCACACATGCTTCAATCTGGCTGTCTATGCTCGACCCTTTGATCGCTTGTTCCTCGGTCGATACCCTCACGTAAATTGCTTTCACGATTAATCTCCTTCCTCCACCACTTAATCAAATAGTGATAACAATCATTAATACGTGCGTCAACATTCTGTCCTTCAATGATTTTGACCTTCATCTTAGATCACCTCATGACAGGTTATGCCGACATGGATTGTCCCTATTTCATAAAGAAAATGAGTTTACCAGTAGATATAAAAAAGACCTGACTGAATGTCAGCCAGGTTCATGAAGGGGTCAATCTTATTCTTATTATAATGAAATTGACACCGTTAATCAAACGTTTGTTCCCATTTTTTTAAAAATAAATGAAACCAACTAAAGTTTTAATCCGTATTTACACTACTAACAACTTAACGGGGGCTAGAGTATGAAAAACAATCCTTACAATGACATTTTAAAACCACATAGAAAATTTATAGAAAATACAAATAAAATAATGCAGCAGCAGCAAATGGTCCAATCTGCAATTGATGATTATAAAAGATATGAACACCAAATTAAAATAACCAAAAAATCAATGGAGGATTTCGCAAGATTGAAGCCTATAATTGATCAACACGAAAAGATAAAACAATCAATGCTGAATTGGACAAATTACATAACGATAAGAGATATAAATCTTGCAGAACTAAATGAAAAAATTCAATCTAACTTAAGAAACTTCAACTCAAACCCTATAATTTTAACAACTCAAGAGGAATCAGAAATAGATGGATTTTTAGAAGAATTACATTTTGAAAATGATGAAATTTCAACGGATGATCTAAACACAGTAATAGATGAAGCAGAAACTCTAAGTGAAAATGCTCAAAGCTATGTAAATGCATGGGTGAATTTTATAATTCTCATTTTTCTTTATTCTATGCCAGTAGTTAAGGATAACTTAAATATTAACTTTCAAGAATTTGTAACAGCTTTTGTAATGTTATTAGGAGAAAAAAAATCAGATAATGATTAAACACTGACGCTATTAACAAAAATAGAGTTCATGCTTTTTTAACTTATCTTCAAGTTTGCTCTAACTTCTCTTTCTTGACTATATCTTTAAATGCACCCTAAGGCTCCTTTAAATAACTGATTTTTGTACAAGGGGATATTCAAATTTTTTTCCAAAATTCTCCCTTTTTTGCATATTCAAGATCTCTAAGTTTTGATATAGTATTATCATACTTGGTTTAGAGGGTTATTCATTATTTTCATATATAGCACCTTTTGTTTTCTATAGTAAAGGCCAGTCTAAAATCAAGGGTACTTATAGAATATCTATTAATTAAATGAGGAGGAATTTTTATGGAGAAAAGACCAACTAACAGGCAAATGGAAATCCGACCAGATATGAGACCCGCTGAGAATGCAATGAACATACCAAGACACGAACAAAATTCAGCTGATAAACCGTCTCTAACAATGAAGCCACCGAAACCAAAGAAGAACTAATCTTCTTTGGTTTCACTTTTTTCAAGCATTAATGGTTTACAGCCTCCGCAACATCATCATTATTATATATAGTTACAACATAGCCTGTCTTAGTATCAACGAAAACATTTGATATTTTAACATCTTCGTTATCTTTTAAAAGTTTAGTATAATATTGTGTATTGCGAAGCAGCAGATTCCTCTCTAATTCAACAGGTCTGGAGACTTTTTCTATTTCCCCATATATTATTACTTCTGGATTATCAATTTTTCCAATTGATATAACTTGAGGATCATTGTTCAAAAAAGTCTCATTCCATACTGAACTGGTTCTAGAAAGCCCAGCTGTTCCACTTCTATTTCTAACCACGTTAACTAATTTAATCATCCACTTATAGACAAACTCCGAAACAGCCCAAGAGAATAGGAAACTGAAAATAACACTAAATGAAACAAAATAAACAAGAAACGCTAGATTATTTGATAATTCAAGAACATCACTTAAAGTACGAATAGATAGCCAAGAGTTATCTGCAATTTGGTGGTTTACAAATGTTGCTGTAAACTGATAAATCCCAAGAACGATCATACCGACAGGAAACCACAAAATAGCACTAATTGCTGCAATTTCAAAGTTTGAATGCTTACTTGTTGGATTTAGACCAAATAACTGTATCCAAAAATAACTTAACAAACCTGGTAAAGTGAAGATTAATACCGCTACAAAGTTCTCCATGTGTCCTCCTTATCCCTCAATCCCACTTCTGATTAAAACTTAGACACTACTTTTTTGTTGATCAATATACATTTTTACTTAGTAATCCTTCCTTTAACAATCCAAGCGACTTATTACAGAAGGTATATAATATTAAATGAGTTCATATAAAAAACCTCACACGAAGTGAGGTACACAACTAGAGAGATTAAACCATCGCTAAATCTGTTTTTCTTTCATCGAGTTCTTGTGTATCAAGAGCCCTCTGTTTTCCAACATTCAGCAAATGGTGGTATCTTATCCTTGCTACACGGCGTTGTGAAATAGTCAAATTTTCGTTGCACATTTCATTTAACCACGTTTCCAACAATCTCCGCTCTTCTTTCGTAACAAGAACCTTCATAAGTCTCCCCCTCCTTATCAATGCACATATCAATTTTACCAAATATACTCATTTTTAGCTAGGAGTTTCTCTACTCGAACTTACCTGTTTACTTTCTCTAAGCTCTTTTATAACTGCTGTCTTCTGCTCTTCAGGTTCACTAAAATCTGTTTCCTCTATTTCTTTGAACTCAATGACATCATTCTTATTTTGCTCTCGTTCAGATTTACCTTGCATTTTTTGAAGATATGTAAATCCTCCATAACCTGCTAATAAAGATGACGTCATAAGTGCAGGCATACTAGTTGTTCCTGAAGCCATGACAGCTGAATATGCAATTATTCCAGTACCAACTCCAACGAGCATGTCTCCAAGAAACCCAAGTTCTAAAGTAATTGCACCCTGCCTTAAATTATTCTTGAAACGTAACCCAATTAAAAACAAAAGAAAATCAATTATAATCAAGGGAAGTTTAATTAGATTCTTTTTCCATTCCCCATTTTCATACTTTAGATTACACTCGTAAAAAAAGTACACTACTGGCAATGAAATTACCCCGTTTAGTTTAAAATGTCCTATTAGGGAACCTATTAAACTACAAATTAAAGAGACTAGTAGCTTTTCTAGATCTTCATCTCCAATAAATAATAAATTTTCCAGACCCACTTCCACCCATCCTTTTTTCTATTTTACAAGGATAATATTAACACAAAAGGTTTATTTTAACTATTAATTATAAATGCACTTCCTAAATCGTTCTCTACAGTTAGAAAGCAAGAATAAGAAATGCAAATCTCCATCCAAATAAAAACAAACATTCTGTTGAAATCTTTCTGGTGTTGATGATATAATTCCACCCTTCTTTTAGTTCTTTTTCAACAGCTTGTACATGTTGTAACACTGCTCTAATCTTTTTAACGGATTTGAGCTTCCCAAAACTCACAAGCGCACTTAAGCATTGTTGTGTTATACCAAGTATCTCTTCGACTTCTGCTGTCGTTATAAACTAAATTTTTTCGTTTTCTTTCATAATCGCTTTTCTCTCCACATCACAATTAATCCTTTTAATAAGATAAAAATAACGGCTATTTCTATGTTTATTTTCCAATTATTTGGAAATTAATAGGGGTGGTGTTCAAATTAAATAAGGAGGTAAATCGATGAAACAAGAAGAGTTTATTGAAATAGCTGGAGGAACTTTCAAAAATAATGAGTACTATGATGCTTGGGGTAAAAAAGACAAATACGAAAATTTTTGGGCATTCTTTGAAAGTGATTATAAATATGTAAAAGCAATCTATAGTGGCTTGGACATAAATTCTTTAAAACAAATGAAATTACATAGCATAGAACATATTTTTCCAAAGGGCACACTAAAAAATTATTTAAAACTAAGAAATGAAAAAGAAGACATTATTAAAGGGGCAACTACCAATCCTCTTAACTTTGCAGCAGAACATAGAGAGGTAAATAAAGAAAGAGGACACTTACCCTTTGAAATAGAAAACGATAAAATTATTAGACAAATTAGGTTAACTCCTCCAGCTTACTATACTGATTGGGGAAGAGATCATGAAAATGAATGGATAGTACCCACAATTAGTAGAGGAAATGTTGCTCGAACAATGTTGTATATGTCTTTAACATACAAGGTTCGCGACCTTTTTCAAGAGCACTTAAACACTTACATCTATTGGGCAAAGAGCGACCCATTAACACACTGGGAAATTGAATTTAACCAATGGGCATATGAAAAACACAAAATTAAAAATCCATTTTGTGATGATTCAACGGAAATGGTCAAATTATTAGACGATGCAGAGCTTTTTCAAAACCTTTTGTTTGAAAACAGGATAACTAATTAAAAAACGTCCCTTCTCAATAATGTAGGGGTTTCTCTGGATAAACTAAGTGAATAAAATTCTAAAAGCAGTAGAACAATTTAGAAGATAAAATTTCAAGGAGGAATTTTTTATGCCTGCAGATAATTATGGAGTTTTAAAGGGTAATGTAATGTTAGGAGGAAAAATATGAAGAATTTCCGCACTGTCCCCTCAGCTCCGGAAGTAATCACATATTTAACAAATGAGTACAATAAAAAATGGAAAGGATTAGGTTTTACCTATCGGCAATTTCTTGCTTCACGTGGTTACTCCAATCCAGCACACAATATTATTGGCATGGATGATCATACTTTAGGCTCTATTCATAAACACGATTTTCAAAGAATATCTATTCCACGGGTACCGATAACTGGAGATTTGAACGTTTTTGTCTTATTAGTTGATTTCCCAGACTTAGAAGGCAAATTACCAAAGGGGCATTATGAAGATCTACTATTCTCAAAAGGTTCCTATCCTACCGGAAGCATGTCCGACTATTACAATGAAGTTAGCAAAGAAAAGGTTACTGTTAAGGGGGAAGTTCATGGATGGTTTAGAATGCCTGAAAAGTATTCATACTATACTAATGGTAAATCTGGACTATATGAAAATTACCCTCGAGATGCAAGAAAATTAGCAGAAGATGCTGTAAAAACTGCTCTTGAACATGGGACTAGCTTCAATTCAAAACTTGACAATTTTAAGGATGGTACTATAACTGCATTATTTATTGTTCATGCAGGCCAAGGTGCTGAAAAATTAAATCCTAACATTAGTGGTAACCATATTTGGTCACACAAATGGCAAATGAAAAATCCTCAGTTAGTGGCACCGGGGCTTACTGCAGTCACATATTTAATGGTACCTCAGGATGCCTTATTAGGCGTATGCGCACACGAATTAGGTCATTTAGCTTTTCAATGGGATGATTTTTATGACCCTAATTATGATTCGGATGGAGATTATTGGGACGGTAATGGTATTTGGGACTTAATGGCGAGTGGTTCTTATGCAGGGAGAGAATTATGTCCTGTTCATCCAGCTGGACTTCATAAATTACAGCATGGATGGGTTAAAGTAAAAGAAATTAATAAAAGTGAAGAAGGATTAACTCTAGAACCAATTACTCGATCAGGTGGTGAGATATTGAAAATTAAAGGTCCTGGCTATACCAAGGATCAATACTTACTACTTGAAAATAGAATCAAGGAGAATTTCGACAGTTATATACCAGGGGAAGGCTTATTGGTGTGGAGAATTGATGAAGCATTCGGGAATGAAAAAAGCGCTTCCCCAGGAATGCTTTTAATTCAAGCAGATGGGAATAACAATCTAAGCAATCCTCGAGATGGAAATAGCGGTGATGCCAGCGATCCATTTCCTGGATCAAGTAACATCTCATCAATTTCAGATACTGGAAATATATCAACTTCTTTTTCTGATATACCATCTGGAGTATCATTAAAGAACATTTTGTTTAATCGAGAGACTAAACAGATAAAGCTTGATGTGATTATTAAATAATATAAGATCCCCCCATTATTTTGTTAACAGAAATCATGATGATTTACTCTTTATGGAAACTATTTTAAATCTTTACTCCTTTTAGTAAATATAAAACATAAACAAAAAAGCCCCTATCCATTAAGGACAGGGGTTTGTTCATGTGCTTTCATTTTCTTTATACATAATCCTATAGTTTTGTTGGATTTCAGTCTGTAAATTCGGTATTTTTTTCGTGTTTATTTAAAAAATTGAGATAAATACTATGTTTGAGAAAGGAGGGATGAGATTGTCTACCACACACACTTTGATTACAGCGGATCCTCTAATACTTCCTGCTGGTGCTACTGATTATCTTACGATTCAAGCTCCACAAGACGGCGACAGAACACCTTTTTGGTTTTGGGGTTTTGATATTCCTGCCAATAAGAAAGTATTTTTCTTAGGCCAAGATTTATCAGGAACACAGACACTCAAACTTAAATTTTATAACTCAGAAACCGTAGAAGTTAAAATAACAGGATATATTATTCGATAGGTTTAAAAAAGGAGGGCGGATTATTTCAGCCCCCCTTTTTTAATTTATTACTGCCTCAAGTTTCGCTTTTGTCTTCGGCCCGTAAATGCCATCAGCAGAAAGCCCGTGCATGAGCTGGAACCGCTTGACCGCATCTGCCGTTTTTGGTCCGTAATAGCCATCAACCCCGTTGTTTTTTGCGCCTTTGTCGGGGTAGTAATATACAGCAGCCAGAGCTTCTTGCAATGCTTTTACTCCCGCACCCTTTGTCAAAGGTTTGGTTACTTTGATAATGCCAGATGGTAAGTTAAACGACTTTTTAGACGTGCTTTTCTTTGGCTTGGATGACGTATTTTTGACAGGTGTCGCTTTCGTCGGCTTTGCTGTTGCCTTTTTTCCTGTGTGAGCAATCGCAATACCGGCTTGGAAGCTGTCCCAACGATTCAACAACTTGCGAGGACAATTTTTTCCGCTCCATCTCTTATGAGGCACAACGTTTGCCAATGGAATGCCTTGTTCTGTCATCAGCTTCCGAATGAGCCATTGAGCATTTTCAACCGCTTTTTCAAAATTGCCGTCTGCGTTTTCACAAATCTCAATTCCAATTGACTTCATGTTTCCGGTTCCTCGTCCATCTCCTGCATGCCATCCGTTTTCTTTTAACGGCAGATGTTGATAAATGACTTTATCATCCACAGTAAAGTGCCAGCTCACCGCTGTACTAGATCGTTTAACAAAACTAGCGTGATTAGCTGCATCTGCTCCTTTTTTAGTATTAGCGGTGTTATGAACCGTAATATACAAAGGCTTCATATAGTTGCCTGGTCTGTTGCGGTTACCCTTTGGAATAAAATCTTTAATGATTTTTACCACGTTCATCGTCTCCTTTTCGGTATATTAAAAAGAGCCACCTCATGGCAGCTCCTTACTTCGCTAATCCTTTTTGTTTTAGGACTTCTTTCTGTAACTTTCCTTTATCGGTCACATAGTTGTTTTTGAACCATGCGACAAGGGTTGTCACTAAAGTAAAGATCATTGAGAAGGCAAGGTACAATGTTTCAGATAATGATGTGATTTGATCTTCTTCAATCGGTAAAACTGGTTTACCAAAAAGAATTAAAGTTTGGTTGATCAATGCCATAAAAAGAAGCACTGTGCGAATGACAGTGCCTTTGTCGAATGTTTTCATGATAATTCCTCCTATTTTAAATTTCGTTCAATTTTATCGAGCTTGTCGATCACAACGTCATATTTCTCACTAAACTTTGCTAACACATCATTTTGCGCTTCGATTTGTTCATTGAGCTTGTTTTCACGCTCTTTAGTTGTATTGAGGACATAAAACAGTACCCAGCAAAACAACACCGCAAATGGTCCTTGTGTCATCAAATATTGAGCCAAATCCATTTCCACCATACTCACCTACCTCACTTTGTCCACCCCCTTAAAGAAGGCAAAATAAAAAGCCTTTCTACTAGGCTTCTGACGTTTCTTTATATACTTCACCAGTTATTTCTTTGTATTGATCATGTGTAACATATTCCTCCTGAACGCCCTCTTCTAGATCTTCAATTGAACAATCCTTGAACGACATTGCTTGTTTAACCATTGCAGTTGTGGCCCATTTATAAAATAAAGCTAACACCCAAAAATTAAGATTCATCTGTAAACCCTCCCTTCAATTTAAGGATGTCTATTCGCATTTCTGCAAGCTGCTGTCCTAACATTGCATTTACTCTTTCTGCCTGTTGACGAGCGATTTTTTCTTTCGCTAACTGTTCACCAATAAGAAGTAATTGCTTTTCGACTTGGGTCATAGGTTGTTCATTATCTAATTTCAGATACTTTTGCCAAGCAGCATCCAACTCTTCAGCCGAAGGCTCAGGTTCTTCTAAGAGCCATGTATCTATGAATTGTCCCTCTCCATCATCCCGAACCGAATAATCCTTACCTAGTTCCGCATTCGGGTATAAATATTTGATTGCTAGTGCCTTATTCATCATATCCCTCCTATCTCAATTGAGACATCGTTACATAAGCAGTGTTTATTGATATTTTTTTGTTTGTCCCTCTAGGTGTGATGTAGAAAGTTACCTTATCGCCAGCTTTAAATTTTTGTAATAAATAAAGCACGCACGTACTTGAAGCTGTTGTAGGATTCCAGTTTCCAAACCTCTGGTATTCACTTCCATTGACATAACAAGCTAAGATATTATCTGATCCGACTGTAATATTATTGCTAGTGACATAAAGCCTGATTAGATATAGTCCGTTATTTTTTAAAGTAATCTCAGAACGTGTTCGATTGTACTCGGCTAGGTCGTCCGCTCGTGTCGCCCCAAAAACAAGCTTTGTTGCGACATTTTCAGCGGCTGAAACAGATGAATTATCTTGATCATAAGTATCAACAAAAGTGCTCTTTACCATATCCTCAACTGTTAAAACTTGTTTCCATGTGATAGATATATGGCTAGAATTATAGTAGAAGTAATACGCATTACCTGACGTATCTACCGCAAAACCAGTTCCGATATTGTTTTGGCCAACAGTCTGTATTCCTCTCAAATAGGCATTGCTGGGTGCTGGGGAATCTTCTACACCAGGGGATGCAATGAAAGTACAGGTCCCTTTGTCTTTTATTGCATCATAAATATTTTTGTCAGCTGGAACAGATATCAAGTATTTGCCGTCATCAGCTGTGATCTTATAAAGCTGCGATTCATTCCATTTCTTCTTCTCTGCTGCAGATGCATGCGGCTGAGTATCGCCAATATGTTCTATGATCTGATCTAAGAGTCCAGAGTCATTTTCAAGCAACACATTAACCATGTCATTGAACAGATCCGCATGAGCCTTGTCACTTGTTTCAAACACTTTAGGAGATTTAATATCCATCGATGAGCACTCCTTTCCTAGTAAATATCATCAATCTCAAAGATGAATTCAATGTCACCGTCTTTTTGCTTGTCTGTCATGGTACGGATGGCCGTAAACTTTCCATCTTCATCAACAAGAGCTAATTCGTTGATGACTTCTCCAGCAAGCTCCCCTTCAGCGATGGTGCACGTGTACCGGATCTTCGCCGGCTCCATGAATTCATATGAATCAATTTCTTTTTGAACAAGCTCACTCTTTAATTCTTGTTCTGTTCCATCCAGAGAGATTGGCTTTCCGTCCTTAGTTCCACCATTCCCAAAAGCCATCTTAACCACTTTTGTGAGCTTTGTTCCTTCTGCTCTAGCCTTCGCCATTTGTTGGCGAGCATAAAGCGTTGTAACGGTTAATTGATCAGCCATTATGATCCTCCTTTATAAATCTATTAGTTTGGACGTGGCAGCTAGATATTTTGAACCGTCTAGCGGTACCGATCCATCAAGCGTCCAATATTTCTGCTTAATGATTACACTTCCGCTCTGATCATTTGATACATGAGCAGCCATGCGGAATGTCATTTTCTTTTTTTCTTTCAGTACATTTTTGAAACTTGATCGAAGTGTAAGAGCCGCTTGTTGATTCGTTTCGTGTTTGGCTCCAACCATGACATATCTTGTCCGTCCAAGAACTTTCATTTCTTTTTTGAGCTTCATCGCCAGCTTTAAAGATTGCCTGAAGCGTACTGGAATATCTGTTGAATTGCGCGATCCGCTTAAATAAAAAGTGCCATTAAGTAAAAACTCCCCATTAAGCAGGATTGGGATGTGATCAAAAAAGCCCACTCTGCTGCGCAGTGTGAGCCTGTTATGATAGTCTTTAATTTCTTTTACATCTGTATGATGAACGCTTGTGAATTTGTAAGCCAAATGAGCCGGTTTGAGATTTTCCAGCGTTTCAACGATGTATCTTGTGTTTTGCAGATCATCCAGATTCACCCGTAAAGAGAAATGATAGCGGCCTGTCGTTAGACGAACCACTGCGCTAGGGTTCTTCAAGAACCGGTTGACTGCCCTCTCTAAAGAAGCATAAGTGATCGGTGGAATGTTGGACATGAGATTCAATATACGTGCCCTGCGCAGCTCAATAGAATCACCTGATTCACGCTGCACCTTCAGCATCCTTTCCCATCGATTCAGCCCCCACGTGGCAGTGAGCGGAAACAGTTGATCAGTCATATCAAAAATAGAATCGTCTAGCATTTCCATCTCAGGAGCTTCGGATTTCATGAGCTCATCAAAATCTGTGATCTCCGTTAGATAGGAAGGTAAATAGGCTTTCATATCATCATACTTGCTCATTGACGATCACCTGCCCTAAACGCGGAATCTCAATGTCTTGAAGTGGTAAGTTTTTTGCCTCACCGTTAATCAATACATCCGCATAATCAGACACACTATCAGCATGATACAAAATGTCGTTGATCGCTGACATTCTGATCACATTTTCTTCAAAAGCAAGTGATTTAAGAAGCGCTTTGACCTTCTCTTCAATCTCCTCTTGTGCATCTTCAATGGAGTAATCCATTTTAAGCTCCACAGATACGGACACCTCTACATCTTTCCATTTGGCACTCTCGATGGTTGCGGTAGCTCCAATCGGTGCTTGGCCTTCCCCTTCGCCCGGAACTGGATCAATGTACTCCTGCACCTTATTGACAAGCAGATCCGTCGACACATCAAAATTCCCGTCAGTGATGACAACTTTTACTGTGCCTTCACCATTCCAAAGAGGAAATACCTTTGCCCTGCCGACTCCTTCTACTTCTTCAGCCCATTTTTTATAGTGCGCTTTGTTGGCGCTGACAGCTTCCCGCCTTGCCCTCATCAAGTACCGCTCATAAAGAGCTTCATCATCTTCTTCCTCTTGCCCCGGTATCTTCAATTCTCCAAAAATGACAGACTCTAATCCTGGTATGTTATCGAGCGATAGGAGCGGCAGCTCTGCAAAATTACCATTGCCTACAGCACCAGTGGTTTCACACTTCAGCGTGCCGTCAGATTGATATTGAAAATATAGACTGTCAATGTAGAACCTTGAGCCAATTGGTATTCTGATACCTTCAGGTGCGACTTCAACGGACCATACAGCACTTGTGGCCGCTTTACGAGTGATCCCCACTTCAGCAGCTCGTCTATCTAAAAATTCTCCCTGCGCTGTATCCGCAAAGACAAGATCGAATACCTGATCAAGCCATATATAAGATTGAGCAAGTTCCGCAGCTGCAGGAGCCAGCGCATTCCATATAACGCTGTTTTCACGTTTATCAATATCATCGGGTATACGTTCCAACATGCGTTCCATGATGGCTTCATACGATTGTTCTTCAAACATCTTCGCCAATCACCTCCTCGATCTCCAAGGTTCCCTCATCTGTCACCACTTCAAATATCACCTTAAAGGCTGCCCCCTCTTTAGTGATCTCAAAATCTTGAACACTTTCGATTCTCTCATCAACAAGAAGTGCTTCTTCAATGAGCCGCGGGATCTCCATCTCCTTGTATTCGTCCGTTGATTCTTCATCAGACACAGCTTCTTGAACCTCACATCCTACATCATGGCTATAAACGGCATGTGAATATCGTTCAGTTCGCAAAGCCATATAAACGAATTGGCGAATGGCATCAAGACCATTAATCTTTTCGTTGGTTAGACGGCCAGTTTCAAAGTCGATTCGGTAGGTGGTAGAAGGCTCGACAATATCATCTTCATCCTCCTCATAATCTTCAATTTCTTCTTCTGGGGAGAGTGCCATCACGAACCACCTCCTACTACTTTATCTAAGATGTAAAACGTCTGGCCGCCTGTCATTGCAAGGACCATGACACTATCGCCTTCTTCTAACTCATCATCTTCCCCCTCATCTAAGCGGGCTGGCCATATAAGCAAATCTTCAGGAATGATGAGTTTGTCATTTTCATTTAATCGGATGCTTAGAGGAGAAACAGACACAACATCACCGAGTATCAATTCAGTTGGCGATTGTGCATCAACCGCATTGACAGCCAATCGCTTAATTGCATCGCTTAGTTTCATGACTGATTCCCCGTTGGGATTGTATTCTTTTCAACGACATCAATCGTCATGGTGTGTTTAACCCCTTTGAATTCGTGACTGTCTTGATCGATCCAGTACGTTTTTTTGATGCCGATGTCCGGAATGATTATGCGTACTGGCATCCCGCTTTCTAATCCAGAAATACCTAGAGCTTGGATGCTTTTCAGTTCTTTTTTTACACCTTTCTTTTGTGCCAGTCGGACATCAGCTCTCTTTTGCAGCTGTGCCTGATTGATTTCCCCTGACACTCTTTCAACGTGCTGCAAGATGCCGTATTTGCTTCTTGCAGCACTATCACTCGCCACAGCCAACATCTCAATCTCTTTCTTTTGCGTGACCATTTTTGGCTTTGTTGGTTTGGTCGTTTTCTTATCTTTTTCTTTATCTGTAGACTTAGATTTCTTTTTTTCCTTCTTCAGCACTTTTATTTTTTCCACATGTGTTGCTCTCATCTTCACACGTGTGGCCGTTTCCTCAATCGAGGTGCTGTACTGATAATCAATGAGATTCACGCCTGATTCAATGACCCATACTTCGGACGGATCAGGCCACGCTCTCAGCCCCATCTTTCCTTTAGCAGAATAGATTTGATAGTTACGCCCTGTTTGCTTCTTTGTTTCTTTCAACGCCTGCAGGATGATGTCATAAAGGCTTGTATCGTTTTTGAATACAAGTGATTTAATGACATGGCCAGTGTTAGCGATCGACGTCATCGGGATCTGAAAATCTTGACCAAGCCGCTTCATTATCTGATCAGCTCTCTTATTTGAAAATACATACACATCCTGGTTCTTCACCAAATACTGAAGCATGTCATAAGCAGTAAAAGTGAGCTTTTCGTCCTTCGGTGTTCTTGCAAACACTGTTCCTCGAAAGAGTTCTTTTCCTTTCCACTTGAAAAGAACCGTGTCTCCTTCTTTGATGCTGTAATACTTTTGACTTCCTTGTTTTGTAACGATTGTTGATTGTATTGAGCGGGGAGCCTGATACCTTTGCCCCCGAAGTGTCACACTCTCTGTCACAAGCTCATACATGGTTCCGCTTCTGATGGCAAAAAGCTCAATCAATGTCAGCCCCCCTATTGTGGTATTTTCAATTTTTGACCAGGGAAAATCCAATGCCCTGGTTGTCTAATATTGCGTCTACTCCGCTTGATCATCGCAGCTTTATTCGCATTCCAAATACGCCGCCATTTTGTGCTATCACCATAGAAACGACCAGAAATATCCCATAAGGTATCGCCCTTTTTAACGGTGTACACTTTTGGTGCGCCTTTTGAGCTGCGTTTTTTGCTGCTCTTTTTGGCTTTCCGTTTAATTTTTCTTGGTGATGCTGTTTTGTATTCTTTGAGTTGCAAAGTAAACTCTCGATCACCAACATCATAAGTACCTTCATTGTGGTTAAAGCTTTCTATGCTGCATTGGATATTGATTTTGGTTCCTGTGACAATAAAGCGTACAGGCTTTTTTGACTTCATGAATCGCTCTATTTTGGCAATCGCATTCTCTGGTGATGGAATACTTTTATATTCAGCGATCGGTGTATACTTCTTGGGAAAAAAGGCTGTAAATGAAATTTGGCGAGCCCCTGGTACATCCAAGAATGTGAGCTCACCAAATTTTGATACTTTGATAGATTCATTTTGTACGTTGTTATTCAGTTCTAATTTCTCAGGAAGAACAGGGAATCGTAATTTGTCCTTCCCTTGCGAAATCCACATTTGATATTTTGATTTAGCCATCGATCACGACTCCCTTCGTTCCTGTGTTGATTTCATTCTCTAACTCATCAATGAGCATCTGTTTGATCTTCTCTGCAAGGCCTTCTGCGTCTTGGCCATTATGATAATGCTGCTCACCATTAAAATTAATGATGATCTGTTTTGATCCACCAGAAGCAGACGGTGCATTTGCTGTGCCAGCTGTTACTGTTTGCACCTGACCTTGTGAAAGTTCAGATGGTGTAGCGGTGGCCGGATCATAAACATCCATTCCAAGTGCCTGTGCAGCTTGCGCCAACAAGTAGCGGCCACGAATCCCACGCTCTTCAGGAATAATCCATTCACGCTTGTTTCCTTCACCGACTCTAGCTATCTGTTCCTGAGTAATCAATCCGCCGTTTGCATACCCCTTATATGGTCCACCGTTTCTGATACTTCTCAATCCAGGAGTATTGTACACATTCCCATATCTGCCTTTGATGTAGTTGATAGCAGCTGCAGCATTATGGATTGGGTTCCAGATGTCGTTCATGCCGTTGACTTTATTAGAGTTAAAGGTCGGATCAATGGTCTGCATTAATCCTTTAGACGGCGTTCCTCTCTTGGCGTTTGAATCCCATAGGTTGATCGCTTTCGGGTTTCCACGTGACTCATTCTGCGCGATCGTCATCAAACCAGGTAGCCAGCTCATCGATGTGCCGGTTGCCATTAAAGCAGCCATCAGCCACTGTTGAACACTCAGGTTAGATGCACCCATACCACTAAATGCAGCGATTAAGGAACCAGCTTGATTCTCTGCGAATTTCTTCACGTCAACTGAATCAAGACCTTTGACGACTCCGATCGATGCGAATTTCCCTAGACTCATCATGACACGTGAAGGAGAATGAATGTCTAGCTCTTCCCTAAACGCCTGTTCTACCTTCTTGGCCATGTCCTTAGCCGCCTGTGTCACTTCACTTCCTTTTGACCTCATACCGCTATTAAATGCGTCAATCATTCCTGCTCCCCAGGTAGGTGACTCTTGGCGAGCGGATAAGAAAGGTTGTCTTACATTTTGATCTAAGAATTGACCTGTACCAGTTGGTGTCATGTTTTGACCTGCAGCAAAGCCGGTGACAGTTTGCGCTCCATACTGCGGAGTCGATGTCTGAATTTGAGTAAATGGTTGCTTGATATTGGCTTGCTTCCACTGCTCCAGTGAAACGACTTTGCTGTTTAACCCTTTTTCAAAGTCAGTGCTAAACTGTTCCCCATATTTTGATGCGTTGCCCGCATCTCCAATTGATACCGATCCACCTGCAGAAGTGGAAACTGATGAAGCAGCAGCCGGTCGCATAGGAGACGATGAGCTTGATGGAGAAGTAGGTGAAGCGCCGTTTGGCACAACAGACATTCCGAGATGTGAAGCAGCCTGTGCAAGCAGCATCTTTCCTCGCCCTTTGTTGTTTTCGGTCGGGATGACAAACTCCTTACCCGCCTCGCCGATCCATGAAAGTGTTGGCTTTGTGATATAACCACCGGTGGCTTTCTGATCTGGTTTTTTTCCCTTGGTAGGGACTTTTTTCATACCTGTTTTTTCTTCACCTTTTCTTTCAAAGAAATTAAATCCTTTTCCAGTAATCTCTTTTGCTTTACCAACCACTTTACCAACTAAACCGAAAAAACCATTCCATATTTCTGTTAGTTTTTCAGCATGTCTCTTCAATGGTTGAAATACTTTTTCATCAAACCAACCACTTACTGTCTTCCAGATACCTTTGATGATTCCCCATGCATCCTGAAATTTCTCCCACACGAAGGTAATCGCTGGCTCTGCATACTTTTTATATGGTTGCCACACATACTCATCAAACCATGTTGCGAGCACCACCCACGATGTTTTAATCCAGTTCCACGTGCTTTTAAACAGGTTCCAGATAAACATGATAGCTGGCAATCCAACATTGATGAAAGGCTGCCATACGAAGGTATCAAACCATACCGCAAATGTACCCCATACGAATTGAATCCAATTCCAGAACTCGGTTAGTTTATTCCACACCCATGCGATAGCTTCAATCGCCACTGACCCAAACGGTTCCCAGACATAAGTCATAAACCATGCTGAGAAAACAGACCAGGTGATTTGTATCCAGTTCCATAATTCAACGATCTTGTTCCACACTAGTGTGATAGCAGTAACCGCCACTTGTCCGTAAGGATTCCATACATTGTCCATGAACCATGTTGATGCAGCTCCCCATACGGTACTAATCACTTCCCATGCAACGACAAAAACACCAACTACAAAGTTGATGATTGGAACTGCAAAGTTATAAATCGGCAGCCAGACGTTATTCATAAACCATGAAGAAAGCTGACCCCATTTCTCTGTGATCCATGTCCACGTATCTTCGAAGAACGTTGTGATAGGTGTTAGAACATTATCATTGAACCAACCGGAAACGGTGGACCATGTGTCTTTAATCCACTGAACTGCATTCTCTGCACCTTTGACAAGCTCATCCCATTTCTTCTTGATGGTTCCGTCATCAAACATCTTACCGATCCAGTTACCGAGATCGCCGCCAAAGATGCTGCCTAATACCCCACCGATCGCTGTTCCGATACCAGGGGCGATCATTGTTCCGATTGCCGCTCCACCGATACCGCCACCTAGATTCCCCATGAATCCACCGATCTTTTCACCTTTATTATCATTATTCATACCGATAAGTTCAGTGGCTGCAATCAGTGTACCGAGAATAGGGATACGTTTTCCGATGCTCTTTGCACCTTTCCCGATACTGCCTAAAAATCCACCGCCTCCACGTCCTTGATTTGGCATTGTCGGTGGTCGTACAGGCTCACCTCTATTGATCCAAGGCTGACGATATTCAGGAGGTCTTGGGTTCCTTGGAGGTCTTGCTCCTCCAGCTCCACCGATTACACCACCGCTTGTTCCTGCTCCCATTCCTCCTCTTAAACCTTTGCCCCATTTGTAGGCAGCAAAGGCTCCTGAAAGAATGGATTTAAGCGGCTTTAATAAAGTGACCACTTTTCCAAGGAATGCGAGTGCAAACGCATTGGCAATCAAAGCCCCAGCAATTGACCCTTCACCAGTAAGTGCATTCAAGTTGATCTCACCGATCTTCTTAGTGATCCGAATGCCCAATTGCACAGGATCAAGAGCTTCAAGAAACGATTCAATGAATATCTTTCCTGCCTTTGCTCCTGCATCAGTGAAACTGTCCTCAGATGATTTGTCATCAATACCAAGCAGACCGTTGATCACGCCGTTTATGATGCCACCGTAAGTCTTCCCGACATTCTCGGCCATTTTGAAAAGACCAGGCTTTCCTGTCTTTTCCCACCATTCGCCAAAGACGTCTTTTGTATTATCTAAGACGAGCTTCCACCGAGTTTCAAAGTCCATTTTTCTGTATTTTTCTAGCTGTTCAAAGTGCTTCTTCAACTTTGGATTGTCTTTAAATTTGACCTTCAGTTCTTGTGTCTGCTTCTTGGAGAGTTTTTCTCCTGGGAACAAAATTTTGAACTGATCACCAATAAATCCGAATACGCTTTTGGTCGGATTTAAAAAGCTCTTCGCAAAGGCTTTACCAGCCTTTTCAGCTTTGTTTGATAGATTAGTCAGCACAAAGGAATATTCCCCACGCCATGTCCTGAACGCTTCTAACGCAGGTTGGAACGCAGCTGCTAGTCCTTTACCCCAAGGCATCAGGATGCTGTTGTTGATGAATGATTTCACACCCAGAAATAAGTTGGCCAAGTTGTCCGACATTTTGATCATCATGTCGTTGTATTTGCCAAACTCTTTTGTTACTTCTGGCCATGTTTGCTTTATGTCTTTGCCGCTCTTTGCAAGTTTTTCGAGCTTACCTCTAGCATCACCAGAGATTGCCCCCATTTCCTGAAGCGCTGCCGTTGCGTCACCGATAGGACGCCCCGATTTAATGCCGTCATATAAACGCCCCATCCATAGCGCAACTTCTGAGAACGGCCGCTGAACACCTGCAGCAACGTCCCCGACTAGCTTCATACCTTCAGTCGTAGAAAGAGCATTGCCTGTAAATACTTGAAGGACACGACTTGACTCGAAAATCTCATCACGAGTAAATGGCGTTTGACCAGCAAAGGCCGTCAGCTCGTCCAGACGTGCATCTGCTTTTCCTCTGCTGCCGAGCAGTGTTTCAAAAGCCGTGGTCATGTTCTGTCGATCCGCTACCATTTTGAGCGGCACGACAATACCACCTGTTGCACCGGCTCCTACTCCAAGCAACCCAAGTGTGCTGGTGACAGCTGACACGATCCCTCTCAATGGCTTTGTGATAAGATCAAGAACCTTGATTGTGGTTGTGTAAGTCCGTCCCAAGTGGGTATTTGCAAATGAGACAGCTCCACGTACTGGAGCGGTGAAACGATCGATCGCATTAATCGCCACCCTGTATTCAGTACCTAACGTGTTCCGAGTATAAGACGCTATACGGCTGACTGTACGCCGGATCATATCAACGGCTCTAATAGTGTAGCTGTAGCCCCGGCCAAGCTGACGCGCTGCATATGATGCAATACGTCTGATCCCCGCAGTCGCTCGATCATGAACCGTTATGGCAAACCGTTCTACTTTGCCAAACTTTCGATCGATATAACGACGTAACCGGACAAGTCCTGGTGTTGCCTGATCTTTAATGCGCATCAACACACTATGAGTACGCGGCATCTTGCGTTGTAAGAAGCCATTGAACTTTCGTAGTGCTTTTGTGGCCAGATCATTTACATCCAGCGTAAGCTGATAAGTTCGAGCAAGGTCACGCAATACAAACCGCTGCACACGTCTTAATGCAATCGTGGCATTGTCCCTGATCCTTAAAGTGATTGGCCGCTCTGATCTGCGGCGCAATCTATCAAGTCTCTCTAGGTCCCCTCTGATCAAACGCAATTTACGCGTGATCCGGTCTTGTAATTCAAACCGAGCGGTTAAACGAGCCATGTCTTATCCTCCTTTCTTCGATTCCTTTTCAAGCACTTCTAATTTATGGGCTATTAACCCAAACAAAAAGCCTTTGAAACGCCTTGGCGCTTCATAGACCTCTAAGAGTTCAGACGGGGAGTAATGAAGCTCATGCATGCAGTAATACAGATACACAGCCTCTTTGTTCCCGTCTTTTATTAGTTTTTTGCTTCTGTTTCAAGGTCCTCAATTTCATCTTCAAAACCGTTGACCTCAATGGCTTTGTTTAACCAGTTCGCATATTCACCGCCGACAGATAGGACACGCTTTGCCACTTCGACTGGATCTTGTGTGCTGTATGCTTCACGCAATTCTTTTGACTTAAAGTCAGGATAAATAGTTGATTCAACCGCAATACGTGCATAGAAGCGTTGAGAATCCAAGTCTTTCACACGTCCACGACCTTTAACATTTTTGAAAGTCGTGTTTTCTTTCTCTAGTTCATCGATGCGCTCAGTTGTAATGGCTTTGAATACGAATGGAATCACTTCACCCTTTTTATCAACAAAGCGCTTTGAAATGATTGATTTGATTTCTTCTGTCTCAGCTGTTTGTCCTGGCATAAAGAATGAAAGATCATATACGTTGTTTGTTTGTTTTTCGCTCATGTTTAAAAACTCCCTTTGATTTGTTTTTTGAATGCAAAAAAGCACATCCATTTTTTGAATGTGCTTTCCAATCTTTTCATGTATAATATAATTCGTACAATTGAACGGCTTGCTCAAGGGTGTCTGGCTCATCCCCGATAGGAAGGGGGTGATGCTCATGTCAACGTTCCAAGCGATTTCCCTAATGCTTTTATTCGGGATGTTTATCCTTGCTTTGTTGACGTATATAAACAAAAAATAGACTCCCCTTGAGCTTTGGACGGTTGAAGGGAAAGTCTATCCTTAAAACTATCTAATTGATAAGCCAGCCCCTTGAAGGGCCTCATTGTACATTGCCGGGATGTTGACGCATCCTGGCTTCTTTTTATTGTATGCAAATCACTTTGCATGTAAACAAGTTTTTTCTCGAATGGTGAAGGGTGGGTTCACTATTATCCCATGTATCCCATTTATCAAAAGTATATCATATTTGTACAAAAAAGTGAAAATACCTTATTTAAAAACACTCACTAGTCAGTTCTTTTGTTACATTTTCTATGGTGATTAAATTTTAAAAGGAATCTTTCAGCTTCTCAGGAAGATCAAAGTCCTCAAACGTGAAAGGAACCTCTTCTTCCAGTGCTTCTGAATCCACATCAAGCCCTGCGATCTTTGCAGAATCAAAGTTCACATCAAACAATGTGACACGCTCGGTGCCGCGGCCAGATGATTTGTCATCCAAAACTGCCTGAATAGTGAAGTACGGGTCTTGTCCTTTTTTTACATAGTTGAGCATGAGTTGAACGAAACGTGATGTGACTTTATAGAAAGTCGCTGTGCCAGTACCATTCGCACCGGTTGTCTTGTGACCGGTCATACGACGGCCCATGACATTGACCTCTGATTTGTTTTTCTCCACGTTCGCTTCAAACGTTTTGATGAACGCCATTTCCTCACCGTCGAGAAAAAGACGCCCTTCCTTACCTGAAATGGTATTCTGCGCTTTAAAAGCCATCTTATTTCACCTCTACATTGAAATAGAATTTTTCAGCTGCATCAACAGGTTGAACAGCTAGATCAATCAAGAAACCGTCACGATCTTCATTCAAAGCGATCGTAATATCAGTTTCAGAGTCAAAGCCAGTGATTCCAGATCCGTCTTGCAACTGAGTTAGATATTGCGTAATGAGTGTTTTCACCAGCTGCAACCCGTCATCAGATGCCGGAATGTCATTGCCATTTGCTTTGCGTAATTTAATTAAATCCTTCAATTCACGTGTGAGATCATTGTTGATCGCATCAAGCACACGAATGATCTTGTTTTTAGCAAATGTCTTGTTCTTCTCTGTTGTGTAAGTCGTTAAAGAGTTAATGTCCTTCTCAACGCTTACTGTGCGATCACGCGCATCAAAGGTGAAAAGAAATTCCCCTTGTGATAGGCGGTATTCCACTTGATCATTATCAAGACGCTCTAAGGTATCAACAGCCCCTTCATATTCCACAAAGGTCAGTGACTGGTTGAAGTTGGCTCCTGCAGATGCACCGGCCACCCATGCGGTAGCTTTGGCTGGTGTGATCTCTGTGCCGTCTTCTAGCAAGACGCCGCTTGTGACATTAATAATTCCTTCATGATCAGCTGCATAGTTCGGTAAAACACCTTGGACCTTACGTCCTTGGTCATCACGCAAACGCTTGACGAAGGCCACAAATGTCGCTTTTAACTGCTCGCTAGTGTTATTAGGTAGCGCAATTACGTCAAAGTATTCTGTTTCAGCTTCTTCAAGGAATGCTGTGTAATCTGCCACGCTTGGCACACCGTTTTTCCCACCGCTTAGTGTTACACCAGCAGTGATCGTCACTTCACCTTCACCTGAAAATTGAACGTATTTATTTTGCTTCAGCTCTTTGACATCAGTGACAATCTGCTTATCAACAATGTCTGTACCCACGTAAGTCACCACATCACGCTTGGAGCTATCCAATACGTTTTCAGTGACTTGGATTGTCACCTCATTCCCTTTCTGTCCGCCATAATTGGCAAGAACGTTGAAATTCTCGCTGATCTGAGCCTTTGCAGGTTCACCCTCATTCAAGCGATATAAAAGAACCGTCTGTGCTTTTTTCTTCGCTTCTCGGAAAAGAAGGAGTGACTTATCATCGATGTTTAATCCGACTTTTTTATTTAAGTCCTCGATTCCTGAAATAGAGAGAAACGTCTTAGGTTCACCCCAACTCATCGTGATTGGAAGTGCAACGGTGCCGCGATCACCTAACGTGATACGTTGCTGTGCTGTGGTTTTGAAATTGAAGTAGATACCAGGACGCTTCTTTTCTGTACCTGGTGTGAAAGTACCTCCATTCATGCTTAAACCTCCTTAGACAAAAAAGCATCAATCTGCTTCTTTGCTTCTGTTTTTGTAATTGGTTTATCTTTGATATAAAAAAGAGCACCTTCAAGGATTTCAGGCTTTACGCCAAACAATTCCTTGCTGTGCTCTTTCAAGGCTTCAAATGAAAATGCTGCTTCTTTAGGAAGAACCGGAGCGGCTTTTTCTTCTTTCACCTGTGATTCATTTTTAGTCTTGCTCACGTTTGATCACCCCGTCTGAAAAATTTATGTCGTCAAGGCTTGGCTGCTCATCTCGGTTGTACCAATAGGCACTATCCCATGTGAGGACAATTGTTGCCACGCCTTGATCACCATTCCTAGTTTCTGCCCTCTTAATGCGAACATATTGATCGAGCGGTTCACCTTCTACATTGACCATCTGAATAATATTCCGATCAGCTGACAAGGCATCAACGATTGTTTCTGCCGCATCATGAGCCTGCTCAGAGTCCTTGTGAAACACTTTTATATGCAGCGTGTATGTTTTGAGAAACGTTGAAACAGTATCGTTTTTTGTGTTTGTCCATGCTGCAGGAAAGTACATTGAAGGAATCTGAAATTGTTCGGGAATCTCTTTTTCATATACTTTCACCGGAAACTGCTTATAACAATAATTCATGATGGCGCCGACTTCTTGATTCATCTAATCACCGCCCAAACTGCTGATTGATCCACCGTTGGAGCCTGTTGTCCAGAGCTCTTTCAAACATTCGTTCAAATATCGTTAGAGCATTATCCCAATAGCCTGTACCCTCGACCCATTGGAATTTAAGGAGCATCCCTGTTTCTGCGTTCGGATCATATTCAAAGCGATCTCCTACCCAACGTCCTGGAACCCATCGCCTGTCCTGATTCTTTGATGGATCAATGGTAAAGTGTCCGTCGTTCGTGTATGACGCATACTCTAAATTCGTACCGACATCTAGTGTAAGACCGCCACTATCCATAGAAAAGACGTTCTCTCGATCACCTTTTTGAAATGAATTCAGAAGACGCCGAGCATCAACCGTTTTTGTGCGAATAATTTCATCCTGAACAATATCGAGAAACTGATACCCCATCGCTTCCAGCCATTCCTCATATTCCGCTCTCAAGTCGCCATTGATAGCTGCATCCAAATCCTCTATGAACTGATCAAGACCATCAATTCTCATAGGCTTTCACTCCTCATTGCTACCACCTCAATATGATGGTTTTTGATCCGTCTAGGCTTTTGCAGTTTCAATGTCACACCTTCCCATACCACTTTGTCATTTATTCGGACATCAGCGGTAATAGGAAAATGAACGAGATATGATTGATGAATGGTTGCGTTTGGCTCCTGCTGTGTGATGTTCTGATTTCTCTCTGTGAAGTAACATGCTTGATCAACTTGATCAGGCTCATCAGGATATGAAAAGAGCGGCTGCGCATCTTGGACAGGTATTCCATAGCGATCTTTTGACAGCTGCTCTGTTTGCAAGTGATATATATCGCATCGATCCGTTAATAATGATTGATAGCTCATAGCGATCTCAACCTTAATTTAACGCTGCCTGGATCTTCTGGCGCTTCTCCTGGCTCGATATAATCTATCAACAGGTTATACACATCTGGCTTTGAAACGGCGTTTCCGTCTGCCAACGTGTATGAATAGTCGCCAATCTTTTCTGACTTGTACCCTTTGATGATTGATTCATCCCCGTTGATCAGTGCGAAGAACTGCGCCATTTTAATCAATGCGATCTTTACCTTTTCGGGAAGCGGCTGATATTTTTCACTTGTGAAATCATGACCTACGATCTTAAACACCTCAGCTTCAGCCTCAATGATGTCACTTTCCAATAATTCATCTGAGCGGTTTTTCACGCTCTCGAATACTGTATATGCCCTAACATCTTCAGGAGAGATCAGCATCGGCCTTACTCTCCTGTTTTTTCTTGTTGCTTGAGGATGAAGGCAATTCTTTCACTTTCATTCTTGAACTCAGACGGATCGCCGCCAAGATCAACAATAACGGCTTCTTGTCCATCTTTTTTCATTTCCTTCAATTCAGTTTCAGTGTAGATTTTTTGTTCTTGTTGTGGTTTTTCTTCCTCTTTCACAGGCTTATCATCTTCTTTTGGTTGATCATCCGTTTTTGGATCATCAACAGGAGCTTTCACTTCTGTACAATTGAAAAACTCATTGCCATCGAGATATTGAAATACCTTTTTCTCAATCTCTTTCTCCTGATTTAAAAGAAAGACATGCCCCATCACAGAGTATGTCTTTCCCTTGATCAATTCAGCTGTATACATATTGATCACTCCTTGACCTTGATGATCTTAGCAACAGCATCCTCTTCCTCAAATTTGCTGTCGAGCTTCGCAGTCAACACAATGATGAATTTACGTCTACGGATGTCCTTATCAACCTCAATACGAATATTGCGAGAGAAGCCCAAGATGATGTTTTTCGGATGAGTCAACAAGATGTCAGAAACATCTGTGCCGTCTTCATCATATGGCTGCATGTTTGCAATACCTTTGACTGGAACACCGAATGCGGAGGACAGTCCACCTTGTACAGCTGCATCCCCTAAATTCGTCTGACGATCCGCTACTTTGTCTTTCCATTCGACCTCTTGCCCTGGGGACGTATAGAATCGGAACTCTTGTGGAATACGCAAATACTTAGAGGGAACAGCTTTGTATCCCTGTTTAAACACTTGGCGTGTAAGTGGTTCACCAGCTACATCTACGATATGAGATGTTGCTTGCTTACGAATACCATCAAGTTGCGCTAGATATGCATCACTAGATTTCGTATCACCATTCAAAATCAATTCTTCAATATCAACGGCTGCACGCTCAGCAAGCATTTGCATGATAGTATTTTGTAAATTATCACCCTCGATGTTATTTTCAAGCGTGTCATATGTGATATTTACTTCAGCGATGACTTCTTTTGCATTAAGCTCCACAGTGCTTGTAGTTGGCGCAGTCTTTTGCTCATTAGTTAAACCTACACCTTCTTGACCAGGACGAAGAATCCGCTGACCAAAACCGATTTTTTCGATTTTTTGTGCATCACTATCCATTGGAATAACACGTGCATCTTGTAGCAGTGTTGGTGCATTTTGCACCATACGAATAAATGTGCTAGATTGGGTCGGATTCATGAGACCGCCTGTCTTTAATGTACCAAGCGTCACTTCCGCTTTGTTAATTACCTCTTGATTTCTCACTCTAGTTCCTCCTTTTCTCGGCTTAAAGCAAGCCGCCCCATACCGTTTCAGATTTTTGTAAGTCTTGTTGTTGTGCATCCCCTACTCCATTACCTTGCGGACGTGCTTTTTCAAGCGCTTCGACTCTTTCAACTACTGGAGCCAGTGCCTTTTCTACAGCTGCGGCCATTTCTTTTGCAACAGCTTCATCTGGTTGATTTTCTTGCGGATCAGTTTGCTGCTCGCCTTCTCCTTTTTCAAGGTCTTCCAGTCGTTTTACAACCGGTGCAATTGTGTCATCTAGCATCTTTTGCAGATCTTCTTTTTTCACTTCTTCGTTCTCCTCCTTCTCTTCCGCTTGACTCAACAGATTGTCGATAGCGGCTCTTGCATTTTTCAATTCAGTTAAGTTAGCAGTTGAAAACTTTCGGCCAGCTTTTGCGACAGCTTCAGGTGGATCAGTTTGGATCCCAGCCAAGTCATCAGTAAGCAAAATCTCTTGTGTAATTTCCACAAAGTCTTGCAGTGCTGACCTAACCTTGTCAGGATCAGTCTCCAAGTCTTCATCGTCGTAAGAATTCCATTTATACAAAACGGAATTCAGTGCATCTTGTGCCGCCCAAAACTCACGACGCATGCGGCCTTTGTCGTATCGATTCTTAACTTCTCCTTTTGATAAAAAGAAGTTTTTGAGCAAAGAAAAAAGCCCCTTCTCTTCAGAAGCTGGCTCACACTCTTGTTTTCCTATGTCTGCTGTTCCGGCCATTGAATATCCGGTGATCTCACCCTTTTGAATCTGGTTCCAAATATCTTCGGAAGCCTTTGTAACAAGGACCCACGATCCTTTCTTGATAATCTCCTCGCCCATTTCAAAGTCAGACGGAGCAATGTACGATTCAACGACTTCTCCGACACCACCTTGGAAATCATGCTGCTTATCGATCTCACGTGCATCCTTCAGGAACCCATGAGCGGCTTTTTCGATTTCTGCCGGCGTCATGTAATCCCCATGTGCATCAGCTACGTTGGGTTCGTATACAATACCGTACACAAGACGTTGTGCATCATCAGCTTTGGCAATGACCTTGATCTCTTTTTGAAAGTCTGGATGTTTTTCTGATTTCATAAAAAAGAACTGCTTTTGATTAGCAGCCTTGTCCACGTATGAAACGTGTGTGATTTTTGCATTAATCAATTCCCGTGGCAATTCATTCACCTCCTTTCAGAGAGTTTGTCTAGATTTATAGCCAATAGTTCACTTGCATCAATGAACTTATTGGCTTGAGATTCAGATATTTGGTCATAATTTGATAATATATAAAACAATTCATTTAAGTTTTTATATGAATCTCTAATATTCAAGTCGATAATTTTCAAATCATAAAGAATATCAATTGCATTTCGATTATTCTTGGAAGAGATATCGTGCTTTACACATAAATCATACATTCTACTTTTGACAACTCGAAAGGCCGTCACAACTGCAACTCTAGGACCTAATGAAGAAATTTGTTCTCTTATTATATTAAATTCATTTATCACAGGACTTTGATAATCTAAACTCACATCTGCATTTGATTGTACTGAATTAATTGTGACCTCACTTAATTTTTTATCAATCAATTCCAGCTCAAAACTTCCATACTTTATCCTTGCTATGTTTTTAATAAGTTCAGCAATAGGAGTTTTCAATATTAGAATTGCAACAAAAATAAATATTGGCCAAATGATCGTGTTAATAATTGATGAAATGAATTCCAAAACATTCATATATTCCCCTCATTCCCAAAGTAATGAGGATATTATACTATTTCATTCCATGTTTTGTAAGACTCTCCTTCTAATCTCTTCTTTTTCCTCAGCTGACAATCCTAGAATAACAGGATCAACCACAGGACCCACCGCACAATGACAGTTCACACGCTCTTTAGGAGAAAGCTTGGTATCTCTCGGAAACATGCACCGCTCTCCGCTGCCTGGTATCTCGAATTTCTCATCCAAAGGAATGATTGTGCCGTCAAGCTGCACATGACTTTCTCTGGACTGATTCTTTTTCCCGCCGCTGTGCTTCCACTTCTTCCCCGTTACTGCCGGGGATTGGACATAGGATTCATGTTGAGCGACGGAAGAAGCGGTCAACACCTCTGTAATGGCTGTTACACGTGCACGTTTGCGACTGAATTCAGGAAGGTCCTTCAGCTCCAGTTCAATCTCCTGGATAGAGCGGCCTTCTTTTATGCCATCTTTCAGCGTTTGCTCAATGGCTGTATGAGTATTCAACTTCATCAGCTGCGCCAACTCTGTCGACCATGATTCAATCCACTGTTCAGTTTTCTCAGAAAGCACCTTGAATGGAATATCTGCATCGATGGAATGCATGATCTTCTCAGCCAACTGCGTGACGGTTAGCGTCAAAAATATGGCCGTTTCTTTTCCGAATAGCTCTGCAAATTCATCTGAAGTGAATAGATCATTATTAAAAAACGCTAGAATTGATTCTAAGGTGTCTGAATCGTCCTTGGATATAAAACCATTCAGTGCGTTCAAAAACATCCTACGTTGCAATCTGAACAATCTAGCGATGGTTTTCTCGTATTCGTCTACCAAAGAGGGAATGTCTTTCAGTTCAGGGAAATCTGCTACAGCTGCTTCAAGTTCTTTGACCTCATCTTCCTCCGCTTTTTGCACAAAGGTATTGATGTTTTTTATCAGCTGATCAATCTTACTCATTTGCGGATCTCCTCTAGTTCATCCCTAAGGTCTTTGAGGATCGATACCAATTCATTCTGAGAACCTGCTGACTTCTGAAAAACCGTATCAAGCAAGCTAGTTGATGCCTTTGGCTTTGCTTCGATTGGTCGGTGATACTCTTCCTCTGGCCATTCTTCAAGTGTCTTACCAAGAATACGGCCAGCCAGATCACGAAGGTCATTCGGTGAAACCGCTCCTGCTTGAATAAACGGTGTAAGAACCTTTGCAATTTCGAGCGGATCACGAAAATCAGGACCATTCAAAATGAGCCGCACATGCCAGAGATCGAGATCAGGAAGAAAGAGTGTATTGAGCTTGCCAGTGATGATCATTCTTTCCGGCTGAAATACCTGTTCCTCAGTCGTCTTACGAGCGGTGTCAGCTGTTGCCTTGTTATAATCCTGTGATTCGCCAGTGTAGATCGGCGGCAGACGGAAAGAAGAACGTATCTTGTTTCTCGTCTTCTCATCATATTCAAGGAATAGCGCATCCTCCTGAAGAATCTCGGCCAATGATTTTATTTCAACTTTCACAGGTGCAGGGTCTTCATCATTGCTTATTTCGTCCTTTTTCTTTTTAGGAATCCCTTCGACTTCAAGCAAAAGAAACTTATGAGCATTGTCTGAACCCTCGATGCCGTTCATGTATTCTTGCAGCTGCTGATAGGAAGACTCAGACAGCATTCCATTTTCCACTGTAATAGCTGCCGGCACATGACGACCTTGTTTAAAGTACAGATAGTTCAGCTCCTCAGCTTTGCGGGCTCCATACATATTGACGATGTTACCAATCCAACGAGGAACACCATATGTACCGCTGCCGATCTTGAAATGAATGACTTCGCTTGCTGCAAGTTCAGGTGGAGTTTCTTCGTTATACTCTCCAGTAGAAGAATTCATTGTTCTTGGATCGCCGTATTCCTTAAAGAAAACTTTTTTTGTGTTGACCTGTTGCACATACTTTCTGAACCGCTTCATTCTTTTGAGAGATTTGACTTGACCATGATCAGTATATTTAAAGTCAATCTCAACAGGATCGCCTATCTTACATATTCGCATGTGCTGAGCATCTAAATATTCGATCCCTGCTGGTTGCCCTGTACCATTACGTAACACTTCAAGAAAGCCATTCCCTGTCCGCTCCCGATCTTCTATCACATACCCTAGAACAACTTCGGCTGATTCATCATAGTTCATGTATCGCACAAGCTCCTCAAGCCTTGTCCATTCTTTTTCAGCAGCGGATTTCTTTGCTTCTGGTGCATTCTCAGCATTGAAGTCAAAAACGTATTCAATTCCCAAGCCGAAACCTAGAATATTGGTCTTATACGCATCAATGCACTGCTGAAGAATGGTAGAATACTCTGCTATTTGTTTGAGCTCTTTGATATTGTATGGTGGCTCGATCAATCCATCAGCCTCATAGTTAAAACTATCATCATGAATTTGTTTCGTAGTTTGAGAGATGTCTGCTTTAAACACAGTAGCTTTCACATGTTTTGTCATTGCCTTCTCATTGACCCCCTTTCTCTGTTCGGACGCTTACGCTCTTTAGGCTGCTCTTTTAGATCGGTGACCTCATAATCATCTAGCGCATACCAGATGGCTGAAAAGGTATGAGGATCAATCTTAAACTCGTCCTCTATGATATTGCCATTCTTGTCCGTCTTGTACGTGAGCGGCTGAAGCTCATAGATTGTGTTTTTGCATGAGTCGGAACAAATGATTTTCTTAAACCGCTTGATCTTCTTGGTGTACTGCAAGCGTGATCCTTGGAACTTATGAGCGGGCACCATGTTGTATCCCATCTTGCGGAAATATGCGATTGTCTTTTGTTCATTGTCTGCCTTGATCAGCTCTTTTGTTTCTATGAATTCTTTCAAATCCTCAACCGTGACATCATCAGTCTTGCCACGATTGTAATACTCCCAATAGATATATAGATACTTCTTCTCGTGATCTACAGCTAACCTAACAACAGCGTTATATGAATCAACGAAACCAAAGTCCATACCCGCTCTAAGCAAAGGCCGATTAATATTTGAGATGGCCAGCATCACATCTTCATGCGGCTGCACCTCGAATTGTGGCAGCACACGAATTCCGTTTATGCCAAAATGACCTTTTCTCGCAATTCGATAAAGGTCGGGATCATATTCTTTCAGTTCATCCAGCTGCTTAATATAGCTGACCGGAAGGAATAAGTTGTCTTCAGCTGTAGAATGATGATAGTACGTATCGTTGATAGCGATCGTTCGCTCTTTATATAACCTTTCATCATCCAGGATAAATCGGTTGTTCTGATCGTCCTTAAAAAAATGTCTGTACGTCCAATTATCTTGACCAACAGGGTTCGTTGATAGTATCATGTGCAAATTCAAAGTCGGGTGACGCAAACGACCAAGTAACTCCTTGAATCCCTCGTATTTAACCTCTGAACACTCTTCAATCCATATGATCGAGATGTTGTTGATTGACTTCAACTTGGCTGGTTTATCCAACCCTTTGAATATGATCCGGCTGCCGTTATGGAATTTCAGCATGAGCGGTGATGTCCGGCATTGAATGACATGATCAAGTCCAAGATCATTCACGATCTCTTCAAATAAAGAGAAAGTGGAATCTCTATGTGTGTCATAGACTTCACGAATCACAAGGGCTGTCCTCTTTTCATCTAGTAACTTTAAGATGAGTTTCAGCGCAATGTGATAGCTTTTAGATGATCCATAACCACCCACCAAGAACTGAAACTTCTGATCCCAGTCAAAAAGAAAATCCTCAAAATGTGGATTGACCTCTTTTTCCATCAGTTGCATCAGCCATCACCTTTTTTCTTCCGCTTAATTGTTATTTGTACAGAATCATCAACAGGTCGAGCGGTGATCCGCTCCAGCTCTGCCTCTCTCGTTCGGTTTGCAAGATCGAGACCACGAAGCCTCAATTCATGCTCTGACATAGTTTTCATAATGTCGTGTTTCTGCCTAATGGCTTTAAGACGCTTGTCTGTTACTCGCGTCAATGCTTCCTCTATTTCAAGGATGCGGTCAATTACAGGTAATTGAGTTTCTTCCACCTCAGTGACTACAAGACGTTCATTGATAATTGGAACGTATTTGACAACACCATTCTCAGTTGTCGAAGGTGCGACATCTTTTGTTTTTCTAAGTTGCTGAAGAACACGTCGCTGATTATCAGTTAAACCATTTTCATACTTCATGATCCTGTGCATCATGCGACGTTCTCGAATACTAAGCTCACGTATGGTCAATTCAATCTGATAGAGCGGATCGGTCTCAATCTGTTCAAAGAGCTCCTTTTCTGTGTCGTCCATATATTCAAACATGATTGATTCATATTCACCCGTACGCAAAGAATTTTTATTTCCTTTTGGAGCTGCGCCGCCCCTATTACCTTTAGCATTTTGGTTACCAATTGGCGCTTTACCACCTTTATTTCCTTTAGCGTTTTTGTTCCCTTTAGGTGCGCCGGAACGTAAAGGAGCGCTCCTATTTAATTTAGGAGCGCTCCCTTTGAATTTGTCTTCCCATTTATCGTTCGCTTTCCATTTACGGACTGTGCTGCTTGTCACACCCAACTCATCTGCAATGTCTTTAAGCAAGCGGGCTCCATCGCTATCTTTCCAAAGACGAAAAGCTTCATCTCTTCTTGGGTCACGCGGTCTAGCCATTACATATCACCCACCTCCGAGCTGCTCAATTAAGTTTGAGTTTGAATTATTTTTCTCTTATTTAATTTCTAATATTTGTTTTGTTTTTACTTCATCATAAACATCTAAGCAATCTTCCATCAAAGCCTTTACATTATAACGATATGAGGAATTCCATGCTCGAATAAAAAAATAAATAAAGAAGCCTACTAATACAATATTAAAAATCCACAATAATACTTTGATATTACCTTGATAGGGACCATACATACTCAAACTTTCAATAATCTCATTAATGTCCGAAGGCTCTATCTCCTTTTCAATCTTTTTTTCAAATAACTTTAAGGATACTTGACTAATGTTATTAACAGTATTATTCGTATAATTTATCCATACTGATGATATTAATGTAACCATGGAAGTTATTATGGTAAATGGTACAAGAAAAAATGGCTGATGATTATTGTCTTCATCGATGCTATTCTGCGCTGCTCTTAGCATCCTTTTAATTTCCAACTTACTATGATCAAAAACTATTTGCTTAATTTTTTCCTCTCTTTTCGCTAGAGTAAGCCATCTTATATTTCCGTATCTTTTTTTTATGTATTTTTTAAAATACTTGTGGTCTCCATATTTTGAAAACATAATTATTCACCCTATAATTATATCGACAGGAAAAAGGACTTTAGAATATATTGCAAAATTTGTCGAACAAAAAAAGCACCCCGTAGGATGCTATACTGTTTTGTAAATTTTTTTGATAGATTCAACGTAACGCTCTTCATGTGCTGCATTACAATCATCTGATAGAAATTCAATTTCTCGACCATTTTCAAAAGTGATTGTAAGAGAAGCTTTTCTTAATCCGCTATATTCTAATTTCTTTCCAACAATTTTATTATTAGAGAATTCGATAGTATTATGTTCCCCTTCTATTTTAAGAACGACTAATTCTTCCGGATCCAAGAAGATATAGTGTTCAGCATTTTCAGGATCGAAGGGACTTTTCGAATAAATAAACTTGATCTTATCCATGTTGATAAATTCATCAATTAATATTTCTAGTTTCTCATAATGTAAATGAGATGCTGAATCGGTTACATACATTTTAAAATGTTCTTTCATTTCCATTTTTTCACCTCCCACCTTTATATCGACAGGACAGGAGGATTTGAAATTATTTTGGAAACTTTGTCGAACGAAAAAGCGACCTTCGCAATAGAAGCCGCTCTCAAACCGTCAAAAAAACACCTTATCTCCTAAGGTGTTCGATACTTGTTTGTTAATTTTACGAAACGTCTTTTGCTTTCCTTTTCAGATATTTCATCTAAGCACTCTAGTAGCAATGTTTTATATCTGCTCGCTTTTTTTAGCTTTATTGAATGAGTTATAGATTGATAACCCCAAACTATAATAGCAATATAAAAGGTCATTAATATAATCATTGGGGCTGCTCCTTCTGCTCCTTCCGCATCTGACAAACTGAGACCATAATTTATTGTACTACCTAATATTACAGCCAAAATTGTAAAAAAAGCAGTAGTAAAATGACTTAAAGATTTATGAGTATCGAGCCCTTCTTCAAGCCTCTTCAAAAGCATGTTGATTTTTTCACTACTATGATACTTCTTAACTTTCTCTTTGAATGCTGTTTGTTCATTAATATTTGCTTTATGTATATTCTTCCCAAAGCGCAGCAAATACATTGGCACGTCTTTAATCTGACCAAATAGCATTAGTTCTTCATGTTCATTAGATTCGTTCAAAAGAATCACCTCCTAAACTTATATCGGAGGTGATTTGGAAATTTTCAGGTGTTCAGTGAATTGGTTCTATTTAACGTAAAATTCTTTTGTATAGAATGTACCAACTGTTTCAACATGGTTGCCATTTTTGTCATAGCGCTCTACATCCACCTTGAATCGATACGTACCTTTTTTGTTACCTAGTGATTCCTTGATATCGAATTCATCGTACTGTTTCTCTGCTGGGTTAAGCGGGTTAGGTGAATTCGTTTTGATTCTAACCCATTTCCCTTCAACTTTTCGTTGAGGAATAAGGTTTGGCCCACAAATGTAATCATTGTGATTCTGAATCGCAACAACCACAACCTTGTCCTTTCCTAAAATATGATTCGCTTTTTTTGAATTAGCAGATACACCAAACTTTGATGCCATGCTCATCATCTCCCTTTTTATATTTTTGCGCTCCTATCCCTCACCAAAGCACCTGCAGCCATACACCCAAAAGACGACTGTTCCCAAAATTTATCGTTTTCTTCGGACCCGGCCGCCTTGTCGTTGGTATGTTTCGCGTCTCGTTCCCATGATTTCTTCCCAATCTCGCTTTGTTATCGGATCAGCATTGCTCTTCTTCTTTCGATTAGAACCAGGAGCAATGCGCTTTAATTGCTTCGTTGTTTCTACTGATAAAGAATCTCTGATCTTCATGTTCATACTCTCCTTGCCGAATAAGCACCACCTTACGCTATTCGCTTAAATAATTTTGCAATGATGACTACACTCCGAGAGGACGCCAAGTACAGTCAATCATCAAGTAAAATGAAAAACTGTCCTCGATACGGCCGCCGCAGACCAGCTGCTATCCAGGCTCAGAATGTCCCTCTCGTATGGCCACATTCCTCAACACCTTTGTTCCGTATCCAGATACGCCATTGATAAGGGAAAGACGCGTCTCCCAATAAAAAAGCGGACACCAATCAAGGCACTTATAGTGCTCAATGATCAGCGTCCGCAGGTTCTTCCTTCTGGACAAAATATTCACATTCGTTTTGCTTGTCTCTATCATACGATGATCCACTTAGGAAAAAAGGTCCCCTTTTTATCGGCTTTTTCTCGGTTTTTTCTCGGCTTAAAGCCCAATAAAAAAACCTTAAAAGGCATAAAGCCAATCAAGGTTTAAAACATTCTCTAGATACTACTTATTAATTCATCTACAGATTCACTAAACATGTCAGTATCTTCATTTTAATTTCAATTAATAAGTCTTTAATATTTTTTTACTTGTTCTTCTTAAGATACAGTCCATCCTCAAAAGCATCTCCTACTTTTTCTCCTATTTTATGATAATTTCTGCTCCCCCGATCAAATACAAGGGGACTGAATTTATCCAGATTGACTCTACCTTTCTCATTTAGTATATCTTCCTCAACACTGATGTTCACGATTTCAGCAATCATGCGCCATTCTTTTTCATCATAACTTTTCACTTTACACTCTAACGCAAATGGAAGTTCCTCAATCAGTGGTGCATCAACAAAGTCCGCCTTAACTGCATGAAATCCAGCTCTTTCAAATTTATCTGGAACCTCATTTCCAGTTTCATTTCCAAGATAATCACACGCCTCAAGAAAAGACGCATCTGACATGCTTACGGTAAATGCACCATGCAGCATGATATTCTTTAACGTCTTTCGTTCTGAACTAATGCAGATTGAAATTTCATTTTCATTACTAATACCGCCCCATGTAGAAGCCATGGCATTCGGAATTCCATTTTCGTCATACGCTGCAATAATAAAAACTGGTTGTGGTAACACGTAAGATTTTGCTCCAATATTTTTTCTCATCATCTAACTCCTCACTCATTTTTCATAGCTTTCCTAAATGCTTGTTCATATAGTTCCATAATATAAAGAAGTTCATCCTGCTGACTGTCAGATAATTGCTCCATTGCCGTATTTTCAGCATTATGTATATGCTGAATCATTGGCTCTACATATTTTTTTCCTTTTTCAGTAAACAGAATTCGCTTTGATTTGCTATTGTTAGGCATATCTCCCAATTCGAGATAACCCTGCTCTGATAGCTTCTTAATTACATTATTCACTGTCTGCTTTGGAAGCATTGATCTCTCACAAATAACTTTCTGTGTACATACCTCATACTGACTAATAAGATTCAAAACAAATAATGTCGTATAGGAAATCCCGACAGATCTGGCATAGTAATCATAGATCATTTCTAAATCTTGCCGTATACTGCAAAAACGCTTTGCTTTCTCGTTCAACAATTTTATCACATCGCCTCTCTCAGTCTCATAATGGGACTATTCTACATAATAGTTCTATCTATGTCAACAAAAAAACATACATCCATTAATGCACTTAAAGTGCTCAATGATCAGCGTCCTCAGGTTTCTTTCTGAACAAAATAAAATATTCATGATTGCTTTATCTCGGCAATGCAAATAAAAAAAGTGCCCATAAACATGGACACTTTGGTTCTACTATTCCCAAAACGCATCGCCTTCAGAATTAATATACTTCTGAAGAAAAGTTTCAAAATCTACATCAAGCAACCTATATTCTAAACCATCTTCAAATAGATAAAGGTTGGAATTTCCCTTATTTAGCATCAAGTAGCACCCTTCAAAAAGAGCAGCAATAGCTGTTCCATCAACCTGATCAAAAAAATCATTAGACAACTCGGATTCGATTTCTTCTAAACTGAAAACGTGTAATCCTCCACCCACCTTGTTCCCAAAAACTATGTCTTCAAATATTCTTGCGCCATTATGTAGACATAAAAACTCTTTGAGATCGTCAGGCAATGTATGATGTTTCTTTTCAAATTGTTTTATATTTTCTTGATCGGCTGGGGCATTGAAGGTACAGCACTTTTCATAGACTTCACCGTCTACCGAGAATTTGATGATGTTTTTCTCATCTAATTGATTTTCAAGTTTTTCTAATATCTGCACGATCCTACTCAATCTTTCACCTTCTATCTATATCCTCTCCACCAAGGAGAAACCTCTTGTTGATGCAGTGTTCTTGTGAGTGCATATAAATTACCCATTTTATTATCTCCACCATATTCTAAAGGAATAACATGGTGAATGTCTAAACCAGACCAATCCCATTTAGGATCGCCGTATTTGCCAATATACCATCTGATATATTTATTACGGATGTCCTTATCTCTCTTAACCCTATCTTCAGGCTTATACCATTTCATATTTGCTTTTGTTGGTGCCGGCAATGATTTACCACTATGACTATTATGAATTTGAGGATATTGATAAGCATTTTTATTAACTAAATACGTTTCAGTAGTACTCTGTTTAGTACCTGGGGCACTTCCAACCCAACCGGCTGTCAGTATATCGGATTTGTACACAAATTTCGTTTTCACCATTTTATACGTTTTAGATGCTGTAGCACCAACTTTTATCTGAGAACCCGTAAATTCTTTTGTATAAGTTGAAATTGCGTTATATTTCCCCGCATAATCATCTCCTACAAATAGAGTGCTACCTACAATTACAATAACCGGCTTCGCTTTGCCTATCATGCTACGAATTGTAGAACTATGAGTAATTGACTTTTTCGATTGATCTAACTTAAACAATGTATCAATGACGATTGTGTTTGCGACTTTAGTATTTGCGTCTGGAGTCTTATTATTATTCTTATTCTTGGTGGATGGTTGAAGCACTACGGTGTCACCCTGTGGCATATTTCTTTGAGGTGGATCATGAGGTTGGTTTTTAAATTGTTGTCTTGCTTGATCAATAATATCAGATTTACTCTGTATTTCTTTTGCATGTCCCTTTTCGTCAACTTCCAGTACATGTGTCTCTTTGTATGTTGTGATACCATCCTTTGATTGACTAGCTTCAGCATCACTTGTCCATAACCATGCCGTCAACAGAAAAACCATAAAGAAAATCGAATAAGCAAATTTCTTCATTCTGATACTCCTTTTCCAAATTATTTACAACAAATCCAATATACAATATATGTATCTATTTATAAATGATCCTAAAATACCATATATACAAAAACAGCACTCATATGATTCCGAGTGCTGTTGAAAGGTTAAACGTCGCTTGCTTCTTCAATTTATAATACCGGTCTTTCTTCAGACCCAGTTCTTCACACACCTCCAAATCCTTCACCACACGTGATGTCAGGTATTTCATACGGATGATATCTTGTTCAATTTCATCTAGGCTGTTTTCAAGCGCTCTTTCTATCTGACGGACCTTCAGTTCATTTAAAACTTCCTGGTTCCTAAGAGAAGGGAAAAGGCCTGTTGCACCATTTGCCTCCTGTTCCTTTCTGTTTTCCTCCTTCACCTTCAGGGCCCTATAGACCTTCAGCTCCTTGATCAGAGCATTCCGGACTTGTTTCTCATCGATACCTGGCAGTAAGGACAATTGTTCAGCTATCAACTCTCACACCTCTTAATAACTATAAGATTTGGAAATTTGAAAACAAATGGAAATAATGATATTCTTATTCTATTAAATCAAACACTGAAGGCGGCATCTCCGCAGTTGCGATACCCACTATGGAATTGATTATTTTACTGTTCACATTATTTATTATGAATTTCATGAATGGGGCTGATAATATGGAAAATCATTTTTATTCTTTTGTAGAGAAATTCACTACACTGTTCGATTTCCTTAAAACATCTATCATAGTAGGTGTCGCCTTGAGCGTTTGATTACCTTGACTCATTTCCTCTATATCAAAACCTCTACAACTAATACTCAAAGAAGCATCTCTTTTATTTAAATTTAAACGAACTGTTGTAATTTAAATTTGTGAATTGACCATCACGTGTCATAATCTCAGTTTTACCGTACATTGGGGTTTCAGCCAACACCACATTGTTGGAATGGCCATCTAAGATAATGACTTTCACTTCTCCTTTGGTCATAAAGCTATCAATGGAGATGTTTGAGTCCGTAAGTTTGTATGGATTATTCATGCACAAGACCTCCTATGTTATAATAAATTGTGCAGATTCAATAGAACTGGGGCCTTGTGCTTTGGTTCTTTTTATTTGCACTGAAGAGCTTGCAAATCACGCACATATGCTTCAAATAGATGCTTGTCCTTTATGTCTAAGGACAAGTTAATAAGATCCTTTAAGCCAGCTTCAGTGATCGTTACATCCAAGTTTTTAGCCCAATGTTTAGGAACAGCCGTAGACTTTCCTTTAAGCGGCTTCACTAAAAGTTCATCTTCAGAGATTTTCACAACGTAACCAGATATATGAAACATTCTGCGATTAACTTCACCCAAAGCTTCTACCCAATCGCCTTCTACAATCTGTTTCATTTCCTAAAGCTCCTTCCACATTTAGTGCAGATTGGACCATTAAAAACCCGCGTATTAAATTCCAGCCAATAACCACGCTGCACTGAAACTATGTTTCTACACTTAAAGCAAAAGAAGTGCTTATGTTTGAAGAAAAACTTGATTTTATTAATCATCTGACAAGTCTCCATCCTTTCCTGATCCGACTTTGCAGTTCATATTTTTTAAGTGGTTCATAGAGGTGGACGTGTTGTCCATCCTCTTCGCGATAAAGCAAGAACCACCGTTTTGAGCGTTTACGTGCCATTACGCAATCACTTTGATTTTCTTCTTATTAATCTCTTCTTGCAGTGTTTGTACTAAGTATTTTCTAATATATTCCATTGCCTTTAGTTTCCACGCACCACCATCTGCTTCAAAAAGGGCACAAGCAGGACCGCTCTGCATACGAAAAACAAAATTTGATTCTGGCTGTTTTACTTCAACAAACGTTCTAAATGGAGCCAAAACTACTGGGTTAGGTACTTGAACATTTGCTACTGAAGCGGGACCTGCTTTTGCGACAACTTGTTGAGATACACCATCATCACCAATTGTTTGCACCGCTTCCTCTTTAATATTTCCAACAACTTTCAGCATGATGTCCCTGTCCTCATTCTGCACAAAAACCGATTGAAGCTTGATGTTAAATGTTTCAGGATCATAGAAACTATCAAACCTGAATGAAGGTATCATTGCTTCAGCTTTAATAAAAACCTTTCTTTCAGCATCTCGGTTTAATTGAGAATACACAGTTATTGATGTTGGAGATTCTACATGTACCATTAGCTGTCCTGGCTCATCAAAATTAGACTGTAGATATTCCACTAAACCAGACAAAGAATGTACATGAATTGTATTTGGGATAGGTTCCTTAATTCTTGATAATGTTTCAGTTGAATAAACTACATCCTCAACTTTCCAAATCTTTGTATTAGCTAATCCTGTAATATATTGAAGTGCTTCTTTAATCATTTTTCATTCCTCCAGTACTTATTTTTAATAATTAATTTGATTTCTTTTGTTGGTAATTGATGATTTTTTGGCCATCATGTTCTGCTATATCACCCGCATCATCAATGTATGTTTGACCTAGAATTCCAGATTTGAGTTCAGCTCCCGTGACATTCCCCTGCAAGTCGGTGTCCATAAATAATTTCGCTTCTACTTCTCTTCCTGGAGCAAGTTGAGATTTTGCTACTACGTTTGTAAAGACAACATCTCGGCTTTCATCTCCATAAAGAGCTACTTGGATAGTTAGTTTTCTTTTTGCTTTTGGATCTGTATTTGGATCAGCAATATTTTCTAAAATACGCTGAAGTTCAATATTGAATTGTTCTTTCAATGCACCTTCTGCAAAAGAATTTAGATTAATGTTTGTTGACATAACTTTTCCTCCTCATGGGTTGGTGTGAGAGTTGAGACTTCGACTTCGATTCTCGGTGAGCTGCTATAGAATTTGCTTACATGTAAATCAACAATCTGGCTATCATCCTGCCAAATGACTTTATTCAGGCCATCTTTTATCCCTTTGATGTAGTTATCAACATCCGGCTTCTTAGCTGGTCTCAACTCGCCTTTTTCGGCTGCTGCTGCTTTTTTCTTGCTGAAGCTTTTTAATGTAGATTTATAGACTTTCACTTTCAATTCAAGCGGACCTGTAAGAAGTTGATCAGGTCGGTGATCGCTCGCAGCCAACTTAACGTATTGCTTGAAGTCTCGTGACTTCTTGGGGTCGTATAACCTTGTCATTCCATTCATATGGGTAGCTCTTGGGCGTCCCTGTGCAACCGGCTCTCCGTAGACGGTGAATGCTATCTTCATTCAGATGCCTCCATCCTCGCGTTATATGTTAACACCCTACTACCACGTTGACTCTTCAGAGAAATGACAAGCATTTCAAGTTCATAGAGTGATAAATTTTCAGGGTTCTTGTCCAAACTAGCTAAATATCCTATACGAGTTAATTCGTTTAAAAGGTACTCACGACGCTGTTTGCTATTAATATTTGACATGTTCATCCTCCGTATCATAAAGCGGCTTCCATTTGCCGCGACAAGTTTACAAACCTTCCGTACTCTTTCATAAAAGCAGCATTTATTGTCCCAACTTCACCATTTCGCTGTTTAGCAAAGATGATTTCAACTATGTTTTTCTGTTCACTATCTTTGTTGTAATAATCATCACGATAGAGGAACGTAACGATATCAGCGTCTTGTTCAATGCTTCCTGAATCACGCAGATCAGACATCATTGGACGTTTATCTTGCCGCTGTTCAACTCCACGTGAGAGCTGTGATAGCAAAATGATTGGGACATTAAAGCTTCTCGCCATATTCTTCAGCTCTTTGGTGATGGCACCAACCTCATAGTTTTTGCTCTCAAACTTACCGATTGGGGTAATGAGCTGAAGATAATCAATGATCACTAAATGATCTTGATCAGGATGATCCTTTTTCGTTTTACGGATTTGGGACCTGATGTCTGCGACTGTTTGAGTGGGCTGATCATGGATGTAGATGTCTAATTTTTCGTATTCACCCATAGCTTTGTTGGCTCTGTCATAATCTTGATCGCTAAAGTACTTTTTTGGATTCCTCCACTTTGTGCCTTCAATTCTTCCAAGGCTGCTTAACATTCGATGAGTTAACTGAGTATCTGACATTTCGAGCGAGAAAATATCAGTTACTCCACCCTTTAGCGCGTTGTTACATCCTAGGTTAAGAGCGAAAGCAGTCTTTCCCATCGATGGACGAGCAGCCACGATTATCAAATCGCTTTTTTGCCAACCACCTGTCATAGCATTCAGGTCCGCAAGACCAGTGTCGACTCCTGTAAGATCACCATGATCTTCTTCCATGCTCATAAAAATCTCGGTTAATACATCCATTTTCGTGCGAGTCTCTTTTACACCAACCTCTTGAGCTTCAATTGTTTTTTGATAAAGCTCAGTGATGCCCTCATCAGTAGGAGAACTAGCAAATGCTAAAGCAGCACTTTGCAAATCTCTGAGTCTAAAAGCCTCGTAGATTAATGTTTCATAGGTCTCGAAAGCATGTTTTGAGGGAACAGTACTTGCAAGATTGGTTAAGTATTCAAAGCCTCCAATTGAATCTAAAAGGTCTCCCATAGATGCAGCTGTATTGGCCAATTCAACAGGCTTGCCAAGCTTGTCCACTTCCCTCATCGCTTCGAAAATCCGTTTATGCCGTTCTTCAGCAAAATGTCTGGGCTCTAGTGCTGTTTCTTTAATCAGATCACCTTCAAGGATGATACAACCTAATAAAAACTGTTCAGCTTCTACGTTTCGCAAATTTTGCATTTTGTTCCCACGCTTTCTGTTTCGCTAAGAATTCATTTTGCTCTGGTTGTTTGATTTTGATTTCTGCGATAGCAGGTGGGAATCTCTTTTCAGCAATGTGCTGGTCGATCTTTTTCAAAACCTGTTCATAGGGTTGATCCTTTAAGTGGTCAAGCCAGAGTTTAATTCTTTCTTTTCCGATCGCGTCTGTAGTGAGTTCAAACCTTGGATAGGCAGCTGCAATCCTTGTTAGGATAGACATTGCTTGCTCTTGATTCATGCTCATCAACCTCCTCCAAATTTAATCCCATTTTCTTTTGCGTATTGAGCTAGAGCGTCTAAATTACTTTGTCTATGCTGCTTTGGTTTAAATTCAGAAACATTGTTTATAAGTGGCTGAGCTTGGTACTGCTGTGCATGCCAACGATCAAGAATCGCTGATTCAAGGTATACAAAAGATTTAATACTGTCTGCTCTATGCTTTGGTTGATATTGATCGAATACCTCGTCGATCCACTTCAATATGACTTCAAGTGGTATACGCTCCTTGAGAATCCTTTCAATGGCAGCTGAATCTTTTGGTGTTAACATCAACCCACCTTTTCGCGATAAGTACTTTTCTTCGATCTGGTGGAAAGGAGTTAAATCATTTTCTACTGAGGCTCTCTTTTCTTCTTCCTCTTCTTCTTTAATTCTTAAATTCTTTAATTCTTGATATAGTTCCGACTTCGTACCGCTTTCGTTCCGTCTTCGTTCTGCGATAGGTTCTTCTTCCGTTCTGGGTTCTGTTTCGTGATCACTCGAAAACTCTTGATATGACTCGTATTTCACAATGGTGAATAGTGTTCCTAGTTCCGTTTCGCTAACAGTGATGATGTTGTTCGTAACAAGTTTCTTAATTGAACGCATAATTGTACTTTTAGACAGCTTTTTTAGCCCTCTTCCTTCTTTATAAGCGAGGTCCTCACATAGTTTTGAGTACGATCTTATGTACTGGCCCTTATTTAAAACAACTCCATTCATTTTGAAGCCATCTTGATGACTTGCTCTCATAACTAATAAAGTGAACAGTCTAAAGGTAGTCACGTCATTCCATAATTCGTGTTCTAATATTTTTCGATGCAGTTTTACCCATCCAGTAGACAAATAACTTCCTCCTCTCCAACATCATCAATTAAGGCATTTTAATCTCACATAGAGCGTACATTCCACTGATCCTAATAAAAGTAAGACCTGGCTCATTTCTTTGGATATAACCCTTCACATACGCTCTAAATAAAGCAGCTTGATTACGACTTGATTTAGATAAAGACAGGTACACAAACGGAATAGGAACTTTAATGATTAGCTTCTCCCTCACTAGCTGTTCACCAGTTCGGAAAAATGGATAATGCGGTTAAGACGATTTGTAGATCGACAATACTTACACTTTTCACATCTTCTCGGTCTTTCTCCGCCATGCTTAACCTGAACGATCCGCTCCATGTTTTTTTCTATATCTTCTAACTCAATTTCCATCCTTGACTCATCAATATTGATAACTGCTTTATCTGGTGGATCTTCTTTTGATATGGCCACAATCAAAGGCTCTAACCAATTACTACGTCCTGCTTCCTGTCTTTCTATTTCCGCATAGAGAGCCATTTGAGCAATATATCCATAGGCTTCTACAAATGAACAATAGCCAAGCTCTTGATCCCATATTCTTTCCCTGAGAGAACGAGTTGTTTTAAGATCAGCAAAGCGACCACCTGCAGGGTTGAACACATCGAGTTTTCCTTTCCAAGGCACTCCGAACAGTTCGCCTGTGATAATTACTTCTTTATCTCCTTGAAGAACAAACATGCACAAGTCGTCATTCTGTATAGCTTCAATCATGAGATCAGCCAATTGATACTGTTTATACAATTGACCCTTTTGTGTAAATAGAGCAGGTGTGTTCATCTTAAATTCATCAAAGGCCTGCTCTCCTTCAAGCCAGGCATGAACATATTGACCAAAGAGTAGAGCTTCAGAGGACGGCGGCTGCCATTCACCGTTGAGTTTTGCCATTGTAGCCGCCTCACACTCTAAGAAACTCTTATATTGAGAATTTGACATATAAACTTGATCGATCTCGTTAGAGTAATAATTCTCCTTGTTGATTGTCGGAATCATCATTTGCTGGCTCACCAGCCTTTACATCACTCTCTTTTTGTTCCTGCTGCTTTAGAAACTCTTCTTCGATTTTTGATTTTGTAGCACCTGAAACTTTGACGTTGAAATAATCCTCTTTCTTTGCCATACCATCACGAAGAGAAGTGTAGATGCGTCCTATTTTGAGATAATCTTGCTCAGTAAAGGCATCTAATTTGCTACCGACATATTCCTCGACCATTTCCTTCGTAACACCAAAATCAGTTTTAAATGTTGTTAATGCTTTTCTTAACCGGTCTTCTAAAGGCTCTTTATGACCACTAATCAGCGTTCTTTGACACATATCAACTGCAGCATCAACAATGTCTCCTGGAATCACTCCAAGAATGCAGGCACGAACTCGACGTGCCCCTTGGTTTGCAACCAGTTCATAAATATCTCTTGGATCATTAAGCTTTGTAATGGCGCCTTTTGCTTTTCGTTCATGCTTTACCGTAAATATTTTGGTCTGACGAGTATTGGTTTCAAGATCCCACGCATAAGCCATAACAGAAGATTCTCCTGCTTTTTGTTCAAGTTCCATGATTCCGTAATCAATGTTTCCCCAATTCTGTGCCAGAGCTTCAGCCAGACGAATAGAAGGACCTGATACCTTTGTTCCACCTCGTGGATATTCGTAGACAGCATTCTCAGCTAATAGCCTACGCTCACACGCTTTCTTGATTCGTTCAAAAGCAGCATATACGTCTCGCGGAAACTTCTTTGCTATGACCATAGCTGCTTGTACTTCCTGTGCCTGCCGACTAACCATAGCTTCTGTTGTTACTGACGTTCCCGCTGATGGCTGTGAAGCTGCCATATAGTTTGAGTAATCAACATTTGACAATCCATTCATATAAGAAACCCCCATTGAATTTAGGTGACAACCTGCTTATAATAGTGGTTGACACCTTATTCTGTGTCTGGTTATTTAGATGAGTTCACTTGTGGGAGTGAGCTCTTTTATTTTGCTGTTTTAAACTCAAAATCAAGCTCCTCTGCAAGATAGCGTTCTAGATTTTCTCGCAAGATCAGTTCACCCGAATTTTTATCCTCAACATAGTCATCTTCTAACAAAATTTCTGACCCATAAAAATCAATTCCAAAGTGTTCTTCTTGCCTCACCATATCTTTTGGATAGCCATATCTATTAATCTCTGTGATGATCGGATGCTCAATATTCATCTTTTTCCCTCCTCTTCTGTTTGGTGTAAGCATCAAATAATCTCTAATTTTGAGCGGATCGCATCTGCCTTTAGCTGTTGAAATTTCTCAAAGGCTTGTTTATCAGGAAATTGGAACATTGGCTTACCTTTGTTAGTCATCACAATTGATCCATTCACTTGTGATAGATAGAACTGATCAGACTGTCTCTCACTGAAAGGTTTAATAACTGGTTTAGTTCTCAAGACTTCTTTCCTCCTTAACACATTATTTGATGCTTATTCGCATCGTCCGACCGCGGATGGAGCATGATTTGAGGGGGTAGGTGTGCACTGACCCATCCGCAAGCCGGACGACAAGAATAAGCCTTGTCGTGATCTCTAAATAACGCTATAATGAGATCGATCATTTTGTTATTCATGGTTTGAAATGATTTAAGCAGTAAGTGTCGGAGCTTGCTGCTTTTTTCTGTTTTCTATTTCCGTTCTGATCTGTAATTCCAGAGCGGCTAATAAAATGAGCCCTTCCTCTGTATGACGCATCTGACATTGTTTCACGATATCTTTCGCCTTCATTAAGCGACTTGCTGTGAACAAATACTTCAACTAGATCAATCCTCTCAATCTATTTTTTAGTGATTTTGGATATTTGATTTTTGTAACCCTCGCAGCCTGTTTTAATAAATGAACCTTGGCTTGGCTTTCGTAACGCTGAATTTGGTTTAATGATTTAGCAATATCTTTGTGAGCTGCTAATGCCTTATTTATATCAGCACTCTCTAATGCTTTCATTAATCTTTTTTGTAGTTGTTCAATACAGATCATTTCAGCTGTTATCCCTTCATGATCAATACTCTTGAAAATCGCTTTTCTCATCTTCATCCTCCAAACAAAGCCATGATGGCTGTAATCTGCTGAGTGACTGCAAGTGGATCGACACCACATAAGGTTGCGATCATGGCTTCTTTTGCATTTGTCGCCTCCATCCACCGTACATATGTAGGAACATCAAGCATCTTTTGATCGTTCTCAAATTTTGATATGCAGCTCCTTGAGCGACTTAACAATTCAGCCAGCTTCTCTTGGGACATCCCAGCTCTTTTCCTTGCTTGTCGGAGCACTACCCCCAACCTCAACTTCCTCACCCCCTTTGTTCTGGTTAAGAACTTTTTCCAAGTTAGAACAGCTAGAAAATTTTTAAATGGGTATCATGATGAAGAAGCGACTAATTCTTTCTTTTCTCTTTCAACTTTTTCTTGATGCTCTTTCATTCGTTTAATTAAGATTCCGCTTAGATACTTATAAGCTCTGGCTTCTGCTTGATGAAATAGAGGGCCTTTTGTGACGGTTATTTTCAATTTGATACACCTCTCTTTATTTTTGTACTCTTTCGCTACAATCGACTGTAAAAAAATATGTCCAATCACAACCTATAATTTTACTGATCCTTTTCGCTACACCGACACTAGGACTTCTAGAACCTAGCTCAATTTGAGAGTAATAAGCTCTTTTTATACCTGCAGCTGTTGCAATTTCTTCTTGTGTTTTACCGATTTCTTTACGTTTTTTAGAGAGCCATTTTCTCTTCTGCAAACTAACACCTCCTTTTGTAGCGTTTAGCTACTATAAATCACATAATACAGTAGCATTTTGATACAGTCAATGCCCTTTGCGCTTTTTTGCTACATTTTTTCTTTGTAGCTTTTTGCTACGATATAATGTACTCAACCTTTAATTTGAAAGTAGGAATAACTATGTTGGGTGATAGACTTAGATCCCTGAGGGAAAGACATAATCTGACTCAAGAACAAATTGCAAAAAAAATTGGCATTTCACGAGGAACATATGCTCATTATGAGATAAATAAACGCCGCCCTGACTATGAAACGCTTATTAAAATAACTGATATTTTTAATGTATCTCTTGATTTTTTATTAACCGGAAAAGAATTCGATAGCTCAAATGAAGATATGTGGAGAGAGCTTTTAGATCCAAAAACAGAACTTTTCTTTAAAGATTTGAAAGATGCACCCGATGATAAGATTGAGGAATTAATACAGTTTTGGGAATTTATTAAGAGCAAAAAATAATCACATACTTGTATATAAACCTTTTTATGCAGAATGAATTATTTGATGAATTTGAAGGGATATTCAAGTTATCAGAAAGAAAAATAGGGGGAAGCTATGGGGAAAAGATTCTTATTCTCAATTTGTTTATCATTATTTGTACTTTTAGTTGGATGTAATTCAACTAAAACAACTGATGAATCTTCGGCAAAACCACAAGAAAATGTTTCAGACAAAAAGGAAAAAGAAACAAAAGAAGAACAGACAAGTGACAGTTACAAAGATGACGAGACAGGAGAATTATTTAATTACTTAAAAAGCCAAGAAAAAATTGAATCACAGAAAATGGGCCCGCTCAAGATAAATTTTGAACATGTCAACATAATGAAGTTGTCAAATATTCCTGATGACCGCCTAAGCGACTATCAAAGTTTAACGGATATTCAATTAACAAACCCTTTTCATTTTATTGATATAAAATTTTCTGTAGAAAATACAGATAAAGAGACCATCAATTTCTCTGGTATTAGTCATGTTATTTTAAATACAAAAGAACAGATTAAGATGAGCAGTAATAATCTTTATACAGATATTGAGCAATATGATATGAAACTTTTTGGAAATGCGAAAAGAGAATATCAAGTTGCTGTTCCTTTTGAATCTGATGTTTCCAAAATTAAGAGTATCAGACTTGTATTAGATTCACCATTCGACGAACATTTAAATAATGTTGCCGAAAAAAAAGAATTAACAGTTGATTTAAAATAAATGCTCATTAAGAGTATTTATTTTTTACTCACAAAAAGAACAAATGTTCTCATTTAAAAGGAGTTGCTTTAGTTGGAACGTATTTTACCAAAAAACACAACACACTTAGATGACTGGATCGAAGCATTCTATCATCAAATCAACATAACAAATCCATCTGAACTTGATCTATTAGATATCGCATACCGCTCCAATTTAAAAGTCGAATTCTTAAACATCAGCAGCCGGTACTATGCTGGAACTATTATCATCGATAATCGCCTCAGTCCTCAAGAACAGTGGCAAGATTTTGGTCATGAACTTTGTCATGCGCTTAGACATGAGGGAAACCAACTAATCATGCCCCCACTGTTTAGAGAGCTGCAGGAAATGCAGGCGAAGCGTTTTGCATATAAGTTTTGTATTCCGACATTTATGCTTAGAAAAATTAAACTCACTACAGAAAATGATTTAATCAAAGACATTTCCTTAGCTTTTAAAGTGACTTATAATTTTGCTCGTAATAGATTACTCTATAGGGTTTAAAGTGAAAAATGGCAAGGGAATTAAAGTATCCTCGCCATTTTTCAACCCATACTTCTAGATCAAATTGTATCTTTTATTTCATTAATCTTTTCTTTACATTCTTCAATTTGGGCAATTATGAATTCAGATACCTCTTTCACTGTATCTATAACACTCTCTAGACCACAAAGATTTATTTGTTCACCAATGCCCTCTGGAGAATCATAATCATTCAAACCACTATACCCATAATATATATCTATAGATCCTTTTGCATTCTTATTTGTTATAAAATTCGTCACAGTAATATCTAACATATCACTCTCATCATTTTCAGGGAAAATCTGTCCTTGAACTTCAATCATAAAATTATTCCCTTGAAAATCTCTTATTTTCAATATTGGTTTATTTAAAGGGAATCCTTCCAAATATTCAGAAGGCTCTCCCATATCAATGTCAATATCGATTTTCTCTGAAGTCCATTCTAAAATAGCCTGTTGATAAACTAATTTATCTTTATTTAAAGTCGTTGTATTAATATTAAAGGAATTCATAACTTCTTCTAATTTTTCATAATTTAACGATTCTATATACTTTTTAAAATTATTATATGTATCCTCAAAAGAGTTAAATTGTTCAGATATTTCCTCGTGGCAATTCAGTAATTGACTAGCAAAATCAATTACTTCAGAATCATTAGCTAATATATTTGTCCAATCTGCGTTTAAAGATGTAATACCTAGTTTTTGACGAATAGAATTAAGTTCGTCTTCATAATAACTTTCTGCAATTAGTTGTTCTAAGATTCCAGCATTTTTTATTTCATCTTGAAAATCCTCAATTAATGTTTTTGTAAAATATACTCTATAATGAAATTCCTCTTCAATATTTAACTTTTTAATATCCTCCTGAATATGCTGATGTAAGATTTCCTTATCAGTTTCCGATGAGAAGTCCTTAGTATTGTTTGATACAAAAAATAGTTTATTATTCTTTTTATGATCACTTATGTACTTAATAAGTGATTCAATAATAACTGCATCACCCAATGAATCTTTTCCTTTCTCATTAAAAGGTTTTTTCTTATACAGTTGTCTTTTATATGCTTTTTTAATAACATCATCTGTTTCTTTAATAATAACCGTTGAACTATGATTAAAGATATTCTCTAATAATTTTTTCGCACCTTGAACATACTTTTCTTTATTTCTTGTATACTGTGTTATTAGTTCATTTATATTAAAGGTTGCTGCATTCTTTAATTCCTTGAAGCTTTCCATTTCTTCTGCATTATTTATCCAATATAGACCATCAATATTTTTTTTAGCTTCTTTTAATTTTTGATATGTTTTATCAATCTCTCTTTCCACATTCCTTTCAACTTCGTTTATTATAATTTCAGGCAGTACTAACTTGATCTCACCATAGGACAACAACTTCATCATTTGCTCATATGACTCAGGCTTATGTCCATCATCTCGAGATACAATCATATTTATTAAAACATTTGTGTCTAAACTTAAAAATTTCAAATTAATTCCCCTCACTCACTTAAAATAAGACTTATTATCAGTATCGGCTTATTTGAAACATTTTAAATGCCCCCCCCTTTTGACATTAATAATGAAATCCTCATGCATTTACGCGCACTCAAAAAAACAAAAAAAGACGTCTCTCTGCATGACCCCATCGGTCAGGATAAAGAAGGAAATGAAATTTCATTAATTGACGTCTTAAAATCAGAAAATGAAGACGTGATTGATACCATTCAGCTCAACATGGAGCTTGAAAAAGTAAAAGAGTATATCGACATTCTCGACGGCCGGGAAAAAGAAGTCATCGTCGGCCGGTTCGGTCTTGATTTGAAGAAAGAGAAGACGCAGCGGGAAATCGCGAAGGAGCTCGGGATTTCGCGGAGCTATGTGTCCCGGATTGAGAAGCGCGCGTTAATGAAGATGTTTCATGAGTTTTATCGGGCGGAGAAGGAGAAGCGGAAGAAGGAGAAGGAGAAGGGGAAATGATGTCGTAGAGGCCGGTCTAAAATTCCGGCTTCTATTTTATTCCACTTCCCTCAACTTAGTAAACACTTACTATCCTTTACAAACCTTTATTTAAAACATCTATTAATTTGATTATACCTTTCAATATTTATTATTAATTCTGGTCAGAAATTGAGCATAGAATAACACGGTATCTTCAAATTATAAAAGTGTATCATAAAATTCTGATATCACACTATAATCATCTGAATATTTCCAATAAGTCTCTCCATCTTTTGATTCTCCAATAGGAAGAGGCTTAAATAAATCATTTAATGTAGATCTAATCCATTGAACTTGTAATATCCAATTTATCTTTCTATAATCTTTACCATTTTTGGCTATGTAGAGATACACTACGTCATTTATTCTTTTATAATCATCTATTATAGATTTACAAATCTCTTCAATTTGATTTATCTGTAAAGGCTTTTCTAAAATAACCATAAGAGATACACGTTTGGCCGCACCAGTAGATACATCGTCTGATTTAACAATAGTATAGAGGTTTTCTTTACTATAATTGCTGTATTTGTACTTTTCTCGAACATAATCACCTACTGATGGTAATTCAGGGTATATAAATGCTTTATTTATCTCTATATTATCTAACTCTTCTTTCACCAGTTTCTTATATTCATAAGGGATTCGAATTGTTAATGCCTCAATGCCACTTTCTAATGGCATAACCTTCTTCATAAGCGTATGATCAGAGAGCACTTCGGAACAACAAATAGCAAAGGTACCTTTTTGTTTGTTTATTCGAATATTTGTGCTGTCTTGACTTTGACCATACCTAATAAATGCAGGTTTGGTTGAATATTCAATTATTTCAAAAACAGTTATTTTTTCTCCATAATGTTCTTCATACTCTTTTTGTATATTAGAGTGGCTATAATCAACAATTTTAGCTAACAATGAAAGAAGACGGACATGTTTACTATCTTTCATTAGGCCTTTAGTATTAAATACATAAACAAGCCCATCATTAGGATCATCGACGTTTTCTACTGCAAAAAATAATGCTACTAGTGGGTCTACAGTTAAATCAATTAAACGAGTAGGAATATTATAGTGTTGCATTTTAGCTAAATAATCAATAGGTTCATTTAAATGTTCGAACTCATTTGGCATTATCTTTACTGAATCCAAATATATTTTAGCTTCATTCATCATAAAACCATCGTCTCTTGAAATACTGGAACTGATACTGACATATTGAGATAATTGACCTCTATAATATGTTTCTTCTTTTGAATATTTTTTTATAATCTCTTTGAACTGCCATAAATTATTAACCTGCTCCATGTCAAACTCCTTTAAAGAACAAAAAGTTTAGTCTCTATATAGGCAAAGCCGTTTATTTTTTTATTGGATATGCGACTATCCTATCTGAAGCTTGATTTCATAATTAAAATCATTTTGTAAGGTACTTATAATGCAATATCACCAACTAGAATCCAGTTAATTATCATTAGATTTTAAATTGAAACGTCTGAAAATTCACAATAAAAATTATGCGAATTCTCCACTGAATTTTAACCAATCATAGTACTTTACAAGTTTTCTTATAGAAGTTTTTTGAATATCATTACCTGTATCAAGTAAATCTAAATTTTCTAAAATGATTTTTTTAAAACGATCTAATTCATCAAGAATTTTCTCAGGTCTTAAATAAACAAGCTGCTGCACCATTTTATAATCATGACCATAAAACTTCTCCAATTCTGATATAGATTTAAACTTTTTATTCATTAAATCTATGCAAGTTTGTTTACACAATTGGTCTTGTTTAGTAACTCGTCGTTTTAATATCCTTTCATCAATTTCATTTTCCTTTAATCCACTTTTATAAATAAAATAATGAACCGGTAAATACGTTCTTCCTGACGTTAATAAGGTTCTTTTTATAATTTGTTTATAATCAAACTTAAAATCACCCACTCCAACAATATCTCTAATTAAATCATCATTTTTATGACTATCGTATCCTATTATTGATTGTTTTACTCCTGCTCCATAAACAAATTGAATATTTTCTATAGAGTCTTCACTAGTTAAATCCGAGACATATATTTGTTCTTTTGGGTCATCAGTAACTAAAAGCTCATACAAATGAGCTTTCATTTGTCTTACCAACTTGGCTGGAAATTTCCTCTTATTTTCTGCCAATGCTTTATAAACACCTTCAAAATCAGCTGTTTTCATATAAGTCATATCAATAGTACCGTTTGGCAAAGGAAGTGGAGAAGTAGTATAAATAAATTCTCCTTTGTTTTCAAAATCACATTCTAAGAAGAATATTTTATTGCCAAACTTTAATAAATTATCTTCCCCAATGCCATAAACAATGGAATCAAGTATCTCCCTTATATTATCATCTTTTATAGAATAACCAATGAATATAATTGGGTGTTCTATAAAAATAGTTGTCAATTTTGAAGCTAGGTAATGGTTTCTTTTATTAAAAATTTCATAGTCTTTGCTATCAAAAACCATTGAGTTAGGCTCTGATACACATCCATGTATCTTAAATATTTCACCTACATTCATTACATTTGAAAACAATAACTCTTGTTGTCCAATATATTTGTTGAACCCAAAAATCTCTTCAGATAAACAATCCCAATTGGTGGTTATAATTCCATCAATTGAATTATTTTCAACTATTTTCTTTAAAGCTTGAATTTCTTTAGTAATGAATTCATCTGAAGAAATTTTAAACTTTTTAATATATTCTGCTGTAACAAACTTCAAAGGTGAAGCATAACTTTTCACTTCATCCTCCATTAAAAGCCTTTGTTGAGAATACTTTTCGTTTTCCCACCAAATAGGTCTAAAATCTTTAGCAATTAACCTTGCAATTTCAGGCAAAAACATTGGGCTTTTTTCATCATAATCAACTTTGGAAACATATTGTCTATAACTCTTTCCTGTCCATTTCGTGCACTCCATTAATAACTGTTCCCATGAAGGTGTGCCTAAATATCTCCGTGAAAATCCAGAACCTAAGAATAAAAAGGGTACTCTATCAAATTTTTTAATATCCTCAACAAATCTTTTCATCCAGATTCACCTTTTTTAGTCAATTATAACATACGTTGGATTGCACCATTTTAATTTAAAAGAATTAGAACTTGTTTTTAAGACAGTATCAACAAACATAACGGTGTAAACACGTCTAACATTTCTTGTATTGGTCTTCCAATTCAGTTCTTCCTTAACAATCATATTTGACAGGTTAAAAAGCAACCCATGCGACAACTTTATAATGAAATTTTGGAAACCAGAAGAATTTAAAAATACGCCCACAGAAATATACCAAGGGACTCAAACCCTGGATATTATCGATATGCCCCTGGACAATTATGCCAAGGTGGAATACTACTCATATATGGTTGATCTTCAAGTCCGTGATAAGCACAATCGCCTAGTTCAGTGTATATCCACCACCTTATCTTGCCCTACAGGTAATTACCTTAGCTCTCACCGAGCAAAACAGTTAATTCTTTATCTCTTTAAAGTAACAAAAACGGATAACGTCTAGGAGTCAACGAAATTTCATTAATTGACGTCTTAAAATCAGAAAATGAAGACGTGATTGATACCATTCAGCTCAACATGGAGCTTGAAAAAGTAAAAGAATATATCGACATTCTCGACGGCCGAGAAAAAGAAGTGATCGTCGGCCGGTTCGGTTTGGACTTAAAGAAAGAAAAAACGCAGCGGGAAATAGCCAAGGAGCTCGGGATATCAAGGAGTTATGTATCCCGGATAGAGAAGCGAGCGCTGATGAAGATGTTTCATGAGTTTTACCGGGCGGAGAAGGAGAAACGGAAGCGGGAGAAGGGGAAGTGAAAATGAACTTCCCCTAACTTCTAACAAAAACAGACCTTATTAGGTCTGTTTTTTATTTTATCTCTAAGCTAATGTCTTTCTGTATTACTTAATAAAAATAGTTGTATTCTATTTAATCGCCTAATGGGAGATCCTCTTTGTTGATTAAATATAACTTGTTATCTTGATATTTGCTAGGATAATGATCAATTAGATACTTCGTTAGGGTTTTCAGTTCAGCTATATCAATCATTTTTGATTCTATAGCATTTTCCCAAAGTGTATTCAATGTTTCATCATCTATTATCTCTAGCACTTGCGGAACAAATTTTTTATTTTCTCGTTTATACGCTTGATAAGCTGTATAAGAAACCGCATCTAATACTGAATACCAGCCATATTGTTTTTGTTCATCTTTTTCTTTATTTGCGAACTCGGCTACATCCATATAATCTTCACTATCTATGTAGTTACATAAATCATCTGCACTTAACTCTTTACCAGAAAGCCATTTCCAGCAATCTTCTAGAGCTTTTTCTCCTATGTGGTAACCATCATCTTCTTTATCTATGAATGCATACATTTTTTCGGCTATTGCTAAGCCTAGTGCAACTTTAGCTTCTTCACTAATGTCATTTATAAAATCCATTCTATAGCCTCTTTTCTATTTTTTTATTTTAACGACATTTTCTGTAACACCATTTTTAACATCAAAAGATAAAGTATCTCTTGGGTACGGGACACTTGGATCTCGTTCTGATGTTACTTTTATTTTCAATTCAGGATAGTGATCTGTCAGTTGCTTGAATATTCCTCTTTCCTCACTTGGAACTTGATCAAACAAACCTTTTGTACATTTATTACAAACTCCATTTGGATTAGATTGATGGATATTTAGTATACCTTTTATCTCTTCTGGTTTCAGTCCTGCTTTTTTGACTGCATCCTCAAATTCTGCTATCACACCTTCTTCTGCATGATCCATAAATTGAGCATGCCCTCTAACTGATCTTTTATATGGTGCCTTAATTTTCCGATCAGGATAAACTTCATCTAATGAAGGAAGACCTCCTTCTTTCCTAACTTTTGGTGACCCACCTTCGAAAACGCTACGTTCCAAACCTCTAACGTCTGTTTTACCTACAGCAACAGTTTGAGTTTCTGGAACATTCCACTTTTTCCTTAAACGATCTAAATCAGTCTTTCCTATACTTGCTTGATTAAGGTGGGTGCTTTTTTGATTGATTCCCATTTTGCCATTAAACCCTTTCGCACCAAATGGCAAAAGCATCCCCAGTGCCGCATTCATACTAGCTTCCTGTTGTTCTTTCGAGACTTTATTTCCAAACATATCTCGACCCGTAATCGCTTCGCTGAAGCCGTTTGTTGCGGTGAGGCCATATAAGCCTTTTTGTGATGTTTTCAACGCATCGAAAGACTTCTGTGATGTCTTGTAAATGTCGACCGCTCTTACTGCGGCTGAGGTGGCTTGAGTCGTTTTATAAACGGCTTTACCGCCTTTGAAAATACGTCCTGCCCAGCCGACAATCGGGATGTAGCCTGCTGCTGCCATGCCGCCTGCGGCGACTCGCTGTCCTGCGGTGAGTTCTTCACCTGTGATCGGATCGACACCTGTTGCGGCACGTTTTGCATCGTTCACGCCTGTCAGTTCATTGACGATATTTCCTCCGTAATCAAGAGCTTTTTCATACCACGGACGGTTGGCTAGCGCTTCTTGTTCCTTTGCAATCTTGCGGGCTTCTTCTTGATCTTTTTTGATTTTTAGATATTCAGAAGTTTGCTTCTCAATATCGCTTTTTGCCTTGTAGATTTCGCTATTTTGATACGCTTTCTTGTCAAAATTCATAGGCGAAATGGATTTTCCGTCATTTGTGGCATTGATCATTTCTGCGTACAATGCCATTGTAGCCTTCTCCTCAGTCTCTGACAAAGCATATTCATCTTTTAGATTTTGATCAAGTTCTATTAAATCTTTAACCGTTTTCTTCCGTTCATCTTCCGCATCTGCAATCTTTTCGTCAAAGGTTTTACTATCAAATACTTCCAGAGAAATGAGGTCATCAATATCTTGAAAAATCGTTTTGAGTGCCTTTTTTTGATCCTTCACGATGCTTTTGGCATTCTTGATTCCCATATGTACAGCGTTGTCTAAAAAGTGTTCTTCTACAAAGGTGTCGCCGCCAAAATTTGTATCATCAAGCGTTCCAGAAACACCTTCATGAAAGGCTTTTTGTTTATCAATGAAGCTAATAAACATGTCCACATTTCCGGCGAGTTCTTTGTAGAAGCTTTTAATGTTATCGGCACCTTTTCCAGTGAAGTCGTCACCGAGGTTGGCAACACCTTGAAGTGCCTTTTTTAAATCTATCATTTGTTCACGGAGTTCCTGATAGTGTTTTGCCCTTGTATCCATGGCACTGGTTAGTGCTTTTGCATCAAGTATCTTTCCCAGAAGAATTCACTCCTTCCTATTCATTGACAAGGTCAATTTTACCAACACAGGGTTTGCCATGAAATAGGAATAAAGATACAAAAAAACAGCACTTAGATGATTCAGAGTTCTCGAAAATTCAAACTTGTAATAAAGTAAATTCTTCAATTATTAGCCCTACATCATTCCACTTGTAATATTCTTTTAAGGTGTTAATGCTCAACTATTTTATTCAAAGAAATTATCATTTTCCTATCTAAACTCTTAAAAAACACGCCTTCATAATCAAAACCATGTTCATCATACCCTACATGTAAATGCATAGTTTCATCTAAGTTATGTAGCTTCTCATATGTACTCACTTTCATCTTTCTCCCTCTAACTTTTCTTATCATACTGAAAATCAATATCCCTCAACTCAACCCACTCAACAAGATCAGGCACCTTTTTTGTCGTCAAAAAATGGTGAACGATTTGATAAGCTTGATTCCGATCGACATAGCTACATGACGGCACATACAATGGGGCGCCTGCGACCAAATGCTCGATCGTTTCAATTTTTTCTTCCTTTTTAAAAGGGACCAAAAAATTTGGATATCTCATGATCAAGAATCCATACGGTTCCGTATAAAAGAAAACTAGACTTTCACTTTCCCAATCTTCTTCTATCTCAATAGAAGATTCTCCGTTACCTTGTTTCCAATACTCTTCACCCTCCTGAAAGAAAATTCTTTTCATGAATTCTTCTCCTGGATTTGCTACTGGAGCTCCCGTGGGGCCGTAGTATAAAAACATCTATGTCTCTCCTTCATGCCTATATCAATTTGGATTTAACCAATTGTTCTATTTCCCTCAAAATCATAAAAAGCTTGTGTTTGTTGGTTTAATTTTAACATGTGATATAGTTTTGGATTTAGCTTTTGAAAGGTTTGAGAGCTGACCCATTTTACTTCTTCAATATCATGATCAGGATCTAGAATGTTCATCTCTCCCCCGATAATTTCCGCAAAGAACGTAATGATAAGTGCATGATGCTTTTTGTCTTGAAAGAATGCTTCTCGAACCGAATGAATTTCATTTACTTTGCAAACATACCCTGTCTCTTCATTCACCTCGCGGATCACGGCTTGATGCAGGTGTTCGCCTTTTTCTACAGCGCCACCAGGCAGTTCCCAATATCCCTTTACATTTTTAACTGCTAAAATATTTTCTTCCGTATCGTAAATAATAGCTGATACTACATCTACTCGTTTCAAATGTATCTACCTCCATCGCTCTTTGTTTACATCAATTGTCGAATAAATAGCACGAACTGTTCAATTCAATACATTCATTATACGGTATCCTTGATACAAGCAAAAAGAAGCATTCAGAAGATTGGAGGCCACATTATGTGGATCATCATCATTTTACTGATTGTCCTCATTGGGTTTACTGGGAATATCGTTTCTTTATTAAGACAAATGAAAGAATCAAACGAGAAAATTATACAACTGTTAGAACATCAAAAACCGAAAAAATAAAAACCTCACTCTTTTAGAGAGAGGTTTCTTAGCGTACGCAAGTATTCTTACCGTTTCTCATGAAACAACATATTTCTGATTCGATGAATATAATGCAGCGCAATATGAACGAGACAGAACATAAGCCCGATCATCGCAAGTATATAGATGGGCAGCATCAAACCAGGTACATAGTTAACAATAAAACCCAAACAAAAAGCTGTCAGCATATATAGGCTAATCAACCTCATGAATACCATCCGAAGCCCTCCCTTTCTACACTCACTTTAACATGATTTCCCTTTATTTTCATAATATGCTTAAAAAATGCGAATCTACTAAGATTCGCATAATCATTACGTATTCAATTCACCTTTCTTCTCACGCGCTTCCTTCCACTGCTCAAGCTCAGACACCGTCAATAATTGATATCCTTGTTTGGTGAGTTCTTTGATAATCGTGACGGCTGCGTTGGCTGAGGTGTCATAGATGTCGTGCATTAAGATCGTTTCACCGCTAGATGCATGAGTTAGAATGTAGTTCGCGACGTATTGGCTGTTTCGATATTTCCAGTCTTCAGGATCCACATCCCAAAGGGTCACTTTCATGTGAAGAGCTTCGTTGATTTGCCCATTTGTCCCGCCATATGGTGGTCTAAAATGAGTCGGTGTGAACCCGCTCGCTTTTTCAATGATTTGCTGCGTGTCTTCTACTTGTTTGACCGCTTGTTTTAAAGGAAGTCTTGTGAGCAAAGGGTGGTTATAGGAATGGTTTCCAATTTCATTTCCACCCTTTCTAATTTCACCTAGCATATCGGGATAATACTGAACCCTGCTGCCTAATACAAAAAATGTGGCATGTCCTTTGTTCTCTTTTAATGCTGTTAAAATTTTTGAGGTCGTTGATGGATTGGGCCCATCATCAAATGTGAGTGCAATGGCTTTTTGATTCGGATGAAATGTGGATGTTTTCGGCAGTTTCACAATCTTTCTTGTTGGAATCGGTTCTTTTTTCTCGTTTTTGTTCATTTCTTTCTTAATATATTCAGGTTTTAATATTCCTTTCAGCAGTGTTTTCTTAATCGCTAACACTTGAGGGCCATGATGATTTGGAGCGATTTGTCCTCTTGGAAAGTAGAATTCAATAAAACGATCTTTGATGGCAAAATACTGATAGTTCTTCGCCACAGGAGACGTTCCCTGTTTGAGCAGCGGCTGATTTTCAGCTAGCGTTCGATCTTTTTTTAATTCCTCAAAAGTCATATGAGATAATTTTTGAAGATTGTCCTTCTTTGATAGAAAGATATCGTTGATTGATAAAAATGTCTGTTTCTTGAAATCAAAGTTCATCACCTTCGTTTGATTGACGCCTTGCTTTCCGCCCTTCACTTCATATGTATTGAATTTGATTGCGACTGTTTGCTTGGCATAATGAATGATCTCATAATCGATGTTTAGTTCGTATCGTTTCTTTTCATTGACATCACTCGCTTGACTAAACGATGTTTTAAACCTTTCTAACGCGGTCTCTGCAAATCTTTTGATCTCCTGATCTAGTTTTTCTTGATGAAACAGCGGATAGTTGACAGCATATCTCATGAATTTCCCGTCATTCACAAGTGTGACAATTTCAACTTGTTTGTAGCTCGCATCTTGTTCTACTTTTTTTCTCTCTGTCCCGCTTGCTTGCTGATTATGATAAAATCCAGCGATTCCGATGACGATTGCAAGTCCACATAGGACGAGGCTGATCTTCCCTTTGATTGACACAATGATTCTCCTCTCGTGATGCCGTCATGTCTGGATGGCGTGTGTTTGTAGGATAGACTTTTCTCAGCCCCTTTTTAGTTTGCAAAAAACACATTTGTCACATTTTCGACATATTTCACAAGAGACATATAAAAAGGGCTTGATCGCTCAGCCCTTATTTTTGCATATACAGTTGGAATAACTTTGTTTCTTCATCAATAGAGCGTGCCTGGTCAAAAGCTGCTCTGACTGTCTTTGAGTTGTTCACCAGCTCATACAGCATGGTGAGAACAAAAATAAATGACGCATTTCCATCAATGTAGTCATCGGGCGCTGTATAGGATATCGCCCCTGTTTCTAAAAAAGCTTCTGCCACCTTTTTTTCGCCTAATGTACAGCCTGTACATATAATGTGGACTCCATTTAACGAAGCATACCGCTTTATGTCATCCGCACCAAAAGCAGCACCTCTCGGCTCACCCTCTTCGTATACATCTTCTCCTAACTCCGGTATGAGAAACGCTCCTTCTTCCCCGTGAAAGGATAAAAGAATGAAGTCCGTCTCGCCTCTATTTTTCCCTGATAAAACATCAATCAGGTCATTCGGTCGGCCTATCCAATGCATATCGACTTTTGCACCAAAGTTTTCAAGTGCGGCACGCAGCGCAAAGGATTCCAGCTCACTATTTGGTCCGGCTGCCAATGTGATGCGCATGACTGGCTGGCTCATTTATATCCCCTCCAAACGATGATAAACATAGCACCATTTTTTCCTCATCTACATAAGCACCATTTATTTTTAGTGCTTTTTCCTCTACCACATACGACTTAAATCCAACAGACTTGTAAAGATGTTTGGCTGAGTCGTTTGTTGTGACCACTGTTAAATACAGTTGTTCGATATCTTTTCTTTCGCGCGCAAAAGAAAGAACTTTTGTCAGGAGCGCTTTCCCAATTCCTTTTCCACGGCCATTAGCCTTTACATACATCGCTGCCACATTGGCACGGTGCTTTAATTTCTGCAAGGTTTCTTGTATGAGTGTAACCGAGCCGACCAGCTGACCTTGATGAAAGGCGCCGAATGCCCACATAGATTGTGTAGAGGCAAAACGAGCCTTATATTTATTCTTCGTATCTAGCTTCTCTTCCTCGTAACTCATAGCAAAACTCTCTGGATTTAATCGGAGTGCTTCTAATCTCAAGTTCGCATATTCTTGAGCATCTTCTGGTGTTAACAATCGAATATTCAGAAAATCGCCTCCATCAGAATGAATTGATACTTCCAATTTTATCTTGAAAAGAGATTTTGATCAAAGAATATTGGTTCATTTACATATAACACATTTCTTATAGACTTTTAGGCTCTCTTTCGTTTTTGTGAAAACAAGGTCATTTTGATCATGTTCACTCGATATTTCCTATCCAAAACGATTCTTTTCTCACTTATCTTTTCACTTTTTTTATATTAACCTATAACTAATTCATAAAAAAAAGAAAAAAAAGGATTGATATGAACAAAAACATATCATAAGATAGAATAGTAATAAAAAGACAAAAAAGGGAGGAATTTGATATGACAGAAACAAGAAATGAAATCAAACTACATGTTCTTTTTGGTGCTTTAGCAGTAGGATTCCTTATGCTAGCTCTTTTTTCCTTCTCGCTACAAGTACTGCCAGTTGCTGATCTAGCAAAAGAATTTGGTATTCCAGGCAGTGTTGCCGCTGTAGTTCTTAATGTGGTTGAAGCAGGTGGAGCTGTCACTACAATTGTCTCCATTTTAACTGCTGTAGGTTCAGGCGGTCTTTCTCTTATTGCTGCGGCTGGTAAAGAGACAATTCGTCAATACCTTAAAAACGAAATTAAGAAAAAAGGCCGTAAAGCCGTTATCGCTTGGTAATTTATTTAACGACTCAATAGAAGGAGACTCTGTTCTCCTTCTATTTAAATTTTAGTGCAGGTGAGAAGATGTTATATCCATTATTATCACTACTTCTATCCATTAGACTGGAGCAACAGTATTCTAATATCGCTCAGTTCGTTATACGAAAAATTCCATTTCTCAAGTCGTTTTCTTCAAAACAGTACATATTTTTTTCTTGTATTCTTGATATCATATTCGGATGCATGATTGTATTCGTTATATCTTCATTTCTTTACTCCCCCGTCTATCAAATAGAATGGGAAAGTGCTTTTGTGATGTTTTTATTTCTATTTTCTATCGTCAAAGGAATTGAATCTTATAGAAGAACTCATCTTCTTCCTTTTAAAGAATTGATACAGCTAGCACCTGTTTCCTCTAGACAACTTTTTCAAACGCTTCTGTTTTCAGAATTGATTTGGCTTGTGTTTACGAGTTTGAGCACTTATTTGATCTATTTTTTGTTCCAATATGATATTGTTCAAACACACGATCTGGCATTCTGGTTAAAACATGTCAATGTGATGCTGACAAGTATCTTCCTATTTATCATCAGCAATAAGATATTCGGTGCTTATATCTATAACATCGTCGTGAAAAAAATCGGGGCTATTCGTGTCCTCTTTTTTGCAAGCATCGCTTTGCTTTTTTTCTTATTCGGAAGGGTTCTCATATTAAACATCATTTTCCCTTTTTATCACACCTTCCAAAAACTTTTTCAATCAATCTCATCGCTTGCAGAGGATTCGTTTTGGATCACTCTTTCAAACAAGCTGATCTCTTTATATCAACATGATCTTCAGCAAATGCATCATACTTTATTTTCAGATGGCTCGATTTTTCTACAATTTCAAGCTCTGTTCCATTCACCTATTACATTGATTGTTGTGCTATTAGGTAGTGCGCTTGTCATGAGAAGTCCTGTTCGATGGATTCCAACGGAAAAAGATCAAGACCAAAGCTCAAAGCATTTTCGGGATTTATTTTATTGGTACTTTCAAGTACTGCATAAAATTCAGGGTTCGCTGTTTAGACAAAATGTGTTGATCCAAAAAGACATCAAGCTGCTGAAAGAAAAAAGGTGGCTCTTATCTAAAGAATTTTTTAATTATATGTTCATGTCATATGAAGCCTTCTTTTATATTGGTGTTTTTACCGGATTGATCTCGATCATCGATCATCAAGCCTTGCAAATTCAGCTGCTATTCACACTCAATATTATGATACTAGCGAATCAATCTTATGAGATGAGAATGCTGACACCTTCTATTTTTGCTTTAAGTGCTGAAAAAAAGAACATTTGGCTTTACGAGCTTTCTCAAATATCTCTTTTGCAATTTTTCTTATCAAAAATCCAGTTATTTTATTGTTTATTTTCCATACCAGCGCTCTTTTTACTATTCATTAATCTATCTATTATGACTGTGTATCAACTGTTTCATGTTCAGATGCTCATTCAACTGGTGGTATTAGGGGTTGGCTTTTTCATTTTTCCTTTGATTCAGCTTTACTTGTTTCCATTCACAACGAAATTCAATTTTATTCATGAGCATGAAATAGGGACAACAAATGAGGAACTAGAGATCATCGATAAAGGTCAGGCATTTGCAAGAAACTTTCTTGTTCTGCCTTTTATGTACTATTTGATTTTGACCTCTTTTCTCCCTATATTGCAGCAATCCTCAGGGCTCGTAAACGTGCTGTTCGCTATATATTTTGTGATCGTTTCAGTGATTTGCTGGATATTATGCCGCAAGACCATTTATAAAGGAATTGAGTATGTTGAAAAAAATAAGATATTTTCTATCGGAGAATAGATTGATTCTACGCCTCGGCTATCTTTACGCCGGTGTATTTATTGTAGCTTTGCTCATTGGAAGTCTCCTTCCTTATGATCAGATTCCTTATTTAAAAAAGGATGAAGACATGTTTTTTCTCTCTATTTTTTCAAACAATTTACAGGTTGGGCTTGCCATTCTAGGTATCGGGGCTTTTACTGGCGGCATTATGTCTGCTGGCATTCTTTTTTATAATGGCTATATCATTGGAAAACTCATTCAGTTTTTGATAGCTCAGCATGAAGTACAGCAGTTATTCACTGGCCTCATGCCACATGCTTTTGTTGAGGTTCTTGGTTTGATCCTATTTTCAATCGTCAGTGCTTTTCCATTTATTTATCTTTACCGGTTTATGAAAGGTAAGGCCATTGATGTAAGAAAGCTGACTCGGACTGTGATTCAGTTAATCTTTGCCGCTGTAGTGCTCTTGTTGATTGCCTCTCTTTTAGAGGAATATGTCAGCCATGTACATCTATCTTAGAAGAAAGGAGAATGTGGTTCTATGGAGCTACTTCTACGCCCTAAGCAATTTTTCAACCAACATCAATCGACCAAAACTGTTATAGGTTTAGTCTTACTATCTTTATTTGTTTCAACTGTTTTTTTAACATTTTTCATTATTGATTTGTTAGTAGAGGAACCATTATCTGCGGGAAAACAATTAGCCAGCATTGTGTTTATCTTTTTACTGACAATCCCACTTTATTTCATATTGAATTTTCTCGGTACTGTCGTGACTTCAATTTATATGTACTTTTTTCATAAAACGTTTATTTTGCGCAAAATGTATTTTGTCATCTTGCTTTATAATGCGTTTCTTCTATTAGTGAATAGCGCAGCAATCTATTGTGTGATGGTACTCGATTTAGATCATTATTTTATCTTCATCCAAGCGGTTTCGTTTTTGATCAACTTGTACCTTTTACGCATCCTTTATGATGGGATCATTTATTATGCTAAAGGATCAAAAAAAGCCGCCCTTGCGACCGTCATCTTGTATATGCTGGTGACCACCGTTTTTGTTATTGGAGGATTTATCAATGGCTAGTTTGCAAGTGTCTCAGCTATCTTTTCGTTATGAAACAACTGAAGAAAGCTCTCCCCTCCTTGATCAAGTATCCTTTCATCTGAAAGAAGGTGATCGTGCTTGTATTATCGGAAAAAACGGCAGCGGTAAATCGACACTTTTAAAGATCATCGCAGGTCTGCTTCCTTCAGTATCCGAAACGGTTTTACTCAATGAACAGCATCATCCTGGGTCAGCTCTTTATAAAGGGTTGGTCGCGTACATCCCAGATAAGCCTTTGGTTTATGATGCGCTGACTGGTATCGAGCATATGACTCTTATACAGTCGCTATGGAAAATGAATCAGTCAGAAAAAGAGGTATACAAAAAGACCTTTCTCTCGCTTTGTGATGCATTTGATTTAACTCATGCACTTAAGATGCCTGTCAAACAATATTCACTAGGTATGAGATATAAGCTTTTCTTTAATTGTATGGCGGCCAGATCACCAGAACTAATCATTCTTGATGAACCTTTTACATCTCTTGATGAGGCATCTCAAATGCAGTCTATTTCTTTATTAAAAGAAGAATTCTCTGATCAATGTGTTTTATTTACAAGCCATCAGCGCTACCTTTATTCAGAATTAGGAAATCGTTTTTTCGAGCTTGATCACGGACAACTAAATGAAATAGAGCGTTAAACATACAAAAGGCATCCCATCACAGGATGCCTCACTTCTTTTCACCATTAAACTACCACTTACAGCGTTTGACCGGGCGGCAGCAAGGATTCTTGATATCACTACCACAGTCATATTCTTCCACAATATACTCATTTCGAGTAGATTGCGTCACAGGGTAGTAGTTTTCAATTCTTTTGATGTTTTTATTGACGTTTGTGATATGAGTTGGATGAATCTTTCTGATCGTTTGTTCATTTGTTGTCGTGTTGACAATTTGACGTGTAGGGGATACAACCGTTTCAACTTCTCCATGATTCCCTCTGCGAGGCCCAAAGAAAAAATTGTCTAATCGATTCCGGCTCATTCTCAACACCCCTTCAAGTTGTCTTTCACTTACACTCTATCGTATGTCAGAGGCACGATTAGTGATTAGATGCTTGTCTATTTTTGAAAAAGTCCGCTGGTGATCTAGTAGTCTCTTTCTTTACAATAGGACAATTTTAACATATTATACAAATGATCTCTTGTGAAGGAAAGGACATTCATTGATGAAGACAAGACATAAACTTTTTTCATTTTTCATCCTGCTCGTCGTAGTTATCACCCTTCCCTTGCTGTCGCCTATGGTTTTTACAAATGCGACTGAAAGAGGAGCGATACGGCATGCCATTTATCAAGAAGGCTACCCTTACCAAAGCTATTTTGCTATTTTGCAAAAAAAGGACGATGTAGACCCTCAATATGGTCAGCTGTATGATGTGTATTGGCAGGCTTGGAAAAGCGAGACAGGAATGACACCTTCCGTCTGTTATTCAAAAAAGATAGAAGACCATGAATATAAGGTCAGCTGCGGAACTGCACCATAACATTTTTCAATAACTTTAAAATTAGAGGTGAACGATTTGATCAACACAACACAAACCATCGAACGAAACAAACTGGACATTGCACTTGAACTGACGCAATTGCATTTGAATCGATATGAAGCAAATCATCCTGATCAGCTGAGTGAAATTTATGCGAAATATTATGCGCTTCTTGAAGTACTGGACGTATCCTCACCTGATCAATTAATGGATTTACTGCCAGATGAACTGAAACAAATACTTGATTAAAAAAGCCATCTATCCTGTGTGGATAGATGGTTTCCTTTAGACACGTGCAGCCATATCGGTTTCGATTTGTTCTAAGCTTCTTCCTTTTGTTTCGACTAATACAAAGCGCGTGAACAACAGGCCAATTAAGCAGATGACCCCAAATGAGGAGAAAATGACGCCAAAGCTGAATTGGTCAGCCAAGATAGGGAACACAAGGCCAACTGCTAATGATCCCGTCCAGTTAAAGGCAGAGGAAATGCCCGCTCCAATACCCCTGACAGAAAGTGGGAAAATTTCACCAATGATAATCCATGTGATCGGTGCCCATGAGAAGGCATAGCACAAAATAAAGCAGCAAAGTGAAATCAATGTGACCCAGTTTAATATGCCTTCACTCACTCCGAGCGCACCTAATGCCGCTGGTGCAAAGAAAGACAGGGCCATCCCCGTTCCCCCAACTGTGAGAATCGTTCGGCGATCGAACCGGTCGACGAATTGTAAAAAAATCACGGTCGTCACAACAAATATGACACCAACAATGACGGTAAAACCTGCGGCAACTTGCGGAGCAAGACCTACATTTCTTGCGATACTCGTTGCATAATACACAATGGAGTTCGCCCCCTGTATTTGCTGGAGTGTCGCCATTCCGACCCCAATAAAGAGAGCCATTCGGAATTTCTTTTGAAATAATTCACGAATGCCTGAGCGTTCTTCTTTTGCTACTTCTAAAATTTCTTGCATTTCTGCTTCAATCTCTTCACGTGATGAACGAAGTGATCCTAATACTTCACGTGCCTTATGAGCCATTCCGTGTTTAATTAAATATCTTGGAGATTCAGGAAGTTTCAGCATGCCAATATAAAGCACGATCGCAAATAAAGCAGCACTTCCCAGCATCCAGCGCCAGCTGTCTGGAATTGGTTCAAACACAAATGCGACGATATAGCTAAGCAATAATCCACTCACAATCATCAGCTGATTCAGGCCGGACAATTTCCCGCGAATTTTGGCCGGAGCGATTTCAGACATGTAAGCAGGCACGAGCGATGAGGCTGTCCCTACAGCTGTTCCTAAGAAAATCCGGGCAATGGTTAATGAGATTTCTTCTGGTGCAATGGCTGAGCCAAGCGCACCGACAAAAAAGATAATCGATGACACCAAAATGAGCTTTCTGCGGCCAAACTTATCCCCCATCAGACCGCTTAAAATGGAACCAATGATCGCCCCGCCCATTAATGAAGAAACGACGATGCCAAGCCATAACGGGCTGAGCTGAAATTCTTCCTGAATGTGCCCTTCTGCCCCTGCGATAATACCAATATCATATCCAAATAAGATACCTGCAAAGGACCCGAAAAAGAAGATAAATTTACTTGATACTTTTTTCTCCAAGTGGATGACCCCCCTCACTTAATAAACCGCTTTCATTTCTCCCTGCCATTCTACCGTTCACAGTAGAATGCATTTCACCCTTCTTTATAAAACCACATATTCTGCATTCACAAGCTTTGCAAAATGAACAATTTGATCAACTGTTAAATTGAGAGATACGACTGTATGATGCCCTCCGCCGTGCTTAATCCATGCTTTGATGCCATCTTGAAAGTTCGGTTTGATTTTCCAGAGGACTCGTGCCACCGGTAAATGAGGTGCTGCTTCCTGCGGCTCAAAGGCTTCCACTTCTTGAATCAACCATTTGAAATGTGTTCCAAAATCAGCAATGGAGACAACAACGCCCTCGCCTGCTTTTCCATCAAACACAAGACGTGCTGGGTCTTCCCGGTTTCCAATGCCTAGCGGAGACACGACAATGACAGGTTTTGTATGTGCAAGCGCAGGATCTACTTCTAGCATATGAGATTGCAGCACCGCTTCCTGACCAGCAGTCATTTCATATGTGTAATCTTCCATAAAACCAGTCGATTGATGATGGCTCATCACCTTTAATAAACGATCCAGTGCGGCGGTTTTCCAATCCCCTTCACCCGCAAAGCCATATCCCTTTGCCATCAGTCGCTGAACGGCTAAACCCGGAAGCTGCTTCATGCCATGTAAATCTTCAAAGTTTGTCGTAAAGGCATTGTAGCCGCCTTCATCTAAAAAACGTTTGATGGCAATTTCATATCGTGCCTGCACTTTCACACTTTGTTCCCATTCTTCTGCCGAATAGCTCCCATAATCCACGTCATATAATGTTAAGTACTCAGCAAACAGAGCATCAACTTCTGTTTCTTCCACAGCATTTACATAGTTCACAAGATCGCCAATTCCAAAGTAATCAACGGTCCATCCCAGCTGGATCTGCGCTTCAATTTTATCTCCTTCTGTCACCGCAACGTGGCGCATATTGTCACCAAACCGAGCCACTTTAATGTGGAAGCTCTCATGATAGGCAGCCGCAACGTCCATCCAATCAGCGATTTGCTGCTTCACCTCCTGCTTCGACCAATGACCTGCAACGATTTGGTTTTGCTTATTTAAACGTGCATTGATATAGCCATACTCTCTGTCTCCATGTGCGGATTGATGGAGATTCATATAGTCCATATCAATCGTGTCCCACGGAATGTTTTCATAGTATTGCGTGACGAGATGCAAAAGAGGCTTTTGCAAAAGAGACGTACCACGTATCCACATTTTTGCTGGAGAAAACGTATGCATCCAAGTCATCACACCGATGACCTCATCACGATAGTTGACCTCTTTCATCAGCTGTGTGATTTGATCCGCACTGACCGCCAGTTCCTGCAGAATAATTGGATAAGGCAGCAAACCGCTCTCATTTAAGGCATCTGTTATCTTTTGCGCATCTGCCTTCACTTGCTTCAGTGCCTCGTCCCCATATAAGTGCTGTGACCCAACGACAAACCAACATTCTTTCTTCTGACTTGTTAACATAGAAATCCCTCTTTTCTTTATCTTGAAGGTTTTTGTCCGTAATACGCATGTGTTCCATGTTTTCTTAAATAATGTTTATCTAAAATCACCTGCGGAAGAGGCTCTGCATATTCGTTCAATTGCTTTGCAAACAGGTTCATTTTCGCTACTTCATCTAAAATGACACTGTTCGTTACCGCACTTTTTGCATCTTTTCCCCACGTAAAGGGACCATGACCTTGTAGCAAAATACCAGGAACCGCCATGACATCTATTTGTCTTTTCTCAAACGTTTCAATGATCAGGTGTCCTGTTTCCACCTCATACCCGCGATTCACCTCTTCTTCTGTGAGAAATCGAGCGCACGGAACAGGTCCGTAAAATGTATCTGCATGTGTTGTGCCCATTGCTGGTAAATCAAGTCCAGCTTGCGCCCATACCGTTGCCCACATTGAATGGCTATGTGAAATGCCGCCAATTTCCTCAAAGTGTTTGTAAAGAACAGCATGTGTGGCAGTATCGGAAGAAGGATTGAATTCTCCCTCGACCACTTGCCCGTCAAAATCGACCACGACCATGTCTTTTGCTGATAATTTGTCATACGCTATGCCGCTTGGCTTAATGACAAACAGTCCACTGTCACGATCGCACGCACTGACATTGCCCCATGTAAATTTCACAAGTCCATACTTTGGTAGATCTAGATTCGCTTGAAACACTTCTTCTTTTAACCGCTCTAACATACAGGTGCCGCTCCTTTCTGTGGCGTGAGATGTTCTACTGCCGCTTTTTCTATCGGGAGTCCTTCTTGATAGCGCTTTATAAATTCCTCAAAACCTTTAACATCCAGTGGATCAGGATCAATAAGCTCTTCTAATGTATGGGCAAATACTTGATGCTTAAGAAAATGGCTCAGTGTTTGCTGCTGGTGATTGATCATATATGAAGCAAGGACCGCCATCCCAAACGCACCGCCTTCTCCAGCCGTTGATACGACGGATACAGGTGTCCCAAGTGCAGCAGCGACCATTTTTTGTCCAACTACTGGTGTTTTAAATAAACCGCCATGCCCTAGTAAACGATCAATCTTGACTTGTTCATGTGCTTTTAACCGATCCATCCCGATTTTCATTGCGCCAAATGCAGAGAAGAGATGTGTCCGAATGAAATTAGCAAGGGTAAACCGGCTTTGAGGAGATCTAACAAAAAGGGGTCTTCCTTCTTTTAGTCTCGTAATATTTTCACCAGAATAATAGCCATAGCTTAAAAGCCCGCCCCCATCATGATCTGCTTCTAAAGCTTGATTTAATAGGGTTTCGTACATTCTTTCTGTTTCAACTGGCTGACCCATTGCTTCAAACGCTTCTTTGAATAGATTCATCCAGGCGTTGAGGTCACTTGTACAATTGTTGGCATGAACCATCGCGACTGGCAGGCCATCTGGTGTCGTGACAAGGTCCACTTCTGGGTACACACCTTTTAGATGATGCTCTAACACAATCATGGCAAATACAGATGTCCCAACTGAAATATTCCCAGTTCTCTTTTCCACACTGTTTGTTGCGACCATCCCTGTTCCTGCATCACCCTCTGGCGGGCAAAAAGGGATACCCGGCTGCAACTGTTTGCCTTGGTCTAAAATCGCTGCTCCAGCTGCTGTTAACACACCAGCTTCTTCGCCTGCTAAATAGATGCGCGGCAAAAGATGACGAAGCTTCCACGGGTAGTCTTTTTCTGCAATCAATGCTTCAAATTGATGAAGCATCACTTCGTTGTAATCCTTCGTTTTTTCATCAATGGGGAACATTCCCGACGCATCGCCAATTCCGATGGCCTGCTTCCCTGTTAACAGCCAGTGAATGTAGCCGGACAAAGTGGTCACATACTCTAACCGGGACAGATGTTTTTCCTCTCCTAGTATCGCTTGGTATAAGTGAGCGATACTCCATCTTTCTGGAATATGAAATTGGAATAAATCTGTTAGCTTTTGACTCGCCTCGGTCGTTGTTCCATTCCGCCACGTTCGAAACGGGACGAGGAGCTCTCCTGTATGATGACAGGCGACGTAGCCATGCATCATCGCAGATATCCCGATGGAGCCAATGGTTTGAATCGTCACCCCATACAATTGTGCAGCCTGTTCTTTCATCTGACGGTACGCCACTTGAAGACCTGTAATGATCTCAATTAAGTTGTACGTCCATATTCCTTCTTGAAGAGAACTTTCCCATTCAAATGCACCTTGCGCAATTGGCTGAAACTCTTCATCTATTAAAATGGCTTTAATTCGTGTCGAACCAAATTCAATGCCCAAAGATGTCCTGCCTTCTCTAATGGCTTTGGCCGTCTCTTCACGATTCATTTTGTTCACCCCCATGATGATAGCGGTTTCAAATATCTATTTCGTTTGATCCATCTTTACCTGTGCACAAAAACAATATAATATTTGTACGTACATATGTCAATAATAAATATAGTTGTGCATACATAATCAGACAAAAACTTTCATATTCTCTAAGGATTAGACGGTAGACACTGCAAGCGCCTGTTTTTGATTAAGCAACCATGTTAAAATATGTCCATACAAGTTCTTCTCAATCCGAGTAGAGGATCAACTGTGAAAGAAGTGAAACGATGAAAAAGAAGTACCAGATCATTATGGATGATATAAAAAGCAAAATACTGACAGGGGATTACCGGATCGGGGAGCGTATTCCAACCGAATCAAGCTTACAAGAGATGTATCAAGTAAGCCGGCATACGGTGCGAAAAGCCATCTTAGAATTATCAAGTGAAGGTTTTTTACGAAGCGAAAAAGGCTCGGGCACATTTGTCACCAATCAATATCAAACAAAACCTGCTGGACATGCTCATATGAAAACGATTGGCGTCATCACCACATACATATCCGATTACATTTTCCCGTCGATCATTCGGGGCATCGAAAGCCGATTAAATGAAGAGAACTATTCTTTGTTACTGGCGAGTACAAATAACGATGTGGAGCAGGAGAAAAAAGCGCTTGAAATGATGCTGTCCTTTGGTGTGGACGGATTAATTGTCGAACCGACAAAAAGCAACTTATATAATCCAAATATTTCGTACTACCTATCCTTTAAAGAGCAGGATGTCCCGCTTATTATGATCAATGCCTACTATGAGCAGTTGGAGGTTCCCTTCCTTTGTTTGGATGATGTGAAGTCCAGCTATTTAGCGACAAAGGAGCTGATCACCTCTGGACATCAGCACATTGGACTGATTTCAAAAACAGATGATTTACAAGGAAAATATCGAATGAAAGGCTATATTCAGGCACTCGGTGAAGCGAAGCTCAATTTCCTACCAGAGCATGTCCTTTTTTTCGATACAGAATCGAAGCAGTATTTGGGGGATCATATCAAAACCTTTTTACAAGCGCACCAGCATGAGCTGACCGCTCTTGTTTGCTATAACGATGAAGTCGGGTTAGAAGTAGCAAATGTATGTAGTGAAATGGGTTTATCTATTCCAGATGATCTTTCCATTATTGGACAGGATAACTCGTATATTGCCCAAAAAAATGCCCATGTGAAACTGACAACGCTGACACACCCTCAAGAGCAAATGGGACGAGATGCGGCAGACTGGATGATTAAAAAAGTACAAGGGAAAAAGAATCTCCCTGATCAAACATTTTATGAGCCTGAACTCGTTCCTGGTGAAACGATTAAAGCGCTGAACGCAAGAAAAAATGAGCCCTCTTCATAGGAGGCTCATTTGGCTTTAGGCTCTTGTTCTAGCATATTCATCACGTCATAAGCAATTCGGTCGGGAGAATCTTGCGTGATACGATTGCGATAGTTAGACAAGACGACCACTCCTGTTTTTGAATGCGGGCGGAAACCCATGAAGCTAGAGAAACCAGAAGTTGCACCATTATGGCAAATCAATCCCGTATCATCTATGACCCACCCGAGTCCCATTGACATGTTTTTCCCTATCTTCACCTTTGGCTCGTGGGTCATTTTCCATGGAGAAGCGACGTCTGCACTCATATGCGCAGAGAGAAATGAAAGCAAATCAGTGATCGTCGAACGAATCGCACCAGCCCCTTGATAGTCATGCATCTGAAGCGGAGGAACCTCTTTTCCATTCTCTTGATGACCGAGGATCATCTTCTCTTGGACATCCTCCTTGATCGTAATAAAGGTGTTCAATAGTTTCAGCTCATCCACGATATATTCAGTCAGCAACTCTTCATATGTTTTGTGAAGAGACCATCCCATGATCAATCCGAGGAGCCCCATCCCTACATTGGAGTAACGAGATGGGTATTCTTTTCGCTCATTCCATTTTTTCGAGTGTAACAGTTTCATTAATTCATCAAGGGAGTATTGACAGTACATATCTCTTCTCACTTTTGGAAGGAACCTTAGTTGTAAATCTCTGAGAAAACGATGTGAAGGAAGTCCAGACGTATGGGTTGCCAGCTGTTCCAATTGGATGGGGTGATTCTTTCTTATTTCGGGACAATACAGTGAAATGGAATTGTCTAGCTTCATCTGCCCTTTTTGAATCATGCTTGCCAATATACTTGTCGTAAAGACTTTTGAAATAGAGCCGATTTCAAAAATGACCTCCTCAGGCTGCACGCGCTGCTGTATGGGGTGATCTCCGAAATGAAAAACGTGTCTTTCTCCTTGATGAATCAGTCCGATCACAAGCAGTGCCTGTTTCTTTTTTTCCGTATAAGAAGAGGCAATTCGCTGTACTTCTTGTTTGAGCATCATCAATGGATCATCATCCTTCCCCTTCATTTTGATCTACAATCAATTGATCAAGCTTTGTATAAATGGATGTCAATGTGTTGATCTCTTCGAGGCTTAATTTTGAATAGTATTTTTCAATGATCGCAAGTTCTATCTTTCTCATATTCTCCAAGTACGTCTTTGCCTTTTCAGAAAGTTCAACGTGCAATTCCCGACGATTTTGCGGGTTGATGCTGCGGCGAACCCATTCTTTTTTTTCAAGCGTGTTTAACAACTGGCTCACAGCACTTTGGGTGATGCCTAGTTGCTGAGCAATTTGAATAGGTGAGCTCCCCCCTTTTCGCTCTACGAAATCAAGGACAATGTGCTGTTTATCAGTTAACTCATCAACAAATAACTCTTCAAACTCTAATCGGAGCTTTTGATGGATGCGCGCTTCGATTTGGTTTAATTCTTGGATCATCGTTGTTTTGGATGTCACTGTTATCACCTTCATAATTAAGATAACTTAAGTATAAAGGTATGTTAATTATTAATCAACAAAAATCCCTATCTTTTATCAAAGATAGGGAAAATGCCGATTATACTTCTTCTTTAGGTGAAGGTACTGCACATACGCCATCTGCACATGCTTCTTCAAATGAAGCATCAGCTGCTTTCTCTGTTTGTGCTGCCTCTTCTGTCCAAGCCGTTTCAAGTGCACGAAGGAACGTATCTGCTGGCTGTGCACCAGCAACCGAATATTGATCATTGATCAAGAAAAAAGGCACAGCAGAAATCCCGAGCTGTCTTGCTTCTTTTTCGTCTTCTCGTACATCGTCTGCAAATTCTTGCCCGTCTAGAGCCTTTTGTACTTCGTTCTGATCAAGACCTGCTTTTTCTGCAATATCTAAAAGGGTTTGACGATCACCTACATGCTTTCCATCTGTAAAATACGCTTGAAACAGCTCACCCATGACGAGATCGCCTTTTCCCATTTTTCCAGCATATTGTGCGAGCTGGTGGGCATCAAAGGTGTTTGTCAAAACGAGTGGATCGAATTGAAAATCGATTCCTTTCTCCTTGCCCGCCTGTTTCACCTGTTCATTCATCGCGATGGCCCGGCTACGGCTCATGCCATATTTTTTGACAAGCATATCATGCACATCATAATCCACTGCAACAGGTGCATTCGGATCAAGTTCAAAGCTTTTAAACTCTACTTCTACCTGTTCTTTATGAGGGAATTGCTCAAGCGCTGTTTCCAACTGTTTTTTTCCTATATAACAAAAAGGACAGGCGATATCTGACCATATTTGCACTTTCATCTTCATCTTCCTTCCGTTGCTTACGTTTTTTCTTTCAAGATGTAACTATTATAGTTACATCTTATCCTTTATGTCAAGTGATCCTTCTTTTTAAGTACCATGTATTAAAAAAACCTTTCCTTCAAAAAAGGAAAGGTTTTCATCACGGCTATTCTAAGTTCGCATGGTGACCGTACATTTTATGGGTGTCAAGCTCTTTCATTTCCATCAATCTCAAGATGACCGCATCGTACATAAGAAGCAAAGTTTGCTCAAATAATGAGCCCATCGGCTGAATCGTATGATGGTTTCCTTCATGTTGATCCTTTGGCGCACCTGACAGTAAGATGACTTCATCCGATAGATCAGCTATAGGTGACTCAGCTGAAAGTGTGAACGACGCCACGCTTCCGCCAATCGCCCTTGCCTTTTTGGCGAGCACAAGCAGCGTCTCTGTTCGGCCAGAACCGCTCCCTACAATCAATAAATCCTCAGATGTAAAAGCAGGCGTATTCGTTTCACCGATCACATAAGCTTCGACACCAATATGCGTGAGTCTCATCGCAAACGATTTCCCCATCAAACCAGACCTGCCAGCCCCTGCGACGAAGACCTTTCGAACCGCTAAAATGCTTTTGACAAGCTGCTCTGCTTGTTCGTCTTGAATAGCGGGCGAGTGCTCAGAAAGCTCGCTTAGAATCGCTCTCACATAGTCACTTGTTTTCATGATTGTGCAATCAACTGCTTCATTTGTGCAGCCACTTCTGCTTTATTGTCTTGGCTCGCTATGCCGCCGCCGACAATAATCAAATCAGGGTTTAATTTGACGACTTCAGGTAACGTATCAAGTTTAATACCGCCTGCAATCGCTGTTTTTGCCTGTTTGACCACTTGTTTAATGGTCATGAGGTCAGCAAATGAGTTTTGACCAACCGCTTGCAAGTCATAGCCTGTGTGCACACAAATATAATCTACCCCAAGCTCATCCAGCTCTTTCGCGCGGCCGGCGATATCTTTGATACCAATCATATCGACTAAAATTTGTTTCCCTCTTGCTTTTGCTTCCTTCACCGCTCCTTGGATAGACATATCTTCCGCTGCCGCAAGAATGGTGACGATATCCGCTCCAGCTTCAGATGCCTGCTGCACTTCATAACCGGCAGCATCCATAATTTTGAGATCCGCCAGCACACGTAAATTCGGAAACGCCTGTTTAACTTCTTTTACAGCACGAAGTCCTTCGTTGATCACAACAGGTGTCCCAATTTCCACCACATCAATAGACGCTTCTACTTCTTTGATCAGCTCGATCGCTTCTGGTATATTCACTAAATCTAACGCTAATTGTAATTTCATCTACATTCACTCCTGTTTCATCATGTCATCTTCAAGAGCTCCGCGGATGATGCATCTTGAATCTTTCTTGCATGAAACGAGTATAACAACAGGAATGGCGCAATCCTAGTACGCACTTTTTTTTTACATACTATACTTTTTCGCATATGGGCACAAAAAAGATACTGTCTTTCGACCAGTATCTCAGCGTGTAGACAAACCCTCGCATTCGGTGTCAGTCCTGCGTGCTGGTGCTCACGAATGTGACATTCGCTCCGCGCCAGTACTCGTCCTTCCTAGGGCTGCAAAGGTTTTCTATCACGCTGAAAGGAAGACAAAGGGCTAAAATCAATTCATTTTAGCCCTTTGTCAACAATCTGAAATACTGTCTTTCGTTCAGTATCTATTGTAGGTATTTCTATTTATCGTCTTTTAAGAAATTACTGTCGAGATATTGTTTTCCCCAATCATACATCGCCTCTAAAATTGGCATTAAGCTTTCTCCGAGTTCTGTGAGAGAATACTCAACCTTTGGCGGAACGACAGGATAAACCTCTCGGTGCACAATGTGATCTTCCTCTAATTCTCTTAGCTGATTGACAAGCATTCTTTGCGTAATCCCAGGCATTAACGACTTTAACTCACCAAACCGTTTTGTCCCTTCTCTGCCAAGGTGCCATAAGATCAACATTTTCCACTTACCGCCGATAATATTCAGCGTCAGCTCTTTTTCGCAATTGAACACTTTATTTTCCATACGTGATGACAACAACATACACTCCTTTAATTTCAAACCACTTTATCATATACTTCGGCAAAATGGATTGCCCTAGCATACAGTCTTTGTTATTGATTTTGTTTTTTGACGAAAGCCATCACAGCCTTTGTCATCTCTTGCGCTTCTTTTGGCGCTCTGTCAGATCCAAACCATTTATTTAAATCACTGTGGCTCAGCGAATGAACCCGAAAAACAAACCGTGAGCCTTGATCATGGTTCAGTTTTTCTGCAAATCGGTACACCTCAGGGTTTTCCCAGCCTGTGACCAAATAAACAGGCGGTACATTCGTTTGATTCATATAAGTGACAGGTGATGCCTTTGTCCAGTTCTTCTCGTGTTTGCCAAACACTTTTTTATACGATGGAATGGCTTGTATAAATTGATTGATGTTTAACGGTCCATCTAAAATCACGATAGAATTGATCGTTTTTGGCGACAGCCCCACACGCTTTAAGTAAGTCGAATCTGTTGCAACCAATGCCGTCAAATGACCGCCCGCTGAGTGACCCATGACATTGATTTTTGACGAATCGATTTGATATTCATCTGCATGATCCTTGACCCATTTAATAGCGCTTGCCGTATCATCTGCCATCTGCTCGAAGTTGGCATCAGGGTGAAGCCTGTAATTCATTGAAACAAACACATACCCTTGACCCGTAAAATAATCAGCCTTTGAAGCGACTCTATTCTTATCGCCGCCTGTCCAGCCGCCGCCATGGAGATAGATCATGACTGGATGCTTCTTCTTTTTGTCTTCATCTTTTCCCTTTGGCATATATATATCCAGTGTTTGCTGTTTATTTTGTGTGTCTGCATAATGGATGTTCGTCGTCGGCTTAGGCTGGTTGAAACGGAACACAAAGAATGCGCATACCAATAATCCAGCGATGACCGCCGCAAATAAGAGCCATTTCATGATTCGATTCAATGTCATTGCACCTTTCTGTGTTGGGATGGGGAAGCATGATTCGCACATATGTAGAGCGACTAGCCCGATTCATTTGATACGACTTGTATGACTTGAACCGTTTGACAGTATAAAGAAAAATACTGTTCTTCATAATCTTCGACAAAGTAATTCAAATATTCCCAGCCTCTATCCAAAAGTTGAATGTTCAAAAAAAGATAGGAATCGTTTGTTAACTCCAAATCTTTGATTTGAACAGAAGAGACGTTGGTAAATTTCAGATGAATGTCTGCTTGCAGATTCGGGGAATCATATGGGATGTGTATTACAATACAGTTGATCAAGTCGTAATGTTCATTATACTCTTTAAAGTAGTGAAATTCATTGATTTGCTTTAGATGCTTGATATTGAAATCAGGGATTTGTTTCTGGATTTTTTCATCTAAAAATCATGTCATTGTTTGGCCTCCAAGAGGTTATTGTATAAGTGCAATGATTCGTTTTCTTGTTTCTTCATGGTATTGAACATAGGAATGCAATAAAGGATACGATTCAAGGATCTGTTGATATGATTTGATTTGGGGATATTGCTCTTCAAATGACTGACGTAGCACGTTTAACTGTTTTTTCGGTATTCGTTTATGATCGATCACATAACTTAGGCTACCTGCAACAAGTGAAAAAAATAAATAAAAGTCATCTGAAAATATACCAGTTTCTGCTTCAAAAGAGACGATTTCATCTGGATAAGATGAATCTAATAAGTATTGATAACGTTGTTTTAAATCATCGAATAAACCTTGTTTATCACGGCTGATTCTCATGGATTTTTCCCCAATCTCTCATTGTTTTTAATTCTTATTTAGACGCTAATGAGATCTTCCTATACACTGCAAATAAATTCTTGTGAATCGAAACATACGTTTTTCGATTCTATTGCGAGTAACATCCCATTGATGTTAAATAGAAAATTTGCATTTGAATCAAATTCTTCAAGAAGTACATTTTTAAGGTTCCCTATCACATTAGGATGGTAACTGAATTCAAAAATTTGCCAATTCATCTCTTCTTGTATCAATTCTTCAAATCTATCATTACCTTCACCCCCATTATAATAAAGACTCGCCACATTCATAAATCGCAATTCATGTTGAGTAACTTTATTTAATTCTGATACTTTTAAGCTCAGTACTAATTCTTTTTGAAACAAATCAAATGTGACTCCGAGTACATTAAAACCCCCATCTAGATAATCGATCCATTTTTCTACACTACTAAACAACTCATTCACTCTCTAACGTATTCTCTTGTTTTTTGATAATGAATCCTATTCTGTCACAGGGTTTGTAAATATTCTTCAAATGAAATAAAGTCCACCTTTTTACAGATTCATTTAAAATTTTCTACTTTCCTGTAATAGTAACCTCTGTTTAAATGAAAGGAACCTAATATTTGAATACACAGAACAATGTAGATCGTGAAATTTACCATCTAATTTTTATAGTTTCTAAAGAGTTTATTTTTAAAATCATCAGGAAGTTTTTGATTCGGAAATACAACTGAAACCCAACCTAATACAACCTCATCTAAAGGTCTCCACGTTTTCAACATATGATTGTCCTTGATTTCAATTTTATGAGTTGCTAATACTCCGATTTCATAATCTCTTTCTCCATAAATCATCCATTTCGCAGAAGGAGACACCCATAAGATGCGAGATGCAGTATTCATGATGCTGTCATTCAAACTCTGCTGCGGGTAATCCGCTAAAATATCAAGGTAATCACTAGATGAGATATGTAACGGTATTTTCACCCAAGGATAATAACCAAAATCCTGATAAAAATGATCCATACTTTTCTAATCTTCTAATACAGCCATAAATATATTGTCGTCACCATGAATCAAAGCCACATGCTTTAACATATCCCAGCTGTCATCAGATAATAACCAATGAAATTCTTCAAATAAATAATCATGCTGTCCTGTTTTAAACACTTGTTCAGGGAATGTTTTTTTACAATGAACTAGCGAATGAATAAATGATAAATAATGTTCAAATTCTTTCGGATTAGTGATAAACAATTTTATGCCCCTTTTGAAGAATAATGAGTTGCAAATTGAGTGACATAATCATTGACTTTCTTTTTGTCATTTAATAATAGCTCTAACCAATCTGTTAAGCTAGGATGATCTAATGGTTTCCATCCTTCTTCTAAGAATGTCTTTGGTGCTTTTTTAGATGCCAAACCTAATATACAAATTTCAAGCTCTCTATCTCCCCAAATTGCCCACTCCAAAGAATGAGATAACCAAACAACGATATTTGAGTTAGTGATAATAGCATCAGCTATGGAGCTTTCTGGACTGGTCCATAAGGCATTTACATAGTCCTCACCAGAAATGTCAACACTCGTCCTCAGCCAATTATAATAACCAAATTCCTTCATATAGTATTCTACTGGATCTGGCTTAAGGACCGCCGTTAAAAAGTCCTTATCTTGTGTTAAAACTGATAGCTTTTTTATTGTTGTTAAAACCTCATCACTCAATGCCCAATCAAACTCTTGAAACAAAAAACAATCAAAATTCTTTTGGAATACTTGTTGTGGCAGATGTTCATTTTGATAAAACACATTCTCGACTAAAGACTGATAGGATCTGAATTCATTTTCTGAATGCATAAATAAGTGTTCAAGCCGTTTCAAATCTTTGCTCCTCTCTTTTCACCTTTTAAGACGATCTAGTAGTTTATTTAATTCTTTCTCTGTTTCTTACAGTTTTTAAATAATAGAAACTTCTTTTCTCGTCATTATCCCATTTAAGATATTTTGACAATTATGTCGTTTATATGACATATCCAAACGAATCCATATATCATCATTTTATCAAAAAGTCTCCATTTCTACTCATAAAAAAAGCATCCTAAACGGATGCTTCTACCAAATGATATTTTTTCAAAATACGATAGGTGATTTCTTTTGCTTCTAGTCCGGTGCCTTCTATATTTGTGGTGAAGATGTAGGTTTTGTTTTGATGTTTTATGAAGCCTGCGTACCAGCCGATTCCTGATCCGGAGCCTGTTTTTCCGTATAGCGTGGCGTGTTTCTCTTCTTCTTGTATCATCATTCGTTTGACGGTTCTCATAACAGATAGGTCAAATGGGAGACTTTCTTCATATAGCTGTTTAAGGAAATGGACTTGTTCTACTGGAGAAATGCGCAACGTACTGCTTAGCCAAAATTGATCGATTCCGCCAGATATGTCTTGATTCCCATAATGAATGGCTTTTATCCAATGGCCCATGCGTTCTTTCCCGATGTCACGTGCCATGGCTTGATAATACCAGACGACTGAATCTCTCATACCAGTGCCCAGTGTATGGTCCTTATTCCAGTTATCAATCTCTCTTTTTACTCCGTCCCAATATTTAATGTCATATTCATCTTTAACTGCACCTGTCTGAAGTCCAATTAAGGCATTTGCTATTTTAAACGTTGATTGAGGTGCAAAGCGCTTGTTCGCTCTTTTTTTGTTATACACCCATGGTGATTTTTCTTTTACTTCTTGAATCACAAATGTGCCTTCCCGCTCTTTCATGAATTCATCGACGGACCATTTTGGAGATGTTCCTTCACTTGATGCAGGCTTGCTCATACAAAGTACTGCAAGCATCACGCCAGCAATCAGCCATTTCATCTTCTTTTTTTGCAAACAATCACCCTCTTTGCTCATGATTGCAATCGATTGTAGCATGCCGACTGATCAGAAATAAGAGCCGCTCGTCCTCTTTTTCAATAAAAAAAGCCGGTTTTATCCGGCTTTTTGTTTATTGTACGTTCAATTTTTTCTCTTCTATCGCTTGCTTTGCAATTTTCGAAATCGTCATATCGTCCATTGGTGGGTTATGAAGGCCAGCACGAATGTCTCGATAGTAACGTTGAAGCGGGCAGCTAAGACTTAAGCTTTTTGCACCGACTAAACGCATGGCTTTATCGACCACTTGCAGACTATCATTGACGACTGTATGCTTCACAGCACCGAATTCATTGATTAACAGCTCTCTTTTCTCTGGCTGCTCATATAATGTTGTCGTTGAATAGATGACATGGCGTGCTTGCTTTAGTAGTAAATCAATTTCGCCAATCAGTGTTTGGACATTTGGCAGTTCGCTAATCGTTCCGCTAATACTGTTCGGTGAATGGGTGATGGCATACTGAACAGCATAGTCTCTTGCCGCTTGTGCAATCCCTAAATAGCAGGAAGGAATATGTGCGATCCAAGGGTTTAACGTACCGCCCCGGGGTCCTTTTTGCACTTCAACCAACATGTCATCTGGAACTTCCACATGATCTAGAATTAAATCATGGCTCTCTGTTCCTCTCATGCCAACAACATTCCACGTTTCTTCTATAGAAACACCTTTTGTATCACGGTGAATTAAGAAGAAGCCCATCGCTTCTTTTTCTTCGATCCATACACCGACGAGAAAATATGTGAGTGCTGGTGACATCGTTGTGAATGTTTTCCTGCCACTGATCACCCATTGATCTCCTGATCTCGTTGCAGTTGTTCCAGGTTTGCCTCCTCTTGTTGGACTCCCTGTCTGCGCTTCACTGACAGCCCGGTTCACAAGAGCCCCATTTTTGATTTCTTCAGCAAAAAATTGCAGCTGCTTCTCATTCCATAGTTTCTTTTCATAAATTTCACCTACAACTCCTTGGTGCCAGCCGATCGATAAGGCAGTTGCTCCATCCATACTTCCTAGTGTTTCTTGAAAAAGGACCATATCCTTTACAGATTGACCCCCGCCCCCGTACTCAACAGGCAGAGACAACGTTGTATAGCCCAGTTTAACTAATGATTCGATATTCTGTTTAGGAAAATAGGCACCCTCATCATGTTCTTTTGCAGACTGTTCGATCGTTTCACGAAGGGATTCTAGTTGATTTAGCCAATTTTTTTGAAAATCTGTATCGACAAATAATGCTTTAGACAAAACGTATCCAACTCCTCTGTTTCTCGCAATCTATCATATCCGATTTATCCAATAGGTATTATTAAAACACACTTTACTTATAGGATTTAATGTGTTAAATTTTATCAATATTAAGTACATATGTCAAAGGAACGTGATGCTTTTATGATTTCTGCTACTAATCTACATAAATCCTATGGGTCAACTCATGTGTTAAAAGGAATTGATTTCACCGTACAAGAAGGTGAAGTGGTCGCCATTATTGGACCGAGCGGATCAGGAAAAACAACCCTTCTCCGCAGTTTAAACAGCCTTGATATCCCAGACAAAGGAACGCTGACAGTTGGAGAAGCCACGATTCAATTTGAACAATATCGAAAAAAAGATCTTCTAAAACTCAGACAGCAATCGTCTATGGTGTTTCAGCATTATCACTTGTTTCAAAATAAACGAGCACTTGAAAACATCACAGAAGGATTGATTGTGTCTCAAAACATGTCTAAAAAAGAGGCGAAAAAAATCGGAGAGCAATTGTTAACGCGAATTGGGCTACTTCATAAAAAAGATGCGTTTCCAAGTGAATTATCCGGCGGTCAACAGCAGCGGATTGGGATTGCTCGTGCGCTTGCCATGAATCCTGCGGTGCTTTTGTTTGATGAACCAACGTCCGCACTGGACCCAGAGATGGTCGGAGAAATCCTTGAAATGATGAAAGATATTGCGAGCCAAGGAATGACGATGGTCATTGTGACGCATGAAATCTCGTTTGCAAAGGATGTAGCGGATACAGTGATCTTTATGGCAGATGGGGAAATCGTTGAAAAAGGCTCACCAGAAGACGTCCTGATGAAGCCTCAGCATGAACGAACGAAACAATTTTTATCAAGAATTCATCGCGGGATGTGGCAAGGATTGGAGGAAGACAGATGAAGCGCAAGATTTTATTCACCGCCGCTAGTATCCTTCTGTTTCTCCCCTCTCTCATTGGCTGCAGCAGTGTGAAAACGACAACAGATGATGGCAGACAAATTGTCAAAGTCGCACTAAGCGCAGAAGTCAATCCGCCTTTTTTAGCCACAAATGACCGCAACGAGCCGATTGGCTATAACATCGATTATTTAAATGAAGTCGAGAAACGTTTGCCACACATTCATTTTGATTATATCTTTGGCGAGGAAGAATCCAATTTAATTGGGATCGGCGCTGGGAAATTTGAAATGGCGGCTAATTGGTTTTTTAGTAATCCTGAACGTGAAAAACGCTTTCTTTATCCTAAGGTTCCATACGGCTATTCGATGACAGGTTTAATTGTGAATGAATCAGAGCAAGATATTCAATCTCTAGACGATATGACATCAAAAAAGCTCGCTCCCGTCAGTCCTAGTGGCGGCCTTCGTTCCATATTAAATCAATATAATGAAGAAAATGATCGGAAAATTCCGCTCACGACCATTGAAAGCCCTTCAAACGAACTCAATTTAAAACGAGTCGAAAGTGGACGGTCCGATGCGGCTTTTATGAATATTTCGACCTTTGATACGATTCAAAAACATCTTCACCTGAAAGTCAAAGTGGGTGGCATTGTCTCAAAAGAACCTATTTATCTTGTCTTACAGCCTAGTCAAAAGAAACTAGCATCACAATTGGACCAAGTGACACAAGAGATGATAGAAGACGGAACATTACCTGACCTTGCGAAGAAATGGTTTGGCGTTGATTTCTTTCAAGATATTGACTATATATCAGAGCAAGGCTATCAATATGAAGAAAGGAAGGAAGCGCCATGACGTTTACAGCTGGAGATTGGCTAAGAATCTTTTTACAGGTGGTTGATCGCCTGCCACTCACATTTCTTATGATTGTGGTGTCATTGTTTTTTGCCATCATCATCGGATTGCTGTTTGCTTGCATTCGAATCAAACAAATTCCAGTGCTGAAACAATTGGCGGTCATTTATTTGTCATTTACACGAAGTACACCGCTCATTGTTCAGTTATTCCTCATTTATTTTGGCCTGCCTCAGCTTTTACTCATGGCGGGAATTCAAATCAATCATTGGGATCGTGTGTTATTTGTGATGATCACATTCTCGTTACATACGGGCGCTTATTTATCTGAAGTCTTTCGCAGTGCATATTCCTCTGTTGGGAAAGATCAGCTTGAAGCAGCTTACATTGTTGGGATGACAGATACGCAGGCATTAATGAGGATCATTATTCCGCAAGCCTTTCTCATTGCACTTCCGAACCTCGGAAATTACACCATTGATCTCGTGAAAGATACCGCCATTGCATTTACAATCGGACTCATTGATATGATGGGACAGGTCAAAATCATCCTAGGTAATAACTACGGGATAGGGATGTTTGAAGTGTACGTCATCATTGCAATTGTGTATTGGCTGATTTGCATCAGTATTGAATTGATCACGATGCTACTAGAAAGAAAATTTGTGAAAGGCCGCACCAGCCTGTCACGCTAAGGAGGCGATTTGATGCAAACCATTGATATATCATTTGCGATTGACCAAATACCACATATTCTAAAAGGCGTTCCCTTTACCTTATTGATTGCACTTGTTTCTATGGCTGTGAGCCTTTTGATTGGATCTGTTTTTGCTTTCATTCGCCTCTTTCGTATCCCTGTGCTCCGCCAGCTGGTCACGCTCTATGTCTCATTTTTTAGAGGAACACCTCTCATTGTTCAGTTGTTTGCTTTCTTTTATGGCATTCCATTTGTTCTGACCAAAATGAATAGCACTTTTGGGTTGACCTTTCACCCGGATATGGTCTCCCCACTTACCGTTGCCCTTATCACCTTCAGCCTGCATTCAGCCGCACATTTAACAGAAGTGGTCCGCAGCGCACTCCTTGCGGTAGACAGAGGGCAGCTTGAAGCGGCGAAAATCGTTGGCATGACCACCAGACAGGCGATGATGCGCATTATTTTACCGCAAGCGTTTGTGGTTGCCCTGCCAAACCTAGGGAATCAGCTCATTCAGCTGTTAAAAGCCACATCCCTTTCGTTTACAATTGGTGTACTGGAAATCATGGGGATCTCTCGCATCATTGCAAATGACGGCTACAAATTTTTAGAAACGTATCTTGTCTCTGCTTTGATCTATTGGATGCTTAGTATTTTCTTTGAACTCGCTTTTGCTTTGTTAGAGAAACGAGTCAGCGTGTACGGAAAATCTCTTGGACGTTAAAAAAAGAGAACGGCATCTGCCATTCTCTTTATCGTCCTACTTATTCAGCACTGACTAAAATTTTCACTTGATCTTTTTCATTGATTAATGCATGGAAGCCATCTTCGATCACATCGTCCAACTTGATTTTCTTCGTGACGAGTGTATCTGCAGAGAAATAGCCTTTTCTCATTAAGTTTAATACAGATGGGAAAACATCTCTGTAGCCGATGATTCCTTTGACTGTACGTTCTTTAATGACAATGTCATTCGGCATAATTTCTGCGCCCTTTTCCCAAATGCTTACAATGACTGTCTCACCTGAAATTCTAGTTGATTGGATTGCTTGCTTCAATACAACAGGTACACCTGTCACTTCAAAAGAAACATCGACTCCACCATTTGTACGGCGTGCGATTTCTTGAACAACATCTTCATACTGAGAAGGATCTACAATGATCGCTCCAAGTTCTTTTGCTTTTTCTTGGCGCTCTTTTGATAATTCCACTGCATAAATGTCAGTAGCACCAGCTGCTTTTAATGCTTCAATGACAAGTAAACCGATTGGTCCACAGCCAAACACAGCTGCTGTATCCCCAGCTTGCACTTTACTAGAACGAACCGCATATAAAGCAACTGCAGAAGGTTCAACAAGTGCACCTTGCTCATATGAAATTTCGTCTGGTAACAAATGAAGTAATTCTTCATCGACAGATACATATTCAGAGAATCCTCCACCGCCACCAGCAAGTCCTAAGAAGCCCATGTTTTCATCTAAGTTGTAAGCACCTTGGTGCCCGTGAGTTGCAAAAATAGGTTCAACAACCACTCGATCGCCTACTTTGTAATTACTCACGCCTTCTCCAACTTCTACAATTTCACCAGAGAACTCGTGTCCCAGTGTAATGGGTGCTTTTTCTTTTGTAAGTGGATGAGGTTCATTCACAGGAATGAAGATCGGTCCGCCTAAATATTCATGTAAATCACTACCACAAATGCCGCACCATTTTACTTTCAGTTTCACTTTTCCTGGAGCAACTGTTGGTTCGTCAATTTCCTCTAGTCGAATGTCCTTTTGATCGTGCCAGCGTAGTGCTTTCATTTGTAAGACTCCTTTTCTCATCAATTTAATTAACTTACTTAAATAATGATAACATAATTTTTTTAATTTTCTAAGTAAGATGCACTATTTTTTTGACAGTCAATGGACGAAAAATGACAAAACATAGCAACAGACAAATAAGAAGCATACATAGGCAGCCAATCATGACAGAAGTACGTATCGATAAAACATACGCCAATGCGCCGCATATTCCTGTCATCATCATCGTCAGAACAGCTTCACATAACGCATAAAAACTTGCCACTCTCCCCATAACCTCTACCGGGATATTCGTTTGATAAAAAGTCATAAAACCAGTGTTTGCAAATGCTAAAAAGAAAGCGAGAACAAAAAAGCCAGCTGCTGCGACAGTCAATGTGCTTGAAAAAGCATAGATCAAGTATCCAAAAGCCACAAACAAACTTCCCGCACCAAGCATCACTGAAATAGGCAGCCTTTCGACAATGACCGTATTGAGACATGCCCCTGCGATAATCCCTGCTCCAGCTACACTGACAAGAAATCCATATTCGGTATTGGTCAACATCAGCACTTCCTTTGCAAAAGCTGCTTCAAGTGAGTCAATCGCAGTCGGCAGCACCGTGATGGCGGCACTAAATAATAAATACACGGCCATCACTTGCCGGGATGTGAGACTGAAACGAAATACAAGTTTTGCATCTTCCTTTAATACCGAGAGAGAAAAGCCCTTTTGTGCCCCGGCTGCTTTTGACAAAATCGGTAAACACATCGTCAAAACAGCAGATATCAAAAGGCAGATTGCATTTACATAAATTGAAAGGACTGGTGTACCAATGAGAAAAAGCAACCCTGCTACGGCGGGTCCGAGTAAAAATCCACCAGACTGAAGCAAAGATCGAATGGCATTAAACCGTTTTCGTTTATCCGCCGGGATTAGTGCTGTCATATACACCATCGAAGCTGGATGAAACATGGCTTGTGCCATATGAATGAGAAATAGCATCACATATACGATCAATAAGTGGCCTGAAAATAAGGCAAAGGGTAAACAAGCAATCAGAACGGCCCGGCATAGATCTAGACTGATCATGACATTCCGCTGATTCAGTCTATCTACTAAACTACCAGACCAGCTATTTGTTAAAAGAGCCGAGACAGGTCTTAACATATAGACGGCTGTTACAGCAAGAACGGAGCCCGTTTCCTGAAAAATCAGCAGGTGGAGAGCAATCATATAAATCCATTCTCCTATGTTCGCAATACCAATCGCTCCAAGTAACATGCTCATATCCCGCCAATGTTTTTTCATCGTAGTGCCCTCCTTTTTGTCATCAAAAAAAATCCCGCCCCCAAGACATTTCTGTCTTGAGGACGGGATTGACTCCGCGTTGCCACCTCAGTTCATTCACCTGTTACCAGATGAACCTTAGCAGGTTATCGCTAACCCTTCTCTATAACGGGAGAATGCCGCTGCACCACCATCACAATGAATCCGGTACAGAGCTAAGAGGCTTGGTTCTGTAACGCTTCCCAGCTCCTTCTCAGCTTCACGGAGTTCTCTGTGTGAGGCAGCCATTACATACTCTTCTCTATTTGCGCTTTATCTTTTTTTCATCACGATCTTCAGCTGAATTGTTACATATTGTACTGCGCCTCCGTCAAGGCGTCAATGTTTTTTTCATGTTAATTCGCATAAATCATTTTTCTAGTCATGCCGCCATCAACAACCAAATCTGTTCCTGTCACAAATTGATTGTCTTCATCTGTTAAATAAAAACAAGCTTTGACAATATCCTTTGGCGTTCCTACTCGATTGGAAAGATGCTGCTGATGGTCAATTTCTCGCAGGCTTTTCTTATCCTTCGTTTCAATCCATCCAGGGGAAATGCTGTTTACTGTTATGTGATCCTGACTAAAAGAAGCAGCCAGCGCATGAGTAAGTGCTGATATCCCGCCTTTTGATGCAGCATACGCTTCTGTATGAGGCTCTGACATGGTCGCACGGGTAGATGAAATATTCACAATGGAACCGCCGTTTGGATTCTCTTTGATATAACGTGCCGCTTCCCTTGCACATAAAAAAGCACCTCGTAGGTTTGTATGTAGCACATGATCAAACTCATCAACCGTTAGCTCATAAGGCGATTTTGTACACATAACCCCTGCATTATTGATGAGAATATCGATCGTTTGATAACGAGCCACAGCAGCCGACATGATGTCTTGAATATCCTTCTCTTGTTTCACATCCGTCTTTTTAAAAAAAGCCTCAAAGGACTCCTTTTTCAGCTGATCTTCCAAGCGCTTGCCCTTCTCTTCGTCAATATCCGCAAGCACAACACGCGCCCCTTCTTTCGCATAGCCATACGCAATCGACTCACCAATTCCATTGGCTGCGCCAGTGATGACAACTGTTTTATTGTGAAAATTCATCGTTTATCCTATCCTTTCTCTCATGAGATGTTGTCGTCTATCATACCACTCATGTATACACGATACCTAGTCAACTTATTGAACCATGCCAATCAATTACTTCACCATTAGGTCCTAATAAAGCAAGTGAGGCACTTTTTAATACTTGTTATCTTCATAATCTTTTATGATGATTGTGCTTTTAGCATGAAATGCATCAGAAATAGCAACACCTTTTTATATTTAAAAACACAAAAAACTTACAGGAAAAATCCTGTAAGTTTTTTTCGATGGATCATTATTTAGAAATCATGCCATGCGGGTCAATCACAAATTTCTTCGCCACACCCGAATCAAAATCGCTATATCCTTTAGGGGCCTGATCAAGGGAAATGACGGTCGCATTAACGGCTTTGGCGATTTGTGCTCTTCCGCTTAAAATAGATTTCATCAAGCTGCGGTGATATTGCATGACAGGGGTTTGGCCTGTCACAAAGGTATGGGCTTTGGCCCAGCCAAGTCCAATTCGCACTTTCAGAGATCCAACTTTTGCATCTTCATCCACAGCACCTGGATCTTCTGTAACGTAAAGTCCTGGAATTCCAAGTTTACCGCCAACTTTGGTAATATCCATAATTGTATTTAAAACGGTGGCTGGTGCTTCTCCTTGATCTCCATGACCTGAAGCTTCAAAACCGACACAATCGACCGCACAGTCGACTTCTGGCTCTCCAAGGATGTTTGTCATTTGTTCACCGATTCGATCATGTTTTCGTAAATTAATCGTTTCGCAGCCAAAGCTTCTCGCCTGCTCGAGCCTTTGTTCATTGAGATCGCCGACGATGACAGCAGAAGCGCCAAGGAGCTGAGCGGAATGTGCTGCTGCAAGACCTACTGGCCCTGCACCAGCAATATAGACAGTAGAGCCTGGTTTTACGCCAGCCGAATACGCACCATGAAAACCTGTCGGGAAAATATCGGAAAGCATCGTCAAATCAAGTATTTTCTCCATCGCCTGATCTTTGTCTGGAAATTTAAGCAGCTGGAAATCAGCATATGGCACCATGACGTACTCTGATTGGCCGCCAACCCATCCGCCCATATCTACATAACCATAAGCTGAGCCAGGTCGATCGGGGTTCACATTTAAACACACATGGGTTTTTTGTTCCTTACACATGACGCAACGGCCACAGGCAATATTAAACGGAACTGATACGAGATCACCCTTTTGGATAAACTCTACATCTCGTCCAACTTCAACGACTTCACCAGTAATTTCATGACCAAGGACAAGTCCTTCAGGCGCAGTTGTGCGCCCTCTTACCATATGCTGGTCGCTCCCGCAAATGTTTGTTGTCACCACTTTTAAAATGACGCCATGCTCACACTTACGTCCAACATTGGCTTTAGGTACACCAGGGCCATCCCTTAAAACCAAATCAGGGTATCCAATATCCTCAACTGCTACATTTCCTGCTCCTTTGTAAACGACACCTTTGTTTCCCGACATGTTTTCATTCCTCCCTTTTTGTTTAAAAATGAAGTCTCTCCAAAATTCTCTCTTTCTCGGGCTTTTTCCTTCTTTTAACCGCACATTGACTCAAAAAATAAGTGACAAATGTCTATCTAGGAGAGAAAAATGTATTTTCCAGTCAAATAAAAAAGAAAATATTGAAAAAAAAGCTAAACATTTGCAGAACATTGTCGATATAAGGAATAAGCCAGACAGGTATCCTTAATCGACAAACAAATTCCTTATATATACTATCATTCCTTACACACCTGGCTGGCCCCTACATATGAAATGAATGCAAAAGACTCTTCTTGTGAAGAATCTTTTTTATTGATGAATGATCAATTCCCACATGCAAAAAAGGCCCTTCTGGCGAAGAGCCTTTTTTTGAGTGCTTGTTCATTACCTGGGAAATATTTTCATCATTTTAAGGCTTTGATACAGATGTATGTATCATAATGGTAAACAGAGACGTCTCTAAAGTGATACGCTGAAAAAAGACAGCTGATGTCTTCTTCACTGTACGTTGAAAGAGACTGTGAGCGTTTTTGTTCCTTCATTAGTTCCTGCTTTTGAAAAGATAAGAATACTTCTCCATCCACTTGAAGAACACGATATACCTCTTTCATGACTTGTTCGATATCTGGCAAGCAATAGATGGTCTGCACTGTGAACAATTTATTGAATGATCTGTCTTCAAAAGGTAATTGCTCAGCTTTTCCAAGTGTGATAACGGCTTTTTCCTGCTCGACAAGCCTCTTATGTTTTCTTTTCGCGTATTTTACCATATGACGCGAAGCATCGATTCCATATACTTTCCCTCGGTCAAGTTTTTCCGCTACTTTAGATAATGTCATACCTCTTCCAGTACCAATTTCTAAAATCCGGTCGTTTTCTTGTATATTTAAGAGTTGAATCGTCCATTGATTGATATTATGATGATTTTTTTCCATATAGCGGGCAACCCATTTTGAGAACAAGCCCTTTGGTTCCCTCATTTGTTTTCCAATCCAGCTTTGAATCAATGTCAACACCTGCTTTGCACCAGTAAATAAAACTATTTACGAATTTTCTTACTTTTCATATCGGCTCTCGCCTAACAAAAGTTAAGACCTAGTCCTAATTTCTTTGTCTTTTATTAGACGGCACCTTTTCTGAAAATGTTTCGCACGTAATGAAAAATATTTAAACAAATAGGCATTTTCATTAATTGTGCTCAGATTGATTTCGTTTTCCGCATGAGCTGCATATTTTATGAATGTATCTTGATTAGATAAAGGTGGTGCTAGATTATGGGCTTTGGCGGTTATTCTGGAGGCTACTGCGGTGGCTACGGTGGCGGTTTTGCAGGCGGATTCGCATTGCTTGTTGTACTGTTCATTTTGTTAATCATCATCGGTGCAAGCTGGATTTGCTAATGTAAAAGGAGCAGGAAACGATAACGTTTCCTGCTCCTTTTCTTTAATACCAATAGGTTGGATAATTGTACATATAGCGTCTGAGCATTTCTTCTTGCTCTCTTTGCATTCTGTATGGATTGCCGTATCCGTGCTTTAAAGAATGCGGAATAGACGCATACCCGTGCCCCACTGACGGAAACCTCATATATGGTGACATCGACATTCATTGATCACCTCACAATCTCCTTTTACGGTTATCATATGTGCAGGTGATCAATGTGGAGCGTGTCTAAACCTGGTCCTTCTCCCTTGTATAACAATCAAGCATTGCAAGCATCATAAACATGTCAATCTCCTCCTTTTCATGTTTTTATTGTCCTTTTTAGTTCATGTACTTTAGTTGTTTCTGCTTCATTTCTTCATAAAATGTTTCGACTTGTTGTTCATAAAGAACGGTTTCAATGTCCTTGTATTTACGTTGGATCGTCAAAGTAATAAAAAATAAATGGATTGTCATATACGCTCACCTCCCTTCAGTTCGCAGCACGCGAAATAGCCCGCAGATCTTCTTTATCAGTTGACCTGCGGGCACACAAAAACGCAGATCAAAAGACAGTGTCTTCTAACCTGCGATGGATGATACGTGAAATCCTCGTTTACTTAAACAGTTTTGTAGCGTGAACCGTAAAAGGTAAAGGAAGGACACGAGCTCTTCCACAGGCTGATGACATGATGAAATTGGTTGTTGAATTGATCACAAGTAGATACGAATAACATATTCTTCAGCCTCCTTTACGTTTTTAATTACTTTGTAAGTATATCCAGCGAGCACCATTTTGTAAACCTGTTTTTAGTAAATTAGATGATTTTTGTGTGTTTGACTAAATTTCTACAGTGATTCTTGTCCGATTATCCAGTGCAATTAAAAAAAAGTTTCCTCATCACATGAGGAAACTTCAGAATGTTGACAAAGGGCTAAAATGAACTTGATTTTAGCCCTTTGTCTTCTTTTCAGCGTGATAGAAAACCTTTGAATTCTAGGAAGGACGAGTACCGGCGCGGAGCGAATTTGACATTCGTGAGCACCGGCACGCAGGACTGACAAAGAATGCGAGGGTTTGTCTACACGCTGAAAGTCTCCTCAACACATGAGGAGACTTTTCGACTTAATCTTCATCAAGTTCTTGCAATTTCTTTTGAAAAAAGATCGCACGTTTCACGCAAAGAAAAGCAGCCAATAGGAAAACACAATCAACTGCCATCATCAGCATTTTTGGTGATGCTTCTATGTGCTGATTTGGTAAAATCGTACCAATATATAAAAAGGTGCTGACAGCAAGCAAAATAAAAGCGTATTGCTTGTAATCTGTCACTAAACCATCCCACTTTTTCTTCACTTGTTTCACCTTCCCGTTATCAATGTCTATTGATAGCTTACCATAGTGAGAGAAAGTGAGGGGCATGTAAATCTATCCATTCGTTACTGCGTCGAGCCCTTTTTCAATATCATGTAATAAGTCATCAATATCCTCAATACCGACAGAAATACGGATTAAACCATCTGTGATACCAAGCTCTTCTCTGCGCTCTTTTGGAATGGATGCATGGGTCATGCGAGCAGGAACAGAGATTAAACTTTCAACCGCCCCTAGGCTTTCTGCGATTGTAAACAATTTCAATTGGCTTAAAAACACGTCGACATTTTCTTCTTTTCCAATATCAAAAGAAATCATACCGCCAAAGCCTGTTGCTTGAGTTTTTGCAAGCTCATGACCTGGGTGAGCGCTTAAACCTGGGTAATAGACACGTGTAATCGCAGGATGCTGTTCTAAAAACTCAGCGATTTTCTGCGCGTTTTGTTGATGCGCTTCCATTCTTAGTCCGAGCGTTTTCATCCCTCGCATTAGAAGCCACGCATCTTGCGGTCCAAGAATACCGCCTGTAGAGTTTTGAACAAAGTGCAGTTCTTCACCAAGCTCTTCAGTAGCTGTCACGACAAGTCCGCCCACCACATCACTATGGCCGCCTAAATATTTTGTGGCACTGTGCAAGACAATGTCAGCCCCATATGAAATCGGCTTTTGAAAATATGGGGTAAAAAACGTATTATCGACAATCATCAAGATGCCAGCTTCTTTTGTGATCCGGCTTATGGCTTGTAGATCGGTCATTTTCAGCAATGGATTGGTTGGTGATTCAATATAGACGGCTTTTGTTTCTGGTAAAATTGCTTTTTTCACCGCTTCAGGATCACTTGTGTCTACAAATGTGGCTTTAATGCCAATCCGGTTGACCACCTTTGTCATCACACGATAGGTGCCGCCGTACACGTCGTCAGTCAGTACGATATGATCTCCGCTGTTAAACAGCATCATCACAGCTGTAATTGCAGCCATCCCTGAACCGAATGCATAGCCGTTTGCCCCGCCTTCAAGATCACGAATGACTGTTTCCAGTGCTGTTCTTGTTGGATTCGCAGTTCTGGAATATTCATATCCAGTGTGCTCGCCTGCTTTAGGCTGCTTATAGGTGCTGACTTGGTAAATGGGAACAGACACGGCTCCTGTTTTTTCATCACCAGTGATTCCACTATGAATCATCATTGTTTTTGGCTTCATTTTATTTTCCTCCCTCATAAATACCTTTACTTAGATAACGTTCACTGCTATCAGGAAAAATGGTCACGATCACTGTCCCAGGTGATGCCTTTTTCGCTTCCTCTAAAGCGGCAAATAGAGCGGCTCCAGAAGAGCTTCCGAGCAGAACACCTTCCTTTTCAGCTGCTTCTTTCACCATTCGGAAAGCATCATCGTCACTGACGGTATAAATCTCGTCAAATAAAGTCGATTCCATATAATCTGGAATAAATTCAAGGCCAATTCCTTCCGTTCTATGCGGTCCCGGCTTTCCGCCATTTAAAATAGATCCTTCTGGTTCCACGATCACTGTTTTTAGCGCTTCTTTTTGCTCTTTTAAATAGGCAGCACAGCCTTGAAACGTTCCGCCAGAGCCCGCTCCTGCTACAAACACGTCTATGTTCCCTTGGAGGTCAGACCATATTTCTGGCCCGAGCGTTTTATAGTAAGTCAATGGATTTACTTGGTTTTTAAATTGTAAGACGCAATAAGCATTGTCAAGGCTTGCCTCTAGTTCAAGGGCTCGATCAATCGCACCCTTCATCCCATCTTTTCTTGGTGTATGAATAATCTCTGCACCAAGCGCCTTCATGAGCTGTTGTTTCTCTTGACTAAAATGTTCTGGTACACAGAAGATCGGATGCAATTGATGTTTTCTTGCACTTAGCGCAAGCCCGATGCCTGTGTTTCCTGCAGTTGCTTCAATAATGGTTCCGCCTGGGCGCAGTTTGCCCGATGCCAGCGCTTCTTTAATCAGCATATCACCTAAGCGATCCTTAATACTTCCGCCTGGGTTCATCATTTCAAGTTTTGCATAAACATCAACACCTGCCGGCACACCCATCCCTGACAGTTTTAAAAGCGGTGTGTGGCCAATTAATTCCGTAATATCATGTATGACAGCCATATAAATCCCTTCCTTTGTATGGAAAAGAAGGGGAAACCCCTTCTTTTATTGTGTTTGCTTTATCATACGCAGGACAAGGTCTGTTGAGTGAATCGCTGCTTGCTCTAGAAATTGATCAAAAGAGATATTGGATTCTTTCCCAGCAATATCCGACAACGCTCGAACGACCACAAATGGCGTTTCAAATAGATGGCAAACTTGCGCAACTGCAGCTGCCTCCATTTCCACTGCATACAGCTCTGGAAATTTCTCTCTCACAAACGCGACACGACCAGGATCATCCATAAATGAATCTCCTGTTGCAATCGTTCCTTTTGCCACTTGAATATGATCGATTTCTGAAGCAGATTCCTCTGCAAGCTTCACAAGCTGATCATCTGCGATGAAAGCAGCTGGTAATCCTGGCACTTGTCCATATTCGTAATTAAAGATCGTCACGTCCACATCATGATGTCTAACATCTGTAGAGATGACAATATCACCTACATTTAATGAGTGATGGAAACCGCCAGCTGATCCTGTATTGATCACATAATCTGGCTGAAAGCGGTCAAGCAGAAGTGTTGTGCTGACCGCTGCATTTACTTTTCCAATCCCTGATTTTAATAAAATCACTTCTTTCTCTTCATAAACACCTGTTGTAAATTCACACCCAGCGATGTTTTCTTGTGTGGCATTCTTTAGTTGGTCTCTTAAAATCGTCACTTCTTCTTCCATTGCACCTATCACTGCGATTTTCAAATCAAAAACATCCTTTCATTCCCTTTTCTTCGCTTCTACGATCCACACAAAATCATTCATTTGATGAAAAGATGTGCTAAAACCTTCTTCTTCAAAGATTTGCTTTAACACACCTATGGATGGATAATATTCCGTTTCTAAATCCTCTGCAAGCTGATCGAATCCAGCGGCTTTCGCTTTGTTCGTTTCAGCTTGATGTGCTGCTTGATTTTGAAACATTGTATCAGCAAAGACTATTTTACCACCTGAGGGAAGGATGTTGCCATAGGTGTGGATGGCTTGTTTTTTTTCTTCGTCCATTAAATGATGGAAAGCATATGAACTGACGATCGTATCAGGCTCAAAAGGCGGGGCTGGAAACGATAAAAAATCTCCGTCATGAAATACATTTGGTATTCCTTTTTGAAGAGCCGCTTTCTTCATGGCCTCTGAAGGTTCAACACCAAACACTTTCTTATCTGCTTGAAGCAGTGCCGCCGTTAGGTTTCCTGTGCCGCTTCCAAACTCAATGACATGTTGACCTGCACGGCGAGCAATCTCTTTTAGAATGGCCGGATACCGGCGAAACACTTCTTTATACTGCTCGTCATGACCACTTACAGTGTCATCATAAGATTCAGCCCAATGATCAAATAAAGAAAGAAACTCACGTCCCATTTTTCTTTCCCTCCACTTTATCTATTTATTCCTATACGTATAGTATGTTTTATTCCGTCGAACAGTTCCTATCCTACCACATCTTCTGATTCTTTCCTACTAAAAAATACTGAGTGGGGTGGGAAAATATTTGCCCTTTTGAATGGGAGAGATTATGATGAATCTAGAGCATGGAGGGATGAATGAAATGGATTTTCAACTGGATTTTTTAAAGGACAAAATTGAATTTTTTGAAGCAACGTCTTTAAAAGAACTTGAACAAAAGATCCAAAAACAAATTGAACATAATCAGGCGATCTTGCTGACTGTTCATTCTGTAAGTCATCAAACGACTGTCATTGATGATAAGATTTTGTATACAGCAGTTGTTCATTTTAAAGCGAATGTCTCATAAAAAAAAGATCAGCGTATAGGCAGTCAGGTCTGTGCGCCGGTGCTAGTCCTTCCTAGACTGCAAAGGTTTTCTATCACGCTGAAAAGAAGAAAAAGGCTAAAATGAAGTTCATTTTAGCCTTTTTGCATGCATCTTTTTTATTTTATTTTAATTTTTCAACCTTCACAGGTTTCCAGCCTTTTTCGTCCACCCACGTAATTTCTACACGGTAGCGTTCACCTGTTGATTTATCACGGATGGTTCCTTTTGCATCTTGAGGTCCTCCGTTATTTCCTAACCAAATAACAGTCATTTGATCTTCTGAGATTCCTGTCGCATAGGACATGGCTTTGATCATTTCTTTCCAGTCTTTTGAGTTAGCATCATAGGTTGCTGTATGTGATCCCGATTGCTCTGTTCCTACAGGCTCCCAGTTATCGTTTTCATATGTTTTGTCTACGTCACTTGTTTTACCGCCATCTGTTTCTGTGGCATCTTTTAACGCATCTTTGTTTGGCTCTTCTTCATCATCTGTTTTCTTTGTATCGTCTTTTTTGTCAGATGAATCGTCTTTTTTCGCATCCGCATCATCGGATGTATCTTTCTTTTGATCTTTCACATCTTCTTCTGAGTTTTGTTTATTTTCACTCGATGCAGGTGCTGTTTTGGATGGTTCGTTGGCTACATCTTTCGGTGGTCTATTAAAAATTAACAAACTCGATGCGACAACCAAAATAAGCACCACAACGATACCAATTAATATGTTAAGCACCATATTCGCCTTTCTGCGCTTATCACGATGTTCAAATCGAGAATTTCTACTCAAAATCTCTGCACTCCTTTGCCTCTGTTCCCTAAGTCGTTACTATTCTAACATGACATGAAGGGATGTTCTATGTCTGTTTCTTTTCAATTTCATTGACCTTTTTTACAATATCATAAAACGCTTCATTTGTCTTAGCCCGGCCACTTGCCTCATCAAGGTGAACAACGACGAGAGCGTATGTTGGTTTTTCTGCCGGAAAGTATCCGGCAAACCACTTGTGATAAAGTGGATTCCCCTGTTTATCTTTGCTGCCGGTTTGGGCAGTGCCTGATTTCCCTGCTATATGGAACGGCAGGTCTTGAAATCTTCTTCCTGTTCCTTTGTCAGACGTCACCACCTGCCTTAAGTACTTTTGCAAGGTTTGAGCTGTATAGCGGTCAATACTGTCACCATCAGGTCGTTTGTTTTGAAAGGATAGCATCGTTGTTCCGTTTTGATACATCACTTTATCTGCAATCCTCACTTCTTTTCGTTCTCCACCCCTTGCAATCGTTGCCATCATATTGGCAATTTGTAAGGGAGTTGTTTTGACATTTTTTTGACCAATCGCCGTTTGCGCAATGGCTTTTTTGACATGCTTGTCTCTTTTATCTCCCCACACACTGCCTGTTTCTTCACGATCAAACTGTTTGAATTGTTGCTTATGGTATACATCCCCTTCCCAGCCGGCTCGACCCACAAGCCCAAGCTTTGAAGCTGTCTTTTCAAGGATTTGATCATCTGTTTGGATGAGCTGCTCAGCGAGTGTCGCAAATGTATAATTACAGCTTTGCGCAAAGCTTTCAGACAGATTCAGTACTTCCTGCTTTCCTTCTGGCTCTCCATATAAATTCTTTCGACAATCATACATCGTTTGTGGCTGGTTCAAGTTTTTTTCAATCGCTGCGGCAAGTACGACCGTTTTAAATACAGAACCGGGAGCCATTGCGGTCAGCATGTAATTTCTTGCCTCATGGCGGTTTTTGCTGGTCACATTTGGAACACTCGCCATCGCCAGCATACTGCTATTTTGAATGTCGAGCAGAACCGCTCCGCCTTTTTCAACACCTTGTGCTTTGAGAACATTCTCCATTTCCCTCTGCATGTCTTCGTCCATGGTTGTCTGCACTTGCAGCGGATAAAACGAATGAGCTTCTGCTGTATATTTGACGTCCATCCCAAACAAAGGGTTTCCCCTTCCGTCCACATGATATAACAATTTTGTGTCTTGCTCTGGTAATAGAAATTCGTCAAATGTACTTTCCAAACCGAATGTACCGATCTCAGTGCGGATTGAAAGCTCTTTTTTGTCCGGATAACGTTTTCTCAAGAGTTCTGGATTCTCGCTTGTGAAACCTAATGTGTGGAGGGCAAGTCTTTTTTTGTCCTTCTCTTTCATATATACGCCGTAAACACCTGAATATTTCATATCATTGATGTCTTTTAGCTTTTTTTTCGTGATATCATCTTTTAAAATGAGTGGTTTCTTCGTTTCTGTCAGCTGGCTCTTCAATTCATCTTCTTCCATCTCAAGTATAGAAGCGGTTTGCTTTAAGTGAGAGAGGTCATATTGCAGGAAAGGAAATATGATGACCGCAGGCTCTTCTTTTGTGAGAAGTGCCTCGCCGTTTCGATCTAAAAATTCGCCGCGTCCGTCTGAAATGACTACTTCTTCTGTCCGCTGCCTGACACTTTCTTGGATCAAATTAATATCAAGCTTTGAAAAAGATTCTGTGAAAAACAACTGAATTTCCGCTAGTCTAAATAGGAGACCGAGCAATAAGATAAAAATAATGACACCTGTCCATTGGATTCTTCTTGTTTTCAGCATAAAAACACCTCGTCCCTATTGTGGACGAGGTGTTGATCGTATAAACGTAATTATGAAATTTTTACAATTTGGACGAACATTTCTCCGCCAGGTGTTTGAACCGTGACTTTGTCGTCTACTTGTTTGCCTAAAAGGCTTTTTGCAATTGGAGAATCGTTTGAAATTTTACCTTCAAACGGATCAGCTTCTGCACTTCCTACAATCGTATAAGACTCTTCTTCACCGTCCGGTAATTCAACGAATGTCACCGTTTTACCGAGTGAAACAATATTTGAGTTACCTTCATCTTCAATAATTTTGGCATTACGAATCATATTATCAAGCGTTGTAATACGACCTTCTACAAACGCTTGCTCTTCTTTAGCAGAATCATATTCCGAGTTTTCAGAGAGGTCTCCAAAACTTCTAGCGATTTTAATACGCTCTACAACCTCTTTACGTTTAACCGTTTTCAAATATTCAAGCTCTTCTTCTAATTTGCGCTTTCCTTCTTCTGTCATTGGAAATACTTTCTCTTGTGCCATGAATCATTCACTCCTTCTATTAATCCTCATCATACAAGCTTTCTGCATGTGAGTGACGACTGAAATATACAAGAATGAGGACATATTCCGGCCCTCATTCCTTCTGTCCCATATTCGTAAAAGTCCATCTTACATGGCGTCCCTTTTAGATGCAACTATTATGCCTTTTTATTAGGCAGGAACAGCAGCGGTCTCATGATGATATATTATCTTCATCGCACAAACTGTGGAAAGGCACAGGAAGCTCCTGTACCTCGTTCGGCCATTTCGATCATATGTAGAAGAATAGCTTATCCATTCTCCATCTTCCAATACATAATATGGTCAGTGTACGATATGTCTATGCTATATTATTACAAAATTGCATTTTGATCAAGAATTGTTTGAAAATTTGTGATGATTTGTTTGTCGTTTTTTTAATATACTTTTACAAAGCAGGAATAACTGAAACTTTCAGCATCCCATCGTGATTTTCCTGTCTCCATTTCGCAGCATTGTTTTCCTATCATATCAAATCTTTTACTCAGGGACTGCTTCTTACAATGCTCACTGATAATTTCGGACTAGCCATTACTAAAGTATTGACTACAAGAGCATGATGTTGAAAAGACCTTTACGTCGTAAAGGTCTTTGTTCTTCTCCACCATTTACTCTCCGCGGTTTTGAAGAATCGTTTGAATTTTTGTCACCATGAGGTCAATGGCCACATGATTTTGACCGCCTTCTGGGATGATGATATCGGCGTATCGTTTTGACGGTTCAATGAATTGATTGTGCATCGGTCTGACGACAGATACATATTGTTCAATCACGGAATCAATCGATCTGCCTCTTTCTTTCGTATCACGTAAAATACGGCGAATGATCCGAAGATCTGCATCTGTATCCACATACAGTTTAATATCCATTAAGTTTCTTAGACGTTCGTTTTCAAGAGCAAAGATTCCTTCAACGATGATGACATCTTTGGGTTCAACATGTACCGTCTCTTCTGAACGTGTGTTTAGTTTAAAATCATAAATCGGTTTTTCAATGGACTCGTACTTTAACAGCGCTTCTACATGCTCAATCATCAGGTCATTGTCAAAAGCAAGCGGATGATCATAATTGGTCAGCAGGCGCTCTTCAAATGGCATATGACTTTGATTTTTATAATATAAATCTTGCTGAAGCATGAGGATTGAATGTCCTTTAAATTTTTCGTAAATGGAATTGGTGACGCTCGTTTTACCTGAACCCGAGCCGCCAGCGATTCCAATCACCACTGGTTTTTTCCCCATGTGCCGGTTATTTCCCCTTTCTCATCATGTTGCTAGGGTATACTTTTTGATCAAGCTTAAATTTCACAATTTGCAGTGGATGACGAGCTGCATCGAGTTCGTTCCCTTTTTCGTCCCAAATCGTCTCAATCTTGCATGTGAAATTTTCAATTTCTGGACCGAAAAATTCAACTTCGTCGCCAGCTTTAAAGAAATTACGCTGCTGTAATGTGACAATTTGTTCTTGTTCATCATAATGAAGTACAAGACCGACGAAATCAAAGGTCGTTTTCTTTCCGTGAATGCCAAACATTTGTTCATCCGTTCCTGGTACACCTTCAAAAAAGGCAGGAGCCGTGTCACGGTTGGCACATTTGTCTAATTCATCGAGCCATTCTTGTTGAATGACGAAATTGTCTGGATCCGCACAGTAAGCATCAATGACTTTACGATAGACACTGACAACTGTTGCTACATAATGAATGGACTTCATTCGTCCTTCGATCTTTAAGCTATCAATTCCCATTTCAATCATTTGCGGTATGGATTCGATGAGTTTTAAATCTTTTGGACTCATCGCAAATGGTGCGTCTTCTTCACCGAATAAAGGCGCTTCCTCAGAGCCTTCTAGTTTATAAAGATCATAATCCCAGCGGCAAGATTGGCAGCAGCCTCCGCGGTTTGAATCTCTCGCTGTCATATGGTTACTGAGCACGCAGCGGCCAGAATAAGCAATACACATCGCCCCGTGAATGAACGTTTCGATTTCAATATCCACTTTTTCTTTCATTTCTTTAATCTCTAGGGCGCTTGTTTCACGTGCAAGGACCACACGCTCGAGCCCTTCTTCCTTCCAAAACTGCACCGCTTTCCAATTTGAAAGAGACTGCTGTGTGCTCAAGTGAACTTCAAGCTTTGGAGCTACTCGTTTGCATGTTTCAATGATGAGTGGATCAGCGACAATAATTCCCGCTACACCGGCTCCTTCAATCCCTTGAAGATATTCTTCCAGCCCGTCCATGTTTTCGTTGTGGGCGAAAATATTCGTTGTCACATAAATGCGAGCACCGTATTTGTTCGCAAATGCGACACCTTCTGCCATTTCTTCAATTGAAAAGTTATCTGCATTTGAACGAAGTCCAAATTCTTTCCCACCAATAAAAACAGCGTCTGCTCCATAATGCACAGCAATTTTTAGTTTTTCTAAGTTTCCTGCTGGCGCTAGCAGTTCTGGTTTTTTTGTAATGACACGTTTTCCATCGATCACTTCAGAAATTCCATCTTTTAAAAGTGCCATTTCCTCTGCCTCCTTTTATCTTAATAAACCGTTTCTTTAAAGAAGAACCCTGTATCGATTGAACGGTTGACAGGCTGGATCTCTTCAATACGCTCCACCCATTCATCTTTCTGATCTTCATAGGCTTCCTTATCAGTCACTAGTAAATCAATGGCTTTTCGATAGAGGGATGTCACCTCTGTCATATAAGAAAGTGACTTTAAAATTCCGTCAATTTTAAATGAGTCAATGCCTGCGTCGACAAATTCTTCTAATTCATCAATCATACATACATCATTTGGACTCATAATGTGTGTGCCATTTTCATCCTCAAAAATAGGATATTTGTTTTGACGCTCCTGGTCGTGAAGGAATAGACCTTCTTCCATATTTCTGCCTTCCACGTCCATTTGTTTGCCTTGATATTCAAAATAGTTGCCAACAAGTGTCCGTTTGGATTGGAACATACAGGTCATGCCGTGGACTTGAATTTCAATCTCCACTTTGGCGTTTTCTTTGATATCAATCACGCTATCCATATTGAGTTCTTTGGCAAGAACAGCACGTGTTGCGCCTTTTCTGCCCCAGTAGTTACAAGTGTAATAGTTTGTCCCAGTTGTTTCTGTACTCCAGTGCAGATTCAAGTTGACACCTGTTTCTTTTGCGGCCATGATCACTGCCGGATCTCCAAAAACGACACCATCCACGTTTAACCCATCGAGAAAGGTTAAATAATCTCCAAGCAGTGCCACACGGTCATTATGAAAAATCGCATTCATGGCGACATATACTTTTTTGTGATGTGCATGTGCGAGTTGAACCGTTTGTTTCACATCTTCTCTTGAAAACTCACCTGCAAGACGGATTCCATATGTTTGTTCACCTATTAAAAATGCGTCAGCACCCGCTTCAATGAGCGGCAGTACATCCGACACCTTGCTTGGCGTCACAAGCAATTCTGGTTTTTTCATGATTGGTCACCTCTTTTTGTACTAATAGCGATCCCATCTCCAACCGGAATGATACACGTTTGGTAGTCAGGATTTGACATCAGCCATTGATTGTATCGATCAATTTTGCCTATTAATTGTTTTTTTCGTTTATCTTCAATTTCTTCTTCATAATTTGTCGCAACTAAGCCTTTAAATAATACGTTGTCTGTAATAATCATTCCGTCATCGGACAGCATCGGTTCAAACAGCTCAAAAAAGCGTTGATACTGGCCTTTTGCCGCATCAATGAAGATCACATCATAGGGCGCCATCGTCTGAACCGTTTTAGCTGATTCGATCGCATCGCCAAAAAACACGTGAATTCTATCTTTGAAATGTAATTCTTCAATATTTCGTGTCGCTTCCTCATAACGTTTCGCATTTCGCTCAATCGTATAGATTTCAGCATCTGGCAGAGCTTCTGCCATTCGAATCGCTGAATAGCCAATCGCTGTCCCAACCTCAAGAATTTTCTTCGGTTTTTTCAAAGAAAGCAGCTGCAATAACAGTTCAATGCTCACCTTTTCCATGATTGGCACATGATGCTCTTTCGCATACTCCTCTAATTGAGCGATGGCATTAGGACTCGGCTCAATTAAATCTTCAATATAATCATTTATTTGATCATCTTCGATTGTCATTATATGTCTAGCTCCTTCATGACCTGAAAAAGAAGAGTCCTGCCTGCTGCAGCTCTCTTTCTCGTCAATCTTTCGTTCATCTAAGTAAAAACAACCCGATATATTTTACCACAAAGATGTGGTAATTGCGAACCTATAAAATGGATATAACAACGAAAAAAACTGCAGGCAATTTCACCATTGTCTACAGTCTTTTTCCTTTCACATGAGCGCTAGTTGCTGCCTGTGATGTATTTCGCTTTTGCTTTGTTGTGCTCATTTAACGTTTTCGTAAAGACGACTTCCCCATTTTTCTTTGCTAGGAAGTAAACAAAATCTGTTTTCTCTGGATGGAGTGCTGCTTTCCAAGAAGATTCTCCAGCATTGGCAATAGGTCCAGGCGGCAGCCCTTTGTTTGTATACGTATTATAAGGTGATTTCACTTTTAAATCTTTGTAATAAACACGGGACTTATGCTCGCCAAGCGCATAAAGAACGGTTGGATCTGTTTGAAGCGGCATGTCCTTTTTCAACCGGTTATAAAACACACTTGAGATTTTTGACCGGTCTGTTTTTTCGGTTGCTTCCATTTCTATCAGGGATGCCATCGTTAGGACATCATGGATGGACATCTTTCTCTTTTTCATGTCCTTTTCATACGTTTTCACATATTGATCTGTTTGTTTAATCATCGTGTCAATGATGGTTTCAAGTGATTCATCCTCACGATAAAACGGATACGTCGCCGGGAATAAATATCCCTCTAACGGATGCTTGACCTGTTTCCCGTTCACTTGTGATGTCACCGTTTTCGGGTATTTTTTCATCAATTTTTTAATAAAGGCTGGATCATCCAGCTTCGCTTCAACTTCCTTCGCTGAAAAATTCGTCTGGTTTGCGATAATAGTTGCAATATCAGACAACTGTTTCCCTTCAGGTATCACAAGCTGAAATGCGTAATCTGTCCCGCCAGATGTCAGCTTTTGAATTAGCTGATCCGCATCCATTGTTTGTTTGAGATGAAAATAGCCCGCTTTAAAGCCTGACGCTTTTTTGTACTTTGCATAGTAAGTGAAAATCGTGTCATTTGAAATCAGCTCTTTTTCTTTTAAAATGCTCGCAATTCCACTGACAGATGTCCCATTTGGAATATGAATATTAATGGTTTGTTTGCTTTTTTGATCGACCGGCCCGAGTGCTGATTTTACATATAAAAAACCTGATAATGCTGCAATGATGATCACAGCAAGTACAGATAACAGGACGATCCCCATTTTTCGTTTAAAAAATGGTCGTTTCTTTTGTTCTGAAAACATGCATGGCCCTCCTCACATCTAGCTTTTATAGTACATGATTCGACGGAGTTCGGCAATTACTTGCTCATGCATGTCATGACAAAACTTGCCATAGTGAGGCTAAACCGACACCGCCTCCACTGCCAATTGCAGCCATGACATAACTTCCATTCGGTAAGGCACGGGCTTCGTAAAACAGTCTCACCATCATAGCAGCTCCCGAGGCGCTATATGGATGACCAAGACAAAGCGCACCGCCTCTTTTATTGATACGGTCATAAGGAATACCTAGTGTCCGGGCAATGAGTACTACTTTGAGCGCAAACGCTTCATTGATTTCAAAAAGTGCAACATCTTCTATCTTCACCTGTTCTTTATGTAAAAGTTTCTTGATTGCATCAATTGGTGAAGCAGCAGGATAATGCGGGTCCATAGCGGTCACGGCACTCCCGATATACCGCAGCATAGGGCTGAAGCCTTTTGCCTCCGCTTCCGCTCTTTCCATCACAACGACGGCAGCTGCACCATCTGCTTCTTTACAGCTATTGGTCACAGTCACAGTACCTTTGCCTGGTAAAAAGACAGGTTTTGCCCGCTTTATCAAGCTTGCAATCGGTCTTATTTTAGCTGCCGCTTCATCTGTACTCATCCCGCCAATCGGAACAATTTCTTCTGAATACGTTCCTTGCTTGAATGCGGTTATACTTCGTTCCCAGCTTAAAAGTGCATAGTCATCTTGCTCTTGTCTCGCAACTGAAAATCTCGACGCCGTCAGCTCTGCCGCTTCCCCCATATGAGGGTCCCCTATCCACTCTGGAGAAAAGCGGGCCCTTTCTTTCATTGGTGACCGAGAAATGCTTTCCGTTCCACCAGCGATATACATTGATCCCTCCCCCGACTGAATCATGATGCACGCTGTTCTAATGGCTTCAAGACCGGAAGCACACTGCCTATCAATGGTCATACCCGGAGTATGTAATGAAAGCCCTGCTTCTAACGAGGACAGACGGGCAATGTTGCCACCACCCCCGACGACATTGCCTAAAATGATGTCATCTGGCTTGGTCACGTTTGAAAAATGCTGGATCAAGGGCGCAGCTAGATGCTCTGGCCGGTAATCCTTCAACATTCCATTTTTCTCACCGAAGGGCGTCCGCTTCGCTTGTACGATCACTGCTTGCATGATAATTGTTCCTCCGCCCACTTTTTCATACTGGCACGAGCGATTTTCCCTCCTGATGTTTCGATCATTTTGTCCGTGACGAGCCATTTTTTTGGTACTTTGTATGCCGCTAATGTTTCTTTTACAGCTTGCCGAATGGTTTTTGTTTGCTGTACATTCTCAATAATGGCAACAGGGATTTCGCCCCAATATGGATCAGGAAGTCCCATCACGATTGACCGATTCACCTCTGGCTGTTCATTCAGCACACGCTCAATTTCCTCTGGAAAAATATTCAGCCCCCCATAGACAATCATGCCATTCTCGCGGCCGCTCATATACAAGTAACCATCTTCGTCGAGCCACCCCATGTCATATACGGTCAGCCACTCTTCGGGCGGCTTTTCATCTTGTAAATAGCCTGAAAAAGACATTGGGCTTTTCACATAAATTCTCCCTATTTCATTTGGCTTGCAAACGGTTTGATCTGCCCTCCTGACTTCAACCTGAATAGAAGGAAAAGGCTTTCCGACAGAAGTAGGCTTTTGCAAAAAGTCATCTGAAGATAAATAGGAGACAAAACTCAATTCTGATGTTCCATAAAAATCAAAAAATGTGATGTGAGGATAGCGGTTGACGAGCTGTTTTTTTGAAGAGTTTCCCCAATCTGCACCAGAAGACAGGACAAGAAGCGGATTCTTTCCGAAAGCATCCATTTGCAGTAACGATTCTGTCATGGTCGGAACCGTATAAATAACCGTGATGTCTCCTCTTTCTAAGATGTTCTTTGCTTTCTCTGGCACAAATTTTTCTAACAATGTCACGGTGCCCCCGAAATAAAGTGTGCTGATCGCACCGTATAAAAAATGAGAGGATAAAAGTGTGCCCAAAATCAGTACATGATCTTTATGTGTGATCCCAAAGACGGATGTTGTCATTTGAAAGCTCTCGATCCATGACTGCTGGCGTCTTATAAAGGCTTTGGGCGATCCCGTTGATCCTGAAGTAAATCCCATATAAAAAGCAGGATCTTCCTCCGTATCACTTTTGTTCGATTGAACTCTTATGCTGAGGCTGATTCTTTCTTTCCATTCAGATAAAGAGAGCACTGGCATATCCAGCTTGTACTTTTCAACCCTTTTGATATATCGATCTTCCACAATGACAAGGTCCGCATCGCTTAATAAGAGCCTTTCCGCGCATTCCTTGTCACTCCACCGCGGATCAAGAGGCACCGCTGTCCACCCTGCAGAAGCTGCGCCAGCAAATAGTTGGAGAAACGGAACACCATTTGATACTAAAAAAGAGACTCTTTTTTGCTGATGAGGCGTTTCTTTTAACCATTGTGCAGATGACTTCACACGCTCATGCCATTCTTCATAAGTGATCTGCTCTTTTTCATCTCTGATCGCCATCTGATCTGGCTTCACTTTTGCATGAGCTGCATAGCTTTCCGTTATTCTCATCAAACTGCTCGCCTCCCTCTATGTAAGTCCCTTTTTCGATATGACATCGCTTGAATGATTTTCACCGTGAAGACGGCACATATCCCTGCTTTGATCAGATCACCCGGTAAATAAATGACGCTGAACAGAGCTGCTTGCGTGATCTTTATATGCATCATCATGGCTTGAAAGGGAATTCCGCCTATATATAATATCCCGATACTGCATACCGCATAGATTAAAAATAGTCGTAAGGCCGTCACTTTCTTCAGCCGGTTCAGCCACAGACTGATCATAAAGGCAGCCACTGGATAAGCAAGTAAAAAACCACCGCTTGGCCCAAAAAAGACCCCTATTCCGCCTCTCCCTCCAGATAAAAGAGGTGCGCCTGCTGCCACTATTAGAAGAAACAGAAGTAAACTAATCAGGGCTTGCTTTGGTTTTAACAGCCCTCCAGCAAGCAAAAGACCTGCGGTTTGTAAGGTGATTGGTACAGGTGTAAACGCAAGAAAAATAGGCGGAATCAATCCTAACATCCCAATAACTGCTGTCATGAATGCCATTTGCATCATATCGTGAATTTTCAATTTTCATACCCCTCACTCGATGTTTTTGATAAAAATAGCGTAAAAGGTCGAGTGATATATGTCAACTAAATTTCAATAATAGTTTACATATAGAATGTAAAAAAAGACCTGTGAAGAAAGATCACAGAGATCATGTTCACAGGCCTTTTATTCGTTCTATTCTTCTTCGTCTTCTTGATCTAAGAACGTATTTAACGTTTCTTCAATCATGTCCCACTCTTCATCCGTTTCAATTGGCTCTAATTCGCCATCTTCACCGTCTTCGTTTGGTGTGAAGCTTGATGCATGAATTTCAATTTCTTCGTTATCTTGTTCAGAAATTGGGTAGTAAAGAACATATGATTTGTTAAAATGGTCGCTTTCAAAAGTAAATAGTACTTCGCAAAGCTGCTCATTTCCATTATCATCAACGATTGTAATTTGCTTTTCTCCGTGTTCCATTTGATTCACCTCATTTTAATTTAAGCTGTCTAAGTACCCTTGAAGGATCATAACAGCCGCCATTTTATCAATGACTTTTTTACGCTTTTGTCTGCTCACATCTGCAGAGATGAGCATTTTTTCTGCTGCCATCGTTGACAGACGCTCGTCCCAAAGCACAACAGGAACATTGTACGTGTTTTCTAACACTTTCGCAAATGATTGGCTGGCCTCGCCTCTTGGACCGACCGTACCGTTCATATTTTTTGGAAAACCAAGTACAATTTTATCCGTTCCATATTGCGAGACGATCTCAGACAGGCGGCTGAGACCAAAGTCTCCGCCTGCTTCATCAATTTTAATGGTTTCAATCCCTTGAGCTGTCCATCCCATTTCATCACTGATTGCCACACCAAGGGTTTTCGTGCCTAAATCTAAGCCTAAAATTCTCATGTTTTACGCCTCTTTATGTGTCTCTAAGTACGATTTAACCAATTCCTCAATTAATTCGTCTCGTTCTAGTTTACGAATTAGGTTGCGTGCATCCTGATGTCTTGGAATATAAGCAGGGTCGCCTGACAGCAAGTATCCGACAATTTGATTGATCGGGTTGTATCCTTTTTCTTGGAGTGCGTCATAAACTGTTATGAGCACTTCATTCACATTGGTTTCAGCTGAATCATCAGAGAAGTTAAACTTCATTGTCTTATCAAATGAACTCACTGCTTCTTGCACCTCTCTTCCAACATTCTACTAGCAAGCTTTTTTCTAACCGCTCATCTAATACCATTATTCTACACTACATTGACTGATTATAAAACGGATTTGACAGATTCTTCGACAGTTGCCAGTGCTTCTTCAAGCTTTTCTGGCTGTTTCCCGCCTGCTTGTGCCATATCTGGGCGTCCGCCTCCGCCTCCGCCGCAAATTTCAGCTGCCTGCTTCACAAGTTTTCCTGCATGAAGACCTTTTTCAATGACGTCTTTCGTCACACCGGCTGAAATGTTGACTTTTCCATTTTGAACGGCACCAAGTACGATGACAGCTGAACCTAATTTCGCTTTTAAGTCATCAACCATCGTTCTTAAATGGTTCATATCTTTGGCGTTTACTTTTTCAGTTAACACGTTCACTCCGCCAACTTCGATGACTTTTTCTAAAATAGAGCCAGCTTCTGCTTGACTTAATTTCGCAAGAAGTGATTCGTTTTCTCTTTGAACTTCTTTTAAATCAGCCTGCAAGGAAGCGATGCGTTTTGGTACATCTTTTGTATTTGATTTCAGTTCATTAGCTGCCTTTTCTAAAATCGCAAGCTGATCATTTAATTCTTCATAAGCACCTTTACCTGTTACAGCCTCAATACGGCGTGTTCCAGCACCAATACCCGATTCAGATGCAATTTTAAACAATCCGATCTCCGCAGTGTTTTGAACGTGACAGCCTCCGCATAACTCGATGCTGTAATCACCCACTTGCACCACACGGACAATATCGCCATACTTCTCGCCAAACAGCGCCATTGCGCCCATTTCTTTTGCTTCAGCAATTGGTTTCAGGTCAATGGCAACCGAAATGCCTTCCCAAATCTTTTCGTTGACGATTTTTTCAATTTGTGACAATTCTTCTTTTGTTACTTGTCCAAAGTGAGAAAAGTCAAAGCGAAGTCTGTTTTCATTCACAAGTGAACCCGCTTGGTTAACGTGGCTGCCCAATACATCTTTTAGCGCTTGGTGCAAAAGATGTGTCGCTGTGTGATTTTTCACAATGCCTTTTCGAAGCGCTGATTCGACTTCTGCAGTGACTTCAATGCCTTTTTGAACCGTACCACTTACGACGACTCCTTCGTGGACATGCTGGCCGTTTGGCGCCTTTTTCACATCTTTGATATCAATGATCGCTTCGGCACTTTTTAACGTTCCTTTATCCGCCACTTGTCCGCCGCTTTCTGCATAGAAAGGTGTTTCATCTAATAAAATTTGCACCGTTTCCCCTTCGTGAGCTTCTGTGACAATTTCACCGTTTTGAAGCAATTCGATAATACGAGCATCTGCAGTTAAATTTTCGTAGCCCACAAACGTACTTTCTGCTTTAATATCGCCTAAAGCCCCGCCTTGAACCTGCATACTGCCTACATCTTGTCTGGCATTTCTTGCACGTTCACGCTGCTTCTCCATTTCTAGCTGGAAGCCTTCACGATCAACTGTCATGTTCTCATCTTCTGCATATTCTTCCGTGAGTTCGACCGGGAATCCATATGTGTCATAAAGCTTAAACACATCTTGACCGGAAATTTGTGAGCTGCCATTGTCTCGTTCTTTTTTGATCACTTCTGATAAAATGGCTAACCCTTCATTCAGTGTCTCATGGAAACGCTCTTCTTCATTTTTGATCACTTTTGCAATAAATTCTTCTTTTGCTTGAACATCTGGATAGAAATCCTTCATGATCTCCGCAACAACTGGAACTAGGTCATACATAAATGGACGGTGGATATGGATCGTTTTTGCATAACGCACAGCACGGCGCAGCAAACGTCTTAACACATAACCTCGGCCTTCATTAGAAGGAAGTGCTCCGTCACTTACGGCAAAGGCAACAGTACGAATGTGATCAGCAATGACTTTAAATGCTGTATCCTTTTCTTTCGACTCACCGTAGCTTTCTCCAGAAATTGTTTCTACCGCACGGATAATCGGCATGAATAGGTCTGTGTCAAAGTTCGTCGGTACGTTTTGAATCACAGAGACCATACGCTCAAGACCCATTCCTGTATCAATGTTTTTCTTCGGAAGCGGTGTGTATGTACCATCTGGATTATGGTTAAATTCAGAAAAAACAAGATTCCATACTTCTAGATAACGTTCATTTTCTCCGCCTGGATATAATTCAGGGTCGTTCATGTCGTTGCCATATGCTTCGCCGCGATCATAGAAAATTTCTGTATTCGGACCACTTGGCCCCTCGCCAATATCCCAGAAGTTGCCCTCTAGACGAATAATTCGTTCCTCAGGGACACCAATTTTATCTCTCCAAAGAACATACGCTTCTTCATCCTCTGGATGTACCGTTACAGATAACAGATTCGGATCAAAGCCAATCCACTCGTCACTTGTGAGGAATTCCCAAGCCCATTCGATTGCCTCTTCTTTGAAATAGTCTCCAATAGAGAAGTTGCCCAGCATTTCAAAAAACGTATGATGGCGTGCTGTTTTCCCTACATTTTCAATGTCATTTGTACGAATTGATTTTTGTGCGTTGCAAATACGCGGATTCTCAGGCACGACGCGGCCATCGAAGTATTTCTTTAATGTTGCCACCCCGCTGTTAATCCATAAAAGTGTTGGATCGTCATGCGGTACGAGGGACGCACTCGGTTCGACAGCATGTCCTTTTTCTTTAAAAAAATCTAAAAACATTTGACGTACTTGAGCTGAAGTTAAAGTTTTCATCATAAATCCTCCTTTTTTATTCCTCAATCTTCACACAAACGAAAAAACATCCCGCCCTATGCAAGCAAAAAACTACTTACACAGGGACGAGATGCTCTCGCGGTACCACCCTGATTATAGACATATGCGTCTATCACCTTCACATCCGATAACGCCGGAAGAGAGCGGCAGTGTTTATCTGCACTCGGGACTAGCTTCCGTTAAAGGTCTGATAAGGCTTTTCTCAGCAAACAAAGCCTCTCTCTGCAACAGCTTTTTAACGTACTCGGGTCCGTCATTGAATTCAATATGTATGAATCGAAATTATTATAGACAACTCGGCTCGTCTTGTCAATGAACGCTTCGTCTCATGTGAATATATTGCACAATGATGACCCTCATAATAGCTGCGGACGGCACGGCTAAAATCATTCCAATCAAGCCAAACAGCTCACCTCCAGCGAGTAACACCAGCATGATTACGACAGGATGCATATGCAGGCTTCTCCCGACAATGATCGGACTCAGTACATTGCTTTCTAAAAATTGAAGCACGGCTACTGTAATTAGCACAATGATCACTGACTTCACTGAGATGGTAAAAGCGATAAAGACAGCTGGAATCGCTCCAATAATCGGGCCAAAATACGGAATGACATTCGTTGCACCGATTAACATACCTAGTACAAGCGGATATGGAATATGAAACAGCCAAAGAACAATGGCAGCAGCTCCCCCAATTAAAGAACAGACAAGCAATTGCCCTCTAATATAATCCCCAAGTGAGTCATCCACTGCTTTCACAAAGGCATGTCCCCTTTTTCGGAAGCTTGGCGGGGTTAAATACCATGCTGCCCGCTTCATCGTGTTCATATCTTTCACCATATAAAAGACAAGAAAAGGAATAAGTGCAGCAACTAAGGCGTAATCAAGCAGTACTTTACAGCTAAGAATCATCCGCTCTGCCCCATTTGCGGCATACGTCTCAGATTGGACAATAAAACGATCCAGTCGTTCATGTAGTCCATCAGGCCAGTGGCTTGTATGACGATGAACATGCGATAAAGCACCATTATACGTTTCGGCAAGCATGGGAATTTGCTCCGACAATTCATTTAACTGAGCGATTAAAACCGGTGCCCCTTTATACACAGCCAAACCAATGCCGCCAAAAAACAGCACATATATCAATAAGAGACTGACCGTCCTTGGCAAACCTCGCTTATGTAGTCTTTCAACAATGGGATAAAGAAGATAAGAAATAAAAATAGCGATAAGAAGCGGGATCAAAACCGCTTTGAGCAATAAAAAAATAGGCATCCATAACTCGTCTAGCTGAACCAAAATGAGTAAAGACGCAAGGACAAGCAGTACACCTGCAGCATATATTAGAAACTCGATCGGACGTTTCTTCACCTTTTTCACCTCTCTTCTTATTGTTTAACCAACTTCTGCAATTATCCATGTAAATAAAATTTGTCCTAACTTTGTTAAAAATGAATACACATGAAACATACGGCTCCATCCAAAGTCACTGTTTGCTGTAAAATCTCGTTAGAAAATATTCCATTATTTTCTTATTTCTGCCTCATTTATGCTAGAATCCGCTTTAACTCAATCATTAGAAGAGGAGGTTCTTCATGATCACATTCGAAGAAGTCAACAAGCATTACGGCCAGTTCCATGTACTTAAGGACATTAACCTACATATTCAAAAAGGTGAGGTTGTTGTGATCATCGGTCCTTCAGGGTCTGGAAAAAGCACGATGCTCAGATGTATCAATCGTCTTGAAAGCATTGATGAAGGAAAAGTCCTTGTCAATCAAGTGTCTGTTCAGCATCCGAAAACCAACATCAATCTCATCAGGCAAAATATCGGGATGGTGTTTCAGCACTTCCATCTTTATCCGCATAAGACGGTGCTTGAAAACATTATGCTTGCGCCGATGAAGGTTAAAAAAGTGAGCAAAGAAGAAGCAAAGGAAACAGCTGAATTTTATTTAAATAAAGTTGGCATTCCTGAAAAAGCAGACACCTACCCTTCTAGACTCTCAGGAGGACAGCAGCAGCGTGTGGCAATCGCAAGGGGACTTGCAATGAAACCTGAGGTCATGCTTTTCGATGAACCAACATCAGCTCTTGATCCAGAGATGATCGGTGAGGTGCTAGATGTGATGAAACAGCTGGCAAGGGAAGGAATGACAATGGTCGTTGTCACGCACGAGATGGGATTTGCCCGTGAAGTCGCAGACCGCATTGTGTTTATTGATGAAGGAAGAATTCTTGAAGAATCTACACCAGCTGCCTTTTATGAAAAACCGCGCGAGAAACGCGCTCAGCTCTTTTTAAGCCGTATTTTAAATCACTAGGGGGAATGAATTTGATGAAAAAAATGAAACGCTTTGGCCTATTACTGTTGATGACTTTCTGTATGATCGCTCTCGCTGCTTGTGGATCTGCCGAGAAAGGCTCAACTGATGCAAAACAAGGCAGCTCATTAGAAGCCATTAAGAAAGACAAAAAAATCGTTTTCGGTGTGAAAAACGATACTCGTTTATTCGGTCTAAAAAATCCTAGTAGCGGGGATATTGAAGGGTTTGATATTGATATCGCAAAAGCGATCACTAAAGAAATGCTCGGTGATGAAGGAAAAGCAGAATTCAAAGAAGTGACATCTAAAACAAGAATTCCTTTACTGCAAAAAGGAGATATTCATGCCATTGTTGCCACAATGACGATCACAGAAGAGCGTAAAAAAGAGGTCAATTTCTCAGATGTTTACTTTGAAGCAGGACAATCACTGCTTGTGAAAAAAGGCAGCGACATTCAATCGATTGATGATCTTAAAAAAGGTACGAAGGTGCTTGCAGTGAAAGGGTCCACTTCTTCTCAAAACATTCGCGAAAAAGCACCAGAAGCATCCGTTTTAGAATTTGAAAATTACCAAGAAGCCTTTACAGCCTTAAAATCAAATCAAGGGCAAGTTCTGACAACTGATAATGCAATTTTATTTGGCATGGCAGACGAAGATTCAAATTATGAAGTCGTTGGCGGAACATTTACCGATGAGCCTTATGGCATCGCTGTGAAAAAAGGCGATGAAAAATTGACAGAAGCCATTAATAAAGCGTTAAAGGCATTAAAAGATAATGGAGAGTATGACAAGATTCATAAAAAATGGATCAAAGAATAATCAATTGACTCGATCAATCTCAACACCCTCAGGAGAGCCGCTTGCCGGCTCCTCTATTGATTAGGAAGGAAGTGAACTGATTGCTGCGGTTTTCCATTTTAACTGAGAACTTCCATCTTTATTTAGAAGGGTTTAAATATACGATTGGTGCAAGTGTCATTGCGTTGATTGGAAGCTTTTTCATCGGTACACTCATTGCCATTATGAGAATTGCGCCACTAAGGCCGCTCAACTGGTTAGGGACGGCTTACGTGGAATTTATTCGGAATATTCCGTTATTATTGATCACCTTTGTGTTCTTTTTTGGTTTACCGGTACTTGGCATTGTGGCAGATGGCTTTACAGCAGGAACCATTGCCCTCTCCATTTATACGTCTGCTTTTATCGCTGAAGCCATTCGTGCAGGTATACAAGCTGTACCGCTTGGACAAATGGAAGCAGCTAGAGCTTCTGGTCTGTCATATAGCGGAACGATGCGATATATTATTCTGCCGCAAGCAATCAAAATTGTCATTCCACCACTTGGGAATCAATTTATCAACCTTGTGAAAAACTCGTCTATTTTAGGTGTCATTGCAGGGTTTGATCTGATGTACCAAGGAGACCTTATCGCTTCGAGAACGTTTGTGACATTTGATGTATACATCTTTGTTGCCATGTTCTATCTTCTATTGACCATTCCGCTTAGTCTAGGCGTTGGTTATTTAGAAAAAAGATTAGCCCGAAGCCACTAGAAAGGAGGAAAACACAATGGATTTTATAGGTGCCTACCAGCCCGATCATCTCGCCTTTTTACTTGAAGGATTTGCTGTCACCTTAAAAGTGGCTTTTATCTCCATCATTTTAAGCTTTATCATCGGATTAGTCGTTGGCACATTGAGGTTCGCACAAATCCCTATTTTATCAAAGGTGCTTGCGGTCATTGTTGAAACCGTTCGGAACCTGCCGCTTTTGCTGATCATCTTTTTTACGTATTTCGCCCTGCCTGAAATCGGCATTAAGCTAAGCATTACAGCCTCTGCCATTGCGGCTTTAACCGTGTTTGAATCTGCCATGCTGTCAGAAATTATTCGCAGCGGATTAAAATCAATTGATAAAGGACAAATCGAAGCGGCCAGATCCTCTGGTTTAACCTATATACAAACATTAAAAATGATTATCATGCCACAGGCATTACGCCGAATGGTCCCGCCGATTGTCAGTCAATTTATTTCTCTTTTAAAAGATACATCGCTTGCCGTTGTGATTGCCCTTCCAGAACTATTGCATCACGCGCAGATTTTAAATGGTCAAAGCCAATCTTATTTACTTCCTATTTTCCTCTTGGCGGCCATGATGTATTTTGTTGTGAACTTCAGCTTGTCTATACTTGCACGGAGATTAGAGTACAGGCAGGCATAAAAAAAGGACATCCGCTCATGGTGGATGTCCCTTTTTGTTTAAAGCATTCGCATAACTCGTTTTCTCATCTTTTTCATATCCCGCTTAGATGGCATATCATATCGACTTGCAAAGTGATATGCGAGTGCACCTGCACCAAGCGTTAATAGTGAAGAAGTCATTTTGCCCATTCGAAATTCCCCCTTAACACTTATAGTTGAATTGAACGTTCATCGTCACTAAACAGGTCGTCTAAACTGCTTAGTGTACCGTCTTCCTCCACTTGGTGAGTAGATATTTTGCCTTTTGACAGTGTCAATTCAATAAAACAGCCCCAGCAATAATATTGATTGACCCCAATTTTTCCGATGTCTTTACATTTGCAATTTGGGCAAATGAGCATACTCAGCACCTCTTTACGTTCGGTTTAGAACAAGTGCTTCTTTTTGAATATCCATCAAGGTTCCGGCAGCATGCAGCTGCTTTCGAATCCCTGATAGCTCTGTAAAGAAGCCGTCCGAGAGTTCATATGCTACGATTGTGCCCGAATTTGTACAAAAGTATACATCTTCCAAAACACCTAATGTTTCACCATCTGGCGTACGGATCATTTTCTTTTTTAATTTCGAAAAGAAGAAGGATGGGGCGGAGGTATCTATCTCGATGCCCTTCTGGCAGCTCACATATAGACCTTTGTCTGTCAGTTTGTCGCCAGCTGAGAATGGAATGAAAGCACAGTCTTTCTTTTTCCCATCTAAAACATATCCCCCGCAGCTGCCGCCGGCTAAAAAGCAAATATCTTTGATCGCCCCAAGTGAATGAGACAGCTCGTCTGTATAGATCGTCAGTCCTTCAAGCTCTCGACATGTTCTCAAAATGTGATCAACCACCTTTTCGGAACAGTCTTATCGTGTGCGTTTCCTCTATGACTCATACGAAGAAATGGCTTCCATGAAGGAAGCCATTTACTCTTGCATAAAATCAAACGGGGTGATTCCCTCCATGCCAATATTGGCATCGTGTACGCAGAAAGGAAGTTCTTTTTGGAGGGCTGCTAGCTCAGCGTCCATGATTTCTTCCGTTTCAGTAAGACGCATGGTTAAAGACGTTTGTCTGAGGGAGTCTTCATTATTTTTCACGCCCCACTCTAATGCTGATTCCTCGCCGCACAAAATTAAAAACTTTTTACTTCGTGTAATGGCCGTGTAAAGCAAATTTCTTCGAAGCATTCGATAATAACTTCTCACGACTGGCAGCACCACGATTGGGAATTCACTGCCCTGGGATTTATGAATCGAGCAACAATAAGCGTGTGTAAATTGATGAAAATCTTTTTTCGTAAACGTGATTTCGTTTCCATCAAAGGAGATGACCGCCATATCTTCTTTTTCCGTGTTTTCTTTCGCATAAAAGATCGAGACAATTTCGCCAATATCTCCATTAAAAATGTTATTCTCGGGCTGATTGACAAGCTGAAGTACCTTATCACCTGTCCGGTAGACGACATCACCAAATGGAATCTCTCTTCCTTTTGGCTTTTTAGGATTCAAAATTTGCTGAAGCATTTTATTCAGTTCATTAATGCCTGCTTTTCCTTTATACATCGGGGCAAGCACTTGAATGTCCTTTGCTGAATAACCCTTTTGCGCAGCATTGCTGACCACTTTCTCGATGACTTCTTTCATTTGGTCACTAGAGCATTGAATAAAGGAACGATCCTTCGAGCGTGCAGTAATATCCTTTGGCAATACACCATTTTTCATATCATGCGCAAGCTCAACAATTGTTGAACCGTCTGCCTGCCGATAAATATCAGTTAGTGTAACTGCCGGTATAGCTTGTGACGCAAGCAGGTCTCTTAACACTTGACCAGGTCCGACAGATGGAAGTTGATGTTCGTCTCCAACCATAATGACTTGAATATGATCTGGGATCGCCTTAAACAAATGGTTCGCCAGCCAAATATCCAGCATACTCGATTCATCAATGATGACAAGTTTTCCTTCAATCGGCTGGTCTTCATCATGTGAGAAGCCTTCTGATCCATTCCAGCCTAGCAGCCGGTGAATGGTCACAGCAGGAAGTCCAGTGGATTCTGTCATTCGTTTCGCAGCACGTCCAGTTGGTGCGGCAAGCACGAACGGAAATGCTTCATCTTTTTTATAATCACCCGGGTCAAGAGATACGCCGTGAAGATCGCTGTAAAGCTCGACAATCCCTTTAATGACCGTCGTTTTCCCTGTCCCCGGTCCGCCTGTTAAAAGCAGCATTGGAGACATGAGTGCCTTTTGAATGGCTTCTTTTTGGGTTGGTGCATACTGGACACCAAGCCGTTCCTCCAGTTCACCGAGTGCAAGCAGAAATTCTGATTCAGGAAATTGATCTGCATATTCCGTTTGAGCGACAATTTTTTGAATGCGTTTTGCCACACTTTGCTCCGCATAAAAGAGCGACGGATGATAACAGCGCTCATCTTCAATAATCATGTCTTTCCCTTCACCAAGTGCAATGATCTGATTGGCAACGTCCATTTCAGTCACTTTGTAGTCATTGCCGGTTTGATTCAGCAGTTTACGGGTTTCGACGATCAGATCTTTCGTTTGTATGTACGTATGACCGTCCTGCAGGCTTGCTGTCTCAACGGTATACAAAAGGGCTGCACGAATGCGGTCTGGATCATTTCCAGATATCCCTGTTCTAGCGCCGAGTTCATCTGCTTTAATAAATCCAATCCCCTCGACGTCTTTGACGAGCTGATAAGGGTTTTCTTCAATTTTTTGCAACGTTTCACTCTCGTATACTTGGTAAATCTTCATGCTAAGCTGAGGACCAAAACCATATTGATTCAGGCTAATCATGATTTGCTCAAGTCCTTGATGCTCTTGAAGTGCGGCAGCCAGCTTATCTGCCTTCTTTTTTGACAGGCGAGGGACGTCATACAACACAGACGGATCACGCATAATTTGATGAAGCGTCTGATTGCCAAGCTTGCCGACGATTTCTTCCGCCGTCTTTTTTCCAATCCCTTCAAACAAGTCACTAGAGAGATAATGAATGATGCCTTGCTTTGTTGTAGGGACTTCCTTTTGAAAATGAGTGGCTTGAAACTGCTCGCCAAACTTCGGATGACTTGTGACTTTGCCATAGAAGGTGTAGGTTTCATCCTCATGAAGTGCTGGGAAGTACCCTGTGACAGATGCTGTCTTTTCCTCTAAATTCTCTGATGTTTCAATGACTTTTACTTTTAACACCGAGTATAAATTACTTTCGTTATGGAAAATAACGGCTTGAACCGTCCCTTTTAAAAACGGTTCATCTTCAAGCTTCATTTGATCTGGATGTTCCTGCACAGGTCTTCCCTCCTTCCGGTTATTCTGCCTCTTGAATCAGCTTTTGCGCATGCAATGCAAGCATATGATCAGGCTGCACGTCAATGGCTTTTCCTAGCATTTCAAGCGCTTCGTCCTTTTTCTCTAAATACGCATACGCAACGCCTGCATTATAAAAGGCGTCTGCATGCTGCGGATCTCGCGTAATCACTTCAGTAAAGACTGCGACCGCTTCCTCCAGCAGATGTTCATTCGCTAAGCACATGCCAAATTGAAATCTTGCTTCGTTGTCTTCTTCGTTTAGCTCAACTGCACGCTGAAGATAAGGCATCGCAAGCTTTGGCTGCTCTAATTTCATCAGTGTCTGCCCTAACATATAAAACAAATCACTGTTTTCCATTCCAGCTTGTAGCGCTTGCTCAAAATAGTCTTTCGCTTTCATAAAGTCTTCTTTCATCGTGTAAACATTTCCTGCTCCGTAATAGGCTGCAGCTGCTGTATGATCAAGTTCAATGGCTTTTTGAAAGAAGTTCAAAGCACGTTCAAATTCATGAACACTTGAAAGTAAATTCGCAAAGTTAATATATGGAACCGGGTCCTTTGGGCTTTCTTCAATGGCTTTCGTAAAAGCTTCAGCTGCCTGTTCGATGTTCCCTTGATTTAAAGCTTCAATACCGATTTCGTTATGATTCATTCGCTCTCTTCATCCTTTCATTAAAAAACCTCAACAGCGACGTTGAGGTTTTTAACACATGTTACACATACGACAGCTTTTGGCCATCTTTAAAGACATCGTCAATGGTCCCGCCGCCAAGACATTCTTCGCCATCATAAAAAACAACAGCTTGTCCTGGAGTGACAGCACGAACGGGTTCATCAAAGATCACCATTGCTTCCTGCTCACCTGTCATTTTGACTTTTACATGATGGTCTTCTTGGCGGTATCGGAATTTCGCTGTGCATGTGAGTTCACCGTTTTCGCCGACAATATGAGGACGCGTCCAGCTGATGTTAACAGCTGAAATACTTTCAGAGTATAAAAGCGGATTGTGGAAGCCTTGTTCAACAAATAAGATATTTTTCTCTAAGTCCTTCCCAACAACGAACCACGGATCACCGCTTCCGCCAATGCCAAGTCCTTGGCGTTGACCGATCGTGTAATACATGAGTCCATCATGTTCACCTTTTACTTCTCCGTCCATTGTCTGCATCACACCGGGCTGTGCAGGCAAATATTGGCTAAGGAACGTTTTAAAGTTTCTTTCCCCAATAAAGCAGATGCCCGTAGAATCTTTTTTCGTTGCTGTTGCGAGCTCTGCTTCTTTCGCTAATTCACGCACTCTTTTTTTCTCTAAATCGCCGATTGGGAACAACACTTTATCAAGTTGTTCTTGAGTCAGCTGATTCAAGAAATAAGTTTGGTCTTTGTTTGTATCAAGACCTCTTAGCATTTTCACTTCATCGCCGGTTCTGTCGACACGGGCATAGTGGCCTGTTGCCAAATAATCCGCTCCAAGCGACAATGCATGCTCAAGAAATGCTTTGAACTTAATTTCTTTGTTACACATGACATCTGGATTCGGCGTTCTGCCTGCTTTATATTCATCAAGAAAATATTGAAACACTTTGTCCCAATACTGTTTCTCGAAATTCACTGCATAATATGGGATTCCAATCTGGTTACAAACACGAATGACATCCTCATAGTCCTCCGTTGCTGTACATACACCATTTTCATCTGTGTCATCCCAGTTTTTCATAAATATGCCGATCACATCATAGCCTTGCTCCTTTAACATGAGCGCAGCAACTGATGAATCGACGCCTCCGGACATACCGACCACAACTCTTGTGTCTTCAGGTCTTTTTGTCATCTTCATCAACTCCAATTTCAATGAAACAACGTGCGCGTTTCGTTCTTCAGGTGCCTAGCTGTTTCATTTTTCACACACGAACAAAAGGGAGCATTTATTTGGCTAGGCGTTTCACGACAGCCGCTATCTTATGCGCCGCCTGCTTCACATGTTCCTCTTCATTTCCAAGACCGAAGCTTATTCTGACTGAGGATGTCAGCTCTTTTGCTTCTTCACCATACATGGCGCTTAATACGTGCGAAGGAAGGACAGATCCAGCCGTACATGCTGACCCGCTTGAAACAGCAATCCCTTCCATATCTAAGTTCACAAGTAACGATTCAATAGAAACGCCCGGGAAGTGGACATTTAAAATATGCGGCAATGTCTCTTTCGGATGTCCATTGATAGAGAAATTGAGTGATTCCTCTTCGAATACTTGCAGCATCGCTTCTTTGAGCTTACCATAATGCACTGCTTTTTCTCTTCTATTTTGCTTTGTTAATTGAACTGCTTCTGCAAGCCCAATGATTCCCGCCACATTTTCAGTGCCAGCACGGCGTTTTCTTTCTTGTTCTCCTCCGAATAGCTGCGGTGAAAGTTTTACACGCTCATTCACGTATAAAAAGCCTGTTCCCATCGGGCCATTTAGTTTATGACCGGACGCAGATAAGAGGTCGATATGAAGTTCTGTGACATCAATTGATATTGTCCCAAATGCCTGTACAGCGTCTGTATGAAAATAAGCAGTGTGTTCGTGTAAAAGTTGACCAATTTCTTTAATTGGCTGGATCACACCCGTTTCATTATTGCCATACATGATGGTCACAAGAATTGTATCGTCTCTTAGTGCTTGTTTTAATTGATCAAGATGAATCAATCCAGTGTGATCCACATCTAAATACGTCACATCAAAACCAAGCTTCTCTAGTCGTTCGCATGTATGCAGCACTGCATGATGCTCAGTTTTTGTTGTGATGATATGTTTTCCTTCATGCTGCCTTGCCATTGCCACACCTGTAATGGCCAAGTTGTCTGCCTCTGTTCCTCCGCTTGTGAGGATGATCTCCTGCGGCTTACAGTGTAATTCTCCTGCAATGACTTCCCTTGCTTCATCGAGCCACTTTCTTGCCTCGCGCCCATATGAATGAATACTAGAGGGGTTGCCAAATATCTCTGTAAAGTAAGGCATCATCTTGTCCACAATCCGTTGATCCATCGGCGTTGTGGCTGCATGATCTAAATAGATACGTTCCATTTACGGTACACCTCTGATCTAAATATAGAACATATACGCCTCTTGATCCTCGTCATCTTTATAGCTTGCCAAGTCTTCAAGAGTTGTATTGTCTAGTACGTCTTTTACTGCATCACGAATACGAATCCAAAGTGCACGCTTTGCTGGTTCTTCGTTTTCGATCACTTCAACAGGACTAATAGGTCCTTCTAATACACGAATAATATCACCGGCTGTAATCTCGTTTGGCTCATGGGCAAGCACATAGCCGCCATACGCTCCGCGGATACTTTTCACAAGACGTGCATTGCGAAGTGGTGATACAAGCTGCTCTAAATAATGCTCAGACAAATCATTGTTTTGAGCGATTGATTTTAATGATGTAGGGCCTTCGCCATGTTTTTTGGCTAATTCGATCATGATCGTCAGACCATATCTGCCTTTAGTAGAAATTTTCAAGTTAAACACCTCTGCGTTTTCTATTTCTATGTCATCAATTATTTTTCTGATTTCATATACGCTTATATAGACCAAAAGCAATTATATCATACTTTTAGCCAACTTTCATTTGCGGGTTCTGAGCTCAAAACGAGGACGCATCCCTTTTCTATTTGAAGAAATTTCGGTACTCTATACAAACAAGACATTGCTTTAGGAGAGATAATCATGAAACCTTTAGCGTATCGGATGCGCCCAAGTCATATTGGAGACATTATTGGGCAGGAGCATCTCGTTGGGGAAGGTCAAATTATTAGACGAATGGTCGAGGCGAAACATTTGTCCTCGATGATTTTATACGGACCGCCGGGAATCGGCAAAACATCCATTGCAACTGCAATCGCTGGCAGTACAAGCATTGCCTTCCGTACATTGAATGCGGTGATTCATAACAAAAAAGATATGGAAGCTGTCGCCGCTGAAGCGAAAATGAGTGGTCAGGTCATCTTGATTTTAGACGAAGTCCACAGACTCGATAAAGGGAAACAGGATTTCCTTCTTCCGTATTTAGAAAATGGCATGATCATTTTAATTGGCGCGACAACAGCTAATCCGTATCATGCGATCAACCCAGCCATCCGCAGCCGGACACAAATATTTGAGCTGAAGCCGCTGGAAACAGAGCAAATTAAAGCTGCATTATCTCGAGCTTTACAGGATGAACATCGCGGGCTTGGCGGTTATTCGGTCAAAGTTGATGAGGAGGCAATGAATCATTTTGCAAATGGATGCGGAGGAGATGTGCGTTCCGCTTTAAATGCACTTGAACTAGCCGTCTTATCGACAAAAGCGGATGAATCTGGACAGATCACGATCACTCTAGCTGCAGCAGAAGAATGTTTACAAAAAAAGAGCTTCTCGCATGATAAAAACGGTGATGCCCATTATGATGTCCTCTCGGCTTTTCAAAAATCCATTAGAGGATCTGACGCAGACGCTGCGCTTCATTACCTTGCAAGACTGATTGAAGCGGGAGACCTTGAAAGCATTTCGAGACGATTACTTGTGATGGCTTATGAAGATATTGGCCTAGCCAGTCCGCAGGCAGGGCCACGTGTGTTAAGCGCTGTTCAAACAGCTGAGAGAGTTGGTTTTCCAGAAGCACGAATTCCACTCGCTAATGCCGTGATTGAACTGTGTCTTTCTCCAAAGTCAAACTCCGCTTACCAAGCGATTGATGCGGCACTGCATGATATTCGCACGGGGAAAATTGGTGAAGTTCCCGTTCATTTAAAAGACGCCCACTATAAAGGAGCAGCAGCACTTGGAAGGGGCGCCGATTACTTATATCCGCACGATTATGAAAATGGCTGGGTGAAGCAGCAATATTTACCTGATCCGCTGAAAAACAAACAATATTATGAACCAAAGCAAACTGGAAAATTTGAAGGTGCACTAAAGCAAGTGTATGAAAATTTAAGACGGCAAAAATAAAAACAGCCCCCTGCTCTAAGCAGGCGGGCTGTTTATTTATCTTTCACACGTGTAATCGGAATGTCTTTTAACAATTTCATAATGACATGACCACCCATGATCAGTCCAGCCACAGATGGAACAAACGCATTGGATGATGGCGGCATTTGTGCCTTACGAATTTTCGCTTCATCATTTCCAACTTCTTTTCTCACATCTTCACGAATGACAATCGGACTTTCATCAGAAAAAATAACTTCAATTCCCTTACGAATGCCTTCCTTCCGCAGGCGTGTTCTGACGACTTTCGCAATTGGGTCTGTATGTGTTTTCGAGATGTCATCAATTTTAAAGCGTGTCGGATCTGTTTTATTTGCAGCACCCATACTCGAAATAATGTTCACATCGCGTTTCAGGCACTCTTTCATTAAATGAATTTTATAATGAATTGTATCTGATGCATCAATGACATAATCAAGTGGATACTCAAAGAATTGTTCATATGTTTCTTCTGTATAGAACATTTTGAGCGCAACAACTTCACATTCTGGGTTGATGTCAGCAATTCTTGCCTGCATTAAGTCAACTTTAGGCTGCCCAACCGTTGATAGCAGAGCTGGCAGCTGCCGGTTTACATTTGTAATATCAATATCATCTTTATCAACAAGAACAATACGGCCAACACCTGAACGAGCAAGGGCTTCTACTGCAAAAGAACCTACGCCGCCTACTCCAAGCACTGCAACTGTACTGTTTTTTAATATATTTAAGCCTTCCTTGCCAATGGCAAGCTCGTTTCTTGAAAACTGATGTAACAAGTGCCTCACTCCACCTTTATTTAAAATGAATCGAAAGAATCATATCATATTCAGCGTTCTCCGTCATCCTTCTCAAATAGAAAAAAACACAAAAAAGTCCCGATCACGCCGCCAGCTTTTCCTTCGTTTTGAACCCCGCACCATGCAGGTGGGTGCTTTCTTCCTCACTTTATAAGTCCTCAGAAGAGGCATTTATGCAGAAAGGAAAGGCAAGCTCCCGTAGAAAAAAATGTTCGGTCAAAACTAGGTAACCACCGTACGTATCAGGACTTTATTTATTGGTTGATGAAAGCATATCATAGGCATGTCCCTTTTTCAAGCGTTTACATGCCTATAAACATGCGCCTATTTTACTGTTTTACTTTTGTTTTAATAGCCAAGCTCAGTTCATCTAGCTGCGCTGCGCTTACAGTGCCAGGAGCATCTGTGAGAACACAGCTTGCACTTGCCGTTTTCGGGAACGCAATGGTATCTCTTAGGTTAGATCGGCCGGCAAGCAGCATCACTAAGCGGTCAAGTCCAAGCGCAATTCCGCCGTGCGGAGGCACACCATGCTCAAATGCATCAAGAAGGAAGCCGAACTGATCGTACGCTTCTTCTTTAGAAAAGCCAAGTAAACCAAACATTTTCTCTTGAATGTCCTTTTCAAAAATACGAATAGAACCTCCGCCAAGCTCATAGCCGTTCAGCACAAGATCATACGCTTGAGCTTTCATATCTTCTGGACTTGTTTCAATTAATTCAAGATCATCACGAACTGGCATTGTGAAAGGATGATGAGCAGCATAGAAGCGGCCTTCTTCTTCATCTTTTTCAAGCAGCGGCCAGTCTACTACCCATAAGAAATTGAAGACAGACTCATCGATGAGTTTAAGCTCTTTGCCAAGTTTTAAACGAAGTGCGCCAAGCGCATCATGGACAACAGACGTTTTGTCAGCGACAAAAAGTAAAAGGTCGCCTTCTTCAACTTGAAGCTGTTCTTTTAATTCTGCTTGTTTTGACTCATCAAAGAATTTAGCGATTGGTCCTTTTAAATCTGTCCCTTCAGCTTTTAGCCAAGCGAGACCTTTTGCACCATAGTTCGCTGCAAATGCACCAAGTGCATCGATGTCTTTTCTTGAGTAGTTTGCTGCAGCCCCTTTGACATTAATGGCTTTGACAGCTCCGCCATTGTTTACAGCACCGCTGAAGACTTTGAAATCTGAGTCTTTTACCGTGTCTGAAATGTTGACAAGCTTCATGTCAAATCGGGTATCTGGCTTGTCAGAACCATAGGAATTCATCGCTTCATCGTACGTCATACGAGGTAATGGCAATGTCAGGTCAACACCTTTGACATCTTTCATCACCTTTGCCATCATCTCTTCAGCAAGCGTCATGATGTCTTCTTGGCTCATAAAGGACATTTCAATATCGACTTGTGTAAATTCCGGCTGACGGTCAGCACGCAAGTCTTCATCTCTAAAGCAACGAGCGATTTGATAGTAGCGGTCCATCCCAGACACCATGAGCAATTGCTTAAATAATTGCGGAGACTGCGGCAGCGCATAGAATTCTCCTTCGTGTACACGGCTTGGCACAAGATAGTCACGCGCACCTTCTGGCGTACTTTTTGTTAAAATTGGCGTTTCAATGTCTAGAAAGCCGTGATCATCTAAGAAATGGCGGAATGCTTTTGTGACTTCATGTCGCATTTTCATCGTTTCAAACATCGCAGGACGGCGAAGATCTAGGTAGCGGTATTTTAAGCGCACATCTTCTGATACCTCATCTGCTTGATCAGAAATCACAAATGGAGGCGTCTTGGCTTCATTTAAAACAGTGACTGTGTCGACTTGAATTTCAATTTTGCCTGTTTTTAAATTTGGGTTGATCGTGGCTTCTTCTCTTGCGACCACTGTCCCTTTAATATCAAGGACATATTCATTCCGAATCGATTCTGCTGTCTCAAGAGCCTCTTTTGATTGGTCTGGATGAAAGACAACTTGCACAATGCCTGTACGATCACGCAGGTCAATAAAGATTAATCCGCCAAGGTCACGACGTTTTTGTACCCATCCTTTTAATACAACGGTTTGACCGATTTGGTCTTCTGTTACTTCTCCACAATAAAAAGTTCTACCAAACACAAACATTCCACTCCTTCTTTACGCTTTCTGGTGGGCTTTCATCATTTGAATCAGCTCATCAAGCTTCACTTCAATTTGTTCACCCGTTGTCGTATCTTTTACGTTTACAATTTGCTGCGCCAGCTCATCTTCACCAAGAACTGCAATAAACTTGGCTTTCAAGCGGTCTGCCGCTTTAAATTGTGCTTTTAGCTTTTTCCCTGTATAGTCCATTTCACTTGAAATGCCTTCTTTTCTTAGGCGATTCAATAAGCCAACAGCATAATCTTTTGCTTGATCTCCTAATGCCGCAATATATAAATCAATGCCGTCTTGAACAGGAAGCTCAATCTTCTCTGCATCAATCGCTGATAGGAAACGTTCAATACTCATCGCAAAGCCGATACCTGGTGATTCAGGACCGCCAATTCCTTCAACAAGTCCATCATAACGGCCGCCACCGGCTAATGTTGTGATCGCGCCAAAGCCTTCTGCATTACTCATAATCTCAAAGGCAGTGTGATTGTAATAATCAAGACCGCGCACTAAGTTCGGATCGACGACATATTCAATGCCTAGATCGGTTAAGTATTGTTTTACTTTTTCAAAATAAGTCCGTGATTCTTCATTTAAGTAATCTTGAATGGATGGTGCCGTTGCCATCAGTTCGTGATCGCGGTCCTTTTTACAATCAAGAATACGCAATGGATTTTGATGTAAACGAATTTGGCAGTCGTGACAGAATTCATCAATTCTTGGTTCAAAGTGCTCGACAAGTGCTTGACGGTAATCTGCACGGCTTTCTTTGTCACCAAGGCTGTTAATGACGAGTTTTAAGTTGGAAAGACCTGCTTTCTCATACACACTCATCGCTAATGAAATGACCTCTGCATCAATGGCAGGATCTTTTGAACCGATCGCTTCAATTCCGAATTGATAAAATTGACGATATCTTCCCGTTTGTGGACGCTCATAGCGGAACATTGGTCCAATGTAGTACAGCTTTGTAGGCTGTGCAGGCTGTGCAAACAGTTTATTTTCAACATAAGAACGGACAGTTGAAGCTGTTCCTTCTGGGCGAAGTGTGATGCTACGTCCTTTTTTGTCTTCAAATGTGTACATCTCTTTTTGAACGATATCTGTTGACTCGCCTACTCCTCGTGCAAACAGTTCCGTATGCTCAAAAATCGGTGTGCGGATTTCTTTGTATTGAAAGGCTGCACATGTATCTCTCGCAATTTGTTCAACATACTGCCAGCGTTCTGATTCTCCCGGTAAAATATCCTGTGTGCCTCTTGGAATATTAAAACTCATTTTTCGTCCTCCTACGACCATCATTCATTTTTTATGTGGACATATAAAAAACCCCCGCCTCTACTATGTGTATAGTAGGGACGAGAGTTATACCCGTGGTGCCACCCTAGTTGGAACATGATCTAGCCATGTTCCCGCTCAAATCCTTAACGCAGATTCACGTTCTCCGCCTAATGACTCATTTTTTGAGTGTTCAGCAGGAAACCTACAGAGTGTTCTTTCGTGATAAATGCCATGCGGATTCGCTTTCAGCCCAAGGCGATTCCTCTCTGCTCACGCAATTTACCCTACTATTCTCTATCATCAGTTCCACATTTTAAATTTTCAAGTGTGTTGATTTATATTATAATAAGGTCGGTGCTGCCACTCTGTCAACCCTTGCCGTGTCTCTTTTTCTTTTCCAGCTCTTCTTTTGACGTGCATCCGTATTCAGATGCCGTTTCTTCAAGGAAGCCTGGTTGATCCATTTCGTCGTGCTGCCAGCGGTCGATATCACGATGTCCATTATATTGCACTCGTCCTAATTTTCTGCTTAATCTCATGTTTGTACATCCTTTTATCACATTTTTATTTAGTATAAACAGATTGATTCAATTTTATTAGGGAAACTGCAAGGAATTCATCCATTACATAACGAATTAACATTCATCGGTTTTACAAGGGAGGGGAAAACACCGTTTTGAATCTGAAAACACACCATCACATGATGTTGCTGCTCACCTGTTTTGTCCTCATTGCCAGCACTTGGCCAATGACACATGCGACGGCTCAAACAGATCAAGCTGTCGTTGCAACAGATGAAATCAATGTGCGAACCGGACCTGGTTTAAGCTACGGGATCGCAGCAGTTGTGAAACGAGGAGAAAGCTACCCGATTCTCACTGAACAAGGAGAATGGGTACAGATCGGGCTATCGAACGGACAAAAAGGCTGGGTCGTCTCATGGCTGATTACCAAGTCATCTGATGCACAAAAGCCTGCTAAGCAAAAGACACAAGGTCAAAGTACGCAAGGAAGCAGTTCGATTACGTCAACAGCCTCTGACCTTCGCATTCGGACAGGCCCAGGGACTTCCTATCAAGTCATTGGCACTTTCCCGCAGGGCGCTTCCGCTAAAAAGCTGGACACAAGCGGTGAATGGACAAAAATATCGTACAAACAAGCAGAAGGCTGGGTCCACTCTGATTATATTTCTGGCGGACAAAACGCTTCTTCATCCAGTTCAGCTGAGCCCGCTCGTTCTAAACAGTCCGGCACAGTTGGCGTATCAAGCTTGAATGTTCGAAAATCGGCGGCACCGAACGCACAAGTGGCCGCTTCACTTTCCCGCAACACTCAAGTCACCATTTTACGGGAGCAAAATGGCTGGTATGAAATCGAAGCAAAAGGCGTTAAAGGCTGGGTTGCAAGTTATTATATTGTCTCAAACCAAGGAGCAAGTGCAGCACCTGAAAAGAATTCATCCTCTTCGTCATCTCATCAGAAAGCGTACATCGTTTATGATGGAACGAATATTAGAAAAAGCGCTTCTACCTCCGCTGGAATTGCAGAAAGAGCAACAAAAGGAGCTGCTTATCAAATTGTTCGTACGCAAGGTGACTGGTACGAGGTGACATTATCAAACGGCGGAACAGGCTACGTGGCGAGCTGGGTCGTTCAAACAAAGAAAAATAGCAGCGAAGCACCAAGACCTCAGCAGGATTCATCGTCTGGCACTGGATCTTTAAAAGGCAAAACAATTGTTCTTGATCCTGGGCATGGCGGAAAAGACAGCGGCACGATCGGCGCAGACGGTGCATTTGAAAAGAATATCACGATCAAAACCGCTCATTTGCTGGCGGGTAAGTTAAGAGCTTCTGGAGCAAATGTCTATTTAACAAGAAGTGATGATACATTCATCAGCCTTCAATCGAGGGTTGCCACTTCACATTACCGAAATGCAGATGCATTTATTAGTCTTCATTATGATAGTTTTATGGACCAAAGTATCAGAGGGAGCACCGCATATTATTATCAAGCATCCAAAGATCAACGTCTGGCGACAAGCGTTCATACGGAAGTCGCAAAACGATCACAGATCCCTGATAAAGGAGTCAAATTTGGAGATTATTTTGTTTTAAGAGAAAACAAGCGCCCTTCCCTTTTATATGAACTCGGCTATTTAAGCAATCCTCAAGAAGAAGCGATCATTTATAGCGCCTCTTACCAAGAACGAGTGACAGAAGGAATGACAGAAGGATTAAAACAATATTTCCGATAGAAAAAAGAGGCCGCTGTGCCTCTTTTTTGTATGATCGCAAAAGAAAAAGACTCTAAACAAACTCTCAGCAAGAGTTTATCCACAGTCTAATGTCTTTCTATTCTTTGCTGTCCATCAACATGGTGACAGGCCCTGAATTGGTCAATGAGACGTCCATCATCGCCCCAAAACGTCCAGTTTCAACATGGATGCCTTTTTCTCTAAGCGTTTCATTGAAGCATTCGTAAAGTGAATTCGCCATATCCGGTTTGGCAGCTTTCATAAAGTTCGGCCGTCTGCCTTTTCTCGTATCACCATAAAGAGTAAATTGAGATACAGACAGCACGCTTCCTTTTACATCTAACAAAGAATGATTCATTTTCCCGTTTTCATCTTCAAAAATACGCAAGTGTGCGAGCTTTTCAGCTAAGTAATGCACATCTTCTTCTGTGTCTTCATGTGTAACCCCAACGAGCACCATATAGCCTTCATTGATGACACCTGTGATCTCTTCTTCTACTTTCACAGATGCACTCGTCACACGCTGAACAACAAGCCTCATAGACGATATACTTCCTTTCTAATTCATGAATCGGCGAACAGAGTAAATGTCTTTGATTTGTTTAATGCGTTCTACCACTTTGTGCAAATGGTTAATATTTTGGATAAAGATCGCCATATGGATCGTCGCCACTTTGTTACGATCAGACTTACCAGAAACCGATGAGATGTTCGTTTTGGTTTCGTTGACTGCTTGAAGCACCTCATTAAGTAAGCCGCGTCTGTCATATCCTAATATTTCGATTTCCACATTGTATTCTTTACGGTTTCGAGCAGGCTGTTCATGCTCCCACTCAACCGGGATTAACCGTTCCTGCGCTTCTCCTGTCTTTACGTTCGGACAGTCATCACGGTGAACAGATACGCCACGGCCTTTTGTAATAAAGCCAACAATGCTATCACCAGGAACAGGATTACAACACTTAGATAAACGGACAAGCAAGTTATCAATGCCTTTCACTCGCACGCCAGCTTCTCGTTTTTTCCCGTGATATGGTTTTGACTCTACAGACACTTCTTGAACGGTTTTCTCTTGTTCTTCCTGATCTCTTTGTTTTCTTTCTTTTTCCGTTAAACGATTCGCCACTTGGAGTGCCGTAATTCCGTTATAACCGACAGCTGCATACATGTCCTCTTCATTTGAGAAATTAAATTTATCGGCCACTTTTTGCAGATTTTCAGCGGTCAAAATGTCTTTGACATCGAACTCAAGGTTTTTGATTTCTTTCTCCACAAGTTCTCGGCCTTTTTCGACATTTTCTTCACGGCGCTGTTTCTTGAAAAACTGTCTGATCTTGTGCTTCGCTTGAGAGGTTTGGGCAAGTTTGACCCAATCCTGGCTTGGTCCATAGCTATGCTTAGAAGTCAGAATTTCAATAATATCACCTGTTTTTAGCTTATGATCAAGTGTGACCATTTTACCGTTGACTTTGGCTCCGATTGTTTTATTCCCAATTTCCGAATGAATCCGGTATGAGAAATCAATTGGTACGGAACCAGACGGTAGCTCGATGACGTCTCCTTTTGGTGTAAATACAAACACCATATCAGAGAAGAGATCGATTTTTAACGATTCCATAAATTCTTCCGCATCTGTGGATTCATTTTGGAATTCAAGGATTTCTCTAAACCAAGACAGCTTCTTCTGGAAAACGGCTTCTTCCGTCGATTCTGCTGACTCTTTGCCTTCTTTATACGCCCAGTGTGCCGCAATTCCGTATTCCGCAATTTCGTGCATTTCCACTGTACGAATCTGAACTTCAAGCGGGTCCCCTTTTGGACCAATCACCGTTGTATGAAGAGACTGATACATGTTCGGCTTTGGCATCGCAATATAATCCTTAAATCTGCCTGGCATCGGCTTCCAGCATGTATGAATAATACCAAGTACCGCATAGCAGTCTTTAATGCTGTCAACCAAAATACGTACAGCCAGCAAATCATATATTTCATTAAATTGCTTATTTTGCATGACCATTTTTCGATAAATACTATAAATATGTTTCGGTCTGCCGGAGAATTCAGCCTTAATGTTCACCTCAGACACGCGGTCTTTTACTTCATTAACAACCTCGTCCAAGTATTCCTCACGTTCCGCTCGTTTGCGCTTCATGAGATTCACAATCCGGTAGTATTGCTGCGGATTTAAATAGCGGAGGGCTGTATCTTCAAGCTCCCACTTAATCTTTGAAATCCCTAATCTGTGCGCAAGCGGTGCAAAGATCTCAAGGGTTTCATTTGAAATTCTTCGCTGCTTTTCCTGCGGAAGGTGTTTGAGTGTTCTCATATTGTGAAGACGGTCTGCCAGCTTAATTAAGATGACGCGAATATCCTGCGCCATTGCAACAAACATTTTACGATGGTTTTCAGCCTGTTGTTCTTCTTGTGATTTATATTTAATCTTTCCGAGCTTTGTCACTCCATCAACAAGCATGGCTACTTCTTCGTTAAAATGCTCTTTTAAATCTTCTAATGTCACATCCGTGTCTTCGACAACATCATGCAAGAAGCCGCCAGCAATGGTCGAAGGGTCCATTTCAAGATCAACAAGAATTCCCGCCACTTGAATAGGATGGATAATATAGGGCTCACCGGATTTCCGGTATTGCTCCTTGTGAGCATTTTCAGCATATTCGTATGCACGCTCTATAAATTGAATATGTTCAGCGGACAGGTATTCTCTTGCCTTATCAATGACCTGCTGCGCCGTTAAAACTTGTTCGTTCGCCATGGAATCACCTTTTTAAATGAAAACTGTATTGTAGTTTATTATCAAGAAAAATTCGATAGATGTAAAGAGAAGAAGTCCGCTAAAAGATTTTTGATAGGAAAAAAGCACCCTTCTTACTGAGTGCTTTTTGCGTAAAACTCCATTAGTATTGCATTAACGTCAAGATGTCGTAACCGTCAAGCTTCTTTCTGCCATCAAGATACGTCAGCTCAATTAAAAATGCAATCCCTGCCACAACGCCGCCTAATTCTTCAACCAGCTTGATGGATGCTTCAATCGTTCCACCTGTCGCAAGCAAATCATCTGTGATCAGTACACGCTGACCAGGACGAATTGCATCTTTATGAATCGTTAATACATCTTTACCGTATTCCAAACCGTAATCGACTTTGATGACTTCACGAGGAAGCTTTCCTTCTTTACGAACTGGGGCAAAACCTACACCAAGTGCGTATGCTACAGGGCAGCCAATAATGAATCCACGCGCTTCAGGTCCAACAATGAGATCAATGTCTCTTTCCTTCGCGTATTCAACGATTTGATCCGTTGCATAACGGTACACTTCGCCTTTATCCATTAACGTTGTAATATCTTTAAATTGTACACCTTCCTTTGGGTAGTCAGGTACAACTGTCACATATTGTTTTAAATCCATCTTTTCCTTTTCCTCCTCGTACGTCAAAGCACAGGTGAGACTTCGCTCATCATGCTATTCAGCCATTCCTTCAGCTCTTTGGCTGAGGAATATGTTAGTGTTTGATCGAGTTCCATCAATCGTTGTTTTGCTGTATAAGACGATGATGCGGTTAAATCTTTTTTAGAGGCATCACGCACTATTGACAGCACACCATTCTCTATTTTAACAAAACCGAGTTCAAAAAACACCTTTGTCATAAAAATGATTGTATCTTTTGTCCAACCTCTATGTTTGGCAAGCTCCATGCCTTGTTCTTTAATAGGAAAACTTCCCCGTTTGAACAAGAACCCATAAAACCATTTGAATTGATCACGGCTCGGGAATGAGGACATAAAGTGATCTTCTTTCCGCTGAAACACCGTATAAATTCTTGCTGGTTGTTGATTTTCTAAAAGCAGCTTGAGCAAGTGTTCATCGGCAGGAACATCGGCAAAGATCACATACTTTTCCTGCACATCAAACGTGGATACATTTTCTGCATCAATAAGGTGAATCGGAATATCCACCAGCTCCGATTGCCTTTTTGTTTCTTCGTCAAAACAGAAGACCATCGTTTTTGCGGGATCAAGTGTTGATACTTTCTTTTCCCAATCTTTTTTCCCGCGTAAATCAAACAGCTGCCATTCATCGACTCTAGCGTCTTTTAGCATGAGCTGAGGTTTCTTTCGGTTATTCCATTCATTAATCGAGACCTCGCCAACGACAGAAATTTGACTCCCTGGGACAAGTTCTTCTTTTAGTTTGCCTTGGTGAAAACCGACACAGTCGAGCAGCTTGTCTTCGTCTTTTAGTGACATTTTAATGTGATTTTGATTGGCCCCGATCGTTCGGATGTCTTCAAGCTGGGCGTCTTCAATCATAATGAACGGCTTAGGATTCTGCATGCCAAACGGGGACAGCAGTCCCACTTCTTCAATGGCTTGCACCGTCATTTCGTCCACTTTACATACTGCATCGACCCGTTGAATTGGAATGAAATCTTCTTCAGTCAACGTTTCATTTGCATATTGATTCAATCTTTCCCTAAGTAAAGGAACATCATCCGCTTGAAGTGTCATTCCTGCTGCCATCGGGTGTCCACCGAAATGCGGCAGGATGTCACGGCACTTGCTCAAATGGAAAAATAAATCAAAGCCAGGAATACTTCGTGCTGACCCTTTCGCCATCTGCGTTTCTTCATCTATTCCAAGCACAATCGCCGGACGAGAAAATGTATCCGTCAATTTTGAGGCAACAATGCCGACAACGCCTGGATTCCAGCCAGCTTTTGCTACGACGATAGCAGACTGGTCAGCACCTGTCTCTTCGACCATTTGAATGGCTTCTTCCGTGATCGTACTCACAATTTTCTGCCGTTCTTTGTTCAATTCTTGTACAAAACGAGCGAGTTCTTCTGCTTCATCCATATCCTCAGTCATGAGAAGATGAACAGCCGGATCTGCCTGCTCAATTCGTCCAACAGCATTCAGCCTTGGCGCAATTTGAAAGCCGACCGTTTCCTCATTTGCTTCTTCAAGAGTGGCGCCTGCTTCTTTTAATAACGCTTTTAACCCAGGCCGTCTAGACTGTCGAAGCTGCATTAGGCCTTTTTTGGCAATCCATCTATTTTCATCATGCAGCGGGACAAGATCCGCAATTGTACCGATTGCAGCAAGATCTAATAATTCTACTGGGAGTTTACCGAGGAGTGCATGTGCCACTTTAAACGCCACACCGACACCCGCCAGCTCTTTAAACGGATACTCACACCCAGGCTGCTTAGGATGTACAATCGCAAGTGCCTCAGGCAATTCCTCGCTTGGTTCATGGTGATCTGTGATGATCAGGTCTAATCCTATTTCTTTTGCAATACGTGCTTCATTTACAGCAGCGATCCCTGTATCCACAGTGATGACAAGCGATGCTCCTTGCTCTTTGATATATCGGAAAGCCTGTTCGTTTGGCCCATATCCTTCTTTAAATCGATCTGGAATATAAAAGTCTACCTTCGCAGACCGTTCTTTAAGTGTATGTATAAGTACAGAAGTACTTGTCACACCATCTGCATCATAATCTCCGAAGATCACAATCGATTCCTGCTCTTCGATCGCTTTGTTGATGCGCTCTACTGCTTCTTTCATTCCTTTTAATAAGAATGGATCATGAAATTCGGCTTTTTGATCAAATAAAAAAGACCTCGCTTCTTCTACTTCTTCGAGCCCTCTTTGTACAAGAAGTGATGCAGTCAGCGCTGAAATATTCAGATTTTCAGAGAGTGATTTCACTTTTTCTTCGCTAGGATGTTCATATTCCCAACGCATTTTGGATAATAACATAAATTCACCCCTCAACCACACTATTATACTAGAGTGGACTGAGGGGTTTCAATTTTTATTTTATGAAATTGTACTGGAAGATTATTTTTCCTTCCGGTCAAAAGACGCTGGCTGTTCTTTTAAAGGTGTGACATTCGTTTTCTTTTGAACGTCTTTGTCTACCTTTTTTGGAGAAGCAGTAGGGGCAGTCACAGCGGCTGCACGTTCAGCTTTTAATGCTTTTAATTCACGTTTTAGTTTCACAATTTGGAAAATCCCCGCAAAAGCCACAATGAGTCCGCCCATCAGAACAGAACCGATAATGACAAGGATCAGCGGCCATTCAGCCGTTCCAAATAAGTAGTCTACCTGTACAGGCCGCACGTTAATAACAGCAAATACTGAGACAATTAATACGAAAATAAATGCGAGTATGATGGTCCATTGTTGTTTATTCATCTACAAATCCCCCAAGCTTTTTCTTTTATTCTTCCCTCTTTCTTGTCCTTTTTAAACACCGAAAGAACATGGCGGAAGGTTTTCTATCAGCATGGGCGTTTAGCTGCTGAGTTTTTCTTTAATGAGGCTCTTTAATTCTTTTCTTTCTCCAGAGATGACAAGGGTGTCTCCTTCTTCAATCACCGTATCTGGTCCTGGATTTAAAATTTTCTCATGTGATTTTCTCACAATGGCGATGACTGTTACTTGATAGTTTTGGCGAACACTCAGGTCTCCGATCGTCTGGTTAACAGCCGGTGCGTTCTTTTCAATCTTAAACCATTCAATGATGAGTTCATCAATGGCCACCTCCACTGTCTCAAGCGCTTTAGGTTTATAGACCATGCCGCCTAAAATAGCCGAGATTTGTCTTGCTTCTTCATCGCTAAGCAAGATACCAGAAATACATTCTTCGTGATCATCTTCTTGAAAATGATACATCTCTCTTCTGCCATCATCATGTGTGATAATGGCAAGCTTCTCATTATTTCTTGTGATCATTTCGGCTTTGTGACCGATACCTGGCAGTTCAGTTTCCCGAACCTTCATAACAGCCCCTCCAATGAATAAAAGCCAAATGCCCCAAACGGACACTTGCTTTCTATACTGATCTAAACGTATGTCATTATAGCAAAAGACCATTTCAAGATCAATGAAACCCGAAATGTTTTTACATATCATCTTATTGTTGTGACGATGACAAATATGATGCATGAAAAAAAGACTGCCAAGCTGGCAGTCTTTCTTGTTTAAATATCTTGTTCTGTGTCGATTTTAGCCGGCTTTTTCAGCTCACGACCTTTCCATATCAGCCAAATTTGTGCCGCAATGTAAAGGGATGAATACACCCCTGTTAATAGGCCGACAAGTAAGGCAATGGAGAAGTTTGTAATAGATGCTGAACCGAAAATGAGAAGTGCAATCACCACTACAAGTACGGTAAGCACGGTGTTCACAGAACGCGTAAAGGTTTGCTGTAAACTTAAATTCACAATGTACGATAAATCTTCGATCGTTTTCGGTTTGCGTTTCTTCATTTGCTCACGCACCCTGTCGAAGGTGACAATCGTGTCATTGATCGAGTACCCAATGACCGTGAGTATCGCTGCAATGAAGGTGACATCCACCTCTAAACGCGTAATGCTAAAGAAGGCAACGATAAAAAATGCGTCGTATAGCAGAGAGACAATCGCTGCAATCGCCATTTTATACTCAAATCGGACGGATACATATAAGATAATCCCGATCGAAGCAATGATGACAGCGTATAATGCGTTACGCGCAAGCTCTTTTCCGACTGTCGGAGACACTGTACTTACGTTAGGCTCCGTTCCGTATTTATCTTTGAAGTAATCTTTCACTTCAGCAATTTTTTCTTTATTCGGAACACCGACAAATCGAGCTGCTGCTTGATTTTCTTTTTGCCCCGATAACACAACACTGTCTGTCTCAAGGTCTAGCTTTTTAAAATCTTGCTCCACCTGTTCTGTTGACAGTTTATGGTCACTTTGAATATCAACTCTAGTACCACTTGCAAAGTCAATACCTGCATTGAGCTTGAAGATCGACAGCACAATGATTCCAGCAATGGTAATGGCTGCTGAGAAAATCATAAAGCCTTTACGTTTGCTGACGAAATCCCATTTATCAAATGGTGTTTTCGGTTCAGTATTTTCAGTTGTTTCATGAATATCAATGATGTCTTTCTGACGAACACCAAACCAGCCTTTTCTGCGATCGAGATAACGGCTTTCTACAAGTAAGCCAAGAAGGAATCTTGATAGGAAGACAGCCGTGATAAAGCTTGTCAAAATTGATAGGATAAGCATGGTTGCAAACCCTTTGACAGAGCTTGTTCCAAAGAAGAATAGAACCCCGCCGGCAATAATACTTGTTAAGTTTGCATCAAAGATCGTGGCAAACGATCTGCGGTTACCCGATCTGAAAGCAGAACGGACAGATTTACCGAGCTTAAGCTCTTCTTTAATCCGCTCATACGTAATAATGTTGGCATCGACAGCCATCCCTACCCCAAGAATCAATGCAGCGATTCCAGGCAGTGTCATGACCGCCCCCATCCAGTCAAAGACTTGCAGTGTGATATAGATATAAGCTGACAGTGTAATGACAGCAACAAGACCTGGTAATCGGTAATAAAACAGCATGAATAAGAAGATAAATGCTATTCCTACAATTCCTGCGAAGACTGTTTCGTTTAGTGCTTGCTCACCAAACTGTGCACTCACAGATGTTGAATATTTTTCGGTTAATTTTACTGGCAATGCGCCGGCATTTAAAATGCTCGCAAGGTCTTTTGCCTCTTGAACCGTAAAGTTTCCTTCGATTTGTACGTCACTGCTGTTAATTTCTTGGTTTACATTCGGCGCAGATACATACTTATGATTTGATTTAGAGACTTCTTTTTTGAAGGAATCTCCCTTATGATAATCAAGCCAAATGACAAGCTGATTGTTTGGTGCCATCGCCGCTACTTTTTTTGTCACGTCACCAAACTTTTTCGCATCCTTTAGTTTGACCGTCACGATCGGCTCATTCGTTTGATTGAATGTTTGTTTTGCACCATTTTCAACAAGATCAGATCCGTTTAGGAGTTCTTTGTCATTCGTATCTCTGAAGGAAAGCTGTGCTTCAGTCGATAGAATCTCCCGTGCTCTGTTTTGATCTTTTACACCCGCAAGCTGTACGCGGATACGGTTGTTTCCTTCAATCGAAATGTTCGGCTCACTGACCCCAAGCACGTTGGCTCTTCGGTTTAAAGCCTCTACTGTACTGACGAGAACACCATTTGTGATCTTGTCTTCTTTTTTCACTGGGTGTACATCATACAGAACCTCAAATCCACCCTGTAAGTCCAGCCCTAGCGTCATATCTTTCGCAACGGGCTTCGTTAATAAGCCCACACCAGTTCCGATTAACAGAACCACTAAGAAAAACGCAAGTATGCGCCCTTTTTTCATTATGTATTTCCTCCTTAAACACCTGAATCCATTTAGATGGCTTATTTCAACAGTTCATCCAGCATATTCTTGCCATCTTCACTGTCCAAAAAAGCAGACGTTTTGAACGACTGAACGGTTGCATAGTTCATAAATTCGCCAATTTTCACAGATAAAATATCTGCAACCATTTCATGAATCGGATACTCTTGTTTTTTCTTCCACTTCTTATTCTCTAAGTATGACCATAATTCCTCTAAATCTACATCTTTATAGCCCAAAACGATGAATTCTTCAAGCTTACTGAACAGAAAAGGCTTTAGATGGTCTTTGTATATAGCAGCCGGATGTTGTGTCATTGTGAGGCTCCCCCTTTTCAGTTTTTTATCGAGAGACTTGTCATGCTTGGACGATATACACGCATATCTTATTGTATATGATTCTATGTCGTTTGAGAAGGCAGGTGATCTGTGATTTGACGAAGCAAACGTTTTTAAAAGGGACGATTATTTTAATTTTAGCAGGTTTTATTACAAGAATATTGGGTTTTGTCAATCGAATTGTGATTGCAAGGTTCATTGGTGAAGAAGGCGTAGGGCTTTATATGATGGCAGCGCCTACCTTTTTTCTCGCCGTGACGCTGACACAATTCGGACTTCCTGTTGCTATTAGTAAGCTAGTCGCAGAAGCAGAAGCCCGTGGTGACAAACAGAAAACAAAACGCATTCTAGTGATGTCCCTTGCGATAACAGGAACACTCAGCCTGATTTTCACGCCGCTCTTTTTATGGTTTGCCCCTATTATGGCGGAAAATATGCTGACAGACCCTAGAACGGTCTATCCTCTGCTTGCCATTACACCCGTCGTACCCGTTATTGCGATCTCTAGTGTGTTAAGGGGCTATTTCCAAGGAAGACAACAAATGAGCCCGCTTGCGATGTCGCAAGTACTAGAACAGGTCGCAAGAATTTCACTCGTGGCAGTATGTACAACAGCGTTCCTGCCTTATGGAATTGAATACGCAGCAGCAGGCGCTATGATTTCATCTGTCATCGGCGAAATGATTTCACTTACTTACTTACTGATTGCCTTTCGTTATAAAAAGACCATCCGTATCCGAAAACGTTTTTTCAAGGCAATTCATGATGGGAAGGACACGTTTAAGCAGCTCATGAGTATTGCCCTGCCAACGACAGGTAGCCGTTTCATCGGCAATATCTCTTGGTTTTTAGAACCGATTGTAGTCGCGCAAAGCCTTGCGATTGCCGGTTATGCAGCTGTGGAAGCAACAAGGCAGTATGGAGAATTGACGGGACTTGCGCTCACCCTTTTGACACTTCCTAGTTTTATCACGTATTCTCTCTCCACCGCACTGGTTCCAGCGATTAGTGAAGGGATGGAACAGAACAAACGCAAAACGGTCGAATACCGGCTCAAGCAGGCGATGCGCCTTTGTTTATTAAGCGGGGGCATTTCATGTATTATCCTTTTCGTGTATGCAGAAAATTTAACCCTCTTCATGTATGGTTCATCTCATGCCGCTGTCTATGTAAAATTCATGGCGCCCTTCTTTTTGCTCTATTACTTTCAAGGGCCGCTGCAGGCTGTCCTTCAAGCATTAAATTTAGCGGGGGCAGCGATGACCAACAGTTTGATAGGAGCTGTTGTGAAAACAGGCATGATCTTTGTTCTTGCTTCACAGCCAAGCTTTGGCATTATGGGCGCAGCGCTTGCGATACTCATCGGCATCGTCCTTGTCACGTTGCTCCATGCGGCAACTGTCGGTAAAGTGCTGCCTATTCATTTACCATTAAAAGAATATGGACTTTGCGTCCTTGTGATCATCGGCACTGGGGCAGTCAGCTTATGGATGAAACATCAAGCGAGCGGACTCTTTTCCGCACCTTTAGAGCTTGTCATGATGATCTTTTTGACGTGCGTGCTGTATGTCATTCTATTAATCTGTCTTGGGCTAGTGAAACGAGAAGAGCTGCGCCGCATCCCGTTTATTGGGAAGCTGCTGTAGCTCATCTTTTCTTTATAATTTCATCTTTCAAATCAATATAAAAATTCTTCTGATTAAAGCTGCAGTAAGAGATTTGCTCGATATCATGATAGCCTCTTTTGGCAAGCTCCTTTATCAGCCACTGTTCATCATGGTTGATCTGCTTGAGATGATCATGTTGAACCACACCGTCTGCAATAAGCGGGAGCTCAAGCGCTGCATGTTTGCGCTTGTTTTCTTTTTCAACAACGGCGAGCTTTCCTGAAGGCTCTAAGATGGCATATGAGACATCCTGGATACTATCGATGTTATTTTCTCTTAATTGAATCAGCAAATCATCAAAATTGTATCGCTGTTTTCTCATCGCACCCTCGTCTATTTTTCCGTTGATGATGAGCAGGGCCGGCTTACCGTCGAGAAAACGACGGACACCTTGGAATTTTAATGACAAATAGGCAAGGGTGATTTGAATGAAGGTTAACAGCAGGATCGGCCATACTGTATGTAACATGTGATCCTCTACTTCTTCTATGGCGAGCACCGCAATTTCAGCGATCATCATAAAAATAACAAGATCTAAAATACTCAGTTCCCCAATCTCCCTTTTGCCCATTAAACGAAAGATAAACCAAATGAGAAAATATAAAATGATCGTTCTCATGGAGATAATTAAGATGTCCTGCATATGATGTAAACCCTCCTTCTCCACCATAGCTTGTGTCAAAACACTTTATTTATGTAGAAAAGAAAGCCTGGGTTTTTATCACGAGAAACATGTCTATTTTTTCTTCTCCGTGAATACATTTTAGTAAAAGACAAGCTTCGGTCAATTGGAGAGGAGACGAATCACATGCAGGAAACGAAACAAATAGGAAAAGGCATTTTATCTGGCTTAATTGCTATTTTTGTCGTGATGATTGTCACAAGCTTACTTGTATCACTGATGCTTACCTTCACAAGTATGCAGGAATCATCGTTTAAATGGATGATCATGATCTTGTCCTTTGCGGCACTTTTTCTAGGAGGAATGATTTCTGGAGGGAAAGCAAAGGAACGGGGCTGGCTCATTGGCGCCATGACCTCTTTTATCTTTTCACTCACTGTTTTTTTATTTCAATATTTAGGGTTTGGAGAAACCTTTTCACCAGAACAATTCATCTATCATGCAGCCTTTTTGGGAATTTGTATGCTAGGGGGAATGATTGGCGTTAATCTTCGGGGCAAATAAAAAAAGAGCGAATGATATCGCTCTTTTTTTATCGCTATGTATTGGAGGATTAACCTTTGTCAGCTAATTCTCTAATAGCACGTCGGTCGAAAGTTAAACGGTTGTTTTCGCTTGTTTTGATGACCACTTTTGATTCATCAATGTAGTCGATTTCACCGTGTAAACCACCGATTGTGACGATTTTATCGCCTTTTGATAAAGATTGCTGCATCTGACGCACAGCTTTTTGTTGCTTTTGCTGTGGACGGATTAACAAGAAGTAAAGCACAGCAAACATGACAACAATCATAATGATTGAACCCATACCACCATCCATTCTATCTCACCCCTTTCTAAAGCATTGTAAAGCTTTTCGTTTATGCGTTAAAAGTTTTTCGCATTCGGCTTGTTAAAGCCATAACGCTCAAAAAACTCTTCTCTAAAATCACCTAAACGATCCTCACGGATAGCTTCTCTCACTTGCTCCATTAATTTTAACAGAAAATGAAGATTATGATAAGTTGTTAATCGAATTCCGAACGTCTCATTTGTACGGATCAAATGTCTAATATAAGCGCGTGTGTAGTTTTTACATGTATAGCAGTCACAGTTTTCATCGATTGGTCTGAAATCACGCTCATATTTAGCATTTTTCACAACAAGGCGTCCTTCACTTGTCATGAGCGTACCATTTCTTGCAATTCGCGTTGGCAGTACACAGTCAAACATATCGACACCGCGGATCGCGCCGTCAATTAATGAATCTGGTGAGCCAACACCCATTAAGTACCTTGGCTTGTCATCCGGTAAAAATGGCGTTGTGAACTCCAGCACACGGTTCATCACGTCTTTTGGTTCACCAACAGATAAACCTCCAATGGCATAGCCTGGGAAATCAAGTGAAACAAGATCTTTTGCACTTTGTTTACGAAGCTCTTCGTATTCTCCGCCCTGTACAATGCCAAACAGTCCTTGATCCTCTGGACGCTGGTGCGCTGTTAAGCAGCGCTCTGCCCATCTGCTTGTCCGCTCTACAGAACGTTTCATATAATCGTACTCTGCTGGGTACGGAGGGCATTCGTCAAATGCCATCATAATATCTGAGCCGAGCGCATTTTGAATCTCCATCGCTTTTTCAGGAGAAAGGAACAACTTATCTCCATTTAAGTGATTACGGAAGTGAACGCCTTCCTCTTCAATTTTTCTAAATTCACTTAAAGAAAACACTTGGAAACCGCCTGAATCAGTGAGAATCGCTCGATCCCAGTTCATAAATTTGTGCAGGCCGCCTGCTTCTTTGACAATGTCATGCCCCGGGCGCAGCCATAGATGATACGTATTGCTTAAAATGATGCCTGCTTCCATTGCTTTTAACTCTTCAGGCGCCATTGTTTTCACTGTAGCCAGTGTACCAACTGGCATAAATACAGGTGTTTCAAAGGAGCCGTGCGGTGTATGAACGCGCCCAAGACGTGCACCTGTTTGTTTGCATGATTTAATGAACTCATAACGTATCGGTAATTGCGACAAAAATGAGCCCTCCTGTCTTTGTTGTATGATGTTATTGAATCAGCATGGCATCGCCAAAACTGAAGAATCGGTATTCCTCTTTTACAGCCTCATTGTACGCTTTTAGGACGTGTTCTCGTCCAGCTAATGCACTGACAAGCATAATTAAAGACGATTTTGGCAAGTGGAAATTCGTGATCATGCCATCAATTGCCTTAAATGTATAGCCTGGATAAATAAAAATCGACGTCCAGCCGCTTGACGCTTTGAATTCACCATCATAAGCACTTGCAATGGTTTCAAGCGTTCTTGTCGAAGTTGTTCCGACTGAAATAATCCGCCCGCCTTCTTTGCGCACGCGATTAAGCTCTTCTGCCGTTTCTTCATTCATTTCGTAAAACTCTGCGTGCATTTCATGTTCTTCAATGCGTTCAGCACTGACCGGTCGAAATGTGCCAAGCCCTACATGGAGCGTAATAAACGCAATATGCACTCCTTTTGCTTTCAGTGCATCCAGCAGTTCATTTGTAAAGTGAAGACCGGCAGTAGGCGCAGCAGCCGAACCAACCTCTTTGGAATAAACGGTTTGATAACGCTCACGATCGTCAAGCTGCTCTTTAATGTACGGAGGCAGTGGCATTTCACCTAAGGATTCAAGTACTTCATAAAAAATGCCTGTATACTGAAACTCAACTTTTCTTCCGCCATGTTCCAGTTCTTCTGTACATACCGCTTTTAATCGTCCATCACCAAATGTAATGACTGTTCCGTTTTTCACACGTTTTGCTGGTTTCACGAGCGTTTCCCATTTGTCTCCTTCTTCTTGTTTCAAAAGAAGCAGCTCCACTTTAGCACCCGTATCCTCTTTCGTTCCAAACAGACGTGCAGGCAATACACGTGTATTGTTTAAAACGAGACAATCACCCTTTTGAAAGTAATCTGTGATTTGCGTGAATGTATCATGTGTGATGTCACCTGTTTGTTTATGTAAGACCATCAGTCTTGATGCATCTCGTTTTTCAAGCGGCACTTGTGCAATCAATCTTTCTGGTAAATCAAAATCAAATAGTTCTAACTTCATTTCCTTCACCTATTCTGTAGTTAACTAGTTAACGTTATTTCATCCGTCCGAAGACATTGAGTAAAATGGTTAGGACGATGCTAATGACAATGCATGTAATCACAGGAAAAAAGAACGTTACGTTCCCTTTTTTCACGAAAATATCGCCTGGAAGTTTCCCAACCAATTGAAACACTAAACCTGCGGCAAAAAGGACACCACCTAAAATCATCAACATTTTAGGGAATTCAGTCACGAATCGGAACCTCCATATGAAAATGTTCATACGCTTCTCTTGTGACGACCCGCCCTCTTGGTGTTCTTTGCAGAAAACCAATTTGCAGTAAATACGGTTCGTACACATCTTCAATCGTATGTGATTCTTCTCCAATTGTCGCTGAGATCGTATCAAGTCCAACAGGACCGCCTCTAAATTTTTCAATCATACTTAAAAGCAGCTTATGATCGATATGATCAAGTCCGAGTCTGTCAACTTGCAGACGCTCAAGAGCATCTTCTGCAATGTCTTGTGTGATCGCATGATTTCCAAGCACCTGCGCAAAATCTCTTACTCTTCTGAGCAGACGATTGGCGACCCTCGGTGTGCCTCTAGATCTTCTTGCAATCTCTTCAGCTGAACGAATGTCGATCCCAATCTCAAACAGCTCGGCTGTTCTTGCTACAATGTGAGCCAAATCTCTTTGCTCATAGTATTCCAATCTTGCATGAACCCCAAACCTATCACGAAGCGGCGCTGTTAAAAGCCCAACACGGGTTGTAGCACCTACAAGCGTAAATGGCGGTAAATCAAGCCGCACAGAGCGTGCTGTATCTCCTTTTCCAATCACGATATCTAGACAAAAGTCCTCCATCGCTGGATATAGCACTTCCTCTATTGAACGCTGCAAGCGATGAATTTCATCAATAAACAGAACATCGCCAGGTTCAAGAGATGTTAAGATCGCCGCCAAATCGCCAGGGCGTTCAATCGCCGGTCCAGACGTTGTACGCAGCTGAACATTCATTTCATTGGCAATGATCGACGCAAGCGTTGTTTTCCCAAGTCCCGGCGGTCCATATAAAAGGACGTGATCCAGTGTTTCCTGCCTCATTCGGGCAGCTTCAATAAATACGCTGAGATTATCCTTTACTTTCTGCTGGCCAATATATTGACTAAGCGTCTGTGGACGCAGACTTTGCTCAATGGCTGATTCATGGTTGTCTGCTTCAGTTGAGACGAGCCGTTCATCCATGAGACATCACCCTATTTCAACATTTTTTGTAAAGCTTTTTTCACATATTGATCGGTTGTAAGATTCTTCTCTTCTTTTAATAAAGGAAGAACCTTTTTGATTTCACGATCACCATACCCAAGGACACTTAAGGCTTCAACCGCTTCATCTAAAGCGCTTTGCTGCGTTTCAATTTGAATATGATCCTCGTGGTTAAATAAGTTTCCTATCATTTCAGGCACCACATCTGCGAGCTTCCCTTTCAGATCTAGAATGATCTGTCGTGCTGTTTTTTTGCCAACACCCGGGAATTTAATGAGGAAAGCTTCATCCTCTCGTTCGATCGCTGAAATGACAGCGCCAGGGTCACCGGAAGCAAGAATCGCAAGCGCACCCTTCGGTCCAATGCCTGTGACATTTAACAGTTTTGTGAACAACGCTTTTTCTTCTCGTGTTTGGAATCCATATAACGAAAAAGCGTCTTCCTTTATGTAATGATACGTATAAATCGTTTCTTGTTTTGTTACTCGATAGATAAACGGATTTGGGGTATAGACTTGATATCCCACTCCGCCGTTTTCAATGACAACATATTGCGGGCACACATAATCAATGGTCCCTTTTACAAACTCTATCACCGTTTTCACCTCTTTGACTGTTCTCCATTGTAACATAAATCGAAGAGAAAACCGTAATAAAAGTTAACATACGTTCGCTCAGCCTTTTTTCATAGTCAACCCATGAAAAAGAGCTTGCGGTCTTCACACCAGCAAGCTGTCATACGATTAAAACGATTGTTCATTTCGGTAAGGTTTCATGACTTCAAGCACATGCTCAAATTCATCTTTTGTTCGAAACGGAATGCCTTGTGCAAGCTGCTGCTCTACATGACTTTCCAAGCGGGACGTATCAATTTGAAAAAAGAGATGAATAGGCTCCGCCCACCCGTCAGGCCTTCCATGAAACGTAGAAATCACGCCGTCTTCTGATAATCCGATATATCCATTTGCTTTACTCAAAGGCGATATATCGTCAATTTGTTTTCTAAAAAGGGCAAAATCCTCTCGCTGTTCTACCAATGTCCAGCCCTTATACTGGGCCCAAAATGTGTCTTTGTCTTCTAATGATGCCCGCTGTCTTTCAATACTTACATCGCCGTCTAGATAGACCTTTTCAAGCTGAACGTTGATGGTTTTTGACTCTTTTTGCAAGTGTTCTGCTGCTTCCATATCAACAGCGAAAAAGAGTACACTTGTCATGATAAGTCCTGTAACGAAATACTTTATTTTCACTTTCACTATTTACACCTCTTTAGAACATAAGATCGATGCATGACATATGTAGTTTGACCCATTTTCCTAAACATTAACCAAATCGATGTCTTGACACATAATGAGAGTCTTTCATTGTATCCTTCGTGCGTAAATGTTATGTTTTATACAATCCATTGCTCTACCGAATTACATGGTTTTTTCATCATTCGTTTTTCAGCCGCATAAACTGAAACCAAAGAAGGTGAAGTCAATGTCAGATGTCAAAAGATTAGCCGAATCAATTCAGTATCAAGAAGAAAAGCGTTTTAATAAGCTCGTCTTTAAACCGGCTGAGCTTGAGCTGTGCGGCAAAGGAAGAAGTGCCTATGTATTTTCATACAAAAAAGACGGCAAGAAAATGGCGTTAAAAGTCTTTTTTCCTTCTTATCGAAACATCGCCCGCAAAGAGGCTGCAATTTATGAAAAACTTTCCGGCTCCTCCTATTATCCTGAGATTTACGAGTCTGGGGATCAGTATATTTTAATGGAATATATTAAAGGTTATACTTTCTATGAATGCCTGACAAAAGGAATTCCGATCAAAAAACAAATGATTGAACAAGTAGATGATGCATTGGAAGAAGCACGCGCGAAAGGTTTAAATCCTTCTGATATTCATCTGCGGAATTTAATTTTAACAAAGGATGGCCGCGTCAGGGTCATTGACGTCGCCCGCTTCACGCAAACGAAAACATGTCATCAATGGGATGATTTAAAAGCTGCATACGCCTATTATCAAAAACCTTTTTTCCCTAAAAAAGCGCCGCGGCTGTGGCTTGAAGTGATTGCCTATTTGTATAAGAAAAACTGGCTGTCTCGAGGTCAGCTGAACAACCGAAATGATTTTACTGCATAATGAAAGCCGCTCGAAAAGAGCGGCTTTCAGATTGTTGACAAAGGGCTAAAATGAACTTTATTTTAGCCCTTTGTCTTCTTTTCAGCGTGATAGAAAACCTTTGAATTCTAGGAAGGACGAGTACCGGAGCGAATTTGACATTCGTGAGCACCGGCACGCAGGACTGACACGGAATGCGAGGGTTTGTCTACACGCTGAAAGCCGCTCTCTTTGAGCGGCTTTCTGTTTTATTCTGTTTCTACATGGATACTATTCACATTTAATAGGTTAATGATTTCATTATTCAGCTTAAACCAATGATTGGCTTCCTCAATTTTTTTATACACATCATAGGTAGCTGGACGTTTCAGCTCGAAATCGAGCACTTCCCCATTGTTCATATGAAATGTTACCTTAAATACTTTCATCATAAGATCACCTTCCACTCTGTCTTGTTCACTAACCAAATCGGTCAGCTCTTTTCATTCATTCTCTATTCAATCCGTTTCCCCTGCTTCTTTCCTTCTAAACACAAGAAGTTTAAATTTTGTTTAAATTCGCACAACATATCTATCTATGTACTCTTCAAAAGAAGTATATTGAATGAAAAGGAGGCTACTTTTATGAAACAAAAGAAAAAACGAACATCTCCAGAGAGACAAACAGTCCTGTTTCATTTAACAGATGCCCTCATCCCAAGTGTTGAAACGATGGCGATTGCAGTAAGAGCATTTTTGCACCTCGTAAGAAAAGCCATTTCAGCCGTTTTATAAAACCCCGCACTAGAGGAGTGCGAGGTTTTTTTTAGGATTGATAGATTTGGCTGCCTTGATTGATAAACTCTTTTGCCTTCTTCTCCATCTCTCTTTTCACTTCTTCTGATTGGTTGCGGATGTCATGGGAAATTTTCATACTGCAAAACTTTGGTCCACACATGGAACAAAAATGAGCAGTTTTAGCACCTTCAGCAGGCAATGTTTCATCATGGAATGCCAGCGCTCGTTCTGGGTCAAGTGACAGATGAAATTGATCCCGCCATCTGAATTCAAATCTCGCTTTCGATAAGGCATCATCACGCTTTTGAGCAGCAGGATGTCCTTTTGCTACATCAGCTGCATGTGCGGCAATTTTATAGGCGATGACGCCTTCTCTTACATCTTCTTTGTTCGGCAGACCTAAATGCTCTTTTGGTGTCACATAGCACAGCATGGCGGTTCCGTACCAGCCAATCATCGCCGCACCGATCGCGGATGTAATATGATCATATCCCGGTGCAATATCTGTTGTTAGAGGACCTAACGTATAAAAAGGTGCCTCTTTGCATATCTCCATCTGCTTATCGACATTCTCTTTGATTTTATCCATTGGAACATGACCAGGTCCTTCAATCATAACCTGTACATCATGTTTCCAAGCGATCTCTGTCAATTCCCCTAACGTTTCCAGCTCTGCAAACTGCGCTTCGTCATTTGCGTCCGCAATGGATCCAGGTCTGAGCCCGTCCCCAAGCGAAAAGGCAATGTCATATGTTTTCATGATTTCACAAATTTCTTCAAAATGGGTATACAGAAAGTTCTCTTGATGATGAGCGAGACACCATCTTGCCATAATGGCTCCGCCTCTTGAAACAATTCCTGTGACCCGGTCGACTGTGAGCGGAATATACCTTAAGAGGACGCCCGCATGAATGGTGAAGTAGTCAACCCCTTGCTCTGCCTGTTCAATTAATGTGTCTCGGTATACTTCCCACGTCAAATTTTCTGCGATTCCATTCACTTTTTCAAGTGCCTGATAAATCGGGACAGTTCCTACTGGGACTGGGCAATTGCGGATAATCCATTCTCTCGTTGTATGAATATCCTTTCCTGTAGACAGGTCCATCATCGTATCTGCCCCCCATCTAATTGCCCATGTCATCTTCTCCACCTCTTCTTCAATGGACGACGTCACAGCTGAATTGCCAATATTCGCATTAATTTTCACGTGAAAATTCTTCCCGATGATCATCGGCTCACTTTCAGGATGGTTGATATTCGCTGGAATGACCGCTCTTCCACTAGCCACTTCCTCTCTAACAAACTCAGGACTTAGCTGTTCTCTCAAAGCGATAAACTCCATTTCAGGCGTAATGATCCCCTTTTTTGCATAATGCATTTGCGTCACACAAGCACCTTGTTTCCCGCGGAGCGGCACATGATGAAAATCTGTATGGGCAGCTTGAAAGGATTCTTTCCCATTCAAGCGATATCCATTATCTTCTGGCTTTACTTGACGCCCTTCATAGCTTTCAGTATCTTCTCTTTCTTTAATCCATTTTGATCTCAGGCGCTTTAATCCCTTTGTAACATCAATATGAGCCTCCTCATCTGTATACGGTCCACTTGTATCGTACACACGAATCGGTTCATTTTGGATATCTCCTGCTTGTGTCACTGTATTTGTGAGCACAATTTCTCTTTTTGGCACCAAAATGTCAGGTCTTGAGCATTGTTCATATACCTTTCGACTGCCTTCAAAGTTTGATAATAAAGATTGCGTTGATGGAACATTTGTCTTTTCATTCATTTGCTGTTCTCTCCTTCTTTTCGTGTGACCGGTCAGGATGGAATCAGCACCAGCAAAAAACCAGATTCTATGTAGAGAACCTGGTTTCGTCGTCAGAAAAAAACATGTATGCCATTCATATGGCACATGTATCATCTTCAACTTCCCCACGCTGGTACGAGCCAGATCAGGTCCAAAGGGTTAAGAAGCTTGTCTTCTCTCTCAGCCCGCATTTCCGGGCACCCCTAGTCACTTATATTGATTTCCACAACAGTGTAGCATAGCTGAGAAATGAAAAAAAGAAGTTTCAGGAAAATAGTTCCTTTCCCCTACAATGAATACATGATCTTCACGATATACATCTTTCTATACACGATCTATCTCTCTCATTTCGATTAAATCAGAAATAATCATTGATCCTTTTCTCCTATTATGTATAATTAATCTAAACGGAGAATTTTTATACAAACATGATTCAAAGGAAGTTCTAGTCGATTGCAAACATTTCTTACATTTATCGTCGTTGGATTCTCAATTGCTCTACCTGTTGGAGCGATCACGGTTGAAATGACAAAGCAGGGATTAAAAAACGGATTCTTTCATGGATTAACTGTAGGCGCTGGTGGTATGACCATCGATATATTGCTCATCTTGGCTTTATATGCTGGATTTGCTCAATTTTTATCTTTGCCCTTTATCCAAATTCCGCTCTGGCTGATCGGTGCCATCTTTTTAATGATTCTTGCCTACGATTCGATTAAAAATGCGGATCAAGACATCCATTTAGCAGGAGAAAAAGTGAATAAATCATTCGCTAAAACATACCGAAATGGGCTGCTCGTCGCGGTATCCCCTGGAAACCTTGTGTTCTGGGTATCTGTGTTTGGTGCTGTACTGGCAGATGCTTATAAAAATACAAATTCATCTGAATTTATATTGGCTGCTGCGGGTATTTTGGCAGGAATTCTTCTTCATGACATCGGTCTTCTCACGATTGTTTCCCTAACAAGAAAAGTGATGAACCGAACAATGATTAAGTGGACATCCATTATTGCCGGTATTTTATTACTTGGATTTGGCTGTTATTTCTTTTATGAATTTTATATCGGGATCAAAGTTTATTTTTAAAGAAAGGCTAAAGTTCGTCATGAACTTTAGCCTTTTTTATTCCAGCCTATCGGGTCATGCCTGTCTGACCTGTTTCAAATTGCGTTTTTCTCATATCTCTGAAGCGTGTAAATGCGCCTTCGTCTTTAATGACTTGGACAGCTCTACCATCTGCATAACGAGTCGCTGCTTCTTCTACTTGTGATACACCTTCTGATGTCAAGCGCCCATCTGTTTTAAGAGCAATATACACATTTTCATCCGTCACCATGACTTGTGAGTCTGTCACATGGTTCATTTTGTTCACTCGGTTGGCGATTTTTCTTGAACGCTGGATGTTCTCTTGTTTATCGTAGCCAGAGAACGACATTTGGTTATGATAGTTCATATCTCCATGGCTGTAGCGTCCATCTCCACCAGTAAGCGGCATTCTCACTTGATCCTGTGTAGGGCGTGAACGATAATCAACATTCGTTGTATTTCTTCCGTTCATTCCCTCCATAAGCTCAGAAACCGGTCCTTGATGATCTTGGTTGTTGTCTGTTGCCTGTTGATTGGAGTGGTATCCAACTGGCTGGCCTGATTGATTATGACGTGTATCTACACCCGCATTGTTATTTGTACCACATGCCGTTAATCCAATAGGTAGAAGCACTAAGGCGATTGTTTTTTGCCATTTTTGTCTCAAACGAAAAACCCCCTGTACAAATTGAATCTCATGAGCGCAAAACAGGCTCTGTTTTAGCATGTACAGTTGAGGACAAAAACAAGCTGTCAGTTATAAACAAAAAAAGGAACGATTGAGATCGTCCCTTGTGTCATTAATCTTCTTCGTCTTCTTCTGGTCTTGCAAAGACAGATGGGTTTTGATAAGGCTGCTGCATATAAGGCTGTGCTGGATAAGCACCCATTTGACCATATGGAACAGGGTTTGGATAATGTCCAGGCCATGGTTGATGATGCTTCATGCCATCATCGCATCCGCAGTCTTCCTTGCCATATGCTTCATTTGGAGCGTTTGGATAAAAGCCTTGATTGGCATTGGCATTTGCATTTGCATTTGGATGCATATGGTGGTGCCAGTGATGCCCATCGTTTGCATGATGCTCATGATGTTCACCGTAATAAGCCGGTGCTTGATACGCAGGATAATAAGGCTGAGCCGCCGGGTAAGGATACGGCATCATGTGATGGTGATAATACGGCTGTACCGGATAACAAAGGCCTGATCCCGGTAAAATAGGAGAAGCGGGTACCATTTGCTGCGGATATGGATACATTGCTGGCATGTAATGACCATAACCATAATAAGGATCATATGACTCTTGATGATGGTGGTGATGCTCTTTATTTTCAGCCATGCCCCCTACTGCTGCCCCTCCAACATTCGGCATTTGCGGGAAATTAGGAAGGTTTGGGTAATTACTATGTTCCATATCTTTTCCCTCCTCTTTTTGATGTGGGATATGAATGAATGGATCATATCCCTTTGCCACTTCATCTTTGAAATGATCCTTATTTTCATGATGAAAATGGTCCTTGTGATCTTTATGATCCTTTTTCTCATGAACATGATCTTTCTTTTCATGAACGTGATCTTTTTTCTCATGATGTTCTTTTTTGGGAGGAGGCGTGAATGGCTGGTAGAGATTCGTCTGATAATAGTTTACATCAACTTGTGGAAAAACTGGCTGTTCAATCTTTGGTACTGGTGGCACATAAGGTACCGGTTCATTCGGCTTTTCCTTCGGCTTCGTATCTTGAACTTGCACGACATCCTTTGGCTTTTCTTTTACATACGGGTGTTCTTTTGCTTTTGGCATTTCTTTTGCTTTGTGATGATCGGTTTTTACAGGAACACCACTAGATGGAATTTTGATTTTCATTCCTGGCATAATCAAATCTGGATTACTGAGCTGCGAATTTAATTTTTTCAATTCTTGAAAGTCGACTCCGTACTTCTTTGAAATTTTCCAAAGGGAGTCTCCTTTTTGCACAATATGAATTTTCAACGTTTTCCCCTCCTATGCAAAACGTGAACGTAGCGGTTATGTCAGAAGTACAATATGTTTCAACATAAATTTATGCCTATTTACAAGCCGATATGATAAAAACTTGTTTTCTGATAGGAGGGGACACTTCTTTATTTAATGGTGAGCATCTTATTTAAAGCGAGCAATGCCTCTTTTGTCGTCTCTTCATTCACTTGAATCAAACCGACCGGCTCCCCTTTTTCAATGCTTTCAAGTGACCATAGTAGATGAGGCAGATCAATACGGTTCATTGTTAAACATGGACACATATCTGGATTAAGGGATTCGATTTGTTTGTCAGGGTGCTGGTCAATGATGCGTTTCACTAAATTCATTTCTGTTCCAATGGCCCACTTGCTTCCTGCTGGTGCCTGCTTGATCGTATCAATAATAAATTTCGTTGAACCAGCTAGATCAGAAGCCTTTACAACTTCATGTGTACACTCTGGATGAACAAGAATCTGTATGTCACGGTCTCGTTTTCTCGTTTGTTCAATATTCTCAATGGTAAATTTCTCATGAACAGAGCAATGACCTTTCCATAAAATCATTTTGATTCGATGAAGCGGTTGGTCGGTGATGAGCTTTTCTTCTATTTGATCCCAGACAGCCATTTCCTCTAGCGGAATCCCTAAATCATAGGCCGTGTTACGTCCTAAATGCTGATCAGGAAGAAAAAGAATCCGCTCTTTTTGGGTCAGCGCCCACTCCAATACTTTTTTAGCGTTTGAAGATGTGACAGTCGATCCGCCATGTTTGCCGACAAATGCTTTAATATCAGCCGTTGAGTTTACATAAGTCAGCGGAAGGATCGTATCTCCAAACAGCTCAGTGAGCTGATCCCACGCCCTGTCTGTTTGTTTCATATTCGCCATATCTGCCATTGAACAGCCAGCTCTCATATCTGGCAAAAAGACGTGCTGATTCTTTTTTGATAGCATATCGGCCGTTTCTGCCATAAAATGAACCCCGCAAAATACAATGTATTCTGCTTCGTGATTGTCAGCAGCAATTTGTGCAAGCTGCAATGAATCACCTGTCACATCAGCAAATTGGATGACTTCATCTTTTTGATAATGATGACCCGGTATAAAAAGCTTTGATCCAAAGGCGCGTTTAATCTCTAATACTCTCTCTTTCATTTCATCATAAGAGCGCTGTTTATATTCATCTGGCATCATGGCTGTATGCTGCGCTGCTAACACATCAAGCATGGACATGAGTCGTTCCCCCTTTATGGCTGAATTCCATATTCATACTAAAATCGAATGATGGAGCAGAATGTGTGAGAAATCCAAGTGAAATAAGGTCTACACCTGTCCCCCGGTAGTTAGCCACATTCTCCAATGTGATACCGCCAGATGCCTCAGTCAATATGGTTTCAGGGGTCATTTGTTTAAAGCGCTTCACTTCGTCTGGAGAGCAGTTGTCAAACATGATGACATCTGCTTTGGCATCAATGGCTTCCATCAGCTGTGCTTCTGATTCAATTTCCACTTCAATTTTCACCATATGACCGGCGTATGCTCTTGCTTTCTCCACAGCTTCCCTGATAGAACCACAAGCCGCAATATGATTATCTTTAATCATCACCCCATCGGATAAGCCGAAACGATGATTCTTTCCGCCTCCGACTTTTACTGCGTACTTCTCCAGCATGCGCAAACCGGGTGTCGTCTTTCTCGTATCACAAATCGTAATAGATGGATCAGCTAATCGCTCTACTGCTTCATGCGTTAGTGTAGCAATCCCTGTCATTCTTTGCAGGATATTCAACACCACCCGCTCCCCTTTCAGCAAGTCGTTGACGGGGCCAGTTATTTGTGCCAGTACAGCCCCTTCATGAATCCAATCACCTTCTTGGAAGAACAGCTCAGTTTGAACTTGTTCATTCAGCAGTTTGTATCCCATATCAATGACTTGCGTCCCGGCCAATACGCCTGATTGTTTCGCCATGATGTAAGCTGTTCCTTTCTTGTCTCCAAAGATGGCATCAGCGGATACATCTCCAAACCCAATATCTTCTTTTAAAAAATGAGTGAGCATTTGCTTTAACTGTAAACGTTCCATTTGGCACCAATCCTTTCATTTTTTACGATATAAATATGGCCCTGTTCATGTACAATCTGTTTTGCTCGCCACGAAGCATCATGCCGATTAGGATAATCTGTGCGATAATGACCGCCCCTGCTTTCTGTTCGGAGTAATGCAGATTTGACAAGGCATATGGCTAAAGCCCATTGATTAGTTATTTCGATCTGTTCATTTGTGATATTCTTCACATTGATTTGCTGAAAAGAGACTTGTTCTAAATGATCGAGCAAAGTCTGTAAGCCTTTCTCATCTCTCACAATTGCGGCATATGCCGTCATCCATTTTCTGAGCTGAGCCAGTGACACCGTTGGGACAGACCATACTTCTTGAATGGAAAGAGCAAGGTTTTTATCTTGCCAGGTTTGCAACCGCTCAATATACCGTGCTGCGTTGTTTCCTAAAACGAGACCTTCTAAGAGCGAATTACTTGCCAGTCGATTGGCGCCGTGTAAACCTGTACAAGCTGCTTCACCAATGGCAAAAAGTGATGGAACTGTTGTTTCTCCATGTTCATTCACCTTAATTCCACCCATTAAAAAGTGCATACCGGGTGAAACTGGCAGCCTTCCGCTTGCCATATCAACTCCCGCACGCTGACACATCGAAGCAATCGCAGGAAAACGTGCAGAAAAATGCGGAATATCACGGATGTTAAGATAAATGGAATGACCGAGTTGCTGCTCATGGAAAATGGTCCTTGCCACCACATCTCTAGGCGCTAAATCCCTCTGCGGGTGGATTCCTTTCATGATCCGCCTGCCTGATTCATCTTCTAAATAGGCGCCCTCTCCCCTGACTGCCTCTGATACGAGACCGATCGCTTTACCTGAAGTGGTCAAAAGGGTCGGATGGAATTGCACAAATTCGAGATCTACTAGCTGTGCCCCTGCGCGATAGGCCATCATCAGACCGTCTCCTGTCACAGACGGATCATTTGTGTTTGTCTCATATAAGGATCCACAGCCGCCAGTGGATAATACAACTGCATCTGCGGTCATTGTATGTACATGACCTTTTTCGTCTTTCCACACAACACCGGTACATATCCCTTCATGAACCAATAGATCCATGACATGATGGTTTTCGTATACATGAATGTGTGAGCCGAGCTTCCCTTTCAAAAACTGCACGAGGGTTTTTCCCGTTTGATCTCCCCCTGCATGCAGAATACGATGGGTCGTATGGGCTCCCTCTTTACCTAACTGCGGGATTCCCGTTTCATCTCGATCAAATGGGCAGCCCTCTTCTACGAGCTTCTTTACAAGATCTTTTCCATGACGGACGATCTCCTGTACAGTTTTGTCATCATTGTGACCACACCCCGCAGCTAAAGTGTCTTGCACATGCTGATCGACAGAATCATGTGCGGAAAAGGCTGCAGCGATTCCCCCTTGTGCAAGCATGGAATTACTAGAGGAAAATTGTTTTTTTGTCATCATGATGACTTGGCAGTTCTCTGAGATCGTATTCACAAAGGAAAGAGCCGCAATGCCCGACCCCACCACAATGACTTTTTTGATAGATGACACAATTGCCCCTCCTGTCATTTACACCTGTCTTGACACATATCATTACACAACACTACAATAAATACAAGAAAAAATTTTCACACAGGAGATGGATGGATTTGATTTATTTAGATTATGCAGCTTCTACACCTGTTTCTGAGGAATCACTGCATGTATTTCAGCAGTTGAGCAAAGAATGTTACGGAAATGCGAGCAGCCTGCATGATGCAGGAGGAAGAGCAAATGAAATCTTGGCTTACAGCAGACAATCACTTGCAGCGATTCTAGGGGGCGAACCTGATGGCATTTACTTTACAAGTGGCGGAACTGAATCCAATATCCTTGCGATTCAATCGATCATAAATGGGCTACCTCCACATAAACAGCATGTCATTACCACATCAGTAGAGCACCCTTCCGTTCATCATGCGGTCAATGCCTTGGAGCGTCTCGGTGTGAAGGTGACGGTCATAGACCCGAATCAAGAAGGAATTATCACAAAGGAGATTCTCAAACAGGCTCTATTGCCTGAAACCGGACTAGTATCCATCCAGCATGCCAACTCAGAAACTGGGATTATTCAGCCATTAGCTGAATTAGCGACGCTCTTAAAAGAAAGAGATATTCTTTTTCATACAGATGCAGTGCAGACATTCGGAAAAATGCATGTGTCGATTAAAGAACTTGGGGTTGATGCCCTCTCCATTTCGAGTCATAAAGTGTATGCACCTAAGGGCGCCGGTGCTGTCTATATGGGATCACATGTCCCTTGGAAGCCTATATATCAACATACTGTACAGGAAAATGGTCTACGCCCAGGGACAGTGAACGTTCCATGTATCGGTGCTTTTGTTGCCGCGAGCGAGCAAATCATGCTGAAAATAGAGCATCAGCAGCAGCTGGATATTCAGCTTCGTGATTATTTTCTTCAGCAGCTAAAAAAAAGGCAGCTGCCTGTCCGCATGCTGCAAGAAAATGACCAGCGCCGCACGCTCCCTCATATTATTGGTTGTTTTTTTGAAGGGTTTGAAGGACAATATGTAATGTTAGCTTGTAACCGGCAGGGAATTTGTATATCTACTGGAAGTGCATGCGCTTCTGGTTATCATCACCCTTCCCCTGCTGTGAAGGCATTACATGTATCAGATCGTGATGCCCTTCAATTCATTCGACTATCATTTGGACGAGGATCATCAAAGGATGACATCGATCAGCTTTTGCATACATTTGAGCGCTTGCAAAAGGAGAAGAAAGGAGCATAAAACGTGGAACAAGAGAGAAAACTCATTGGCGAAGAAAGAAGAAACGCCATTTTAAAGTGGCTGAAAGAGACAGATACACCACTCACTGGAAGTTTTTTAGCCAAAAAAGCCGCTGTCTCACGACAAGTCATTGTACAAGATATTTCATTACTCAAAGCAAAAAACGAACCCATTATTGCCACAAGCCAAGGCTATGTGTATATGGCGCAGCATACACCGGAAACTGAAATTGAACAGATTATCGCTTGCAAGCACGATCCTCATCGTACAGAAGAGGAGCTCACACTGATTGTAGACTACGGTGTAACGGTGAAAGACGTGATGATTGAGCACCCTGTCTACGGGGAGCTAACGGCCTCTATTCGAGTGAGTACGCGCAAACAAGTGGCTGACTTCGTTCATCATATTTCTAATACAGGCGCCTCCTACTTATCAGAGCTGACAGACGGCGTACACTTACATACCCTTACTTCCTACAGCCAAAAGCAGCTTGACCAAGCCATTCAAGCGCTTGATGACGCTGGATTTCTCATTAAAGACTAAAAAAATAGTGTCCCCTGCAGGACACTATTTTTCATTCGTTAATTCATATGTTTGATAGCTGCCGAGTAGTTTCACTTCACAGCCAATCGCTTCTAATTCTTGAATGGCGCCAGGGACAAGTACATCATCCATCTCTTTTTCGATATCAATGATAAATAAATAGTGTCCAAGGCCTGTTTTTGTCGGACGCGATTCAATTTTGGACAAATTGAGATTCCGCCATGAAAAAGCTGATAACACGCGGTGCAATGCACCAGACTGATCATCCTTTGGCAGGCTGACAACAATGGTCGTTTTTGGCTTTGAAGAAAAACCAGAATTCATTGGGAACGATGCCTTCGCCTCTTTATGTAAAATAACAAAACGTGTATGATTGTGCGGATAATCATGAATGTCTTTTTTCGCAATCGTCAATCCGTACGTTTTTGCGGCGATTTCATTCGCAATCGCACCAACAGCTTCATCTGGATGCTCACTGATGTATTTTGCTGCATAGCCTGTTGATTCCACTGGCCGATGCGGAATATCAGGGAACTGCCTCTTCAAAAATTGATGACACTGCGCAATGGCGTGCGGATGTGACTGAATCACATCTAATGTCTCCCAGCTCTCCGCTCTCGATGGATGGACAAGCAGGTGCTGACGAATCGGTGCTGTCATTTCGCCCACAATGGACAAAGCGTCCTCATGAATTAAATAATCAATCGTTAAGTTCACAGATCCTTCGAGTGCATTTTCAAGTGGAACGACCGCCAAATCTACTTCTCCCTTTGACACGGCATCCATACATTGCGGAATGGTTGCATAAGCCCGTTGCTCTGCTTCTTTTGGAAAACAAGAACAGACAGCCAAATGAGTAAATGTGGCCTCTGGTCCAAAGTAACCTACCGTTAATTGCTTCATCTGCTATGATCTCTCCTTTTACGCCCCAGAACCTAGAATTTCAACTTTTTCGACAAATTCAAGTTTTCTTAATTGATTCATGACTGTATTGATATCATCTGCCATGCCGGCCGTACTGATCGACAGGGTAACATTCGCTCTTCCTTGCAGCGGAATCGTTTGGTGAATGGATAACACATTACAGCCAGAGTCAGCCACAATTTGCAGCAGCCTAGACAGAGCCCCAGACCGATCCTCCAGGTGGAAAAACAATGTGATGATCTGCTCTTTGACCATCGTATAAAATGGAAAAACAGCATCTCGATATTTATAAAAAGCACTGCGGCTTAAATCCGCTTTTTGAACAGCATCGGCAACTGAATCCGCTTTTTTGCGATCGAGAAGCTTTTTGACTTCAAGCGTTTTTCGCATCGCATCCGGAAGTACATCCTCTCTTACTAAATAGAACGTTTCTTCTTTCACCTGTTTTCTCCCCTTTTAAAAACGGGAGAGCCCATGAACTGGACCCTCCTTTTGATCAATCGATAAATTCAAATTCAAATTCAAGCAGACGAATGATGTCTCCATCTTTTGCACCACGTTCACGCAGGGCATCATCAACGCCCATTCCGCGCAGCTGTCTAGAGAATCGTTTCACTGACTCGTCTCTTGAGAAATCTGTCATCTTAAACAGTCGCTCAAGTGCTTTACCAGTTAAGACAAACGTACCATCAGGATCTCTTGAGATCTCAAATGCTGCTTCTCCTTCATCAAACTTGTACATCACACGGTTATCAGAGAGCTCTTCTTCATTGTAGAGCGGGAATTCCGGTGTTGTTTCAAGCTGATTGGCGATTTCAAATAAGAGCTCACGAAGCCCTTCTCTTGTGATCGCACTAATTGGGAATACTTTATAGTCATCTGTTAATTTTTCTTTAAATGCCGCTAGATTGTCAGCTGCATCCGGCATGTCCATTTTGTTCGCTACAATGATTTGCGGACGCTCTGTCAATCTCATATTGTATTGCTCAAGCTCTTCATTGATCGTCACGTAATCTTCGTATGGGTCACGCCCTTCAAGTCCAGACATATCAATGACATGGACAATGACACGTGTACGTTCAATGTGGCGTAAAAATTGATGACCTAAGCCAACACCTTCGTGCGCTCCTTCGATCAGTCCTGGCAGATCCGCCATGACAAAGCTTCGGTTATCGTCTGTTTCAACAACTCCGAGGTTTGGCACAAGCGTTGTAAAATGATAATCCGCAATTTTTGGTTTCGCAGAAGAGACAATCGAAAGCAGCGTTGACTTCCCGACACTTGGGAAACCAACAAGTCCAACATCTGCAAGTACTTTTAATTCTAAGATGACGTCACGTTCTTTACCTGGCTCACCGTTTTCAGACAGCTGTGGTGCAGGGTTTGCTGGTGTTGCGAAGCGTGAATTTCCACGTCCGCCACGTCCACCTTTGGCAATCACAGCCCGCTGTCCATGCTCTGTCAAGTCAGCTAGTACTTGTTCCGTCTCAGCATCTGTCACTACTGTACCCGGCGGAACTTTAACAATCATTTCTTCCGCATTTCGGCCATGCTGGTTTTTACTCATTCCATGCTCACCGCGGTCCGCCTTGAAATGACGCTTATAACGAAAGTCCATTAACGTTCTAAGTCCTTCGTCTACTTCAAATACTACATCTGCACCATTTCCGCCGTCGCCGCCTGCTGGCCCGCCTTTTGGCACATATTTTTCACGACGGAACGCCACCATACCGTTTCCGCCGTCACCGCCTTTAACATACACTTTAACCTGATCTACAAACATAACTTCCTCCGTTTCTCTGCATCACATATCTCGTTCTTGCCTCAAACAAAGCTCAATCATGGACTCATGATTCGTCACATGAAATTGCGTTATACTCATACATGGATAGTTTGCGTCATGAAACGCATTTAACGCATCCAAACTTGTTAATTTTCCTTTGAAATCAAAATATAAGATCACATCATTCTCTTCATGATCCGTTTGGAAAGTGACCGTTAAATGATTTTCAGTTTTTTGGCAAACTGATTGATCGAATATCGAAAACAACTCCCGTGATACCGTTAGCAGCTGCGATTCATATGCTGATAAGTCTCGGGTTTCACCAAGCACTTCATATTCTAGGGTGATAAAATGCGACTCCCAATTAAAGGTTAGAAAGTAATAGGCCAATTGGGGAATTTTTAAATTTGAGAGTTTGGATTCATGCTGTGCTTCAATGACCATTTCTTCTATTATTTCGAACACTCGGTCATATTTTTCTAATGTCAAGTTGCCTTTGATTAACTGCAATTTATTCATCCAGTCGTGTCTTGAACGACTAAGCAGATGGATCAATTCATTCGTTAATGCAACGTGAGTTAATTTTTCGTTTTGTTTACTTGGTATCTCTTCCATTATCGCACTCCCAATCGTTTGGTCTCTCTTTTAGGAGTCTTATCATCAATATGTCTCCCTGAATTATAACAGAGAAGACAGCTTAGAAAAACACTAGTTATGTGAGGAAAGGTTGTTTTTTCTGATCGTATAGGAGAAAATGAGGCAAAGTCAGCAAACATTCTTTGATATTTATGGAGTGCATCTTCTTTTATCATCTTCGGTACTACTTGTAAAAAGCGTAAAAGCTCCCTGAATAGTGAAAAAAACTCCAGTCAATGACCGGAGTTTTTAGCAATTATTGTGCCGCAGGATATACGCTCACTTTTTTACGGTCACGACCGAAACGTTCGAATTTAACTGTTCCGTCGATTTTAGCGAAAAGAGTGTCGTCGCCTCCGCGTCCAACGTTTTCACCTGGATAGATTTTCGTTCCACGTTGACGATAAAGGATAGAACCACCAGTTACGAATTGACCATCAGCACGTTTAGCGCCTAAACGTTTAGACTCAGAGTCACGTCCGTTCTTTGTAGAACCTACCCCTTTTTTAGATGCGAAAAATTGAAGATCTAATCTAAGCATGAAGTTCACCTCCTATTTTTTTGTAGATATTCTCACATAATCGTGATAATCTCGTTCAATTGTTTCTAAGGAAACGACCATGCCTTCTAAAAGCAACTGGGCTTTTTCAAAGGTGACTGGATCTGTATCAGCTGGCAGTTCAAAAGAGAAATACCCGCCTTCATCTCCAATATCAAGCAGTGGATCCATTCCTGTCAGTGCAATAATTGAATTGACTGATCCGAAAACAACAGCAGATACACCTGCACAAACGAGATCCTGACCTTTTTCAGCAAACTCGGCATGTCCAGTCATCTGAAAAGACGTAATGCTTTCATCTGCTGGCGACCGAGTAATGGTTGCTTTGATCATATCACTCACACGCCTTAAGCGTTGATTTTTTCGATAACAACTTTAGTGTAAGGTTGACGATGACCTTGTTTTTTGTGGTTGTTTTTCTTCGGTTTGTACTTGAACACAGTAATTTTCTTACCGCGACCTTGTTTTTCAACTTTAGCCGTTACTGTTGCTCCAGCAACTGAAGGGTTACCCACTTTGACAGTGTCTCCGCCGACAAACAATACGTTTTCGAAAGTAACTGTTTCACCTGCTTCAGCAGCTAGTTTTTCAACATAAACAGTTTGACCTTCTTCAACTTTTACTTGTTTACCACCAGTTTCGATAATTGCGTACATCTCTGCACCTCCTAATAAACTCAGACTCGCCGAATACAGGGGGCCAATAGGCACTTTACACCTGCTCCGCGCGGTTGTAGCACGGGTGCTACATATCCATAACATTAAAAAATATATCAAATTAGACGCTGAATGTCAATGTATTTTCACCATTAGTACGGTAAAAGAAGATCTTCCATGGAAGAGGTGGTTCTTCGATCTGAAAAATAAGCATGGAGCAATTCATTTTCATCGAGCTGGCTCATTTTCACACCATTCCGTTCGATAATAATGGGATGCTTACAGCCCCTTTGGAATCGCGCCATCACTTCATATATTTTCTCCTCAGCACCCGCTCTCAGCGGAATGAGTTTCTCTACTTTTTGCTCTTTTTTACCGTAATAACGTTCTAGTAAAAAACGTACCCTGATATAATGCCGCTGCCGGTGCTCCATCACAAGCGAGTAGGCTAAAAAAGTGAGCAGGATCCAGCCGTTGAATTGCAGCGGAGCAAAACAGAGTAACCCTGCTGTCAAAAGACCGAAAAAAATGAGAGAGCCTTTTATTGCAAGGGCATGTGCCTGTTGGAAAGGGTAAAAAATAGATAAGAGCAAAAAGAATAATTTCCCGCCATCAAGTGGCCAAATGGGCAAAAGGTTCACTAGAAAAATCGCTACATTATAAAAAGTAAACATCGTAAAGACGTCATATGAGATAAGTGAGGCTTCCATGAGAAGCCAGGCGACGAGCTGGAGCGGAACATGCTGAAGCGGTCCGCATAAAATGACCGCCAGCTCTTCTTTTAGCGGACGGTTCCCATGCTCTTCTACTTCTACCGCCCCGCCAAATGGCAGTAAAAAAATCCGCCGAATCCGCCAGTGATAATAACAAGCAGCCGCTGCATGTCCAAGCTCATGGACACAGACGATGATGAGCAGACAAAGCAGCGGCTTAATTTGACCTGATAGCATGGCAAATGCCATGACTATCCAAAGGAGCGGGTGAACATGGACCTTTGTCAGCATGAGCAGCCATCTATTCAAAGGTCATCACCTGAATGGGATCAATAAACTGTTCATTTTGCTTAATGGCAAAGTAATATGTCCCCTTGCCTTGTTCATCAAGCGCAATTTGACCAATTTTTTCCCCTTTATCGACAAAATCGTATAAAGCCACATCAGCTTCTTTTAGTTGCCCGTACCAGCTGTAGCTGTTATCTGCATGCTGCACCACGACTGTGAGCCCCGTATCACTTTTCTTTTTCACTTCTACGACATAGCCTTCTTTCATACTATCGATGGCTTCAGCAGATGTTTCAACTTTCACTCCGGCACCATTTTGCGTAAAGGATTCCTGCACTTTTCCAGAGGCAGGGACAGCCAGCTCTTGATTGGCTTGTACGTCCTTTTGTCCTTCTTTTTTATCGGTTAAAAAGGCAAGTGGGTTTCCGACAGTCTTCTCAAACCACCGGTTGGCGGCGGCAAATTGAAAATCTTGTTCAAAGGTTTGACTGATCATCGGCTTTAGCTGCTGAAAAGGCCCCGCCTGCCCTTTAAATGAAATAGCGGCAATCAGTACAAGAGAGGCAGAAAGTAAACATTTAAGCACAAATGTATTTGAATGAAATAACGGATGGCGAAATTTTTTCGGCTGATGAGACGTTGACTCGTAGGAAGCCGAGCCAGAATGCTTTTCTTCTTCTGTTAACATGACCCATGGCGGGATATCATCTTTCTTCTTGAAAGCTGCCTTCTTAGGGGCAGCAGCTGGCTGCTTCATTTTGCGGCGCTGCGCTATTTTCTTTCGATACTCGTCCACTCTTTTCATAAGATCACCCTTTACATACAAACAGTTTGTACATTTTATGTGGCGACCTCATATGATATGCAACAAAAAGACCGATTCTCATCGAATCGGTCTCATCTCACGTGAATCATTATGCTCTTACACCGAAAAATGCTTTCAGCTTTGCAAACATCCCTTTGTTTTCTTCTTCAAAGGATTGAAGAGGAACAGATTCACCTAGTACGCGGCGAGCAATATTGCGATACGCAATGGAAACTTTATTTTTAGCATCCATGACAATCGGTTCACCATTGTTTGAAGCCTTAATGACATCATCATCATCGGCTACAATGCCGAGAAGATCAATTGATAAATGATGGACAACTTCATCCACATCCATCGAATCGCCATTTTTCGCCATGTGTGTACGAATGCGGTTCACAATCAAACGAGGGGGTTCAATATCCTCTTGTTCCAGCAAGCCGATAATTCGGTCTGCATCTCTCACAGCTGAGATTTCAGGTGTCGTGACCACAATCGCTTTGTCAGCACCTGATACAGCATTTTTAAAGCCTTGCTCAATTCCAGCAGGGCAATCAATGACAACATAATCAAAGTCTTGTTTCAATGATTGAATTAATTCTTTGATCTGCTCCGGCTCTACCGCCGTTTTATCGCTTGTTTGAGCAGCAGGTAAAAGATACAAAAGATCCTCGAACCGCTTATCCTTCACAAGCGCTTGGTGAATCTTGCATCTTCCTTCTACTACATCGACTAGATCATAAATAATGCGGTTTTCAAGCCCCATCACGACATCTAAATTCCGAAGGCCGATGTCGGTATCAACTAGACACACTTTTTTTCCTTGAATTGCTAGTGCTGTGCCTAAGTTTGCAGATGTTGTTGTTTTGCCAACGCCGCCTTTTCCTGAGGTAATCACAATAGCCTCGCCCAATTTCACATTCCTCCCTCAAGCCTTGTCAGATTAGGTCTTATATGAGCCAATTGCTGCAGGCGTTCAATGATCATATTGCCATCTATATCTAAATAAGCACATTCCATTTCATTTCCATCTTCTTTTTGATCCGGTGCACGGTTAAACACCTGTGCGATGCGGAGCTGAGTTGGAATCATATGAGATGCCGCAATCACAGCTTGTTTGTTTCCATTACATCCAGCATGCGCTACACCTTTTAACGCACCAAGCACAAAAATATTCCCCCCTGCACGAATGGTGCCGCCAGGGTTGACATCTCCTATTAATAAAAGATCCCCTTCGACATAAAGCACCTGTCCAGAGCGTACAATTTTTGCTACAGAAGTAATCTCAGCCTCTGCTTTTAAACGTCTCGCTTCTTCAGTTGACATGACGTCACTTTCAATAGAGTGAATGACGAGATGTTCATTTTCAGACACCGCTTCAGTTAAACGCGCCTCTTGATCCTCTGTTAAATATCGAAAACCAAGTTTAATATGCACATTGACTTTATGTCCTTCTCTTCCATCTGTATATTGCTCAAGTAAAAGAACCTCTCGCAAGCCAGAAAGAAGGTCTTCAAACGAACAGTCATCATTTAACTGTAATGTTAATCCGTTTTTTGTACCTTTTATTGTCACATACTGCTGTTTTTGAGTTTTCAAGATGCTCACCTCAACAACATACTCATTTCGCCGTAATTGGACAAACTCCTGCTTTTATTCGTCGATCAGTCCTTGTTTCACATTGATGAAAAAGAGCCTAAGCGGCACAACAAGTATGAGAGACGCAGCAGTATTTAAAAGAATCGTTGGAATAAAGCGTTCGATGACATACGTATTAAAAGGCATAATACCTGGTTGAATCGTCGCTTGAACGCCGTACACATAAAACTCCATCACTGCAACAGCAATCATCGATAGAAAGACAACGACTAACATATTCGTTTGGAGAACTTTGAAGGCTTTTGCTAACAAATAGCAGAGCGCACCAAAGCCAAACATATGAACACCAAGAATACCTGTATACGAAATATCATATAAAAGTCCAAAGATAAATCCATAAATCACACCATATTTTTGATTCACAAAAGCTGTCATAAATACAAGTGCGAGTAAGATGAAATGAGGTGCTAAAATTTGATTATCTGAAACAAATGGGAGCTTCACTAAATCGACAAAAATACTGTCAAATACGAAAATAAACAACATGACGAAAGCAAGAAGGACACGTTTCACGAGCCTTCCTCCTTCGTTAATTGAGATGCATCTGCCGTACTTGTGCTGCGATTCACAACAATCACGCGGTCTAAATTATTGAGTTCAGCAGCTGGTTCTACATAAATAATTTTCGTCAGTCCGTAATGGTCCGGCTCAATTTCGCTTACCTTTCCAATCGTCAAGCCCTGCGGGAATACGCCCCCTGCTCCAGATGTTTCAACAAGATCTCCTTTTTTGACATCCCCATCAGCATCGGATTTTAAAATGTTCATTGTCAGCATTTTTTTCTTGCTGTCATAACCGTTAATAATTCCATTGAGTTCTTCTTTGCCCTTTTTCGCAAAAATTTTCGTTGAAATTCTATTATTTTGATCTGTAGAGCTTAGCAACCTTACAGTCGACGTAAAATTGTTGAGCTTATCACTTTCAATTTTCCCAATTAACGCACCACTCTCATTGGTGACCGCCATATCTTTTTCAACGCCTTGCTTTTTCCCTTTATCAATCATGACAAAACTATCCCAAAGGGACGGGTTTCTCGCAATGACTGTTGAAAGAATGGGCGTGTAGTCACGAATAGAGTTCACATATCCGAGCTGCTTGCGAAGCTTTTTGTTCTCATCTTCTAGTTCTTGAAGTTTCGCCTCATATTGGGTTTGTCCATCAAGTTTTTTTCGAAGACGCTCGTTTTCATCATATGTGTTCTTTAAATCTTGTACGTTTCCATAAATACCGGCAATAAATTGTGATGGTTTATGAAAGACACCTTGAAAAAAGCCTGTCGTATCCCCCACTAATTTTTCCGGCCATGAAGCACCTCTGCCGCTTTTCACTGAAAAACCAATCATGGCCACCAGTACGATGACACAGACAAGGAGCAACATTAATCTTTTATTCATAAAAAACTGCGGCATGTCTTACACCTCTTTATTTACGCCCAATTATCGATTATCTTTAGATTTTCCTTTGAACAAGTGAATATGTTCTAGTGCTTTCCCTGTTCCGATCGCCACACAGTCAAGCGGATCTTCAGCAATAATGACCGGCATTTTTGTTTCATCACTAATGACTTTGTCAAGATTACGCAGCAATGCACCACCGCCTGTTAAAACGATTCCACGGTCCATAATATCTGCTGCCAGCTCAGGTGGCGTTTTTTCAAGTGTCATTTTGACCGCATCGACAATTGTTTCCACCGTATCGCGAAGCGCTTTTGCAATTTCTTCTGCCGTAATAGAGATCGTTTTTGGCAGACCTGTTAAAAGGTCACGGCCGCGAATGTCCATCTCATCATGTACGTCAGGCTGCGCAGAACCGATTTCCATTTTAATCGCTTCTGACGTGCGATCACCAATCATAAGATTATACGTTTTACGAATGTAGCTGCTGATCGCATCATCCATCTCGTCTCCTGCAACACGGATCGATTGAGATGTCACAATACCGCCAAGTGAAATAATGGCTACTTCTGTTGTACCGCCGCCAATATCTACAACCATGCTTCCAGTTGGCTCCCATACAGGAAGGTTAGCACCGATTGCCGCAGCAAATGGCTCTTCAATAGGGTATGCGTCACGAGCACCAGCTTGTCTTGTTGCATCAATGACAGCACGCTCTTCTACTGCTGTAATACCAGATGGTACACACACCATCACGTACGGTTTACGAGCAAAAAGCCCTTTACCTTTTAATGCTTGATTAATGTAATATTTCATCATTGTTGCTGTCGTCTCGTAGTCTGCAATGACTCCGTCTTTCATTGGGCGCAGTGCCACAACATTACCAGGTGTACGACCGATCATGTTTCTAGCATCATTTCCAACCGCCACTATAGACTTCGTATCAGTTTCCAAAGCTACGACCGAAGGTTCTCTCACAACAATGCCTTTTCCTTTAATAAAAACAAGCGTATTCGCTGTTCCAAGATCTATTCCAAGGTCTTTTGTACCAATTCCAAACATATGTATGTATCTTCCTTTCTTAAACCAAAATTCCCTTTAGGGAAAAACTCATAAACTCTATTATATCGTAAAACATTGAAAAAAAAAGTGTTACAAATACCCTTTTTCCTTCAAACTCACAAATTTTTGATCACCGATCACTAGATGATCAAGCAGCTGTATTCCAATCAGCTTTCCACATTCAAAAAGTCGCTGTGTGACTTCAATATCTTCCCTGCTGGGCGTCGGATCTCCAGATGGATGGTTGTGCACACATATAAATGAAGCGGCCGAACGTTTAAAGGCCTCTTTAAAAATTTCACGCGGGTGAACAATCGACGAATTTAGACTTCCGATAAACACAGTATGTTTATGAAGAACTTGATTTTTGGTATTGAGATAAAGACAAACGAAATTCTCCTGCGTCAAAAATCTCATATCTTCCATCACAAAATTCGCACCATCTTCCGGCGTGCGGATCACATAACGATTGTCCGTCGTTTGATGGTGTAATCTAGTGCCGAGTTCTAAAGCAGCTAAAAGAGAGATCGCCTTCGCTTTTCCAACTCCTCGAATCTTTGATAGTTCTTCAATCGAAGCTTCCTTCACAGAACGAAGACCACCAAATGTTTGCAAAAGTCTTGCGGACACTTGAAGAACTGATTCCTTTTTTGTGCCTGTTCTCAAAAGAATCGCGACAAGTTCATGGTTTGATAAGCTGCTTGGTCCATATTTGACAAATCGTTCGCGCGGCTTTTCATCATGAGGAAAATGCTTCAGCAGCATAGGGAAATGATTCAAGATCTACACTCCTTTTTTGATTCCTTCCCGTCATCAAAAAGGGGTGATACCAAATGTTTCAAGCACTCTGACTGTTTTAGCAATAGGGAGTCCTACAACGGAAAAATAATCACCGTCTATTTTTTGTACAAACAGGGCACCTTTTCCTTGAATGCCGTAGCTTCCAGCTTTATCAAGAGGCTCACCGGTTTCAATATAGCGGTCTATTTCATCTTGTGTAAGCGGCCAAAATGTCACGTCTGTCTGTTCATAAAATGTTTCTTTTCTATTCTCTGATTGAATCGTGACACCAGTCAAGACTTGATGTGTCTTACCTGACAATAATTGAAGCATTGAGGCTGCATCTTCCTTGTCTTTTGGCTTTCCAAGACATTTGCCATCAATTGCAACAATTGTATCTGCACCAATGATCACAGCTTTGGGATGTATTTTTTGAATATCATTTGCTTTTTGTTCTGCCAACCATTGGACGTTCTCAGCAGGAGAAAGGTTTCGATTTATTTCTTCTTTTAAATCACTTGCTTGAATGTCATAAGAAAACCCTGCTAAATCAAGCAATTCTTTTCTTCTAGGTGATTGAGATGCGAGTATTAACTGGTTCATGTTTGTTCATCCTTTCAGGGTTTAGCCTAAGAAGTAAGATACCCATTCATCCTATCAAATGAACATCTTACCGACAATTAACGAAAATGCCATTTTCATGTTCCTACATCATTATGTTGGAAGCAAAAGAAAAAAACTAGTCATTTTTAGACTAGTTTGGCTGTTAAAAACATGATTTTACGTATTTAGTTGATCTAATAGCGCTTGCTGAGATTTCCAGCCATTTTCAGCAGATGGGTCATTTAAAAGCTGTACAGCTTTCAGCAAACTGCTTTTGGCTGGTGCGTCGGTTGTTTTGGCATTTTCAAGCTCAGAAATCAACTGAGTGACTTCTTTTTGATCCACATCTTCTCCTGCAATCACCTTAGAGGATAAGACAGATGCCTTCTCTATTAAACCTGTCAGCTCATCCGGCACTTGAAATGAGAGCTCTTTTCCTCCCCATGCTTCAAAGTGCTGATCGATCAATTTTTTCCCAACGGCACTTGTCATACCTTGTTCTGTGGCAAGTCCGGCAATAACATAATATCCATCATCCATTGATACCTTTTTACCTGCATATCCTGCCTCTTTTAAACTGTCAACTAAGTCATCTGCTCCTTTTTCAGAAGAAAACTTTCCAGCCTGCACCACAAAGGTTGAAAAATGACCTGATGCACTTTTTTCACCTTCATTGTCCTTTGACGTATCTGCAAGATCAGCCGGTGGTGCATCTCCCCCAGCTTTCGCCGACGGCCCGCTTCCAGATGCTGAGACGCTGATATGATCGCCTCCTGATAGATTGGCAGATCCATCTTTACTTAAACTTAGTGCAAATACACCGAGGCCTGTCCCTAGAACGACTGCAAACACAATCGTTGTCACCACTCGTTTGAAGGGACCGCGGTTTTTACTGAACTTCTGGTCAAAAGAACCTTTTTTCTTTTGATAAGGTGTGACGACCTCTGGATCCGAATGATAAATGTGATCCGCTGCATCGTCCCATTGAAAATCTTCTTCTTTCGGTTTAGACGGTTCTTCCTCGGAAGCGGCTGTCTCCTGTTCCGACTGCCTCTTTTCCTCCCAGTTCGAAAACGTCACTTGATCCTCTTGCTGTTTTTGAGGCTGATGCTCTTCTTCATGGAGCATTTCTTCCTTGCCATTAATATTGACCTTTAACCCTTGTTTTTTTGCCTGCCTTTTTTTCACTGTCATTCCCCGCTTTCTGACATTGTTTGTAAGAAAGACCTTTCTGTCCAATGAAATAGCGCGAATGTAACCCGTCCTTCTTTCTGTTTCACACTTTAACATAGCCAATAAAAAAAAGAACAAGACTTTTGTCGGCAGGTTCAAAAAGTGTTCGCCAATTTTCTCATCCAAAAAAATCACCAATTGGGTTTAACAGATCACCACAAAAAAGATAAAACCAGAAAGAACAAGCGATGGCAGGAACAAAAGGAAAGGGTTCATTTGCCTTGTAAGAAAACACCTTTGCGTAAACCATTCCCGTGACAGACGAAAGAAAAAGAATGATCAGAAACGGCTTAAATCCGAAGCAAAATGCAAGCACACCAAATAGTTTGACATCCGCTCCCCCCATACTATTTGGCTTGAAATGTTCTAAACTATAAAACAAAAGAAGACAAATAAGAAGAGATGCCGCTCCTTCCCACCAAATAAAAAGCGGTTCTAGCGTGCGGTATATGACGAAAAGAGGAAAAAAGAAGAGAAAGAGCTCGTTGGGTACTCTCATATAAAAAAGATCGCTCACGACAGCAATCACGAATAAACTACATAGACTCACAAGAAAAAGGCCCTCAAAAGAGAAACCAGCATGTTTATAAACGAGGAAAAAAAGGCCGCCTGTCAACAGCTCAACCATTGGATAAAGCAAAGAGAGCCGGGTTCCACAATGCTTACATGACCCTTTCAATACAATATAAGAAAAAAGCGGGAGCATGTCGTGAAAAGAAAGCGGCTCTTTACAAGCTCCGCAGTGTGAACGAGGAAAAAGAATAGACCGCTTCATTGGAAGCCTCTCACCAACTAGATGAAAAAATGACCCCATGACCATGCCTGTGAAAAACATAAAAAAATCAATCAAATTAGGTGACTCCTTCCGGAAATAGAATAGACCGGATTGTACCATAGCGATTCACCTTTGATCACCTTGCGAAAAAGTGATTTTCCCCCTCTCCTACATATCAAAAGAAAAAAGACGCACATTGCATAGAAGCAATTTGCGTCTTTTCCTTACTGTAAAATACGACTTCGTACATCTGAGATAAAATAAAGGGAACCTGTCACCAGAATCATTGCTGAAGGGTCATCTCTTTTCTTCTGAATGAAGTCAAGCACTGCACGAGGGTCTTCATCAAACGATTTTGCTTCTAAATGACTGCAATCATAAAGCTTTTCCGCTGACTCAGCTCTTGGAAAGTCAAAGGAAACAAAATGAATCGATGAACTAATCCTTTCAAGCTTTTCGATCATTTGTTTGTAAGGTTTATCTTTTAACGCACTAAAACATACATGAACCTGTTTACTAGAAAAATGAGCTTGTACAGTTTCGATTAAACGGTCCATTCCTTCTTCGTTATGAGCACCATCTAAATAAACAAGAGGCTGATCTTGGATCTTTTCAAATCTTCCAGCCCACACCGCCTGCCGAATTCCTTCATACACTTGCTCATTTAGTACATGGATATGTCCTTCTTGCTCCAGCCATTCGATCAGTAGAACGGCAAGGGAGGCGTTCTGCATTTGATGCGTTCCGATTAACCCTGTCTCTAGCTGCGAGTACTCCCTTTTTGGGGTAGTGAATGTGAAGCGTTCACCTGTTTCCGTCGGCTGCTGGTCCTTAAAGGTACAAGTATCATGTAACGAGATAAACGGCGCATTCTTTTCTTCGGCTTTGTGTTGAATCACAGTAAGAGCTTCCGCTTGATGAACGGCCGTGATTATCGGAATCCCAGCTTTAATAATGCCAGCTTTTTCTGCTGCAATCTGATCAAGTGTGTCGCCTAAAATGGCCATATGATCGTGACCAATCGACGTAATTGCTGTTAAGATGGGCGCTGCCACATTTGTAGAATCAAGTCTTCCGCCAAGTCCTGTTTCCAAGAGGACAAAGTCTACTTGGTGCACATGGGCAAAATAAGCAAACGCACATGCTGTAATGATCTCAAACTCTGTTGCTGCACCAAGCTCTGTATCATCTAATTCATCAACTAAAGGCTTGATTTCGTTCACCAAACTCAGCCACTCTTCGTCCAAAATCGGCTCCCCATTAACACTAATTCGTTCATTGAACGTTAAAATAAATGGCGAGGTGAAGGTTCCAACTGAATAGCCTGCTGACTGTAAAATGGATCGCGTAAATGCAATCGTTGATCCTTTTCCATTTGTTCCAGCTACATGCACCGCTTTTATTTTTTGTTCAGGATGGTCTAGTCTGTCCATCAGCCATTTCATTCGTTCAAGTCCCGGTTTGACACCGAAAGCGAGTCTGCTATGAATCCATTCAATGGCTTCATGATAGGTTGTAAACAATGTCATCTCTCATTTCATACGAAATTTTCAAAAAAGACGACTCCAATTCATTAGGAGCCGTCTTTTCACTCTTATGCTTTCAGCTCTTCAATACGCTTTTGAACAGCTTCGCGTTTTGCGACATAATCACGTTCTTTCGCACGCTCTTCTTCTACGACACTTTCAGGCGCTTTTTTCATAAAGCCTTCATTGCCAAGCTTTTTCTGAACTCGTTCCACTTCTTTTGTCAGTTTATCAAGCTCTTTTTGCAGACGGGCAATCTCTTCATCTAAGTTGATTAAGCCTTCAAGCGGCAGAATGAGTTCTGCTCCAGAAATAACAGCCGTCATCGCTTTATCACTAGCTGGGACATCTGTGCCAATTTCAAGAACACTTGGGTTCGTGAAGCGCTCAATATATGAACGATTTTTCTCTAAACGTTCCTGAACATCAGACGTAGATGCTTTAATGTAAAGCTCAACTTGTTTGCTCATTGGCGTGTTCACTTCACTGCGAATGTTACGAACAGAACGAATCAGTTCAACAAGCAGTTTCATATCAGCAGAAGCTTGTTCGTTGGAAAGCTCCGGCTTCACTTCAGGCCATGCCGCTACAGTAATGGACTCACCTTCATGAGGTAGATGCTGCCAGATTTCTTCTGTTAAGAATGGCATAAACGGATGAAGAAGTCTCATCGTTTGATCTAATACATACGCAAGGATCGAACGAGTCGTTTTCTTCGCTGCTTCATCTTCTCCATAAAGCGGAAGTTTCGCCATTTCAATGTACCAATCACAGAAATCATCCCAAATGAAGTTGTATAAATGTCTACCCACTTCGCCGAATTCATACTTGTCAGCAAGCTGTGTGACACTTTCAATCGTTTCATTTAAGCGTGTCAAAATCCATTGATCAGCAACTGATTTTTCTCCTGTTAAATCAAGCTCATCATACGTTAAACCATCCATATTCATGAGAGCAAAACGGGATGCGTTCCAAATTTTGTTCGCAAAGTTCCAAGTGGATTCAACCTTTTCAAAGCTAAAACGTAAATCTTGACCTGGAGAGCTTCCAGTCGCTAAGAAATATCTCAATGAATCCGCTCCGTACTTGTCGATAACCTCCATTGGATCAATTCCGTTGCCAAGTGACTTACTCATTTTACGCCCTTGTTCATCGCGGATAAGACCATGAATGAGGACATCTTTAAATGGTTTTTCTCCTGTGAATTCAAGACCTTGGAAGATCATACGGGATACCCAGAAGAAGATGATGTCATAGCCTGTTACAAGCAGATTGGTTGGGTAGTAGCGCTTGAAGTCTTCACTGTCTGCATCCGGCCAGCCCATTGTAGAGAAAGGCCAAAGCGCTGAACTAAACCATGTATCAAGTACATCGTTATCTTGCTCCCAGTTTTCAATATCTTCTGGCGCATCAAGTCCCACGTATACTTCCTTCGTTTCTTTATGATACCAAGCCGGGATGCGGTGTCCCCACCATAGTTGACGAGAAATACACCAATCACGAATGTTTTCCATCCAGTGTAAATACGTCTTTTCAAATCGGTCTGGAACAAATTGAACTTGCTCATCACCTTTTTGCAGATTGATGGCTTCATCTGCGAGCGGCTGCATTTTCACAAACCATTGTGTTGATAAATATGGCTCCACTACAGCGCCACTGCGCTCACTGTGACCAACTGAATGCATGTGGTCCTCAATTTTGAACAAAATGCCTTCTTCTTGAAGATCTTTCACAAGCTGTTTACGACATTCGAAGCGGTCCATTCCTTTGTATTGAAGTGCGTTTCCATTCATTGTGCCATCTTCATTCATCACAAGAATGCGCTCTAGGTTATGACGGTTTCCAAGCTCGAAGTCATTCGGGTCATGAGCCGGCGTAATTTTTACAGCTCCTGATCCAAATTCCATATCGACATAGTCATCCCCAACGATTGGAATCTCTCGGCCTGTAATTGGTAAAACAACTGTTTTCCCAATCAAATGCTGATAGCGTTCATCTTCAGGATGTACAGCGACTGCCGTATCTCCAAGCATCGTTTCAGGTCTTGTTGTCGCAATTTCAATCGAACCTGATCCATCTGCAAGCGGATATCTCAAGTGATAAAACGCTCCTTGCACATCCTTATAGATAACTTCAATATCAGAAAGGGCCGTTTTTGTTGCTGGGTCCCAGTTAATGATGTATTCTCCGCGATAGATCAATCCTTTTTCATACAATTGAACAAACACTTGGCGGACCGCTTTATTCAAGCCTTCATCTAATGTAAAACGCTCACGCGAATAGTCTAGACCTAGACCCATTTTCGCCCACTGGCTACGAATAAAATCGGCATACTCTTCTTTCCACTTCCACGTTTCTTCTACAAATTTTTCACGTCCGAGATCATAGCGGCTCACACCTTCTTCGCGAAGCTTCGCCTCGACCTTTGCTTGTGTTGCAATACCCGCATGGTCCATTCCTGGCAGCCATAAAACATCATAGCCCTGCATCCGTTTCATACGAGTCACGATGTCTTGAAGGGTTGAATCCCACGCATGCCCTAAGTGTAATTTTCCTGTCACGTTTGGTGGAGGAATGACGACTGTATATGGATCTTTCGTTTTGTCATTTTGTGCTTCGAAGAATTCCCCTTCAAGCCAGTACGTATAGCGGTCTTTTTCAATCGCATTTGGATCGTACTTTGTTGGCATTTCTTGATTATTTGTTCCCATTTGTGTTACCTCCACATTTTTTCGGCTGATGAAACATAAAAAAGCCTTCTCATCCTTATAAAAGGACGAAAAAGCTTTTTCGCGGTACCACCTTTTTTCACGAAACACTTAGACGTGTCCCGTACTCTCTAAAGGATAACGGGGATCTCCCGAATTTCTCTACTACATGTTTCAAGAAATTAAGCTCACAGGCGACCTTCCAAACAAGTGCATCCTAGAAAACCTTTCAGCTATTGGTTTCCCTCTCTTTAGGGTCTTGCTCGTACTCTTCCTGATCCACGCTTACGATATATCACGTTCATCAGCTTATACTCATCTTTTATTAATATTACTAAATGCCTTTTGTTTTCGTCAATCATCTTTTCCGCTTTTCTTCTTCTTTATACAAATTGGACAGGCACCCTTTGCCTCTTTGCCCATATGATAATAACAAAATAAAGAAGGAGGGCGTTTTATTTTGAAAAAGATCAATCCTTACACACTCCCCCCATGGCTTAGACAAATTCGGGCAGTTGCCTCCCAAGTCGTTCTCCCGATTGCCATATTTCAAGGCTTTCGCACGATCATTTTTCCCACAACATTTGACGTCCTCATCTTAGGAATTCTTATATTTCTCGCCTGTGCCTTTCACCTTGATTGGTTTTAAGAGAGCTGAAAGCTGCAGGCTCACTCTTATGTATAGGTCCCCTCGTTAGACATTTCATAGCGCAACAGCAAACAACCTCGTCACTCTTCTGATGACGAGGCATTTTGTTCTTCTTCAAGGCGTCTAGCCTGCTCAATTTCGTGTATTTTCATGACGGTCGGCTCAGAATTTTTCATTTGCCAATACGCCCTTAACAGCTCCTGACAACTTTCCATCTCATCCTGTCCGCCTGCTTCATAGGCTTTCACCGTATCAAACAAACCCTGCGGATAAGCGAGGTAGCTCAAGAACAAATGAATCTCTTCCTCACGAAGTTTATTTCCCTTTTGATACGTATAAAACAAAGATGTGCATTCAGGACAAGGAGTAGGGTAGGTTTTGAATGTGCGATAGTAAAAGGTCAAAAGGTCATAAATGGGGGCAGCCTTTTTGGACCGCTCAAAATTGGTGAAATGTCCTGTACCTACATCATTGTACAAAAAGTGATGGATAGACAATTGCCCATGGTTTAACACAATACGTGTCGTCTCTTGGTCTTTCATTTCCTCATGCCAATCCTCTAAACGTTCAAGTGCAAATTCACTTGCAGACATCGCTTCTGAAAAATACATAGCAGCAGCCAGCTCAAATGGCGACATATACCATGTTTGTTCTGCCCGCTCGATAAATCGTTCATACATGTCTTTCTCTGTTTCCCATTTGCTTTTCATTTGGGTGTAGTGAGCCTCTATTTCCTGCTCAGTAATGTCCATCATGACTTCTGTTCGTTTATGAAGTCTTGCAATCTCTTGAAATAAATATTCATGTTTATCGTCCTGCTCTTCTCTCTTTTCATTGGTTAGCCATGGCATGAGATAATACGTGTACTGGCTTTCTCGATGATTTGAGAAAAAGGAACCGCTCTTCGTGCGATAGATTGGCACAAACGAGCGATAGCCTTTTGATTCTAGTTCAAGCATTTGCTCTGTAAACTGCATGTGTCGATGGGGCTTTACCCGCTTTAGTGCAAATACGCCCTGCTTTGTATACACTCTAACGACAGCTGGACTGACAGGTTCGATATATTCAGCCTCAAGCCCGTATTCGTATAGGACAGATTGGATTTCATCCACGTTCTCTCACCACATTTTCTCGGTCCATCATCTCATACTATGCATTGCTTTTTTGATATTCAGGGATATAAAGAATCTGCCCTTCTTCAAGCTCTGCATCCACCGACAATGAATTCGTTCGAAGGAGCTGCTGCACATTCAACTGATATCGCTCACAAATACGATCGACCGTATCTTCTTGCTGAACTATACATATTTTCATGCGAGAAAAATCTTCCTCCTCCTGCTTAGCGAACAGCTTCGTTAAATAAAGAGAATTCTCACTGCCAGACGCTTCTCTCTGGTCATGTTCAAACTCCTCAGCTTCTTGAGCTGATTCATACACCTTTGGTGCTTCACGTTCATATAATCGTTCGAACTGATAGCTGTCATCCCGCTCTTCCTGCGTCTGTTCCATCTGATAAGTAGGTGATTCAAAGGCTGGATAAGCTGGCGGCGCTTCTTCTTCCTCCTTGCTCTCTGCTTCAGGGTCTTTCCTCACTTCCACCTCAAAGAACGTCTCATCCCGCTCTTCTTCTTCTAAAAGCTTAGGCGGGTCAAAGAATGGCGGCTCTTGTACTTGAGCTTCTGGGAAGGAACGATACCCAAGCGCCACGGCTTCTTCTTCCTCATTTTCCTCTTCTTCTTCTGCTTCTTCCACCATCACCGTCTCGATGTCTATTTCATCCTCTTCTTGTTCAGTTCGCGCTTCATGTTGCAAAGCGGCCTGTTGTTCTGCATTTTCTTCATGCTCTTCACGTGGCAGCATTTCTTGCTCTTCATATTCAGGCTGCGCCTGATATTCATAAGTGACATCGCCATATTCCTCTTCAGCACGATGGACAAATTCATATGGCCCTTCTACAAGTGGTTCAGGCGTTCCTTCATCTAAAAGACCTTCAATGGCCAAATCAGCCTGAATCGTGAGCAAACGGCTTTCTGTCAGCTGGTAATCAAATGCATCAATAAACACAAATACATCATTTAAATGACTAATTTTGTTCTTGGGGATCGTGATATCCACCGGAAATTGATGCAGCAGCTCCGCCGTTCCGTCCTCTCTTACCTTCACCTCATCAGCCTGCCTGTATGATGCATAGGAACTGGATTCACCCATTAGCTCCTCTTGATTTATGTTGTATTCTCCTGTTAGCTCGAGTGAACCTCTAATGGAAACATAATCATTCACTTCTTGAACGAGAATGTCAGGATCGAGAGAAATTGACAGTAGCTCACTGACTTCCTGTCCGTTTTTGAAATAAATGGACTCTTCTACCGAAAACTGTAATCGATTGTTTTGAGACAAGTCGGTGTCCTCCTTTCATCTAATCCATCAAAATAAAATTAGATGTCAATACAGGTGTATGAAGGAGGCGCTGAAAATATGATTGGTTTTATGCAAAGCAAAAAGCCGATATGTCTCCATATCGGCTTTTGGTTACTGAGCTAATTTTTGAAATACCTTTTCAATTGTCTCAATTGTATACTCGATGTCTTCATCCGTATGAGCAGTTGAGAGGAACAGCCCTTCGAATTGTGAAGGTGGAAGGAAGATGCCGTGATCAGCCATTTCCTTGTAGAATTCAGCGAATAAAGCGAGGTCAGCTGTTTTCGCTGTATCGTAATTGACGACTTGTTCGTTTGTAAAGAAGAATCCGATCATGGAACCGGCACGGTTAAATGTTAATGGAATCCCATGTGCTTTCGCCGCTTTTGAAATGCCTTCTTCCAAACGATCTCCTTTGCGTCTAAACTCTTCATAAGACTCAGGTGTCAGCTGTTTTAATGTTTCAAGACCTGCTGTCATCGCAAGCGGGTTACCGGATAACGTTCCTGCTTGATAAATCGGGCCGCTTGGCGCAATTTGTCTCATAATGTCCGCTCTACCGCCATAAGCACCAACTGGCAGGCCGCCTCCGATGACTTTACCAAGACATGTCAGATCAGGCGTAATGCCAAAATAGCCTTGTGCACAATGATAATCCACACGGAAGCCTGTCATGACCTCATCAAAAATGAGTAAAGAGCCATATTCCTCTGTGATGTCTCTCAATCCTTGCAAGAAACCTTCTTGCGGAGGGACAACCCCCATATTTCCTGCAACTGGTTCTACAATGACACCTGCAATGTCGTCTCCAAATTCTTCAAAAGCGACTTTGATGCTTTCTAAATCATTGTATGGAACGGTGATCGTATTGCTTGCTGTACCTTCAGGGACACCAGGGCTATCCGGAAGTCCAAGCGTTGCCACACCCGAACCAGCTTTAATGAGCAAAGAATCACCGTGGCCATGATAACAGCCTTCAAATTTCACAATTTTGTTTCTGCCTGTAAAACCACGTGCTAGACGAAGCGCACTCATCGTCGCCTCTGTTCCAGAGCTGACCATACGAATGACCTCAATAGAAGGAACTCGTTCTGATACAAGCTTAGCTAATTCATTTTCAACTAAAGTAGAAGCACCGAAGCTTGTACCATGTTCAGCTACTCGCTGAATGCTTTCAACTACACGGTCATTCGTATGCCCTAAAATAAGCGGTCCCCATGATAAGACATAATCAATATATTCATTTCCGTCAATATCATATATTTTTGCGCCTTTTCCTCGTTCCATAAAAATCGGGTCTGTATTGACTGATTTAAATGCGCGCACAGGGCTGTTCACACCACCCGGCATTAACTGTTGCGCTTCTTTAAATGCTTGCTTTGACTTTTCATAGCTACGTCCCATTTCAATGTCCTCCTGTCTATCCGTTCTTTATTCTGAGAGCCATTTCGCTGCATCTTTTGCATGATACGTAATGATTAATTCTGCGCCTGCACGTTTCATGCTAGTCAGCATTTCAAGAACAAGCTCTTTTTCAGAAATCCAGCCATTTTGAGCTGCTGCTTTCACCATTGCATACTCTCCGCTCACATTGTACGCAACAACAGGAAGTGTAAATTCATTTTTCACATCACGCATGATATCTAAGTATGAAAGTGACGGCTTCACGATCAGGAAGTCAGCGCCTTCTTCTACATCAGACTGCGCTTCTCTCAGTGCTTCTAAGCGGTTTGCAGGGTCCATTTGATACGTTTTACGATCTCCAAACTGCGGTGTGCTATGCGCCGCATCACGAAACGGACCGTAAAAAGCACTTGCATATTTCACAGCATATGACATCACAGGCACATGAACAAAGCCGGCCTTATCAAGCGCCTCACGAATTGCGATAACAAAGCCATCCATCATGTTTGATGGAGCAATGATATCTGCACCTGCACGAGCCTGACTGACAGCGGTTTTCGCTAAGAGCTGAAGAGATTCATCATTTAAAATTTCTCCATCTTCAACGATTCCGCAATGTCCGTGATCTGTATATTGGCATAAGCAAGTATCAGCAATGACCACAAGCTCTGGGAAATGCTTTTTGATTTCAAGCGTTGCTCTTTGAACAATCCCATGATCGTGATAAGCTTCACTGCCTACATGGTCTTTATGGTCTGGTACCCCAAAAACAATGATAGATTTAATCCCAAGGTCAACAAGCTCCTGGACTTCTTCTTTCACAAGATCAACTGAAATGTGATAGACACCCGGCATTGAAGGGACTTCTTTCCGGACATTCTCTCCCTCTACAAAAAAGATGGGATAAATGAAATCAGAGGGTCTTAAAAATGTTTCTCTCACCAATTCTCTCATTCCTGCGCTTGTACGCAATCTGCGGTGTCTGTTAAATTTCATCATTGGTTCAACTTCCTTTCAGATAAACGGCACATCAAATCAAGCATCCCGTCTATCGTATAAGTATCTGGGGTTTCAGAAGAAATCCCGTATTGAAGCAGTGCCTCTTGTGTAAGAGGACCGATGCTCACAAAACATGTGTCTGATGCAGCTAATCTATCGATATCAGCCTCCATGGCGTGCATAAAAGAATGAACAGTGGAGGAGCTTGTAAATGTAATAAAATCAAATGATTGCTCCATCATTGCCGACTTGAGTGCGATAATTCCGTCCTCATCCTTCACTGTTTCATATATAATCCACTCTTTTACGTCAATGCCAAGCGGAACGAGGGTATTCTTCACCACATCTCGTGACAGGTGGCCTTTTGCTACAAAGACACATTCTTCTGGGTGTACATGTTCAATTAAAGCATCTGCCAGTTCTTCTGCTATAAAACGTTCTGGAACCACATCCACTTTTAAGCCGTGCTGCATCAGATAGGCAGATGTTTTTTCACCTACGGCCGCCACTTTCAAGTGGGATAAGCTTTGATGTAATTGATGCTTCTCTATATAACTGAGAAAAAAAGACGCACCATTTACACTTGTAAACACAAGCCAATGGCTTGCTTCTAAATCTTCTAAAAATGCCTTCGCTTTTTCTTTTGTCAGCGTTGGTTCAAACCTGATAAGAGAGGTTAAAACAGCATGGCCGTTCAGCGCTTCAATTTTCTGCTGAAACGCACCCGCTTGACGTTCATTTCGAGTGACAAGCACCGTCTGTCCGTAAAGCGATTTGGCTATCGTCATTGGGAAGACAGATCCTTTTTCACCTTGTCGATCAAATCCTTTGCTCCCTTATCAGCCATCTGCTTCGCACATGCTGTTCCGATTGTCTCAGGGTCAGTACCTGTTACGGTTTCTCGAATAATCGTATGCCCATCCGCAGATGCCACAAGACCTGTCAATTCAATTTCATCACGCTCATTCATCGTTGCGTAACCAGCGATCGGCACTTGACAGCTTCCATCCATTTGTTGAAGGAAAGCTCTTTCAGCAAGGACCGTTTTCTTTGTATACTCATTTGTGAATTGAGCTAACAGCTGCAATAGCTCTTCGTCATCTCCCCGGCATTCTATCGACAATGCGCCCTGCCCTACAGCAGGAAGGCAAGTATCAGGAGATAAAAATTCCGACACGACTTCTTGACTCCAGCCCATTCTAGACAATCCGGCAGCCGCTAGAATAATCGCATCATATTCTTCATTTTTCAGTTTTTCAAGTCTCGTATCAATGTTTCCACGGATCCATTTAATCTCAAGATCTGGTCTCTCCTGAAGAAGCTGGGCACTGCGCCGTAAGCTGCTCGTTCCCACAACCGCTCCCTTTGGCAGTTCATGAAGACGGAGATGATCCTTTGAAATCAATGCATCCCGCACATCTTCACGCTCAGGAATACAGCCGATGACTAAACCTTCCGGAAGAGAGGCCGGCATATCTTTCATGCTGTGTACCGCCATGTCAATGTCATGGTTCAGCATTGCCTGTTCAATCTCTTTAACAAACAGACCTTTTCCGCCAACCTTTGATAAGGTCACATCTAAAATTTGATCACCCTTTGTCACAATCTCTTTAATTTCAAAAGAATAAGAAGGGTTTAGTTCAGACAACTTTTGAATGACCCATTTTGTTTGTGTAATCGCAAGTTTGCTTCGTCTAGAACCTACTTTAATTGTACGCATTACGTCTTCCTCCCGACAATGCCCTTAAGACTCATCATTATTGAAACCAATGAAAGGTTGATAAGCTACCAAGCAGAAAATAATTGATCATCAGCACAAGAAATGAAGCGACATTCCATCGCGCCACGATTTTGCCCTGCATATTTCTCACCAGTCTAATGTATAAGTAAAAGCCGTATAAAAACAGCATAATAAACGAACCGAGCACCTTTGCATCTGTCCAGTACAACGTATCATACGAAATATATGCCCATATAATGCCAAGAATTAAACTAAGCAAGAGCATCGGCACGCCAATAATATTTAAGACATACGCCATGTGATCAAGCTTTGATAAGTCTTCAATTCTCAAAAGCCATTTTCCCCATTTTTTCTTTTTCAGCAAACGATATTGAAATAGGTAGAGTAGTGAAAAAGCAAATGAAAGTGAAAAAGCACCGTATGATAAAATGGCCATCGTAATATGAATGACGAGCAGCTCACTCGTCAGCTTTCCCGTCAGTTCAGCAGAATGAAGATCGGATGGTGTAAAGGTGTGAATCGCCATCATGGAAAAACCAATCACATTTGTAAAAAAGACAATAAATTCAACGCGTAATACTTTTGTCAAAACAAGTGACAATGTCACAAGCACCCACGTATAAAAATATAACCCCTCTGCTACATTCAACACAGGGAATCGGTCTGTTTCCATCATAATATAAAACATGTAGACTGTTTGCAGCAGCCAGACAATAGAAAGCAACCAGAAAGCCATTTTTCCAGCCTTCCGGTTGTGTTGAAGAAAATCTATGAAATAGAACAAGACACTGAGTGCATAGATCAAGGTCGTCGCTTCACCTAGTCTCGCTACAATGGATTCCATCATCGCCTAATCACTCACTGGCAACTGTAGCAAGGCCTTGTGCCATATTTGTTTTAAACAGCTGAAACGCCCCTTGCTCCACCTGCATCGGCTCTGCCTTTTGCTCTTCATCTTCAACCTGTAAATCAAAGATTTCTTTAAAGAGTAAAAGTTTTTCCTCTGCATTCGGCTCCCCGGCAATTTCTTTGGCCTTTAAGATAGGATCTTTCAGCATTTGATTGATGATGCTTTTCGTATGTTTATTTAACAGCTTCATTTCACGATTTGTGAGGTTTGGAAGCTTTCGTTCGATGCTTTGCATCGTATCCGCTTGAATCGAGAGTGCTTTTTCTCTTAAAGCAGAAATCACAGGAACCACTCCGAGCGTATTAAGCCATTGCTTAAATTCCACAATTTCAGCTTCGATGAGAAGCTCCACCTCTTCAGCTACTGCACGTCGCTCTTTCAGGTTAGCTGCCACAATGCCCTCAAGGTCATCAATGTCATACAAAAAAGCACCTTCTACTTCAGAAATAGCTGGATCTAAATCACGTGGTACTGCAATATCCACCATGAATAGAGGTCTGCCTTTTCTCTGTTTGTTCGCTTTTTCGACCATTTCCTTTGTGATCACAAATTGTTTAGCCCCAGTAGAGCTAATTAAAATATCCGCTTCAGATAAAGTTTTTTCTAATTGATTCAAGCTCTTAGGCTCTCCTGAAAAGCGGCCGGCCAGTTCTTTGGCCTTTTCAAACGTTCGATTGATGACTGTTACCTGGCCAATCCCTTGACCTTGAAGGTTTTGAGCCGCCAGCTCGCCCATTTTACCCGCACCAAGAATAAGGACATGTTTATCAGAAAGACGTCCAAAGATTTTTTTGGCAAGTTCCACTGCCGCATAGCTGACAGATACAGCATTAGACGCAATATCTGTTTCCGCATGAGAGCGCTTCGCAACTGTTACCGCCTGCTTAAACAAATAATTGAAAACGGTACCAATGGTCTTCTCCTCTTGAGCGACTTTAAAGCTTGAGCGCACTTGACCGAGTATTTGTGTTTCACCAATGACCATAGAATCAAGTCCACAGGCAACCCGGAATAAATGCTCAACCGCTCCATCATTTTCATAAAATTTCAAATATGGAGAGACATCTTCTTTTTCTAAACCGAACCAATCTGCTAAAAATCTTTTTATATAAAACCGACCAGTATGAAGCTGATCTACAACTGCGTAGATCTCTGTTCGATTACATGTTGAGATGACGATATTCTCTAGAATGCTTTTTTCTTCTTTAAGCTTGGACATCGCTGTTCCGAGCTCGCTCGGTTCAAAGCTCAGCTGTTCCCGTATCTCAACAGGGGCTGTTTTATAATCTAAACCCACAACAAGAATATGCATAACTTCAGCTTGCACCCCCAACGCCCTGTCTAATTTATAATAATTACAATATAGAATTTATTATTTATAATGATTATAACATATATTCATTTTTAACTGGATAAAAATTGTGAACAGATTTCAAAAATGTTGTGATATAGTAGAAAAATGTTCGACATCGAATGCTATATCATCACTTCAAGCAATTTATCAGATTTGGCGCGTGCGGACAAATGATCTGCTTATAAGAAGGTGACATCTTTGAAGAAGAAATCTATTTTGCTGCCGCTCACTTTGCTGGCTGTAGCACTATATGCCATTCTCTCAGGAGATCAATTTGACATTTGGAAAGATCAGGAGAAATGGTATACACTTGTACTGCTTTTTGGCCTTGCTTTCTTATATCAAGGAAAGAAGGAACAGGAAACCTCTCATGTGTTTATCGGTATGCTCATGACAGGCCTTGCGCTACACTTTATCCTTCAGCCGAAATTAGAACACTGGCCAGATACATTTACGATGATTGTGTTCATCGTCGGCCTCTCACTTTTGATGAAATCATCACAGAAAAAGGAATATCGAATAGAAAGTGTTGTTCTCATTGCACTCGGTCTATTCCTTTATTTCTTTCAACAAATTACGAAGCAACTTAGCACACTTTCGATCCCTACTTCCGGTTTTGAATTGTACTGGCCATATGTATTGATTGCCGTCAGTCTCCTCTTATTATTTTTAAAAAGGAAATAACTTATACAATAAAAAGGCATCTGCTATGTGCAGATGCCTTAGAATGTTGATAAATGGCTAAAATGAACTTGATTTTAGCCATTTGTCTTCTTTTCAGCGTGATAGAAAACCTTTGCAGTCTAGGAAGGACGAGTACTGGCGCGGAGCGAATTTGACATTCGTGAGCACCAGCGCGCAGGACTGACAACGAATGCGAGGGTTTGTCTTCACGCTGAGGCATCTGCTTTGTGCAGATGCCTTTCTTTTAACTGTTAATCTTCGCAAGGATCGCATTCCATGCTTCATCTTTTCCCTTTTTTGTTTCAGAAGAGAAAAGGATTAATTCATCTGATGGGTCGATGTCGAGTGTCTGTTTGACGACTTTCGCATGCTTTTCCCATTTGCCTTTTGGAATTTTATCGGCCTTTGTCGCAATAATGATCACAGGAACTCCATAGTATTTAAGGAATTCATACATGTTCACATCATCTGCGGATGGCTTATGACGCAGATCCACAATTTGGACGACTGCTTTTAACTCTTCACGCATTGTAATATACGTTTCGATCATTCTCCCCCATGCTTCGCGCTCTGTTTTTGATACTTTTGCAAAGCCATAACCTGGGACGTCCACAAAGTGGAGCATATCATTAATAATGTAAAAATTAAGCGTCTGGGTCTTTCCTGGTTTAGAAGACGTACGCGCTAAATTTTTCCGATTAATCAATGAGTTAATGAACGAGGACTTTCCAACATTTGACCGTCCAGCAAGTGCGATCTCAGGCAGTCCCCCGCTCGGGTACTGCTCTGGTTTCACCGCACTAATGACGATATCTGATTTTGTTACTTTCATCTTCCCTCTCCTACTAACGCTTTCTCAAGCACCTCATCTAAATGTGAAACCGGAATAAAAGTTAATCCTTCTCTCACACTTTCAGGAATATCATCAATATCCTTCTCATTGTCCTTTGGAAGAATAATCGTTTTCAGTCCTGCACGATGTGCGCCTAATGCTTTTTCTTTTAATCCGCCAATCGGAAGCACTCTTCCTCTTAACGTAATTTCTCCTGTCATGCCAACCTCTTTTGAAACAGGACGTCCTGTGAGTGCTGATACAAGAGCCGTCGCAATGGTAATACCAGCTGATGGCCCGTCCTTTGGAACCGCACCCTCTGGAACATGGATATGAATATCGTGCTTTTCATTAAATTGAGGATCAATGTTCAGTTCATCTGCTTTTGAACGAACATAACTGAATGCCGCCTGCGCAGATTCTCTCATGACATCACCGAGCTTACCTGTTAGCAAAAGCTTGCCTTTACCCGGTGAGAGTGAGACCTCGATGGACAAGGTGTCTCCGCCAACTGTGGTAAATGCAAGGCCTGTGACAACGCCGATCTGATCTGTCGTTTCCGCCTGACCATAACGGTAAAGTCTTTTTCCGAGGAATTCAGATAAGTTCTTTTCCGTCACTGTGATGCGTTTGCGGTCTTCAGCCACAATTGCTCTTGCCGCTTTTCGGCAAATCGCCGCAAGCTGACGCTCTAATCCGCGGACTCCTGCTTCTCTCGTGTAATAGCGAATCATATCGTAAATCGCTGCTTCACGAAGCTGCAAGTTCCCTTTCTTTAATCCGTGCTCCTTTAGCTGCTTCGGCAGAAGGTGATCTTTCACAATTTCTGCTTTTTCAACTTCCGTATACCCTGCAATCGTGATAATCTCCATTCTATCACGAAGTGGACCTGGAATGGTTGCTAAATTGTTGGCAGTTGCGATAAATAAGACTTGAGACAAATCAAATGTCTCTTCAATATAATGATCGCTAAAGTTATGATTTTGCTCTGGATCTAACACTTCAAGCATCGCAGAAGACGGATCTCCTCTAAAGTCAGAAGACATTTTATCAATTTCATCTAAAAGAAAGACCGGATTCATCGTGCCCGCCTTGCTCATCCCGCGAATGATACGACCAGGCATCGCACCTACATAGGTTCTTCGATGACCACGGATCTCAGATTCATCACGTACACCGCCAAGAGAGATACGGATAAACTTTCGATCGAGTGATTTGGCAATGGATTTAGCAAGTGACGTCTTCCCTACCCCAGGAGGTCCTGCCAAGCAAAGAATCGGTCCCTTTAATGAATTTGTCAGTTTCTGAACAGCAAGATATTCGAGTACCCGCTCTTTTACTTTTTCAAGCCCGTGGTGCTCGTCATCTAAAATTTCGCTTGCAAGCTTTAAATCTAGACGATCTTCTGTATAAGTGCCCCACGGCAGATTGATCAGCCAATCAATATAATTGCGAATGACAGAACTCTCAGCAGAGCTTGAAGGGATTTTTTCATAACGGTTCAGTTCTTTTAAAGCCGTTTCACGAACGGAATCTGGCATGCCGGACTCTTCAATTTTAGCCATAAGCGTACTGACTTCGCCTGTTTTCCCCTCTTTGTCTCCAAGCTCTTTTTGAATAGCTTTCATTTGTTCGCGCAAATAATATTCTTTTTGCGTTCGCTCCATTGAACGTTTGACACGCTGGCCAATTTTCTTTTCAATCTCTAGCACTTCTTTTTCATTGTGAATGAGACTGATGACCCGATTCAACCGTTTTTTGACATCGACTGTTTCCAGCACTTCTTGCTTGTCTTTTAATTTCAAAGGAAGGTGGGAAGCGACGATATCCGCCATTCTTCCAGGTTCTTCAATATCCGTTACCGTTGCATATGTTTCAGCTGAGATTTTTTTTGAAATTTTTATGTACTGATCAAAGTGATCTAACAAAGTGCGCATGAGTGCTTCTGCTTCTGCGTCCTTTAATTCTTCTTCTGTCAACTCTTTAATATCGACTGACGTATAGTCTTCTAGCTCCATGTAGGATTCGATCTGCGCTCGATTTAAGCCTTCGACGAGCACACGGATCGTTCCATTTGGCAGCTTCAGCATTTGTTTAATTTTTGTGTAGGTGCCGACTTTGAAAATTTCCTCTTCACCTGGTTCATCTATTGAAATTTCCCGCTGTGTTGCTAGAAAAATCATATGATCGTTCATCATCGCCTGTTCTAATGCTTGAACAGACTTTTCGCGCCCAACGTCCAAATGCAAGACCATTGTTGGATAAACAAGCAAGCCTCGCAGCGGAAGGAGCGGAACATTCTTTTTGATTTCATCTGCCATGTTGATAGACACCTCCGTCACTAGTATGAATCATTATAATATACCTGTTTCAGTCTTGTACAATGTAAAAGACTTGAGAAATGATGATCTTACCGTAGTATACCCTTTCTTTTTATCTTGAAAAAGAAAAAAAGATCTATTTCACTAAAAAATCCCCATATGAGATGGGGATTAAACAGATTTCCTTTTCATTTCTTCTTCTAGTCCATCTTTCTTCTCATCTGGCGGATTGACCAAACACTGATCCAGCACTTCTTGAAAGTGCTTCACAGGCACAATCGTAACCCCTTCAATCTCTTTTAAGATCGACTGCTGATTGTCATAAGGGATGATCACTGTTTTGACACCCGCTTGTTTGGCTGCCTTGATTTTTGGTATGACACCGCCGATCGGCTTCACCTGACCTTGTAATCCAATCTCACCGGTCATCGCCGTTAAATGATCAATCGGGATTTGATGAATGGCTGAGAAAATGGCTGTGGCCATCGCAATTCCAGCAGATGGCCCATCAATCGGGGCACCAGCCGGAAAATTAATGTGGATATCATATTCATTTGTTCGTATGCCTAAGTTTCGAAGCACGGTTAAGACATTTTCAACTGAGCCCTTCGCCATACTTTTCCGTCTGATCGATTTCGACTGATTGCCGATGCTTTCTTCTTCCGCAATACCAGTAATATTGATACTGCCTTTTTCAAACGCTTTACAAATGTTCACTTCAATTTCAAGCAGAGCCCCGCTATTCGGTCCATACACGGCAAGACCATTTACTACTCCTACCTTTGGCTTTTCCGGTACTTTTTGTTCATATCTTGGTGTCAGCTGGCTTGAATGAATGACCCATTCTACATCGGCAATCGTAATATCCTTTCGGTTTTCAGTGACAGCCATACCTGCGGCAATCTGTACCATGTTGACCGCTTCACGTCCATTTTTCACATAGGATGTTAACAGGTTCAGTCCTTCGTCACTTAATTCCTTCTGTATTTTCTCGACTGCTTTAGCTGCAACAATTTTCAGCTCATGCTGATCCAAATCCTTGAAGAAAATCTCCAAACATCTTGATCGAATAGCCGGCGGAATTTCGTCCGGTGTTCTTGTCGTGGCGCCAATCAGTCGAAAATCAGCGGGCAACCCATTTTGAAAAATATCATGGATGTGATTCGGGATTTGCGTATTTTCTTCACTGTAATAAGCACTATCTAAAAACACTTTTCGATCTTCTAGCACTTTGAGCATTTTGTTCATTTGAATCGGATGCAGTTCTCCAATTTCATCGATAAAGAGAACGCCACCATGAGCATGTGTGACGGCTCCTTGTTTCGGCTGCGGAATGCCTGCCTGTCCCATGGCCCCTGCTCCTTGATAAATGGGATCATGTACGGAACCAATCAAGGGGTCTGCGATGCCTCGTTCATCAAATCTTGCCGTTGTGGCATCAAGCTCAACAAATACTGCATCTTTTTTAAATGGTGAATCAGCGTGACGCTTCGCCTCTTCCATCACTAGACGGGCAGCAGCTGTTTTTCCAACACCAGGCGGCCCGTAGACGATGACATGTTGCGGGTTCGGTCCACACAGGGCAGCTTTAAGTGCACGTATACCGTCTTCCTGCCCTACAATATCTTGAAACCCCTTTGGCCGGACTCTCTCTGATAAAGGTTCACTCAGTTTAATGGATCGCATCTTTCTGAGTGCTTCCATTTCTTTCTTTGATTCTTTATCGATCGTCACCTTTTGTGTGCGCTGATTTTTCAGTAAGTTCCAAAAGTACAACCCGATGACGATACCAAAGAACAGTTGTATGAATAATACGATTCCTGTCCAGCTCAATCGGTGCTCCCTCCTTCATCTATCGTTATGTATTGGTTTCTGTCTGCTAGTATTTCCTAGAGCTGGACGGAATAAACACAACTTCCACGATAAATAAAAAACTCCTGAATCAAAAGATTCAGGAGTCATCAAATGGGCTTATGCTGATGTTTTTGTATCTTTATTCACGACTGTACCGTCTTTTAAGACAAGACGTGGCGGCTCACCATCAGCAACCGTTTCACCAGTAATGACACATTTCTCAATATCATCACGAGATGGAAGATCAAACATCACATCAAGCATGATGCCTTCAATGATGGAGCGAAGACCACGAGCTCCTGTTTTACGCTCAATTGCTTTTTTCGCAATTTCGCTAAGAGCATCTTCTTCAAACTCAAGCTCAACATCATCAAGTTCAAGCATTTTTGTATATTGCTTAACGAGCGCATTTTTAGGCTTCGTCAAGATTTCTACAAGTGCTTTTTCATCTAACGGCTCTAGGCTTGCAATAACCGGAAGACGACCGATGAATTCTGGGATTAAACCGAAGCGAAGTAAGTCTTCTGGCAGAACTTTTGATAGAAGGACTTCTTTTTCAAGATCTTCAATTTTATTTTCCGCACCGAATCCAATGACTTTTTGACCTAGGCGGCGTTTGATGATTTGCTCAATGCCGTCAAAGGCTCCACCACAAATGAAGAGGATATTTGTTGTATCAATTTGAATGAATTCTTGATGAGGATGCTTACGTCCACCTTGAGGCGGTACACTAGCGACTGTTCCTTCAAGAATTTTCAAAAGGGCTTGCTGTACACCTTCCCCAGATACATCACGAGTGATAGAAGGGTTTTCTGATTTTCTTGCTACTTTATCGATCTCATCGATGTAGATAATGCCTTTTTCAGCTTTTTCTACATCATAATCTGCTGCTTGGATCAGCTTTAGTAAAATATTCTCTACGTCTTCCCCAACGTAACCTGCTTCTGTTAAAGACGTCGCATCTGCAATCGCAAATGGAACATTTAAAATACGTGCAAGTGTTTGAGCAAGTAATGTTTTACCGCTTCCTGTAGGTCCAATCATAGAAATGTTACTTTTCGAAAGCTCAACATCATCAATCTTACTGTTGGAATTAATCCGCTTGTAATGGTTATAAACCGCTACAGCTAAGGATTTCTTCGCATTCTCTTGTCCGATGACATATTCATCAAGAATCTCCCGGATTTCATGAGGTTTCGGAACATCCTTGAATTCAACTTCTTCCTCAGTACCGAGCTCTTCTTCAACTATTTCCGTGCAAAGCTCGATACATTCATCACATATATATACGCCAGGTCCTGCGACCAGTTTACGCACTTGATCTTGCGTTTTTCCGCAAAACGAGCATTTTAATTGACCTTTTTCCTCGTTGAATTTAAACATTCTTTCACCCCTTATTCTTCTTCACTTGCCTGTAGCTAACAGTCAGCTACCCTTCTGGGTCCAGTATGTATGCATTTTACCATACTTTCCTAAAAGACGGTAATGATGTGTTTGTAACACTGCACATTGAGATATGTATGACAGAAAGATGCGACTTACACTATCGTTTCCAAAAGAAGCGATGATAAGTCAAAAATTGTACAAAACAAGGCACGAGTCACTCGCGCCCTGTTTTATTATTATGCACCATATTAACGGTTTTCTACAAGAAAATCAATTGCTTTACGAACTTTTAAATCTTCTTTCATTGCTTCAGTAGAACCGATCGCTTGTTTGATATTTTCAACTGGCATGTTGTATGCTTCAGCCATTTTTGAAAGTTCTTCTTCCACTTCTTCATCAGACACTTGTAGGTCTTCTGCAGCAGCAATTGCTTCAAGAGTAAGATTAGATTTTACGCGTTTAGCAGCATCTTCTTTCATTTGCTCTTTTAGCGCATCTTCATCTTGTCCAGAGAACTGGAAGTAAAGCTCAAGGTTCATCCCTTGCATTTGAAGACGTTGTTCGAATTCTTTCATCATGCGGTCTAGCTCAGTGTCAACCATCGCTTGAGGAACGTCAACTTCCGCATTTTCAGAAGCTTTTGCTACTAGCTCTTCACGAAGTTTGCCTTCTGCTTCGTTTTCTTTTGCTTCTTCAAGACGTTTCTTCGTTTTTTCAGTTAATTCAGCAATCGTTTCAACTTCTTCATCAACATCTTTAGCGAACTCATCGTCAAGTGCTGGAAGTTCTTTTGCTTTAATTTCATGAATTTTCACTTTGAATACAGCTGGTTTACCTGCAAGGTCTTCAGCATGATATTCTTCTGGGAATGTCACTTCAACGTCTTTTTCTGCACCTGCTTCAAGACCAACCAATTGCTCTTCGAAACCAGGGATGAATGAACCAGAACCTACTTCAAGAGAGTAGTTCTCAGCTTTTCCGCCTTCGAATGCTTCTCCATCAACGAATCCTTCGAAATCTAGAACAACTGTATCGCCGTTTTCGATTGCGCCTTCTTCTTTGACAACAAGCTCAGCTTGACGGTTTTGCATAGCTTTTAACTCTTCTTGGACATCTTCATCAGATACAGATGTGTCGTCTTTTTCTACGTTAAGACCTTTGTAATCGCCAAGTTTTACTTCTGGCTTCACTGTTACTTTTGCAGTGAAGATTAAGCTTTCGCCTTTTTCGATTTTCTCAACATCGATTTCAGGGCGGTCAACCGGCTCGATACCAGCTTCGTCGATTGCTTTCGGATATTCAACTGGAAGAAGAATATCTAGTGCATCTTGATAAAGAGATTCTACTCCAAAACGCTGCTCGAAAAGACCACGTGGTACTTTCCCTTTACGGAATCCAGGGATTGATACTTGCTTAACTACTTTCTTAAATGCATCATCAAGTGCTTTGTTAAATGTTTCAGCGTCAACTTCTACTGTTAAGACACCTTCGTTACCTTCTTGTTTTTCCCATTTTACTGACATGTGTGTTTCCCTCCAAAAATCTATTCAGATTGTGCGTTGTTACATTCTAAAGCATCATAAAGACTTCGTCCAATCAAAAACCACGCACTCCGCTAAAGAAGCGGTCTTATGTATACAATATTTGACTTGATTATACATAACGTCTTTCAACCGTTGGAATCTTACAACCGCACGATATATGCACAAATACAACCATTATATTATAACATAACAAGTCCGTCTTTCAACTAAATCGACAAATTACAAATAAGAAATTTCTTCAATATCTTTCAGCATTGTACAAGCTTCTCTCAGCTCTCGTTCGTTAAAATCATACAATAAATGCAATTCTTCGAGGTCAATCTCGATTCCATGCATTTCATAGCCGACTTTATGAAGTGCCGCAGCCCAAAGATTCGGATCCGTATATTTAGGAAGAAATGGATATAGCACAAATAAGTGCCGGCGCCATAACTCTTCAACTCCTTGGTAAAGGGTTGGGTTCTCATTGCCGAGTGTGTCATCGAGCTTTCGAAGGACTTGCTGAAGCAGTGGCATTTGCTCTGGCTTGACAGCCTCAGAAGGAACAAGCGTTAAAGAATCACCGAACTTCGTCACATGAACCGGCTTTGCCACATCATGATCTGACAGAAGTTGCAGGATCAATGATTTGACCAAAGGGTTTCCATCAGGCTTTTGTAGGATCGTATTTAATAGACCCATATGCGGCGTGATGTTTCGGTCTTTCAGCGAATGGATGAACTGCACCTGCTCTTCTGGCCGCTCGAGCATTTCATCTATATTGATTTCTCCGCTGCCTTCCTCGTCTTCGTCTAAAATCTCTTCTGGTGATTCAATCATCTTTCTGCTAAATTCAAGCAGCTTATAAAAATGCTCCGCGCTTTCTGCTGGAAGGTGATTTTCTTCAAGGACAGCCTCAATTGTTTGTTTGACTTCCTCGTACTCTTTCAGCTGAATTAAGATGGTCATATATACTTGAAGCACAGTGAAATAGTGGCCATATCCTTCATGTAGCATCTTTTCACAGACTCGCTTTGCATCCTGTAGCTCACCAAGCTCTAGAAAACAAATCGCCATACCGAGATGAATATCGGATTCTTCATCGTCATCATACGATTTCGCTTCTGAAAATAAGTGAAGCGCCTCTTGATACTGTTTATCTTTTAATGCTGCCATTCCTTTTTCAATCAGTCTTTCTTTCAGACCAGGAAACAAAATGACATTATCTTTCTTCTTGTCATGTTTCATGCTTACGTTCCTTTCGGGCGCATATTTTTTATCAGTTTACCAACGAAGGTTAGTAAACACAAGTAACGAGAGGTTTTCATGCAAAAAAGAAGCCGTCACACCACGGGGACGGCTTCTCGTTGTTTATGCACGCAGCCAGCTGCTACGTTTTTCTTCAAATGCTTGAATCTCATCTTCTAGTAACAATGTTAATGAAATCTCATCATAGCCATTCAGGAGCATTTCTCTCCAGTGTGGATCTACATCGAAAGGAGTAACATTCCCTTCATGGTCTTGAATCTGTTGTTTTTCCAGATCAACTGTCATTTCATATCCTTTGTTTTCATATGATGCAGCAAACGTTTTCCACACATCATAATCAAGGCGGATCGGAAGCATCCCGTTTTTAAAACAGTTTTGATGAAAAATATCGGCGAAAGATGGGGCAATGACAATTTTGAAACCATAATCATCAAGCGCCCAAGGCGCATGTTCCCTTGATGACCCACAGCCAAAGTTTTCGCCTGCGATCAAAATAGAGGCTCCTTCATAAATCGGCTGATTAAGCTCAAAATCTGGATTCGGACTGCCATCTGCTAAATATCGCCAGTCAAAAAAGGCAAATCGGCCATATCCTGTTCGTTCGATTCTTTTCAAAAACTGTTTCGGAATGATTTGATCTGTATCTACATTTATACGGTTAAGCACAGCGGCTTTTCCTTTATGAGTGACTAAAGGCTCCATCTATGACACAACTCCTTACACGACTGTTTTCTCTTGATTAAACTTCCTGACATCGACAAATCGGCCATGTATGGCAGCCATTGCAGCCATTGCCGGGCTGACAAGATGCGTTCTTGCACCCTTCCCTTGACGTCCCTCAAAGTTACGGTTTGATGTAGATGCACAGCGTTCACCTTCTGGCACCACATCGTTATTCATGCTGAGGCACATACTACAGCCAGATTCTCTCCATTCAAATCCTGCTTCTAGGAAAATTTCATGAAGACCTTCTTCTTCTGCTTGCAGTTTGACACTTTGTGAGCCAGGAACCACAATCGCTCTGACATGATCAGCTACTTTTTGTCCTTCAATCATAGAAGCGGCTTGGCGTAAATCAGTCATTCTTGAGTTCGTACATGAGCCAATAAACACATGCTCAATCGTAATATCTTCAATACGCTGATGCGGGTGAACCCCCATGTATTCATAAGCACGTTTTGCTTCTTTTTGGTCATCTTCTTGTGCAAAATCTTCAGGTCCTGGAATTGCTGCATCCACAGGGAGCACCATTCCTGGGTTAATTCCCCACGTGACCATTGGTGAAATATGATTTCCATCTAAAACAATGGTTTTATCATAGGTCGCACCCGGATCTGTTCTTAATTCTTTCCATTCTTTGATCGCTGCTTCGAAATCTTCACCCTGCGGTGCGTATTTGCGTCCGCGGCAATATTCAAAGGTCACTTCATCAGGTGCGATCAATCCTGCTCTTGCGCCTGCTTCAATTGACATATTACAAACGGTCATCCGCTCATCCATTGACATGTTTCTGAATACTTCCCCAGTGTATTCAATGACATAACCTGAACCGAACTTCACGCCATGTGCGCCAATGACTGCTAAAATGACATCTTTGGCTGTTACCCCTTTTTGAAGCGTTCCGTCTACTCTAATTTCTAGTGTCTTCGGACGCTGCTGCCAAAGTGTTTGTGTGGAAAGCACATGCTCAACCTCACTTGTGCCAATCCCAAAGGCAAGTGCACCAAATGCGCCATGAGTAGATGTATGACTATCTCCACACACGATTGTTTTCCCCGGAAGTGTTAAACCAAGCTCTGGTCCAACGACATGAACGATTCCTTGGTCTACACTGTGAAGGTCAGCTAGACGGACCCCGAATTCAGCACAGTTGCGCTCTAGAGCACTGACTTGCTTCTTCGCAATCTCATCTTTGATCACAAATCGATTCACAGTCGGAATGTTATGATCCATCGTCGCAAATGTGTTTTGTGGTCTTCGCACCTTGCGCCCTTTTTGTCTTAATCCTTCAAATGCTTGAGGTGACGTCACCTCATGCACCAAGTGCAGATCAATATATAAAAGGTCTGGTTTTCCCTCGCCATTTTTGACAACATGCTGATCCCATATTTTTTCGATGATTGTTCGAGGCATAACCCTTTTTCCTCCCTCTACCTAATTCAACAAGATTTCTATTTATACAATGGTTTTCGTACGTTGTTTGAGTGCATCTACAACGGCTTTCGTGATATCATCAGTCGTTTCATACGTTCCCTCTTTTGCTGCTAGGTCCTTTGTTCGTTTGCCAGAGGCAAGAACGGCTTCCACAGCTGCTTCAATTGCAGCCGCTTCTTCTTCTAAAGCAAAGGATGTTCTAAGCAAGCTGGCTGCTGACAATATAGTAGCCAGAGGGTTTGCGACATTTTGCCCCGCAATATCGGGTGCTGAACCATGAATCGGCTCATATAAATGTAGGCCGGTGCTTGATAAACTAGCAGATGGCAACATGCCGAGTGAGCCAGTAATCATAGATGCTTCGTCACTTAAAATGTCACCAAACATATTCTCTGTCACGATGACATCAAATTGAGCGGGCTTATAAATAAGCTGCATCGCGGCATTATCGACGAGCATGTGCTCATATGCGACATCTGGATATTGGGATGCAACTTCTTCTACCGCATCCCGCCATAGTTTACTCGAAGCGAGAACATTTGCTTTATCCACAGACGTTACTTTTTTCCGTCTCGTTAACGCCATGTCGAACGCTTCTTTTAATACACGAACAATCTCTTCCTTTGTATAAAGAAGTGTATCAACCGCAGCTTCTTTTCCTTCATCATCCGTGTAGCGCTCACTTGGTTCGCCAAAGTAGAGGCCTCCAGTTAATTCACGAACGATGACGAAATCTACTCCGCTAATGTGATCTTGTTTTAACGGTGAAGCCTCACTCAAGCTATCAAATACTTTGACAGGGCGGATGTTCGCAAATAAGTCCAGCTGCTTGCGAATGGAGAGCAAGCCTTTTTCTGGGCGAAGTTCTGGCGGGTTTTGATCCCACTTTGGTCCGCCAACGGCTCCTAATAAAATCGCATCTGCGCTTTTGCACACTTCTACTGTTTCTTTAGGGAGCGGATTGTTTTTTTCATCTATCGCTATACCGCCAATGAGAGCTGTTTCGAATTCAAATTCGTGTTGAAATTGAGCCGCTGTCTCTTTCAGGACAGCGACGGCTGATGTGACGACTTCCGGTCCGATTCCATCGCCGGGCAAAAGTGCAATTTTCTTTTTCATGAGTCCCTTCCTCCTTTCTTATGAGATGGCGTGATGTTTCTCAATTTCTATTAGGTTTGATTTAAAGATTAAATGTCTATTCACTGCATTGACGTAAGCTTTAGCCGATGCTTCCAGCACATCTTGCGCTACACCGCGTCCTGCTGTTTCTTTTCCTTCTATTGAAACAGTGACATATACTTCCGCTAGTGCGTCTCTGCCTTTTCCATTGGATTGAATACGATAATCTAGCAAATGAATTCTTTCCTCCATACAGCGCTCAAGCGTGTTGTACACAGCTTCTACACTGCCTGCACCTGTAGCTGCTTCTTGAATGACTTCCTGCGTTTCTTGATTTTTAAGAGAGACTGTTGCTGTCGGCATTTGCTCTGTCCCATAGTGAACTTGAAGACTTTCAAATTCATAGCCAATTTTACGATCTGCTACTTTTTCTTCTAATATAATAGAGATCAAATCATCATCTGTGATTTCTTTCTTCTTCTCTGTTAAGTTCTTAAACGTTTCGAAGAACTTATTGATTTCTTCTTCAGTCAATTTAAAGCCGAGTGTTTTTAAGCGGTCTTTAAACGCGTGTCTTCCGGAGTGTTTACCAAGGACAAGCACATCTGTTGTGACGCCTACAAGCTCTGGAGAGATAATTTCATAGGTTGTTTTTTCTTTGAGGAATCCATCTTGGTGAATACCTGATTCATGGGCAAATGCATTGTTTCCAACGACTGCTTTATTACGCGGTACAATCATACCTGAGTATTTGCTCACTACATCACTTGTGCGCTTAATTTCATTCAATTGAATCGTTGATTCGACCTGATAGAAATCTTTTCGAATGTGAAGAGCGACTGCAATTTCTTCTAAAGCAGCATTTCCTGCGCGCTCTCCAATACCGTTGACAGCTGTTTCAATTTGATCTGCTCCATTTTCAATGGCAGCAAGTGAGTTCGCTACAGCCATTCCTAAATCATCATGACAGTGTGCTGACAATATGACTTGATCGATATTTGGAACGTGTTCCTTCATATATTTAAAGATATTTCCGTACTCTTTTGGTGCTAGGTATCCAACAGTGTCAGGCAAGTTAATAACACTTGCGCCTGCGTCGATCACTTTTTCTACAATTTCTGCTAGGAAAGAAAGATCTGTCCGGCATGCATCTTCTGCTGACCACTGAACAACTGGGAAGCGCTCTTTCGCGTATTTCACCATTGAAACAGCTTGTTCAACCACTTCTTCACGTGTTTTCTTTAGTTTATGCTTGAGGTGAATGTCAGAAGTCGCAATAAAGACGTGTATTCTTGGTTGAGCTCCATCTTTTAATGCGTCCCATGCAGCATCAATGTCACCTTTCACACATCGTGCAAGTCCTGCAACTGAACAGTTCTTAATCGTTCTTGCAATTTCTTGTACGCCTAAGAAATCCCCTCGGGATGAAGCGGGAAAACCCGCTTCAATGATATTAACCCCAAGGCGCTCAAGCTGCTTAGCAATGATTAGCTTTTCTTGTGCATTTAAGTTCACTCCTGGTGATTGCTCTCCATCTCGAAGTGTTGTGTCAAAAAAATTAATTTTTCGCACCGACGCTCACCGCTTCCTTTTTCTTTCCTTGTTTAACGAAAGGCATCATTTCACGAAGCTTTCTTCCGACGATTTCAATTTGGTGCTCATTTTCATTTGCATTGATCGCATTGAAACGTGGACGATTCACTTGGTTTTCAACAATCCATTCTTTCGCGAATGTTCCGTTTTGGATGTCAGTCAAGACTGCTTTCATTGATTCTTTTACTTTTGCATCCACAACGCGTGGTCCTGATACGAAGTCACCCCACTGCGCTGTATCAGAGATTGAATATCTCATACCTTCTAATCCTTCTTCATACATAAGGTCAACGATCAATTTCAGTTCATGCAGACACTCGAAGTATGCAAGCTCTGGCTGATAACCAGCTTCTGTTAATGTTTCAAAACCTGCTTTTACTAATGAAGTAAGACCTCCACAAAGAACTGCCTGCTCACCGAATAGATCCGTTTCTGTTTCTTCTTTAAATGTTGTTTCAAGAACGCCCGCTCTTGCTCCACCGATTGCTTTTGCATAAGCAAGTGCTTTGTCTTTCGCTTGACCTGATACATCTTGGTAGATAGCAAATAGTGCAGGTACACCAGCGCCTTGCTCATATGTTCTTCTTACAAGATGTCCTGGACCTTTTGGAGCCACAAGATACACGTCTACGTCACTTGGAGGAACAATTTGATGGAAGTGAACGTTGAATCCGTGTGCGAATACAAGTGAATTCCCTGCTTCTAATTGATCTTTGATTTCTTCATCATATACTTTCTTTTGCTGCTCATCTGGAAGTAATACCATGACGACATCTGCTTGTGCTGCTGCTTCTTTTACTGTGAATACTTGATGACCGTCTTCTTGTGCTTTTGTATAAGATCCGCCTTTTCTTACGCCGACAATGACATCTACGCCGCTCTCTTTTAAGTTCAATGCATGTGCATGACCTTGTGATCCGTAACCAATGATAGCTACCTTTTGACCGTTTAATACGTTTTCTTGAATATCACCGTTATAATATACTTTTACCATTTGACTCTCTCCTTTTGTTTAGACAATTGAAATTGTTTTATTTGTTTGCGGCTTTTGCTGATTATCTCTCGCAAAGGCCGTGGTGCCAGTTCTGGCGACTTCTTTAATGCCGTATGGCTTAAGTAATTCAATGAGTGCTTCAATTTTTGAAGACTCACCTGTCACCTGAATGACGACACTTTCTCTGCTTACATCTACAATAGAAGCCCTAAAAGGTTCAATGACCCCCGTGATCTCCATTCTAGATGCTGGTGCAGATACGACTTTTATCAAAGCCAGCTCTCGCTGAACGATTGATTGGTTTGTAATATCCGTTACTTTGAGGACATCGATTTGTTTGTTCAGCTGTTTTGTCAGCTGTTCGATGTCTTTCTCCTGGTCTACATGGACGACGAACGTGATGCGTGATACATCTTGAATCTCAGAATGGCCGACCGTAATGCTTTCAATATTGTAGTGTCGTTTAGTAAAAAGGCCTGTGATTCTGTTCAGTACGCCTGATCGATTTAATACAGTCAACACAATAATTCTTTTCAAGGTTTCACCCCCACCATCTCATGAAGTCCTTTCCCCGGTGCTACCATCGGGAATACTTTCTCATCTCTCGCTACATTGACATCGATGAAAACAGGCTCTCTAGACGTTAATGCTTCTTCTAGCTTTTCTTGCGCCTCTTCGTCTGATGAGATTCTGATCCCTTTAATGCCATAAGCTTCAGATAATTTCACGAAGTCTGGCTGCTCTGAAAATTTAGAATGCGAGTAGCGTTCTTCGTAAAAAATTTCTTGCCATTGTCTTACCATTCCAAGACTGTGATTATTGAGAACAATCACTTTCACTGGAAGGTTCAGCTCACGGATAACGGCAAGTTCTTGCAGGGTCATTTGGAAACCTCCGTCTCCTAAAATCGCTACAACCGTTGCCTCTTGATCAGCTAGCTGCGCGCCAATCGCTGCCGGTAAACCAAATCCCATTGTGCCAAGCCCACCAGATGTCACCCATTTATCGGCATTTTCGAATGGATAGAACTGTGCAGCCCACATTTGGTGCTGTCCGACATCAGTTGCCACAATGGCTTCACCTTTTGTAAATTGATGAATGTATTCGATCAGCTTTTGAGGCTTAAAGCCTTCAGCTTCGTTTTCGACATACCAGAGTGGATATTCTTCCTTCCACTGATTTAGCTGGCTCTTCCACTCGTCTGATTCACCTTGTTTCCCGTCCTGCTTGATCAGTTCTTGAAGCACTAGCTTACTGTCACCAACAACTGGGATATGGGTGTGAATGTTTTTACCAATTTCCGCTGGGTCGATGTCAATATGGGCCACCTTCGCATGCTTTGCAAAATGATTGAGGTTGCCGGTTACCCTGTCATCAAATCTCGCTCCGATTGAAATGAGTAAGTCACATTGATGAAGTGCCATGTTCGCTGCATATGTGCCGTGCATACCCGCCATTCCTAGGAAAAGAGGATGCTTTGCTGGGAATCCACCAAGCCCAAGCAATGTATGAGCGACAGGGATTTGCTGCTGCTCTACATATTGCCTTAATTCTTCCGACGCTTTGCCGTGAAGAACGCCAGCTCCTGCTAGAATAACTGGTTTCTTTGCTCTGCTTACAGCTTCTACTAACTTGCGAATTTGCAAATAATTCGGCTCAATTTTCGGCTGATAACCAGGCAAGTCGATTGGCTGATCGTATTCAAATGTCCCTTCAATGCCAGCGACATCTTTTGGAATATCAATCAAGACTGGACCAGGTCTGCCGGTTGTTGCGATGTGAAATGCCTCTTTAATGACACCCGGTAACTCTTCTGGACGTCTCACTTGATAGCTGTGTTTTGTGATTGGCATTGTGATACCAAGTACATCTGCTTCTTGGAAAGCATCTGATCCAATGACTGAGGTTGCCACCTGTCCAGTGAAGATAACCATAGGTAGTGAATCAATCATCGCATCCGCAATTCCTGTGACTAGGTTTGTTGCCCCCGGTCCTGATGTGGCAATAACAACGCCTGGTTTACCAGATACTCTTGCGTATCCCTCCGCTGCGTGAATCGCTCCTTGCTCATGTCTTGGCAGGACATGAAATAAACCAGAATCGTAAATTTTATCGTAGATCGGTAAAACAGCTCCGCCAGGATAACCAAAAATGACTTCTACTTTTTCTCTTTTGAGTGCTTCAATTAACATGAGTGCACCGTTCATCGTTTGTGGTGCATTTGATTTTTCCGTCTCCATTTGTACATTTGTCCCCATTTGATTTCCTCCTCTTTGTCTTGCTTCAGTCAAGTCCTTTCACCCTTTTCCATTCAAGATAGAGATATGAGACCATATAAAAAAGCCTTCTCACCCCACAATGACACTACTTTTCACTAGGTCAAAGGGGCGAAAAAGCTTTGTTTTTCGCGGTACCACCCTTGTTCACGGCAAATCATGCTGCCGTCTCATGGACATCTTTCATCCATTTTGGTAACGAGTGATGCAATGTCACTCGGTCTGCCCTACTATCTTTTCAAGCAGACACTCAGAGGTGAGTTCACTTTAGAAAGTAACACCGGTTTCCAGCTAGCACCGGCTCTCTGTAGATACTGACTCTAAAGCTACTAGTCCTCTTCAACGTTTATCGATATCTATTTAGCTTGCGTGAATGTTTTCATCGGTAAAGACTACTTTTTCTCCTTCTTCAACGACTCGCTTGCGGAATTGTTCAAGAAGTTTGTTTGTGTGGAACCCTGGTTTTCCTTCGCCAATGATACGGCCGTCAACTTTTACAACAGCGATGACTTCGGCAGCGGTTCCTGTCAGGAAGACTTCTTCAGCTGTATACACATCATGTCTTGTGAAAGGTTCTTCTTTCACTTCGTAGCCTAAGTCTTCTGCAATCTCCATGATGGCATTTCTTGTGATGCCTTCAAGAGCGCCGATATAACCTGGCGGTGTATAGAGCTTACCTTTTTTATAAATAAACACATTGTCTGCAGAACCTTCTGCCACGTACCCTTGATCGTTCAGCATCAGCGCTTCACTCACACCGGCCATATGGGCTTCGATTCGGACAAGGATGTTATTCAAATAGTTTAATGATTTCACTTTTGGACTTAGTACGTCAGGACGATTTCGCCTCGTTGGTACTGTCACAATATCAATACCTGTTTCATATAGGTGCTTTGGAAAGATGGCCAGCGGCTCTACAATGATCACTGTATTGGCTCTCCCACAGTTGTTTGGATCTAAGCCAAGATCACCGGCTCCTCTTGAGACAACAAGGCGGATATAGGCATCTTTTAGGCCGTTCCTTTCAACTGTATGAATCATTTTTTCAGTGAGCTCCTCAAGTGAATATGGAATGTTCAGCATAATGGATCTAGCGGAATCATACAGGCGGTCTAAATGTTCTTTCATTCGAAAGATATTTCCATTATATACACGTATTCCTTCGAACACACCGTCACCATATAAGAAGCCATGATCATAAACTGAAATTTTCGCATCCTCTTTTTTCACGAGTTCATCGTTTAAAAAGATCCACTGTTCCTTTTGGTCTTCCATCTTCAGTGAGCACCCTCTCTTTCAAACAAAAAGTAGTTGAATTTTCAGACACTTTATATTGAAGTGTCTCACGCTTACTCTGCGTGTCTGTTTGCTTTTGTTGAACCCATCTTACGCCGCTTTCCATACAGTGTCAACAGCATTTTTAAAATTATTAGACAATTTAGACTAATCAAAATAAAATGTATACGCTTACACCTTTGCTAGACAAGGAATGAAAAAACTTAAAATTTTTTGTATTTTTTCTTCAATTTATTTACTCTACATGAACGGTTTTCTTTTGAACAAGCTTTTGTAATATTTTTTCACACGGTTTTTGAAGAATATTGTGAGATTTCATTGCGTTTGTTTTTTTCTTCAGCATGCCTTTCTAAAGCGTTTTCCTATAAATTTATGATAGAATGAGAGCATCTAATAGAAGGAGGGCAATACATGGCTAACATCAGAGGTTATATCGGAACGTATACAAAAGGTGACAGCAAAGGAATCTATTCTTTTACTTTAAATACGGACAAGCAGCAGATTGAACAAGTAGAAGTGGCTGCAGAACTTGAAAATCCTACATATTTAACTGTCTCAGATTCTCAAAAGTTTGTGTATGCTGTTGTGAAAGAAGGAGCACAGGGCGGTCTTGCTGCGTATCAAATTGATGCCGACACCGGCGCACTTCGTTTCATCAACCAAGAGCTTGCCGATGGGGCTTCTCCTTGTCACGTCAGCGTGGACAGCCAAACGAAAACGGCGTTTACAGCAAACTATCATAAAGGAACAGCAGAGATGTACGAAATTGATGCTGAGAACGGCTCAGTGATCCGCACGCTGTCACAGGCACAGCATGAAGGTACTGGACCAAACGAAGACCGTCAAGAAAAACCGCACACTCACTTTATGGGTTTGACACCTGATGAACAATTTGCAGTGGCTGTTGACCTTGGCACAGACGGAATTTATACGTATAAGAAAGAAAATGGCATACTTGAGCTTGCCCATACATTTGAAACAAAACCAGGCAGCGGACCTCGTCATATCACATTCCACCCAACGAAACCTGTGGCCTATGTCATGACAGAGCTCAGCTCAGAGGTCATTGTACTTCGTTACTTTGAAGATGGTCATTTCGAAGAGATCCAAACGATCGCAACCATTCCTAATGACTTCACAGAGAATAATCAAGGCAGCGCCATTCATGTGTCTTCTGACGGTCAATTTGTGTATGCAGGAAATCGTGGACATGACAGCATTGCCATTTTCAAAGCAGATCATGACGGCAAACTAAGCCTCGTTGAAATTGCTTCATCTGAAGGAAATTGGCCTAGAGACTTTGTCCTTGATCCAACAGAAGAATTTCTCGTCGGCTCAAACCAAGAATCTAGCAACCTTGTGTTATACAAACGTGACAAAGAAACCGGTCGACTCACTGTCTTACAATCAGACATCACCGTTCCGCATCCGGTTTGTGTGAAATTTTTAGGATAATGAAAAAAGCCTCCGTTTAGGAGGCATTAGATTGTTGACAAAGGGCTAAAATGAACTTTATTTTAGCCCTTTGTCTTTTTTTCAGCGTAGTTGAAAACCCTTGAAGTCTAGGAAGAACGAGCACCGGAGCGGAGCGAATTTGACATTCGTAAGCACCGAAGCGCAGGACTGACAAAGAATGCGAGGGTTTGTCTACACGCTGAAGCCTCCGTTTAGGAGCCTTTTCTTTAAGCAGACGGCATACCGCCATCTTCAAGCTTTTGATCAATGAAAGACGTATCGCTTTTTTCACCGAACCATTTTCCCAGCCTGTCTTTTGCTTTTCCTTTGACATCGTCATCAATGTACATTGCGACTTGAAGCAGAGCAAATGTGATGGCGCCTAGATCATCTGTGTAGCCGATCCCCACCAATGTATCAGGGATTAGGTCAATCGGAAGGATAAAATACCCTAGCGCCCCAATGATGAGGGTCTTCGCTTTAACCGGTACTTCGGGTTTTTGCAATGTATAATAAAGTAATAACACAGCATAGACAAGAGAAACTCCAGCTTTTTGTGCCGTCTTTTTTAACTTTTCCCAAAAGGCATGATCATTAAAATGCTTCTTTGAACGCTTTAATAGTTCTTTTTTCTCAGAACGATTCATCGTATCGCCTCCATATTCAGCATAGCCCTTCCACCTTATTTATACAAGAAATCCACTCATTCGACAAACAAAAAGCAGCAGAAAGCTGCTGCAATCTACTGCTCTTTGTAAAACTTTTCGATCGCCTTATCGATGTATACCCATCCTTTATACGACACATGAATCGTATCCTTAAAGAAATATGGGTCATACTCATGCGAAGTCAAATCTGCGACTTCATACCCATTATCTCGAATTTGACGATTGATTTTTTGATAATAATCTGTACGTCCCTCTTTCGGAAAACCAGTGTAATCATACCATTTTCCGTTGACAGGAATCGTCACGAATAAAGGCTTCGCCCCTGCCTGTTTTAAAATATCCAGCATGATCTGGAAATCTTTATATTCAGGTGATGCTGCATAAGAATTGTCACGACGAGAATCCTTCATCTTTTTCATGATCGGCTTCAGCTTACGATCAAACAGTCTCTGATCAATATAAAACGGGTTGTCCCCTGCTTTTTCGGATCCTAAGACGCTCGCTTCTTTTTCAAGCTCAGTCCATGTTTTCCCTTTCACTGAAGGAGACGGACGATGCTTGCGCTCATGCCCAGACCCGATCGTATAGTACATGTCTTTCTTTTGAAGCATGCCATAATACATTTTTGCAATAGGAGAAATCGCGCCATAAGCGAATTTGTTCCCAGAAAGCTCTGCTTTAAAAAGCTCTGTGATGACCATGTCGTTCTTTACTGCCTTAAACTTCATGATTCTTTTGATGAGCTTTTTTTTCACAGCTGGATCAATTTCTTTATTATAAGCAAGATCAAGCGCCTGAAGCGCTGAATAGTTAGGAGCAAAGTGATTCTCGTCTGATCCCCCTTTGACAAACCACTGCGGGGACACGATAAACACAAGCTTTTTCCCTTTTAATTCATCCATATGCGCTGCAAAGTTCATGGCATGAATTAATGATTGCGATCCACCTTTTCCAACAAGATAAGGTGTAAACCCTTGAGGATTTTCATGAAAGAAATTCGAAGGGTGATATGGATCAAAACGTGATAGTTCAGAAGATCCATAGATCGGCAAATAAGTTGGATCTTTTAGCATTTCATCTTGTAAATAAAGCCCTTGGAACATCCCTGGATCTAATTCTGTGGCTGACTTTTGTAATTTGTCTTTTGGGATCAGATGTGAGAGCCATGCATTTGGTACAAGAAGAACACCAATGAATAGAACAGCCGCTAAAATAAGCGGCCCAAAAAAACGCTTTTTCATTACTTCATCTCTGCCAGCTGCTCAGCAATGTGATTCGGTGTATCCCACACATCACGATCAAACTCTGTAATCGGAACAGTAATTCCAAGTTGACTTTCAATTGCCATAAGTAGTTCTACTGTACCAAATGAATCTAGAAGACCTTCGTCAAAAATTGCAATCTCTGGATTTTCTTTCACAACGTCGTCCTGACAAACCTCTGCAATAATACCGTATACTTGATTTTTAAATTCCATAATTTTCTACTCCCTTAATCATTAATGATGAAATGGTTTTCCTGAAAAAATATAAAATCCGAAACAAATCACATGGAATGTAATAATGATCGACACAACCATTGTGACCTTATTATCCGGCCACCACTTGTGCTTTTTATTCCACTTCTCAAATAAATTGTAACCGGACATCACAACTGCATGGTATAGTCCGTAAATAATGTATTGAAGGGCGAGACCATGCCAAGCACCCATCAATAGAAAGAGGACAAAGTACCCAATATTTGATACAGCCATGCGGTTCTTGATCCACTTCTTTTTTGTCATAAAGAACACAAATCTCATAAACACGTAGTCTCTGAACCAGAAGGACAGCGACATGTGCCAGCGATTCCAGAAGTCTTTAATATTCCGGCTGATAAACGGTTTGTTAAAGTTTTCTGGTGATTTAATGCCCATGATATAACTCACACCTACAGCAAATGCTGTATATCCAGCAAAGTCAAAGAACAAATACATACTGTACGCATACATATACGTTAACTGTTGAACAAAGTGACTGCTACTAATGTGATGAATATTCATGAGAATATATGTGTGAATGAGATAACCAATAATGAACTTATATAAGAACCCAATAAAAATTTTATGAATCCCTGCATATAGAAGGTCACTGTACGCTTCTTTTTCAGGCGGTGTATCCATATCCTTTTCAAACCGGCGATAACGATCGATTGGACCTGATGAAATCGTCGGGAAAAAGACGATGAAATAGACCAAACGGTGAATCGGGATTTTCTTTTTAATCAAGCCGTCTCTTGTCTCGATAATTAACTGAACACCTTTAAATGTTAAGTACGAGATCCCCAAAAAGCTCAGCCAGTTCATTGGCGGCGGTTGATGCGGATGATGAGTTAAAAAGAACGGTAAAATCTTTGATAGCACAAGCGGCAAAATCGATGCCACCACTGCCATATAGAAGACAGACGCACGGTTCGCCTTCAGCCGGTACGCAAGGTATAGGCGGATGATCAAGACTTGCCACACTGTAAACAAGAACAGCAGCAATGCGCCATGTGCATCCTTTGAGAAAATAAGCGCGAGTGCCACAACCGTTGCAAACATGTTGTAGCCCTGCATTCTTTTGCCGCGAAGACCAAGAATCATCGTCGGCAGAAGAAGAATACCAATTAGAATGAAGAAAAAGAATGAACTAAACGGAATCATAGAAGAACCTCTTTCGCGATTCTTTTACGATCAACCTTCCCGTTTGGCGTCATGTACAGCTGCTCAAGATAGACAAACTTTCTTGGAATCATGTACGCAGGCAGTGAATCCGCCATTTCTTTCTTAATTGCACTTGTCAGCTGATATTCTTTTTCAAAAGAATGCTCAGTTGGGACAATTACTGCAATTAAGTAGTCCACATGCCCGTTTGGCTGGAATGGCACAATCACACAAGCATTGACATACGTTGTCTCGCTCACATGATATTCAATTTCTTCAAGCTCCATTCGGTATCCATGTAGCTTAATTTGATAGTCCAGACGACCGTGGCACGTAATCAAACCATCCTGCGCCACACCTGCGTCACCTGTGCGGTAAGCAGGGCGTCCTTCGTATTCAAAGAACACTTTATCCGTTAAAGCTTGTTCACCTAAATAGCCTCTCGTGACGCTTGGCCCCACGATGACAATTTCCCCTTTTTTCCCATCAGGGAGTGTCTTGCCTTCTTCATCTAAAATGACGATATCTGTATCCGGTTTGGCATAACCCACTGGTAAAGAATCGTGCTGATCAAGAATGGCCTGGGTGACTTCAATCGATGTGATCGCAACAGTTGCTTCAGTTGGACCATACGTATTAAAGACCTGCGCCTTAGGAAAACGCTCAAGAAGCGCACTTGCTACAGAGACAGGAAGTGCCTCTCCGCAGAACAAGAAAACTTTCAACTCTGGTAAAAGCTCCCCTGTAAAGGAAGGATCCATTAAGCACATTTGCACAAAGGAAGGTGTTGATGTCCACACTTCAACGTCAGATTGACCAAGCGCTGCAAACATATCCTTCGGCTTGTTGACAAGTTCTTTCACTAAACAGTATAGCGTGCCGCCTGATTGAAGCGCTGGATAGAGATCCATGACTGATAAGTCAAAAGAAAACGGCGCTTGATTTAAGAACGTGCGCCCCTCGCCGATTGGGAAGTCGCTGCACATCCATCCTGTAAAGCTTTCTAAATTGCTGGCTGTTACCTGAACGCCTTTCGGTTTCCCGGTACTGCCAGACGTATAAATAATGTAGAAAACATCATCTTGTTGAACCCACTGCGTGGATGGCGGTGCTTCTTTTTCAAGCGATAACAGCGATGCCGCACTCTTTACTTCAATGTGTTCTTCTACATCTAATACATTCTGCTCATTTGCACAAATCAATAGACTCGCTTTTGAGCTTTCAATAATTGAGACGATACGTTCAGCAGGTATTGAAATGTCGACCGGAATATAGGGTCTGCCTGATTTCACAGTGCCTAAGAAAGAAATCAGCATCTCTGGCTCCATATGACCGTATACAATGACAGGTGCACTGTCAGTTGCGACTGTATCAATCGCACCAGCCATTTGGTCTGATAGACGCCAAAGCTCATCATATGTGATCGAAGCATGTTGAGAAACAAATGCTGGCTGTGTCGGTTTCGTTTGTTGGTATTCATGAATCGTGTGTAATAGTTTCATAGTTTAATCTCCAATTAAAAATCGTTGTAAATGAATGATCCCGTATTTGCTGTATGGAATCCGTAAATAAAGAACAATAATAGCAAAATAAGTAAGTAAAAGCTTGTATATCCTATCCATTTTACAGACTTATTTTCTGATAGCTTTTTGAATAGCATATTGATAACCTCTTTTCTTTTGACACTTATAAAGACGCATGGATCATCAAAAGAGTTTCATATCAAAACATAAAAATTTTAAGAATTGATGAAAAAAAGATGTCCAAAGTATGAACGTGTCTTCGGGCAAAGCTGTCTTATTGTAACAAAGATTTAATGTAATTGAAATGAAATGGAAGCTTAAATTTGCCTTAAAATTGGTGAAAACTGTCGAACAAACGCAAAAGCCACCTAGTTTGACTAGATGGCTTTGATATCAATTACTTCTTATATTTATTGACCTCGAACATGAGAATGTTGTTGAATACCACATAGTCCTTTTTACTTTCAAAAGGACCTTTGTTGTTGTCATGCTCGTTAATTTCATAAAACCCAGGACCTTCGCCGGCATCTCGCTTTTTGTACCAGGATAGGAAAGCGTTGACTTCTTTCATTGAAAGGTCATACTCCTTTTGCAAACCATTGACCATTGTGATGATGAGAAGAGCATCGCCGTCTTCATCTGTTGTATCGTCTTTTGGTGGTGTGGTTGGTTCTGGGTCTTTGTCACCAGGTGTTTCGGTTTCAGTGTTTTTAAGACTCTTTAATGAGACAGATAAATTAGATTTGAAATTTGCTCTAGCGTTAGTAGGGGCACTTGAACTTTGTTCAACTCCTCCAATTACATAGAGTGTATCATCAACAAGTGCGGATACATGTCCCATTCGATAAGGTGCAGAAGTGTTAGGTATAGTTTTTGATGTCTTAGTTTCTAAATCATAGAGTGTAACTCTAGAAACTCCACCCGTTCTTATAATATAATTTTCATACATGACTGCAGAATAATAGGGTGCAATAGCTCCACCACTACTAACTCCCCTCCATTGATCTACTATAGGATCATATTCATAAATTCCTTTTACTAAGACCTCTGATCCAGATAAAATGTAAAGCTTATTCTTCACAACCACTGCATTTCCCGAAGTAGCTTCAAAATTAAATTTTTTCTTTTTGGTCCATTCTTTTGTTTTCAAATCATAACTAAAGGTATTGTTGTACCTATCTGCCTTTAATGCACTATCGTATCCAACTACATAGATCTTCCCATCAATGGCACCTGCATATAAATTGTAAGCAGATACCTTTCTTTCAAACGGGAGCTCTACTGAATCTTCCCAAGTATCCATTTTGATATTATAAACTTCTACGCTATTTGTTAATCCTTGTTCTGTTCTCCCCCCCATTACATATATACGATCATCAACAATTACACTGGCAGCACCCATGCGGCCTGTCTTCATACCAGCTTTTTCTGACCATTTATCTAACTTCGGATCATATACATAAGTAGTATTAGAATATGCCTTACTGGGACCTGTTCCACCTATTACATAGATTTTTCCATCATATACTTCACTTACAGCTCCTACTCTTGCATCTGGAAGCTCTTCTCGTTTTTCCCATTCAAGCGTTTCTGCTTTTATTGATTGTAATGGATAACTTAATGCAGAAAATAATAAAATGAAAATAAAAAGCCATTTTTTCAATATAACCACACTCCTTCAATTTGTTTACACAACAAATATCGGATAGTTATTTATTTTTTTCATATTTTTGTTACTTTTATATATATTTATTACTTATTTACTTACTGTCTCCCCAATACGCCTGTAAATTTCTAAAATCAGACTTCCGCATTAGAATCAATTCATATTTTTGTATTCCTCCATCAAAAAAACCCATGATTCATGGGTTTCTCATCAGTCCATTATTAAAAAATCCGTCACAAGACAAGCAGGTTCCCCGTTTTCATCCAGCCTCCAAAGCTTGGATATACACTGTCCCCAAAACCAATAGAAAAGATCTCTAAATCAGCTTTCTCCTGAAAGCGCGTGACTAACTAGCTTCTTGTATCCTCATAACATTTCTCAAATTTCTCTTCAAGTACATCATATATGTAATCATGTTCGGAAAGCATAAATGTCAAAGCATGCTCTTCTATAAAATATCCTTTTCCAGTATCAACTCTGTAGCCAAAGAACTGCTCCCCTTGTCAATCACTGATTTGATTTTGTACACCCCAGAATTCCTCCTTACTCATTTCATATTCTCCTTCTACTATACACCTTAATTTTTTAAGTTAGAGAAAGAATGTTCTTTCTATTTAACATTAATCTCTGCGGTGACTGAGCAGGAAATTCGTAAGGCTGTTAAAAAGCTTGTCTTAATTAATGTTGTATTAGAATGAGATAAAGAGAAGAAAAAATGAAGGTTCATTAAAAAACGCCCTTCCAGTGGGAGGGGCTGTGTAATTAACTATTTTCTTTGGAGTATTTTTTTATCAATGATTCACTAATCCTGCTTACGATATAGATCGCAACCGCTAAAATTAGCATCAACGGAAACATACCTAAACGATTATCTGCAACATAAACAATGATCCCCACAATGATAGCTACTACGATTGCCGTTAAAAAATGCTTCACCGCCATCTCACTCCTTTGTTTAAATCATATAAATTCTATTACATAAAAATTGGAATTAAAACATTTTTTCTTATAATGAAATTAAATTACATTTTTTCATAGAAAGAAGGCTGCGTTTGCTGGGATGGTATCTGGTTATATCTCGGCAAAAGGTGAAATAAAATTAAAAGCAGTACAAAAGTATAGATGGATTAAGAAGTATACTAAAGCTGAATACCAAGCAAATACAAAACAACCACAACAAAAAAATGGATCTCGGAAGTAGATACTAAAATCGATCGTGTTAAATAACAAAAAAGTCCCTTCATTATTATGGAAGGGCTTTTCAGTTTACTATTGTTACCCATCGTGATATTCAGATGCAGACGTGATATACACATGCTTTCAAGGTTGTTTAGTCTAGGCGTTTGTTTGAGTCTAGTTCCACTATGTGATGTGCCATGTCCGCAGGTACGACACGATCTTGTTTTAAACAGCTTTGACAAAGATAATTGTCTCTCATTAGAACAAGTTATCTTGTCTGTTTCCATTCTCTTGATTTATAAAAACTTGTTGTTTTTTTATCTCGAACATGTTTGTTGTAATACTTCTCATGCTGCTGCTTACCATCAGCATGAGAAGTACAATAACCATCCCTTGTTAACTCCCTACACCCTCGCACCTTACACTCTCTCAATGGTTTAGGTGGCATTGGATTCACCAGCTTCCCTCTGATCTATCATTGCAAACAATACAAAGGCATGAAGATGTCCTACCTTCTGTACGGCATAAAACTCCCTGTACTGCATTTGATATGATGCTAGATAGGATCGCACTGATTCATAGGAAAGAGTCTGGCTGACATGCAGGAGGCTGTCTATAGCATGCTTATCCCTTACACCATAAGAACCAAGCATCCCTAATCCCCTGATGATCTCCCCGTCCGCCCATATGCATCCCCTTTTATTAAGGGCTTTAAGACCGTTATACAATTGGTCTGTCCTTATTGCGTGTCCAATCGCTGTATTGATGATTAGTTCCCTGAGTGAGTTGTCCACGTTGTGTCCCTCCCCAAAATAAAAAGCACCCCGATGGGTGCTAATTTCTATAATATCTATATTTAGCTTTTACACTTTTCTTTCCATCTTCCAACGCATTGAATATATATCTGCATTTTTCCACCTTACTATACAGATTTTCATAATCATATTTTTGTCTATTGATAAATATAAATTGTTGGTGAGATTCAATTAGTTCTACCAAATCGTAATCAATATATCTATACACAATATTTTTGTTTTCTGCTAGGATTTTATTAAATTCTCCAACGAATGTATGAAAGCCAGCTTTCACTTCTTCTTCATTAATGTCAGAATTATTGAAAGTAAGCTCTAAAAGATACAAGCCATTAAAACTGGGTCTTAGCAAATATAATAATTCATCAATTTTAGTCAAAGTTTCAGTTACATTGCTCATAAAAACTTCTTTTTCTCTGTGCTGGATCTGAATCCTAACTCCGTAATACGTAATTGCCCCGCCTAATATCGCTCCTGTAAAAGCAATTATTCCGGCCCATATAGTTTCTTTATCCTTAAAAAACAAATTTATAATTCCTGAATAAATCAGTAAATCTCCAATAAATAGAGAAAGTATTATAAAGATTAGTATGATGTCTTTTTTATCAAGTCTCATATCTTATCTCCTACCATTTATATTGGAAGATAGCGATTAAACGGGCCTATCCGAAAAATTATCGAAAGTACCTCCAAAAGATTCTTTTTATTTTTAGAAACTCTTATAACTTCAATTTGTCATTCTAGTGACAAACAGTCATTTGATTGCAAATTCACTTCAAGAAATTTCACTAAATAAATATGAGCTAAATTCGTCTATATCCAACATTGCATTACCTGATTTATCTATTCTCATACTTATTCCAATATCGTTAAGTAATATATCCATTATAAATTTTGAAGTAAATTGGCCAAATTTTTTTGTTGCTAAATCCGCTAAATCACTCAAGTAAAGATCTCCTTGTTCAAAAAATACATCGAGCTCTACGACTATAAATTCACAAAATTCTTTCATTAATTTCTTCTTCTTTTTTTCATGAAACTCCCTTGCTGTAAGTTGAAAAGGAGTATTCCTTTCTTGCATTGAAGAAAATGCACGGTTATCAGAAATAGACATAGCATTATATGCTTCGCTTACTTTTTTAACTTCTGAAACAGCAGATTGATCCAAACCACCTTTTACCTCTATGAAACCAAGGGAACTAAACATATAGAAGCTCTTCTTTGAATGAAAAGAAAATTCATTGAGAAGCTCTATTCTAGGACCAATAGTTCTTCCTTTTGCTTCATACCACCAATCTTCTTTTTTTTCATCAGTTAGAAAAATTACACTGGATTTATTTTTTTTTGCATAATCTAATACTTGTCTCCAAAGAATATAGTCACCATACTTATTTTGTATCTGTACTCCATTGTAAAACCTAATACCTTTTTTATCTTTTAAGTCCTTATATCCAGGAGGTATATTCTTAGAGAATCTATCGTCTGCATCTACCATTATTAGTTTAAGTTCATCCTCGGTATAAGGGTCACCCACTCTATTTTTATATAGTTCGTTAATTTCAGATCTAATTAAATCTTCTTTCAATAGATCGTCTTTTTCACTTATGTTTTTAAGATCTTTAACCTTTCCTTCAATCACAGTTTTAATTTCTTTCACTAAGAACTCCACATCATTTATGTGTCTTTTTTTATACCTTGATAAATCACTATCAAGAAATTCTTTAACTTTTTTCGGGATTTTTTCAAAAGCATCACATACTTTATCATTTGATCCCCTCTGTTCTAAAATAACTGATTTTCTATTGTAATGATATTCTAAACCCACTTGATGTGGCATCCATAAATTATCTTTATATTTATTAAGTAGTTTAAGAATTTGTTCTGATGTTTCCTTGGTATATCTGTACAAATTGAGTAAAACATTTGTGTCTAGAACAATGATAGACTCTCTCCAAATTTTCTCATCACTTTTATCAAAGTAAAACTCGCGGAATTTTTCTTTCATTTTATTTTCCCCCAATTATATGCTCATATTATTTATCGAACTAAATTGGATAATTTGAATAGGTTGTGTATTTTGTCGAACGAAAAAACGACCTCCTCTATGGAAGCCGCTCCTAATATATCACCTAATACCATCATAACCGCTATTAGACAAAACGCTTTGCCAAGATCGTGCCAATAGAAAAGCGCCCTTTAGGCGCTCACTTAACTTTAAGGATGCTAACACTGGTCACATTATCTAAATGAATGAGATAATCTGTTTTCCTATTCACATCAGTATACTCAAACCAACCGCTAGTATTTTTAATTTTGCCTGAAAGTTCTTCTTTACTATCAGCTGAAATCAAAGTTGTTCTTGTATTATCGTTATCGAACTTAAAAACCACTTTAAAATTAGGCAATTCGCTCACCTCCCACCTTTATATCGACAGGACAGAAGCATTTGAAATGATTTTGCAAACTTTGTCGAACGAAAAAGCGCCCCCCCCAAAGGGAAGCCGCTCACAATTTATCACCTAATACCATCATAACCGCTCTCAGACAAAATGCTTTGCCAAGATCGTGCCAAAAGTGTGCCATTTTCAAATTAAAGTCCAAATTGATCCATTGACTCATCAATTCTCTTTTGCTTCTCCAAACTACGCTGCTTTGCTTTTTCACTTAGAAATACATCATCAAATCTTGAAGTTTTATAAGTATATGCCTTCTCGACATTTAATTTGGGTTTCAATATATTAATTATGTAAGTTTCATAGATGTCTCTTTCTGTTTCGTCATCGCAGAAGAAACCACTCACTTCGTCAAAGTTATGAGCCACATCTTTTAGCGATGTTGTCCCTGCGAAATGACCTTTAACTCTTCCTCTCAATTCTTTCGCCTTACCAACATACAAAACGTCATCGTTACATCCAAAGATGATATATATCCCGCTCCGATTCGGGATGTTGTGCAGTTCATCCTTTTTAAAACTGAATATCATTTGAGGAATTTCAATCTTTATAGACATTAATATTTCTCTCCTTATAACTACACCATATTACATAGCGTGTTGTACTCGCGAAATCGCTGTAATGCTTGATACATAAAGGTATTTCTAAACCTCTTTAACGACTGCACTCTAGGATATTTTTTGGTGCAGTAATATTTTAACAATTATATCTTAAACTTCATCATTGCGTAATCCATATTGTCTTGATTAATTCCGTGATATCTGGACTAGAATGATTGAATATTTCTTGCAGCATGGCCACATCTTTTGTCTGTTTATAAAAATGGTAGCCGAAGGTCTTCCTTAATGTGTGCGTGCCTATTTCAGTAATGTTCACTTGTTCAGCAGCTTCTCTAAGAATGCGATATGCCACCGACCTATCTATAGCTTTGTTTTCCCCTTGCCTGCTTTTGATCACGTATGAACCGTCTTTTAAGTCCTTAGCATAGGCAATCAATTCATTTCTAACTGATGGAGGTATACGAATTCTCTTTTGCTTCTTAGTTTTTGTTTCTCTGAGGACCAGATGTGTTTTCAGCAAATCTTCTTTTTTGATCTTAAGGATATCAGATATCCTTAAACCGGTACTGATTCCCAATATGAATAATATATAATTTCTTCTATTTTTCTTTTTTAAATAAGCCTTCATTTGCTCCACCTTTTCAAAGTCTCTTATCGGCTGAACGAAATTCATGACTTGCCCCCCCTTGTACACTTCTTCTCTAAGTGCGAAGGCTAAACGGTAAAAGGCTTTATTCTTAAATCGGTAATAGTTCCGCTGGCTTAGACCCATTTCTGCATAGATTTCATAATCAAACATCTCTTCATCCTGCATATAGAGCATTACCAAGATGCGGCGCTCTTTTTGCGTAAGACGATTAATCCCCCTTTCGATTCGCTTCATGTATTTTTCTCGCTCAATCTCCCAATCCATTTTTTAAGCACTGCTTCTTCTGTGGATGAGTGGAACTGATTTGAAAAACTTGGCGGCGTAATGGTGTATGTTGTTGTGATCTTTGGAAGAAAGTCTTCTGGCGTTTGTAGTCTAAGCATTTTATATTTTTCCATCATCTTTTCCATTTTGAATCTTGTTTTTTCCTCGTCGATCTGCGGAATGTCTAAACTTGTTTGATTCAAGATAATTCCTCCTTTATTTCTGCGAATGGCCCCTCCTTTAGTCTTCATAACTGCTCCTTTCAGACAAAAAGAAAACGGACACCAACCAGCACCCATAAAAGGTGTTTGATCAGTGTCCGCAGGCTCTCCGTCTTGGACTTATGTTGATTTTTTTTTAAAATACTTAACCGAAACAATAATCCAAACACATATCAAACAAGCAATAGTTGAAAGACCTAACAAAATGACCGTAACAGGTTCCACAGGATAAAATCGAAATATATCCCAATACTTATTCAAAGAATACAATGTAAATGAACCGAAATACATAATGACACCCGCATTGATATAAAAATTTAATTTATTTAAAATTCCACTTGATTCTTCATTGTTGTCAACTTCTTCATCTAGTAGCTGTTCTTTCAGATCCATTAACTCTTTTGATATATCAGATTTTTGTTGAACTGATATGAAATTTGTCTCAAAAATATCTTTTAACAAATGATTTATAACTTGATCTACATTATTCATTTCTGATCTCTTGACGCTGTTAGATTCTGAATAAGCTTGACTTAGAGACTCTATAAGCAAGACAGATGGAATTTGCCCCTCTGACACAAAATTTTTAACTGTTCTAATTAATTCCATGTTTGCATTTGCAATTCTTTTCTTATAGTATTTTCTTTTGAAAAAGTAAACAACTGAATTAATAAAAAATGAGCTTACTACCGTTGTAACAAAGCTAATAACCCAAGAATTTGACAAAAAATCCATTATAACCAACCTTTTTTACTTCAATTATACAATATAAAAAAATTTCAGCTATATTTTAATTTCCTCACCTCAAATGACGGCGTGTAAATGTTCTCCTTAACACCTGTCCAATTGCTGTTTTTGTAGATTGTGATTTTGATACGGTGCGTGCCAGCTGTATGGTTTACTGTGTAAAATTCCTTTGCTGGTGTGGCTGTTTTGAAAGAACCGACCAAGCTAAACAGTTGATCTTTCCATTTGCCGCTCACCTTCTTTTGAAGCGTGAAGCGGTAGTATACTGTTTCACTGCCTATTTTCCGTGCCGTGACATCAATGCTTTTGGCTCTCGGTGTATAAGAATTTGCATCCGTCGATACGCTGACTGTATGCCCTCCAATTGTTTTATAACCGCTCGTTACTGCCACAACAGACGACGCATAAAGCACCGCAGCCGCAAAAATAGATAGTGTGATTAGCAGTTTTTCATTTCATAACCTCCAAAATTCATCACCATATATGTTAAATAAATTTTAATATGGATTAAATTTGAATATATAGTATTATTAAACTTGTAAGTCTTTAATCCCAACTATAAAGGAGAGTCAAACTATGAAAATTACAAAAGTAATTGCAAGTTCATTTCTGTCATTCGCTTTGCTAATTTCTTCATCCGCTTTTTTTACTGCACAGGCAGAAGCAGCTACTCCAAATGAACAATGGAAAGAATGCGCTAATAAAGAAGTTGGCCCTTACAATTCAAGAAATGCAATCCCAGCAATCCATAACGATGGAACCCATAACTGGTACTTAAAAGGTGTGAGATCTTGGAAAGGTACTTGGTATGGTTATTATGAGCGTTGCTGGTACACAACATTGACGTGAATATTACTTTTAAAAGAGGGAAAATCCCCTCTTTTTTATTTATAGCAAGCTGCCATCAATAATCAGCACCATTTCTTCTTCGTTCGTTAAATACTCAAGTGCTTCTTCAATCGGAATTATTTTGTGATCATCTCTATGTTTAAAGGTGATGCAACAGTTCAATTTGTATGCCGTTTAAGCGTTTGTTTGCGATCTTTATAATTCAATTCCGATAAAATTTCTGCTATGCTTGAGTGCCGCTATACTCGTAGTTCCTGAACCCATGAATGGATCGAATACAATTGGCAACCAGCTAATACACACGGCTCTATCAGCTCCACTGGATATGTTGGAAAATGAGCAGCTTTGGTTGGCTTGGTTGCAACGGTCCAGACTGAACGCTTATTCCACTTATTCCTGATAGCTCTGCATGCTAAGTCACCATACTTCCCTTTGAATGAACCACTGGGCTTGTCCTCCGAGTACGGCCGTTCGCAATAAACCAATTTGCTCAATCATTCCATAATCTCTTAACCCCCAATAAGCTGTTAATTCACTTCGCTATATTTGTTAATATGTTCATGTACACACGCATCAGGGAGGTTAGCCCTTGCCAGCTGCTCTGCGAATTGCGGCGGAACACTATTCCCCACCCTACGTATTTGATCCGATTTATTACCGATGTTAAATGTATATCCAGGCGGGAACCCTTGCCCTGCAAATAGTTCGTTTGGTTGCAACATACGCAATCCGATGTCTGCGATCCTCTAGCCATTTGTGCAAACTGTTGTTAATGGGAAACGGCATTTTGTTGTAATGGTATACAGTGGCTCGTCTAATTGCTGGACTATGCCTTGACCGTAATACTTATTCAAAAAGGCAACGGTCACTAGTCCGAATCTATTGCCGCCAGCTGTGATCGTGTGTAATGGTCGATCAAGTGAAAGACCTTTTACATCCTTTTCTACTGCATATTAAAGTAATTAATGCGCACCGTTTAAGAAATACCCACGCTAGTGTACTATTTAAAAGAGTCTCAATTTATTATGTTTCTGAACGTTTAGGCCACAGCCACATAGATACAACACACTCATACTATGTTCGACGTTTGCATCTATGCTCGTTTAATTATATGAAAAATTTGCGCAAAAAATTTAAAACGACAACTAGGAGAAAACAAAAAAGCCAGAAACATTGTTTTATCAACGTTTCTGGCTTTTTAACGGTTTTAAATAAAAATACGTCCCAGGAGAGATTCGAACTCCCGACCGACGGCTTAGAAGGCCGTTGCTCTATCCTGCTGAGCTACTGGGACATGTTGTTATGTAGTGTGCTTTGGTGTATTACCTCAGCGACAAGATTTATTATATTACTATTGTTCTTTAAAGTCAACGGTTTTTCGAAAGTTTTTTCATAAGGGGCAAATGCTGCACCCTTATGAAATACCTTCCAATGTGACAGTGTTTTCGAGGTCTTGTATGACGTGACCTTCGTCCGTGAAAAACTGTACGTTTGCTTCGCTTCCATCTAGTGTCAGTATAGCATAGCTGCGCTCTTTGCGCACTCTTGGCAGGTGCACGCTGCCTGGGTTAATGAGGAGTTTTCCTCTTAGCAATTCACTGCCTGGGATGTGCGAGTGGCCAAAGCAGATAATGTCTGCGCCTAGCTCTTCTGCACGGTAGTAGACTTGAAGCAAGGATTGTTTGATGCCATGCAGATGTCCGTGAGTGAGAAATAGTTTTCCGACTCCATCCAGTGGGAGCAGGAGCTCTTCTTCAAAATCGCCCATAAAGTCACAATTTCCTTTGACGACTTTGTATCCTTCGAGTGCTGGGTGGTTCGTTTCGAGTTCTGAATCTCCGCAGTGAATCATCATGTCCACTTCAGCCGCATGCCGTTTGGCAATGGTTTGAAGTTCGTCTGTGAGTCCATGACTGTCACTAATGATGAGTATCTTCATGGCTTCATTCCCCCTTATTCATTTGCGTCTAGCAGTGATGAAAGCTTTTGAAGCGCGACCGCTCGATGGCTGATCTTGTTTTTTTCCTCTGGTGATAACTCGGCCATCGTCTGGTCTTTGTCTTTGACGATGAAAATTGGGTCGTATCCGAAGCCGTTTTCGCCGATCGGTTCTTCTGCGATAAAGCCTTCTACTGATCCTTCTACCGTTTTTGTTTCTTTCCCCGGTATACTGACAGCCAGGGCACATCTGAATCTAGCAGTGCGGTCTTCTTTTTCGATGCCTTGCAGCTCATTCAGCACCTTTTCCACGTTCTCGGCATCGTCTTTATGCTCGCCCGCGTACCTCGCTGAATAGACGCCAGGCTTTCCGCCAAGGTAATCAATTGACAGACCCGAGTCGTCTGCAATCACCATTTCACCTGCTTTGGCTTGAATGGCCTCGGCTTTGATGATCGCATTTTCTTCAAAGGTATGTCCTGTTTCTTCGATCTCTTCCGTAAATCCGATGTCCGCTAGTGTTTTGACCGTGAATCCTTTCGGCTCAAGAATGGCTTTGAATTCTTTCGCTTTGCCCGCATTGTGCGTTGCGATGATGGCAGTTTTCATCCTGATCAAACCCTTCTCTTTATTCGATAACTTCTCCTGTCACTGCTTTTTGCTTTTCAATTAATTCTTTGATGCCTTTTTCGGCTAAATCAAGCAGTCCGTTTAGTTGTTCTCTTGAGAATGTCGCTTCTTCGCCAGTGCCTTGAAGTTCAACAAAGCGTCCAGCGCCTGTCATGATGACATTCATATCCACTTCAGCTGAAGAATCTTCTTCATAATTTAAATCTAACAGAAGTCCCTGTTTAGAATCAATTCCGACGGATATTGCGGCTAAATAATCAGTGATCGGATTTTCTTTCAAAACGCCTGCTGATTGAAGCTTTTGAATCGCTAGTGTCATGGCCACAAATGCACCTGTGATAGAAGCTGTGCGTGTTCCACCGTCTGCTTGAATGACATCACAATCAATCCAAATGGTGCGCTCACCAAGCTTTTCTAAGTCAACGACTGCGCGCAGAGCTCGTCCAATTAAACGCTGGATCTCCATTGTACGTCCTGTGACTTTTCCTTTAGATGATTCTCTTATCGTTCTTTGAGCCGTTGCTCTAGGAAGCATGCTATATTCTGCTGTAATCCAGCCTTTTCCTTCTCCTCTTAAAAAAGGAGGTACGCGGTCCTCGATAGATGCGTTACAAATCACCTTCGTATTTCCCGCTGAGATTAAGACAGAGCCTTCTGGGTGCGTGATGTAGCCTGCCTGTATTTCAATTTTTCTTAATTCGTCGTATTGTCTTTCATCTAATCTCATGTTTTACCTCCGTTACAATATACATTCCGCGCGGGTGTCAGCGGGGTTCTCCTATTAACTTTGACAACCTCGATCCGTTCTAATCGCTTGGAATAAAAAAGAGGCAGCGAATGTGCATGCCTCTTTTTCTCCATTATATCAATGTGTGACGTTAAAAACTACCTGTATTCACTTGTTCTGGTCTTGAAACTGGCTTTGTGAGCTCTGTTCCTTTTTCGTTCACAAGCTCTGCCTTTCCGTTTACCTTCACAGACACGCTTTTCACATCTGGCAGCTCTGTTAATGTCAGCACAATGCTATCAAGAACTTTTTGTGAAATGACCTTTTTCTTTTCATCTGCACTGCCAAAAATGGATTCATTGAAATCTAGTGTCACATGACCGTCTTTTACTTTCGGGACATCATTGAGCTTCACATCTTGATCAAAGTCTGTCAGCAATTGGCTTGTTTTGCTTGGCCCAGAGACGAGCTCATCAATGGCTGCTGTAATTGGATCATCATCGTCTTTTGGTGCTCTTTTGGTCACCGGGACATAGTACGTCTGTTTGTCAGATTCAGCTAAATAGTAGACGGTCACAGGCTTTGTCGATGTCATATCAGCCGCAGCCTCGTGCTGAATATTAATGCCGTCCTCTCTACTTAAATCATCTGAAATCGGCGTCCCATTCACAGGCATCTCTTTTAATTCATGGCCATTCATCTTTAATTTGACTTTCGCTACTGAATCAAACTGCGTTAATGTCCAAGTGACCGATTGCAAAATGCGCTGTTCGTCTTCTTTTTTATAGTTTTTGAATTCATTTGAGAAATCCACAACCGCAGTGCCATCTTTAATATCGACAGATACGCTCGTGTCCGCCGGCAGCACGGCTCTGAATCCATTTGGCATCAGGTTAGAAATCGGTCCCCCGTCTACGAGGTATTCAAGTGTTTGTTTCGCACTTCCTTCGTTTTTCGGTAGCGGAATGGATTGAGACACAACATACCCATTTTTATCAATTAAATATAATTCTCTCATGACGGTATCTGCTTGCTTCTCTTCTTTTCCTTCTTTCGCTGTTTGTTTCTCTTCTTTATTTTCTTTCACAAACGTGACATTTTGTGGTGGATCAATCTCTGTTTTCGCTTGGTCTGTTTGAAACAATCCGCATCCTGATAAAAGCATGGCTGACGCAATACACGTAACAGCTGCTGTAGTTCCTTTTTTCAGCATACTTCACCCTCCTCTAGTGGTTTGTACTAGTATGTATACGAGCTCCCTCAGAGGATTAGACCCTTTTCATAAAAAAATAACCCACTTCCATGAGAAGTAGGTTATTGCTGATATACGTGTTCAAGCGAAACCGTTTCGACCTTTCCTGGCAGGTAGCCGAACCAGTCTTGAGCGATGTTTTGAAAGTTTTGCTGCTGCCCTGTTGTATAAAAAGTATGAACAGGCTCTTCCTTCGAATCATTTAACAGCCCTTTATATGAAAGAATTGTGCTCGCTTCTCTCGCTGTTTCGTCTCCTGAAGAAATGATGTTGACGCCACTGCCCATAAAGCGCTGAATCGGTTCTTTTAAAATCGGGTAGTGTGTGCAGCCAAGAATAAGCGTATCAATGCCTGTTTCTTTCATCGGTTCAAGAGAAGCTTTTACGACTTCATCTGCTGTATGATCTAAAAACGTACCACTTTCCACAAACGGCACAAGCATTGGACATGCCAGACTTTGAACAGTTAGTCCTGCTTTTAAAGAAAGCAGTGCTTCTTTATAGGCTTCACTTTTGATCGTATTGGCTGTGCCGATGACGCCAATATGCTGATTGTTTGTGACCTTGATCGCTGTGCGAGCTCCGGGCTGGATCACGCCAATGACCGGGATATCAAGTGTTGCTTTAATTTCATCAAGTGCTATCGCCGTCGCAGTGTTACACGCAATGACAAGCATTTTAATATGGTGGTGTCTTAATAGGTAGTGCGCCATTTCCCATGTATATTGAAGAACCTCTTCTTCTGCTCGAGGGCCATATGGACACCGTTTTGTGTCGCCTACATAAATAATTTTTTCTTTTGGCAGTTGTCTCATGATTTCCTTCGCAACGGTTAAACCGCCTACGCCGGAATCAATCACGCCGATGGGTTGATCCAACAAAATCGCCTCATTTTCTTTTCATTTGCTGCTGTAGTTTCGTTAAAGATTGGTTGAAAACGATGGCTTCTTCTTCTGAGAAAGCCCCTAGAAGTTCACTGACGTATTCTTGGCGTTTGACAATCACTTCTTGAATGATCCGCTCACCTTCAGGCAATAAATGAATGCGAACCACGCGGCGGTCAGACGGATCTTTCACCCGTTCAACAAGTTCACTTTTTTCCATTCGATCAATTAAATCGGTTGTCGTGCTGCATGCCAAATACATCTTTTGTGATAGCTCACCTATTGTCATATCTCCGAATTCATAAAGCCACTGAAGCCCTACAAATTGAGGAGGTGTAATCGTATATTGATTCAGAATTTCTCTACCTTTTTGCTTAATGATTGCAGCAATATGGCGCAATGATTTTTCAATTTCTGCAACATGGCCTGACTCATTCGTTTCCATTTCATTGATACCTCACTATAGCATCTCACTTTGATTAAAACGTACATTCCTATTTTCCTCGTTTTTCAAAGAAATTGCAAGAAGAGACTCATGGAAACGATATAGAAATAACCGGCTCCTCCCTGGTGCGGAAGGAAAACCGGCTGACGTTAGAGCTCTAGCTCACCCATACGCAGAAGCTCGACTACGGCCTGTGAACGACCTTTAACTCCTAGCTTTTGCATGGCATTTGTTATGCATACCTTTTACAAACGAGTATAACTTACAGGATCATTTAAATCTATAATGAAAATTCATTTTTCCGTTTGGATGGATAACAATATGATCAATGAGCTTATCGAACACATGCTTCAAATCTTTCTCTTTGTCTTCAAGCTCTCGAAGAACCGCTTGCATTTCCATCATTGAACTTTTCTCATCATGCACCTGCTGTAAGGAAAATAAACTCTGTTCAAGTTTAATTATATTAGATTGAATTTCATTGCGCTTTGTTTGGAACTCGGCTTTTGAAATAATCTGATCTTCTAAATAAAGTTCCAGCAACCTTTTATTCTGTGTTTCTAAAGATTTCAACTCTACTTTAACAGACTTCATTTGTTTTTCTTTTTGTTCAATTGCATTTTTTCTGTAATCATGTGATATATCCTTGGAGAATTCGATTAGATTTTCAATGACTAAGTCCCTAACCTCTTCATAAGTAATTGGAACATGGTTAACACAACCTTCTTGACCAGCTCTTCTGTAATTACTGCATTTAACGTATTTCCAATAGGTTTTTCTACCACTTTGTTTGGCTCTGCTTGTTTGGATAATCACCATATTAGAACCACACTTTCCGCAAATAAGTAATTGTCTCAACTCATTCCACGGTGTAAATTTAGTTTTTTTATTGACAGTCGGTTTATTATTTGCTTTTTCCCAATCTTCTCTTGAGACAATCGGCGGGCAAAAGTCTTCGTAAACAGTCCATTTTTCGGGCGGGTTCCGAATGAATTTTTTTCGCCCATCAACTTTTATTGTCGTATGCCTATTGGCTATATGCACACCGCAATATATAGGGTTTCTCAAAATGGTTTGAACTGTTGTGAGCTGCCAATTACTACGTTTTTTCGGAGGTGGTATTTCACCTAGCTTACATTTTTCTTGCAATGCATATGTAACTCTTTTCTGACCTAGTCCCTCGTTATTATAAAGGTGAAAAATTAATCTTATAACTTGTGCTTCATTTTCGTTAATTACAAGGTGTTTTCCCTCTTTCATATAACCGTAGGGTACTCGACCAGAATGTTCACCACGCCTTGCTTTTGCTGCAAGTACACCACTTATATTGACTGACATAGACTTAGGTAACTGCTCCGCAAACAGAGCAGACATTTCAAATTTCATTGACGCCTTACTCTCGTAAAGGGAGTCATAATCTTCTTCGAGTGTAACGACACGAACCCCATTAGACACTAGAATCTCTCTGATGTATAACGCATCTTTTAAATCACGGGCAAGACGTGTGATGGACTTAAAAATCACCATTTTTATTTCTTTCTTTTCTGCCAATGAAAAAATGTATTTCATTGCTGCCCTATCTTCAAGGACGGTTCCACTGATACCATCATCTAACAAAACAGAACGGTCATCCCATTCGTAATTGTGTTGCTCAATCCAATATCGACAAACATCAATTTGGTTTTCCTTAGAACTTATTTGCTCGTCACGGTCTGTCGAAACCCTTGTATAGACCTTATAAGGGTAATCGTCATATTTGATGATTTCTTCAACTGATTCTTTGCGGAAATGCATATAACACACCCCAATTGTGAATTGTTCTTACTAAATTATAACATCTCGACCAACAATTCCGTAATATTCTTAATTTGGAAAAAACAACTTTCCATTTCATTAATGTGATAGACTTATTTGGAAAATATTTGTTTTGGAGGGTCTATATTGAATCATATTAAAACTTTTCTCTTTTTGATTTTATGTGCCTTATTCTTATCTGCTTGTGGCAAAGCAGAAAACACATCCACAAGTAACTCTAGTAAAAAAGAAGAAAGCATTGAAACTAAAGAAAAATTAAACGTAAAGATCACTTTGGATAAAGAAATCACAAACAATAAAATTATTATCCTTAGTGGAAAAAGCAACTTACCTAAAGGTACGAAATTAAGAATTCGTCTTGAACTCAAAAACTCTCATAAAAACTCAGTAGTTAATTCAACTGTTCAAAAGGATGGATCTTTCGAGTATAAATTCTTTAATGAAGATGACGATGTATTTGATGATGGGAAATATATTATATATGTCGAAACACTACCGGTTCTTGAACAAACTGAAGTTGTCCAAGAAATTTTTGGAGACAATGGTTCTAACCTAACTGGTCCACAGATTAGCGGTGACTCAGAACTAAAAGCTACTGCTGAAATAAAGTTAAAAATAAACAATTCTGAAGTTATTTCTGAGGAGGAAACTTTGCCTAAAAATAAAGATGCAGAGGAAGAAAAAAATGAAGTTTATAACTCAGAAGAAGTTGAAGATAACAGTGAAGAAGATGAGTTAGATATGATAAAAGATGATGCAGAAATAGAAATCAAAACAATTATCAAAGAGAACTATAAAACCACATCTATTGAAAAAATTGAAATTAACGAAGATATGGGTTCGAGTGAGAAGAACAAGCTAATTGCTCTTGTTTACTTGTCTTTTGATGCCTTGAACACAAGTAAGACAGCTTATAACATGGTTGAAATGTATAGTGATGACTTAGCTGCAAACATTGGCAAAGATAATGATACAGTCAATCAGATAGCTGTATTTTGGAAAGTTCCTTATATAGATGAAGATGAAACATTGGCTAAATTCTCTTACGAGCGTTCAGGAGAACATATGATAATTACTGATAAAGTATCTTCTTTAAAATGACCCTTCAAGTTGAAGGGTTTTTTATTAACATTTATAATCGAACATATATTCTATTTTTATAGGAGGGTATGCCGTGACCGATCTTGAGAGAAAGTTGTATCGAATCATCTACAACATGAGCAGATTCAGAAAGAATCCCTCCATCGAGGATCTGAAAAGGAAAACGGGCAAGGATGAGCCAGCGATTCGTAAGGCAGTTAAAAATCTTGTGTCAAGAAATGAACTTGAATGGGATAAAGAGAAACAGGAATGGCGGTTTAAATAAAAGAAAATAGCCGCCCAGGTGGACGACCAACAATTTTTATTTGTTTATGTTTTTCTTTAAATCCTCAATTTCATTTTTGAGGATTTTATTTTCTTTCTTTAGTTTTGAGACCTCAACGACTGTAAATAACAAAGTTGCAACTATAAGTAAAATCAAAATATACTCAAACATGTTAAATATCCATATAGTAGTCATCAAAGCCGAATGTAGCTGCAATTCCGATAACTGGAACTAAAGCTGCTCTGAAACCCCATCTGTGCTTTTTATAAGTTGATTTCGTTAACTGCTTGCGCTTGTAAAGTTGATTGGCGATATAGCGACCAGCAGCATATCCACTCCCCACAATTGCGGTCATCCCAGTAATTATACCGATCACAACAAGTATAGGATTATGTACTGTGGCTTTATCTTCTTTGTCGAAAAGACTGTCGATTTTAAAGATGTCATTGTCAGTTAGTCCAAGATCTAACGCTCCTTGATATAATTCAGGATCGTTTTTAGTAAATGATTCAGACGGTGTTTTTTGTTCATATTGTGGCTGATTAGCTTTTGCATCTGCAAACTCTCCAAGCGTACAGGAGATACCCAACGCAGCTACAATGGATAAAGAAATTCTAGATATCCACTTTTTGTTCAAAGTCGTACCCTCCCCTTTGTAATCACAGGTTAAGCATAACTTAAAATATACAGTAATTTCCATAGTTACAAATAACCGTTTGTAACAAGTAGGCTGGTAATATAGTTTTATAACTCCTGAATAGACTGAAATTAATTGTGCTGTTAGATTTAATTAAATTAATACGCATGTTCAGTTGATTTATATGGAACTTTTAGTAAAATGAAATTAATATATGACGGAAACAGGAGGGGAAACATGATTAGTGTGAAACCGTGTGCAGACAACACTTTTTCGTATGTCATTGAATCACTGGATAGAGAAACAGGGAAAAGAAAAAAGATCGTTCGGAAAGGATTTGCTTCAAAAGACGAAGCAATGAAAGCAGCTAAAGCAAGAGTAAAAGAATTCTAGATTCACGAATTTCAAAAGATGAAAAATATTGTGCAAACAAAAAAGCCCCTCCAATAAGGAAGGGCTTTTCATTTTACTTTTGTTTTACCTGAACGTATTTCGTGGCAGCAGTGATGTACAGTCCTGATTTCAGTTTATACATTTTCGATCCATTAACCGTCACAGTCTTATCAATCGTAAATGCTTCACCCGGCTTTACTTTTTTGTGCTTTGCTGTCCACTTCGGCTTATCATAGACCCATAGCCATCCGTCGGCATTCGGCTTCACTACGGCCATTTTAACGCCCTTTGGTGTCGTTTCTTTTTTAGGGCTTGTTTTAGATGATGATGAAACCTTTTTTAAACCGACGGCCGCCGCGATACCTTCTGCGTGTCCCTCGGCCAATAGGTTCAAGAACGAATCTTGTTTCAGCAGCGTAGCATCTTCTTTACGATCAATGAATAGATTCTCTGTCAGAATCGCTGGCATTTTTGTTTCTCTCAATACAGCAAGGTTTTTAGACTTGGTCCCACGGTCTCGGTCTCCTATTTTTCCTTTGATCTTGTTGTAAATGGAATCATGTACAACCTTTTGCTGCTTGCCAGTGCTGGATGATGCAGATAACTTGTCGTAACGAAACGACTCAAAGCCTGTGCCACCAGCTGCATTGATATGGATGGATGCAAAATAGTCAGCGCCCCAATTATTTGCTAGTCTTGCTCTTTGAGACAGATCAATATAAACGTCAGTTGAACGCGTGAGTTTGACCGTTGCCCCGTACACCTTTTCAAGAATCGCTTTTGTTTTCTTTGCGATAGTTAGTACAAGGTCTTTTTCTTTCAACCCGTTTGCTACTGCGCCTGGATCGTGTCCGCCGTGTCCCGGATCAAGCATAATTTTCTTTGTCATATTCAATCTCTCCAATCATTTTTTATATAGAAAAAAGCCGCCGGTTACTCAGCAGCTTTCTTTTCCTCTTCTTTTTGACTATCGTTTTCGATCACATGAAGCCTGTCAGTGATGGAAGCTGGAATTTTCACACCGATCTGTGCAAGGTTCTCTACGATAGACAAACCTTCATTTGCAATATAAAAAAGCACTGTCCCAAAGGTCAGCACTCCATTTAAGCCCATGATCTGATCAATGATGTTAGCCACAATCACGACAACAAAACTAAGCATTTTACGAACGTAACCGAACCATGCCGTACGGCTGCGTAGCTTGCCGATCTTCCATGCTTTAATGATTCCTGTTAAAACGTCGATGACGCTTAGCAGCAAGAGCAAGTCCAAAAATTTCACACCGCCAAATAAATAAGTCTTCGCTAAATCTAAAGTTTCAAAGTTTATAAACACTATCGTTTCCTCCATTTCGTTAATCACCTCCTTCAAGAAGGCAAAATAAAAAGCACCTGTTAAGATGCTGTAGAACCTAAATCCACTGAGACAGCTGGCTTATCAAATGAAACGCCTGTGATCTGCTCAAACTCTTCTTTTGTTATTACTTCTAATGCGACATACTCCCGCATGATCTCAAGAGTGTAAACGCCCCAATCCCAAAATACTTTAATGTCGGCCGCCGTTGGGTAAATCATGATGCCCCGCCTTTCTGCATTTGCGAAAGTTGCAGTGTAAGAAGAGCGACATGTTTTTTTAGCAAGGTCACATCATCTGGCGGAAGTGGATCAGGTTGAAAACTGTCTATATACTCCTGAGTTGCAGATTCGCTCCATGTTTTGGTTTTAGGCTCGAATTTCGCTTTGTATAACTCATTAGGCGGCTGTATGTCGGTATATCCTGTAGGGATTTCTTCGCCTTCATCAATTAAAATCTCCTCTCCAGCCTCCCAAATAAATTCATCATTAAATTTATAGACCCACATTTTTTTCTCCCTCCTTACCTAGTCCTAAACCGAAAACCAAATGATAAAAATTCAACAGGGTTTGAAGTGTTTGAACTGGACTGTATACATACTCGGCCGTCTGTGCCGATAAAGGTTCGATGAATTTGCGGCACTCCCGGCGTTCCAATGCTTGACGCAATGCCAACAAAATATTCAGACTGCATCGGACGATACCCTGCTGGAAGAGTAAAGACTGGCGTGTCAAGACCTAGTACCCCTCCGTAAACAGCGCCTTTGATTTCCACGACACCAGATGTGTCTTTACTAAATCTAACCGTATGAATACTGCCATCTGCTGGCGCATATTGCTTCCAGCTAGGCTGTAATGTTGGCTTTTGCCATATTACGTCAAGATCGGATGCTGTCAACTGACGTTCCCAAGCCGTCCATGTTTCAGAATCTGTTTTTCGGAATCGAAAATAGGCCTGTTTACCGGCAACCGACTCGTATGCTATTTGAGCAAGAGTGTTGCCATAGCTCATAACGAGCAAAAACACCCGATTGAAAGACGGAGGACCATTGACACCCGCATTGTATATCAAGTACATGCCCGTTTGAGTTATTGTGTTATAGTCGGTAACTTCTGAGCTGCTCCTATAAAAAACTCTGCCACTATCCATTGTGATTTTTGCTAACTGAGATTCATTCCACTTTTCCTTATCCGCTTCGGTCACATGTATTTTTTGGTCTGCCGCATGTACATCCGCATATATTTTAGCTGTTTCAAGCGCTTGGGCTACTTTAGCTTTGGCACCCTCTTTTGTTTCAAGCGCCTCGATATCGTCGAGTTTCTCTTTCATCCTGTTTAGCTGAACCTTCAGGTCTTTTGTAATCTCATCAATGTTTCCCTGCATTACATCAGTGCGCTTTTTTATTTCTGCTTCAAGCTCCGCTGATTTTTGCTCTATTTTTAATTTCAACGAGTCAAAATGGTCGATGTAATATTCTGCAGCTGGAACAATATTTTCATCTATTAAGTTCTTTTTTATTGAAAATGTAAACTCATGTACAGAAAGGGATTGACCATTGCTGTAGAAAAGATTTAAGGAAGCTTGAACATTTCCATATAGCTTAATCTCTTCATCGTTTAAAATGTATTCTGCTATCCCTTCCATTTTGTCCAACAGTGAGATATTCCTAATGTGTTTAGATCCATTAGAAAACAAAAGAACTAACTTACCTTCTACTGCAGATAAAGGTAACGGCATACCATCTTTACGCAATTTAAAAACAAGTCTCGCTGTGCCTACATCTTGAGTTGAAAAAATGATTTTAGAATCATAGACGCTTTGATCATAAGCATCTATGACAAAGGGCAGCGAACCATTTTTGTATATTTTATTGGTCATTTCCTACCCTCCTTTTCTAGCTGCAGAACCTTATCATTCAGCGTTTTAATAAGGTTTCTCATTTCCTCTATTTCACTTTGACTCACTGGCGCGCTTTTTGAGAACTCAACCCTTTGTCCGTCATCGTCTTCTAAATACACGTTGTCAACGTTAATTCCTTCTAGTGACACAATTCTATTTCCGTCTTCGTCATATGCAGTGACATCCTCCCCCGACACAAAAGCCGAAGCCACTTCTAATCTATCTTTATCCATGATCAAATACACTACGCCACGTCCTTTGCATCCGTTTTTGGATTTTTAGAATTGTCTACGATGCCGCTGATTGTCCAGTCACCCTTGCAATAGTTTCCATGTCTAACAATTCCTTTAACAGAGGAAGTAATGTAGATCCCCGCCCTTGCTAATTTCGTTAATGTTGATATAGATCGACACTTGTTATCTGCAAGAAGTATATCTCTTGCTCCGTTTGCAATTCTAATGGCTTCATACTTTCCATGTTCACCATGTCCCGCTCCTGTAACAGTGTTAACTGAAACTTCACCAAAAAGCACGCCTGATATTTCAATGCCGTATCGCTTAGGTCTTCTTACGATATTTGATGTAATACTTAAATCAGAAGAATCACCGAAAGCTGCAATACCATCCCGACCGATAAAACTAATTTGATTAGTGCCTGATACCGTCACTCCTACGCAATCATTCATCAGAACCCCATCTCCTGATGTGTTCGAAATCTGATTACCCGATACAATGCCATTTCTGATGGCATCCAATCTGATGCCAGCTTCGTTTGTACCACCAACACCATCAATAATGTTGTTTTGGATATTAACATTTCTCACAAATCCTGATTCGTCGTTAATACCACGAATATAAATCGCTTCGTTTTCCCTTGTGTCTAATATCGTGTTACCTGAGACGTGAACATGTCTAAAGGACTGTGAACGTGACATTTGCTCAAATTTGTTGTTCAACGTATGGTGTTTATTTGCTGGATCAATGGCGCTTACCGTTATTCCAAATCTACAATTTCGCAAGGTGTTATCTTTAATGTCAGTGACATTCCAGTTGTAACCCCTAACGGCCCAACCGTCCATATCTTCAAACAAGCAATCTTTGACTCGGATATTTTCGTGCCAATATCCGATTGTAGAGGAATGAGAACCCACGCCTCGTGGCCATGCTTGCGTTCCTGGTGTGTTAGATTTACCGAAGTTGCACCCTTGAACAAGACCGTCCTTACAAACGGTAAAATCATAAGCACCAAAAGCCCCGAATACTTCTTTACGTTGAGCTAAGTCAACCTGAATTGCCTCAGAAAAATATCTTGATCCGTCATGGTCTACAAATCCATAAAAATCTGAATTTAACACTTTAAAGTTTTGGCACGCGTTAAACTCAATGGCATGATAGCCGCTAACATCCTTAAAAGTTGAATTTCTAACAAAGATGTTTTTACCATGACCAAAGGAAAAACAGTTATTTTTAGTTTTAAATTCTGTTCCTCTGCAATCCCAAGTCCCTCCGTCAATGTATATATTTCCATTTCCTTCATAACCCAAGTAATCTACTGATCCATCTCCATTAGTCATCATCGTCTTGCCGTGATAATTTAGTAAATAGGCACCCTTAGCATCGAACCAGGTATTACCCCAATTGACTAACGTCGCTCCTAGACGGTAAGCACCCGGGGGCACAACCACTCTGACACTTTTACCTTTTTTAGCCCTGTCTAACGCTGCTTGAATCGCAAATGCGGATTCATATTTGCCAGTTGGATCAGCGCCTAAATCAAGTACATTAATGTCAGGCTGTCGATCTAAGCGACTTATGATCAAACCAAAATCATAATCTAATCTGTCTTTTACAGTTTTGTGAATGCTTGCGTCAAGGGCAACACGGGTGTCTACCACCTCTTTTACATCATCACCATCATGATTTAGTACCAAATTAACTACTCGCGACCATAGATTGTCCAACTGATTAGCGACCGTAAATAAACCATGTTTGATTTGACTTGAAAGATGAGCACTATCACTCTCTTTATGTCTCGTTAGATCAGCAGCGTTTTCATTTAAGCTGTCCTCGATCTTCTGCATATCTTCGCCTAATTGATGAGCATATCTTGAGTTTCGAGTAGTATCATAGTTTTTTCTCAGCCTTACCATTTTCTCACTCTCCTTTTTGGCAAAATTAAAAGACCCTATCTAAGCGTCTTGAGCATGTCGTTTATATATCGTTGTAAGTTCTTCACTTGTTTTACTTGATCTACTGTTATTCGTTGTATGTCTTTGCGAAAGTTCGCAAACGTTATCGTTGGGCTACTATACGGATTGAGAGGGTTATGTTGTATTGATACAACTCTCAAATCATCCTCGAAGGTTATTCCGTCTGCAGTGTCGGCAATGACATGGATCGTGTCACCTAACCAAAAATCTTGTTCAATTTCAAGTAATTTCGGTTCATAGATTTTTTTGAATTCAACTTCTACAGTCATTTCAGGATAAGGATTTACATGCTTCTTTAAGGCCGAAATGATGCTGCTAGATTTTTTGTACCTCTCATCTTTAATCGGCTCAGCCCAACGTGGTTTTCCTTCAATGAGAAATTTATCTTCATCAGGATGAATATAAAGAACTGGATCAAATACATACTCAGGCTCTTTCTCTTCATCATTCGTCGCCTCTTTTTCATCTTCTGTTGTTTTGTCATCCTTTGATTGAGAGACAGCCTCTGTTTCTTTTTGTGCGCCGTATCCCCATGCACGAGTGGTACAATTCTGGAAATCTGTCGTAATTGTTATACCCGGCATGTTATAGCGACTATCAAGCACAAAGTCTATTTCTCGGCCCATCTTTTTGTAAACATGGATTTTGTAATTATCCACGTCTAACTCTATGTCATAATCTTCGATGATTTCATCCATAAGTTCTGTGGAATTCTTCTCACCGAAGTTCTCCTGCTCCGCAGCTGGAATTTCTCCATCTTTTGCGTGGATAACGTATTTAAAATCAGTTCCTTTAAGTGCAATATCAAGCGCCTCTTTAACGCTTAATTTCTTAGAAACTGTTTTTTCGATTCTGTTATTAATCAACAGGACTGAGAAGATATGTGCAGCAGTAACCGTTTTTGTTAGCATTCCATTTTCTTGATGTAGACTCACATTTGTAATGTAGTATTTCTGATGATTATATTTCTTTTCATCAAGATATAAAATGTTGTCCACAACCAACAGCTCAAACTCTGCGGCATTTTCCTGCGTGCGCGGCAATGTAAAACTGAACGTTTTTTTACCTGTTGGATCGGCTGTGAAGTCCACAGACACACCAGTGATCTCTATGACATCCTTTCCATCCTTGCTTGAAACATGCAGCTGTGGAAAATCCACATCAGACGGCAAATTTTGATTGAGTGGTATGTCTACCCCATCGTATTCCCTGCTTGGGTAATCAGGGCCAGTCGGTGTTTCTGGTTCACTCGGTTCCTCTGGTAGACCATCATCATTATCATATTGTGTGAGTTTGTAAGTGAAGATTATGCTGTTTAATTTCATTGCATAGTTGATGTCAGTGGCGTAACCACCTTTTGCAACAGCAGCAGTAGCCTTTTGATAGTCTTTTTCTCCAACCACTGCCTTATACCGACTGAGCCTAGTGTAAAGACTCCCCAAATCTTCAAGACTTTCGGCAAAAGACGGGTACTTTCTAAATGGTGCTTGTACTCTGGTTTCGTTCCCTTGTTTATCCTGCTCTTTAGTCCACATCAACACGTATTTGCCGTTATAAGTCCCTTTAATTCCAAAAAGGTTATAGGCCTGTTTAGATAGATCGCTTGATCCGAAACCACTCTCAAGACAGCCTTGAGCGATGACAAGGCTTGCAAGCACCTTGTATTTTTTTTGGACCTTTTTCGCTCCCGGTGCTAATTTCTTGATAAAGTCAACCGCAGCCATGTCATCCCTCCTTATGCATAATAGAACCTTGTGTCAAACACAATTTCAATGTCACTTGCGTTTTGAATTTCAAAGTCATTTCTGCCGATATCAAGTGATGGAAGTCTACCAGATGTCTTGAGGCGTTTCTTGCCGACAACAGTATATTGTTTTATAAAGGACACCTTTTGAGACTTTTTTAGTTCACCTTCAATTTTTAATTTCTCGCCTGTCGTTCGATTAATGATAGTGACATTTTTACCTTTTGCCCTTAAAGAGACTTGGTAGTCATGTCTCAAAGGGTTAATTGCAAAATGGCCTATGTTAAAAACGCTAAATCTATCCTTATTTTTGAATGAATATTGTGGTTCGTCTCGCATTCCAATGTTCATCCCCGGACTCCATAACTCACCGTCAAACATCTGCGGATTCAATGAAGTGTATTTTGATTCAGCAGCACCCAAAACATCATTGAATTCAACACTAAAAACAACATAGTTCTTTTCTTTTTCCTTTGGAACTGAAAAATTCCCATCACAAGTCACCAAAAAGCGCCTGTTTGGGAATAAATCGCAAGAAATATAATATGGGTACGGTTTCACCAATAAAGCATATAGCTCACTTCTATAGCTGTAAAAATTCTCAGCTATTATAGAGTTCATGTATATTTCTACTTGGATAGGTCTTTCTTTGTACTTCACATCCCGTGGATGTTGCGGAAGTACAATACCGTTAATCCGTGGCAATGACACTGTCTCAAATTCAACAATTGGTGAGGCAGGTGTCAGGCTTAACGGATGGAGATGAGGAAGCAAGTCATTTAGACTTTGCTCACCCAATCCATTGTTAAAATCAATATATAACTCCATTACCTCACCCCACTCATAAATGCTTCTTTTCTAAAACGTTCACCTGTCGTTTGATCAAGCTTTCGACCGTCCATATAGTTGTTGCTATCTTTTGAAATTAATTGTTCAAAGCCTTTTTGCATCATCATTAACCCTTGAGACAGCAGGTCTATTTGTTGAGCCATCAGACCAATTTGTTTGTTTTGGTTCTCGATCATTTGTCTCATGTCAGAGCCGTCTTGCTGCCTGCTCTGAGACTTGTCTGCTTTGTTACTAATGCGATCAAGCATCTGTAAAGCCGTGGAGATCATACCATCTCCAAAACTAGGCACTCCAAGCTCTTTACCGAGGTTAGAGTATAACTGTAAAGAGCGTTTACGATACTTAGGCTCAGTCGTGATTGCATATTCTCGCCAGCCGTTCTCCCCTAGCTGCGCAATTTGATGATTGTCAATGACACCACCAGATGCATAACCGATGTAAGGGCCACCGCGTGCCATAGATTTTAATCCCGGATGGTTATAGATACCGCCATAACGCTTGTTTAGATAGTTAATCGCGGCAACAATTTGATGAACTGGATGTTTGATGTTTCCATATCCGGGCTTTTTATAAGCAGCAAATGTGCTTGGTATAAACTGCATAAGCCCTTGTGACGGATGTCCAGCTCTGGCGTTACTATCCCACCTGTTAACAAGTGTAGGGTTTCCGCTTGATTCCTTCATAGCAATGGTTTCTAATGCTTTTGCATAGGATGGAGAAATTCCAGTGATGCTGATGGCTTGTGCAACCCACTTTTTGACTGCAGCACTACCCCCTACACCTTTGAATGATCCTCCTTCTCCTCCAAAATCACCTAACGATTTTGTTAGAAATCCTAAAGCGCCTTTTTTAATTGTCTTTAAAATACCTGTCCCAAGCCCGTCTATCCCTTTACCAGTTTTAAATGGGATAAGACCACCGAATATATTGCTGATAATTTTCTTTGGTCCGGCCATCACAAGGTCAAAAATATCTGATCCAAAATCTTTCACCTTGCCGACTACTTCACCAGCTTTTTTAACGCCTTTTTTAAAGAAATCACCAACGCCGCCAGCATAACCCGGCAAACCCTGCGAAGTGATTTTTTTGGTCTGATCATGAGGAAGGACTGATGTCCCGCGTGGCAAATCCCAAATTTGAGGGCCACCAACGCCGACCATATATGTCCCAATACCCGGAGAATGAGCAAGCTCATATCCTTCCTCACCGACAAGCGCACGACCTCCGGGGTGATAGTCAGTACCTTTCGCATATGCCTTACCGGGTGCAACATTCATGGCCTTTTTCTTCCCATTATGTCCACTTGGTTTCCACTCAGGAATTGTTGGTATATTCATAAATTCTAAAACCTTATTGATACCACCAGTAATGGTATTGACCACACCTGCTAAATCCACAAGAAACGTATCCCAAGCGCCGAGAACTTCACCAGTCTCCCAATCAACTTGCTCGATATGTCCTGCAGCCTGTTTTTTCGCTTCTTTTACAACGCCCTTATGACTTTTTTCAGCTTCATTTATTGTTTTTTCTTTTTGTTTTTCCGCTGCTTTTACAGTAGCATCATGTTCCTTTTTGGTAATAGTACCTTTGACGTAATACTGGTCATCTGCAGCTTTCACAACTGCTTTGTATTGTTTTTCAGCATTACTAACGACTTTGTCTTTTGCGGATTTACTATTTTTCACCGTTGCGGCAGCTTGCTTTGCAGACAAAGTAGACGATTCTTCTTTTAGCTTTTTAGAAATGAGTGTTTGCTCATCTTTGCTCTTTGTCAGAGCCGTTTCAACTTCTTTACTCATCTTTTGAGTAATGCCCTTGACTTCATCCCATTCTTTTTGGGTGAGCGATCGATGTTCTTTTGCTGCTTTGTCATATATTTTTTTGACTCGGCTCTCGTACTTTTCTATTTGCTTCTGCTTCTTTTCATTGCCTGTTTTGATTTTATTGAGGATGTTTTCCTCATCTTTCTTTTTAAGTGAATTATTCTTTGAATAGAAATCTCCTAAAACGTCAAGAGACTTGTCAGCACTATCTTGATAGCCTTTTTTTATGGTGTCAGCCATTTTTGAAAATCGCTTATTCATATTGTCAGCTATCTTATCCGTAATCTTCGTTTGATTGAGATACAGGCTGTCTAGCTTTGCATTGGCTTTTGTCTCCATATCCGAATAAGCATTTACAGCTTTCGAAGTGGATTCAGAAACTTTATCGCCAAAATCAATTGTTGCTGGTAAGACTCGTTTTTGCAGGTTGTCATAGTATTTAAACCCTGCTTCACCTAAAAGCGTGACCCCTGTTATCAATAACCCAACTGGACCACCAAGCAACGACAAGCCGCCTCTAAGCAAACTCACAACACCTGCGCCTTTTTTGAGGATGTTAAACAGGTCAAAACCACCCTTTGCAAGTTTCAGAAATCCTCCTGCGCCTTTTACGGCGTTTACTCCTGCCATGACTATACCTTTACCAAATTTAAGTATCTCAGGAAGAAAAGAGAGCGCAAGACCGCCAATCATACCCATTGGCCCACCAAACATCATTAAACCGCCACCAGCAATACGTGAGGCACCACCAAGACCACGCATTGACCTTGATGTTCTTGTGGCCGTTTGATTTAGACGGCCCATGCGTGTAGTCGCTAGACCAGTGTTTTGTTGTAAACGTCCCATACGAGTGGACATAACGGCCGTTGATGCTGCAGCTGTATTGATACCAGTTGCTGCAGTTCGCGAAGCCACACCCGCTGCAGTAACTTGTGTCGTATATACTCCTAGACTTGCTGATGATCCTCTGACAGTGCCTGTCAGATATGTGCCAGCAGTTCTAAGCACTCTCCATCCTTCGGCCATTCTAGGAATGGCACTCAATAACAATAAAGAAGCTCCACCTAAAAGACTGAAAGCTGTTACAGCTGCGCCAGTCACGGCAATTGTTTGCATAACAGAAGGAGGCAGGTGATCAAACCAATTCACAACTTTTGTTAACACATCTGTTGTGGATCGAATCACTGGAATAAATTGATTTCCTAATGAAATGACAGCGTTATTTGCTGCGGATTTGAGGTACTCCATTGACCCAGCAAGGTTGTCCATTTGACCTTTTGCCACTTTTCCAGCGACACCGCCACTGTTTTCTATCTGTTTGGTGAATTTGTCGATCTTATCACCGCCCGCATGAAGCAAAGTGATAAAACCAGATAAGGCATGCTGACCAGCCAATTGCTTTGCGATACGGATTTTTTCGGTTTCCGTATAGTTTTTCGTCTTGTCGTTAATCTGATCTATGATGTTTGATAAAGGTTTCATGCGGCCGTTTGCGTCAGTAATACTCAGGCCAAGCTCATGTATTGCGTTACCAGCTGGCTTGGGAGGTGCCGCAAGCCTTGTTAATGTGGATCGTAATGCAGTACCTGCCATATCTGCCTTGATTCCACTGTTCGCCATGATACCTGTTGCGGCCGCTAACTCTTCCATGCTGACACCTGCAGTTTTTGCCGCAGGGCCAGCGTATTTCATTGTCTGTCCAATCTGTTGGAGTGTGGCGTTTGAATTGGTGAACGTGTAGGTCATTGCATCTGCTACCCGGTTTGTATCTTCTGCAGCAATATGAAACTCTGTGAGGATGTCAGATACAATATCTGCTGTTACACCTAAATCTGTTTGCCCTGCTGCCGCAGTAGCAAGCAAGCCCGGCATGGCGCCGATAATGTTATTTGTCTTATAACCAGCCATTGCAAGGTACTGCATTCCTTCGGCAACTTGTCCGTCTGTAAATTGTGTCGTAGCCCCCAAATGACGCGCCGTTTCTGTAAGACGGTCCATCTCGTCATTCGATGCATTCGCCACAGCACCGACCCTGCTCATAGCCTTTTCAAAGTCTGCGGCCACTTTAACTGCGCCGCCAATTGCGACGGTGCCTGCTACACCGATACCTGTTAATGCCTTCCCTGCCATTCCCGCAGCAGAGTAGACAGATTGTAACTCTTCTGATACTTCCCCAGCGTTCTTCTTAAAAACAGAAAAAACACCAGCTGCTTTATTGCCGGTGCTTTGCAAATGCTCAAATTCTTTAGATACCTGTCGCAATTCCTTTTCTAATTTCTGATGAACTGCAATAGAATCATTTAATTTCCGGGCGTGTATTTGTGTTTCTCGTGCATCACGACCCTTTTCCCGGACAAGTTGTTCATATCGTTTTCGATGTTCTTGAACAATTCGCCCTTGAAGACGATATTTGTTGTTAAGTCCATCAACTTTTGATTGTAATTCTTTTGCCCTGTTGCCAGTATTCTTATAAATTTCAGTAGCCGCTTTAAATTCAGAATTAGCAAGACGCATTTGCCTTTGAAGACCTGTTATACCTCTATTAAAACCCGAATCATCCAGATTAACTTTGGCGACCATATTGCCAATTGCTTGAGTCATTTATGTACCACCCCGCTTCCCTGACGTGGATTTCAAGACTTAGAATATTTGATCAATCGTTACTTCTTTTGTTTTGCTCGATTCAGCGTTCAATTCTAAGAAATGATAAATGTCCATTTCATCAATTTCTTTCATTCTCCACCCCTGTTCTAGGAGCTGTTTATAAATATTCTGCATTTGGTTTATTGCTCGCTCGTAGCTCCAGTCTCCGTCGGTTGCAAAAAATCAGGATCTTCTTCATCAATTTTTTTATAACCAACTACTTCGGCCAACACGCGACTGATTTCAGCAGAAATTTCAAATGACTGCAATCCTTCTGCAAATTCATCATAAGTAAACTGTTTCCCAAAAATATCAACCATGAATTTAATTTGTTCTTCTAATACTTTGATACTTTTTTCCAAATCCTCAGCTGTATCCTCGGCCTTTTTATTCAAACGCAAAGCATCTAGAAGTGTTTTAGCACTTGTGCGTGGCGCTACATAGGTTTTTTCTTTTTGTTCTGCATCAGACCATAATTTGATAGTGATTCTTTTCTGAGTCATAGTGACTCCCCCTTATTTTTTGTTTTCCAATTAAAAAAGAGAGCTTTTCAGCCCTCTTAAGCACCTTTTCCAATATCAACGCTGCTGCTGTTTTCTGTCTGGTCATCTTTGTATGCATCACCAAAAACAGTCTTGTAAAAAGCATCAAGATTAAAGTTATCAGCATCTTCATCCGTGACAACTTTGAAAAGGTCATCCTGCTCACGATCAACAAATTCAGCTGACAATTTAACCGTTTGGAAATCTGTCTTTTCTTCCTTCGTCTTCCATTCATCGCCCGGCAGAGAAAAACGCCCTTTTACTAAACCGACATGACGAGATTTCCCATTTGCTTTCGGACCTTCAAACGTCATTGCGACCCACGGAGGGATAATGTTCTTCTTGAACAAGTACAATCCGTTCTTGTCAGCCTCAATGCCTAGCAGCTTCGCAAGGATTTCCATCGGGAGATCTCGCATTTCGATTTCTAGTTTTGTAGAACCAGTAGAAACAACCAAATCAACCAGTTTGTCATCTGCATACTGCTTTTCAGTTGATGTTTCAGTTTCCACTTTCATATTCATTGCATATTCGTATTTTAAAACCTCGGTTGGAACATAGAATTTACCTTGTTTTTGCAGAGGTGCAAAACGAGCGTTTTTTAGACCAGTTACTGAACTGTACTCAGTCATAGTTAGCCTCCTAGTATTATATTTTTTTCAAAACGATACCCTTTTCTTATCAATCGCTCTTTCTCTAAAAAGTCATTGATAGGTATAGTTGGCGCAAAATCTAAACGCTCCATCACATCACCAATCGCAGCTATAATGGGTTGTGGATCGGCATTGTGATAAACATCTATTTGATAGGTTGCGTTATCTTGTATGGGTCTGTTATCAGCCCATTTGATCGGTTTGTAGTTGATTTCTTGCAGCACGACATACGGCGGACTCGACTTTGTACCCTCTGGCACCGCAAGCTCATAGATGTCACCTTTGTCTATTAAAGACAAAAGCGCTGGATCATTCTCCAACGCTTCAAAAATGGCATTTTTGCAAGTATCTGCACGCCTTATTAAGTTTTGGTTGATCATAATTTACTCAGCGCCTGTCGGTATTTATCTGCTACTCTTCGTATAGCCTCATCCCATTTCTGTTCGACAGTTCTCGTAAAGAATTTTTGCGCAGGCTGATGTAAGGTGCCGAATTCAGGAAAGTGTATTCTCCATTGTGTGTCCTTACGTGACTTGGATTTCGGCCAACCAACAGCCACATATTTCACTCCGTCACCATCAGTGCGTAGCCGGGTAATATCAAGATCATCCTGCATGTGTTTTTGGTCCTTGTCTGATCTCGGTGTATTTGGGTGAAGTTCATCTTTTATCACTGTTGCGCCAGCTGTGAGAGCTTCTTTATGCATTTTGCTTACTTTTCTTTGCATGTTTCCAATGGCGTTTTCTAATTCCTCTAAGCCGTCAATTTGCAGGTTAAACATCACGTCACCGCCTTTGCCCTCACTGTAAGAAAATGAAGCCTTGAATAATTCGGTAATATAGACTCAATTTCATAAGTTTTCCCTTGGAATAGGAGTCTCATGTGCTCGTCGATATCTTCCCTGTGGCGTATGGTGAATTTGATTGTATGTTCTTTTTGTATAGCGGCTGCAGCATAATATTCAGCACCTTTTAATCCCTCTGCTTTTGCCCAGCACTCTACCACAGTTTCCCAGCCATTGTCACCATCGACAGGCAAACGGTTCTTTTCATTTTTCTGCTGAAACTGAATGCGGTGTCTCATGTCATTCAGCATCTTTTTCACCGTCCACAACCAAGTATTTGAGTTGATTGACCATTGTTGTGAGCACCCCGTCAAGATTTGATGTCGTGCCGGATATTTGCCTATTCTCATACCAGTGAGTTGTAAATGACATGACCGCTAACTCTGCTTGCGCTAAATTGTTAGGGAATTTTAAACCCGTTGCATTCGTAATGTACTCTTTTGCTGCAGCGATGAAATGTAAAATCAAATCATCCTCCGCATCACCATCAATGCGGAGGTATTTTTTCGCTTTTTCAAGCTCTTTTTGCTCTGCCTCAGTCATCCGGCATCACCTTTATTCAGATTTTGGGTTTTCTATTGCTTCGACTTTTTCTTGAAGGTCAGTGATCATTTTCTGTACTTCTGAATTGATATTGTCCCATTTGACACTACCTTTCCCGATTGTCCGGGAATTAACTGAACCATCACCTAAATGTTCATTTTTAATTGAGCCAGCCTCAATTACTGCATCGTCACCCTTATCACCTTTCGGCCCCTGCTCTCCTTGATCCCCTTTTTCACCTTTCGGCCCCTGCTCTCCTTGATCCCCTTTTTCACCTTTTGGACCTTGAGGACCTTGAGGACCTTGTTCACCAGGATCACCTTTCAATCCCTTAACAATAAGAGGATTTTCTTCGCTGTTGTCTCTGATAGAAACAGGCGTGATAGGTTTACCGTCAGGCCCAGCCTCTGCAGATGTGTATACTCCATTACTTTCATTCAAAAAATCTTTAGCCATGATAAATCAATTCCTTTCAATTTTTCTTATTTTCCAGCGTCTACGGACTTATCTTCAGAAGGTGTTTCCACTTCTGCTTCCTCACCTACAACTAAATCAGTAACAATAACTGCGGCTTCTGGATCAACTACTTTTCCGTCAAATCGTTCAATACCTCTGAAATATGTTTGATCTGTTAGGAATGCATCTGAGCCGATGTCAGTTGATTTGATCTCGAATTTTTGACGATCAAACATAAAGTATGCATTTTTAAAATCACCGAATAGAATATGAGTTTTTTGTTTATCGTCTGTGACAATCTCGTCATACACTTCAACAGGTCTACCGAATAGTAGGAAGCTATCCTCATTGCGCGGGTCCTCGGCTAAAATCCCGCGGCCGTTTTTATCTTCAATGTTTGCTAACGTTTCAAATGCCTCTGTATTCATCACCCATTTTGCATTTTTTCGATAGCCTCTTTTGATTTGGTTTTTAACTTTTCTCAAAAACTTAATTGTAATTAGAGAAGGAGCTTTGAGAGATTTATATTTTTTGCTTGTTATAATCCCCTCTACGTTGTTTTCTCCGCCTTTTCCATAGAAGACTTCATCATTTTCAGTTACAGTTGCAGATTCAGAGAGCCATTCTACAATCTCCCTCACAAAATTAATGAAAGAATCATTCAATAATTCGTTTGGGATAGGCAAAAAGCCAGCAAATTTTTTGACGTTGTATGTGATTTGGTCGAACTCCATATTTTTGAGTTCTTTGATCGCTTCTTTTTCAGCAATGTTATATAACTTCCCTGCAGCACCCTTTCTTACTGGATAGCTACCTGCTGGGGCCGTCTTTGGTACAACCCGTACCAAGTTACGAACAGAATTTAATTCTTGAATGGACTTAATTATCTGTTTTGAAATGTCATCCGGTACTGTATACCCGCCATCCTTATCACTGTTGGATGAAAGTTGTCTGTTTTCTTTTAGAACTTCCTGCAGCATCTTTCTTTCTTCGTTACCTAATTCATCATCACGACCAGTCAAGACCTTGAACCATGCATTTCTATATTCTTGCGTTCCTGTTAAGCTGCGCTCTTCATCAGGAGAATCAGATTCAGGATCTCTTTTCTGTTCTGGGACATAATGTCGGTCTTCAATTTCTGGTGCATCGAGTTCTCTTTCCTCAGACATCATTTCAATTCTCTTTTGTAAAGACTTTGCCTCATCTAGCATAGAACGTGCTTCTTCGTTTTTTCCTTCACTTAGTAAATTTCTAGCTTCTTGTTTTTTCTGTGCAAACTTCTGACGCAGCTGACGTTCCTCTTTACTCATCGTTACTGGCATAGATTTTCCTCCTTGATTTTGAGCATAAAAAAAGACCCACTATATAGTCAGGTCTAGTAAGTCTAGTTCCAGCTCAATACTCTTATTTGATGTGTTTTTTTGTCTTTTTAAAACTTCTACTTTTTCAAGACTTCTTTCTCCTACAACAGCTTCCGTATCGCTATATGCAGGAGTTGTAACAAGTGAAATGTCAAAAATGCGATTGATGCGATTGATTCGGCGCTCGTATAACTTTTCTTCTTCATTTTTTGTCCATTCATCAGGTTCTTCATCACCTGAATGATCAAGAGAAAACGAAAAAGAGCATTGATTAATCACGCCTGCTCTCAAATTCTTCATCAAATCTTGTCCGTAAGTGGTGTCTGTTGGCTCAAATCTAAATTTCAACCCTATTGCATCAACAGTTAATTGGAGACTACCAGCGCCCGTTGAAACAGTGTTTCTTGCTAATGGATAATCAATTTTATGATTAAATAAAGCAATTACATTGGACATATCTGCTTCGTCCAACGCTCCACGGCTGATGATTTCCTTAAACCACCCAAGACGCTCAGACCACTTTTCAAATTTAAGGGCATAACCCTCTACATATTCACTTTTGTTTTCATCATTAAGTGACCTAACTTCAATTTCCGTCGTTAGCTGTCTGATTTCCTTCGGCATTATTCGGATCACCTCCTTTATGGCCTGCTTTAGCCATCTGATATTGGTCTAGCATATCTAAGAAAGTGTAATTCAGTGAAACTAGGTGCCTATCCCCATCAGGAATTGCATTCTTTGACTCAAGAGCACGAATTTCATTTATATTCATAGCTCCTATTCGTTCCATAATTTCATAGAATTCAGCTCTTGATTTTGAATCACCGCGCAATTCACTATTAACATTAAATTGAACATATAGCCCTTGTCTGATTTCAGCATCAGTAAACAGCTTTGTATTGATTTCTTGTTCAAAGGAAACGATCCACGGCTGTAAAGTGTTCTTCACATATTCTATAGATTGATGTTCGATATTACTGAATGTAGCGCGATCCAATTCGTTTATCTTATGAAGAGGAACTTTGAATATGGAAGCAATTTGAGCCTTATTGAATTTCATAGACTCTACAAATTCGGCATCTTTTAGAGGCATTGATATAGATTGATAATCGAGACCAGCATCGACAATCGCAATGCTTTCTCCCGCATTTACTCTCATCCATTCTTTTCTTGCAACCTCTTTTGCCTCTGGTTGTAACAGGGTTGGGATTTTCAAAATACCTCTTGGTGTTGCATCATTTTTGTACAATTTCGCGTTAAACTTTGTTGCGGCAGATTGAGCACCAATATGTTCCCTTGCAACCTGAATTGGACTGAGACCAACCATACCGTCTTCGGTCATTCCTTTAAAGTGCAGAACTTCCTCCGCATGTAATTCAGCTCGTTTGTTATTAATTATTGTTTCATACCACAAATCCCCTGTGTTTGGATCAAGATAAGGATGGGTATTCGCTGGATTAAGAGGGATTAGTGTTGTGATATCACCTCTTTTATCTGAAAGAATCAAAGAATATGCATTTCCCCACATACAAACATGCGTCATCATTAATTTTTTCCAAGTAAAAGCTGTCATATATTGATTGGGCTTTAAATAGAGCAATTTAAAAACAGGATGGTCACGTTCTCCAGAAATATTTTCTCCCAGCTTCCTAAACATATGGACAGATAATTTTGCTATATCATCTGACAAAACATTGATACAAGAAAAAACGTCAGGATGTTTTAATGAAGTCGATTCACTCACTTTCTCTCCACTTGCTGTTTTACCACCACCGAAAATATCAAACACCCATTGCGGGACCTGTGACATCCCCCAACCACTGTCTGAATCTGCTGATCTCTTAGAAAACATACCTTCTAATAACAATTAATCACCTCCTTCGGCTCATTAAAATTGCTGTAAATATAAAAAAACCACCTGTCACTAAAAGACCGATGATTTCATGTATTTTATAAGCTGCTATTGTAATAAAGATTGCCCCAGCAAAAAATACTAGGTCATTTAAGATTGAGAATAGAAAAATCATAATTTTTTTTATGGTATTTTTCATTAGAATGAAAAGCCCCCTGACAAAATATACTCATTCAAATCTAAATGATCATCATTTTGACTAGCTCTCACATGAGCATTTATGAGTGCGGCTGCTGGGTCAATACGTTGTGACGATTTTGATTTATCAAGCATGATATTCTCCTGCGCGTCAATCTTTGTGACGGCATTCCCCATCGCCCACGTTAATAGATCATTATTGTCATGGATTAATTTTCGCGCTTTAGCTTTCTCACGTAAATCTTTAGTCGGCTCAGATAAGGTTTGCACCCCTTGCCTGATCTCGATCATGACATATCCATCAGCTTCCATCTGCTGCGCAAACTGCGTTGCGTTATATGGATCATATCCAATCTCTTTGATTTTCCACCCTTTATCCTTTTCCATTGTCTTGATGTACGCACGTATATAGTCATAATCAACGACAGCACCATCAGTAAGAGTTAGCCAACCTTTTTTGACCCACAAATCATACGGTACCTTGTCAGTTTTCATCCTTTCATGAAACGTATCTTCTGGCATAAAGCCATGCGCTGTAACATAATACATCCCATTTTCGAGTGGAAATTCAAAACTGGCGGCTGTTAGATCAATACGTTTTGATAGGTCAATCCCTGCATAACATTCCTTACCTTTTAAATCTGGTAGACCTTCACTCAACCCACAATCAGACCATGCTTTCATATCCATATATCCGTTTGATCGCATGTTCACCCAAATATCCATATTTTTGGTGAGGAAATCGCGCATTTTTTCCGGTACATTCAAAGCCATTTCCAAACGCCGTCTTAAATAATTTATACCAAACTCGTGTTTTGCAAGTATCGGATTCGCTTTTTCCCATTTACTCTCGTCTTTAATATCATCATCTGCATCTAGCTCATTAATCATTGCAAAGTAATGATCATTTTTCTCTACCATATTTGGATCTAAAAGACGAGAAGCAAAATTGTACTCGACACGGTAAGCAGGATTATTCAATTCAGGTCCAGCAGTTGTGATAATTACCATTAAAGGTTGTGATCTTGCTCCCATACCCGATTCAATAACATCATATATTTCTGATGTTGGATGAGCATGATATTCATCAATAATTCCACATTGAGGGTTAAATCCATCTCCGGTTTTCCCGGCATCTTTTGCAAGTGGTGTGATAATTGATTTTGTTTTAATATGTTCAATTGTCCCATATGCTACCTTATATTTTTTTGATGGTTTATTGAGAAGGTCGCTACCCTCAATTTGAGCATTTATTTCTTTCCAGCAAATCTTAGCCTGCTCTTTTTTGGTTGCACCTATATAAACCTCCGACATACTTTCTCCAAGCGCCATTGCTTCATATGACCCAACAGTTGCTAAGCTTTGAGTCTTTGCATTTTTACGGCCAACTTGCCAATACACAGTTGTAAAACGGCGAATATCGGTATCTTTGTGGACCCATCCATAGACATTGCCAAAAATGAAAATCTGAATAGGATCAGGATCAATATTTTCACCTGCTAATGGTCCTTTGGTATGTTTAAATTGAGTCATCCAAAAAAGAAATCTGCGGGCCTTTTCTTCATCGAATACATAAGGAAACTCTTCTTTTCCTTCTCGTTCAACATCATTCAAAAAACGCTGACAGGCCCAAATGTGTTTTTGACAAGCTACAATTTTCCCTTGTAGAACATCATTTGAGTAATCAATCATAAACTGCTTAATTGTCACACGTTATCAAACTCCTTTTCAGCAGCCGTCTTTTCCCGAATCTCCTGAGTTTTGGTGATCGCTAGTTTTGCACGGGCTGATGGAGTAAGACCAAAATCATTTGCAGCTGACTTCATTTGATCAAAGAAGTTCTTTTGTCTTTTCAATAATGGGTGTTCTTCTCCAATCAATTCAATTGGATTTCCGTCCTCATCAAATCCATCTTTATGAACCATGAGTCCATCTTCTTCTATCACCTTGGTAATAGAAATATATTGAGAATAGGCATTACAATAGGCGGCCAACATGCTGATATCCGCCTCCGTTATAATGTCCACTTCCTTTAATAGCTCGGCAATCCGTTTGAATTCCTTTTTAGCAACCTTATCCAACCAGGATGGAGGTTTAATGTTGTTTGATCTCATTTTCATTCTCTCTTCTTGTTCAGCACGCATCGCAAGTTCATCTGTGTTTTTCTTATTTGGATTGCCCTGTATTAATTGAAGCGTTGCGGATTTTGCAGGTCTCGGCATATTTTTCACCTCATTCCGTTTCATTTTTTTGAAATTTTTGCTTGTTATTGAACGAAATCATGCTATGATCGAATTAACAACAAAACCAGTCGTACCAAGCCCTCTCGGTATTTTCGCCGAGGGGGTTTTTCGTGTTTTTGGAAACTTTGAAAAGCGGTGTTTGTTTGCAGACGACGGCTCACCGATCTTCACGAAGCCGTTTTCTAGGGATTTAATGCCGGGGGGTACTATGACCCTCGCTTGCCATGAACCTTGTTGTGACAGCTATTACACATGCTTTCGAGGTTATTTAAATCTAATCGTTTGTTCCAATCCTGTTTTAGCTCCACTATGTGATGAACCATGACAGCAGGGACAACACGATCTTGTTTCAAGCAGCTTTGACAAAGGTAATTGTCTCGCATTAGAACAAGTTGTCTTGTCTGTTTCCATTCTCTTGATTTATAAAAACTTGTTGATTGTTTATCTCGAACATGTTTGTTGTAATACTTCGCTTCCTGCTTCTTACCATCAGCATGAGCAGGACAATAACCATCCCTTGTTAAATCTCTGCACCCTCGCACCTTACACTCTCTCAATGGTTTAGGTGGCATTGGATTCACCAGCTTCACTCTGATCTATCATTGCAAACAAAACAAAGGCATGAAGATGCCCTACTTTCTGTACGGCATAAAACTCCCTGTACTCCCTTTGATATGATGCTAGATAGGATCGAGCTGCTTCATAGGACAGAGTCTGGCTGACATGTAGGAGACTATCTATAGCTTGCCTATCCCTCACACCATAAGACCCAAGCATCCCTAACCCCCTGATGATCTCCCCATCCGCCCATATGCATCCCCTTTTATTAAGGGCTTTGAGACCGTTATACAATTGGTCTGTCCTTATTGCGTGTCCAATTGCTGTGTTAATGATTAGTTCCCTGAGTGAGTTGTCCACGTTGTGTCCCTCCCCAAAATAAAAAGCACCCCGAAGGATGCTATGAATTATTCAATCTCTGTTTCGCTTCATCAATTAGAGGAAGCATAAGACGTTTGACACTTTCATGTAGCTGCGTATACTTTTCAAAACGTCGTTGTGCGCTTCTATGTGTCGTTGCTTGTTCATAAAAACTGCGGGCCTTTCTCAATTCTCGTAATTTCTGACGGATTACTTTATTTGTAGCAGAAACAACATTCGAGTTTCCACAATAGGGACAGGAGAAGAATTGAATTACAATTCCTTTCGCTTCTTTTATCTCTCTCACTTCCACAGCATAATATGTTTGGCATTTCTCGCACAAAACATCATTCATTTAACTTTCTCCTCATTGATATGAACTACTTCAATGGCATTCTCCTTTAACCATTGAAATTCATAGCAGTTGATTATTGGATTTCGATAATAGCCCGGCAGTAAAATTAAAACTGTTTCGCTAGGATTTACCCCGTCTAGCATTGCTGGGTTCCTTGAAACAAATTGCGGATATTTATATTGTGGGAATTTCTTTTTCAAATCTTGCCATAACGCTCTTGCCTGACAAGTGTTTGCCCCTACGATGAAAGTCCTTGTACGTCGTTTTGAACAGCCTTTTAAGATTAAGAGTTCTACCACAGCTACACCTCCATATAAAAAAGCGACCTCCGCAATGGAAGCCGTTCTCAATTTATCACCTAATACCATCATAACCGCTTTTAGACGAAATGCTTTGCCAAGATCGTGCCAAAAGTGTGCCATTTTCAAATCAATATAATTCAGGTTCATCATAATAATGAAATTCATCCTCTAATGGTCTTTTGCATTTCGTACAATGCATCCAGTATCCCCGTTCTCCATTTTCCGTATAAACTCCCGGATTATCCTGACACTTGCAGAAATCTTCTTCTTTAAACAAAGTAGCTCCGCTCCTTTAAAAGGATCCTATGTTACTCGTAGTCCTTTCAATTCTTTTATCTTGTAATCCAATTGATTTTTAACGTCTTCATGTGTGCCAAAAAACAAGGTAAATTCACTGCCAACATTATTAACTCTCCATGTTGATTTCATTTTTATCTCTATCCCCAATGACTCTGCATGTGGATGGGTTGGATGATCAATAATAACAAATTCTTTGTCTTGTATATAACTTTGTACAAAACTCAACATGTCTCCAATGTTCTCATGATTGAATACTTCATTTTTCATATTTTCCACCCTCTCTATTTTTTTCGTTTCTCCTTCTTCCATTATATCACTTTATCCACTTTATCCCCCAATTCACCATATCCATTAATGATCCATTCTCTTACCAATAAAAAAGCGACCTCCACAACGGAAGCCGCTCTTAAATTAATTACCTTTTGTAATAGCTTTAATCATTTCCCATACCCTCTTTCATCTTTTATACAATCTTTACATTATCTTCATCGGTAATCCATTCAACTTTTTAACATCACTACACCATAACATATAGTGTGTTGTACTCCCGTAATCGCTGAAATCCTTGTCACATAAAGGTTTCTTTAAATCCCTTTAATGACTGCACTCTTTGATATTTTTTGGTGCAGATATATCTAAAAAAAATTATATCTTAAACTTCATCATTGCGGAATCCATGTTGTCTTGGTTGATTCCAATGTATCTCAATGTAATATCCGGGCTGGCATGATTGAATATTTCTTGCAGCATAGCCACATCCTTTGTCTGCTTATAAAAGTGGTAGCCGAAGGTCTTCCTTAATGTGTGCGTGCCTATTTCAGTAATGTTCACTTGTTCAGCCGCTTCTCTAAGAATGCGATATGCCACCGATCTATCTATAGCTTTATTTTCCCCTTGCCTGCTTTTGATCACGTATGAACCGTCTTTTAGATCCTTAGCATAGGCAATCAATTCATTTCTAACTGATGGCGGTATACGAATTCTCTTTTGCTTCTTAGTTTTTGTTTCTCTGAGGACCAGATGTGTTTTCAGCAAATCTTCTTTTTTGATCTTGAGTATATCAGATATCCTTAAACCGGTACTGATCCCCAATATGAATAATATATAATTTCTTCTATTTTTCTTTTTTAAATAAGCCTTCATTTGCTCCACCTTTTCAAAGTCTCTTATCGGCTGAACGAAATTCATGACTTGCCCCCCTTGTACACTTCTTCTCTAAGTGCGAAGGCTAAACGGTAAAAGGCTTTATTTTTGAATCGGTAATAGTTCCGCTGGCTTAGACCCATTTCTGCATAAATTTCATAATCAAACATTTCTTCATCTTGCATATAGAGCATTACTAAGATGCGACGCTCTTTTTGCGTAAGACGATTAATACCTCTTTCAATTCGCTTCATGTATTTTTCCCGTTCAATCTCCCAATCCATTTTTTTAAGTGCTGCATCCTCGGTCGATGAATGAAACTGATTGGAAAAGCTAGGCGGCGTAATGGTGTATGTTATTGTGATTTTTGGTAGGAAGTCTTCTGGCGTTTGAAGCCTTAACACCTTATACTTATCTAGCATTCTTTCCATCTTTTCTCTAGTTTTTTCCTCGTCGATTTGAGGGATATCTAAATTCATTTGATCTGTTTGTTCGTTTGGATTCTTATCATTTTTATTAGTCATCCCAATCACTCCTTTTATTTTCGACGCATGGCCCCGCCTTTGGCTCTTTTGAGTCTTTGCATGTTTTGCCCCATAAGCTCTCTTAAATCTCTGTCAGTGAGCTTCTGCGTGTTCTTTTTGGGCTTTTCTTTTTTCATGGTGCCTGCCGCTCCTTTCCGACAAATAAAAAACGGACACCAACCATCACCCGTAAAAGGTGTTGATCAGTGTCCGCAGGCTCTCCGTCTTGGACTTATTTATTTGTTTTATTAATTAAATTCCATTCCGTATTCATCACCATGATCCTCAATGTACTCTTTCAGAAAATCATCTAACTTAGAGTGGAAAAGCATGTCATCTTCCACACCGTTTATGAATCTCTCTATGTCTTTTTCATTAAGCTCTAATTCTGATAAACCTTCTCCATTCTCTAACTGGAATTTAAAGAAAGTCCTAAATGCTTCTCTTGGATTCATACTTTATTCTCCTTTTTGGCTCATGCCGCTTTTTATAGTCATTCGAAGACCCTCGACCTTGCATATCTCAATAATTCGTAATCCTTTGCGCTGATATTCACATTTGCTTCACCACAGTGAGCACAATAGATGTTTCCCGGATGATTAAGCTCGTCAATATATGTCCACTCTTCGCAATCTTCACAGTAGTAACTGTGCAATTCTTCTGCTGTCATTCCGCTACCTCCACAAGCTCAAAGACCTCAGGCGCTGGTGTTTCACCTAGTAACCTGAAAGACTCTTGTTTTAATTTCTCAAATGCAGTTGAAAGATGCTTTGACCTTTTCATTTCTTCTAGCAGCTGTTTCCCTATTGCTTCGAAAGCTTTCAAAGACTCCATTTTTGATAATGCCTTTTCAGGTCTTGGCAAGTCCATTACTAGCGCTCCTGTCGTTATTTCTGAAACTTTTAATACATTGTCTATTGGTGTTACACAGAACCGGTATTCACCGACTTTTATTTCGTGTCCTACTGCTTGTTGCCAATGACTTTTAAAATTCAGATGAAACGTCATTACTTGCGGATCGACAGTTATTTTCATTTTCGCTCCCCCTTATCTGATACTGAATTTAACGGACTCAAAGGTCCCGATGTATTTTGTCTTTGCTGAATCTGTGTAGCAGTCAAGCTGGATCACGTATGTTCCTTTTCCGGTACGCTTGCGGATCTCACTCACGCTAAACGACTTTAGAGGAGTGGACGATTTAAAGCTTCCTCTTTGAACTAGGTTAGTATCTGTTAAGCCGCCACCGCTCCGCTTTTTATATACGCCAGCGGTGTAATAAAGCGTGCTCGATCCCTTCTTTTCCGCTCTCCAATCGACCGTTTTCGCTCCTGCATAGTAATTGGTGTCATCGGTAAAGACTCGTGCTTGGTGACCATATCCCTCGGTTTGCCAGTTTGACCAAACAGCCGAAGCAGACGGCGCATAAAGCACCGCCGCAATAATAATAGTTAGTGTGATTAGTAGTTTTTTCATAATGTTCCCCTTCCTCATATCAAGCTTCCATCCATAACGATTACTCCTTCTTCTTTGTCCTTTAGACCGTTTAAAATCTCATCTTGAAAGAAGTAACCTTGCTCAAAGCCAGTTTTATGGATATATGCTTTAACGGCATGTTCAATTGAAATCTCTTTCATATCTTTGTCAAGAGTTCCCTCATCGTTAGCTACTTCTTCTATATAGATTTTCATGGCACTTTCTTTTGTGTTTGCTTTAATAAGCGCAGAATACGGATTTATCACATTAAAAAATTTCATCTTCATTCACCCTCCGTTTTCAATTTGAACCCTAGTAAGAAAGCTAAATCGCGAACATCCCTAGCTTGAAATTCATATCTTAATGCAGTATCATCATGATATTTTTCCCATGAATTCAAATTCTTCTGGATTGCTTCGTGTTTTTGAATTGCTTCACGTTTTAATAACATATTAGTGTTAAAACTCGTCTGGAGAATACGTTCTTGTATCTGAATATTTCTGACTAAAGCATCAATGACATAATCTTTATCTACAACAATTTCAACATCAATTTCAGGTGACTTTGAAGCGTAGACCCCTTCGCTATTCCTCATGATGGTTTCGCCTATTAAATTTATTTGGAATTCTTTATTTTCGTTCATCGTGCTTCCTCCTTTAGGGAATCCGTATCAACGTTCAAGACTTGAAGCATCCAAATAAGAGTAGCCATGCCGGCAACAGCTTCTTTATCCGCTCCATTCGATTTCACGCCTCTTTCTCCAAAGTCGTTCATCCGTTCAATTATTTGCCGCTGCTGCTTTTTATTGAGATTCATTCCGCTATCTCCTTTAGGTCAATGTATTTTGCTATATGCCCGCACTTGCTTTCCCAGATGTGAACACTTCCATGAAAACCATCTTCGGCATGATGTGTGAGTTGAGGCTCGCCCATTTCGCTACCACACGTAGGGCATTCCCAAAGCACATTCAATTTTTTGAATCCGACCAAACAACCATATGAATCACGATCGGGAATAGTTATTCTTGTGGTGTTCATTCCGTTTCCTCCTAAGCCGCTAGGCTGTTTATAGATGATGCAACAGTTCAATTTGCACGCCGTTTAAGCGTTTATTTGCGATTTTTATATATTCAGGGTTCAATTCAATTCCGATAAAATTTCTACTATGCTTGAGTGCCGCTATACCCGTTGTTCCTGAACCCATGAATGGATCCAATACAATGCCATCAACAGGACAGCCAGCTAAGACACACGGCTCTATCAGCTCCACTGGATATGTTGCAAAGTGAGCATCTTTGGTCGGCTTGGTTGCAACGGTCCATACTGAACGTTTATTTCTCTTGTTTCTAATTGCTCTAAAAACTAAATCGCCATACTTCCCTTTGAATGAACCACGGGGCTTGTCTTCTCTTCGCCCTTGTTGGTCCATTCCGAATGCCCCTTTTGATCCTCTTGGTGGATCCGGAAACGGTTTATAAGCAGCTTCTTCTTTTATTGCTTCATGATCGTAGTAATACTTTGGCGATTTTGAGAGAAGAAAAATATATTCATGTGAACTTGTTGGTCTGTCCCTCACACTCTCAGGCATGGCATTGGGTTTGTTCCAAACAATGTCTTTTCTCAGGTACCAGCCATCTTCTTGAAGAGCGAAAGCAACACGCCACGGCAAGCCTATTAAATCTTTTGGTTTTAGTCCGGCTACTTTATTCGAGAGATTTATAACTCCGCTAGTTTGTCCGACAGATTGCATATGGTTAATACCTGGATGAGTACGGCCATTCGCAATTCTTCCGCGGCCACTTCCAGCATAAGCGTCACCTAGATTCAGCCAGACAGTGCCATCATCTTTTAAAACCCTCTTAATCTCTCTGAATAAAGAAACGATTTTTTGAATGTATTCTTGAACGGTTTCTTCTAAACCGATTTGCTCAGTCATTCCGTAGTCTCTTAACCCCCAATAAGGCGGGCTAGTGATGACGGTTTGAATTGTATCCGGTGGTAGCGACTGAACAACTTTTATACAATCACCTTGAAGTATCTGATTCAGGTCCATGCGGCACCCCCTCCCAGCTGTTAGTTTGCTTTGTTATAATATTTGTTCATATGCTCAGGTACGCACATCTCAGGGAGGTTAGCCCTCACCAGCTGCTCTGCGAATGGTGGCGGAACAGCATTACCGCATCTTGCTACCTGTTTTGTTTTCGGGTAAACCTTCCCGTCACAATCACGATCAATTACATAATTTGATGGGAAACCTTGTGCGGCGAATAATTCATGAGGTTGTAACATCCTCATGCCGATATCCACTATTTGATATTCTTCTCCTTTTACGGTGACTAACCCGAATCTATCTTTAGTTGTTATGGTGTGTAATGGCTCGTTTATCTTCTGTCCGACATCTGAACCGTAATATTTTGTTAAGAATGCTTTGACTAAGCCGAATCTATTTGAAGTTGGTATTGTTGCAATTGGTTCGCCTAGTGTTTGGCCCCTGACACCGTTTTCTGTTGTTTCTGTATAATAAGTTGCTAGAAATGGCGTTACTAATGCATGATGACCACCTGTTGTAATTGTCTTAATGGGCTGATCAACTCTGCTTCCTACATGTCCTGTTGTGTTAACCATAAGCGTTGGTGAAACTAAACAATGCTCCTGTTTAGTTGTGATGGTTGTTAACGGCTTTGTTAACTCGTATTGCAGCCGATCACCAGCGAATCCAGTTTGACCGATACGAACAATAAACGGGTTTGGATTGTTAACCACAAAACGTTGGATGCCCCGTGCAATTCGCCTTAAAGTATTATCCGCAAGTGGCTTTTTTCGATTGAAGATGGATGGTGTTCCTATGCTCCAATCAATAATTTCACCAGCTGTTCTCCACGGTTTCAGCTTTCCGACTTGAACAGATAGACTGTTTGGATCGCCATGTGTTGGCTTCGGCCAAACAATGGGTTTACCATCACAGCGGGCTATCATGAAAAAGCGTTTCCTGGTAGTCGGGGCACCATAATCACAGGCTTTTAATTCTTTGAATTGCACTTCGTATCCCAACGCCTCAAGTGATTTCACAAATGATTTAAAGGTTTCGCCTTTTTTCTCTTTGATTGGGTACCCCTCTTCATCTAACGGACACCACGTCTGAAACTCTTCAACGTTTTCCAGCATGATGACTCTTGGTTTTACAGCAATGGCCCATTTAACTGCGATCCATGCTAGACCGCGAATGTTTTTATCCTTTGGCTTACCGCCTTTTGCTTTAGAAAAGTGCTTACAGTCAGGGGAAAACCATGCTAGCCCAACTTTTCGACCTTTAACAGCTTCTTTCGGTTCGACATCCCAAACAGATTCACAATAATGTTCCGTGTCAGGATGGTTCACCTCATGCATTGCTATGGCAGCAGGATCATGATTGATGGCTATATCAACTGATAACCCTGTGGCAAGCTCGATTCCTGTACTCGCTCCCCCGCCTCCTGCAAAGTTGTCTACAATGATTTCACGGAATAGATTGAGCTGTTTCATTGCATCAACCCAGCGATCACGATAATTGCCATGAACCCAAGCACCGTGAGTATTACAGGTCCGTTTGATTCCCTTTTCGCCATGACCACGTTACCTTCTATCACGAGATCATCGTTTTTGCGTACCAGCATCGGTACAACGTTTTCCGGCACTTTAAGATGGACAGCTGCATCATCAATCGTCATCGCTTGATTTTTGCAGGCTTTGACGGCCTGCGACAGTTCGATGTGCTTTGGTATACTCATCATTTCCCCGCCTCCATCAGCAAAGATCGTTTTAAGTTTTTCAGTTCAATGGTGACATCGGCTAGTTGCTCAGTAGCTCTGTTTGCTTGTGTTTCAGCCTTTCTCCATTCCTTCAAATACTGTTCATTCTTTTGGTTCGAGAACCTCAATTCTTGCTTTAGGCGCTGAATCTCGTTGTATAGGTCCATCTCTGATTCAATGACAGGTACGTCCACTTTTTGCAGAAATTCAGCGGCGAAGTGTCCTGAAAAACCTTCTAGGAAAACAGCAGGTGCGCTCGGATTGAATTCATCATCTTTACACTTCCATACTCTTCCTTCGCTTAGCACCGCTTCCACGCATGAATGCATGACGACTAGATCACCTTTTTTGAGTTTCTGATTCATAATTTCTCACCCTCCTTATCATCACAAAAACATTCACTTTCACGTTCCCCGCACGATTCGCATTTCTTTGACGGCCTGTAAAAGCTCGATATGTTTACTTTTTCACCGTCCAATCGCTTTCGAAAAACAAACTCATAATGCTTTTCGAGGTTTTTCAGGACTTCTAATCCGCCTCTGTGAAACTCAGATTTAGTTCTTGTAAAATGTCGCTGTCCCCACTCCAGTTCGTTTAAGAAAAACTGTGAGAATCCGTTGATCTGCTGATTCTTTTTCTCTAATTCTCTTTTCAAACGTGTTACCTCGTCTAAAAGGTCATCAACGTTTACTTGATCTTTTGATAACATCGCAATTCCTCCCCCGCAGGGGATGAACCCCTGCTATTTTTTAATTTTATGGCTGAAATCAAACCTAACTCGGTCAAAACTTCCTTTAATCGTTTCAATGATTGTGTGACCGTGTTCGGGAGCCTCTATGTAATGCGCTGTGTTGTTGATCCCGTCCAGCACGATCACTTGTACCTTTCCTTGTTCAACTAATGTTGTGAAAGGCTCGTTTTTTGTTAATGAGATAGTCTGCGGTCTATTCACAATCTTCACTCCAATGTGATATAATTAAGGTTCCTAAGCTTAATTACTCACATTGAACTGATGTGAATTCTTACCGCTGAGACTCGACGGATTGATCTGTGCGCTGCCAACGCCAGTCTTTACGTTTGAGTCTCTTTTTGTATGGCTTTGGTGGATGTTGCTGTCTATATGCTGCTAGTTCATCCTCTGACATAACCCACGCTTTTACTGGACCTGCTTTGTATGGATTCGCTACAGTTTCCAATATGCTCACCTCCTTTTATTCGTCACGCTGCGGAACGTTGAGTTCATAGATTCTTTCGAGTTCTTCGTCTGATAGTTTTTCGCAATATTCGCGACCAACGTTTGTGAGACTCAACCACTCGATCATTAACTCTCTATCGTCACTGGTCATCACTTGATGCCTCCCCTCTTTTTGAGGTGGCGCACAGCTGCTGCCTTGATCCGTTTTGGACAATCTTCATACCGCGCAATCACTTCCAACTGCCGTGCTGTCGCTTTCTCAAATGGCAACAAGATGCTCTTTTTCTTCATGCTGGTTGTCTTCCTTTCCAAAAACTCCACCTTTACGTGGTTCGATCTTTCCCAACTCTGCTTGATCAAGTATCAGCAACAGGATGTCATCGACATTGCGGGCTAAACGATTGGCCATGTGTCTGATCGGCTCATGATCCTGCCACATTTGTCTAAATAAAATGATGTCTTTCTCATCCCATATGAAATCACTGTGCGGACAAGCGTAGTAAACCGGTTGTTGTTCAAACAGCTTGCGTAGATCTCTTTTTTTGTAGCTCATTGCGCTTTTTTTGATATACATAGGCTCGTTTGCGCCGACACCGTTCGGACGCTCCTTGATCTTTCCTCGTTTGCTAAAATCAATCATCAGCATTAACACTTCTTCTTCTGGCCTGCGAAACAGCTCGGCCATTTCACTCAAAGACCTGCCTTCGTACCAGTAATCCAAAAATCGTTTGAGGCCAACAATCGTCCATTCAAAATTGAAATCTTCTAATATGATTCTAGTAGCGTTCACTTTGCAATTTCCTTTCTTCGCCCAACCTCTTTATGCACAATATGCATGGATGCTGCCAGATTCTTTTCCACGTGCCAGTAACGAGGGTTCAACCCATTTACTACTAGGGTTTTTCTTTCTGAGCGTGTTGGCTTTCTACCGCCTTTTTTCATGTTCGTTCCTCCTTGTGTTTTTCATACTCTTGCTTGCAGCCGATCTATTAAACTATCAACCTTCTCATTAGAACGGCAATTCTTCATCACGCTTATCAAAAGTATCTCTAAACAAAATGTACTTAGACCTTTTCGTCATGCGTGATACAAGTTTGGTGTCGTACATTTGTTTTAATTTGTCCCCAGTTAAATTGGATGTGTAAATCGTTGCTTTATCCTGTCTAGCTGATGTGACTGCATAAAGTATCTTGTGTATAAAGTTGGTGGCTTCACTCTTTGAATGTTCAGATCCCGTCTCAGCCCCTACGTCATCAATCACCAGATAATCCACATCACCTATAAGACCTGTTACATAACCTTGGGTGAATTTACTTTCTTTGTTGTGGAAAGAGTCTTGAATGGCAAAAGCAGCATCCGCAAGGTTTATAAACAAGCATGATTTGCCCATATCCTCAGGGTTGTCTGGATCAGGCGGCACATTGAGAGCTTTAAGTGCGGCATAGGCTAGATGACTCTTCCCCACTCCTGGATGACCCTGCAGAAAAATATTAAACACTTTTCCTTGTTTTAAATAACCGACAAGCTCCATCATGAGGCGTTTGTTTGCCGTTTCCTCAGGCTCGGTCACTTTGTAATTATCAAACGTCGCTTTAGCAATGGTTCTGTCTCGGAAGATACTACGCTTTTCAAGCGTGTTGAAATTCTTGGCACGCTGACTAAGCTCAATCTGACTTTCTAAATCTTTTTGGAGCTTCTTTTCATCCGCATCCAGTTCACATCGTGGACAAACAACCTTGCCGTTGAGGATCATCATACGAACAGGCTTTACAACATCTTCATTTCCACGAGTGAACGTGTGTTTATTGCAGTATTCAGAATGGAAGGTCATTCTTGCGTTTAAGGCTCCCGCTGCCACTGATTTGATGCTCTGCACGTTTTATCACCCCCGCACCTTCATTCAGATATCCTTCAAATTTAGTTCCAAACAAAGTCGTTGGCTGCAAGTACTTATTCATTTTGTCGTCTTTAAGCCATTGATTAGTTTTTGTCAGGATCACTGTTTTAAAGTCTTCAAATCTGAATCCGTCATTCCAACGTGCTTTGATTAATCTTTGTGTAGCAGCAGATGTATGTCTGAAAGACTTCCCTGTTACTTTGTTCAAAAGATCAACAATCAGCTTGAATGGAATTTCAGATTCTTGAGTTTCAGGATTAACAGTCGGGTTGCCCGACAATATATCTTTTAATTCTTTATCTATATCTAATTCTTTATCTATATCTGTTGCGTGACTTGCCGTGACGTTGATCGTGACGTCACGTGACATGTTATTTTTTGGTTCTGCAAGACTTAGTTTTTTTCGTTGTTTTTGCTTTCTCAATCGATTCTGTTCCCTAATCTTTTCGAGCGCATCTAGATTTTGATGCTTTTCCCAATTACATATACTGATAAAATTCTGATCATTAATTTCAATCATTCCGAATTTTCTAAATGTATCTAATGCCATGCGAACAATTCCCAATGGCCTTCCAAAGATGTGTGCTAACATTTCGTCTGTATAAGGAACGTTTTCACTTAGATAAATAAAACCAGAAGCGTTAGTTTTTCCTGCTTGAGCAAGTAATTTAACCCATATAATCAACAGAGTGTCAGATTCAGGCATTTGTTCAATGAGTTTAATTTTCTCATCGTCGAACATCTGGGTACTTAATTTCACCCATTTGACTTCCCCCATCGGTTGATCCTCCTATTTTTTTCTTAATTACCTTTTCAGCTTGAGCTTGTCCTTCAAAAAAAGGTGAAACAGAAGTTTCAAGCCTCTTTATTTTTTTTGTTTTTCTCTTTTTTTACTGGAGTGTAGTAAGGTGCGACAGCCTCGGTAAAAAGCTTTTCTCTGTCTTCTGTTCCAAAGAAAATTTCTCCGACAAACAGATTGCTTTTTTTCTTTTTCTTTCTTTGTGCCATAAAATCACCTCGAAACATAATATGCAATGCGGAGGATAGGACTACCCACCAAAAATATTGGTGTTTTTTGTATAAACTCATTCAATATCGAATTTCATAATGTTCCGTACCTCCTCATAATAAATGTTCCTGTAGGAACTTTGTGATTAAAAAAAATAACCAATACTTAAATTCAACTTATTACAGAATTGTAGAACACTCTTAATAGTCGGGTTAATTTTATAATTCTCTATTTTAGAGATATAGGAGCTTGTAAATCCCGTTAATTCAGCAAATTCAGTAATGGACATTTTCTTTTCTGAACGAATTTGCTTTATTTTGTTACCGAAAATAATCTTAAAATCCAAACTTAAACACCACCTCATAATGTTCCTACAGGAACTTACAAAACAAATATAACATCCTGCCTAACGCATTGTAAAGTTGTTTTTCTAATTTTTTTCCCAGAGGAAAAAACATGTTATAATAGTATGTATAAGAAGCACTACAGAAAGGTGATTGCTGTTTATGGATGATATTAATAAAGTCATAGGGCAAAATCTAGCCGATTTAAGAAAAAGCAGGAGTTTAACACTCGCTCAAATATCAGAAGAAATAGGGGTTACTCATAGTTATTTATCGAAATTAGAAGCTGGAAAAATAAAAAAGCCGTCATTTGAAAATTTAAATACAATTGCAAAATATTTTAACGTTGATCTTTCTTATTTCGTAACAAATAAAGAAGAACTTAATACAATGAGTGATGAAGAAAAAGAACTCGTTTTCTCCAGAAAGTTAAGCCTAGATCTCATTGAGAAGGCAGATATTATAGATAAACATGGTAATAAAATAACAAAAGATGAAAGAGAATTTATGCTTAATGCACTTGAAAATTATCGAGAATCTAAAGCGAAGTTTTTAGGAAGTGCTTCCGTAGAAGAAGAATGAGATGGTTCTTCTTTTTTTGTTGGTTTTGATACCTTTTTAAGTAATTCCTCATAAATAATTGACATAATATCCCCCTAAACAAGAACATATATTCCCATTATATTGTATTTTTTATCTTTTTGAAAGAGTTTCCTGTTTTTAAGATTTTGCAAAACAGGAAACTTCTCTTTAAAACACGAAAGACGTTACCATTTCTGGTAGCGTCTTTTTTACATGCCTACTTTTACATCTTTAGTTTGATAAACAGTTTCTTTTGCTGACATAGTGGTTTGGTACCCTGATACAAACAGAATTACACTGGCTAAAATCAGCACTTTAGTAAATTTTTTCATGCATTCACCTCCTGACTATTAGAGTTTATAGTCTAGTTCCAATTTTTGCAACTCTAATTTAGGAATGTTAGCTCTGAAATACTCACGTTTTTCTGAGAAATAGTGAAGTGATAAAAGAATTTTATCTGCTCTAGCTTCTTTAATTCCATCGAATAAGTACGCATATGGTTTAAGACGCTCATCACTATAATAATCAGATAATACACTGTGATTCTTTAATTTACTGGTAAAATCAGAAACGTTATATCTTGAATCTATACTAGCTTTCCAATAATACTGAAGAATTGCAATTTCCTCTTTATTTTGAATAATCTCATCTACTCTTTCTGGATGCTGCTCCATGAGATTTAAAAATATGTTGTAATACGCAATCGATTTTTCATAAGATGTTAAGAAATAAGAGAGTGCCAACAAATGGTTAGCGGTTATCTCATGGCTTTCACTAACTTTATTTTCAAGAAGTGATTTAGCTGCGAGTCTTGCAAGTTCAACATTGTTTTCTTGCTTTAAATATACATTAGCTAATACCTCATCTATTCTTGCACTGAAGCTTTTCCTAAGAAATGGATCTTTGATTTTGGTAATGTATGATCCTGCTTTACTAATATAAAAGTGGGCCATATCGTATTTCCCTAAATTATAGTAACCGTAGGTTTCAAGGATTAATAATAATGCTTTTGCCTCCATGGATTTAAAATTATTATTACGTAACTTACTGATATGTTGCATGTCAAAGTTTCCTCTATAATTTAGAATCCATTTGTAAAGTGAACAAGGTTCCGGTGTAACCGCTGAGTATTCTACAATCAAGTATCTCATAACATCAAACATTTTCTGTGTATAACAATACTCCAAAGCACAAAACAAATATTTTTTATCAATACCGCTTTTGCAGTAATCTCCCATCAACTCTTTTTCTTTCTCTGGAAGTATGCAATTAACAGCCTCTATCACCATCCAGAAAGCAATCTCTTTTCCGGATAAGAATTTGCTCATGTAGCCCTTAGTAATGCCAATTTTTTTTGCGATATCTAACTGAGTCATTTCAGATGAAATTAAACTGTCTTTGAGAATTTCCCCTATTTCTTTTTTTGCAATTACACTCATATGATCACCTTTCAAAATCAATTTAGCACACTAAAGTCGAAAAAGCTGTCATAAATTGTCGAATAAATATGAATTTTTAATAAGAATTGGCGAACTAATGATTGTATTATAATCCATTTGTGGTATAGGTTTACATATGACTTTTGGTGCAATTTTGTTAAATGTTGTTTTCGTTTGTAAAAGGTTTGCTTAGCATTCGAAATATGATTTCGAACAGTCTTTTCGCTAATAAAAAGCTCGCTTGCAATTTCTTTTGTTGTTTTATCTTGGACGAGCAATTCGAATACTTCTCTTTCTCTTTTGGTTAATAGCGGCTTGGATTGAAACTCTTTCTCCTTCAAGTATTGTAACCCTCCTTGCTAAGGTGAGAGCTCTAGTCTCTATAGAATGGGATTCTGTATAGTCGAGATATCATATGCCGGGTACTTGAGGTAGGTGACGTTAAAATCGAGAATTCCCGCAGATCAGCGTCCAATTTCCTCGCCTTCAAACCGCACAAAAAAGGACGAGTCCCCTATAGAGACATCATCCTTTATCAAACAAGCTTTTAAAATATCGAAATGGCTCCTGTTAAAAGAGCAATAAGTGTTGTAAACAGGGCTGTGAGTACGGTCCATAGCAGTGCGTACTTTTGCAAATCACCAATATCTTTATTCAGCATACTCACAAGCAGTAATGTGGAAGCGACAAGCGGACTCAGCAAATGGACAGGCTGTCCGATAATAGAGGCGCGCGCAATTTCTACTGGATCAATTCCGTAAGCTGCGCCGGCCTCAGCTAAGATTGGCAGCACCCCGAAATAATAAGCATCATTTGAAAGAACAAATGTAAATGGCATACTCGTCAAAGCGACAATGAGTGGAAAAAATGAGCTGTATGAATCTGGAATCATGTAAATGACCAAGTTAGCAATGGACTCCACCATTTTTGTTCCCGAAAAAATGCCTGTGAAAATTCCTGCTGCAAACACAAGGGTAATGACCGTTAAAGCATTTCCTGCATGCGATAAAATCCGCTCACGCTGATCTTCAACTTTTGGATAGTTGATCATAAGCGCAATGACAAAGCCAATGAGAAAGAGTACAGGAATCGGTACGATATCCAATACAAGTGTGACCATGACAGCAATCGTTAGGAAGAAGTTAACCCAAATCAAGTTTGGTCTCTTCATATCAGCTACGCCATCTTCAATTGATGCCGCCAATTCAGGAGAGATCGAGACCTCTTCTTTATACTGAATCTCGGCAACCCCAATGCGCTTCCGTTCTTTTTTTCCAAGAACATACGCTGTAAAAAGGATAAAAAGACCGCCCCCTATCATCGTCGGGAGTAATGGAATGAAGAATTCCGCTGCATCTAAACCAAGTGCAGCAATCGCACGAGTAGCTGGACCGCCCCAAGGCGTCATTCCACTCATAATGCCTAGTGATAATAATGAAATCGTCCCTAAAATCAGTGGGTTCATCCCAATTCTTAAGAAAAGTGGCAACATAGCTGATACGGTAATCATGTACGTTGTCGTCCCATCACCATCTAATGCAACAAGCATAGACAAAATCGCTACCCCAAAAGCAATTTTGACCGGATCGCCTTTCACAAGACGTAAAATCAGTTTGATCAATGGGTCAAACAATCCAGCATCCAGCATGACACCGAAAAATAAGATGGCAAATAACAATAAAGCAGCAGATGGTGCAACGGTCTTGAGTCCATCAAGCATCATGTCCCCTAATCCGCTGTAAAATCCACCGATTAATGCAAAGATGATTGGCACAACGGTTAGAGCCACCACCGGATGCATACGTTTTGTCATAATAAGAAATGTAAAAGTCACGACCATCAAGATCCCTAAAATAGCTAGCACTTCATATCCCTCCATCCTCTTCTTTACACGATCCACAAGCGCCCCTTTTGCACTTGCGGCCCGAAATGTTAGCGCTTTCTATTTCAAGGATATAATAGCTTTTTTTATAATGAAAATATCGATTTTTTCGTCTATTCAATAAAATTTTTTTATAATTAGCCTTGCTGACTTCTTAAAAACTCAATGAATGCTTTCACAACAGACAAATGAAGGGAATCTGGCTGGTACATGAGCCATGTATCTCTTAAAACAGGCTGTCCATCTTTATACGAAAGACCTTTTACAAATAGCTCATCACTTGGTCTGAGGCAAATTTCCGGGACAATGGCATAACCTAAACCATGCTTCACCATCTCTTTTGATGTATCTTGCCTGTCTGTCTCCATTGTCACAAGCGGAGGCATCGTGAACGTCTCCTGCCACCATCTGTTAATCAATCGTTTTAATGAACTATCCGTGTGATAGTCAATGAGCGGCAGCTTAGGAAGATCCTTTAGCTGTATTTCTGATTTTGAAATGATACAAAGCCGTTCTTTATCAAGCAAAAATCGCTCTCCATTCCAGTCGTAATCTCCTCTTAAAATCCCTAAATGTACACTTGATGTACCTAATAAATCCATGACTTTTGTGCTCCATCCTGTGTTCACCATAAATTGAACATGTGGATACTGCTTAGAAAACTCTCTTAAAATTTCCGGCAGTTTATATTGAGCAAAGTTACTCGACACCCCTAGTCGGATCGTTCCTTTGACCTTTTTTTGCATATTGAGCATGCCATCTTTCGTTTGCTGGAGCTGCTTGAGCATGTCATTTGCGTATTCAGCCAAATATTCGCCCTCTGATGTAAATTCAATTCCTCGTTTTCTTTTAAAGAAAAGCTTCATGTCAAATTCCTCTTCAAGCTGTTTCAATCGATAACTTAAGGCAGGCTGCGAGACAAATAATTTTTCTGCCGCTTTTGTGATGTTCTTCTCTTCATATAGCACCTTTAAAAACCGCCAATCTTTCTCATCCATTGTGTGCCCTCCTTTTGACCTTGTTATAAAAATAATTTATCGTTTTCTCTTAAAATAATGTATTTAACTTATTTCTTATTATACTTTACCATTTTGATTAGATAAATAGTAACTAAACAATTGAGGGTGAGATCAATGAGAAAAGTTCCAATCACAATCATGCGAGGCGGTACAAGCAAAGGGGTCTTCATTCAAGCCAATGATGCACCTTACGAACACGATGAGCTCGAAGCATTTCTATTAGACATTATGGGCAGCCCTGACCGGCTACAGGTTGATGGAATCGGGGGCGGCAATTCTTTAACAAGCAAAGTGGCCATTATCGATAAAGCCACTCGTCCAGATGTGGATGTGAACTATACGTTTGCACAAGTCAGCATCAATGAAAGATTTGTGGACTTTAAAGGAAACTGCGGGAATATCTCATCAGCAGTTGGGCCGTATGCCATCATTAAAGGACTTGTCCAAGCAGTTGAGCCTGTCACAACAGTACGTATTCTGAATACCAACACGAATAAAATCATTGTGGCAGAGGTAGAAGTCGAGAACGGAGAAGTGAAATTTGAAGGACAGGCAGAAATTCCAGGAGTGAAAGGAAAAGGTTCTCCCATTTATTTATCCTTTGAAAAACCTGAAGGCGCTGTCACAGGTAAAACCTTTCCGACTGGAAACAAAATGGATACGATCCAGACAAAGTTTGGAGAGATTCCGATCTCAATCGTTGACATTGCAAATCCAATCGCCTTTATCCGTGCCAAAGATATTCAATTAAAAGGAACTGAATTGCCTGAGGAGTTTACAGACGAATTGCTGGATGATTTAGAAGAGATTCGTTCCATCGCTGCTGAAATGTGCCACTTTGCACCAAAAGAACTGGCCACATTACAGTCTCCAGCTGTTCCTAAGCTTGCAATTATTAGCGAGCCTGCTGATTATGTAGATACAAATGGAATATTGAGAAGAGCAGCAGATATGGACATCATCGTTCGGATGCTATCGATGCAAAGACCGCACCAAGCACTTGCCATTACCGGATCTGTCTGTGTGTCAGCCAGCTGTTTCATGGATCAAACGCTTCCGGCACAGCTTTTTCAAGGTCAAGATGATACACTTCGAATTGGTCATCCTGCTGGTATTATGCAAACTGAAATTGATATCTCACAAAACAGAGTGAAAGTCATTCGAACCGCAAGAGAAATCCTAGATGGAGTGGTCTTTACAAAAAAAGACTACATGGTTCAACCTCAAATAAAAAGAGAAGCATAAATGAGACGTCATCATGTCGACAAAGAGCTAAAATGAACTGATTTTAGCTCTTTGTCTTTTTTCAGTTTGAAGATCTTAAAGCAACTCCGTTCTAACACCGAATGCAACGGTTTGTCTACACACTCATAGAACAAGAAATTGTCTACTTGGGCGGTGCATCAATATCTCCTGCTGAATGGGCTTTTATATGTCCTTGATCATCTTTTAACTGAATATGACCATAACGGTTCACACCACAGCAAATCCCTTCCTGCCATGTTTGCTTTTCACGATCTAATGAAATACGAAGCGGTTGATTCAGCCGATATAATCGTTTGTTATAGAGAGCTATGAGGGCTTCAAATCCTTCCATTTGCCAGCGTGCATGGTATTTTTCAAAGGCCGCTGCCAAATCTTTCACTAGCTGGTCCGCTTTCACCTCAGTCAGTTCTGATAGGCAAACGGTTTTATACGGAACGTGCTCCGGCTTTGTCTCTACATTGATGCCCACACCGATGTAAATAGCGCTGCGGTCTGCTTCAATTAATGTGCCAGATACTTTCGCTTCATTAATCAATAGATCATTTGGCCATTTGATTGCCAGCTGATCCTCTGCTCTCATGAGTGGTTTGAGTACATCATAAATGGCGAGTGCCGTCAGCGGGGCAATCGTTGATTGGGTGGAGATATCTACTGGCGGTTTTACTGTCATCGTGACAGCCACATTCCCTGTAGGTGTTTCCCACGGTCTGCCAAGCCTGCCTCTCCCTGCTGTCTGCTGCCGGGCATATACAGCAAATGAAGGGGTTTCTCCTTGCTGAATAAGCCTTTTCGCTTCATTATTTGTACTATCAATGGTGTCGTATTGAAAAATCTTCATGTGCTCTCCTTTGTTTCTTCTTCATTATGATTCTTTTATTATAACAAAATGAAGCATTCACCCGTGATTCTTTAATGTCGCTGGGCCTGAAAAGTCTCTTTTTCCTCTTCTGTAAACGGTACAGGGGCACCGGTGTCTTTACTTATTTGCACCATGGTGACTGAGCCTGTAAAACACGGTTCTTGCTGTTCATTTTCTCCTAAATAATGAAGGATGAGAGAGCTTGATCCAACCTTTTCTGGCTTTACATACACACGCAGCCTCTCACCGATTTCCACTTGCTTGATGTAATCACATTGAAGGTTTGCCACGACCGTAATCGTCTCTCTCGCTCGCTTCATTCGTTTATCTACAATTCCCGTTTTTTGAAAGAAGGCAATCCGTGCCTCTTCAAAATACACAAACGGGGTGACATTGTTCATGTGACCAAACATATCCGTTTCTGAAAAACGGACGGTTGTTTCCACATAAAAACGAAACGATGCCCTCCACTCTTCAAACGGCTCTTCAATATATGACGGCAGCCTCATTTGATCCACTCCTTATTCGCAAACAAAACGCCTCTCCCGTATTGGAAGAGGCGTTTGTTATGTTTTTGCATCCAGCCTCTTGTAAACACTCATCATGATTGGCAAGGAGGACTGAATGTGATGTTATTCTGCGTGATCGCTTCCGAAGAAGTTACGGAAAGCTTGTAAAGTTGTATCTCGGTTAAGTGCTGCAATTGATGTTGTGAGCGGGATTCCTTTCGGACAAGCCTGCACACAGTTTTGAGAGTTCCCGCAGTTTGCAAGACCGCCATCACCCATAATTTCTTCTAAGCGGTCAGACTTATTCATTGCACCTGTCGGATGTGCGTTAAATAAACGAACTTGTGAAAGCGGTGCAGGGCCCATAAAGGAAGACTTATCATTTACGTTTGGACAAGCTTCAAGGCAGACACCACATGTCATACACTTTGAAAGCTCATACGCCCATTGACGCTTTTTCTCAGGCATTCTTGGTCCAGGTCCAAGATCATATGTGCCATCGATTGGCACCCATGCTTTGACTTTTTTCAATGAATTGAACATACGGCTTCGATCAACCTGCAAGTCTCTCACAACCGGGAAAGTTTTCATCGGCTGAAGACGAATCGGCTGCTCTAGCTTGTCAATTAGTGCTGTACATGACTGGCGAGGCGTTCCATTAATGACCATGGAACAAGCGCCACATACTTCTTCAAGACAGTTCATGTCCCAGTTAATAGCCGTTGTTTTTTCACCTTTTTTATTGACCGGGTTACGTCTGATTTCCATGAGTGCAGAAATGACGTTCATATTCGGACGGTAAGGGATTTCGAATTCCTCATCATAAGGCTTGCCATCTGCTGTATCTTGACGTGTGATAATAAATTGAATCGTGTTTTTTTCACTCATCTTATTTCTCCACCTTTTTCTTCGAGTAATCTCGTTTACGAGGTGCAATTAACGATACATCGACGTCCTCATAGTGGAATGCAGGTTTTTGGTTTTTCCCTTTGAACGTAGCCATCGTTGTTTTTAGGAATTCTTCATCGTTTCTTTCTGGGAATTCCGGTTTATAGTGTGCGCCTCGGCTTTCATTCCGGTTGTAAGCCCCAATCGTAATGACACGTGCCAGCTGAAGCATGTTGTCAAGCTGACGCGTGAAGGCAGCGCCTTGGTTGCTCCATGAAGCTGTATCGTTGATGTTAATATGCTTATAGCGCTCCATCAGTTCTTCAATCTTCTCATCTGTTTTTAAGAGCTTCTCGTTGTAACGAACCACTGTAACGTTGTCCGTCATCCATTCTCCAAGCTCTTTATGAAGCACATATGCATTTTCTGTGCCATCCATGCTAAGGATGTTGTCCCATTTCTCCTGCTCTTTCTTCACGGCACTGTCGAATGTTGCAGATGATAAATCTTCTGCAGACTTTTCAAGACCACTAATGTATTTCACAGCATTTGGTCCAGCAACCATTCCACCGTAAATCGCAGAAAGCAATGAGTTTGCACCAAGTCTGTTTCCGCCGTGCATAGAGTAATCACATTCTCCGGCAGCAAACAAGCCTTTGATATTCGTCATTTGATCATAATCAACCCATAATCCGCCCATTGAATAATGAACAGCCGGGAAAATTTTCATCGGAAGCTTACGCGGGTCATCACCCATGAATTTTTCATAGATTTCAATGATTCCACCAAGCTTAATATCAAGCTCTTTTGGATCTTTGTGAGAAAGATCTAGGTACACCATGTTCTCTCCGTTGATCCCAAGCTTTTGCTCCACACATACGTCGAAAATTTCACGCGTTGCAATGTCACGCGGTACAAGGTTCCCGTATGCTGGGTACTTTTCTTCAAGGAAGTACCAAGGTTTTCCGTCTTTATATGTCCAAACACGTCCACCTTCACCACGAGCTGATTCACTCATGAGACGCAGCTTGTCATCTCCTGGGATCGCTGTTGGGTGAATTTGAATGAATTCTCCATTTGCGTAATGCGCCCCTTGCTGATAGACGATGGATGCAGCAGATCCAGTGTTAATCATGGAGTTCGTTGATTTACCGAATACGATACCAGGGCCGCCTGTTGCCATGATGACAGCATCTGAACGGAAGGATTCGATTTCCATTGTCGTCAAGTTCTGCGCGACAATGCCTCGGCATACTTCCTCGTCATCTAAGACAGCGCCAAGGAATTCCCAGCCTTCATATTTCGTCACAAGCCCCGCTACTTCATAACGGCGAACCTGCTCATCTAGTGCATATAATAACTGCTGACCTGTTGTCGCACCAGCAAATGCTGTACGGTGGTGCTGTGTTCCCCCGAAACGGCGGAAGTCCAGTAATCCTTCTGGTGTTCTGTTAAACATTACACCCATACGATCAAGTAAGTGGATAATGGACGGCGCTGCTTCACACATTGCCTTTACTGGCGGCTGGTTAGCTAAAAAGTCTCCGCCATATACCGTGTCATCAAAATGCTCATAAGGTGAATCTCCTTCACCTTTTGTATTGACCGCTCCGTTAATTCCGCCCTGTGCACAAACAGAATGCGAACGTTTCACAGGTACGATTGAAAATAGTTTAACAGCTGTTCCCGCTTCTGCTGCTTTGATAGTTGCCATGAGACCAGCTAAGCCGCCTCCGACAACGATGATGCTAGAATTACTCATTGTAGCCCCTCTCCCTCTTCTACTAATCTATTTCCTCTTAAACAAAAGCGAAAATTGCTCTTAGCCCTACATATGAAAGCGCTATAAATATACCTAATGTCACATATGTGGAGATTCTTTGTGAGCGTGGTGAAACTGTAATTCCCCAGCTGACAGCAAATGACCACAAGCCATTAGCAAAGTGGAAAATAGTAGATAAAACACCGACAATATAGAAACCTAGCATAAATGGAGAGCTTAAAATATTCGCCATCATGTCATAGTTTACTTCAGCTCCAAGCTGCGCTTGAATGCGTGTTTCCCATACGTGCCAAGTGACAAAAATCAATGTGATGATACCTGTAATCCGTTGCAGTCTGAACAACCAGTTTCTTAAGTAACTGAAGCGAGACGTGTTGTTTTGTGCCGTAAAGGCTATGTACACCCCATAAACAGCATGATAGATCAGTGGTAAGAAAATCACGAACAGCTCAAGTGCATATCTGAATGGAAGCTGTTCCATAAAGTGTGCAGCTTTGTTAAACGCCTCTGGTCCATTCGTCGCAAAGTGGTTAATCACTAAGTGCTGTACTAAAAATAGACCGACCGGAATGACGCCAAGCAAAGAATGCAATCTCCGATAAAAAAATTCTTTGTTCCCCGACATTACTTTACCCCCTAGTAAAAAAAGTGCAATTGCTTGAAAATTGTCTTACCCCCGCTTCTTTCAATTGTAAGCACTTTATTCAAATTTATTGACAATTTCATTTTACTCCTATGTCAAAAAAGCGTCAAGAAACCGCGTACATAAATTAAAATTTTCCGAAATTTAAAAGTTTTAAATCAAAATTCGTTTTACTACAATAAGAATTTCTTAGACTTCAGGGAAAACTCTGTCATCATATGCCCACATAAGCTATAATAAATTGTTGAAAGAGGGGAGCCATACAATGAATAAATTCGAATCTAACTTAGAACAGCTAAAAGAAATTGAAGTCAATGGATTTGCCTACGAGCTGATACGCGAAGTTCTGCTGCCTGACATTCTTGGTCAGGATCATTCATCTATGATGTATTTTGCGGGTAAACTGCTTGCTCGTAAATTTCCTCAAGAGTCATGGGAAAAGATCCCCGAATTTTTCCATGATGCCGGATGGGGAACTCTCACGATGGTCCATTCTAAAAAACAGGAAATTGAGTTTGAGCTCGAAGGTCCACTTGTATCGAATCGACTCAGCTATCAAAAGGAGCCATGCTTTCAAATGGAAGCAGGTTTTATCGCTGAACAGATTCAGCTTCTCAATGAGCACGTGGCTGAATCCTATGAACAAGTAAAAAAGCGTGCTGATAAAGTCATTTTAACCGTTAAATGGGATTTAAGAGACCCTAGCTAACACTGCTTATGAAAGGCGAGGACTTCGTGTCACGCCTTTTTTATATACCCTTCTATCATAGCACAGTTGACGTACCGGTTTACGCATGTTTTTCTTTCTTCATATGCTGATGATTTCCAATATAAAAAAGAGGTGTATCTTTTTACGGAATACACCTCTTTTGAAGATTTAAGAATGAGCTGCGGCGCTCACCTTTGATAATTCAAACGCATCATGAAGGGCTTCTACAGCTTTCACCATATCTTCACGATCAACGACTGTTGAGACTTTGATCTCAGACGTACTGACCATTTTCACTTGAATGTCTTTTTGAGCTAACACAGCGAACATTTCAGCCGCAACGCCTGGGTTTGAGACCATACCAGAGCCAACGATAGATACTTTGGCTAATTTGCTTTCTGTCTCAATCTGCTCATAACCAAGCGCACCTTTGTATTCTTCTAATACTTCAACTGTTTTAGACAAATCATCCGTTTTCACAGAGAAAGAGATGGAGGTCTGATTGGTGCTTGTGACAGACTGAATGATGATATCGACATTGATATTTTGCTTTGCAAGTGTCGTAAAAATCGTCGATAGCGTTGTTAAACCGCTTGAAAGGCCGCATACCGTCACGCGTGTCATCTGATCTTCAAATGCAATGCCTCTTACAACTAAATTTTGTTCCATGGATGATTCCTCCTCAATTAACGTACCCGATTCATTTTCAATACTAGAACGGACTTCTAGTGGGATTTGATAATTTTTCGCAAATTCGACCGCTCTCGGATGCAACACACCTGCTCCTAAATTGGCTAACTCAAGCATTTCATCGTATGAAATTCCTGCAAGTTTTCGCGCAGACGGTACATAACGAGGATCTGTTGTAAACACACCTGGTACGTCCGTATAAATATCACATTTGTCCGCTTTGAGTGCCGCAGCTAGTGCCACTGCTGTCGTATCTGATCCACCACGCCCAAGTGTTGTAATATGTAGATCATCCGCAATTCCTTGGAAACCTGCTACAACGACGACTTTTCCCGCACTCAGTTCTTCTTTGATTCTTGCTTCATCGATGTCCACGATTCTTGCATTTCCGTGCACCTTCTCTGTTTTCACCCCAGCTTGCCAGCCTGTAAAGGAAATGGCATCATAACCTTTTGCTTGGAGTGCCATTGCTAATAATGAAATGGTCACCTGCTCACCAGTTGTCAGTAGCATATCCATTTCTCTTTTGCTTGGATCATCTGTGAGTTCTTTCGCTAGGTCTACTAGAACATCCGTTGATTTGCCCATCGCAGACACAACCACGACCACATCATTTCCTGCCTCGCGTTCAGCGATGACTCTCTCTGCGACGTTGCGAATTTTTTCTGTCGATCCAACAGATGTTCCACCAAATTTTTGTACAATTAGTCCCATGTCTACCACCCTTTTTCAAAAGATCACGTGTGAGAGAAGAGGCTGCGGAGACTGCTCTGTTCACTGCAAATAAAAAAGCAATGAGAGAACAAATCTCCCATTGCTTTAAAACCATCATCAAACGATGCAAACAATGAGATAGCCCTCCAAGAAATCAATTCTTGACAGCCCTACATTTCTTCAATGTACAGCCAGCGAATAAAATGAGTGGATTTTATTCACTTCGGCGACGCTCCCCTTTCAGCCCTCTTCCTAGATCCCATCGATCTCTGAAGGCTTACTCTTGAAGTTCGCACCTCTATCTTCAACAAACAACACGTTCATTTATTAAATTAGTCACATCTTAACAGACTTTTGGAAAAAGTACAATCTATTTTTTTAATGCCTCCATTAAAAGTTCAGCCGTTTGTTTCGGAATACCAGCGTCCTGAAAATCCTGGATAGAGGCTTCTTTCATCTTTTTCACAGAGCCAAAATGTTTCAGCAACTGCTTTTTGCGCTTTTCCCCGATACCTGGGACATCGTCTAGAATAGACTGGAATGCATTCTTCCCCCGCAGCTGCCGGTGAAAACTAATCGCAAATCGGTGCACTTCATCTTGAATACGCTGCAATAAATAAAAGGCCTGACTATTCCGTTCGAGCGCAACAATTTCAAGCGTATCACCCATCATAAGATTCGATGTCCTGTGTTTTTCATCTTTCACTAGACCTGCCACAGGAACAGACAGATTTAATTCATTTTCGAGCACATCTATGGCTGCGTTGATCTGTCCTTTTCCTCCGTCGATTAAAATCAAGTCAGGAAGCGGCAGTTCATCCTTTAACACCCGGGTATACCGCCTTCTAATGACTTCACGCATGGAAGCATAATCATCGGGCCCCTCAACGGTTTTAATTTTGTATTTTCGGTACTCTTTTTTATACGGCTTCCCGTCTTGGAAGACAACCATAGCTGATACGGGGTCTGCTCCTTGGATATTGGAGTTATCAAACGCCTCAATCCGGTATGGCATATAAATATTGAGTGCATCGCCAAGCTGCTCCACTGCACCAATTGTCCGTTCTTCATCACGCTCTATAAGCGAGAACTTTTCTTTGAGAGCAATTTTGGCGTTTTGGTGGGCAAGTAAAAGCAAATCCTTTTTCTTTCCTTTTTTCGGCTGATGAACATTCGTTTCAAGCAATTGCTCAATCAACTCTTGATCAACGCTGTCCGGCACCAAAATTTCTTTCGGCAGAAAATGGTTGTTCTTTTCATAAAACTGCCCCATAAACGTGAGAAATTCTTCCTCAGGGTCTTGATACATCGGAAATAGGCTGACATCACGTTCGATTAATTTCCCCTGTCTGATGAAGAAGACTTGGACACACATCCAGCCCTTATCATAAGCATAGGCAAACACATCGCGATCAGATAAGTCACTCATCGTCATCTTTTGCTTTTCCATCGTTGAGTCGATATAAGCGATTTGATCTCTCAGTTCTTTTGCCCGCTCAAATTCTAATTGTTCGGCCGCTTCCTGCATCTTCTCTGTTAATTCTTTCTTGATTTGCTGATGTCCTCCGTTTAGAAATCTTGTGATTTCATCGACGAGCTGCTTATTCGTTTCTTCAGAAATGTCATACACACACGGAGCAAGACATTGCCCAAGATGATAATAAAGGCAGACTCGGTCAGGGAGTGTCGCACATTTTCTAAGTGGATATAAACGGTCGAGCAGCTTTTTCGTTTCTCTTGCTGCTTGTACGTTCGGATATGGACCGAAGTATTTCCCTTTATCCTTTTTCACATTGCGGGTGACAATCAGCTTAGGATGACGTTCATTCGTAATTTTAATAAAAGGGTACGTTTTGTCATCCTTGAGCATGACATTGTATTTCGGGTCATATTTTTTGATTAAATTCAGCTCTAAAATAAGTGCCTCAATATTTGAAGAGGTGACAATGTATTCAAAGTCTTCGATTTCACTGACAAGCCGCTGCGTTTTGGCATCATGAGATCCTGTAAAATAAGAGCGGACCCTATTTTTTAATACCTTTGCCTTTCCCACATAAATGATCGTATTTTGTCTATCTTTCATTAAGTAACAGCCTGGTTGATCAGGTAAGACTGACAGCTTTTCTTTGATCAATTTGTTCATATTTTCATCCGTCCTTGTTTTCCACTTTCACTCCTTCTAGTGTATCACGAACATTTGTTTTATACCACGATGAAAGAAAAGCGGCTCTCGACTATACGAGAACCGCTTTTGAGATCATGCCACGCGGGCATAGATCGGTTTATAGATGTTTGTTTACAAGCTCAGCTAGTGCTTCTTTTGGTTTGAAACCAACAGACGTTTCGACGACTTCACCGTCTTTTAAAACAAGAAGTGTTGGGATACTCATAACGCCGTATTTACCAGCAGTTTCTTGGTTATCATCCACATCAATTTTTACAATTTTCATTTTATCGCCCATTTCTTGATCAAGTTCTTCAAGAACTGGAGCAATCATTTTACAAGGTCCGCACCAAGGTGCCCAAAAGTCTGCAAGAACAACACCTTCTGCAGTTTCTTGTGAAAATGTTGCGTCAGTAGCTTTTACGATTGCCATTATTCATTCCTCCAATGTAAATTATGCTTTTTAGTATAGCATCTACCAATGTGACTTGCGAATGAAATGCTTACGAATCATTTTTTATGAAATGAATTAAAAAACAAACCGTATGATCGCACCAATAACAACAATCGCACCGATGATCATCAGAATGGTTCTAAGCATATGACATAACTCCCTTTCCGCTTCATTTACAATGTATGATGCCCCAACATTCTTCTCATCAAACATTGAAATATGCGATCAAGCCAGATCAACGGTCAACATTACAACCGACATAGGCGGCAGATCAATAGTCAGCTCGCCGTGCTTAACAGCAAATTGCCGAAAGTCCGCAGGCTGAACGGAATGAGGATCATCAAACGTGTTGTGCGCATTCATCCGATCAGCAGTCAGCACACGGCCAGTGACCTTCGTTTTTGCATCGATTCCCTCTATCGCAAGAGATACGTCTGCTTTTTCATGGGGATTCACATGACATAAACTAATATGCATCTTGTCAGATGACCGCGAGGCTGACACACTGACTTGAGGGATTTTTTCACCCCGGCGTTCATATGAAGGGACATTCAATTCTACTTCAAGCGCTTCTTCTTCTTGATGCACTTGAAACATGTGAAATACGTGATAGGTAGGTGTCAGGAGCATCTTTTCGTCCTGCGTTAACACCATCGCTTGCAGCACATTGACGGTCTGGGCAATATTCGCCATATGAATCCGCTGGCAATGGCGATGAAAAATATGAAAATGCAAGGCACAGACTAAAGCATCTCTTAATGTGTTTTGCTGATACAAAAACCCTGGATTTGTCCCCGGTTCTGGATCATACCATGTCCCCCATTCATCAATAATCATCCCGATTCGCTTGTCTGGGTCATAACGATCCATGATCTCTCCGTGATCTACAACAAGCCGCTCCATTTCAGACGCCTTTTTCAGCGTTGTAAACCACTCATCCTCATCAAAATCGGTCGCTGACCCTTTCTTCTCCCATGTTCCTGGGACCGTATAGTAATGCAAACTGAGCCCATCCATCCATGGCGCTGCACGCTCCATTAATACTTTTGTCCAATTCACATCATTTGAATTCGCACCACATGCGATTTTGTAAATGCGCTGACCAGCAAACTCTCTCACATACGTTTGGTAGCGTTTATATAAGTCTGCATAATACTCTGGCGTCATATTTCCACCACATCCCCAGCTTTCATTGCCTACACCAACATACGTCAGCTCCCACGGTTCTTGTTTTCCATTTTGAATCCGCCAATCCGACATAGGTGTCCCTTTAGGAAATGTGATATATTCAATCCATTCTGCTAATTCTTGAACAGAGCCGCTTCCAACGTTTCCACAAATATAAGGCTCACATTCAAGTAATTCACACAGTCTCATAAATTCATGTGTACCAAACGCATTTGATTCAACGGTGCCACCCCAATGAGTATTCACCATCGGCTTTCGTTCACTCAGATCACCGACGCCGTTTGCCCAATGATACTCGTCTGCAAAACAGCCGCCCGGCCACCTCAGCACCGGGATATGTAAGGCTTGAAGTGCCTTTAGTACATCGGTACGAATCCCCTCAATATGGTCAATCGATGAGTCTTTCCCTACCCAAATGCCGTCATAAATTCCTCTTCCTAAATGCTCTTGAAAGTGTCCATAGATGTGTTTAGAAATGCGTCCAATGACTTCATTGATTTTTACTATCCCATTCATTTGTAAACCGCTCCTTTGTTTCGTGATGACATACAAAAAAACCCAGAATACCTAGGCATTCTGAGTGTATGAGCGTTAAGAATGGATATTCATCTTTTTTAACTCTTCATTTAAAAGCGGAACGACTTCGAATAAGTCACCGACAATTCCGTAATCGGCAATTTTGAAGATTTCAGCTTCTGGGTCTTTGTTGATCGCAACAATGACTTTACTGTTGGACATACCGGCTAAATGCTGAATAGCTCCTGAAATCCCGCAGGCAATGTAAAGGTCAGGTGTGACCACTTTACCGGTTTGACCAATTTGCAGGGCATAATCGCAGTAGTCAGCGTCACATGCACCACGCGAGGCACCGACTGCTGCGCCAAGCGTTTGGGCAAGTTCTTTCAGCGGTTCAAAGCCTTCTTTGCTCTTGACCCCCCTGCCTCCTGCGACAATGACCTTCGCTTCAGATAAATCTACACCTTCTGATGTTTTTTTAATGACTTCCTTCACGATCGTTCTTAGGTTTTGAATATCGACAGAAACTGGCGTTACTTCTCCGCTGCGTGACGCATCACGCTCCAGCGGTGCCACGTTGTTTGGACGGATAGTAGCCAAAAGCAGACGATCTGTTGAAATGACTTTTTCAAAAGCTTTTCCTGAATAAATCGGTCTAGTGAAAACAAGATGTTCACCGGTAACGCTTACATCTATTGCATCTGAAATTAAGCCTGTTTGCAGGCGTGCAGCTATTTTTGGTGACAAGTCTTTTCCGATCGATGTATGACCGAACAGCACTGCATCAGGATTGACTTGATCTAATATTGCCTGAAGCGCCTGCGCAAAACCATCAGACGTATAATAAGAAAGATGCGGGTGCTCGACGATCATCACATGATCCGCTCCATAATAAAGCAGTTCATCCGCTTGGTCTTTGACGTGATCCCCTATTAAAACGCCAATCACTTCACCGCCATCAGCCACCTCGTGAGCGGCAGCAATCGCTTCAAACGTCACATTTCTTAATTTACCGTCACGACTTTCTCCAAGTACAACAACTTTTTTACTCATCCTTTAAGCTCCCCCTTGTTCTCGTGATATCGTAAAGTGGATGTTTAGATGACTTTTGCTTCATTTCTTAGCAGGTCTGTCAGTTCCTTGACCTGATCCTGAAGCTCGCCGCTCAGCACCTTGCCACCCTCTTTTTTCTCCGGTAAAAAACGTTCAATGGTTTTGATTTTATATGGCACATCGTCTTCATCTAAATCTAGGTCGTCTAATTCTAATTCTTCTAAAGGCTTTTTCTTTGCCTTCATGATGCCTGGTAACGATGGATAACGAGGCTCATTGAGACCTTGCTGCGCGGTGACCACTAGCGGGAGCTCGGCAGAAATCACTTCCACATCCCCCTCTGCATCTCGCTCAATTGAAGCAGTGCCGCCGTCGATTTGAATACTTGTAATGGTTGTGACATATGGAAAGCCGAGTAATTCAGCAAGACGCGGGGCCACCTGTCCAGACCCGCCGTCAATCGCTACATTCCCTGCTAAAATTAAGGAAGCTTCTTTATCTTTGAAATAGTGATATAGAATCGTAGAAGCGGAAAACTGATCCCACTCCTCCAAATCATCTTCAACATTTAATAAAACGGCTTGATCGCAGCCCATTGCAAGTGCTGTTCTAAGCTGCTTCTCCGCATCTTCATTGCCAACTGTCACGACCGTTACTTCTCCCCCGTGCTCATCCCGAAGCTGAATCGCTTCTTCAATTGCGTACTCATCATAAGGATTAATAATGAACTCTGCCCCATCTTCTTGAATAGCACCAGACTGAATAGAGATTTTCTCTTCCGTGTCAAACGTACGCTTCATTAAAACAAAAATATTCATTCATTTCTCCCCCTTGTGTCGTACTAATCCCTTATTCCCCTTTAAAATTCGGTTTGCGCTTTTCGATAAAAGCCTGGATGCCTTCTTTGGCATCATTCGACTGGAACACCTCAGCAAACTTTTTGGCTTCCAGCTTCATTCCGCCATCATATGAGTACACTTTTGTCGCATTCAATAACTCAAGCACATACTCAAGCGTTTTAGGGCTTTTCGCTGCAAATTTCGCAGCCAATGTTTTGGCTGATTCCAGCGCTTCTTCTTCTGTTTCCGCAAGTTTTGAAACAAGTCCGCAGGCAAATGCTTCTTCTCCTGTAATCGGCTCAGCTGTCCCCATCATTTCAAGTGCTTTAGCTGATCCAACATAGCGAGGCAGGCGCTGCGTTCCGCCGAATCCTGGGATAATACCGAGATTTAATTCCGGCAGTCCCAGCTTTGCATCTTTTGTTGCGATTCGAATATCACACGACATCGCCAACTCAAGCCCGCCGCCTAATGCTGCCCCGTGAATGGAAGCAATCACCGGCTTTGGACATTGTTCAATTCGTTCAAACACTTGCTGTCCTCTGTCTGCAAGGCTGGCATAATCAGACTCTTCCTGCAAGGTCGTAAATTCTTTAATATCAGCACCTGCTGAGAAAAATCTACCTTCTCCATGAATGACAATCGCTCTCACTTCACTGTTTTGTTCAAGCTGATCAAACATGTCGTTGAGTTCAGTGAGAAGCTGAGAGGATAAGGCATTTGCAGGTGGGTGTTGAATCGTGATGAGTGCTGTCTGTTCGTCTTGGTGTAAGCTAAGTATTTTTTCCATGTCAATCATCCTTTTTCAATTGTCTTTAAGATTGATGTATTCCGTTTAAGAGAAGATCATGTACACTTTCTGCGAGTGCAGGCAGGTCATACTTTTGATCATTCATGACCCATGTTGTAGCGGTTTCGTCAATCGTCCCAAATACCATTTGTCTCGCTAAGCGGACATCTAGATTTTGTCTAAATTCTCCTGTCTTCTTTCCTTCGGTTAAAATGGAGTCTAGCATATTTAAATACCCTTTCAGCACCTCATTGATTTTTTGGCGCAGTTCAAGGTTTGACTGCCTGAGTTCAAGCTGTGTCACTAGGGCCAAATGATGGTCTTGCGATAGCAGGCGAAAGTGTTCTCGAATGAGGAGAAGAAGCTTTTCTTTGGCAGACGGTTTCTTTTGAATATCTGTTTCCATCCGTTCGATGAATTGTCCCATTTTTTCTTTGAACAACGAGATCAAAATGTCCTCTTTGTTTTTGAAATAGAGATAAATGGTTCCGTCTGCTACCCCTGCTTGTTTGGCAATTTTTGAAACTTGTGATTGATGGTAGCCGTTCTCTGCAATCACCACAACGGCTGCATCAATAATTTGCATGTACTTCGGTCTTTTCTGCTTCAATGTGCTTCGTCCCTTTCTAAATTGAATGAGCATTCATTCATAACTTTATGTTAAAAAGAAACGAGTGATTTGTCAAGTGATGTTCTTCTTTCTTTTCAACCTTTAGCATACCAGAGCAGACACGTACAATTCAAATCATCCGGCCGCTTGACCGGATGATGCTGGTTCATTCTCTCATTGATCGACTGGTTCTTCTGTTGAAGATGATTGCTTTCTTTTTTCTTCTTCAATTAACACTCTGCGCAAGATTTTCCCTACAGCCGTTTTAGGCAGTGATTCCTTAAATTCGTAGACACGCGGCACTTTAAATGAGGCAATTCTTGTTCTAACAAAACGATCCAGTTCATCCTCTGTTACATAGGCATCCTTTTTCGGGACAACAAAGGCTTTTACTGTTTCCCCTCTATACGGATCTGGAATACCCGCCACAACCACTTCTTGTACAAGCTCATGCTCATAAAGGGCTTCTTCAACCTCTCTTGGGTAAATATTATAGCCGCTCGCGATGATGACATCCTTTTTCCGGTCTACGATATAGAAAAAACCATCCTCATCCATATACCCAATATCTCCTGTGAAAAACCAGCCGTCTCTTAACACTGCCGCAGTCTCCTCCGGCTGATTCCAGTATCCTTTCATGATTTGAGGACCTTTGACGATAATCTCTCCGTGCTCATATGGCGCTTTGAGTCCACCCGTTTCTTCACAATAAATACCGGCATCTGTATTCGGCCAAGGGCACCCGATACTTCCTATTTTGTTCGCTCCCCATAAGAAATTGGCATGAGTGACAGGAGAAGTTTCTGAAAGTCCATACCCCTCCACCAGCCTTCCTCCTGTTAGTTTTTCAAAACTCTGTTTGACTTCAACAGGAAGAGCAGCCGATCCGCTTAAGCATGCGGTGATGGATGATAGGTCATACTTTTCAATATTCGGATGATGAAGCAGGGCAATATACATCGTTGGCGCTCCTGGGAACAGCGTCGGTTTCTGTTTTTCAATGGTCTTCAAGGCATCCGCTGCATCAAAACGCGGAAGAAGAATCATTTGATGACCTTCTTTGACTGCAAGGTTTAGCACGGTCGTCATGCCGTATACATGAAAGAACGGAATGATCCCAAGAATCCGCTCTTTTCCACGGTTCGTTTTATACATCCAGGATGTACACATTTCTGTATTGGCTACTATATTTTCGTGTGTGAGCATGACTCCTTTTGGTAAACCGGTCGTTCCGCCTGTATATTGCAAAACTGCGACATCCTCTTTCGGTTGAAAGGATATTTGCGGAATCCGTTCTCCTGACGATTCTTTCATGATCTGTGAGAAATGATGAATGGTCTCACTCTTCTCCACTTGGATGACCATGTTGTTTTTCCTTCGCTGGACAATCGGAAACAATATGTTTTTCGGAAATGGCAAGTAATCTTGTAATTTTGTGATGATCAAATGTTCCATACTTGTCAGCGCTTTCATTTTATAGGCCTTTGGATACAGTAGATCGAGAGTGATCAGCACCTTAGAGCCGCTGTCCTCCATTTGATATTCCAGTTCTTTCTCCGTATAAAGCGGATTGGTTTGAACGACAATGCCGCCTGCTATTAAAACCGCATAATAAGAAATCACCGATTGCGGGCAGTTTGGCAGCATAATCGCTACTCTGTCGCCTTTTTTGACACCGATGTCAATCAAGTGACTGGCTAATTTCAGTGCATCTTCTTGTAACTGCTGGTAGGTGATGTTTTTTCCTAAAAAATGAATGGCTGTATGCTCAGGTGCTGCCTCTGCGGAGCTGAATAAGTAAGATTGCAACGTTTCATTTGGGATGGTGAGTTCGTGGGGAATTTGATTCGGGTAATGCAGAAGCCAACGTTTATCTGACTGCATAAAAACCCTCCTTCCTGAACTTTCGTACTATTTTATTATAGCAAACTTTTCCTTATGGCTGTTTGCTTTTTTCAAATCGAGCTCGTTCCATGACACATCTTCATTTTTTCGCCGGTGTTTCTATAGAGGCTCTTTTCCCTTCATGATGCCACTTTTCGTATAATCCACCGATCTCACGAAATGACTCATGGACTCTCTCCACAATCTGTTTATGGATACTAGGGTCATTAGGTAAATGTGTTTGGATGTTGTCCACTTGATATTGTCTCATCATGTCTAGATGCACAGTTAGAAAGATGGTGTCTTCTAAAATCCAATAAACGACTTCATCCGCCTCTTTTGTTCTTTTATGAAGCACTTTAATCCCTCGTTCATATTGAATAAGAATATAGCCGGCTGGATCAATTTCAATATAGGGGCTCAAATCATCAAAAAAACCAGTCGTTTGAAAAGGACGTGCAATATACGGTTCATATATGTCTTGGGGAAGAGATGTCTTTTTGAGACAACTGTCAATGCGCTTTATGAGTTCGTCTTTTTGCAAGATTTGATTCATTCTGATTCGCCGCCTTTGATGAGTGAAAAGCTGTCAAGGTTTTCCCTGACAGCTTTCTAGAATGTATTCTTCATTTTACAGGAACATGTAAACGGCACCAATAACCGCAAAAGTGCAGGCAACTACAATTAATACTTTGGCTAGTTTTTCCATGTCGTCTCCTTAAATGCCGGCTGCTACTACATAAGACAGCCCAACAGAAATAATGAGTGAAATAAACCCGACCGCTCTATTATCATTCTCAATCTCTTTGTCTACTTTAAATCGTGGTGTTAAAAATTCAAAAATGAAATAGCTGACGAGCAGCATCACAAAGCCGTATACGCCCCATCCGACCATTTGAAGAAGCGAGTTGTGCTGGGCGATGGAATGCTGAAAGACATTGGCAATCCCAAAAATCTTCCCGCCGGTTGCCATAGCAACAGCTAAGTTCCCCCGCTGAATCTCTTCCCAGTTTTTATAGGAGGTCACGAGTTCAAATATGGTAAGAAATAAGACAAGACATAGGACGGCCACGCTGTAATAGGCGGCAATTTCCACAAGTTCATTTTCCCAAAAGGCTTTCATGCGTTTTCTCCTTTTTACTTTAATTCGACGATGGTGACGCCTGATCCTCCCTCGCCTTGTTCTCCAAAACGAGCATTTTTTACACTACGGTGCTGTTTTAATAATTCCTGGACCCCTTTTCTCAAGGCGCCAGTGCCTTTACCGTGAATGATCGACACACGCGGATAGCCAGCTAAGACGGCATCATCTAAGTATTTCTCGACTCTGCTTAAGGCATTCTCATAACGCTCTCCTCTTAAATCAAGCTCAAGTGATACATGATAGTCTTTTCCTTTGACCGCCGTGATGGCTTTCTCTTGCTTAAATTCCGGTGCTGATTTGATAAATTCCATATCTTTTTCTTTTACTTTCATTTTTAGAATGCCCATTTGGACACTCCATTCTTTGTTACCCGTTTGTTCGATGAGCGTTCCTTTTTGGCCAAACGTCAGCACTTTGACTTCATCGCCTGGCTTTAGCTGTCTTGCTGCTTTTTTCACCGGCTCTGGTTTTTTCTTACGGTCAAACTCAGGGACAGCTTCTTCAAGACGCTTTCTCGCATCAATGAGTTCATGTTCTTTGAACGAACGATGCTCACTTTTAATGGACCGAAGCTCTTGAATAATCTCTTCTGCTTCTTTTGTTGCTTGTTCAATTTTTTCTGCCGCTTTTTGTTCGGCTTCTTCCAGCAGTTTGTCCTTTTGTTCACTCCATTCAAGGATTTGTTTTTGCAATTCTTTATGGAGCTTCTCTGCTTCTTTTCTATAGAATTCCGTCTCATGCAGTTCTTCTTCTGCTTGTTTTTTGCTGTCTTCTAATGAAGCAATCATCTGATCGACTTCATTATGTTCTGCATGCATATCTGCTTTTGCACGATCAATTAAATGATGAGGCAACCCTAGACGCTTGGAAATTTCAAATGCATTACTTCGTCCCGGCACCCCGATGAGCAAGCGATATGTAGGGGATAAGGTTTCAATATCAAACTCTACACTCGCATTTGTGACGCCTTCTCGGTTATACCCGTATGCCTTCAGCTCAGGATAGTGAGTCGTTGCGATGACGCGCGCATTTGTTTGATGAACTTCATCTAAGATGCTCATCGCAAGTGCTGCACCTTCAGCAGGATCTGTCCCCGCACCTAATTCATCAAATAACACGAGTGAATTAGACGTCAAATGCTTTAAGATATCCACAATATTGACCATATGAGATGAGAATGTACTCAAGCTCTGTTCAATAGACTGCTCGTCTCCAATATCAGCAAAGACTTGATCGAATACAGCCACTTCTGATCCTTCTTCGACTGGAATATGAAGACCTGCCTGCGTCATCAGCGTAAGAAGTCCGAGTGTTTTTAAAGTGACGGTCTTACCGCCTGTATTTGGACCCGTGATGACGATCGTAGAAAAATCTTTGCCCAGCTCAATATCATTTGCCACAACCTGATCTCGGGGCAATAGGGGATGTCTTGCCCGTTTTAAATAAATCTCCCCTTGGTTATTCACAGTAGGTTTTGTGGCTTTTTCTGCTTTTGCATATTTGGCTTTGGCGAAAATAAAATCTAATGTCTGAAGTTCATTCACATTATGAAGCAATTCATCAATGTGCTCTGACACACTCGCTGTCAGCATTTGCAAAATCTTTTCAATCTCTTGCTTTTCTTTTAGACGAGTTTGCTGCAAGGTGTTATTTAAATCTACGACCACCTGCGGCTCAATAAAAAGAGTTGCGCCTGAAGAAGATTGATCGTGAACAATCCCTCCATAATTCGAGCGGTACTCTTGTTTTACGGGAATGACAAACCGATCATTACGAATGGTCACAATGGTGTCTGACAGCATTTTCGAGGCAGATTGTGAACGAATCATTGATTCTAATTTATCTCGCACTTTTGATTCTAGTGATCGTAACTGCGTTCGTATGGTGCGGAGGGCTGGCGTTGCGTGATCAAGCACTTCTCCATTATCACCAATACAGCTTTCGATTTCTTTTCTCACGTCTGGCAGTAAAATCAGCGATTCTGCATATGTATGAAGACGAGGTATCTCTACTCCGTCCTCATACATAGAGGCGAGAAAGTGCTTCATGTTTTTTGTGGTATATAACAGCGCCGCAATTTCCATCAGCTCAGAAGGGCTTAATATACTGCCTATTTCTGCTCGTTTGACTCCTTGTCTAATATCCGTTAACCCGCCAAACGGCGCAGATCCTTTTAAACGAATCACATCTTGCGCTTCTGCTACCTCTTCTAGCAGATGCTGAATGCTCTCGATATCTGTGAGTGGTATTAAGTCCTGCGCTTTTTCTTTTCCTAAAGTCGAAGCAGTATAGGACATGACTTTTTCTTTTACTTTATGAAATTCTAATGATGCTAACACTTTTTGTTGCAGCATGGTCCAGCCTCCTAACGACTACCTGTCACGCGTTAAAAACTTTTTCATCTCATTGAGTGAAAATGTATTCACGACATTTGCTTTTGGTGTCCATCCTTTTCTTGCAGCTGTGACACCGACGTCCATATGATCGAGCATGGCGATGTTGTGTGCATCTGTATTGATCATGATGTTCACACCCGCTTCGTTTGCTTTCATTAAATGCTCTGTTTTTAAATCAAGTCTTGACGGGTTGCTGTTGAGTTCCAGTGCAGTGCCCGTTTTTTTCGCAAGCTCTATGAGCTGATCAATATTTAAGGCATAGCCGTCTCGTCTACCGATCAAACGGCCAGTTGGATGGGCAATTAAATCCACATGCTGATTATTCAAGGCATTTTCTAGGCGCTCCATAATGACTTCCTCCGGCTGAGAGAAGCTAGAATGAATAGACGCAATGACAAAATCCATGTCTGCTAGAAAATCATCATCATAATCTAACGATCCATCCGGCAGAATATCCATTTCGACCCCTTTGAAAATGTGAAAATGCTCGAATTCTTGATTCAGCTTGTCAATTTCTTTTGCTTGCAAACGCAAACGTTCTTTTGTTAAACCGTTTGCTACTTTTAAATATTGTGAGTGGTCTGTGATCGCCATGTATTCATAGCCTTTTGCGATACATGCCTCTGCCATTTCGCGAATAGAAAAAGCGCCATCACTCCATGTCGAGTGCATATGAAGGTCGCCTTTGATATCTTTTCGGTCTACAAATTGCATACTTTCTTTATACGAATCAATCTCTGCTCCGGTTTCACGAATTTCTGGCGGAATGAGCGGAAGTTGGAAATGTGCATAAAAAGCGCTTTCGTCTTCAAATGTTTTCACATCCCCAGTTTCGATCGTTTCAACCCCATATTCACTAATACGCTCACCGCGCTCCTTCGCAAGCTGTCGCATACGAATGTTATGATCTTTTGAGCCAGTGAAATGGTGCAGCGTTGTGGCAAATTGGTCTGTTGTCACAAGCCGGAAATCTACACTGATTTCAAAATCAAGTGCAAGCATGACCGATACCTTCGTATCACCGCTCGCAATGACATCTTTGACATCATCAAGAGCAACAAGTTGTTCTCTCACTTGTTCAGGATTATCAGTCGCAATGATGTAATCTAAATCTTTGACCGTTTCACGCGCACGTCTTAAACTGCCCGCTCTTGAAAAACGGATGATTCCCTCCATCTGTTCCAGCGCATGATCAATTCGTTCTGCCACATCTAATGCAAAACCAATTGGCAGTCGTTCTGGCTGCTTTCCCGCCTCCTCAAGAGCGGCAAGAATCTTTTCTTCTGTTTTTTTGCCAAACCCAGCAAGCGTTTGTACTTTTTCCGCTTCACATGCTTCTTTTAAAGACTGTGCATCGTGAACACCAAGCTCTTGGTAGAGCTTAGCAATCTTCTTCCCGCCGAGTCCTTGCAATTTTAAGAGCGGGACAAGTCCTTCAGGCACTTCTTTTTTTAATTGTTCGAGTGTTTCAGACTGTCCTTTTTCGATATACTCTGTGATCACAGCAAAGGTTCCTTTTCCAATGCCGGGTAATGCTAATAGGTCATCTATTTGAGAAAGACTGCGGTCATCTTGTTCCAGTGCCGCAGCTGCTTTACGAAAGGCAGAAATTTTAAAAGGATTATCTCCTTTTAGCTCCATATAGACTGCAATTGTTTCAAGAAGTTTGATAATATCTTTTTTATTCATCTCTCATCCTCCAGCCACTTTGGCATCTTCCTATATAAATATACAAACTTTCCCTTCATCCTACAACTTTCTGTCATGGAATGAGAAAAAACTTCTCCAAGAAAGGAGAAGTTCTTAAACTCCATACGTCGACCAGAGGTCTTTGACAAGACCGGACAGGTAAGGGGTGCTATTTACGATCACATCTGCTAACATTGATTTGCTCATCATGGTTTGAAGCGCATCGACTGGAAGTAATGCAGCCACAAACAATAGAATAAACACAAATAGATAGGTTTCAAGAAATCCTAAAACAGCGCCAAGCAGTTTGTTGACCTGTTTAATCACAGGGATACTTGCAATGGTTGTGAGCAATCCGCCGATGATAGCGAGCAGGATTTTGGTCAAGATAAACAGAATGATAAACGCAATGGTATTATAATAAGCTGTTTCTAGATTCCCACTAAAGAAAGCGAGCTGCGCTTGACCGCCGCTAAAATTAGGTGCTGGAATCCACGTAAGCTGTGGTGCAAGTGACTGATAAAACATAGAAGCCACTAAAATAGAAACAACAAAGCTAATCAATTTAATAAATTGAAGAATAAACCCGCGTTTTAGACCGACAAGCGTTCCCATAAGAAGCAAAAACAAAATGATGATATCGATCACGGTAATTTCATTCCTTTTCTTTTAGATGAAGCTCTAGTTTTTCGTATTGCTCTTTTAATTTCAAGTAGTCGTGGACGACATTGACTGCTGTCAGTACAGCTAATTTGTTTATATCAAGGTATGGATTTTTTTCATTGATTTCTCTCATTTTATCATCAACAATTGAAGCAACATGTCGCATATGCATCTTCGTTTCTTGGCCGATGATCGTATAGGACTGTCCGTAAATCTCAACTGTTGTTTTCGTTTTACCGCCGTCAGACAACGTTTCTCCTCCATTCCACGAGAATCCTAGTCTCTATCATAACATGTTTAGACATTGAATGGAAAGACGAGCCCTTCCCTGTTATGGTACACTTTAGAAATCAATGATATCAAGGTAAAAAGGAGTTATCCACTGTGCCCCAATCCGTCTTAAAAGCAACATCAGAAGACATGAAAAAAATGAAGAGCGTGTACGCTCAGCATTTAACTGACACTTTGCCGCCAGGCGCTCTATTTCAAGCAAAGGTTCCCGGCTGTACGATTACAGCCTACAAATCTGGAAAAGTACTGTTCCAAGGACAAAAGGCAGAAGCTGAAGCGAGTCAGTTCAACCATTTACAAACAGCTGAAACAAAAAGCAAAAAAACGCCATCCATCACACAGTACAGCCCACCACCCGGCATTGCTTCCATGTCGGTTATTGGCTCAGATGAGGTCGGTACTGGCGATTATTTTGGACCCATTACGGTCTGTGCGGCTTATGTTGATTCCAGTCAGCTTGCTCTCATGAAAGAGCTCGGGGTGAAAGACTCAAAAGGACTAAAAGATCCGCAGATTATCAACATTGCCAAAGACTTGATCAAAACCATCCCGTTCAGCCTTCTCGTGCTTCGGAATGAAAAATACAATGCGATGCAGGAAAAGGGCATGAGCCAAGGGAAAATGAAGGCACTGCTTCATAACCAAGTCATCACCTCCGTGCTAGAAAAACTGGATGGCAAGAAACCAGAAGCCATTCTCATCGACCAATTTGCCGAACCAGGCATTTATTTCAGGCACCTTGCTGGGAAAAAGATCATTCGGGAGCGTACATATTTTAGTACGAAAGCAGAAGGCATCCACTTATCGGTTGCTGCAGCTTCTATTATTGCAAGGTATGCTTTTTTAATTGAAATGGATAAATTATCAAAAGCAGCGGGCTTTGACATTCCAAAAGGGGCCGGTCCGCATGTTGACAAAGCGGCAGCAAAGCTGATGAAACAGCACGGCGAAGAGGCTTTACGCCAATTTACAAAACTTCATTTTGCCAACACCCAAAAAGCGAAAAAATGGTTATAATCAAAAAAGAGCTATCGCCCATAAAGCGATAGCTCTTTTTATTATCCGCGCAAGACGGCTTGATACGTATCTTCTAATGCTTTCAATACGTTTGTATGAACAGCCGTGACTTCTTCCTCGGTCAACGTTTGTTCTGGGTTTAAATATTGCAGAGAGAATGCAACAGATTTCTTGCCTTCTTCCATATGCTCACCCTCATACACATCAAAGACGGAAAGGTCTGTGAGCAATTGGCCGCCAGCTTCATAAATGACTTGCTCCAGCTGTCCGCTTGAAATATGCTGATCGACGACAAGTGCGATGTCTCTTGTCACTGCTGGGAATCTCGGAATAGCCGTATATTTCATATCCTCTGTTTCAGACGTCATCACATCTGTTAAATCAAATTCAAATACATACGTTTCTTTTAAATCTAATTCCTTTTCCACTACTGGATGAAGTGCAGCTACAAAGCCAATCACTTTTCCATTTAAATGAACATCGGCTGTACGTCCTGGGTGAAGGCCCTCACGCTCTGCTTGAACATACGTGATCTCTTCTGATACACCAAGCTTTTCAAACAGCCCTTCTGCAATACCCTTCGCTACATAAAAATCGACAGCTTTTTTCTCGCCCTGCCAAAGATTTTTATGCCAAAGACCTGTCAGAGCACCTGCCACATGCTCTTTCTCTACTGGTTTTGCACCTTCCGTTTCCGCTAAGAAAACAGAACCTGTTTCGTAAAAGGCAAAAGAATCAGCTTGTCTTGCTAAGTTATATGCGACAGAATCAAGTAAGTTTGGCAGAAGGCTTTGTCTCAGCACACTGCGTTCCTCACTCATTGGCAGGGAAAGTCTTGTTTGATAAGCTGAATTTAAAGCAAAGGCTGTGGACTTATGCTGATTCGTTAATGAATACGTAATCGCTTGAGAAAGCCCTGCGCCCTCTAAGAAACGTCTCACCTTTCTGCGCTTCACTTGGTATGGCGTGAGACCGCCAACGGTACCAGCTGTCGCAGGCAGTGTAGATGGAATATTGTCGTATCCGTATAATCTCGCGACTTCTTCAATGAGGTCCTCTTCAATCGTAATATCCATTCTGCGGGAAGGAACCGTTACGACAAGCACATCATTTGATTCGCCCACAGTAAAGCCTAGTTTGTTGAAAATCTGAATCATATCTTCTTTTGAAATGCTCATGCCAAGCACCTTGTTCACACGCTCAGTTGATACGTGGATGACATTCATACTTGTTTCAAGGTGGTTTTCCTCAACTGTACCGCTTAGCACTTCACCGCCTGCATAGGTGCTGATCAATTGCGCTGCTCTTTCGGCTGCTGATTTCGTCCGCTGCGGATCGAGCCCTTTTTCAAATCGTGTGCTTGATTCACTGCGAAGCCCTAAGTCTCTAGATGCTTGACGGACGGTTTGACCGTTGAAATATGCCGCTTCTAAAAGAATCGTTGTCGTCTCATCACGCACCTCTGATTCAAAACCGCCCATGACGCCTGCAACAGCATGCGCTTTTGTGCCATTTGTAATGACAAGATGCTTCGAAGACAATGTACGTTCTTGTTCATCCAGAGTTTGAATCATTTCATTTTCAGCCGCTCTACGTACGACCACCTGCTTTGAACCAAACCGGTCATAATCAAAGGCATGTAGAGGTTGACCGTATTCAAGTAAGACAAAATTCGTAATATCCACGACGTTGTTAATTGGACGGATACCTGCATTCATCAATCTTGTTTGCATCCAAAGCGGTGCTGGTCCAATCTTTACATTTTTAATGATCTTCGCTGCATAAAGTGGATTCGCTTCTTGATCCTCAATTTTAACAGAAATATAGTCTGCTGCTTTTTCAGAAGAAGTGTCATGCGCTGTATCAGGAAGCTTGATGTCTCTCCCTAAAATGGCGGCAACCTCATAAGCCACTCCTAGCATATTAAGGGCATCGGCACGGTTTGGTGTTAAGCCAAGTTCAAGTACCGCATCATCTAATTGAAGCGCTTGAAGGGCATCATCTCCTGGTTTCACGTCATTCGGGAAAACAAAGATACCTTCTGCATATTCTTTTGGTACGAGCTTGCTCTCTACGCCTAATTCTTGCAGAGAACAAATCATGCCATGAGACTCTTCACCGCGCAGTTTTGCTTTTTTAATTTTAAAGTTTCCAGGAAGGACTGCACCAACCGTTGCGACAGCCACATGCTGTCCTTTATCCACATTTGGAGCCCCGCATATAATTTGCACCGGTGCGTCTTCGCCGATATCAACAAGACATTTGTTTAATTTATCCGCATTCGGATGCTGTTCACGTTCAATGACGTGTCCAACGACAACACCTTTGATGCCTTTGCCTTTATACTCAACGGCTTCCACTTCAATTCCGCTTCTTGTGATTTTCTCTGCTAATTCATCCGGCTGAATGCCTTCTAAATCGACATAGTCCTCTAACCATTTATATGAAACAAACATGTTGATTTCCTCCTCTTAGTCCTGCTTAAATTGCTTCGTGAATCTAATATCATTTGTGTAGAAATGACGAATGTCATCTATGCCGTATTTCAGCATGGCAATACGTTCAACACCCATTCCAAAAGCAAAGCCTTGGTAAGTATCTGGATCAAATCCGCTCATTTTCAATACATTCGGGTGAACCATTCCTGCACCTAAAATTTCAATCCAGCCTGTTCCTTTACATACAGAACAGCCTTTCCCGCCGCATTTAAAGCATGACACATCAACTTCAACGGAAGGTTCTGTGAATGGGAAAAAGCTTGGGCGCAGTCTAATTTCACGATCTTCACCAAACATTTTTCTTGCGACTGTCTCAAGCGTTCCTTTGAGGTCACTCATGCTAATATTGTGATCGACCACAAGTCCTTCAATTTGCATGAATTGATGGGAGTGAGTGGCATCATCGCTGTCACGTCTATATACCTTACCAGGGCAGATGATTTTCACAGGGCCTTGGCCTTTATATTTCTCAAGTGTACGTGCTTGAACGGGTGATGTTTGCGTTCTCATGAGTGTGTCTTCAGTAATATAGAAGCTGTCCTGCATATCACGTGCCGGATGTTCTTTTGGAAGATTGAGCGCTTCAAAGTTATAGTAATCTGTTTCTACCTCTGGGCCCTCTTCAACGGTATAGCCCATGCCGATAAATAAATCTTCAATATCTTCTACGACAATCGTTAATGGATGTCTTGCCCCGATTTTGATCGGACTTGCTGGTAATGTGACATCAATGGTTTGAGAAGCCAGTTTCTTTTTCACTTCTTCTGCTTCTAGCTGCTCATTTTTTTCAGCAATGGCACCAGCAATCTGCTCTCTCACTTCATTTGCAAGTGCGCCCATTTTTGGTCTTTCTTCAGCGGAAAGCTTGCCCATTCCGCGCAGCACTTCTGTAATCGGACCTTTTTTCCCTAAATATTGAACACGAATATCATTGACTTCTTTGAGCGAGCTGGCTGCTTCTACCTTCGCTATCGCTTCTGTTTCAAGCTGTTTTAACGTTTCTTGCATGAGTGTTATCCTCCTTTTAATATACAAAACCGTCTGAATAAACGGGTGTTTGATTGTTTGAAGACAATAAAAAAACCCGCCCCTCCAAAAAAGAAGGGACGAGTTGTGGTCGCGGTACCACCCTTGTTAAGCACAAATATATGTGCGAATAAGCTTCATTGACATAACGGAATCAAACGAATCCGGTCCACCTTTACGCAAAACCTGCGGTCCCGGTGACAACTCCAGAGGTGAATTCCTGTTTCAGCATTCCTTAAATGCACTTTCAGTCTACGATGCATTCTCCCTATTAGGACGCTCCGTGAAACAATCTTCCTCTATCATGGTTTTTAAAATATTAGTTTCATTATAGTGAAAAATAGGACGTGTTGCAACACTATCCGCGCAAATGATAGACAAGAACCGCTGCTGCAACTGCCACATTTAATGATTCCGCTTGTCCGTACATCGGAACATATAAATTTTGATCTGTCATTTGAAGAATCTCTGGATCAATACCTGCTCCCTCGTTGCCCACAATTAACGCAAATGGACCTTCTGATGCTATGTGTCTATACTCTTTCGCATCTTTCAACGCACTGCCATATACAGATATGCCTTGCGCCTTTAATGCTGGAATTGTCTGTTGTAGCGTTTGTTTTAAGATAGGCAGGTGAAAATGAGACCCTTGTGCTGAACGGAGCGTTTTTCCGTTAAACGCATCAACGGTTCCATCCCCTAGGACCACAGCATCAAGACCCGCTGCATCTGCTGTCCGAATAAGTGTACCTAAATTCCCCGGATCCTGCACTGCATCTAACAGAAGCATTCGTTCATATTTTTTCTCCTCAAATACAGGAATTGTACAAACCGCTGCGATTTGCTGAGGTGTTTCCGTTTCCGTCATCGCAGTAAAAGCCTCTTCACTTAATTCATACAACTCAATGTCAGGCTCGATGTCAGCAGGGAGCATATCAGGCGTTGCGACCATTAACTCTTTCACAACCCCGCTTTTTAATGCTTCTTCTACTAAGTGTTTTCCTTCAACAAGGAATAGCCCTGTTTTCGTTCGTTCTTTTTTTGTATGGAGCTTTTTCCATTGTTTAATGTGTGCGTTTTTAGCTGATTCTATATATTTCAAGCGACTTTAACTCCTTTAAATATCATGAATTTATTATATCTCAAGCACACTACATAATAAACCTGTCTTTGAGACAGAATAGGACTATCACCATCAAAAAAGGAGTGTGGGCAATGGATTTTAATTTAAGAGGCGCAGTGATTCAAAACATCACTGGCCATAATCAAGAGCAGCTTGAGCATACGATTTTAGATGCGATTCAAAGTGGCGAGGAAAAAATGCTGCCAGGGCTTGGCGTTTTATTTGAGGTGTTATGGCAAGAGGCATCAGAAGATGAAAAAAATGAAATTCTTGAAACATTAGAGCAGGGCTTAAAGCCTGAGCATCAGCAATAACAAGAAGCCGGTTTGCTTATCTATGAGCAAGCCGGCTTTGTTTATTTAGCCAATGATTGGCGTCTCCATTCGAAGAGCTGGATCGCGCCAAATCTCGATCCATTTTTTAATAGCGAACACGATAATGACAAAACCTAAAATCAGCATAATCATCGAAAGCACGGCATTCAGTACACTGTAGCCAGATGCTTCAGGATTGAGATAGACATTCGCAACCATCCAATAACCCGCATAATTCACCGTCACATATAAGTAAGCAAGTGGAATTAAACAAGTCAACATATACCGTCTTTTATCCGCAATTTTTAATACAACCGTCGCCCCAATGATTAATCCGACCGAGGCCATTAATTGGTTTGACACGCCAAAGAGTGCCCAAATGGATCCAATGTCTCCAGAGTAAAGCAAGTATCCCCACATAAAACAAGCAAGTGCACTTGCAAAGACTGACCCTGGTACCCAGTCATTTCGTTTCAGCGGTTTATATGCTTCTCCAAAGAAGTCTTGGATCAAATATCGCGCGACACGGGTTCCTGCGTCAATCGCCGTTAAAATAAAGACGGCTTCAAACATAATCACGAATTGGAAGAAATAAGAGGCCAAATGACTAAAGAACGGAATACCCGTAAAGATGTACGCCATCCCTACAGCTAATGTAACAGCTCCACCTGTTCTTCCTTCTAAGTCAAGACCGATTTCTTTGCTTAGTTGAGGAAGATTCTCGACACTCATACCAAGCGTACGGAACACTTCAGGTGTACTATTAATTGCAAAATAATCTCCCGGATGAAGCGCAGTAGCGGCAATTAACGCCATGATTCCCACTAAACATTCTACGAGCATCGCGCCAAACGCCACCGGCTTCATATCACTCCAACGATCTAGCATTTTTGGCGTTGTGCCAGAGCCAACAAATGCATGAAAACCAGAAATCGCACCACAAGCAATGGTAATCGAAATAAAAGGCCATACAGGTCCAGCTAAGACAGGCCCTCCTCCATTTACAAACTCCGTAAACGCCGGAAATTGGATGGTTGGATTAACCACAAAGATTCCCGCAATCAGCGCGATGAAAACACCAATTTTCATAAAACTGCTTAAATAGTCTCTTGGTGCCAAAAGCAACCAAACCGGCAGGGCCGCAGCAAAGAACGCATAGATTGGCAGGGCAAGAGCAAGCGTTTTTGTATCAAGTGTTAACAAATCTCCAAGTGCTGTTCCTTGAATATTCGGTCCAAGGAATACCCCCAACATCAGTAATATGAATCCCGCAGATGTCGCCAGCTTTAAATTGCCTGTCTTTTTATAATAAAGGCCGACTCCCATCGCTATTGGAATGGTAATACCAACTGCAAAGGTTCCCCAAGGATTTCGTTCTAAAGCATGAAGCACAACCATGGACAGTCCTGCCATTGTAATTGTAATAATAAATAACATGGCGAGCCCTGTGCAAAATCCTGCAACAGGACCAAGCTCCTCTTTCGCTACCTCGGATAGTGATTTCCCCTTTTTTCGCATCGAAGCAAACAAGACCACAAGATCATGAACAGCTCCGCCAATCACCGCTCCAATTAAGAGCCAAAGGAGACCAGGTAAATACCCAAATTGTGCGGCTAAAATCGGACCAACTAATGGACCAGCAGCGGCAATTGCAGCAAAGTGATGCCCAAATGTGACCCATTTGTTTGTTGGCACATAATCTTTCCCATCCTCGAGTGCATGAGCCGGTGTAGGATGATCATCTGTGACCTTTAGTACCTTTACCATCATAAACGTGCCATAGAGGCGATAGGCAATCGCTAAAATACACATCGATCCTATCACAATTGAAACCGCATTCATTTAACCATCCCCTTTGTATAAACAATTTGTTACAAATATAACATAAATTGATTGATTTTTCTTTCTTTTAAAACCGAGTTGACAAATAGGAATAATTGATTTAATCTAAAATAAGCTTCACCTACTTCCATAAACTCTCTTTTGACAGAGCCTCAATTGGCTCTGTCCTTTTTTATTGATTTCATCTTACATAAATACAAGATGGATCACATGTGCCTTCCTCACTAGAAAAATATCACTTCATTTACTGAAAACAGTTCTTTTGACACAACTTACATTCCAAAGTTCATTTCCTGGGAAATTCAACGCAATTAAAAAACCTTTCCCCATACTGAGGAAAGGTTTCATCATTAAGAACCGTACGTAATTTGTTCGACCGTTTTTTGATCAAGTCTTTTGATGACTTCTGTTAAAAGCTTCACCGCATTTTCATAATCATCTCGATGAATCATGGCTGCATGGGTATGAATATATCTGCTTGGAATCCCGATGGATAGTGATGGAACGCCATGACCTGTTAAGTGAATACCTCCAGCATCTGTTCCTCCACCTGGCATGGAATCATATTGATAAGGAATGTTTAATTCATCTGCAGTTTGGACAACAAAATCGCGAAGCCCTTTATGAGAAACCATGGAAGCGTCGAATACAACAATCGTTGGTCCTTTGCCAAGTTTGCTTGTTGCTTCTTTTTCAGTAATACCTGGTGTATCACCTGCTACTCCAACATCAATAGCAAATCCAATATCAGGCTGGATGGTAGCTGCAGCTGTTTTAGCTCCTCGCAAGCCAACTTCCTCTTGGACAGTTGCTACACTGTATGCAATATTTTCATGCTGAGTATCCTTTAAATTCTTCATGACATCAATCGCTACTGCACAGCCGATACGGTTGTCCCAGGCTTTTGCAAGAAGCATTTTTTCGTCATTCATTACCGTAAACTCAAAGTAAGGTACGATTTGATCTCCAGGGAGGACGCCCCATTCCATTGCCTGTTCTTTGCTCGAAGCCCCAATATCAATGAACATATCTGTGATTTCGATTGATTTCTTTCGTGCTTCTGGTGATAAGACATGTGGCGGTTTAGAACCAATCACACCTGTAATGTCTCCTTTTTTCGTCACAATGGTGACACGCTGCGCCAACATAACTTGTGACCACCAGCCACCGACCGTTTGAAAACGAATATAGCCTTTGTCATCGATTTTTGTCACCATGAATCCTACTTCATCTAAGTGACCAGCAAGCATCACTTTAGGCCCATTGGCATTTCCTTCCTTCTTAGCAATTAAGCTGCCAAGGCGGTCTGTAGAGACTTCATCCGCATATGTTTCTATGTATGACTGCATGACTTTTTTTACATCACGTTCATTTCCTGGAATCCCTTTTGCATCCGTTAGGTCTTTCAGCATAGTTAATGTTTGATCTAGTTTTGTCATTCTGTGTATCCTCCTTTTTCTTCATGGTGCATTCTTATTATACAAAACCTCTTTCGTTCAATACGATCTTTTTATGAATATTTTTTCGTTAATCGAAATATTTTTTTAAAAAAAGTTGAAACCTTTTGTCTTTCTCATTCGTAGTACATCAGATAACGGTATTGGAGGTGCATCCTGTCATGTTTGTCATCCTCATTAGACTTGCTCTTGTTGCATTGCTTGTCTATATATTCTACATGGCGGTAAAATTCTTCTCAAACCCGAGAAGAAAGCTGAAACAAGCACAATTAAAAGAAGGCTTTTATTTTATGGACGAACAGCAAAATGCCCGTAAAAATTTTAATTTCGTCTATAAAGGTGTCTTGTTTGAAGGGGAGAAGCATGTTCCTTCTAAGGATCATCCTCTGTTTGTCCACTCCATTTACGTTTGGACGGAGTCACCTGAGAAGCTAAGTGAATTCACATTAGAAGACTTTGAAAAACTTGAGGAAAACATCATTGAACGGTATCCTCAAACAAAAATTGATTGGGATCAGCCCATCAAAAAAATCAAACAGAAAAAGGGAGCAGACACGCCGACTTAACGGCGTCTGCTCCCTTTTCAGATGAGATTGAGATAGACCAATATCACCAATTGGACAACAATTAAAGCAGGCATACCCATTTGAAAGGCAGGATGCTTTGTTTTATGACGGAAATACTGCATGCCAAGAAATGACCCAGCAGCACCAAAAAGTACTGCAGCACTCCATAAGTGCGCTTCTGATATTCTCCATTTGTGTGCTTTCGCCCGGCGTTTATCCTCTCCCATGAGACAAAACCCATAGACATTGACCAAGATGAGCAGCACGATCAGAGCGATATTCATTGATTTCACCTCACATGATGAGAAAAAAAGATCACTCCTTGGCGGAATGATCTTTTATATGACTTACTTGTCTAGTTGTGCTTTTGCAGCATCAGCAAGCTGGTTGAATGCGTTTAGGTCATTCACAGCAAGATCAGCAAGCATTTTGCGGTTTACTTCGATACCAGAAAGCTTTAAGCCATGCATTAAACGGCTGTAAGAAAGACCGTTCATACGAGCTGCAGCATTGATACGAGTGATCCATAGTTTACGGAAGTCACGTTTTTTCTGACGACGGTCACGGAAAGCGTAGTTTCCAGATTTCATCACCTGTTGGTTTGCTACTTTATATAATCTATGTTTTGAACCGAAATAACCTTTTGCTAATTTAAGAACCTTTTTACGACGCTGACGCGACACAGTTCCGCCTTTTACTCTTGGCATTGTAATTCCCTCCTATGTTTCCTATTCCAGATTACTTGATGTTTGCAAGTTGTTGTTTGATACGTTTGAAATCTCCAGCACTTACGATTGCGCTCTTACGCAATTTACGTTTTTGCTTTGTAGATTTGTTAGCGAACAAGTGACTTGTGTACGCATGAGAACGTTTAAGTTTACCAGAACCTGTTTTTTTGAAACGTTTAGCAGATCCGCGGTGAGTTTTCATTTTTGGCATTGGATGTTTCCTCCCTCTGTTACTTTTACTTTTCGACTTTTGGTGCAAGCATGAGGAACATGCTGCGTCCGTCCATCTTAGGTTTTGTTTCTACTGTTGCTACTTCAGCGCAAGCTTCAGAGAAACGGTCTAACACGCGCTGTCCGATTTCTTTATGCGTAATCGCACGGCCTTTAAAGCGGATAGAAGCTTTCACTTTATCTCCCTTTTCAAGGAATTTGATTGCATTACGGAGCTTCGTGTTAAAATCATGTTCATCGATTGTCGGGCTCAACCGAACTTCTTTTAAGCTAATGATTTTTTGATTCTTACGTGCCTCTTTTTCCTTCTTCTGTTGTTCGAATCGGAACTTACCGTAGTCCATGATTCGGCAAACAGGTGGTTTTGCATTTGCAGCAACTAACACAAGGTCAAGATTGGCTTTCGTAGCAATTTCCAGAGCTTCCTGGCGGGTTTTAATCCCCAGCTGATCGCCATTTTGTCCGATCAAACGAACTTCACGCGCACGAATACCTTCATTAACTAATTGATCTTTGCTAATAGTGAGCCACCTCCATGAGATTTTGAATTGAGTTCACAATTCATTTTGACCATTTCGTTGTATGTTTTACAGGCAAACAAAAAGTGTGGGCATATAAAACACCCACACTGCGAACATTTGCATGAAAAAATAAATGTACGGTCAACCTGTCAACTACAAACATGTGTCAATCAGGTGAGAAGCGGGTGCTTCTGCTTGTGATATCTATTCAATTCGTTAACTATTCTACACAATTTTCATTTGTCCGTCAAGTAACCGAACTCTTGAAACAACTTTTTCATTTTAGCATGACGAAACGATTTGAGCAAGCCTTTTTCAAACAATGCTGCGATTAAAGAATCAATTGCAAGAAGATTGGGATGACAATTACGGTGACAACCCCTACTACCACCACAGCGATACTCGCCATTGCCGCTTCCACTTCCCCCATCTCAATCCCAACAGAAACGCCAAGCGCATGTCCAGAAGTACCAAGTGCAAGGCCTTTGGCCACTGGGTTTTTAATCCGAAACAGTTTTAAGAAGAAGGCACCTAGCGCATAGACAATCACAGCATTAAAAATGACTGCAAAGGCTGTAATATCTGCAATTCCGCCAATATCTTTTGCAATTGGCAAAGCAATCGCTGTCGTCGCTGCTTGTGGGAGCATGCTTTTCATAACAGCAGCATCAAGATGAATCCCTTTTGCTACTATATAAACAATCGTAATAGAACAAAGTGAGCCGACAAAAATAGCGGATAGAATTTGCCACCAGTATTTCTTCAGCAGTGCTCGCTGTTTATAAAGAGGAATCGCAAACGCGATGGTCGCAGGCTCTAAGAAAAACTTGATAATCTTACCGCCTTCATTATAATCTGCATAGGAAAAACCGCCAATTTTCAAAAACAAAATGCCTAACACCATGGCAACAAATAGCGGGGTGAATAAGAAGAAACCTTTAGACTTTTTAAATAAAAATGTGCCAATCCCAAAGGCCACTAATGAGACGACAATGCCAAAATAAGGACTCATAGTACTTGTACCCATCTTACACCTCTCCTTTAATGCGTAGTTGAAGCTGGTTTATTTGAATGAGAAGGAGTGGATTTGCTCTCCTTTGTCTTTTGTCGCTGCTGTGGTCTTTCTGATAACTGCATCAGAAGCTGAGAGAACAGCCCAGTGGCGGCAAGTAACATAATGGTTGCAATGATAATCACACCCACTACCTGTACCCCTACTTCTTGCATGACACCTAATGATTGAATGACCGAGATACCAGAAGGAACAAATAGAAAACTAATAAGACCTGTCAATGAGCTACCTAATTGCTCTACTTGCTCTAGTTTCACAATCTTTGTTGTTAATAAAATAAATAAAAGAACCAAACCAATAACAGATGCTGGCATCGGAATCGGTAAATACATTGAAATGAGATTAGAAACGAACATTACCGTTGCAAAGATAAATGCTTGAGATAGAAATCCATATACTTTTGTGGCACTCATGCCCTTTCACCTCTTTCTTCGACTGCCCTCAGTATATGGCATGAAACAAACAAATGAAGCGTTTACAATAAAACTCACCTAATATCCTGACTGAAATGCAAAAAATGAGGATTGAAATGCAAATGAAAAAAGCCGCCCTATTCTAATAGGAGCGACTTCTTTAGTTCTTTCGCATATGTTCGGCTGACAGGGACGATAGACCCGTCTATCATATGAAGATTATACGTTGAATTAAACCAAGGCTGCACTTCTTTCATATGAGACGTGTTGACGATATAGCTTCGGTGAACTCTCATAAAATAAGCCTCAGGTAATTTCTTTTCAATGACCACAAGCGGTTCTGTCACCTCATACATTTGATCTCTTGTTTTCACAACCTTTTTTCCTTCACTAAGCCCTATATACATAATCTCGTCAACCTGCAAGATCACAATAGACTCATCGACAGAGATCGCTAATTTTTGGTTGTGAGAAAATTTGTCTTCTGAAAGAGACGGCTCCTGCGTCTCAATAGCTTTCCACTTCTTAAACTTTTGCATCGTTTGCAACAGCCGCTCTTCATCAAAAGGCTTTGTTAAGTAATCTAGTGCACTCACCTCAAACGCCTTCAGCGCATATTGATCAAATGCTGTAGCAAATACAATCGCCGGCGGATCAGACATTCGGTTGAGTCTTTTGGCAATATCAAATCCATTCTCACCTGATAAATCGATATCTAAAAAGAGCAAATCGGGCTTATGATCGACCATCCGGTCAAAAGCAGATTCTATATTTTCCGCTTCCTCCATTTGAACATTCTCTTTTGTTCTTTGTAACAAATATTTTAATTCGTCTCTTGCTAAAACTTCATCATCTACAATCAATACCTTTATCAACGAGAATCATCCTTTTTTACATAATCCATTGGAATGCGAAATGAGATGTCAGTGCCATTGCCGCTATGAATGGATAAAGCAGCTGGCTGGCCAAAAATTCCTCTTAGCCGCTGGTCTAAATTATAAAGTGCTGTACCTGTTCCTTCTTTTGATTCAACTGGCGATTTTAATAATTGAGCCATCTTGTCGTCTTCAATCCCCTGGCCATTATCTGTGACTTTCATATAGACATGCCCATCTTTTATCAAAGCGGATACGATGACTTCACAATTTGTTTGATGTTTAGGAAAAGCATGTCTCACTGCATTTTCAACAAGCACTTGAAGCACAAAGGGAGGGATCATGACCTGTTCCAGCTCTTTTTCAATTTGAAAGGTCACTAGATATTTATTTGGGAATCTCGCTTGCTCCAGTGATAAATAAGCCTCCACATGCTGAATTTCTTTATGCATTGGAATAAGCAGCTGGCGAGCACCTTGTAAATTCGATCGAAAATAAATACTCAGCTGTAGTAGCAACTTCCTTGCCATCTCTACATTCGTTCTACACAAAACGGAGATGGTGTTAATGGCGTTAAATAAAAAGTGCGGATTCACCTGGGCCTGAAGCGCCTTGATCTCTGCATCTTTCAGCAGACGGCTTTGGGTCTCAGCCTCCCCAAGCTCAAGCTGTGTGGAAAAGAGCATCGCCAAACCTTCTGCAAGCTCTTCTTCTACTCTGCTTAATCCGACTGGAGAATTGAAATACATTTTTAATGTTCCAATTGTTTGACCATTAGACGTGAGTGGAAGCACTATGGCTGCTTCAAGCGGGCAGTGGGCGACTGAACAATTGATTTCATCTTTTGAGTGCGCCTTCATAATCTTCCCACTTATCAACACTTGCTTAGACAGTCCTGTAATCAGGCTTTTCGATGGAATATGATGATCTGTTCCATCACCGACATGCGCTAAAATCTTTTCTGTATCTGTTAAGGAGACAGCATCTGTTTCTGTTAAACGATGAATGATTTCTGCCACACTTTTACATGATTGTTCGTTTAGCCCTTGCCGGAAATAAGGAAGTGTTTGATCTGCGATAGAAAATACTCGATGCGTCTGCATCGCTTTCGCCTGCTCTTCCTGACGAATTATTGACTGTAAAATAGATAAAAAGATAAAACTCCCGATTCCATTCACAAAGATCATCGGCAGCGCAATAATACTCACAAGGCCCCAAGCATCAGCAAATGGCTTCGCAAACAGAAGGATAATGACCATTTGTAAAGATTCCATCGCTACACCAAAAATCGCTGCTTGTCGCGGTGTGACCATTCGATTCTTCCGCTTAAATCGCCTGCCGACATAGCCTGCAATCACACCGGCTAAAATGGAAGAAATTGCACAGCTAAGCGCGGTGCTCCCTCCTAGTGAATAGCGATGAATGCCAGCTAAAAGCCCAGCACCAATCCCTACAAACGGCCCCCCTATTAAGCCGCCCATTTCGATCCCCATAATTCTCGTATTGGCGATAGAACTTGATGAGCCTAAGTGATATGAAAATTCGTGGTTCATCACAATCTGCTGCTGGATTTCAATTCCAGTGTAATTGCTGATGATACTAAAAGAAGCAAAAATAAAGACAAGGATTGCCTTTTTTCGAAACCCTTGATTATGTAGTAAGAGATTGCGAAAGCCCTTGACATGGGCAAGCACAAATCCCAAAATAACGATGATTCCTACACGCTCAATCATCATAATAATTAAATGAAGCAAACCGGTCACCTCAATTGATGTATGTGATATCTACTGTCTATCTATTCTATCATGCACGGTCAATGCACAAAAATCTCTCAAATCTTTTCTTTATTGCCCTCTCCTTCTATTGTAAAATGAACATGAGCCTGTCACATGCAATTGAGGGTAACTACATACATAACAAGGGAGAAGATCATGAAAGCCGTATTTTTCGATTTAGATGATACTTTGCTTTGGGATGAAAAAAGCATTCATACCACTTTTCAGGAAACATGCAGGGAAGCGGAAAAGAAATATGGACTTGATCCAGAATCGTTTGAACAGATTGTGCGTGAAGAAGCAAGAAAGCTGTACTCTTCTTATGAAACATATGATTATACTGTTATGATTGGCATTAATCCTTTTGAAGGACTGTGGTCTAATTTTAGTGAGCCGATTAGCGAAGGCTTTCAAAAGCTGAACGCCCTTGCACCAGAGTATCGCAAAAACGCATGGACGAACGGCTTAAAAGAGGCAGGAATTGACGATGAAGCATTTGGTCAATACTTAGCAGATTTCTTTGCAGCAGAGCGCAGAAAACGCCCGTATGTCTATGAAGAAACGTATCCTGTTTTAGAGCGCCTGAAGGGCACCTATGAATTACTCCTTTTAACAAATGGAGATCCTAGTCTGCAAAAAGAAAAACTTGCAGGTGTTCCGGAACTTGCCCCTTACTTTAATGAAATTGTGATTTCAGGAGATTATGGAAAAGGAAAGCCTGATCCTGGCATCTTTGAGCACTGCCTTCAGCTGTTAAATCTCACAAAAGATGATGTCATCATGGTAGGAGATAATCCAAAAACAGATATTCTCGGCGCTTCTCGCGCTGGCATCCAAACCGTTTGGATCAATCGTCATGGCAAGAAAAATGAAACAGATGTGACACCAGATTATGAAATTAAAGACTTACACGAATTGTTTGATATTTTAAAATAAACCATAGGAAAAACACCCTTCTCCTGATCGAGATTGGGTGTTTTTTCGTTTTCGGCTATACAATTGCTGCTAAACTTTGTGCTTGACGATCTAAGCCGCGTGCTGCTTCTCCTACATTCATGAATTCTTCGCTTGCTTGCTTGACAAGATCCCGGTTTGTAAACACGCTTGTCTTTGCACGGCTTGTTCCGTTGCTGACCTTTTCAACTTCTAAATGGATCGCCTTCACATAACGATCCACCTTTACGATCGCTTCCTTTGAATCTGTCGCAAGCTTACGGATTTCTGCTGCGACGACACTAAAGCCATTTCCATAGGAACCCGCATGCGCAGCTTCTATGGCCGCGTTCAATGCGAGCAGCTGCGTTTGGGAAGCGATACTGTTAATCGTTGTAGCAATTGAGCTGATCGACTCCACCTGCTCTGTTAACCCTTCTAGCAAACTCATGTTTTGATCCGTTTCATTCGCGATATGTTCAAAAGAAGCATTTACACTTTGACTATGCTGGATGCCGATTTCCGCTCGCTCCATTAATTTTGCAGACATATCCTTTAGGTCTTCTACTACCTGCTTCATTGTGTTTTCTCTCTCTGTAATATCTGTTGCCACTTTCACGACAGCCACTACATTCCCCTCTTCATCGAGCACTGGCGTATACGTCGCTTCAAGCCATAAGGTGTCACCGTACTTCGTGATCCTCTGCACCTTTTCCTGAAACACTTGACCATTCTTCAAACGCTTCCAAAACATTTGATAACTTGCGTCTTCTGCAATATGCGGAGGACAAAACTGTCTATGCTTTAAACCAATCATTTCTTCCTTTGAATATTTCATGGCTTTTGCAAAAATATCATTGACCCATAGGACCTTACCTGTGACATCAAATTCAATCATCGCCAGTGAGTGCTCTAGCGCACGAAGCACAGCTGATTGCTCCAATACTTGTGTTGATACAGTATTTGTTGTTTGAATCATTGCTTTCATTCCCCCAATTTGCCTCTCTCTAATAGTACATACTTACCCATACTTTCGTACTATCTAAACGTATCATTTGCGCAAATGGATCACTAGTGGAGAATTTTTTTCCATAAGAAAAAAGCCAGCAACCTCAATAGATGAGATCACTGACTGTTTCGTTCGCCTTCATTATTTTTTTGCTTCTGCGACTGCATGTTTCACAAAAGCTTCGAGGTCCATTGTTTCTGAATCTTGTTCCCCATATTTTCTTACATTGACCGCGCCATTTTCTGCTTCTTGATCACCGACAACTAGCATGTACGGGATCTTTTGCATTTGCGCTTCTCTAATTTTGTATCCTATTTTTTCATCACGACTGTCTAGTTCTACACGCAGTCCTTCAAGCTGCAAACGTTCTTGCACTTTTTTCGCGTAATCTAGATGGACAGATGGTGAAACCGGGATGACTTGGAATTGTACAGGTGCCAGCCATGTTGGAAGAGCTCCTTTGTATTCTTCAATTAAGAAGGCAACGAAGCGTTCCATTGTGGACACAACTCCTCTATGAATGACAACTGGACGATGGTGTTTTCCATCTTCTCCGATATATGTGAGATCGAAACGCTCTGGAAGTAAGAAGTCTAGCTGTACAGTAGACAAAGTCTCTTCTTTTCCAAGAGCTGTCTTTACTTGGACGTCAAGCTTCGGACCATAAAATGCCGCTTCGCCTTCTGCTTCATAGTAGTCATGTCCAAGCTCGTCCATTGCATCTTTCAGCATAGACTGTGCTTTATTCCACATTGCATCATCGTCAAAATACTTCTCAGTATCTTCTGGATCACGGTAAGATAAGCGGAATGTGTAGTCATTCAAGCCAAAGTCTTGATACACTTCTTCAATTAGGCGAACTGTACGAATGAATTCGTCTTTGATTTGATCTGGACGAACAAAGATATGGGCATCGTTTAATGTCATCCCGCGAACACGTTGAAGGCCGGATAAAGCACCTGACATTTCATAACGGTGCATTGTACCAAGCTCTGCAATCCGAATTGGCAATTCGCGATAGCTGTGCGGCTCGTTTTTGTAAATCATCATATGGTGCGGACAGTTCATTGGACGGAGAACAAGATCTTCATTGTCCATTTCCATCACCGGGAACATGTCTTCTTGATAATGCGCCCAGTGGCCTGATGTTTTATACAATTCTACACTCGCAAGAACGGGTGTATACACATGCTCATAACCAAGGCGTACTTCTTTATCAACAATATAACGCTCAATGACGCGGCGAATTGTTGCCCCTTTTGGCAGCCAGAGCGGAAGACCTTGGCCCACCTTTTGAGAGTTCGCAAACAGTTTCAATTCTTTGCCTAGTTTACGGTGATCACGCTCTTTTGCTTCTTCAAGCAGACGTAAATGCTCGTTTAATTCTTCTTTGCTGAAGAAAGCTGTTCCGTAAATACGCTGAAGCATTTGGTTGTTACTGTCGCCTCTCCAGTAAGCACCTGCAAGGCTTAACAGCTTGAATTCTTTGATTTTCCCTGTAGACGGCAAGTGAATACCGCGACATAGATCGAAGAATTCACCTTGCTCATAAATTGTGACGGCTTCGCCTTCTGGGATTGCTTCTAACAGCTCTAGCTTCAATTCATCGCCAATTGCTTCAAAGCGTGCTTTCGCTTCTTCTCTAGAAACTTCAATGCGCTCAATCGGCAAATTGCTGTTAATGATTTTTTTCATTTCTTTTTCAATCTTTGGTAAATCTTCAGGTGTAATCGCTACATCGATATCGACATCATAGTAAAAGCCATTTTCGATGACAGGGCCTACGCCAAACTGGACGTGATGCTCTTTTCCATAAATGCGTTTGATTGCCTGTGCAAGCAAATGCGCTGTGCTGTGTCGCATAATATCGAGCGCTTCTTCACTCTTATCTGTGATGATCTCGATTGTTCCACTTTCTAACAGCGGCGTACGCAGATCTATTTCTTTGCCGTTCAATTTACCGGCAAGCGCTTTTTTCTTTAGGCCTGGGCTAATTGATGCCGCGATGTCTTCTGTTGTAGCTGTTTTATCAAACTCCTTGACTGCTCCATCTGGAAATGTAAGTTGAATTTGTTCTGACATCTCTAGTCACTCCTTTTTTTGGCAATATAAAAACCCCGCCCCCTGGAAAGGGACGAGGTTGAATAAACGGAATCGTGGTTCCACCCTTTTTCCCGTATTTGCAGCTTGCTTTGTCAAAAGCAAATACGGCTTGTGGTTCAATAACGGGAATTCCCGTCAGCTATTACTAAACAGTTCACAGCTGATGTTCAAAGGTGGTAAAGCAAATGGTCCTCTGCTAGGAAGCTTTCAGCCGCGGCTTCCCTCTCTTTAAGCGGGTGTTCATTTGTTCATGTCCTTATCAATACGGTCTCTGTATGAAGTTACACCGTATTATAAAACGTTTTTTCGTGAAAATCAAGAAAGCTTTTCACTTTTCTTTTCCAAATGACTAGGAACAAATTGAACATGCTGTTCCTGAAACGAATGAGAAGGGAATACCTCAACTCTTTCTTGAAAAATATTTTGAATGGTTTGCACCATCGAGTGACCTGTATCATCTGTAAATAGGTCAATCTTTTGTGGCGCAATGGATACAAGCGGTGCAATCAACTGCGAATCAATATACATTGGATGCTCTCTTACAAACTGTCTGTCTATGTATTGTTTTTGATCACGCTCAGAAGCGTACCGAAATTCCCAAATCATCAGGCGGTCCTGATGCACAACATGTACTTTTTCAAGCTTAGGTTCTCTTGACATCACATAGTCTCGAAGGGATTGAATAAAGTTTTGATATTCTTGTTCCATTTTATATTCTTCGATGGATACTTCAACATAGTTCTTCAGCCTTCTGTCATACGCTGAGAGCCTAAATGTCATAAATGAACCAATGGAAAAAACACCTTTCTGTAAAGAAATCGTCTCAAGCTCTTTTTTTAACAGATCCTCCCTCGGTGGGTCTTGATGAATTCCAGGAATATCATCTAGATCCCCTTTCATGATGCTATGGGCGATTGAAAGAATTTGGTGCTGCTCTTCTGGATCTTTAAATAAGTATGTGTTTTCAAGGATGCTGCGCATGCGTTCATTTTCTTTGCATTCCAAAAAAAAGTGAATCAGCAATGTCCGCACAATGTGCTCTATGGCTTCTCCTGATTTTTTCGCTTCTATGAGAAGCCGGTCTTTCCCTTGTTGAATCGAAATGTGATGCCGACTGTCCAAGTGTTCAGCAAGATGTAAAAAAGCGGCGGTATCATATTCATCTTCAAAGATTATTTCAAGCATGTTTGTCCCCCCTAACGACATCTGTTACATATATATGGGGGGAACATAAAAAATAGACGCCTAAAATAAATCAGGCATCTTTCTTTTTAAAATCAGTGGCACTGAGATAAAGATCAAATAAATCAAACAAACAATCGCTAAGGCGGCATAATTTCCGCTTACAAAGCTTGATCCAAGGACATTTAACGCCACAGTACCAGGTATTAATCCTAAAAAAGTCGCTGCCGCAAATGCACGATAATTCGCACGTGAAGCTGCTGCGGCATAACTGACAAAATCAAAGTGAATGGGCGCAATGCGTAATAAGAGGATATAAAGAAATCCATGCTCTTGAATACGGGACGTCACCGCTTTTAGCTTCCGATTGCTTGATTCGGTTTCCTGCTTGTTTGAACGGAAGGTTGAGGCAAGCAGGAAAGATCCTGTTGCACCTGCTGTCGCACCAGCTAAGGCATAAATGGTCCCAAGGACACTGCCGAATGCCAAACCTGCTGCTAGCGAAAAGACGGTGAGAGGGACAAGCACAAATGGACGAAAAAGTGATAAGAAAAGAAAGACAAAGGGAGCTAGCATCCCAAATTGAAGAATCCAATTCTTCACATCTTTCGGCGACAGTTGAAGATGCTGTTTGTTGAGCCACCATAGCACAGCAGCTAGAACGCCAATCACGAGGAAAAGCAGCCATTTTCTTTTATTCATTTCATCCGCTCCCCTTCACGTGACCTATCTTTTTATAAATGACGGCGATTTTCCCCTTCAAGCAGAACTGGTTCAGCTAGGTAGAGAATACGTTCCATTAATCGAGCTGCCTTCACCTCTTCTTTTTCCCCGCGCTGCGAGTACGTAAAGTGATGTTTTAACTCATTCGGTGAGAAATTAGAAGAGAAAAAAGTCGGCAGCTGCTCTGCCATGCGGTATTGCAAGATTGTTCCTAAAAGTTCATCTCGTACCCAGCTTGTCATCGACTCTGCTCCAATATCATCAAGCATTAAAATTGGTGTTGATTTGACCATATTCAGCTTCTCTTCGAGTGTATGATCGGCTAACGAATTTTTTAACTCTCTCACAAATTCAGGCACGTATACAAGGAGAGATGGATACTCTTTTACCGCTAACTGCTGCGCAATTGCTGCCAGAATAAATGTTTTTCCGACCCCAAACTTTCCATGTAAATAGAGGCCTTTTCCCTTACCTGTTTCATCATAACTTTGCAAGAATTGACCTACTTTTTGAATGACTTCTTGTCTTCCAACCACATTTAAATCAGCAAACGTCGCTTGAAGAACATTCTGCGGAATGTACATGCTTTTCATGAGTTCTTGCTGTTTTTTCTGTCTATCAAGCCGCAGTTTGACAGGACAAGGGGAATATTCAATATCAATGCTCTGACCTTTGATCACAAGCTTCGGGTGATACCCGTCTAAAATGACATTTACATTCTCTTCCTCTAAGCAGTAAGAACAACCCTTTGATTGTTGTACATATTCAAAGAGCCTGTTCAAGCTGCGATTGATCATGTCTTCTTGGATGTCCTCTTGATGCTCCTTTAAAAAAGCTTTTACATCTTCATCAGCTAGGACACTTTCTTTAATCTGATTGTATCTCACGCGAAAATCTACCCGCCCTTTTAGCTGATCAAATGAACGACCGATCGGTTTCATCTCCATCTCACCTCACATTAATGTGCATTGTACTTTTTCATATTATTAAACTGATCTAACAATTTTTCTTTTTCTCGTTCGAGGTCCTCTGTAGACAAGTTATCTGTCTGTTCCTTTGGCTGTTCTTTCGTTTCAGCTTCCTTCATCCAGTCAGGCAGTTTCTCCTCGCGGATCACTTTTCCTGATCCATATGATTGACGCTTATTTTTTTGCTGCGCCCATTCTGTCATTTGCCTATTCTCTTCTTTGGCAATTTTCATAGCAGCTGCCACTGTTTTGATTTTCTTTCGCACCCAGTGGGCGGCGATTTTCTGCATATATGTTTTGGACAGTTTCATATCGGTTTTTAGCAGTGTATAGTAGATCAGGACATTCATGACCCCAGGCTCTAGCTGCTGCTCAAGCATAATATCTTCAACAATTCTTAAGTCTGCATACGTCGGCTCAATGCCATCTGCCATATCTTTTAGAAGCTCTCTAGGCGAAATATGATCAAGCTTTTCAATCAATTTCGCATCAGGCGCATCTGCACCTGAATTCTGCGTGACATTGTGACGTAAATGTCTTGGCTGTTTTTGATCAATCAGCTTCGGCTGTTCGCCTCTGTATTCAATTTGATACCAGTCTCTCGCTGCTTTTCGCAGATCCTCAGTTGATATCATCTGATCTGAACCACAGGCACCTGCGACAATATTTTGCATTTGCAGCGGGGTGATGCCATAGACGACCGCTAACTTCTTAATTGTCTCTTTCACTTGCTTTGTCAAAGCCTTTCTCGGAATCATCATATCCGACATGCCTGCTAACAGGAGATCAAAATCAAAAGATTCATCTGAAAGCGGTGCAGGCTGACTTGAGCCAACTGTCACATATTCGTAGCCCTCGTCAAGCGATGACGCCTGATTGATTTCCTCTGTCATCTTGCGCTCTCCTGGCTGCAAGACGTGAAACACTTCTTCAAACGATCGGGAGATGTTCTTTGCATCAGCAGGAACTCCTGGATAAGAAAAATAATCACGAAGCTGCATATATTTTGCTTTCTCTACCCGATGATACAAAAGGACATTCAGCATACCGTCTTGGAAAAATTCATCCGGTCTCAGCGGCGGCACGAGCTCATATGTAAACAGTCTGCCTTCTTCCGTTTCCTGTTCATATGTGCGGAGTAATCCGATCGCTTCAAGCTTTAAGCGCTCCTCAAAAATATCATTTAAATTCGTTTGCAGCATCACCATCAGCTGACGGTGAGGTGCGGGTTTCCCCCACATTCGATTTTGTTCCAGCTCTCCCCACAGCGTCATGTATAAACTGAAAGCGGACATGCCAATAAGCGGCTGATATAAAAGAGTAATAAGCTGTCTATCGATGTCACCGAGCAATGAAGCGCTTTTGACGACATACGGATCGACGGCTAGCACTTCCTTCCAATGCTCTGTCATATGCTGATCCTCCCTTAATACGGTTGTCTTCATTGTACACTCTTTTCGCGTTTTACGCTTTACGCAGGAAAAAGAGCATGAAGAATCTTCAGCTCTTTTTTAGCGTTCTTTCTTTAATAAATCTTTTAATTCATCAATAAATACATTGATATCTTTAAATTGACGGTAAACCGAGGCAAACCTGACGTAAGACACTTCATCAATTTTCGCCAGCTCGTCCATCACCATTTCCCCTACAAGCTCGCTTTTCACCTCTGACATGCCTTGGTTACGCAATTCCTTCTCGATGTTAAAGCAGACATCCTCGAGCTGTTTTAAAGCGACAGGACGCTTTTCACACGCTTTAATGAGGCCTCTCAGCATCTTTTCCCGGCTGAATTCTTCTCGAATTCCTTCTTTTTTCACCACAATCAATGGCAATTCTTCTAATTTTTCAAACGTCGTAAAGCGATATTGACAGCTTTCACACTCTCTTCTCCGACGGATGGACTTCCCTTCATCTACTGGTCTTGAATCAAGCACCCTTGTGCCAAGGTGCTGACATGTGGGACATTTCATTTCATCAGCTCCGATCTCTTCTTGGAAGTTGTTTGTCTAGTTCTTTATAAAGGGACAAAACAGCCTTTTGACTGTAGCCAAAGTCTGTTGGCAGTGCTGTTTCTGTTGTCACATTAAAATCGACAGCTGTTTCAAAAGGACGAATTGAAATGACAGTCGCCACGAGAAAAGCTTTTTTCGGCGTTCGTATGTTTGCGCTGATTTCACCTCGTTCTGCTGAAACAGATGTCACTTGATAGGAATCGTTTCTTAAAAGAACGGCTTCTACCGCTTGGAAAACTTGAGTTTGTGTCGATTTGTAGTAATGGCTTTTCAGCTCTGACACTGGATGATGGTCAGATGTTTCTGTATGATTTGAAATGAATCGTTTGAGCTTTTGTCCTAAAGTCATACACGTATCCCCTTTGTCATAAACCCTCTTCTTTATTTTATAAAAAAAACCTTTGTTTTCCTAGAACAAAAGTATAGACAGGTTGGATCATGCTGGATGCCCGTGTATGGAACAAATATAAAAAGGAGCATAACACAAAGGCATTTAATGCTTTTGGCCAGCTCCCATTGCAATCTTTTTTATGTTTACAGTGCTTTGGCTTGCGCCTGTTTCACTTGTACAGGTCCCATGCCTCGAGGAATTTCGATGTTTTCTCTTGTTTCAGCACCTAGTTCATCTCCGATATGATCTGCTGCAATATTCGGATCTAGATCGCCGCAAGTATAAACATCTATGCTCGCATAACCATGTTCAGGAAAGCTGTGAATTGTCAGATGAGATTCAGAAATAATGACAACTCCACTTACTCCTTGAGGTGCAAATTTGTGAAAAGCAACCTCTCTTACTTCAGCTCCTGATTTCAAAGCTGCATTTACAAACGTTTTTTCAATAAAATCCATGTCGTTCAGTTTATCACAGTCGCATCCCCATAACTCGGAGATAACGTGACGTCCGATTGTTTCCATCATGGACCCCCCTTAAACAAGAATGAAAGAGTGAAGTTCTAAGCAGCCGGACCGGACATATACCACGGGGGAAAGTTAGTCCAAAGAGGTCCTAACCCTTTAAGTATACCCGAATGAGTCTGCGAACAAGAAGTTCACGAAAAATAGTATACTTTGTTTAGACCCATTTTGCAAGCTGTGTTTTTAGTGGGATTTTCTCTCATTTCTTGAAAAGGGACGTTCAGTCTTCTTCATTTCAAACAGCTGAAAGCTCTTTCATCTGGGAACCAACAAACTTTACAAGATCAACCACTCTGCAAGAATATCCCCATTCATTGTCATACCATGCAAGAACTTTTACTTTTCTGCCTTCCATCACCATCGTTGTAAGTCCATCAACGACAGCAGAATAAGGGTTTGTGTTAAAGTCTGTGGAGACAAGTGGTTCATCTGTGTAGTCTAATATGCCAGCAAGAGATGTTTTTGAAGCCGTTGCAAAGGCAGCATTGACCTCTTCTGCTGTGACATCTTTTTTCAAGTCGACCACAAGATCAACCATCGATACATTAGAAACTGGCACTCGAAGTGCAAGTCCATGTAATTTCCCTTTCATGTGCGGCAGCACTAAAGAAAGCGCTTTAGCGGCACCCGTCGTCGTTGGAATGATGGACTGGGCACATGCTCTTGCCCGGCGCAAATCCTTGTGGGGGTTGTCGATATTTTTTTGATCATTTGTATAAGCATGAACCGTTGTCATTAAGCCGTTGTCGATGCCAAATTCATCATCTAACAGCTTGACAACTGGTGCTAAGCAGTTTGTTGTACAAGATGCGTTTGAAATAACGACGTGCTTTTCAGGATCAAGATCATCCTCATTGACACCCATTACAATTGTAACGTCTTCATTTTTACCTGGAGCTGTAAGTACGACCTTTTTCGCTCCGGCATCTATATGGCCCATCGCTTGATCTTTTGAATTAAATTTCCCTGTTGCTTCGATCACGATATCAATCCCAAGCTCTCCCCATGGAAGCTGCTTTGGGTCTCTATTATTGAGCAAATGCACTCTTTTGCCATTGACAATCAACGCGTCATCTTCTGCTGTCACATCGCATTCGTAACGTCCATGATTTGTGTCATATTTAATTAAATGTGCTAGCGTTTCGGCAGGATAGCTTGCGTTCACCGCTACAATTTGAATTTGATCATCAAGCATTGCTTTTCTGAAGACCATGCGTCCAATTCTGCCAAACCCATTGATCGCTGCTTTTACCTTCATGAACAGGTCACTCCTCTATTATGTGTTATACTCAATAAATTTATTTATGAAATTAGTATATCACATTAGAATGTAATTGCCAGTATATAAACATATATTTTCAAAAAAGGGCTGTTCTTTGCAATGAAATTGACGAAAAAAGCATAAAAAAAGAAGAGTACTGTATGTACTCTTACTTATCTGTATGTTCCCATTCGTTTAATATGTTCTCTAATTGCTTTCTAATAAAAGCAAGATCTTTTGTGTTTTCTATCACGCGGTCTGCTTTTTGGCATTTTTCCTCAAGAGGCTGCTGGGAGTGAATGCGATTCAGTGCTTCTTCCTCGCTCAGGTCGTTTCGATTCATGAGCCGCGACAGCTGCAATTCAGGCGTCGTGTACACAACGATGATGCGGTCGACTAGACCTTCCAGCTTGCTCTCGAATAGGAGCGGGATATCAAGCACAACAAATGTTTCATTGTTGCTCACCCCTTCATCACGCTGCTCGAGCATTTCCTTTCTGACTTCAGGATGAACGATGGCATTGAGCTTTTTTCTTTTCTCTTCATCAGAAAAAATGATCGCTCCAAGCTGCTGCCGGTTCAGTTCACCATTTGGCAGAAGAACCTCTTCACCAAAAGTTTGAACGATTTGATGAAGGGCAGCCGATCCTTTAGAAACCGCTTCTTTTGCAATGATATCAGCATCCACCACCCGAATGCCTTTCTCTTTTATCATCTGCGAGACTGTGCTTTTTCCGCTAGCAATCCCGCCTGTTAATCCAATGACGAGCGTCAATTCGTTTCCTCCTTTACAGCTTCCACACCCCAATTAAAATGAGCAACAGCCCTGGTAAGCATGCGAGTTTATCGATCCAGCGCCAATTGGCCAAATAATGACCCGCACGCAGTCCGATGCATACAAAAAGAGAACTCATCACAGCGACCGTGATGCTCATGACAATTGGAGAAAAACCAAGAATCGCTGCACCGATTCCTGCACCAAATGCATCGATGGATAAAGCAATTCCAAGAAGCACCGCTTCCATTCCATTAATGGTGCCAGAGCGGTCAATATCTGCACTTGTAGGCTTTCGCAAAATATGAATGACAAGCCCAAGAGACTGCACTTCTACATTGAGAAGTGTTTTTTCATGAAGGAGCAAATCACGCTCTTTCGCTGGTTTATAAAATTGATACAGAACCCAAAGTCCGATGGCAATTAAAATGCCTCCACCCAGTTTATCTGTCACTGAGACAGGGAGGAATGTCGTGAGCAGGCTGCCAATCAGCATGGAAATGAGCAACACAATTCCTGAACAGCAAGCAATAATAACGATGGCTTTAAATGGAATCCTCATCTTGCGAAGACCATACGTAAAACCTACAGAAAAGCTGTCAATGCTGACGGCAATAGCTAAAAACAGAAGCGAAAACGAAATCATACCTGTACTCTTCCTTTCTGTTCATGCAACGATGATCAAGAGTCTCTAGGCGTCCTTAGACTCTTCTTCACTATATGAAGAGCAGGTGGGCTGTGTGTCAGTCTACACCTTGCTGAAAAAAGAATGTTTTTTATCGTATGCATGGCAAAAAGGAAGCATGCTGACGGCTTACCTTTATGAAGGGCGTTTTTGGCAGGTCACACAAAAATGAGTGCCGCGCCCTCCCACCACTGTTTTCTCTATGATACTGCCGCACGTCTGGCAAGGTTCTCCCCGCCGGTCATATACAAGAAGCTGTAATTGAAAAGTCCCAATATCACCTTGTGAATTGATGTAGGAGCGAATGGTGCTGCCTCCTGCATCAACAGCCACTTGAAGCGTGTCAATAATATGTTTGTGGAGCACCTTGCAAGATGCAAGACTTAGCTGATTCGCTTTTGTTTCTGGATGAATACCTGATTTAAACAGCACTTCATCTACATAAATATTACCGAGGCCAACCACGATTTTTTGATCAAGTAAAGCCGTTTTGACTACGCGGGAGGTTTTCTTTAATTGCTCCCATAAATAGTCTGGTGTAAATGAATCTGAAAAAGGTTCATACCCCAGCTGTGATAGCGGAAGTTCTTTTTCTTCTTCGCCTGGCTGAAATAGATGCATCGTCCCAAATTTACGGACATCATGGTACCGAAGTTCGGTACCGTCTGTGAACGTAAAGACGACGTGTACATGTTTATCATAAGGCTCACCAGTTTCATGTACACGGTATTTCCCTTCCATTCTTAAATGGGAGACCATCACATAGTGGTCTAAATGAAAGAGTAGAAACTTCCCTCTTCTTTCAATGGTTTGAATGGTTTCTCCTACCATCCTTCTAGCGAACTCTTCCGGTTCCCCAGGACGTTTGATGATATTTGGCCATTTGATATCGACCGTTTCAATCGTTTTTCCTTTGACTAACCGTTGAAGAGTGCGCCGGACGGTCTCAACCTCTGGTAATTCCGGCATGCTCCTCGCTCCTTTTTCTCTCTCTTTATTTTGCGTCGTACCAAGATGGGCCTGAAGCGAAATCGACTTTTAGCGGCACATCGAGCTGAAGTGCGCTTTCCATGACTTCAGGGACGATTTTTTCTAATATGGCGATTTCTTCTTTTGGCGCTTCAAAGATCAGTTCATCGTGCACTTGCAATAACAGATTTGCCTGCAGATTCTCTTCTTTTAACTTTCGTGCCATATCAATCATCGCTTTTTTGATGATATCGGCGGCACTGCCTTGGATCGGTGTGTTCATTGCCGTTCTTTCCGCAAAGCTTTTCACATTAAAATTACGGCTTGTGATATCTGGGATATATCGTCTGCGTTTAAGAAGCGTGGTCACATATCCTTTTTGTTTTGCTTCCTGCACGATGTCCTCCATATAGGTTTTCACGCCTTTAAAGCTTGTTAAATAACGTTCAATGAAGGCCGCTGCTTCTTTTCTTGTAATCCCAAGGTTTTGAGACAGTCCATAATCACTAATTCCATATACGATTCCGAAGTTGACAGCTTTGGCCTGTCTTCTCATAGAGGAAGTCACTTCTTCTTCTGAGACATGGAACACATCCATGGCAGTCTTCGTGTGAATATCCATATCTTGCGTAAAGGCTTCAATCAAGTTCTCATCTTGAGAAATGTGCGCAAGGACACGCAGCTCAATTTGAGAATAGTCAGCTGCAAACATGAGCCAGCCTTCTTTTGACGGAACGAACGCTTGACGAATTTTTCGGCCTTCTTCTAAACGAATCGGGATGTTTTGAAGGTTTGGGTCTGTTGAGCTTAGTCTTCCTGTTTGTGTAAGTGCCTGATTAAATCTTGTGTGCACTTTATGCGTATCTTTGCGCGTCACTTTCATTAAGCCTTCCACATAAGTGGATTGCAGCTTTCCTATTTGACGGTAATGCAGAATGGACCGAATAATTTCGTGCTTGTCTTCAAGCTTTTCAAGGACATCCGCAGACGTAGAGTAGCCTGTTTTGGTCTTTTTGATAACCGGTAGTCCTAATTTTTCAAATAAAATCACACCAAGTTGCTTCGGTGAATTGATGTTAAATGTTTCTCCTGCTAACCGATGAATGGTTTCTTCATATTCCTTCAGCTTCTTCGTGAGTTCTTCACCCATTTTCTGCAGACGTTCAACATCCACTTTTACCCCAAGAGATTCCATTTCACCTAAGATGAGGGCAAGTGGCAACTCTAAATCTTCATACAGCTCATGCTGATCATTTTTTTCTAACGCTTCAAGGGTCAAATCATGCAGCGCAGAGATCGCTGCTGCTTTTCTTCCAAGATGGTCTTTTAGCTCTTCTTCAGGTGGAATCGCCTGTTTCGCTCCTTTTCCGTAAACTTTTTCATCGGAAAGGGCTATGTTCAGGCCATATTCCTTCGCCACACTTGCAACGTCCTCATAGGATTTCTGCGGATTGACCACATAGGAAGCGAGCAGGACGTCGTTATCGACACCTTTTAGATCAACATCATGCCATCTAAGGGCAACAACCGCTCTTTTGGAATCAAAGACCCATTTCTTCTTCGTTTCATCCTGTACCCATTGTTTAAACGCTTCAGATTGCAGAGCATCTTCTTTTGTCATAAAAAATGCACCGTTCTCATTATGGATCGCAAACCCTATCAAATCGGCTTCGTGATAATTGTCTCCTAGCTGTTCTACCACAAGTGCAGCGTGATCTGTCAGCATGTCCTCCGTGACATCTGTCATTTTCTTCACGTCTAGTTCGTCTATTTCTACTGGTTCATCTGATTCTGGCGCTTCTCCTAAACGCTCTAGCAGCGTTTGAAAGCCCAGTTCTTTATAAAGAGAGATGACCTGCTCCATGTGAGGACCTTCATAGGCGAGCTCTTTGCTTGACACATCTATTGGTGCTTCTACGAGAATCGTCGCCAGCTTTTTACTCATCACCGCTTGTTCTTTATATTCTTCAAGCTTTTCTTTTAGCTTTTTCCCGCTGACTTCGTCAATATGATCAAGCAGATTTTCAAGGCTTTCAAACTGCTTTAGTAATTTGATCGCTGTTTTTTCACCGACACCAGGCACGCCAGGGATATTGTCTGATGAGTCTCCCATCAGCCCTTTCATGTCGATGATTTGATCTGGTCTGAGGCCGTATTTCTCTTCAATATGGGCCGGTGTGTAATATTCTACTTCTGTGATGCCTTTTTTCGTAATGGCTACTGTTGTATGATCTGTTGAAAGCTGCGTTAAGTCTTTATCTCCTGAGAAGATTTTGACCTCAAAGCCGTCCTTTTCTGCCTCTACAGCCAGTGTGCCGATAATGTCATCCGCCTCGTATTGCGGAAGCTCGTACCTTTTCACTTGATAAGCATCTAATAGCTCACGGATGAACGGCATTTGTTCTGATAGTTCTGGCGGAGTTTTTTGTCTTCCGCCTTTATATTCCTTAAAGGTCTCGTGACGGAAGGTGGTTTTACCCGCATCAAATGCTACGAGCATATGAGTCGGCTTCTCGTCTTCCAGCATCTTCATTAAGATCATCGCAAAGCCATAAATGGCATTTGTATGTACGCCTTTATCATTGGATAATAGCGGCAAAGCAAAAAAGGCTCGATAAGCGAGACTGTTTCCATCCACAAGTACTAATTTCTTTTGATCTGTCATCTTTTAATCCTCCATCGACTGAGCCGGCTCAGCCGGCTCTTTCGCACATTGTATGTTCATTTTATCAAAGTTTATTTTGAAAAGAAAATAGACAAGCCTGCATAAAAAATGGACGAAAACAACAAGTGTTTTCGTCCTTCCAAAATTGGCTCCTTGGATGAAGGGGTTCCTATTCATCCTACCAATGATTGATTAACAAAACATGAATTCATTGTAAAGATCATGTAAATTTTAACGCCACTTTCCATTCTTCTCTATTTTGACTTTAAACTCACGGTAAACGTCGTCCCTTTGCCTTGTTTGCTATGAACAGAAATCGTTCCTTCATGTGCTTCGACAAGGTGTTTGACAATGGCAAGACCAAGTCCTGTACCGCCTGAGTTTCTACTTCTATCTTTATCAATTCGATAAAACCTCTCGAATATTCTTGGAATCTCACTCTTTTTCATACCGATCCCTGTATCTGCTACATCAAATTCATAGCTGTCTTTCCTCTGTCTTGCTGTGATCGTAACACTTCCTCCCTCTGGTGTATAGGTGAGGGCATTATTGATCAGGTTGAGGAAAATTTGTTTTAATCTCAGCGGATCTGCCATGACATAGACCGGCTCTTTCGGGACACGCACTTGTAGGTCAATGCCTTTTTCAGCAGCCTTTTGTTTTAGCAGTACTTCAATCTCTTGAATGATTTCTGTCGCATTGGCTTCTTGAATATTCAGCTTAAAATGCTGCTGTTCAATTTTCGAGAGATCAAGTAAGTCTTGGATGAGCGTTTCTAAACGAATACTCTCTTTTAGGATGATGGACAAAAATTGTGTCAGCGCTTCTTTATCGTCAATGGCACCATCCAGAAGTGTTTCAGAAAAGCCTTTAATTGACGTGATCGGTGTCTTTAATTCATGTGACACGTTAGCGACAAAGTCTTTTCGCATCTGTTCTAGCTGCTTTGTTTCTGTCACATCATGAAAGACAAGAACAATCCCTTTCCATTCATCGTCTGTACTTAAGATCGGGACACCATCGACTTGGAAATAACGGCGCTCGATGTCAACAGCGAGACGTAAAAACTTTCGGACCTTGGTTTCTGTCATGAAAATTTCGTCTATTAACTCAATAATCTCTTCATGGGTAAAGGCTTCATGATACAGCTTGTGCATATAAATATGTTTTTGCACTTTGAATTGCTTGCGGAATGTTCGATTGACTAAGTGGATATAGCCCATTTTATCAATCAAAATAATCCCCGCTCCAATGTTTTCAATGACTGTTTGCAGACGATCTCGCTGCATTTCGCCAGCGCTTGTCATGTCTTGAAGACTTTCTGCCAGACGCTTCATTGATGTATTGAGTTCACTTGTTTCAATGATCAGCTCTTCATAGTTATTTGTATCATAGTTCCCTCGTTCAAGCTGTTTGGCCACCTTTGTGGCATAATCAATCGGCTTTACATACTTCATCGACATGCGATAGCCAAAGAAGACGATGATAATGATGGCTGAACCAAGACAAAAGGCTAATGCAAGCCAGAGCTGACCATCAATCTCATTCAAAGGCTGGAATGAAGCATGAAGAAATAAATATCCCGCCGGTTCGTTTTGTTTCATCATTGGGACTGCATAATGAAACAGCGCATCCTTCTCATCCTCAATGAACGTTCCTTTTGTTTGGAGCTGCTCACTTTTCAGTGTGTTTAAAATGACAGCCCTTTGTTCTGCTTGACCCGTTGTATGTATGATATTCCCCTTCACGTCCACAATCGACGCATTCATATCGAGATGCTGCTTTGCTTGATTGAGAATCTTCTTGTTTTGCTCCGCATTCAAATCTTCAACATTCATAGAAGAAAGGAGAAAACTCGATTCCTTTTCCATTCGTTCGGTTAATTTTGTTTCATAGAAAATATGAAACATATGATCCAAGAAAAGACCAAGCGCAACAAACACAATAAACAAGAGAAAAATGAGCCCAGAAAAAAGGCGGGTTCTCACTTTACTCATTTGGCTTTGGCTCCTCCAATTTGTAGCCTAAGCCTCGAATGGTTTTAATATATGTTGGTTTTTTCGTGTTCTTTTCAATTTTGTCCCGCAAGTGGCTGATATGCACATCCACAATACGAGTATCACCTGCAAAGTCATAATTCCAAACCGCACTTAACAATAGATCACGCGTAAGGACACGGCCTTTATGCTTAGCCAAATAAAGAAGCAGTTCAAATTCCTTTGGCGTGAGCTCTAGACGTTCTTCTTGGAAATAGACTTCGTAATGTTCAGGTAAAATGCGCAGGTCTCCAATTTTGATTTGGTCTGCAATGGTCTCTTCCTTCTCTTCTTGCACGGGAGCCGGCTGAGATTGCTGTGCTCTTCTCAAAATGGCTTTTACCCGAGCACCCACTTCTCTAGGACTGAAAGGTTTTGTCATGTAATCATCGGCTCCAAGTTCAAGACCGAGCACCTTATCAAATTCATCGTCCTTTGCTGTCAGCATTAAAATAGGGAACATCATTTTTTGAATTCTCAGTTGTTTGCACACTTCAATGCCGTCCATTTTCGGAAGCATTAAATCAAGCACAATCAGATCAGGCTGTTCACTTGCTGCTTTTTCAAGCGCTTCTTCTCCGTCTCTTGCTGTGACGACATCGTAGCCCGCCCTTTCAAGGTTATAGCTTAGAAGTGTTACAATTGATTCTTCATCATCCACAACTAATATTTTTTTATTCATGTTGTGCCTCCAATTAGTGATTTCCCCTGCATCCGGTTTTTTGTATCTTATGTGAAAAGCGAGAAGTCATGCTTTCTCTTTCATTTTAACGAAAGCTTAACAAGAGAACAATTTAAAATTTCGACAAGATTGGCTTTGTAAACAAAAAGAAGACTCCTCATACGAGAAGCCTTCTTTTTTATTCATATTAAGACAATACTTTCATGACGTTCTTTACAGATTCAACAGAACGGTCAAGCTGACTTCTTTCTTCTTCTGTCAGCTCAAGCTCGATGATCTGCTCAAGGCCGTTTCCACCTACGATTGTTGGAACTCCAAGGTAAATGCCTTCGTAGCCATATTCACCTTCAAGGTATGCAATCGTCGGCATGACGCGGCGTTGATCTTTTAAGATCGCCTCAACCATTTCAACGAGTGAAGCAGCAGGTGCATAATACGCACTACCGTTACCTAATAGGTTGACGATTTCACCGCCACCTTTTCTTGTTCTTTCAACAATTGCATCAATTCGCTCTTTAGGAATTAATGTTTCCAGCGGGATACCGCCTGCGTAAGAGTAACGTACAAGAGGAACCATGTCGTCCCCATGTCCGCCAAGAACAAAGCCCGTCACATCTTTCACAGATAGGTTTAATTCTTGAGCAACGAACGTACGGAAACGTGCTGTATCAAGAATTCCTGATTGTCCGATGACTTTTTCTTTTGGTAATCCTGATTCTTTATAAACTGCATATGTCATTGCATCAACAGGGTTTGTTAACACAACAATGATCGCTTCTGGAGAATATTTAACGATTTCACGTGTCACACTGCGCATGATTTTTTCATTTGTTGACACGAGGTCGTCACGGCTCATTCCCGGCTTTCTTGCAATTCCTGCCGTAATGACCACGACATCAGAACCGGCTGTATCTTCGTAGTTAGAAGTTCCTGTAATATTCGCATCGAAGCCTTGAACAGGGCTTGCTTCCAGCATGTCAAGTGCTTTCCCTTTTGTCGGGTTCTCAAGCTGAGGGATATCCACTAATACGACATCCGCTAATTCTTTTTGAGCTGTTAGAAATGCTGTAGTTGCTCCAGTAAAGCCTGCTCCGATGACAGATACTTTTTTACGCTTGTTTGCCATTTCCTTTTTCCCCTTTAACTTTAAAGTTTAAGAATCAAGACAAGTTTTTGATGAGCTCGTCAGCAAACTCAGAACATTTCACTTCTGTTGCACCGTCCATTAATCTAGCAAAATCGTACGTGACGACTTTAGATGCAATTGTTTTTTCAACAGATTGAATCACTAGATCAGCAGCTTCTTGCCATCCAAGGTGCTCAAGTAAAAGCACGCCTGATAGAAGAACAGAAGATGGATTCACTTTATCAAGACCAGCGTATTTCGGTGCTGTTCCGTGAGTCGCTTCAAAAATAGCGTGTCCTGTTTCGTAGTTGATATTTGCACCAGGTGCGATACCAATTCCACCAACTTGTGCTGCAAGTGCATCAGAGATGTAGTCTCCGTTTAAGTTCATTGTTGCGACAACATCGAACTCAGCTGGACGAGTTAAAATTTGTTGAAGGAAAATATCTGCAATGCTGTCTTTGACAATGATTTTGCCAGCAGCTTCTGCTTCACTTTGCGCTTTGTTTGCCGCATCTTTTCCATCTTGTTCTACAATACGATCATATTGTGCCCATGTAAAGACTTTGTCGCCAAACTCTTTTTCAGCCACTTCGTAGCCCCAGTTTTTGAAGGCTCCTTCTGTAAATTTCATGATGTTTCCTTTGTGAACAAGTGTCACAGATTTACGGCCTTGGTCAATCGCATATTGGATCGCTGCTCTGACAAGACGAGATGTTCCTTCTTCAGAAACTGGTTTGATTCCGATACCTGATGTTTCTGGGAAACGGATTTTATTCACACCTAATTCGTTTTTCAAGAAGTCGATTAACTTCTTCACTTCGTCTGATCCTTTTGCATACTCGATTCCTGCATAGATATCTTCAGTGTTTTCACGGAAGATGACCATGTCTGTGTCTTCTGGACGTTTCACAGGAGATGGTACACCTTTGAACCAGCGAACTGGACGTAAGCATGTGAATAAATCAAGCTCTTGTCTTAGTGCCACGTTCAATGAACGGATTCCTCCGCCAATTGGTGTTGTCAGTGGTCCTTTGATCGCGATTAAATATTCACGAATGTCTTCAAGTGTTTGCTCTGGAAGCCACTCGCCAGTTTTATTGTAAGCTTTTTCACCTGCATATACTTCTTTCCAAGTGATTTGCTTTTCACCTTTATATGCTTTTTCTACAGCTGCTTCAAGAACTCTTGATGCTGCTTTCCAAATGTCAGGGCCGATTCCGTCCCCTTCGATAAACGGGATAATTGGATTATTTGGTACATTCAATACGCCGCCAGTAACTGTAATTTTTTCGCCTTGTGACAATGATATTACCTCCCAGGTTATGTAGTGAATATTTGAAACTTCCAAGCTTGATGTCTGCAAGCCAAGAAGTTTTTCACGTGATTCGTTTTTTGTTGATATGGAGGCTGATTGGTTTAGATGGATCAGCCTCCGCTATTCTATAAACATTAGTCTCTTTCACTGATCGGAACAAACGTTTGAAGATCAGGTCCAATATAGTCAGCTCTTGGACGGATCAGACGGTTGTTGTCATATTGCTCTAAAATGTGAGCAATCCATCCAGAGAATCGGCTGATCACGAAAATTGGTGTAAACAAGTCATGATCAATCCCAAGACTGTGATAGACAGAAGCAGAATAAAAATCAACATTTGGTGGAAGATTTTTCTCTGATGTCACGATTTCCTCTGCGCGTACAGACATTTCATACCATTTTGGCTCGCCTGTGAGATTTGTTAAGCGCTGGCTCATTTCTTTTAAATGTTTTGCACGCGGGTCACCTTGGCGGTAAACGCGGTGGCCAAAGCCCATAATTTTCTCTTTCTTCTCTAGCTTACCATGAATATAGGAATCTACGTTTTCAACTTCGCCAATTTCTGAGAGCATCTTCATTACGCCTTCATTCGCGCCGCCATGAAGTGGTCCTTTCAATGCGCCGATAGCCGCTGTTACACCAGAGTAGATATCTGATAGTGTAGCAACACATACGCGTGCTGTAAATGTCGATGCGTTTAATTCGTGATCCGCATGTAGAATGAGCGCTTTATCAATCGCTTCAATTTCTACTGGTGAAGGCTCTTCGCCGTTTAGCATATATAAGAAGTTTGCAGCATAGCTGTATTCTTCTTTTGGCTGTACAGGCTCAAGTCCCTTTCGAATACGTGAGAATGCAGCGACAAGTCCAGAAATTTTCGCTTGTAAGCGAATAGCTTTTCTGTAATTCGCTTCTTTGTCCATAATCTCTGATTCGTCATCAAGTAAACCTAATAAGGATACCGCTGTACGAATCGCAGACATTGGATGAACCCCATCCAGCGAATAAGATTTAAAGTGCTCAATGATCTCTTGCGGAATATGAGCATTTTCATTGAGCTGCTGCTTTAACTCGCTTAGCTCCTGCTCATTCGGCAGCTTTAAGTGCCATAACAGGTAGACAATTTCTTCGAAAGTCGCTTTTTCAGTTAAATCATCGATATTGTACCCTACATAAGTAAGAGTATCATCAATAATTGAGCTTACGGATGAAGTTGTTGCCACGATACCTTCAAGACCTCTTGTTGCTGTCATGTTCAATCTCCCCTTTTTAAAAAGATTCCCCTTCGTTGCAAAATTCTCGCTTTTTGAAAGCGCTATCCAACCAAAATAGGCTGGCAGGTTTAGAAAAGAAAATGCTTACATTTACCTATACGGTTAGAGCGCTTTTAGCCTCATATCTCGTGTTTGATCAATGAGTTCAAAATTAAGCCTATTCCCATTATAAACAATAATCAGACATTTGTTAAATGTTTAACTATAATTTTTTTTGATATTTTTTTTTCCAGCCTTCCGGTTCGGGCATGGAATAAAGGGATTTTGCTTCTTTTAATATATTTAATTATGTTTTTTTGCAAAAGCTCACGCCAGAAAAAAAATCAAAAGAAAGTGGCATGAACCACTCTCTTTTTAACCGCTGAAAAATTTCACTGCTTGCATCGCTAAATAGGCAATTCCAGCACCAATCAGCGGGCCAACAGCCACACCTTTGAATAAGCTGACTGCCAAAATCGTACCGAATACAAGTGCTGCTGTGATATGCGGATCGTTTTCGAGTAGCACAATGCCGTTTTTTGCAATTAATGCTACTAATATACCCGCTCCAAGAGCTATCCAAGCATAGGAAGATTTCATCGCTTCTCCAAGTTGTTTAAATCCAATGTCCCCTGTTGCGATCGGTACAAGCACAGCGATCGTGATGACCGTCACACCCCAATTGATACCTTTTGATTGCAGAACCGGGAATATTTTTTGATCCAGGCCAATCAGCTTAATGGCAATCAGCACAGAGACCGCTAAAATTAACGAATTGTTTTTTGCAATAAGTGCAATAACGAGTAAAAGAACCAAAAACAAATTTGCTTGAGTAAACATACGCCGCTCCTTTCTTTCTTTTTATTGCGACCTTTTCATATTACTAATCTTTTTGAATAAAATGAAGTATCGGACATGCTTGTTTTTTGGAGGGGATTGTGTGAATCACACTTATGTGGGCATTTTTTTGCGAAGTTTGATGATTTTCAGCATCGCCGTTTGTGCGGTTGTTTTTTTATATCAGTCTTTTCCGTTTTTATATCCATTTTGGATTGCATTTGCCGTGTCGTGTTTGATTCATCCAGCCGTATGCAAAATTGAAAACATGACCGGGATGCCAAGAGGTTTTGTTGTCATCATTGTGTTATTACTCTTTTTAGTGGCAGCAGCTGGATTCATGACACTTTTAGTGGCGGAAATCATTTCAGGAAGTGCTTATTTAGCAAAGGTCCTGCCAGGTCATCTTGATCAACTGATTGGGATCGTGGAACGTTTTTTCACAGATCAGATTTTGCCTTTATATCATGATTTGACTGCTCAATTTAATACACTTCAAGCAGGTCAAAAGGAATCGATTTTAGGACAAATCCAAGCACTTGGTGACGAAGCAGCGGCAAAAATCGGGACTTTCCTTTCAAAAACTCTTGAATTCATTCCAGCTTTTTTAGGTCTTTTGCCTGATGCAGCAGCGACGCTTTTATTTTCCGCACTAGCGACTTTTTTTATCACAAAAGATTGGTTTACGTTAAAAAAATATGGTTCTCGTATCTTTCCCGCCAAATGGATGCTTCATACACGTGCCATTTTATCTGAAATCAAAAAAGCCATTTCTGGCTTTATGAAAGCCCAGCTTCTCCTTGTTGCCATGACCATTGGGATCGTGCTGATTGGACTTTTCATCTTAAAGGTCGAGCATGCGATTGTGATCGCTCTATGTATTGGTCTAGTTGATTTACTTCCTTACATCGGGAGTGGCACGGTTTTTCTTCCATGGATCATTTACTCCGCCATGACAGGAAATCTTTCACTCGCCATTGGACTGGGCATTTTGTATATTGTGGTGCTCATTCAAAGACAAGTATCAGAGCCAAAAGTCTTAAGTAAATCAATCGGTCTTAATCCTTTAGCAACACTTGTGGCATTGTTTGTCGGGTTAAAATGCTTTGGTTTTCTTGGACTTGCACTCGGTCCCGCTTCTCTTGTCGTTTGGCAGGCGTTTCGTAATGCAGGGGTTTTCAGAGACCTTTATCAGTACATTCGGTATGGTGCGCAAAAGTAAAAGAGACCTGATGCGAAGGTCTCTTTAGCGTATAATCGTATAGCGTTTGCGATTGGACATATTTCTAAGCCAGCGCTCAAAGAGCGGTTTGATCCGTTTTCTTGTCATGGGAATGAGCAGCACAGCCCCAATCAGATCAGAAAGGAATCCAGGTATGAGCAGCAGCAAACCACCGATCAGAATGCAGAAGCCATCGACAATGGTGGCCCCTGGCATTTTGCCATACTGTAAATCTCGCTGCACTTTCTGAAATGCTTCTATTCCTTGTTTCCTTGCAAAGTAAGCACCTAATGCGCTTGTTAGCACAATGACTAGCATCGTTGGTAAAATACCAATGATGTTACTTGAGATTAAAAATAAACTAATTTCCACTGCCGGGAACAGAATCAATAATAGTAGAAAATATTTTTTCAACCATATCACCTCATGGGGTCTCTTTCATCGAAAGCTGTTTACTTTTTTTAGTGTAACATAAAAAAAGAGAGGAGTCAGATAACTCCCCTCGTGTGTGATTTAAAGGACGCTTGCACGGCCTTTGTAGATCGCTCCGCGTGCTGGATCTACTGTAATCTCTTCGCCTTCTTTTAGAAGTGTTGTGGCACTGTCGAGGCCAACAATCACTGGAATGCCAAGGCTAAGCCCAACAACTGCTGCATGGCTTGTTAAACCGCCTTCTTCCGTGATAAGGGCAGACGCTTTTTCTAAAGCACCCATCATGTCACGATCTGTGCAGTTTGCGACAAGAATCGCACCATCGTACATTTTTTCCTCTGCTTCTTTTCCGCTTTGTGCAATAACAACCGGTCCAAATGCAGATTTGCGGCCAATTCCTTGACCCTTCGCAATAATGTCACCGACAACATACACTTTCATTAAGTTCGTTGTACCAGCTTCTCCAACCGGCACACCAGCTGTAATGACGATCAAGTCGCCATGTCTTACATAGCCAGATTCAATAGATTTTTCTACTGCATTCTCTAGCATTTCATCAGTAGATGACGTATTTGATCCACTCTTCGCAAATACACCGAATACGAGAGATAGCTTTCTTGCTACTGATTCGTTTGCTGTGACTGCAACGATTGGTGCTTTAGGTCTATATTTTGAAATCATTCTTGCTGTATGACCACTCTCAGTAGGTGTCACAATCGCTGCCACATCAAGCTTCATAGCTGTGTGTGCAACAGATTGACCGATTGCATCTGTAATGCTGACCTCTACTTCTTCGCTTCTGCGAGAAAGGATTGCTTTATAGTTAAGTGCTTCCTCTGAACGTGAGGCAATGTTGTGCATCGTTTGCACAGCTTCAACTGGATATGTTCCTGCTGCTGTTTCACCAGATAGCATGATCGCATCTGTACCGTCAAAAATAGCATTTGCCACGTCACTTGCTTCCGCACGTGTTGGACGCGGGTTACGCTGCATGCTATCCAGCATTTGAGTTGCTGTGATGACAGGCTTGCCTAAACGGTTGCATTTTTTGATCAGCATTTTTTGAACAAGTGGTACTTCTTCTGCCGGAATCTCTACACCAAGATCTCCACGCGCAACCATCAGTCCATCTGATACCTCAAGGATTTCATCGATGTTATCAACGCCCTCTTGGTTTTCAATCTTCGGAATGATTTGAATGTCAGCTGCGTTGTTCTTTTCAAGTAGCTCACGAATTTCAAGAACATCAGAAGCTCGTCTCACAAAAGAAGCTGCGATGAAATCGACACCTTGTTCAATTCCAAACAGAATATCATTGGCATCCTTTTCTGTAATACCCGGCAAGTTCACACTCACACCTGGTACGTTGACACCTTTTTTGTTTTTCAGTGTACCTGTATTCATCACTTTTGTGACGATTTCTTTTCGGTCCTTATTTAATTCTTTTACTTCTAGACCAATCAGACCATCATCTAATAAAATGGTTGAGCCCACTTCTACATCATGAATTAAATCTTCGTACGTCACACTGATTTTTTCAGTGTTTCCCACAATGTCTTCCATACTCACGATAAGATCAGCACCAGCAACTAACTCAATTGAGCCGTTTTCAACTGTGCGTGTACGGATCTCTGGACCTTTTGTATCAAGAAGGATCGCAATGTCCTTGCCTAAAGTTTTACCTGCTTTGCGAATGTTTTCAATACGTGCACCATGCTCTTCAAAATCTCCATGAGAGAAGTTTAGTCTGGCTACATTCATTCCTGCTTCAATCAATTCAGTCAGCTTTTCAATGCTTTCACTTGCTGGACCGATTGTACAAACGATTTTTGTCTTTCTCATTACTGTTCCTCCTAAGGTCTTCTCGTTTTATATAGAGAGCTCTTGTGAAAGTCGGTACATATTTTGATCGACTGTATGCTTTTTATCTAAGATGTCTAAAATATCGTGATGAACGAGTTCGTTGCTTTGAATACCTACACAACGTCCGCCTCTTCCTTCAAGAAGAAGTTCTACTGCATACGCTCCTAGGCGACTTGCGAGCACTCGGTCAAACGCACTTGGAGAACCTCCACGTTGAATATGTCCTAAGACAGATACACGCGTTTCAAGGCTTGTCTCCTCTTCAATTCTCTTACCAAATTCGACACCGCTGCCTACGCCTTCTGCGACGATGATGATACTGTGCTTCTTGCCGCGCTCATGTCCTCTTCTCAATCTGGCAATAATTTCGTCCATGTCATAGTCTGCTTCAGGAATCAAAATCGATTCAGCTCCGCCTGCAAGACCTGACCAAAGGGCAATATCCCCAGCATGTCTTCCCATTACTTCCACTACGTATGTACGTTCATGAGATGTGGCTGTATCACGAATTTTATCAATGGCATCAATGACTGTATTTAGTGCTGTATCAAAGCCAATAGTGAAATCAGTACCAGGAATGTCATTGTCAATCGTGCCAGGGACACCTACACATGGAAAACCGAGCTCTGTTAATTTCTTCGCTCCCATGAATGAGCCATCTCCACCGATGACAACAAGTCCTTCAATACCGAATTTTTTTAAGTTCTCAATCCCTTTTTCACGACCTTCAACTGTCTTGAATTCAGGACATCTTGCCGTGTAAAGTTTTGTTCCTCCACGATGAATGATATCGCCTACTGAACCTATTTCGAGTTTCTCAATTTTACCGTTAATTAGACCTGAATATCCATTATAAATACCGTAAACTTCTACATTATGGTAAATTGCTTTCCTTACAACTGCGCGCACAGCTGCATTCATTCCTGGGGAATCCCCACCGCTCGTTAAAACTCCTATACGCTTCATCTTTTTCACCTCAGAGACCATATATGAATTAAACATACCATTTCCACTGCTTGAAAACAATCATGAGCAAAACCGGATGTTTTCAATACGAATTTCTAAAACCGTACTTATTATACAATTAAATAAAATGTTTTTAAACAAAAGTTAAGAAAGTCATGAAAGCACTTTGTTCAAAAAACAGTTGATTCAAGAGCTCTAAACCTTGTCAAATCAACGTTTTCAGACGTTTCAAATTTTATGAAAACAAAAGAAAATTATTTTCAAATAGCGCTTACATCAGATCGTTTTGATGAAAAAAGACGAAAAAATAAACGCCAGCCAAAAGGCTGTACGTTTATTTAGTTTACCCCAATATATTGATTTTCAATCGATACTTTGCCGATTGCTTTGTATTTTTGATATCTTTGTTCGACTAATTCTTCAGGCGATTGTTTGAGCAAAGATGTAAGTGACTGTTTTAATGTTTTTTCAATGTAGGCTGCTTGTTGTTTCACGTCTCGGTGTGCTCCACCTTGCACTTCTTTAATAACATCATCTATAATATCTAATTCTTTTAGGTCTGGAGCGGTAATTTTCATTGATTCTGCAGCTTTTTTCGCAAGTGATGAGTCCTTCCAGAGCAGTGCTGCTGCACCTTCAGGTGAAATCACTGAATATGTTGAGTTCTCTAGCATAAATAGGTGGTTTCCTACGCCTAAGCCTAGTGCTCCGCCACTTCCGCCTTCTCCAATGACAATACAGACAACCGGTACACGAAGTCCTGCCATTTCGAAAAGGTTTTTCGCAATTGCTTCACTTTGCCCGCGTTCTTCAGCTGCTTTACCAGGATAAGCTCCTTTTGTATCAATAAAGCAAATGATTGGACGATTAAATTTATCTGCTTGTTTCATCAAGCGCAATGCTTTACGGTAACCTTCTGGATGCGGCATCCCGAAATTACGGCGCAAGTTTTCTTTTGTGTCTTTTCCGCGCTGATGACCAATGACTGTGACAGGAAGTCCTTTAAACGTGGCAATTCCTCCAACGATGGCTTCATCGTCGCCATAAAAACGGTCACCGTGACATTCGAAAAAGTTATCAAACAGCTCTTGAATGTAATCGAGAGTTGTTGGGCGCATCGCATGACGAGCAATTTGTACTCTGTCCCACGGCTTTAAATTTGTATAAATGTCTGTTTCAAGCTTACTCAGACGCGTTTCAAGGCGCTCAATTTCCGCACTTAAATCCATCTCTGAGTTTTGTGTGAACTTTTTCAATTCATCAATTTTCGCTCGAAGTTCAATGACAGGTTTTTCAAATTCTAGTTCTCCAGCCACTCTCGTTCACCTCCTGTGCTGTGTAATGCTAAGATTTGGCCTAATGTTTCTTTCATTTCTGCACGGTGAATCACAGCATCTAGCTGACCATGCTTCATTAAAAATTCAGCCGTTTGGAAGTCCTCAGGTAGGTCTTCACGAATGGTTTGTTCAATGATTCTGCGACCAGCAAAACCAATTAATGCACCAGGCTCTGCAAAGTTGTAATCACCGAGAGATGCGAAACTAGCTGATACACCGCCAGTTGTCGGATTGGTCATCACAGAGATAATCAGACCTTGATCCTCGCTGAACAGCTTTAATGCTGAACTTGTTTTTGCCATCTGCATCAGACTAAGAATCCCCTCTTGCATTCTTGCTCCTCCAGATGCAGTGAAGATGATAAATGGCACCTTGTCCGCTTTTGCTTTCTCAATAGCTAATGTAATCTTTTCACCAACGACTGAGCCCATGCTGCCCATACGGAACGTGGCATCCATGACAGCAATGACAGCACTTTGACCTTTAATTTCACCTTTTCCTGTTACGATGGCTTCATTCAAAGATGTTTTTTCTCTGTCTTTCTGAAGCTTTTCTTCGTAGCCTGGGAAACCGAGCGGGTTCTCAGAAATGAGGTGACCGTTAAATTCTTCAAATGTGCCTTCGTCTACAAGGCTTTCAATACGTTGTTTTGCATTCATTTGCAAATGTCTGCCGCAATTCATGCAAACACGTAAATTTTTATCTAGTTCTTTGGTGAGCATTATTTTTTTACATTGCGGACATTTGGTCATGATGCCTTCAGGCACATCTTGACTTGCCTGTTCAGAGGGTACAGATGCATATTTTTTCTTTTTACTGAAAATATTCTTGATTGACAAATGACTACCTCCCTTTTTGAAGGGTTTTTTCTTTACACGCACATCCACTATTATAGGACATGTCATAACTGTACCGAAACTATTGTACTTTTTTTGTCAAACGCTGTCATCCTTCATTCAATTTTTTCAGTGGGGAATTGATGAGAAATGAGTATAGGTTTGGGGCGCTGAGTAGTTGGTATATGTGAATTGTGAACGTCTACAAAAAAATCTCATTTAGGATGAAAAAAATTTCGTGTAAGAGAGGAAATGGTGCACGTTTTTCCTCCAAATTCAGAAAGAACGTGCACACTTTTCCAATTCGATTACTCGCCGATAATCGTTAATTTTCTTGTTTTTTCTGCAACAGCTTCTGGGTCTACTTTGATTCTTGAAACGCCCGTTTCCATTGCTGCTTTTGCCACTGCTTTGGCTACCGCTGGCGCTACTCGTGCATCAAATGGTGCAGGGATAACGTATTCCGCTGACAATTCTTCATCTGATACAAGGGAAGCAATCGCTTCAACAGCTGCAATTTTCATTTCTTCGTTAATGTGTGTCGCACGTACATCAAGCGCTCCACGGAAAATACCAGGGAATGCAAGGACGTTGTTCACTTGGTTCGGGAAGTCAGAACGACCAGTTCCTACAACACTTGCACCTGCTGCATGTGCATCTTCTGGCATGATCTCTGGGTTTGGATTCGCCATTGCGAAGATGACAGGATCTTTTGCCATTTTTCCAACCATTTCTTTAGTTAAAGCACCTGCTACTGAAACGCCGATAAAGACATCTGCGCCTTCAATCACTTCTTCTAAAGAACCTTCTTTACGATCTTGGTTCGTGAATTTAGCTACTTCATTTTTCACTGCATTCATACCATTCGGACGGCCTTCATAAATAGCGCCTTTTGTATCACACATGATGATATCACGTACACCGAAATGATAAAGAAGTTTGATAATCGCAATTCCTGCTGCTCCAGCGCCGTTTGCAACCACTTTAATTGAAGACATTGATTTTCCAGACAGCTTCAGTGCATTCACAAGTCCTGCCACTGTTACAATCGCTGTCCCGTGCTGATCATCGTGGAAAACAGGAATGTTTGTCTCTTTTTTCAAACGCTCTTCAATGATAAAGCAGTTTGGTGCTGCAATATCTTCAAGGTTCACGCCGCCAAACGTCGGCTCAAGAAGCTTCACTGTTTCAACGATTTTGTCTACATCGTTTGTTGCAAGTGCGATTGGGAATGCATCAACACCTGCAAAGCTTTTGAATAAGACAGCTTTTCCTTCCATTACTGGAAGAGATGCTTCTGCCCCGATGTTTCCAAGCCCTAACACAGCACTTCCGTCTGTGACAACAGCGACCATATTGCCTTTCATTGTATAATCATACACTTTGCTTGTGTCGTCATAAATATCTTTACATGGCTCTGCCACACCTGGTGAGTAAGCCAAGCTCAAGTCTTTCGCATTTTTCACTTGTACCTTTGATTTTGATTCGAGTTTGCCTTGATTCTCTTTGTGCATATGTAATGCTTCTTCTCTTAATGACATGTGATGAACACTCCTTCAAGTGGAAAATGATTTAATGAATTGCTAAGTTGATAAGCACATACTTGGCAGTTTAAATACACAGAATCTTTAAAATGATAACACAATAGGTGAAATTGTAAAACATATTCAGACGATTTGTCATCATTTAATCACAACGTTTTGTTCACCTAGCAGCTCTTTTAACTGGAAAATGACCGCATGATCTGCATGAACTTTGTATGCATCTGGAAGTCTCATCGTCTTTTTTTGCTTTTCATAATACAAATAGACATCTGCTTCTCCCCTGTGCATGGAGATTACTCGCTTCACTTGTTCTAGCAGCTCCTGCGTATGGTTCTCTTCTTTGACTCGAATGTAGACAGATTCTTTTCTTTTAGAGCCCATCTCTTCCAGTAGAACAGCTTCTTGTACGATGATTTGACTGCTCTCATTTCTGACATCTATTCTGCCTTCAACATAAAGCATTGCGCCCTCCTCAAGTAAGGGGGACAGCTTTCTAAATTGCTCTGGAAAGACGACACCTTCCATTTCTCCCGTTTCATCCCCGAATGTGACAAATGCCATCGATTGTCCATTTTTTGTCCGAATCGATTTCACCTTTGTCAAAAGGCCACCCATTGAGATCTTTCGCTTTATATAGGAAGAAAGTCTGATGATTTCCACTGCACCATTCTCTCTTAAGCGATCTCGATACGCTTGTACTGGGTGATTTGATAAATATAACCCGAGTGCTTCTTTCTCAAATTGCAAAAGATCGACAAGCGGCATTTCGTCTATCTCCGCATATTTTAACTCAAGTGGGAAGGTTGTATCCCCAAGAAAGTCCAGCTGATCCTCAGGTGTTAAAAATGACACATGGTCTAACGCAATATCTATCGATGCTAATAACGAAGCACGATTTGGATGAAGCTCATCCATTGCCCCTGAGAAAATGAGGGCTTCAATCGTTTTTCGGTTGACACTCTTTGTTGATACCCTTGCGCAAAAATCAAATAAATCTTCAAATGGCTTTTCCTGTCTTGCTCTGTATATATCCTTTACAGCTGACACTCCGACATTTTTAATCGCTCTTAAGCTGTAGCGGATCTCCCCTTTTTCAACCGTGAATGGAAATTCGCTCTTATTAATAGAAGGCTTCAACACCGATATCCCTTTTTCCTTTGCCTCATAGAAATATTGAGCCACTTTGTCTTCATTTCCAATCACACTCGTTAAAAGACCGCACATAAAATATAACGGATAATGCGCTTTTAAATAAGCAAGCTGAAAGCCGATCATGCTATATGCAACAGCATGGCTTCTATTAAAACCATAGTTTGCAAATTTGACGATTAAGTCATAAACGTCATTTGCAATGTTAACAGGATACTCCTTTTTTAGGCATCCTTCAACAAAATGGCTTCGCTCTTCATCAAGCACCTTTTTATCCTTCTTTGAAACGGCTCTTCTTAGTAGATCGGCCTCGCCCAGCTTAAAGCCTGCCATCTTTGCTGCAATCAGCATGATTTGCTCCTGATAGACGATGACCCCATATGTATCCTTTAAGATGTCATACAAATCTGGATGCGGGTAGGAGACTTTCACTCTGCCATGCTTTCGGTCGATAAAGAGCGGGATATTCTCCATCGGCCCCGGGCGGTATAAGGCATTGACAGCCACGATATCTTCTAGACTAGAAGGTTTCAGTCGCCTCAGCACCTGACGCATACCTTGTGACTCCAGCTGGAAAATCCCCGTTGTATCTCCTGCTGATAACAAATCAAACGTTTTCTGATCTTCATATGAAATGTCACTAAAGTTAATGTGGACGTTTTCCTGTCTTTCAATCTGGTTTTTAATGGATTCAATTAATGTTAAGTTTCTCAAACCTAAAAAATCCATTTTTAAAAGACCGAGATCTTCTAAATAATTCATCGCATATTGCGTCAAATACACTCCATCATGCCCTTCTTGAATAGGCACGACTTGTGTGAGCGGCTCCTCACTTAGGACAACGCCGGCTGCATGTGTTGACGTATGTCTTGGTAATCCTTCTACCTTTAAAGCGGTTTGAAACACTCTTTGCAGCTCTTCAGATTGCTGGAGCAGTGTTTTTAATTCTGAGGAGACTGTCACCGCTTCTTTCAGTGTCGTCCCTGGCTTTGATGGGATGAGCTTTGCAAGGCGGTCTGCTGCTTTTGAATCAATTCCCATCACACGTCCGACATCTCTTAAAGCTGCCTTAGCGGCAAGTGTTCCAAACGTGACAATTTGCGCCACATGCATATCCCCATATTTGTCTTTTACATATGAAATGATTTCATCTCTTCTCGTGTCAGGAAAATCGATATCTATATCTGGCATGCTGATGCGTTCAGGATTTAAAAAACGCTCAAATAAAAGCCCGTGACGGATCGGATCGACATCTGTAATAAACAGAACATACGCAACTAAAGAGCCTGCTGCTGATCCCCTGCCAGGACCTGTGACAATGCCATGATCATGAGCATACTTCATAAAATCCCACACAACGAGGAAATAATCACTGAAATTCATTTTTTGAATGATGCTCAGCTCATACTCAAGCCTTTTGATATATGTGTCATTTGAAGCAATCTGTCTTCGTTTCATGCCTTCTTGGCACACTCTTCGTAAAAATTGATCAGCTGTTGATTGATCAGGCGTCGGATAGGTTGGCAGTTTCGTCTGGCCAAGATTTAAATCGACCTCGCAGCGGTTTGCAATCTCAACCGTTCTTGCCAGCAATTCTGGATCATCACCATACCACTTCATCATTTCTTCGATCGATCTGAAATGCTTGTCTACTTGGTCTTCCTCAATTTCTGATAGCTGCTGGCCTGCTTTAATGGCTTTTAAACATGTATATGCGGTTTTGTCCTCTTGATGGATATAGTGGACGTCACCTGTTGCCACAAGCGGGATGTTCGCCCTTTTTGAGAGTTCCCTGAGCTTATGAGACAGCTCTTCGTCCTGCTGAAACGGCTGAACGGCTAAATACACATGTTCCTCACCAAAAAGATCTTTTAAATGGCTGGCTGCATCCCTTGCTTCATCTAGCTGATCATGTTGCAGCAGCGTTTCAATATAGCCGGATACGCCTGGTGTGATGGCAATAAGGCCATGATGATAGGCTTTCAGCCATTTCTCTTTCAGGCCGGTTTTTGACTTTGATTTCAAGACACTGCTAATTTTGATCAAGTTTTGATAGCCTTCATTGTTTTTGGCAAGGAGGATCAAAGGATAAGCCTCTGTCTCTTGTTCATCTATGAAGACAGAAGCTGTTAAACCGATAATCGGCTTGATGCCATGTGTTTTACATTCCTTATAAAATTCAACCGTTCCATACATCACATGGTCATCGGTAAGAGCGAGCGCTTGATAGCCAAGTTCTTTCGCCTTTAATACGAGCTCCTTGACCTTCGCTGCACTGCTCAACAAGCTGTATCCACTGTGGACCTGAAGATGAACATAGGACATGCTTAATCCACTCCTTTCGTCTAAATTCATTCTTTCATTATAAAACGCGATGCGGTGAGAAACAAATGTTCTTTCTTTTCCGCTCGTTCATACTTGTCCAGCATTCGCCATATATTGAATAGAGTGAGGTGGGAAAAATGGATGTGAAGGAAGCCTTTATTCCAAACTTTATTAGCTGTTATTTTATCGCACTAGGGGTTATTTTGGGCGGTGCCATTATAGGCGGGGTAGGTGCATATTTATCTGGTCAGCCGCCGCTATCAATTATTTCAAGTCTTGCCAACCGCTTAAAAATTTGGGCACTTGTTGCGGCAATCGGTGGAACTTTTGATGCGGTCTATAGTTTTGAAAGAGGGATTTTCGAAGGGAACACACGTGATATTTTCAAGCAGATCTTGCTCATTATCTCTGCTATGGGCGGTGCGCAAACGGGGTATCTCCTGATTACGTGGCTCACACAGGAGCATGTATCATCATGAGGGTGCCTGAGCTGTATAAACGTCCAGGCTGGCAGCGTTTTTTTGCTGGGATGATGTTCGGCGCAATTATCAGCTGGCTGATTTTTCTCTTTACGTATGGCACCTTTCAGGAGAAGCAGGTGACACTGCTCAGAAGCCAGCAGCACCATATGGACAGTCTGAAAGAACAAATCACACTCTATCGGGAAGATTTGCATAAATTAAATGAAGACAATAAGCAGCGTCTGCTTATTCAGAGCGTAGACGTTCACCTCGTCAACCGTGAGCAGTACAAAATCCCGGAGCCAGATACCTTGAAATTTGAAGATCAGGTGAAAGAAGATATCTCAGAGGTGATCACAAAGGATATTGAAAGTGTCTATAAAACAAAAGAGCTCTTAAAACGGACCGTGGAAAATAAAGAATATACGATTAGAGAAAAGGCATACCGGGCCAAAGTCACCGAACTGACCATCTATACAAAGCTTTCGCTTGAAGTACGTATTTCCTTTGCTGAATAATAGATGATGTGGAATTTTTATGAATTTCTGCACTCAATGATCGCTTTTCACTTGTTATTTTTATACACTAAAAGAAGAACGAGATGATCATAAGAAAGAGGTGAGAACAATGGAGGTTTACAGCTATCGTCAAATGGCACGAGACAAAGCAAGCCGGATTAAAGACGGCATGTGTGCTTATGCTGAGACAGAAATGATGGCCCATTTAATTAAAAAAGAATTAAAGCATCAAAATCTCCAAGCCTATGAAGATTCAACTGACATCGGCTGCTGGTTTATCCCTGTATCCAAGTAACCCTTTTCTCAAAGCTCAAAAAAAGAGAGGGGGACTTGAAGCCCCTCTCTCACGATGATGATTTACATACTTCTTCTAAATCACGCAAAATCTCATCTGCAACTGCCCAATCATATATGGACGCACCGGCTGCAAGCGGGTGACCTCCGCCATGATATTTTTTAGCAATGGTGTTAATGACGACGCCTTTTGAGCGGAATCTCACACGAATCTGATCGTTCTCTTCCACAAAAAAGACCCATGCCTTAATCCCTGCAATATTTCCAAGTGTCCCAACAAGCTGTGAGGCTTGCTGCGCTGTTGTTTGGAACGACTCCAAAATGTCACGTTTAATAAAAACAGAAGCTACGCCATTCTCTGATAAAGAGATATGTTGAAAAATATAGCCATTTAATTTCACGACATTCAAATCCGTCTCATACAATTGATTGAAAAGGTCTGATGATGAAAACGGATATTCGATGAGTTCACCCGCATATTTGAGTGTCTTTTTCGTTGTGTTTGGGAAAAGGAAACGGCCTGTGTCTCCTACAATGCCGGCATAAATGAGTTCTGCCGCCTTTGTATTCAGCTGATATCCTTCTTCTTTCCCCTCTAAATACAGCTCATAAATCATTTCACTGACAGAGCTTGCTTCTGTATCAACCCAAAGCAAATCACCATACGGATCTTCATTCGGATGATGATCAATTTTCATCAGTTTATCGCCCATTGAATAGCGCTGATCATCAATTCTTGCTTGATTCGCAGTGTCACAGACAATGACAAGGGCACCTTTGTACACTTCATCCGGCACGTCATCTAATTCATATAAAAATGAAAGAGATGGCTCAGGGGTTCCTGTTGCATAAATATTTTTTTCTGGATAGGTGGCACGCAAGATTTCCGTAAGGCCGCACTGCGATCCATATGCGTCTGGATCGGGTCTTACATGTCTATGAATGATGATGGTGTCATATAATGATATGGTTCTAATCAGTTCTTTTTTCATAAATACTCCTTCTTATGCGATACTCTTTTTATTATTAAATCATAATCTACCCAGACAGAAAAGTGAGGAATAGACAATTTATTCTAGTAAGCAAGCCTATTTACGTTTAAAATAGGGTTGTAACCACTTACAATGGAGGCTTGGCACATGCTTGTTTTGATTGTGTTTATTATTTGTTCTGCCATGTTTTATTTATACTACAAAGCAAAGAATGTCCGTACGAACCGGCCGGTCGAAAAGAAATTCTGGTCTGCCAAATCAAGTATGGCACTTGGCTGCTTTGTCCTGCTCTTCGGTGTGAATCAATTATTTTTAAACCGCTCGTCACTCGCATTTGTCATTGGGTTTATTTTTGTTGCAGTTGGTATCGGCAGTACATGGGCCGGATATAAAGCCTATAAGCACTATCTTCCGCTCTTTTTAAAGGAAGGCGAAAAAGACCACGCATAATAGAGAAAGGGCTAAAATGAACTTGATTTTAGCCCTTTCTCTTCTTTTCAGCGTGTTAGAAAACCTTTGCAGTCTAGGAAGGACAGCTACTTTTACGGAGCGAATTTGTCATTCGTGAGCACCAGCACGCAGGACTGATAAAGAATACGAGGGTTTGTTTACACGCTGAAAGGGCGCATTCATGCCGCCCTTTTTTGCCATTTATCCTCTCTCCATCAGCTGCACCATCAACATCGCTTTGCCTACAATATTTGACTGATGGTAAACTTCCACTTCCAGCTTTCCAAACTTGCGCCCAACTTCTAAAATATTCGGTTTGATCTGTATCGTGGATTCCATTTGAACCGGTTTTAAGAAATAGACAGAAAGACTTTCTACAATTAGTTCGCCTTTTTTATGAGACTTTAAGAAGCGGTTGGCTGATTCGATTAAAATTTGTGTAAACACACCATACGAAATATTACCAAGTTGATTTGTCATTTGTGGTGAGACTTCATATTGGTACACCGCATCTGTTTTTGGTTTTTCTGTCTCAGTCTCCTTAAATCCTCGTGACACGACATCATCCAACTTTTCACCGACCTGCGGCTGCTTTTGAATCATTTGCAGCGCCTTCAGCACGTCCTGACGGCTAATCATCCCAATCAGCTTCGCATGATCATTTACAACTGGCAGTACCTCAATACCTTCCCACACCATCATTTGTGCAGCTGAAGCGACAGATGTTTTGCCAATAACGGTCAGCGGATTTTTTGTCATCACCTTTTCAATCGGTGTAGAACGGTCATGGCCTGCAATATCCTTTGAGGTCAAAATGCCGTGAATTTTCATTTGATCGTCTGCTACCGGGAACCGGCCGTGCCCGGTTTCATAATTCTTTTCATACCATTTCTCAAGTTTGTCTTCTGGCGATAAATAGACGGTCCGTTCAATTGGCGTTAAAATATCCTCCACAAGCACAATTTCTTTTTTAATCAACTGGTCATAAATGGCCCGGTTAATGAGAGCCGCTACGGTAAATGTATCGTAGCTTGTTGATAAAATGGGCAGCTCAAGCTCATCTGCGAGCTGAATAATTTCATCATCTGTTGAGAATCCGCCCGTGACCAGCACAGCCGCTCCCGCCTCTAATGCTTGCCGGTGAGCATTGATTCGGTTTCCGACGATTAACAGGTTGCCTGCTGCTGTGTATCGCATCATCGCATCCAGTTCCATTGCACCGATGACAAATTTATTTAACGTTTTATGTAAGCCGGCTCGTCCGCCAAGTACCTGACCATCAATGACATTGACGACTTCCGCATATGTCAGCTTTTCAATATTTTCTTTTTTCTTCTGTTCAATTCGAATGGTACCGACTCGTTCAATGGTGCTCACGAACCCTTTATTTTCAGCATCCTTAATAGCCCGGTAAGCCGTGCCTTCACTGACTTTCATTTCTTTCGCTATACGCCGGACAGAAATTTTCTCTCCGACATCCAATGAATCAATATACGATAAAATTTGCTCATGCTTTGTCGCCAATCCCGTTCACCCTTTTTGTTTTCAGCGTTTTCATCTATATTTCATTATAAAGGCAGGAGGCTTTTAATAGCAATTTGTCTTTTACACGAGCACGATACAGGCAAATAAAAAAGCCGGTAGAGTGCCGGCTTTTCTTTCTATTGATTATATCTCGATGGATTCTCCGCTGTTTAATACGTGACCCACGCCGCCATGCAAGCTGTCTGCAAACGCATGAGGATCTTGCTCAATCGGCGGGAATGTACTGTAATGAATCGGTACGACTTGTTTCGCACGAAGCCACTCTGCTGCGATTCTTGCATCGTCTGGTCCCATTGTGAAGTTATCACCTATTGGCAGGAAGGCGAGCTCAATATGATTCAGCTCCCCAATGAGTTTCATATCCGAGAAGAGAGCCGTGTCTCCAGCATGATAAATTGTTTTGCCTTCAGCAGTAAATAAAATACCGGATGGCATACCTGTATACGTAATCGTTTTGGATTCTTCATCAATGACCGCTGAGCCATGGAACGCTTGCGTCAGCTTGACTTTACCAAATTCAAATTCACGTCCGCCGCCAATAGAAAGCGGGTGTGTTTTCACCCCTTGCCAGCCTAAATAAGTGGCAAGTTCGAATGGCGCAATCACGAGTGCGTCATTGTTTTTAGCGATTTCAATCGTGTCTCCGACGTGATCTCCATGCCCGTGCGTGAGCAAAATCACATCTGCTTTCACATCTTGCGGTTTGATATCCGTGTGCTTATTTCCATTTAAAAATGGATCAATCCAAATATGGTATCCGTTTGTTTCAATGTGTACGACTGAATGTCCATGATATGTAGCTTTCATGTAAATAAATCCACCTTTCGAATTTGATCTCATTTTGTCTATTCCCTCTATAAAAAGCTGAAAAACTTAGTGCCTGTGAATTACATTAAGACCACCTGTTGCTTCAATGACGGTTCCTGTAATGAGGTCTGAACGGTCATCACATAGAAATGAAATGATACGACCGATATCCTCACCTGTCCCAGACCGACCAATCGGTGTTTCATCGTCTTTTATCTGACGTGCTTCCTCTATCGTTGATTCTTTCATGTCTCCAACGATTTTGCCTGGACACACCATATTAGCGGTGATGCCGTTTTCGGCTTCTTCAATCGCAATGGTTTTCGTCAATGACGCAAGGCCCACTTTTGCCGCTCCGAAAGCTGATCTGTGCATCCAGCCTGGCGCATGGTCTGCTCCTTGGAAGCCATATGTGATAATCCGGCCAAAGCCTTGTTTTCTCATCATAGGGATCACCATTCGGAACAAATGGAACACTGCGGATAGGTTGCCTTCCATCATTTGATACCATTCGTCTTCAGAGTAATCCGCGAGTTTTTTTCGTTCAAAAATATAAGGTCCAGCATTATTGATCAAGGCGTCAATCCGCCCAAATCGCTCTGCTGCTAGCTCGACCATGTTTTTTAAATCTTCTTTGTTTGTTACATCGCCTTGGACAAATTGAAGCTTTTCTTCGTATTCTTGCAGTTCTTCTTTCATCTGCCGGACAGCTTCATCATCACTTCGATAATTCACTGTCACAGAATACCCCATATTCAGTAAAGACTCGGTGACTTTCCTGCCAAGTCCTTTAGAACCCGCTGTTATTAATGCGTGTCGCACACAATCTCCTCCTAAAGCAAAGGTTGCAAGTTCATGTGTTTCTTTTGTTATCTTTACTTTACTATAAACCGGCTCCCTTCGCACTTTTGAACCCTTTAACAGTGAGGGGAAAAACGTATAGGGTGATTCATCCACTTTTTCATATCCCATGAACCATGGATATCGAGAAGCAGCGAAACAAACCGATAGCATTCTCTCACCTCATGAAGCTGGCGAGGAAGCGGGCAAATCTCTTCATACCCTAATTGAACCGCTTGTGCAGCTTCTTTCGTCAAAAGGTATTCGAGTGCAATCAAATCAAACGCAGCTGGTCCAAATACGACATATTCCGTATCAATTAGACTTGTCACTTGATCATCGTCTTCAATATATTGCGATGGGTCTAAATCAATTAAAATGAGACTGGCTGCATCAGGAGGACTTAGCTTTTCAAGCTTTTGCTGCACCTTTTCTGCATAATTCTGATATTCAGGCTGATCAGCGTAATAGTGGCTGATGAGTTTGGAAACTGCCTTTTTTAACAGCGCATGGAATTCTCTCAAATGTCTCTTTTCTCCCCCGTATACTGCACCGAAAAAATTTGTTTGATATGAATGAAGATGCGCTAGTTTCCTCCCGTAATCCCTATAGAATTGTGCTGAACGGCCCTCAAAAGATGTTAAAGGGATTCCTTCTACTTTTTCCATGACATAAAAGTGTTTCCCCGCCTTCTTCACTTTACGAACAACTTTCGGAATATGAAAGGAATTCGCATGAGCCAGCTTTTTATTGATTTCATCAAGATGCTCCTGTACAGTACGGGCATCTACTCCATAAATCATCTTGATCCCATACACAAATTCACTTTCTTCTCTTGCAGTTTTAGGAGATTTCACTACATATTCCGTCTGGTCTTGTAAGGAAATCAGCCACACATCATTAGCCCGGCCGTCGTATGGTTCTCCTAACGTTTTCACTGATACGATAGGCTGATCAAACAAAGCCTGAAGCGTTTTCTTCATGAACTGTTGTCACTCCTTATTCAGCTTGACACTGGTATGCTTTCATTTTCTCCAGTGAAGATCAATCTCCTTTTTCCCATGAAAAAACCATCCGTATAAACGAATGGTTTTGGCGAATTATGCTAGGCAGGCTTTTGCTTTTTCTAAAGCGAGCTGAATTTGTTTAAATCCAGTTCCACCTGCACTTGTTCTTTTTTCAACAGCAACATACGGATCAAGAACAGTGTAAATATCTTGTTCAAAGAGGCCGCTTGCTTCTGTAAATGTTTCAAATGGAAGGTCACTTAAATAGATGCCTTTTTGAATGCATGTATACACAAGCTTCCCAACGATTTCGTGTGCTTCACGGAATGGCATACCTTTTTTCGCAAGGTAGTCTGCCACTTCGGTCGCATTTGAGAAATCTTCTTTTGTTGCTTTTTTCATGACATCTTCGTTCACTGTCATCGTTTGAATCATGCCTGTGAAGATTTGCAGGCTACCAGCGATCGTTTTCACCGTATCAAACATGCCTTCTTTATCTTCTTGCAAGTCTTTGTTATACGTAAGCGGCAAGCCTTTCATTATCGTGAGCAGCCCCATCAGGTTGCCATATACCCTGCCTGTTTTTCCGCGGATCAATTCAGCCATATCCGGGTTTTTCTTTTGCGGCATCATGCTGCTGCCTGTTGCATACGTGTCATCAAGCTCAATGAATTTGAATTCTTGAGAGCACCATAAAATGATTTCTTCACAAAGACGTGAGAGGTGCATCATCACAAGACTGCTATTAGACAAGAACTCTAAAATGAAATCCCGATCACTCACGCCATCAAGGCTGTTCTCGTAAATATGGTCAAAGCCAAGAAGCTCTGCTGTATATTCACGATCAATTGGGAATGTCGTTCCTGCTAACGCCCCGCACCCAAGTGGTGACACATTAATCCGCTTCAATGAATCTTGAAAACGCGCTTTGTCCCGCTCAAGCATCCAAAAGTAGGCGAGCATATGATGAGCAAAGGAGATAGGCTGTGCACGCTGTAAGTGCGTATATCCTGGAAAAATCGTTTCAACGTGCTGTTCAGCTTTTTCTACAAGCACTGTTTGAAAAGAAGAGATCAGCTCAATGATATGCTCTACTTGGTTATTCAAATATAAATGCATATCGGTTGCGACCTGATCATTCCGGCTTCTCGCTGTGTGCAATTTGCCGCCAAGCGGACCAATCTCATCAATGAGCATTTTTTCAAGGTTTAAATGAATGTCCTCATAATCTACTGAGAAATCGAGTTCATCCGCCTCTGCCTTTTTCATGAGCGTATTCAGTCCGTCTTTGATTGCAGCGGCCTCCTCATCGCCGATGATACCGCATTTATTCAGCATACTTGCATGGGCAAGGGAGCCGGTCAGATCTTCTTTGACTAATTGTTTGTCGAAATGAATGGATGCACCAAACTCATCGACCCATTTTTCTGGTGTTTTTTGAAATCGGCCTCCCCAAAGCTTTTTCATGCTTTAACCTGCTCCTTTTTGTTCACGATGCTGTTTACTTTTGTTGGTAAACCCCAAAGGTTAATAAATCCTACAGCTGCATCATGATCGAATTCATCTGCTTTTGTATAAGTTGCTAGATTTTCATCATAAAGTGAATATGGTGATTTACGTCCTTCTACAATGGCATGGCCTTTAAATAGTTTCACACGCACAACACCTGTTACGTTCTTTTGCGTTTCTTGTAAGAATGCATCTAGTGCTGATTTAAGTGGTGAGAACCATAAGCCGTTGTATATTAATTCAGCCATTTTTTGTTCAACGATTGGCTTAAAGTGTGCTACTTCTTTAACAAGCGTTAAGTCTTCAAGTTCTTTGTGTGCTTTTAATAGGGTAACTGCACCTGGGCACTCATACACTTCACGAGATTTGATTCCAACAAGACGGTTTTCAACATGATCGATTCTGCCTACACCATGCTGGCCAGCAACTTCATTTAAATGAAGGATGAGATCAGATAATGAATACTGGATTCCGTCAATGGCTGTTGGTTTTCCTTTTTCAAACGTGATTTCAATGATTTCAGGTGTGTCTGGTGTTTTTTCAAGTGGATTTGTCAGATCATAAGCACCTTCTGGCGGCGCTGCCCAAGGATCTTCTAAAATACCACATTCGTTACTTCTGCCCCAAAGGTTTTGGTCAATTGAATATGGGCTGTCTAAGTTAATCGGAATTGGAATCCCGTGCTTTTGTGCATAGTCGATTTCTTCATCACGAGACCATTTCCATTCACGCACTGGTGCAAGAACTTCTAGGTCTGGATTCAATGCTTTGATTGATACTTCAAAACGAACTTGGTCGTTTCCTTTACCTGTACATCCGTGTGCAACGGCTACGGCATTTTCTTTCTCTGCGACTTCCACTAACTTTTTGGCAATGAGCGGACGAGATAGTGCAGACACGAGTGGGTATTTCCCTTCATACATCGTGTGTGCTTGCAGTGCAACAAGTGCAAATTCTTCAGCAAACTCTTCTTTTGCGTCGATCATGTAAGATTGAACAGCTCCGACTTGAAGTGCTTTTTGTTGAACGAATGCTAAATCTTTTCCTTCACCTACGTCCAGGCAGCAAGCAACAACTTCGTAACCTTGCTCCTGTAACCATTTAACTGCAACAGAGGTATCAAGACCTCCGGAATATGCTAATACGACTTTTTTATTTTGTGACATGTTTGAAAAGCTCCTCTCGCTTGTTTTGATTCTGTGAATGTTTTTTGCATAAAAATAAGTTTTAATTTATAAACATGCATTTAGTATGTATACACTGTAACAAGGAAAAATTGTTTTTTCAACCCCTTTATGAAAAAAACTCTGCCAAATTTTCTTGGCAGAGTCATTTTGGGCTATTTTTGATCTTTTTCAAGCTCTCGCAAGACATGAGGAAGCTCTGGAATAATGAGTTTGGTCATGGCTAACCGAACTGCTCCGGTAGAGCCTGGTGTGGCAAAAACGGCTTTTTGGTTAATCACCCCTGCCGTCGCTCTAGATAAGATAGCGGCTGATCCAATATCTTCTGTATAGCTCAGCATGCGAAAAATTTCTCCAAAGCCCGGCAGCTCTTTTGAGAAAAGAGGAGTAATGGATTCAATCGTGACGTCCCTTGCTGCAATACCAGTTCCCCCGTTTAACAAGACGGCATCAATCTTCGCTTCACTTGTTCCTTCTAAAACGGCGTCTTGAATCGCTCCAATATGATCTTTCACAATATCGTATGCAAGAATAAGGTGCCCTTGTTCTTTGAGCAAATCAATCATCAGACGGCCGCTTTTATCTGTTTCTTTTGTCCTTGTATCACTGACGGTAATGACTTTTACATGAAGCCTCGTTTTCGCTTCGCGTTTATGTTCTTCGACGCTCATATCTTCACACCGCTCCTTTCATATTGCCTCACATTATAGCATGCTGATTTCAATAGAAAAAAGCCCTTTTCCGCTGAGGAAAAGAGCTTCAAAAGGATGTTACGCTAAACGCATAACGTCTCTTGCAATCATAACTTCTTCGTTCGTTGGAATCACGATGACTTTTACAGGAGAGTGAGGGTAGCTGATGAATGCTTCTTCGCCTCTCATGTTGTTAAGAGATGGATCCCAATATACGCCCATGAATTCTAGACCACGAAGTACACGTGCTCTCACTTCTGAGCTGTTTTCACCGATTCCAGCTGTGAAGATGATGGCATCTACACCATTCATTCTCGCTGCATAAGAACCGATGTATTTATGAATACGGCTTGCAAAAATATCTAGTGCTACTTCAGCACGGTCGTTTCCTTCTTCTGTCGCTTCTTCGATATCACGAAGGTCACTTGAAAGACCAGACACACCTAAAAGACCACTCTTCTTATTCAAAGTAGAAAGTACTTCTTCAGCTGTATGTCCTGTTTTCTCCATAATAAATGGAATAAGGGCAGGGTCAATGTTACCTGAACGTGTTCCCATTGCAACACCCGCAAGTGGTGTGAAGCCCATTGACGTATCGATTGATTTTCCGCCTTCAACTGCTGCGATACTTGCACCATTTCCAAGGTGGCAAGAAATCAAACGAAGCTCTTCAAGAGGACGGCCTAATAGCTCTGCTGCACGCTCTGTTACGAACTTATGGCTTGTCCCGTGGAATCCGTATTTACGAATACCAAAGTTTTTGTAGTAGTCGTACGGAAGGCTGTATAGGTAAGACTGCTCTGGCATTGTTTGGTGGAACGCTGTATCGAATACAGCAATCGCTGGTACGTCAGGCAGAATTTGTTTGAATGCTTTGATTCCTACAACGTTTGCAGGGTTGTGAAGTGGTGCAAGCTCTGAAAGCTGATCAATGTCTTTGATGACTTCATCTGTTAAAACAACAGAATCGCTGAATTTTTCTCCGCCGTGAACGACGCGGTGTCCTACGCCATCAATTTCATTAAAGTCTTTGATGATGTTAAATTCAATTAGTTTTTCAAGCAGCATTTTAACCGCTACTGCATGATCTGGAATATCTGTGACTTCTGTTTTCTTTTCTCCATCTACAGAAATCGTGAAGATACTGTTGTCCATTCCGATTCTTTCAACAAGACCTTTTGTTAAAACGGTTTCTTCTGGCATGTCGAACAATTGGAATTTAAGAGATGAGCTTCCTGCGTTGATTGCAATAATTTTGGACATTACTGTCGCTCCTTTTACTCAGTTGTTATATAAGGTTTCACGTTTTTTCGGTGCTATATTCAACCTGTTTGAACGGGTCTTTTATAGTTTAACGATAAGTCCGAAAAATATCTGACTTTTTCATTTAAACATTGAAAACTTTGCATTTCAAGTACACCTTCGAACTGTTACCGCTTACATCAATAAGTCGTTATTTTCTGAATAATAAAATAGCCAGACATCACTCTGGCTATTCTTTCGTTTCTTTTTCTTCTATAAACCATTGGTCTAATTTTCTCATGACGCCAACCATTGCTTCTTTCTGTGAGAAAGATGGCAGATTGGCAAATAGCATACGTTTCGGTGCTTCGAGCCCCTCTTTTTTCTTTTGCATCACAAATAAGCTTTTGGCATGCTTTTTGTCTTTGAACATAGAGACTGGCAGCTGAATTAACGCATTCATATATGCATGTTCTTTGATGAAATCCTTTAATTGTACGCTTTCTTTTCCTTCAAACAAATCATTTGGAATGATGAAGAATAAGAAGCCGCCTTCTTTCGTGTAACGAAGACTTTGTTCAATGAATAAATAATGCGCAAAGGAATGACCTTCTTTTGCCTTTAATTCATAGTCTTTAGCGCGCTCATCATTTGGATAATACCCGACAGGAAGACTGCATACAGCAACATCTGCTGGTGAGATAAGAAGCGGCTCAAGGCTATCCTGGTGGAAAAGCTCTACTTCTTTTTCTTCTAAGTTCGCTTGTGCCCACGCAATTTTAATGAGCACGTCATCAATTTCAGAGGCAAAACCGCGTGTTGTTTCTGCTGTTACATTGTTGAGGACCGCAAGCAGTAAATTCCCTGTTCCCGCTGCTGGATCAAAGACAACCAGTTCTTTTTGTCCTTCTAAAAATTTATTGACCAAATAGCTGACAAACAGACCAATTGTATCAGGTGTCATCTGCCGGTTTGGATGTGAAATATCCTTTTGTCCTTTTAATACGGCGAGCTGAAACGCTTTACGAATCTGCTCATGATCATAAGAGGCGAAATCTGCTTTCTCTATTAAATCTTTTAGTAAACCGTTTCGATCATTTGCCTGGAAAAAGGCTTCTCCTGCTTCTGCCAATGCTTCAATATAGGAAATGTTCTGTTCCTTTTTTAAACGAATTGAAGCTGTATCGAGCAGCTCAAAAATCGTACTCACTTGATCTTTCTGCAATGCTTTTCTCTCCTCGCTTTGTTAAAAGCTATATGTTCTCATTGAAAAGAGCCCCAGTATGAAGCCGGAGCTCTTGTCGATGCTGCTTTTATAACAGTGATTTCGCAGCCTCAATGGCTTTTTCATAATTTGGATGATTGGTTGCTTCGCTTACGTACTCAGTGTAAACCACTTTTCCGCTTGGGTCTAATACGAAGACCGCACGCGCCAATAAACGCAATTCTTTCATATATAAACCAAACGCTTCACCAAATGACATATCTCTATGATCAGATAATGTTTCGACATTTTCAATTCCGTTTGCTCCGCACCAGCGTGCTTGTGCAAATGGTAGGTCTGCACTAATGGTATAGATATTGACCGGACCTAAACCGGCTGCCTCTTCATTGAAACGTCTTGTTTGTGCGTCACACACACCTGTATCAATAGAAGGAATCACTGAGATAATCGTCACTTTTCCTGTTAAATCAGAAAGTGAAACTTCCCCTAGTGAGTTCGTTAATACCGTGAAATCTGGAGCCTGCTCGCCTACTTTCACTTCATTTCCTACAAGCGTTACTGGGCTCCCTTTAAATGTGATCGATGCCAAAACAATTCCTCCCTTATCAAATGTATGGTTCTATCATAGTAGAGAAAGCAAAAAACTGCAAAGCCTAATCGTCCATTTTGAAAAAAAAGTTAACTGCAGGGCAGCTAACTTTTTAAAGGTCTATGTCATCTAGTTTTCGTTCTTTGTGACGATGCTCCCGTTCATCCTTCTTAAACATGTGCTGAAGACGTTCAATTGCTTGAGGAGCAGAATCCAATATTTTATCGAGCAGATGTGTGTGTTCATCCAAATGAAGCATTCGTACGCCATTTGTTCCCACAATTAAAAAGGCGATTGGTGTAATCGATACTCCCCCACCGCTTCCGCCTCCAAATGGGAGTCTCGGTTCTTTTCGTTCTTGTTCATCAGACCGTTTTTCTTTCTTTTGGTTACCATTGAATTCACTGCCGCCGGCTGCAAATCCAAAACCAACCTTTGACACAGTGAGAATGACACTGCCGTCAGGGGTTTCGACTGGATCGCCGATGATCGTGTTCACATCAATCATTTCTTTTAAGTTTTCCATCGCTGTCTTCATCAGACCTTGGATTGGATGATCTGCCATTTTCGGGTTCCTCCTTAAACAGATGATTCATTCTTCGTTGCTTGAAGAGAGGCATTCTTTCTCGCCTTTCTCCCTTTTAACCAATGGACAAGTAATCGAATGGCTGCAAGCATAGCATGTCCAATCCGAAAATAAGCTATACATGCAAAGTGTGTCTGTGACACATTGTGCTGAAAAGCGGGAATCACTTCATAGACGGGTTTGTGCTTAAAGGTGAGGTGCTCCTGCATAAAGGCAAGAAGTGCTCCTTTGACTGACCACACACCACCGGCTGCTACACCTGTTAAAGCTGCGTCATGAAAACCAATCCATGTGGACCAGTGAAATGAGACGATTTTTATATGAATGAAAAACTTGCGCATGATCCGGTTTAGATCGACAATTTCTTTTGTAATACGCTCCATTTGATGAAGGATTTCCTTTACATCACGTTTTCCCACTTTTTTATGCATGGTTTCTTTTTCTTGATTAGGCGTTTTGGTGCTGGCCATTTTCTTTTCACGAATATCAATCGTTTGATCTTCCGTATTCACTTTCACCATCGGAATGTCTTTCTTCAGTCTGACGATTCCATATAAGGTGATGATCTTCACCGCAATATGGTCATTGTCATTTGCATGTGAATAGTCCAGTGAAATGGTCACTTTCATAAAGATCAATAAGATCACAAGGAACAAAAAAGCTGCGATCCAAACGTACAGCACTGTGCTCACTTCCTCCATAACAAATGATGCTTCCTCTACGATTATGGCTCTCCTTCTGGATTTTATACCCAATCACCAAAAAAAAGAGTTTGACCGGTACCCGGCCAAACTCTCTTTGATTATGCGTTTGATTCTGTTTTTTCATATAAATGTTCATGAACAACCACCGTATCTGCAAAGTAGTCATGAACCCCTTGCTTTTTCGGCGTAAACCCAACCACGGCATAGAGAACAAAAAGCGTATTAATATATCGCCCCACAATTTCTCTAAAGAAAATGACATCCCATGGCAGCTTCTTCTCCGGCTGAAGTGAGACGACTTTGATTCCAAACACCATCTTTCCAAGTGTTTGTTGGAAAATCTTCGTCATGATCGCAAAATAAAGCAGAAAAACAATTGTCGTTGTGATGGAAAATGGGGAAAACCAGCCTCCACCTTTTGACCAGCCAAAGAGACTAAAGATTGGAGAAACCGTCAAATGGTTAACACCCCATACGACGAGCCAATCTAGGATAAATGCCCAGAATCTAATCCAGAAACCTGCAAAAGCCTGCGCTTCAATTGAAGTGCGCTTCGCAAGAGTCGGCCTTGATTCTCCCTCTTGGCTGCGACTTTCCGTTACTTCATCGAATGTAGAATCCATCTATGATCCCTCCTTTATTTTGAATAGAGATACATCGGTTTAGACCCATTGGAGCCAGCCAGTGTTTCTTTTAAGTTCAGAAAATCAATTTCGCTTTTAAAGAGCTTACTTGCACTCATATTGAAAAGAGAGTTCCAGCCAAAGCTTTGTGAATAGCTGATCACTGTCGCTCCTTTTAACCCTTTTTCATTTTTCTTCATTGCTTTTAGAGCATCTTCATAGTACCCAAGCTCATCCACTAATCCGTTCGATTTCGCCTGTGTTCCGTCATAGATTCGGCCGTCAGCAATTTTCTTGACGTCCTGCTTAGACATGCCACGTCCTTCTGAGATGACTTTCACAAAGCCTTCATAGGAGTTGTCAACCATGCTTTGCATGATGTCTCGCTCATCTTTTGTCATATCACGATTTGGTGACATGATGTCTTTGAATTTTCCACTTTTAATGGTTTCATATTTGATGCCTAAATTATCTGCCAGCTTTGCATAATTCAAACTTTGCATGATGACCCCTAGAGACCCTGTTAACGTTTCAGGTGAAGCAAAGATTTTTTTCGCTGGAGTGGATACATAATAGCCGCCAGAAGCCGCCATTGAACCCATAGAAACATAAATTGGCTTCTTCGCTTTCTTTACTTCTTCTAATTTTTTATGTATTTCAGCACTTTCATAGACACCGCCGCCAGGAGAGTTGACGCGCAGCAAGACACCTTTCACAGACGCATCGTCTTTTGCTTTATCTAATTCTTTTAAGAACGCACGATGATCATATGCTTCCCCGCCTAGAAGGCTGGATGCACCGCCGTTATCTTGAATCGTGCCATTAATCTCAAGTACAGCAATTTTACTCGCACCGCTTCCATCTTCTAGTACCTTTTCTTCGATTTCATCCCCGAATTGATAGCTCATCTTATTATCATTGAAGCTTTCATACAAGGCCGTCGTGATACTAATCACAATCGAAAAGCCGAAAACACCAAGTGCAATGATTAAGGCTACCCATCTTTTCGCATTCATTTCTTTCTCCTCCTTTTTGTCTCACTTCGTTCATACGAATACACACATGAAATGTTTCACAGGAACTGTGGTTTTTTTACATTTCATTTCAACATATGATAGCACCGATGTGAAATGACGATCAACTTTACATCTTCTATCATTTACTCATCATGACGAAAAATTGGTTATTTTATCCTCTTTCTACATCTAATAGATCAGCTCATCTCCACAACGAAACACCCAGACCTCTCTAGCCTCCAAAATGAGCTATTAAATTATGCTCAAAGTCAGCGTTGTCTAATCACTTACAATGACTCATTTCTCAAATGGAAGCCTCTATCAAAATGAAGCGTCTTTCTAATATTTTTACTTTCATATGAAAAAAGTGTAAAATGTGAACAAGGGTTTTCTATGTAAGCCCTTTATTACTCGAAATCTATTTTTGACAACAAAGGGGAGAACGTCAATGACAGACAATCGTCGCAATGTATTTTTCTTTTACAAAAAAGATCATGAATTGGATGGACACATTTCTTCTCTGGAGAAGCTCGCTACCGATCAAGGCTTTCACGTCGTAAAGCGTGCAGAAGATGCCCATATCATTGCTTCAATTGGTGGAGATGGTACATTTCTTCAAGCCGTTCGCAAAACGAACTTCCGGGATGACTGCTTGTATGTAGGGGTATCAAAAACAGAGAATTCGCACCTATACTGCGATTTTTCGTTAGAACATTTTGATAAAATGATTGATGCTATGAACACTGAACAGATTGAAGTGAGAAAATATCCGATCATCGATGTAAGCGTTGACAGTACAAACCAGTTCCATTGCTTAAACGAACTGTCGATCCGCTCTAGCATCATTAAAACATTTGTCATCGATGTGTATATAGATGATTTCCATTTTGAAACATTTAGAGGAGACGGAATGATTATTTCCACTCCAACCGGTTCAACGGCCTACAATAAATCGGTCAACGGCGCCGTGGTGGATCCGATGCTTCCGTGTATGCAAGTAACCGAGCTGGCATCGCTGAATAACAACTCATACCGTACACTTGGAGCTCCTTTCATTTTAAGCAGTGACCGCAAGCTGACACTAAAGGTTGTTCAGGACGGTAACGACCATCCGATTATCGGTCTTGATAACGAAGCGCTAGGTACAAAACATGTCAAACAAATTGATATTGGCCTTTCTGGTAAAGTGATCAAAACGGTCAAATTAAAAGATAACTCCTATTGGGAAAAAGTAAAACGCAGATTCCTTTAATCAAAAAGCTCCTTTAAGGGGCTTTTGTTTTCTTTTCAGCGTGATAGAAAACCTTTGAAGTCTAGGAAGAGTGAGCACCGGAACGGAGCGAATTTGACATTCGTGAGTACCGGAGCGCAAATCTGACACCGAATGCGAGGGTTTGTCTACACGCTGAAAGCTCCTTTACGGGGCTTTTTTTCATGCCTTTTCATTCAAGGTCATGGTGTCTTTGAAAAGATATGGTATGATGTCACAAGTATACATGTACGAAAAGGAGAACACGATGCCATTACAACATTTTGATCAATATCCATTAAGCGATGAATTGAAACAAGCGCTAGAAGCGCTTCATTTCAATACACCTACACCCGTCCAGCACGAGACATTATCCGTTGCTTTTTCAAAGCAGGACCTCATTGTCAAATCTCAGACAGGCAGTGGCAAAACAGCAGCCTACGGTCTGCCAATTTGTGAAATGGTAGATTGGGCTGAGAATAAACCTCAAGCCCTCATCCTCGTCCCAACAAGAGAACTTGCCATGCAGGTCAAACAGGATCTGACCAGCCTCGGACGATTTAAACGAATTAAAGCGGCCGCCATTTATGGAAAAGCTCCATTTCAAGCACAAAAAATAGAGCTTGCACAAAAGAACCACATTGTGTGCGGAACGCCAGGACGAATATTGGATCACCTTGAAAAAGGGACACTTTCTTTAGACAATCTGTCATTTTTCGTGTTAGATGAAGCAGACGAAATGCTGAACATGGGATTTATTGATCAAGTCTCTTCTATTATTCAGCATCTGCCGCCAAAGCGGATGTCGATGTTATTTTCAGCGACGATGTCTGATGAAATGAAGGATTTGAGTGAGCAGTTTTTACAATCGCCAAAAGTGATAGAGATTGCTCGGGAGGAAACGACGAAGCAGCAAATCACCCACACGTTGATTGAAACCGAGGAAGAAGGCAAGTTTTCATTACTTCAACGAACGATTGTCATTGAAAATCCAGATAGCTGTATCATTTTTTGCAATACGCAGGAGCGAGTGAATGAGCTGACGATGAAGCTAGATGAGTGGGATGTTCCTTGTGATAAGATTCATGGCGGGATGAGGCAGGAAGACCGCTTTGCTGTAATGGATGAATTCAAAAACGGAGAATTCCGTTATTTGATCGCAACAGATATTGCAGCCCGAGGAATTGATGTCAGTGATATGACACATGTCATTCATTACGACTTGCCCTATGAAAAAGAACGCTATATTCATCGGACCGGAAGAACTGGCAGAGCGGGTAAAAGCGGGAAAACGATTGCGTTTATGACAAGGCACGGGCAGCAGCTCATTGAAGAATTAAAGCAGGAAGCTGGCATTCATTTTCAGACTCAGCCTTATCCTACAAAAGAAGACGCAGAACAGCATGTAGAAAGCTTTGAAGAAAAGATTGAAACGCCGATTCAAAAGGAAAATAAACAAGCTGGCGTTGAAAAGGATATTATGAAGCTTTATTTTAACGGCGGGAAGAAAAAGAAACTCCGGGCAGTTGATTTCGTTGGGACCATTGCCAAAATAGAAGGCGTTGCCCTTGATGACATTGGGATTATTACCATTCAGGAAACGAAAACATATGTAGATATTTTAAATGGCAAAGGCCCTCTTGTGCTAAAAGCCATGCGCCACACAACGATTAAAGGCAAGCAGTTAAAAGTACATGAAGCACGTGCATAAAAAGTGAAGGCTAAGCGCCTTTACTTTTTTATTTAAAATAAAATAAGCTTACAACCCTTGAACCATCAGCCTTCCCCGCATCCAACATGACAAATGTCATATTGAATACATGATGGGTGCTACTATGAGCATGACACCTTTCCTTCTATACTTTGAAGTAGAAAGAAACGGAAAGGACTTGAACGTTCATGACGACTTCAACAAACACACAGCAGCAAGCCACTTTAAGAAAACAAGTTGGCCAATTCTCTGGTGCTAATTCGAAAAAAAGTATCATTCAACTCTTTAATACATTCATTCCATTTTTGGGGCTTTGGTTTCTTGCCTATTATAGCCTGAACATCTCCTACCTTTTAACCCTCTTCTTTGCGGTGATTGCAGCTGGTTTTTTAGTACGTGTCTTTATTATTTTTCACGACTGCTGCCATCAATCCTTTTTTAAACAGAAGCCGCTGAATCACCTGTTCGGTTTTGTAACGGGCGTACTCACCCTTTTCCCTTATCTTCAATGGCAAAGAGATCATTCAATTCACCATGCCACTAGCAGTAATCTAGACAAACGAGGTACTGGCGACATTTGGCTCCTGACAGTCAAAGAATATCAAGAAGCATCAGCTTGGACGAAATTCCGCTACAGATTTTACCGTAATCCTTTTGTGATGTTTATTTTAGGACCGATATTTGTTTTTCTTTTAAAAAACCGTTTCAACGTCAAAAATGCTCGTAAAAAAGAGCGCTGGAACACGTATTTCACAAACGTGAGCATCATTGCGCTAGCAACTGCAACGTGTCTTCTTTTTGGCTGGCAGGAGTTCCTGCTTGTCCAAGGTCCAATCTTCCTGATCTCAGGATCAATCGGCGTATGGCTGTTTTATGTGCAGCATACATTTGAAGATTCTTACTTTGAAGCAGATGAACATTGGAATTATGTGCAGGCGGCAGTAGAAGGCAGTTCTTTTTACAAATTGCCAAAGCTTCTTCAGTGGTTAACAGGCAATATTGGTTACCATCATGTCCATCATTTAAGCCCGAGGGTACCGAATTATCACTTGGAGCATGCACATGATCATAGTGAGCCGCTTCAAAATGTGCCAACCATCACTTTAAAAACAAGTATCGAATCAATGAAATTTAGACTTTGGGATGAAGAAACGAAAGCATTCGTTACCTTTAAAGAAGCACGGCAATCTAAGAAGATGCCCGCACCTGTCATTAAAGGAGACATTCTGAAGAAGAATGCATAATTGGCGCAAGCTCTTTCTTACTCTAGAAGGAGCTTGTTGCCATTTACAGGATGCAACCGTAAGTTGAATTTGATAAAGTAAGGAAAGAACGAAAACGGAAAAGGTGGCACACGGATGAAAAAACAGTTTAAAATTCAAAAATTGCATGGGATTTCCCCCTATATATGGGCCATTTTTTTCATCCTGCCCTTCTATTTTATCTTAAAGACGCCTACGACTTTAGGTATTGTCATTGGCATTATTTTGAACGTGGTTTTTTTCGGAGTGTATCGTTTTGCCTTTGTCGCAAAAGGCTGGTCTTTATATGTCTTCGGTCTTTTATTGATTGCGATTTCTACAGGCTATGTGATGCTCTACAGCTATATTTATTTCGCTTTTTGCATCGCCTATTTCAATGGGCACATTAAAAGAAAAGTCCCTTTTTATATCTTATACTATATTCATCTAGGGAGCGCCGCCGTAGCAGTGAACTTTAGCTTGATTTTAAAAAAGGGATGGTTTCTCACACAAATTCCTTTTGTTGTGATCACACTTATTAGCGCCATTCTCCTCCCTCTCAGCATTCGAAGCCGAAAAGAACGTGAACGCCTTGAAGAGAAATTAGAAAATGCCAATGAACGGATCGCCGATCTTGTCAAACTTGAAGAAAGACAGCGCATTGCTCGTGATCTGCATGATACACTTGGACAAAAACTCTCTCTTATTGGTTTAAAGAGTGACCTTGCCCGTAAACTCGTGTATAAAGATCCTGAACAGGCTCGTGCCGAACTAAAGAGTGTTCAGCAGACAGCTAGAACGTCTCTAAATGAAGTGCGGAAAATTGTTTCTTCCATGAAAGGTATTCGGATCAAAGATGAAATATTGAACATCAAGCAAATCCTTGAAGCCGCCGATATTGACATGATTTATGATGAAAAGGAAGCGCCGAAACACATCTCTCTTCTGAACGAAAACATTGTGAGCATGTGCATCAAAGAAGCCGTAACGAATGTCGTCAAACATAGCGATGCCACTGTCTGTCAAATCACCATTCATCAAAAGTCAAAGGAAGTTGTCATTACAGTTGAGGATAACGGCACATTTAAAGGCGGTGATCCATCCTCTCAAACGAAGGGACATGGCCTTTTAGGAATTAGAGAAAGATTGGAATTTGCAAATGGACGCCTGCACATTGAAACAAAAGACGGGACGAAGCTGATCATGAGTATTCCAAATGATTCAGCAGCGAAAGATAAGGAGGAAATAAAATGATTAACATCTTTATCGCAGAGGACCAGCAAATGTTGCTCGGTGCTCTTGGATCTCTTCTTGATTTAGAAGACGATATGACGGTTGTTGGAAAAGGCACTAACGGCCAGGACGCGATTGATTTTGCTCAAAAACACCCGGTCGATATTTGTTTAATGGATATTGAAATGCCCGGGAAATCTGGGCTCGACGCCGCTGAAGAACTCAAAAAGTCTGATGTGAAGATCATCATTTTAACAACCTTTGCCCGTTCTGGCTATTTTCAAAGAGCACTGAAAGCTGGCGTTAGCGGCTACATGTTAAAAGACAGCCCAAGCGAAGATTTGGCAAGTGCCATCCGCAGCGTGATGAAAGGGAAAAAGGTGTACGCCCCTGAATTAATGGAAGACTTGTACAGCGACGAAAATCCTTTAACTGAACGAGAAAAGTCGGTTCTAGAACTCGTCGCAGATGGAAAAAACACAAAAGAAATCGCCAAGGAACTCAGCATAAAAAGCGGCACTGTCCGAAACTACATATCCGTTATTTTAGATAAACTAGAAGTCAAAAACCGAATTGAAGCTATCACACGTTCAAAAGAAAAAGGCTGGTTTAAATAAGAAAAAAGATCAGGTCATACACTGCCTTGATCTTTTTTTCTTTTTATCAGAATTCCTCTATCCACTGCTAAAATATCATTGACAACAAACCTCACTTCTATGGTATGATATCTGAGTGATAATAATTATCATTATCACTCATACAACCAAATACACGGCTGATGTGCCGATTTCAAAGGAGTTTACATTCATGAAGAAAATATTGTTCCCTCTGATGCTCATCTTCGTACTTGCGTTGAGCGCATGTGGCAATAGCAGCAACTCTTCCTCAAATAAAGGAAAGCAATCAACGTCATCAGACACGATTACATATCAATCTGAAAATGGACCTGTGAAGCTGCCAGCAAATCCAAAACGTGTTGTTGTTCTCGCCTCTTATACAGGAAATGTCTTGTCACTTGGTGTGAACCTTGTGGGCGTTGACTCTTGGTCAAAAAAGAATCCACGTTTCAAAAAGAAATTAAAAAATGTGGAAGAAGTATCCGATGAAAATGTAGAAAAAATCATGAAGCTAAAGCCTGATGTCATCATCGGTTTAAGCGGTGCAAAAAATGTAGAAAAACTGAAAAAAATCGCCCCTACCGTTTTATTCACGTATAACAAAGTCGATTACCTTCAGCAGCATATTGAAATTGGAAAAGTCTTAAACAAAGAAAAAGAAGCAAAAGCATGGGTCAAGGATTTCAAACAGCGTGCAGCTGAAGCTGGCAAAGAAATCAAAGCAAAGATCGGTGAAGATGCAACCGTATCTGTCTTTGAGAGCGGCACAAAAGACCTTTACGTCTTTGGAGATGCGTGGGGACGCGGAACAGAAATCCTCTACCAAGCAATGAAACTAAAAATGCCGGAAAAAGTAAAAGAAAAAGCATTAAAAGCTGGTTATTATGCGGTATCACAAGAGGTCATCCCTGAATTTGCCGGAGACTATATGATCATTAGCAAAAACAGCGAGATGGACAATTCCTATCAAAACAGTGAAATCTATAAGTCCATTCCTGCTGTGAAAAAGCATCGTGTGTATGAAGCAAATGCGGAAGAGTTTTACTTTAATGACCCACTCACACTTGAATATCAATTATCATTCTTTAAAAAGCACTTTTTAGGTAAATAAACCGAAGCAAGGGATCTCTTCCCTTGCTTTTTTGCTGTCTGCTTCTAGCGGGAGTGCCTATTTTCCGCTACAATGATGTACAAGTAATTCAAAAAGTGTGGTGCTCGTTTTGTTTAAAATTTTGCTGATTGAGGATGATACAACCCTCTTCCAAGAAATCAAAGAACGTTTAGTCAACTGGTCTTATGATGTGTATGGGATCAACAATTTTCAACAGGTCATGCAGGAGTTCACTTCCACCCAGCCTGATTTAGTCATTATTGATATTCAGCTGCCAAAGTACGATGGCTTTCATTGGTGCCGGATGATTCGGCATCATTCTAATGTGCCCATCATCTTTCTTTCCTCTCGTGATCATCCTGCTGATATGGTCATGTCGATGCAGCTTGGAGCTGATGATTTTGTACAAAAGCCCTTTCACTTTGACGTTCTCATCGCCAAAGTAAGTGCTGTTCTTCGCCGAGTCCATGATTATAATGCGGAACCAGCCAACTTAAAAGTCTGGTGCGGCGCTACCCTTGACCTCGAAAATAATACAGTGACAAATGAAAACGGTGAGATTGAATTAACAAAAAATGAGTTTTTTATTCTCAAAGAATTAATTCAGCATAAAAACCATATTGTCAAAAGGGAATCTCTCATCCAAGCTTTATGGGACGATGAACGATTCGTGAGTGACAATACACTCACTGTAAACGTCAACCGCCTTAGAAAAAAACTAGACGAAATCTCTCTTGGCGCCTTCATTGAAACAAAGGTGGGTCAAGGTTATCTTGCAAAAGAAAAGGATGATCAATGATGCTGCAAGCATTTCTAAAAGAACGACGAAGCTGGATCTTGTTCTTTCTTAGTTTGCAGCTTCTCATTCTCTTTGTTGCATATTTGGATACAACGATTCCACTCGCTTCTCTTTTTTATATCGTGCTTTTGTCTACATTACTCTTCATTGTTTTTCTTTTTTTTCGTTATCGGAAAGAAACTGCTTATTACATGCAACTGAAAGAATGGGATGAAAACATAGACCATCAAATACGTCTCAAACCCTCTTCCCCCTTTGAACAAATTGTACAGGAGGCAGCGTCAGAGCAAATTGACCGATACCGCCAGATGACGGCTAAGCAAAAGACTGCGCTGGAAGAAGAAAAAGATGAACTACTCTCATGGATACATGAGGTGAAAACGCCGCTTACGGCGATGCACTTAATGATTGACCGCATAACAGAACAGCCGCTCAAATCAAATATGACATATGAATGGCTTAGAATACATTTACTCCTTGATGCACAGCTGCATCAAAGCAGGATCCAACATATTGAAAATGATTTATTTATTGAAAAACTGGATCTCCAAAACATGCTAACGAAAGAAATCAAAGCGCTCCAATCGTGGTGTATGCAAAAAGGAATTGGCTTTGACCTTTTATTAGAAGAGCGAGATGTATTAAGTGATACAAAATGGTTATCCTTTATGATCAGACAAGTGCTGACAAACGCCGTCAAGTACAGCCAATCATCTGACATTATCATCGAAAGCAAACAAATGAACGAACAAGTGGTGCTCACCATCACAGATCAAGGCAGAGGAATTGACCCAAGAGACGTGTCCCGTATTTTTGAAAAAGGCTTTACCTCCACAAGACATCACAATGACACGGCCTCCACAGGCATGGGGCTCTATTTAACAAAAAAGGGAGCTGACGCTCTTCATATCACAATCGAGGTCAACTCCACATTAGATCAAGGGACAACTTTCACCTTTATCTTTCCGAAAAAGAATGATTTTGTGCATATTGCAAGCATGTGAACATGCAGTTCAAGAAACCCAATCTCTTCATCCAACGATGCATTGAAGAGATTGGGTTATTTTATACAGCCATATCACGCTACTTCACGACACATTTCTCCTAGCTGTTTCCTTCTATAAATACTCATTAGCAGCCCGACTGACATCATTTCTAGAAGAATATGAGATCCCCCATAGCTCATAAAAGGCATGGAAACTCCTGATATAGGCAATAATCCAAAGTTTGTGAAAATACTTAAGATAAATTTTGCTGCAAATGTGGTTGCCAAACCAATCATTAACATCTTGCCATAAGCAGATTGAACTCGTTTCGCTGTATGAACTACTCTATAAATCAAAGTCACAAACAAAATAAAAACGGCCAATCCTGCAAACCATCCGAATGAATAAATGATATACGTCAACATCCAATCAGTGTGAACATCATACAATGCGTACGGGTTTATCTGAAAACCATTTGAGCTAAATTCATGAAGTGAGTATTGGTAAAAGTGGGACATACCAGCTTGATAAAGAGAAAATAATTGAACAATGAGATAGACAATACCTGCTGCTGTAAACGGAATAAGCTGTCTCATTCTTGCATGAGATACATACATCATCGTTATGCATATGACCATAAAGGTGATGGTTGCAGAAAGAGATCCGACTATATGTAATAAAATAATAGGTAAAGTGACAATCGCTAATCCTAACCAAGACTTGAAACCATTCTTCCAGTTCCAAGATTGGTAAATGCCCGCTAACGAAATAATCATCAGAAATGGAAAAATTTCAGTCAGATTGATCGATCCATTATTTAAGCTTAAAAAAAGAATACCGTTCACTCTTGTCCCAATCATCATTGTAAGAATCAGCATTCCAATCGTTCCTATGTATAAATGCCATGAATAGGGTAAAAAGCGCCGATAATCAAAAGCAAACAGCCCAAGCATCAACGCAAGACCAAATACATAGTAAATGAGACTTTTATAAAAGATATTCGTGTCTTGAAAATGAAGTAAATGAGAATGAAACTGAAAATAATACATCACAAACAGCCCAAATGAACAAGTAGCTAATACAAGAAGTATCGTTTTAAAGTCCACTTGAGTTTTGTGTGTTTCATGGAGCTGCATTCCGAGTATGGCTGCATCTCCAATTTGATTGAGCGCTTGATCTATCGCCTCTTCTTCTGACATGCCCGCACTGACCGCTTCCTCTTTCAGTGTGTATAAATGATCACGAAGCTCAAGCTTTATACTTGCATGTACGTCTTTATTTTTGATTCGTTTACACACATTTTTGATATATTGTTCAAATTTTTTCTCTAGTCCCATACGACTTTCTCCCCATTCAAAACGCCATCTACTGCATCTTTGAAGACATTCCATTCTTCCTTCTTTTCTTTCATAAACGCTTTGCCCTGTTCATTAATCTTGTAATACTTTCTTTTTCGATTGCCATTCCCTTCGCCCCAGTAAGACACAATGAATCCTTTCCCCTCCAAAGTGTGCAAAATAGGATATATCGTCCCCTCTTTAAAGCTAAAAATTCCTTCGGATTTCGACTCCAATTGCTTAATCATTTCATATCCATACATTGGTTTTTCACTTAACAAGCTTAAAATAAGGGTAGCAGTACTCCCCTTTAGAAGCTCTTTACTCACTTTCATCCATCGTCACCTCTAATACATAGATTTACTATGCATATATTTGATATGCATATCTTACATGAAATCACATACTCTGTAAAGGTTCATCAGAAAAAAACAAGAAATTTGATACATCATAGCGAAAAACAGATAAAATAATTGAATATCCATCTGAATTCTACATAAGGCTTTGACATATAAAACAAGCATGTGACAACAATGTCACATGCACGTCTGTTTTGTTCGCCAAATCGCAGGAAGTCTGATCGGCTTCTTTTTATACTAGAGATATCAATTAAATAAAAAAGGGGTTCGACAGATGAACATTTTAGAAGCTCGTAAATTATATAAAAGCTATGGAAATAAATTCAATAAACAAGAGGTGCTGAAAGGCATTGATTTGACGATAGAAGCTGGAGAATTTGTCAGCATCATGGGGCCATCAGGCTCGGGGAAAACGACCCTTTTGAACGTATTGTCATCGATTGATCATGTGTCCAGCGGATCGATTCGGATCGCAGATGCAGAAATGACGCAAATGAAAGATCAGCAGCTCGCTGAATTTAGAAAGAAACAGCTTGGCTTTGTTTTTCAGGATTATAACTTACTTGATACACTCACGGTTAAAGAGAACATCCTCTTGCCATTATCCATCTCCAAAACGCCTAAAAAAGAAGCTTTTGAACGCTTTCAACAGCTTGCAGAAGATATGGGGATTTATGAACTAAGAGACAAATATCCAAATGAACTATCTGGTGGACAAAAGCAACGGACATCTGCGGTACGTGCCTTTATTCATGAACCAAGCCTTATTTTTGCTGATGAACCAACCGGAGCACTTGATTCCAAATCTGCGTCTGACTTACTGAACAAGCTGCAAGAATTCAATCACAAGCGCAAAGCAACCATTGTCATGGTGACGCATGACCCTGTTGCAGCCAGTTATTCAAGACGAGTGATTTTTATCAAAGATGGACAGATCTATACACAATTGAATAAAGGCGCACTAGAGAGAAAGATGTTTTTCGAGGATATTATGAAAACGCAAGGTGTTTTAGGCGGTGTGAAGCATGAACATTAATCAGCTCGTCTTCCGCAATCTGAAGAAAAACTTAAAAAATTACTATTTATACGTGTTTGCACTTGTATTTAGTGTGGCGCTCTACTTTTCTTTTGTCACCTTGCAGTACTCACCAGCACTTGATGATGTGAAAGGGTCTATTAAAGGCGGCGCATCCATTAAAGCCGCTTCTATTCTGCTGATCGCCATCGTCGGCATCTTCCTTTTATATGCAAATAGCATTTTCATCAAACGTAGAGGAAAAGAAATCGGTCTCTTGCAGCTCATTGGAATGACGAAACAAAAAATTGCCAAGCTGCTCCATGCAGAAAATTTTATCCTCTATATGATTTCGATGGCTATTGGAATATTGGCCGGATTTATCGGTTCAAAGCTGATGCTGATGGTTCTATTTAAAGTGACAGGTGTTCATGCAATTGCCAATCTTCATTTTTCTGGCACGGCTCTTTTGCAAACAATCATCGTGTTTCTCTTGATTTATGTTGTCATCATGCTAAGAAATAGACGTTTTATTCAGAAGCAAACGATCTTAGCTTTGTTTAGAACAACCTCTTCTACAGAGCAGCGTATTAAAAAAATCTCTGTCTTTGAAATCATCATCGGGGTTCTAGGCATTGCCTTTATCAGCTCAGGCTATTACATTTCTTCTCAGCTTTTTAGTGGCTCATACACATCGATGTTTTCGTTATCTTTAGCCATGATCTATATTTTAGCTTCTGTCATTATTGGTACTTTCCTGTTCTATAAAGGCTCTGTTTCATTTATTGCCAATATCGTACGAAAAAGAAAAAATGGCTACCTTGCCATTCATGAAGTCTTGTCTTTATCGTCGATCATGTTCCGTTTAAAATCAAATGCATTGCTGTTAACGATTATTACTACCGTATCTGCACTTGCCATCGGTTTGTTATCACTCAGCTATATTTCCTACTACTCAGCAGAAAAAACAGCTGAACAGCAAATTCCAGCACATTTTGTCATGGGATCAGAGAAAGATGCTGGCACATTCACTCGTGCACTTTCTAATCAGCATATTGCCTATGAGAAAAAGCAGTTCGAGGTCATTCAAGCCGATTTTGATGCAAATCAGATCATCGATACAAAGTTAAGCAGTGTGAATAAAGCTCCAGGAGTTCTGACACTACCTGTAATCAGCGAGAAAAACGTACCAAATATTCATGTGGAGAACAACGAAGTCATGCTAAGCGGCTACAATGATTTATTGAAAAAATTCATGCCGATTAAAAGCTCTGGTGATGTGAAACTTTTAATAAAAAAACCAATTGATTTAAAAGTAATTGATATGAAAAAGGATCATTTAATCTCTTACCAGTTTACTTCTGGCGGCCTACCTGTTGCTGTCGTCAGTCAAAACGTCTTTGAGCAGCTCGATCAAAACAAAGACCCTAAACTGCAGCTTGAGAATAACCAATATATTGCGATCAATATCAAAGATGAGGGAAAAGTTGAACAAGCCAATGACGTCTTTATGTCTGCGAAATTGAGTGATGAAAGCATGTCTAGATTTGCTACCACTCAGCAGCAAAAACAAACCATCGGACTGATGATGTTTGTAGTTGGATTTTTAGGCCTCAGCTTCCTTGTGACATCAGGTTGTATTTTATACTTCAAACAGATGAATGAGAGCGAAGAGGAACAAAGCTCATACACGATTCTGCGTAAGCTTGGTTTTACTGAGACAGACCTCTTAAAAGGCATTCGGCTCAAACAGCTTTTCAACTTTGGCATTCCGCTTCTCGTCGGGCTCTTGCACAGCTACTTTGCTGTACAATCTGGCTGGTTTTTATTTGGCAGCGAACTGTGGACACCTATGCTGATTGTCATGGCGATTTATACCGTTTTATACTCCGTCTTCGGATTCCTATCTGTCCAATATTATAAAAAAGTCATTAAAGAATCGTTGTAAAGTATTCCCCATAGGCAGTGGCCTATGGGGATATTGCACGTCATTTTGTTGATTCAAACTGATGCGATAAAATATGATCTCTTGCCGCATAAGCTTTTTGTTTGATCTCTTCTACGTTCACTCCAACTAGCTTCCCACTTTGTTTCACTGCTTTTCCAGCCACATAGACAGAATCAACATTTGAAGGGTGTGCCGTTTGCACAACTGCCCCAGCTGGATCTGTCATCGGAAGAAGATTCATGCTTGTCCGATCGATCAAGATAAAATCAGCTTCTTTTCCAGGTGTGAGTGAGCCGATTTTGTCATCAAGCTTCAAGGCACGAGCCCCGTTTATAGTGGCTGCTTCAAGCATTTGCTGTGCAGACAATCCAAGTTCAGGCCCTGGCATCGTCCCTTCCATCAATAAAGATTGATTTTGAATCGCTCGTTCCGCCTGTAGTCCGAATTTCATTTGGGTAAATAAATCTCCGCCTGTCGCTGTCACCACATCAACACCAAGCGTTGGCAGAACACCATTTTCAATGGCGAGCCCTGTGACAGGATATCCGTGTCCCATCATCATTTCAATCTCAGGTGTAATAGAGATGGAGCTTCCGCTGTCAGCTAACATCTTCATTTGATCTGCATCAATTGCATTGATATGCACCATATTCAAATCAGGCCCGAGCAGCCCTGCTTGATGAAGCCGCTCAATCGATCGATCCGCTGCTCCCCAATTTCCAAAGCCAATGTGCATACTGCATAATGCATCTAGTGATCTCGCTGTTTCAATTTCAAAGACGGTCGTCTCCCATGAAGAAAATTCAGGTCCACGAATGGCAAGTCCCATCGTCAACAGCTGATCCGATGATTGAAAATGTTTTTGTTTCACGCGGGCTGCGTCTTCCATATTCGTGAGCGTACTCTCTCTGTCCCAATACGCTGCATCTCCAGAGGTACCAAAACCAAAGACCGCTCGAATACCCGCATCTTTTAAACCTCCAATGAGTTCTTCTGTATGATCCATAGAATTGATCATCGTCCAGTCGAAAAATGTGGTTACTCCTGCATCTAATGCCTCTAATGCGCCTAAATAATTAGCAATTCGATCATCTGATGGACGTCTCATCGCCCCATAATTGCCATAATAAATTTTGCTCAAATACGTTTGCAAAGACCAATCTGTTCCGATTCCCCGTATGACAGACTGCCACACATGACGATGGGTATCCACAAGCCCTGGCATGATGACCATGTCAGACGCATCAACAACATCAGCACCGCTTACTTCAATCGAAGGTCCGACTTCTAAAATATGTGCCCCTTCAATTAATAGATCTCCCTTCTCCAGAAAACCTAAAGATGGATCAAGTGTGATAAGAGCCGCATCTTTAAACAATGTTTTCTTCATCCATATCCCCCTTTTCAAATAAAGAGAATGAGTCACTCACTCTCTCTGTCATTTTAAGACATAACAGGTTCAAATTAGAAGAAAAGTGACTCAAGGAATGTGGTTTTATGAGCTGATATTCCGAAAATAGTTGTATATCCGTTTTAATTTCACGTCATGCTTCCCTTTCGGACTTTCCATCATGCCAAATTCAAAGAACTTCACCGGTTTAATCCCGACATATTGTAAAAGAGCTCGTTTCATTAACACCTTGTGGGCATTTTGCAAAAAGAAGAAAGGGTAGTGGGTCGGTCCTTGCATTGTCGATACACATACAGCCCTCTTTCCTTTTAACAAGCCTTCTGGAAGCAGCCCGCCTGTTTGACGGTAAGCAAAATTCGCTGCAAACATGCGATCAATAAAACCAAGCAGCATGGCTGGCGGCCGCCCCCACCAAATCGGATAAACAAACACGATGTTGTCTGCCCATTTGATTTTCTCTTGATATTCTTGAATCTCAGGGTCCTTATGCATATCACGTCTTTTTTTCTCTTCATTAAAAATAAGTACAGGATCAAATTTGTCTTGGTATAAATCTATGATTCTCACTTCTTGAACGTTTGGATTTTCTTCACTGCCCTTTAGGATTTCTTTAAAAAAAGCACCATTTAAACTATTGTGATGGGGGTGAGTATAAATAATGAGTACATTCATGGCTTATCTCCTTTAGTTATCATTTGATAACAAAAAGCATACACCCCTCTTTTTTAGTTGTCAAATGATAATTGTTTTTTGATAATAAATTTGGTATGGTACGTAGGAGGTGAAAATGATGAAAAACCCCCATTTTTTCAAAGAGTTTGTCACATTTGCTTCTACTTTTTCTGAGCTGAAACACGCCATGATGAGCAAGGTCAAACCATCTGATCTAACCACTCTACAATATTTGATTCTGGAGCAGTTAGCCGTCAGTGAGCCGCTAACACCTAGTGAAATCGCCGATTGTCAGCACATGTCTCTTCCGAATGTCAGCAGAGAATTGAAAAAGCTTCACGAAAAACAATTCATTGATAGACAAGAAGATAAAGATGACAAGCGAAAACATGTCATTATGCTGTCTAAAAAAGGCCGTGCGTGTATGGACAAAGCATTTCAACAAATTGAATCCATGCTCATGGACAGCCTTTCTTCCTCTGACCAAAATCAAATGGATGATATCGTACAAGCTCTCCGTCTATTAAATCAAACCATCTTCAAAAAATGATCGAATGAAAAAAGCATGAGCGTATCGCTCATGCAAATGATTTTTGAACACATTAGTAAAGAGATGCTAAAAGATACGTGATGAAACCTACTATTGGAATAATCGGGATCATCAGCTTCAATGTTTTATTCGTATTCTTATATAAATTCCACAACAAGACTGGTACACCAAACGTCAATGTATCAAAGACAGCAAGCACTGCCCCTTTACGCTGTTCTTTATGAGCCATTTGAAAACCTCCAATTCACCAAACTTTTTTCACACAATAACCTGCTATCCCAGCCGATATTCCTGCATTAATGACTGTACATGCTATACAACCAACAGGTCCTGTTAAACAAACATAATAACAAGCCCCAAGAACCATTGAACGAAGCGGAAGAGATTCATTCGGGCCACTTTTCTTTTTTAAACAACTCCAAAATTTGTTCCAATTAAAGCTCGTTTGAATTTCCGAATCTTCAGCATTCATAATTTTTCTATTTAATTCCATCATATCTTTTTTCGCACCGTTTTCACCATAGGTAAAAGATCCTTTTAAAAACTCCCCATTTGGATTGATATGAAACTCATTCTTCAACTTTCCATTTTGAATGAAATATGAGTGTAAATTACCTTGCTCATCGTATTCCGCAAGTTGAATATAATGGGACTTTATCTGACTTAGTGAAATTGAAATAAATGATGCTGTGCTTACTAGCTGATTATCTGCTTTCTTCTTTGTTAGATAAAAATAAACAACATTCGCTTTAGCATCATTCAAATGAACTGCTACACTTTCTCCATTTAATTGATACCCTTTTTTGTAGGCTATTTCTTTTGCCTGTAAAAATTGAAAGCTCTTTTTTGTTTTTTTTATGAGCTTTTCAGCCACTTTATTGTTTTGTATCTTTTCAAAAGGCATATCCTCTTCTATGCTAACAGCTTTCCCCACAGGATATTGTCCGCATAGAAGTGAAATGAATAATAAAACAACAAGCATCTTCCTTACTTTCATTATGTAGCCTCCTTTAATAAATCCCATAAAAATTATACCTTTTTATGGAAAATGGCATAAGAGGCTTATTTACCAAAAAAAACCACTATAAATAATGTAGCATATCTCCTACTTGATATCATTTCCTTCAGGTAATTGAATCGTCAGTATGTCTGAGATAAATGAACGGGGTGTAACTGATGCTTGCCCCGAGACAGTAGACAACAAAAAAGCGCCGGATGCTTTCCATCCAACGCTTCTTCAAATGACATGTTCAACATCACGTCTCTTTTGCTCTATGTATCCTTTATCCAATAAGCTGATAGGCGATATATAATGCAACTAGCCAGATCATGACCGCAGAGGCTTTATTGATCCGGTTCATCCACTTGCCGTTTGTATCTAGCTTTCCTAACATTTTCCCGAGAAGGGCAAGACCCATAAACCATAACCACGAGACAATGATACAGGCTGTGGTAAATGCCACCTTTTCCGCCCCATGATATTGAAGAGAGTTCGTTCCTATCACTCCTATTGTATCGAGAATCGCGTGAGGATTTAAAAGTGAAACGGAACAGGCAAATATGATTTGTTTTCTCACAGGCATCAAGTCCATCTTTTCTTGATTACCTGTTGCGGAGCTCGTGTTCCAAACTGACCATCCCATATAAAGTAAAAAGAAAAATCCAATGATAAAAAGACCCATTTGCAAGATAGGAATGGTGAGTACAACAACCGAAACCCCAATGACAGCTAAAGTAATTAAAAGTGTGTCGCAGAGAGCAGCTGTAATGACCACAGGCAGTACGCGATATAATCGAGGCTGAAGGGCTCCTTGCTGAAATACAAATACATTTTGTGCGCCCAAAGGTAAAATAAGACCAAAGGCAAGCACAATCCCATGAATTATCGCAATCGACATTTTCAGAACATTCTCCTTTTCAAGTCATCCTTACACATTTTAACATAAAACATCATGAACGAATTTTACATATTTGATTTGTCCAATAAAAAAGCGCTGGATGATTTTCCATCCAGACGCTTATTGTTTCTATTGTCATGATGATTTTCGTGCAAGCTCTCTTTCTCTCAGCTCAACACGTCGAATTTTCGCTGACGGAGTTTTTGGTAGCTCGTCAATGAATTCGATTTCTCTTGGATATTTGTACGGTGCTGTTGTATTTTTCACGTGTGTTTGCAGTTCTTTAATCAGCTCATCGCTTTGTGCAGATGCATCACGCAGGACGACGTATGCTTTCACGATTGATCCTCTGATTTCATCTGGACTTGCCACAACCGCACATTCTTTCACTGCTGGGTGTTTAATCAGTGCATCTTCGACTTCAAATGGACCAATTGTATAACCTGAGCTGACAATGATGTCATCCCTGCGGCTTTCAAACCAAAAATACCCGTCTTCATCTTTTTTCGCACGGTCACCGGTAATAAAGTAATCCCCGCGGCGCTGCGCCTTTGTACGCTCTGCATCTTTGTAGTATTCCTTGAATAAAGCCGGCGTTTCAAGATGAACGGCAATGTCACCTATTTCTCCTGGAGCACAGATCTGGCCATTCTCATCAATGATCTCTACTTCATTGCCTGGTGTTGGTTTGCCCATGCTGCCTGGCTTGATGTCCATTCCTTTCAGCACCCCGACTAGCAGCGTGCTTTCTGTTTGCCCGTAACCATCTCGCACTTCGATATCGAAATGTTTTTTGAACGTATCGATGACTTCACGGTTGAGCGGCTCTCCCGCAGAAACAGCACTATGCAATTTGGGTAGCTCGTACTGACTGAGGTCATCCACTTTTGCCATAAATCGATATTCTGTTGGTGTACAGCATAGAACATTGATTTCATTTTTTTGAAGCAGCTCTAAGTACGTATTCGGATTAAATTTCCCTCCATAAACAAAACCTTCTGCTCCGCTTCCTAAAACAGATAAGAGAGGACTCCACACCCATTTTTGCCAGCCTGGTCCTGCTGTTGCCCATACTTTATCCCCCTCATTAATGGAGAGCCATGCTTTGGCCGCAGTACGTAAATGTGCATACGCCCAGCCATGTGTATGAACAACCCCTTTTGGGTTACCTGTTGTGCCTGATGTATAAGAGAGAAACGCCATGTCCGTACTTGTTGTGTCTGCCAATTTCAACTCGCTTGACTGCTCTTCCTTTTGCGCAACAATGTTTGTCCAGCCATGATCATTCTCACCAATCGAGAATGTTTTGAAATCTTTTGGCTGGTTGGTTCCTTCAAACGATTGAATGAATGATGCGTAAACAATCGCTCCTTTTGCTTCTGCATGTTCAATTCGGTAATCTATATCTTTAGCGCGAAGCATTTCTGAACAAGGAATCACAACCATTCCTGTTTTTAAAATGGCTAAATAAATGCTGTATGCCTCTAGCATACGCGGCACCATCACAATGATTTTATCGCCTTTTTTAAAGCCTGCATTTAATAGAACATGACCAATTTTATTCGCCTCTTCCACTAATGCTGCATATGTCACATGCGCTTCATGGCCATTTCCGTCCTGCCAGTGCAGGGCGATTTTCTCCTGGTCATGACTGAACGCTTCAATCTCACTGACTAAGTTATATTGTTCTGGTGCAATTAAGTCTTCTCTTTTCATGGTACAGCTCCTTTTAGCCTCTTTCTATGAAACGAATCATGTTTCAATTTACCTATTCTAACACTCATAACTGAAAAATGCTTGAATTAGGACCTACTCCTAGTATTATGCCATAATTTTTTCATTTCGTCTCCTTTTTTAAAAATATTCTAACAATTTATGCACAAAAAAAAGAGCGGGAATGAACCCGCTCATAAGCCATAGCTTTTTAATTGTGTGTCTTAGAAAGATCCGCCACCCATATGTTGTTGAGCGTAAGATACAAGACGCTTAGTGATTTCTCCACCAACTGATCCGTTAGCGCGAGCTGTTGTTTCTGGTCCAAGGTTTACGCCAAATTCTGAAGCGATTTCGTACTTCATTTGGTCGATCGCTTGTGCAGCGCCTGGAACGACTAATTGATTAGAACTGCTTTGTCTGTTTTGTTGAGCCATGTGTTCTCACCTCCTTGTGAATATAGAATGTGTAGAAACACATGACTTCATGCGATTGATTTTATGGTAATTATTATGAAATTTTTTATTTAGAATAAATCAGCGAATTTGTCAGCTGCTTTCTTTTCATTTGTGACAACGATTGTTTCGATCTGCTCCACTGCCTCATCAAGCATTGGCTCGAATTCAGCAAAGCTTTCGTAGCGTTCTACTTTTTCAAGCTTTGGTTTTGTTTTTGGAGATGGCGGCGTAAAGATCGTGCAGCAATCCTCAAATGGCTGAATGCTCGTCTCATATGTGCCAATTCGTCTCGCTTCTTCGATAATGTCATTCTTATCCACGGCAATCAGCGGGCGAATGATCGGTGTGTTTGTGACATGATTAATGGCATACATGCTTTCAAGTGTCTGACTTGCCACTTGCCCAAGGCTTTCCCCTGTAATAATGGCAAGCGCATCACGCTTGGCTCTTATTTTATCTGCAATTTTGAGCATCATTCTTCTCGTTGAAGTCATCGTATAGTTTTCTGGTACTTGTTTGTGAATGAGCTCTTGAATTTTCGTAAAAGGAACGATGTGAAGCTTGACTTCGCCTCCATAGGCAGCTAAGCATTCCGCTAGATCAATGACCTTTTGCTTGGCACGTTCACTTGTATAAGGTGGGCTAAAGAAATGAACCGCTTCAATTTGAATGCCTCGTTTCATTGCCTGATAGCCGGCCACTGGGCTGTCAAAGCCGCCAGAGAGCATCAACATCGCTCTTCCGCTTGAACCAACTGGCAGTCCGCCTGCACCTTTTACATCTTTAAATGTAATGTACGTCGCATGTTCTCTTATTTCAATTCGCAAGTGAACATCTGGCTGTTTCACATTAACGGTTAAGTTGTCTGTATTCCTTAAAACATGTCCACCAATTTCTCGGTTCATTTCATTTGAATCAAGCTCAAATTGTTTATAAGAGCGTTTCGTTGAGACCTTAAATGTATTTCCTTGTTCATACACTTCCTGAACCGCTGAGAGTGCCGCTTCTTTGATGGCATCAAGATTTGTCTCACATTTTACAGCCAGGCTAAAGCTTTGAATGCCAAATACACCTTTAAGCTGTTCTGAAATCGGTTCAGGGTCTTCTCCGTTTAGCATGATCGTAATGCGGTCTCTATCAGATGCATACTTTAATGCTTCAAAGTCTTTTAATACAAACCGGATATGCTGTCTTAGTTTTTCGATAAATTTCTTTCTATTTTTCCCTTTTGTTGAAATCTCACCAAAACGGACTAAAATATGGTCATACTTCATGTTGTTATCTCATTCCCTTTAATTTTTTCACACTTTGTGCGATCGATGTGATGATTTGCGGCGCTAGCTCTGGTCCTTGTCCATATGTCAAACTGATTCTCATGCTGCTTTTGGCTGCTTCTTCTGATTTCCCCATCGCCAGCAGGACACGGCTTGGTTCCTTTTTCTTAGCAGAACAAGCAGACGTTGTCGAAACGTAAATGCCTTCTTTTTCAAGCATATGCAGAAGGACTTCGATTTGAATACCTGGCACTGAAAAATTCACAATGTGCGGTGCGCTATGCGTCAGCGGTGTGTTTATGACGACGCCTTCTATCTTTCCAAGCTGCTGCTCTAGCTCCGTTTTTAAAGCGATCATCTCATCATGATGCTTGTTTAAATGTTCAAATGATTGCTTTATGGCTTTTGCTAAGCTGACAGCTCCAGCAGGGTTCTCAGTCCCTGAGCGAAGGCCAAGTTCTTGCTCTCCTCCTGTGATAAAAGGTGCAAGTACGATCTCTTTCTTTAAAAAGAGGGCACCTGTTCCCTTCAGGCCGTGAATCTTGTGGCCTGACATCGTTAAAAGATCAATATCCATCTCTTTAGGCAGCGGAACCTTGCCAATTCCTTGTACGCCGTCAACATGAAAAATCGCCTCTTTGGCATACTTCCGAATGATGCTGGCCGCTTCCTCTATCGGCTGAATCGCGCCTGTTTCATTGTTTACATGCATGAGACTGACAAGCACTGTATCAGGGCGAAGCACTTCTTTTAAATGCGTCATATCTGCACGGCCATGCTCATTTACTTGAATATAGGAAATATCAAAGCCAAATAATGTTTTCAGCTGTTCAAACGATTCGATGACAGATGGATGCTCAATCGCTGTTGTGACAATATGTCTGCCTCGGTTCATCTTGGCAAGAGCAGCCCCTTTGATGGCAATGTTATTTGCTTCTGTTGCACCTGAAGTAAAAATAATCTCATATTGTGTAAAGCCTGTATAGTGAAGGATTTGTTTTCGCGTTTCACTTAATAGACGGCTCGCATCAATTCCAAGTTGATGCAGCGAAGACGGATTCCCAAAAAAACGCTCACTCACTTGCTGATGTACTTGTAAAACCTCTGGATAAGGCTTTGTTGTGGCACTATTATCAAGATAAATCATATCGGAACTCCTTCTCTTCTTGCATTTAAAGGACATGAATTTCATTCCTATTTTTTCAAAATAAAGCGGTATATTGACAACCAAATCAATTCACTATATCATGCATAGTGCCATAGTCATATTTCATTCTTAATTGACAGAATATTTAAACATGGCGGAAAAATAGAACTATAAGGGGGTCCTCTTATGAACAATAAGTTAAGTCAGTCAGACACATTAGCCATCGGCTTGATGTTGTTTGCACTCTTTTTCGGCGCGGGCAATATGATCTTTCCGCCTGTACTCGGACAATACGCAGGTGAAAATGTTTGGCTTGCAATTGGTGGTTTTTTACTAACAGGCGTTGGGTTGCCGCTCTTAGGTGTCATAGCTGTTGCCTTGACAGGAACAGGTGCCAAAGGACTTGCAGATAAAGCACATCCCACATTTGGTACGATTTTCACCGTCATTTTATATTTATCCATCGGGCCATTCTTTGCAATACCTCGTACAGGAACCGTTTCCTATGAAATCGGACTGGCGCCGTTCCTTTCAGAAGCTCAGTCTGATTCATGGATTCCATTATTCTTGTTTTCGATTGCCTTTTTCGGGATTACCTATGCCCTTGCGTTAAATCCATCGAAACTTGTTGATCGAATCGGTAAAATTTTAACACCAATTTTACTCGCTGTCATTGCTTTAATTGTGATAAAAGCGATTGCAACACCGATGGGCGGAATTGGCAGTCCTCATCCTTCCTATGAAACAAGCCCTCTGTTTACTGGCTTCTTAGAAGGCTATAAAACGATGGACGCTCTTGCTTCGATCGTTTTCGGGATTGTTGTGGTCACGGCTGTCAAAGAACGCGGCATTACAGAGCGTAAGTCACTTGCTGCAGCCTGTATTAAAGCTGGACTTGTGGCAGCTGTTGGACTAGCACTTGTGTATATATCTCTTGCTTATGTAGGCGCATCAAGCCCTAATGCAACGGGTATGGTCGGAGCAAATGATGGCGGGAAACTACTTTCCCTTGCCGCTAACTTTTTATTTGGCTCTGCTGGGAATATTGTGCTAGGAGCAGCTATTTTATTTGCTTGTTTAACAACAAGTATTGGTCTTGTTTCTTCCTGCGGAGAATATTTCTCTACGCTATTCCCAAGGCTTTCCTATCGAACGGTTGTCTTAATCGTTTCTTTGTTTAGTACATTTGTAGCGAACCTTGGTCTGGCACAAATCATTTCATTGTCTGTCCCAGTTCTTGTGGCTATTTATCCATTAGCTATTGTGATCATTCTATTATCATTTCTTGACCGATGGATTAATGGGAGGCGGATTATTTATATTGTTTCCCTCATTTTCACTGGTATCTTTGCCGTCATCGATGGACTTGTGGCTGCCAAAATTCCGCTTGGCGGGTTACCTAATTTGTTAAAAGCTACTGTCCCGTTATACAGTCTTGGAATCGGCTGGGCCATTCCTGCCGTTATTGGAGCCATAGTCGGTCTTCTCATCTCCATCTTCATGAGCCCGCCTAAACAGCTCGCTTCATAATCAAGCTTCAAACATCTCCTTCCAAAGATGAAGGGGATGTTTTTTTATTGTCCTCCATATACTAAAATAGAAAAAATCATGACTTTTGTACGAAAACACATGTTGACATCAGGCATACATCCTTTATAATTAGTGATTGTTAATGATGAACGGTTACCTAGCAACTAATTAACAGAATATTTCAACATAATAATGGAGGCTTTAAATGCAATGAAGGCAACTTTGTCGACGAAAGATACGGTTATCATAGGTTTTATGCTGTTTGCTCTATTCTTCGGCGCCGGTAATATGATTTATCCACCAGAGCTTGGGCAATATGCTGGGCAAAATGTGTGGAAAGCAATGGGCGGATTTTTATTAACAGGTGTCGGTTTACCTCTTCTAGGGATTATTGCAATCGCTTTGACAGGTCGAGATGCGAAAGGATTAGCTGATAAAGCTCACCCAGCTTTTGGAACAGCGTTTACCGTCATTTTATATTTATCTATCGGGCCACTTTTCGCTATTCCTCGTACAGGAACGGTTTCATATGAAATTGGCGCACTACCCTTTTTAGCTGGTGTACCAGCTTGGCTCTCACTTCTTTTATTTACACTGGCCTTTTTTGGTATTACGTATTATCTTGCACTAAATCCAACGAAAATTGTGGATCGTGTAGGGAAAGTGTTAACACCGATTAAATTTACGATCATTTTAATTATTATCGTCAAAGCCATTTTGACACCGATGGGCGTCATTGGCACACCTGATGTGTCCTATAGCAATGGATCATTTTTCAAAGGGTTTTTAGAAGGCTATAAAACCATGGACGCTCTTGCATCTATTGTGTTTGGAGTTGTTGTCATCAACGCCATTAAAGGACGTGGTGTAACAAGTAAAAAAGCACTCACATCTGCTTGTATCAAAGCAGGCCTCATTGCAGCTTGCGGATTAACATTTGTTTATCTATCACTTGCTTATTTAGGTGCTTCAAGTACACACGCCATTGGTTTTGTTGGAGATGGCAGTAAGATCTTGGCTCAGTCTTCGCAATTTCTTTTTGGCAGTTTAGGTAATATTGTGTTAGGCGCGGCGATTACGGTTGCCTGTTTAACCACAAGTATCGGTCTCGTGACATCGTGCGGAGAGTATTTCTCAAATTTATTACCTAAACTTTCTTATAAAATGGTCGTTACACTCGTCACATTATTCAGTTTTATCATTTCAAATTTTGGACTTGCTCATATTATCGCTTTTTCAGTACCTGTGTTAACTGCGATTTACCCGTTAGCGATTGTGATTATCGTCTTATCACTTGCTGACAAATGGCTTGGTCATAGAAGACCTGTGTATGTCCTTACTTTGATTTTAACTGGCTGCGTCAGTCTGTTTGACGGCTTAGCAGCGGCGAAACTGCCGATTGGTCCTGTGAAAGATCTCTTTCAAACGATCTTGCCGCTATATGACCTTGGCATTGGCTGGATTGTACCTGCCATACTCGGAATCGTAATTGGATTTGTTATCTCTCTATTCACTTCTTCTGCTTCAGAAGAACGCCAAAAGCAAGCTTCATAACATGGAAAAAGCTGAAGTCCTAAAATGGACTTCAGCTTTTTTATTGATGCTGATATTCTTTTTCTTGCTGAGTTAAAAGCTTCTGAACGGCTCCAGGTGATGCTTTTTCGACAGCTGCTGCTGCCACATCAAATGAATCGTTATAATCATAGGCATAAAATCTTCGTTCTGCCTCTTTTAATTGCTCTGAAAGAATGTGGTTTTGACTTCTAAACCGGTTGCCGTATTGTATAATCCGTTCAATTTGATCCACTTTACGAAGCATGTCATGTGTTTCATCAACGACATGTCTGACTGTTTCAGAGGCTTCTTTTAATTGCTGGTTCACTGCTGGCATATTCAGCGGCAAATTTTCTAGCTGCTCCTGCACTTGCTGAATCATCTCCTGCGCTTTTTCAGCACGGTCTTTGATGTCAGCAGGTACACCTGGAATGTTGCTTTTGTGCAGCTGGCGCACTGTATCTGTCAGCATGGTTTTAAGTTCAGCCAATGTTTCTCTTGCCTGTAATTCTTCTTTTCGTAACGATTGAAGGTGATCTTTAAACGCTTCATGAAGCGTTTTTGCATCCTCAATAAAGGTCTCAAGCTGATTGATTTCATCCATTAATAATGTGTATGCGACATGGTCACGATCAAGCTTCTCTCGTATTTGCTTCATGAGCTTTTCAATTTCTTCTAATCGTTTTTCGAAGGCTTTCTGCTGATCCAGCTCTCCCGCTGTCAGCTTGTAGCTTTCTTTCACAAGAGCCGTTTCTGCCTTAGTCTGCGTGTGGTCTTGTTCAAGTTTTTCAAATGCTTCGGTCAGCTCAGGCATTTTGCTCTTGATTTCCTGACCTGCTTCTACTTCTGCTTCTAACTGATCATACAGCGTCTGAATCGCATCATCAATCATTTGCAGAATGCTTGATGCTTCATCTAAGTTGAGTTCATCAATCAGCAGTTTCTCCGCCCGGGTCAGCTGTTTATTCAAGTTCTCCAGCTCTTTTGTGATCTGGATGTGCTCTAGCTTGTAGCCTTTGTCTGTCATTTCTTTATAACCGTCTTTCAGCTTCGTTAGCTGACCTGGCACCGTTTGTTTGCAGTCTGCGATGAGCTTCGGTACATCATTGATATATAATTGTAGCTGATCGAGTCTGCGGTCTTGCTCAAGCAAAATTTTCCTTGCTGTCATGTAGTTTCCGTTTTCTGTCTCTTCCTCGTACTGCTTAATCCCTTCCCAGGCCTCGTCCAAGTCCTGCTCCATTTTGTCATAAAGGGTGCCGTATAAATGGCTGTAAGCAAGTAGATTTTTTCGTACCGTTTGATATTGCTCTTTGACCTTCTCGATGTCTTTTCGGTTTTGCTCTTCACTTGTGACAAGGTCTGCAATCTCTTTTAAAATGTCTTCGATGTTTGAATCAGCAGCGGTGAGCAGATCTCCTATATGTGCAAGAACTTGCTTCGCTTTGGAGAATCGATATTTATCAGAATACTCCTCTGCATCATATAATAGCTCCTCTACCTTTGGAAGATGGGCTGTGACGATATCGTCCCACTCTGCACGCCATCTTTCAAAAAACTGCTCTGTTTCTCCGGTCATTTTTAAATGTTTGATTTTTGAAATTTCTTCTACAATTGATCTGTTTAAAATTTCAATTTTCCATGCTTCCAATCGGTCAATCTCTTTATATATATTTTTTCTGAGGAAATAACCGACTGAAAACAAAGCAAGCAAAATGACAATTAAACCGATGATAAACTCCATAATGAGCCCCCTTGTTGTGATCTAAGTGATGTCAGGGTAGTGTCCCGAGTAGACCTGAGAACCCTTTCGTGTCCGCTTTGCATTTGTTTTTTATAAGCAGGATTGTATTTTTCCCAATACGATCCATTCACGGTTTTATGTATGTTTTTTCAAGAAAGTCATTCAGGCTTTCTATCATTTGATCACATGTGTTGATGTGACCTGTTTTTATGTATGCGGAAGCTGTCGTTTTCATTGTTATTATGATACCATGTAACCAGCATTTTTGGTCATGATTTTTCATTATTTTCGCTGATAAACATGACGTTTTTCAAAATATCGACAAGAGGTGACGACATGTTGAAACAAGATGCACATTTACATACGCCATTTTGCCCGCACGGTACGCTTGATCCTTTTCATTCTTATATTGAAAAAGCAATGAAAAAGGGATTTGATTCCATCACCTTTACCGAGCATGCCCCGCTGCCTCCTTCGTTTCGAGATCCAACGCCTGAGCAGGATAGCGCCATGAAGCTTCGAGACCTGGAAGCCTATTTGACGAAGCTGGATCAGCTGAAACAGGAATACAAAGGACAGTTAATAGTAAAAACTGGGCTTGAGGTCGACTATATCAAAGAGTATGAAGAGGAAACAAGTGCCTTTTTAGACTGCTACGGTCCTGAACTAGACGATAGCATTTTATCTGTTCACTTTCTTCCTGCTGGCAATGATTATATTTGTCTTGATTTTGATGAGCACGCCTTCAAGCAGCTGATCAGCATCTATGGCAGCACCGAACACGTCTATCAAAGCTACTATGACCAAATTCATTCTTCTATTCTATCATCTTTAGGTCCATATAAGCCAAAGAGAATCGGTCATATCACCCTTGTCCAGAAATTCAAACAACTTTTCCCATACGAAATGTCGCCAGAACTATGTCAAAGGGTCACCCTTTGTCTTGAAGAAACGGCAAAAAAAGGCATGTCCTTAGATTTTAATACATCAGGTCTTCGTAAAACATATGCCAGAAGTATCTATTTAGATCCATGGATGATTGATCTTGCAAAACAGAAAAAAATTCCGCTCATATTCGGGTCTGATGCCCATCAAGCGGAAGATCTCGGGTTTGCGTATGATCAATTTGAAGACATCATGAGTTTCAGGTGAGGATCAAGTGCGGGTTCGTTTGGTTCTAACAGGTGATGAAGCGACCGGCTCAGTTCCTTATAGTACGTTTGATAAAAGTAAGGCTCGTTTGGGTTGATATAAAGCACCTCTGTTAAATATTGCGGCTGTAAATATGGCATCATCAGAAGTGATTTTAGCTGGATCATAAATGATGAGAGTGACAGCTGCTTACAAATCACATGGGTGCTTTTTCCTTTTTCAATGATGAGCTGAAACAAGTATTTTTCCTTTGTTAAATAGGTGGACATGATTTCCCTGATCAGCGTTGAATCAATGGTCACCTCTCGATAAACGAAACGGGTTAATTGACGATTTTCATGCTGATAAGATAAAATATCAAAAACCACATGAAGTAAACATTCTTTTGCATGACGGGTTTCCATGTGCTGGATGTGCGATTCAATCATCTGAATATAGCCTTCATAAAAATCGGATACGAGCTGCTCGAGCAGCCCTCCTTTTCCTTGAAAGTAATAAGATATATGGGCAACGTTGACGTTTGCTTCCTTTGCAATCTCACGGACAGAGGTTCCAGAAAATCCTTTTTGGTTAAAAAGTCTGATGGCAGCTTCAATAATACGGTCTTTTGTTTGCACGGTTGTTGATGTTTTCATCCGCTCACCCCTCTTCATGTGTACATACTTCAAGGTGAAGGCAGAAGTTCCTTTAATCATTGCTCGACAAATCCCACATGCGAAGCGCAAGTTATGTATTTTTGAGATAGAAAGTAGGAGATTTTCATGTTTCATGTCGAAAAACAGTCTGGTGATCCATCGAAAGACTATCAATTACTCATCAAGCAAGTAGAAGCGATTACGGATGGTGAACCTGATCTCATTGCCAACCTAGCCAATGCTGCGGCGCTGCTTTATCACTCGCTTCCTGAAGTCAATTGGGCAGGATTTTATTTAGCAAAAGGCGGAGAGCTTGTGCTTGGTCCATTCAACGGACTGCCCGCATGTGTACGCATTCCTTCTGGAAAAGGGGTTTGCGGTACAGCTTTTGCGACAGGTGATGTACAGCGTATCGCTGATGTCCATGCATTCCCTGGTCATATTGCATGTGATGCAGCATCGCAATCTGAAATTGTGATCCCACTTAAAGTAAATGGACAAATCATTGGGGTACTCGATATTGACAGTCCAGTGAAAGATCGTTTCAATGAAGTGGATGAAACGTACTTAGTTCAATTTACAGAGGTTCTCCAAAATGCGTTATCAGCCTCTACTGATGCGTCATGATGCGTGAAAAGCAGACAATATGTCTGCTTTTTTGTTTTGCTTTCTTCCCGGATGAATGCGACCACGTTTGACATTCTCCTCTTTAAATAGGTTGACTTCTCCTATCTGGCGTCATATAATAGATTTTGTGTGAAATATGGCAGCCTTTTTGTTCGGCTTTTTTGTATCATTTTGTTCCTTCTATATGGAGGTGCATCTTGTAACTCCCTGCTGCTGGAGCGAGGATGCATGAAAACATAATGACGGAAAAGACAAAGAACAGACGGTTTTTATTTTTCACAAATAAAAACAATAAGGAGGAGTCACATTATGGCTCGCTATACAGGTCCAAGTTGGAAGATTTCCCGCCGTTTAGGCATTTCATTAAGCGGAACAGGTAAGGAACTTGAAAAACGCCCTTACGCTCCAGGCCCACATGGTCCAGGACAACGCAAAAAACTATCTGAATACGGTTTACAATTACAAGAGAAGCAAAAGCTTCGTCACATGTACGGTGTCAACGAACGTCAATTCCGTACACTATTTGACAGAGCTGCTAAACTTCCTGGTAAACAAGGTGAAAACTTCATGATCCTTCTTGAAACTCGCCTTGACAACCTAGTATACCGTCTTGGCCTTGCTCGTACGCGCCGCCAAGCTCGTCAGCTAGTAAACCATGGTCACATCCTTGTTGATGGAAGCCGTGTAGACATCCCATCTTTCTCTGTGAAACCAGGTCAAACGATTGCTCTTCGTGAGAAATCTCAAAACCTTGCAGTTGTGAAAGAATCAGTTGAAGTGAACAACTTCGTACCTGAATACCTTACTTTCGATGCTGAAAAGCTTGAAGGAACTTTCACTCGTCTTCCAGAGCGTTCTGAATTAGCGCCTGAAATCAGCGAACAACTAATCGTTGAGTTCTACTCTCGTTAATTTCATGACTCTCTCAGAGAGTGATCAAACAAACCCTAGAGACCTTGATTGTTCAAGGATTTCTAGGGTTTTTTGTTTGGTCTTTTGTATGATACTCTCTAGCTACAAATAACTTATTTGCACACAAGAAAATTAGAACACCGATTACTCTTTACTCTTTTTTGTTTTCCTCTTACAATTACATTTAATGGATAACTCACAACTTAAGACAATACTGTAAGGAACGTTAAGGAGGAAGGCAATTTGTCGATTATTTCATTTATGTTAGCACTTATACTCATTTCAATTATTATCTATACGATTTTGAGAAAGACAAAAGTTGTCGATGAAGCGCCTGGAGCTATCGCTGAAATTCTCCTCATTTTACTCATCTTTATTTCGATTAGTTTTGTCATCATCATTCCAAGTTCTGTACTTTATGTTGTTTCATTAGGAGTGAATTTTCTTTTTGGAGAATATATTACCTATGCATCCTTTCTTTCATTATTGACCTTCTGTCTATTCGTCAGTGGGATTGTTCTTTTTTGGTCGATCTTTTTAGTATTCATTGGTAAAGGAATTTCCTCTTTGCTAAGATTTCCTCAATGGTTCACGTTTATCTTTGAATTTTTACTCTCATGGATCGTTGTGCATTTCTCAATTAAGTTTGTACTTAATATGAACATAGTCAATGTCTCCATTTGGGAGCACGGCACACTCATTTTATCTTTCTTTGTCAGCTTCTTATTTATTGGAATTGATCTCATCTACTCAAGTATTGAACAACGAAAACAGCCGCTGGATGAACAAGCAAAAAGCTCCTAGAAATGATTCTAGGAGCTTTCGCTTGCCCAATTTGTGATCAGCTGCTCTGTTGTCAGGACAGTCGCAAATTCGTCATGCAGTGTTGCAAGTGAAAGGCGATGGATCGTTTCTGGATCATAATATGTACCGGTTTGATCTGTTAAACCAAAGGCGGCTGTTGCATCTGACATGAGGTATGTATCAAAGCCTAGGTTTCCACTCATTCTTGTTGTTGTAGATACGCAGTGCGGTGTTGTGAGTCCAGCAATCACAACAGTGTCGATCTCGTTTGATCTTAGTTGTTCCTCTAAGTTTGTACCTATAAAGCTGCTGTTGACTTTCTTTTGTATGACCGTTTCTTCATCTAGCGGTTTGGCGATCTCTTTGAAGGAGTGCCCTTCATTTGCTGGATGAAATAAGGAGTGCGGCTGATCCGATGTATGCTGAATATGAATGACTGTCCATCCTTTTTCTCTCCAAAACGTCAATAGACGACTGATATTCTTCTCTGCATCTAGGTTATTCCGTTCTCCCCATTTTTCGTGCTCGAATGCTTTCTGTACATCGACCATAATCAAAGCCTTTTGATGTTGTTGCACAAATACCCACCTCCGAAGATTCTCGTTCATTATATGTAGTGTAAGGAATGGCGGTTGATTTGTACATGTTTTTATTTGGCTATGTACGATGTTTTGTCTGTTTTTGCAGTAAAAAGACAAACCACACACTGGCTATTAAGTAATAGATACCAATGATGGATGTACAATTAGATATGACTTCTGCCCATTGCACTGATTTGACGATTGCCATCCAGATCATATAGATGATCAGAAATGAACATGGGAAATAGAGAAAGTAGCCCAAGAAAGCATATTTGAGTTTTTGCGTCATCTTTTATCCTCCTAAAAATCTTCTTCAACACCTAGCAGCTCCCATATAACCATGACATCAAAAAAGACAGCACAAATCGCTGTCTTTTTGATTTTTTAATTCGTATTCTGTCCTCCGCCATTCAATCCTTCTTTCACATAGCCTTTGACTTGGCTTGAGGTTAATAGACCGATATGTCCAACGCCGTGGATGAGGACGTTTCTTGCGCCAATTAAGCGAGAGAGGCTGTTGACGACGATGAGATCGGCTGAGCTATAGACAGAAGTGTAAAGAATTTTTTGATTTGGATCGGTGCCTGGTAATGCTCTGAGTGAAACGAGTCCGTTTGCTCCACCAAGTGTGACGACGTTTTCAATTTTATCTCCCCCGTCTAGGTTCTTAATATAGTATAACGTGTTCGCACCGCCCATACTATGAGCCACAATATCTACTTTTTTGGCGCCCGTTTTGGCTAGTACATCTTTGACGAATCTAGAGAGCCTCGGGCCATTGTTCAGGTTATTACCTGTTTTGTCTATGAAATCGATTGCAAAAAGTTGGTTTTGATCCCATCCCTGTGATACCAAGTATCGTTTGATCGAAGCAAAGTTATAAGACGCACCACCCATGCCGTGTACCATTACAACCGGATTATGCTCAGCCGCTTTGGCCTCTTTCGGCTGGATGAAGGCTATTGAACCTAGCACTAAGGCAAAGGCAACAAGAATTTGCAAACTCTTTTTCTTAAATCGAATCACTTTCATTCCCCCTTATTCATCTTATTCGACTCTATTTTATACAAGAAAAATATGTCAGAAAAGTGAACAAGGTAATGTTTATGAGATGATTTTACAGAAATATAAATAATCATAAAGCACCTTGGACTTTTTTAAATTAAAACAAAAAGACTACGAGCCCCTCTATCTTTCATATATAATGTGAATAGACAAAAGGAGGTTCTGCTAGATGCTGTTTACTCAAACACCTGCACTACCCTATTATGCGGTGATTTTCACATCAAAACGAACAAATGTCGAGCAGAAAGAATACGCCGTGGCTGCTCAAAAAATGGAAGAATTAGCGAAAGAACTAGACGGGTTTCTTGGAATAGAAAGTGTACGAGATGAACATGGTGTTGGAATCACTGTCTCTTACTGGGATTCATTAGCAGCCATCAAAGAATGGAAAGCACATACAGCACATCAGCGTGTTCAAAAAAAAAGGAAAAAAAGATTGGTATGAATCCTATACAACCCGAATTTGTAAGGTAGAACATGCTTATACAAACGAAAATTCACTCCTTGAATAAGAAACAGACAAATGAGAGAAAACCGCTCTGTAAAAGCTTAATTCCTACTTCTGAATAAAAAAAGCACCTCAATGTATATGAACATTTGAGGTGCTTTTCATGATACTTACTGTTTCATAAGGATTTATTTATACGTCACAAGGAAATATTTCTTTTTCCCTCTTCTTAAGACGGTAAATTGGTTTTCAATTCTATCTTCAGCTGAAAGGACGTAGTCTTTGTCGGTTTGTCTCTCTCCGTTGATGGAAACTGCGCCATTCGTGATATCTTCACGTGCTTGGCGTTTTGATGGAGACAGTTTTGATTCGACAAGAACATCAACCAGTGTTAATTCTTCTGCACTGTCTTTCTCCATTGATGGCACATCTTTAAAGCCTACTTTCACTTCTTCTGCTGTAAGAGATTTAATCTCACCTTTAAATAGCGCATTTGAGATGTTGACAGCCTGTTCTAGTGATTCACGGCCATGCACAAGTGTTGTGACTTCTTCTGCCAAACGGCGCTGTGCTTCACGCTTTTCAGGAGCTGTTTGCACTTTTTCTTCATACGATGCGATCTCTTCTTTTGATAGGAACGTAAAGTATTTTAAGTATTTCACGACATCACGGTCATCTGTGTTGATCCAGAATTGGTAGAATTCATATGGTGATGTTTTTTCTTTATCTAACCAGATGGCACCGCCTTCTGTTTTACCAAACTTCGTGCCATCTGCTTTTGTCACAAGCGGCATTGTGAGACCGAATGCTTTTGCGCCTTCTGCTTCAGACTTACGGATCAACTCAAGTCCAGATGTGATATTTCCCCACTGGTCACTTCCGCCGATTTGCAGCTTACAGTTTTCATTTCTGTAAAGGTTCAAGAAGTCTAACGATTGCAGAATCACGTAGCTGAATTCTGTGTACGAAATCCCTGTTTCAATACGGGAGCTGACGATATCTTTTGCGAGCATGAAGTTCACACCGAAGTTCTTCCCAATATCACGAAGGAAAGTGATCACATTCATTTGGCTGATCCAGTCGTAGTTATTCACGATAACGGCTGGATTCTCGCCTGCTTCAAAATCAAGGAATTGAGAGAGCTGGCCTTTGATTTTCTCTGACCACTGTTCGACGATTTCTGCTGGGTTTAGTGAACGTTCTGCTTTTTTGAAACTTGGGTCACCAATCAGTCCAGTTGCGCCACCAACAAGTGCAATCGGATGATGGCCTGCTTCTTGGAATCTGCGCAATGTTAAAATTGGCAGTAAGTGACCAATGTGCAAGCTGTCAGCTGTTGGATCAAAGCCGGAGTATAGCTTGATTTTTTCTTCTGCTAATAATTTTGTTAAACCTTCTTCATCTGTTTGTTGCTGAATTAATCCTCTGAACGATAATTCTTCCATCAATTGACTCATATCCAAATCTCCTTTTTTTACAATTCAACATAAAAAAACGCCCCTTCGAATGAACGAAGGGACGATATATATCGCGGTACCACCCTGCTTAAAAGACAAAACACACGTCTTTTCACTTACACTGATAACGGACAGATCCGTTCTTTCACTAATCAGGCAACATGCATGCTCCTTTTCGTAAAAGCGGTTCGTGAGGGTAATTCGAATATCTCTTTGTACTGACTCGCACCAGCCGTCAGCTCTCTTGGACAGGGAAAGATGATTCTACTGAATCTCAGTCAAAACCTTTTCATATTCAACTAAAGTCATTTTTAACATACTTTTGATATCAAGTCAACTGACGGAAGCGATTAATCTTCCATTGTCGAGAGATCGCCAGCAGGTAAATTCAGTTCCCACGCTTTTAGCACACGTCTCATAATTTTACCGCTTCGTGTTTTTGGCAGTTTGTCTTTAAACTCAATTTCTCTCGGTGCTGCATGTGCAGCGAGTCCTTTTTTCACAAACGTGCGAATCTCTTCTTTCAGCTCATCTGTCGGTTCGTATCCGCTTCTAAGCGCTATAAATGCTTTGATAATTTCACCGCGCACAGGATCTGGTTTTCCGATGACACCAGCCTCTGCAATGGCCGGATGTTCCACCAGTTTACTTTCTACCTCAAATGGACCGACCCGCTCTCCTGACGTCATAATGACATCGTCGACACGTCCCTGGAACCAGAAGTATCCATCTTCATCCATATAAGCTGAATCTCCTGAAACATACCAATCTCCCGGCATAAAGTAAGATTCATATTTTTCAGGATTGTTCCAGATCGTATGCATCATAGACGGCCAGCCCTTTTTGATGGCAAGGTTCCCCATCCGGTATGGCGGAAGTTCATTTCCGGCATTATCTACAATCGCAGCTTCAACGCCTGGAATTGGTTTCCCCATCGAACCTGGTTTGATATCCATGCATGGATAGTTACAAATCAGTTGTGCACCTGTTTCTGTCATCCACCAAGTGTCATGAATTCGTTTACCAAATACAGCGTCTCCCCAGCGGATCACTTCTGGATTAAGTGGCTCTCCTACACTTAACACATGACGGAGTGAGCTGAGATCATATTTTTGAATGAGATCGTCTCCGGCTCCCATCAGCATTCTGAAGGCTGTCGGTGCACTGTACCAAACGGTCACACCAAGCGATTCGATGGTTTCGTACCACGTATCAGGATTGAACCTGCCGCCTAAAATGACATTCGTCGCTCCATTCAACCACGGAGAAAAAATACCGTACACCGTCCCTGTTACCCAGCCTGGATCAGCTGTGCACCAGTAGACATCTTCTTCTTTCAAATCAAGTACCCATTTACCCGTCTGGCCTTGCTGCACCATTGCGCCATGAACATGGAGCACACCTTTTGGCGTACCAGTGGACCCTGACGTGTAATGAAGCAGGTATCCATCTTTTTCATCCATCCACTCGATTTCAAGTTCCTTCGCTGCCTGTTCAAATGCTTCTTCAAAGTGAATCGTCCGCACACCACCTGCATCCTCTTTTTCACCACCGACAATGATGACGGATTCAAGCTTTGGAAGTTCTGCAAATGGAACCCGCTCAAGCAGATCAGGCGTTGTCACAATCACTTTTGCCTCACTATTTTCTAAACGATCTTTGACGGCACCTTCCATAAATGCCTCAAATAACGGACCGACGATCGCACCAATTTTGACAGCACCAAGCAGTAGAAAATAGAGCTCAGGTGATCTTGGCATAAAGATAAACACGCGATCCCCTTTTTGCACATGTGCCTGTTCTCTTAATAGATTTCCTGCTTTGTTTGTCTTGATTTTCATATCCCTGAACGTATACTTTTCATCCCGCTGTGAATCTTTGTAGTGAAGCGCCACCTTGTTTTTACGAAACGAGTCCGCATGTCTGTCAATCGCTTCATAAGCTGCATTTACTTTTCCTGTTTCATACCAAGAGAAATTTTTTCTCGCTTCCTCCCATGAAAATTCTTTGTATGCTTGCTCATAATCATTTAAATGATAGTCCCCTTTTACTGATGGTAGCGTTTCCACTTTCATCAAACAGTCCCCCTTTGCATACGTTTACAATGACCATTATAGTATAGATGACTTTTTTTCTCAATTTTTAAAAAACTTCTAATGAAACCGTTTTAATTATTGTCAGATTTAAGATAAAATAGAGACGACTCACTAGAATTTGAGGCGGTGGATACGTGGAGCATCCTAAAACTTATTATTCAAAAACAATTACGAGAGAAGCAGGCACCATCCTGATTGAAGGCCCGGTACCTGCATCAGAGCTGGCGAAATATAGTTTTCATGAAGGACTAACAGCATTTCGCACGCCTGAGGAACAGAAACAAGCACTTGTTGAAATAGCAGATCTTCCTGAAGGGCGTATTATCATTGCTAGGGTGGATGAGCTTGTCGTAGGCTATGTCACGTATTTGTACCCTGATCCGCTTGAACGCTGGTCAGAAGGCAACATGGACAATTTAATTGAGCTCGGTGCCATTGAAGTCGCTCCTCCATTCAGAGGCTGCTCACTTGGCAAGCATTTACTGGATGTGAGCATGATGGATGAGCAAATGGAGAATTACATTATCATTACAACTGAATATTACTGGCATTGGGATTTAAAGGGGACAAAGAAAAACGTGTGGGAGTACCGCAAAATGATGGAGAAAATGATGAACGCCGGCGGTCTTGTCTGGTTTGCAACAGACGAGCCAGAGATTAGCTCACATCCAGCCAATTGTTTAATGGCCAGAATTGGGAAACATGTGAGTCCTGATTCGATCGAGCGTTTCGATCGTCTTCGCTTCCATCAGCGCTTTATGTATTAACGTTCAATTCGTTTTTTTGGCAAAGGGGATTGGTAAACATGATGATTGAACAAATTATGGAGCGTGATGTGATCACGCTGCGCAAAACCGATACGATTGAAGAAGCCATTCAAAAAATGAGTGCACATCACATTCGGCATATTCCTATCGTATCTGAGCAGGGATCTGTCATTGGGATGGTGACAGATCGGGATATTAAAAATGCCAGTCCAAGTATTTTTGAAACAGAGAAAAGGCAGCTTTTTATTCAGCGACCGGTTGAAGACATCATGGTGCTAGAGACGATTACCGCTCATCCGCTTGATTTCGTTGAGGAGATTTCAAGTGTCTTTTTTGAACACGGAATTGGCTGTCTTCCCGTTGTGAGACGTGGCAAGCTTGTAGGGATCATCACAAAAACAGATTTACTTCGTACGTTTGTAAGACTAACAGGTGCAGATCAGCCTGGATCACATTTAGAGGTTGAAGTAGCGCAAGTGACAGAGGGTCTTGCAGACATTACGTCCATTTTAAAAGAGCAGCATATTCAAATGCTGAGTGTACTCGTGTACCCACATGCCAATGAAGCCTCTAAAGTGCTCGTCTTCCGCCTTCAAACGATGCATGCAGATCATGTGATGAAGCTGATTCGTACAAAAGGCTATAAAGTGCTCTGGCCTATGGAGCAGACGATCAAATGAAGGAAGCGACCTTTGTTTTTTCACCATCTTTTCAAACGTACCAGTTTCACCAAGATCATCCCTTCAATCAGCTTCGCGTCTACTTAACTTATGATCTTCTTCAAAAAATGAAGGCATTAACGGATGATGAGATTGTCGCACCTCGTATGGCGACGCTGGAGGAGTTAAAGCTTGTCCATACAGCAGACTACATTCAAGCAGTACAGCGGGCAAGTGAAGGAAAACTGTCCACCGCAGAGGGGGAACGTTATGGTCTTGGCACTGAGGATACCCCGATGTTTGCAGGGATGCATGAGGCAGCTTCTCTCCTAGTTGGTGGGACATTAACAGCGGTTGATCAAGTGATGCTTGGGCATTCGCAGCATGCGCTCAATCTTGGCGGCGGGCTTCACCATGGATTTAAAGGGCGTGCTTCTGGCTTTTGTATTTATAATGACAGCTCTGTGGCCATTCAGTATATTCAAAAGACATATGGCGCTAGAATTTTATATATTGATACAGATGCTCATCATGGCGATGGTGTACAGTTTAGCTTCTATGATGATCCAGAGGTATGTACTGTTTCCATTCATGAAACAGGGCGCTATTTGTTCCCTGGAACTGGACAAGTACAGGAAAGGGGTCATGATAAAGGCTATGGCTATGCATATAATATCCCGCTTGACGCATTTACAGAAGACGAATCATTTTTAGAAGCCTATCGAACAGCAGTGACAGAAATTGCTGCTTTTTTTAAACCAGATGTCATTTTGACGCAAAATGGAGCAGATGCCCACTATTATGACCCTTTGACGCATTTATCTGCTACCATGAAAATATATGAGGAAATTCCTAGAATTGCCCATGAGCTGGCGCATCAATATTGTAATGGAAAATGGATCGCTGTGGGCGGAGGCGGCTATGATATTTGGCGTGTCGTCCCAAGAGCATGGAGCCGCATTTGGCTTGAGATGAAAGGCATCACACCACCAGATGTGCTTCCTCAGGAATGGATTCGGGCATGGGAAAAACAATCGCCTGTTCCGCTTCCATCCACATGGCTAGATCCTGACGATTTATATCCACCGATTCCAAGAAGAGCAGAAATTACAGAAAAAAATGTACAAACGGTAGAAAAAGCACTCATGCCTGTTCGACGAGAAAAGAAAAAGGCATAAAAAAAGCAGGCGTCCACTGATCAAGTGAGCCTGCTTTCTTTTTTATTTCGTCGATTGTCTTTCTTCGATTCTATGTGGCAATTCAACAATTTGATCTTCTACTTGTTCTTTGTTCATGAGCTTTGTCAAAAGTCTCATCGCAACAGCGCCAATATCGTAAGTCGGCTGAACAACTGTTGTCAATTGAGGGCGTACCATGAGGGATAGTCTTGTGTTATCAAAACCAATCACTTCTAAATCTTCAGGAATTGATACGCCTCTGTCCTGAGCTCCATGAATGACACCTAGCGCCATTTCGTCAGTAGCTGCAATCACAGCCGTCGGCTTGTCAGATTGAGCAAGCAGATTAGCGAGCGCTTCAATACCAGAGTCATATGAGTAGTCTCCTTCAGCAACAAGCGCTTCGTCAAACGCGATACCAGCTTCTTCAAGCGCACGCTTATAACCAGCAAGCTTTCTCATAGAGTTAATTGGTTCTGACATTGGTCCAGATACAAACGCAATTCGTTTATGTCCTTTTTCAACTAATAGCTGAACTGAATCATAAATGGCTTGTTCATAGTTAATGTTGACTGATGGTGTTTGTGCCTGCTCTTCAACAGATGCTGCAAGTACAATGGGTACAGGAGAGCGCTTAAATTCTTCCACATGCACATCTGTAATGTTTCCGCCCATAAAAACGATTCCATCTACTTGTTTGCCAAGCATTGTGTTTAACAAATGAAGTTCTTTATCAGTATTTTGGTCTGAGTTGCTCAAAATAATGTTGTACTTGTACATCGTCGCAATATCTTCAATTCCTCGTGCAAGCTCTGAATAGAAGATACTCGAAATATCAGGGATGATAACCCCAACTGTTGTGGTCTTTTTACTTGCAAGGCCTCGTGCGACTGCGTTCGGACGGTAGCCGAGACGATCAATTGCTTCAAGCACCTTTTTTCTTGTTGTTGGTTTTACGTTTGGATTACCATTAACAACGCGTGATACCGTTGCCATACTTACGTTTGCTTCTCTTGCTACATCATATATTGTAACATTATTCACATAAATCACTCCTTCAAATACACTTCATATCTATAGCATTCACCAATTGGATAGAGACATGTCAGATACGAGGAAAATAATATCCTATTTGTCATTAAAACGATGAAAAGAGACACATAATTTTTCAATCTACATCAAAATGACATTCTTTTATGAAATTATACACGTTTTTTCTTCATATGAAAACGTTCCCTTTCTTTTTATAACTAAATTAAACAAACTTTAATGAGCTTGTTACCTGTAAATTGAATCATATTTCACCAAAAATCGTTGCGAACGTCAGCTATGACAATGATCTTAGCAGATTCTATCGAATTTTAAAAATGAAAACATTGTGAACAAGCGTATTTTTAGCTTGCAATGTGCTCTTTTCCTTTCATTGCCAATCTCGATCATATTTTTTCATGAAAAAACCGCCGGGCTGTCATCCGGCGGCTTTTCTATTTATGATTATGCGTGAATGTTGACAAGTGGTCTTAACGCATCTAACCATTTTTCGAATTGTGGAATGTCCATTTGCTGCGCTGAATCAGATAGGGCAACAGATGGATCTGGATGCACTTCTGCCATCACACCGTCTGCTCCAATCGCAAGAGCTGCTTTAGCTGTTGGAAGAAGTAGATCTCTGCGTCCAGTTGAGTGTGTCACGTCAACAAAGACTGGTAAATGTGTCTCTTGTTTCAAGATTGGCACAGCCGAGATATCTAGTGTATTTCTTGTGGCTGTTTCGTATGTGCGGATGCCTCGCTCGCAAAGGATGATTTGGTCATTTCCTTGTGCGATGATGTATTCAGCTGCATTGATGAATTCTGAAATTGTTGCTGCTAAACCGCGTTTTAAAAGAACTGGTTTGTTCACTGATCCAGCTTCTTTTAAAAGCTCGAAGTTCTGCATGTTACGTGCTCCAATTTGGATGACATCGATATGCTCAATCGCTTCTTCAATATGAGCAGGATTCACGATTTCACTAATAACTGCAAGACCGTATTCATCTGCTACACGTTTTAGAATTTTTAGACCGTCTACGCCAAGTCCTTGGAAGTCGTATGGACTTGTGCGAGGCTTAAATGCGCCACCACGAAGAAGTTTTAGTCCCTGCTGTTTCGCTGCTGCCGCTACTTCTGCAACTTGCTCGTAGCTTTCAACGGCACATGGCCCAACGATGAAACGTTGTTTTCCGTCACCGATCGCTTCTCCATTGATATTTACAATTGTATTTTCAGGTTTTTTCTTACGAGAAACAAGAAGTGCTTTGCTGTGGTCATCTTCTTGAAGCTCTAAACCAGCTTTGAAAATTTCTTTGAAAATATGTTGAATCGTTGAATTTTCAAATGGGCCATCATTTTCTTCAAGAATTTGATTAAGCATTGTGCGCTCTCTGACAGGGTCATAACGGTTGACACCTTGCGCTTCTTTAGCCTTTCCAATTTCTTTTACAATGTTTCCTCTTTCATTGATCAGTTTTAAGATTTGAAGATTTAGTTCATCTGCTTGCTGTCTCAATTGTTCCAATTCATTGTTGCTCATTTTTGTCATCCTTTCCTCTGCCCGCTCTCGCTTTTTATTTTTGATCTCTTATAATAGGGTTTATTATAAACAAAGATTTCGGAATTGTCACGAAAAAATTCTTTATTACCCAAACGCTTTTAAGCGATAAAGTATTATGTGTAAGATTATAGCATACTTTTGATGCAAGTAAACCTTTTTTATAAAAAAAACGTCAGCAATCGCTGACGTTTCAGCGGGTAGACAAACCCTCGCATTCTTTGTCAGTCCTGCGCGCTGGTACTCACGAATGACAAATTCGCTCCGTGCCAGTGCTCGTCCTTCCTAGACTGCAAAGGTTTTCTATCACGCCGAAAAGAAGACAAAGGGCTAAAATAAAATTCATTTTAGCCCTTTGTCCACAATCTTGAACGTCAGCAATCGCTGACGTTTTTCTACATGTTATGTTCAAGCGCTTCTTTTGTAATGCTTGAGTGAGAAGCATGCCACTTTACTTTGCCACCGCTAAAGATGAGTGCCTGCGGGCTTTCGTGCTTGATCCCTGACTTTTCAGTCACATAGGATGAAAGTTCTCTTGTGTTTTGAATTTGCAAGAAATAAGCAGGAACATCCTCATGTTCTGACGCAAACGCTTCAAACTCTTGAAAAGCAGCTTGGCTGATTGGACATGTCAAACTGTGCTTAAAAAAGACAAAGGTTCCGTCTTGATTCGTTAGTTGATCAAACTGTTCTTCTGTTTCTATGAGTTGTTTAGACATGATGTGCTCCTTCCTAACTTAAGCAGCGAGTTAGCCTTTCGTAGATTGTTCTACTTTTTCTTTGACATCTTTGATGCCGTCTTCAATGTCTGCTTTTGCTTCTTGTGCTCTTACTTTTGCTTCATCTGCTACATCTGAAGCTTCATTTGCAATATTTGCTGCAGCATCTTCTGCTTCGCTTTTTACTTGTTTAGCTTTTCCAGCTGTACGATCTTTTATGTCTTTTACTTTGTCTAAAATCTGGTTTGACTGCTCTGCTACGAGCTGAGACAATTCAGATGTTTTGTCTTTCGCAATCGTCACATATTCAGTGCCTTTTTCCTTTGCATCTGTTGTAAGACGATCTGTTTTTTCTTTTAGGGCATTCGCTTGGGTGTTCAAATCATCGCGAAGCTCTTTCCCTGACTTTGGTGCTAAAAATAATGCCGTTGTTGCACCGATAATGCCACCGATAAGTGTTCCGATCAAAAAGTCTTTGCTATTGATTCCGTCTTTGCTCATGATTATTCCTCCTATGCGAAAATGGTTGTTTATTGTTGTTTACGCTGTTTCCATTTTTTATAGATTTCAAGTGCTGCGTTACTCCAGCTTACCACATCCGTGACTTTCTCTTGATTTCGTTCAACGGATGAAGAAACCGCACCAGCTGCCTGCTTTATGCTTGTATTAAATTGGTTGATCGAGCCACCAATTCCCTGCACCGCATCCACAACTGTGTTAAGTTTTGCCGATTTGTCTTGAATATCTTCAGCAAGCTGATTGGTCTTATGTAGCAACTGTGCTGTCTCTGTGGTGATGCCTTGCATCTGTCCTTCAAGACCTTCTAAAGTTGATGCGACATTCTTTAATGTCAGCTGTAAGGATTTCAATGTTTTGGACAAGTAGATGACAAGAATGAGGAAAGCGATTGCGATGAGTGCAACGCTTAAATAGAGAATAATAATCATCTGATACCTCCTTTGCTGCGGGCATATTCAATTCAATACCCTCTCGTTGTATCATTCAAACATCGCCTAGAATGACCGATTGAATAATAATTCTACACTTATTCGCCAATTCCTGTCCACAGCGAACGAAAAAAAGCGGCACATCTTGTCACATTTAGCCCCTTTGTCACATTTTATTCAAAATAAAAAAGCGCCGATTGAATCGGCACTTTTTGACAGGCAATTATACTGCGACTTTCTCATAAGCACGAAGATACTTTTGAATATCTCCTGCTCCCATAAAGACCAAGATCGCATTTTCATGTGCTTTCAGCACAGATGTCTCTTCTTCTTCAATCAATTGGGCTTGCGGAATTTTTTCCCGCAAATCTTCAATGCTTAGTTTCCCAATGTTTTCACGAGCTGAGCCGAAAATATCACAGAGGTATACATAGTCTGCTTTTTTCAGACTGTCCGCAAATTCACTTAAAAATTGCTGTGTACGAGTGAAAGTGTGCGGCTGGAAGACTGCCACAATATCACGGTCTGGATACTTTTGGCGAGCTGCTTCGATCGTGACTTCAATTTCAGTCGGATGGTGCGCATAGTCGTCAATTAAGACTTGTTCACCGACTACTTTTTCATTAAAGCGTCGTTTCACACCGCCAAATGTCGTTAAAGCACCTTTGATGAGCTCTACATCAATGGCCTCATAGTGGCATAATGCAATAACCGCTAATGAGTTAAGGACATTGTGGTTTCCGTAAGCAGGAATGTAGAAGGTATCATAAAACGTATTACGTACAAATACATCAAATGTGGTGCCTTCTGTGTTTTTCACAACATTTCGTGCTTGGAAATCATTTTCTTCATTGAATCCGTAGTACACAACAGGTACTTTTGCTTGGATCTTGAGCAGATGCTCGTCATCACCGCAGGCGATAATGGCTTTTTTCACTTGAAGTGCCATGTTTTGAAACGCATCGAACACGTCATCAATATCCGTGAAATAATCAGGGTGATCAAAATCAATATTGGTCATGATCGCATAGTCTGGATGGTAGCTGAGGAAATGTCTGCGGTATTCGCACGCTTCAAATACAAAATACTCGCTGTTTTCTTTCCCCATTCCAGATCCATCACCGATTAAGTAGGAAGTTGGTTTTGCCGCTTGCATCACATGTGCAAGCAGACCTGTTGTCGATGTTTTACCATGAGCACCCGTAATTGCAACGTTTGTGAATGAATCCATGTATTCTCCAAGAAATTTATGATAACGAATGACAGGAATTCCTTCAGAAAGAGCACGCTCAATCTCAGGGTGTGTATCTGGGAATGCATTTCCTGCAATCACCGTCATCCCTGGCTGAATATTATCTGGGTCAAATGGAAGAATTTTAATATTTCGTTCTTCTAATGCTTTTTGTGTAAAGATATGTTTTTCGATATCCGATCCTTGGACAGTATACCCAGTATCATGAAGAATTTGGGCCAGTGGACTCATACCTGTCCCTTTTATTCCAACAAAATGATAAACAGTCATAATTGTACCTCCAACAAACGTCTATCTGACTTACAGTATATGACGCTCATTTCAATTTGCAACTTGTGATTTTTGTCTCTAGCTGATCACAAATCGCAGCTCCAAATAAAGATTTTTTTCCGATCTTCCTATTCTAATCAATATTAACTATGATTAGTATCCGACAACTTTCCCATTTCTAACACCTGCTTTCGCTCATTTTCGTTAAAAAGCGTTCAGACAGGCATGCGAAAAGCGTCCAATTCAAAAATTGCACCTATGTGCTATCATACCATGTTTATCAAAAAAATGAAGTGGTTTGTTTAGATCAATTGTTCTAAATCACTCAGTGTCATGAGGACCTCTCTTGGCTTACTGCCTTTTGCACCAGAGATCATTCCTTCACGTTCCATCATATCAATCAATCTCGCTGCTCGATTGTAGCCAATTCTAAATCTTCTTTGCAAACTGGATGTACTTGCACTATTTTGCTCGATGGCGAATCGGCATGCGTCCATAAACAATTCATCTTCGTCTGTAATGGCAGAGCCTTGGAGCATCAATTCTTCCTGTTCAAAAAGGAACACAGGCTTGCGCTGTTTTCTCACATGCGCTACCACTTCATCAATCTCTCGATCTGATACAAAGTTCCCTTGCAGCCTTGTCGGTTTGCCAGAGCCATTTTCTAAGAACAGCATGTCTCCTTTTCCGAGAAGCTTTTCAGCACCTGCCATATCAATAATGGTTCTTGAATCCACTTGGCTTGAAACAGAGAAAGCAATTCTTGTTGGGATGTTTGCTTTAATGAGGCCTGTAATGACATCAACAGAAGGTCTTTGCGTCGCAATGAGTAAGTGAATCCCGCATGCTCTAGCTTTTTGGGCAATTCGGCAAATGCTTTCTTCGACTTCATTTGGTGCGACCATCATTAAATCAGCCAACTCATCAATGACAACGACGAGATATGGTAGTTTTTCACCCATTTGTTTTTCTTTCACCAGTTCGTTAAATCGTTTGATTTCTCTCACACCAGAGTGTGCAAACAGTTCATAGCGTCTTTCCATTTCATCTACTACCCATTTCAAAGCAGCTGTTGCTGTCTTGGCATCAGTAATAACTGGGCTCACAAGATGCGGAATGTGATTATACGGCGCCAGTTCGACCATTTTAGGGTCGATTAACAGCATTTTCACTTCATCAGGTGAAGCTTTAAACATCAGGCTTACGAGAATGGTATTAATACAGACACTTTTTCCTGAACCTGTTGCTCCGGCAATTAAGCCGTGCGGCATTTTTTGCAAATCAACCACAACGGGCTGACCGGAAATATCCAATCCGAGCGCCGCCGTTAATGGAGATGGATTGTCTCTGAAGGCACTACTTCTGATCATTTCTCTTAAGAAAACCATTTTACTGTGAAGGTTCGGCACTTCGATTCCAATCGTGTTCTTCCCAGGAATCGGCGCTTCGATTCGAATATCTTTTGCAGACAAACTGAGTTTGATATCATCTGACAGGTTTGTAATTTTGTTCACTTTCACGCCTGGTTCAGGATGCACTTCAAATCTTGTAACAGAAGGACCTTGCGTCACATGAACAACACTTGCTCTGACATTGAAATTTTTCAGTGTGGCATTGAGCAGTTCTGCCCGTTCTTTCACCCATGTTCCGTCCTCTTCTTTTTGTGCTGGCGGAACGTCTAGAAGGGCTAAACTCGGAAATACATATCCTTGTGCATCTGCCGTTTTCTTCTGTCCTTGCACGCGCTGATCACTTTTTAACATCATGACGTTAAAAGGAACGGTGGAGGTTTGACCGCTTGAGCGCTTTGGCTGTGGAGAAGACGGTTTTGGTTCTTCACGTTTTATTTCAGGCGTTTCTTCAGGTGTTTCCTCAAGCTCTTCTGCCATATCCCCGGCGATCTCTGCTTGTCCAGAGTCAGCAAATTCATCTGATGCTTCTTCAACTGGCATGACTTCATCATCTGTTAATTTTTCTTCCGGCAGAGAATCATCATCTTGCGATTCCTGTATGATCACCGGTTCTTCTTGTTCAAACGCTGCCGCTGACACATCTGCTTGACTTTCTTCTATCCATGCAGCCTCTGTTGTTTCTTCCATAGCCTCTACTTCATTCTCTTCCAGCATCGCAGTTTCTTCTACTGGGCTTTCTATCTCCATGTCGAGTGCTGGTGATGCGCTTAAAGCTGTTTCAAATGTAAAGCTCTCTTTTTTCTCAGTATCATCTTCAAGCGGAATCATCGGCTCTTCTTGTTCAACGGTGACTGCCTGTTCTTGCTCCATCTCTAGAGGCTCTTTAGATGCTTCAGCTTGCTCCATATGTAAGGATGCTTCTCGATCGTCTTTGGTCTGTGACAAAGCTTGATCTTGATCCTCTGTCTCACTGAAAGGCTCGTCATATAAACGTTCCATCGTTGATTGAACGTGATCTTGATAAGCGAGTTCCTCTTGCAAAGTAAGCGGCGTCGTGACAGGTTGCTTCTCTGCTTGTTCTTCTGTTTGGGCTGACATCATGTCTTCCATACGTTGTTCTTTTCGTATAGACGGGATGTTCATTTGCTGTCTTACATTCCGTTCACGCTCTGCTTCTTCTGATAACAGTGTGACACGCTGTGACGTTTCTTCTGACGATTTCATTTTGACAGAAGATGTGTCTTCTTTGGCTGCTGCATGTTTTGGACGCATATCCTGGTGGTAGCCATAGATAGGTGAAGGGATTTGCTCTGTTTTAAAAGGCTTTTTATTGAGATCAGGCTGCACCGTTTGTTTTGGCTGATAGGTCGTCTGCTTTGCCTTTGGCTGACTTGGCCGCGTGCGCCTTCTTTCTTGTTGCTTTGCTGCCTCACGTGCAGGTTCATCTGGAACGAGAGGAAAGCGGAAATTGCCTTTTGGATATTCATAATACACTTTCGTATCTTCAACTTTTTTATATTCTTTATGCTGTTCAACAGCTGGCTGCTTTGATGCAATCGGACCTGTTTCAGGCCTCTCAGCTTTTTCTTCTTTTTTTTCTTCTCCTAAAAATACACTAAAAAATTTATCTAACCAACTCATCATTTATCACTCACTTTAACTCCCCTTACGTTTTCTTGGGCGATTTTTAGTATACCATTGCTTTTTCATGCAGAAAAGCGAGAAAAGTGCTACGCTTTGCTGTTCATGCTGTCTATAGATGAAAAAAAGTCACTAAGTACGTACTTAGTGACTTTTGGTATAACACATTCTTCGCTCATTTGTACCCGTTTATGGGAGGTTACGCTTCAAATGGTTCGCCAGCTTGGCGGCTTCCTTCTAGAACAAGGATTCCTTTTTCAGCAGGCGCATTCGGAAGATCTAATTCTTTTGCAGAACAAATCATTCCGCTTGAAGGAACACCTCTTAGTTCAGCATCTTTGATCACCAAACCGCTCGGCATCACAGCACCGACCTTTGCAACCACAACATATTGACCTTGATCAACGTTTGGTGCACCGCACACGATTTGTAAGGTTTCATCGCCAACATCTACTTGGCAAATGTTCAGTTTATCTGCATTTGGATGTTTTTCTTTTTCCTTCACATAACCGACCACAAACTTAGGTGATAGATCAACTGTTAATGTTTCACTGACACCGTTGCGGTTTAAAATTTCATTGATATCTTGAACAAGCGTTTCAGAAAGCGGTACAGATCCGTTTTCTTCAATTTTCATGTAAGTAGATGCATTGAAAATATTAAAACCTGTTGTTTCTTTTGTGTCTTGATTGAAGATTCTTACGACATCTCCAAACGTTTCATGACCTACTTCTTCTCTTGTTACATCTTTCAATGAAATAAGGAGTGTGTCGCCGACACCTTCTGCATTATAAAAAACGTTCATTCTTCAAAATTCCCTTCTACTGCTGTTTTGGTCTGCTTTTTGCAAGAATAAAGATCGGTTCAAGCTTGCCTTCGTCATATAAAAATGACAAGGCCGTAATCGGAACCGTGCCGCTGGCGAAGAAGCTCATCGACATTTGCCCTAAAATATCATAGCCTGATTCATTGCGTACATCTGCAATGATGAACACATCTTGATGGGGAACGGAAATGGCCATTTGCCCCTCTACTTTTTGCGCGTATTCTTGTAAAATCGATTCATTTAAAATTCTGCTTGCATCGTACCCGTCGTTTGCACGGAAAAAATAAAAACGGTTGCCCGCCACTTCATCCATTTTCACGACAGTCTTTAGTGAACGGACGTTAAAACTTGCGGTTTCTCTGATTCGTTCTTTTGTCCAGTTTTCCTTTTGCAGCATCTTCTCGTCAATTAATCTGTAGGTGCTTCCAAGGTCAAGTGCATAGTAGATTCTTGTCTCTGCTGTATGCTCATCAAAAACGAGCGGAATCTCATCACTTGATGTTTCTGGAAAGGACGTTGAACGAATGACCGGATAAATGTGCTTCTCTTTGCCTGAGATGTGCTGCGCTTCACCTTTCATTGCGCTGAGCGCCTCTTTCACATAATAAACGATCTCATCCAGTGTTTCATCAGGCTTTACTTCCCACTTTGCAATAATCGGCGGGAGCTCAAGCGTGATGCCCTTTCCTGTATGTTTATCTTCCACACGAAGCGTATCTTTTTCCCTGTCAAACTGGTGGATCCAGCTGTCGTTCGTCAGACGGCTTTTCAATTGATTGGCAAGCTGTCTTGATGTCATTTTCGCCATGATAAGACTCTCCTTTCGTTATTTAGAAAGAGAATCTGTTAAAAATGCTTCAATCTCTTCCTTTGTCTTACGATCTTTGCTGACAAAACGGTTGATCTCTTGTCCGTTTTTAAAGACTAAAAAGCTTGGAATTCCGTAAATTTCCCACTCTGCACAAGTGTCGATAAACTGATCTCTATCCACATAGAAGTATTCAAATTCTGGATAGTTTGCTTCAAGCTCTGGCAAAAACGGCTCAATAAATGTGCAGTCCGGGCACCAGTCAGCTGAAAATAGTAATACAGTTAAGTCTTCTTGAATCACTTTTTGTAATTCTTCGTTTGATTCAATTTTTTTCATGTTTGATTCCTCCAGTTTGTATACTTAAATCTCCGAATTGTATATAGCCTTTCTTTCTCATCCATTCTGATACTACCAAACTAATCACTGCCGGGCCAACGATATGCAAGAGAGCAATTGCGAGGAAAACGGAAGGATGAAATCCCATGACTGTGAGTGTCATGAGCTGGCCGACAAGACCGCTCGTTCCCATACCCGCTCCTGCCGCATTATTGACCATCCCAAAGCCAATAATACCAATTGGCGCAAGAATCAATCCTGCAATCGTCGGCGGAATGAGAATGAGCGGATTTTTCACAATGTTCGGCAGCTGTAGTTTTGAGGTTCCAATGCCTACCGCAGCAAGACCGCCAAAACGATTTTCCCTAAATCCTGCAGCAGCAAAGCCGACCATCTGCGCGCAGCAGCCAATCGTCGCCGCACCAGCAGCAAGACCGCTTAAATCAAGCATCAGCGCAAGCGCAGCGCTTGAAATCGGTGAGCTAAGAGCAAGTCCAACAATGGTTGCAACCAGCATGCCCATGATGAGTGGACTTTGGTCAGTCCCCCATACGATCAGCCTGCCGAGCCCTGTCATCACCGCCTGAATCCCAGGGCCGATGAAAGCAGCGGTGAGAAAACCTGTGATAATAGTAACAAGTGGCGTTAAAATAATATCAATTCTTGTCTCACCACTGATCAGTTTGCCTAATTCCACACCAATGAGAGCAGCCACGAAGCTTCCAGCGGGTCCCCCAAGCTCTGCTCCAGCGGCACCTGAAACAACACTTGCGAAAATAATTAAAGGAGAAGCGTTTAAGCGATAAGCAACCGCTACGCCAATTGCTGGTCCCATCAGCCCCATAGCGAGCGTTCCCATTTCCACGATGAGAGGAAATGATAACAGGCCGCCTGCTGTTTTTAAAATCAGCCCTACCACTAATGTAGCAAATAGACCTAAAGCCATATAAGAGAGTGCATCAATAAAATACACCTTTGGCGAAAGGGAAATACCCTTTCTTTTTAAATAAGTCATCAACGTCGTCTTCCTGCTTTCTCATAGGAAAGACGAAGAGGCCTGTCCTTCCCATTATATGTAGTCTTCTTACGATGAAAAATAGTCTCTACCATGAATATCATAATCATATTTTTTTTGCTTTATCAAGCACTTCTTGTGTAACATGAAAAGAAACAGGGCAAACCTTTACTAAGTTTGTGCACAAGGAGGAGATTGTTATGCAATTAACGGTTTATTTAGCTGGAGAAATTCATAGCCAGTGGCGCGATGAAATTAAGGAAAAAAGCCAGTCTTTGAAACTACCAGTGACGTTTGTTGGTCCAATGGAGAATCATGACCGATCAGATAACATCGGAGAAGATATTTTAGGCGGGCAGCCAAATGCCATCTTGAAAGACGATGCGGCTTCTGATTTGAACAATTTCCGCACCGAACTATTATTAAATAAGGCAGACGTTGTCATCGCCCGCTTTGGTGAGAAATATAAACAGTGGAACACGGCAATGGATGCTTCTTCTGCCATCGCCAAAGGAAAACCCCTTATTTTGATTCGTCCTAAAGAATTACATCATCCACTAAAGGAACTATCAAACAAAGCAAATATCACTGTCGAAACAGTGAATCAAGCAATTAAGGCGTTGTCATACGTGTTTGAACAAGAATAAGAAAAAGGGCTAAAATGAACTTGATTTTAGCCCTTTTTCTTCGTTTCAGCGTGATAGAAAACCTTTGCAGCCCTAGGAAGGTCGAGTACTGGCGCGGAGCGAATTTGACATTCGTGAGCACCGGCACGCAGGACTGACAAAGAATGCGAGGGTTTGTCTACACGCTGAAGGCTGTGCTCTTAAAAGAGGCAGCCTTTTTCTTATCGTTTACACTTGTTGATAAATCGAATCCACCGTGCTTTGATCACAATTTTTCACAAGACGAACAATTAATTCTTTTGCCGCTGCATAATCATCCACATGCAAGACAGAGTGACTTGTATGAATGTAACGCGCACACACACCAATAACAGCAGACGGTACACCTTGATTTGAGATATGGACACGTCCAGCATCCGTACCGCCTGGCGATACGAAGTATTGGTATGGGATATTGTTTGTTTCGGCTGTATCGAGAACAAATTCTCTCATGCCTCGATGCGTAATCATCGTGCGATCATAAATACGAAGAAGTGCACCTTTTCCAAGCTGGCCAAATTGTGATTTGTCTCCCGTCACATCATTTGCGGGACTCGCATCTAGAGCAAAGAACAGATCAGGCTGAATCATATTCGCAGCTACCTCAGCCCCTCTGAGCCCTACTTCCTCTTGTACGGTGGCGCCTGAATATAGCTGACATGAAAGAGCTTCGTCTTTTAATTCTTTCAATAATTCAATGGCAAGTCCGCACCCATAACGGTTATCCCAAGCTTTGGCTAAAATCTTTTTTGGATTGGCCATTGGGGTAAAGACCGTTGCAGGAACGATTTGCTGCCCTGGGCGAACGCCAAGCTCTTTCGCTTCTTCTTCACTGTCTGCACCAATATCAATCAGCATATCTGACGGTTTTACTGGTTTGCTTTTTTGTTCTGGTGTCAGAAGGTGAGGAGGTGTGCTCGATACAACGCCTGGAATTGGCCCGTGATCCGTATGAACATCCACACGCTGCGCAAGCATCACTTGACTCCACCAGCCGCCAAGTGTTTGAAAACGAATCATTCCGTTTTTCGTAATGGATGACACCATAAAGCCGACTTCATCCATATGACCAGCCACCATAATCTTCGGCGCGTTCTCTGGGCCTTTGCGGACACCAAACACTCCGCCAAGACGATCCTGTATGAGTTCATCGGAATATTTCTCAAGTTCCTTTTTCATAAAAGCACGCACATGGTGCTCATTACCTGGAGTCCCTTGTAGTTCTGTTAAATTTCGGAAAAGCGACATTGTTTCTTCGTTCATTTGACAGTTACCCTCATTTCTATGTAATGACCATATAAATTCCTATAAAAATAACACTCACTTTATACTATAAGAATTCTTTCGGTTTTCCAAGTATCTCTCCAGAAATTTTGAATATGCTTTCAAGTATTCGGATTTCTTAACATCGCTGGACAAGTTTTGTATAATGGAAAAAACAGCAATACGGAGGTGCAGCACGTTGAAGTTAAAACATGTTCTGATTGGTGCGAGTATTGGCGTAGCCGCTGCAATTGTTGCAAAGAAAGTCTTTTTCCCGACGTATATCTCGTCTGAAAAAGCGTTAAAAATTGTGAAATCCGCTTTTAAACAGCGCGGTCCGATTGATGGCTCTTGGATTTATACTGTACCAGAACCGTATACCGTAAATGGTGAAACGATTGATGTGTACAAATCTGGCATTACACGCTCCGCCTTTGGCGAGCTGGAACAGTATGAAGTCATGATTGATGCAAAAACAGGCATGATCGTTGATGTCATTGATTCTGTTGCTTAATAAGAAAGCTTCGCAAAGACAAGTCCTTGCGAAGCTTTTTTAGATGGCTTTGATTTTTTTGTATACAGGGTGCCACATGGCGTCTTGCACAGCCTGAATGAGGTCATCAGGGGTTTCTTCCGCAATTCCTTCGTCAATCGCTGCTTGTGCCACCCGGACAGCCACTGTCGCTGAAACCGTTCTGAGCTGATCAACACTTGGAAGCATCGCAGCACCCGGTTTTCCGACATTGACCATGCTCGCAATCGCTTCAGCACTCGCAACAAACATGCTGTCTGTCATGAGGCGGGCTTTACACACAATCGTTCCAAGACCAAGCCCTGGAAACACAAGGGCATTATTTGCCTGCCCAATTTCATATGTCACACCGCCATATTCAACTGGATCAAACGGGCTTCCCGTTGTGACAAGCGCACGTCCTTCTGTCCATTCAATGAGATCTTCCGGCTTTGCCTCTGAAAGAGGTGTTGGGTTTGACATCGGTAAAATCGCTGGCCGCTCTACATGTGACGCCATTTCTTTCACTATTTCCTCTGTAAATGCCCCACCTACAGTTGAGGTACCAATTAAGATCGTAGGTTTCGCCTGCTTCACGACCTCTAACAAATCAATTGAATGCTTTGGACCATTACGTGCATAATCCTTCACTTCATCAGAACGTCTTGCATACGGCTTTTGGAATGGCTGAATGTCGGGTGAATCATCTGTGAGCAATCCCGTTTTATCAATACACCAGAAATGATCATATGATTCCTCTTCTTTGACACCATCTCTCACGATGGCATCACGAATTTGCTCGGCTATACCAATCCCTGCTGTACCTGCTCCAAAGATCACGATTCGGTGATCTTTCAGCGGAACCTTCGATGCTTTTGCACAAGCCAGAACGGCAGCAAGTGAAACGGCTCCAGTTCCTTGAATATCATCATTAAATGTACAAATACGGTCCTTATATTTTTCCAAAATGGCGCGCGCATTTTTTGTACCGAAGTCTTCCCAGTGAAGAAGTGCATTTGGAAAAGTCGCACGGGCAAGCTCAACATATTGATCAATAAACTGATCATAGCGCTCTCCTCGAACGCGGGAGTGCTGATTTCCCACATAAAGCGGATCATTTAAAAGGCTTTCCTGGTTGGTCCCAGCATCAAGTACCACTGCCAGCACACGACTAGGATCAATACCTGCTGCGGCTGTATAAACAGCCAGCTTCCCGACTGAAATGGCGATTCCGCCTACACCCCAGTCACCGATGCCTAAAATTCCTTCTGCATCTGTTGCGACAATGAGATCAATTGATTCATCCACTCCGTAAGTTGCAAAAATTTCTTCCATTCCTTCTAGGTCATCAATGGATAAATAAATTCCTCTTGGCTTTCTATACTCGTGGCTGTAACGCTGAATCGCTGTTCCTACGGTCGGTGTGTAAACAATCGGCAGCATTTCTGCCAAATGCTCATTTAATAATTTATAAAAGAGCACTTCATTTCTGTCATGAAGCGCAGTTAAATAGACATTTTTCCCAAGTGCGTCTGGCTGTGCTTTGAACTGTTCATATGCACGCTTTGCTTGATCTTCTAGTGTTAACACCTTCGGCGGCAGAAATCCCTTTAGCCCAAGCTCTTCCCGCTCTTCCTTTGTAAATGCGACCCCTTTGTTTAAATAAGGGACAGACATGACTTCGATCCCTCTTAACGGTGTCTCGATGACATCACCATGTACACGATAAAATTGATTCACCTGCACTCTTCCTTTCACAAGTTCATTTTGTCGTTATTTTGTGTGAAAGGTGAAAAAACATACAGATGATCTTTTATCTTCCGGTTTCTCTTTTGACCTCATGGGTCATTGCCCCGTCTTCATCCCACTTTACAGCACGGTAGATGGCATCATGATAAAACAAGTACCATGCATTGTTTTCTTCGGCAAATGCCTGCCATTTTTGTTTCGCTGGGATCGAGGTCATTGGATAATCATCGTATGCCAAGACCCAAAGCGGGTTTTTATGAGCGTGTGTCGGCATGATATCCGCTAAATGAATAGCTGTTTCTCCCTGACTTGTGAGCGTTAAGATGCTATGTCCATCGCTATGTCCACCTGTATGATGCAGGCGAATGCCTTCTGTTACTTCAATGCTATCTTCAAATGTCATGACTTGATCGGCAACAGGCTCCCAGTTTTCTTTCCAATATGTATTTCTTGAGCGGATGTTCGGCGCTCTCATTTCGTCCCATTCAATTTTGGACGTGATGATTTTGGCCTGCTGAAAAACAGACACAAGCTTATCGCCTTCACGTTTTGTCAGCCCGCTTGCATGATCAAAATGCAAATGAGTCATTAAGACGTAATCTATATCAGATGGGCGCAAACCGAGAGCCGCAAGTGATTCTTCTATTTTCGTTTCCTCTGTGACGCCATAATTGCGTTTTTGTTTCTCTGTCAGCTTCCCTGACCCGATGCCGGAATCTACTAACAGATGAAGACCGTTCCACCGTATGAGCATTGGATCACACCGTAATTCAATTTGATTTCGATCATTCACAGGGTATTTTTTTGACCATAATGGCTTTGGCACCACGCCAAACATGGCACCGCCATCCATGTGTGTATCTCCCCCATTTAACCAGAACAGTTCCATTTCACCTATTTTCATTGTCTCCATTGCTGTCATCCCTCCTTTTTCTATCGTAGCAAATACAAAGGAAAATCGCATGTGCTAATCTTTTATCAAAAAAAGCTGACCGCAATCGTTCGTTGCAGCCAGCTTTTTTCGCTTGTTATTCAGGGAATTTTACTTCTGATCGATAGATCGGTTGTCCCATGGAAGAGAATTTCTCTTCATATTCTGTCATGACATTTCCTTCGAGACCATCCTCATGTAAATCAAGGCTCACATATGTTAAAAGTAGTCCGTAAGACGAAAAGCTTTTCAAGGAATATTCAAATAGTCCGCGGTTATCGGTTTTGAAATGTAATTCACCGCCTGGACGGAGGATCTGTTCATATCGCTTTAAAAAGGCTTTAAACGTCAACCTACGTTTTTCATGCCTTGATTTTGGCCACGGATCAGAGAAGTTCAAATACACCCGATCAATCTCATTTTCCGCAAAGACATCTGTCAGTGTCTCTGCGTTGATGTTTAGAAGCTTTACGTTTTCTACATCTGTTTCTTTGATTTTATCGACTGCCGTCACAATGACACTTTTAAATAATTCAATGCCGATATAGTTTATCTCAGGATGAAGCTTGCCCATTCCGGCAATAAAACTCCCTTTTCCTGTACCGACTTCGATATGGATTGGATGATCATTTCCAAACAGCTCATGCCATTTCCCTTTGTATTGTTCAGGGTTGGCTAAAGCAATATGAGCATTTTCAGCTAAGTAATCATCCGCCCATGGTTTATGTCGCATTCTCAATTTGATACACCTCTATTTTCTTTACATTTTATCAAGATACCATGAAACATAAAGAGCCGCAAGACAGCATCTTATACGCACATATGAAAAAGACCAGCTGCTAATTGGGCTGGTCTGCTTCATGTATAAAATCAAAGCTGAATGCACAGTTTAACCACATAAATGACACGCCCTGAAAGGAGCATACGTATGGGATTAAACCGCCAACATCAGCTTCAATTAATCAAAGATATTTTAACTGATCACCAGCTGGATTGCTGCGGGACTGTTGCAGAATATGAACAGGTGGGACGCGTAATTCAATTAATGCTGGCAAAAGAAGATTTGGATGCTGACGTTCGTCAGCTACTAACAGATATTTATGATTACAGCCAAAAAGGTACCTCTGTCAGTTCAATTGATGCACATATCGAAGCGCATCAATCGCATCTATCTGACTGGGTCGAGAACATTCCACTGTCTTAATGGATGTTTAACCGTTTTAAGAGTGCATGTAGCTCGGCTTGCACTTCTTTTTGCGCCTTTTCATTTCCTTTTCTTTTATGCCAAACGACAAACGAGACGGTTTCAGCCAGCACATACCATGCCATGCGTTTTCGCAAGTTGTCGGTCAGCGGAGCACCATACATTGAGAGCCAGCTTTCCCAGTTCTCTTCTTCAACATAATGGTATAAGAGCGGTCCAAGATCAATCGCTGGATCCGCAATCATTGCTCCGTCCCAATCAATTAAATAGAGCTGGTTTTCATCTGTCAGCAGCCAATTATTATGGTTGAGGTCACAATGGCAAACGACCTTATCCTCGAAATGAACTGCCTCCACATGTTTCTCTAAATACTGGATGGCGCGCGTGATATCATGTGAGTCAATCTGCTCTTTTAAGATCGATGCCTTGAGATGCATCAAGATCGATGCCGGGTCAAGCGAGTGCTTTTCTAATCGTTTCAGCATATCGAGCAGCTCTTTTGATGTATGAATTTTTCTTAGCTGCTCCGCTACAGGACGGTCATTCATGTCCTTTGGCTTCAGCTCTCTGCCGCTCAGCCAGTGCTGCGCAGTAATGACATCCCCATTTTCCATCCGTTTTGTCCAGACAAGCTTCGGCACAATGCCTTCAGCTGACAAAACCGCAAGAAACGGTGACGTATTGCGTTTTAAAAATAGCTTTTGGTCATTGTGTGTTGCGAAGTACGCATCTCCCGTAGCGCCTCCAGCAGGAGAGATGTGCCATTCGCTACCTAATATTTGTCCCAACCAGTTCATATCAATTTTCAACCCATCATTTCTTAAAATATTTTATATCATGCTTTTTTAGTCGACAAAATTCAGCCGATTGAGATCAATTGGCTGTTTATTTTTTATTTATATGATCATAAAAACAAAAAGGACAGCTATTGAGAATGAGATGCTAAACAATAGCCGTCCTATAGATTTTATCGCTACCTTCTTATACTCGTCAAGCAAAACTAGAAAAACAGGACAAGAACCTTATGAAAAGGGAAGTCTTTTTTCATGTTTCTTTTGCTCGTGCGCACACTGGCTGCTTCTTAGCCACGTAATTTTAACGATCGATCACTAGCCTTAACAAACACTGGAGTGGCGCCAATCACTTCTCCATCAGCGTGAAATAGGATTTTTTCATCTGCCTCCAAGTAGGCTTCTTCATGCTGAAAAAGGGTGACTCCCTCCATTACAAGGTGCTTTTTAAAAACCATTGCACTTAAAAATAAGAGGACTTTCAATGGATTCAAATCCGTGACAACGATTGTTTGAAATCCTGATTGCCTCGCACTTGCTTCCGGCGCTGCTTCCAGCCCGCCTCCATAATATGGGTGATTACATACGATCACAAACCACACTTGGCGAAAAACTTTTCTCTCATTTTCAATAAAAAGAGCAAGGTCAAACGGTTTGAAAGACCATAACGAATGTAGAAAGGACAGCGGATAGATGATAAATCCGAGTTTGAGTCGGTTGAGCCACTTTTTCCCTCTAAAATGGACCGTTCTCTTCAAGACATGCGCATCAAAACCAACACCAATATGATTGAGAAAAAGAACAGATTGCGGACTTTCTGCATGATCTTGAAAGGAACCGAGAGAAAATGTTTTCGTCAGCATCCTCTTTTGTTTTCTCACTTCTTTGATCACATCATGACGCTGGATGCCCAGCCCCTTCGCAGCATCATTCCAATGACCTGCTGGGACAAAGCTTAGCTGCACATGATCAATTTCTTTTAAACCATTCAGTACTTCATGAAATGTACCGTCACCACCAATGACGATCAACCGTTTCAATCTGTCGTCTTGCATAGCGCTAATCTGTCTCGCCAAAACTTCGGCATGTCCTTCATGCTGGGTAAGAAACGATCTGTATGAGATCTCTACCTTTTGTAATTCTTTCTCTATGCTTCTCCAAGTGCGGAGTCCTTTTCCTTGTCCTGCTGCTGGATTGACGATAAAGTACCATTCATTCATATATTAGCTCCACTCAGGTCTCATTTTTTGGTGACCTTGATATGCCTTTAATCGAGCCATTCCTGCCTTCTTTTGCTGTCTGATTCACCATAAGCGAGCAATGCCTTTGTCGCTTTGAATTGCTGGTGCTTTGTCGGCGCCGTGTTTTTCCGCTGCTTTTCAAACCAATCCTCCGCTTTCTTCTTATCGACAACCTTCATCCCGAATGGAACTTCGGGCAAATCAATATACGAGGTGCGGCTGATGAGGATTTTTTTCACAGGAAGCTCTACACCACTTTGCTGTAAAATTTTTGACACAACAGTTCCAGAGCGCAGAAGGCTTGCACAAGGGTTTAAAACGGATTGAACAGCTTTTCCCGTCGCCCGCTTTTCCCAAAAACGTTCCTTCGATCCAATATATACGCTGTCTGGCTCTGCTTCTAAGAAAGATAAACAGATGACTTCAAGCGGTGTAATGAGCACTGGACACAATTCCATCTCAGCTTTTTGAATGAGCAGCACCGGCTTGTACATCACAAAATAAGAATCTGGCAGCTGCCTTGCAAGCATCCGCAGCTTTTCATCATAGCGAATGTGATGGGAGACAGTTGAAATATGAGAGATCGTCGAGCTGGCCCATTTTAACTGAACATCGTAAAGATGATCTTTAAAAAAGTGAATCAGCTTCGTTTCATCGGTAGGAACGTTTGTAAAGACACCTTGTTCTATATCTGTTGGCTCGTTAAAAAGACTCAGGTCCCGTTCCTTTTTCATATCGGCTTCTTTTTGCTTTCTTTTTAAGGAGAATTTCTTTCTCTTTTCTTCCTCTTGTTCAGGTGCTTGCTCGATGGCTTGGTCAGCCTGCTTTTGCACCTGCTCTTTGGAAGCCTTTTTTAACTCGTCCCATCTTTGTTTTTTCAACCGAATAAACTGATTGATGTAATGATAAGGGTCTTGTTCATATCGTGATATATAATCTTGGATTTTAATAATTTGCGCCATCTGCTGCTCACTCCAACCTCTAGAATCATTTATGTAGTGTAAATTGTTTGATCGCGTGATAACGCGGGGTTTCTTTTAGACGGATTTCAAATAAAGCGATACTAGAAACCTCCATCGAATATGGTTCTTTCCGTAAGGGTGCTTGTTCTATATAGGACTGTTCCCTATTCCATTTGCGCGCAATCGTCATATGTGGATGAAAGGGTCTCTTTTCGACAGGATGACCTGCTGTCAAAACGGCTGCTTTCACTTTTTCTCTAAGATCCATCAAAGGCTTACTTTCACTAGGCTTTGCAAAAAAGACTCTCGGCCGCTCCTTTTGGCCAAATATCCCTACTTCATTCAGCTTCAGCGGGAAAGCAGACACCTCAGGAGACAGCTGTGCAAGTAGCTCAGAAATCTTATTTAAACGGTCCTCTGGAATCGCACCTAAAAACACAAGGGTGACATGATAATCAATGGGTGCTGTCCATTTTTGAAAGGAAAGTCCGCTCCTCTTGTCTATATCCGCTTTCATTTGATACGCGAGTTGTTCAGGGATTGGAATCCCGATAAAATAATGACGGCTTTCGGCCATATTTTCACCTGTCCTTTTTAACAAACTTTACGAATCCCCATTGATGATAGTATAACTAAAGTAATGCGGAATGAGAAGAAAGGGTGTCACATGATGAAGGTTGCACAAAATATAGCTGAATTAATAGGTCATACACCACTTGTAAAATTACAGCGCCTTCAGCCAGAACATGGCGCTGCTATTTATTTAAAACTGGAATCATTTAATCCTAGCGGAAGTGTAAAAGATCGGGCTGCTTACAATATGATCCTTGAGGCAGAAAAACAAGGAAAGCTCACAAAAGGGGCAACGATTATTGAACCAACAAGCGGGAATACAGGAATTGGCTTAGCGATGAACGCTGCTGCAAGAGGCTACAAAGCCATTCTGATCATGCCTGATACGATGACCCAAGAAAGAATCAATATTTTAAAGGCATACGGCGCACAGGTCGTCTTAACCCCGGGGGAGGAAAAAATGCCAGGCTGTATTCGCAAGGCAGAAGAATTAGCTGCTCAAATTCCTAACAGCTTTATTCCCATGCAATTTGACAATGGTGCGAACCCCGATGCTCATAGAGGGACAACGGCTGTAGAAATTATTGATGCAGTGCAACAGATTGGGCAGCCGCTTGCCGCTTTTGTCGCAACTGCTGGAACTGGCGGAACCATTACAGGCACTGGAGAGGAACTCAAAAAAGCATTCCCGGAATTGACGATACATGTGGCAGAGCCAAAGGGGTCTCCTGTTTTATCAGGCGGGAAACCTGGTAAACATAAACTTGTTGGCACAAGTCCAGGATTTATCCCACAAATTTTAAACGAACAGGTGTATGATGAGATTGTACAAGTGAGTGATGAAGATGCTTACGACATCACACGAAAGCTCGCCCGTCTTGAAGGTATTTTAGTCGGTCCATCATCTGGCGCGGCATGCTATGCAGCCATTGAAGCAGCCAAGCAAATGCCAAAGGATCACATTGTCATTTGTATGACAGCAGACACGGGTGAACGCTATTTATCAAGTGATGTGTTTCAAGATTAAAAAAGGAACAGGGCGTATGCTCCTGTTCCTTTCAGATTGTTGACAAAGGGCTAAAATGAACTTGATTTTAGCCCTTTGTCTTCTTTTCAAAAACCTTTGCAGCCCTAGGAAGGAACAACTCAGACCGTCTTGACCTCAGTCTGTTCGCCTGTCACAAGTAAAACTTGTTCATCAGTGAGCGGGCATAAAGAGAGCGTATTTTGATCTTTCTCTATGATATGCTGCGCGGCTTCACCTAAATAAGGATTGTTTATATGCGGTACCGGATAGCTGTTGATCTCATTGAATCCTTCAAAGGAAGATAATTCTAGCGCTTTCTCCTGATCATCCATCAGTGAGATGTATTCAATGCTTGGCGCCATGATAATACTCCCCGCGGATTCTCCGATATACAGCTTGCCTTTGCCGATCTCTTCTTTCAATACACGATCGAGCCCGTGCTTTCTTAATTCTTGCAGCAAATAAAAGGTATTGCCGCCAGATACATACATGACATCATTCTTTCCAATGATCTGTGTGATTTCCTGAACCGTTTGCCCGGTCAGCTGAACAGTCTCTACACGCATTTCTAATTGATGAAAGGCTTCTTTTGCTGCATCGACATAGTGCGTGACTTCTTCCACTTCACTGGCTGCCGGAATGAATGTCACACTTTTTCCTTTTAAGGTGTCGCCTGCAAAGTCAGACAAGAGAGAATAGCTGTCTTTGAATGAAGAGCATAAGAACATTTTTTTCACGGTGAATCCCCTCTTCTCTATCCTTTTTTATTTCGCCAATTCATACATGGCTTGTGCATATAGCGCAGTTGCTCGTAGTAAATCATCGATTTCGATATATTCATCCTTTTGATGTGCACAATCAGGTCTTCCAGGGAATAGAGGGCCAAAGGCAACGCCTGCTTCTAATGACCTTGCATACGTTCCTCCCCCAATCGCAATAAGATGGGCAGGATCTCCTGTTTGTTCTTCGTAGACACGCTGTAATGTTTTCACAAGTGGATGGTCTTTTGAGACGTGATGAGGAGGACTGTCATCAAATTTCTCAATCGCTGCCCCTTTTATTCGTTCAATCCCTTTTTTGACTTCCTCACCGTCCGCTGTTACGGGATAGCGGACATTCAGCCCAAGCTTCGCTTCTTCGTTTTGCGAATAGCGGATTGTGCCAACATTCAAGGTCAAGTCACCACTAATATCATCTTTACAAGCGATGCCGAGTTTTTGTCCTCTTGTGTCTTGATCAAATAAAGCATTTATTTGTGATGTAAAAGCGAGCCCTCTTTCATCTAATTCATGCGCACATAAGAAATTCGCCATATGAATGCCCGCATTTGTGCCATTCGCCGGCTCCATTGCATGAACTGATACACCTTTTAATGTGAATGTCAGTCCATCTGCTGTATGGTTTGTCTCACCGGTTAACTGATTTTCCGCAAGATAGGCTGCAAAAGCCGTTTTTAATGCTTCAGCATCGTGATCATTTGCTGCTGCCACAATCGCGCGAGCCTCATCTGGGACCATATTGAGACGCATGCCTGATGTGAATTGCTTAAGGATGTAACGCTTGTTTTCTTCTGATTGTTCGTATGTAAAGGATACGATGGCATCTATGATCCCTTTTTCAGCATGAATAATTGGAAAATCAGCATCTGGCGCAAACCCAATTTGCGGCATCGCCTCATGCTTGAAATAGTGATCGACGCATCTCCAATCGCTTTCTTCATCTGTGCCAATGATGATTCGAATCTTTTTCGACAGCGGTAGACCGGCATCTTTTAACATTTTCAATGCGTAAAACGCCGCCATGGTCGGCCCTTTATCATCAATGGCTCCTCTTGCAAAGATTTTATTTTCTCTTATGTCCGCTGAAAATGGCGGGGTTGTCCAGTCGTCTCCCGCAGGCACGACATCCACATGGCATAGCACACCGACGATATCTTCGCCTTCTCCATATTCAATATGACCAGCATAACCATCAACATTTTTCACTTTGAAGCCCTCGTCCTGCCCTTTTTTGAGCATATACTGAAGAGCCTCATCCACTTTTTCACCAAACGGTTTTCCTGCTATGCCGCCTTCTTCATCCAAGACACTTTCAATTTGTAAAAAAGATTGTGTATCCTGAATCAAATTGTCTTTTTTTCGTATGACTTCTGCTTCCCAATTCATTTTTCCATTCCTCCTTGAAAAAAGGTTGCAATCCACCCTTAAAACGAATATTATATTAAGTGTTTTGTAATAATGTTCGTAAATGGAGGATTTTATGTTTCAGTTAAAAGAGAACCAAACCAATATAAAGAAAGAATTACTCGCTGGTATGACGACATTCTTTACGATGGTATATATTGTAGCCGTCAATCCAGGAATCCTTTCAGATGCAGGCATTCCTTTTGACCAAGTCTTTACTGCAACCATTATCGCTGCTGTTGTCGGTACACTCTGGATGGCACTCTTTGCAAACTATCCGATTGCCATTGCACCAGGTATGGGGCTGAATGTCTATTTCACCGTCACTGTTGTCGGTGGTGGGGGTCTCAGCTATCAAACAGCATTTAGTGCGGTATTTGTTGCTGGAATACTCTTTATTATTTTATCGTTAACATCCCTTAGAAAACAACTCATTGAGGCGATTCCAGATAATTTAAAGTACGGGATTACAGCAGGTATCGGATTATTTATTGCATTCATTGGGCTAAGACAGTCTGGAATCATCACTGCTGATCCACAAAATCTTGTGAAGCTTGGCAATTTAAGCTCACCTGTTGTCATTTTGACACTCGTTGGTTTAATGATTTCTGTCATATTAATGGTTCTTCAAGTGAATGGAGCGCTGTTTATCGGCATGTTAGCAACCACGTTAATTGCACTTGCAACAGGTCAGCTTCATTTTCCTAAAGTGCTAGTGGATACCCCAGCACTGCCTGAAGGAATGCTGATTACAAATCCATTCGCTGCGTTTGGCGATGTATTTTCCCATCACTTGTATGCTGTTGTCTTCTCCTTTTTACTTGTGACGATTTTTGATACAACAGGAACAATGATCGGGGTTGCGGAACAAGCAGGTTTAATGAAAAATGGTCAGCTCCCAAAAGTACGCAGAGCCTTACTTGCTGACTCTGCTGCAACGACAATTGGCTCAATGTTTGGAACAAGCCCAACCACAGCTTACATTGAATCTTCATCAGGAGTGGCTGCTGGCGGAAGAACTGGACTGACCTCTTTAACCGTTGCTGCATTGTTTATTGTGGCCTTGTTTTTTGGTCCGCTCGTTCAAGCCATTTCGTCTTTGCCGTCCATCACTTCACCTGTCTTAATCATTGTCGGCTGTTTGATGATGAATTCAGTGTCACGTATTCGCTGGAATGAGCTTGACGAAGCATTTCCTGCTTTTCTTGTGATTCTTTCCATGCCGCTGACATCTAGCATCTCTACAGGAATTTCACTAGGATTTATTTCATATCCACTTGTGAAGCTGGCAAAAGGAAAATGGAAAGAAGTGCATATTCTTGTACTCATTTTCGCCGTCTTATTTTTCGTGCAGCTCTTTTTCTTAGAAGGATAACCAAAATAAAAAGACACATTTCTCATTTGAATGTGTCTTTTTTGTATGAATGATTTTTTATTTTGTAAATTTTCTGTGTTTATTTTTTACTCTTTCTTAAGTGGCAATTTCTTTATACACCTTGTGTTTATTGGGTTGTAACCGGATTCAAATCATGATATATACCATAATTTCATTCATGAAGACAAGTTTAAAAACACGTAAAGTTGACTTTTTGGTGGAACTAGATGCATAATAACGTGTATAATAGAATAAAACATTAAGAAACACGAACATTTACCATTGTTGCATGTCCTTATGTCGCAGTTTTAGTGTAGTAAGTTGTGGTTAGTCAAGTCCATCCGATCTTATTGATAGGGAGTGGTTTTTTGAAACCTTCAACAAACCGTATGATGACTCGAATAAAATCAGTTTATATGTTCATTCAAGAGAAAGGTCTTGTGACGACACAAGAGCTGGTTGATGAATTCGGGATCACACCTAGAACCATCCAAAGAGACTTAAACGTGCTTGCCTATAACGATCTTGTTCATAGTCCAAGCAGAGGCAAATGGGAAACAACGAGAAAAAAAGTAAAAATATCATCATAAGCGAATAATGAACTTCCATATAACAAAAAGAACCGGCGATATGCCGGTTCTTTTCTTTTTCACTATATTAATCACGATTGATTAAGCTGTCTAACTCTTCCTCCGTCAATTCACGGTATTCTCCTGGCGCCAAATCTTCGTCTAATGAAACAGCTCCCATCGAGAGCCGTTTTAAAAAGATCACTTCATTGCCCACTGCTTGTGCCATCAGCTTCACTTGATGGTACTTCCCTTCAGTAATCGTTAAACGGATTCGTGTATCTGCCTCTTGGTTGGCATCTACTTCAACCTTCGCCGGCTTCGTTCGGTAGTCGTCTAAAATCACAACTCCCTCTTCAAGACGAGTGATATCTTGATCTCCAAGCGGATATTTTAGATGAACTTCGTATGTTTTCGGGACATGCTTTTTCGGAGATAACAATTGATGAGCAAGCTGGCCGTCATTTGTAAGGAGGAGGAGACCGACTGTATCCTTATCCAGTCTCCCCACAGGGAATGGCTCCCTTGCAATATCCTCTGGCTCTAGTAAATCAACAACCGTCTCATCTCGCAGATCCTCCGTTGCTGAAATGACACCGTCTGGCTTGTTCATCATGAGATAAATGAATTCTTTATACTCTACACGCTCTCCATGCACGAGCACTTCATCATTTGTTGGATCGACATGATCTTTCACCTGCTTCGCCACTTCTCCATTCACTGTGACAGCCCGGGCCTTGACCAGCTTCTTTACATCTTTCCTTGAACCAAAGCCCGTATTGGCCAGCAATTTATCAAGCCTCATGCTTCTCCACCCCTTCTAACTCTTTTTTCTTAAAAATGACGGCATCCGGCTGCCAAGTACACGCTCTAACAATCCAACTTTATAAGATAAGAACATATACACACCGCCGCCAGTAATCATTGAAATCAAAATAACAATACCAGCTTGTATGATTCCGCCTTCATATGAAATGACTTGACTTACAAGCTGACATGTCACATAAGCCACTACAGCCATGATTGCCGTTAAAATACCAATTAAAATAAACCGTTTGAAAATCCTGCGGAACGAATAGCCTGCATGGCGCTTGATCATGATGAACATATACAAAATCGAGGCACTGTAACCTAATGCCGTTGCAAGCACAGAACCGTTTCCTTGCAACCAGCTAATCAGCGGGATATTGAGAACCGTTTTAATGATAATCCCTAACAAAAGACTGACGATCGCAAATTTTTGTTTGTTAATCCCTTGTAAAATCGCTGCGTTAATGGTGAATAAAGAAAACAGTAACGCAACAGGTGCATACCAAAACAAAATAGAAGTCCCAATCTCAGGATGCACAGACGGATAGAAAAACCAATAAACTGGTCCAGCCAATGCCGAAATACCAAATGAAGCAGGCAGAACGAAGAATAAAATGACCTGCATCGTTTGATCAATTTGTCGATTCAGCAGCTTGTAATTTCGCGCTGTAAAGGATTCCGTTATGGTAGGAATCAATGTTAAACCAAATGCAGTTGCAAGTGACACAGGAATCATGACAAGCTTCGGTAAATATAACGTCACAATAGACAGAACCGCTGTACTAATATCCTGATGTCCTGATGCAATCATCGCTCTGTTAATTGTATTTGTATCAATATAAGAATAAATCGGAATGGCAAGCCCAACAAACACATAGGGTGCTGCATAACTGAACAGCTCTGTAAACATTTGCTTATAAGATAATCCAGAATAGTCCCCTGTATTCGGCTGCATTGCCAAAAGCCGATCTTTCCGCTTCAGCCAATATAAATAAAGCGTAAATAGACCGCCAAACGCACCAATGAGTGCGGCAAATGTGGCATAACCAACCGCAATAACAAGACCGCCGTCAAGCACTTTTAAAATGATAAACGTCGCTGTTAATAGGAAGATGATTCTGACAAGTTGTTCGATGACTTGGGAAACAGCTGTCGGGCCCATCATCGAGTGCCCTTGGAAAAAGCCTCGCACAAGACTCATAATGGGTACAACCAATAGACCCAAACTGACCATCCGAATTACATAGACCACTTGATCGACCGTCAAACCGCCCGTTTCATTCGATCCTCCAAGCTGGATCTTGGCAAAGATCGGTGCGGTCAAATATAAAATAGAAAAGGCGATAATACCGGTGACAAGCATGACCGACATACCCGCCCTGAACATTTTTCTTGTTGTCTCATAATCGCCGATCGCATTATATTTAGAAACGAATTTCGATACCGCTGTTGGAAAACCGAGCGTAGCAATACTTAAAAAGATCGTATACTGATTGTATCCATATTGGAATAGCGCACCACCAGTCGCTCCGACCATTGCGCTAAATGGAATTAAGTAAATCATACCAAGAATACGAGAGAGATAAGTCCCTATCGTTAAAACCAACGTACCACGAAGCAGTTTATTAGACATGCGCTTAACCACCATTTTTCTAATGAATATTCAACTTAACTATTTTAACACATCATTTCATCGCACAGGTAACAAATCCAATACAGAAGTCACAAAACCAATCAATTCATATTTCAGCCTTCCCCAATCTTCGTTATAATAGAGAAATGACTGAAAGTAGAAAGAGGAATGTAACATGAAACATTATGATGTCATTGTCATTGGCGGTGGACCTTCTGGACTGATGGCCGCGATTGCATCGGCAGAACACGGTGCATCGGTTCTGTTAATTGACAAAGGAAACAAACTTGGCAGAAAGCTCGCCATTTCTGGCGGTGGACGCTGCAATGTGACCAATCGCCTTCCAGTAGAAGAAATCATCAAGCATATTCCCGGAAACGGCCGTTTTCTATATAGTGCATTTTCTGAGTTCAATAACGAGGATATTATTTCGTTCTTTGAAAATCTAGGTATTGAACTAAAAGAAGAAGACCATGGACGTATGTTCCCTGTCTCAAACAAAGCACAATCTGTTGTGGATGCCCTATTGGATAGGCTCCGCGTGCTCAATGTGACCATTCGAACGAATGAAAAGATTAAAACCGTTCTGTATCAAGACGGACAAGCAGCTGGAATTGTTACAAATAATGATGAAAAAATTTCAAGTCATGCCGTTGTCATTGCTGTTGGCGGGAAAAGTGTGCCGCATACAGGCTCTACTGGCGATGGCTATGCATGGGCAGAAGCCGCTGGCCATACCATTACAGAGCTCTTCCCAACCGAAGTACCCGTCACGTCAGACGAGCGTTTTATTAAGGACAAAGTGCTTCAAGGTCTTTCATTAAGAAGTGTGGCCGTGAGTGTTTTAAATAAAAAAGGAAAACCCGTCGTCACTCATGTCATGGATATGATCTTTACACACTTTGGCTTATCAGGTCCTGCCGTTCTGAGATGCAGCGGATTTGTTGTGAAGGAACTGAAAAAGCAGCCGGCCGTCCGCCTTCAAATTGACTTATACCCAAAGCTCAATGACGAGGAACTTTTCCAAAAGCTTCATCGTGATCTAAAAGATGAACCAAAAAAAGCCATTAAAAATGTCCTGAAATCTTGGATGCAAGAGCGCTATTTATTGTTCCTTTTAGAACGAAATGGCATTGATCCACAGGAGACATTTTCTGGTCTCGCTAAAGATAAACTGCGCGCTTTTGCTCATGATTGTAAACATTTCATCGTCCATGCAAATGGGACGCTTTCTTTAGATAAAGCCTTTGTTACAGGTGGCGGCGTTTCTGTCAAAGAAATTGAACCGAAGAAAATGGCATCCAAAAAAATGGCCGGTCTTTATTTCTGCGGAGAAATTTTAGATATTCACGGTTACACAGGTGGTTACAATATTACGTCAGCACTTGTGACAGGCAGGTTAGCTGGCATGAATGCCGCACTAGAAGTAAAGGAGAGATTTCAATGATTAGACGCGCACTTCCGATTGTCCTTGCAGTTGTCATTAGTTTGACAGCCGCTTTCTTTATGAAGCTGTCCATTACCCCGTTAAAAGTCGCCATTATTTTAGCGTTTACGATTTTCGCAGTTTGTTTAAAAGAATATGTCTACCGTCTGCGCAAACGAATTGAAGAAAAGTCATCTTCACATATCGATGGTTGATAAATGGAAGCAAAACATGTTACGGTAAAATAGAGGTCGAGTGAGAAACTCGCCTCTTTTTGTTTGAAAATAGTTGAGACAGGGGATATTAAACAAAATCCTCTGCTTAAACGTGTAGAACAACAGGAGAGTGAGATGGTGTGAAAAACGTATCAAGTGTATTTTGGATTGTGATTGCTATCACATTTATTGCCGTTCTATGGGGAGCCTTTTCTCCAGAATCACTGCAAAATGTGACAGATCAAATTCAAACATACATTACAAATGACTTTGGCTGGTATTATTTATTAGTCGTATCACTGCTTGTCGGCTTTTGTCTATTCTTTATCTTTAGCCCTATCGGAAAAATTACATTAGGTAAGCCAGGTGAAGAGCCTGAATTTGGTCTTTTTTCTTGGTTTGCGATGCTATTTAGTGCTGGAATGGGCATTGGACTTGTTTTTTACGGAGCAGCTGAACCGATCAGTCATTATGCGATTCAATCACCAACGGGTGACACTGAAACTGCACAAGCCTTCCGTGATTCCCTTCGTTATACTTTTTTCCACTGGGGACTTCATGCATGGGCGATCTATGCCATTGTTGCGCTTTGCATTGCATACTTTAAATTTAGAAAAGATGCGCCTGGCTTAATCAGTGCAACACTGCAGCCAGTTTTAGGAGATAAAACGCACGGATGGATCGGAAAAACCATCGATTGTATTGCTGTGTTTGCGACAGTTGTTGGTGTTGCAACGAGCTTAGGATTAGGCGCAGCACAAATCAATGGCGGATTGGATTATCTATTTAACATTCCAAATGCCTTTAGCACACAATTGATTATTATCATCATTGTGACGGTGCTCTTCCTTGCATCTGCTCTTAGCGGTATTGGTAAAGGGATTAAATATTTAAGTAATATCAACATGGTATTAGCAGCTGTTCTGATGTTTTTCTTACTTTTGGTAGGTCCAACAGTTTATATTTTAAATTCATTTACTGACTCTATTGGACAATACTTATCCAACATCGTTCAAATGAGCTTTCGCTTATCTCCAAATGACCCTGAAAAGAGAGAATGGATTAACGGATGGACGATCTTTTATTGGGCATGGTGGATCTCTTGGGCACCATTTGTCGGGATCTTTATTGCACGTGTATCACGTGGACGAACCATTCGAGAGTTTTTAGTTGGTGTGTTAGTTGCTCCATCTATCCTTGTATTTCTTTGGTTCTCTATTTTCGGTGTTTCTGCGATGGACTTACAGCAAAAGAATATTGTCGATGTTGCAGGCCTTTCTACGGAAACCATGCTTTTTGGTGTACTAAATGAATATCCGCTGGCAATGATCACATCGATTCTAGCTCTTATTTTAATTGCGGTATTCTTTATCACATCAGCAGACTCAGCTACATTCGTTCTCGGCATGCAGACAACCTATGGATCATTAAATCCAGCGAATAGTGTAAAGATCAGCTGGGGTATTATCCAGTCAGCAGTTGCGGCAGTGCTCTTATTTTCAGGCGGTCTTGAAGCCTTGCAAAACACAGCCAAACTTGCTGCTTTGCCGTTCTCTGTTGTCATCATTTTAATGATTGTATCCCTGTACAAGTCACTAAATGAAGAACGAAGAGCGATTAAACAAGCAAATAAGTACAATAAACCAAGAAGTCCAAGAGTAAAAAAAGCATAATCATCACAAGAGAAAAGTCGTTCCTCATCCGAACGGCTTTTTTTCTCGTTGAAATAATTGAAGATTGTCATGACATCGCGTATTCCGATAAAATAGTGTTGAATCATCACTTTTCTACATAATGGAGGTTTATATGACGTTACCTACGTTCAAGTACAACCCAGACCCAGTTTCATTACATGTAATTAAAAAAGAGCAGACGATATGCCCCGTTTGTGAGAAAGAACGAGATTATGTATATCATGGTCCTTTTTATTCTATTGAAGACGTTTCTGGCATTTGTCCTTGGTGCATTAAAGATGGATCAGCTGCTCAAACATATAATGGAATGTTTCAAGACGATGTGAGTTGTGATGACGTCGATCATGAAGAATATATAGATGAACTGATCTACAGAACGCCGGGTTACCGCGGATGGCAGCAGGAATATTGGTTAAGCCATTGCGGGGATTTTTGCGCGATTGTGCAGTATGTTGGATGGAAAGAAATTGAGCATTTAGAGGAAGAACTCTCAGAGGATATTGAAGAGATTTGCAGTGGTGGACATTTCACAAAAGAGAACCTGAAACAATGGCTCGTGAACGGAGGAGACTTGCAAGGCTATCTCTTTCAATGCGTTCACTGCAAAAAGCATCGTTTACATATTGACGCTAGTTGATCATATCAAAAGGACCTTTATTTCAGCCCTTTTTCTTCTTTTCAGCGTGATAGAAAACCTTTGCAGACTAGGAAGGACGAGTACTGGCGCGGAGCGAATTTCACATTCGTGAGCACCAGCACGCAGGACTGACAACGAATGCGAGGGTTTGTCTACACGCTGAAAGGACCTTTCAGCAGGTCCTTTTATTTTTTATATAAAATGAGCGCTGAAAAACAGTAGAGCTGCTCTCCTCCTTGCTCACAGATCACCGCCACATTGTATTTAATGTCAATAATTTGGTCGTCGTCCATTCCTTTTAAAAAAAGATTGATTTCGCTTTGCAGATCTTTCTCGTGTTCTTCATCAAATACAGCTACCTTCAGCACATATGCCACTCTCCCTTCTCTTGCTACTCTATTTTTATGCAAATAGAGACGGACATATGAACAAAAAAAAGCCTTCCATCTTGTCGATGAAAGGACTTCTTTTTACAGCTTCGGTTTTGTTTCTCCTGTCCATGCAAGCATGCCGCCAACGACATTGGTTGCTTGATAGCCTTGGTCTTCTAAGAAATAGCAGACATTCTCACTGCGTTTACCAGAACGGCAAATAATATAATACTCTTGCGTCTTATCAAACGCATCCAGCTTCTCAGGAATATCGCCCATTCGAATATGGACTGCCTCTGGAATCATGCCTTCTGCTACCTCTTCATCCTCACGCACATCGACGAGTTGAATGGCTTCTTCTTGCTCTAGCTTTTGCTTTAATTCTTCTATTGAAATTTCTTTTACTGACACGACTCTCATCTCTCCTTTTATTCACGGTGACACCATTATAGCAAATCATACACATCACTGCGTATTCACCCGCTTGGATTGAAGGAAAGACGGGAATCGTTTCTTCACATCAACTGCCGGCTGCTCGCTTTCAAACTCTATCTTTTTAAATACTTGATAGGCTAGCCACATGTGGCCATATGCGAGAATGCTGATGCTAAAAAACGGCACGATCCCTGGCAAATAAGCAAATAGGATAAAGAGAACAGCCGAGAAAACAAGCATAGAGAGCGTATATTGCAAATACGAGATACCAAGCAGAAGGGAAAATTTCAAATAAAGACGCTTTTTCCAATCATAATGAGCCAGCAGCGGAAAGATATAAAACAAGCTGACAATAAACAGAAAACCAAAGATATAGATCGCAAAGCGAAGCACGTGTAAAAACCAACTCGTTGGATAAATATAAGCAAGGTCTACATAAATAATTGTCCCGATGATGACCAACACCACTCCAATGACATTAGAGCGTACAAATTCTTCGCGGTATACTTTCCAAAAGGTTTGAAAGACGCTGACTTGCTCATGCCCTTGTATCCACTTTCTCATCACAGAAAATAACGCTGTTGTTGCAGGCATGAAGCCAAAAATTCCAAGCCCAAGTAAAGTGAACAAAAGCCATAACAAATTCGTATAGGCAAGTCTCATCACCCACTCACACATGCGCAACATTCTGCTCATTGATCCATCATGATCCATCTCTGTTCCCTCCTCTCTTACTCGTTACACCGTCTCTTTTTGAAACAATTCTTCTATTTCAATCGGGCGTTTTTCTGCAACTGAGCGCCACATGCCTTCGCCAAGTGCAATGGAATAAGCCCCCGCCTCTGCTCCTGCCGAAATGTCATAAGGAATGAGCGGATCTTTTCCTAAAAATAAATCTGCTAATAATAGCGGATCTCCGCCTCCATGACCACCTGATTGTTTCACAACTTCAATCGTTTCTTTTCCACCAAACATCGGGTAGTATGCAATTGTCTGTTCAGGGAATTGAAAAGGGATTCTCGATGGTACATGAAACTCATTTGTTTCAATCCGTCCCTTCGTCCCGTTAATCGCAAGCCGGTAGCCTTCATATGGCGCTGAAAATTGAATCGAGTAACTTAACAAAGCCCCCTGATCATAAGCCACTGACGCCACATATGTATCCTCAATATCAATTTCTTGATCAAAAATACAGGCATCCGGGCGATAATTTGAGTATTGCTTTGACTGCTGCTCACCTGATTCAATATGGTCATCCTCCACCTTTGTGCGCTCTAACCTCGGATTCCACCTTGCTTCATAATGACAGGTATCTCTTACATGACAGGTTCCACAATATCGATTCTCTTCACCCTGCAAAGGATTCCAAGGACTTTCATCCCCATAATAATTCAGTGCGCCATAGGCAAATACTTGCTTCGGCTTTTGATCAATCCACCAGTTGACCAAGTCAAAGTGATGGGTCGATTTATGAATAGACAGACCGCCTGAATATTGACGTGAGCGGTTCCACCTTTTAAAATAACTGGCTCCGTGATACGTATCAATGAGCCAGCTTAACTCAACAGACGTGACCCTTCCAATCTTTCCATCTAAAATGAGCTCTTTTATCTTTCGATGGAATGGATTGTAGCGATAATTAAAGGTGACGGTGACCTTCCCTTTGCTTTCTGCCTCTTTTTCCATCACCTGTTTGGCGTCTTTTGCTGTTGTGACCATCGGCTTTTCCGTTATGACATCCAGATCATGATCCAGTGCCTGCAGGATATATGTGACATGTGTATCATCTCGCCCCGCCACAATGACGATATCTGGTCTTGCTTCCTTCACCATCTGACCAAATGCATCCTCATGAAAAAATGAGACGCCGCTTAGTGATGGAAAACGCTCCTTACAAAGTGTATACCGCTTCTCATCTACATCTAAGAGCCCTGTAATCCTGTAATGCTCGTTGAAATCCTCGGTGAGCGGTTTGATAAACATATTGAAGGCACGGTGACTGAGCCCGCAAACAGCGACCCTTTTCACATTCCCCCACCCCTTTTTCTATTGGTTTTCACGAAGCTGCTTCATGAGAGACAGTGCTTCTTTAGATTTCTCCGCATACACAGGAATAAAGGCGACCATATCTCGGTGTAATCGAAAGGTATAGCCATTTAGCTGCTTCGTTCCTTTCTTGATTTGGACCGCATAATCGACTGTATTTCCCGTCATTGCATCTTCCACCGTATATGGTCCTGCCCCTTCGCCATCTACCCGCATCTCTTCAAGCAGCTGAAAGCTTTCAGGATCATCATATATTCTAAACATTTCTTCCGGGACAAACATCACGTCCCCCTCTTTTGCAGTTATTTCAACAAGAATTTTTTCAGGAATTGCAGGGAAGATGTGAACGTCGTATGTCTCCTGATTTGGTTGAAAAGCTTTCTCCACTAATTGGTCTTTCATTGCTTTTGACATGTCAGAAAAAATAAGGACATCAATCCCCTCTGTTTTCCCCTGACAGGCGGACAAATAAAAGGCAGCGATGAAGCTGAGGAGCCATGCCGCAGCCCTTTGATACCGCCTCATACCTTTTGAAACACAGACAGCTTTTCTAGTTCAGTTAACGCCATAATAAAAGCGCCTGCTCCATGCAAATCATTCGTGCTCCGCTCTCTGCCAACGTAATAGTCATAAAATCCCGCAGATGTTCCAATACAAATATCGTTCACCGTAAAATCGCCGTTGTCTTTTTCCTCCGTTTTATACTGAATCAATCCTTGATACGCTTTGACCACATGATCAACATATCGAAGACTGACATATCCTTCATTCATGGCTTTTGCCATCGCATATATGAATAGACATGACCCTGAGCTTTCAAGCCAATTGTCGCTATGACTTCCTTTATCAATGATTTGATGCCATAGACCCGTTTCGTCGTCCTGATATTTTGCCACACTTTCCAGCATATCTGTCAGTGTGTACTTCCACACTTTTCGTCCTTCATGTCCTTCTGGTAAATCTTCGATCATATCGGCTAACGCAAGGACATACCAGCCAAAGGATCTTGCCCAAAATTCTGGGGAACAACCCGTCTGTTGATCAGCCCATGGCATCACTTTCCGTTCATCCCATGCGTGATAGTAAAGGCCCGTTTTTTCATCTTTGGTATGCTTTCTCATGAGATGCTCTTGATGGATGACCATGTCCACCAGCTCCGATTCTCCTGTCAACTGGGCATACTTTAAAGCAAAAGGCCCACCCATATAAAGACCATCTAGCCACATTTGATAGGCATAATTGTCTTTATGCCAGAAACCGCCCTCAGACGTGCGATTCAGCGTCCGGTAAAGCCCCCGAAGCTTTTCTGCTGCCTTCACATACCGCGTCTCTCCCGTTCTTTCAATCAGCGGGAATAAAATGAGCCCTGCTTGAATGGCATCAAGCTCGTCTCTGCGGAATAACAGATTCCCATGGTCATCAATGAGTGAGTCAGCATAATTTTTCACATAATCAAAGTACGCCTCGTTTTCTGTTGCTTCGTAAAGCTTCATCACTCCGCAAAGGAAAACCCCTTGATGATAGTGCCACCTTCCAGCTGGCGGAAGTTCAATCGGTGTATACGCTTTCATTATTGTTTGTGCTAATTTCTCTGCATGCTCAAGCGGTGATCCCTTTTCAATCGATAATGTCATTGGTCTTCATCTCCCCTTTTAATAAATCCCTTCTTCTCCAAACTTCTTCGCTAAACGGTTCGCCATCATGACCAAAATAAGTCCAACGGCTGCTTTAAATAAACCAACAGCGGTACTATAGCTGAATTGTCCTTGCTTCAGACCAGCTGTATACACATACGTATCAAAAATCTCTGCGACTTCCCTGTTGGTCGCATTGAGTAATAAATAGACATGCTCAAATCCAAGTTCTAATGTATCACCAATTTTTAAAATGAGCAGTACAACAATGACACTTTTAATCGCAGGAAGGGTGATGTGCCACATTTGTCTGAGTCTGCCGGCTCCATCCATTTTTGCTGCTTCATATAGCTGCGGATCTACTGCTGTAATCGCTGCAAGATAAATAATGGTTGACCAACCCGCTTCTCTCCAGATTACCTGCAAAATGTACATGGGTCTAAACCATTCTTGACTAAGAAGGAAGTTAATCTTTTCTCCTCCAAAGAAAGCAATCAATTCATTGATTAACCCGCCATCTACCGTTAACAAAACAAAAGATAAGGACACGACAATCACCCATGACATGAAGTGAGGAATATAAATCATTGTCTGAACAAATTTCTTAAACAGTGCCAACCTGACCTCGTTTAAAAGAAGGGCTAATAAGATTGGAATCGGAAAGAAAATCACGACATTCATGGCAAATAAAATGAGCGTATTTTTTAATAAGATGAAAAATGTTGGTTCTGTAAATAAGCGAATAAAGTGTTTGAAGCCAACCCACTCACTGCCAAGAATTCCGAGAAACGGCTGGTAATCTTGAAAGGCAATGATCAGCCCCCACATAGGGACATATTTAAAGACAAGAAAATAAAGGAGCCCTGGCAAAATCATTAAATACAGAAATTTTTGACTAAGTAATTGGTTAAGTAAGCGCTTTCTCTTTTCTTTTTTCAAAGCTGCCGCAGGCACACCCTTGGCAGTGACATCCTGTGTTTTCACAGATAAAGCCTCCCCTCATGCTGATGCATGTGTTAACTGTATCTTAAGGATGAAAAATCCGTCTACAATCATATCATCAGATCATATTTACTCAGGGGAAGCTACTCAAAACGTTACATAAAACATAAGAAAATGATCCTAATCTCAGAAAATGATTATTGACAAACCTACCAGATTTTTGGATTAATAAACTAAGGGGAAAAGATTGTTTCGTTTGAAATGGGGGGTTTTATGAAAAGAAAGCAGTATAAATTTTATTACAAGCTGGTGACGTTTTTTTTCGTGCTTAGTACAATTCCTGTTATTATTGTCGGTATTTTTTCTTATCAGCATTCGCAAAAAACTGCACTCGAAAATATTTCAAATGAAAAGCTGGACAGCGTCAAACAAACGCAATCCAATATTGAGCATATTCTAAAGACAGTAGATCATTCTCTCACTCACTATGTCAGTTCGCCGCCTCTCCTTCAAACACTGGCAGAACCTTTAAATCCAGACCAATTCCAACTTTATAATCAAGTCCAGCAAGAACTGAATTACCTGCAAACCTTCGACACCGATCTCTCCAATATTACACTTGTTAGTAAAATGGAAGATTGGTATATGAACAATTCTGGTCTTTATCATGTCTCAAACGGAGATCAAGAGAAAGCGTTAACCTCTTACCTCAATATTCCGAGTCATTCCAGCTGGGCACTTGAAGAAAATAATCCACTTGTCTCAACAAAAGAAGGAAAGACATCCTTTTGCAAATACAATGTGAATTTAATCAAGCAGCTTCCGATGAACAGTGTCCAAAAGAAGGGGATCGCCGTCGCCAGCATTCCAAGCTGCGTGATTGCTGACAACATGCCTGACTTCTCTCAATCTGATAGTATGTTTGTCATTGATACAAACGGAAAAGTGCTGCTACATAATCGAAAAGAACAAATTGGTGACTCGTTAAAAAATCAAGATTTCGTCAAACATGTCCTGTCACTTGAAGAACGATCCGGACAATTTGATATGAAAATCGATGAACTAAACTATCAAATTACGTTTCAAAAATCAGATTATAACGAATGGACATACTTATCCTTTGTCTCCATTCCAGAACTAAAGCAGCAAACGAAATCAATCGGGTGGATCACCTTTATTATTTGCTTTATTTTGTTAGCGCTTTCATTATTATTTTCATGGTTTGGCTCTAGACACTTTTATAAACCGATTCGCTTATTATACGAATCCTTTGCACGTAATGAGTCGTTTTTGCATAAACAGCCTTTCCAAAATGAATTTGAGCTCATCGAATCGAGCATTAAACAAATGAAAGATCAAAACAATGATCTAGAGGAACGGATTGAGCAGCAAGTGACCCACTTACAGCAATACTTTATGGTGCGGCTGCTGCTTGGCAAACTGACGGAAGAAGAGATTCACAACCGATTTCAAAGTCTAGGCTTTCCTCGTGACTGGTCCCATTTGTCCATGCTTGTGACCCAAATCGATACACTAAAAGGAACGCCGTATGAAAAAAAGGATGCAGACTTGCTTTTATTTGCGATAAACGGACTGATTGAGCAGATTATTCCGCTAGAGGAGCACCTTCAGCCGACCGTTGTCAATCAGCATCAAACGACGATTGTTCTCAATCAATCGAAGTCAGAAGAGGAATTTACTGAATATTTAAATCAATTAGCCGAAACAATTCAGCAGCGGATTGAGGAAGAGCTGGGCTTGTCGATCAGCATTGGGATCAGTCGCTCATTTAAAGAGCTCTCTATGGCCAAACATGCTTATATTGAAGGGAAAGAAGCCCTAAAATACAGGCTCAAAGCAGAGAAAAAATCCATTCTTTTATACGAGCATATTCAGCAAGGAAAGACGTTTAAGACTCATTTCCCAAAACAGCTGCAGCATGATTTATTTGATGCCATTAAAGCAGGCGATCAAGGCAAGGCAGATCACTATTTACATGTGCTTCTGCAATCCATTTTTTCTAAAAATGCTGGACCACATGAGTACCAGATTGCTCTCGCTCGTTTTTTAAACAATCTCATCGAACTGATGCATTTGCTAGGCATTGAATTGTTTGAAGTCGAAGATAATAAAATGCTCTATGATACGATCTTTGAGTTTAAAACGTTTGAAGATACAGAAGCGTGGCTGAAACATGAGATCATTCGACCCATCATTGATCAGCTCGGCGCGCGTGAAGACTCTCAATATAAAAATATCTCAGAGAAAATCATTCATATCATTCATCAAGAATTTGACTCAGATCTGACATTGGACGAAATCGCTACACGCCTGCACTACAATCCAAATTATTTAAGCAGTATTTTTAGAAAAGAAATGGATATCTCCTTTAGTGAATATCTCTCGTCTTACAGACATCATGTCGCCAAAAACTGGTTGGTGGAAACGGATATGTCGGTGAAAGAAATTTCGGAAAAGCTAAAATATAAAAATCCGCAAAATTTCATCCGCTCCTTTAAAAAGCTGGAAGGCACGACACCTGGGAAATACCGTGATCAGAAAAAAGGCACATAAAGCAAAGTCCCGCTCTCACAAGAAGCGGGACTTTTTTATTTAAACTGTTCATTTAGAATGCTGTCTTCCAGCACTGAAAGCGGCTCGCCATACACTCGTTCAATATGGGCTGCCCCCCAATCACATAACGCATTCAAAATTCGCTCAAGTGACTGTCCGTATTCACTTAATTCATACTCCACTTTAGGCGGCACTTGTTCATATACAATGCGGTTAATCACACCGTCATTTTCAAGCTCTCTCAGCTGCTGTGTGAGCATTTTTTGCGTGATATTTGGCATGAGGCGCTTCAGTTCACTCGTCCGCTTTTTCCCATGTGTTAAATGACATAAAATGACACACTTCCATTTCCCGCCGATCACTTCAAGCGTTGCCTCCACAGAGATATTATATTTCTTCTTTTCCAACGTCTCTTCACTCCTTTTGATGCTGTACAGGCACTTTTTAGTACCTATATTACAAAAAAGTACGTACTTTTTTTTCTGTCATCTATGTTAGATAATAACTCTTGCCGATCGGCTTCGTCTATTAAAATGTCATGAAAGAAGGATGTGAATCACTATGCAAAACAAACAAAATCACTTTGCCCTTCTCGCACTAGCGATTAGTGCATTTGCTATAGGTACAACTGAATTTATCTCTGTAGGTCTCCTACCGATGATCTCAGAGGACTTTGGCGTGAGTGTCAGTCAGGCCGGCTGGACCGTTTCTTTATATGCGCTCGGTGTTACCTTTGGCGCACCAATTCTAACCTCCCTGACTTCCGCTATGAACAAAAAGACATTGCTTTTGCTCATTATGCTCGTCTTTTTGATCGGAAATACACTCGCCACGATTGCCCCGACTTTTTCTGTGCTCTTAATCGGACGAGTGATTTCAGCCCTATCACATGGCGTATTTATGTCGATTGGTTCGACCATTGCCGCAAGCCTTGTGGTGAAAGAAAAGCGGGCAAGCGCTATTGCCTTTATGTTCACGGGTTTAACAGTCGCTACTGTGACCGGTGTGCCATTCGGTACGTTTCTTGGTCATGAGCTCGGCTGGCGGACGTCATTTGGTGTGATTGTCATGATTGGCCTAATCGCACTGATTTCTAACTATTTCCTTGTTCCGTCTCAATTGAAACAGGGCGTGAAAACAACGTTTAAGGATCAAGCAGCCTTATTAAAGACGAAAAGAATTTTGCTTTTATTTGTCATTACTGCTACAGGGTATGGAGGAACTTTTGTCGTCTTCACCTATTTATCCCCTCTCTTGCAGCATGTGACAGGTCTTGCGCCTGGAACAGTTGCCTTGATCCTGCTGTTATACGGGATGACCATCGCCGCTGGGAATGTCATTGGCGGAAAAGCAGCGAATAAACAGCCAATGAAAGCACTGATTTATATGTTTATCATTCAAAGTCTCATCTTGTTTATCCTTAGCTTTACTGCTGGATTTATGACACTCGGGATTGGAACTGTGATGCTGATGGGACTGTTTGCTTTCATGAATGTACCCGGCCTTCAAGTTGCCGTCGTTGATTTTGCAGAAAGGTATACACCTGGAGCTGTCGATGTTGCTTCCGCTCTGAATATCGCTGCCTTTAATGCAGGTATCGCCATTGGTTCATTTTTAGGCGGTATCGTGACAGATACCCTTGGGCTTGTGCATACCGGCTGGGTTGGCGGCATCATGGTGCTCATGGCGGCTATACTCACGATGGTGAGTCATCAAATCGAACAAAAAGAATACAAACAAACCATTTAAAGGAGACTTTCATATGAACGATTTACAAAGTACAAAAACATTAAACAACGGCGTCCGCATGCCAGGATTTGGTCTTGGGGTCTTTCAGGTTGAAGAGGGAACGGAATTAATTGAAGCTGTTAAAACAGCCATTCAATTAGGATATCGCAGTATTGATACAGCTTCTATTTACGGCAATGAAGAAGGTGTTGGACGAGGCATACAACTTGGTCTAGCAGAAACAGGCCTTCGCCGCGAAGACATCTTTGTGACATCCAAAGTGTGGAATGCCGATTTAGGATATGAAGCGACACTAAAAGCATACGAAGACAGCCTGAAAAAACTTCAGCTTGATTACCTTGATCTGTATTTAATTCACTGGCCAGTTGAAGGGAAATACAAGGAAGCCTGGCGCGCGCTTGAAACGCTGTACCGTGAAGGAAAAGTTAGAGCCATCGGTGTGAGTAACTTCCAGCCGCATCATCTAGATGAATTATTGAAAGATGCGGACATCATTCCAGCGATTAATCAAGTCGAGTTTCATCCAAAACTCACGCAGGAAACGTTGTTTACGTATTTGAAAACACATGGTATCCAAATGGAAGCCTGGTCACCACTTATGCAGGGAGAGCTGCTGCACCACCCGCTGATCACGGAGCTTGCGGGCACATACAGCAAAACACCTGCTCAAATTATTTTGCGCTGGGATGTGCAAAAAGGCGTCATTACGATTCCTAAATCAACGAAAGCCCATCGTTTAAAAGAAAATGCCGATATTTTCGATTTTGTCCTATCTGATGAGGATATGAAGCGCCTGTCTGCCTTAAATGAAAATAAACGAATTGGTCCTGATCCAGACAACTTCGACTTTTAATGAAAACACCCCCGCTTTTTACTAAGCGGGGGTCTTCATGTTCATCATTTTGATTTTTTAAAGGAAGCTTCATATTCTTCTATGATTTTATTTCCACCATTTGATTTCCACTTCTCTACATCTTTCTTAAATTGTTCTTCGTTGATATCACCAAGAATGAACTTATAGGTCGCATCATCGATGATTTTCTTCAATTCATTTCCTCGCTCTGATGCTGTTTCTGAATACAGGCTTTCAGCAGGGTTAGCGACAATGATGTTTTTATTGTCTTCTTCTAGTTCTTCATATTTTGTACGAACTGCATCGCCTTTATTTTTCAAGTAACGTTTATCAATCCCTACGAGGCTGACAAGCGGCTGTACATCTGTCTGCCAGCTTTTTACTTGGCTTTCTTCCCTCACAAATGTATTTCCATCTTGTTTGTTATAATGCTTTCCATCAATCCCATACGTCATGAGACCATATACGTCTTCTTCTGCAATGCGGTCAAAGAAAGCCAAAATTCTCTTTAACTCTGCTTCTGATTTGACGCTTGTTTTAGGGAAGGCGAAGATGCCATTATGGCCGCCTGATGCCCATACACGTTCTTTGCCATCTGGGCCTTTGATTCGGTTGATAATATCCAATTCCATGTTCTTATCTGTTGCATCATCTCTTAAGTTCACTGCATCTACCATATTTCCAACATAGATACCCGCTTTTCCTTGTGAGAACAATTCTTGCTGCTGCGTTTTGCTTGTGACTGGGAAGTCTTTGTTTATATAACCATTGTCACGCAGCTTTTTCATATATTTCATTGTATTCATATATTCATCTGTCATAAAGTCTGGCGTAAATTTGCCGTTTTCTTCTTTCCAATCTGTTGGCATTCCTTCATAAGAACCGAGCGTTTTAAATGCACCGTAAATCAAATCGTTACGGTCTGTAAAACCAATTGTATCGTCCTTACCATTTTTGTTCGGATCTTTTTCAGTAAATGCCTTGGCTACTTCATAAAGGTCATCCAGCGTTTTTGGTGTATCCAAATTTAAATTTTCAAGCCAATCCTTTCGAATGACAATCCCTTGTCTTGAAAGTGGTCTCTCTCTATAAATGCCATAAAGCTTCCCATCGATAGAGGCATTTTTATTAATCAGTTCGTTCATCTTACTTAAATTTGGATAATCCTTTAAGTATGGACCGATTTCCCAGAACATGCCTGATCTAAACGCATTGATAGCAGATGAATTCTTAATGTCTTGAATCGTCACAATTTGCGGGAGGTTCCCTGCGGCAAGTGCTGAATTTAAACGGTCTTCTTTCACCGCATCAGGCACCCACGTAATATCAAGCTCTGTATTTGTGAGCTTCTCAATCTCTTCTAGCACTGAATCTTTCGGCGGCTGCTGATGATATAAAATAGCCATCCATGTCAGCTTCACCTTTTTGTCTAAATCAACCTTTTCATCTGATGAACTTGCCCCTTTACTTGAACAAGCTGACAGAATACCACTTGCGGCAAATAACAAAACAAAGGCAATCAGCCATAATTTCTTTCTCCCCATAAGATCCCTCCGTTATTCCATCTTTTTAACCCTTTACAGAACCTAGTAATGCCCCTTTGTTGAAATGCTTTTGAATAAATGGATAGACAAGCAGAACGGGAATGGTCGCCACGACGATGACCGCCATTTTAATGGTTTGGTCTGGCGGCGGTGTTGATGAGCCCATATCTGACATATCTCCCTGCATACCGCTTGATACAATGACGATTTGTCTTAACAAGACCTGAATTGGCCATTTCACCGAATCGTTTAAATATAAAATGGCTGTCATGTACGTATTCCAATACGTCACGGCATAAAAAAGTGAAATCGTCGCAATAGCTGGCAAAGAAAGTGGCAGTACGATTTTAAAGAAGATCCCTAAATCGTTACAGCCGTCCATCTTCGCTGATTCTTCAAGGCTAGCCGGTATGTTTTGAAAGAAGTTTTTCAAAATGATCAAATTGAATGCATTGATGGCCACTGGCAGAATGAGTGACCAGTAAGTATCAAGCAGCCCAAGTGTTTTCACGACGATAAACGTCGGAATCATCCCTCCGCTAAACAGCATCGTGAAGACAACGAGAAACATGAGGGTTCTTCGGCCCTTTAGCTCCTGACGAGACAGCCCATACGCCATGAGTGAGGATAAAAACATGCTGACCGCTGTTCCAACGAGTGTCACAAGAATGGATACAATCAAGCTGCGATACACAATATCTGTAGAAAAGATATAGCGATAGGCCTCTAGAGAAAACGTCGTTGGAAACAAAATAAACTTCTTTGAGATGACCTCTTCTACTGTCGCAAAAGAGGCGGCAATGACATGGATGAACGGGAGCACACATATTAATGCGAACATGAGTAGAAAAGAGTAATTAAATACATTGAACAATCGGCCTTTAATAGAACGATCTATGTTCATCACGCCCTTTCTTTGTAAGCGTTATCATTTCGTCTGAACATAAGCTGCAGCCTTTGACGATATCGTGATTAAAATGTAACAAACGGGGGAAGAAAGCGTCTATAATCATCATGACAGACCACAGAGATGATCATGCCATTCGTGCTTTTAGCCTCATCAATGAAAAGAAAAAGATCATGAGCTAATGTCATGATTATGCCCTATGCCTGATCGTTTTCTTTCAGAATTTCTGCCGTATTGACATCTGGCCTGTAGCCTAACTCCTGCTTCGTTGACTGAGTAGACCAAGGTTTCCCTTCATTTTCTGATACGGAATAATAAGTCCCGAATGGAACGTCCATTTCGATGGCAGCCTTGATCATGCCGAAAAGGTCTTCATGTGAAAGAAGCGTTCGTTTCGTTCTTTTTTTAGTGTGCAGTCCTTCCATCTCATCTGTCACGACGGTTCCAATTCTCAAATTGATGACAGACATACCTGTTTGATCGTGAAACAAACGCCCAAGCTGTTCGGAAGCAAATTTTAAAATGCCATACACATTTTTCGTTGCTGGTACATCATCAGTCGTAATTTCTCGCCCTAGTAAGGAGTGACCATCTTTTTCATAGCGATCTGTCACATGGTTACTGCTTGCAAAAATAACTTTTGGAATGCTTAACCTGGCCGCTGAACGAAACATATTATACGTGCTTATCCAAAACACCTCATTCATTTTTACAAACTCCTTTTCATTCATCACATCATGCGTCATGTCTATGTTTAAAAGATGAATGATCACATCTGTATCTCTTGGAATGGCTTGAAGCAACTCCTCTTCAATTGCCGCATTTGCAAAAATGACTTCTTCTACACATCTTGTTTGATCAATGATGGTCAGGTCATACTCCGAAGAGAGCTCTTTATTTAATAAACGTCCGATGACACCACATCCGCCAATCATGGTGATTTTTTTCATCTGTTTCCTCCTTCATCTTCTATCGGAGTAGTATGTCCATGCCGTCTATTGATTACAGCCACTTTTTCAAAAAACGTGTAGCCTCGTGGCGCATAGCAGCCGTTTCAAAATGACCTGCATGTAAACCTACAAGCTGATAACGTTCCTTTAAGGAAGCAGCTTGATAAGCTTGACTTAATGTCTGTTGAATTCGTCCAACACCTTCAGCAGGTGTAAGCTGATCATGCTTTCCAACTAAGCTTAAATGCGGTCTTGGGAAAATCATTTCTTGGATGTCAGCTGCTGTAAAGTGCTTAGCTAAGCTCGGTACATAATAGTAAAAACCGTGTCTATCTAAATGATTTGTTTCAATCAATGTGTGATGATCAACCTGTGCGCAAAGATCCACACACACACTGACCCTCTCATCAAGTGCTGCCGTCCACCATGAAAGAAGGCCGCCCATTGACATCCCAAAAACAGCTAAACGCTCTGGAAGCACATCAGAGCGGGACAGCAAATAATCAATTGCACACATGCTCTCATACAGCATCATGCCCCACATCACTTTTCCTGTTAACAGCATTTCTTTGAAAATTTCACTTTCTGTTCTTCCCCTTCTTTCACCAAATCCCGCGTGATCAATCGCCAACACACTATAGCCCTTTGAAGTGAATTCTTTTGCGTATGAAGGCGCTTGCAAATAATGAGCCCCCTTCAATAACTCTTCTTTCCCATCCACATAATTCCCACCATGAGAATGCTGAAACAAGACAACAGGCCTTTTTTTCACTGTATCTTTCGGCTTCACAAAATAAGCCGGAACTTCCTCCACCCCATGAATAGAGAGAATGAGTGTTTCTACTAAGTACGATTCACGTTCCTCAATCTTTAACGTATACGCCTCCACACGATGGCGCTCCGGCATTTCCCCTAATAAACTGAGCAGTTGTTCACGTTTGCTTTCCTTTTCCATTGACGTCACTCCTCATTTTCTTGATCAACTTGTTAAATACGAGATTGATGGAGGAATTACCTTGTTTTCGACAAAATTATGTCCCGGGAAATAAACAACACCCATCGGCTGATAACGATGGGTGCGTTCATTAGTTCGCGACAATATTGACAAGTTTTCCAGGAACCGCAATCACTTTACGGATTGTTTTCCCTTCAAGCTGTTCTTTTATCCGTGCATCATTTTTCGCAAGCTCTTCTAGCTGCTCTTTTGTGGCATCAGCAGGAACCGTTAATTTTGCTTTCACTTTTCCATTTAGCTGTACGACAATTTCCACTTCATCATCGACAAGTTTTGACTCATCATATTGAGGCCATGCTTCATAAGAAATAGACCCTTCATGACCAAGTTTATTCCAAAGCTCTTCCGCTACATGCGGTGCAATCGGAGAAAGAAGTTTCACAAATCCTTCTGCATATTCTTTCGGCAGTGTGTCAGCCTTGTATGCATCGTTGATGAACACCATTAATTGTGAAATCCCAGTATTGAAACGTAAGCCTTCATAATGATCCGTTACCTTCATGACGGTTTCATGGTAGCTGCGCTCTAATGCGCCGCCAGATTGCTCTGTCACTTTATCACTGATGGAGCCATCTTCATTTGTAAACAGACGCCATACACGATCTAGGAAACGACGAGCACCATCAAGACCTGTTTCAGACCAAGCAATCGACGCATCTAAAGGTCCCATGAACATTTCGTACAGTCTTAATGTATCTGCACCATGAGATTCTACGATATCATCTGGGTTGACAACATTCCCTTTTGATTTACTCATTTTTTCATTATTTTCACCAAGAATCATTCCTTGGTTGAACAATTTCATGAACGGTTCTTTTGTTGGAACAACACCAATATCATACAAGAATTTATGCCAGAATCGTGCATATAGCAGATGAAGCACAGCATGTTCTGCTCCACCAATATACACATCAACCGGAAGCCATTTCTTTAGCTTTTCAGGAGATGCAAGTTCTTCTGTGTTATGTGGATCAATATAACGTAAGAAGTACCAGCAGCTACCTGCCCATTGTGGCATCGTATTGGTTTCACGGCGTCCTTTTTTACCTGTCACTGGATCGACAACCTCTACCCAATCTTTAATATTCGCTAAAGGTGATTCACCTGTTCCGCTTGGCTTAATCTCAGTCGTCTTAGGCAAAATCAGTGGAAGCTCTTCCTCTGAAACAGCTGAAGATGTTCCGTCCTCCCAATGAATAATTGGAATTGGCTCTCCCCAGTAACGCTGACGGCTGAACAGCCAGTCTCTTAAACGATAAGTGACTTTCTTTTCACCTTTTTGATGTTCTTCCAGCCATGCAATCGCTTTTTCAATTGCTTCTTCTTTCCCTAAGCCGTTTAAGAAATCAGAGTTGATGTGCTTTCCATCACCTGTGTAGGCTTCTTTGTCAATGTCTCCACCTTCGACAACCTCTTTGATTGGAAGATCGAATGTTTTGGCGAATTCATAATCACGCTCATCATGAGCAGGAACTGCCATGATCGCTCCAGTGCCATATGTGGCTAACACATAATCTGCAATCCAGATCGGCATCTTTTCCCCATTCAATGGATTGATGGCATAAGCACCTGTGAAAATGCCCGTTTTCGTTTTAGCAAGATCTGTTCGCTCTAAGTCACTCTTAGACTGAATTTCTTTGATATATGCTTCAACTGCTTCTTTTTGAGCAGCTGTTGTAATTTTTTCAACTAGTGCATGCTCTGGTGCAAGAACGGCATATGTTGCACCAAATAGTGTATCAGGACGTGTTGTAAACACAGTAAACTGTTCGTCATGTCCTTCTACTTCGAAGTGAACATGTGCACCTTCAGAACGTCCAATCCAGTTGCGCTGCATGTCTTTGATGCTTTCAGGCCAATCAATGTCTTCTAAATCTTCTAACAGCCTGTCCGCATATGCTGTAATTTTTAGCATCCATTGCTTCATTGGACGTCTTTCAACAGGATGCCCTCCGCGCTCACTTTTCCCATCAATGACTTCTTCATTTGCAAGGACTGTACCGAGTGCTGGGCACCAGTTTACAGGTACTTCATCAATATACGCCAATCCTTTTTCGTACAATTTCAAGAAAATCCACTGGGTCCATTTATAATAATTCGGATCTGTCGTGTTAATTTCTCGATCCCAATCATACGAGAAGCCCAATGATTGAATTTGGCGGCGGAAATTATTAATGTTCTCTTCTGTAAATTCAGCTGGATCATTTCCTGTATCCAGCGCATATTGTTCCGCTGGAAGACCAAATGCGTCCCATCCCATTGGATGAAGAACATCGTAGCCCTGCATACGTTTCATACGTGATAAAATATCCGTTGCTGTGTATCCTTCAGGATGCCCTACATGAAGCCCTGCTCCTGATGGATAAGGAAACATATCTAGCGCATAAAACTTTGGTTTATCTTCCGAGTCAGATGTGGCGAATGTTTTATGTGTCAGCCAATAATCCTGCCACTTTTTTTCAATTTCCCGATGCTGAAAACTCAATGTGAAAACCTCCTTTAATATGTACGGCTTTATCTGCTCAGATGACCACTGCAAGAATTCAGATTTTTCTAAAATCAACAAAAAACCCTCATCCCTGGAAAGGGACGAGAGATTTTTTGGTTCCCGCGGTACCACCCTTGTTAGCGTCATGAACTGTTCATACGCTCACTTAATATCTTTAACGCAGACATGCGACAGAAGCTTTAACGCAACTGCAACTCTGAGGCGAGTTCAGAAGCAGATTTGATTGACTTTCACCAGCCGTCAATTCTCTAAAGACAAATACTGCTTTCCTACTACTCCTCTTCACTGTTCTTATCGTAACCGTCATCTAAGTAGTATTTTATAGAATTATGATCATAAGTGCAAGCAGGTTTGTATACAATGGGAATGTACCCTAGACTAGGGTAAAGTGAGGATATTATTCGTGTGGAGATCGGTTATGACGGTTGGAGCCTGCATCCTGTGAACGTTCTTCTCTCACAAAATCGAAGCTTCGCAGAACTGCTTCTCCTCCGTAACCTGAAATAATGGATAAGATGATCAAGTGCAGACTAGATTCGGGATTTGAGGATAAGACAAGCAGTGTAGCAGCAATCATCCCAACGAGCCAATCTTCAATAAACCCTAGATAAATAAACTTCTTTGTCATTCTGGGCTTCTCTAGCCTGCCTTTTTTCTTTACGTGACCGAGAATGCCCATGACCCCTCCAATGGCGCAAGCAATAATGACTTGTTGCAGCATTTTCATCACCTTCCTAAAGCCCTTAGAATAGTAAAGCGACTTCAGGCTGTCCAGCCCCCTGTAATGCCATTCTGCTGTTCCGTCATAATCCATGTAAAAGGTCTATTCTCTCTAACGAAGAAAAAAAGCTTGTTTCTTCCATTATATGTGAATGACCCAAAAACAATCTTGATGCATTGGAATCATTTTCACCTAATCCATATTAACTATTTTTGTCATTTTATGAATTATCCTCAAATGATCCCTTCTTTTTCTAATGAAAAGTCTCCTTACTTACTCTATTCTAATGGAGGACAAACTATGATGACAAATTTAACAAAGCGATTGCAATCATTGAAACAGAACATATGTTATGTTACGTTTAAAAAGAATTCATTTGGTTTTAAAAAAAACCATCTTAAATGTCTGATAGTAGCAACAAAGGAGGGTAATATGGTCAGCTCGAACATCTTCGGCTTGCAAAAACAGCTTGAACTCATAAAAAAAGCGCTGGATCATGCGCGGATTGGTGTTGTCATTACAGACCCTTCTTTAGAGGATAACCCTATCGTTTATGTAAATCATGGCTTTACACAAATGACTGGATATAAACCAGATGAGATTCTTGGACGTAATTGTCGATTCCTCCAAGGAAAAGACACAAATCAAGATCAACTTGCCTTAATACGTCACGGAATTCAAAACAAAACACCTATTACCACACAGCTCAAAAATTATAAAAAAGACGGTACTTTTTTTTGGAATGAACTCAATATAGATCCTCTATACATTGAACAAGATGACAAAACATTTTTTATTGGCTTTCAAAAGGACATTACAAAGCAGAAAGAATATGAACAACTCCTAGAAGATTCCTTACAGGAAGTCACCTCTCTGTCGACGCCAATTGTCCCAATCAAAAATGGTGTTTCCGCTCTTCCACTCATCGGAAAATTATCAGAAGAACGCTTTGATGCCATCGTCGCGAAGTTAACTTGTATATTAGAAGATTCAAAGGATGATTATTTAATTGTCGATCTTTCTGGTTTAATCGATGTCGATGATTCCGTTGCAGCGCGAATTTTCAAACTGCATCACCTGCTGAACTTAACTGGAACTGAACTCATCATCACTGGGATCAAACCACAGCTTGCGATGAAAATGAAAGACTTAGATACAGACTTCCAGAATACGATCACTTATTTAACAGTAAAAGAAGCAATCAAAGGATTGCCATTAGCTGAAAACCCTGTTTAAACAGGGTTTTTTTAATTGAACCGCTCCCCAAAATGGAAAAATGAGGTATGATAGGTATAAATAGCGATATAGGGGGGCTGCCAGATGATGATGTTACTCATCATAGGTCTTTTATGTATTTGTTTCGCCATAGGATATGCCGTCAATTTCTTATTACTTAAACACCAAAATCAACAAATCTTTTCAAAAAAACTCTTCTATTCTTTTTTGACCATTGGTCTTGTTTTTTCTATTATGTCATTACCGTTTGCCGGCACAGATGCTCCGAAAGCACAAGCAGATCCATCTTCTGAACAGCTGCTGAAAGAGCAAAAACAATTAGCATCTGACATTTCTCGTCTAAAGGAAGACAAAGAAACGCTGACGGCCTCTTTAGAAGACGTGACCAAAGAAAAAGAAAAGCTATCCAAGAAATTAGAAACCATCACCTCCGAAAAGAAGACAGTCAAACAGCAAGAAAAAACCATCCATGAGCTTGAAGAGAAAATAGACAAGCTCACCTCTACAAACGAAACACTCAAAAAAGAACACCAGAAAGTAAACAAAGACACCACGTCATCGGCCCAGCGATCTGCTCCTAAAGATGATGGGTCGAATACTGGCGGTCATGAGTCACAAAAAGAAACAAAAAAAGAATCTGCCGCCTGTAATATTAAAGGAAGTGTCAACGGCATATATCACACACCGAGCAGCAGATACTACTCACGGACAAAAAACGTGACCAAAATGTTCTGCTCCGTAGAAGAAGCTGAGCGTGCAGGGTACCGGGCACCAAAGCAATAGACATCTTTTGACGATAAAAAAACCTCCTGTCAGCCCAATATAGGTACAGGAGGTTCTTCTTTAAATTTCTCTTCTTAATGCTGTTAATACATTCGTTTTTGTCGCCTTACGTGCTGGATTGAGTCCAGAAATAATGGCGACTCCTGCACTAATCACTGTTGCTGTGACCACAAGGCTTAGCGGAATATAGGAGAAGGTGATCGAGAATTGATCACTTGATCCCCCTTCAGACATGGAAGACAAAATTGCTGGAATGATTAAATTCACTGCAAAACTAACGATGTACGAGATGATAATCCCGATGATCGATCCAATCACCCCAATATAAGCACTTTCCATGAGGAACATTCGCTTAATAATGGAAGGATTCGCACCGATGGCTTTCATGATCCCAATCTCTTGTGTCCGCTCTGTTACGGCCATTGTCATCGTATTGAAAATGCCGATCGCCGAAATAATGACCGCAATACATCCAACAAAGATGAGTCCAATTTTAAAGACTGTAAAGAACATATCCATTCCTTCAAGCTGATTCGTCACAGAGATGACTTGATAGCCGTCATCTGTCAGCTTATCTGTGAGCGTACCGACATTGTCGAACTTATCAGCATAGACAGACGTCATTTTTTCGACATTTCCTGCATCAGGAGACAGATCGAGCACTTGACTAAATTCTTTTTGATAAGCATTCGGAATAAGAATTTTATGATCCTGCTGCCACTCCAAATTCGGTTTCTTCAATACACCGACGACACGGAAATCAAACGTCTTTTCTTTCACCACTTCATTTTCTTCATTCAGTTTTGGCACCTTGATTTGAATGACTTTGTTTAAAATTTCCTTCGTATAGCCTTTTGGCTCTTCCGGTGTCTCTTCACCATTTGATGTCTGATTCATTTCTTTTTCATAGTCTTTTCGTTCTTTTTCCGTCCAAAGTTGTTCTGCCATTTGATACCCAACTACAATTTCATTCGCCGATGTTGGGACTTTTCCACGGTCTAGTTCAAGGCCTGCCTCTTTTTCTTCTTTCATATCTGTCAGTACAGCCTGCGTATCACTTGAGCGATTATCGAGCTCGACGTGAACCGATGGAATGATTGACGTTCTTGCAACGACAGATTTCGCATGATCATATTTCTTTAAATCGTCAACCTTGACGTCACCTTTTTCTTTGCCTAACACTTTAATTTCTGTGATAATTTGTTGTTTCATGATTTCATCTTGAGCCGATTTTTGCAGACCAAAACCAACTGACGCTAGAACGATTAAGAAAGAGCATGCCATTGTCGTTGCAAGTATGGTCATAAACACACGCAATCTATTTTTCTTCATATTTCTTCTGATGAATTTGACCTGATCTCTAAATTTCAATGGACTGATCCCCTTTCTTTAATACACCATCATGAAGCTGGAACGTTGTGTCTGCGATTGAAGCGACTTCATCGTCATGTGTAATGATGACAAATGTAATTCCTTTTTCACGATTGAGCTGCTGGATAAAGGCTAGAATTTCGCCTTCAGTTTCTGAATCCAGACTGCCTGTTGGTTCATCTGCTAAAATAATAGACGGATTAAGGATCAAGGCTCTTGCAATACTCACACGCTGCTGCTGTCCACCTGATAGTTCATTAGGATAATGTCCTGCGTGATGTTCAAGACCAACTCGTTTCAGCATTTCCTTTACTTTCACTTTTCGCTCAGACGGCTTCACACCTTTTAAAGTGAGCGGAAGTTCAACGTTCTCATATGTTGTTAAACTCCCGATCAATTGAAAGCTTTGAAAGATAAAGCCAAAATGATCTAACCGAAAGTCTGCCCATTCTTTCTCATTAAAGCCGGTCACATTGGTGCCATCAACGATAATTTGTCCGCTTGTTGGCGTAATATACCCCGATATTAAATTCAGTAAAGTTGATTTCCCCGAACCGCTTCGTCCGACGATACATGCAATTTCGCCTCTTTTAATAGACAAGTCAATGTCTTTGAGCACAGGAATCTCGTTCTCCCTGCCCTTTTTCCCAATTTTAAACACATGATCTAACGATTGAATTTGAATCATCTCTACTCCCCTGCTCTCTGTTTATCTTTTTCGATAGATTAAGAAATAACTCGTCAGTGCGCCTACAGCTCCACCGATGCACATACCAACAAAATATCCAATTAATGAATCTGAGGAGAAACCAACCCAGCCAAACCCTAAGACGCCAAACACGATCACCATAATTTGAATTGGGCGATCCATTATTGAATAAAGGAAGAATCGGCCATTTCGTTCAATTGGATGTTTAATAAAGCTAAACAAGCCAATAAGGTAAAATAGCAACATCATGACAATTGGAACGATGTATTCTTCACCATTGAACCAAAGCGGATATTCCTGATAAAAACTGTTAGCTGTAATATAAGTAATGGGGGAAATGGGCGTGATCAAAAAATTAAAGATTTTATCCAGCCACATCCCGCTTGTTTTAAAGATAAAATCTAAATGAAGGATTGGTAAACCAATCACTAAGTAAGGTAAAATAGCTGTACTAAATCCAACGATTGCTTGAGAAATAGCACTCCCTGTTAAAGCACCTGCTGCAAAAAACAAACTATAGATCATCAAGGCTGACAACAACGCAGAGAAATAATGACTGTTGAATCCAGGTGTCTCTATTGGCCCAAGACCTAATTTTAATAAATAAATGAGAAGGTATGAAACAGCATGAACACTTGCAATAATTCCAGCACCTAAGAAAAACTTTGTGTGAAAGATGGAACTTCTACTAAACGGCAAGGATACGGTAAAGTCCATCTGCCCTTTATTTCTTTCAAATCCTAGCTGAATCACAGCAAAAAATATTCCCATGACCCATGAAAGTGAGAGAAATGCGTCCGTCTTAAAAATATAAGTGAATGTTGTTGTATCCATTAGACAGTCTCGGTTATTCAAACAATCTTGAAAGGTTGAGTACTCCATTAAGAGGGATAATGGCGTCGCAAAGATCGCAACAAGCATCACTAAAATGAATGTCAGCTCAGACTGCTTCCATTCCTTATATAACAATTGCCGCTTTACCATCTGCGTTTCCCTCCAAACTTCGCAATGAATACTTCTTCTAAATTTACAGGCAGTTCATGCCAGACTTTTGGTTCAAGCGATTTCAAATACTCTTTTGCTTCTTCATCTGTTTTGAGTACAAGTGCTGTATAGAACACACCCGCTTGATCTAAGATAGCAACGCCTTTTTTTCTAATACTTAAGTTCATATCCTCTTCAAATGCCATCTGGATTTTAACGTAGTCATTCTTTAATTCGTCTAAATCCATAACACTTGTGAGCTGATTTCCTTCCAAAAACCCGATTCGGTTACACATACGCTCAATATCCTCTAAACGGTGAGATGTAATTAAAATCGTTGTTTGTCGTTCTGCCACCTCGTCAATCATCAGCTGAAGAACGTCATTTCTTGTGACTGCATCAATCCCGTCTGTCGGCTCATCTAACAAAATGACTGCTGGTTTGATGGCAAAACTTAAAATGAGGGACAGCTGCTTCTTTAAACCTGTCGACAATTCCCGGTATTTCACTTTTTCCGGAATCTCATACCGGTTCACCAGCTCATTGGCATATGTCACGTCAAACTTGGGATACAGTTGTTTTAACAGCTTCACAAGCTGTCCATAATTGTACCGGTCAAAGTAGGGATTTACGACTGGCATATACACAATATTTTGCTTCACTAACGGGTGGTCTTTTACGAGTACATCTTTAAAATAAATCTCTCCTTCATCTGGAAGAAGGATTTGCTGAATCAAGCGAAGAAGTGTTGTTTTACCAGAGCCATTCCGGCCAAGCAGACCAAAGATCTCTCCTTCGCCTATCTTGAAGGAAACGTTGCTGAGTACTTCACGTCCATTTAATTTCTTTGATACATTTCTGACCTCAATCAACTTGTTTTCCTCCTTTTAGACTTGAGCTGATCTCCTCCAGCCACTCTTTGAGTTGATGAATATCAATACCGGCATAATGAGCTTCAATAATGAGTTGCCTTAATTGCTCCTTCATCTCTAACACCTTCCCTTCATTCAGCTTTAACTGTGCACCTTCTGTCACATACGTTCCACGGCCTCTTAATGTTTCAATAATTCCTTCCCGTTCAAGCTCTTTATACGCTTTGCTGACGGTGTTTGGATTCGCAATAATAATGGTGGCAAGCTCTCTCACAGAGGGCAGTTTGTCACCTGGTTTCATCACGCCTTTTAAGCACAAAATTTTTAACTGCTCAATGATTTGTTCATATATTGGTGCAGCGCTTCTTGGATCTATTTGAATCATGATGGCTCCCTCTTTTCTCATTCATGCTTTTGCAGTCCTATCGCTTGATCATGTCCTTGCATTAAAGGGACCGAATTTGGAATAAAATCTTTTTGAACTTCAAAACCAATGAAAACGAGAACGAAAAAAAATGTACATGCTAACGCAACAGCCAGCACCATCCACTTTAAATTGATTGGTTTTTTTTCTTTTTTCATGGTTAAACACCTTTCTTCACGTTTAAGTGTCTGTAGTGTATTAGTTGATGTAGTACACTTAATACAATATAGACACTTAATTGAAAAGTCAAGAGACTCTAGAAAAAAATAGGCAGACGAACCAGATAAAATGACGAAGCTACTTAAAAGCTTTCGGAAGCCAGGTTTGCTTCTGGTTTAGGGTGTTCAACACGTTAATAACTTTCATAATCGCCTGAAAAAGTGCATAATAAAAGACCCCGAATATTGAGGTCTCTACAATGTTTTAATTAGATACTATTACTTTGTTTTTGGACTTGCTTTTGAACAGGATTAGCACCCACCATACTAATAAAAATATATAGCCTATAACTGTAAAGATAGTCCAAACTGCACCCTGTCGCAATTGACTAAATAAGTGTTCAAATTCATTCATTCCTTCTACTCTACCAATGCTATTTATCAGGCTAATAATCGGAATTGTAACAGTAAATACAATGGTTAGAATGGACAATCCCCTATGTTTATTTTTCACAACACTGAATATTGCGGTTCCTAATGTTGCTAAGAAAAACAAGTAATATAATGCCCAAAACCAATCAGGAAGAGTCTCCAACATTTCTTCTACCCCCTTGAAGATATTTGCAATTTCTATATATAACATACTTTAACAGAATAAAAACCTATTTATCCAAAAACAACTTTGCGAAAACAGCCAAAAAATAAAAACAGACCCTTAAAAGAAGGATCTGTTCATCATTCGTTCTCGTATGAAATACCTAAAATCATTTGGTTTTGCAGACTTTGAATTTGTACACGCGTTCTGTCTAAACGTTCTCTTTGCTGATCATTGGCGAAATCTTTTAACTTTTCTAATTCATTCACCGCATCCTCAAGCATGAGCTGCGCTTTTGAAAATTCTTCTACGTTATAATGTTCTTGGCGAGAGCTCAAATCAAACTGTTCGCTTGCAAACTCAAGAGTCTCAGTGCTTTTTTGGACAAATTCATCGATTGATTTTCTAGTTGCCATCTAGCCATCCCTCCATTTCATCATTGCTCTCGCCTATTTTGCCCACGTAAAGCTTTTTCACTAAAGAAAATGTTGGACAGATTCAATTGTCCTCTTTCGTGATTTTTGTTAAACTTTAAGGATGCCTATTATTATGCAAGGAGGTTACTGACTTGGATCAGCATAACCCTTTTTTATATTCAAACAGCGAGAAACGTTATCACACATGGAATTATCATTTGCGTGAGCACTTTGGTCATAAAGTATTTAAAGTCGCATTAGACGGCGGCTTTGATTGTCCAAACCGTGATGGTACTGTCGCACATGGAGGCTGCACATTTTGCAGCGCAGCAGGATCTGGTGATTTTGCAGGGAACCGGGCGGATGATCTCATCACTCAATTTAATGAAATCAAGGACCGGATGCATACAAAATGGAAAGATGGAAAATACATGGCGTATTTCCAAGCTTACACAAACACACATGCGCCGCTTCCTGTTTTAAAAGAAAAATACGAAACCGTCATGAATCTGGATGGAGTGGTTGGTTTATCGATTGCCACAAGACCTGATTGTCTGCCAGATGACGTCGTGGAATATTTAGCTGAGTTAAACGAACGGACATATCTATGGGTTGAACTTGGTCTACAAACTGTACATGAGCGGACAGCGATGCTCATCAACCGTGCCCATGATTATGAATGCTACGTAGAAGGTGTAGAAAAACTGCGAAAACATGGCATTCGAGTCTGTTCACATATCATCAACGGTCTTCCTCTTGAAAACCGAGATATGATGATGGAGACAGCAAAAGCTGTCGCTGATTTAGATGTGCAAGGAATTAAAATTCATCTACTTCACCTGTTAAAAGGAACACCGATGGTAAAGCAATATGAGAAAGGCAAACTAGAGTTTCTCAGCCAAGAGGAATATGTCCAGCTTGTCTGTGATCAGCTGGAGATCCTGCCCCCAGAAATGATTATTCATCGTATTACAGGCGATGGTCCCATTGAATTAATGGTAGGTCCAATGTGGAGTGTGAATAAATGGGAAGTGCTCAATGCCATTAATGCTGAGCTTGAAAGACGTAACAGCTACCAAGGTAAACGCTTCGTCAGATTGGAAGAAGCGGCAAAATGATTTTAAAACGGATGCTCCCTTTTAGTAAAGAGCTGTTAGAACGTGCTTGTCAAAAAGGCGATATTGTCATTGATGCAACGATGGGGAATGGCCATGATACACGCTATTTAGCTGACCTTGTCGGGAGAGATGGACAAGTTTTCGCATTCGATGTACAGAAGGAAGCCATTGAGCAAACAAGCAAAAGACTTGGTGAGCACTATCCAAACGTTCACCTGATCCATGACGGACATGAACAACTTGCTGAGCATCTGCCAGCGGATGCTTATGGCCACATATCTGGTGCAGTGTTCAATCTTGGATATTTACCAGGAGGCGATAAAACCGTCACGACTCAGGCCCATACGACCATTGAAGCGATCAAACAGCTCATGGATTGGCTTAAGCCTGGAGGTCTGATCGTTCTTGTGATTTACCACGGGCACCCTGAAGGAAAAAAAGAGAAGGACATCCTTCTTGATTATTGCAAAACACTCCATCACGAAGAAGTACAGGTAATATCTTATCAATACATGAATATTCAAAACGATCCGCCCTTTGTGGTAGCCATTGAAAAAAAACTCAAATCCTCTTAATGGATTTGAGTTTTATTATTTAATAAGCGTATTGGTCAATGATTTCTTCAAGCACTACTTCCAGCTCTTCTGCATCTGCAAGCTCTGATCGAGTAAAGCGGACACGTACAAGCTGTTCTCCGTCATTATACATTTCTTCCAGCCAGCCACGCAGCCCTCTTGCTCTGCGGTCAACTTCAAAAATGAGATCTAGCCCCTCTTCATCAATGAAGAAAATCACCTCTAACTCATCAAGCATTTGACGATAATAATCGGAAGTCGGTATGAACTCAAACTCTTGAACAAAGGGAAGGCGGCGCCTGAAATAAGGTGCTTCTTCGCAGTCTGCTTCATGAAGGTGAAAGCCTAAGTTTCCAACAGCTTCAAGCACACGATTCACCCAAGGGTGTGCGTTTACAAAAATGCGGTCATGATCAAATTTATCAATACCACCTTGAATATCAAGGTCTGTCACAACAGCCACCTCTACTTTACCTACAGTCATTGGAGTATCAAGAGGAAGGTGAAACGAGAATGTAAACTGCTGAGCTTCCGCAGGCTGAATCGTGAATGATTCAGTCACTCGGACAGAATGGATGGTTGTGTGTTTTCGTTGCTCTTCATCATCTTTTACAATGGTGTACCATGTTTTCAACTTTAAATCAATATAGCGAATATCTTGAGGCACTTTTCCGCCCTTCACATGGACTGTTCCCTTTACTTCTTCTCCCGGTTCATACGCATCTTTCTCCAAAATTGTATCCACTTTTGCTGCACCGATTCCTACACTTGCTGCAAACTTTTTAAAAAATGACATATTCGACCTTCCCCTTTTTTAAAATTTCCAACAAACATACGCCATAAGAAGGAGATACGATTCGCTTGATTCATACTTTTCTCCTACTTTTCGTACACTAAGAATAATATCGGCAGCAAATAAGAGGATTGCAATCATAAAAGAACTGTACATGGTCCAAAGCGAAACAGTTCAAAACAAAAAAGCTTGTAGAAAAACATTTTCTACAAGCTGATGAGCTTATTTTATACGTTAAGAAGATTTCATCCAAGGCATTTTCTGATAGGTTCGATAGGCTCTGCCATTGATATAGAAAAAGAACGATGTTTTCCCGCTTGATTTGATCAACCGCTTTGCCAGCTTGTTCATCTCTTTTTGGGCTGTCACTTTTTCATCAGACAAATAGACCGCAAGTAACCCTCTATTGATTAGTTTGTGAAAATTCTCGTGTGGAATGCCTTTCAACTGTTCATCCGCTTTTTCAATAAAATGCTGTAGTCTATCCATCATCTCATGATGAGAGTTGTAGTACGAGCAAAAATTCAAATCGCCTTCCAGCCTGTCCTCTTCTTGGTCGATTAAATAGTCCAGTAAGATGTGCAGACCTTGAATATAAGGGAAATAGCTTTCGTAAATTTGCTTCGCCTGCTTCTCTGTAAAATCAGGCTGCAGTGCATAAGCCACAAGACAGAAAATGCCCAGCGTTGATCCTGCACATGCGGAAAACTCATACCACTCCATCTTCGGTAAATCCTTTTCATACTGGCGGAACCATGACTCTAATCGAGGTTCACGCTCATGAGGAACCACATGCTTATGTACTTGTAAATCACTATAATAATCACACAGCGTATGTAAATAGGGCTGAATGATCGGATAATGTGCTAGACGTGACAGCACATCTTGGCACGTCCTGACTAGCGCATGCAGGTACCCATGATCCTCTTGATCATCACGGAATTGATAATACGGCTTAAGCTCCGCATGAATATCGAGTGCATCTCTCATTGCCTGATGCAGCATATGAAAATCCTTTGGATCAAGTGATGTACTGCGGTCACACAAGTTATCTAAATAATCGCTAATCGTTTGGTACGCCACAATGAATTCAATACACGTTTCCTTCGCTTCACCTGCAAGCAGAGATAAAATTCCCCCGCCTTCACAGTGAAAGGTTTTACTGGATATGCTCGCTAGTGCCTGCGTTCTCAGTTCTTCATTTTCAATCATTTCTGCATGAGCCCGCCACTTTTTTAGCTCCTGATGAACTAGCGGAAAAATATCTTTATACACCTTCGTCATCAGTGCAAAAGGACGTTCTGGTACTGACAAATCAATCCACCCCCAACTTAAGCTCACAATTAAATATATTGATCAGTAAAGGCTCTTGCCGCCTTAAACACATCTTCTCGCTCGGGCTCATTAAAAATTTCATGATAAAGCCCTTCCCATTCACGGTATGATTTATTGGTTGATTCAATGCCATTGAACCATTTCATCACTCTTGTTTTATCTACTATCTTGTCATCGCCTGCCTGCATGAGCAGGAGCGGAATCGACCGAAAGACATTCGTTGGCTGCATCGCCGCATCGATATTTTTCACCAGTTCTCGATACCAGCGAACCGACACCTTCGTCACATAAAGCGAATCATTCGAATCTGCCTCTATCACATCTTGATTCCGTGTGGCAAGTTCGATCGACAGCCCAGATTCGACTTTAAAAGACGGCGCCAGCACATTTAGCCCTTTTGACGCAAAATCCATCAGCTTCTTTGGTTTAAATTGCAGACCTAAACAAGGTGATGATAAAATAAGGCCATCAATCTTCGTATGGGTATACTGCTTGAACCATTCAATCGAAATCAGTCCCCCCATACTATGTCCAAGTAAAAATGTCGGAAGTCTGAACGACTTCGCATGTTCAATCCATTCATCCACTGTATCAATGTATTCTTGAAAAGAACGAATGTGGCCTCTCGCACGTGTCGATGTCCCTTGCCCAGGCAGGTCACCCATGACGACGTGATAGCCTGCATTTCGCCACATTTCGATCAGCCATTTATATCGGCCATGATATTCACTAGCACCATGTACAATGACAATTGTACCAACCGGTCTTTCAGCATGCCAAGTCCACAAAGTAAACACCTCACAAATGTTGTATTAAGAAAGGAAGTCGAAAAAGTGATTTATCCATATCATCAGTTTACACCTGAGATTCATGAATCGGTCTTTGTTGCAGAAAACGCCACCATTACAGGTGATGTCACAATTGGAGAATATTCAAGCGTTTGGTTCCAAACGGTCATTAGAGGCGATGTAGCTCCTGTGAGAATTGGAAAAAACGTCAACATTCAAGACTTATCCTGTCTGCATCAAAGTCCTGGAAAAACACTTCTTATTGAAGATGGTGCTACCATTGGACACCAAGTCACATTACATAGCTCTATCATTCGAAAAAATGCCCTCATTGGCATGGGATCCATCATTCTCGATGGTGCGGAAATTGGCGAAGGAGCCTTTATTGGTGCAGGTAGCCTTGTCCCGCAAGGAAAAGTCATCCCAAAAGGTTCACTCGCTTTTGGCCGTCCAGCCAAAGTCGTTCGCCAGTTAACAGATGAAGATATCCAAGACATGGATCGTATCCGCAGAGAATATGTAGAAAAAGGACAATACTATCGTTCCCTTTTATCGCGTTAACATCATACATGTATCTTCACTTTATCATGTTTTTTTCAGGATATTAAGCAATAACTGTGTACCGCTTGTTATTTTACCCTTTTCCACTACTTTCTATCATGACAAAAAAGGTTTTCAGCACAAAGCTGAAAACCTTTTTCATTAGCTAAAAATAACTTCTTTCGGCTGGTGATTCAACTGCTCTGGATCAATGCTGCGCTCTACATAGATGCTATGCCAGATCATAAAGATCAGGACAGTCCAAATCTTACGGCTATGATCTGCTTTTCCAGCACAATGATCATTTAATAAATCAAGAACATATGCCTTGTTAATGTATTCATCTGTCTGACTGTTTTTAATGATATCTTTCGCCCAAGCGTTCATCTCATTTTTCAGCCAATGACGAATTGGAACAGGGAAACCTAGTTTTTTACGGTTTAACACATGATCCGGTACAATGCCTTCTGCTGCTTTACGCAATAAATATTTCGTTGTACCGTCTTTCGTTTTCAACTCTTCTGGAATTTTAGAAGCTGCTTCAAATACGACCTTATCAAGGAATGGAACACGAAGCTCAAGAGAATTCGCCATTGTCATCTTATCTGCTTTCAGCAGGATATCCCCGCGCATCCACGTATGGATATCAACATATTGCATTTTGTTAATATCGCTGTAGCCTGCACTTTCTTCGAAGTATGTTTTCGTCACGTCACGATACGTGATGTTCGGATCATACTGCTTTAAGAGGTTTTTCTTCACTGGCTCTTCAAAGATTTTCGCATTGCCGATATAACGTTCCTCTAATGGCGTACAGCCGCGAACGATAAAGCTTTTCCCTTTCATTCCTTCTGGCATTAAACGAGCCAGACGAAGAAGAAGCTTTTTCAGCATGGATGGTACAGATTCAAAAGGCTTTAGAGACAGCGGCTCACGGTAAATATTATATCCACCGAATAGCTCGTCTGCTCCCTCACCTGAAAGAACAACTGTGACTTGTTTTTTCGCTTCTTTTGCTACGAAATACAATGGAATCGCCGCTGGATCAGCCAAAGGATCATCTAAATGCCAGACGATCTTTGGAAGCTCATTCATATATTCCTCAGGAGAAATCACAGCACTAAAGTTTTGCAATCCCAGCTTATCAGCTGTTTCTTTTGCTACATCTACCTCACTGAATCCATCCTGCTGGAAACCAACAGAGAATGTCTTCAGTTCAGGGTGAAATTCCTTTGCGACCGACACGATGAAAGAAGAATCGATCCCGCCTGATAGGAATGAACCAACAGGCACATCACTTCTCATGTGGACTTTTACAGAATCATAGATAGCATCACGTACTTCTTCTACTAATTTCTGCTCTTGTGTTTGTTCAGGTTTGAATTGAACTTTCCAGTAAGTCTTAAATGCAATGTCTTGGCCTGGACGCAGTGTAAACTGATGACCTGGCTCAACTTTGTGCACTTTTTGATCAAGTGTATTTGGCTCAGGAACGAACTGAAAAGACATATACTGCTGCAAAGCAGTCTCATCAAATAAAATGTTCTCATTCACAGCCATTAAGCTTTTGCGTTCAGAAGCAAAGTACACTTGGTCATCCAATTGTGTAAAATAGAGCGGTTTAATGCCGAAAGGATCTCTTGCGCCATATAATAACTGCGCTTCTTTATCCCAAATTAAAAATGCAAACATCCCGCGAAGCTTCGATGCCGCTTCTTCTTTATAGTGGCGATATGTGGCAAGAAGGACTTCCGTATCAGAATCTGTGCTGAACGTATAGCCTTTTTTCACAAGCTCTTCTTTCAGCTCCACATAGTTATAAATTTCTCCGTTGAAAATAATCCAATATTTTTCATCTTCATAAGAAAGCGGCTGCTTTCCGTGTTCAACATCTATAATACTTAAACGTCTAAATCCAAATCCTACATGCTCATCATGAAAGTACCCCTCATCATCCGGACCTCGATGAACGATGAGACGATTCATTTGCTTAATTAACTCTTCCTGCTCAGTAGTTTCGGACAATGGACGGTGATTAAATACACCAACAAACCCACACATATTATTGCCTCCACGTTATGTTATTTCTTAAAAGTAGACCTATAATTAGACAGTATTTTGTCCAATTTTGTTTCACATTTTTACGCTTTTTGTAGAATTTTTTTTAATCAAAAGGAAAACCGCTTAAAATAAGCGGTTTTGTATGTTGTTATTCTCCTAATGCTTCCTTGCGAAGCGTGTCGGCTTTATCCGTTTTTTCCCATGGAAGATCCAAGTCATGACGGCCAAAGTGTCCGTATGCAGCGGTTTGTTTATAGATCGGACGACGTAAGTCAAGCATTTTAATAATGCCAGCTGGACGAAGATCAAAGTTTGCACGTACCACTTCAATTAATTTCTCTTCAGAGGCTTTTCCTGTTCCAAATGTATCAATCGAAATGGAGACAGGCTGTGCAACACCAATTGCATAAGCAAGCTGCACTTCACATGAATCTGCAAGACCAGCTGCTACGATGTTTTTCGCTACATAGCGAGCCGCATATGCTGCCGAACGGTCAACCTTCGTTGCATCCTTACCAGAGAAAGCACCGCCACCGTGACGAGCATACCCGCCATAAGTATCAACGATGATTTTACGTCCAGTTAAACCAGCATCCCCTTGAGGTCCACCGATAACAAAGCGGCCTGTTGGGTTGATGAAGTATTTTGTTTCTTCATCGATCAGTTCACTTGGAACGACAGGGCGGATGACATGCTCTTTTAAGTCGCTTTGAATTTGTTCGAGCGTCACTTCTGGTGCATGCTGTGTAGAAATAACCACCGTATCAATACGAACTGGTTTGTTTTGTTCATCATATTCAACTGTTACTTGAGTTTTTCCGTCTGGACGAAGGTATGCAAGTGTTTCATTCTTGCGTACTTCTGTTAAACGGCGAGATAATTTATGTGCAAGAGAAATCGGCAGTGGCATAAGCTCTTCAGTTTCGTTGTTTGCAAAACCAAACATCAAACCTTGGTCACCTGCACCGATCGCATCAATTTCTTCTTCAGTCATTGTTCCTTCACGTGCTTCAAGCGCTTTGTCTACACCTTGCGCAATATCAGCAGACTGTTCATCAATTGATGTAAGAACCGCACATGTTTCCGCATCAAAACCATATTTCGCACGTGTGTAGCCAATTTCCTTAATCGTGTCACGCACCGTCTTTGGAATGTCGACATAAGTAGACGTTGTAATCTCACCGCTTACTAATACGAGACCGGTTGTTACAGAAGTTTCACAGGCAACACGTGCATTTGGATCTTTCTTTAAAATTTCATCCAAAATGCTGTCTGAAATTTGATCACAGATTTTATCTGGATGTCCTTCGGTCACTGATTCTGAAGTAAATAAACGACGATTTTGACTCATAATGGCTATTTCCTCCTGTACAAGACCACATCATCCCAAGATGAGGCCTCCAATATGATACGGAACTCGTTCCCTCTTATATTTCAACATGTTTATATTAGAGATGTTATTGGCAATTTGTTCATATGATATCCCAAAAATAAAAAAACCATTTCCTTCATTGCGAGGAAAGGGTCTGAGATCGCATGCCTTTCACTCTTATCGCTCAAGGTGTTCTTGTACCTTGCATCAGGTTAGCACCTTGGTTTCTCAGCATGTTCATGCCTTTTTCATAAGAAACCGGTTGCTGGGCTTCATCGGGCCTGTCCCTCCACCAACTCGGGATAAGAGTATCCGTTCAATAAGATATCTTATCTTAAACCCTTGCGTCATGTCAATGGTTCATAGGAATTATCTCCCCTTTTTTTCACCTCATCATTAGCATCACCAAAAAGCATATTTTCATAGCAGAAATGAAAAAACACACACAAAAATGTTTAAATAGTATAGACTATTATTATCAATGTGTTATACTAATCAAAACAAACAAATTCAACGGTAAAGGAAGGGTTTTTTTATGAACTCAGTGGATTTAAAAGAAGATTTGCAGTCATTGCTCTCATTAGAAAATACGCACCAAAATTTATCTGTTCCGAAACTTGTTGAAAAGATTTTGGCACGTAATGAAGGCGTTTTAACTTCAACTGGTGCTGTCCGCGCCACAACGGGTGCCTACACTGGACGTTCGCCTAAAGATAAATTCATCGTAAAAGAAGAAAGCTCTGAACATAAAATTGATTGGGGTCAAGTGAATCAACCGATCTCGAAAGAGGCATTTGATCGTTTATATACAAAGGTTGTGTCATACTTAAAAGAACGTGATGAACTATTTGTCTTTGATGGTTTTGCAGGTGCTGACGAAAAATACCGTATGCCAATTACAGTTGTAAATGAATTCGCTTGGCACAATCTCTTTGCAAAGCAGCTATTCATCAGACCTGATGGATCAACACCATCATCAAACGAAAAACCTTTCACCATCTTATCTGCACCTCACTTTAAAGCAGATCCTGAAACAGATGGCACAAACTCTGAAACGTTTATTATCGTTTCTTTTGAAAAACGGACGATTCTGATCGGTGGAACAGAATATGCAGGAGAGATGAAAAAATCCATTTTCTCTGTTATGAACTACCTGCTTCCTGAACAAGATATTTTATCAATGCACTGCTCTGCTAACGTCGGTCAAGAAGGCGATGTTGCTTTATTTTTCGGCCTTTCAGGTACTGGAAAAACGACGCTTTCTGCAAGTGCAAGCCGCAAGCTGATTGGAGACGATGAGCACGGTTGGTCTAACACAGGTGTCTTCAATATTGAAGGCGGATGCTATGCAAAATGTGTGAACTTAAGTGAAGAAAAAGAACCACAAATTTACAAAGCCATCAGCTTCGGATCAGTGCTTGAAAATGTAGTACTTGATGAAGAAACACGTGAAGCAGATTATGATGACACATTCTTTACTGAAAATACACGTGCGGCTTACCCAATCGAAATGATTGATAACATCGTGAAACCAAGTATTGCAGGTCACCCATCTGCCATCGTCTTTTTAACAGCTGATGCATTCGGCGTTTTACCTCCAATCAGCCGTTTAACGAAAGAACAGGCGATGTACCACTTCTTGAGCGGTTACACAAGTAAATTAGCGGGAACTGAGCGTGGTGTGACTTCACCAGAAACAACGTTCTCTACTTGCTTTGGTTCACCATTCTTGCCACTTCCTGCTCATGTCTATGCTGAAATGCTTGGTAAAAAAATTGATGAGCACGGCGCAAAAGTATTCCTTGTGAATACAGGCTGGACTGGCGGCGGCTACGGTACGGGCAAACGAATGAATCTTGCTCATACAAGAGCAATGGTGCAGGCAGCGATCGAAGGCGATCTTGACAACGCTGAAATGATCACTGACGACATCTTCGGATTACACATCCCGCTTCATATTCCAGGAGTGCCAGATGAAGTGCTTCAGCCTGCTAAAACATGGGACGATCAAGAGGCTTACAAAGAAAAAGCAAACTTCCTTGCAAATGAATTTAAAAAGAACTTCAAAAAATTCAGCCATGCAGCAAGTGATATTGAAGCAAAAGGCGGACCACTCGTCTAATCAAAAGGAAAAAGCTGAGGGAATGAATCCCTCAGCTTTTTTAGTTCGTTGAATGCAATGACACAAGACGGTATGTCACCTTCGTGATATTGTCTGTGAGCTCCAGCTTTTCAACATGTGCTGTTCCCGTTTTTTCTCCGTCTTTCGTTTTACGCACCTCAAGCGGAATATTTAATGGATAAATGCGGTACCCTTCCTTCATGAGCTCAAACACATTTTCTTCAATTCTTGTCTCTTTTCCTTTTGTGACAATCATTGTATTAAATTCAACAGGCATTCCCATAATGAAAATCCCCCTACTTTCTATATTTCTTTCTACCGTTTATTTTACCACATTTCCGCCTTTTCGGCTGTGCATCCATGTCGTCAACCGTCTGACAATCTCCCTGTTATGCTGTGGCGGGAAATAATGATGATATCCGTGAAAATACCATGTTTCCACAGACTTGCCATGCTGACGCAGGGCATCTTCTAATAAATACGCATGCTCAATGGATACATTCTCATCCAGCTCCCCATGAATGATTAGGACAGGTGCTTCAATTTGGTGCACATGATTCAAAGGCGTTCTAGCCTCATATGCTTCTGGTACCTTATGCGGAGGACCTCCTATCACACGCTTCATCATTCTTCTCATATCCACACGTTCTTCATAGGTGAGCTTCATATCACTTACGCCTCCCCATGTCACAAAGGAAGCGGCCTCATGCTTCATTTCAACAGCGGTCCATATGCCCATAATTCCGCCGCGGGAAAAACCAAAGATATGAATGCGCTCCTGCTTCACCTTTTGATGATGTTTCAACAGCTGAAATGCAGCAAATGCATCTTTCCGGTCTTCTCCGGCAAAATCCTCGTTCCCTTCGCCTCCTTGATTCCCTCGGTAGAAGGGCGCAAAGACGACAAACCCTTGCGCAGCAAATTGCACAATTCGGCCAGGTCTAACCATTCCCACATTTTTAATGCCGCCCCGTAAATATAAAAAACCGTCATAGAGACCTTCTCCGGCCGGTTCAGCGAGCAGCCCCTTCATCCGAAGTCCATCGGCCTCATATGTCACTGTATATAAGTGAATATGCGGATGTGGCGACGGGAACCTTCTCTTTTCCACAATCACTTGAATTCTCTCCTTTTCATTCGGTGTTACGTCAAATGCTTGATAATGGCCTCTGCGACGAGCTGTCCTGATTTTGTCACCATCGGAGTGCCGCCGCCTGGATGACTTGTGCCGCCAACAAACCAAAGTCCTTCAATATCCTTTGATTGATTATTGATGCGAAAAAATGCCTGCTTGAACGAGTTTGACGACATGCCATAAATGGCCCCATGATACGCTCCCGTTTTTTGCTGCAAATCAAGCGGGGTTTGTACCGCTTCAAATTCTACAAGCTGGTCAAGATCAAAGAGACCCTTTTCCTTTAGTTTTGTTTTCATATGCTGGCCATATGTCTCCTTTAGCATGTCCCAATTTTGCTCTTTTGTCACATATGGCGCATTGGCTAATACAAACAAGTTACTTCTTCCTGGCCCTCCGCTTAAAGCTGGCTCTGAATGACCTGAATAACAGATGTAAAGCGTCGGATCATGAGGAAGCTGTTTTTTCTGAAAAATATCCTTGAATTCTTGTTCATAATTCTCTGGAAAAAACACGTTGTGATGAGACAGTTGTTCATAGACTTTAGGGACGCCCAACAAAAGAACAAAACCTGATAACGATGGCTCAATGTTTGCCAGTTTTTGATTTCCAAAGCTCGGGCGGTCTTCTTCATCAATTAATTGGCGATAAACAGTCAGTGCATCTGCCCCCGCAATGACTTGATCTGCCTCATATAACTGCTGATCCGTTTCAACTCCTTGGATTCGCTTATTCTTTACATGAATCTTTTTGACTGGTTCATTGAGATAAATTTGGACACCCAATTCCTTTGCCAGTGTCTCAAATGCCTCAACTAAACGATACGTACCGCCCTTAATACCATAAATGCCTTTTTCTCCTTCTAAATAAGCCATCATATTAAAAATAGCAGGTGCCTCGTATGGAGAAGAGCCAATGTAAGTCGCATACCGGCCAAACATCGCCAATGTATGAGGATGACGAAAATATTGACGCAGCAAGCGCTGAACAGATGTAAAAGGTTTGACAGCAAGAAGGGCTTTCATTAGCTTGACATCCGCTTTATCCTTCCAGGTCAATAATAAACGATTTAAAAACTGATCCTCTGCCATTTGAAAAAGCTTCTTCGATTCCTGTAAAAATGCCCGGTATTGCTGTGCATCCTCTGGACTAAAAACTGCAATTTGTGATTCCATTTGCTCAATATCTGGCGTAAACTCGACCGTATGTCCATCTGAAAAAACATTTTTAGTAAGGGGAAAAATCGGATAAAACGTCACATAATCCTCCATTCGCCTATGACAGGAGGTAAATACTTCCTCAAAATACGCCTTCATTGTAATGGTACTCGGTCCTAAATCAAAAGAGTAGCCAGACACTTGATGGCGTTGTAATTTCCCGCCTAAAGAAGCTTCTTTTTCTAAAATGGTGACCTGGAAACCGCGTGACTGTAAGCGAATCGCAGCCGATAACCCGCCAAGTCCGCCGCCAATAATGATCACTTTTTTCATTCGTACCTTCTTCCTTTCCATTCATAGCCTTCTTTTTTCAGCCCAATTTTCATAGAAGCAAAACCAATGGCAATCAGGCTCATGATACTGACAGGCAATAAAAAGGCCATCGTAGACGTTCTTCCATTTTCGATATCAATGACCGCTTTAATGGATACACCCAGCCCGTAGCAAAGAAGGGCTAAACAGAGATTGACCACATCAAAATGAATTAGTGCGATCATAAAGCAAATAACAGGAACTACATAAAGGACGGAGTATAAACAAAAGACACTGCTTAACAAAGCAATGTTTCGATTCACTCCCGGGAACAAATTTTTCCGATATCCTTCCCATACTTCCTGTCCACTCTCATACATTCTCATGTAGACAAAAGAATGAATACTTGCCAGTGTGAACGGAAAGCCCTTCGCTTTCACTCGTTTAGCCAAAGCCATATCATCCACAAGAGAATCCTTGATCGCTTCATGACCACCTATTTCGTGATAACAATTCTTTTCAATGGCAATAAAGCCGCCATGTGCTGCGGCAAAAGCAGGATGTTGAGATGTTCTGACCCACTTCACTGGCAGATGACAGCCAATCGTAAACATCATCATAGGAACGACAAGATGCTCAAAAGGCGTTCCCGTTTTTTGCTCTGGGAAACCTGAAAGCATGCCCGTTTTTTGTATGCATAACTGCTTGTACACCGCTTCAATAGCTCCTTGTTTTAAGCGGACATCTGCATCTAAAAATAACAGCCAATCAGAAGATGCTGCCTCAGCAAGCTGGGAACAAGCATATGATTTTCCAAGCCAGCCGCGCTTCAATACTTGACCTGACTGCACGCGAATCCATGGATATGTCTCTGCGAAGCCCTCTGCAATCATTCTCGTCTGATCTGTCGAGTGATCATCCAGCACGATCAACTCTTTCGGATGGAGACGCTGATCAACAATCGACTGAAGGCAGGCTTCCAGCCGTTTTTCTTCATTTCTCGCTGGAATGAGGATCGATAATGAAATGGGTTCATCAGGTGAAAGAGATGCCGGCTTGAGTACAGGAAATTGCTTCATATTCCAAATCGTAAACATCAATTGGCAGAGCAGCAAAACACTGATGACAATTAAGAAGATCGCCATGTTTTCACCCACTTTTTAAAGGAATCAAACGCATCACTAGTTGACCGGCTTGTCCTTGTCACCTGCCTAAAATGTTCGTTTGTTGAAAAATCTGGATCAGCAATAACCTGTGCTTGATGTGCGTTTAACTGTGTTTCAAGCAGGTCTCCGAGTAAACTTGTTACTTCCTTACTCCGAAGTGATCTGCCAGCTACTAGGACATCTTCTCCAAATTCAACCGATACCGTCGGTTTTTGAAATTGATTAAATGTATAATGCAGCGTCACAGGTTTGATGACGACCTGCTCAAATTGCCTGACTAAAAAAGAAGCTCCGCCTTCCAGTTCAAGCGGCCTTATGTCTTGGTGCATAATTTTCCCCTGCGGGAAGAGCCACACAGTCCCGCCAGCCTCCATCTTCTCCTTTGCGGTCATTAATGCCTGCTTGACACTTTTCAGCTTCTCTTTATGAACTGGAAATGCACCAAGTTTTTGAAAAAAAGCATATTGCTTCAACTGCTTCTCTTCCATCATCATGGCATGATCCAGCTCAGACATTTGTTCTATTAAAAGAAAAATGATCAGTCCATCCCACCATGAACTGTGATTAGCAAGATAAAGAACAGGATGCTTCTCCTTTGGGTCAACCGTACCTTTCATCATGACACAGCGAAAATGTTTGTTCAGTAAATATCGTTCAAGATAAAAATAAAAGAGTCGTCTAAACGATCGGTTTTTGTCGCTTTCTTTCAAATCGAACCCTTCCTTCACACAAGATGACAATGATCAGTGCTAAATAAAAAATGACATCCAGCCCGCCCTTTAATGCTAAAAGACCAAAGAAGAACACCATGGCCTGATAAATACGCCCATTCCAGCGCAATGCCTGCTGATCAATTGATACGAGCGGGAACAGAAATGAAAGTCCTGCTCCAATGATACCCCAGCTGACAAAATTCTCAAAAGGGATACCAAAGAAACCTCCGCCGTCATACCACACCCAAAACTTTCGTTCAGCCGCTACCGGATCTAATATGAGATCAAGCAGTACAATCCATATACCCGTTTCGACGGCTCGTTTCCACTTCGATTGTTGTCTTGATAAAAAAAGACTATTTAAAAACACCCCAACCCATGCAAAAGCGATCGTCAAAGGCACTCCAGCCACAAGAAATCCAAGCGTCGGATAATAATCATAGGCCCCAAATGGAAAATCAGTTGTGATCCCCACCCATTCAACTGTAAACGTCAACACACCCACAATGGCTGCTCTTACGATCACAAAGCTCCATGCCCCGTAAATATTTCGGCCAATCTCAATGACGCAGCAGGCGTAAAGCACAAGAAAGATACCATTCGCAAACTGAAGCCATGCCGGCACTTCAAAAAAGACCATTAAAATAAGACCTACTACATACCAACCAACAAATACCCAACTCAATCTATACACGAAACCGCTCCTTTATTTCTTCCAAATTCAAGAAAGCATTCATGCTTCTAGTATAGAAAAAAAGACACGTTCTATAAATAAACAATGCGCTTCTTATTTCATCTAGGCACTCACCAAAAATCCCTTTTGACATACTTTAATTAGTGATCTAGAACAAAGGAGGCGAATTACTCTTGAATCGTTCCATTAAAGTCAGACTGGCATTCATATTCGTTGTCCTGCTCTTTATTCCATTTGTCGCCTGTAAAAAAGACCAAGAGCAGACCGTACAAGTAGCCGAGGTGACCCATTCGGTCTTTTATGCACCGCTTTATGTCGCCCTATCCGAAGGATTTTTCAAAGATGAAGGCTTAGAGGTTGAATTAAAAACCACTTGGGGCGGCGATAAAACAATGACAGCTCTCTTATCCGGCGGCGCTGATATCGCTCTGACCGGATCTGAATCTTCTATTTATGTGGAAGCACAAGACACGAAAGACTCTGTCATGAACTTTGCACAGCTGACACAAACAGACGGTACATTTCTTGTTTCAAGGGAAAAAATCAATCAATTTTCTTGGGATCAATTGAAAGGAAAAGACTTTCTCGGACAACGGAAAGGCGGCATGCCGCAAATGGTCGGTGAATATGTCCTGAAAAAAGAAGGCATTGATTTGAAACAAGATCTTCGCATGATTCAAAATATTGATTTTGCCAACATTTCAGGTGCTTTTTCCTCTGGAACTGGCGATTTTGTGCAGTTATTCGAACCGACAGCTTCCTTAATTGAAAAAGAAGGCAAAGGGTACATTACCGCCTCCTTTGGTGAGGCTTCCGGCAAGGTGCCTTATACCACCTTTATGGCAAAGAAGAGTTACTTAGAAGAAAACAAAGAGACAGCTGAAGCCTTTACTCGTGCCATTTACAAAGCGCAAAAATGGGTCAAAGCAAAGAGTCCAGAGGAGATTGCCAAGACAATCCAATCTCAATTTCCTGATACAGACCTTGATGTCTTATCAACAGCTATCAAACGCTACAAACAGCAGAACTCCTATGCAACAGATCCCCTTCTAAATGAAGAGGAATGGAACAAATTACAGGAAATCATGAAGGCAAGTGGTGAACTGCCGGAATTTATCCCGTACAAACAACTTGTCGATTCATCCATTGCCAAGAAGGTCACAGATCACAAATAGAACAGGAGGTAGCACATGTCTTTCCTTCAAATTGACCATGTGACCCACACGTACTTCTCTTTAAAAGAAAAAACAACGGCCATACAGCACATCAATATGGAGATCACTCAAGGTGAATTCATCTCATTTATTGGTCCTAGCGGCTGCGGGAAAACAACCTTGCTTTCCATCATCGCAGGCATTACACCACCCTCCGAAGGTCGAATTTTAATCGAAGGAAAAGAACCGAATCAACAGGAGCATCAAATCGGTTATATGCTCCAGCAAGATTATTTGTTCCCATGGAAAACGATCAAGGAAAATGTCATTCTCGGGTTAAAAATTGCAAAACAAGATTCACATGAAGCCACCTCAGCTGCCCTTAGCTTACTGCCAAAGCTTGGACTCAATGATGTCGAAGAAAAATACCCGAAGGAGCTGTCAGGCGGGATGAGGCAGCGTGCGGCTCTCGCCCGAACGCTTGCAGTTGATCCCGGCCTGCTTCTGCTAGATGAGCCATTTTCAGCACTAGATTACCAGACGAAACTGACATTAGAAGACCTCGTCTTTCACACATTAAAAAACTACCAAAAAACGGCTGTTCTTGTCACGCATGACATCGGCGAAGCCATTGCGATGAGTGATCGCATTTTCTTATTCTCAAAGCATCCCGGCTCTATCCAGCGAATGTTTACCGTTCCCGATGATCTGAGGACGCTCTCTCCTTTTGAAGCGAGACAGACAGCAAGTTTCCAAGAGCTCTTTCAAACGATTTGGAAGGAGCTGAAGACAGTTGAAACACAGTGATCTTTTACATGAAGCCTATCGAAAAAAAGTTCGAATGGAAAAACGCATGACACGAGTCTACCAGTTGATCATTTTCGCCAGTTTCTTTTCACTTTGGGAGCTTGCGAGCCATTTCAGACTGATTGACCCGCTCATTTTCAGTTCACCATCTGCCGTCTGCCAATTGTTTGTACAAAAATTATCAGATGGTTCATTAATTAATCATATGAGCATTACGCTATTTGAAACAGTGCTCGGCTTTCTACTTGGTACTTTTTGCGGCATTTTATTAGCCGCCGCCTTATGGTGGTCCACCCGTCTTGCAAATGTACTTGATCCTTATTTGGTTATTTTAAATGCGATGCCGAAAGTCGCTCTCGCCCCCATTTTAATTGTTGCCCTTGGACCAGGCATGATCAGCATTGTCGCGATGGGTGCCATTATCAGTGTGATCATTACCACCATCGTCATTTATACAGCCTTTCAAGAAGTCGATGAGAATTATTTAAAAGTCATGAAAACCTTTGGCGCGAAAAAAAGAACGGTCTTCCGTGAGGTCATTTTACCAGCAAGTATTCCAACGATGATCTCTGCCATTAAGGTCAATGTTGGTCTTTCTTGGGTTGGGGTCATTGTGGGAGAATTCCTTGTTTCCTCAAAAGGACTCGGCTATATGATCATCTATGGCTTTCAAGTCTTCAACTTTACACTCGTGTTCTTAAGTCTTTTCATTATCGCCGTCTTCGCCACCATCATGTATCAGCTTGTTGAATGGCTGGAACGCCGTTTTCTGCAAAAATAAAAAGCGCAGGGTCATTTCCCTACGCTTTTTTTAACGAATCAAACCGTTCTTTTCTAAATAAGCCATACTTTGCCTCAAGACATCATCTTTCATAATAAAACTGAAATTTTTATTTTTTGCGATGGATCTTGGTAAGTCTGCGAAAAGAACGGGTCCTTTCGTTTCAAAATACGTGTCCTGCTTGACGAGCCTTTCAATATCAGCGAAATAAATATTTTTGACAATGACTTTCTCTCTGCCAAGCACCTGATATTGACCAATATACGTTAATTCACGAACAACAGCACCCGTCTCTTCGTGAATCTCTCGTATAGCGGCTTGATCTGCTTCTTCATTTGGCTCTACTTTCCCTCCTGGAAACTCGTAGCCTCGATCCTCATGTTCTGTAAGTAGCCATTTTCCTTGATAGCGGCAAATAGCCCAAACATGCTTAGGATGACTTGAAAAAGGCTGCTCTTCAAAAGAGAGCTTGACCGTATTATGATAATAGTCTTTAAATACATGCATGTGAAATCCCTCATATCCTGTCCTTGCTTCTTGTAAAACATCATACCACAGATCACATTTCTCTGAAGAATTTTTATGAAAAGTGAAACAAACGAGTGCTTCTATCTCGTCTGTATGTAAAATAAGTATTCTTGCTAAAACCTTTTTATCATCTCCATCCTCATCCCATTTTAATCATGAAACCTTTTGCCCATGATGACGTAAATCAATAAGTGTTTGTCCTACACAGACGAGGAGGAAACCAGCATGAGCATCACAAATGGATCAAAACAAGAAAATAACAAAGCATGGCCAATGAGGCAACATGAGAAAGAAGACGCTTCTCTTGAGGCAGTGAAGAAACACCTCATGAAAGGACAAAAGTTAGATTTAACAAAAGACAATCCAAATGTAGATCAAATTCATATCGGACTTGGCTGGGACTTATCTGGTCAGCCAATTGATTTAGATACGCAAGTGTTTCTCTTAAATGAAGAGGACAAGCTTCTGTCTCCAAAACACCTGATCTATTATCATCAGCAGCAAAGCTTAGATGGAGCTGTTCGCCATCTAGGTGATCATCAGGTCGGCGGAGGCCATCGGGACAATGAGATCATTATTATGCAGCTGAGCAGAGTCTCACCCGATATTCAGAAAATCGTCGTAACAGCCACGATACATGATGCACACGAGCGGGCACATCATTTTGGACAGGTGACCAATGCATACTTGCGCCTTTCAGATCAAATCACACAACAGGAGATTTGTACCTTTCAGTTAACAGAGGATTATTCATTTTGTACATCCATCATTTGTGCTGAACTAACGAGAGTTGAGAACGAATGGAAAATCACCGCAACCGGACAAGGTACGACCCTTGATTTAAATGACTTATGCCGCATCTACGGATTCACATCTTGACGAAGAAAAGGAGCTGGCACGAATGGGATTTCATTTCAACACGATCGAAGAATTGACCTTACAAGCAGAAGGCAACGGGATCTTTTTTGCCAAAAAAGGCGCTATGATTGCCGATCAAGGTACATTTCAATACCGTAAACGATTACTTGGGACGAATAAAGGGAATATGGTCAGCCAAGTATTTAATCATATTAGCAGAAAATTAACAGGTGAAAACCTTGAGATGATGGAAGTGAGTGGACAAGGCACTTGCTACTTGGCTGATTCTAGCGAGCATGTGACCGTCATCAATCTTGAGCCGAACGGTCCTTGGCAACATGTTAGCGTGGAAAGTGAAGATTTACTTGCCTTTACTGAAGAATGTCACTATGGCGTGACACCAGTAGGCGTTGGGATTTTATCACAGAAAGGGCTATTTACTTCAAAGCTCTCGTATCAAAGTCACGGGGCGCAGGTTGCCATCAAAACAAATGGAAACCCGCTGATTTTAAAAGCACCTTGCCGTGTAGATCCTGACGCCATTGTCGCTTGGACGGGCAAAGCACCGAAAGTCAAATTAGATGTGAACTGGAAAACGTTCATTGGACAAACATCAGGCGAATCCTACTTGTTTGAATTTCATGAACAGGACCAAATTGTGATTATCCAGCCATCTGAACGAACATCTGGAATGCGGGTCGGGATAGATGATAACCGGTACAAACCCCAGAGTCAGAGTACCTCACACGAAATCACCAACTCACAGCAGGAAAATAGAGGCGGAATCAGTGATCTAATCGGCGGTATCTTACAGCCTCGAAAATAAAAGCATGTAGAATGTCTCTACATACTTTCAGATCGTTGACAAAAGGCTAAAATGAACTTTCTTTTAGCCTTTTGTCTTCTTTTCAGCGTGATAGAAAACCTTTGCAGTCTAGGAAAAACGAGTACTGGCGCGGAGCGAATTTGACATTCATGAGCATCTGACAAAGAATGCGAGGGTTTGTCTACATGCTTTTTCAATTCATCAGTCCATTGGTCTCAATAAAGTTCTTTGTCTCTTCGTTACCGAGATCATGAATCATGGAGTAAATTTCTTTTCTTTTCCTATCCATTTCGTCGTTTGGGCTATCATAATGATATTCAAGAAATGGAACATGCGCCCGAAAGAAACCTTTCCAATCTGTCATATACTGTTCATCAAAATACTCTCTTAACTGCAAGATTTGGTCATCATCTGCTTCTATCTGAAATTGCCAAGCAGCCGCGTCTCTGTGCTGTGAGATTGATCCGTCTTGAACGGATACATAGTATGTGTGTCTCGCCATCTGATTCATCCTTTTTCCTTTAGTATGACCAGATATGAAGAAATTACGGCTTTTTGCGCAATTTATTTTTAATCATGTCTAACACATCAATAAACAACTGTGGAATGGGAATTCCGAGAGCTCTGGCTGTTGAGACAATCTGGTACGATTCATAAATAATATAAAAGATGAGCGCTAAATCCTTAATTGTCCCCCCAGTCTTCAGCATGACATCGAAGAAATGTGCCATGGATATTAAAGAGATCGTCACAACCTTTCGAACAAGCCTGGTCAAAAAACGCTTCATCGTAAGTTGTCCAGTCACAGATTCTCTTAGGCTTGAACAAATTAATTCTATAGCCATGAGTGTCACTAATATCATGAGTAAATATCCTGCTCCACCAAACAGAAAGCCCATTGCCGACAAACTGACTGTAAACAACGAAAAGATGCCTAAATCCTTGCTCACTTGGCATCAACATCCTTTCATCGTGGAACTTCTTACCTCAATAGTATATGCCGCATTTGATGAATAGCTTGGACGACAAAAAATAAAGGCATGGTTAGCTGTTCAAAAAATTCGTGAAGCGCATAAAAAGAGCCGCCTGTGACGGCGGCTTTCTTGGTTAAACTCTGACATCAATAAACGTAGCATCTGAATCTTTGGGCTGAACAGCTTGAGGCTGCTGCTGCACTTGATCGAGCATCACCATGGCTTGGGCTGTGTTCGTGGCAAGCTGTGAATTCAATAAACTGATATTAAGTGTTTTTTGAATACTCGCCACTTGCTGGCTCATCATTCCTGCAATTGAGGACATCTTCTCCCCTCCCTTCCCTTTTCTCTTCGGCTGAAAGCCCCATCAATTCAATGGGCTGTCTGTCACAAATCCACAAAAAAAGAATGCCGATCTGTTTGATGATCGACATTCCTTTCACATTCGCTTATCCTAAGTATGCTTTTAGCATCCAGTTGTGTTTTTCAATGGATTGATGAATCGCAAGCAACATATCGCCTGTTGTTTCATCGCCAACTTCTGCAGCCAGCTCCATGCCTCGCTTAAGTTCTTCTGCAATATTAGAGAAATCATCATACAGATTTTTCACCATTTGCTCGGCTGATTCATTGCCTTCCGCTTCTTGAATGCTAGAAATTTCTAAGCACTCTTTCATTGTCGCAACAGGTTGTCCATTTAAAGCAAGCATACGCTCAGCCAAATCATCAATGTATGTCGCTGTTTCTGTATAAAGTTCCTCGAATTTTTCATGGAGTGTAAAGAAGTCTTTTCCCTTTACATACCAGTGATAGTTATGTAATTTTACGTAAAGCACAGTCCAATCTGCTACTTGTTTATTGACGACGTTTAATAATTTTTCAGACATGTTGATTCCTCCTTATGTAGTTGCGTTTAGTATGGGATTACCCTTTTTTTATTATACTGAAACCTGCCATCATTTTCTTCTATTTTGACCGCATGAAATATATGTTAATATGGAAATAAGGAGGGAGTTAGATGCTGTTACTTGGGATTATCAGCTTTATCATTATCTCAATCGTTGTCTTTTTATCACTGTGGACGACATCAAAGGCTTATGATTACAAGCATAAAGTCGATTCACCACAGGATGCTGAACCAAACCAACGTCCTAACCCAAAATAAAACCGCTTTCAATGATGTGAGGTATCTTCTTCTTCAGTAGATGAACTCTCTTTTTTCACATCACCTACATGGATGTTTGTCTTCGGCATATTATGCTGCTGTTTAGCTGTCACATGGACTTGTATGATATAAAGGCCATCTTGTTTGAAAGCTGTATGCAATTCATATACACCTTTCTCCTTTTTCTTTGGCTGAATCATCTTGCTGTTATCCTTGTCGCCATCTTTCCACACTTCAAATTCAACATCATCTGCATCATCAACAGGCGTATCACCATATGTGACAGCTGCTTTTACGATAACGTTTTCATTTTTCTCCACTTGCTCCGGCCCTGTTAGTTTGACTTCTAATAGCTCAGGCACTTCTCCCTTGTCATTGCTCGCTGCCGAGTTTCCACATGCACTAAGTAATGCGAGCATCAAAATGATTCCTACCATTTTCCGCATTCGTGTATCCCCCTTTTTTACTGACATGTCCATTTTAACAAATATCCCCTATTTTAACAGCTCTCGTTTCATTTCATATAAAAAACCGGACATTCAATATGTCCGGTTCATCATCTTACTGATTATCCAAATACTTTTAATAGCTCTTCTTGATCCTGAGACAGCCAGAAACGCATTAAACGTTTTGCTCCTTCAAGATCATGAAGCTTCGCTTGACCGCACTGCTCTTCATTTGCAGCAGGAATTTCTGTTACTTCCACTGCATCTTTGAATGTTGCATCAAGCAGTTCAACGATCTCTCTTGGTGTCGGTGCACCGCTGACAACTAAATAGTAGCCAGTCTGGCAGCCCATTGGAGAAATATCGATGATATCAAAATGATCGTATTTCTCTGAGTGTGTTCTAATATTAAACGCAAGTAAATGCTCTAATGTATGAATCGTATCAGGTTTCATTGCCTGCTTGTTTGGCTGACAAAAACGGATATCAAATTTGTTCACTTCCCCATCTGATCCCACTTTATGAACGCCGCAATGACGAACGTAAGGTGCTTTTACAGCATTATGGTCAAGTTCAAAGCTTTCGACTGAAGGCATTAATCACCACTCCTATAATTGCAATTTCCTATATTATAACATATTGTTCCGACCAGTTTAGTTTATAAAACTTCCCTTCCTTGTCCTTTTTTCTTATACTGTGAAAAGACAGACAAGGAGGAACCTCTATGAAACAAATTTTTATCGGCATCATTCGCTTTTATCAAAAATGCATTTCCCCTCTAACACCGCCGAGCTGCAGGTTTTACCCCACTTGCTCAAACTACGGGCTAGAGGCGATCAAAACGCATGGCGCTTTAAAAGGCGGCTGGCTCACGATTAAGCGAATTTTAAAATGTCACCCGCTGCATCCTGGAGGCATGGATCCGGTCCCGCCTAAAAAGGAAAAATAACTTACTTTTCTTCATAACCATTGACAACTAAGTCAAGCTTACCTGTTCCAGGATCAATGACAAGACCATGTACAGGCACATCAGATGGAAGAAGCGGATGATTTTTAACGACAGATACACTGTCTTTCACACTTTCTTCAACTGAGCTAAAGCTTTTGAGCCACTGTTGAAAATCGATTCCTGAGTATTCCAGTACTTCAATCCGTTTTTCTGGAATACCACGCTCAATGGCTTTATTTAAGAGTGTTTCGCTGTCTATTTTACTCATCCCGCAATCGTGATGCCCAATGACGTACACCTCGTCAGCATTCAATTCATAAACAGCCACTAAAATGCTTCGCATAATACTTCCAAATGGGTGAGAAACAAGAGCGCCAGCACTTTTGACAATTTTAATATCGCCATTTTTCATGTTCATGGCGCGTGGAAGCAGTTCAACAAGTCTTGTATCCATACATGATAGAATGACAGCTTTTTTCTGTGGAAACTTCGTTGTTGTAAACTCTTCATATCGCTTCTCTTCAATAAATTGTTGGTTATATTCGATGATTTCGTCTAAAAGTTTCATAAGTTTGTCCATTCCTTTTTCTTTTTTTAAAAATAAATATAGCACAATGTTTTAAATTTCGTCACGTTTTGACGTCTATTTTTTTAGAGGAAACATCTTCTGATGAAAATTTTTTATTTTCCTCTTTTCAAATCGTAATTATTACGATACAATAACTCAGGACATTAAATCGTAATCATTTCTATCTAATAGGTTGAGAGGAGACATTCTTAGATGAAAAAAATCTTTTTTATTTTAACAGCTGCTTTATTAGCGGTCGGTCTTGCCGCTTGCTCAAGCAGTGCGGGGACAAATGCTTCAAAAGGAAAAGCAGATGGGAAATTAACCATTTACACGACGATCTTCCCTATTCAAGATTTCACTGAAAAAATTGGCGGCTCTCACGTGAACGCTCAAAGTGTGTACCCTGCCAATGCAGATGCACACAGCTTTGAACCAAGTTCAAAAACGATGGTTGAAATGGCTGAAGGAGATGCCTTTATTTACAGCGGAACAGGTGCTGAAGCATTTGCTGATAAAACGGCTTCTACGTTAAAAGACCAAGGCGTGAAAACAGTGAAAGCAGCCGAAGGCATCAAGCTATTATCAACACAAGAAGAACATGCTCATGAAGAAGGGGAGGACCATGATCACGATCATGAAGGTGAAGATCATGACCATGATGGACACGACCACGGAGATAAAGATCCCCATGCATGGCTAGACCCTGTTTATGCACAGCAAATGGCAAAAAATATTAAAGACACACTCGTTTCACTAGATCCAGATCATAAAGACGAATACACAAAAAACTATGAATCACTAAAAAAAGAATTACAATCGTTAGATCAGGAATTCAAAACAACGTTATCTAAAGCAGAACATAAAGAAATTCTTGTTTCTCACGCTGCATACGGCTACTGGGAAAAACGCTATGGCATTGAGCAAATCAGTGTACTAGGACTCTCTGCTTCTGAAGAGCCTTCCCAAAAACAGCTTGAAAATATCGTACAACAGGCAGAAAAGCATCACATCAAGTATGTCATTTTTGAAAATAACGTCAGCAGTAAAGTATCAGATACGATTCGCAGTGAAATTGGGGCAAAAAGCCTTACACTGAAAAATCTAGAATCCATTACAGAAGATGATGCTAAAAATGGCGAAAGCTATGTCAGCTTAATGAAACAAAATTTAAACACATTAAAAACAGCTTTAAATGTTGAATGAATTCATGAACCCCGTGCGATCAGCCGGGGTTTTTTACTGCACAAAAAAACACACCATGATCAGGTGTGTTTCTTTGTTTACATTTGATATTTTTTCTTAAACTGCTCCGCTCTGCCGCCTTTTTCTCCGAATTTCTGGCGTCCTGTATAAAATGGATGCGTATCAGAGCTTGTCTCTACTTTAATGACAGGATAAGTCTTCCCATCTTCCCACTCTACGGTCTCATGTGATGTCTTTGTTGATCTACTTAAGAAGCGGTAACCGCTGTTTACGTCCATAAATACAACTTCATGTGAGGTTGGATGAATATCTCTTTTCAATGTCAAAACTCCCTTCGTTATCAAAACGTAATGATTACGTTTTATAGTTATATTCTACTCCCCCTTTTACAACTTGTCAAAAAACAAGCTTTCTTAGTCAGGAAGAATAATCTAAAAATGGTGGAGAATAATAAACACCATCAAAAGAGATGCGATAAGAAAGGCGGAGAAAAAATTGACTGATCTCGTTTTAGCTAGAAGTCTGTTCGGCACAACAATGGGCTTCCATATTATTTATGCCTCGCTTGGCGTAGGCATCCCGCTAATGATTTTGTTAGCTGAACTCATCTTTCAAAAAACGAAGGACCCGCATTATGCCATCATGGCCAAACGATGGACAAAAGCGCAGGCTGTTCTGTTAGGGGTTGCCATTCCAACCGGTACCATTGCTGGTACGCAGCTTGCCCTTCTATGGCCTGGTTTTATGGAGGTCATCGGAAAAGTCATGTCACTGCCATTTCAAATAGAAATTTATGCTTTCTTTATTGAAGCATTATTTATGTCTATTTATGTGTACGCAGCAGATCGTTTATCACCAGCCATGCGCATCATTACCGTTATTTTCGTTGTCATTGGTGCAGCAGCTTCAGCGATTCTCATTACAAACGTACATGCTTTTGAAGGAACACCCGCTGGCTTTCAAATGATCAATGGAGAAATAACGAATATCGAACCTTGGAAGGCATTTTTCAATCCTAGTTTTGTTGTAACTGCTACTCACGTAGTACTGTCTGCTTTTACAACAGGCGCTTTTGTCATTGCTTCTGTCGCTGCATTTAAAATGTTGAAAACAAGAAAAAACGAAAAGCTCTATACCTTTCATCGAAAAGCCCTTTTTCTCGGACTGATTGTAGGCGGACTTTTCTCTTTTCTCACAGCCTTAAACGGTCACGAATCAGCTCAGCTTCTGTATGAATATCAGCCTGAAAAATTAGCGGGTGCTGAAGGTTTATTTGAAACGCAATCACATGCGCCTCTAGCCATTGGCGGTTTTACTGATGCCAATACGCAAGAAATCAAAGGAGCTATCGAAATCCCTTGGGCACTTAGTTTTCTTGCAGGAAATAGCTTTGATACTGTGGTTAAAGGGTTAAATGATTTTCCTAGGGACGAGTGGCCGCCTTTATTTATTCACACATTATTTAACGGAATGGTCATTATCGGCTCATTGCTCATTTTCTTTGCTGTGTTAGCACTGTTTTACCGCAAAATTTTAAAACGCGACCATTATCCAAAATGGCTGCTTGTCCTTTATTTATTTGGCGGGCCTCTTAGTCTTTTGGCGATTGAATTTGGCTGGATCTTTGCCTGTACAGGCCGTCAGCCATGGGTGATTTATCGAATGCTCAAAACCTCTGAAGTCGTCACATCATCAGGATCTATCGGTACACTTTTCATCCTTTTTGCCATTGTCTATCTCATTTTAGGCATCGCAACTGTGATTGTACTGACGTACTACTTTAGAAAACATTCAATTGAAGAAGACTTACGGTTAACAGAATCTTAAAAAGGGAGCGATCTTGATGCAAATGGATGTAACAACTGATGCACTCATTGCAATCACCATCTTATGGGGATTCGTGTTTATCTATGCAGTGATGGCATCAATGGATTTCGGTGCAGGATTTTGGTCAATGATTTACATGAACAAAGAGCAGACAAAGGCCGCAAATATCGCAAATAAGTATCTTTCTCCCACTTGGGAAGTAACAAACGTCTTCATTGTGGCCATCGTCGTTGCCTTGTTTAGCCTGTTTCCAGGTGCAACATTTGTGCTAGGCACTGTTCTATTAATACCCGGCAGCATTATTTTGTTGCTTCTAGCACTGCGAAGCGGATTTCTCGTCTTCTCTCATTCACTGCCTAAAAAATATAGAAAAGCCGTGACATATATTTCAGGAATTAGCGGCTTTATTATTCCGTCCATCCTCATCATGGTTCTCCCCATTACACATGGTGGATTCATCTTTCAGGAGAATAATGTCTACTCATTAGATTTAGGATTGGTCTTTACAAGCGCAAATGTCTATTCTTTCGTAGGTTTTGCGATTTTCAGTACCCTTTTCCTCTCATCTTTGCTTTTAGCTGATTTTTCTAATGTTGCAAACGAAGATGAGGCTTATAACATTTATAGAAGAGGAGCACTGATTACAGGTCCGCTTTCTCTCATGATGGCTTTCTTTATCATGCTCACACTGAGAAGTGAGGCCAATTGGCTGTTCACAAAAATGATGCAGAACATCCCGATCCTGCTTGTTTCTCTGCTCATGTTTTTGCTTGCAGGTTTGGCTCTATTTTTACCAAACAGCCGCTTTAAACATCGGAAAGGGAGACCACGTTTAGCGGTTATCGCCATTACAATTCAATATTTCTTAGCAAGCTATGTGTATGGACATGCGCATTTGCCCTATATGGCCTATCCTGATATTACCATCATGTCTGGGTTTACAGATCCCGTCACATTTAGGGCATTATTTATTACGTATATTGTAGGGTTTATCATCCTATTCCCTGGGTTCTACTTCTTCTGGAAATTGTTTATGAAAGATAAGCGTTATATTCGTCAGGAAGATTAACATGAATGAACGCCCCTTACTTCGGTTACATTATAGATGAAAGACATACTCAAAAGGAGGTCATCTGTATGAGTCAAAAAATCCTTTGTGAAGTAAACAACTGTTCCTACTGGAATGCTGGAAATCGTTGTGGTGCAGATGCAATTTATGTCGTCAGCCATACAGGAAATACGGCTGAGAAAAGTGAAGAAACTGACTGTAAAACGTTTAAACCTCAAGACCTTTAAGTCTCATTAAAGGAGGCGCTTCGCTTTGAAAAACGATCGGCTTGCTCAAACGTTTCTTGAAGAAATTCAGGACGCGGACGAGGCTGCATTTTATCAAGCAGCTCACTCCTTTTTAAATCTTTGGGATTATGAATACGGACATGTTTCCGACATGCCCAATGACATGCATCAGTATATTGGACAGCTTGCTTACGACAGCGGGCTTGTAGAAGAGTAAGAAAGAGCGGATGACCGCTCTTTCTTTTTGTTCAGACAGGAAGGAAAAACTTTCCTTAACTATATAGTGGTTCTATTGATGGTGCAAATGGCGATTCATTCGTTTTCATTTCACAAAATCATGTTTTGTAAACACATCAATTTTATCTGAGAAAGAACGAAGCGCTTGATAATCAACTTCTACACCCATACCTGGAGAACGCGGTACTTCAATAAACCCATTTTCAACTTTAATTTCAGGAAAAATGATATCCTGCTCCCAATATTTCGACGATGCTGAAATATCCCCAGGAATCGTAAATTGCGGAAGTGATGCAAGTGCCACGTTTTGCGCGCGAGAAATGCCTGTTTCAATCATTCCACCGCACCATAACGGAATCTGCTGCTCCTTGCAGAACGCATGAATCTTAAGAGCTTCAGTCAGCCCTCCAACTCGTGAAGGCTTCACATTAATAATCTGACAGCTTCCAAGTTCTACAGCTTTTCTCGCATCATCTAAAGAACAAATACTTTCATCCAAACAGATTGGTGTTTTTAAATGCTTTTGCAAATGCCGATGATCGACAATGTCATCTGCAGCTAAAGGCTGTTCAATCATTAATAAACGAATATCGTCGAGCTGCTTCAGTTTGCTAATATCTTTTAATTCATAAGCAGAGTTTGCATCCGCCATTAACGGGAGGTGAGGGAAAGACTCCCTTATCTTTTGTAGAAGTCCAATATCTTGTCCCGGCTTAATCTTCACTTTCACACGCTGATAGCCTTGATCAACAAATTGCTCGATTTGCTGAATCATATCATCTATTGGTCCTAACCCCGCAACGACACCAGATGGAATTCTATCTCTAGTACCGCCTAAGACGTCACGTAAGGACTTATTTTCTCGCTTTGCATAAATATCCCACACAGCTGCCTCAATTCCCGCTTTGGCCATTCTATTGCCTTTAAAATGGTACAAGCTGTCTGGTATGTCCGAAGGATGTGTAAAAGATCGGGTCAGCACGTTCGGGATAAAGAAAGCCCTGAGCATGTGATAGCAGGTCTCGATGGTTTCTTCTGTATACCACGGAGAAGAGAAGGCAGATACCTCTCCCCATCCAGTTAATCCTGTTTGATCTTTGACCTCGACAATAATAAACTCACGCTCTGAAATGGTCCCAAGGCTCGTTGTAAATGGCTGTTTGAGTTTCATCGTGACATGATATAAGATCACACGTTCAATTTGAATCATCTAAAAACCCCTTTGATTTGAGTCTGTGCCTCTGCAATTTATTCGACGCATTCCTTGGCAGTTCATCCACAAAGTGAAAAGCGGCGGGCCATTTATACTTGGCTAATTGCGACTGACATAAAGCATAGAGCTCATTCTCCGGAATCTGCTCATCTGTCACAAGGAAGGCAGCAGGTACCTCTCCCCATTTTTTATCATATATACCCGTCACTCCGGCTTCCTTTACATTTGGATGTGTTAAAAGAACTGCTTCAATTTCTGCTGGATAAATATTTTCTCCGCCAGAAATAATTAAGTCTGACCGCCGATCAAGCACAAATAAGAATCCGTCCTCATCTACATAGCCAATATCACCCGTTTTCAGCCAGCCCTGCTCAAATGCAGCAGCTGTTGCCTCTTGACGATGAAGGTAGCCTTTCATGACATTTGCACCTTTTACCATGATTTCACCATGCTCAAAAGGACGACACGGACGGTCCTCATCTTGAATCTTTAATTCACACCCAAAAAGGGGTTTTCCCGCTGATCCAAGCTTTTCCACACTAAATTCTGGCGCAAGTGTCACAATTTGCGAGCAGGTCTCCGTCATACCGTACGATTGAAACACAGGAAATCCTTTCTCCTTACTCTCTTGAAGCATCGCATAAGGCGCAGGGCCTCCGCCTAACAGCAGGCAGCGCAAAGAAGACGGACATTCTTCAAGTCCACTTAATAAACGGGACAGCATGGTTTGAACAACTGACAACATCGTCACTCGATGCTGTTCAATAGCATTCTTGACTTCATCGACATCAAACTTTTGATGAAGCACGACAGTCATACCGTATATGACAGATTTAAATATAGCGGATAAACCGCTTATATGAAAAAGAGGCAAGGCAATGAGCCAGCGGTCGTCCTCCCTGATTCCTAAATTCAATGCCGAGGAAACAGCACTATGAAAATGATTACCAAACGTTTGCTCCACCCCTTTAGGGCGTCCTGTCGTTCCAGATGTATACATAATCGTCGCCGTCTCATTTAAATCAATATCATGTACGACCTTCTTTTCCATATCATGATCTGCATCAGGTAAAGTCTCTATTGTATAAACAGGTAAATCACCATGATGCTCATTTGCATATGCAGACTCTGTTAATAAAGCCATGACTTTCGCATCTTCCAGCTGAAAACGTCTCTCTGCTTTTGTTAACTTATTGTTCAATAACACAATCTTGAAGCCTAATAAAAAACAAGCGTGAACAAGCATGACCATATGAGGATGGTTGTTCATTAAAATCGCAACCGTATCCCCTTTTTTAAAAGAGACACGTGTCAAACGATTCGCAAGTTGGTCTACATCATTCGCTAAATCACGAAATGTCCACTCTTTGTCTTGATAAATGAGTGCGACCCGGTCTGGCGTTAAATACGCACGGTGCAGCAGCCAATTGGGTTGCTTCATCATGACACCTCCTTTTCATAAAAGAAAACAGCTCAGTCTGATGCACTAAGCTGTTTTCATCCATATCATTGAATCAAGGGAAACGAGGGAACTGACCGAAGTCTGGCTTCCGTTTTTCCTTAAAGGAATCGCGTCCTTCTTTTGCTTCATCTGTTGTGTAATAAAGAAGGGTCGCATCTCCTGCAAATTGCTGAATACCAGCTAATCCATCTGTGTCCGCATTAAATGCAGCTTTCAAGAATCGTAAAGCAGTCGGGCTCTTTTCTAGCATGTCCTCACACCACTTCACTGTTTCTTCTTCCAGCTGCTCTAATGGTACAACTGTGTTGACCAGTCCCATATCAAGCGCTTCTTGTGCATTGTATTGACGGCATAAGTACCAGATTTCTCTTGCTTTCTTATGGCCCACAATACGTGCAAGATAGCCAGATCCATAACCAGCATCAAAGCTGCCCACTTTTGGTCCAGTTTGTCCAAAAATCGCATTGTCTGCTGCAATCGTGAGGTCACACACGACATGAAGCACATGTCCGCCGCCAATCGCATAGCCCGCAACCATCGCAATAACTGGTTTTGGAATGACACGAATTAAACGCTGTAAGTCTAGGACGTTTAGACGTGGAATTTGATCGTCTCCTACATAGCCGCCATGACCGCGTACTTTTTGGTCTCCACCAGAACAGAATGCTTTACCTCCAGCACCTGCAAGGACAATGACACCAACTTCTGAATTGTCACGAGCACGTGAGAATGCATCAATTAATTCACTTACGGTCTTTGGTGTAAAGGCATTATGTACGTGCGGACGGTTAATGGTGATTTTTGCAATCCCATTATATGTTTCATATAAAATTTCGTCATACTGACGCTCAGTTTGCCATTCAATAGCCATCAATATTTCCTCCTCTAATCTTGCGATAAAATAAACTCACTTACTATTTTACCAAAAAAATGTGGTTGTTCCACATGAACTGTATGCCCGGCATGCTCTGCTACTGTGAATTGACTGTATTCAAGCGCCTGCTGCATACGTTTGGCGATGTGACAAAACTTTTTATCAAGTGTTCCGCAAATGAGTAAAACAGGCTGTTTTATCTGCTTTAATGCTTGCCACATAGACGGCTGTGAACCGGTTCCTATACCTTCTAAGCTGCGAGCCAGCCCGTTAGGATCGGCTTTTAGCCTTCCCTCTCTCAGTTGCGTTAGCCTGTCCGCTGGCAAGGATTTCTGCGAAGCAAACAGCGGAATGTTCTCCCAAAAATCCACAAACTGCGCTAACCCTTCATGTCTGATCTTTTGAGCTAGCTGATGATCATGATTCAGCCTCGCCATCCGCTCTTTAAAAGAGTTCAGCCCTGGAGATGTACTCTCAAGAATCAGCTTGTTTACACGTTCTGGATAACGGGAGGCAAATGATAAAGCAATACGCCCTCCCATAGAATATCCGAGAATGTTCACTTTGTGAAGCTTTAATTGATCTAAAATCTCAGCAAGATCTGCCAGCTGCTGGGACATTGCATATCTTCTTATACTCTTTGGTGAGTCTGTGCGGCCATGTCCAAGCAAGCTGACCTGAATCAATCTCGTATGTTTTTGTGTATAAGTATTCAAAAAAGCCCAAGAAGCTGCACTCCCTGTAAAGCCATGTAAACATAACGTGGCATTTTCAGCAGATGGGTTATGGTCTATCACCTCATATGCCACACCATCGTGCATTCGTATTATGAGTGAAGGCATTCTTTTTTCACTTCCCTCAATATCTCGTCCATCATTTGGCGATGTTTGCCAACGCGAGAATGCCGGTCAGTTTCAATTTCAATTAAATGAAGCCCTGGTTCTTGGATATGCGCCAAGTACACATCTTTTAACTCTTCTTTCGTTGTCGGCTTCGAATAGGTTCCCCCATATAGCTTTGATGCATACTCAAAATTCAACCCAGTCGGCGTACCAAAGAGCTTTTCATAATACGGTTCATCGGATGCCTGCGGAAGGAAAGAAAAGATTCCTCCACCATCATTGTTTAACAACACAACCGTGAGCGGAATGCCCATTAGCTTAGCTGCAAGAAGACCGTTCATATCATGGTAAAAAGATAAATCGCCGATGACTAAAGTGATGGGTTGTTTCAAGGCTGCATATGTTCCAAGAGCTGTGGACACAACACCATCAATGCCATTTGCTCCGCGATTCGCCATCATCCGAAACGGTTTTGACTGCGTTTCAAAAAAGGTATCGACATCTCGAATAGGCATACTATTTCCGATAAAGAGCACACTCTCTTTTGGCAAAAGGTGCTGCAGCTGACGATACACATTTCCCTCAAATGTCAGGTCCTCATCATTGTATTGATTTGCATGCATTCTAAATGAAGAATTGACACTCTGCCAACGTCGTAAATAAGATGTATCCTGACGCTTTTCCGCTCTCATCAAGACTTCTTCTACAAAAGAGGCTGCATGACTTTCAATCATGTATGATGCGCTTAAACCAGGATCTCGATAACCACCCGCAGCATCGACGACAATCTGCTTCACTTCCGCATGCTTTTCTAGCCACTTAAATAAAGGCTTAGACACAGGCATCGGTCCAAAACGAATGACCATTTCAGGCAAGAGATGCTGCTGCAATGCCTCATCTTTTAACAAAGAATCGTATGCATCTATGATGTATTCTTCACTTTCATGTCCATTTCGCAAAAGAGAAAGCGGGTCAGCTAAAATTGGCAGATGCAAAGCTTTTGCAAGACGTAACACTGACGCCTGCTCTTCCGGCGAGTGAAGTTCACCAGCAACAATAATTCCTTTTGCCGCTTTGTTCATGATAGACACTAATTCTGACATAACCCGATCATCCGGACGAGCTTGACCTGCTGCTAAAACTTTGTTCGCAACTCCTTCTTCTCTATCAAAAGGATCAATAGACAAGTCAGGTAGCAATGGTTCTCTCAGCGGCACATTCACCTGAACTGGTCCCTTTGGCTCCTGCGTTGACACATGACTTGCCCTAGCAGCAGCAGTTTGGACATACCGCAGCATCGTTTGGCTTTCTTCTGGCAAGGCTAAGTCTGTGAACCATTTAACAAACTTACCGAATAAGAATTGCTGATCAATCGCTTGAGGTGCCCCAACCTCCCTCAATTCGTGCGGCCGATCAGCAGTTAAAACAATCAATGGTACCCGAGAATAATGTGCCTCGACAACAGCTGGGTAAAAGTTAGCTGCTGCCGTACCTGATGTACAGATGAGTAGCACTGGTGTTTGGCTCGCTTTCGCAAGACCCAGTGCATAAAAAGCAGCAGACCGTTCATCCACTAACACATGGACATTGATTTCTTGATGAGCAAGAGCGAGCATCGCAAGCGGTGTTGAACGGGAGCCAGGACAAACAACTGCCTCCTTCACACCACTTTGCACAAATTCATCCATTAATCTGCCAATATATCTTGTCATGATTTGATTATTCAATAGGACGACCTCCAAGAGCAGACAACATTGGTCTTAATTTCACTTGCGTTTCTTCATACTCTTGTTTTGCAAGGGAATCCTCTACAATTCCACATCCAGCAAACAAACGAACTTGGTCTTCCTCAATAAGACCTGATCGAATGGCGACAGCAAATTCTCCATTGTCCTTAGAATCAATCCATCCCACTGGCGCCGCATACCAACCGCGTTTCAACGGTTCGATTTCACGAATCACCTCTACCGCTTTTTCCTTAGGATATCCTCCAAGCGCTGGTGTTGGATGAAGCTGTTCAATTAATGAAAAGAGTGAACAGCTGCTTTTAATTTCTCCCACAATGGGTGTAAATAAATGCTGAATGTTTTTCGTTTTATAAAGACTTGGTTGATTTGGCTTATGCACATGATGGCAGTTTGCTTCAAATGCCTGCTCAATCATATTCACGACAATTTGATGTTCAATCAAATTTTTCTCATCATGAAGCAGTTCCTCACCTAGTGCCTGATCTTCTACTTCATCTTGACCACGTACAATGGAACCTGCCAAACACGATGAAAACACTTCACCACCGCTTTTTTTCACTAAACGTTCAGGCGTCGCCCCGACAAATGCTTGTCTTCCCTGCTCTATAGCAAATACATAACTCGTTGTTTGATGTTTTAGTAATTCTGCTAATAGTGGAGCGAGTTCTATTTGATTTTTATAGTGAAGCAAGACTTCTCTTGCTAAAACAACCTTTTCATATTCGTTCACACGAATGTGTTCTGTCGCTTCATGGATTGCTTTCATCCATTCCTGGACATCTAACTCTTCCATATGAACAAGCTCAGCTTGTCCATGATTTCTGACAGGCAATGCATCAAAATTAGAAGCTTTCTGTTCTAACTCTTGAATGAGCTGATGAACATTCCCGTCCACCTCGTTCCATTCATTGATCGTTAGAAACGTGCCTTCTTTTGAAACAGTCAGCATCATCGATGGCACAAAAAAATGAGCCTCGCCAAATGCTTCCCAGTGACGCGCCTTTTCTTCGTATGGATCAAATGAAAATCCTCCAAATAAAAGCGGACCAACTGCCGCTTGCTTTAACTCCTTCTCATCATGAAAATGGAACATATGCTGTTTCAGCTGCTCCCATTCTTGATGGACGATATTGAATCGTTCTTTGCCTTGCTCTGATGATTTAATCACGGCCGCTCTGCCAAGTCCAGAAAATATCATTTGGCTTTCTGGATCAGACCAAAAAAACCGCTCGCCTAAAAAATCCGCTTCGCCGCTTTGGAAAAAGGCAAGAGGATCCAGATCGTCAACTCTTCTGGAGTAGCTTATCAAAACAGCATGGTTGACGTTATTCGCTTCTTCTAATGTCGCAAGCGCTTCCTGCCGGAAAGTACTTTGCACTGTTGTCACCATGATACATTCCTCCAAAATCCATGAAATAACATATAAAAATAAAACCATCATGTAAAAAAATACATGAACATTCGAGTATGTCGAATGACATGCTTTTCTATTATAAACCTTAACAGATGAACTTAGTAAAGAAAACAGCTTTTAAAACCTCGAATCCTTATTATATCACGCTTTCAAGATTTTTTCGCTCCCGCATATTGAAATGAGAACATCCCTTAAAAAATGGTAAGACCTGTTCGAAGATCAAGCTTTCTCTCTAGATGGGAACGATTAGCAAACATCTTTTTCTTGTTTCATCGCATCAATATATTGACACCTTTTTGAACTTTGCTAAACTGGAATTTGGACGTGTACGTATTTTTTTATTTAAAGGAGTATATTTTATGCAGCATCAATCGATATCAGATCAGCTTTCACCAATTAAGCCTGATAAGAACTGGCGGATTTGGTGGAATTTACTACGACCGCATACATTAACAGCGGCATTTATTCCCGTTACTTTAGGAACTGTCCTAGCACTTCCGAGTGGTCAAATACATGTTGGGCTATTTTTAGCTATGCTATTTGCATCGATGTTTATCCAAATTGCAACGAACATGTTTAATGAGTACTTTGATTATGTTCGCGGATTGGACAATGAGAAATCTGTCGGTATCGGCGGAGCGATCGTGAGAAACGGTGTAAAACCAAAAACAGTTTTAGGCCTCGCTTATGCCTTATTCGCGCTTTCTTTATTACTTGGGATCTATATTTGCATGATGTCTAGCTGGTGGATTGCACTCATAGGACTAATTTGTATGGCAGCAGGCTATTTTTATACCGGTGGCCCTGTACCAATTGCTTATACACCATTTGGAGAACTTGTATCAGGTGCTTTTATGGGACTAGGCATCATTTTAATTAGTTTCTATATCCAAACAGGAACATTGACATCAAAAGCTGTGCTCATTTCATTACCTATCTCTATTTTAGTTGGTGCCATCTTACTGTCGAACAATATCCGTGATTTAGACGGTGATAAAGAGAATGGACGAAAGACACTTGCTATCCTAGCTGGACGTAAAGCGGCAGTAAACATCCTACTTTCCATGTTTGTGATCTCATATGTACTCATTTTTGTTTATATCTTTATGGATATCGTGGGTCTTTGGAGTCTTCTTGTCTTACTCAGTGTGCCAAAAGCTTATACAGCCATTAAAGAATTTAAGCAAAAAGAAAAACCAATTGAATTAATGAATGCCATGAAGTCGACAGCACAAACAAATACGTTTTTTGGTTTCCTGTTAACGATCGCATTGATCTTACAATATTATCTCGCATAACACGAAACGCCTGCAGCCGCAGGCGTTTTTTATTGAAGAATTGCTTCAAATTGGCACAAGTCTTACATAAAAATTTGCTCATACTAACAATATGTTTGATATGAAAGGGTGATCGCTTTGTTGTCTAAAAACGAATTACATCAGTTGAAGCAGCGACTTCTCGATGAAAAACAAGAAATTGAAGCCAAAAGCCATGATGATGAACAGAAAGTATCATTTCCTTATGATTCAGTGGGCGAACTGTCAGCCTATGATAACCACCCTGGCGACCAAGGGACAGAACTATTCGAACGCGGAAAAGACATTGCCTTAAACAGTTTGGAACATGAGCATCTTTCCGATATCAATGAAGCACTCCAAGCAATGGCAGACGGCTCTTATGGTTTGTGTAAAGTGTGTAAAGCCCCTATTCCTAAAGAACGCTTAGAAGCCCTTCCCACCGCCGTCACATGCACAGAGCATTCAAAAGAACAGACCGTTTCACAAAACCGTCCCATTGAAGAGGACTTATTAAGTCCGCCCTCAGGGCAATTTGAAAATGAAGAAAGTGCTGCATATGACGGAGAAGATGCCTACCAAGACGTAGAACGCTATGGGAACTCTGATACCCCATCCGATATGGAATTTCCTCCATTGACATACGATGATGTGTATACACAATCAGAAGATGAAGATTATGTGGAAGACTATGAAGGGTTTGCAGCTGCTGATATTGAAGGAAAAGCAAGCAAGGTCTATCCAAATAAAGCACACGAAGCTTATGAAGAAGCATTAGATGAAGAAGGCGTCATGACAGTGTTTGGTGACTTGAAGCCTTACGAAGAAGATCCTTATACTAAAAAAAATCATTAGTCCCCACATATTGGGGGCTTGATGTTTATATCATGTAATAATTGGGAAATAAGTTGAAGAGTGAATTGATTGGGAGGAGATTTCTGGATGGCTAAAAAAAGTATCATTTGGGCGGTTATCGTCTTCTTTATTACATACGCATTATTTTCTATTGCAGGGTTCCTGTTCCCTATCGACAGAGAATGGTATGACGCACTAAATAAACCTGAATGGACACCTAGTGGTGGTGTCATCGGTGCGGTCTGGGCTGTCTTATTCGCCCTCATTTCGTTATCTGCCGCCATCATTTATGCAAAGTATGGTTTTCAAAAAATCACATTACCATTTTGGATTCTGTTTCTTTTAAATTATGTATTCAATCAAGCCTTTAGCTTTTTTCAATTTACACAAAAAGATCTATTTGCAGCTACGATCGACTGCCTGCTTGTAGCACTGACAGCACTCGCACTTGTCATCGTCTCGCGTAAACTAAGCAAAGTTGTCCCAATTTTATTAATTCCTTATGTTTTATGGGGATTCTTTGCGACATACTTGTCTTATACGATCTATTCCATGAATATGTAAAAAAGACCGCTGTGATGGCGGTCTTTCGTTTTGTGGAAAATAAAAAAGAGGTCTTTATTAGACCTCTTTAAAAAATGACCCGTACGGGATTCGAACCCGTGTTACCGCCGTGAAAGGGCGGTGTCTTAACCGCTTGACCAACGGGCCAGAAAAATGGCGGAGAAGGAGGGATTTGAACCCTCGCGCCGCTTGCGCGACCTACACCCTTAGCAGGGGCGCCTCTTCAGCCACTTGAGTACTTCTCCATTTGGCTCCGCAGGTAGGATTCGAACCTACGACCGATCGGTTAACAGCCGATAGCTCTACCACTGAGCTACTGCGGAAAGTCATGGTGGGCCTGAGTGGACTCGAACCACCGACCTCACGCTTATCAGGCGTGCGCTCTAACCAGCTGAGCTACAGGCCCATGAACGATATGCAAATGGAGCGGGTGATGGGAATCGAACCCACGACATCAGCTTGGAAGGCTGAGGTTTTACCACTAAACTACACCCGCAAAAATATGTATGGGGCGATTGATGGGAATCGAACCCACGAGTGCCAGAGCCACAATCTGGTGCGTTAACCACTTCGCCACAACCGCCATACTGATATTTATTTGTAAAAGTGGCTCGGGACGGAATCGAACCGCCGACACACGGATTTTCAGTCCGTTGCTCTACCAACTGAGCTACCGAGCCATGTATTCATTTGAAAATGGCGGTCCGGACGGGACTCGAACCCGCGACCTCCTGCGTGACAGGCAGGCATTCTAACCAACTGAACTACCGGACCATTAGAGAAAAAATTTGGTTGCGGGGGCAGGATTTGAACCTGCGACCTTCGGGTTATGAGCCCGACGAGCTACCGAACTGCTCCACCCCGCGATGATATCATTTTTTAAAAATATGGCGGAGGAAGAGGGATTCGAACCCCCGCGGGCTTTGACACCCCTGTCGGTTTTCAAGACCGATCCCTTCAGCCGGACTTGGGTATTCCTCCGTATAGATGGTGGACCTTGTAGGACTCGAACCTACGACCGGACGGTTATGAGCCGTCTGCTCTAACCAACTGAGCTAAAGGTCCTTTATAGCGGCGGAGGGGATCGAACCCCCGACCTCACGGGTATGAACCGTACGCTCTAGCCAGCTGAGCTACACCGCCATGATATAAAATAATCTTTTGAAAAGTGGAGCCTAGCGGGATCGAACCGCTGACCTCCTGCGTGCAAGGCAGGCGCTCTCCCAGCTGAGCTAAGGCCCCATAAAAGATGGTCGGGAAGACAGGATTCGAACCTGCGACCCCTTGGTCCCAAACCAAGTGCTCTACCAAGCTGAGCTACTTCCCGATCTTAATGGCGCGCCCGAGAGGAGTCGAACCCCTAACCTTTTGATCCGTAGTCAAACGCTCTATCCAATTGAGCTACGGGCGCTTATTTTATAATGCCGAGGGCCGGACTTGAACCGGCACGGTAGTCACCTACCGCAGGATTTTAAGTCCTGTGTGTCTGCCAATTCCACCACCCCGGCGTGGATGGTATAAGCGGAAGACGGGATTCGAACCCGCGACCCCCACCTTGGCAAGGTGGTGTTCTACCACTGAACTACTTCCGCATTACAGGATTTCTTTATGTTGTTTGGCAATGCGGGTGAAGGGACTTGAACCCCCACGTCATAAAGACACTAGATCCTAAGTCTAGCGCGTCTGCCAATTCCGCCACACCCGCATGAAAATGGTGAGCCATGAAGGACTCGAACCTTCGACCCTCTGATTAAAAGTCAGATGCTCTACCAACTGAGCTAATGGCTCGCTTTTAAAGCGACTTGTCTATCTTACCATATGAAAGTGGTGCCGGCAAGAGGACTTGAACCCCCAACCTACTGATTACAAGTCAGTTGCTCTACCAGTTGAGCTACACCGGCTTTATCTATCCTAACATTATGTAAGAATAAATATGGTGGAGGATGACGGGCTCGAACCGCCGACCCTCTGCTTGTAAGGCAGATGCTCTCCCAGCTGAGCTAATCCTCCACTATGTAGGAATCTCTCGATCCGACAAAGATTATTATATACAGGTTTCACTCATTTGTAAAGGCTATATTAAAAAAATTTTATTTCATTTTTCATGACGTATTTCTTTTAACAGATGATGTTGATGTTACCAGTCAAAACGGCTTTAATTCAACGATTAACAGCTGTATTTCTCTTCTCTATATTCTCTTTAAAAACGAGTAAATCCTTTAAAAATATCAGCAGCCTTTCAATTTTTATACTTTAATGATATAGATATTTCTTTATTTCAACTGTTAAACGCAATGAATGTTTTGATTTCAATAAAATAGACTTATACAACTCCATTTAAATGAATGAATTTGTATCAGGCATCTATACACCTGCTATTCTTTCTCTCTATTACTTTTCTCCATACTTAAAAGTGAACATGCTTCACAGACTTTCACGTTAATTTAGAGCATCTCCACGCTTATAGTGAATTAAAACAACCTGATTTATACCACATATGTATCAAGGTGATCTTCTTTCAAACAGCACAAAAAAGACCAGTTCCGATTGGAACTGATCCTTTGAAAAGCTTGGCGGCGTCCTACTCTCACAGGGGGAAACCCCCAACTACCATCGGCGCTGAAGAGCTTAACTTCCGTGTTCGGTATGGGAACGGGTGTGACCTCTTCGCTATCGCCACCAAACCTGATGGAGAGAATGTTCTCTCAAAACTAGATAACAATGTTCATTTTTCACATTAGAATATAGGTTAAGTCCTCGATCTATTAGTATCTGTCAGCTCCACGTGTCACCACGCTTCCACCTCAGACCTATCAACCTGATCATCTTTCAGGGATCTTACTTCCTTGCGGAATGGGAAATCTCATCTTGAGGGGGGCTTCATGCTTAGATGCTTTCAGCACTTATCCCGTCCGCACATAGCTACCCAGCGATGCCCTTGGCAGAACAACTGGTACACCAGCGGTGCGTCCATCCCGGTCCTCTCGTACTAAGGACAGCTCCTCTCAAATTTCCTGCGCCCGCGACGGATAGGGACCGAACTGTCTCACGACGTTCTGAACCCAGCTCGCGTACCGCTTTAATGGGCGAACAGCCCAACCCTTGGGACCGACTACAGCCCCAGGATGCGATGAGCCGACATCGAGGTGCCAAACCTCCCCGTCGATGTGGACTCTTGGGGGAGATAAGCCTGTTATCCCCGGGGTAGCTTTTATCCGTTGAGCGATGGCCCTTCCATGCGGAACCACCGGATCACTAAGCCCGACTTTCGTCCCTGCTCGACTTGTAGGTCTCGCAGTCAAGCTCCCTTGTGCCTTTACACTCTGCGAATGATTTCCAACCATTCTGAGGGAACCTTTGGGCGCCTCCGTTACATTTTAGGAGGCGACCGCCCCAGTCAAACTGCCCACCTGACACTGTCTCCCTGCCCGATAAGGGCAGCGGGTTAGAAGGTCAATACAGCCAGGGTAGTATCCCACCGATGCCTCCACCGAAGCTAGCGCTCCGGTTTCCAAGGCTCCTACCTATCCTGTACAAGCTGTACCAACATTCAATATCAGGCTGCAGTAAAGCTCCACGGGGTCTTTCCGTCCTGTCGCGGGTAACCTGCATCTTCACAGGTACTATAATTTCACCGAGTCTCTCGTTGAGACAGTGCCCAGATCGTTGCGCCTTTCGTGCGGGTCGGAACTTACCCGACAAGGAATTTCGCTACCTTAGGACCGTTATAGTTACGGCCGCCGTTTACTGGGGCTTCAATTCGCACCTTCGCTTACGCTAAGCGCTCCTCTTAACCTTCCAGCACCGGGCAGGCGTCAGCCCCTATACTTCGCCTTACGGCTTCGCAGAGACCTGTGTTTTTGCTAAACAGTCGCCTGGGCCTATTCACTGCGGCTTCTCGGGGCTTTAACACCCTAAGAAGCACCCCTTCTCCCGAAGTTACGGGGTCATTTTGCCGAGTTCCTTAACGAGAGTTCTCTCGATCACCTTAGGATTCTCTCCTCGCCTACCTGTGTCGGTTTGCGGTACGGGCACCTCTCACCTCGCTAGAGGCTTTTCTTGGCAGTGTGGAATCAGGAACTTCGCTACTAAATTTCGCTCGCCATCACAGCTCAGCCTTCACGGGAAACGGATTTGCCTATTTCCCAGCCTAACTGCTTGGACGCGGATATCCAATACCGCGCTTACCCTATCCTCCTGCGTCCCCCCATTGCTCAAATGGTGAGGAGGTGGTACAGGAATATCAACCTGTTGTCCATCGCCTACGCCTTTCGGCCTCGGCTTAGGTCCCGACTAACCCTGAGCGGACGAGCCTTCCTCAGGAAACCTTAGGCATTCGGTGGACGGGATTCTCACCCGTCTTTCGCTACTCATACCGGCATTCTCACTTCTAAGCGCTCCACCAGTCCTTCCGGTCTGACTTCACTGCACTTAGAACGCTCTCCTACCACTGTTCGTAAGAACAGTCCGCAGCTTCGGTGATACGTTTAGCCCCGGTACATTTTCGGCGCAGAGTCACTCGACCAGTGAGCTATTACGCACTCTTTAAATGGTGGCTGCTTCTAAGCCAACATCCTGGTTGTCTAAGCAACTCCACATCCTTTTCCACTTAACGTATACTTTGGGACCTTAGCTGGCGGTCTGGGCTGTTTCCCTTTCGACTACGGATCTTATCACTCGCAGTCTGACTCCCAAGGATAAGTCATCGGCATTCGGAGTTTGACTGAATTCGGTAACCCGGTAGGGGCCCCTAGTCCAATCAGTGCTCTACCTCCGAGACTCTTACCTTGAGGCTAGCCCTAAAGCTATTTCGGAGAGAACCAGCTATCTCCAGGTTCGATTGGCATTTCACCCCTACCCACACCTCATCCCCGCACTTTTCAACGTGCGTGGGTTCGGGCCTCCATTCAGTGTTACCTGAACTTCACCCTGGACATGGGTAGATCACCTGGTTTCGGGTCTACGACCACGTACTCATGCGCCCTATTCAGACTCGCTTTCGCTGCGGCTCCGCATCTTCTGCTTAACCTTGCACGGGATCGTAACTCGCCGGTTCATTCTACAAAAGGCACGCCATCACCCGTTAACGGGCTCTGACTACTTGTAGGCACACGGTTTCAGGATCTATTTCACTCCCCTTCCGGGGTGCTTTTCACCTTTCCCTCACGGTACTGGTTCACTATCGGTCACTAGGGAGTATTTAGCCTTGGGAGATGGTCCTCCCGGATTCCGACGGAATTTCACGTGTTCCGCCGTACTCAGGATCCACTCTGGAGAGAACAACATTTCAGTTACAGGGCTGTTACCTTCTTTGGCGGGCCTTTCCAGACCTCTTCGCTTATATCGTTCCTTTGTAACTCCGTATAGAGTGTCCTACAACCCCAAGAGGCAAGCCTCTTGGTTTGGGCTGTTCCCGTTTCGCTCGCCGCTACTCAGGGAATCGCATTTGCTTTCTCTTCCTCCGGGTACTTAGATGTTTCAGTTCCCCGGGTATGCCTTCTCATACTCTATGTATTCAAGTATGGATACTACTCCATTACGAGCAGTGGGTTTCCCCATTCGGAAATCTCCGGATCAAAGCTTGCTTACAGCTCCCCGAAGCATATCGGTGTTCGTCCCGTCCTTCATCGGCTCCTAGTGCCAAGGCATCCACCGTGCGCCCTTTCTAACTTAACCATTTCTTACTTTAGAAAGAATCACTATGTGTGATGAACTTTGCATTGCATTCAATGTGAATGTATTACTTATTGTTATCTAGTTTTCAAAGAACAATCCTGTCTCGCTAGAGACATGTTTTGAAGGAATGATCCTTCAAAACTAAACAAGACGAAAAACGTACGCTGCTCCATATATCCTTAGAAAGGAGGTGATCCAGCCGCACCTTCCGATACGGCTACCTTGTTACGACTTCACCCCAATCATCTGCCCCACCTTCGGCGGCTGGCTCCATAAAGGTTACCTCACCGACTTCGGGTGTTGCAAACTCTCGTGGTGTGACGGGCGGTGTGTACAAGGCCCGGGAACGTATTCACCGCGGCATGCTGATCCGCGATTACTAGCGATTCCAGCTTCACGCAGTCGAGTTGCAGACTGCGATCCGAACTGAGAACAGATTTGTGGGATTGGCTAAACCTTGCGGTCTCGCAGCCCTTTGTTCTGTCCATTGTAGCACGTGTGTAGCCCAGGTCATAAGGGGCATGATGATTTGACGTCATCCCCACCTTCCTCCGGTTTGTCACCGGCAGTCACCTTAGAGTGCCCAACTGAATGCTGGCAACTAAGATCAAGGGTTGCGCTCGTTGCGGGACTTAACCCAACATCTCACGACACGAGCTGACGACAACCATGCACCACCTGTCACTCTGTCCCCGAAGGGAAAGCCCTATCTCTAGGGTTGTCAGAGGATGTCAAGACCTGGTAAGGTTCTTCGCGTTGCTTCGAATTAAACCACATGCTCCACCGCTTGTGCGGGCCCCCGTCAATTCCTTTGAGTTTCAGTCTTGCGACCGTACTCCCCAGGCGGAGTGCTTAATGCGTTAGCTGCAGCACTAAGGGGCGGAAACCCCCTAACACTTAGCACTCATCGTTTACGGCGTGGACTACCAGGGTATCTAATCCTGTTCGCTCCCCACGCTTTCGCTCCTCAGCGTCAGTTACAGACCAGAGAGTCGCCTTCGCCACTGGTGTTCCTCCACATCTCTACGCATTTCACCGCTACACGTGGAATTCCACTCTCCTCTTCTGCACTCAAGTTTCCCAGTTTCCAATGACCCTCCCCGGTTGAGCCGGGGGCTTTCACATCAGACTTAAGAAACCGCCTGCGAGCCCTTTACGCCCAATAATTCCGGACAACGCTTGCCACCTACGTATTACCGCGGCTGCTGGCACGTAGTTAGCCGTGGCTTTCTGGTTAGGTACCGTCAAGGTGCAAGCAGTTACTCTTGCACTTGTTCTTCCCTAACAACAGAGCTTTACGATCCGAAAACCTTCATCACTCACGCGGCGTTGCTCCGTCAGACTTTCGTCCATTGCGGAAGATTCCCTACTGCTGCCTCCCGTAGGAGTCTGGGCCGTGTCTCAGTCCCAGTGTGGCCGATCACCCTCTCAGGTCGGCTACGCATCGTCGCCTTGGTGAGCCGTTACCTCACCAACTAGCTAATGCGCCGCGGGTCCATCTGTAAGTGACAGCCGAAACCGTCTTTCATCCTTGAACCATGCGGTTCAAGGAACTATCCGGTATTAGCTCCGGTTTCCCGGAGTTATCCCAGTCTTACAGGCAGGTTACCCACGTGTTACTCACCCGTCCGCCGCTAACATCCGGGAGCAAGCTCCCTTCTGTCCGCTCGACTTGCATGTATTAGGCACGCCGCCAGCGTTCGTCCTGAGCCAGGATCAAACTCTCCGAAAAAGTACAAAACCGAAGTTTTGTTTTTCGTCAGCGTTTGACTGACTACCTATGATGTATCATAGGATTTTTTATAAAAACTCGAATTAACAGGTACGTTTTGTCTTGTTTAGTTTTCAAAGATCATCTTCGTTATCGCTCAGAAGCGACTTTATCAATATAACATTCTATCAAGATGAAGTCAACAACTTTTTTCTTGAATGTTATTTCTCAACCGCGCTGTTTCAGCGGCGAATACAAATATAACACCTTTTAAAAGAAGAAACAAGTATTTTTTCTAAATAATTTATTTTTCCTGATCTCTACCTATATATTCGTACAAAAAGGGCTTAACTCCGTAATTCTCTATTGTTGATCCTGTAGGTCTTTAGTATATTTATAATAGATTGAAATTTAATAACCGCAGGGGGAGCCTCGTGCTGAGAGTGAACAATTCGTTGTTCTGACCCTTTGAACCTGTCAGTTAATACTGAAGTAGGAATGTGGAATCACTTGCATACATGCATGTATGCAAGCCGATATGTTTTTCTATGAATCACATACTCATCCTGACATGGTCTCTCCTTGCACAATTCGTGAAAAGGGGATTTTTTTATGCAGCAATCAAATCAATTAGTACGACTGATGGAGATCGCCATCATGACTTCTCTTGCACTTGTTTTAGATTATTTATCAGGTCTCTTTTTAAGAATGCCAAACGGCGGGTCAATTGCACTGATCATGATTCCTGTCATTCTCATGTCCATTAGATGGGGCGTGTCTGCTGGATTTATCATCGGTGTGTTAATCGCAGGGCTGCAGCTGATGAACAATCCTATTATTGCTACACCTGTACAAGGGTTTCTCGATTACTTTGTCGCATCTGTTGTGATTTGTTTAAGCGGGCTATTTTCAGGATCAATTAAAAAAGCCATTCAGGATAAAAAGCGAAAGAAACAATTCTTCTATATTATCCTAGCTGTATTTGTCGCCAGTTTCTTCAGACTGCTGACGTTCTTTATTTCAGGTGTTGTTTTCTTTTCTCATTATGCACCAAAAGGAACACCAGGATGGGTGTATTCATTAGTTTATAACAGCACATATATGATTCCTTCATTTATCATTTGTAGTATTGTTCTTTGTTTACTCATTCCTAGTGCGTCTCGTTTGGTTTTTCCTCGACAAAAATAACCCAGCTGTTTCAGCGGGTTATTTTTTTATGCATAATTTGCTGCTCTATTGAATCTATTAATAGTAGAAGATTTCATGCTGGAGGTACGACAATGAATCCTTACTCCATTATGCTGTGCTGTTACATCCTCAGTCTCGCCTACTTTTTGGCCAGTTTCTATGAGGCATTAAAAATAGCAGGTGTGAAAGGAAAAGTAGAGGCTTCTCCTTTTATATCTTATATTTTACTCGCCACCCTTTTTACTTTTTTCTCTCATTATTACTGGAAGCTGACGATATAATCTGTTGAACATGAGCACTTAGTACAGATAGTTCCCATCCATACCCTATTTCTTCATGGTTCTCACCAGCCAGCTCAAACTGGCTGGTGATGGCAAAACTAGGTTGAAGTTTTTGATAAAATTGCTTCGCTGAATTTTGCTCAAATACCCAGAGCAGCATATTCTGATAGCCTTTCTCTATTAGATAATCCACACCTTTTGCAATCAAAGCCATACCCGCTCCTGATTTCTGTTTTCTCTGCAACAAATAGATGGCATAAAGCTCACCATCATATATTGAATATCTCTCATCACGCTGTTTTCCGAAGGAAGCAAAACCAAATACTCCGTCAGCATCCTCTGCGACAAACGTGCCTTCAAGTGACTTGCTTCTCCAGCTCTCTTCCCGCTCCTCTACATTCAAAGCATCTAAATACTCTTGTGAAATAATGCCATGATAAGTCGTTTGCCAGCTCTTCACATGAATTTCGGCAATTTTAGGAATATCATTATGTACTGCATGTCTAACCTTCATCTGCACACCCCTTTTAGCCATTTCTTACTCTATGTTTCATATGATAAGTTGCTATTTTATAAAATTCAATCCTTAATGGATATTCGTTGACATTTTGTCAACACCCCTATATATTGGGTACGACTTCTTCTATTAAAGAGTTGAACTTTATGAAAAGGGTGAAGAAAGAGATGGAATTTAAAACAACTGAGCTTCGGCAGTTTTTAAAAGAACAACTGCAAATACGTTCTCTTTCATTAAGAGAACTCAGTACACAAACAGAAATTGATAAAGCCACACTGTCTAGAATCATGAACGGAAAAAGAAAACCGACTTTGAACCATTTACAGCGGCTTTCAGATGCTCTACACATTTCTTTAGATCATCTATTGGCCACGGCTGGATTTTCAATTAAAAACGAAAGAGTTCACGGTAATACGTTCATTCAAGCCGTAGAAGAGATTGAGCGAACGCTGAAAGATCATGATGTCTATGACGGGACGTTCAGCGAGAATGAATTGAAACAGAAGTTAAATGAATATGAGACCTATAGTCAATCAGAAGAGGGAAAAGAAACGATCTCAGCAAAGTTTGAAAAAAAGATAGATACGATAAGTGGTGTTGGGCCATTTCTTGATCAATTGAAAAGCATGTACTGCTCGTTCATGAGCGGACGGGGGACTTCTCGAGAATTGATGTTGATGGGAGGCGCATTACTTTACTTCATTATGCCCGTTGATTTAATACCAGATTATATTTTTCCGATCGGCTATATTGATGACGCTGCAGCGGTGCAGGTCGTATTAAACCAGCTGACAAATAGGTCATAGCAGGTGACAGAGACATGAAAAAACAGAACAGCATTGACTTCGCATTATTATTCACTGTCATTTGCTTCTTTGTGATCAGCCTGCTGGCTGTGTATAGCGGATCGGGACAGTATGAAACGCAAGATATGTTTTATTTCGTCAAAAGACAAGTTTTCTGGTATATCGTCGGCTTTGGCCTTATGGCGGCAGTTGCTTACTTTGATTATGAACTGCTTGAGCGGTTATCTTTTCGATTATTTGCAGGTGGTCTCTTCCTCATCATTCTCGTTCATTTTTTTGGCACGAATCAAAATGGCTCTCAAAGGTGGATCAGCTTGGGACCCATGAAAGTGCAACCATCAGAATTTATGAAAATTTTTGTCATTCTTCTGTTAGCGGCTATTTTAAATCGATACAAACATCAGCGCTTTTCGTTTAAAGAAAGCATGATTCCTACAATGAACATCATATGCTGGACCGCTGTTCCTTTTTTCCTGATTTTAATTCAGCCAGATTTGGGGACGGCACTTGTGATCTTGTCTATTGCTTTTACACTGATGCTTGTGTCAGGCATTTCAAGTAAGATGATCGCTGCATTAATCGCTTCTTTTCTCGTGCTTCTTGCATTTTTGACCTACTTGCACAATGAACATTTTGAGCACTTTACAAAAGTGATTAAACCTCATCAGCTTGATCGCATTTATGGGTGGCTCTCCCCAGATGAATTTGATTCGACATATGGGTATCAACTGAAACAAGCAATGCTTGGCATTGGGTCAGGGCAATTATCAGGAAGCGGGTATACAAAAGGAAATCAAGTACAAGGGGGAAATATCCCTGAAGCCCATACAGATTTTATATTTGCAGTCATTGGCGAGGAATTTGGTTTTATCGGCGCCTCCCTATTGATCTGTTTATATCTTATGATGGTCTATCGAATGATTCATGTGGCAATGCATGCGAATACCCTTTATGGGCTTTATATATGTGCTGGAGTGGTTGGGCTGATCGTTTTTCAAGTCTTCCAAAACGTTGGGATGACAGTAGGGCTAATGCCTGTGACTGGTCTTGCCCTTCCTTTTATCAGCTATGGAGGCAGTGCGCTTTTAACCAATATGATTGCCATTGGCCTTGTGTTTAGTGTCAATTTGAGGTCCTCATCCTACATGTTTGGACGTAACTGGGATTGAAGGTGATGTCATTGATTCTTTCTCACCTAAAAAAAATCGACCACATTCTTGCTGGGACGATTGTTTGTCTTTGTTTCTTTGGATTACTAATGGTGTACAGTGCGAGTTATCCTTTAGGCGAAATAAAATATGGAAAGGGTAGCTACTTCTTCATGAAACAGTGGCAATGGCTTTTGATTGGGTTCTTCTTTTTCATCGCTGCGGCCCTGGTTCCATATCAAGCTTACCGTAAATGGATTCGGTGGCTTGTGATGCTGTCATTGTTATGTCTTCTCCTTGTCCTGCTTCCTGGAATCGGTGTTGTCAAAAATAATTCACAACGATGGATTCAATTGGGCTCTCTGATCATCCAGCCGTCTGAGGCTGTGAAATTAGTAATGATCATCTATTTCGCCTATGTATATGCAAGGAAACAAGCGTACATCACATCCTTTAAAAAAGGAGTACTGCCTCCACTTCTTCTTTTAAGTCTAGCTTTTTTATTGATTTTAAAACAGCCAGATTTAGGTACAGCAGTTTCTATTTTATTGAGCTGCGGTATCGTCTTATTATGTGCTGGACTTAAAACACGCCACCTCATTCTACTAGGTTCGACTGCTGCGGCAGGGATCACTTTTTTTGCTGTGACCGCTCCTTATCGTTTGAAACGGATCACTTCTTTTCGTGATCCTTTCATGTATGAAGATGGAGATGGTTATCAGCTGATTCATTCTTATCTCGCCATGGATTCAGGAGGACTGACCGGGAATGGTTTAGGCGGAAGCATTCAAAAACTAGGATTTCTTCCTGAAGCCCATACAGATTTTATTCTGGCCATCATTAGTGAAGAGCTGGGAATCATGGGGCTGTTGTTTGTGATGGGTGCCTACCTACTCATCATGTATCGCGCCGTTCGAATCGTTCAAGGTTTACAAGATCCATTTGGAAAGCTATTAACGATCGGGCTTACTTTTCAAATCATGATTCAAGCAGCCTTTAATCTAGGAGCTGTCTTTGGGCTTCTCCCCATTACAGGCATTCCTCTTCCCTTTATTAGCTACGGCGGATCTTCATTGGTGTTCATGATGATATCTGCAGGCATTCTTGTGAATCTCTCTTCATCTATCAAAAGACACCGGCATGTGCCCCAAGTAAAATAGACACCCTCTATCAGAAGGTGTCTTTTGATTTTTATTCTTCTATTTGACGATCAGCAATTTCTTTTTTTCTTGGCTGTTTGATTTCATTCGTCAGTTCTTGGATGCTTTGTTTCACATTGCCTTTGCCAGAGAAATTCTCAATAATTTCTTTAACATCAATTCCAGAGGAAGCTTTCAGACTTTCTTGAAGACTGGACATAAGGTTTGTCGCATAGCCGGTCACTTTGTTGGCGCCGCTGCCTTCCCCGTTACCACCTGTATCAACAACTGTAATTTTATCAATGTTAGAAAGTGGAGCAGATACTTGTTTCGCATATTCAGGTAGCATTTTCACAATCATATCAAGAATCGCCGCTTGGCCATACTGTTCGAATGCTTCTGCAATTTTCTCTTTCGCTTCTGCTTCCGCAAGTCCTTTCAACCTAATGACTTCTGCTTCTGTTTCCCCTTTTGCACGATCGGCTTCCGCTTTGGCAAGCCCGTCAATCCGAACTTTCTCTGCTTCTGCTTTTGCCATTGCTTCAATGCTGTATTTCTTCGCATCTGCTTCTGCAAGACGCTTCGCTTTTTCCGCCGCAGCCGACTGCTCAACAGCATAACGGTCCGCATCTGCTTTCTTTTTCACTTCAGAATCGTATTGACGCTCACGACGCTGGATCTCTTTTTCTTCTAATTCAATTTGCTTCTGACGTTCAATGATTTTGACTTGCATTTCTTGTTCAGTTACGTGCTGACGATTACGAGCTGTTTCAAGATCGTACGCTTGGTCAGCGCTTGCTTTTGCTGTATCTTGTTCACGTCTGAATTCTGCTCTTTTCAGCTCATTGATTTTTTCTGCTTCAGCGATTTCAGTGGCACGCTCAAGCTCAGATTTCTTCGCATCTTTATCTGCTTCTGCACGTTTGATACGTGTTTCTTTATCTGCTTCTGCTGTCGCAATATCTGCATCGCGTTTCACTTGAGCAATTCTAGGTTTACCTAGTGATTCTAAATAGCCATTTTTATCACGGACATCTTTGATTGTAAACGATACAATGACAAGACCCATTTTCGCTAGATCTTGAGAAGCGACACGCTGTACTTCTTGAGAAAATTTCTCTCTGTTTTTATAAATCTCTTCAACTGTCATTGACCCTAAAATGGAGCGAAGGTGTCCTTCTAGTACTTCTCTTGCTTCATTTTCACGATCTTCTTTTGTTTTCCCTAAAAACTGCTCTGCAGCAGTGGCGATTTCTTCAATTGATCCGCCAATTTTAATGATGGCCGTTCCATCCGCCATGACCGGTACACCCTGTTCAGTATAGACTTCAGGCGTTGAAACATCTAGCTTGCTAGATAGTAAGCTGAGCGGCTCTGCTTGTTGAAAAACAGGGAGTACAAAGGTACCTCCACCTCTTACAATCTTAATCTTGTTTCCACCTTCATCCACGTGAACATTTTTACTTCCGAGGTAACTTCCTGTGACGATTAATGCTTCATCTGGACCAGCAGTCCGGTATTTCGAAACAAATACACCAATAAGTGCAATGAGAATCACAAGCACAATTCCAATAATAATTAATATGGTTGTTCCTGGCATAGCATTCCCTCCTAGATTTCTTCATTTGGTATAACAGATAACACGCCTTTGTTCACTTCGACGACCAGCACCCGGGTTCCATATGGAATCTCCTCTTCGTCGAAACTGACGGCAGGCTTTGAGATTTTTCCGCTGTTACTAATTAACAGCACTTCTCCAAACCCATCTTTTGGTACAGATACAATGATCTCCCCTGTTCTTCCTTTTAGGTCGGCCTCCGTATATGAAAGAGATTCTTCAGCAGAGGAAAGCGGGACTAAGACAAATACATGTAAACAAGTAACGAGAACCACTGCGAGGATGGCAGATAATACGGCGCCAAGTCCACTTCCTACAATTGCTGTTTTTTCAGAGATAAATCCTCCAGCCGAGAAAAAGGTAAGAAATGCGAGGATCAATGTTGGTTGAAGGAACGGGACAGGAATCGCTTCAAACAATCCATCAAATACATCGCCAAAAAAGACGAAAACAAGCGTCAGGATTCCTGATACCATCAATATGTATAAGTACAGCGTCTGAAGAGGCAGCCCAAACACATCCATCTTCCTCACCCTTTCTTTATGAAATGAGCAGCTTTTCATTCATTTAGACCATGCTCACATCCAAGTGTATTCCTTCTAACAGGTAATACGAACCACTTTTGTAAAGGTTTCATTTTTCATCACAATTCATTAAAGGATTTCTCGGATAGCTAAAGAATGATTGTCTTGTACCAGTATGATAAAATTTGATCTTGAGGTGAGAGAAATGAGTTTATTACATGAAGCAAGACAAGAATTGTGGCAAGAGCTGCAAGGATTGAGCGAAGAACAATTAAATCAAAAATTATCTGATGATACTTGGAGTATTCAAGAAGTTGCAGATCATTTAAAGAAGATGGACCTAGTTGCAGCAAAACATCTAGCTGCCGAGGGGAAAAAAGCACCGATTAAAGAATATGAGCCAAAGCCGGTGGAAATGGCAGAGGATCGTTCAAAAAAAGCCATCGCGCCTAGTATTGTTGAGCCAGAGCGCAAGCATGTGACACCTACACATTTAAAAGATGAACTTGATACAGCTCGTGAAAAATTAAATCAAATTTTATCAACGTTTACAGAGGAAGATTTCAAACGCGTGATTGCACATCCTGTATTTGAAGAACTTTCATTAAAGCAATACCTTGATTTTATCGGCGCACATGAAAAGCGCCATATTCATCAAATTAAAGAAATTAAAGAACAGCTATAAGATGTAAAAAAGACTCCCTTTTGGGAGCCTTTTTTCATTGTTACACTGTTTTAGGTGTTAAATCAAAGCAGCGAGCGTAAATCCAGTTGTATGCTTTTTCGTTGAGGTCTCTTGGGTTTCCAACTGTTTGCGGATCTTTCATTGCTTCTTTAGATAAACGGTCGATCATATCTTTTGGTACACCTTGTTCTTCTAATGAAGGAACTTCTAGGTCTTCCACTAAATCATACATCCAATTCACTGCTGCTTTTGCAGCTTCCTCTGTTGTCATTCTGCTTGTATCAATCCCGAATGCTTGCGCAATTCGAGCGAATTTCTCTGGGTACCCTTTCCAGTTATATTCCATGACAGGTCCCATCATTGCCGCTACACATTGACCATGTGCGACTGGAATAATGCCCCCAAGCGTTTGGCTCATCGCATGGGCTGCGCCAGCTGATTCACTGCCATAGGAAAGTCCGGCAAGCATCGCAGCTTGTGCCATGCCATATCTTGCTTCCAAATCCTCTCCATCGGCAAAGGCACGGCGAATATAATGAGCAGCATATTCAATGGCCATGAGCGCTACCGCATCTGTAATTGGCTGAGCAAACTTCATCGTATAGCATTCGATCGCGTGCGCAAGCGCATCGATACCCGTCATTGCCGTCACATGCGGCGGCATAGATACATGAAGCTCAGGATCAATCACTGTTAGGTGAGCTGCAATGAGCGGTCCACCTGTGTTGAATTTGAATTCCCTTTCTTCGTCAGTGATCACTGCCCACTGCGTGACCTCTGAACCTGTACCAGCCGTTGTCGGAATTGTGGTTAACGGAGGTATTCTATTTTCAAGCGGTTTTTTCCCCTCAGCCGCTTCGTAATCAAGAACTGATCCTTCATGAGTCGCTTCCACACCGATAGCCTTCGCTGTATCCATTGAGCTTCCGCCGCCTACTGCGACTAATCCATTACAGCCTTCTTTTTCATATAAAGCAGATCCTTCGTTCACTAGACGGACTGGCGGATTTGGCTCTACTTTATCAAATAGAACGACATCGATTTGCGCTTCTTTTAATGAAGCAATCACTGGATCTACAACACCTGCTTGATAAATACCAGGATCTGTGACAAGCAATACCTTTGAAACGCCGTATGCTTTCACTTCTTCCCCAACATGTTTCACTGCACCAATGCCGTGCTTGATGACAGTCGGAATTTCAAACGTATGGAATTTTTGCATGCTTTCAATTTTCATATTTAAAGTCATATAGAATCTCCTCCAGATAAGTGATATTTATTTAAACCAATGAACCGCTTCTGGTTTTGTATTTCGATATAAATGTTTTAGTTCCGTATATTCTTCAAGGCCCGTACGTCCTAATTCACGCCCAAGACCTGATTGTTTATACCCACCCCACGGTGCTTGGGCAAAATAAGGGTGGAAGTCGTTGATCCATACCGTGCCTAATCTTAATTGACGAGCCACTCGTTCGGCTTTGCCAATATCAGAAGACCACACCGCTCCTGCTAAACCATAAATCGTGTCATTTGCCAGCTCGATGACTTCTTCCTCTGATCGGAAGGATTCGACAGTGAGGACTGGTCCAAACACTTCTTCCTGTACAATTCGCATCTCTGATGTACAGCCTGAGAAAATCGTCGGCAAGTAGAAGAATCCTTTTTGAAGCTCCTCTGCATCAGGTCGTTTCCCACCTGTTTCTAATGTTGCGCCTTCGTCTAAAGCGATGCTGACGTATTTTTCTACTTTTTCTCGATGCTCAGCTGAGATGAGCGGTCCGCTCTGGGTTCCTTCATCAAAGCCGTTGCCTAGTTTGATTTTTTTCGTACGCTTCACCAGTTCTTCTAAAAATTCATCGTGAATGGATTCTTCCACTAACAAGCGTGAACCTGCTGAACACACTTGCCCTGCATGGAAAAACACAGCATTCATTGCCTGGTCAACCGCTACGTCTAAATCAGCATCTTGAAAGACGATATTCGGGTTTTTCCCGCCGAGCTCTAGGGCGATTTTCTTCACATTCCCGCTGGCTCCCTGCATGATTTTCTTACCTGTTTCAATACCGCCTGTGAATGAAATTAAATCGACTTGGTCATTGACAGCCAGCTCATCTCCAACAGTTGCTCCAGGTCCAAGCACTAAGTTGGCAACGCCTGCTGGAACACCCACTTCTTCCATAAGTTTGAAAACTTTGATCGTGGTTAATGGTGTAATTTCACTTGGTTTTAGTACGATGGTATTTCCAGCTGCAAGGGCAGGAGCGATTTTCCAGCTCGCTTGAAGCAATGGATAGTTCCAAGGAGTGATTTGACCGCATACACCGACAGGTTCTCGGACTAATTCGCTTTTTGAGTTTGGAATAGGCGATGCAATGATTTCCCCGCCATCCTTATCAGCAAGACCTGCATAATATTGGAACACGTTCGCAATATCGTCCATATCCGCTTTGCTTTCTTCTAATGTTTTGCCCGTATCAAGTGATTCTAATTTGGCTAATTCATCTAGGTCTCGTCTAATCAATTCCGCAATTTTGAACACAATATTTCCTCTTTCAAGTCCAGGCATGTTTGCCCAATCACCTTGATCGAAGGTTTTTCTTGCTGCCTTAATGGCTAACTGCGCGTCATTTCTTGATCCTTCACTGACTGTCGCGATCACTTCTTGATTAAATGGATTGATGATATCTCTTGTGTCGCCACTCTTAGCGCCAACCCATTGTCCATCGATAAATAGTGTTTGACTCATAGAAGGAACCTCCTCTGATTCTCTTTGGTAAGTTTGTTAAATAAAAATTTAACGTTTTGAACATAATTAACTTAACATGTTCAAATTTTTCTGTCAAAGGGAGATATGTTTCATTTATTTTGACATTTTGCATTCTTTCGTTAACATATAGTCCATAAAGATTTTTTTGAACGTATTGAATTCACTTAATAGAAAGCAGGGACAAGATGAAAAAGCAGGAACAGCCACAAGCAGAAGAACGCATTTTAGCTGCTAAAGATCTCGTCATTGATTCCATCGCTGAAACAATGGATCTCTATGGCATTACTAGAAGTGCGGGTATTCTATATGGGACGATGTATTTAAATGAGGAAATGACGCTGGATGAAATGCGTGAAGAGCTGCAAATGAGTAAGCCTAGTATGAGTACGGGTGTGAAAAAACTGCAAGACATGAATATTGTCAAAAAGACCTTTCACCGTGGCCGAAGAAAACACAGCTTTGTTGCTGAGAAAGACTTTTTTAAGTTTTTCATGAACTTCTTCCCGCAAAAATGGGAACGAGAGGTTGAGGTCAATCTAGCAGCGATTGAAGAAGCGCAAGAACGCCTTCAAGATGTAGCTCGTGATGATCAGGCGGAGGAACATGAAAAAGAGGAAGCGAAACAGCTCATTGAACAGCTTGAAAGCTCAAAAGCCTATTATGATTGGCTTAGACGATTAGCCCACTCGGTTCATTCGGGAGAAATCTTTGACTATATTCCGATTGATCAGAAAGAAAAATAGACGATGTGTTTACATTTTACAGCTTGAATTTCACAGGAGGATTGATTATAATAAGTTATGTCGTCATACTCGGGGCATTAGCTCAGCTGGGAGAGCGCTACGCTGGCAGCGTAGAGGTCAGCGGTTCGATCCCGCTATGCTCCATTATCAAAAGCCTATCCAATGATGGATAGGCTTTTTCATTTGATTTTGCTCATAAAAGCTTATTTGTCTGGTTCTTGAATTTGATAACCAAAGACTCCTTTTATCTCAACATCCCCACAGCCTTCTTTTTTAGTCAGTTTAATACCATGGGGTCTATAAATGTAGCGCCCACTTGATAAAATTCGGTCTGTTGCACTTAGATCATATTGGTTACCTGTATACTCTTTGACTGATGACGGAAAATCCGTTCCTGATAAGGATGTTCTGAAGAGTGTCACCTCTAAAGTACAACCCTCTGCATTTAGTATAGAAAATTGGTAGCCGTGAGTAGATGGATATTGTTCAGGGTTATTTTGACCTCCTGGTACCCACAGATATTTTTCCTGTTCCGTCATGATGAAATCAACTTCTACTTCTCGATAAATGGTCTTAGCTGCAACCTTTTCCATATTAAAATGGAACATGACAATGAAACAAAGAGACATCATTACACTTATCCGCTTCATACAACCCCTCCATTCATTTTTACTATTATACAACAAATAAAACCAAAAATGGTTTTATTTTACTTTTTTATAATAAATAAGGGTTGATTCATTCCATATGTGTTAACTTTCTATGACCTTTCTTAATGTTTCTTTGGTCTTTGGACCATATATGCCATCTGGGGTTAACCCATGCATCATTTGAAATCGAGACACTGCATTCGCAGTCTTGGGTCCGTAGTACCCATCGATTCCATTATTGATCGCTCCCTTATCAGGATAAAAATAAATCGATGCTAAGGCTTGTTGTACGGCCTTTACAGCTGACCCTTTCATAAGAGGCTTCGTCACTTTTAAAATACCTGCAGGCAAACTGTATGTTTTTTTGACCTTGTTGTTTTTAGATGTTGATCTCGTTGATATGGTTTTGATAGATGTTTCTTTCACCGGTTTAGCTGTTGTCATTTGACTTGATGCTGATGCAATACCCGCCTTGAAGCCATCCCAACGATTTAACAGCTTACGCGGACACTCTTTCCCGCTCCAATGCTTATGCGGCACCACGTTTGATAAAGGAATTCCTAAATCCCCCATCAGTTTTCGAATGAGCCATTGGGCGTTTTTAACGGCTTGTTCAAAGTTACCGTCTGCATTTTCACAAATTTCAATTCCAATTGATTTCATATTGCCGGTTCCCCTGCCATCTCCTGCATGCCAGCCATTTTCGTTTAAAGGTAAATGCTGATAAATGACCTGATCATCGACCGTGTAGTGCCAGCTAACCCCGGTACTTGCCCGAGCAACAAATGCTGCATGATTTGCCGCATCAGCCCCCCGTCCAGTGTTCGACGTATTATGCACCGTAATATAGAGCGGCTTCATCCTGTTTCCTGGTCTGTTGCGATTTTGTTTTGGGATGAGTGCTTGAATGATCTTCACCATATTGTTTCTCCTTCAAAAATTATTTTGTTAACCCTCTTTGTTTCAGGGCATCTTTTTGCAATTGACCTTTATAGGTCACATAATTATTTTTAAACCAAGCGATCACGGCAGTGACCATAGTGAAAATTGTGGAACCTGCCACATATAGTGCCTCTCCTGCGGTTTGCACTTGCTCCTCGCTAATCGGCAGCACTGTTTGTCCAAACATGACAAGCGTTTGGTTGATAAGCGCAATAAAAAGAAGCACTGTGCGAATCACAGTGCCTTTGTCGAATGTTTTCATGATGTTTTCCTCCTATTTTAAATTCCGTTCAATTTTATCGAGCTTGTCGATCACGACGTCATACTTCTCACTAAACTTTGCTAACACATCATTTTGCGCCTCGATTTGCTCATTGAGTTTGTTTTCTCGTTCTTTTGTAGTGTTGAGAACATAAAACAGAATCCAGCAAAAGAGAACGGCGAATGGGCCTTGTGTCATTAAGTTTTGAACGACATCTACTTCCATTTGAATCACCTTCTTTCCGGCAAAAAAATAAAGCCATTAGGCTTTGTATATTTCTCCAGTTATATTTTGATAGTCTTCTGCTTTAGTTGCTTTCTTATTGTATTTACCATAGGGGAATTGCTTCATTCATTTCAATACGTGTTACCTTTAACGGATCATTTGCAATTAATCCATCTAATTTTAAAAAACCATCTTTAGATAAAGACATCCTAGCAGATCCGTATGAACCAACCGTCGCACAAGTGAAAACGGTTAAAGAGGGAGGTTTATGCGTTAAACGTGCAATTTCTGTTTCATTAGAAGCTATTTCAAATGATCCTCTCAAATATAAAATATTTTGTCTGACAGAATATTTCAATGGATTAACTGAATATTGATTTATATTACTATTTAGATTTACATTATACCAGGTAGCATTTAAATCTGTAGACGTGAGATGTTTTTCCCATTCAGTCCATGTATAGTCAGTTTTCCTAATTCTATAAAATGAGTTTAGACCATTGACTGCATCATATATAGTTTGTAGCAAGGTATTCCCATAACTTATCACTATCATAAATGCTCTTTTGATCTCTTTTGGACCATTAAGGCCTGCATTATAAATGAGATACATTCCTGTTTCTATAATTTCGTTATAGTCGGTGGTCTCACCTATACTTTTATAAAAGGGTTGACCGTTATCCCTTGTTATTTTATGAAGTTGACTGTTGTTCCATTTATCTTGTTCAGCTGCTGTCGGAAGCTGTGTCCAATTGATAGATATGTGGTTAGGATAATAGTAAAAGTAATATGCACTGCCGGATGTATCTATTGCGAAACCTGTTCCAATATTATTTTGCCCCACTGTCTGTATCCCTCTAATTGCGTATTGTGAAGGGTTATCCTCAATTCCACTGGGCGCATAAAATGTACATGTTCCTTTGTCTTTAATGGAATCAAAAATTCTTGAACCAACAGAAATATTTAAAAGTTGTGTTCCATTATCACCTGTAATTTTATACAGCTGCGATTCATTCCATTTCTTTTTTTCTACTTCTGAGGAGTGTTGGCTAGGATCATTGATATGATGAGTTATTTGTTCTGATATACCAGTGTCGTTATGAAGCAATGTTTCCAACATATCATTAAATAGATCAGCATGAGCTTTATCACTCGTTTCAAAAGGACGAGGAGTTTGTATAACCAATTTGTTTTCTCCTTTCTATATTCAATGTTTAAGATTCCTTTGTTATCTTGTTCTAAATTGGAAACAAGAAATAATAAATTCATTCGGATGATTTAACCCAAAATTTTCCATTAACCTCTATAGATGTTCTATGAACTAGTGGAGCGTTATCCTCCCAATGCCTAACTCGATGACATCAATAAAGTGAATCAATGTAAAAAAAAAGAGTGAAATTCAAGGTTATCCATCCACAATTGAACCAATTATCTCAAAAGTACTTAGAGTGCATCGAGCTACTTAATCGTTCTTTTGTTGTATTGTGCACATAAAACAGAATCCAGCAAAAGAGAACGCCGAATAGCTTATGTCATTCGGTCTTGGACGATATCACTTCCAACGAAATCGTCTTCTTATTAGCAAAAAATAAAGCCATTAGGCTTCGTATTTGTCTCCTGTAATGTTTTAATAGTCGTCAGCCGAGACCATCCAACGCTTACATAAAATATAATATCCTGCCATAACAGCGCCAGTTACAGAAATGTTTGATATCAGCAACAGTTGGAACTTCCTTAATTTAATGGAATCACCATGTCTAAGTAGTAGCCAGTTACAGCATTGTCTTTTGCAGATAGCAAGCCTGTTAGTTTCATTTCTCCATCACCATAAATAATTAATTTACTATGTCCTGTTGTACCTGATACTGGCACTGATACCACAAGACCTTTTTCTGGTAAGCCTGAAATAGGAATCTTTCCACAGACGATTTCTCTAGTTGCTATCAGATGTCCTCGCAGCAATAATAAGTTTCCCCATTTAGCATATTGAACCGGTCTGTCTCCGTTTGAGGAACCTTTTTCTAGCATGATATCTTGCCAAACAACTGGTGCATTAGGTGTAAGTTCCATCCAAGGTGTCCAATTGTCTGTAAATTGTGTCTTATTTCTAATAAATTTTCTTCTAGTATCAGGGATATTATCGGTTACTCCTGAATATGAAGTGAATTCTTGATAAGGGTAGGTACTATAGTTATATACTGTTAAATAACCATTATTCTTTACAGGGCCATTGATTCCTGAAAATATATAGTAAAATCCTGTTTCAGTAACTTCATCGAAATTGACTCCGTTCAAACCTTTAATTGATCCATTGTCTAAGGTAAGTTTATGGAGCTGTCCATTATTCCATTTGTGCATGTCAGTTACTGTGGGCAGTTTTGTCCATGTTATAGACGTGTGACCATAATTATAATAGAAACTGTAAGCATTTCCTGCGATATCTACCGCAAAACCTGTTCCTATATCATCTTGCCCAACTGTTTGAATACCTCTCAACGAAATATTCGCTGGTGAAGGTGAGTCTTTTACACCTGCGGCTGCGTAAAATGTACACATTCCTTTATCCTTAATTGCTTCAAAAATTCTTGACTCAGCTGAAATGTTAATAAGTTGCATTCCATTATCGGCTGTGATTTTATAAGATTGTGATTCATTCCACTTTTTCTTTTCTGTTTCAGAAACATGATGCTTTGTGTCATCAGCGTGAATATCCAGTTGCTTCAACAAGTCAGAGTCATTTTTAAACAACGTTTCCAACACTCCATTAAATAGATCTGCATGGGCTTTGTCACTGGTAGTAAAGGAACGGGGTGATTTTAAATCCATTTGACCTGATCTCCTTTCTCAAATTGAATTGATTAAAAAATCTCGTGAAACAATACTATCTTGTTCTAAATCGAAAACCAAACGTGATGAACTCATTAGGATTCAGATCATTAGAACAATATTGAACACAAACTTTTCCGTCTTTCCCAATTGAGGTCCTATGAATTTGTGGTGTACTGCCCTTACCCACGCTTGACGCCACTCCAATGAAGTGAGTCGATTGTAATGGTCTAAATCCTTCTTCTAAAGTAAAAACAACAGATTCAAAACCAACTTTACCACCGGTAATTGATCCAATAATTTCAACGACACCTAATGCATCTTTACTATATTGCAAAGTGTGGGGAGTACCATCGACAGAATTATATATTTTCCAATCGTTATCTAGAGGAAGACGTACTTTTGTCCACTTCACCTCTTCATCCGCAGCAGACAGTAATCTACGCCAACCTTGCCAGCCTAAATTTAAGTCAAGATAGTTCGTAAAGACGTTATTACGATAATCTACAGCAATCACCCATCCAAACGTCCCCTTGTTATTACTGTCCGCAGATGTAAAGTGATAAAAACCGCGTGCAGATAAAGCGGAAGGATTGTCCTGTACACCAGCTGGAGAATAAAATGTGCCAAATGTTTTTCCCGCCTGTGTAATTTTATCGAGTAAACTCTCTGTAGTTCCTACAGATACACGTACGCCACCCGTGTCATTAGTAATTTTAATTAACTGACTATCATTCCATTTATTTTGATCGGACATATTTGGCAGAGGCGTCCAACTAATAGAAAGATCACTGGACCCATATAGAAATGTATAAGCATTTCCCATTGTATCGATCGCAAATCCTGTTCCTGCATTCGCTTGCCCTACCGTTTGAATGCCTCTTAAAGCATTCGTTGTTGGACTATCTTCTATTCCACGAGGAGCGTAAAATGTACATGTTCCTTTATCTTTAATAGCATCATAGATCTTACTAGAAGCTGGAATGCTGATTAAATGTGTCCCATTGTCTGCAGTTATTTTATAACTTTGAGAATCATTCCATTTTTGTTTCTCCAATCCAGTTACATGTTGAATCGTATCATTTTTATGACTAGTGAACTGTTCTAACAGCCCATGGTCGTTTTCAAGTAAGACTTCAACCATTTCATTAAATAGGTTTGCATGAGCTTTATCACTAGTTTCAAATGTTTTTGGTGTTTTCAAGTCCATTTTTGACTCCCTCCATTAATAAATATCATCAATCTCAAAAACAAATTCGATGTCGCCGTCTTTTTGTTTGTCTGTCATGGTGCGGATGGCGGTGAATTTGCCGGCCTCGTCGACAAGGGCTAGTTCATTGATGACTTCGCCTTCGAGTTCTCCTTCAGCGATGGTGCAGGTGTAGCGGATTTTTGCCGGTTCCATGAAGGTAAACGAATCAATATTTTTTTGAATCAGTTCTTTTTTGAGTGCTTGTTCGGTTCCGTCAAGAGAGACCGGTTTTCCATCCTTTGTTCCTCCATTTCCGAATGCCATTTTGACGACTTTTGTGAGTTTTGTTCCTTCTGCTCGTGCCTTTGCCATTTGTTGACGTGCATATAGTGTGGTTACGGTTAATTGATCAGCCATTGTGATCCTCCTTATAGGTCTATTTTTTTAGAAGTTGCTGCCAGCATTTTTGATCCATCAAGTGGAACGGATCCATCGAGAATCCAGTAATGCTCCTTGATCAGTAAACTGCCGCCTTGTTCATTTTGAACATGTACCGGTAAGCGGAACGTCATCCTCTTTTTCGTTTGATGTGAAAGCTGGTTCTTTGCGCGCAAAGTCAGTGTAGCTGCTTGCTTCGTTTCATGCGATGCTCCAGTCATGACATAATTCAGACGATATGCTGTCTCTTTCTCTTGTTGAAGCGGCATTCTCATCTTTAATGAATGCCGAAAGCGAGCAGGGACCTCCGTAGTACCTCGTATCCCGCTGAGATAGAACGTTCCATTTAATACGAATTCACCATTGAGTAAAATTGGAATATGATCGAAAAAGCCCACTCTGCTTCGCAGTGTGAGCCGCTGGTGATGATCATTTGTTTCATGAACATCGGTATGATGAATGGCGGTGAACGTATACGCCAAATGTGCTGGCTTTAACGTTTCGAGTATTTCGACGATATATCTTGTGTTTTGCAGGTCATCCAGGTTGACACGCAATGCAAAATGATAACGATTGGTTGTAAGTCGGATGATCGCACTCGGATTTTTAAGAAATCGATTCACAGATTTCTCTAATGACAGATACGTAATTGGTGGAATGTTCGACATCATATTAAGTAATCGTGCCCTGCGCAGCTCAATCGAATCATCTGACTCTCGCTGCACCTTGAGCATTCTTTCCCAACGATTCAATCCCCACGTCGCTGTTAAAGGGAAGAACTGATCCGTTACATCAAAAATGGATTCGTCCAATTGTTCAAACTCTGGCGCCTCCGTTTTTAGTAAATGATCCACATCATAAATCTCTGTGAAATAAGGCGGCAAGTAGTTTTTCATTTCATCAAGTTTGCTCAATAACCTTCACCTGCCTCAGACGTGGTATCTCAATGTCCTGTAATACTAAGTTTTTTGACTCCCCATTCAATAAGACGTTTGCATAATCGGACACACTCTCTGAATGGTACAAAATATCATTTAAGGCGGACATTCGAATCGTACTTTTTTCAAATGCGATTGATTTTAGCAGTGCTTTGACCTTTTCTTCTATTTCTTTTTGCGCACCTTCAAGTGTCCAGTCCATCTGAAGTTCGACGGACACTTCTATGTCAATATCCAGCCACTTGGCGCTTTCCACAGTTGCTTTTGAGCCAATAGGAGCTTGCCCTTCTCCTTCTCCCGGTACAGGATCGATATACTCCTGGACCCTTTTGACAAGAAGCTCAGATGCTACATCTAGATTGCCATCTGTGATGACAATTTTGACCGTTCCCTCTCCATTCCATAGCGGGAACACTTTCGCTCTGCCGACACCAACCACTTCCTCGGCCCACTTTTTATAATGTGCTCTGTTGGCACTGACAGCCTCTCGCCTTGCGCGTATTAAATACCGATCGTATAATGACGCATCATCTTCTTCCTCTTGCCCTGGTATCACCAATTCCTTCATGATCATCGACTCTAGACCCGGAATGGTATCAAGCGATAGCAGCGGCTGACCTGTTAATTGCCCATTGCCGACTGTACCTGTTGTCTCGCATTCTAGTGTACCGTCCTTTGAAAATTGAAAATAAACATCTTCAATAAAGAATCTTGATCCTGCTGGAATATTTACGTTCTCTGGTTGAATGGTTACGGACCAGACCGCTTTGGTGGCTGGCTTTCGTTCAATCCCCACTTCTGCTGCTCGTCGATCTAAAAATTCCCCCTGTGCTGTATCAGCAAAGACAAGCTCAAATACTTGATCAAGCCAAATATACGACTGAGCCAGTTCAGCAGCAGCAGGTGCCAAGGCATTCCAAATGACGCTGTTTTCTCTTTTATCTATGTCATCTGGCAGCCTGTCCAGCATTCTTTCCATCAACGCCTCATACGTTTGCTCCTCAAACATCTCCCTCCATCACCTCCTCTATTTCTAATGTGCCTTCATCTGTGACAATGGCTAGTTTGACTTGAAAGGCATCATTTTGCTTCGTGACCTCTATCTCTTCAATATGATCAATCCGCTCATCAACGACCAATGCTTCTTCTAGCAATCTTGGAATCTCCATTTCTTTGTATTCATCTGTTGCTTCTGTATCGGTCAATAGCTCCTGAATTTCAGTACCAATGTCGTGACTGTAAATGGGGTGTGCATAGCGCTCTGTTCTCAATGTCATATAAATAAATTGACGGATCGCTTCAATGCCTGTAATGGCTTCATTTGTCAGCCTACCATTTTCAAAATCTATGCGATACGTCGTCGAGGTTTCTACCTCTTCGTCTTCTTCTGTTTCCTCGATTTCTTCCTCTGGTGAAAGTGCCACATTCATCACCTCCCTTACAATTTGTCGATGATGTAAAAGGACTGCCCTCCTGCCATTGCAAGTACCATAATGCTGTCTCCCTTTTTCAACTCATCATCCTCACCCTTATTTAAGCGTTTAGGCCAAATAAGCAGTTCTTCTGGAATGATCAGCTTACTATTTTCATTTAATCGGATGTGAAGAGGCGAAGCCATTGTGACCTCTCCAATCACCAGATCAATTGGAGAAGCTGCATCTACTGCATTGACAGCGAGTCGTTTAATTGCTTCACTTAATCTCATGCTTGATCACCCTTTGGCATGGAATTTTTCTCAACGACGTCAATTGTCATGGTGTGCTTCACTCCATTGAATTCATGCTTATCTTGATCGATCCAGTAGGTTTTTTTGATGTTGATTTCAGGGATTTTCAAATAGATTGGCAGACCGCTTTGCAGTTCAGGAATTCCGAGTGCTTGTATGCTTTTCACTTCTTGTTTGACGCCTTTTTTTTCAGCTAGGCGTACTTTCGCTCTTTTTTGAAGCTGCGGCTGGTTGATTTGACCTGTGACCGTCTCCACATGCTGTAAAATGCCGTACTGACTCTGACCCGCTTTGTCCTGTTCGATCACCACAATATCTGATTTGCTACCTTTTTTCTTATTCTTCCCCTGTTCGTCTACAGACGTGCGCATCTTCACACGTGTTGCTGTCTCTTCAATGGAGGTGCTGTACTGATAACCGATGAGGTTGACGCCTGATTCAATGACCCACACGTCCTCTGGATCGGGCCAAGCTCTCAGCCCCATCTTGCCTTTAGCAGAATAAATTTGATAATTTCTACCGGTTTGCCGCTTCGTTTCTTTCAATGCTTTTAAAATGATGTCATATAAACTCGTGTCATTTTTAAAAACGAGAGACTTCATGACATGTCCTGTATTTGCGATGGATGTCATAGGAATTTGAAAGTCTGCCCCGATCCGCCTCAAAATTTGATCTGCCCGTTGATTTGAAAAAACATATACATCTTGGTTTTTCACTAAATATTGGAGCATATCGTATGCGGTAAAGGTCAGCTTTCCTTCAACAGGCGTCCTAGAAAACACGATGCCTCTGAACAGCTCTTTTCCTTTCCATTTAAAAAGAACCGTGTCTCCTTCTGAGACACGGTAATATGTTTGACTGCCTTGCTTTGTGATAATGTTCGCCTGAATAGAGCGAGGGGCCTGATACCTTTGCCCCTGAAGTGTCACACTCTCTGTGACAAGCTCATACATCGTGCCGCTTCTGATGGCAAAAAGCTCAATCAATGTCAGCCCCCCTATTGTGGTATTTTCAATTTTTGCCCTGGAAAAATCCAATGTCCCGGCTGTTTAATATTGCGTTTACTTCGTTTGATCATCGCTGCTTTATTGGCATTCCAAATACGCCGCCATTTTGTACTATCGCCATAAAAACGGCCTGAAATGGCCCAAAGAGTATCTCCTTTTTTGACAGTGTACAATTTTGGTGGTGTTTTTGAGGGTCTTTTCTTTTTGGTTTGTTTCGCTTTTTTCTTTCGTTTGATTTTCCTAGGCGATGCGGTTTTATATTCCTTTAACTCGATCGTAAATTCACGATCACCTATGTCATAAGACCCTTCCTTGTGAGTGAAACTCTCAATGCTGCACGTCATATTGATTTTAGTCCCTGTCACAATCAGTCGCACAGACTTCTTTGAACGCATCATTCGTTCAATTTTCGCTATTGCATTCTCTGGTGATGGAATGCTTTTATATTCAGCAATTGGCGAATATTTCTTAGGAAATAATGAGGTGAATGATACTTGTTTAGCCGATGGTACATCAATAAAAGTCAGTTCTCCAAAGGAGGAGACCTTCACTGTTTCATTTTGTACGTTATTTGTGATCTCAAGTTCGGATGGAAGCACAGGGAATCGCAACTTCTCCTTGCCTTGGGAAATCCACAATTGATACACTGATTTACCCATCGATCACGACCCCTTTCGTTCCTGTCTGAAGCTCTACTTCCAGTTCGTCTACAAGCATTTGTCTAATTTTTTCGACAAGCGATTGCTGATCCTGTCCATTATGGAAATGCTGATCACCATTGAACTGGATGGTGATTTGTTTATTGGCTGACGTTGTTGCAGTCCCAGCTGACTGTGCTGAGGTGACTTGCTGCATCTGTGATTCTGGTAAAGGAGCAGATGCATTTGATGGATCATAGACTTGCATCCCAAGTGCCTTTGCTGCCTGCGTCAATAAATATCTCCCGCGAATGCCTCTTTCTTCTGGAATAATCCATTCGCGTTTGTTTCCTTCACCGACTCTAGCTACCTGCTCCTGAGTAATCAGACCGCCATTGGCGTAGCCTTTATAAGGACCGCCTCTTCTCATACTCCGTAATCCCGGTGTATTGAAGACTGTTCCATATCTGCCCTTAATGTAGTTAATGGCTGCTACGGCATTATGAATTGGGTTCCAAATATCATTCATGCCCTTGCCTTTATTGGAATGGAAGGTCGGCCCAATGGTTTGCATTAACCCTTTAGAAGGCGTTCCCTTCTTGGCGTTGGAATCCCACAAGTTGATGGCTTTCGGGTTACCATTTGATTCGTGCTGAGCAATTGTCATAAGACCTGGAAGCCAACTCATCGATGTGCCAGTCGCCATCAGAGCTGCCATGAGCCATTGCTGAACACTAAGACCTGAAGCACCCATACCGCTGAACGCTCCGATTAATGAACCCGCTTGATTTTCAGCAAACTTTTTCACATCAACTGAATCGAGCCCTTTGACGACACCAATCGATGCGAATTTCCCTAAATTCATCATGACACGTGAAGGAGAATGAATGTCTAGTTCTTCTCTAAACGCCTGTTCCACTTTCTTCGCCATTTCTTTGGCAGCTTGTGTGACTTCACTTGCTTTTGAACGCATGCCGCTATTGAAGGCGTCGATCATTCCTGAACCCCATCCTGGTGATTCTTGTTTGGCTTGCAGGAATGGTTGTTTGACGTGTTGGTCTACGTATTGACTTGTGCCAGTAGATGTCATGTTTTGACCTGAAGCAAAGCCAGCAACAGTTTGTGAACCATAAACCGAAGAAGCTGCTTGAATTTGATTAAATGGTTGGTCAATATTGGCTTGTTTCCACTGATTAAGAGAAATTTTATTACTATTCATCCCCTTCTCAAAATCAGAAGTAAATTCTTTTCCATAACTAACGCCACTTTCGGAGTTGTTCATTGATATTGAACCTCTTCCAGATAAAGAAACAGATGAGGTTACGTCTGTCCTCTGCTTAGCTGAGACATTCGATGAAGCCAGATTACTAGCGCTTTTTGGAACAACATTCATCCCAAGGTGAGTTGCTGCTTGAGCAAGTAACATCTTCCCTCGACCTCTATTGTTTTCCGTTGGAATAACAAACTCCTTGCCCGCTTCCCCTATCCAAGAAAGCATAGGTTTAGTAATATACCCCCCAGTAGCTTTATGACCAACCTGATTTAAACCGGTTTTCTCTTCGCCTTTACCTATGAAAAATTCTATTACTCCGCCGCCTATTTCTTTTGCTTTATCTACTATTCTACCAATAAAACCAAACATTTTTTCCCACGTTTCTGTTAGTTCCTCAGCATGTTTCTTTAATGGCTCAAAGACATTTTTATTGAACCAATCACTCACTGTTTCCCAAACACCTTTGATCGTTTCCCAAACTGATTTAAACGTTTCCCAAACAAATTTTATTGCTGGTTCTGCATATTTTTGATACGGTTGCCATACGTTTTCATCAAACCAAGTAGAGAGTTTTTCCCATGTAGTTTTAATCCAGTTCCATGTATTTTGAAACAAATTCCACACAAAAGTAATGGCTGGCAATGCATATGTTTTAAACGGTGTCCAAACATATTCATTAAACCATTCAGAAAATACACTCCATGTTTCTTGAATCCAGTTCCACGTTTCAACAAGTTTGTTCCATACCCAGCCAATTGCTTCTATCGCATATTGACCGAATGGGTCCCAAACATTTGTTAAAAACCATTCAGAGAAAACACCCCATGTTTCTTGAATCCAGTTCCACGTTTCAACAAGCTTGTTCCATACCCAGCCAATTGCTTCTATCGCATATTGACCGAATGGGTCCCAAACATTTGTTAAAAACCATTCAGAAAATATCCCCCATGTTTCCTGAATCCAGTTCCATGTGTCAACAAGTTTATTCCACACCCAACCAATTGCTTCTATCGCATATTGGCCAAATGGTTCCCAAACATAATCCATGAACCATTTTGATGCTACTGCCCAAATATTTTTGATAATTGTCCATGCAACATCAAATACGCCAACTACAAAATTGATAATCGGAACTGAAAAATTATAAATAGGCAGCCAAACTTTTTCCATGAACCAAGAAGAAAGTTGTCCCCATTTTTCAGTGATCCAATTCCATGTCTCACCGAAGAATGTTGTAATAGGAGTTAATACATTATTATTGATCCATCCTGAAACTTTGTTCCAAGTATCTTTAATCCAATTAACTGCATTTTCAGCACCTTTGACAATGTCATCCCATTTTTTCTTCAAGGTTCCGTCATCAAACATCTTTCCGACCCATTTTCCTAAACCTTCACCTAAAATGCTTCCTAAAATTCCGCCGATTGCTGTTCCAATACCTGGTGCAATCATTGTTCCTATCGCGGCACCACCCATACCACCAGCAATGCCCCCGCCGAATCCTCCTACTTTTTCACCTACATTTTCTTTTGTTGTGCCAATTAATTCTGTTGCACTAAGTAAAGGCCCAAGTATGGGTACTTTTTTTAATAACTTGCCTGCACCTTTACCTAAATTTTTAAATGTATCTCCTAAGCCTTTTAGCTTATCAGTATCTTTGAATATCCCAGCGAGACCAGCTATAGCCATAATACCTGGAATTTTTTTGGTTAAACTGCCTAATTTAGTTGGAGATTTTTTATTCTTTTCAACCCTCGTAGTTCCAGTTGGATTATTCGGTTTGTTTTTCGGACCATTTCTATTATCTGTTTGGGTAGTTCCAGTTGGATTTAAACCTTTTGCACAACAAGAACAGCAGCTTATTTTAAATAAACCTTTTCCGTTTTGCGTTTGGTCTGAGTTCTGGTTACCCAACTGACCTGGTGAAGTATTATTATTAGACCCATCCGAGTTATTTGAAGGGTTTTTCGGACCAAGGATCAAATCTAATCCTTTGTTAAACCATTTATCTAGATACTCTTCAGGATTGATTTTAATTTTCTCACGAATTCGTCCGATTACTTCTTGCTTGTATTCGTCTATTTTCGTTTCAATCCAAGGTAGCGCCTTCTCATCCCAAAATTTCCTAGGGCTTAATTTTTCCTTCAATTTATCTGAGACGTCACCTGCATATTTTTCAATTTCTTTTAACGCCTTGTTCCCCAAATTCCCCAGCCAGCTTTGTTTGTTTTCCTGCGTTTTAGTAGCAGCTGTCGCATTAGGTTTCTTTTTGATTTTCTTTTCTTTCACAACTGACTCTGCCTGATCTCGTTTTTTCAACTTACTCTTTGCATTGTCTTGAACAGACACTCTGATCTCATGTTTAGCCATTGTCAAGCTTTTGAGTGTCTTTTTGATTCGTTGAATGGCAGCGGTGGCTTGGTCGACCATGTTTAATCTCATATAGTACGTTCTGTTCATGAGCTGAAGGATTGATTTTTTGATTGATGACATTTTTCCTGACAACTGATCATTCAGTTTGAACGTCAGCAGGATTGGATTTGCTTGTGATTGTTTCAAGCGATCTATACTGGATTTAATGACATCTAGTCCTTTTGCTTGAATCGATATGACCATCTGTTTCGGTATCATGTTCAGCTGGTTTGTTAATGATTTGAGATCACGATAGATTCCTTGATCTAGCTTCATGGATAATACAGAAAACCTTCTAATCGATAAATTGAGGTTCCTTAGCTTCTTTTCATCCATTTCCAGGCTTATTTTCACCGGTTTTCTAAATGGTTTGAGCTGCTTCTCAAACGTTTGAAATCGTTTTTGAATGCGCAACAGCTTCTTTGATACTTTGTCTTCTAATTCAAATCGTGCAGTGAGCTTCGCCAGTTTATTTCCCTCCTTTCTTTGCTTCTTTTTCTAGCATGTCGAGTTTGTAGCTGATGAGTCCGAATAAGAATGCCTTAAATTGTCTTGGTGCTTCGTATAAATCGAGGAGTTCTGATGGAGAATAGTGAAGCTCATGCATGGCGTAATATAAAAACACCGCTTCCTTATCCCCATCTTTTATTAGTTTTTTGCTGCTTCTTCTAAATCTTCAATTTCGTCTTCAAATCCATTGATTTCAATCGCTTTGTTTAACCAGTTTGCATATTCACCGCCGACAGATAAAACACGTTTTGCAACTTCAACTGGATCTTGTGTGCTGTAGGCTTCTCTTAATTCCTTTGAGCGGAAATCTGGATAAATCGTCGATTCAATGGCAATTCGTGCATAGAAGCGCTGGCTGTCTAAGTCTTTTACGCGGCCTCTGCCTTTGACATTTTTGAACGTGGTGTTTTCTTTTTCCAGTTCATCAATACGTTCCGTGGTAATCGCTTTGAAGACAAAAGGAATGACATTCCCTTTTTTATCAACAAAACGCTTAGAAATTGGCACTTTGACCTCTTCTGCTTCTACTGTTTGTCCTGGCATAAAAAATGAAAGATCAAATGTTTGTTTTTCGCTCATGTTTAAAAACTCCCTTTTGTTTGTTTTTTTTGAATACAAAAAAGCACATCCATTTTTGAATGTGCTTTCCAATCTTTTCATGTATAATTGAGAACGTACAATTGAACGGCTTGCTCAAGGGCGTCTGGCTCATCCCCGATAGGAAGGGGGTGATGCTCATGTCAACATTCCAAGCACTGATGTTAATGCTTGCTTTCGGGTCATTTATCATTGCCCTGTTGACATATATAGACAAAAAATAGACTCCCCCTTGAGCTTTGGTAGGTGAAAGGGAAAGTCTATCCTGAACATCCTATTCGATTGGCCAGCCCCTTGAAGGGCCTCATTGTACATTGCCGGGATGTTAGCGCATCCTGGCTTCTTTTTATTGTATGCAAATCTCTTTGCATGTAAACATAATTTTGTGTGTCATTTATTGCAATGTGCATTACAAATGCATTCATTTTTCATTACATTTGCATTATAGCATATTTGGTTTTTATTTAGCTAATTAATTAGCTAATTTCCTCCACATTTCTTAGAAAGAATTCTTCAGCTTTTCAGGCAGATCAAAGTCTTCAAATGTAAATGGAACTTCTTCTTCAAGTGCCTCTGAATCGACATCTAGTCCAGCAATTTTAGCTGAATCAAAGTTGACATCGAATAATGTCACACGCTCTGTGCCTCGGCCTGATGATTTATCATCAATTACCGCTTGAAGAGTGAAATAAGGATCTTCCCCTTTTTTCACATAGTTGAGCATGAGTTGAACGAAACGTGACGTAACTTTATAGAATGTTGCCGTTCCTGTTCCGTTTGCCCCAGTTGTTTTATGGCCAGTCATTCGGCGGCCCATTACGTTCACTTCTGATTTATTTTTCTCCACGTTTGCTTCAAACGTTTTGATAAAGGCAAGTTCCTCACCTTCTAAGAAAAGACGACCTTCTTTACCTGAGATTGTATTTTGCGCTTTAAAAGCCATCTTACTTCACCTCCACATTGAAATAGAATTTTTCTGCTGCGTCTACTGGCTGTACTGCTAAATCGATGATAAATCCATCACGATCTTCATTGAGGCCAATGACGATATCTGTTTCTGAGTTAAAGCCTGTAATACCGCTGCCATCTTGAAGTTGTGTGAGATACTGTGTAATCAGTGTTTTCACAAGCTGCACTCCATCATCAGATGCTGGAATGTCATTGCCATTGGCTTTGCGTAATTTAATCAAATTTTTCAGTTCAAATGTTAAATCATTGTTGATTGCATCTAGCACACGGATGATTTTGTTTTTCGCCATTTGCTGGTTCTTTTCAACCGTGAAGCTTGTCAAAGAGTTAATATCTTTTTCAACGCTCACCGTGCGGTCTCTTGCATCGAAAGTGAAAAGAAACTCTCCTTGTGATAAACGGTATTCTACTTGATCATTATCAAGACGCTCTAATGTATCGACTGCGCCTTCGTATTCAACAAAGGTCAGTGACTGATTAAAAGTCGCTCCTGCACTTGCTCCCGCGACCCAAGCTGTTGTTTGAGCAGGCGCGAGTTCTGTTCCGTCTTCTAAAACAACACCGCTTGTGACATTGATGATACCTTCTTGATCAGCTGCATAGTTAGCCACAACGCCTTGCACCTTACGTCCTTGCTTATTACGTAAACGCTCAATAAATGACGCGAATGTTGCTTTTAATTGCTCACTATTATCGACTGGGAGGGCAATAACATCAAAGTATTCCGTTTCAGCTGCTTCTAGGAAAGCTGTATAATCTGCGACACTTGCCACACCGTTTTTCCCGCCGCTTAAAGCCGCTCCAGCAGTAATGACCGCTTCGCCTTCACCAGAAAATTGAACGTATTTGTTTTTCACAAGATCTTTGACATCTGTGACCACCTGTTTATCGACAATATCTGTTCCAAGATAGGTGATAACGTCACGTTTTGTGCTGTCGAGTACATTTTCTGCCACTTGAATGGTAATCTCATTTCCTTTTTGACCACCATAATTGGCTGTGACCACAAAGTTTTCTGCGATTTCCGCTTTGGCTGGCTCTCCTTCGTTTAGGCGGTAAAGCAAGACCGTTTGCGCTTTTTTCTTCGCTTCACGGAAAAGAAGAAGTGACTTATCATCAATGTTGAGCCCGACCTTTTTATTTAAGTCTTCCATATCGGAAACGGAAATAAAGGTTTTTGGTTCTCCCCAGCTCATGACAAGAGGAAGTGCAACTGTTCCTCGCTCGCCTAAAGTAATTCGCTGCTCTGCTGTTGTTTTAAAATTAAAGTAAATGCCAGGACGCTTTTTCTCTGTACCTGGTGTAAAAGTGCCTCCGTTCATCCTTTAAACCTCCTTGGACAAAAAAGCATCGATGTGCTTCTTTGCTTCTGTTTTTGTAATTGGTTGATGTTTGATATAAAAAAGAGCACCTTCAAGGATTTCTGGTTTTACCCCAAAAAGATCCTTACTGTGCTCTTTTAAGGCTTCAAATGAAAAGCCAAATTCTTTTTCTTCGCCCGCTGTTTGATCGAGCTGTGTTTTTTTAGTCTTGCTCACGTTTGATCACCCCATCTGAAAAATTGATATCTTCTAGGCTTGGCTGTTTATCTCGGTTGTACCAATAGCTGCTATCCCATGTCAGGACAATCGCTGCTACACCTTGATCTATGATTCTTGTTTCCACTCTTTTTATGCGGACATAATCATCAAGCACCTCTCCATCTTCACTGATCATCTGAATGATTTGACGATCAGCAAGCAATGCATCGACGACTGTTTCCGCCGCATCATGCGCTTTTTCTGTATCCATATGAAACACTTTCACTTGCAGCGAATAAGATTTCATAAAAGTAGACACTGTATCTGGACCACTAATGACAGTCACTGGCGGCACATAAACAGATGGCACTTGGAAACGCTCTGGCAGAAGACGATCATACATTTTCACAGGAAAGTGTGTGTATATATAATGCATGATTGCCCCGACTTCTTGATTCATTCCATCACCTCCCAAAATGTCGATCGATCCAGCTTTGAAGCTTTCGATCCAGCGAGTGTTCAAACATTTGTTCATAGAGCATGACGGCATGATCCCAGTACCCATTTCCTTCAATCCATTGAGATGAAAGCATCATGCCAGTACTGGCATTCGGATCATATTCAAAGCGGCTGCCGTTCCATCTCCCAGGCACCCATCTTCGTTCTCCATTTGAAGAAATGGCATGTCCATCATTCACGTAAGAGGCATAATCAAGCTGTGTCCCTACTTCTAGCGTGAGCCCGCCTCGGGAAGTGAGAAAGTGATTCTCCTTGTCACCTTTTTGAAAGGAATTGAGGAGACGGCCTGTATCAACAGCCTTTTCTTTGATGATTTCATCTTGAATGATGTCTAAAAACTGTAAGCCCATTTCCTGTAACCACTCTTGATATTGCGCCGTTAAGCCGCCACTATTTGCCTGTTGGAGCTGGGATAGCAGCCGGTCAAGTCCATCAATTTTCATAGGTTTTCCTTTCTGACGGCCATCACTTCCATGTGATGATTTTTCACTCTTTTTGGCTGCTGCAATTTGAGTGAGATGCCGTTCCACACCATTTTGTCATGCAAGCGAATGTCGCTTGCTAAAGGGAAATGGACGAGATAGGACTGATAGATGACTGTATTCGGTTCTTCTTGCACGAGTGACTGGCTTTTTTCTACAACATAGCAAGCCACATCTCTCATACTTGGTGTATCAGGATAAGTGAGATCCGTCTGCAGATCTCCTGCTGGTATACCAAATTTGCCGCGGATTGCCTCTTCATTCTCTAAGTGAAAAAGATCACAGCGATCCGTTAATAGAGAATCATAACTCATAATGATCTCACCTTTAAATTGGCGCTGCCGCCAGTTAGTGAAGGTTCAATATAATCAACAAGAAGGGCATACAAATAAGGTCTGCCTTTCACTTTGTCCGCTGCCTTTGCATATGAATAATCACCCATTTTTTCTGAAGTCAAGCCTTTCATCATGGATTCATCATCATTCAGCATGGCAAAATACTGGGCCATTTTTAATAAGGCGATCCTTGCTTTTTCAGGAATGGGCTGATATTTTTCATGTGTAAAATCGTGCCCGACAATTTGAAATACCGCTGCTTCTGCTTCAATAATATCTGCCGCTAGTCTCTCTACAGAACGATTTTTCACGCGATCAAATACAGAATAGGCTTGTAGTTCCTCAGCAGAAATGATCATAGCCTGCTGTCACCTACTCTTTCACTTTCATTACTTTGGCTACAGCATCCTCTTCCTCAAATTTGCTGTCGAGCTTCGCTGTCAGAACAATGATAAACTTACGGCTGCGAATATCTTTTTCTACTTCAATACGAATATTGCGAGAAAACCCTACGATAATGTTTTTCGGATGTGTCAGTAAAATATCTGATACGTCTGTTCCTTCTTCATCATATGGCTGCATATTGGCAAGACCTTTGACCGGAACACCGAATGCAGAAGAAAGTCCGCCTTGAATCGCCGCATCTCCGAGACCTGTCTGACGGTTTGCTACTTGGTCTTTCCACTCGACCTCTAAACTTGGGGATGTATAAAAACGGAAATCCTGAGGTACACGTAAATATTTTGACGGCATCGCTTTATAGGCTTGTTTGAACATTTGACGGCTAATTTCCGCTCCATTCGCATCGACAATATGAGAAACTGCCTGTTTTCGTACGCCATCCATTTGAGCTAAAAATGGATCTTGTGATGTTGTATCACCGTTGACGATCAGTTCTTCAATATCGACTGCCGCTCGTTCCGCCAGCATTTGCATAATGGTCTGCTGAATCCCGTCTTTTTCAATGTTGTTTTCAATGCTGTCGTACGTCATATGGATCTCAGCAATGACTTCTTTTGCATTGAGCTGGACAGTGCTTGTCGCTGGGACAACACGGTCTTTTGCATCAAGCGCTTTGCCTTCTTCTGCTGGGCGTAAAATGCGCTGACCGAAGCCGATTTTTTCGATTTTTTGTGAATCACTTTCCATTGGAATGATACGTGCATCATTTAAAACGGTTGGTGTATTTTGCATCATTCTAATGAATGTGTTGGATTGGGCTGCGTTCATGAGACCGCCTGTTTTTAAGCTGGCAAGTGTCATTTCAGCCTTGCGAATCAACTCTTGATTTCTCACACTTTTTCCTCCTTATTTAGGCTTATAGTAAGCCATCCCATATGGGCTTTGTCATATCATTTTGTGTATCGTGATTTGTTTGTTTAGAAATGCCCCGCGCTTTTTCAAGCATGTGTATCCGCTCTGAAATAGGCAGTAGCTGTTGCTGAAGCACTTCCTGAATCGCTGCTTTTTCTCTGCCTGCTGATTTCTCTAAGGAAGAGAGCTGATGACGAATTGGCGCAACCACTTGCTCCAGCACTTTTTGCACAGGTTCTTCTTCACCTGTTTGATCTGTCCCTTGTTTATCCGCTTGTAAAACGTTGTCGATGGCCATTTTTGCTTTTTCTAGTTCGCGTACTTGATCAGTCGTTAATCCGGCATCTTGCTTTTGAACGGATGCTGGTCTTTCGCCAATCGTTTGGAGGACATCATTTGTTTTCAACACATCCTGCACAATTGGTATCAATTGTTCAAGTGCCGCTCTTACGCTAGACTCATCACCATCACTTGACTGCAACATTTCCAGCAGATGATCTAAAACGCTCCAAAATTGTTGTGGCATATTTGCACCTTCCTCTTTCAAAAAGAAATTTTTCAGCAAAGAAAAAAGCCCTCTCTCGTTCGTTTCTTGAGATAGGAGCTGATCGTGTTCCTCTATTGCGATGATGTCTGCTGTTCCAGCCATTGAGTAGCCTGTAATATGGCCTTGCTGAATTTGGTCCCAAATATCTTGTGATGCCTTTGTCACAAGTACCCAAGATCCTTTTTGAATCAGCTCCCCGCCTACTTCAAAATCCGCTGGGGCAATGTATGATTCGACGACTTCGCCAACACCATCTTGAAAATCATGCTGTTTATCAATGTGACGGGCATCTTTCATAAAACCGTGTGCTGCTCTTTCAATTTCTTTGGCCGACATAAAGTCTTGATGTGCATCAGGTGTATTCGGTTCATACACGACGCCATATACGAGGCGATGCGCATCCTCTGCCTTCGTCAGGACACTGACTTCTTTTTGAAAGTCAGGCTGCTTTTTCTTTGCTTTCATCAAGAAAAATTTCTTTTGGTTGGCGGCCTTGTCCACATAGGAAACATGTGTAATTTTTGCGTTTTTTAATTCCCTTGGCATATGTTCACCCCCTTTCAAAAAAAGCTCACGTCCTTTTATTTCTCCAGCTGGTTTGACTCGGATGGAGACAGCCCATCAGCTGTTTTTATGCGGCTTTCTAAAGGTCGGTGGTAGAATTCTTCCGGCCATTCCTCTAACGTCTTACCAAGAATACGCCCCGCAAGATCTCGCAAATCATTTGGCGATACTGCCCCAGCCTGAATAAATGGTGTCAGAACCTTCGCTATCTCTAATGGATCTCTAAAGTCAGGACCATTTAATAGAAAGCGGACATGCCATATATCTAAATCCGGGAGAAAAAGAGTATTGAGTTTCCCTGTAATAAGATGCCGCTCTGGCTGAAACACTTGCTCCTCCGTTGTTTTTCGCGCGGTATCTGCCGTGGCCTTGTTATAATCTTGTGACTCTCCTGTGTAAATAGGCGGCAGACGAAAAGCGGAGCGGATTTTGTTTCTCGTCTTTTCATCGTATTCTAAAAAGAGCGCATCCTCTTGCAGGATTTCCGCCAAGGATTTAAAGTTCACTTTGACATTTGATACATCTTCTTCACCTGTTAATCCTTTTTCTGTCGGAAGCCCTTCTACTTCAAGCAATAAAAACTTATGCGCATGATCAGACCCTTCAATATCATCCATATAATCTTGTAGCTGCTGATAAGAAGTCTCTGACAGCATGCCGTTTTCAACAATGATGGCACCAGGTACATGCCTTCCTTGCTTAAAATAAAGATAATTCAGCTCTTCTGCTTTTCGTGCGCCATACATATTGACGATGTTGCCAATCCAGCGGGGAATCCCATACGTCCCACTGCCAATTTTAAAATGAATGACTTCTGTTGCTTGAAGTGGTTCTGGTGTAGCATCATCGTACTTGCCTGTTTCATAATTTAATATGCGCGGATCACCATACTCCTTGAAAAAGACTTTCTTCTCATTGATGACCTGCACATATTTTCGGAATCGTTTCTTGCGATTCATCGTCTTTAATTCGCCGTTTTCTGTGTAGCGGAATTCGACGTCGACTGGCTCACTCAGCTTGCAAATGCGGATATGGAGTGCATCCAAATACTCGATTCCTGCCGGCTTTCCTTGTCCATCCCGCAGCACCTCTAAAAAGCCATTTCCTGTTTTCTCCCGGTCTTCTAGGACATAACCAAGAATCACATCAGCAGACTCATCATAGTTCATGTATTTCGTAAACTCTTCGAGTCTTGTCCATTCCTTCTCGGCTGTCTTCTTTTTGACCGGTTTCACATCTTCCGCATTAAAATCAAAGGCGTATTCCACCCCAAAGCCAAAGCCTAAAATATTTGTTCGATACGCATCTATACATTGCTGAAGAATCGTTGAGTATTCTGCCATGCTTTTTAATTCATTGATATGGTAGGGCGGCGGGACAATGTCATCTTTTTCGTATGAAAATTCATCCTCATACATTTGTTTTGTATGATCAGACATGTTGGCCTTCATAATCGTTGCTTTTAATTGTTTCATTGTATGGACCTCCTCTCTCGGTTTGGACGGACACGCTCTGAAGCAGTCTGTTTCAAATCGGTCACCTCATAATCATCTAGCGCATACCAAATGGCGGATAATGTGTGTGGGTCGATTTGAAATTCATCTTCCTCTAAGCGGCCGTTCTTATCTGCCTTATAGGTTAGTGATTGAAGTTCATAGATGGTATAAGGGCAAGCATCAGAACAAATGATTTTCTTAAATCGTTTGATTTTCTTTGTATATTGCAAACGCGACCCTTGGAACTTATGCGCAGCGACCATTTGAAATCCGCGCTGCCGAAAATAGTGAATCGTTTTAGGTTCTGCTGCGTCTGCCTTAATGAGTTCCTTTGATTCAACAAATTCTTTCAAATCAACAGCTGTTTCATCATCTGTTTTCCCGCGGTCGTAATATTCCCAATAAATATATAAGTACTTTTTTTCATGATCGACAGCTAACCGAATGAGCGCATTGTAGGATTCGACAAATCCAAAATCCATCCCCGCTCGTTTCAGCGGTCTTTCAATCTGCCCGATCGCTTCTAATACCTCAGCATGCTGTCTGACCTCAAATTGCGGAAACACTTTTGTGCCATTGATACCGAAGTATCCTTTCCTTGCAATTCGATAAAGATCTGGATCGTATTCTTTCAGCTCATCCAGCTGCTTGACATAGCTTTTAGGAAGAAATAGATTGTCTTCTGCTGTTGAGTGGTGATAGTACGTATCTTTTATCACGATGGTTCGCTGTTTGTATAAGGTTTCGTCATCAAGGACAAATCGTTTCAGCTGCTCATCTCGAAAGAAATGTCTGTACGTCCAATTATCCTGACCAACGGGATTCGTCGATAACATCATATAAAGAGGTAAAACCGGATGTCTCAGCCTTCCAAGCAGTTCTTTAAACCCTTCATAAGAAACCTCGGAACACTCCTCAATCCAAATAATTGAGATGTTGTTGATCGACTTCAATTTCTCAGGCTTGTCCAGTCCTTTAAATAAAATGCTGCTCCCATTGCAAAAAGTGAGAGCAAGCGGTGAACTGCGGCACTTTACTAGATGATCGATGCCAAGATCGCTGACGATTTCTTGTAAAAGAGAGTAGGTCGACTCCCGGTGCGTATCATACACTTCTCGAATGACAAGTGCTGTTCGTTTTTCCTCAAGCAGTTTTAAAACCAGCTTTAAAGCAATGTGATAGCTTTTGGAGGAGCCATAACCGCCTACTAAAAACTGAAACTTTTGATTCCAATCGAACAAAAAGTGTTCAAAGTGAGGATTGACTTCTTTTTCAATCAACGGCGTCATGAATCGTCCTCTTTTCTTTTGATCATGATATGAAGATCTTCTTCTTTTTCCTCACGAACTGCTTTTTTTGTTTTTTCGATTGTCAGCTCAATTTGCTTCAGCTTTAATCTTCGTTCATCTTTCGCATGAGCGAGCTCTTCAAACTGTTTAATCAGCCGTCTTAGTTCTCCCATTGCACGAGATTGGGCATTTAAAAAAGTAGCATGCCGATCCCATGAAAATTGAAAAGAAAATTCCTCTGCCGTAATCTCTGGCTCTGGATGAATACCTTCGCCTGTTTCTTCCTCTAATGAAGAAGGTAAGTACGTCGCCTTTTTCAGTTCTTTGATCATGTCATCTTGATCTGCTACATGCATGATGCGCTGCGCTCGAATAATGGCTGCGTATTGAATTTGAATTTGATCCCAGATGATATCAAGAGATGTGCGCCCATCCATTTTTTCCATGATTTCAATCGTTTCATCTGAAAGAAATTGATGAAAGATCGAGTGCGCCTGCTTTGACGGTGTTTTTTGTCTTTGCCAGCCGTATCGTCTTTTCCATGATTTAACGGTATGGATGGAGACGTTGTAATGATCGGCTAGTTGCTGGTACGTCATCCCTTTCATATAATCCTGCTTAGCCTCTATCCGTTTATCTTTCATTTACATTCACCTGCCGCCTCCTTTTAGTTCGAATGATTCCCTGAAGAGAAATCATTTGTGCCGGGCTAGCAAACATTCGTTTGGTCTTTCTAACTATAGGTGGCAACTGTAAGACAAGCTTTTGAAGATTGATGTGATGAAAGAAAAAACGCCTATTCAGCAGCTCTGAATAGGCGTTCTTGTACTTTTTTGGACATTTTGGTCCGAGCTCTTTCCATATGTTTTTGGACTGTTCCTTTTTTTACATCTAGCATGATCGCAATCTCGCTAAATGACAGACCCTGCGTTGTGTGCATAAAAAATACGTCCTTCTCTCGATCTGTTAAAACAGACAAAGCTTCATCGATTCGCCTTTTATCCCGCTCACTTACCTCTCTTTCTTTCTCTTGAATGAGGGTGTATTCATGTGATAAAGCCTCTAATACCTCTTGATTAGCAAGAATGGTGCGCTGATACACAGACCGTCTATCTAATCCTCTGCGTGCGCCTGGCTCTCTACCGATTTGAAGCCATTCCACCACGTATTCTAAATCACTGACCATACTGGCGATCATTTTTTGATCATGTTTGTCCTGATCTGACATCTGTTTCTCTTCTTTGTCTTTCAATTGTTCATATCGTTTTCTGGCATCTTTTAAACTTCTTTTATATTCAATCAATAAATCTTGCATCTATGCTCTCTCCCTTTTTTAAGAAAATAAAAAACGGACACCAATCAGCCCCTTTTTATAGGGTCTTGATCAGTGTCCGCAGGCTTTCCGTCTTGGACTTATTCAGTTGTTCTTGTTCATCAGACTAGCTGATTTTAAAACCAATCTCATGATCGACTCTTGCAAAATGTCCTTTTGCTGTTTGAATAATCGTTTTTCCATGCTCAGGTACATCCATCATATAAGCCGTTCCTACGTTTCCATCTAACACAATGACTTGAATCTTTCCTTTTTCCATTTCACCGACAAATGTCTGGTTTTCTTGAATCATGAGTTGTTTTGGCTCGTTCATATGCTTGTCTCCTTATTTGGTGGTGAGGATCTCATATCATCACCCATCGTATTTAAAATGATTTCCATTCGAGGACGCATGCTATAAAACTGTGAAACTCTTAATTCTACAATCTGTAAAGAGGCGTCATCGGTAACGGCATGAAGTGCTTCTTGTATATACTGCAAATTTGGCTCGAGAATGCTGATGTGTACCGGGCGTATCAAGCCTTTTTCTGCAGATGTACGCGTGTCTTGGCTGTTCGCTAGATCAATGGGCATATTGTAAAATGAGCGAATGTCGAGTGATAATGCGCCTTTTATTTTGCTTGTGCATTGCGCTTTAGCGGCTGTTTGAATTCTGTTTATCAATGTCTCTTTTGTGCATAAATGTTCTTTTTCAATGATAAAATGAAGGACCATGCTACGATCTCCCGTCATCCTTCGCCCACTGCCGAATGTCTTGTTCGTTTTGACCCGCATTGAGCAAACATTTCAGGAATGTCATGATTTGCTTCAATCGATTCATGTCGCATTCATCCTTTCCTTCTTCTTGTCATCAACGGCTTTTTCTGCCATGAGGGTCATGTATGTGCGTTTTTCTTCTGCCGTGGGGAAAGCAAAAATCGGCTCTTTTTGATGAAAAGTGATCCAGCCGCCAGCTTGTACTAGGCAATGCTGTGCTTCTTTTCGGGCATCAAATGTCATCTGATGTCTCATCATCATCAAATCCTTTCTCACGGTCCTCGTCCTCTAATCGATAACCATTTCGGGACATTTCATATGGCCAGTAACGTTTTGGATAGCCGAAATCATTCATTTGTGACACCATCGGATGTTCGATACTCATTCTGTTTGTCTCCCCTTTTTAAGAACGGTCTTCCTCAAGACTATTACTCTTTTTGTGTAACTTTTGACCAAAAAAAAGCTCTTGAACACCGATATTTAGCAAATCTGCAATATGCTTGGCTATTTCTAAGCTGGGCTTTGTTCGGCCCATTTCTATATTTGCATAGCCACTCGTGTACTTATATCCAAGTTTTTTCGCCATATACGTTTGTGTTTTTCCTTGTAATATTCGTTCTTCTCGTAAATTTTCAAGTTTCATGTTTCCACCTCTTACTCATTATGTGTAAGTTATATTCATTATGATAATATACACAAAACGGGTAAGTCAATCATATTTTTATTCTTTTTGTGTATTTATTTATCTTTTCCGTGTAATTCATGATAAAATTTACACATAATATGAAAAAAGGTGTTTCCGATGGATAATTTGACTGGAAAGATTCTAACTGAATTAAGAGAGAAACATGGATGGAGTAAGTCTACCGTTGCCAAAAAACTCGGGTTAAAGGCGATGTCGACCTATGCTAACTGGGAGTATGGATTGAGAAAGCCAGATGGTGAAATGATTGTGAAAATCGCCGAGTTATACGGGGTCTCAACAGATTATCTTCTCACAGGTAAAGACAAAAACGCCTCTGATGACGATCTTGCAGATGATCCTGATTTGCAAATTGCGTTTAAAGCTGCCTCCGATTTTTCTGAAGAAGCACGAAGACAAACCATCGACTTTATTAACTACATTAGAGAGAAAGAAAAACAAAAAGGCCGTCAGCCAAAACAGACAGACGACAAATAAAAGATCTCTTTTCATAAAGCATCACATAGCTGGGTAGATACCCAGCTTTTTTTATGTCTCTTTTTCCCCCTAAAAAAGAATGACATATGAATAAAAAATCATGTTTTTCGGGATAAAATCGTCTTCCCCTACATAATATGTGACAATTTTCACCAAAAATACTCATTTTTCCACTTATTTTGATTGACATATAATTCTATTATTATTAATATATGTATATACTAAAAAAAGGAGTGTTACCGATGAAAAAATTAATGAAAGCTTGTACATTGTCTTTAGCTGCTTTAGGTGCTCTTACGTTCTTCCAAACAGAAGGTGCTCATGCAGCTGCACAGCCTAAAGAACCAGTTATAGCAAAAGCTCCTATTATGAATAAAGTGATTACGGTGAACCGCACACTTACTGTAGGTTCTTCAATCGCTGTTTCACTTCCAGCAAGTCAAATTTCTGTCTCAGGCGCAACGTATGCCATTCAATTAGACCAAACTGCTCCAAACTTCACATGGATCCGTGCTGTACAACGCGGTTCTGTTACAGTGTCTTACTATAATTCACTAGGTGAGCTTGTTATTAACTATATTACTGTTCGTTAAGCGATTTTTTTCATATGTAAAGGCGATGACTATATGTTCATCGCCTTTTTGTGTTTTTACTTAGGCTGCTTACCAGTGCTTGCCAATCTCTATCTATTATGTTAACTTTTAATAAAAATAAGTTTACATATTGAGAGGGGCTTATGATGGGAAAAATAACGTCTTTGTCTTGGGAAACGATCGTGAAGAAAGCCATCAATCATGAACCGATTACTATGGAAGAAGGTCTAAATATTCTTGGAGCAGACGACGCAGAGTTGCTGCCTATTATGCATGCAGCTTATCAGGTGAGATTTCATTTTTTTCAAAAAAAGGTGAAGTTAAATATGATCTTTAACGCCAAAAGCGGATATTGTCCTGAAAACTGCGGGTATTGTTCACAATCGGTGATTTCAACAGCTCCTGTTGAGAGGTATACAATGCTTGACCAAAAAACCATTGTGGCCGGTGCGCGTGAGGCGTTAAAAAGAAAAGCAGGGACTTATTGTATTGTAGCAAGCGGGAGAGCACCTTCGCACCGTGAATTAGATGAAGTCACCGCAGCAGTAAAGGAAATTACTGAGACGATGCCTTTGAAGGTGTGCGCATGCCTTGGGTTATTAAATGAAGAAAAAGCGAAGCGGCTGAAGGAAGCGGGTGTTCATCGGTATAATCATAATCTCAATACACATCAAGATCATCATGCTCAAATTACAACGACCCATACGTATGATGACCGCGTATCGACCATTGATAAGGTCAAACAGTCAGGGATGTCACCATGTTCAGGGGTTATTATTGGAATGGGCGAAACCAATCAACAAATTGTCGAAATGGCTTTTGCGCTGAGAGCCCTTGATGCGGATTCGATTCCCGTCAACTTTCTCCATGCAATTGAAGGAACGCCTCTTGAACATCAAGAACGCACACATCCAATCAAAGCGTTGAAGGTTTTGGCACTGATGCGATTTATCAACCCGGCTAAGGAAATTCGAGTATCTGGGGGAAGAGAGTTTAATTTGCGAACGCTTCAGCCTCTCGCATTGTATGCAGCGAACTCTATTTTCGTAGGCGATTATTTAACGACAAAAGGACAGCAAGTTCAAACCGATCATCACATCATTGAAGATTTAGGTTTTGAAATAGAAGAATGTGCGCTTTAAAAAAGTCTGCCGATGGATCGGCAGACTTTTGACGTTGAGATTAGAATCTTTTATGGAAATCGACAGTACCGCTTCCTTCTTCGCGGTCAAAGCTACCAACAAAAGTCCAGTTAATATAGCCGCCGTCACCATTGTTGACAAACGTACCATCTTCAAATACCCAAATACCAAACGTAATGCCGTCATATTCAACACTATCATAATAAACAACATTGTTCAGTCCGCTAAAGTCATGATCTTGGCTTAAGTTTTGAACAACTACGTTGTAGTTTTGACCTGCTTCATAGAATGCACTGTATGCCGCATTTTTTACAAATCCATCACGATTTTGAGATGATTTTACTGCTTGTTCAATTTTATCGGCAATGGCTACTGGATCAATCGAGACACTTCCATCGACACCTGTTGTCGTAGCAGCTTCAGCCTTTTGACCAAAAGTCGTAAGAGATAAAGGGACAGCAACCATTGACGTAGCAATCATAGAGCTAACAAAAAATTTACTTGTTTTCCTCATTATTTCTAACTCCTCCTTTAATTGGTATGTCTATGTACTACCCTTTTCTTTGTCACTTAAACACTAATTTAAGAAAAAACTTCTTTTTCTACCAATTTAGAAGCCGTTTATACTGTTTAAAAGGGCAAAACAACAAAAAAACTACTCTTTTAAAAGAGTAGTTTTCCATCATTACATAAACAGGATAAATAAAATCAGACCGAGGATGATTCGGTAGATCGCAAAAGGCACAAGTTTGATTTTATTAATCAGTTTTAGGAAGAATCGAACAACAAAGAGAGCCACAATAAACGCACTCACAAAGCCCACAATAAAGAATGGAAGCATGTCTGTTGTTAAATATTCGGCATTTTTAACAAGTGTTAAGAGGCTTGCTCCCGCCATAATCGGCATGGCCATAATAAACGTAAAGTCAGCCGCCGCGCGGTGATTCAGACCAAGAATAACACCACCTGCTATTGTAGAACCCGAACGCGAGAAGCCTGGCCATAGTGCTAAACATTGAAATAACCCGATATACAGCGCTTGTCTGTACGTCATATTATCCACAGAGCTTGTTTCTGTTTTACGTTTATTGATCCAATCAGCGACAAGCATCAGCACAGCCCCTAAAATCAAACCGACAGCGACCGTTCTCACATCAAACAAATATTTATCAATATAATCTTCAAATAAGAATCCTAAAATGACGGCTGGGACGAGTCCAACAGCAATTTGAGCAATGGTCAGCTTATGTCCGCTGCGTTTTTGTTCTTCTGTGATATTTTTCTTTAAGCCTAACAAGTTCAAAATACGATCTTTGAACACGATCATGACAGCTAAAATAGAACCTAACTGAATCACGACTTTAAATGTGTTTGCAGCCTCTGGCGTAATGATGTCTTTTGATTTTAGCCAAAGATCATCAACAATGATCATATGCCCTGTAGACGAGACAGGTGCATACTCTGTTAATCCTTCGACAATTCCTAAAACCAGTGCCACGAATAAATCCCATAGATTCATGATTTTCTTTCCTTTCAATTCTGATCTTTTGAAGGCAAACATCTATGTCCACATAAAGACAAGCTTTCTTTTTCGAAAGCTCGTCTTTATGATACTATATTTTTTTCTAAAAAAGATTATGACATCAAACCTTTTCTTCTTTATACAAATTGGATCGCATTTTGAACCAATCAAACAGGTGGGTCGTGATCACTTTCAGAACGGCATACGTCGGAATCGCGACAATGATGCCGACTACGCTGAACAATTTACCTGCTGTTAATAGAACAAAGATAATCGTGATCGGATGGATATGAAGGTTTTTCCCCATGACCTGAGGAGAAATGAATTTCCCTTCGATAAGTTGAACCACTGTCCAGACAATGATCAGTTTCAGTAGCATAATAGGTGATGTGACAAGTGCAATCACAATCGCTGGTGTAATGGCAATTGTTGGCCCAAGGTAAGGCACTACACTTGTACATGCCGCAATAATCGCCAGAAGCAGCGCATAGTCAAGTCCAATAATCAGATAACCGATTAAAAGAAGAACACCGATACAGAAGCTGACAATGATCTGTCCAAGAATATAAGAGCTTAAGCGATGGTTCATTTCGTGAAGTACGATATGTGTATGCTCTCTAAACTTATTCGGAATAAATTTCAAGAAATAGTCAGGCAGTTTTTTGCCGTCTTTTAATAGATAAAACAGAATGAACGGAACCGTCACGATCGAGATGATAATTTCAGTAAGCGCCCCTAAGAAAGTGCCGACTCCGGTAAAAGTACTTTCCAAAATCTTCGTCGCTTGACTTGACGCTTTACTCACCAATTCAGAGACGTTAAAATTCATCGTTTTCTGCGCCTGATTAATGAAGTTGCTTCCTGTTAGTTGTCGAATCTGTTCTTCTACTGTATCAACGTATTTCGGCAGATTATGAAACAGACTCATCGTTTGTGCTTGTAAAAAAGGAATAATAGATACAATGGTCACTGTAATAATCCCAATAATGACAATATATAAAAGCAAAATCGAAAAGATCCGTTTGACCTTAAATCTCTCTAATAAATTCACAATTGGATTTAATAAATAATACACAACCCCCGTTAAAATAATCGGTAAGGCAATGGTTTTGATGAGTACAATGAGCGGTGTAAAAATAAAAGATGCCTTCATGAAAACAAGGATATTCAACCCTATTAATAGCAGGATGAGTAAAAAGAGAACAAACTTGTTATCAAGAAAAAATTTTCTAAATCGACTGCTCCACATTTGCATAGAATTCATATCTTTCCTCCAAACACGGGCTATTTTATTAGTAAATTGTACACTACTTGATCATCATTTTGTGATCATTGTTTCAGCTTTTCTTCCAGTTTCGCAATGGACATGACCCATCCAATCAAAATCGGTTGTCCGATTAATCTCATCCATAACAAGGCTTGTTCTGTGCTCTCTTGCCCTGGAAATGGAATCCCTTCTCTCGCAGCAAATAGGTTCGCAGGGAAAATGAGCACCAGATAGACAGCGATCATTTTTGCTGCCACAATCCTTACGTTTGGAAGAAGCAGTAATACGGCGAGCAGCCATTCCAAACATGCGGTGGCATAAATGATGCCATAGGGAAATGGCCATCCAGACATCATGCGGGCAAAGCCGCTTGGCTCTATCACATGAAAAACACCGGCTGCTATAAATAAAAGCGCGAATGCGTATGTACTTCCTATATGTAGGATGCGCTTCATGTTCGTTTCCTCCTCCCTCCTTCTCAAGTATTACCCGAATGAAGGAGGAAACTATCCACTTTTCGTACATTTATATTCTTTATGTAAGACGCATCAGCTAAGGTAAAGGTTTCATCCGCTTTTCAATAAAAAAGAAGATTCTTTCATACAAACGCTTTCAAAGCATGTATAATCAGAGAAAAGCAGAAGGAGGGAATGTGATGATTCGATTTGCTGTCATCGGAACGAATTGGATTACAGATCGATTCTTACAGGCTGGTGAAGGAGTGGCGGATTTTACATGTACGGCCGTCTATTCTCGGTCTGCTGAAAAAGGACAGGCATTTGCAGACAAGTATGGCATTGATACCGTCTTTACTAATTTACAGCAAATGGCGGCAAGTGATGCGTTTGATGCTGTGTATATCGCAAGTCCAAACGCCCTTCACAAAGAGCAAGCGATGCTGATGATGGCGCATCAAAAACATGTATTATGTGAAAAACCATTGGCCTCTCACCGGAAAGAGGCTGAAGAAATGATTGCTGCTGCGAAAAAATATCAGGTGTGCTTAATGGAAGCGATGAAGACAACATTTCTGCCGAATTTTCTTCAAATCAAACAGCATCTTGATCAACTAGGCCCCATTCGGCAAGTGATCGCTCATTACTGTAAATATTCCTCAAGATACGATGCCTACCGAAACGGTGAGATTCCAAATGCTTTTAAGCCGGAATTATCCAATGGTTCCTTAATGGACATCGGCGTGTATCTTGTCTTTCCCATCATTTATTTATTCGGGCTGCCACATCAAATCACCGCGAGAGGCTATACACTTTCTTCTGGAGTAGATGGGAGCGGTTCATTACTTTTACAATATGAAGGGCATCAAGCACTGCTTTTCCATTCAAAAATCTCAACGTCTCATGTATCTGCTGAAATTCAAGGGGAGGATGCCACAATGGTGATTGATCAATTTCACCGTCCTTCTCGTATCACCATCCATGATCGAAATGGACAGCAAACCGATATTTCTCTCAAAGATGATCAACCTGCTATGTATTATGAAATCGATCACTTCATTCAATGCATCAAGCAAAAAAAGGGACAGTCGCCAGTCAATACATTTGCCTTATCCGTTCAAACCATGTCCGTCATGGACGAGGCGAGAAGACAAATGGGCATTATCTATCCAGCCGACAGACAAATGTAATGAGGCGTTGAATGAACAAAGGGCGTTTTACAGCCCTTTGTTTGTTCGTGTGAATCTAGTTTGCCGCTAATACATCGGCAAATGCTTTCACATATGGCGGAAGGTCCGGCGGGCGTCTGCTTGATACAATATGACCATCTGTCACAACGGCTTCATCAAACCATTCCGCTCCAGCATTCGTCATATCATCTTTAATACCAGGTGTACTCGTTACTTTTTTACCTTTCAGGATACCAGCTGAAATGAGCACCCATCCGGCATGACAGATTTGTCCGATCGGTTTGCCCTTTGCATCAAACGTACGAACGATGTCTAATACTTCTGGATATCGGCGCAGTTTATCCGGTGCCCATCCCCCAGGAACGAGAACCGCATCATAATCATCTGCTTGAATGGAATAGAAGTCTGCATCTGATACAGCTGGCACTCCGTACTTCCCGATATATTCATGATCTGCTTTTTCGCCTACGAGATGGACAGTTGCCCCCTCTTCTCTTAATCGCAAAACGGGATACCATAGCTCTAAATCTTCAAAATCATCACTGACTAACGCAATGACCTTCTTATTTGATAAACGCATAACATCTCTCCTTTTCTTCGGATTTCCTCTATTGTACGAGATCATCTCTTAAAAAGAAAAGCGGTTCCCCTTGAGGAGAACCACTTTCGATTATTCACTGATCTTGAATTTTTTAATTAAGTCACGCAATTCTTCCGCCATTTGGGAAAGCGTCGTCGAAGAAGAACTAATCTCTTCCATAGATGCCAGCTGTTCTTCTGCTGATGCCGCGATATCTTGAATACTTGCTGAACTCTCTCTCGATACATCTGCAATTTCATTCACAGCTTTAGAAATTTGCTCAGATCCTTTTGAAAGCTCACGAACTGTCGTATTCATTTCATTGATTCTTGTCGCAATTTCTGCCGTTTGCTGATTGATTTGTGAGAAGCTTTCTTTTGTTTGGTCTGTAATTGATAGGCCATTTTTTACTTCTTCATTCACAGATTTGAACATATTTTGAGACGTTTCTATTTCAGAGACAATTTCTTTGACGAGTTTTTCAATCTCTTTTGCAGAATCTGATGATTGAACCGCCAGCTTACGGACTTCTTCTGCTACAACCGAGAAGCCTCTGCCTGACTCGCCCGCACGTGCTGCTTCAATGGCTGCATTCAGAGCCAGTAAATTCGTTTGATCTGCTATACCGTTAATCACACCTAAAATGTTGGTGATATCTTTTGATTTATGCTCTAATCCGTTGATCACACTTTCAGCTTCTTTCACTGAATGATCAATCGTTTTCATTTGGCCAACTGTCTGTTCAACAAGCTGTCCGCCTGTTTCTGCGACTGTTTTTGATTGAACCGATGATTCTGTAATGACATCAGATGTTTGTGCAACTTCATTTAGCCCTTCGTTCATTTGTTTCAAGTGGGCTGCACTTTGTTCCACCATTTCACTTTGATTTTCGTTTCCGTTCGAGAATGTTTCAATGGATGATGTAATATGTTCGGTTGCTTTTGTCGTTTGACCTGCACTTGCCGTCAATTCTTCCGACGATGACGCCACGTTTTCAACAGATGTCTGTACAGCTTGGATGACGTCTCTGAGTGACTCACTCATTTCATTAAAACTTGTACCGAGCTGACCAATTTCATCCTTTGATTTAACATCAATTTTTTCTGTTAAATCTCCTTCGCTAATCTTCTTAGAAGAGGAGACAAGCATAGAAAGTGGTTTTGTAATGGAACGGATGATAAAGAAGATGAGAATCCCGCCAATGATGAGCGCACCAGCTAATATAATGGCCGCCATGTTGAAGACTGGCTGCGCCGCTTCTTCTACTTCATTGACAAACATTGTACCGGCAATTTTCCAACCAGTCGCTTTGTTTGTTGTGAACTCCATTTGCTTTTCTTTTCCTTCAAACATATAACTCATTGAACCTTTGTCTTGTGTATAAAGCTTGTCTACCCAATCACCTGTTAATTTTGTTCCTGCTTTTTTCGTTGGGTGTGCCACGTATGTTCGATCTGGGCTGCCGATAAAAGCATGACCTTCTTTACCAATATTGATACTATTAGACTCTTTTACTAGATTCGCAATGTCCAGGTTCATGGCAATAACACCAGAACCATCCTCTAGTTTTTTTGAAATCGTCACAACAAGCGTACCAGTTGATGCGGTTGGATATGGAGCGGAAACAGACAGCTCACCGTTTTTCGCCCAGCCATCTTTGTACCAATCCCGCTCAGTTGCGACATAATCAGCAGGCATTTTTTGATTAGGATATCTTGAGAACACTTTTCCATCACTTGAAGCAACAAAGATGCCTTCTGTGTCATCATTCATGCTCATGAACTGCTCAAAGCGTCCTTGAATATCAGTCGTTCCTTTTTGCCCCAGCTTTTTCTCAGTAATCCATTTGCTAAAGAAATCGGCTGCGTCTGTTTTTACTTTTACAACCTTCGTAATGTTTTTGTCCAGCTGTTCTACATTTTCCTTTGCACTTTGCATGATTTGATCATTTAAAGAGGTGCTCGCCGTATGATATGAAGAGAATGCCAATACGATAATTGGGCATAAAAGAATAAATAAGAAAGAGAAAACGAGCTTTTTTGATATCGATGGTTTTTTGAAATACTGTATGAAATTCATAAAAAAGAAAACTCCTTTTAGTAAGATAGTATATATATCGGAAGTACTACTAGGTTCTTTACTTTTTTAACTTATTAAAGTCTAGATAAGTCCAAAATACCCAAATTATGTGCAAAGAACGGAAAAACCCCTGACATCAAAACGTCAGGGGTTCCAGATTATTGACAAAGGGCTAAAATGAACTTGATTTTAGCCCTTTGTCTTCTTTTCAGCGTGATAGAAAACCTTTGCAGCCCTAGGAAGGACGAGTACTGGTGCGGAGCGAATTTGAATTCGTGAGCACCAGCACGCAGGACTGACACCGAATGCGAGGGTTTGTCTACACGCTGAAACACCTGACGTCAAAACGTCAGGTGTTCTACTATGACTCTTATATTTTAAATTGTTTGATGAGCTCTCTCAGTTCTTCTGCCATTTGAGATAAAGTGGCGGAAGATGAGCTGATCTCTTCCATTGATGCCAGCTGTTCTTCTGCTGAAGCCGCAATATCTTGGAAACCTGCGGAACTTTCACGTGAAAGCTCTTTGATTTGATTGACTGCTTGTGAAATATCGTTTGAGCCATGAGAAAGTTCTTGGGCTGATCCGTTCATTTGTTTCATTTGTTCTGTCATTTCTGATGTCTTATGGGTGATTTTCTCAAAACTCACTTTCGTTTCATCTGTAATGTTTAATCCAGATTGAACTTCACCTGCTACTTGTCTAAACATCTTCTGCGACTTTTCAATTTCATCTACAATTTCGTTCGTTAGGCTTTCAATTTCTTTTGAAGAGCTGCCTGATTGCTCTGCCAGCTTGCGGACTTCTTCTGCGACCACAGAGAAGCCTCTTCCTGCCTCACCTGCACGTGCGGCTTCTATCGCTGCATTTAAAGCGAGGAGGTTCGTCTGATCTGCAATGCCGTTGATGACTCCAAGAATGCTTGTAATGTCCTTAGATTTCTGTTCTAGCCCTGCAATCACAAGCTCTGCTTCTTTCACTGCTTGTTCAATCGTTTGCATTTGACCTGCTGTTTTTTGAACGAGCTCTCCACCAGCCTGAGCGGTTTTGCTAGACTCGATAGATGATTCCATCATGTGAGAAGTCGTGTTGACCATATGTGATAAACTGCGATCCATGTCGTTTAGCTGGACAGAGCTTTTTTCGATCATCTCATTTTGATGTTCATTGCTGTTTGAGAACTGTTCAATAGATGAGGTAATATGCTCAGTTGCTTGGGCTGTCTGTCCTGCGCTAGCCGTTAATTCTTCAGATGAGGCAGCAACATTTTCAATTGAATTCTGAACGGCTTGAATGACTTGTTTCAGCTTTGCCGACATATCGTTAAAGCTCTGTGCAAGTTTGCCTATTTCATCATGTGTGCGCACCTCAATATGCTGGGTGAGATCCCCCTGACTGATTTTCTCAGCCGATTCAGAGAGCTCTATGAGTGGTTTTCGGATCGATTTAATAATAAAATAAATCGCGATTCCACCGATGACAATCGCAGCAGCTAGGATGATCATGGTTAAGTCAAGCACTGGCTGCGCGGCTTCTTTCACTTCGTTGACATACATTGTTCCCGCGAGCTTCCAGCCTGTCGCTTCATTTGTGTCATAAAACATTTGCTTCGGCTGTCCGTTGAATTCATATTCGAAACTGCCTTTTTTATTGTGATACATTTTTTCGATGAAATCGCCTGTCAGTTTCGTCCCGGCCTTTTCCGTTTTATGAGCAATGTAACGTTGGTCTGAGGTAGCGACAAACGCATAACCTTCTTGACCAATTTTGATACTGTTTGTATCTTTCACAATTGTGTTCAATCGTACATTTATGCCGATAACACCAGAACCATCTGCTAACTGTTCTGATATTGTGATGAGCAGGTCATCTGATGACTTGTCTGTAAAAGGATCTGAAATGATGAGTTTGTCATCTCCCATTGATTGTTGAAACCATGGTTCATTTTTTGCGCTTTTGGCACTGCCTTTATGAATCTCGGAATATTCAGTTAGTTTACCATTCTGATCTGCAACAAATACTTCTACGACATCGTCGTCTGTTTCCGATAGTTGCTCTAATTTCACCTTAAGTAAATCCTTATTTTTAGAGGCCAGTTCCTTTTTTTTCACCGATTTAGATAAATATGAAACAATATCAATTTTAGGCTGTACATCTTTATTGATCAGTTCATTTAATTGATTCACACCATTTGCAGCGCTAGACATAATCTCATCATTGAGAGACTTAGACGCCACTTCATAGGAAAATGCGGCCAACACAAGAATGGGCACTAGGAGAATCGCTAAGAATGCAGTAATTAATTTCTTTGACATCGTAAAGTGCTTAAAAAAGTTGATTTTTTTCATGACTCTACTCCTTTTGATTTATGATTTGGGATCATCCCCCTCTATTCTTAGGTAATACGGATTATTTTTCAAGGTGTAATGTTCAAAAAACCACCAAAATAAGCATATTTACCTATTTCTTTCGATTTATTCACTTCAAAAAAAGAACCCCCTAGCTGGAGGTTCTTTTCATTTGGTTTATTCGACTTTAAATTTGCTAATCAAATCACGTAATTCTTCTGCCATTGAAGAAAGGGTGGCAGAGGATGAGCTGATCTCTTCCATTGATGCCAGCTGTTCTTCAGCTGAAGCGGCAATGTCTTGAATATTGGCGGAGCTTTCACGTGATACGTCTGCAATCTCACGGACAGCCTCAGAAACATGTGCAGATCCTTTTGACAACTGGACAACTGTTCGATTCATTGTTTGGAGCTGATCTGAGATTTCTTTGGTCATGTCGAAAATATTGTGGAAGCTGACTTTCGTTTGTTCAGTAAAGCTTAAGCCTGATTGAACTTCTTGATTTACTGCTGTGAATACTTCTTGTGATACATCAATATCTTGAACGATTTCTTTGATTAAGTTTTCAATTTCTTTCGCTGAGTTGGCAGATTGAACAGCAAGTTTTCTTACTTCTTCTGCTACAACGGAGAAACCTCGACCAGATTCTCCAGCTCTTGCTGCCTCAATCGCTGCATTCAGCGCAAGTAAATTCGTTTGATCTGCGATGCCATTAATGACACCAAGAATCTGGGTAATATCTTTTGATTTGCTTTCTAGCGCACTGATGACACTCTCTGCTTTTTTCACTGATTGATCAATCACGTTCATTTGAGAAGCGGTTTTTTCTACTAGCTGTCCGCCTTCTCCTGCAATCTCTGTTGATTTGATGGATGAAGCGGTAATCGATTCGGCCGATTCATTCATGTGCTGAAGGCCTCTGTTCATTTCTTCTAACTCTTCTGAGCTTGATTCCACTTTATCATTCTGGCTTTCGTTACCAGTAGAGAATTGTTCAATGGCTAATGTAATATGCTCTGTTGCTTTACTTGTTTGTCCTGCGCTTGCGGTCAGTTCTTCTGATGAAGAAGCGACATTTTCAACGGAGGTTTGGACGGCACCAATGAGGGATCTTAATGAGTCAATCATCGTATTAAAGCCTTTACCAACTTGTCCTATTTCATCATCTGATTGAATCTGAAGTTTATCACGTAAATCACCATCGCTGACCTTTTTCGAGAAACGGGCCAGATTGGATAATCTATTTGAAATAGAGCGGACAATAAAGAAGATGAGGGTTCCTGCTACGATCAGTGTCACACTGAACACAATAATGGCTGTATTGAAAACGGGTTTAGCTGCATCCTCTACTTCTGATACGAGCATCGTGCCGCCGATTTTCCAGCCGGTTAGTTCATTGGTGACATAAGCTACCTTTTTATCTGTTCCATTGAGTGTATAGCTGCCGTTTCCTTGTTTGTTTTTAAAAATAATGTTCGCCAAATTCTCATTGACTTTGCTTCCTGGCTTTTGGGTTGGATCTGCTAACACGGTTTTATCCTTCTCCATGATGAAAGCATATCCTTTTTGACCTATTTTGATTTCTTTTAGCTTTTGAATGAGGCTGTCAATTTCCATATCAAGACCAATCACCCCTGAGCCATCTTTCGTTTTTTGGGCAATGGTGATGACCATTTTACCTGTAGATGCTGCGACATATGGCTTCGTGATGACTTGTTTACCATCAGCACTCATGGCCTCTTGATACCATGGACGCTCTCGCGGGTCATAGCCTTCAGGCATTTTTTGAACTGGGTATTGCATGAACAAACCCTTTTCTGAACCTGCATAAATGGCTGAGACATCTTTTTCATTAATTTTTCCATATTGCTGCAATTCTTTAATGGTAGCTTTTCTATTTTTTTCTTGAAGATTAGCCGCTTTGAGATCATCTGTAAACAGAGTCACAGCCTCTGCCTTGTTCCCAATATTCTCATCGATTAAGGTATCAAATGCATTGACCTGACTCATTGCACTGCCCATAATCTGCTTGTCTAACTCTGTTTTTGATGTGAAAAATGCACTGATTGTGAGTGCGACGGTTGGCAGTATGAGGACTACCAAAAAGGCAATAACTAATTTTTTAGAAATGGATGGTTTTTTGAACCCTTGGATCATTTTTCCCATTTTCTCTTTCCCCCTTTACTTCTCTAAAGTTATTATCGGATGAAAGGTTTATTTTTAGAGGGCTGGAAATGACGTTTAAAAATAAAAAAAATACCCAGACAATTCTGGATATTTTTTCATCGTTTTTTAATCAATTTTAAATTGACTTGTCAGCTCTTTTAGTTCCTCAGCCATATTGGCAAGTGTGACAGAAGAGGACGAAATTTCTTCCATAGATGCCAATTGTTCTTCAGCAGATGCCGCAATATCTTGAATGTTCGCCGCACTTTCTCTTGAAACTTGACGCATCTCTTGCATGGCTTGTGATACAAGTTTTGATCCGCTTGATAGGTCAACCGCTGTATCATTTAATTGAGTGAGTTTTTTCGACATACCTTCTGCCGCCTCATAGATGTTTTGGAAGCTTTCTTTTGCTTCTTCTGTCATCCCAAGTCCTGCATTTACTTCTCGGTTAACAGCTTTGAACATCTCTTGAGATTTGGAAATTTCCAACACAATTTCTTGGATCAGCTTTTCAATTTCTTTCGCTGAATCTGCGGATTGGACTGCTAGTTTTCTGACTTCCTCTGCTACGACAGAGAAACCGCGCCCTGATTCACCTGCTCTTGCTGCTTCTATGGCTGCATTGAGTGCAAGTAAATTCGTTTGATCTGCGATGCCATTAATGACATTTAAAATGCTGGTAATATCTTTAGACTTGTATTCTAATTCTTTCATGACTTGTTCGGCTTCTTGTACAGATGTATCGATATGTTTCATTTGATTCGCTGTGCTTTCAACGATACGTCCACCTTGTCCAGCCGCTTCTGTCGATTGAATGGAGACAGCAGTCACTTCTGATGAAGTTTGTGACATACCTTGTAATCCTTCATTCATTGCGACAAGCTGATTCGTGCTAGATTCGACTTTCTCATTTTGTGCTTCATTCCCATTTGAGAATTGTTCAATCGACATGGTGATATGCTCTGTCGCCTGACTTGTTTGGCTGGCACTAGCAGTCAGCTCTTCTGAAGCTGAAGCTACATTGTCGACAGATTGCTGGACCGCTCGGATAACTTCACGCAAAGATTCACTCATCTTACTAAAGCTTCTTGTGAGGTCTCCTATTTCATCCTTCGATTTGGTTTCGAGGGTTTCCGTTAGATCCCCTTCACTCACCTTTTCTGAGAAATCAACAAGCCTTCTAAGTCCAATTGTGATGGAGCGAACGATAAAGAAGATCGCAATACCGCCAAGGATAAAAGAAGAAATTAAAAGAATAATGGCAGAATTCCAAACTGGCTGTGCTGCTTCTTCTGTTTCTGATACAAACATCGTTCCAGCAATTTTCCAACCTGTTAAATCATTTGTTACAAAAACGAGGCGTTTTTGCTCTCCTTTATTCTCATAAGTTGATGTTCCTTCTTTGCTGCTGTAAAGGATTGATGAAATATTTTCAGTCACTGCAGATCCTGATTTTTCTTCTGGATGAGCGACAATCTGTTTATTTTTATTTGCAATAATTGGATATCCTTCTCGTCCAATTTTAATGTCTTTGATTTTATCCACAATATCCTGTACATCAATATCAATCCCAATGGCTCCCGACCCGTCCTTCAGACGCTGAGCGATTGTGACAACCATGCCGTTTGTTGTGGCAGAGATGTATGGATTGGTGACCACAGGTTCACCTTTTTCGTCCTGCATCGCCGCTTTATACCAATCACGAGTTGTTGGATCATAGCCTTTTGGCATATCTACTTTAGGGAACTGAATAAAGTCACGATTTTTACTTGCTGCATAAAACCCAACCACATCGTCTTCATTGATTTTACTGTATATCTCAAAATGCTCATACAGTTCGTCCTGGTTTTTCTTTTTAAAGTCTGCAGCACTGGATGTTTCGGTAAACAGTTTGACTGCGTTCTCCTTATTCAAAAGCTTTTGCTCGATCATGTCATTCAGCTCATTGACTCTTGCGTTTGCTCCGTACATGATTTCATGATCTAATTCTTCTTTGGCAATCTGATATGAAATCGTACTGAGTGTAATGATAGGCAAGACGAGAACAAGTGTGAATGAAATAATCAGCCTTTTAGAAATCGATGGTTTTTTCAACCATTTTATGATACTTTTCATGTTTTTCCTCCTTTTAAACGTTATGTTTTATATCGGACAGCTTCATATTATTTTCATGTTTTTCAAATAAAAAGGATGTCTTTTTGTTTATTTCCACAAATTGATTCCTTGCCCAAGCATCCCGCATACGCTAATACAAAAGGGGGCGCTTTTCATATGATTATCCTTTCAGGACAGCCAGTGACAAATGAGCAGCTGGCATCGTTTCAGCTAGAAGGACAAAAGCGGATCATTTTGATGCAGTTACAAGCCTCAAATGATACGTTCCGTTATAGGCAGGCATCTGATTTGTTATTTGAAGTGACTTTAAGATCGAATATCATGAATGCGGCAAGAGATTTGAATAAGAGCGGTGCCTCATTTGCTATCTTTCAAAGGTCCCGTGCGAATGACGCCTATTGGCGTGTATCAGAGGCCGGAGCGTTAGAACTGCGCTATCAAGTCGAGCCATCTACAGGGATTAAAGACATCTTTGAAAATGGCTCAAAATATGCCTTTGAATGTGCCACAGCGATTGTCATTGTGTTTTATATGGGGGTCTTGCAAACGGTAGGAGACGAGAAGTTCAATCGAAGACTTAGAAGTTTAACACTGTATGACTGGCACTATGATACATTGTCCATTTATACAGAGCGCGGAAATGATTTTATTTATGGGGATTGCCTATATTTCGAGAATCCAGAGTTTAGCTATCAACAGTCTCAATGGCGCGGAGAAAATGTGATTTACTTAGGGGAAGATCAATATTATGGGCATGGGCTTGGGATCTTAACAGCTGCAGAGATTATCGATAAATTAAATGCCAGAAGACGGCCAGGGGCGGTTCAGTCCGCTTATTTACTGCCGCAGACTACTAGGATGGATGTTATTTATCTCAGGCAAATGTTTGGCAGCTAAAAAAGGCCTCTTGTCTATAGGTTATGACAAGGGGCCTTTGTATGCCTTGCGTTTTCGGTAATCATGGAGCGTGCCAAGCATTGCGTTTGCTAGGATTTCCATTTCTTCTAGATCGTTTCTTGTGACTGGAGGGTCGTGCTGATTCCATTTCACATAACGAACGAAATAGTAATGACGAATGGGGGTAAGAACGGCAGGGGAGTGCGGAAAATCATCAAATAGAAATTCAATTTGTCCTTTTTTCCGATATGAATGTTTTAAGATTTCCATCCTGTCACACCACCCATCATCAAATTATATCTGCGTAAGTTCATGCATGATCTCTTCAACGGTTAAAATGGAATGAATACGGCCAACCCCCTGACCTGCCCAAAGAGCCATTTGTTCTGGGTTTCCTGCAGCAGCTGCCGCTTTTCGCATCGGTGTTGTCCATACATGCTGTATAGGATAGGGAAGAACCCGGTCTTCATTTCGTCTTTCTTCCTCCATCCACTGATTGACAATACCTCTGGCTTTTTTTCCAGAGAAAAGCCGTGTCATCGCTGTTTCACTGCCTTCTGCCTGTAACAGCGCCTTTTTGTACACATCTGCCGCAGCACTTTCTTGACTCGCTAAAAATCGTGTCCCTATTTGAACCGCATCTGCTCCAAGTGCTAGTGCTGCTTTCATAGTGGTCCTGTCTGTGATACCTCCAGCTGCAATCAATGGGATATGACAGACAGACTTGACATCACTGATCAGGCAGAAAAGTCCCTGCAGAGCATCTCCCTTTGAAGGTAAAAAGGTGCCTCGGTGCCCTCCTGCTTCGCTTCCTTGAAGAACAATGGCATCCATTCCTTTTTCTTCTAAAAGCAGTGCTTCTTTTTTTGTTGTAGCTGTTCCGATGAGAAAGATCCCCTTTTGTTTCAGGTGATGAATTGTTTGTTCGTTTGGACAGGCAAATGTAAACGACACAGCCAGGACTTCTTCTTCTTGAAGAATGTTGATTTTTTGTTCATAGTCCTTCCATAATTCTTCTTCGCTAGGGATTATCTGTGCTTCTGGTATGACAGGCAGCCGATCTGTCCAAAATGATACATCTTCTGTTTTCGTTTCTGAAATGGGTTCAGGGACAAACACATTCACTTGAAATGGACGAGATGTCAGCTGTTTGACCTGTCTGATTTGCTGCCTCATCTTTTCAGGCTGTACATAACCACTTGCTAAGCTGCCGAGACCGCCATATTGTGAAACAGCGGCGACAAGTTGCGGCGTCACCGCTCCTCCTGCCATTGGTGCTTGAATGATGCCATGTTCAATTTGAAGTAACGCTGTGAATTCTCCCATCTTCTCCCCCACCCTTACTCGTTAGATGACACCTGTACATAAAAGTGACGATGTCTCGGTCCGTCAAACTCACAAAAATAGATTCCCTGCCACGTTCCAAGCACAAGATCACCATGATGGACAAGAACGTGCTGAGATGCTCCCATATAACTAGCTTTCATATGCGCTGCTGTATTGCCTTCCATATGACGATCTTTTGAATGTTCCCACGGAAAGACTTCGTCAAGCCGGCGCAGCATATCTCGTTTGACGTCTGGGTCGGCATTTTCATTAATGGTGATTCCAGCCGTCGTATGTGGACAATAGACCATAACCGTTCCGTTTTGAATCCCAGTTTCCCGGACATATTGCTGAACTTCATGGGTAATGTCTATCATGTCATCGTGTTTGTCTGTTTGTACGTTGATTTTTTTCATTTCACTGGCTCCTTTTGATCATGTCTATAAAACCATACCCTTTTTATGTGAAATCAATCACTGCCGGTTGGCAGAAACAAATCTTCTTACCTAAAGTTTACCAAGCAAAAAAACCTCGTCAATAGCTCCGAGGTTTTTAGGAAAAGTGAACCTTTTTTACTTCTATGGTTCGAATATGATGATCTTCTGCATCGACAATTTTAAATTCACAGCCTTCTGTTTCAATGATATCACCAATGTCAAAATCAATTTTATGCGTCATCATCCAACCGGCAATTGTATCAACATCATCATTTTCAATCGCTAAATCCAATAAATCATTTACTTCATCGATCAAGGCTTTTCCATCCATGACATAGTGGAAGTCACCTTTTTTCACAATATGCGGGGTTTCATCTTGATCATATTCATCTCGAATCTCGCCCACAATTTCTTCTAATATGTCTTCAACTGTGACGAGACCTGCTGTTCCACCGTATTCATCTACAAGCACCGACATATGAATCCGTTCCTTTTGCATCAAAATCAGCAGTTCTTGAATCGGTGTACTTTCAATGACACGAATGACAGGGCGCATTAAGTCTTCAATGGACACCTCTTGATTGAGAAAACTTGCTTTAAATACGTCTTTGCTATTGATCACACCAATGACATGATCTTTGTCTTCTTTAATGACAGGATAACGTGTATACCTTTCGTTCAGCATATAATGCGTCACGTCTTCCAGGCTCTGTTCAATTTCAATGGCAGAGATTTCTGTGCGCGGGATCATGATCTCTCTCGCCACTCGGTTATCAAATTCAAATATTTTATTGACATATTTGTATTCAGATTGGTTGATCTCGCCCTTTTCGTAGCTTTCAGACAGGATGAGACGCAATTCTTCCTCACTGATCGCCACTTCATGTTCTTTGACAGAATGAAAACCAAATAATTTCACAATGCCTCGTGCAGCCCCATTTAATGCTTTAATAAATGGGTACATGACTTTATAGAAAAAAATAAGAGGTTTTGCCGTCACAAGACTGACGGCTTCTGCCTTTTGAATGGCAATCGTTTTGGGAGCAAGTTCCCCAACGACAACATGCAAAAACGTAATGATCACAAAGGCAATGATAAACGATATGATGTCTGTCAAAGCGGAATGAAGCCCTGCCTTTTCAAAAAGCGGATGCAGGAAATGTTCCACTGTCGGCTCCCCTAACCACCCTAAGCCTAATGCCGTGATGGTAATGCCAAGCTGACAGGCAGATAAATATTCATCAAGGTTGGTTGTCAGTTTCTGAACATGAATGGCTCTCTTATCACCGCTTTCAATCAGCTGATTGATTTTTGAACCTCTAATTTTCACAATCGCAAATTCAGTGACAACAAAAAATGCTGTCGCAGCAATGAGTAATAGGACTAAAAATACGTTTAAAATATACAAAAAAACCCTTACCTAACACGGGTAAGGGCTCACCTCCTCTGGCGTCAATTAATCATTACGGCCATTTAGGAAGATCATTACAAAACGGAGCAATTCAAACAGGGAGACAAGGGCCGCTGCTACGTACGTAAGAGCTGCGGCATTTAACACCTTGTTCACGCCTCTTTCTTCACTGCTTCTAATGATTCCTTCTGAAACAATGATATTCTTTGCACGAGAACTTGCGTTAAACTCAACAGGCAATGTCACTAGCTGAAAGAACACAGCAGCTGAGAACAGAACGATCCCAAGCCCGATTAAGTTAAGGCTGCCGAGCAATAATCCACCTAGGAAAAGAAGCGGGGCAACACCAGATGCAAAGTTCACGACAGGGAAGATCTTATGTCTCAAGACAAGCGCACCATAGGATTCCTGATGCTGCAAGGCATGTCCAACCTCGTGTGATGCGACTGAAATGGCCGAAATGGAATGGCCATAATACACTGGTTCAGATAAACGAACCACACGCTGCGTCGGGTCGTAATGATCAGTCAAAGTTCCTCTTACCGGTTCAACGGGTACATCGTATAACCCGTTGCGATCTAAAATATATCGAGCGGTTTCAGCACCTGTTTTCATACTGGCAGCTTCAACCTTTGAATACTTTTCAAAATTATTCTTTACTTTAAATTGTGCCCAAAAAGACAATCCCAATGCGGCAAATGTTAAAAAATAAAAAAACAGCATGCTCATCAGCTTCCTTTTTATTTTATATATTTATTTACAATTTTAATGACTTTTATGTAACGTGTACAGCAAAAAGCACTAGGTCTTTTTAAGGGGAATCACTACACCAATGAAAAAGAAGAACATTCCGATGCATGCTGTATAAAATGTCACCGTTCCATATAGGTCTTGAAAAAAACGAAGCCACGAGAAATCATTCATAAAATGGTTCACCGCATTTAAATCAAACACGAGTAAAATCACCGCAGATGATAAAAAGTGTGCGCCGATAAAAAGAAGTACGGTCTTTTGAACAAACGACATTCGCATTCCCTCCTTCTTCTCTCTTATTTTAAGATATGGGTTCTGTTTCAATACATGACGATGATGAAAAATTGTTTCCTAATCGGGCATACTGACATTAGCAGTCTCCCTGAAAGGACGAGTTCGATGAAATCAAACCGTATCTTCATTGCCTGGCTAAGATGGCCTCTTTATGTTCGCATTGCGATCATCATCTGTTTCTTGCTTCTCTTTTTTGGACAATTAATCGTCATACTTGAACCAAAGCAGTATCATACGATCTTTGATGGGATCTGGTGGGCTCTCATTACAGTCGCGACGGTCGGCTATGGTGATTTTGTGCCGCAAACCATGCCCGGACAAATCGCAGGTATGGCGCTGATTCTGATCGGGGCAAGCTTTGTCACGGCTTATTTTGCCACACTCGCTGCCGCTGTGTTCAGTAAGCAGCACCATTATGTAGAAGGAAAGGTCGCTTTTAAGGGGAAAGGACATGTCATTATCGTTGGCTGGAATGAGAAAACGAACAAACTGCTTCAATCGTTTCAAACCATTGATCCCGCCATGCCGATTGTACTCATTGATGATTCCTTAAAGGAAGGACCTCTTTTAGAGAATGTCCATTTTATTAAAGGCCATGGTACAGAGGATGCCACACTTCGCAGAGCAAATATTATGAGTGCTGATACATTGATGATTACCGCCGACCAGCATGAAAATGAAGTGACGGCTGATATGCAGAGTGTCTTAACCTTGCTTGCGGCAAAAGGATTAAACCCTTCGTTATATTGTTTAATTGAAATTTTAACCGATCGCTATGTGAAAAATGCTGAGCGGGCTGGCGCCAATCAAGTCATCCATACTTCTGATGCCGTGAATCATTTAATGGTGGAGCATTTTCTTTTAAAAGAACAGCTCATGGCGTTAAAAATAAAAAGAAACATGACCCTCCATAAACAGATCACCATCATTCCAGTACCGGCTTCATTAGCTGGAGAGACATTCTTAACGGCACTTCATCACTTTTTAGAGCATCATGTGATCATTGTAGGCGTACAAAAAAAAGAAGGACCCATGATGAATCCTCCTTTTGGATATGAGCTTCATCCAGAGGATGAGCTGATCAGCTTTTAAAGCAGTGCATCTTCTAATTCTTTGACGAGTGAAAAGCCAATTTCAGCGTAAGCCTTTGACACATCCCCGTCTTTCTCTTTCGGTTCTTGGAATTGGTTAAAAGATGCCCCTACATTTCCAACCATCGCATGGTCATCTAATTTATCTTGATAGACATGCTTTAAGAGAAATGGATGTCCCATTTTCACCACAACGCCTGGCTGATCCAGCTGTCCTTTCTCGGCTGTAAACGGAACTCTGAGAAAGGTATAGCCGTCACGGTTGTCAATTTTATAATCAAAATATCCATGATCATAATCCCAATTCCCATTAATGACATATCCGAGCGGCTTCATGTTTTCTTCTAAATGGTACAGTGAAAAGCTTTCACCAGTTAGCCTAGATGGTACATGAATCATACAGAACCCTCCTTTTTGTATAGGGTTCGTTAAAGAGAGGAATTCATACATTTGCCTTTCGTGATTTGCACATTGTTTGTAAAAGCAGCATCAAATAAGCTTTGGCTGGATGATGCATTTGTCTCGTTCACACTGCCCGCTCCTGATGTTTCTTTCGTAGCACTCATTGGACAAATCCGCCCAACATTCCCAAAGTTAACGATGGCCTGCCCGGAAATGTCATGGATATAAATATGATTTGTTCTCATCGCTTCATCAACCTCCTCCATTGATTATTCTATGTACAGAGCTTAGGGAGGCTTGCACTGACACCATGAGAACATAAAAAAAGGCACACCTTATGCAAAGATGTGCCTTAGCGTGTAGACAAACCCTCGCATTCGTTGTCAGTCCTGCGCACTGGTGCTCACGAATGTCAAATTCGCTCCGCTCCAGTGCTCGTCCTTCCTAGACTTCAAAGGTTTTCTATCACGCTAAAAAGAAGACAAAGGGCTAAAATACAGTTCATTTTAGCCCTTTGTCAACAATCTGAGGCACACCTTATGCTAAGATGTGCCTTTTATTCTTATGATTGTTTGAGACGGCTCTCAAGTTCTGCCTTTTTCTCTTCGAAGCCCGGTTTTCCTAATAAAGCAAACATGTTCACTTTATACGCTTCTACTCCAGGCTGGTCGAATGGATTGACGCCTAGTAAATACCCAGACATCGCACATGCTTTTTCAAAGAAGTACACGAGATATCCGAATGTATAAGCATCCATTTCAGGAATTGTCACAATCAGGTTCGGTACTTTTCCATCTGTATGAGCAAGCATTGTGCCTTCAAATGCTTTTTTATTGACGAAATCAACCGTTTTTCCTGCAAGATAGTTTAACCCATCAAGGTCTTGTTCTTCTGCTTCGATGACAAGTTCATGTCGTGGCTTGTCTACATTCACGATGGTTTCAAACAAGTCTCTTCTTCCTTCTTGTACATATTGACCAAGTGAATGAAGATCCGTTGAGAAGTTGGCAGATGAAGGATAGATTCCTTTTTCATCTTTCCCTTCACTTTCGCCGAATAACTGCTTCCACCACTCCGCAAAGTACTGTAAGCCTGGCTCATAGTTAATCAGCATTTCAATTGTCCGTCCTTTATTGTAAAGAACATTGCGGACAACCGCATATTGGTAAGCCGCATTTTCTGAAAGCTCAGATGAAGCGAAGTCTTCACTTGCTTTCGCAGCACCTTCCATCATTTGATCAATGTCTGCACCGCTTACAGCGATTGGCAATAGACCAACTGCTGTTAAGACGGAATAGCGTCCACCGACGTCATCAGGGATGATAAATGATTCATAGCCTTCTTCAGTTGCTAATGTTTTGAGTGCCCCGCGTGCCTTGTCAGTTGTCGCATAGATGCGTTTTTTCGCTTCTTCAGCACCATATTTTTCGATAAGGAGCTTTTTAAAGATACGGAACGCAATGGCTGGCTCTGTAGTTGTACCAGATTTTGAAATCACGTTAATGGAGAAATCGGCATCTTCTAGCAGATCCATTACATCTGTTAAATAAGAAGAACTGATGTTGTTTCCAATAAAAATGATTTGCGGTGTTTTGCGTTTGCCTTTTGGCAAACTATTATAGAAAGAATGGTTTAAAAACTCAATGGCCGCACGTGCGCCAAGATAAGAACCACCAATTCCAACAACGAGTAATACATCAGAATCAGATTTAATCTTTTCTGCACTTTTTTTAATACGGGCAAATTCTTCGCGATCATATTGCTTCGGTAAGTCAACCCAGCCTAAATAATCACTGCCAGTACCCGTTTGTTCATGAATATTATGATGGGCCACCTTCACAAAATCTTTTAAATATGTAAGCTCATGTTCTTGAAAGAAAGGTAACGCTTTCGAGTAGTCAAATTGAATATGTGTCATCGCTTGTAAGCCCTCCATTACGTTAGTTCTGTCCCTTTCACTTTAGCGGAACTAGCTATTGAAATCAAGTGATCGTCATTGGTGCAGCAAAAAGCCGCTCCTCATGAAGAGAAGCGGCCATCCAAATTATAGAGAAGCTTTCAAAATCGCTAAAATGTCATCACGGCCAAGTTTCATAAAGTTACCAAAACCACCATATTCCATTTCTTTTGCTGCGATGTCAGCAATTTTGTCCAGTTGATCTTCACCAATATCATAATCCGCTAAACGGCTCGGTGCACCGAGGCTTGTCCAGAAGGCTGATAGCTTGTCAATTCCTTCTAATGCGATGTCACGATCCGATTTTCCTTCTGTCTCAATGTCAAACATGTTCAACATGAGGTTTTTAAAACGTTCGACATTGTGATCAAGTGTATGACGCATCCAGTTTGGGAAGAGGATCGCAAGTCCACCTGCATGCGGAATGTCATAGACTGCTGATACTGCATGCTCAATCGTATGTGATGCCCAGTCGCCAAAATAGCCCATTTGCAACGTGCCATTTAAAGCAATTGTTCCTGCATAAAGGATGGTTTCACGGTGCTCATAGTTTTGTAAGTCTTCAAGTAGCTTTGGTGCTGTCTCGATGACTGTTTGAAGAACAGCAAAACACATCCGATCTTGTAGTGGCGTGTTTTTGACATTATGGAAGTATTGTTCAAATACATGGCTCATCATATCAACCATGCCATACACCGTTTGATTCTCTGGCACAGAATATGTGTGCTCAGGATCTAAAATTGAAAAAGCAGGGTGCGTGACTGAACTGCCCCACACGTACTTTTCATTTGTTTCCCAGTTCGTGATCACAGAATCCGGGTTCATTTCTGAGCCTGTCGCTGCAAGTGTCAATACTGTGCCAAATGGCAGTGCTTTTTGAGCGGTCGTTTTCTTTGAAATAATATCCCATACATCCCCGTCATATTCAGCTCCAGCTGCAATGGCTTTTGTACAGTCGATGACACTTCCCCCACCAACTGCTAATAAGAAATCAATGTTCTCATTTTGGCAAATGTCGATCCCTTTTTGCACTGTAGTGAGACGAGGGTTCGGTTCGACTCCTGACAGTTCAAATACGTCAGCCTCTGCTTCATTTAAAGCGCTGATAACCTTATCATAAAGACCATTTTTCTTAATACTGCCTCCACCATATACAAGAAGCACTCGCTTTCCATAACGAGCGAGTTCGCTTTTTAGTCCGTCTAGTTGTCCTTTTCCAAACATCAATTTCGTTGGATTATAGTAAATAAAGTTTTCCATCTGTTCTACATCTCCTTAAAACATTTATATCCAAAAACATGAAAGACTACTGTAACATATGTACATGCAGAACTCAAAAAAGATAACTGCTTAAAAGCAGCTATCTTTTCCATGTTCGATTATAAAGAAGCGTTTAAAATAGCTAGAACATCTTCTTTGTTCAGCTTTTTAAATTGACCAAATTCACCACGTGCCATTGCACGGTCTGCAATCAGATCAATTTTCTCATCGTTGATGTCATAGTCAGCTAAACGGTTTGGTGCGCCTAGACTTGTCCAGAAAGCAGAAAGTTTTTCGATTCCTTCTAAGCCAACTTCTTCGTCTGTTTTGCCCGCAGGATCTACATCGAATACACGCACTGCTAATTGCTTGAAGCGATCTGGGTTTTCTTGAATGACATGCTTCATCCAGTTCGGGAACAAGATCGCAAGTCCGCCTGCATGAGGGATGTCATACACCGCGGATACCGCATGCTCAATATTGTGAGATGCCCAGTCTCCGCGTGCGCCCATTGAAAGCATTCCATTCAGTGCAATGGTGCCTGTGAATAAAATCGTTTCACGAAGCTCATAGTTTTCCAAATCATTGATCAGCTTTGGTGCTGTTTCAATGACCGTACGAAGAAGTCCTTCACACATACGATCTTGGTAAGGTGTATTCTCCGTGTGATGGAAATATTGTTCAAACACGTGAGACATCATGTCGACCATGCCATAAATCGTATGGTTTTTTGGCACAGTAAATGTATTGACTGGGTCAAGAATAGAGAATTTAGGGAAGACAGCTGGACTGCCCCATCCATATTTCTCATTTGTTTCCCAGTTTGTGATGACGGAGCCAGAGTTCATTTCAGAACCTGTTGCGGCAAGTGTTAATACTGTACCAAATGGGATGGCTTCCATTGGGACATGCTTACGAGTGACGATATCCCAAGCATCTCCATCGTATTTCGCACCAGCTGCGATCGCTTTGGTTGCGTCAATCACGCTACCGCCGCCGACTGCCAAAATAAAATCAATTTGGTTCTCTTTGCAAAGCTCAACCCCTTTTCTGACCGTTGTTAAGCGCGGGTTTGGCTCAACACCAGCAAGCTCAGTGATTGCAGCTCCTGATTCTTTTAAGATGCTGACAACTTGGTCATAAAGGCCATTTCGTTTAATGCTGCCTCCACCATATACAAGCAATACGTTTTTTCCGTAGTGTTTTAGTTCATCTGAAAGGGCTGATACTTCTCCCTTTCCAAAAATTAATTTCGTTGGGTTCCAATAAGTAAATCGATCCATGTGATCTCCTCCTCGCGCTACATTATGCGCTTCTTTCATTCCAAAAGTAAAGTAATTTGCTTTCATCCATTTTCTTACGCATAGTTTGGCTAAAAATCTGCAAAATATAAATGTATTGATACTGTAGCGAAAGGAGGAATCACGATGAGTGCTATTCAGCGTATTGCCCTCGTGCTCACGATTATCGGTGCTATTAACTGGGGACTAATCGGCTTTTTTCAATTTGACTTAGTAGCAGCGATCTTTGGCGGTCAAGGTGCTGCATTATCACGTATTATTTATGGTCTTGTTGGAATTGCAGGTCTTGTTAACCTTGGTCTGTTGTTCAAGCCAAGCGAAGAAGCTGTTCGCCGTGACGAGCCGAATCCAGAGGTTCGCTAAACAAAAAGACATAAAAAAGGCCGCCTATACGAGGCAGCCTAAGGCACCGTTTGAAGCGGTGCTTTTTTTATTTCTTGATAAGGTCTTTACGGTTAGATTGCTCAATCCACTCTTCAAGTTTATCTTTCAGTGTATTGAAACCTTGTGGTGCAGCAGCTTCTTCTTTCGCTTGCTGTGGTCTTTGTTTCTTTGGTTTGCTTTCTTTTCTTTCTGGTGCATCTTGTGTCGCACGGATAGAAAGGCTGATTTTACCTGCATTTTCATCAACAGAAAGAACTTTTACTTGTACTTCGTCACCAATTGAAAGGTGCTCGTTGATGTCTTTTACAAAGCCATGTGTTACTTCAGAAATATGCACAAGTCCTTGAGTTTCTTCATCTAATGCAACAAACGCACCATACGCTTGTAATCCTGTTACTTTACCAGTGTAAACACTGCCTACTTCAAACTTTGTCGCCATGATAACAACTCCTAAATAAATGTTTTAATATTCGTTTATACGCAATTAAAAACTATATCACAGAACGCTCTTTTACGCAAAATATTTTTTAATTGGGTTTAGATCAGTTTAAAAGGGGGAATACCTGAAAACAAGAATGCTTTCTAGTATTCCCCCCTAATTTGAGAGGCATGAGTCCAGATGGATTGATGCCTTTTTTTATTTTAAGATAGCAGGTGCTTCTTCTTTCACTTGTCTATTCTGTAAAAAACGCTGGATTCTTGAAAGTGATTCTTGCAAGTGATCGAGTGACGACGCATATGAACAACGAATATGGCCTTCACCACTTGGACCGAATACATTTCCAGGGACAACCGCTACTTTCTCGCTAAGCAGCAGCTCCTCAGCAAATTGTTCTGAAGTCATGCCTGTGCTTTTAATGGACGGGAAAGCGTAAAACGCTCCGTTTGGCTGGTGGCAAGTGAGCCCAAGTTCATTGAGAGAGCCGACAAACAAATTACGGCGCCTTCTGTAGCTTTTCTTCATTTTCTCCACATCTTCAAGTCCATTTTTTAATGCTTCTTCTGCGGCATATTGTGCCATAGCTGGTGCACACATCATAGAATATTGATGTATTTTCAGCATGGCATCACGGAGGACTGGCGGTGCTGCCACATAGCCTAAGCGCCAGCCTGTCATAGCGAACCCTTTGGAAAAACCGGAAATCAAAATCGTTCTTTCCTTCATATCTTGAATCGCCGCCACACTCGTAAAAGCTTCATCGTACGTCAGCTCTGCATAAATCTCATCCGTGATGATTAAAAGATCATGCTCCTTTGCAAACTGAGCAATATCTTCAAGCTCTTCTTTCGAGTAAACAGACCCTGTTGGGTTTGATGGAGAGCATAGCAAGATGGCTTTTGTTTTCGGCGTCAGCTTCGTACGAAGATCAGCAGAATCGGCTTTAAAATCTTTTTCAGCCGATGTACTTAAATAAACCGGTACACCGCCCGCAAGTGTCGTCAGAGCCCCATATGCGACGAAACAAGGCTCTGGGATGATTACTTCGTCCCCGTTGTTTAAAATGGCGCGAAAGGCCAAATCAAGCGCCTGGCTGCCGCCAACGGTAATAATGAGTTCTTCTTCAGGACTGTACTCAATGTGAAACCGCTTATATAAATAATGACTCAATTCTTTTCGCAAAGAGAGCAGCCCAGCATTTGCTGTATAAGAGGTCAGTCCTTGCTCTAAAGACATAATACTGGCTTCTCTCACATTCCAAGCTGTCACGAAATCCGGTTCGCCGACCCCGAGGGAGATAACCCCTTCCATTGTGGCTGCCAAATCAAAGAATTTCCGAATACCTGACGGCTGAATGCTTTGTACCGTTTCAGATAAATAAGACTTTTTCATTTAAGGAGACACCACGATTCTTTTGTCATCGTCCCCTGTTTCAAAGACTTTCCCATCATGCTTATATCTTTTCAAAATAAAGTGGGTAGTGGTTGAAACAACAGAATCAAGTGTCGATAATTTTTCAGATACGAAGCGGGCGATATCAGACATGGATCTTCCTCTGATCACAACAGATAAATCATACACGCCTGACATTAAATACACGGACTCCACTTCTTGGAACCTGTAAATACGTTCAGCAATTTCATCAAAACCGACGCCTCTTTTTGGGGTCACTTTCACATCAATCATCGCTGTAACGCCTTCGTGACCGTCTACTTTTCGCCAGTCAATCATGGTCGAATAATCAATAATGACTTTTTGATCTTCCAGCTTTTGAATAATGGCTTCTGCTTCTTCTGATGTCACACCTGCCATTTTTGCAATTGTATTTAAATCGGCGCGGCTGTTTTCATCTAAAATCTCTAATATTTCAGTTTCTTTTTCGGTTAGTTTCATTGATTTCACACCTCTGATTGTAAAAAGCTAGTTTTAAAAAATCTTCTGAACATTATAGCACGTTTTTCCCATTATGCTAAGCAGGGAAAAGATTCTAATCATAGCTTAAAATCCACTTTTTAGGGTACAATACAGTCACCTAACAGAGAGTGAGTATCAAATATCGGAGTTGATGAGTGTGGACATTGTACAGCCATCCTATATGAAAAGTAAATTCGGTTTAGATATCTATTACGAACACTATCCAAATGAAGGTAAGAAGACATTGATTTTGATTCACGGCCTTTTCTCATCTACCTTCAGCTATCGAAAGCTCATCCCGCTTCTGAAACAAGACTTCAATTTAATTGCGATTGATCTGCCTCCATTCGGGCAGTCCGAAAAATCGAATACGTTCATTTACAGCTATCGCAACATGGCAAAAATCATCATTGAACTAGCTGGTTATTTGCAGATTCAGCATGCGATCCTCGTGGGGCATTCCATGGGGGGACAAATTGCTTTATATGCTGCCTCTGAGCGTCCCGACCTATTTGAAAAAGCCGTTCTTTTATGCAGTTCAGGGTATATGAATAAGTCCAAAAAGTCGCTTGTTTACAGCACTTATATTCCTTATTTTTATCTCTATTTAAAAAGAAAGTTGTTCAAGCAAGGTATTATGAAAAATTTAACCGCTGTTGTGCATGATCATTCGATTATTGATCAAGAAATGGTGGACGGATATTTAAAGCCTTTTTCAGATGACCAAATTTTCAGAGGTATTTTTCGTTTGATTCGGCACAGGGAAGGCGATTTAGCGTCGGATGTCTTAAAGAAAATGGAGACACCTGTCCTGCTGATTTGGGGGGAGGAAGACCGGATCGTTCCTATTCAAATTGGCGAAAGACTGCACAAAGATCTGCCGCATTCAACCTTTCACGCATTAAAAAAAACCGGGCACCTCATCCCTGAGGAAAATCCGGTCTTTGTGTCTGATCAAATTGGTCATTTCAGCCTGTCTTAAAACGAGCAGGAGCTACCTTCTCTTATGACAAAAAGCTGATTTGCGATATGCTGGCAGCTTTCCATCGGAAGAAGCTGATCAAATGAGTGATGGTAAATGGCTTGAATGTCTTTCGCGAAAGATAACGGGTCTTCTGCGTCGTATAAGGCACTGATGACGTCAGCAGGCTCCGTTTCGTAAAAGTCCTCTCCATACTGAAAAGGGTCCCATGCCTTAATGATTTGAATCATCTCTTCTACAGCTTGACTATCTTTCATGGGGATCACCGCTTATAATAAATTTTGTGATGTTTATTTTAGCACAACCAAGAGTGGTTGAAAAACGGCTAGAGGTGGGTTTCATGAATTTCGACGAACAGATCATACGTAAAGGTTCAAAATCAGTCAAATGGGATCAAGCAGAGTCTTTGTTCCTGACAACAGATGCGCTGCCAATGTGGGTAGCAGATATGGATTTTAAAGCGCCCCAAGTCGTGCTTGATGCTTTAAAAGAACGATTAGATCACGGCGTATTCGGCTATGCATTTCAGGATCAGGAAACGCAGCAAGCAGTAGCTGACTGGCTCAAAAGAAGACACGGTTGGACGATACAAACAGATGCCGTCACCTTCACACCAGGTATCGTGACAGCACTTAGTTTTGCGGTACAAGCCTTTACAGCTCCGAATGATGAAGTGGTCATTCAGTCACCGGTGTATACGCCCTTCTATCAAATGATTGAAAGAAATGGACGTATCGTCTCAACCAATCCTTTAAAAATAGAAAACAACCGTTACATGATGGATTTTGATGATTTAGAGAAAAAATTAAGCAGACCAGAAGCAAAGCTGATGTTTCTTTGTCATCCGCATAATCCTTCAGGGAGAGCTTGGTCAAAAGAGGAATTAAAGCGTGTAGGAGATCTATGTGTACAGTACGGTGTCACCGTCGTGTCAGATGAAATTCATTCGGATCTGATGCTTTACGGACAGCCGCATGTGCCTTTTGCCAGCCTTTCTGATGAGATAGCTAACATCACGGTAACGTGTATTGCACCGAGTAAAACATTTAATTTAGCTGGTCTTCAGGCATCTGCCATTATCATTTCTGATGAAGAAAAAAGAACCCTTTTCACCAATGAATTGCAAAGAAATGGATTGTCCAAACTGAATGCCTTTGCGATTCCTGCCATGGAGGCGGCCTATCGCCACGGAGATGAGTGGCTTGATTCACTTGTTCTTTATCTCGAAAATAATATGAAGATCGCAATGGATTATATTGATGAATATCTGCCGAGCATGCGTTATATGAAACCAGATGCTTCTTATCTATTGTGGCTGGATATTCGTGATTATGAGCTCACTCAAGCAGAATTGAAACGTAATCTGCTGAAAAAGGGCAAGGTCATACTAGAGCTCGGAAACGTATATGGGCACGAAGGAGACGGCTTTATTCGAATGAATCTAGGCTGTCCTGCCGGAACAGTAAAAGAAGGTCTGAAGCGCCTTCATCAAGCATTCACTCTATCATCCGAATAAAACCATTTCTATCAAAAGAACATCCTAACGGGTGTTCTTTTTAAAGAAAAAAACCCTCCTATTATCATATCTACTTTGTACATGAAATGGTATAATGAGAGGAATTACAATTATTTACGAGGAGAGCATTTAAATGGAAATGTTCAAGGATTTTCTGCTCCATGTATCTTTTATTCTATTTCCAATCTTTTTATATCATGCACTATGGCTAAGCCGGACCCCTGCTCATTTCCCTAAAACGAATAAACTGCTCATCACCATATTTGCATCCATTTCATCAGCACTATGTATTATGTATCCAGTTGGTTCGATTTTAGATTTGCAGACTGGGCTTCAATCGATTCCCCTTGTACTGGCTATTTTATACGGGGGATATACCGCCGGAATCGTTGCTATCTTAGTTAGTTCAACCGTAAAGTTCGTGATGTATGGCTCTTTTTTATGGGTTGGATTGATTGTTGTACCGATTTACTTTTTCATTCCTTTCCTGCTTTACCGGAAATGGCGCCAATATTCTAAGCAGAGAAAGCTGTTATACGGAGTCCTGATTGCGTTATCAAAAGGGATGTTTATTTACATTGGACTGCTTGTGGTCAGCTTAATAGAGTACAGCCCTGCATTCATTATGCAACAAAAGCTACTCGAATTATTTTTCTCAACTCTTTACTACATATTCTTTCTTGTGCTGAGTATTTATTCCATTGAGTTTGTGAAAGAGAATGCGCAAATGAGAACACAGCTTGTCCAATCAGAGAAACTGACGATTGTGAGTGAACTTGCAGCAAGTGTCGCCCATGAAGTCCGCAATCCACTGACGGTGGTGAGAGGATTTATCCAACTGCTCTTTTCAAGTGACAATACGAAAGAGCCGTCAACCAATAAAGATTATAAAAATCTCGTTTTATCTGAACTTGACCGTGCGCAGGATATTATTACGAGCTATCTTGATATTGCGAAACAAAATTATTATCAAATTGAGTCTCTCAATTTATCTAAATTACTTGAAGAATGTGCATCGCTGATGACATCCTATGCGAATTTTAAGTCGGTCACGATTCATCAATCGATTGAACCAGACTTATACATCCAAGGTGATGAAACGAAAATCAAACAAGTCATGATTAATTTAATCAAAAATGCAATCGAAGCAGCGCCCGAACACGAAGGTAAAATCGAACTATTTGCTTCAAAAGAAAATCATCGAATCTGCCTTTATTTCGTTGATAACGGTGTAGGCATGTCAGAAAGTCAAATGAAAAAGCTTGGTGAACCCTATTACACATTGAAAAATAAAGGAACAGGGCTTGGATTGACAGTGACATTTTCCATCATTGAAAATCATCATGGAACCATTCGTTTCAAAAGCTCATTGCAGTCTGGTACAACAGTCACCGTGAAGTTTCCTGAAGATACAAGAAGAAAATGATCAATCCATTTTTTTTGTCCTTTTTTCATCGATCTGCTCCTGCTTCTTAGAAGCACGAACGATCAGACGAAAGCAAATAAATGCAGCAGCAAAGAAAAGCACCGTCGTGATTGCCGCAGGGATATACTCCCTTTTATCTTCAGGAAAATACAGTAGAAAGAATATGATGAACGACATGTTCCGCTCTTCCCCCTTTTGCTCGTTTACTTCACTATATTGGCTAAAAGAAAGGAAATACCTTCTTATGCGAAGGAAATGGAGGAATTTCATATGACAGACAATCAGATTGGACAAATCGTGAAAGGTTTTTACAAAACAGGTGTTTACATTGGGGAAGTGACAGCCGTTAAACCATCTACTTATCTCGTTCAAGTAAAAGCGGTTTTAACACACCCCACTCAAGGTGACCTGCATCATCCAAAAGAAGCGGACGTACCTTTTTTTCAGGAAAGACGGGCTTTGGCCTTTAGGGAACAGACGAACATCCCTCATCATATGGTCAAGCCTTATGATGGCGACATCCCTGATTATCAAGTATCACTGAAAGACGCCGTAGATAAATTAAAAAAAGGGCTCAGTGCGGATGATTCCAAGTGGGCTGAAAAATCAAGAGCGTGCCTCTCTTCTCTTGAAAAAGATTATTTTCCAGAAGACGCCCGCTAATCTGCCGAATCAAAAAAGTGAGAGAAGTCAATGAGTTCACCAATTTTGGTTGTTTGCGGATTTTCCACATAGGATCGATCTTTTTCAAAAAGGGTGAACAGCTGATAAGTGGTCATGGCATCATCGAGTGCTTTATGATGCTTACCAGCTCCTTCACTGCCGTACTCCTTAGCTGCTTTCCGAAGTCCTGTGAGTGTTCTATCCCCAAAAAAGGTTTTATATTCAAAAGCCAGATCCCTTTGATTCCCCTTAAAAGGAAAACCAATATGATTGAGCATACAGTTTTGCTTCAGTACCTTCATGTCCATATTTCCCCATGTGATAATCTCACAGTCTTCTCCCCCATCGAGTGACACGAGCTTCTCGATAAACGCCTCAAAAGAAATCCCGCTTTCTACATCCTGCTGCGTAATGCCAAGGAACGATTTACAGCGCTTTGTCAGCTTCGGGAACTTTTTCGGTTTGACATAGCTTGAGAATGTGTCTATGATCGTTTCATTTGATGCTTTAACGACACCGGCCTCAATGATTTCCGGGAAAAAATTTTGCGGATGATATTTCCCATCAGGCATCGTAAATTCAAAATCGACCACAAGCAGCGTCTTCTGTTCCATCAGTCTCACCCCACTTTCTCGTCTGTTTTCCATCCTGCTACTATTATATTAAGACGGACTTTGAAATCACTTCATTTTCGTGAAAATAATGCAGATTCACTATGCCCAACCTATTCATCAGATGAAAGATCGTTTATTTTCCTTTATAATTATTAAGGAACACGAAATAAATAAAGAAGGTGGTCTTTATCACAAACAGGAAGAAAAACTTGTACATCATGTGGTTTGTGAACTTTTTTGTATCTGCCAGCATTACAATGATCGTCCCTTTTTTATCACTTTACATAGAGTCTCTTGATAGCAGTTATTCGAATGAATTTGTTCAAAGATGGAGCGGCTATGTCTTTGGGGTTACGTTTTTAACAGCCTTTCTCATTTCTCCAATTTGGGGACGGATTGGTGACCGGCATGGCTATAAAAAGATTTTGCTCATTAACGGCATTGGGATTGCAACAAGCATTTTATTAATGGGGCTTGTTCAAACCGTTTATCAACTATTTGCGTTACGGCTTTTCATGGGGCTTGTGACAGGCTTTATTTCGACTTCGATGGCACTGATTTCTGCACAGACCGAAAAGGCAACAGCCGGTAAAACCCTTGGTACAATGCAGATGAGTAATGTCGCTGGAGGGTTATTCGGTCCATTAATGGGTGGATTTATGGCAGACAGTGTCGGATTCATTTATACATTTTTCTTAACAGCCGCTGTCATATATGTGTCAGCGATTGTCATTATCTTCGGTGTGAAAGAACAGCCGATCCGTTCAAAAGAAGCAAAACGGGTTTCTTACTCACGGAAGGACGTCCTTGTCCATATTTTCAAACAGCCTTTACTTGTCGTCACCATGCTTCTCACATTCATTACGCAAGTCGGGAACTTTAGTATTCAGCCGCTTTTAGCCTTGTACATTCATGATTTACACGGCCCAGTCAACCTTGCCTTTTATGCAGGTCTGGCGTTTTCTGCAACCGGGCTTGGCAATTTGCTGTTTACACGGAAATGGGGAGATCTTGGAGATCGTATTGGTCACGATAAGGTGCTGCTTGCCCTTCTCATCCTCTCCTCCATTTTATTTATCCCGCAAGCGATGGCAGATTCCTACGGGATGTTAGTCATCTTCCGTTTCTTATACGGGATGGCACTAGGCGGCATCATTCCTTGTACGACGGCCTATATTCGCATCAAAGCGCCTGCCTCTATGCAAGGGGAAGTGCTTGGTTACAATGTCAGCTTCCGCTTTCTTGGAAATGTCGTCGGACCCGTTATAGGCGGCATTGTGGCGAGTCATTACGGAATTCCAGCTGTCTTTTATGTTACCGCCGGCATTTTCCTTTTCGGGGCATTATTTTTATGGGCGGTCCGCTCACAATCAAAGTCAAAAGAGAGGAGTGTCTGATCCATCATCAGATACTCTTTTCTTCTGTCTAAATGCCTTGTTTACTAGACTTCACGTCTATTCTTTTCTAAAAATAACCTTCTCGTAATCGCAAAAGAATGGTACGATATGGCTAGAAATCCGAAGAAAGTGAGTGACCTCATGTTTCGTGCAATCATTGGATGGTTATTACTTGTTGCCCTCATTCCATTATTTGTTCTGACTTTTTATCTATCAAAGGAAGAAGCCGCAAGTGTAAAACCTGTTAACGAAGTGCTTGATCAAAAAATCAAGCTGGAAAAGGTAGACTTTTCCCAAAACAGTTATATGTATGATCGAGATGGTTCTCTTATCTCTGAGATCGTATCAAACGATGAGAACCGTGTTTTCGTGAAGTACGATAAAATTCCTGATTCCGTCAAGGAGCTGTTCCTCCGATCAGAGGACCGCAACTTTTATGACCATAAAGGCATTGACTTTATGGGCGTGATTCGTGCCCTTGCCGCAAATGTGAAAAACCATGGCATTAGCCAAGGCGCTAGCACCATCACACAACAGTTATCCCGTAATTTATATTTAAGTCATGAACGTTCATTCAGCCGAAAGTTTACAGAACTGCTCTATTCCTATGAGCTCGAGCGAAAATTTACAAAAGAGGAAATTCTCGAAAGCTATTTAAATACGATTTATTTCAGTAACGGGGTTTACGGTGTCGGTTCTGCGGCTAATTACTATTTTGATAAGCCGCTTAGTTCTTTGACGCTTGCACAGATGGCATTTATTTCTGCGATTCCTAACAACCCTACGCTGTATGACCCATTGAAACAATTCAAACATACAAAGAAACGCCAGGAACGGCTGCTTGGTATTTTAGAAAAAGATGGTGTCATTACTAAGAAGCAATACAAAAAAGCAGTGAAAGAAAAAATCAGCTTGTCCTTAAGTGAAAAGAAAAATCTTTACCCTGACTATGTGACATACGCCAATGAAGAATTTACCGATCTGGTGTCTGATCAGGAAGGCTTTACAAAACGATTGAAAAAAGCCAAAACAGCTGGCGCAAAAAAGGCAATTCAAAAAGAATTATCAGAAAAGGTAAGTGCATTGCTTCAAGATGGTGTGAAGATTTATACAGCACTAGACCCTTCCTTACAACAAAGAGCGGTTTATCAGCTCAATGCACAATTGCCTTATCAAGGTGTGGAAGGCGGTTCAGCAGTCATTAACCACCAAACCCATCAAATCGTCGCACTTGCTGGCGGGAAGAATTATAAAAAATTTGATTTCAACTACGCCTATCAAGCGCAAAGACAACCAGGTTCCGCCATTAAGCCACTGTTAGATTATGGCCCTTATATTGATCAAACCGGTGCCACGGCATCAAGCAAAATCAGTGCCGGCAAGTTTTGCAGTAGCGGATATTGCCCGCAAAACTATAATCATAAAACGTATGGAACTGTAACACTTGAAACAGCCTTTAAGAACTCTTACAATACACCAGCGATTCGTATGCTTGATACAGTCGGTGTCAAAAAAGGCTTCAGCTATTTAGAAAAGTTTTCATTCGAACATATTGTCGCAGATGATTACCGCCTCCCTTCTGCACTTGGAGGATTTACAAAAGGCTTCTCGCCGCTAGAAATAACCGATGCATATACCGTGTTTGGCAATCAAGGTGCCTATACGCGAAACCACTCCATTACAAAGGTCACAGACTTAAACGGCAAAACCCTTTACAAGTGGAAAGAGTCGCCGAAGCAAATCTATTCTCAGCGTACAAATGAAACAATGCGCAAGCTGCTTGCCTCTGTTGTGAAAAGTGGAACAGGGAAAAAGGCGAATTTCAATTCTCCTTACATTGGGGGGAAAACAGGGACATCCAATGACTACAAAGACATTTGGTTTGTTGGCCTGACAGATCAATACACAATGGGTGTATGGGTAGGAAGAGATAGAGGAACCGTTGAATCTATTTATAGTTCAAGCCCGCACTTACGTATTTGGAAACAAACTATGCAATACGCTAGATAAACAGGAGGTTTGACTGCGATGCATTCAACACAACCCTCTCACTTCATTTTATTTGACGGTGTCTGCAACGTGTGCAGTGGTGCTGTTCAGTTTATCATCAAGCGCGACCCGAATGAGCGGATGATGTTTGCTTCTTTACAATCAGATACAGGGCAGCGTGTTTTAAAAGAAAACGGCTTGCCTTTAGATGAGTTCAATTCATTCATTTATATTGAAAATGGGACCCTTTATATGAAGTCAACAGGCATCTTAAAAGCCGCGCGGCATTTAAAAGGGATATACAGATGGAGCTATTTACTCCTCGCGATCCCTCGTCCAATCCGTGACTGGTTTTATCAGCTCATTGCAAAGAATCGCTACAAATGGTTTGGTCAAAAAACATCCTGTATGATGCCTACACCTGATATTCAGAAGCGGTTTCTTCCATAAAAAAAGCATCCTCCATCATCGGAGGATGCTTTCTTTCGTCTGATTAAGCTGGCAGACTCGCCATCACACTGTTATAAAGCTTAATAAATAAGTACAAAATGCCGATCAAAAACGTGGCCCAAAACAGCAGATTAAACATCATAAACCCAATTAAATTCAGCATGGAAAGTGATTGATAAATGCGTACCACAACCCAGATAAAATAGACGAGACTTGCTAAAACAAAAAGCCCAACAAGCAAAATAAGCTGCTGCGTCAATAGAAATGCAAGTAAGCTGGCAAACAAATAGACAACCGATGCAATCCGAATTTTCTTTAAGTTCTCCCCTTCAGGGTCCTTTGCAAAAAAGAGCAGCGCCAACTCTAACACCGTATCTGCAATGAGTTTTAAAGCAGATAAAATCATAAAATAAACAAGTGCAAATGCGGCAAATAAAGCAAGACGAATGCCCTGTTCAGAGAAAAATTCCAGCATTCCTTTTAAAATCCCTGCTTGGGTCAAGAAGTCAGTCGTGATACCTACTGTAAAAATAGAAAAGGCAGAGCTGAATAGCAAAATTGAAATCAGCGGAAAATATCCAGTCAAATATGTATTTTTCATAAATAGATCCTTTCTCATAAGCTCATTTTTATTATGGCTCACTTAAAACGGATTGACAAGATGCTTTCCAAGTAAACTGGAATCTAAATCAAATTTGTGATTTTGCACGTACATTCCTTCACAAACTTACATTTTCCCGTTAAAGTATTACTATTACGAAAAAATTGCGCGTTAGGGGTATACTCGTGAAAAAAACTTTAAGACTGCAAACACGGCTGACGATCTTTGTCTGTATTGTTGTCCTGATCTCCCTCTGTATCACATTCTTTACGATCTGGTCAGAAACAGCCAAAAATATTCATCAGCAGGAACGTGATATCGCCCTCTCCACTGCCAAAATGGTCGCAGAGGCTCCGATCACAGCAAAATCATTGGAAAAAGATCAATCATATACAGCACTGCGAAAATATACAACAAGTGTTCAGCGTATTACCAAAACCGAATTCGTTGTCGTCATGGATATGAACGGTATCCGCAAAACACATCCGAATCCGCAAAAGATTGGGAAGCGGTTTGCTGGCGGTGATGAAAAACCGGCATTACAGGGTAAAGAACATATTAGTACCGCATCTGGAACACTTGGCAAGTCCATGCGTGCCTTTGTTCCTGTTTATAACCAAGATGGCAAGCAGCTCGGGGCTGTGGCGGTTGGGATTACATTAAAGGAAATTGATTTAATTATTCATCAAAGCCTGCTCCCGCTCTACTTTGTCACATCGCTTAGCCTTTTATCTGGCATTATCGGCGCACTCATTGTGGCACGTAAAGTAAAGAAGATTATGTTTGGACTAGAGCCAGATGAAATTGCCACTTTATTAAAAGAACGAAGCGCTATGCTAGAATCAACAAAAGAAGGCATTCTTGCCGTCGATCAGCACGGTAAAATCAAGCTGGCAAATGCAGAAGCTAAACGTCTTTTTCATAATATGGGCATTATTGTTGACCCTAGAGAACAAGATGTACAGGCCCTTCTTCCTTCAAGCGGCTTAAAGCAAGTAATCGAAACACGGAAACCGCTGCTTGATCGCGATGTCAGAATGAACGGACTGGAGCTGGTCTTTAATGAGGTGCCGATTACGGTAAAAGGAGAAATTGTCGGAGCAATCGCAACCTTCCGTGACAAAACAGAAGTCAAACACCTGGCTGAGCAGCTGAGCGGAGTGAAGATGTATGCCAATGCACTTCGTGCCCAGTCACACGAATTTATGAACAAGCTCCATGTCATTTTAGGATTGGTCCAGCTAAAGAACTATGATGACCTTGGCACCTATATTAAAGATATTGCAATTTATCAGCAGACAGAAACAAATGAAATCATCAACCATGTGAAAAACTCAGTCTTAGCCGGGTTTTTACTAGGAAAACAAAGCTACATCAGAGAACAAGGCGCATCTTTAGAAGTCAATTGCAATACACAGGTACCAAACTCGGAGGACCCAGCCGTCACACATGACCTTATTACGGTCATCGGTAATCTGTTAAATAACGCACTCGATGCCGTTTCCCATACAGAGAACAAAAATATCTCCATCTCATTCAGATATGTCCAAGAGCAGCTTCATATTGAAATTACAGACACAGGGGTCGGTCTGACAAAAGAAGAACAGGACATTATGTTTGATCAAGGCTTTTCAACAAAAGGAGAAGACAGAGGATTTGGCCTTTATTTTGTTGACCAAAGCATCAAAAAACTGAACGGACATATGATCGTCACAAGCGAAAAAGGAGAAGGAACAACCTTTAGTCTCCGTATTCCATATAAACAAAAGGAGGATTCACATGATTAATGTGTTGATCGTAGAAGATGACCCAATGGTCGGGGAGCTGAATAAACGCTACTTGACCCAAATAGAAGGATTTGAATTAAAAGGGATTGCCACCTCATTTCAGAAGGCACTAGACATCTTAAAATCAGAAATCATTCACCTTGTATTGCTTGATATCTATATGCCTGGACAAAATGGGCTCGCCCTATTATCAGAAATTCGTGAGAAAAATCATTCCGTTGACGTCATCGTCATTTCAGCTGCAAATGAAGTGGATGTCGTACAGCAAACGATGCGAAACGGAGCTGTCGACTATTTAATCAAACCTTTTGAGTTTGAACGCTTCCAATCAGCACTGGCAGAATATAAAAGAAAACATGCCCTATACCAAACGATGAACAGCATCTCTCAAAATGATTTAGACGCGAAGCTTTTTCATAAAAAAGCAGAGGCGGAAAAAGTCCTGCTGCCAAAAGGCCTGACGAAGAGCACACTCAAACTCATCTGGACAAGCATTCAATCATTCGGTCAGCAGGCTTTCACGACCGAAGACCTAGCCAATCATACTGAAATCTCCCAAGTTTCAATTAGAAAATACTTGAAATTTCTTGAGGATATCGAAGTGGTTGATGTGGAAATGGCATACGGGACAATCGGCCGCCCTGTTTTCCAATATAAACTGAATACAAGCAACATGAATTTAATTCAGCAATATCTTTAATTTGACACATCTGACCTTTCACAAAGGCCAGATGTTTTTTTATGGCATACGATGTCACAAACCCCTTGATATCAGTGGTTCCACTGTAGTAGAGCACATCATAAAAGCGGCATTATATCATATTTCAGCACATAAAAAGACATCGAATTTAGCCTTTTAACATTTTTTTAAAAATAAAACAAATTTCTATTTATTTATTCGATGGGAAATGATAAATTATGATTGATTAGTTCAACGAGATATAAGTCTGATGTCTTACATCTTCTCTCCTGTTTCCATCAATTTTAAAAGAATGCAGGATAAAATACCCTTTTCACAAGGATAGGAGGAGGCAAGAGTCGGTCTTTTTTCGCGAGACTTTTCTGAAACTTTTAAATTTTATAGGGGGTTATGTTTTGAAGAAGCGCAAAATTGGACTTGCATTGTCCTTAGTCGTAGCAGCAGGAACCATCCTTGGAGCATGCGGCAACTCTGGCTCAAACAGCGGTGAAAACAAAAAAGATAAAGATCAATTCACTGTTGCAATGGTAACTGATGTCGGTGGTGTCGATGACAAATCGTTTAACCAATCAGCTTGGGAAGGTTTACAAGCATTTGGGAAAGACAACAATTTAACAAAAGGTAAAAACGGCTTTGATTACTTACAATCAAAAACGGATGCAGATTATCCAACAAATTTAAATACACTTGTTAGACAAAAATTTAACCTGATTTATGGTATCGGCTATAAAATGGAGAGTGCCATTTCTAAAATAGCTGATCAGCGAAAAGATTCCAAATTTGCAATTGTGGATGCAGTTGTTGATAAGAAGAACGTAGCTAGTATTACATTTAACGAAAACGAAGGGTCATTCCTTGTAGGTGTTGCAGCGGCTCTTTCTACAAAATCAAACAAAATTGGTTTTGTTGGCGGCGTTGATTCTGAATTAATCAGAAAATTCGAAGTTGGTTTCCGTGCAGGCGTTGAAGCAGCTAATCCAAAAGCAAAAGTTGAAGTGAAATATGCTGGTGCATTTGATAAAGCAGACATCGGTAAAGCAACAGCTGAAAGTATGTACAAATCTGGCGTTGACATTATTTATCATGCAGCTGGAGGTACTGGAACGGGTGTCTTTACAGAAGCAACCAATTTAAAAAAGGCAGATCCAAATCGAAATGTTTGGGTCATTGGTGTTGATAAAGACCAGTATGACGAAGGTAAAGTACCTGGAACAAAACAAAGTGTCACTCTTACTTCTATGATTAAGAAAGTAGACACAGCGGTACAAGACTTAACAACAAAAGCAAAAGAAGGTAAATTCCCTGGTGGCGAAGTCATCACGTACGGTCTGAAAGAAGGCGGCGTTGACATCTCTCCATCTCAAGAGAATCTTGATAAAGATGTATTGAAGAAAATCGAAGAATGGAAACAAAAAATCATCAAGGGTGAAGTGAAAATCCCTGCAACACGTGATGAACTAAAAGATTTTAAAGCTTAATTTGTGCATCGGGATAAGCGCGTCTTATCCCCTTGCCTCTCCTTTACCTCCTCTTTATTCATAAAAGGTGGTAAAAGAAAAGCTGCAGCCTTGTTTTGCAGCTTTTCTTTTGCTAGTTTTTATCTTCATCAGCACCCTAAAAAAGGAGCGGTTAAACCTGTGGATTATGTCATTGAAATGTTGAATATACGCAAAGAATTCCCTGGCATTGTAGCAAATGATAACATTACGCTACAGCTAAAAAAGGGCGAAATTCATGCGCTGCTTGGTGAAAACGGCGCTGGAAAATCAACGCTTATGAACGTGCTTTTCGGACTGTATCAGCCTGAAAAAGGTGAAATCAAGGTACACGGAAAACCGGTTACAATCTCAAGTCCAAATGATGCAAGTGATTTAGGCATTGGAATGGTCCATCAGCATTTTATGCTAGTTGATACATTTACTGTGGCTGAAAACATCATTTTAGGAAAAGAGCCAAAGAAATTTGGAAAGATTGACAAAGAACAAGCCATTCAGCAAGTGCAGGAACTTTCTGACCGTTATGGACTGAAAATAGACCCTGCCGCTAAAGTATCTGACATCTCAGTCGGTATGCAGCAGCGAGCAGAAATCTTAAAAACACTATACCGCGGCGCTGACATCTTGATCTTCGACGAACCAACAGCCGTCTTAACACCTCAAGAAATAAAAGAACTCATACAAATTATGAAAAACTTAATCAATGAAGGCAAATCCATTATTTTAATTACCCACAAGCTAAAAGAAATTATGGATGCCTGTCATCGCGTGACCATTATCCGAAAAGGGCAAGGTATTCGTACACTTGATGTGGAACACACAAACAAAGACGAGCTTGCCAGCTTAATGGTCGGCCGCGAAGTCTCATTTAAAACAGACAAAAAAGCAGCCTCCCCTGCTGAAGAAGTCTTGCAAATTCAAGATCTCACTGTCAAAGATGCGCGAGGAATTGAAGCTGTGAAACAACTCAATTTATCAGTGAAAGCTGGTGAGATTGTCGGAATTGCGGGTGTAGACGGAAATGGTCAATCTGAATTAATTGAAGCCATTACAGGTCTGAAAAAATCCGAATCTGGCACGATCATGCTAAACGGGAAAGCCATTCAAAATCTCCCGCCTCGTAAGGTCACAGAATCTGGTATCGGACACATTCCTCAAGACCGTCATAAGCACGGACTTGTCCTTGATTTTTCAATTGGAGAAAATATTTCCTTACAAACGTATTATCAGCGTCCATATTCGAAGTTTGGCTTGATGAATATGAAAAATATTTATCAAAAAGCAAAACAAATCATTGCTGAATACGACGTACGGACACCTAGTGAATATACAGAAGCACGTGCGCTATCAGGGGGTAACCAGCAAAAAGCCATTATTGGCCGTGAAGTGGACCGAAATCCTGATTTATTAATTGCCGCACAGCCGACACGCGGACTTGACGTCGGAGCCATTGAGTTTGTTCATAAGCGTCTGATTGAACAAAGGGATGCAGGCAAAGCCGTTCTGCTCATCTCCTTTGAGCTTGATGAAATTATCAATGTCAGTGATAAGATTGCCGTTATTTTCGAAGGCAGCATTATTGCCATTGTTGATCCAAAAGAAACAACAGAGCAAGAACTTGGTCTGTTAATGGCTGGAAGTACGCAACAGGAAGTGGGGAAAGAAGCAAATGTCTAATCGCTTAACAAATCTGCTGATTCCGCTTATAGCCATTGTACTTGGTCTTTTCGTTGGGGCCATCATTATGCTGGCAAGCGGTTATAGTGTCATCGAAGGTTATAGCGCCCTTTGGAATGGCGTATTCGGTGAAACGTATTATATGGGAGAAACCATCCGACAAGTCACGCCTTATATTTTATCAGGACTTGCTGTTGCCTTTGCATTTCGGACAGGCCTCTTTAATATCGGGGTAGAAGGTCAACTTCTCATTGGCTGGATTGCATCTGTATGGATAGGAACAACCGTCCATGCACCTGCGTATATCCACCTGCCTCTTGCACTGATCACTGCAGCAGCTGCTGGTGCATTATGGGGCTTTATTCCTGGGTTTTTAAAAGCACGTTTTTATGTTCATGAAGTGATTGTCACTATTATGATGAACTACATTGCACTTCATGTGACTAATTTTATTATTACAAATGTTCTTACAGATCATAAAGATAAAACAGATAATATTAATTCGACTGCCTCATTACACTCTGATTTTTTTGAAAAAATCACTGATTTTTCAAGCATGCATAACGGAATCATTGTAGCTGTCCTATCTGCCGTTATTATGTGGATTATTATCCAAAAAACCTCTAAAGGGTTTGAATTGCGTGCTGTTGGTATGAATCAACACGCATCCCAATATGCTGGAATGAATGTGAGAAAAAACATTATATATTCCATGCTCATTTCTGGTGCCTTTGCAGGTCTTGCAGGTGCGATGGAAGGGCTCGGAACCTTTGAATATGCATCAATAAAAGATGCCTTCACTGGCGTTGGTTTTGATGGAATCGCTGTTGCCTTATTAGGCGGAAATACAGCTATTGGTGTCGTCTTAGCGGCATTATTGCTTGGTGGATTGAAAGTCGGTGCTTTAAACATGCCGCTTGAATCTGGCGTACCGACTGAGGTCGTTGATATTGTGATTGCGATCATTATTCTTTTCGTTGCCTCAAGCTATATCATCCGTCTTGTCATTCAACAATTGAAGAAAAAGGGGGGAAAATAAGTGGGATTTCTGCAAATTCTTGAAATCATCGTCCCGGCTACACTTGTATATGCTGCACCACTTATTTTAACCGCTCTTGGAGGCGTCTTTTCAGAAAGATCAGGTGTCGTCAATATCGGTCTTGAAGGTTTGATGGTCGTCGGAGCATTTTCTAGTATTATCTTTAACTTAATGTTTGCTGATACGTTTGGTGCCTTCACCCCGTGGCTCGGTCTTCTTGTTGGTATGGCCATTGGCGGCGTGTTCTCACTCATTCACGCTGTTGCCACTATTACGTTCAGAGCAGATCAAACGGTCAGTGGTGTTGCGATTAACATGCTTGCCCTTGGTGCTACGCTGTTTGTTGTCAAACTGATTTATGGAAAAGCACAAACGGATAAAATTACAGAACCTTTCTATAAAGGAGATATTCCCCTTTTAAGTGACATTCCAATCATTGGTGATATTTTCTTTAAAGATGTGTATTATACGTCCATTCTCGCATTAGTTCTTGCGGTTGTCGCTTGGTTTGTTTTATTTAAAATGCCGTTTGGCTTGCGACTTCGTGCAGTCGGAGAGCATCCAATGGCAGCTGATACAATGGGAATCAAGGTATATCGGATGCGATATATCGGCGTCTTCATTAGTGGTCTATTTGGCGGTCTTGGCGGAGCTGTGTATGCATCGACCATCGCTCTTGATTTCTCACACGCCACCATTACAGGACAAGGCTTCATTGCGCTGGCCGCCCTTGTTTTCGGGAAATGGCACCCATTTGGCGCTATGGGCGCTGCTTTATTCTTTGGATTTGCACAAAGCTTAAGCATCATCGGCTCTCTGCTTCCGCTGTTTCAAGATATCCCGAATGTGTACATGCTCATTGCACCATATGTGCTGACGATCCTAGCTCTTACTGGCTTCATTGGACGAGCAGACGCACCAAAAGCACTTGGTACCCCTTATTTAAAAGGAAAACGATAAATAAATACCATGTATGTTCAATCCCCTGAAGGACAAACTATCTTCAGGGGATTTTTGTATGATAAAAACGACAAAACCCCTGTTTATTTTACTTTTATTACACTTAATTTAGTTTAATAAATAGATGAGTGTCACAGAATCTTCTACAATTGAGACAAATAGCATTTGGGGGTGTTTATGTGGCTAATACACAACAATTGAAATCGATTACAAACGATTCTGACAATAATAAAAGCGTTTTCCGAAAAATTCTTTCTTGGAAAATTGGTGTTATTGATCTACCTGTGTATATAGTACTTGCAGCGATTATTTTAACTGCCGCTTATTTTAATAAAATTCCAGCAAATATGCTTGGTGGTTTCGCTGTTATTATGATTTTGGGGATTTTCCTAGGAGATGTAGGACAACGTATTCCAATCTTAAAAGATATTGGTGGACCGGCGATTCTTTCTTTATTCGTACCATCGTTCCTGGTCTTTTTTCATGTTCTGAATCCAAACTCGTTGGAAGCGGTTACGTCTCTGATGAAAACGTCGAACTTCCTATACTTCTATATATCTGCTCTTGTAGTAGGTAGTATTCTTGGGATGCAACGAACTGTTTTAGTACAAGGCCTTATTCGTATGTTTGTTCCTCTTGTTGCAGGTACAATTACAGCTGTAGCTGCTGGAATTCTAGTGGGTCTTCTAGTTGGTTATACACCGCATCATTCGTTCTTCTTTATCATTGTACCGATTATTGCCGGTGGTGTCGGTGAAGGAATATTGCCATTATCAATTGCTTATTCACAAATTCTTGGTGTATCAGCAGAGTCATTAATTTCTCAATTAATTCCGGCTGCTGTCATTGGGAACGTCATTGCCATCATTTGTGCTGGCGCAATGAAAAAGCTTGGTGAAAAACGTCCTGAACTAAACGGGAATGGACGACTTGTTAAATCAAAAGAAGCAAATGAAATCTTTGAACAGCCTGACATGGATACTAAAGTTGACTTCAGCTTAATGGGTGCAGGTGTACTTGTTGCTTGTACAACCTTTATCTTTGGCGGCTTATTAGAAAGTTTTGTTCATATTCCAGGTCCAATCTTAATGATTGTTCTTGCTGCATTAATCAAATACTTAAACGTGATGCCTCAGCATTTGCAAAACGGCTCACAGCAGTTCTACAAGTTTGTATCGAAAAGCTTTACATGGCCTCTAATGGTTGGTTTAGGAATTCTATACATTCCACTTGATGATGTGGCTACTGTCATTTCGATTCCTTTCGTATGTGTATGTATTGCTGTTGTTCTAGGCATGGTTGGTTCTGGTTACTTTGTTGGTAAATTCATGAACATGTATCCAGTTGAATCTGCCATTGTGACTGGCTGTCACAGTGGATTAGGCGGTACTGGTGATGTTGCGATTCTTTCAGCTTCTGGAAGAATGGGCCTTATGCCTTTCGCTCAAGTCTCTACACGTCTTGGCGGAGCAGCAACCGTTATTTGCGCAACAATCTTACTCAGAATGTTTACTTAAAAAAAGAAACAAAAAGCATGTCCTTTTCGTAAGGGACATGCTTTTTTTATATTTCTTTTCTCCCATACATCCTCATTCATCAGCTAATACAATTCGTATATACTCCCGAGGCTGAAAAGGATACTGTTTCGCCTGCGGATAGGTCATATGGAGGAGTTGTTCAGAAAATAGCGGCCATTCACTCCCGGCCTGCCACCTTTTTTGATCATTTCGTTCAATCAAGAATGCTCCTCCTAAAATCGTGCAGAATATGCTTAAGCTGATGGCGATCTTTCGTTTCATTTGATCAGCTCCTTTAAGAAAAGCATGTACGAAATACAAAACAATATACAACGAGTTTCATTTTTGATAAAATATTTTTTGTGGTCAAAAGAACTCAAAACAAATTCAATTTGTCGTAAATCACTTCAAACCAATGCACTATGTCTGTATTTACGCTATAATTTTAATTACCAGTTCTTTAGAACGTGAATTTATATTGATCAAAGGAGGTTCATTTTCTTGCAGCTTATTCACTTCGCCATCCTATCACCTTTTTTACTTGCCTTTGTCGTCCCTTTTCTTTTTAAATACGTAAGGCGTATACATACAGGATGGTTTGTTCTCATCTTGCCTATTCTTTTATTTACCTATTTCATCCAAATGATCCAGATCACCTCGAATGGACGAACGTTGTTCTCACAAGCTGAATGGATTCCCTCTCTAGGGATGAATTTCACTGTGTATGTAGATGGTCTCAGCCTGTTATTTGCTTTACTCATCACAGGTATTGGTGCACTTGTGGTACTGTACAGTATTTTCTACTTATCAAAGGAAAAAGAACAGCTTGGCTCTTTCTATACGTATTTATTAATGTTTATGACCGCTATGCTCGGTGTTGTCCTCTCTGATAACATGGTCGTACTTTATTTGTTCTGGGAGCTAACAAGTATCTCTTCCTTCCTCTTAATTGGGTATTGGTATAAGCGTGAGCGTTCTCGTTATGGAGCAACCAAATCACTGCTTATTACTGTGTTTGGCGGATTAGCTATGCTTGGCGGCTTCATCCTCATTTACCTGATCACTGATTCATTCAGTATTCGCGAAGCAGTCAATCAGCTTCAGCTCATTATGGCATCACCTTATTTCATCCCTGCGATGGTTCTCATTTTACTAGGGGCCTTCACGAAATCAGCGCAGTTCCCATTTTATATTTGGCTGCCTGATGCTATGGAAGCACCAACCCCTGTAAGCAGTTATCTGCATTCTGCTACTATGGTCAAAGCCGGTATTTATCTGGTTGCCCGCTTTAGTCCGATTTTTGCTATATCAGAGGTGTGGTTTTGGACCATTTCGATTGTCGGACTTATCACACTATTCTGGGGATCTTTCCACGCCGTTCGGCAAAATGATTTGAAAGCCATTCTGGCCTTCTCGACAGTGAGTCAACTCGGTATGATTATGCTCATGCTAGGAGTAGGCGCAGCTGCCATTCATGAAAACAACCCTGCCTTTTTTGGCGCAGCCGTTCTTGCTGCTATTTTTCATCTCATTAACCACGCGACTTTTAAAGGAAGTCTCTTTATGGCAGCAGGGATTATCGATCACGAAACAGGTACACGTGATATTCGCAAATTAGGTGGATTAATGACCATCATGCCAATTACCTTTACAATTACGTTAATTGGTACATTCTCGATGGCTGGACTCCCGCCTTTTAATGGATTTTTAAGTAAAGAGCTATTTTTCACAAGTATGATTCGGATTTCTGACATCAGCTTTACGGATGTTTCAACAGGGGGGGCTGTCTTCCCTGCTATCGCTTGGCTCGCTAGTGTGTTTACGTTCATCTACAGTATGATGATCGTCTTCAAAACATTTAGAGGCCGTCTGAATGTCGATCAATTGGAGAAAAAACCGCATGAAGCACCGATTGGTATGCTGATCCCGCCAATTATTTTAGCTGCACTTGTGGTCACGTTTTTCTTTTTCCCTAATATTCTTGCCTATTCTGTCATTGAACCTGCCATTCAAGCGATCATTCCAGAAGCCATTCAAACAGGAAGCCGCTTTGCCGTAAAAATTGAAGCGTGGCATGGATTCCAGCCAGAGCTTTACATGACAATTGGTGTAGTTGCGCTCGGTACCATTGGCTATTTAACGCTGTCAAAATGGCGCCCAATGTACAACATATTTAAAGAAAAATGGTCATTTAACGCTTTGTATGATCGTTCACTTATAGGTGTAGAAAAAGGGTCATACCGCCTAACAAACAGCTATATGACAGGATTCCTTCGTGACTATCTTGTCTATGTATTTGGTTTTATGATTATCGTGCTGGGCAGCGTGATGTTCTACAAGCAAGCCTTCTCATTTCAAACTGAGCACGCTGCATCAATCGGCACGTACGAAGCCATCCTTTCACTTGTGATGGTCGCAGCGACAGTCACGACTGTATTTGCTCGTTCACGCTTAACAGCTATTATTGCGCTAGGTGTTATGGGCTACACGCTGTCACTATTCTTCGTGATTTTCAGAGCACCTGACCTTGCGCTGACACAGCTCATTATTGAAACCATTTCTGTCGCGCTGTTCTTACTTTGCTTCTATCATTTGCCAAAGCTGAGTCTGAAGCAAAAAACACGAAGATTTAAATTAACAAATTTGATGATCTCATTAGGTGTTGGAGTTGTTGTCACCTGTCTTGCTTTTGCTTCAACAAGCCAGCAGTCTCTTGACACGATTTCAACGTACTTCATTGAAAACAGCTACAAACTGGCTGGCGGAGACAATATTGTCAATGTCATTCTTGTCGATTTCAGGGGCTTTGATACACTCTTTGAGATTACAGTGCTGGCCATTGCGGCACTCGGTATTTATGGATTATTGAAGGTAAAAGCACAAGGAAAACGGAAGAGAGGCGTACGGCGATGAGAAAGATTGATACGAATGATATGCTCTTACAAGTCACTACTAAAATTACAGCATTCATCATCTTGCTTTTCTCACTTCACCTATTTCTTGCAGGACATAACAATCCTGGCGGAGGATTCATTGGCGGTTTGATGAGTGCTGGTGCTGTCGTCCTTCTGCTTTTAGCCTATGACCTTAAAACAGTCAGACGCATTTTACCATTTGACTTTATTTATGTGGCTGGTGTCGGTTTGCTCGTTGCCATCCTAACAGGTATGGGATCTTTTCTGTTCGGAGCACCTTTCCTATCCCATGCATTTGATTATTTCCAACTGCCGTTTCTAGGGAAAACAGAACTGGCGACAGCGGTCCTGTTTGATATCGGTGTGTATTTAGTTGTTGTTGGTGTCACCATGACCATTATTCAAACGATTGGAGAGAAGGAATAATGGAATTTCTAATGTCTATTATCGTCGGAATCATTTTTATGGCAGCGACCTATTTAATGCTTTCAAAAAGCCTTCTGCGGGTCATCGTCGGTACTGCCGTTTTAAGTCACGGCGTCCATTTGCTTCTATTAACAATGGGCGGCTTAAAAAAGGGAGCACCTCCTATTTTGAAAGAGGGGCTCACATCCTATGTAGATCCATTGCCACAAGCATTAATTTTAACAGCCATTGTCATTGCTTTTGGTGTAACATCCTTTTTGCTCGTGATGGCCTTCCGTGCCTTCCAAGAGCTGAGAACAGATGACATGGATCAAATGAGAGGAAATGATCAGCATGAATAATCTCGTGATCCTGCCTATATTAATACCATTACTAGCTGCTACATTATTGATTTTTATGAATAAAAACACCATGCTGTCGAGAGGCTTTAGTGTGTTTGCATCTCTTTTAGCCATTATCTGTAATGTCTATTTGGTCCAAACGATTTTCACAAACGGCATACAAACCCTTTACCTAGGCGGCTGGAAAGCACCGTTTGGCATTGCCCTTGTGGCCGATCAGTTTGCTGCACTTCTTGTTTTGACCGCTTCCATTGTTGGACTTGTCACGGTTCTTTTTTCCTTTCAAACGATTGGGAAAGAAAGAGAGCGGCTGTTCTATTATTCTGGTGTCCAATTCTTGTTAGCTGGCGTCAGTGGTGCCTTTTTAACGGGAGATATTTTCAACCTGTTTGTCTTCTTTGAATTGTTGCTGATGGCATCTTATATGCTCATTGTTCTGGGTGGTTCAAAGCCTCAGCTTCGTGAATCACTGAAATACATTGTGTTTAATATTATCTCATCGGCATTATTTATTGTTGGCGTAGCGTGTTTATATGCAGTCACAGGCACACTGAACATGGCTGATTTAAGTGTGAAAATAGCTGAATCTGGGCAAACAGGGTTAATCACCGTGATTGCCATTCTGTTCCTGATTGTATTTGGCTTAAAAGCTGGGGTCTTCCCGCTTTATTTCTGGCTGCCAGGTTCTTATCATGCACCGCCGGCAGCGATTTCAGCTTTGTTTGGCGCACTGCTGACAAAGGTCGGGCTATATGCGATTGCCAGAGTCTTTACGCTCATCTTTATACATGATACAGGTTTTACACATACAATTATGGCTTGGCTAGCCGCTCTAACGGTTATATTCGGTGTCATTGGCTCTATCGCCTATTCTGATGTGCAAAAAATTGTGATTTATAACATTGTCACAGCTGTTGGTGTCATTTTGTTTGGGATTGCGGCCAATACACCGGCATCACTTCAAGGCGCCATTTATTACCTCATTCACGATATGGTGATCAAAGGAGCTCTATTTATGCTCGCAGGGGCACTGTTTGTGTATGCTGGAACCAATCATCTGAAAAAAATGGGTGGGCTGATTCAATCCCAGCCTCTACTCGGCTGGATGTTCTTCATATCGGCTTTATCACTTGCGGGTATTCCTCCGCTAAGTGGATTTGTTGGCAAGCTGAAAATTGTTGAAGGTGGGTTTTCTGCTGGGTACATGACGTTCTCTATCCTTGTTTTACTGTCCAGTCTTCTTGTCCTTTATTCTGTTATGAGGATTTTCATGCTCGCGTTTTGGGGAGAGGATCAGGATATGCGAAGAAGAAAGCCATCCATTAGAGGAATGGTGTATCCTGGGGTACTGCTTGTTATCTTATCGCTTGCGATTGGATTAGGCACAGAATTCATTGCACCTTATATCAATCAAGCTGCGGAAATGCTTTCAACACCAGAAAAATATATTCAAGCTGTGCTGAAGGAGTAGATGAACATGGCCTTTCAAATATTATTAAACGCTCTCCTCGCCTTTACATGGATGTTTATGAATGATACATACAGAGCTGCAGACTTTGTATCAGGCTTTGCACTAGGGATGATCGCCATTTTTATGCTACGGCGATTCTTCCCGCAACGTTTTTACGGCTATGCCCTTTATGCGATTTTCAAGCTCGTCATCATTTTTATCAGAGAGCTACTTCTTGCTAATTTGAGTGTACTCAAGACAGTGTTATCTCCAAAGCTTAAGATCAAGCCTGGTATTTTCGCCTTTCGTACAGATTTAAAAACAGATTGGGAAATCACCATACTGGCCAATATGATTACATTAACACCTGGTACACTGGTCATCGATATTTCCGATGATCGTTCGATTTTATACATTCATGCGATGGATATTGAAGATGCTGAAAAAGCCATCCACGATATTCGGGTATCATTTGAAAAAGCGATTCAGGAGGTGAGCGGTAAGTAATGGAACTGATCTTGCAAATGTCACTTGGAATTCTTGCGCTGTCTACTTTGCTTTTTGTGATACGGGTCATCAAAGGACCTTCTATCCCAGATCGCGTTAGTGCGCTTGATGCGATAGGAATCAATTTAATTGGGATGACAGCCATCGTGTCTATCTTACTGAAAACCACTACGTTCTTTGAAATTATTTTACTGCTCGGTATTCTTGCCTTTATCGGCACTGTCGCTTTTTCCAAATTCCTTGAGAAAGGGGAAGTGATTGAAAATGATCGTCATCGCTAAAGCGATCGTGATTTTCTTTATTCTGCTTGGCGCCATCCTCTGCTTGATTTCAGCCATTGGTGTCCTTCGCCTGCCGGATGTTTACACACGTATGCATGCTGCATCAAAAGCATCGACACTTGGTGTTGTTCTCATTTTAGTTGGTGTGTTCTTTCATGAATGGTTTCTTGCAGGGATCATCTCTGCGAAAATCCTGCTTGGGATTGTCTTTATCTTTCTGACCGCACCAGTCGGCGCTCATTTGATCGGAAGAGCCGCTTACAACACTGGTGTGAAAATGGACAAACGAAGTGTCCAAGATGATTATGGCGGTTTCCGTAACTTTGTCATTAAACGAAAAGAAGACTCTTATTTATAAATGAAGAATATGACATTCAGGTCTTGTTCACTTTACCTGCATGTTCATAAAAGGGTATTAAAAAAAGCTTCCGCTGCACCGGGAGCTTTTTTATATGCGATCAATGACAGCGAGTGTACATCTTGACGTACAGATATGACGGTCTCGATCATCTTTTATATCGATTTGGAATACCATTGTACGCCGTCCAACATGTACAGGAACAGCTGTAGCTGTCACCACTCCATCACGTACAGATTTTAAATGATTGGCATTGATTTCAATACCTGAACAAACCTGCTTCGTTAAATCCAAATGAGCAGCAGCACCCATGCTTGCCACTGTTTCTGCTAGAGCAGCTGATGCTCCTCCGTGCAGTAATCCAAATGGCTGTTTTGTTCGGTGATCGACTGGCATTGTCGCCACGCATCGTGACGTATTGCATTCCACAATCTCAATCCCCAGTGCCTCAAGCAGTGTATTTGAACCACTCACATCCATCAAGGCCCTCTCCCTTCACACGTTTACAGGACACTTTCCGATTTTGCAATTAACACCGCTTCCGTTCGAGATCCAACATTCAGCTTATTAAAGATGGAGGTCAAACTGTATTCAATCGAGCGTTTGCTCAAATGAAGCACATCGGCGATCTCTTGGTTTGTGTACCCTTTTTCCACTTCTCTTAAGATTAAACATTCACGCTCTGTTAACAGCTCATGATCCGTCTGCTGCGCCTGTTCTGGCTTCTCTTGCTGCTGTGAAATTAATTTCTTTAAATAGGATAGCTGAATGACAACTTCTCCTTGCAATGTGCGGTGTATGTATTCAATGATTTTGTCTTTTGTCTCTGTTTTACTTATTGCACCATGCAATCCAGCTCGAATGGCCTCTTCGAAATAATCATCTACTTCATATCCTGTATAAATGATAATTTTCACTTGTTGATTCGTTTCTAGAATTTGTTTGGCAATGTCCATTCCATTGATATCCCCGAGATTTAAATCCATCAAGATCACATCATAGATGGAAAAGTCATGCGTCTTTAAAAAGGCGCCTTCTGCATCAGGACTTAAACAATCGACTGATAGCTGCTGATCTGATTCTAATATGCTTTTTGTCCCTTCCATGACAGCCGGATGATCATCAATGACCAATATCTTCTTCATGTCTTCCTCCCTTTAAATCACTCACTTCCATTTTATATAAAAGACTTGGCAGATGCCAAGTCTTATTCCTTAAGAAATCGTTACAATTCCATTTCAATTTTCACCTTGAGCCCTTTTTCAGGTGCTGTGTGAATTTGAAGCTTTCCATTTAGAGCTTTGACTCGTTCCCTTATGCCAGAAAGACCCATGCTCATCGTGTGCTGATCAAGCTGGCTTGCATCAAATCCGACTCCATCGTCCTCATAATGGAGAACAACTTGATCTTTAATACAAATGAGCATCACTAAGACTTGGCTGGCCTTAGAATGCTTCAACGCATTGGATAACAGCTCCTGCACAATCCGGTAAATATTCAGCTGTGAGTCAATATCAATGTCCAGTTCTTTATCAAAGCGGGTTGTATTCAGTCTAATATGAAATGGCGCTTCCTCTTGAATTTGCGAAGTCAGCTTCGAAATTGCCTTCACTAACCCCAAATCATAGAGGAGCTGCGGCCGAAGTTCATGACATGTTTCTCTAGTGGTTTGAATCACCTTAGACATTTGTTCATTCCATGAGATCAATGAATTTTCAATAGATGTTGGGCATTGGTTGTTTTGGAAATTGGTTAAGAACATCTCGGACTGTCTCTTCAGTGAAATCAAATCCTGCAGCACAGAATCATGAAGATCCCTCGCTAAATCTGAGCGCTGCTTCTCTTCCATGGCGAACATGACTTTCTTCAGCCAGGCGGGATTGGCTTCCCGCTGTTTCAAATCCTCAAGATGCTCCATCAGTTCTTCGATCTTGACGACATTTTCTAAACTGACACTTGTGTAAAATGCCAATGTTTTCAGCCATGAGATTTCATCGCGGGTCAATTTCGGCGTCTGTATATTGGATAAGCAGCAAATCATAAACGAGTGACCGCCCCGCTCTCCAATTTTCATCATAAACCCTTTATCAAGCTCGATGATTTTCCCAACTTCACCTAAAATATCTTGAAATTGATCCACGTATTCTTTCCATAATTTACTATCATTTGTTGATTCATCAATTTCAATCATTTCTCCATTAGCCTTCACCTCTAGCACAAAGGCTTTATTCACAACGAGCACTTCTAAAATGGTGTATTTCAAATGATACAGTACTTGATGAAGTGATGACGCCTCACGAATAAGCTGCGTAAATTTAAACACGCTGTCTTGGTAATTATACTTCTCTGAAAAACGTTTCAAACGAAAACGGAAATCTAAAATTTCTTTAAAATAGAAAACAGCCAACATGAGTGTATATGTGATGAATGCGAGCTTCAGTGTGTACTTTAAATCTTCTGGTTTTTGCAGAATATAAAACGTGACAACAACTAAAATGGTCGGTGTAATGGCAATAAATCCATAGTATTTAAGTCTACTAATCAAGAAATCCATATTGTAAAGTTTGTTCGTCATGAATTGATACACGAGTGAAAAAGGAATGAGCAATACAAAAGAAGTTAAGAAAAAGGGATCTACAACATAAATACGAAACAAAACATATGGAATTGCAAATAAAAAAATAAATGGACAAAATGCTATGATATTAATCATGACAAAAAACTTTAAAACAGACCCCTGCTCTGTCTCTTTATATTTCTGCATTCCATTAATAATGACTTTGAATGACATGATAATAGAAGCAAAAAAGAATAAAAGATTTAAACTCGGCATGTATCTGGCTATCGCCGAATCAATTGGAACAAACAGCTCTATTACTAGATTAGTTATAGGAAGACTATATAAAATATAAATTGTTTTTCGAGTCGTTATATGCAGGTCAAACTCTTTGAAATATTGATAAATGAAATGAATATAAAAGATAAATACACTTGATAAACAAAATGTGATGACATAATGGCTAAATCTATCACCAATACCCGAAGTACCTGCACTAAGATATCCGATACAAATCGTTAATAAAAATAAAACTAAAAGAAATGCTGATTTTCGTTGGACCTCTTTGTTAATACGAATGATAAAGAAGATACAAAATAAACATATTGAATACAGGATAAGAGGAATTATATAGACAAATAAACTTTCTTGACCAATCAATGTCTTATTTTTTAGGGTGATCATTTGGTTGCCTCTTTGAATATCAATTCTTTGCACATTCCTAAGCTCACCATTGATCAAATGATCTTTATTGTTAGCAGGTTCTCCATTGATTTTAAGTATAATATCTCCTTCTTCTAATCCTGATGTGTAGGCTAAAGAAAGATATTCGACTTTGACAACTTCTGCTTGACCATTCTTGTTCTCCGCAACACGTGCTCCATTAAAAATATCAAATACATAAATATATGAAACATAGATCACAAATAAAAAAGACAGAAAAACCAAAAAAGCAGATAGTTTCGTATAAGTTATCTTCATGTATAAAACATCCTTAACTGGAGAACTTTTAAATCATTTTTAAATGAATAGTATCATTTATAGTACCATATATAATCTGCAGACATTTGCCCTTTTTTTATGCCTTGAATGATTGCTTTCATCGTTTCCTCATCTGTGTGAATTAAACTTGCATTCCCTAAGTCCAATTCATTCACAACACTAGGATTTTCCACTAAATATGCAATAACATTTTGAATGTTCAATCATTGCCCTCCTTTGTCATATATGCATATAATTGTTCCTTTTTCGTTTTAGGCAAATCAAGTTGTGCAATTCCTTGCTTCATTTTTAACAGCATAATCTCTCTCATCGATACCATGTACTGAGTCAAACCAGCTTCAAGTAACTTTTGCTTCAGTTGAAACGGCTTTTGCTCTGACTCATCCAGCCGGTTAGAAAAGAAGGAAAGAAGCTCTAGACTGACATCGTTAAAATGTCTTTGTAAATAACTAAATGCCAGCGTTTGTTTTTTTTGAAAATCTCCGTTTGTTTTTGAAAATAACGCAAAAAAATCGTTACTGATTTGTCCAGCAACACCATAATATATCGAATAAGATTCTACAGTGGCATTCATTTTTCTTGTCGCTAAATAAACACCCAGTACGCTAGAAAGAGCTGTTAAAGATCCAGATTTTTTCCTTAAAACCTCTACACACTCTTCTTCTGTTCCATACAAATGACTCAAATCCTCATGCTGCCCTTCCATAGACATTTTGATGAAGTGGAACAGTTTCTCTATTAGTTGAGAATTATTTTCACAAATTGATGTGATGAATTGGATACTCACCGTATACAAATACGTAGAAGCATTGATGGCCACTCCTTGGTTTACGTTCATCCAAGGATACGAATCATTATCCTGATCTTCAATATCATCTAATATATCGGCAGATAAGATGAGAAGTTCAATCCCTGCTGCCAGTTTTGTAATCGCTTGCTTGTCTTGTCCGCCAAATGCCTCATAATGTTGGTAAGCCAATTGCCCAAAAGGAAATTCATTCTTTATATCTGTAAATTCGAGAAGCAGCTTTTGTAAATCATTTTGCCTGACTGCATGTTGAATAAAATCAGACATTTTCTGCTTGATTTTTGTATTCTCTAGATAGTTTAGCATACTCGATCTTGATCCTCACCCTCTCGCCTCTTATTTTACTAAAAAGAAATAAGCAAATGTCCACTGACATCACTATTTAACAATTATATAATAATATATCCTTTTTTTGTATGTATTTGGATAAAAAAAAGACTTGATGGTTATCAAGTCTTTAAGAAATTTTCACATATTCATATTTGTCGTATTGATCAATGCTTTTGTTAATGTTATGAAGAGAAGCCGTTGTTTCTCTAATTTCGTTTTCAAGTTTCCATAATAGTTGTTTAAGTTCTTCGATTTCATACTTTTCCATCGATTCCACTCTCCTTTTTTGGAAGATCAATGTATTTGTGTATGTTGATTGGGTCATAAGTATTTGATCTGTTACTAACAGTGTAAATGCTATTGAGTATTTTTTCACCGAAAAGTATGCACAAAATGTGTGCGTGATACCGCAAAATTCAATAGGTCTTTTTTCATCATTTTCAGACTTTTCAAATGATACTTTTATCTCAATTTCAAAGGAAATACGTCATTTTTGCGACATGAACAGGCATCATTCGTCACAATTCTCATGATACAGAACGTACGATCCCCTCTGTTTCCTCGATTTTTCATGTTATAGGTCAGACGACAGGCTCTACTGTAGACACCGCAATTTTTTGGCGACATTCACCGAAATTGACCGCAAAAGTACCTATTTTTATGATGAATATGCAAAGGTAGAAAGATCATTTTGATTCTTTATTCGGATTTTCTTCATACATTTAGAACAGATATCCGTCCAAATTCACTTCAATGAGAGAAGAGGTGACCATGTGTTTTACTATGTTCCTTATCCGCCTTTGCAGGTTCCCGCAATAGGGAACGCATACCCGCGAACACCCATGACTTTTCCTCCAGTAGATGCTCATGCGTTTCAAAAGGCTGCAAAGGAATCAACCCGTCTCGTGGCTGATGCATCCCTCATTACACAGCAGATTTCCGGTTCGCTTTCGTTTGGACAGCGAATCATGGAAGCTGCTGAACGCGCTGACACCGCAAGTGTGATTCGAATGCTGAAGCAGATTGGGGTGAAAAGCAATATCGATATCCGCTTTAGTCCAGAAGGCATCCGCATCTACTTATCCCTCTCTTCCAGCAGGCTTTTTCTACTTTTACAGTGGGGATAACAAAGAAAGAAGCCGCTCTAGTGTGAGCGGCTTTTCTTAAGATTCAAACATTTTATGACACCATTCAATGGCTTCTATATAACAGCCGTAGGCTTCCTGCTTAGGGAGACTTCCACCTAACATCTCATCATCCCATTCATTTCGTTCAATACGTTTGGCAACGTCTAACACAAGGAAATAGTCATTTTCATAGCCAAGCAGTGCCTCACCTACTTCATCCGAAAGAGGCAGTTCTTTCACAAGTTCAGTAATGTCCGCCCTGACAAGCGTATCAATAAGTGAAAACATACCTGTTAGCATATAAGAAGCGGGATGCTCTCGTTCAGTCCGACTAGCAATGAGTTCACACGTTTTGGCACGAATGAACGACATTTTGATGATTTCCTTTTGGCTTGAGTTGGCTTGGACATTCAGTTCTTTAAATGAAAGGATAAAGATCCATCGCCGTATTTCATTAAACCCAAGCAGGATAATCGCCTGACGAATGCTCTTGATTTGATAAAGACGTCTCATGCCGCCAGAATTCAGCATTTTTAATAATTGATATGAAAGGGAAAGATCACTTTCTATAAAGTGCGTCACGGTCTGAATATTCGGCTGCTCCTTGCTCAGCTCATTCAATAGCTGATGGTATGCGTGGAAGCTAGTCGATAAGGCTCGTCCCGAAATGACGTGCGGCTCACTAAAGAAATATCCTTGAAACAAATGGAAGCCAGCTTCTAACGCTTCTTCATATTCTTTTCGCGTTTCTACCTTTTCAGCAAGGAATCGAAGTCGATACTTTTTATATGTATGTAAAATGTCTCTTCGTTCTTCACATGTTGTTTTCAGAAAATCAATTTTTAAAATATCAATGCAATAGAGGAGTTCATCGAGTAACTTGTCATGAAAATGTGTTCCGCTCAGAAAGAAATCATCGAGCGCAATCGTGTATCCCCACTTTTTTAATTGCTTACATCTCATAATAAGTGCCGGGGTAATCGGTACATTTTCTAATATTTCGATCACAAGCTGATGTGGATCAAAATAAGTGAGCAGATCAGACGAAAGCAAGCTTTCGGTGAAATTGATGTAGCATCGTTTTCCTTCTGTCAGTGTTTCGATGCCAATGTTTAAAAAACTATTGATAATGAGGTCCGTTGTCGCTTGATCACCATCTTCAGCGCTATATGTATTGGTTTCACTATCTCTATAAAGCAGCTCGTATGATACGACTTGTTCTTTTCTGTTAAAAATAGGCTGCCTTGCAACAAACACCCTCAACTGCTCCATTCCTCCTTTATGCAATGACAAACAAGATGTGCTTTCAGTATACCAAATGATTGCCCATAAGGTTCATTTTGAATCGTCCAACATGAAAAAAAAGAGACCATCTGGCTTGATGATCTCCTTTCCCGGGGTAATCAGCTTTCATAAAGCTCTTTTTTGATTTTATTTTTCACATCATGGATAAACTGCATCTTATTATCCCAGCATTTTTGACTCAAATCGACTGGGTATTCTTCTGGTTTGCTGATTCGTTTGTATTCCTCCCAGAAGAGTCCAAGACTGTCCTGCACATATGCTTGAATCGTTTGGATATCTGGATTATCATACACCAGCTTCCCTTGTTCAAAAATTGGGACATGAAGGTCCTTTGCCACAAAATTTGTCACAAATTTGCTGATAAATGTATGAACTGGATGGAACATTTTCAGCTTATCTTCACTTTGAACATCTTCTTCTTCAAGGGCAATGTAGTCTCCCTCAGAGTGATGATTCAATTGATTGATAATGCGATACACTCGTTTACGGCCTGGTGTTGTCACTTTCTCTGGATTAGAAGAAATTTTGATCGTGTCATTCATCTGACCGTTTTCTTCAATCGATACAAGCTTATATACAGCACCAAGAGCTGGCTGATCGAATGCGGTAATCAGTTTCGTTCCAACACCCCATACATCAATTTTTGCACCTTGTGCTTTTAAGTTCATAATGGTGTGTTCATCAAGATCGCTTGATGCAATGACTTTGGCGTCATGGAATCCAGCTTCATCCAGCATCGTTCTCGCCTTTTTAGACAAGTAGGCAAGGTCTCCGCTATCAAGTCTGACCCCAATAAAGTTGATTTTATCACCGAATTCTTTCGCTACCTTAATCGCATTTGGAATGCCTGATCTGACCGTATCATATGTATCCACTAAAAAGACACAGTCTGTATGTGTTTCGGCATATTTTCTAAATGCAGTATATTCGTCGCGATATGCTTGTACAAGCGCATGGGCATGTGTGCCTGATACGGGAATATTGAAGCGTTTCCCTGCACGGACATTACTTGTTGCCTGAAATCCGCCGATCAGTGCTGCTCTTGCTCCCCACATGGCTGCATCCATTTCATGCGCACGTCTTGTTCCGAATTCTAATGCTGTCTCATCTTCAATGATTCCTTTAATACGAGCCGCCTTTGTTGCAATTAGCGTCTGGAAGTTCACGATGTTGAGCAGTGCCGTTTCAATTAGCTGCGCTTCAACAAGTGTTGCCTCGATGCGCATAATAGGTTCATTCGCAAAGACAATTTCTCCTTCTCGCATTGAATGAAGTGTCCCTGTAAAAGACAATCCGCTTAAGTATTCAATGAAATCGCTTTTATAACCGAGTTCATCTTTTAAATATGCAAGGTCGCTCTCGGTGAAGGAGAAGTCCGATAAATATTCAATCGCTTTCTCTAAACCAGCAAATACAGCGAAGCCGTTGTCAAATGGAAGCTTTCTAAAGAAGAGTTCAAAGACTGCCTTCTTCTCATGAATGCCGTCTCTCCAATACGTTTCTGCCATGTTAATTTGATAAAGATCTGTATGTAGTGATAAACTGTCGTCAATAAACCGATGCTCCAACTTCCATTCTCCTTCCCTTACTTAACCACTTTCGCACCAAGCGTATGCTCAAAGTGAGAAAGTGCCCACTCGTGCCCCGCTTCATTAAAACTCGCTACGGCATTCTCATGAATCACAAGTTCAAAGCCTTTATTGTACGCATCAACAGCTGTATGAAGTACACAAATATCGGTACACACTCCGGCTAGGTGAAGTTCAGTGATGCCACGCTCGCGCAGTTTCATTTCTAATTGAGTGCCTGCAAAAGCAGAGTATCTTGTTTTTTCCATATAATAGACATGATTTAAATGTGTTGACGTGTGAAATAGTGAACTTAGTTTTCCGTAAAGTTCAATTCCTTCTGTCCCGCGAATATTATGGGGCGGAAATAACTTTGTCTCTGGGTGATATGGATCTTGCTCTTCATGATGATCGACGGCAAAAACAACAAAGTGTCCTTCATCAATAAATGAAGAAGTGATCTCTGTGATCTTCGACTCAATCGCCTGTCCAGGCTTTCCGCACGTCAGTTTTCCATCGTCTGCAACAAAATCAACTGTATAATCAATACAAATCAATGCTTTGCCCATCCGCATCTCTCCCATATGCTCTTTTGAATCATTATAGCTTATTCATTTCACTAGGGAAACCTATTCAACAGATTCACGAGAAAAAGCTTTTTGAAAAAGCTCATCTTCTATATAGATATGCTCTTGATTGATCGCATGCGGCACCTCTATCACAAGCCCAAAAGGTGAATGTGACTCGTGATGGTTGACCACTTTAAAAGAACAACCAGCGGCATTTGCCATTTTGACATATGGAGAATAAGAAGCATATGACAATTCACCATTTAAAAGAACAGTGGCCTCTCGGTTTGCCTTCAATACTTGCTCTACCTCTTGATACGATTTATGTCTCGATACTTGCCCTTTTGTCAGAGCGAGAAGAGCACGTTCTCTTAATGAGCCGAGATACATTCTTCGTTCATCGGGTTTTGTTTCAGCATGTCCAAATATCCCTTGCTGCAAATAAAAGTCTACGGATTCTTCTTTCATTGCTGTGTTCACTCCTGGTTTCTGAATTTACATTTCTGTGACCCAGTGCACAATTTTTTGTGCAAGTTCACGGGCTTCGTCTATTTCTACTCTTTTGTTTAAAGAATGTTCTAGTGCTTGCTCAAGCTGCGTTTTTTCGTCTTCATACGCGATAGAAATACTCCATTCCATATCAGGTACAGCGACAAGCGTTTTATATTCTTTTTTATTTTCATGTAAATATACATTGTAGGTTGTTGGTTGCCCGCTTGTCAGATGCGCTTTTCTTATTTTCATTTGATGTGTTTTACCCCCCTTTTTCTTCTTCCTTCTTCTATCCATTGTACCATAAAAAAAGACAGCTTCTGAAAAGGAGACCCTTTCAAAGCTGGCTATGCGTTAAAGCTCTTTTGCTGGCTGATCAGGTTTGAATCCCAAACAAATGTGACGTTCGGATTGTTGAAGAATTGAACAAAATCTCCTGCATTATAGGTGCCTGAACCACCAGCGGAATGATCCACACTTTTTGGCGAAATGGCAAACACATCGCCGAAATGTGCAGAACCGTTTCCTATGACACGGTCAATATGAATGGGTCCAACAATTGCTGGCATCTTTCCACCACCTTTACTACCCTCATCATATGCCTAGCGGAACAATACGTGTCTATCCAACATAAAAAAGACAGCTGATATGTCCTATGATCAGCTGTCTTTTATGCATTAAATGATTGAGGCTGGCCAAACAGTGTAAAGTCCCAAAGCATGGTGGCATTCGGATCGCTTGTCAGGGACATATAATCACCTGAATTAAAAGCTCCCGCTCCACCGGTCGAGTGATCTACAGCCAAAGGGGCAATGGCGAGAACGTCACCAAAAGTAGCCGAGCCGTTTCCGCCTAAAGACTCAATATGGATGGGTCCAACAATCGCAGGCATCTTCCTTCTCCTCCCTATTCGCTTATGTGAGTTATGTTATGCAAAAAGGGAAAAGTTGTGCATCTGCCCTAAACGTTTAAATGCTGTTCTTTTCGAGAGCGCTGACGCAGCTGAACCAATCTGACAATATTGAGTGTGATGGCTTTCAGCAGCGCATAGACAGGGACGGCAAAAATCATGCCAAGGATTCCGCCAAAACTTCCTGCCCCAATTAATAGCAAGATAATTGTTAACGGATGTGTGTTGAGACGTTTTCCAATGATCAATGGAGAAATGACGTTTCCATCGATCTGCTGAACAACAAGAATGACAATAACAGTCACAACCGCTTTTCCAGGCGAATCAAGAAAAGCAATGAGCACAGCTGGTGCCGCACCAAGATATGGCCCAAGATATGGAATGACGTTTGTCACCGCAATAATGATGCCGAGAATGAGCGCATATTTCACACCAATTAATAAGTATCCGATAAAACAAGCAACTCCGACAAATAAACAAACAACGATTTGTCCTTGTATGTAAGCAGCAAGCGTATCGTTTAATTCTTTAAAAATCTTCAATCCTTCCTTACGGTAAGGCATTGGCAAAAATTGAACGAGCTTGTCCGGAAACTTATGCCCGTCTTTTAGCATGTAAAATAAAATGAATGGAACGGTAATGACAGCAAGGGCAATATTCGCAATCACGCCAAACACCGCCGACATACTTGAAGCAATATTTTCCGGTAAATCTTTTAATGTCGAAACGATCGACTGTTCAAACTTCGAAACAGACACATAATCTTGGTTCATCATCCACGTAAATGTTTTAGAATGCGAGAAATCGTTGATAAATTTCTGCATGTCCGTGACATACCCCGGGAAGCTTTTGACAAGTCCACCCACCTGCGTGACAATGACAGGTCCAGCAGCATTGACAATAAACGTGATAAGCCCGATGAATAGAAGATAAATAATCAGAATGGCGAGCGTCCTAGGTATCTTCTTCGACAAAAATCGAACAATCGGATTAAAGATGAAAAAGAGAATACCAGCCAGTAAAATAGGAACAAACAACGTTGAAGCAAATAAAATGATCGGCTGAAATAAAAACGAAACTTTTGTTGATACGTACACAATCAGTAAAACCAGTAATATTTGGAATGTCCAAAAATGAACTTTAGATTTTAACAAAGATGCTCCTCCTGTTACGTATTGACCTTATTAAAAAACTACTATTCAACCCACCTTCTGTCAACTGCTTCTTGTTTTAGAACCATATTTTTTGAAAAAAAAAGAACAATTGGTATATCATGCACTTTTTCCAGATATACATTCTGTAAGCATTGAAAAAAGCAGACACCTGTGCGTCTGCTTGTTACACTCTTTCACTGTGATCAGGCATCACCGACACGATTTGCTGGATCCGCACATAAAACACTGATTTTGCCCCCGCCTCAATCACAATATGATCCGGCATCACTTCCTTCAACTTTCCACGTACTGTATCTTTCACTGTTTGAACAATCAATCTCATACCGACTACTTTCTGCAATGTTTGATAAACATATGGATCAACTAATGAAACAAGCTGTGGACTTCCTTGTTGTGCCATGCTACCTGCCCCTTTACTTGTGTATTTACCCACAGCGTATGCAATGACCCATGTGAGTGTCACTCAGCAAACCTACAACATTATTACCGTATTTTTACATTTCGTATTTTTTTACAATTTTTAGAAGTATAATAGATTGGTGCTGCCAACATCTTAAATTATTTGAAGAGGTGAATGATCTTGAAAAAATTAATCTGTATCGTTGCTGTCATGCTCTTACTATCCTCTGCAAGTTATGCGCACGCAGGCACAATTGGAGATGCACCTGGTACACCAGGGAAGTGGTTTAAAGGAGAAGAACCGGTACAAAAAGACCTGTCAAAACCCCCACTTGTTTTTGTACATGGCATAAACAGTTCTTCCTCCACATGGTCTGATCGAAACGATATGGCAAAACAAGCTGTTCTGAACGGATACGAAAGCGCGTTCATAGATTTATATCCAGATCAGGACATGAAAAAGAATGGGAAACTATTAGCAGAAAAGTTAAAAGAAATCTATGAATTTTTCGGCAGAAAACTGATCATAATCGGTCATAGTAAAGGCGGAGTGGATACGCAGGCGGCACTCGTGTATTACAACGCTCATCCATATGTAGAGAAAGTCATCACACTTGGCTCTCCACATTATGGGACGCCGCTTGCGGATTTAGCCTATAGCAAAGGCGGAAGCTGGCTTGCGCAAATCCTTGGACAAAAGAGCGACGCGCTCTATTCTCTGCAAACCGGGATGATGGCAGCTTTTCGAAGTGAAACCGACCGACTGGAGACGTTTCCTCATAAATATGTGACCTATTCTGGTTCAGAATGGGGAACCTTTGGCGGAGTGCTTTATTTAGGCGGCATGTATTTAAAAAGCTTTGGTGCAAACGATGGCGCTGTGACGGTCAGCAGCACAAAGCTAGCATATGCAAACAATATTTTAACAGGAAAGTGGGATCACTTTTCGATCAAAAACGGCACAAGCATGTTCCCCGTATTTCAGGCACAGCTGCGTGCAAGTACCGCAAGCGCTGAAAGTGAAGACGAACAAGAGCAAGAACCAGTCTCTTCGGAGCTAAATACAAACGTTTATGTGAAAGGTGGAGAAAGTGAAAAGGATAAAACAGAAGCGTTCTATGTAGAGGAAGGAACGAATGGCCTATCGATTCAGTGGTTAAATGAAAGACAGGAAGCCAATCCGGAAATCGTTGCGCCAAATGGAGATGTCTTAACCAATTTGACGACATCCGAAGCATCATTCCCATATGAAGGCGCCTATTCACACCATGTGCAAATCAATAAACCCGTTCCAGGAAAATGGACGATTCGATCAAATTCAGGAAAAAAGGATCCTTATTTGCTACTTGTATCCTTTGATTCACCATTGAATGAAGAAATCAAAATCGCTGCAGCGAAATCAGGAGATGCATCGACACATTCAAGCAAGCTGATTAAACGATTAAGCAAAACTGTAGAGACCATTTATTTTAAAGATGCCGAGAAGGATCATCCACTGAAAACGAGCTCTTCATCAGCCGTTCAATTGAAAAAAGAAGGTGCTTATTCCGTCACGGTTCATTACACAGGTCTCACTGCGTCAGGGACATCGGCATTTAACCGTACTGTGATTCGCACATTGTATGTGGATCAGCACGGAACGATTCATGGAGATATTCCATATTAAACAGAGCGTTTCATGGGCTGAAGCGCCTGCTGCACCTTCTCATCCAAATCAGCAATTTTTTTGAGCGCAAGTGATTCATCTATTTGTCTGTAATGATGGTGTCCACCAGGCTCTTCGTCCATTTCATCTGCTTTCTTCACAATTTGCTGGAGTGTGTCCTTATGCAGGTCGCCCTCTGGCAAATATGAATCTGTGTGAAGCAAAATCGCAAGGGCAATCTCTTTGGCTGCTTTTGGTTCCTCGCCGAGCCGTATGAGCAGTTTATGTGCCCGCTCTGCCCCTTTAATGGCATGAATATCATTTCGTCTATATGTCTCGTAATCCCATTCTCCGCCTGCTGTATACCATTCATAGTGGCCGATGTCATGCAAGAGTGCTGCTTTCACAGCAAGATCCGGGTTAATCCCCGCCTGCATCGCCAGTTTGAATGCGTGATAAGCACAAGCAATGGCGTGGGCTTTTCCAGAACGATTTAAATATTTTTGAGCGACTGGATGGGTGTAAACATCCATTAATGTAACCTTTCTCATGGAAACCCCTCCTTATCTATATTTTTAGCATCCTAACATATTCTGAAAAGAAACTCAAATGTTCTGTCATATTTCCGATGAGTCTCAAAATTAGCTTATGCTCAATAAGCTGTCTTTGCTTGTACAATACGAAAAAAGCAGCCGTTATGACTGCTTTTTTCCATACTCACGGGCATCGTATACACAACCGCCAGCTGGGTCATCTGCTAGAAGGTCGAGTAAAATACCGGCCACTTCATCTGGGCTCTTTAGCGTACCTGTTTCATGTAATTGCTGAAACCGCTCAATTTGTTCAAAGTCCTGTTTGGAGGATTTCCGAATCTCTCCCTGCATATCCGTATCAATCGTACCGGGTGAAAAGGAAAACGTGGTGACAGGATATGCTTCGTCCTGCTGTTCCTCATGTAAAGTTCTCATAAACATATCAAGCCCTGCTTTTGAACTGCAATAGGCACTCCATCCTTTGTACGGATTTTTAGCTGCTCCAGAAGAAAGATGCACGATGGTTTTCTTCCCTTCAAGAGATTGTGTCTCCCTCACAAACACATGACTGAGCAAAACAGGGATGACAAGGTTCAGCGTATAATGCTGATGAAGCGTATCTTCTCCGCCTTGCCCTGCACGTTTGATAGGAGTGACCATTCCTGCATTATTGACAAGCAAGACGTCATCAGCGTCTGCGAGAGTTTGCGAGGACAAGATGCCCTGAAGCCACTTTGCAGCCGATTCCTCATTAGTGAGATCGACCTGTGAATGCGTGAGGTGTGGATGGGATAGTGGCGACTCACTTCTTGCAGCGGTATACACGTTATCCCCGCGTGAAAGTAGCTGTTTGACAAGTGCTAAACCAAATCCTTTTGATCCGCCTGTGACGATTGAAATTCGAATGACAATCTCCTCCCTTGATAACACTATTTTAAATAGTGAATCGGTCTCACATCAAGCAATCTGCATCTGCATAAAGAAAAGCCTGCCCTTTTCAAAAGGCAGGCTATTTCTTTTCCGTCTTCACATTCACCTTTGGAATCAGAATGATCATGACAATGATGCCAAAGGCGATCAAGATGCCAAAAATGATTGGTAGAAGCGCCGATCTCTGCTTTTCATGATCATCGCCAGAAGGCGTTGATACAGCCGAATCGCTGAAAGAGATATCCATCTCTTTCATCATACGAGCTGGCGTTTTAGGCGGATTTTCTTTCAGATCACTAAAAAGCTGCGGCGAAAGTTGACCACCAGAGGTCTTAGGCGGGTCAGCAAAGTGAATGTCCGTTTTGACTTTAGATGTTGTTTTGCTTTGTTCGTATTTCGTTTGATCCCTCAATATACTCGAATTAATATTGAGGTTCTTTTCTTGATATTCATTCGGCTTGACATTCGTATCCGTATCTTCACCTGTAGCAGCAAAAGCAGCAGGACTGAGGAGAAAAAGGGATATGACACCAAGTGCCATCCCTTTGACGAATAGATTAAGCCTCATGAGTGACATCACGTTCCTCTGTTTTGTCTTTCCATAGCTTCTTCACTAGTGGAATGACCATGAACAATATCGTTAAAATCAGTAGCCCTGTGATGCCCATACCGAAGTTGTCTCCATTTCCATATTGGATGGACAGATACACGTCTGTCACTGGATTTGTAAAATGGAAGTTTGGCATGACCAAATCAATTAACGGTGCAACAAAGAAGAAAATAAGCACCGTTGCTGCCATCCATCCGGCAATTGAACCGAAAAGGAAAGCTGTGCGAATAAAGGCAGAGCATGCCACTAGCAGCAAAATCGTAAAGATCGACCATTGAATGGCTTGGTCATCAGCTAGTTTGTAAATGTTGAGTCCAAACAGGCTGATCATGAGCCCGACTAGCAGATTTAAAATACCAAAGAGTGCACCTTTGACCAGCATTGGCGCTGACGCATAGTACGAGCTAAAAAAGCCAATCAACAAACTGCTGATCATCACAATAACCAAAATGACTACTGGCGGTACAGTCTGCGTTTTTTCTTCTGGCACATCGCCGCTAATTTTCAGCGGATTGGCTAAATGGTTATACACATAGTTGCTGTTGCCTTGATCATCTAAAGTGTTACCTAAAATACCCTTTAAATCTTGTTGAACAAGCTTCGTAGAATTGACATTCTTGCTCCAGTTTTCGTTCAGCGTATCTGCTTTTTCTTGAACGGCTGTGACACTTTCTTCAATATTATTCGTATAATCGGCCACCCCTTTTTGGCGGTCAGTTAACGAACTCATATTTTCAGAAAGACGAAGCACTTCCTGACCAATTGAATCCTGTGCACTCACAACAATCGAACTGCCCGCAAGGTCTGCCGTATACACCGCATCTCCTTGATCAGCCATTTGTTCAGCTACTGTGTCCGCACTTTCAGAAATGGCATTTAACTCCTGTTCCATACTTGCCTGCTGAGTCGAAATGTATTCTGCGTAGCCATCTGAGAATTTTTGCATCTCATCAATAAAGGTAGACACATCATCATTTGACGTCAGCATTTGATTTTTGAGTGTATCCCAGTTTTCCGTTTCTTCTTTTTTGATGGAAAGGATGGACTGGATTTCATCTCCTTTTGTGTCTAGTAGAGATGAGTTGTTTGTTGGTTGATATAGATTCCCAAGCATCATCTCTAGCTGAGACAGTTGATTGGAGTATTCCATTAACTTTTTGGTGCTTGTTGAATTTGTTTTAAACTCTTGATCAAATATTTTCGTATTCAAAGTATTGCCAATCGGCGAGTTTACGCGTTTCAGCTCTTGCACTTTGTCTAAAATAGAGGATTCCTGATTTTTGATTTCATTCGGAATAACGTTATATCGATCTTGTAACCTCAGAATCATCTTTTCAAGCTTCTCTACTTTTTTCGTGAGGCTTTCAAGCTCCTTACTCATTTGACTTACTTTGTCTTTCAATTGGTCGTTATGAGCGGTCGCTTTTTCTTGAATCTTCTTTTTCACTTCTTCTAAACGATTAGACAGTGCTTTTAGGTCATCTTTTGATTGATTCGTGCCGCTGTTATCTGGCTGAACAGCATCCTGACCGTTTTCACCCTCTTTATCATCTTCATTAGTAGGAGGTGCAGTCTGATCTTCTAATTGATCAGCTAGATCGTTCATTTCTGATGAAATTTGCGAGAGTTCATTTGTTTCATCATCTAAGTTAATGCCAATCTCTTCTGGGTTCTCATTATCTTGATCTGATTGCCCGTCATCATCAGGATCAGCTGGCTGCTCGGGTGCGTTGATTAGCTCTTGCCTTTTTGCTTCTAGCTTATTCTGCAAGGCGATGATCTTACTTTTATAGGCCTCTAAGTATTGACCTTCATAATTCTTCAACAGCTCTTCTTGAGACGCCTTCACAAGGTCCGTTAATCCCGACGATTGCTTAGGGATTGCGTCTTCTCTTGCCTTTTGAACAGATTGAATTGCGCTGTCCGTTGTTTTAAGCTGACTTTGGACCCCATTGATATCGGTTTTGAGTCCGCCCATTTGATCGCTAAAGCTGCGGGCATTTTGGTTTTGAATCTCCGCAAGCTGTTTGAGTCCTTGCTGGATTTGTTTTTTGCTTGTCGATTGCGCTTTGATCAAGAGATCTTTTTGTTTGTCTTGATACTGCTGATATTGATCGACTACTTTTACGAAATCCTTCAGCTGGCTTTTCGCTTCTTCTGTTGTACTTAAACCGTCTTTATACTGTTTTTGTGAATCGGCCATCGCATTTCTTAGTTCTTCTATTTGTTTCTTCTGCTGCTGGACGGCATCAGATAGTTTGTTTGAATTTGGCTTATAGAAGTTGTACATCGTGTTTTGGAATTCGACCTCTTTGCCAACAATATGCTCAAACTCTTCTCTGACATTGCCGATTTCCTGTGATACAAAACTCCAATATAAAGTCGACATTTGTTCATTCATTTTCTTTTGAGCATTTTCTAGCTCTCTTTGTACTTTTTCTTTATTCACTGCATTCAGCTGATCTTGGATCGAGAATTGGATAGATGCCTTCTCAGGATGATCCTTATCATAGCTCAGCACATTTTTAGAGAAGTCAGATGGAATATAGAGAACTGCATCGTACTTTCTATTTTTCAGGCCATTTTCTGCCGCACTTCGATTGACGACTGTCCATGTGTAATCTGGACGCTCTGATAATGCCGCCACCACATCCTGTCCGAAACGAGCGGTATTTTCACTTTCGCTCGCCCCCATATCCTCATTGACCACGGCAATGTTACGTGTGGCATTCTTTTTCTGTTTTGCCGGATCATCCCCAATGAGATGGAAAAATAGAACCGGCAAGACGAGAATCAGTATCATGGTCGACACGATTTTGATGGAGCTTTTTTGCTGCTCTGTCATTGAACACTCTTCCTTTCTACCGCACATAAAGGAACCTGGATTTTCTTCTCTTTCCCGTTTTCAACCAAATATCCGAATCCTGGCTGAATCTCTGGTTCTTGTCTTGCATACGGAAGCGGTATGATGTTTTGCTCTGATTTTTTCATCAGTAACATGGCATGACGAACCTGTTTGATTTCGTTTGTGAGTGCATCATAGCCTTTACTGAATTCGGTATGATTTCCTGATGCGATCAGGCTGAAGCCTAAGTGGGCATATGACTTCATGAAATCAGCCAATTGATCTTGAAGACGCGGGTCGATTGTCTGCTGAAAACGCGTAATGCCATCAATCACAAGCACAATTTGAGAGAACGACAACTGATCAGTCTCTCCCCGGCGCACAGCTTCGACGTACATCTCTTCACGCACCTTGAATAAACGATCTATTTCCTCTGCCCATTCTGTGATATCATCCTTTGTTTCAAGGTAATCAATGTTCTCTTCTTTTGCATAATGAGAGAGCCCCCGATCAATCGAATCAAAGACGGCCAGCTTCTCAGGTTTTGCTACTAATAGATGATCAAGCATCAGTTTGGTCACATTTGTTTTCCCTCGCTGCGTTTGTCCGATAATGAGGCAGTGTTTATTCTTCTTCAAGTCAAAGTAAACAGGTGCAACAGATTCCTCATCTAGTCCGACTGGAATGTCATACGGCTGTTTTTGTTCTTCTAAGCGACTCTCTAGCTCCCAAATGGTCAGTTTATCAGGAAGCATCGGCACAGGTTTTGGTTTTTCAGCTGATTCAAAGCGATCATGAAGAAGCTGGATCTCTTGTTTTAAATGCTCAAACAATTCGAGATCGTTCTCTCCTTCAACTGGCAGGAACATTTGGGCAAAGTAAAGCTCTTCTTTGTTGATAATGACTCGTCCTGGAATCGGCTCTAAGCTGAATTTCGGTCTGCCAATAATGGAGTATGCCTCTCCTTGATCCATTAAGTAATGGACAATCTTTGTTTTCAAGTTGTTCATAAGAGATTGACGGACTGCGTTGACACGAGTCGCTGTGATTAAGAAATAAATGCCTAACGATTGTCCATCACGGCTTAACTGAATAAATTCAGATTCGAGTTCATGCATTTCGTCTTTCACAATGTCAAAGTTGTCAATCACGATAAATATGAATGGAAGCTTTTTCTCATTCAGCGCATTGTACATTTTGATATGACTCATTTCCTGCTGTCTAAATAAACGCTTGCGATATTCAACCTCTTCACGAAGACGCTTCATCGACTTTTGAATCTTTCTCATTTGATCCATTAAGAAATAATCAGCCGTATGCGGAAGTTTGGCAAGCGGTAGCAAGGTGCCGTTACCGAAGTCATAAATATATGCATGCCATTCTTCAGGTGAATATCTTTCTGCGAAGCTCATAAGCAGTGTGGTTGCAGCAAGTGATTTGCCGTAGCCGGATGAACCGAAGATGCCAATATTTCCATCCTCCATCATTTGATAAGAAAGTGGATGCTGGCTTTGCTGATCTGGCTCATCGACAAGAGCGAAATGGAAGACGTGCTCTTCACTTGATGCATAACGTGTTTTTGGAATCCGTTCTTCAAGCGGTGGAAGCCATGGACTTGGAAGCTTTTCAATTCCAAGCTCCTGCTGCATACGTTCAATTTCATCCACAACAGCGGAAATTTCCGTCACTGTCTCTTTTTTCACAGCCGGCTCTGTACTTACCCCTGATAATGGGATCAGTCCAGTGTCCGTTACAATGGCGATGTCATCTTCTGATCCGTAACCATCTTCCATATACGGTGCACCGCTCCAAGCCGACTGGAATAATTCATAGATTTCATTGTTCCCCACTTGTAAATATCCACGACCTGTCACGGTAATCGACGCTGCATCACTATTTTTCAAAATTTCCTTACTGTCTGATGCATCTTGTACCTTTAATGCGACTTTAAAGCGGGAGTTACTCCAAATTTGATCATCAATGACCCCGCCAGGCTTTTGTGTCGCTAAAATGAGATGGACACCGAGACTTCGTCCAATCCGCGCGGCACTGACAAGCTCTCTAATAAAATCTGGCTCTTCACTTTTTAATTCAGCAAACTCATCAGAGATTAAGAACAAATGAGGCATCGCCTGTTCCGCCTTTTTCTCTTTATAGAGTTTCGTATAGTCATTGATATGATTCACATGATACTGATCAAACAAGCGCTGTCTTTTCTTCAGTTCACTTTTAATAGAGGCAAGCGCTCTTTCACTAAAGTTTTTGCTGCCTTCAATGTTTGTGATCGTACCAAGCAAGTGTGGAATATTTCGGAACGGCTGCGCCATTCCGCCTCCTTTGTAATCAATGAGCAGGAACGCCACTTCATGCGGGTGAAAGTGTACAGCCAAGGATAAAATATACGTCTGTAAAAACTCACTTTTTCCTGATCCCGTTGTTCCCGCTAACAGACCATGTGGGCCATGTGCTTTTTCATGCAGATTCAGATCGACAATATCGTTTTTTCCTTTATAACCGATAGGCACAGATAATGACTTTGCTGTTTCAGATGTCAGCCATTTTTCACGAATGCCAATGTCATCTACCTGCTTGGCATGAAACAGGTCAAGGAAGGAGACCGTTTCTGGAATTGAGTTGGTCATCCCGACTTGATGATCTAATGTTCTTAAGGTTCTGGCAAACAGCTCATTGTCCGCTCGCGCATGTGCATCCAGCTGAAATGGAATTCGTACGGCCTTTTTATGCTGAATGAGAATATCTCCTTCTTCTTCGTTAATGTAACGAACAAGCGTTGAAATATTTTCAGCCAAGCTTTCCTTTGTTTCTGCCGCAAAGATAATTGAGATGCCTAAATCCGTCCGGCTGCCTTCTAGGTATTCTAAAATCACATGTTCCGCAATGAGTTCATGGTTTGTCACGATAAACACAAAGTGAGGCGTAAAGATTTTTTTCTCTTTTTCCTCTTCCAGATCACGCTCTCGCAAAATTTCATAAATAGAAGACAAGAGCTGATCACGTGTTTGTTCGTTATATATAAACCCTTTCCCGTATGTATGAGGAAGTTGGAAGTGCGGCAGCCATTTCATCCATTCCCAGTTCTCATACTCCTGTTCATTAAAGATAAAAACAAATCTCAAATCATGATAGCTGTGCGAGAAAGCAAGCTGGCCGACAAGCTGGTGAAGCTCATTTTTGACAATTGCCGGTTTTCCTATTAATCCGGTTGGACCGTCCGCAAGACCGAACGTAATCGGTACATTTTTTACCTCGCGATAGACGTTTTGCATATGCTGGGTTTGTTCCATTAAATCATCGATGTCACGATTGGCCATATCGCCGCCGCTCGTCGATAATTCATAACTTGAAGGAACTGCACCTGTCCCTAGACGCAGCTGTAAAAAATCATCACTGACAAGCGTCTTTTCCCAAATACGCCCGCTGATTTCTGACGTCAAATATTTCATTTGTTCAAAAGACGGGTAATGATACGTTAAAATAAATTGTTGACGGTCATACAGCTCTTGCAGCTCTTTCCGCTTATTTTCTAAGTAAAGCGAGTAAACGCGTTGCCGCTTCTCTTCTCGTCTTTTGCGCTGTGATTTTTCTTTAAAATATTGAACGGACGAAGTAATTAACGTCATAATAAACATCGCCATCGACACGACAATAAAGATGCCTCGCGGCTGTACAAGTGCCACGATCCCCATGACAATCAGCATAACAAGCGGTGGAAGAACCACGAGCCAAAGTCCTCTGCCGTTATTTTCACTCTCCTGTGAAGGAAAGCTGAAAGACACCCGGTCATCTGGCAGATCGTAAATCAAACGTGGTGTTCGTCTATATAAAGGATATTTTTGTTTCGTTTCGGTACTCGGCGGCCTTGTTTTTTCTAAACGTGTTTGAAATGGTTCAAATGCTGTTACTTGCAATAAATCATCATCTTTCAATGACAGCGTCAAAAAGTTCCAAAACAGCTCATCCCCAGCAAGAAGCTGCTGTGGACCGTGCAGCTGTTTCCCGTTCACATAGATCGTTTCATCTTGGGGAATGACATACCAAGTGCCTTCTATTTTTTCCAACGTGAAGGATTTGGCATCTTGAAACATTGAATGAGCTTGTTCCTTCCACACATCCGCTTCATCTATTTCTTCACTTGAAATAGTCACTTCGACTCTATTTCCTAGGTAATAAATGGATTGATCATGATGTGAATCCATCAACATGAGTGTGAGTGAACCAACCTGATATGGTTCATGTGGAAGTAAGTGACCTTTCTTTTTTTCGCCCTGATAAAGAGAAAAGCCGTCATTCGTTTCATCTGGAGATAAACGAATCAACCCTTCATCAAACGAAAGGGAAGGAATCGTTACTGTATGCTCTATTTCAGGTCCAATCACAGCTTCTCGGTTGAACTGCTCATCTAAACGGACGGTTTGATAATCTTCCTCATAAAAAACCCATAGAAGACTCAAACGCTCCACCTCCTCATCGGACAGCACCAACTGTCAGTTGTATCGAAAGAATTATTTTTTCTCATCTTTTTTCGTCTGAGAGGTTTTCTTTTTTGCATCAGATTCTTTCTCTTTTTTCTCCTGATCGGCTTTTGACTGCTCTTTTTGTTCAGCTGTTTCATCTGTTTGACTTGCATCTGAGGAGTCATTGGTGCTCGTCTCCGTTGTTTCTTTTTCTTCATACTTCGCCATTTCCTTAATGATTGGATCTAGCTGTTTTTGTTTTTCTTCAGCAGATAGGCTGTCGTCATTTTGAATTTCATTGCGGTAGGCGACGAGTGCTGTGAATATGTATCGGTCGTCCCCGAGCACCCTTGCAATATCCAGAGCTTCCTTGCTATTGCCTTGTCCAATATGAATCCAGAACAGGAAGTATTGCGGGTCTGTCTGCAATGTGTACGTATCCGTGATTTCTTTTTTGTGCTGGTCAAGCAATAGATTCCCTTGATTCGTTTGCACATACGAAATGGCCAGTTCATATTGAAGAGAGACTGGCATTTGATCGGCTTTGTATTTTTCGAGCGTATCCACCACTTGGCTGTACTGTTTGTTGAGATAATACTTGTTCGCTTCCACATACGCTTCTTGTTTCGGCATGGCGAAAAAGAACGTGTAAATGGTATACACCAATGCAGGAATCAAAAGAACAAGGAGACCAAGTCCAATGTATCGTTCGATCTTCCATTTCTTTTTTGGAATGGTTAAGAGCGTCTTTTCTTTTGCTTCGATGGCTTCTATTTTTTGTTGAATCAAAGCAGACAATTCTTCCAGTGACTGTGTATCACTTATTTCCTTTGCCAGCTCAGATAATTTCAACGTATCATGATAAGCCAAATATTCTTGAAACTGATATTCATGGTCCACCACTCGAAGAATGACGGCTTTGACCTCTTTTAACAGACGATGTTGGTCGGTTTCATATGGCGGGATGCTTTCTTTAACCCCGTAATGCAAAAATGCAGGCGCTAAGCCTTGATGAAAAACAATGTTTTCAGGAGAAACAATAGGATGCAGCCGCTTCACGTCGTGTTTGCACACTGCATCGACAAGCTGGTATGAAAAAATCCATTTGCTTTTTTCATCCTTTGCATGGATGAAACGAAATTCCTGATAGGCAGGAGGCGGTTGAATCGAAATGATGACCTCACCTTCGGTTAATTGGATCTCTTTTTTAAATGAAGGATTGATGTCTTTAATCGGTGCCGCTTCTAAACCGTCTAAGAGTTTAATTGTCTCTCTTTGAAAAATGAAGGTGTAAGTGCCTTCCTCTTTTTTCATGACTGCTTCTAATTGTTCTTCTAAATAGGAACTCTTTTTATCTGCCATTTACAAAAGTCCTTTCATAGTATTTCCAGCCTGTCTCCTGTGGTGATTCCACAGTCTGACAGCTTATATTCGCCTGAAAACACAGCTTTCTTATTGACTACACGCACCCATCCGCCATCTCGTTTAGGTAGTGAGATTTGTTTTGCCTGCCAGGCGATATGGATGACTTGTTTAATATGTAAATAATTTGATAGTCTCAAATCAAACACACTGCCATCATAGTTTTTTAAGTCGATGGTAATATCGATATACACAAATTTCCACCTCACAAAATAGAAAGAGCGCCGGCATCAACTGACAGACTCGGCGCTTTTTCTGCTTTTCACACTTAGAAAGGAAATCCCTTTGATTAGCCGCGGATTTGGCTAGCGATGTCTTGGTCAGTGCTTTCAAGTGTATTTGCAGTTTGATCAAGCTGATTGCTGACATCTGTTAATAGATCAGACATTTTGATGAATGAAGGTTTAAGCTGTTCGTATTGATCAGCGAATGCTTCACTAGAAGCACCTTCCCACATTCCTTTTAGGTCAGAGATCATTCTATTTAGACGATCAACTTGGTTTAACACTTCTTGACTTTCAACACCATATTGCTTAGCGGTCGCTCTTAGTTCTTCTGGGGTTACGCGAATAATTCCTGACATATTCCTCATTACCTCCCGTGCATAGCCGCCATATAATGGGCTAATCCACTTATTTTTTGACGTTATTATTATAAAAACAGAAATGATACACAGTCAAACAAATCTGTTTTTATTTTACAAAATGAGTCTATGGAATTACTGTTTTTTCGCTCTTTATCTAGTATTTAACAGTTTTTTGGTCATATATTCTTAATAAAAGGGCGTGCACTTCCATGAATCTTTCCGCCTATTGATTTTTTACTACATTATTATTGTACTATTTCTTTTTGTGATCAACGCATGACCAATGTGCTCATTTCTCAAGCTTTTTGTTTTTTTAATGATTATGGCATTTTTTTGTTGATTTACGTACCTGATTCTCTTCATAATGTAAGTACGTGAAATATTCGAAAAAGCAGGGGTTTTTTATGACAAAAAAGACAGATCCATTTAAGTATAGCCTTGATCGTTTAGAGGATGTGGCAGACCAAATTAGTGATGTGCTCAATTGCCCTATTACTATAGAAGATACTCATCATCGATTATTAGCCTATAGCACACATAATGATTTCACTGATCCCGCCAGAACTTCAACCATTATCTCCCGCCGTGTACCGGAAAAAGTCATTAATCGGCTTTGGAAAGACGGTATCATTCCTACACTCCTTAAAACAGATGAACCGCTTCGCGTACCTCAAATTGCAGAAGTCGGTCTATCCAGCAGGGTTGCCATTTCCATATGGAAAGACAAAGAGGTGCTCGGCTTTATCTGGGCAATTGAATCCACGCAGCCTTTTTCAGATGAAGAAATGGACCTTCTCAAGATGGCAGCACATGCCGTGAAAAACAAATTACTCAATTTACAAATTCGAAAAACGAAAACAGAAGAACGCAATCAGGAGCTATTTTGGAAGATGCTCACAGGACATATTCATGAAAAGGATGAGATGCTTGATCTCTTCTTGAGACTTGGGATGAGGTGTCCAGACACGTATGCGATTATTATTTTTCGCCTTCGTGATGAACTCACAGAAGATACGGAAAAGAAGCTCTCCTATCTGCTTGAAACAACGCAGCAAGTGCAGGTGCTTTTAACGACTGTTGATTTTAACGAATTCATTATTCTTGTCTCGCCAAAAACAGAACATCCGCTTCAAGATATTAAACAATTCACAAGCGGCATGCTAAAGCAGTTGTCTGATCGGTATCAGCTCCATGACGTTCAAGCGGCCATTGGTGGAATTTACGATCACATTACTCATATTCAGCCATCCTATAAAGAAGCACTGGCCGTCTTAAAAACAAAAGAACGCTTTCCTGTGGAAACAGAACAATTAAACAGCTTTTCTGAACTGGGTATTTATCAATACTTAGATGTGCTTGCTGAAAAACGAAAGGGATCGTCTTATTCCAGTTACTCTTTATCAAAGCTTGAGGATTACGATCTCAGGCATCATTCCAACCTCGTCGAGACCCTTGAACGATTTATTGATTGTGACAGCAACGCCAATATCGCCGCAAAGCAGTTAAATATTCATATCAACACACTGAATTACAGACTGAAGCGGATTACGGACATTGCAGAAATTGATTTAAAAAACATGAATGAGAAAATGACCATTTATCTTGATATGAAGCTAAAAAACGTCCCTTTGTGAAATTTCACAAAGAGGCGTTTTTTAATTTTTTCATTCAACCGAAGAATTTTCTAAACTTTCAGGATACACTAGACATACAATATCAATAGATAAGCATAGGAGGAATTGATATGATCATCGGCATTCCGAAAGAGATTAAGAACAATGAAAACCGGGTCGCATTAACACCAGGAGCAGCATCTCAATTGCTTTCAGCTGGACACCAGATTTTAATTGAAACGAACGCTGGTTTTGGAAGCGGTTTCACTGATGACGATTATGTATCTGTTGGTGCAGAGATTCTTGATCAAGCGAAAAATGTGTGGGCATCTTCTGATATGATTATGAAGGTAAAAGAACCATTACCTGAAGAATATGCTTATTTCAGAGAAGGTCTGATCTTATTTACGTACTTGCACCTTGCAGCAGAGCCCTCCTTGGCTGAAGCATTAAAACAAAAAGGTGTAACAGCCATTGCTTATGAAACGGTAACGGACGGAAAATCACTCCCTCTATTAACGCCAATGTCTGAAGTAGCAGGTAGAATGGCTGCTCAGATTGGTGCTCAATTTTTAGAAAAGCCAAAAGGCGGAAAAGGCATTTTGCTCGCCGGCGTGCCAGGAGTATCGAGAGGGAAAGTCACCATTATTGGCGGCGGTGTCGTTGGAACAAATGCAGCGAAAATGGCGATCGGACTTGGCGCAGATGTCACCCTTATTGATGTAAATGCGGAACGATTACGTCAGCTGGACGATCAGTTTGGTCATCAAATGAAAACGTTAATGTCTAATCCTGTTAACATTGCAGATTCAGTGAGCGAGGCAGACCTGCTCATTTGTGCAGTTCTCATCCCAGGTGCTAAAGCTCCAACCCTTGTCACAGAAGAAATGGTGAAACAAATGAAGCCTGGTTCTGTCATTGTCGATGTAGCCATTGACCAAGGCGGGATTGTGGAAACAATCGATCATATCACAACACATGATCAGCCTACTTATGAAAAGCACGGCATTTTACATTATGCTGTTGCCAATATGCCAGGAGCGGTTCCGAGAACATCGACAGTTGCTTTAACAAATGTCACGGTCCCATACGCACTGCAGATTGCAAATAAAGGCGCTGCAAAAGCGATCAAAGAAAACAAGGCGATTGCTGAAGGCGTCAATGTGATGAATGGACATATCACCTATGAAGCTGTCGCTCGTGATCTCGGCTATGATTATGTGCCTGTTAGTAAAGCCCTTGAAACCTCTTCCATGACCGAAGCTTAATATCTAGCCCGCCCTTTTCAGGGGCGGGTTTTATTGTTAACCTAAAATAAAAATGAGTTGACAAAAGACCCTCTTCCCCTTAATCTATTTGTACAGATAAGACAGGGGGAAATATCATGCAAAAGAAGACAAGAACAGCTGACTTTGTGCTCGTCGGGATGTTTGCTGCGCTCATGGCTATCGGAGCCAATATCACATCCATTGTGCCATTTTTACAGGTCGGCGGAATCCCACTTACGATGCAGCCGTTTTTTTGTGTGCTTGCTGGTCTTTTGCTGGGCAGACGACTTGGCGCATTGGCCATGATTGTCTATGCTCTTGTTGGGATCGCTGGTGCACCTGTATTCGCACAGTTCTCGGCGGGTCTCGGCGTTATTTTAGGAAAAAGCGGTGGCTTTGTGTTATCATACATTCCTGCTGCATGGCTTGCCGGATTCATTCTTGAAAAAAGACAAAACCCTGGTTTTGGCCGCTTTTTATTTGCAGCCATTGCAGGAACGACCGTGATGTATGTGATCGGGACAACTTATACGTACATCGCATTAAATGTATGGCTAAACGCACCAATCTCTTATCAAACCACATGGTTCTTCATGATGTGGTTTATGGTAAAAGACTACGCGCTGACCATCCTCCTTGCGATGCTGGCACCTAAAATTTATCGATCAGTTTCAAAAGCCACATCCTTTCGAAAAGAACAAACAGCTTCCTAATATCAAAAAAGGTTCCTTTACTCTATATGAGTAAGGAACCTTTTTTCATTTATAGCATAATTGCCGCAAGCCAGCCGAACAAGACGAGCGGGATATTATAAAAGGCGAATGTTGGGACACATGTACCCCAAATGTGGTGATGCTGTCCATCCATATTCAGTCCAGATGTTGGTCCAAGTGTACTGTCGCTTGCAGGTGAACCTGCATCTCCTACCGCCGCAGCTGAACCAATAATCGCAATAGTCGCCATCGGGCTGAATCCTAAGTGTAAACAAAGCGGGACAAAGATCGTCGTAATAATCGGAATCGTTGCAAATGATGAGCCAATGCCCATTGTCACTAGCAGACCCACCAATAGCATTAAAATAGCCGCTAAGCTTTGGCTGTTTCCGATAAATTGAGAAGACGCCTTGACGAGAGATTCAATATCTCCTGTTTTCGTTAAAACATTGGCAAATCCAGCTGCAACAAGCATGACAAATCCGATAAATGCCATCATGTTCATGCCAGATGTAATCAGCGCATCTGCTTCATCACGTTTCATCATTCCAGTTACAAACAAGACAAGCAAGCCTGCAAGCGCACCGAAGATCATCCCTTCGACTCCAAGACTTTGAGAGAGATATAACTGAACAATAAGTGATACAAGGATCGCAAGTCCAGCAAAGAATAAGCTCTTTTTTGTATATGCTGATTTTTCTACATCCGTAATGTCACGATTCTCATATGTTTTTGGCTTACGATAGACAAAGAGTGAAACGATCAAGCCAACAACCATGCCGCCTACAGGAATCAGCATCGCATACGGAATGTCTGCTAAATTCACTGTTAAACCTGCATCTTTCATGTTGTCACGAAGCATTCCGTGAAAAATCTGTCCAAAACCGACCGGAAGTAAAATATATGGTGCAGTAAGTCCGAAAGTCATCACACATGCTAGCAGTCTGCGGTCAATTTGAAGCTCGTTAAACACCTTTAATAATGGCGGGATTAAGACCGGAATAAAGGCAATATGAACAGGAACAACGTTTTGAGAAAAACAAGATACAATCAAAATGACCAGAATAATGAGCACTTTTGATAATGTTTTTCTTCTTGAATCGCCTTCTTTTCCAAGAAGCTTCACAGCTCCTTCGACCATGGCATCAGGAAGACCCGTTTTCGTCAGTGCGGCTGCGAATGCACCTAATAGTGCGTAACTAATCGCCACTGTCGCATTTCCGCCAAGACCGTCAGTGAACGCTTGAACTGTTCCCCCTAGACCTAATCCACCTGCAAGTCCGCCCGCTAAAGCGCCAAGTGCCAACGCAATCACGACATTGACCCGCAACAAGCTTAATATCAACATTAAAACAACCGCTAAAACAACTGCATTCATGGTGAAACCTCCGAAATCCTTTAGTTTACTAATGTAGTAGATAATTAAAGTACCAACGTATGTTACCATAGAAAATTTACTTCGTCAAATGGCGTATGTCCTACATAAAAAGCTCTGCCAACTGGCAGAGCTTCTGTCTTTATTTCTTCGGTTCAAATCGTTCCACAAATGTTGCTAATGATCTGACCATCACACCTGTTGCTCCTGTTGGTCCAAAGCATGAAGGCTTTTCTGTCGTGGCTGTTCCTGCAATATCTAAGTGCACCCAAGGGGTGTCTTCAGCGAATTCTCCGATAAATGCACCTGCCATGATCGCATGGCCATCACGGCCTGGTGAGTTATTCAGATCAGCCATTTTGCTGTTTCTTACTCGTTTTTTATCTTTTTCGGTGATTGGCAGCTGCCAAATCATTTCCCCGCATTCTTCTGATGCCTCTTTAAACTGGGCATACAGTTCATCGTTATTTGTCATCACGCCTGTTGTCTCATTCCCGAGTGCCACAATGACACCGCCTGTTAGTGTCGCAACATCCACAAGCACAGAGGCACCATGCTGCTTCGCATAGGTCACACCATCTGCTAAAACAAGACGGCCTTCTGCATCCGTGTTAAGCACTTCAATTGTTTTGCCGCTTAGTGAGACAATGACGTCATCTGGCTTCATCGCATCTGCTGAGACCATATTATCTGTTGAGGCGATGACCGCAATGACATTCTGCTCTGGACGAAGTTCACCGATGATTTCCATTGCGCCTAAAACAGAGGCTGAGCCGCCCATATCAGTTTTCATCCCCACCATACTTGCTCTTGGCTTTAAGGAATACCCACCTGTATCATACGTAATCCCTTTACCGACAAGGCCGATGACGTCTGTCCATTCTTCCTTGCCTTGATATTTCAATACAATCAGCTTCGGTGGTTCTGTTGAGCCTCTATTAACGGCTAGAATACCGCCCATTCCGAGCTCTTCCATTTGTTCTTTATCTAAAATTTCAATCTCGAATTCATATTTATAAGCAAGCTCTGCCGCATAGGATGCAAGATCAGAGGACGTGAGCATGTTCGGCGGCATATTCACAAGTGTACGAGCCGAATTGACCGATTGTCCGTAGACTTCGCCCACTTTCAGACTTGCCTGAATTTCAGCTGCATCATGATCCGTTGTTGCATAAACAAATTCGATAAAGCGATCCGGTTCATTCGTTTTATGTTTAAAATCTTGTAATTCATATGTAGCTAAAAGGCAGCTTTCAGAAAGGGCATGGGCTGCATCTTGAACAGGCAGATCCTTTCCTGTGAATGTATCAAGCAAAACCGAAACTGCTTGCTTTTTATCTTGATGAAGCTTTTTAAATAAATGCGCAAACACTTCCTTTGCCTCTTCAAACGTGTAATCTGACTCCTTCCCAAGCCCGACAAAATAAATGCGTTTAATGCCGGTTTCAGGGGATGGGAAAAATTTCGAAAGCTGATTTCGCTTGGACGAAATATCGCCTTCTTTTAATAATTCAGTGATTCTTCCTCCATGTAACTCATCCATTTCTTTTGCTTTTCCTGATAATTGGCTCTTTTGAAAAAGTCCGATGGCCAGTGTATCTTTATGTTGCAACTCATTTGTCGAGAAAAACATATTTATCACACGCTCCTTCAATGAACTCCATATTTCACATTGGAACTTCTATTATATCAAAATTTATGTGCTGATACGATCATTGCCAGCCTGTCTTCCCTTGAAGAACATTTATATTTTGGCACGCGGAAGGGCATCATGAAAAAGCGGCAGCGATCAATAGCAACCTGTCCATGGTCTCCTCGTTCCACATCTACTTTCTTTAATGTTATAATGAACATGGACTTGGCAACAGTTCTTACTGCCATCATTTTTTTATCTTACTAGGGTAAATACTTTATCATTTCGCACGTTATTTTTTCTTAAAGAGAGGATGTTTCTTGTTCATGAGCGTACTGACGAATTTTCCGCTGCTTGCCAGCCTTGCAGCCATCTTTTTTGCACAATTTGTAAAAGTACCGATTCAATTTATCATTTCTAGACGACTAGATTGGTCGCTCATTACAAGCACAGGCGGAATGCCAAGTTCACACTCCGCAGCAGTAACAGCACTCTCAACAGCAGTTGCTTTAGAGCACGGGCTAGGAACATCTATTTTTGCCATTTCCGCCATCTTTGCCATTATTACGATGTTTGATGCGACAGGTGTTCGCAGACAGGCAGGAGAACAGGCAACTGTCCTGAACAAACTGGTCACAGATTTTAACCGGTTTGTTGCCGAGGCAAAGAACTTCCCAAGTGCGGAAGAAAAAGAGAAGCAAAAGAAATTGAAAGAGCTTCTTGGGCATAAGCCGATTGAAGTCTTCTTCGGCGGCTTAACAGGAATTTTGCTCACACTCATCTTAGATTATTACTTCATGTAGAAACGAAAAAGCTTTGGACCTTTTGAGATCCAAAGCTTTTTTATTCTTTATTGGCTTGAAACTGCTGCCGGAACACTTGCATCGATTCTGCTTCATTCAACTGATTTAAGTCTTTTTCTGTCAGCGTTCCTTCACCCTTTTTAATCACATAAACGTCCAGCACTTTTTTACCCCATTCTCTATACACATCATCAACCGTTTCATAATATAAATCAAGCTTATGACCTTTAATCGCTTTCCCAGTATCTGCGACTACACCATAGCCATAATTGGGGATAAACAGGACAGTTCCAATCGGAAAGACAGATGGGTCCGCTGCCACGGTTGAATATAAATCACGTTTTACTTTGACGCCTGAATATGTAATGCCATATGCATGATGTTCTTTCGTCTTACCTGTTGATTCTACACCTGCTGTATAACCTGTGGCGACAACCTTTTGCTTCGGATAATCGTTCCAATTAAATGCTTCTTCGAGAGAAACAGCACGCAAATCGTCACTTTTCACCGCCATCGTCTGCCTTTTTGGATGCTTTAAAAAAGAAGATACGTGCTTACCGGCATCGGTCTCTTTCACCCATGCAGCTAAATCACTTGGTTCTACGCCAGATATGCCCGTAAAGCTTGTCATCAAGGCAAGCATAAACAGAACTGTCATGAACAATCGTTTCATCCATGTTTTCATTTCTATTTGTCACTCCTCTACCCATCTATTTGTTTCCAAACAAAATGGAAACTATGCAAAGGAGAAACAAAAAAACCCACTTGCGTGTAGACAAGTGAGTTAAAACATTTGATAGCCTCTTTTACGAAGAGCATTGATGACAAAACCTGAGGCAATGGCACCAATCAGACCACTTAATAAAATAATGATATCTGCCGCAGCAAGAGAAACGATGCGGTCTCCTATCCCGGAAAAAGCAATGCCTGGTTCTCTTACATAAGCGATCATCTTTTGATTATTGATAATGAAAAGGCATACAATTGGATATAAAATTGCCATAATCCATGACATTCTCAGCAGCATATTCAGCAAAAAGCCAATGCCGAAGAATAACACGAAAAATAAAATAACTGAAATGATAACGACTGGTAAACTGATCACTTCATCTCCACCCCCAAATATCCCATCATTAGTTTAACTTGGAAATAGAGATGAAGTCAATCAATGGAAAAAGCCGTAAGATTAATGCTTCTTTCCTGTCCCTTTACATTCCTCACATGTTTCTGATCCGCCGAGCAATAACTGAAAATATCCTTTTCCTGAACAATACTGACAAGTTGACTTTTTTTCTTTCGTTTGTGCATTCATATTGCTCACTCCTTAATCTAAATTTTCTGATAATTCATCATAACATATTTTTCTGTCCAGCACCAAGTGAGAAAATATTCCGTCAAACATTAAAAAACGTGTACCACAGGGATACACGTTTTTGTCTATATCGGTTTAGAAGAACTTGAATTTTCCTTTTTTCAGAACAAGTCCTGGTCCGCCAACCATGAATAATGAACGGTTGTCGATGATTTTTTTCATTGCAGAAGCTTTTGTTCCTTGAAGTTTTTTACCAAACGCAACACCTACAGCGTCGTGTTCACCAAGAGAAGCAACTGTTCCTTTGATGTCTGGCTTAAAGCTTTCAAGCGTGCCACCTTTTACTAGTGCTGCAAGGTTTTTCGCTACTGTTTCACCTTGTTGCATCGCAATTTGTGCAGTAGGTGGGTATGGACGATTAATTTCTTCATTGATGATTAATGAGCAGTCACCGATGATGAATACATCTTCATTTTCTGGTACACGAAGATCTGGAGACACTTTTACGCGGCCGCGCATGTTTTCAAATCCAGCTTCTTCAACGATTGGGTTACCACGTACACCAGCAGCCCATACAACAGTTTCAGCTTTGATTTCTTCTGTATCATCGTCTTTTCCAACAATGATGCCTTCAGGCGTACATTCTTTGATCGCTGTACCGATTTTGAACTCAACACCCTTACCTTGAAGGTAGTTCATCGCATAGTCGATCAATTCAGGATCAAATCCTGGAAGAGCTGTTGGTGCAGCTTCTACACAGATAATACGCACGTCTTTTTGATCAATATCATACTCTTTGCAAAGCTCAGGCACACGGTTTCCAAGCTCACCAAGGAACTCAATACCTGTGAAGCCTGCACCGCCGACAACGATTGTCAGACGCTCTGGACGCTTTTCAGCTTCTGTATTATATGTCGCAAATTGAAGTTCAATGTGCTCACGAAGCTGACGAGCAGAGTTGATGTTAGAGATTGAGAATGCATATTCTTTCAGTCCTGCAATACCAAATGTTTCAGGAACAGCACCAAGCGCAACAACAAGGTAGTCATAAGAAAGTTCGCCATCTGATGTCACAACTTTCTTCTCTTCCTTATTAATGCTTTCAACTGTTGCTTGTACAAAGTTGACACGGGAACTGTTAATCACATCTTTGATTTGATAACGACAACGGTCATGATGAAGAGTACCTGCACTTGCTTCATGTAACCATGTTGTTTCGTAATGATAATTATGCTTGTTCACAAGAGTAATGTCCGCATCATTTGTGCCAAGCTGTTTTGTTAATCTTGTTACAGTCATTAATCCGCCATAACCTGCACCTAATACAACGATTTTCGGTTTATTCACTGGAATCACATCCACCTTTTTTAAATTTGCTGTAAAACGGATAAAGAATTACATATCGTTATTCTCAACCGCTTTGCGGCATTTTATGAAATTTAAACAAAAAAATAAGTATGTGAAAATCTGAACTTTCACCTACAAAAAACGAAAGCATTTGACCGTATCCGACAAAAATTCATAAAAAATTAATATTTAGTTCCCTTAACAATAATAGCGAGTTCTGCTCCTTTTTTCAAGGCTTTAAACTGAAAATCCTTAGGATAAACGGTCTTTCTCTCTTTTTTCCCCTTTTCACAGCATCGGCATCAAAAAACGACAAGTTTTTCAAAACAAGTCAAACGACGATATGTGGTATGATATGATATAGTGATAACAATTTTCATTTGGGAGGATTAAGGAATGCAAGAAGATTCTAAGGTATATGACATTACCGTTATCGGGGGCGGCCCAGTCGGATTGTTTACTGCGTTTTACGGGGGCATGAGACAGGCAAGTGTTAAAATCATTGAAAGCCTTCCTCAGCTCGGCGGTCAACTATCCGCTCTTTACCCTGAAAAATACATTTATGATGTGGCTGGTTTCCCAAAAATCCGCGCACAAGAATTAATTGATAATCTAAAGGAACAAATGGATAAATTTGATCAAACCATTTGCTTAGAGCAAGCTGTGGAAACGGTTGAAAAACAAGCAGACGGTATCTTCAAACTCGTTACGAATCAAGAGGTTCATTATTCAAAAACGATCATCATTACAGCTGGTAACGGTGCATTCCAACCGAGAAAGCTTGAGCTAAGTGCAGCAGAATCATTTGAAGGAAGCAACCTGCATTACTTCATCAATGACTTGAACCAATTCGCTGGCAGACGTGTTGCTGTTCTTGGCGGTGGAGACTCTGCGGTTGACTGGGCACTGATGCTTGAGCCAATCGCAAAAGAAGTATCGATTATTCACCGTCGTGATAAATTTCGTGCACATGAGCACAGTGTAGAAAACTTGCACAACTCGAAAGTCAATGTGCTGACACCATTTGTGCCAACTGAGCTCATTGGGGAAGACCGCATTGAACAAATTGTGCTTGAAGAAGTGAAAGGCGATAAAAAGCAAGTACTAGATGTGGACGACGTGATCGTCAACTTCGGTTTTGTTTCATCCCTTGGACCAATCAAACAATGGGGCCTTGAAATCGAAAAGAACTCTATCGTGGTCAAATCCACAATGGAAACCAATATCGAAGGCTTCTATGCGGCAGGAGACATCTGTACGTATGAAGGAAAAGTCAAATTAATCGCAAGCGGATTTGGTGAAGCACCAACTGCTGTGAACAACGCCAAAGCTTACATGGACCCGAAAGCTCGTGTACAGCCGCTTCATTCCACAAGCTTATTTGAAAATAAATAAGAACGGATCAAAAAAAGGAGTCCCATCTGCGGAACTCCTTTTTTGTTTATTTAAAAATCCCAATATAGGCATTCGCCATTCCAAGTACCATTGCAGCAAGTAACACCACAACAATTCCTGCCACAACCAAAATCACCCGATCCTTCACACGTTCCTTTTTCGGAAGCGGCTTGTCTATCCCGCAAGATGGACATGTTTTTGAACGATACGGAATCAGTTCATGACAGTTCCTGCAATTGATTTGTTCACTCAAACCTCAGCAACCTCTTTTCTGATGACAGTTTATGTTTGGTTCTCATGATACTCTTTTCGAGTGGAAATAGCCAGTTGTGAGGACAAGCTGTAACAAAATTGAGCGATTTACAAATTGTTTAAGAAGAAATGGAATCAATGAAGGTTTGATTGGTTCAGCCGATATAGGAAGTAGAAGATCGTCATGAAGGATAGGTGGAAAGATGATAAAGCGTTTCATGATTAGTTTGAGCTTGTTACTGATGATTGGCGGTTCAGTTGAAGTGTTTGCAAAAGACTTTAACAAACATTATGCTCAATTCGCTGCAGGATTGAATATGGATGTTGATTAATCATTGTTTTTCCAATTTAAGCTCTCCCATCTTAGGAAATGGAATGGAATATAAGTTATTTATGATATAATTCAATACCAGTTTAAAAATGTCTCTTTCGATCTTTAACAAATGATTGAGATTATCTCACAGGAAGTTTTTATAAAACGAATTTTCAGGAGGTTAAAATTAGATGGACAGTTCCTCGGGTGAAATGAAGCTTATTATTCCAAAAGGGTGTGACAATGCTCCTAGGAAACAAATAGTCATTGATTTTACAGTAGCTGTACTAATGCGGCAAACTGAAATCATCAAGGAATATGCAGATGAATCGATTATTTGGTATCTGTTAAAGGATAATACAAAGCTTGAAGGGCGACATGAATTAATCTCCACTTTGTACAAAGTGGACAGAAAAATGGTTAACGTTCTTGAAATTTATCAGGTAATAACACATGGGAAACTCGCCTCTATAAATGGTGTGATGTTATTAACGAATGGTTTAAAAATTGATTTTTGTGATGTATATATTTTTAGTAGTGCTGCAAAGTCTGGAAAGGTAAAGGAAATAAAATCATATAGGCTTTAAATTTTACTAATCTATTTATTAGGTGACTCAAAAGTGGCATTTTCTCAAAATCACGTACCTATCGAAAAGTTTGGCTTTGCCTGACACCATATCATCGTTTGGGACACTCAATTTCATAGTTCTTTTGAAGCCAAGCAACAAAATATAGCCAATCCCTCCGAGAATCCTTCTGCACTCTTCCCACTATAACCAGGTCAATTGCTTGATCCATTGTTAATTTTGGATATTCCTTTTGGTTGGACATTTTCCCAACCGATTTTTTCCTAGCTCGCTTGTTCAAAGACATAAAAAAGCCTCCTCAAATAGTAATGTTTTAGACATTAACTACCGAGAAGACATGTAATTCATAAAATCTTAGCATTCCTCAGGCGTACCGGTATTCGTCGCTGTTCTAAAAGAAGAACCGCATCCGCATGACGCAATCGCGTTCGGATTGTCAATCGTGAAACCGCCGCCCATTAGTGATTGTTTGAAATCAATGATGGTTCCGTTCATGATGTCAAGGCTTTCGGAGTCGACAAGAACCTTGATGCCTTGCTGTTCGAACTGCGTGTCTTTTTCTGAGACTTCATGGTCAAAGCCCATCCCGTATGAAAGACCGCTGCAGCCGCCGCCTTTTACGCCCACTCGTAGGAACGCATTTTCTTCTTCATGTTCTTTCATCATATCTTTAATCTGCAATGCAGCAGCTTCTGTAATCGTTACTGGTGTACTCACGATCATCCCTCCTTTTGACTGGATGTTTCTTTTCAATTATAAACGTGATGTTGCCTTTTCTCAAATAAATGGTTTAGAGATAGAATGTGCCGTCACAAATTGTTTCAGCAGGTCCTGTCATCAGCACATGGTCATTGTCTTTCCAGCGAATGATGAGGTCTCCGCCAGCTAGATGAACGGTCATATCCGTTTCTTTTTTCGCATGTCCATTGACAATCGTTGATACAGCCGCAGCACATGCTCCTGTTCCGCACGCTTGCGTAATCCCTGATCCTCTTTCCCACACGCGGAAATGCAGTTCCGTTTCACTGACACGTTCCACAAATTCTACATTGACGCCTTCTGGAAACATGTCATGCTTTTCAATGATTGGCCCAAGCGAATCGAGGGGCGCCTGTTCAATGTCTTTTAAATAGAAAACGATATGGGGATTCCCCATTGAAACAGCTGTTCCATTTAAGGTCGTCGTGCCAAAATCAAGCGGTTCATTAATCGTTGTACTGGCCGGTTCACCAAGCATTGGCATCGCTTCTTTTTCAAAACGAGGTTTCCCCATATCTACTGTCACTAACTGAACGTGACCATCCTGCACATGAACGGTCGCCTCAACGAGTCCTGACAATGTCTCAATCTGGAACGTTGTGTCTGTTAAGATTTGATGCTCATACACATATTTTGCAACGCAACGCAGACCGTTACCGCAGTTTTTGCCCTCTGATCCATCATTGTTGAAAATGCGCATCTTCACAGGTGCAACATCTGATGGACAAATAAGGATCATTCCGTCTGAACCGATTCCTGTGTAAACAGAAGAAACCTGAATTGCTATCTCTGATAACTGCTCTTCTGGAAGCTGTTCCTGCATCTGATTGACGTATATATAATTGTTTCCTAGTCCGTGCATTTTCGTGAATTGAAATGATGTCATGAGCGTCCTCCAAAAATGTTGTTTCTTTATAGTATAAAAGGAGTCGATTCAGGAGACAATCTTATCATCCCCCGTTTTTCATACATAGAAGCTCTTTGCTGCCATGGCAAAGGGCTTTTATTATGCATATGCCTCTTTTTCTCTCGTGTGATGCTTCATTTTGATGATATTTTATTAGCATAACATATTGGATACGCTTTCTACATTTTTTCCTAAAAAACGGAAACTGAATATATGAAAAAAATGCACCTCATGACCCATGTGGTGCATTTAAAACATGTCGTTTTCCTCTATAAAAGCATAAATACGCTCAACTAGCTGCTCTGCATTTTCTCCAGAAACAAATTCTCCATTCACAAGGGCAAATGGGGAGTCCATACATTTGCCGCAGTAGCTTAAACAACCGTATTCCATTACATCTAAGTTTGGGTCTTTTTCAAGTTTCTCTTTTGCTTCTTGAGACCCTTGTGCAAGATTACTTACACAAAATTCGATCAGTGGAAACACTGTGCTTCACCTCACATTTGCCTTACTATCCTACCGAAATTCCTTCTATTAGTCAAAACATGAGCTTCAATAAATCGTTACGCCTATTCCCCGTAAAATGTTTTACTATTTAGGACTAAGTAATGAATATGTAGGTTATTTTGAAACAATTATTGTGGTTTCACAGTAAATTCGATATAATTTTATTTGGTATTTTAACTTAAAGTTTTTTAGTATAAGTGTTTTTCAATGTCTAGGGGGAAAAGGAGAATCGTCATGAAAAATTTAGTCTTGATCGGCGGAGGTTACGGGAATATGCGGGTTCTCCACCGCTTATTGCCAAATCAATTACCTGATGATGTTACTATCACATTAATTGATCGAAATCCTTACCACTGTTTAAAAACAGAATATTATGCACTTGCTGCTGGAACGATCTCTGATCATCACATTCGAGTATCTTTTCCAGAGCATCCGAAGCTGGATATTCAATACGGGGAAGTAGAAAAAATTGATATTGAAAACAAACAGATCTTATTTAGCGACCGTGAACCGATTCCATATGATGATACGGTAATCGGACTCGGCTGTGAGGACAAGTATCACAATGTCCCTGGTGCGAAAGAACATACATACAGCATTCAAACCATTGATCAGTCAAGACATACGTATAACAAATTAAACAATTTGAGTGCAGGTGCAACGGTTGGTATCGTCGGTGCTGGACTTAGCGGGGTAGAGCTGGCCAGTGAACTGCGTGAAAGCCGTTCTGATTTAAACATCATTCTTTTTGACCGCGGAGAACTGATTCTTTCCAGTTTCCCAAAAAGATTAAGTTTATATGTACAAAAATGGTTTGAAGAAAATGATGTAAAGATCATTAATTGCGCCAATATTACGAAGGTTGAAGAAGGAGTTGTGTACAACCATGACGATGCCATTGAAGCAGATGTCATCGTGTGGACAGCAGGAATTCAGCCAAGTAAAGTCGTGCGAGATATGGATGTTGAAAAAGACGCCCAAGGCCGTGTCGTCTTAACTCCTCATCACAATCTCCCTGGAGATGAGCATGTCTATGTCGTAGGTGACTGCGCAAGCTTGCCGCACGCACCAAGTGCACAGCTTGCCGAGGCACAGGCAGAGCAAATTGTGCAATCTCTACAGAAACGCTGGAAGAACGAGCCGCTTCCTGAGACTTACCCGCAGTTTAAGTTAAAAGGCGTACTCGGCTCTTTAGGGAAGAAAGCCGGCTTTGGCTTAGTAGCGGATCGCCCGCTTGTTGGTCGTGTTCCAAGACTCTTAAAATCTGGACTTCTTTGGATGTACAAGCATCACAATGGATAAAATGATGTGAATTTTTTCTCAAAGCTCCTTCTAATGAAGGAGCTTTTATTATGAAACGGCATGTGCCGATGGATGGTTCACTTTGATAGGAGCAAGCGCAAGGATGCAGTCTTTACGAAACGTTCTGATCGTCTTCTTCGATAAACAATACGCTTGTATGAACTGTTCAGTTTGACGATGTACAATGATTTTTCGTTTCGAGCACTCTCCATTTTTCTTCATATAAATCATATCAATCGGTATTTGTTGATGAAGAGATTGTTTTAGTAAATAATTCATGATGCTCACGCTCCTTTCATCTCATTATATACGAACAAACGTTCTAAATCAACCAAAAAAAGGAACGTTTGTTCGATTTATTTTTCTAAAAAAAGAACAGCTCATTCACTGCTCTCTTCGTACCCGTATTTCTCCATTTCTTGATAAATATCTTTTAATTTCGGATTGCCCTCTCCTACAATTTGATCCTCAACAAGGACAAGCGGATAAAAGAATTCATCATCAAGAATTCGTTCAGATAATTCTTTTTGGCGTTCGTTTTCAGGCGGGTGCTCAATATCGATATATGTGATGCGAAACGGCTGATTTGGATATTTTCGTTTTAATGCTGCATCTAGCCACTCAAATGTATCTTTTGAAGAAGGCAGATTCACGCAACTAGCGCACAGGACATCTCTTCCATATACATAAAGGTCAACGGTTTTGTTCATTTGACAAGCCCCCCATTCTTTCTTTATTTTAGCTGAATTTTCTGTATGAAAAAAGTCAAAATCACTTTTTGTTTCAAGATGAGATTGTGCTATAATGAGAAGGAAACTTTGAAACCAATCAATAGATTTTTATCGTCCAGATGAATATAATGGTGATATGTTGTGAAAGGAGCGATTATATCTAATGACTGAAGTCGAAATGAAAGACCAAGTACAGGAAGTACTGGACAAACTTCGTCCATTTCTATTACGTGATGGTGGAGACTGTGAGCTTGTAGACATTGAAGATGGCATTGTGAAATTACGCCTTCTTGGTGCATGCGGCAGCTGCCCAAGTTCAACCATTACATTGAAAGCCGGTATTGAGCGCGCATTATTAGAAGAAGTACCTGGCGTTGTAGAAGTTGAACAGGTTTTCTAATTCATATATGACATGAAAACGACCCTTACTGGGTCGTTTTTTAATTAGGATAACTTCTCTCTAAACCATTCTTGAATAAAGGTCAGTCTTTGAATACGCTGCCCAGGGTGGCCGCTTCTCGATAAATCATGAGAGGCCTTCGGGAATTTGACTAATCTCGTGTCTTTTCCAAGCTCCTTTAATGCCACAAAAAGCTGTTCTCCTTGATCAACTGGGCAGCGGTAGTCTTCATCACTGTGCAGGATGAGAAGCGGTGTCTTCACCTGTTTTACATACTTTAGCGGCGAACGATCCCATAGCTTATCAACAGAGTCATAAATATCCCCATCAATCTGCCATTTTGTAAAGAAATAACCGATATCACTGATGCCATAAAAGCTAATCCAGTTCGAGATGGAACGCTGTGTAACAGCTGCACGGAAACGGTCTGTCTGTCCGACAATCCAGTTGGTCATAAAACCGCCATAGCTTCCGCCCGTTACGCCAAGCCTTGTTTCATCAATAAAATCATAGGCTTCGAGCACATGATCAACAGCCAGCATGACATCCTCATAATCAACATCACCATAGCTGCCTCTTACACGGTTTGTAAACATCTGTCCGTACCCATGACTGCCATGAGGATTGATGTACACAATCGCATACCCTTCAGCGGCGAGCATTTGAAATTCATGAAAATACGTATGACCGTACATCGCATGCGGCCCTCCATGAATTTCTAAGATTAGTGGATATGTCTTCCCCTCTTCCATCTGAGCAGGCTTCATAAACCAGCCATGTACAACGTCTCCTTCTTTTGACTGGAAAGAAATTGGTTCAGGTTCGGATATGACATGTTCCTTTAGAAAGTCATCATGCTCAAACGTGATTTGCTTGAGTGAGGATTCCCCTAAAGTCAGCTCATACAGCTCACTAGGCGAGACAGGTGAAAGACGGCTGATCAGTATTTTTGATTCGTCTGGATGAAGACTGAAATTCGTCACATGTTCTGCCTCTAAACGAACGGGATAGGCTAAACCTTCAATAGAGAAATAATAAATTCCGGTACTCCCTTGATCAGAAACAAGCGCATAAAACCCCTGACTATCCTTTGTCCATTGTGGAAGCTGATTGGCCTCACCCATAGCACTATCCCCTGCCATACAGTTTCCTACATACATATCGAGCATTTCTGACAATTGAACGGTCTTTTTCTCCTTCAGGTCATGCAGCCACAATGACAGGATGGTCGCATTTTCAAATTCACGTTCGTGTCCAATGTACAAAAGGCTTTCTCCATTTGGAGAAAATGATACAGTCGTGTAAGCGCCTGTTGATTGGGTGATTTTCTTGGATGTACCGTCCTCTAAGGAAAGGAGACAGATATCACTTATGTAAAACGTCTGAGGATTTGATTGAATATACGCAAGCCACTTCCCGCAAGGAGAGATGACATGATTCACATGATGATGCGGCTCACTCGTAACCATCTCTACCTCGCCGGAACGGACATCGATTTTTACAATTTGCGTCAGACGCCCGTCTAAAAAGCCTCTGCCATCTGCTTTATAAGTCAAATCATCATATACGGCCGGAGCAAAGTCATCACGCTCTTCTTTTTTTTCATCATGAACAGATTCATCTTGTTTTAATGAGACCGCTGCATAAATGAACGCTCCATCCGGTGAAAATACAGGTTGAGAGACGCCGTAAGGAATATTCGTTAAGGTACGAATTCCGCCGCCATCGCTCTGAATAAGTGCGAGCTGGGGGACTTCCTTTGGCTTCTGCAAAATAAACGCAAGCTGCTTTCCGTCTTTTGACCATGTTGGTTGATGATGCTTTCCATCATCAAATGTCCATCGAGACAGCTCCCCTGTCTCTTCATCTCGAACCCATAAATGAATATTGTAATCATCCTTTTTTTCATTCACCGTTACTTTTGTAAAAACAGCCTTTTTTCCATCTGGTGAATAAACTGGATGAGAAACAGACACGATTTGTGTTAAATCCTCTGCTGTTATCAATTTCTTCATCAATAGATCGCCTCCTTTTATGTATCAAAAAATAGTTCGCTTCTCTAAATAATAATCCCTGCTTTTGTTATGAAAAACAAGGATAAAAAAAGAACGTGCGTCTTCACAGCACGTTCTTCATTTGATTCACAGAATGATGCTCGACGACGACACCTTCTACCGGCACCGTCAGTACATCCACTTCACAATGCGGGAAATTTTGGGCAAGCTGCTTTTTCAGCGCTTCTCCCTTCCCTTTTTCCACTAAGGTCAAAATAGTCGGCCCAGCACCGCTTAATGCCGTTCCATAAGCGCCTTTTAATGAAGCAACGTGCTCCACCTTGGACAGCTCTGGGACAAGCATTGTGCGGTATGGCTGATGAAATAAATCTTTATTCATCATTTCCCCTACAAGCGGCCAGTTCTGCGTCATTAAGGCGGCGACAAGGACGTTACTCACTGCACTCGCACTCACTGCCTGTTTATAGGAAAAATCCTCTGGCAGGACATCACGGGCATCCTTTGTGAGCACTTCATAAAAAGGAATCACGACGACGACATCTACATCCACATGCTGTACTTTAACGGCATGTGTCTTGTCTTCTTCATGAAGACCGATGAGTAAACCACCGAATAAAGAGGCACCCGCATTATCTGGATGACCTTCTACCTCACTTGCAAAAAAGAGCTTCTGATCATCGGTCATCTTTAATTCAAGCAACTGATTGGCGAGCTCAATAGCGGCGACAATAGCAGCAGCGCTGCTGCCCAGCCCCCTTGCTAATGGAATATCACTCCACACTTTGACATGAACAGGCGGGAGTGTTTTTCCAAAGTCATCTGCGACCTTTTTAGCTGTTTGGTAGATCAGGTTATCGGTGCCTGATGGAATACCAGACACGACATCTGTTTCTGCTTCAAACAGCCAGCTATCATGGTCATAGACCGATAGCTTTAAATAGCGGCTGAGCGCCATTCCGACTGAGTCAAAGCCTGGTCCTAAGTTGGCAGTGCTTCCCGGTACTGTGATTGAAAAAAGCATGGAGGCGTTACTCATACGCGTGCGGCCTTTTCTAAATGTTCCAGAATTTGATCTTCATCTGCATCCAGCGTGACCGGTTTGATGTGTGAAATATCAATCGCCGTATTCGGATCTTTTAATCCGTTTCCTGTTAGTACAGCGACGACTTTACTGCCTGGCTTAATTTCTCCAGATTTCACTTGTTTGAGTACACCTGCAATTGATGCACAAGAGCCTGGCTCTGCAAACACACCTTCTTCACGTGCGATCAATTGATAGGCATGAAGAATTTCTTCATCTGTCACTTCATCAATTTTCCCGTTTGATTCATCTGCCGCTGCTACAGCTTGCTTCCAGCTTGCAGGGTTTCCGATGCGAATGGCTGTTGCGACTGTTTCTGGCTGCTCAATGACTTCATTTCTAACGATGGCTGCAGCTCCTTCTGCTTCAAAACCACGCATGACTGGTAGTCCCGTGCCTTTTTTCTCATGATATTCTTTGAAGCCTTTCCAGTACGCTGTAATATTCCCCGCATTTCCAACAGGAATCGCCAGTACGTCCGGTGCGGAGCCTAGCTGCTCACAGATTTCAAATGCCGCTGTTTTTTGTCCTTCAATTCGGTATGGATTGACGGAGTTAACAAGTGCAATCGGTGCTTTTTCACAGATGCTGCGGACAATTTTCAGCGCATCATCAAAGTTGCCGTCAATGGCAATAATCTCTGCTCCGTACATGACAGCCTGCGCCAGCTTACCGAAGGCAATTTTTCCATCTGGAATGATGACAATACATTTCATATCAGCGCGCGCCGCATAAGCTGCTGCTGCTGCAGACGTATTCCCTGTCGATGCACACATGATCGTATCATTGCCTTCTTCTTTTGCCTTTGCGACGGCCATGACCATCCCGCGATCCTTAAAAGAACCTGTAGGGTTGACGCCTTCTGTTTTCACATGAAGTTCAATCCCAAGCTTTTCAGATAGCTTTGCGAGATGAATCAGCGGTGTGTTTCCTTCATTTAATGTTAGTTTAGGTGTGTGTTCGTTTACTGGTAAGAATTCTTGAAATTCTTCAATGAGTCCATTCCACTTCATCAGCTTAAACCGTTCCCTTCTACTCGATATGTGCTCTTCACTTGAACCACCACGTCGAGATCGTTTAATGTTTGCAGGATATTTGAGAAATCTTCTTCTGATGTCTGATGTGTAATAATCACAATTTCAGCAAGCTCATCATGCCCTTTGACAGGAAGCTGAAGGATCTTTTCAAAGCTGATGCCTCTTTCAGAAAAAATCGATGTAATGCGGGAGAAAGCTCCGACTTGATCTCTCACATGTATTCTTAAAAATTGCTGAGCAAATACTTCGGATGATGATTTGATTTTCTTCTCAAATTGCGGTGCAATAAATCCACTGCCATTCACACCAAGACGCATGTTTTTCATAACAGCGACTAAATCTGAGACTACAGCTGTTGCCGTTGGCAGGCTGCCTGCTCCAGGTCCGTAAAACATCGTTTCTCCGACAGCACTTCCGTAAACATAGACAGCATTAAATTCATTGTTGACGGAAGATAACGGGTGATGATCAGGAAGTAAAGTTGGCTGTACGCTGACCTCCACTTTCTCTCCATCCCTTTGAGCAATTCCAATCAGCTTCATTGTATAGCCAAAACGTTTACTGAAATTAATGTCCTCGTCCGAGATGTCAGAGATGCCTTTCACTTTCACATCCTCTAAGTCTACATTCATGGAAAAGCCGAGTCTTGCCAGGATGGCCATCTTTCTTGCCGCATCCAGTCCTTCTACATCCGCCGTCGGATCTGCTTCTGCAAAGCCAAGATCCTGCGCTTCTTTTAATACATCTTCATACGCGCTTTTATCGACATTCATTTTTGTTAAAATAAAGTTCGTTGTCCCGTTCACGATTCCCATCATTTTTGTGATGCGGTCAGAGGCTAAACCTTCCTCTAGTGTACGCAAAATTGGAATCCCACCTGCGACACTCGCTTCATAGTAAAGGTCACAGCCGTTTTCTTTTGCTACATGTAAAAGCTCTGTGCCATATAGCGCCATTAAATCCTTATTGGCTGTAATGACATGCTTCTTCTCATTTAGTGCATCTATTAAATATTGTTTTGTCTCTTCAATGCCGCCCATCACTTCAATAATGACGTCGATCTCTGGATCTCGAATCACATCGTATACTTCAGTTGTGAAGACCTCTCTTGCCACATCCACATCTCTTTTTTTATCGGGATTGCTCACAAGCACTTTTTGTATTAATACCGGACAGCCGATCTGGTGCATTAATTTATCCTGATGATCTTGAATAATCTTAACGACACCGCTCCCCACTGTTCCTAATCCTAGTAGTCCAACTCGAATTGCCTTCACCTGAAATTCCACCTTTCTCCGTAAATGTCCTCTCTAAAAAGACATTTGTTAACCTAACACAGACATTCAATGTACACACATTATAAAGGGGTATCCTCATTTTGACAAGGTAATAAAATAAGAGAATATGAGAATGAAACCGCTTAACAGCTATTTATATCAAGATTCTATATTTTCAAAATATTTTTGTGAGAAAAGCTCCCGAAGCCGGGAAGCTTGAGATTACGCCTGAACTGGCGTTTTGGCTTGCTGATTTTGCAGGACAAGCGCAATATTTTCAGCACATAAATGCATCATGTTTTTTCTCGTTTCAACACTTGCACTTCCGATATGAGGAAGCACTGTCACATTTGGTAATGTCGTTAACGGGTGATCTGGGCTGACTGGTTCCTTGCTAAATACATCCAGACCTGCTCCTGCAATTTTTCCTGTCGTGACAGCATCATATAAAGCATCTTCATCTACCGTCTGCCCTCTGGAAACGTTGATGAAGTAAGCCGTGTTCTTCATCTGCTCAAATGCTTTCTTATTAAACATTTCTTTCGTTTCAGGCGTTAAAGGCGTCAAACAAACGATGAAATCAGACTGCGTAAGCAGCTCATCAAATGCGGCATAGGTCACACCTAGCTGCGCTTCTGCTTCTGGCTTTCTTGAACGATTATGATACAGAACATTCATATCAAAACCTTTTGCCCGCTTGGCCAGTGCGGTTCCAATACTGCCCATTCCGACAATCCCTAACGTTTTATGATGCACATCAGCACCGGCTAGAAGAAGCGGTCCCCAGCCTGTCCAGTTCCCATCCTTAATCCAATCACTCGCTTCGACAATTCGTCTTGCTGACGCCATCAAAAGCGCAAAGGCTAAATCAGCCGTCGATTCTGTTAAGACGTCCGGTGTATGACATACCGTGATCCCGTGCTTTTTAGCTGCCTTTAGATCAATATTGTCATAGCCGACCGCGAGATTCGCGACCACTTTTAGATTTGGAGCATTTGATAAAAGTGCCTCATCTACTTGATCTGACAGCATCGTGAGCAGCCCATCTGCTTGAGCCGCTTGTTTTTCTAACTCTTCTCTTGGACACGGCTCATCCTCGCTCGTCCACATATCAATATGAGCGACTTCTTTTAATGGTGTAAGTGTTGTTTCATCAAGCTTTCTTGTGATATAAACATAAGGTTTCGTCAAGAAGAACACTCCTTTGGTTGATTTCTTTAAGCATAACGAAAAACGCCTCAAGAGAAAAGAGACGTTTCGTCTGTTCACTGAAACTTCAAATCAGCGGATTGATGAATCCATCCAACAGGAGGAATGAGATGCCCACCGCTGCGCATAGCACTCAATTCTTGAAACACCTTGAGAAAATATTCGTAGCGGTTCGCATCATTTAAAACGTAATCTAATCGTTCTTCATAATAAGATTTTTCATTTTCTCCTGACATATAATAACCTTCGACAATTTCAAAATAATGAAGCGGAAACAGAAGACGGCTGTACAGCAGACGCTTTGAAAATGATGAAAGAGGCGTAACCTGCTCATATTGCTGCAAAAAGGAAAATCCCTCTTCAATTAAATCCTCCTTATGCTGGACAAAGGTTTCTCTTAAATATTCTGCGATGTCCCTTGTTGGATGATCAAATACCCAATCTACAGGTAAACGAAGCGGCTGCTCATGTGGCCAGGTCATACGTGAAAAGCGCTGATGACAAACAGTACCTGAATCACATTCTTTCGGTTCATCATCAAGCTCTGTATCCACTAAATATTGAATGGCATTTTCCGTTAATCCGAGATAATACGGAAAGGATTCAATAAATTTCTTTTCAAATCGTTCAAGTGGTTTTTGATGCATTTGCTGCATCCAAAAGCCTTCCAGCTGGTCTAACCGTTTTGCCCATAATTCCTTCCAAGCTCCGACACGTTTTGTTTCAGACACCTCATAAGGAAACCCTCTCCCCCTGACATGAAAGGCCGCCAGCTCTGATGCGTGCTGAAATGAGCGGCTTGTGACCCGCGGTGCTGCCTTTAATAGAGCGTACAGTTCTTTTCCATGGGTAAAAGTCGGTTTCTCTTCGTTTGTTAATTCAAACACGGCAACGTATGGGTCACCGTCATTCAGTAAATACTGACTGATATGATAAAGCTCTGTGAGTTCTTCTTCTCGCAAATGAGACACGGGAACAATGATGAAGAGAGCTTTCGCCGTTTGAAAGCTCTGATAACTGCCATATGGCATAAATTGACGCACATCAATACCAAATGTGTGATAAATGGTTTCTTTCATGATTTCACCTGCGTTCATAAAATCAGTCTCTTATCATATCGTAGTCGCAGGTTGAGGGATTTATGAATACTATTTACTATCCGAAGCTATTTCACACGTTGTGGACAAATTACGAGGATTGGGTGAGGAACATGCCGCATCATCATGAGATGAACGAAGTAGAAAAAACAGCAAGACGCCGTTTACAAGAACGAGGCGTAACCATTCAAGATATAGCAGACCTTGTCTTCTTTTTACAGGAAAAATATCATCCTGGCTTAGACATGACAGAGTGCATCCACAATGTGGAACGTGTCATCGCAAAACGTGAAGTCCAAAATGCCATCTTAACAGGCGTTGAACTAGATGTTCTCGCTGAGCAAAAAAAGCTGACAGAACCGCTGCAATCCATTCTTGAAACAGATGAAAGTCTATATGGTGTGGATGAAATTTTATCCTTTGCCATCGTTAATATTTATGGCTCCATCGGCTTTACGAATTACGGATATATCGATAAAGAAAAACCAGGGATTCTTGGGAAACTCAACGATAAATCCTCAGGCGAATGCCACACCTTTTTAGATGACATTGTCGGTGCTATTGCTGCGGCAGCATCAAGTAGACTGGCACATAGTGCAAGAAATGCAGAATAAAACACAAAAGAGGACGTGCGTCTGACGCTTGTCCTCTTTTCATTAAGATAATCGTTCAATCCACTCAGATAATGAATCAATGACATAGGTTGGCTGTTTGTCATATTTCTGAAGCAGCTCTTTTGTCGTGACGCCTGTATGGACAAGCAGTGTATCCATCCCTGCATTCATCCCTGCCATAATATCGGTATCATAGTTATCGCCCACCATGAGCGCCTCTGACACATCTGTCCCGAGCACCCGCATGGCCTGTTCCATAATGATAGACTCTGGCTTCCCGATAAATGTTGGCTGCACTGTTGTCGTAACCGTCAGCACAGATGTTAACGATCCATTTCCAGGTAACAGCCCTCTTTCTGTCGGAATGGCAATATCTCCATTTGTTGAAACAAATTGTGCACCTTGACGGATCGCAATGGCTCCTACCGCTAGTTTTTCATATGTAATACTGCGGTCTATTCCAACGACAACGAAATCAGCGTCTTCTTGACCAAACGACAGTCCTTTTTCTTCGATGGCCTGCTGAATGCCTTCTTCTCCGATCACATACACCGAGGCATCTTTCTTTTGTTCTGCGATATAGTTTGCCGTCGCCATACTGGTTGTAAAGACTTGTTCTTCCGTTGCTGGAATATCGAATGAAACCAGTTTTTCTGCTACTTGCTTCGGCGTGCGTGAAGAGTTATTCGTGACAAACAAATAAGGGATGTTCAACTCATTTAACTTGTGAACAAATTGCCCCGCCTCTTCGATCTTTTCTGTTCCTTTATACATCGTCCCGTCTAAATCAATTAAATAGCCTTTGTATTTCATGCTGCATACAACTCCAATGGTTTATTTAAACGCTGATACTGGTCCAAGCTCCTGCTCCAAGTAAGTGCGAATTCGATTCGGGAAGACTTGCAGCGCCTGTTCTACCTCACTGATGACCTGCAACAAATCGTGATGAACCACTTCTTGGTATTGCTGAACAAGTGTTTTACGGCACGAGACCAGTTTTTTCAGGTGAGTGCCTTCTTCTGTTGGTACAACTTTTTCGTCCACAAGAATATCCATGATGTCGTCATAGCTTCCTGGGTCCCGCATGATAAAGCCGTCAATCATATCATTTCCTGTATCAAGAATACATTCGACGAGCAAATGAACAATTCGTTCCAGCGCTTTTTTTTCTAAAGGGCTTGACCATGTTTGATGACTGCGCATCAAATTATATTGCTCCTCAAAAAAACGTAATGTCTCTTCAATCTTCTTTCTGTCTACGAAATACATCATGACGCTCCCCTTTGCGTTATTTTCTAATCCGCTTTAAGACAAAATAGGCACAGCCAAAATTACAGTATTCATAAATGTATTCATCGAGTGTACTGATTTTTGTATCGAATGTGGCCTTTTGGTTTTGGTCATCAAAGAACCCCTTCAGCCTAAGCTGGTTATAGCCCCAATCCCCCACAATATAATCATACTTATTTAAAATATCTGAGTACCTTGCTTTAAACGCTTCCTCATCAAAGCCGTCTTTGATTTCTCTGACAAGATCAAAGGTAGCATTCTGAATGACGATCATCTTCTCACCTCTTTTTAAACGATCCACCTTTAATGATAATTCATTGGAACAACTCCATCAATTGCTAAAGCATGTTTTTTCCGATTTAGCCGAAGCTAAAGAAAAAAGGAGGTCACATTTATGATGAAACAACTGACAGCCACTATTCTCCTATGCATGCTTTTAGGCGGGTGCGGCTTTCAATCCGGCATGAACCGGCAAGTGGATGAAGATTCTTCCAGTAAGACAATTCGCCTGTCTGATCGTCATGAAGGAAATAATTCCAACATGCCAGAAGCAGATACGAATCGAGCAGGCTATGTTCGTTATCAGCGCCAGCAAGTAACCGATCAGAAGGAAAGAACCCCTGCTTTAAATCGTGAGCATCTTGCCCACGTGATTACAAGTTTAGCCATTCAGCTGCCAAATATAAAGGATGCAGCAACACTTGTCACAGACGAGGATGCCCTCATTGTGTATCGAACAGGCAACAAAAAACGAGATGAATCAGCCGATCAAGTGAAAAAAACAGCGGTTTCTGTTCTCCCTCGTTATTATCATGTGTACGTCTCTGATAACCCAGAGCACTTTCAATCCATTGCCAATTTTTCACGTCTTCAAACCAACTCACGTGATTTTGATCAAATTTTAACGAAAACGATTCAACAAATGAAATACTCTCCTCAAGGCGGAGATATTTCAACGAAAGAAGATGCCAATGGCATGACGAATTCCGATCGGACCATGAGACGAAACGCACCTTACGGCCAAAATTAATACGAGAAAAAACGCCAGAGAGCTCTGGCGTTTTCTTTGTTATGCTTGCGCCTGACGCTTCTTAGACGCTTCGTTTACTTGTTCGTCTGCATGATAAGAAGAACGGACAAGCGGTCCAGCTTCACAGTGGCTAAAGCCTTTTGACATGGCAATTTCCTTCAGCTCTGCAAACTCATCTGGATGGTAGTATTTTTGCACTTTCAAATGCTTTTTCGAAGGCTGTAAATACTGACCAATTGCCATGATGTCGACGTTATTGGCAAGAAGATCATCCATGACTTCAATGATTTCTTCCTTCGTTTCACCAAGTCCAATCATAATGCTTGATTTCGTTGGAATGTCAGGCTGCATTTCTTTTGCACGACGCAAGAATTCCAATGAACGATCGTATGTAGCCCGTGCACGAACTCTTGGTGTTAACCTGCGAACTGTTTCAATATTGTGATTTAAAATATCAGGGCGTGTATCCATTAACGTTTTCAAATTATCATAATTGCCACCCATGTCTGAAGGGAGAACTTCAATTGTTGTGAATGGACTTTTTCTTCTAATGGCACGAACAGTTTCAGCAAATACGCCTGCTCCGCCATCTTTTTGATCATCCCTTGCAACCGCTGTTATCACAGCGTGCTTTAAATTCATCAAAGCCACTGAATCTGCCACGCGTTCTGGCTCTTGCAAGTCTAACTCAGTAGGAAGTCCGGTTTTCACCGCACAGAAACGGCATGCGCGCGTACAAACAGATCCGAGGATCATAAATGTAGCAGTTCTTCTCACTGCCCAGCATTCGTGAATATTCGGACATTTCGCTTCCTCACAAACGGTATGCAGGTTGTTTTCCCGCATCATTTTTTTCAAACCGGTATAGTTTTCATTCGTATTCAGCTTAATTTTAAGCCAGTCCGGTTTTCTTACGTGCTCTTCCTTCTTTGCCAATTCCATCATCTCCATATGAATTCGTTAAAGGTGCATATACAATCATCTTCCTGCTATATACGATGGATGCAGCTGTTGCCGCAAAAAAATGAATCTTCGGCCTAAGGCCTTTTCTTTAGACACTTTAACATAGTACAGATTGAACAACAAGGGAATGAGCTGCAAAAATACCCAAAAGCCTCCTAAAATAACAGAAGAAAATTACTAACATTTTCTTCTTATGAAATAACGTGATCAAACCACACTAAACGGTAGAAGGTATGTTCGAAGAAAGGAGATGGACGTTTGTGAAGGTGGTTTTAGCGATCATCATCGCTCTTTCAATGATTCCCGCATCAGTCCATGCACAAGGGGCAAACAAGCAGCCCGATGAATTAAAACAGCGAATGGCACTGTATGAAAAGATCGCCATCACCACACAGGTCCCGTGGTATGTACTTGCTGCGGTTGATCAGTATGAACACAATATACGCAAAAGCAGAAGAGATTTACCAAAACAAACAGGTGTGATTGGCATCTACATTCCCCGGGAAATGTGGATGGGACCAGAAAATCCCAATAAGCAGGATACCTCTCCATTAAGCATTAAAGTGTTCGACGGTATTGGGCTTGATGGTAATGGGGATGGAAAAGCGGAAATCGATAACGATGAAGATGTCCTGTTCACGTTTGCTCAATACTTGCTCCATTACGGCAGCAGCATCGATCAATTAAAAATTGCGCTGTGGGATTATTACGGACGCGATCAAACCGTTGGAATCATTTCATCTTTTATGAAGCTCTATAAGCATTACGGCCATCTTGACCTTGGAAAGCATGCATTTCCTCTTCCGGTTGGCGCTGACTACAGCTACAGGAGTACATGGGGTGATGCGAGAGGCTTTGGAGGCAGAAGAATTCATGAGGGCACTGATCTTTTTGCTCATTACGGTCTTCCTGTTCGTGCGACATCGTACGGCGTGATTGAAATGAAAGGCTGGAATCGCTTTGGCGGCTGGCGGATCGGCATTCGAGATATTCACAATCATTATCATTATTTTGCCCACTTAAATGGCTTTGCAAAAGGACTCAAAGCTGGGCAGATTGTAGAACCTGGTCAAGTCATCGGATCAGTCGGAAGCTCCGGTTACGGTCCACCTGGCACAGCAGGAAAATTCCCGCCGCACCTTCATTACGGCATGTATAAAGACAATGGACGAACTGAATGGTCGTTTGATCCTTATCCTCATTTAAGGGCATGGGAAAGAGCCGAGCGGAAACGTCGATAAATAAAAGGAGAAGTTTAGCGATACCGCTTGCTTCTCCTTTTGATATGTATCAACATTTCCCCGGTCATCACTTGTCTACTGTTACTGCTTATGCTTCTCTTTCAATCCTAAAACTAAAAAAAGAATACCCATGAGGAAAAAAAGGAGATACACAACTGTTACTTCAAGTGGAATCATGTCAAACATCCCTCTAAATAAGTCGACACTCAAACTGTCACTCCCAGCTAATAATATCGATGCTGACATATACTTAGCACTAAATACAATGGCAAATACCAAAAAACAAAACCCGCTTACATGAATTTTCTTCATATCAATCAAATCCTCCTCTCACTTTCATAACAGACGATCGTGAAAAATCAGTCTTCAGGATAGCTTCCACTATTCAGAAAAGGAAAACAATGAACATTTATCATGGCACGTGATCCGTATGGAATCAAGTGGTTAATTAGGATAAGATGAACAGATCACATGAAAAAAAGTCTAAGCATGGCAGCCAATGAAAGATTACTTCACAAAGAGTTAGGGGGTTGTTTTTTGAAAAGAGGAATGACTTTTACCATTCCAAATGAATACGGAGTCTTCCTTGGAGAAGTGCTAAAACCGATCGACATCACCAAATTCAGCTGGCGAATCGATACCGAAGACTCGAATATACTGTTGATGGCCAAAAAGATGAAGAACTTTTTCCTGAAGGTAAAACAGAAATGGACGGTATAGAACTCAAACACCTCATTGAAAACAAGACGTATTATATGATTTTCGCCGATTTACAAGCATATCCAAAAGGGACATTGACTCATATTAAGACCTATGAAGAATTTATTGAAAGCCAATGCGAGCTTGTTCTTTTAGTGGCCGATTGCTCCTATGTCACGATCTATTGCAAAAATAAGGGAACACTCGAATGGCTATACAAGAATGCAGTTGAATGTGGATTTGAAGACGTGACCTATATCACCGATGAAAATGATGCAAGGACAAGACTGTCTGTTTCGTAACAATAAAACGTGCATCACAAAAACACTATATGCAATCACAGCATATGAAAAAAACAGCCCAATTCGTCCATTGGGCTGTTATTCTTTCTTCTCCTTTTTTTCTGGCAGAACAATCGATGGAGCGCCTGAATTTGTTCCGCTGCCATTATAATAATCTGGGACATCTCCTTGAACGGCTTGAATGGAGACAGGCACGGAGTTTTTGACGACGATGGTTTCTGAGGCGAATGGGATGATGACTCTCACCTTCACCTCAATGAGCACACTAATATCAATCAAGGCATTGTTGATGCCATAAGGCTTAATGTTTTTTTCAACGTCCGTATGCGGGTCACCAATGACACTGAATCGTACAGGCACTTTTGGTCCTAGGTTGGCGATAAGTGCATTTCCGGACGCTTGCCCAAGCGGAATGTTATATATAATGCCGTCATGTCCATCTGTTTGATCCTTTAATGCTTCTTTTGCCTCTTTTTGAAAATTCCCCTTTTCAATGTCCTCTAGATTTTTTTGAAGGTGACGTGACAGGTCAGCCATTGCTTTCGATGTTGCTTGCGCATTGAAGTCGATAGTTGTCACTTTTCCGTTCTCACTGGTATTCATCACAACCATATCCTTCATATTCTCCTGATCATCTGCAAAATCCTGAACAGAATATTGGATAAGATGATTGGCGATTCGTTCTGTTTCTAGCTCAGCAATGTGAATCAACGTTGGTTTAATGGAACGATTGATGAAGAATAGGCTAATGACAGTTGAGAGCACAAAAAATAATATGGCAAGCAGCATGACATAACGAAATGGCAGAGGGCCCTTTTTATAGGGGCGATAACGGCGGTTCAATCTCAATAAAAAATCCCCCCTTCTCCATTACAAGTGTATGCAGACAGGCGGGGGGATAGGAATCATCTGTTCATTTTATTTCACCATTTTTAATAATGCATCTCTTCCAATTGTGCCAGCATGAATGCCGAGCGACTCAGCGGCATATGTCACAGATTCTAAAGGTGCATCTAGCAATTGCTCGATGGTTCTTACACCGACTGCTCTTCCTGCGATGATTCCTCTATCTGCAAGCTTTTCATTTAGGAGCCCGACATCAAGTGCACCGCACATAATATAACCATGCTCATTTGTCACTGCCATGAAATTGGTCTTTGGCAGTTTGACGGTGACGGCTGTAAAGGAATGGCCATCAATTGTAATAGGTGTTAAATTCACCATATCCCTTCACTCCCTTCAACACAATCTATGTGAAGGGAGGGCAAGTGTTGTTAGGCTGGAGCGGATTTCACTTTGCATCCTTCAATCGCCAGCTCAGGACATCACGTAAAAATTCCGGCATAAAATATTCAATGTGTTCATGGTCACGTATATGAGGAAAAAGAGAGCCAAGTGTATACATATCCACTGTGCCAACTGTATAGGACACGTCCTCTTGGATCAGCTCGCCGTTTACATAGACCTCTTTTACTCGTTTGGCTTCGCCCTCTTCTAATGAATAAGTCAAACCGCTGTATAGCATTTTCCCCATCAGTTCGCCTCTAAAGCCAAAGCCTTTGATGCGTAGCTGTTCCATTTTTTCTTCACAGCCACGAGACACTGTTTCGACCAATTGCTTCCCAGTAAGTGTCACCCTGATTGGATTAATGGGATGCGGGCATATCCGGTGAATGTCTTCTCTTGTGACGATGCCAGCCTCTAATGAATCAAGCACCATCCCAGCATTCATCATGCCGATATCTGCCTCGCACCATTCTTTAATGGCATCTGTTAAAAGTTGCGGAAGCTGAGAGTCATCAAACCACTTTGTTTCGAGCTTTGATTTAATGGATGTCACTTTTTCCTGCATGAGTGACTTCGCTCGTCTTTCTGCTTTCTGTAAAGTCGTGATCGCTTCATCGGATTCACTGATCAGCTGGTCCACTGATTGCACCGTCGCTTTTTTCTCGATGAGCTCGCTACTCGCTGTGTCAATGGTCAGCTCGACACAGCCAATATAATGCCCATACTTTTCAGCACATGCAAGAAGAACGCCATTATCCATCTCGCCCTGTTCTAAAAGATGATGCGTATGTGAGCCTAAGATGATGTCGATTTCTGGGAAGTCATGGGCTACCTCTCGATCATGGATGATGCCTAGATGGGAAAGAAGAACAATGACATCGGCTTGTCCTTTCACTTCTTGTAGCATCTCCCGTATGCTCTCAAATGGGTCTGTAATGTCCCAGCCCAGCTTTTCATAGACAGGTGTATACGCAATGGTCACCCCTAAGACGGCGATCTTCAGTCCATTTTTCAACGTGATCACTTCATAAGGCTTTGCCCACGATGGTCTTTTGCCTTTTTCAAATAAATTAGATAAAATCACCGGGAATTGCGCGTCTTTGTACAATTGGTCGAGCTGCTCATGAGGCAACGTAATGCCTTCATTATTACCAATTGTGACTCCATCATAGCCAAGCTGATTGAGAAGTTTGACATTCACTTTTCCATAATCCGCTTCTGATACAAGGTTTACTCGATCCATATGATCGCCAATATCAAATAAGAGCATCTGATCGTGAACTTGACGCTTTTCTTCAATATAAGCTGCGATTTTTGGCCAGTTTTCAAAGTGGCTGTGCAAGTCGTTTGTATGATATAACCATAGCTTCTGCAGCATGTTGATCTCTCCCTCAAGTTGTCACTGAACCGTCTCGTTCAAATTGAAAGCCACAGCTCTCGTTTAACTAAATAAATCTAACTGCTTCGGGGATAAGCTTGAATACGTCAAATCCAGCAAATCAATCATTTGCTGGCCATTCGCTGCCGCATCTCCGCCTGAGTTATTATTAAATACGACATATACATCTTTCGATTGTTGATGCAGGATGTCGAGGTTCTTTTTCCATTCCTTTAGTTCAGCTTCATTATATAAATATAAGTAACGAACTTCACGCCAGTTCTCATGATCTGCCGGGTGAAGCCAACCTTGTTTATTTCTTCCGTGGAAACGGACCAATGTTTTGTCACGGTGTGTGGCTTTTATGACTGGCGGTATAGACCCTTCTCCGACTTGCGGTTCATCACAGACGGAATGAATCCACCCTTCTTTCTCCATAAAGGATAAGGTTTGTTCATAAAACTCGTCTGAAAACCAAGTTCGGTTTCGGAATTCGAGTGCACAAGGAATGTCCCCCATCTTCTCCTTACACCATCTTAAATAGTGGACGTGCTCCTTTTTGCAATCAAACCATGGTGGAAATTGAAACAGAACCATCGCCAGTTTCCCTGCTCGAATGAGAGGATTCAGTGAAAGAATAAAGGCATCAAACATTTCTTCCTTTGAAGCAAACGGGATCTCGCCTCTTTGATGCCCGGTCATTCCTTGATATGCTTTCACAACAAATTGAAAGGCGTCTGGCGTATCTTTTATCCATTTTTCATGGTTCCGCTCAGGCTGAACAGCATAAAAGCTTGCATCCAGTTCCACAATGGGAAACGTTGATGCGTAGTGAAACAGCTTTTGAGAGCTGCCGATTCTCGGCGGGTACAGACTGTCATGATCTCCCCAGCCAGTTAATCCGATATAAATCATCTATCTCACCTCTTGCCACTTGCTTGTCTAAACGGATTTTCCCATTGAAAGTCTTTGTTTCTTGGGATACCCATCTTTCTGAAAGAAATTCTTCTGTCTACAACATATCATATTTACCCATTTTTCTGAATGAAGATGACTGATGTGACGTGATTTTGCCCTGCCATCTTTTTTGTGATATTACATCACAACTTTCTATCTAAATTGAATGGAGCTGATAACATAAAATTGATATCAGAGACTTTGACAGCGATTGTCCATTTTTTTATTCATCTTCACCAAAGGCTTCAGCTCTAAAAAAAGGAGAATGAGTGGATATGAACATTGTCGATCATCATGTTGAAGCATTGCAAAAAGTGGCCCAAAGAATTCATCAGCCTGTCTATTTGATCAATCAGTATGGACGTATTCTTTTCACCTCACCCCAAGGTATGACAAATCCAGATTGGATACAAATGCTCCGCTTGTTTCACAGTACGCAGCAGCATTATTTTTCTATGGTTCATTCAAAAGAAAGCGTTTCTGTTTTTCCTATCTATATAAACGAACAAGCTTATGATTATTTAGTCGTTCCCGCCTTCATTCATCCTCAAGACGACATGGGGCTGCATTTGATAATTGAACAAGCTGTACATGCCATGTCCATTTCACGCATCAAACAACATGCCATCAAGCAATCGACAGAGCGAGCCAAAAATGAATGGTTTCGCAAATGGGTGGAGGGCACGATTTCCTCAGAACAAGATGTTGCCTGTCTGGCACGCATGTTTGGATTAAACACAACGATTCCCTATTTATGTATCGTCTGTCAACTTGATCAGAGCAGTCATTTCACTTGTTTCCTTAAGCAGCAAACCCTTGTAGATGATGTGTTTGCTTTACTTGAAAGCACCCTTTCGCACTGTCCATTTCCCGCCTTTCTTTTTGTCAAAGGAGATATCGGCATCTTCCTTATAGAAGAGACTGGCGGCTGGCAGGCAATGAACAAATCGATCTGCTCTTTTTTAAAACAAATGCAGATCCTTATTAAACAGCATGTGAATGCCACCATTTCCTTTGGTGTAAGCTTAAGCGGTTATCTCATCACCGATCTGCCAAAAGGATTCAGTGAAGCTGCCCATGCTCTGCAATCAGGCCAGCTCTCATTACGAGCTGAATATATTCAGTTCTATCAAGCAAAAGATGTGTCAGATTTACTGAAGCTCATCCCATCAAAAGATTTAACAACATTCTATGAGCGGTACCTCCACCCATTATATGAACAATCACAAGTCGATCCGAACCTTCTCCACACCTTATCTGTTTATATCGAAACACATTGCCATATTTCAGAAACAGCCAAACGTTTATCTGTTCATCGCAACACCGTGATATATCGAATGGAGAAATGTGAAGAACTGCTCCAGATCAGCCTAAAAGATCCTGACGCAACATTGCGCTTGCGATTAGCTTTGCGGATTCAAAAGCACCTTTCACCCGATTCCAATTGAATCTTTTTTTCTTACGCCTCATATATTTTGGAGGAGAAGTGTGAATGACAAGGAGTGGTGTCAAATGGATGATGAGATTCGTCACATCCCGCAACCGATTCGAGACGATGGGGCCGGCGCAACCGATTTAGGCCCGCGAGACGTTCTGCGCGATATGGAGAACCTAGATATGTTCGTTCCCCCTAAAACGGATGCGGGGACGATTCCTAATTTAAAATTTTCATATTCTGATACACATATGCACTTGAATCATGGCGGCTGGTCGAGGGAAATTACCGAGCGAGAGCTGCCTGTTTCAACAACGATTGCTGGTGTGAACATGCGGCTTACGCGCGGAGGTGTTCGTGAGCTTCATTGGCATAAGCAGGCGGAATGGGCATATATGATTTTAGGCAAAGCCCGGATCACATCTGTAGATGCAGAAGGACGGAATATGATCGCTGATGTAGAAGAAGGAGACTTGTGGTATTTCCCGCCCGGTATTCCGCACTCCATTCAAGGTCTTGAGGATGGCTGTGAGTTTCTCCTTGTGTTTGATGATGGTGCTTTTTCTGAATTTGATACGTTCACCATCACAGACTGGTTTGCTCATACACCAAAAGACATTCTTTCTGCTAATTTCGGCGTGCCAATCAAGCTGTTTGACCGCATTCCACATAAACAGCGCTATATGTTTCAAGGCTCTTAACCGGCATCCATTGAAAGCCAAACAGTCTCTGATCCATACGGCGGCATCAAACCGCCATTTACCCACCAGCTCCTTCGTCAAAAACCAATCGTGACCTCTGGTGGAACCGTGCGAATCGTCGACTCACGCAATTTTCCAGTATCTAAAACCATTGCTGCTGCACTTGTGGAGGTAAAACCTGGCGGGATGAGAGAAATGCACTGGCACCCGAATAATGATGAGTGGCAATACTATTTAACCGGTACAGCCAAAATGACGGTTTTTGGAGCAGGCGGGACAGCTCGCACCTTTAATTACAGAGCAGGTGATGTTGGTTATGTTCCTTTCGGGATGGGGCATTACATACAAAATATCGGGCAAACGAGCCTTTGGTTTCTAGAAATGTTTAAAAGCGATCGATTTGCTGATATTTCATTGAACCAATGGATGGCCTTAACCCCTCCTCAATTAGTGAAGGAGCATTTGCATGTAGACGATGCATTGATTCATGCGCTGCATAAAGAAAAATCACCAGTCGTGAAGTATGAGCGATGACGAAAAAAACCGATCCATTTGTGCTGATCGGTTTTTTCTATGCTGTCTTTACGATACGGCATGGGAATGTTGCTGCGCTTTTTTCGCCCATAAAATAGAAGCAATGAAACTCATACAAAGCACCAGCGTTCCAAACATAAATGGCAGCTCAATATTCACATCAAATAAAATACCCGCAAGACTTGGCCCGACGATATTCGCAAGGCTCATAAAGGAGGTATTGAGGCCGCCTGCTACCCCCTGCTGATTCCCTGCCATTTTAGATAGTAATGTATTGAGGGCTGGGCGAACAAACGAGGTGGCCGATAAAAACAAAATGGAGCCCGTAAAAATCAGCCAAAAGGAAGGGGCAAAGCGGCAGGCGATCAGCATAAACGCCGCAGCTAAAAGGGCATACCGGACGACACGCATTTCGCCAAATCGTTTCACAAAGGTATTCACTAAAGCACCTTGAACGATGACACCCGCAAGTCCAGCTACCGTAATGACAAATGCAATATCCTTCGGTGTAAAGCCATGTTTTTGGTCCACATATAAGCCAAAGATCGATTCAAAATGAATGATTCCGAAATTCAAAACAAAGGCCAAGATAAACAAAAAACCGTATGGTGTTTTTAAAGCCTGAATCATCTGCGTAAAAGGATTGAAATGAAGCTCTTTATTCAATCGTGCTTCTTCCTGCTTTTCCTTTGTTAAAGTTTCAGGTAAGAACAAGAAAGACAACAGCGTCGACAGGGCTGCAAAGGAACCAGCGATGAGGAAAGGAAAAGCAATCCCAAACTCAACCAAATAACCCCCAACACCCGGTCCAATGACAAAGCCTAACGTCATTGCTGCACTAAATAGCCCCATTCCTTTCCCTCGATCCTTCTCACTTGTGATATCAGCGATGTATGCAAACATGGCGGGCATGAGTAAAGCTCCGGCAGCACCACCAAAAAACCGAGACACAAACAGCATCCAAAGCTGATCCGCAAATGCAAAAATAAACTGGGCAATCGTAAAGCCGGCAATCCCAGCAATAATCAATTTTCTGCGTCCAAATCGATCAGTCAGCGCTCCAGCGACGGGTGATAAAGCAAATTGTGTGAGGCCAGTTGCAGCAACGAGGAAACCAAGTGTTTTCCCAGTTGCGCCAAAGGCTTCAATATAACTTGGCATGACAGGAACGATCAGACCAAATCCAAGCATGGCAATAAAAATATTGAGCATCAAAATGTACAATCTGCCCATTTTTTTCATATTAAAACCTCTTTCTTCAAAATAAATGAAAATGATGACAAAAATGATAAGAACTTCTTCAGTATAGCGATATCGCTCTCTATAAGTCTAGTTTTTCAAAAAACAGCGTTTTTTCCCAAATAAAAAATACCCGCTGGTGGCGAGTATTTTGAGAATCCCTTTTTTATTCAGCTTGTTCATAGATGGAAAGAGCCGCCTGTAACCCAGCGCCACAATTGATGGCTGCGCCGTATTTCATCAAGATGGCTTCAAGGCCTGCTAAAACAAATAGAATATTTTCCTTTCGGCAGCTATAGCCCATTGAGCCAATTCTCCATATCCGTCCTGCAAGAGGCCCAAATGAACTCGCAATTTCAATTCCAAAATGATGAAGAAGATCAGCCCGGACCGTTTCTCCGTCGATATCACTTGGAATGACGATACACGTCACGACCGGCATTTTGCAGTCTGGATCACCAAATAATTCAAGCCCCATCGCTTCAAGTCCTGCCATTAAAGCCTTTTCATGAAACAAGTGGCGCTGAAAACGTTCCTCCAGACCTTCCTCTAGCACAAGTCGAACCCCTTCTCTCAGTGCATAAAGCATCGTTGTCGCTTCTGTATGATGATTTAACCGCCTCGGGCTCCAATAATCTTGCAGCTGGCTTAGATCAAAGTAATTGCTTTTGATTGGAGAAATGTCTACCTGTTTTTGCAGTTCGTCCTGTGTTGCAATCCCTTTTTCTACTTTCTTTCTCGATTGTACGACGTCAGCCACTCGTTCATTATATGTGATCGGTGACATCCCTGATGGAACAGACAAGCATTTCTGCGAGCCCCCAATTGCCGCATCGATTTTCCATTCGTCTACCTTGACCTCGACACCACCAATTGTCGCCACAGCGTCTACAATAAAAAGCGCATCAAGCGCTCGGCATGCTTCACCAATTTTCTCAAGCGGCTGTAATCTTCCGGTAGATGTTTCACCATGAACCATCGCAACAATTTTCGGCTTGACTTGATACATCTCTGCGATGATGTCGTCTTGCTTAAAAACCGTTCCCCATTCACATTCCATTGTATGTACCTCAGCACCATAGCGCTGTCCAATTTCAATCAGCAAATGACCGAAGCGTCCAAAGACCGGAACAAGCATCACATCTCCGGGCTCGATCACACTGGCAAGCACAGCTTCAAGTCCTGAGCGCGACGTTCCATCAATTGGATAAGCCCATTCATTTTCTGTTTGAAAAAGTGATCGTAATAAGGTCATCGTTTCATTCATGATCTCTGTAAATGCAGGATCAAATTGACCAAGAATTGGTGTACTCATCACTCGAAGGACTCTCGGATCTACTTCGACAGGTCCTGGTGTCATAATGGTTCTAGTAGGTGTGTGTAGTTCTTTCACGTTATCCATCCTCTCCCTTGCTGTGTCCATCCTTATATGCCCACTTATACAGCAATGCTGATAAAATAGCAATCTCTTTTCTTACGAATTGGTTACATAAAATTTACGATAAATCCATTTATTTCTTTATGGCAATATGATAGAACTAAAGAGTATACATTCCCTATGAAGGAGGAAATAGAATGAAAAGATCTTTATTTGGAACTGTGGCCGCCGGAATTATGATTTTCGGTACATTTGCCGCTCCGCTGCCTCCCGCTGCAAATGCTCAAGGCTTTACTCTGAATGAACCGAGTCAAACCATCACCTTTTCCCCGTTACAGCTACAAACCGAAACATCTGCTCAACATGCGAAAACAACTGCTTCAAGTCAAATTGATTCCTATTACCAATCTGCTGCTGGCAAATCTGGGCCTGCTCTTAAGAAAGCATTACACGATATTATTGATGATCATACGCAGCTATCCTACAGCCAGGTTTGGGATGCATTAAAGAAAACGGATGAAGATCCAAAAAATCCAAGCAATGTGCTCTTGCTCTATAGCGGTATCTCCAGGTCAAAGCAAGCAAATGGAGGAAACGTGGGACAGTGGAACCGGGAGCATGTGTGGGCTAAATCTCACGGCAATTTTGGGACGAGCCAGGGACCTGGTACAGATCTCCATCACCTTCGGGCAACAGACGTACAAACGAATAGCACACGAGGAAATTTAGATTTTGATATAGGCGGAAATGAATACAAGGGAGCGCCGGGCAACTTCTACGACAGCGACTCATTTGAACCTCATAGCCGGGTGAAAGGAGATGTAGCAAGAATGCTCTTTTATATGGCCGTCCGATATGAAGGCGATGACCACTTCCCAGATTTAGAATTGAACAACAAAGTGAATAATGGAAGCGCCCCTCTCCACGGCAAAATGTCTGTCCTATTGAAATGGCACAAGCAAGATCCAGTCGATCAAATCGAACGGAATCGTAACGAAATCATCTATCAAACGTACCAGCACAATCGCAATCCTTTTATTGATCACCCTGAATGGGTAAGCGATATTTGGGAATAAAAAAGAGAGGCACTGCTATGAACAAGCAGTGCCTTTCTTTTTTTCAAGCGGACAGACGAGACAATAATCAAGACTTTCCGATTTCTTCTCAAGCTTATAATACATACAGCAAGTCTTTCGATTTGATGTGTCTAGCAAACTTTCATCTAAATTTAAGCTGTGCTGAAAAGGATTTTGCTTCACTCCGAAAAGATCACCCGATGCCTTCTTCAGAAACAAATAATCCTCCCGTACGCGCTCTTTCATTTTAGGCTCTTCCGTTTCTCGCATCATGCTACGGTAAAGAGAATTGATACGTACCGCTACATTTTCCCATAAAATTGAATACGGAAGTCTTGAAGTACGTTTCAATACATCTAAAAGAGGTGTGACACACTGCGTAAATAGCATGCGGACGACCTGCTCTCTCCACTCATGACGATCTCCTTCTAACTGAACATATGAACAGAGCGTTTCATCTAGCTCAATTTTACGATCTTCTCTAAAGACACACGCCTCTGGTGAAAACCGATAGATGCTGTCATACATCGTCATCAAGTACAAAGTAGAACTAACAGCTAAATAGGCATAGCGTTTTGAAAACATGGACGCCGCCACTGCTATATTCGGTGCATGCATCGCTTCCTTTTCAGCTTCTAATAAACGTCTGATAGATGCTTCTGAAAAAAGCGCAGCCAGTGTGCGATCAGATGTCATTGGTCCATTTGTGATGTGTACCCCGAAATCAAGTAATTCTCTCTCAACCCACTCTGGCTTCATATCAAAACCCCCATCTTTCGTTTAACGATTTCGTTGTTGATATAACAAATAAATAAAGAACGGTGCACCAATTGCCGCCGTAAAAACACCTGCCGGGACATCTAACGGGAGAAAAGCCGTTCTCGCAACTAAGTCTGCCAGCATCACGAGAATACTTCCAACAAGCGCAGATGCTGGAACAAGCGCAATAAAGGAACGACCGATGATCATCCGTGCCACATGTGGCGCCATCAGTCCGACAAATTCAATACCACCTGCGAATGCAACGGCAATACCGGCTAATGTCACACTCATCAGTAGAAAGAATAACCGCTTCGCCTGAACCTTGACCCCGAGACCTGTTGCAAGATCATCTCCAAGCTCCTTCACATTCATCGTTCTTGCCAGCACCATGACAATCGGTAAAATAATTAATACCCAAGGAAGCATTGCGATGACGTCCTTCATTGTAGAACCATATAAACTGCCCGTCAGCCAGATGTATGACTTGGTCGTGGTCATCGTATCGCTGAGCACAAGAGTAAACGTCACACACGCCTTCATAATGGCGGAAATCCCAATCCCCATCAAGACGAGCGTGATCGGCTTGACGCCTTTTTTCCATGAAAGCAAATAAATGAGGCATGATACCGCAAAAGCGCCTGCAATGGCCCACAACGACTGATAAGCAATAGGCACAGTGCCCATCCAAAAGACGATGAACATAATGGCGCCAAACGACGCACCGCTCGTAATTCCTATGATGTCAGGCGATGCAAGCGGATTTCGAATGAGACCTTGTAAAATAAGCCCCGATACCGCAAGTGCCGCTCCCACTAAAACCGCAAGCAGGGTCCTTGGAATCCTCAACGTATTTAATACAAACGTATTTCCCTCGCCTTGTCCGAAGATATGCAGCAGCACATCAGTAGGCGGAATAAAGCGGCTGCCCATACAAAGGCTCAGAATAAATAAACCAAAGGCAACGCCTGTCAATAATAGTAAAATCAAAAACGTCCGCTTTGAAAATTGAAATGAAATGCGCCCGCCCTTTGAACGCACTGTATATGTTTTAGCCACCTGTCTTCAACCCCTTGCGCACGAGATAAACAAATAGAGGCGCTCCTGCAATTGCCGTCATGACACCAATCGGTACTTCCTGCGGCATGATCAGAAAACGAGCGGCAAGATCTGCGACAAGTAAAAGCGACGCCCCTACAACGGCACAATACGGCAGTACCCAGCGGTGGTCAGGTCCAACAAGCTTTTTCACAATATGCGGCACAAGAAAACCAACAAATCCAATGGATCCTGCGACAGCGACGGAACCTCCTGCTAAAAAGACGACAAGTACCCCCATCGTCATCTTCAAAAGCAACGTACGCTGGCCAAGCCCTTTCGCAATATCATCACCCGATAAAAGGACATTGATCGAGCGGCCAAGAAGCAGCGCCACCACAGTCGCCCCAAGAATATAAGGCAGCACAGGCAGCAGCATATCTATACTTCTTCCTGACACTGAACCAGCCATCCAGAACAGGATGCTTTGAATGGACTGTTCATTCACGATTAAAAGTCCTTGAGTAAAGGACGCAAACAGAGCAGATATCGCAGCACCTGCGAGTACAATTTTGACCGGTGTCAGTCCGTCTCTTCCAATGGAGCCTAGAAGAAAGACAAGCATACCTGCAATGGCAGCGCCTAAAAAGGCCGTCCACATATATCCTGTTAACGACTCGGTAGAAAAGAAAACAATCGAAATCACAATAAAAAAGAGTCCACCTGCATTAATACCTAAAAGATCTGGTGCAGCCAGCGGATTTCTCGTCAATGCCTGCATGAGTGCACCTGAAATCGCTAGACTTGATCCAACAACCGTCGCAATTAAAGCTCTTGATAATCTGGATGTCATGACAATCACACTGTTTGGATCTGACTCATCAAACTGAAGAAACGCATGGATGGTGGCTTTGAGGGAAATTGAGGTTTGCCCAAGAGAAATACTGAGCATAAAAAAGACCAACATCAACACGATGAATCCAGCAAATAGCAGTGCCTTGCTCGAATCCTTTTTTAATAAACTTCTCATCTGATTCCCGCTTTCAATCTGTTATGGAAAAAGGAGAAAATGGTTTTTCACATTTTCTCCTCTGCTACACTTATTTATCAAGCCCTAGACGATCATAAATATCATCAAGCATCATGTTTGCAGCGGTGATACCGCCAGCCATGTTCCAAGTGATTTCATCAACTTTATGCACTTGTTTCGCTTTCACTGCATCAAGCTGCTTCCATAAAGGATGACTTGTCCACTCTTTATATGCTTTTTCAACTGCTTTATCCTGATCATCCATGAAGTAATAGATCACATCTGCATCCATTTGTGGAATGCTCTCTTTGTCTGTAAGTGTAATGATATCTTGCTTTTTATCTTTGACATTTTTAGGACCTTCAAAGCCTAGCTCTGTTAAAATTGAACCTGCAAACCCAGTTTGATAGATTCTTGCATGATCTGCACGGAAGTTCACCACAGACACACTCATTGGCCAGTTTTTAATGTCTTTCTTTGCTTTTTCTTTGAAGTCAGCGACGCGGTCATCCCACTTCGTCAGCAATTCTTTTGATTTGTCTTGCTTGTTTAACGCTTCACCCATTAAATTCACTGTGTCTTTAAAAGTGAACACTGTTTCTGTTGCAACAGTTGGAGCGATTTCTTTCAGCTGATCAAAAATTTGCTCGTGACGGATTTTTGATGCAATGATCAAATCTGGCTTCAGCTTTTCAATTTCTTCTAAGTTTGGTTGTGTTTCCTGCCCAACAATTTTGACACCCTTTAAATCATCTCTTAAATATTTATACGTAGGTGCTTCAAGCCAAGATTCTACAACACCCACTGGTTTAATGCCCATAGCGACGGCTGCATCTGTTGCTCCTTGATACAACGTCACCACACGTTTAGGCGATCCTTTAATTTCAGTTGAACCGATAGCGCTTTCAACGGTTCTTGTTTTCTCATTACTATCTGACTTGCCTTCACTGCTATTACTGCCACAAGCCGCAAGTAATACGATGGAGAGCACAACTAATAGCGACCAAAAAGATTTTTTGAACATGTACCTCACCTATCCATTCTATATGTAGTCATATCGTTTGATAACGATTCTCATTATCACACTATGATTTTATCATAGAAAAGGATGGTGTCAATGTAAATTTTTAAGAAAAAGGTAGAGTGTTGACTAGTTGTTCAGGTTAATTGGAACTTTTCCACATTTGGATGGTACGCCCAATCTTTTTTCCCGATTCTAGTAAAATGGACAAATGAGTATGGTTTTCTATCACTTGGTAAACAGATTGATTTTTCACCTGCTGATTTGGAAGCGCCAGATATGGATGAAATTTGTCTACGTCGTATAACTCATCCTCGCTTCCAACAAACATGCCATAAGGCTGGTCCAGCCTTGCAAATTGTTTTTGAGGTGCAGATGGCGTTAAGGCAAGAGACATATTGATGGTAATGCCTGTTAAAAGAAGTGGATCTTGTGCAATCACCCATGCTGGGTAGTGAAATCGTACAGCTTCTGAATGCCCCATCAGCCTTCCTTTTGTCATCGCAGATAGCATGAATTTCCAAACTTGAACTGTGGCAAAAGGGACTTGATTAGACTTCGCTGTGTCAGATTTGTAGCCAAATTCAGGAGCAATAAAAAAGTAACCGTCTACTTTTCTTTTTTCATCCCAAGATAGATATTGAAGCAGCAATCCAGCTCCAGAGGAATGACCACAAAGATAAAGTGCTCCTTCGTGCTGCTGTTTGATGACATCCACAACTTGCGAAATATCTTGCCACACGTCAGTGACTTTGGGTGTATCCCCCTTCTTTCCTTCAGAATATCCGTGGCCTCTCAAATCCAGCAAAAACACATTCACGTGAAAATCATGTTGCAATGTATAGGCGATATGCTCATAACCAGCCAAGCTGTGAGCGCCTCCACCATGAATGATGATCACATTGGTCTGCGTGTTTGTTTCTGATAAAAACGGATAATAAGCAAGACGTATGCCGTCATGTGATTGAATGAACTGTCTATCTGGAATAGCTACAGGAGCTGCTTCCTGCATACTTGTAAATGAGAACGGTTCTGTTTCGTTCATAATTAACTTTTGATCCTCCAATTAGACACGAGAATGGCTAGAGCATTGCTGGCCATCCTCATGTTCGCATCCTATTTTGTCATATCCCTCAAAGGGAACGTCTTACTCTCAATAATAGCGACAATTTGTTTTAACGCTTGGTTCGCTTCGGGAATAGGGAAGACAGGAAAGACGTGATTCATTTTTGGGTATTCGATATAGTTGATGGGAACACCCTGCTTGTCTGCCATCTCTTTGAATTTCCGGGCATCTGGGAGAAAGAATTCATGAGTGCCAATAAAAACAGAAATTCGTCCTAACGATTTGATTTCTCCATAGATCGGGCTGATCAAATGATGTGTTTCATCTGTATCACCTGCATAGGCTTTGCCCGATTCGATTAGTAAATCTAGGTTGAGCATTGGCTCTTTTGGAACCATTTTAGCGATATCAGGATTACTTAATGTCACATCAAGCCATGGTGATAATAGAATCATGTTTCCAGGCTGCGGAAGACCTTTTTTTGCTAAGTATTGAGCAAAGGCCAACGATAAACCGCCGCCAGCAGAATCACCCATGATGACGATTTTTTCTGGCGTTCCTTTTTCTAAAAGAGCTTGGTAAACTGGGAGAACACTCTCGATTGCATCCATATACTGATGATTCGGTGCTTTAGGATAAACTGGCACATACACCGTACTATTTAATTGCTTCGTCAATCGATCCAAGAAACGCCAATGCCATACGAGCGGCTGCTCAATATAGCCTCCTCCATGTAAAAATAGCACCTGATGATCATCTGGCTGCACATCTGATTTCAACATGTACGTATCGACTGAAAACGTGCTGCTTTTGGTGATGCGATATTTCTTTTTCAACTTCTCAGGCAGCACATAAGGTAATTGATTCGCCATTCTTCGTTCTTCTAAATACCCCTCAACATTCAGTTTCTTCTTTGTAAGTACAAGTAACCATTCAACAAACAAACTTTGAATACTTCGCATACGATCGACCCCTATAGATAGAATGATGACAATCAATGTCTAGGAAAAGAATGGTTTCTCTTTTTCTAAAGCATAACATAAGAACTTGTGAATCCGTTAACTGCTTTGGACAGAATACTTTTTCTATACATCTATTCATTTATGAACACCTGTCTATTTATATTATATTTTCTAGATCCATCATCATCAATTGTCAATCTTTCAATCATTGTTCATTAATCAACACATATTCAAAAACTGTTCATTTAAACACAAAAAAGACGGGTGTTGACCACTCGTCCTTCTTCTTCCTCACTTCACTTCCTCATGCTCATGAGCAGTATCTCTTTTGCTCGCGATAAAGAGTGCACAGGTCATCGCAAGAATGGCCAGTGCCCACCAGAATGTCGATACGGCCTGTTCATGATCAATGATAATCAAACGGATGACAGCTGTGATGCCAATATAAATAAAATAACGTAGCGGAAAATGAAAGTTGGATTTAAAGTATTTAATAATTAAGGCGATAAACTCAAAATACATAAAGAAGATCAGCAGCTCGCCAAGCATTCCATAATAGCTTTCTCCTTTGTTAAACACTGTTTTATAGACGAATTGTACGATGTACCATGTTTCACTAATTAAGAGTACGCTTAGCGCAATCGCTAGAAAGAACAGGCAGATATTCAGAAGGGCTTGCAGAAGATCAGGTACCTTTTGGAAATTCTTGAATCGTTTCATCAGATTGTTCCCCATTCCATGATGTTGTTTTTGCTCTCTACATTTTGGTATTCCAAAATCGCAGCACGATGTAGTAGGTATCGTTCTTTTCTCCACTTTCAAACTGTCCATGCATTCGGGACATCATCCGCTTGATGCTTCGTTCTCCGAGTCCATTGCTTTCCGGTATGATGTCTGTCTTTTTTATCGCATTGTTCACATGGATTTCAAAGACATCTTGGTCGGATAAAAAAGTGATCTGAATGTTCTTTTCAGGATCTGCGTATTTACGTAAATTTGACATCACATTATCAAACACTCTGCCAAGTTCCTCGACGTTTACGTTCATATAGCTATCCGGCATTTCGCCTACAATATGGACCGTGAAATTCTCCTGATGCAGCAGGGCGACCTGATCTGATAGAAGATCATAAATCACTTCTTTCACTGCAACGGTTTCAAGCTCTGACTCGTGCTCTTTATCTAGCAGGAAATAGGCAAATAGATTGTCAGACAGATTCTTTAATTGCAGGGCTTTTCCATACGCACTCGCTATATATTGCTCCTTGCGGGTATCCGCTAGAGCCTCCTCTTTTTTCGCAAATTCCAGATTCATGATGAGTGATGTCAGCGGGGTCCTCATATCATGCGACATTTCGGTCACCAAACTGCGGCTCTCTTCCTGCAGATCATCAATGGCGTGAAGCTTGTCCAAAAAGGCTGTTCTTAAATCCTCAATGCTCTTTGCAATCATGGCCAATTCATCATGCCCCTTCACTGTCATCTCATAATCGAGCTCACCGCCTTCAAGAATATGAATCTCTTCACGGATCGTTTGCAAGTAACGCAGACTTCGGCGAATGCCAACAAGCACAATCAGGAGAAAAATGAGTGTTGCACCAAGCAGTTCTAGTGTAAAGGCGAGATCGTGATATCGAGAGGAGTAAAACCCGTCTACCATAACCCTACCTTCTCCATCGCTAAATTGAACCGGGTAAGAATGACGCTTTGCGTAGTCGGTCACCTTTTCTTTCCCATAGGCCGATTCGTCAGCGGCAGAGTAAATCGAGTCATATTGAAGCACTTCATCCTTGTAAACAGTGAGATTAATATAATCTTCTTTTTTCACCCACTCACCGAATGCTTTTCGATCCGTTGAAGTCAGCTCATGTTCTGAAACGTAACGGCTGAATGTTTGAATGTATCTGGCAGATTCTTCCTTATAGTACTCATCCGAACTCAAATATCCTTCAATCAGGTGATCTGTGATCTTTTGCAGTGTCAAAAAGACAACACCACTTACGATAGCAGCGACCAAAATGAGCAGTGACAGCTTTTTGGTCAGCGTATATTTACGATGTGCCAAACCGGTATCCTCTCCCCCATTCTGTTTTGATATACACGGGACGAGCCGGGTCATCTTCAATTTTGGCACGCAGCTTTCGGATATGCACCATGACCGTATTGTTTGAACAATAAAAATAAGGCTGGCCCCACACGCTTTCATAAATATTTTGAGCAGAAAATATTTTGTTTCGTTTGTTCATGAGCAGTTTTAATATCCGATATTCTAAATCAGATAACTTGATTTGCTGCCCATTTTTCCACACTTCATTAAATTCTTCACTCACCTTCAGGCTACCGCCAACTAAATAGGTTTCTTCCTGTTCCTTTTTTTCCTGATAGATGGTATATCTGCGCAATTGCGCCATGACCCTAGCGTGAAGCTCCTCTTCTGAAAAAGGTTTTGTCATATAATCATCTCCGCCAGCGAGTAATCCTTCGGTTTTATCCCATGTACTAGATCTGGCGGTCAAAAATAAAATTGGCACATTTGAGGTGGCTCTTATTTGCTGGCACGTTTCGATCCCAGAGATACCTGGCATCATAACATCCAAAATCACCAAATCAAGCGAATCATCTACAACATACAATGCCTGCTTGCCATTCATGGCTCTCAGCACCTCATACCCTGCACGTGTCAGAGATTCCTGCAAAAGATCACCGATCTCCTGATCATCCTCTACAACTAATATTCGATGGGTCATGTCTCAATCACCTCATCCTTCATGATGTTCATTCTTATATGTTATTACTATATATCATCTAGCTATGTGAAAAGATACACCATAAATCTTAAGTGTTTATGAATATGATCAATTGCCATCAAGTTGTCACATTTATTTTCAAAAAATTGGATCTTCATAAATGATTAAGAATTGACCTGTATATTGATTCATTGAAGGATTTATCTTTAGATCCAATACACGAAAAGGAGCATAGATATGAATGTAAACAAGGTAGAACACGGACAACCAATGAGTCTCAAAGAACGGGTGCATTTCTTGGACATCGTACGAGGATTCGCCTTAATGGGGATTATTTTGGTCAACTATTTTTTGATTGTGGATTCGGTCAAGGGATTTGAGATGAAGTCTAATGATGGTTTTCACCACATTGTGAATTGGTTTGCCTCGGGGAAATTCATTACGTTATTTTCTTTTCTATTCGGGGTTGGTTTTATGATATTTATGGATCGAGCCGCTCAAAAGGTGGACAGCCCGAACAAGTTGTTTGCTCGCAGATTAACCATTCTCTTAGGGATTGGTCTTCTGCATGTCACGTTTGTATGGATTGGAGATATTTTAACCTATTATGCTGTCGCGGGCTTTTTACTGCTTTTCTTTTACAAACGCACAGCCAAAACCATCCAGTACTGGCTCATCACACTCTTTGTGATTCAATTGCTCACGCCTCTTTTCACCATGCTGCTCAATACCATCAGTACAGGATCATCAGGCAAGCCGGATTTTGCCGATTTTGAATTGAACAGTCACAACAGTCTGACTTATTTAGCATCGATAGGTGACCGGTGGACGGATATGTTCACGATGGCTTCGAGCTCATTTTCCACCGTCTATTCCATGTTCTTCATGTTTTTACTTGGTGTGTATTTTGTGAAAATGTCGTTTTTCAAAAACATGGAGACGAAAAAAGCGATTTGGAATCGGATCTGGATGATTTGTACAATTGCTTTTCTTATCACACTAGCCAGTACGATTATGACGGCGGTCAACTCTTTTGGAAATACGCCATGGATGAACATTGTCTCTGCACTTGAGCAAAATGGGGGATTGACTGGCAGTATGTTTTATATGAGTTCACTTGCGATGCTGTTTCTGCACATTCCTCAGCTGCGAGGTGCTTTAATGGTGTTCACCAAAGTCGGACGAATGTCCCTGACCTGTTATTTGCTTCACTCCATTATTGGAACAATGCTATTTCTCAAGTACGGAGCTGGACTTGCCGATCATCTTTCACCGGCTGGCACGTTCTTCATGGCAATTGGCGTGTATGCCTTCCTTGTCCTTTTCAGTACGTTATGGTTAAAGCGATTTAAGTCTGGACCGATGGAATTTATCTGGCGTCAGCTGACGTATGGGAAGGTCAATGACCAATCGAAAACAAATACATTTCAGGCAGCGAAGTAGAAGTAATAGAAAAAGGGCGAATTACGACAGTTCGCCTTTTTTCATGTGTTGAGTTTTTGTGATTCAGATACAATCCGTTCATTTTATATATTGATCCATCATTTCTTGCAATTGAGTCAGATAACTTTCTTTTAATTCATCGGGGTATTCAATTTTCACATGTTTCCCAAATGAGATCAAATAGTGAGTCATATACGATAATTCTTCTTGGTTGTACCCACCCACTATATAAGGCGTATCATCAATGGTCTCCAATCTCATATTCGGATAATGATTCTTCAAAAACTTCTCTTTCCCTTGTTCCGTTAATCGACATTTAAAAGAGATATCATGATAGGTTTTTTCGTATTTGAGCTGCAGTGCTTTTAATTCTTCCTTCGTAAAAGTGTCTTTCGTTTCTTCTTCGATCATCATGTCCGTCATACAATCACATCTGTAGATGCCCCACTTTTTATTCTGAACATCATATGCTTCGGTAAACCAAATCCCATTTCGATAAAACAACTCAAGAAATTGTAGCCTGATCCTTTTATGTTCATATTGAGTGTATGTCATCTTCACGATTTGATCTTCCATCATTGCCTGCAATATCAAATCCAAATGATTTTGTTCACTCACTGGCGCGACATGATAGTAATGAATCACATCCAAAATCTCCGTGATCCGATGTTTTCTCTCATCAGACATTGTAGCAAACAGTTTTTGGCGAATCTGTGAGTAAGACTTTTTAAATGGTGTTGCTGACAACAGATCTAAGGCTTTAAGAGCGAAAAAAATGGCTTGAACTTCATCTATTTGAAAATAGATCGGAACCAATGAGGATTGATTCACGAGCCGATATCCTCCATGTCTGCCATTTTCAACATAAAAAGCTAAGCCCATGGACTCTAGCTCTTCTATATCTCTTAAAGCTGTACGTTTAGAAATGCCAAATTCGGATTGTAAGTCCTTTAACTGAAAAGAGTGTTTATCGCTTAAAAAAATAAGTTCTTGGTTTAATCGTTCTGATTTTTTCATTTGCCTTCCCTCTTAAAAAGGTGACTTCTTTTGTCACCTTTATCATTTATACTCAGCTTATCAAAAGAAAAGGAGCATGTATATGCAAACATTAATCATTAACGCGCACCCAGATTTCACTCATCGAGAAAGTTATTCAAACAAACTGCAAACACTTTTTTTAAAACAGTTTAAAGAAAGATTCCCTCATGAAGAACCAACAATTTTATATTTACATGAAACTGAAATTCCTCGTATCGAAAAAGAACAACTGCTAGGAATTTGGGATAAGCAAGCATCCGAACAAGCATTAACGGCTACCGAAGAAAAAATCGCCGCTGCTTCATCTGCTCTATTGGCTCAATTCAAAGCACATCATCGAATTGTGATTGTATCACCTGTTCATAATTTCAATGTGACGTCACGTATGAAAGATTATATAGATAATATCTTCATTGCTAGAGAAACGTTCAAGTATACAGAAAATGGGTCAGTTGGTCTGATGACTGACGATTTTCGTGTACTTTTGCTTCAAGCAAGTGGCTCAATTTTCACAAATAACGATCGGTACACACCACTGGAATTTTCATATTATTATCTAAAGGAAATATTCCAAAACTTGATGGGTTTTCAACAATTTCATATAGTCCGGGCACAAGGAACAGCGATTTTAGATCAAAGGACTATCTTAAAATCTGCATCTGATGATATGACGAAAACCTTAGATGCGTTTTATGCACCTCGTTAACCTCTATTTTTCAAGACCCAGAACGAAAAATTTTGCTCACTTGTCATCAATCTTATTTTTTCGTTTTGGGGTGACTCCTATCTGCTAGTACAAATATTATTGATGACTAATGCTGCCGTTTCACTCGGATGGCTAAGAGGGAAATGGTGGCCATACGGAACAAAATCAACCTTCCCAAGATGCGATGGCGCAGAATAGCCTCTGTCATACTCCCCCCAAATCATGTGAAGATGATCCTTTGTGACTTCTTTAAAGTCACCTTGATCGGTTTTCAGTAATAAATGGTTAAGCTGAACCGTCGTATTTAAAATTCTAGGAGAAGTAAAGCTGTTTCTGATTTTTTCAATATAATGTTTAGGGATGCTCTCCGTGCTTTCAAACAAACCATTTCTTAACACATAACGCTCTATCAAATGAGTCGTTGCCAATCTTAATGTCCATTTGTTCAGAAATTGAGGAACATGAAGTGATTTTGCCTTTTGTTTAGCAACAGGCGGCTGAAGTAAAGTGATGGAATACTTCTTATCTATGTACTTTTGTGTCAAAGCTTCTAGAAGAATATACGCACCGAATGAATGGCCGATTAGATGTGCACCATTCGTCGCTTTTTCTATTACTTTTTTCACTACATTTAAATAGATATCTAGAAGATGTTTCTCTCGTTTAAATGGAGAACGCCCCAAACCAGGAAGGTCCAAAATCCATACAGGTTGACCTGTTTTCTCATGAAGCTCTTGTGCTAAAGGGAATAAATCTTCTCCATCACTCAATAAACCATGTAATAAAATAAACGGCTTCCCTTCTCCTTGTAATTGGTAAAGGGTGTTATTATCGCATAATGTTCGTTTAAATAAATGTTGGTGCTCACCATTTTGAGCCATCATTCGATAATCTAGATCAGCTACTACAGCAGGGAAAAATGTCATGACACTCGTCTTCTTAAACCAATCTTCTCCCATTATTTTTTTCGCTGAAATATTTGAAAACGTTCGTTTTGTCATAAAATTCAATCCGTCAGAAGGAATGTTTGTGAGTTTACTTACACCACTATTCATGACAGCTTTCATCAGTGGCATTGGGACAGAGATGCTAGGTGCCTTCATATTCATACTTTCTGACATCATACTTAATAGTCCAGCAACGCTCTGATCGTGCTCTTTGTCTTCAACAAGTGTATATGTTTGAATAGCCGGCTGCTCCAACTTGAAAACCTGTACAATAAACTTCGCAAACTCATCGTTTGAAATAAGTGGTAACCGATAGTCCTTACCTCCAGGAATCACCGGCATGAGCCCTCTTCGCATACTCTTTACAAGCAAACCCAATCCTGCAATTTGCTCTGTACTCCCTGTTTGACTACTACCAACGACAGTTGGCGGATTAATGACAGAAAGCGGATAACCTACTGAAGATGCCTGTTGACGAATATAAAGATCTGCTAAAAACTTTGTTCTCTCATAAGGATTTTTTATTTTCAAGTAATCGTTTCCTTCTTCAAACACGTCGATGGCAATCTTGCTATTTTGATCATCAAAGGGACTCATATAACCGACAACATGAATAAATTGCTGCAAACCCTTCGATTGATGAATACTTTTAGCTAACTCACTAATGTGTTTGGCGCCATTTAAAAAAACAGAAGCTGCCTCTTTACTGGTTGCTTGAATATCCATCGGGCCTCCTGCGTGAATGATCACATCCGTTTTCAATACCCTCTCCTGATCTTCAGGACTTAGACCCAAATCGACTTTCGTCAAATCACCTTCAACAAAGTGCATCACTCCCTCTTTTAAAATGCCTCTTTCTTGAAAAATGCGTGTTGCTTTACTTTTTGACCTTACTAAAAGAAGAATGTTCACATCCTCTTTCGCTAATTCCTCGACTAATTGCTTCCCAATAAAGCCCGTTCCACCAATTAAAAATACTGTTTTCATCTGAGGTCTCCTTTTTAGTACTAATCAGTACTAATTTGTTGTAAAAAAAATGCTTCTTTATCGAAGCAAGTTAAATAAATGATCTGCTGTTTTTGTGATGACAGTTGCATCCTTCAATGTTTCTGAAATAAATAACGCTCCTTCAAGATTTGTCATAAAAAGGGATGCCACCTCATCAATCTGAATCGTATCTCTGAATTCCCCATTCTCTACCCCTTGTTTCAGTAATAGAGAAACTTTCTCTTGTAATCCTGTGAAAAAAAGTCCTATTTTTTCTTTTATTTGTGTGGCCTTTGCAGGACTTTGAATATAAAGAGTAATAAATGGACAGCCACCCCTATACTCTCTCGACTGAACGCCTTGTGATAATTGCTTTAAAAACAGTTGAATACGATCTTCAACTGAAAATTGGGTCTGAGACAGTACGTCATCCATTGCAGATTGATACATATCAATCCAATAATCAACGACCCCTTCTAATAATTCCTCCTTATTAGAAAAGTGATAATACACATTAGACTTTGATACTTTGCTAACACGAACTAATTCGTCCATACTCGTATAAGCAAACCCTTTTTCTAAAAATAAAGTTGCAGCTACTTCAAGCACACGTTTTTGATTCATTAATTTTATCTTTGTCATAATTAGAACTATACAGTACTAGTTTGAATGTGGCAAGTATTTATTTTGAATAAAGTTGATCTGAACCTCGAAGTTGTTAGCGGCCTTAAAGGTAAAATCATTTCTCCTTTAAAAGGTTCAAAACAAATGTTGTGAGAGAGTATTTCAGAGAAGTTTATAAAAGACATGCATTGAGCATAGCCATGCTGTAAACGTTTTGAATAAGAACTATGTATGGGAAAGGTTAAGACATTCTAGTATAAAAAACAACCGCAGACACGTATCTCCATGTCACCCAAAAATTGAGGACCAAAGAAATTGTATCTGCGGTATGTTCAATAATTAAATTTTGTGGGCGCTTTGTGGGTGCTTAATATAAATATAACGTCTAAACACCTTTAATCCCCGCTATATCAACGGTTAACCAATCGAACCTTCCATCTCAAACTTAATCAAACGGTTCATTTCAACGGCGTATTCCATTGGCAGTTCTTTTGTGAATGGCTCGATGAAGCCCATGACGATCATTTCTGTTGCTTCTTCTTCAGAAATTCCGCGGCTCATCAAGTAGAATAGCTGCTCTTCTGATACTTTTGATACCTTCGCTTCGTGCTCTAATGAAATGTTGTCGTTTAAGATTTCATTATAAGGAATCGTATCAGATGTTGATTTGTTATCCATGATGAGTGTGTCACACTCGATGTTTGAGCGTGCACCCTCTGCTTTGCGTCCGAAGTGTACGATTCCACGGTATGTGACTTTACCGCCTTGTTTGGAAATCGATTTCGATACGATCGTTGAAGATGTGTTTGGTGCAAGGTGAATCATTTTCGCACCTGCATCTTGGTGCTGACCTTTACCTGCTAGGGCAATACTTAATGTCATACCACGAGCGCCTTCACCTTTTAAGATGACAGCTGGGTATTTCATTGTCAGCTTAGAACCGATGTTTCCATCAATCCATTCCATTGTTGCATTCTCTTCACATACTGTACGTTTTGTCACAAGGTTGAAGACGTTGTTTGCCCAGTTTTGAATCGTTGTATAACGGCAGTAGCCGCCTTTTTTCACGATGATTTCAACAACCGCACTATGAAGTGAGTTTGTTGTGTAAACTGGAGCTGTACAACCTTCTACGTAATGCACGTGTGCGCCTTCATCAACGATGATCAGTGTACGTTCGAACTGACCCATGTTCTCAGAGTTGATTCGGAAGTATGCTTGAAGTGGTGTATCTACTTTTACGCCTTTTGGTACGTAGATGAATGAACCACCAGACCATACAGCCGAGTTAAGCGCAGCAAATTTGTTGTCAGTCGGAGGAATGACTTTTGCCCAGTGCTCACGGAAGATGTCTTCGTTCTCTTTTAATGCACTGTCTGTATCTTTAAACACAATGCCTAGATCTTCAAGATCTTGCTTCATGTTGTGATACACAACTTCAGATTCATACTGAGCAGATACACCTGCTAAGTACTTTTGCTCTGCTTCAGGGATACCAAGCTTATCAAAGGTTTGTTTGATTTCTTCTGGTACTTCATCCCAAGAACGCTCAGAGCGTTCTGATGGTTTTACGTAGTACGTAATTTCATCAAAGTTTAATGCATTTAAATCTCCGCCCCATTGTGGCATCGGCATGTTGTAAAAGTGCTCAAGAGATTTCAAACGGAAGTCGAGCATCCACTGAGGCTCTTCTTTCATACGAGAAATTTCTTCAACGATCTCTTTTGTCAGTCCGCGCTCTGAACGGAAAATGGAAACGTCTTTATCAGAAAAGCCGTATTTATATTCACCAACATCTGGCATTTTTTTAGCCATCCATTTTCACTCCAATCTTATGATTTGCCGTTATCTTCGGCAGATGCGCCTTTTTCAAGCGCCTTCCAGGATAATGTTGCACATTTGATGCGTGCCGGGAATTTTGCGACTCCCTGCAGCGCCTCAATGTCACCAAGATCAATGGAATCGTCGTATTCTTTTCCTAGCATCATATCGGAGAAAATCTGAGACATTTTCAAAGCTGTTTCAATATCTTTCCCTTTAATCGCCTGCGTCATCATAGAGGCAGATGCCATCGAAATCGAGCATCCTTCTCCTTCAAATTTCGCATCGATGACTTTTTCGTCTTCGATTTTCATCGTGAGACGAATGCGGTCACCACACGTAGGGTTGTTCATATCGACGACAATGCTGTCGTTTAACACACCTTTGTTTCTCGGATTTTTATAATGATCCATAATCACTTGTCTGTACAGTGTGTCTAAGTTTACATTAAAAGACATTCGTAAAATACTCCTTTGTCTTACGGAGCGCTGCCATGAGCTCGTCAATCTCCTCTTCTGTATTGTACAGATAGAAGCTTGCTCTTGCAGTCGCTGATACACCAAGCCATTTCATGAGCGGCTGTGCACAGTGATGTCCAGCACGAATGGCGACACCTTCCGTATCTAGAACAGTTGAGGCATCATGAGGATGGACGTCGTCTAAGTTAAACGTCACAAGTCCAGCTCGGTGCTGCGGTCCGTAAACCGTGGCACCTTCAAGCTCCTTAAAGCGCTCAAGTGCATAAGTCGCAAGCTGATGCTCGTAACGACTGACTTCCTCCATTCCGATGTCATTTAAGAAATCAATCGCTTTTCCGAGCCCAATTGCTCCTGCAATAATCGGTGTTCCCGCTTCAAATTTCCACGGCAGCTCTTTCCATGTAGAATCATATAGATCCACAAAGTCGATCATTTCACCGCCAAACTCAGCAGGCTCCATATTATTCAAAAGGTCCTTCTTCCCGTAAAGAACACCAATGCCAGTCGGTCCACACATTTTATGCCCAGAGAATGCGAAAAAGTCGCAATCCAAGTCCTGAACATCAATTTGCATGTGAGGGGTGCTCTGGGCACCATCGACGACGATAATTGCACCGTGATCGTGAGCAATCTTTGCGATGTCTTTAATTGGGTTGATGGTTCCTAATACGTTTGAAACATGTGTGACAGCAACGATTTTCGTTTGATGTGTGATGGTTTGCTTCACATCTTCAAGCGACAGCGTGCCGTCTTCCTGTAACGGAATATATTTCAATGTGGCGCCAGTTGCTTTTGCTGCCTGCTGCCAAGGGATGATATTCGCATGATGTTCCATATGCGTAATGACGATCTCATCGCCTTCTTTGAGGTTTGCTCTAGCATAGCTGATTGCCACTGTGTTCAGTGCGGTTGTTGTACCTCTAGTAAAAATAATCTCCTGGACAGAAGAAGCGCCAATGAATGCTCGAACTTTTTCTCTTGCACCCTCGTATGCGTCCGTTGCTCTTGTGCCAAGGGTATGAACACCCCGGTGGACGTTCGAGTTGTAAGACCGGTAATACTCATTCATTGCATCAATGACAACTCGTGGTTTTTGAGATGTCGCTGCACTGTCCAAATACACCAAATCATGTCCGTTCACTTGCTGATGAAGGATTGGAAACTGCTCACGAACGTCTTTGATATTCATTATTTTACTTTCCTTTCAATCACAGAAACGAGCTGCTTTTTAACTCCTTCAATCGGCAGTTCTTTGACGACTGGATTTAAGAAGCCATAAATGACAAGTCTTTCTGCATCTTCTTTGGAAATCCCACGGCTCATGAGGTAATAGAGTTGAATTGGATCAACACGCCCAACAGAAGCAGCGTGTCCTGCTGTTACATCATCTTCATCGATTAAAAGAATTGGGTTAGCGTCACCGCGTGCTTTCTCACTCAGCATGAGAACACGAGATTCTTGCTCTGCATTTGACTTCGTTGCGCCATGCTCGATTTTACCAATCCCGTTAAAGATAGAAGATGCTTGATCCTTCATGACACCATGCTTCAAGATATACCCTTCAGAGTTTTTACCGAAGTGGATGATGCTTGTTGTGAAGTTTTCCGTTTGATTCCCGCGGCCAACAACAACTGATTTTGTATCACCGAATGTACCGTCGCCCATAAGCTTCGTGATGTTTTCAGACACGACATCTCCATCATTCATCAGACCAAGCGCCCATTCGATTTTACTGTCACGACCATTTGCCATACCACGTCTATTCACATAGACTGTCACACCTTCTGCAAGGTTATCCACTGCACCGTAAGTGACGCGGGCATTTGCACCTGTGAAGACTTCAGACACGATATTGAAGATCGCTTCTTCTGGTGTTGCCGTACTGATGTAGTTTTCGACATATGTCACAGCACTATGATCGTCTGCTACAACGATGACATGGTTGAACAACGTTGTTTCGTCATTCTCATGAAGATAAACGGCTTGAATTGGTGCTTCAAGCTCTACGTTTTTCGGTACATAGAGGAAAGCTCCGCCATTCACTAAAGCAGCATGTAGAGCTGTAAGTTTGTGCTCATCCACTTTCACTGCATCTGTCATGAAATATTTCTTCACTAGGTCTCCATGTTCGCGAATCGCTGTATGGATATCAGTGAAGATCACGCCTTTGTCTTTTGCTTCCGTAGAAAGAGACAAGTATGCTGGCGTTTGATCACGCTGAATGTAGACTGTCTTATCTGTGTCCTCTAAATCAATAAGTGACTTCACTTCTTCAGGAAGCTCTTCTAAAGATCCAAATGGCGCACTTTCGACTGTATGCTGTTTGAAATTGGTTAAATTCCATTTAGAAATATTCGTTTTGTCAGGCTTTGGCATTGGAAGGTCTTCTGCTTTTTCAAGAGCCTGTAAGCGAAGGGAACTCATCCATGCCGGTTCCTGATGCTTCTCGGAGAAGCTTTTGACATAATCTTGATCTACTGATAATTTCGTTTCTAATGTCATCAATAATCCTCCTAACGCTTACGCTTCTTGACCAACAGTTTCGTCTTCAATTCCTAACTCTTTTTTAATCCAGTCATAACCTTCTGCTTCTAGACGCTGCGCAAGTTCTGGTCCGCCAGATTTCACAATACGTCCTTGCATCATGACATGAACGTGATCTGGTGTGATGTAGTTCAATAAACGCTGATAGTGAGTGATCATTAAGCAGCCGAAGCTTTCGCCGCGCATTTTATTAATTCCTTTAGAAACAACTTTCAGCGCATCGATATCAAGACCAGAATCGATTTCGTCAAGAATGGCGATTTTTGGTTCAATCATCATTAATTGAAGAATTTCGTTGCGTTTTTTCTCCCCGCCTGAGAAACCTTCGTTTAGGTAGCGCTGTGCCATATCTGGGTCCATTTCAAGGAATTCCATGTTTTCGTCCATTTTGCGGATGAATTTCATGAGAGAGATTTCATCGCCTTCTTCTCTGCGTGCGTTAATAGCCGAACGAAGGAAGTCTGCATTTGTCACACCACTAATTTCAGATGGATATTGCATTGCAAGGAAAAGACCCGCTTGCGCGCGCTCATCTACTTCCATTTCAAGAACATCTTCGCCATCAAGCAAGATGCTGCCTTTTGTCACTTCATACTTAGGATGGCCCATGATAGCAGCAGATAAAGTAGATTTACCTGTTCCGTTTGGTCCCATTACTGCGTGGAATTCTCCACCTTTTATTTCTAGGTTTACACCTTTTAAGATTTCTTTCCCTTCAATCTCAACGTGCAAGTCCTTAATTGTTAATGTCGAAGCAGTCATATATCGATACCTCCAAAATAATCATTATTCTCAATTTATTCTCATTCTAATTTTATAACAAATTAAAAGTGAATACAACACATTCACGACAAGCGTGAGAGGATGCTCTCAAAATTCTAACAAAAAATACAGGTAGATAAAAGGATTTATGTCGAAAAGACAGTTTTCATAAAGAAAGGACGGGAAACTATTCTCCCCGTCCCTTAGCTATTTAATAGCCTTGTATATTCATTTTTGCGAGCTGCCTTTTCTCATCTCGATAGGACTGCTCTCGTTTATATTCCACTTTCATCCTTAAGTCATGGTCTCTTTCGTACTCTGCATAGCTCATGCCATGAGCTTTATGCATGGCCTTTTCCATCTCGGCGGTATAATCCAATCCCAGTGTACTATGGTCCGAACAAATAATAAACCATTCCCTTCTTCGAGTGTAGCTTCATTGTATCAAAGACATGCGGCTTCACTCAAAAGGGATATAGCGCGCTATGCTGGCATATTTTCTCACACTAAAGGCTGAGAACGACTCAACTCCCTGAGATGGATAAATACCATCTTATCCTTCCCTTAATGCGTCTGTCCTCCAAATTCGTCAATACATTGCTGAACAACTGTGATACCTTGACTTAGCGCAGCACCGCCGCCAAACGCTGCCGCCACACTGACGACCTCTAGCAAATTCTCTTCTGTTGCGCCTTGATCGAGCGCTCCCTTTGTATGATAGATCATGCAATATTCATCCTGTGCATGAATGCTGATGCCGAGGGCAATCATTTGTTTTTCTTTTTGTGTTAATGAATCGCTCTGAAAGCACTGCTCCGTAAATTCATTGAATTTCTTGCCAAACACCGGCATTTTCTTCTGAAATTCACCCATTGCCGTTTTATAATCCGTCAGTGATTGCTGCATCGATCCGCTCATATGTTGTTCATTCATCTTCATTCCATCCCTTCAGGTCATTTGTTCGTTTTTATTATGAGCGAGATTTGAAAAAATACACAAAAAAACCTCGCTTTCATGAAAGCGAGGTTGCAGATGATTGACAAAGGGCTAAAATGATCTTTATTTTAGCCCTTTGACTTCTTTTTTCAGCGTGATAGAAAACCTTTGCAGTCTAGGAAGGGCGAGTACCGGAGCAGAGCGAATTTGACATTCGTGAGCACCGGAGCGCAGACCTGACAACGAATGCGAGGGTTTGTCTACACGTTGAAACCTCGCTTTGATGAAAGCGAGGTTTACAAGTTGTTATTCAGATACAGGCAATACTGCACCATCATACTTTTTGTCGATGAATTCTTTGATTTTATCAGAGTGAAGAACTTCCATTAATACCTTGATCTTCTCTGATTTTTCGTCACCTTTGCGAACAGCGACGATGTTTGCATATGGGTTGTTTTTCGTTTGCTCAAGTTCAATTGAATCTTTTTTCGGATTCAATTTATTTTGGATCGCATAGTTAACGTTAATAAATACTGCATCGCCTTCACTGTTTTCATAAGCTTTCGCTGTTAGTTCAGGAGCGATTTTTTTGAATTTTAGGTTCTTCGGGTTTTCTTTGATGTTTTTGACTGTTGCGTTGATTGTATCTACTTTTGGATCAAGCTTGATCACACCAGCATTTTGTAATAGGGCAAGCATACGTCCTTGCTCAGCTACGTTGTTTGTCATGATGATCGTGCCGCCGTTTGGAATATCTTTTACTGATTTGTATTTCTTAGAGTAGATACCGAAAGGCTCAAGGTGAACGGCACCAGCACTCACTAAGTTGTAATCTTTGTTTGATTTATTTTCTTCGTTCAAGTAAGGGATATGTTGGAAAAAGTTCGCATCCACTTCTTTTTCAGCTAATGCTTTGTTGTACATTTTATAATCGCTCAGTACTTTCACTTTTAGATCGTAGCCTTTTTCTTTTAGAAGTGGTTTTGCTTCTTCAAGAATCTCGGCATGTGGTGTTTTTGAAGCGGCAACCGTGATGGTTTTGTTATCGCTTGCGTTATTTGATGAACCGCACGCAGCTAAAATGCCTGCAAATGCTAGAAATAGTGCACTTAAAATCAATTTCTTCATGAATAATTCCTCCCTTAACGTTTATCAATTTTATTTGTAATCAAATCACCGATTATTTGAATGATAAAGACGATGATCAGAATAAACACAGTGGCTACAAGTGTGACATCTGTATTACCAGATTGGTATCCTTCCACATAAGCAAGGTCACCCAGTCCGCCTGCTCCAATTGCACCTGCAATCGCAGTAGAGCCAATCAGAGCAATTGCTGTTACAGTAATTCCTGAAATAAGGGCTGGCAGTGATTCTGGAAGCAATACTTTGAAAATAATGGTCGACGTTTTTGCTCCCATAGATCGTGCTGCTTCAATGACTCCTTTGTCTACTTCACGCAGTGCAATTTCAACAAGACGTGCGTAGAAAGGAGCTGAGCCAATGACAAGGGCTGGTAATGCTGCATTTGGGCCTAATATCGTGCCCATAATTAGTTTAGTAAATCCTAATAATAGAATGATTAATATGATAAAGGGAATCGATCTGAAAATGTTGACGACTGCGCCGATGACAGCATTAATTGGTTTGTTTTCCCACAAACCGCCTCTACTTGTCAAAAAGAGCAACAGCCCAAGGATGATGCCGATAGCAAAAGCAAACGCTAATGCAATGAGTGTCATATACACCGTTTCACCCGTGGCGTTCCAAATAACCTCTAGATCAACGTTCGGAAACCATTTCTCAAACATGTGTCATCACCTCAATTTCAACCTGTTTGCTTTGGATATAGGCGATGGCTTTTTCAACTTCGTTCTCGTCTCCATTAATATGGATAAAGAGTGTTCCAAACGCGCCTTCCTGCGTTTGAGAAATCTTTCCTTGCAGGATGTTCACATCGACCTTGAAGGATCGAATGATTTCCGTGATCAGCGGCTGTTCGGCAGAATCTCCGATAAAGGACAACCGGACGACCTGACCTTCTTTTACTCTCTCTAGGACGTGCTCGATCGTTTCTTTTGCTTCTTCTGGTTCAGCAAGCTGTTTCACGAATCGTTTCGTCATTTCTTCTTTCGGCTGTCTGAAGACACGTAATACTTCGCCTTCTTCGACAATACGGCCATTCTCCATCACCGCCACACGGTGACAAATTTTGCGAATGACGTGCATTTCGTGTGTGATCAATACAATGGTGAGTCCTAGTCGTTTATTAATATCGGCTAAAAGCTCAAGGATGGAATCTGTTGTTTGTGGATCAAGAGCAGATGTCGCTTCGTCACATAGCAGAACTTTTGGGTCATTCGCTAATGCTCTCGCAATCCCTACACGCTGCTTTTGCCCGCCGCTGAGCTGAGAAGGATAGGCATTTTCTTTTCCTTCTAAACCGACCAATTTAATCAGTTCGTTTGCACGAGCTCTCCGTTTTGATGTTGGTACACCTGCGATCTCGAGCGGGAACATAATATTTTGTCTCACTGTTCTTGACCAGAGCAAGTTAAAGTGCTGGAAAATCATGCTGATTTCTTGTCTTGCTTTCCGAAGTTTCGCATTCGATACTTCATTGATTCGGTTGCCTGCCACTTCAACGATTCCTTCTGTTGGCAGCTCCAGACCGTTTAATAGGCGAATCAGGGAGCTTTTCCCTGCGCCGCTATACCCGATAATTCCGAATATTTCACCTTTATCGATATCCAAGTTGACGTCTTTTACGGCATCAACATTTCCGCTTTTTGAATGATACGTTTTTGATACATTCTGTAAATGGATCACAGTCTGTTCACCTGCTTTCTTGCTGAATCTATAGGTTGCCATCACATACGTTCAATTATTCTTCCGACTGTTATGACGCTAGCCTGACGCCAGGTCAGTAAAAAAGACCTAACTGCAACGCAAGCAGAAAGGCCTTTTATATCAAATACGCCTTTCTCTCATCTTTCAAAGCATTGCGGCTTTGAGTGAATTGGCACCAATTTCAGCTATGCTGACGGTTGCCGGGTTTCATAGGGCACGTCCCTCCACCTCTCTTAATAAGAGAAAATATGTTGTTTTATGTGATGTTCATGTTTTTACTAACGTAGAATATCATGCTATCTGAGATATGTCAACGCTGTAAATCGCTAATTTCCAAGTAAACGACTACGTTATCATTTTTCGAAAAAAACCGTTCGTCAGCCAAAGTACTGCTTCTAGTCGAAGAAGTGCTCGAAATGAGCCTTTCACTTTCACTTGTCCTCTGCTGATCAGCTGCTGTAAGGACATGTCTCCATCTAATAATTGCAAAATCTCTTTTCGCTCACCATAAAAGATGAGATCCGATAACTCAATTGCAGGTAGTTTCTTCACTTCACCACGTTCATCCACAATCAATGTACAAGAGTCCGTTTCCGCCTCAAATGTAATCTTCAAGGATGATGATGAGAGCAACGGCTTTAACAATAATCGCTGCCCTGCACTTCCATGGGCTTTCACATTTTCCACATGTATAACCTCCCTGTCATTTGGTTATACATAACATTTCTCTACAAACATCGGCTTGTCCTTTATAAATAGCTCGACAAATTTTCAAATGAATTGCTTGAAATATGACAAAAAACCGCTTTATTTAGCGGTTTCAATCATTTCATGAAGATATGGAACGGAGTGAAAGGCATAGCCTTTTTGCACGATTTCACCCTTTTTAAACAGGAGAAAGCAAGGGACACTTTCGATCTCAAATGCTTTCGCAAAACTTGGCGAGTAATTTAAGTTATTCTCATAAAAAGGAACTTCCGGCTGCATGGCATCAACCACTGCCAGCATCTTCTTTGCCAGCTGGCATGTTCCGCAAAATGGTGTATATAAGTACAAAAGAAATAAATCGTCCTCTATCTCCTTGAATTCATGCTCTTCAATCTCTTTCATATACGTCACCCTTATAAATATTTCGAATGAACATCAATGTTTGCAGCTAATAGAATAGATGCAATATGGGCTGACGGTGAAGCGGCCACTTCGCGGTACGTTCTGTCGACAAAAAGATGCAGTGCTTCAGGGAATTCTTTTCGAAATTGCTTCCGCAGTTTATCGCCAGCATCGTCACTGTCTGCTAATATGTAAACGTCTTTCCCGAATAAATCGTCCACAAGCTGATCCAGCTTCGATGTACTGATCGTGCCATTGGTGCAAATGATGGTAACAGGTTCACTTATGACTTCTTTTAGCTTCTGTTTATCTGATTTACCTTCTACAATGATGACCTTTTCTATCTCGACATTCATCACGATCACCCGGCCCTTTTGACGTTGATTCACTTCTTCCTTAGATTACAATCTTTCATTCAGGTTGTAAAGATTGGGCAATTGATCAACAAAAAGACTGCAGCACTCACTGCAGCCTTATCTGTGATCAGCACCAGCCATTTTCATCGTCACAGTCTACATATTTTTCAGTCCCATGGGTCAATGTATCTGACAGACGATAAAAACGGTTTTGATCATAGGAATAACCTGATTTTAATTCATATTGATTTTCACTAATCATCGTACCAATCTCTTCGTTTTGATGGTAAAGCACCATACCACTCTCTTTGAATCGTCCAGTGACATGCTCTGTTATATCCACCTGTTCTTTTTGAAAAGACAAATTGGACACCCCCCATAAAGGTAGAGTGTCCAATTTCACATGAATTAGTCTTCTTTTGTCATTTCTTCATATTGCTCAGCAGTCATTAAGTTCTCGATTTCAGATGCATCCGCTGGCTCTACTACGATCATCCAAGCTTTTTCGTATGGAGAGTCGTTGACGAACTCTGGGCTGTCATCAAGCTCATCGTTTACTTCAACGATTGTGCCGTTAATCGGTGCGTATAGTTCAGAAACTGTTTTGACTGATTCTACACTTCCGAAAGGCTCGTCCGCTGTAATTTTGTCTCCTACTTCAGGAAGCTCAACGAACACGATATCGCCTAGCTCAGATTGAGCAAAATGCGTAATACCGATGCGCACCTTATCTCCTTCTACTTTGACCCATTCGTGTTCTTCTGAATAACGTAAATCTTTTGGTGTGCTCATTTCATACCCCTCCAGTCTTTTCTTACAATCTATATTGAAGATACCACAATCTGAATGAAAGTTACATCATTTCCAGACGCTTTTAAATGTATCTTCATTAAATCCAACTGTCACTCGTTTGCCGTCTGTTGTAATTGGACGCTTGATCAGCATTCCGTTAGACGCAAGTAATTCAAGCTGCTCGTCCTCTGACATTGCAGGAAGTTTATCTTTCAGCTGCAACTCTCTGTATTTCTGACCGCTCGTATTAAAAAATTTCTTCAGCTCTAAACCGCTTTTTTCGTAAAGGGCTTTTAATGTTTCTTTATCAGGCGTCTCTTCGACGATATGTATGCTGTTGATGTCTTTATTGTGTTCTTCCAGCCATTTCTTTGCTTTTCGGCATGTACCGCAAGATGGGTATTCGTAAAAATCTAAAGCCACCATTTTCACCTCCTGCAAATAGTGACAACATTTTATCACAAAACATATGAAAAACCTAAATGTATGCTTACAAAAAGGTGCGACATGATATCCGCACCTTTTCAGCCGTCTTATACGATATATTTCTCTGCTTCAAAGATTCGTTTCGCCACCTCACGCTTTTTCGCGATGACATTCATTGGCGTGAATCTTGTCAGCTTGCGAAGGGCTGACAGACTCATACGGAGTGAATCTCCTTCTTCCATGGCAATCAATGATTCTTTCGCATGAGCTTCAATCTTTAAAAAGGCTTCCTGTGTGAAAATTTGTGTATACGCCAGCTTTTGTGCATTTTTTTCTGTGCCTGATGCTGCGATTGCTTTTTCCGTACGCAAGACCGCCGACTCAGCAGCAAAGAGTTCATTGACGATATCTGCTATATTCACAAGGATTTCTTGCTCTTTGTCTAATGCTTTCCCATATTTCATCGCCGCCATACCTGCCACCATCAAGGCGATCTTTTTCGCATGGGCAAGTAAGTATTTCTCTTGATCAAGCGGCTGATCACCCGGCTCTTCCGGCATCATCATCATCAGCTCTTCCTGTAGGGTTTGCGCTTTTTGAAGAAGCGGAAGCTCTCCTTTCATCGCTTTCTTCAAGAAGGTGCCTGGCACAAGCAATCGGTTAATTTCGTTCGTTCCTTCAAAAATACGGTTAATTCGTGAATCGCGATAGGCTCTTTCGACTTCGTATTCTTGCATGAAACCATATCCGCCGTGAATCTGCACACCTTCATCCACAATGTAATCGAGCGTTTCAGAGCCAAGCACTTTACAAAGAGAGCATTCAATCGCATATTCTGCAATGGATTGCGCAATTTGTTTCCCATCCTTTTGCTCCTCGTCACTTAACAGACCCATTCTTTGTTCAAATAACCCGACTGTGCGGTATACAGCACTTTCCATGGCATAAAGCTTTGCCGACATGTTGGCTGCTTTTTCGCCAATTAAGCTAAATTGAGAAATTGGTGTTTTAAACTGCTTGCGCTGATTGGCATACTCTGCCGATAATTGAATGACTCGTTTTGATGCACCGATTGTCCCTACAGCCAGTTTATAGCGTCCAATGTTCAAAATGTTAAAGGCAATGACATGACCTCTGCCTGCTTCACCAAGCAAATTCTCCTTTGGCACTTCGGCATCTTCAAGGATTAACGTTCTCGTCGAGGACCCTTTAATGCCCATCTTTTTCTCTTCAGGTCCTGTTTTGACTCCAGGAAAATCCTTTTCTACGATGAAAGCAGAGAAGTGTTCACCATCAATCTTCGCATACACGACAAACACATCGGCAAATGCGGAGTTTGTGATCCATTGTTTTTCCCCATTGAGGACATAATGTGTTCCAGCTTCATTCAGGACTGCCGTTGTTTTCGCACCTAGCGCATCAGAACCTGACCCTGGCTCTGTTAGGGCATATGCCGCAATTGTTTCTCCAGAGGCGAGTCCTGGCAGGTACTTTTCCTTTTGCGCTTGATTGCCGAACAGCACGATCGGCAAAGAACCGATCCCAACATGGGCGCCGTAAGAAAGAGAGAAGCTGCCTGCTCTTGCAAATTTTTCAGTAATGATGGCTGAGCTGATTTTATCTAGCCCAAGCCCGCCAAATTCCTCAGGAACATCCGCACCAAGCAGGCCAAGCTCTCCAGCCTTTTTCAAGAGACGAACAGAATGCTCGAATTCATGATTTTCAATTTGATCGATGTGCGGAACGACATCTTGTAAAATGTAATCTTCTGTTGTTTTCCCGATCATTTGATGTTCATCAGAGAAATCCTCTGGTGTAAAGATATGCTCATAATTCGTCTCATCAATTAAGAAACTGCCACCCTTTTTTACTTCTTCCATTGCTTTCATCCTGTTTTCCCCCTTTAGATCAATTCAAAAATGCCTGCTGCTCCCATGCCCCCGCCAATACACATCGTCACAATACCAAATTGTTCATTTCGCCGTTTCATTTCATGAATGAGGGACAGCGTGAGTTTCGTTCCTGTACAGCCTAGCGGATGTCCTAATGCAATGGCGCCGCCGTTGACATTTACCTTCTCTTCATCGATCCCTAAATGACGAATGACTTGAATCGCCTGAGAAGCAAATGCTTCATTTAATTCAAACAGCCCGATGTCCTTCAGCTCTAGACCAGCGATTTTCAGCGCACGCGGAATAGCTTCAACCGGCCCAATTCCCATGACTTCAGGTGGTACACCACCAACAGCAAACGCCCTGAACTTGGCGAGCGGCTGAAGAGAAAGAGAAGATGCTTTTTCGCGATCCATCATCATGACACATGCCGCTCCATCACTCGTCTGCGAAGAATTTCCTGCAGTCACTGTGCCTTTTGTTGAGAAGGCAGGTCGTAACGTTGAGAGAACCTCCTCTGTTGTGCCCGCTCTGACACCTTCATCTTGTGAGAACGTAAATTGCCGTTCTTCTAGTTGATGCTGCTCTCCTACCCGTCTTTCTGTCACATCAACGGGAACAATTTCATCTGAAAATTTCCCTTCTTGAAGTGCCTTTGCTGCCTTTTGATGGCTCCTCACCGCAAAAGCATCTTGATCTTGCCTTGTGACCTGATACTTTTGCGCCACTTGCTCCGCTGTGTGGCCCATGCTCATATAGTATTCAGGCGCTTGCTCTGCCAAAAGAGCGTTTGGACGAATGGAGTGACCCATCATTGGGACTTGCGACATCGATTCGACGCCTCCGGCCAAAATGGTTTCTGCCTGCCCAAGCATAATTCGTTCACCTGCATAAGCAATTGACTGCAGACCAGAAGAGCAGTAGCGGTTAATGGTGATAGCAGGTACTGTATATGACAAACCTGCTAATGCCCCAATATTCCGGGCCACATTTAGTCCTTGCTCTGCTTCTGGTGTCGCACATCCGATGATTAAATCATCGATTGTTCCATCATAATCACCGGCACGCTTTAGCGTTTCTTTTACACACAATGCGCCCATATCATCAGGTCTGACATGTTTTAATGATCCCTTTTTGGCTTTCCCTACTGGTGTTCTTGCGCCAGCTACAATCACTGCTTCTCTCATTTTGACTCCCCCCTAGTTACGTAAAGGTTTTCCTTTAACGAGCATGTGCTGCATGCGTGCCTGAGATTTGACTTCCCCTACAAGACTTAAAAAGGCTTCTCTTTCAAGCTCTAATAAGTATTGTTCATCCACCTCTGTACCAAATGGCAATTTGCCGCCAGAAATGACATGTGCTAGTTTTTTCGCAATGGTCATGTCATGGTCTGAAATGTATCCAGACAATCTCATGTTTTCAGCAGCCAGCACCATTGCTGCGTAGCCTGTTTCCCCCATCACGGGCACCTTTCGCTTCAGCGGTGCACGATAACCCGCTTCATCAAGAGAAAGAACGAGTTGTTTCGCATCATGGATTAAATGATCACCATTCATGCTGATCCGGTCATTCACTCGGAGCATCTTCATATCACGCGCTTCCTCTGCTGATGTAGATACCTTTGCCATCGCAATGGCTTCAAAGGTTTGTAGCGTAGCATCTTGGATCGCAGTTGCTGATGGCTTTTCCGCTCCTTGCAGATGGCGAATATAGAGTTCCTTGTTTCCGCCTCCGCCCGGTATGAGTCCGACCCCCGCTTCGACAAGCCCCATATACGTTTCACTGGACGCTTGGATAGCGGCTGCTGGTAGACAAAGCTCCGTCCCTCCGCCAAGTGTCATACCAAATGGTGCAGCCACAACTGGACGGTCACTATACTTCACCTTCATCATCGCCTGCTGGAACCTGCGAATGACAAAATCAATTTCAAAGAAATTGTCGTCCTGTGCTTCCATTAAAATTAAGGCGAGATTCGCACCAACACAGAAGTTCTTTCCTTGGTTACCGATGACCAGTCCTTTATAATTCTTTTCCGTTTCATCTACAGCACGATTGATCATATCAATGACATCAAGCCCAATGGCATTACTTTTCGAATGAAATTCAAGCAAGGCAACATCATCCCCGATATCGATCAAGCTTGCACCCGTATTTTTAAAAATGACATCGTGTTTCTTTTTCAATCTAGCTAACGAAATATTCTTTTCGTTTCCCTTTTCCTGTTCATAAGCACCATTCTGATAAAATGCACGGTCTCCTTCGGCATTTTCTTGATAGAATGTGTCATGTCCTTGTGAAAGCATATCTCGCACCCAGGTCGGGATGCTGTGCCCTTCCGCTTCCATTCGACTGACGGCTTTTTTCACGCCAATCGCATCCCACAGCTCGAACGGGCCATGCTGCCAGCCAAATCCCCATTTCATGGCGTTATCGATGGACTGAATATCATCCGCAATGTCGCCTTTTAGTTGAGCTGAATAAAGAAGAACAGGTGCGGTCATATTCCAAAGCAATTGCCCAGCACGGCCATCTTGATAAATAAGCGCTTTCAATTTCGCTTTTGTCCCCTTTTGCTGCTTGGCAATGTCAATGCCAGGATCCTTCAGCTTTGTCCGTTCTCCGTATGTGAGTGTGACAGGATCAAGCTCTAAAATGGTCTTTCCGTTTTTTTGATAAAATCCTTGCCCTGCTTTGCTGCCGATCCACCCTTTTTCGAGCATTCTTTCCATAAACTCAGGCAGCTGAAAAATATCTTTTTCCTTTCCTTCTACCTGTTCATACACATTGCGGGCTACATGAGAAAATGTGTCGAGCCCCACCACATCAAGTGTGCGGAAGGTCGCACTTTTCGGTCTGCCAATAAGAGGACCTGTGACAGAATCGACCTCTCCGATCGTGTATTTGTTCTCAAGCATTTCACGCACTGTGACAAGAAGACCATAAGTGCCAATTCGGTTGGCAATAAAGTTCGGTGTATCTTTTGCTTCGACCACACCCTTGCCAAGTACATCTTCACCAAATGTTTTCATATATGAGAGTACTTCTGGATCTGTTTCTTGAATAGGAATTACTTCTAACAGCTTTAAATAACGAGCTGGGTTAAAAAAGTGAGTGCCTAAAAAGTGGCGTTTAAAATCAGCTGATCGGCCTTCTGCCATTTTTTCAACAGAAATACCGGATGTATTGCTGGATACGATGCTGCCTTCTTTGCGGTGTTCGTCGATGAGAGAGAATACGTGTTGTTTAATGCTGAGCTTTTCAGTGACGACTTCAATGATCCAGTCAGCATCGTGTAATAAGGAAAGGTGATCTGTGAGATTTCCGGGTGTGATGTATGATAGGTTTTTGGCTGAAGTAAGAGGTGCTGGCTTTTGCTTTAACAATTTTTTCATTGCGTCTTGGCTTAATCTATTCCGAACACTAGGGTGATCAAGCGTTAGCTTTTTTGCCGTTTCTTCCTTTGTCAGTTCATGTGGCACAATATCTAGCAATGTTACTGGTATCCCGATATTGGCTAGATGTGCAGCAATGCCTGAGCCCATGACACCTGAACCAATGACAGCCGCCTTGCGAATATGTTTGCCCATAAATATCCCCCTAAACATTTTGAATGAACAGTCATTCATTTTTTGTCCAAAAAAAAGCAATGCCTCTTTCTTTATCTTAAAAGATTTTCCGAAACAGTTCAATAGCAGATTTCAAAAATTTACACATTCTCATGCGTCTTTCTTTACAGCGTATGAATTAAAGACGAGGGGGAATTGTAAGAATGGAGGTGATGTCCACATGTCTCGTTTGCAAAAGAACCCATCAAAAGCAGGCGTAAGTGCTGCAAGTGTGAAAGGAAACGCAGGTCCATCACAAGAAGCAGACCTAGGTGGTAAAAAGACCAGTCAAAATCAGCAATATAAAAAGAAATCGTAAGGAGGAACACATCTTGAACAACCAGCAAATGAATATGCCCCCACAGGTAATTTCAGTAAAGGATTCCTTGTACCTAGAGGATATGCTGAACTGGAATTTGATCGCGATGAAAAAAGCCCACTTTATGGCCGAGCATTGTCAGGATCAAACATTGAAACAAGAACTCAATCAAGTTGGTCAAATGCACCATCAGCATTACACACAAATACTTCAACATTTAGGCAGCTCAGGGCAAGGCCAGTCTTCTGGCTTTATGCAATAGGAGGTAACAGACATGGAACAGCAAAACCAACAAAAAATCGGGAATCCACAAACGCCGGTTCCAACAACGACAAACATGAACGATCGCGACTTTGTCACAGACCTTTTGTCGACTGAAAAATATATGACAAGCGGATATAACACAGCGCTCAATGAATTCAGCCATGAATCTCTTTACCAAGATATTCAGCGAATTGCGCTAGAAACACAAAAAACGCAAAGACATTTATATGATGTCATGTTCCAATATGGCTGGTACTCTGTCGAAGCCGCTGACCAGCAGAAGCTCCAGCAGGCACATCAGAAGTTCCAGCAAACACTGACAGATCAATCACCGTACGGATCATCACCCATGCCATAAAGAAAAACTGCCAGCTCGTACTGGCAGTTTTTTAACGGTCTTTATTGGCACGATGAGCTTCATTTAATTGCTTGATCCGCTGAATCGTTTCTTTGATGTCTTCTTTTGCCTCTGGATACGTGTCATTAAAATGCTTGGCTAAAGGCGGCATGCTTTTGGCAATATGAGAATAGATGATCCACTGCGAGACATCTCTTTTCAGTTCCTCATTCGTTTCACCAAGCAGCAGCTCTGTATATTTATCAAGCAGGCCTTCGAGCTTTTCATCTAATTCATTTCCCATTTGTATTCCGCTCCTTTTTTCAGAAAAAAGCCTGACTCTGCGTGTAACAGATGTCAGGCTTTTCACATACGATTATCTTGCAGCAAGAAATGTCTCAGCTTGTGCCTGTTGGACAATACAGCGTCCTCTGCCGTGCGGAATACATAACGGTGTTCCGAATAAAGGATCTGTTGTTACTTGGCAGTTCATATCAAAGACATTTTTCACAAGATCACAGTTAATGACAGTTTCCGGTCTTCCTTCTGCATAAATTGACTTGTCTTTAATGGCCACAAGGTGATGCGCATATCTGCAAGCGAGATTGAGGTCATGCAGAACCATGACAATCGTGCGCTGCTCTTTTTCATTTAAATCAAAAAGAAGATCCAGGATTTCAATTTGGTGCGTCATGTCTAAATACGTTGTTGGCTCATCTAATAGAATAATATCCGTCTCCTGTGCCAATGTCATCGCAATCCATGCACGCTGCCTTTGTCCACCTGATAATGAATCAACCGTTCGATCAGCAAGGTCTTCCATCTTCGTTGACTTCAGTGCACGATTTACCGCTTCTTCATCTTGCTTTGACCATTGCTTCAGCCAATTTTGATAAGGATATCGCCCTTGCTTGACGAGTTGATGTACCGTTAATCCTTCTGGCGCTTCTGGCCCTTGCGGAAGAATGGCGAGCTGTTTCGCCACTTCCTTTGTTGGTAATTTGGCAATGGAATGACCTTCAAGCAGGACAGAACCACCCATTGGCTTCATGAGACGGGCCAAAGAGCGAAGTAGCGTGGATTTACCGCATCCATTGCTGCCAATAAATACTGTGATTTCACCCTTAGGGATTGACACATTTAGTTCGTCTATGATCATTGTTTCTCCGTAACCTAAGCTTAAACCTTCAGTAGAAATGGCACTCATTCCGCTCAAACGCTCCTTTTCTCATCCAAATTTTTTATATTGAATATCGTCTATGTAGACGTCAAAGATCACTTATCTCAATTTAGTGTATCAGATTTAAGTGATCTTGAAAATCATTTTCAATTAAAAAATGAGAAAGTCTCGTTTACTTTTTCTTTTCGAATGCACGTTTTGTCCCATCTTCGAGCTTGATATCGACTCGTATCCGCTGATAATCATCATCTAAATTAAAAGCAGATAATAATTCATTGACATATGTTTCATTCAGCTTTGCACTAGGAATCGACATATCATTGAGCTTCATCTTCATTTCACGTAAAGCTTCTTCTCCTTCATAGCGGACACCATTCATATGATCTCGAATTAGTGCTTCTTCTCTTCCACCAGCTTGACGGTAGGTAGCTTCATATAATTCGCTTTTTTGTCCATATTGTACGTGCAATTGCAAATGCTGAAATGGCAGTTCCTTCATTTGAACAGCTGACAGACTTTCAGCTTCTGCTTCATGCGGATGTTGTATTGGTTCGATTGAACGACAGCCAGACAGCATAAAGAACAGCACTCCTAGCAGTCCCGCCTTCTTCCAGCACATCATGTATTTCCTCCTATTTCATAGCATCGTTTTTTATTCTTCTCCAAGCCCCTTTTCGTTATTCAATAAAACAGCAGACTATGGTAGATTAAAACAAAAAGGAGAACCGGATGATGAATAAAACAGCCATTGTGACTGGTGCCAACAGCGGATTTGGAAAGCTCATCACATTGCGTCTTGCTCAGCAAGGGTACACTGTGATTGCTGGCGTAAGACAGGAAACCAATGCGAAAAAGCTTGCCGAAGAAGTAAAGAACGCCGCTTTATCCGAATCGATACATATTGAAGCATTAGATGTGACAGATACACAGTCCATTCAAGCATTTCAGAAAAGGCTTAATGCCTATGCTCCCATTCACCTGCTTGTGAACAATGCGGGAACGGCCTATGCTGGTTTTGCTGAAGAGGTGCCTGTTGATCAGTACCGTGAGCAATTTGAAGTGAATGTCTTTGGTGTGATGGAAATGACACAAGCAGTCCTTCCGTTGATGACGAGCGGTGCAAAAATATTGAATATGAGCAGTATCAGCGGACTCATGGGAATGCCCGCACTCTCTCCATATGTATCGTCAAAGTTTGCGCTAGAGGGCTATACAGAGAGTTTGCGAATTGAGCTGGCTGCGTTTGGCATTCAGGCCGCTTTGATTGAGCCGGGTTCTTTCCAAACGAACATTTGGAACACCTCCATGAATGAGCAAATGACACCACCCGCAGCAGGTTCTAAATACACAACTATTTATGAAAACATGATGTCCTATATAGAGGCGCAAAAAAACAACTATGGAGATCCCGGCGAAGTTGCAGAGCTTGTGGTTTCGCTTGCAGAGAAGAAGCGGCTAAAGAAGCTAAGGTATCTTGTCGGGAAAGGTGTTCGGCTTTCATTCATAGCAAAGCAGCTCCTGCCTTGGAATGTATGGGAAAACATTATTTTACGGACACTATCTTCAAAAAAATAGGCACAAAAAAACAGGTGGATCGATTATCCACCTGTTTTCTTTTATTCGTTATCAGACTGCCCAAGGGTAATATCAAGATTTTTATTCTTTCCATCACGGATGACAGTCATTGTCGTTTTATCGCCAATTTTTGTTTCTTTATAAAGGATTTCTTTCAGTTGTGAGCTGTTCGCTACATCTTTTCCTTTGAACTTGATGATGACATCTCCAGACTTCAAGCCTGCTTTTTGTGCAGGAGATCCTTTTGAAACATCTTTTACATAAATGCCTTTACCGATTTGTTTATCAAATAGGCCAAGTGTATTTTCCTGATACGTTTCAGGCACTTGCTCAAGGTCAATCATTTGTACGCCAAGGTAAGGACGTTCGACTTTTCCATTTTTCAACAGCTGATCTACGATCGGTTTTACATCGTTACTTGGGATCGCAAATCCGAGTGATTCTACTCCGCTTTCGCTAATTTTCAAACTGTTGATGCCGATGACTTGACCGTCTGTATTGATCAGCGGACCGCCACTGTTTCCAGGGTTAATGGCTGCATCTGTTTGAAGCACATTCATCTCAACGGTTCCAGATGATGTATTGGCTTCAACGGTACGATCGAGACCACTAATAATCCCTTCTGTTACTGTACCAGAGAACTGCGCACCGAGCGGGTTCCCGATTGCGATGACTTTGTCTCCAGCACGAAGCTTAGAAGAATCTCCAAAACTTGCAACTTTATCAATGCCGTCAGCATTTATTTCCACGACAGCTAAATCTGTCATTACGTCACTGCCGACAAGCTTCGCATCTTTTGTTTTTCCATCGTATAGTGTGACCTTTAATTTATTGGCACCCTCGACTACATGGTTATTTGTGATAATGTATGCTTTTTTGCCATCTTTTTTGAAGATGACACCAGAACCCGTTCCAGCTTCTGCTTCAGTTGAATCACCGCTAAGACCGAACGAGTTTTGTGTAGATTGATAGTTTGAGACCCCTACAATCGTCGGCTCTAAATCTTCTACCATATCAGCAACATTCGTCGCATTGGTGATTTGTTTTGTTGAGAAATTTTCAGATGAAGCCGGTTCGCTTGATGCTGTTTGGGTTTGAGTGTTTGCCACTGTATCTTGTGACTGCGGTAAAAGCGGTGTAATGCCAAGCACAAGACCGCCACCAATAATCCCTCCAAGAATAGGACTCAGCCATGCAGCCTTCCGTTTTTTCTCCTTTTTAGACGAACGGTCATCAATCACTTGAGGAGACCCGTTTGACACCCTCTCCTGAGAGGCAGATGCTTCGTTTTCATGGTGGTGAAAAACGAGTTCTTTCTCTTTTTCTGGTTCTTCTATTTGTTTCTCATTCTCTTGATGTGCGTGTTCTTGATCATTCATCTTTTTCTCTTCATCTTCTCTTCGGAAATCCATCGCTTGCACTCCTTTGCATCATTTTCATGAAATGCTTCATTCATATGTCTAGACAGGACTCATGTCCTCTTAATGGCAATATCATTGAAAAATTCTTTATGACAATATGTCAAATTATATAATACTTATTCATAGAAAAAAAGCAAGGTGTGCACATTGGTGAAAAGCACCTATTCATTAGCCTTTTGTCTATGCCCTTTTTTCCCTTGAGCTTATCATAAACAAACATTATGGGATAATGATGAGAAGAATATGTGAAATTGTGAAAAAAGCGTGTGATTGTTGACATGCCGCCTTTGTATCCCGTTATAATGACGTTGAGAGGATGTGGAAGACTTTGTCGTACACCATTTATTTAGTTGAAGATGAGCAGAATTTAAATGAACTGTTAACCAAATATTTAGAGAGTGAAAATTGGAATGTGTCCTCTTTTTTAACCGGAGAAGCGGCACGCGAAGCAATGAACAAGCCCCCGCATCTATGGATTTTAGATATTATGCTGCCTGATACAGACGGCTACACACTCATTAAAGAAATCAAAGCAGCCTCGCCTGACGTACCGGTCATTTTTATTTCGGCACGTGATGCAGATATTGATCGTGTGCTTGGCTTAGAACTCGGGAGCAGTGATTATATTGCGAAACCCTTTCTTCCGCGCGAGCTGATCATCCGCGTGCAAAAGCTGCTGGAGCTTGTATATAAAAACAGTGACACACCGCAGCAAAGCGTCACACCCGTTTCTTCCTATATCATTCATGAGGACGTAAGAGAGGTGTATGAAGGAGATCAGCTGATTAACTTAACGTCTAAGGAATTTGATTTGCTGCTCTTATTTACCCATCATCAAGGACATGCCTTTTCCCGGGAAGATATCCTCGTCAAGATCTGGGGGCACGATTACTTCGGGACAGATCGTGTGGTCGATGATCTTGTCAGACGGCTGCGCAAAAAAATGCCTGACTTAAAAGTCGAGACCATTTATGGATTTGGCTATAGGATGCTAAAAGGATGAAGAATAAACCACTCGCTTTTCAAATTTGGGTTGTCATCTCTGGCATTTTACTCACCATCTCGATTGTCCTGATCATTTTATTTTCAAATACATTACGCAGCTTCTTTACGAATGAAATTTATAAAAACATCGAAAACGAGCAGCAAGTGTTAACAGAATACCCTCTGAATCGAGACGGCTCACCAAAGTCGACACCAGAAAACCGCTCGGTTCAGCACATTCTGATTCCGTCAGATGAATTAAATCAAATGGCTCAGTTTTTCCCGCATGCCTTTATTGAAAAAGTGCAGTCCTTTGTTAAAAAACAAAAAAGCGCAACAAAACGCTATTCTGAAGAAGTGAATGGCCAGCATATCTTTTTTGTGATCAAAAAAGTCTCAACAGGCAATACACAATATATTCTCTTGTCATATGCACCCGATTCTTATCGAGATGACTTGTCCTTTACACTGTTTAAACAGCTTATTTTCATCTTAGGAACGGTTATTTTACTAAGCTGGATTCCATCGATTTGGCTCGCCCGCTACTTATCACGTCCAATCGTCGCGTTTGAAAAGCACGTCAAGCGCATTGCACAAGAAGACTGGGACGATCCTGTGATTGTTGACCGGCAAGATGAAATTGGCAAGCTGGGGCATACGATTGAAGAAATGAGACAAAAGCTCATTCAAAAGGATGAAACAGAACGAACGCTTTTGCAAAATATATCACACGACTTAAAAACACCTGTGATGGTCATCCGCGGTTATACGCAGTCTATTAAAGATGGAATTTTCCCTAAAGGAGATCTTGAACAAACGGTGGAAGTGATTGAAGGCGAAGCGGAAAAGCTTGAGAAGAAAATCAAAGATTTGCTGTATTTAACAAAGCTTGATTATTTATCAAAACAACATCCGGCGCATTCTCCCTTCCTTGTGAGTAATACAATGCTGGAAGTGGTTGACCGTTTACGCTGGTCGAAAAATGAATTGCAGTGGAACGTGGACTTAGATGATGAGGCTGCACTTGAAGGCGATCCAGAACAATGGAGCAAATTATTTGAAAATGTATTAGAAAATCAACTGCGTTACGCAAAAAGTAAAATTGATATTCATATGAAGCAGGAAGAGGATCAAATTCGCATCGTCATTCGTAATGATGGCCCTCCAATTGAAGAACACATGCTATCCAGCCTATACGAACCTTTTAGTAAGGGAAAAAAGGGCGAATTCGGCATTGGATTAAGCATTGTCAAACGAATTCTTTCAATGCATCAAGCGTCCATATCAATTGAAAATGATGAACTAGGTGTACGCTATACGATCACTGTTCCAAAGAAGAGGCTGTAGGTTTTACACCGCAGTCTTTTTTTAGATGAATGAATACCCATTGAAATCACGGTATGTGGCTTTGATCTTCTTGCCAGCTTGATACATCCATTTCTTTTCAATGGTTGTCTCTTTCGGCATTTTGACTTTTTCTACTTGAATTCCTTTTGCTTTCAAGCGTCTAATCATATCATCAATTTCTCTCATGGAACATCATCCTTTCACATTTTTTGACCGGTTGGTCACCTTACTTTATAATATAAAGAATTACACTGTAAAAAACAAGTTACAATCTGATTAATTTTTGAAAAGTTTTGTCGTTTATGACCGATAAGTCACATCTCTTTGCGCACGTTTCCTAAGACATTTGTCTCTCGGTAAGAAAGGATGACATTCATATTGAAAAAGAAAGAAAAAATGATTATTGAGGCTGGTATGAAGTTATTTGCCAGCAAAGGCTATAATACAACGTCTGTTCAGGAAATTGCAGATGAATGCCACATGTCAAAGGGTGCGTTTTACCTTTATTTCAAATCGAAGGAAGCACTGCTTATTTCGATCTTGCATTACTATTACGATAAGGTATTTACCCGGATTCACGAGGTTCAAACAGAGGGCGGCACACCAAAAGAGGCCTACCGGAAACAGCTCACTGTCTATTACGATAATATTTTGCAGCAAAAAGATTTTATTAAAATGCAGCTAAGCGACAGGGCGCTCCCATTGAACGAAGAAACGCAGCAGCTCGCAAAGCAAATTCGACTTGCGACGATTCAGTTGCACATTGATAACATTAAGCAAGTGTATGGAGATGCAGCCATTCCTTATATGGCTGATCTATGTTTAACGATTGAGGGCATGAGTCACGTTTACTTTGAGCTTGCCATTTTATATGATTTTCAGCTCGAAGCAGAGGAGCTTGCCGCAACAATGATTCACCGTATCGATGATCTAATGGGCGGTATGATGAAGCGCAATGACCATCCACTCATTTCTGTGGACCAAGCAAGCGACTGGTTCGGCCCGATTTATGAACGATCATTTGACCCGCTCACAGAATCTCTATTAAAAGAATTAAGAGAGCTGGCAGAAGCACATTATGAAGTGAAAGACGAGCCAGATTTATTTGAAGCGCTTGGCATTTTAGAAAATGAGTTAAACAAACAAAAACCAAGACAAGTCATCGTCAAAGGCATGCTTTACCAATTGAAATTATACACACCACTTCAGCCGGTCTCAGGCTCCTTATTACGCATTCTAAAAGAAGATCATTTATAAAACCCAGGGCTTGGTTGCCCTGGGTTTATGATTGTGACAAACAATCAAACTTCTTTTCTGTGATTTCAGGGAGTTTCCATAAAAAAACCAGAGGCACAGAGGCCTCTGGTGTCTTATTTTGCTTTCGGTGTCACCATTTCTTCTGGTTTCACAAACTCTTCAAACTGCTCTTCTGTTAATAGTTCTAATTGAAGGGCAGCTTCTTTTAGTGTTAATCCTTCTTTGTGCGCAAGCTTCGCAATTTTTGCTGCATTTTCATATCCGATGTGCGGGTTGAGTGCCGTCACAAGCATCAATGAATTGTTTAGGTTTTTCTCGATTGTTTCTAGGTTTGGTTCAATTCCAACGGCACACTTGTCATGGAATGAGTTCATACCGTCAGCAAGCAATTCAACTGACTGCAGGAAGTTATAGATGATGACCGGCTTAAATACGTTCAGCTCGAAGTTTCCTTGGCTTGCGGCAAAACCGATCGTTGCATCATTCCCCATGATTTGTGCGGCAATCATTGTTAAAGCTTCACTTTGAGTTGGGTTGACTTTTCCTGGCATAATGGAGCTGCCTGGCTCATTTTCAGGAATGATCAATTCACCAATTCCGCAGCGAGGACCACTTGCAAGCCATCTCACATCATTGGCAATTTTCATTAAGTCAGCTGCAAGTGCTTTAAGCGCACCGTGTGCATATGTGATTTCATCATGACTTGTCAGCGCATGGAATTTGTTTGGTGAAGAATTGAACGTTTGACCTGTTAACTGGCTGATTTCTTCTGCCACGTATTTACCAAACTCAGGATGTGCGTTAATTCCCGTACCAACAGCTGTTCCGCCAATGGCAAGTTCTCTCATTTTTTCAGTAGATTCTAAAATCATTTCTTTTGAACGATCAAGCATGTACACCCAGCCGCTAATCTCTTGGCCCACTGTAAGAGGTGTTGCATCTTGCAAATGCGTACGGCCAATTTTCACGATCTCTTGGTATGCTTTTGCTTTCTCATCAAGCGTCGCTCTTAACTGGTCAATCGCAGGCAATAGCTTTTTGTACACAGCTAAAACAGCTGCCACGTGCATAGCCGTTGGGAATGTATCATTTGAGCTTTGGCTGCGGTTGACATCGTCATTCGGGTGAATGCTGAATTCACTATTTTTATCTTTCAAGTAAGCAGTTGCTCTATTTGCAACGACTTCGTTCATGTTCATGTTACTTTGTGTTCCACTTCCTGTTTGCCATACAACAAGCGGGAAATGCTCGTCATATTTTCCACTGATGATGTCATCACATACAGCAGCAATCGCTTCTGCTTTTTCACTTTCTAAGTTGCCTAGACGTTCGTTCGCAATCGCTGTGCTACGTTTCAAAATTGCAAACGCATTCACAACTTCCTTTGGCATTTTCTCAGAACCGATTTTGAAATTTTCTTTGCTTCGTTGTGTTTGTGCACCCCAGAACTTGTCCTGTGGCACCTTGATTTCGCCCATTGTATCTTTTTCGATTCTAAATTCTGTCATTATGTATCCCTCCATAGCTTCATCACTCAACTCTATTCTATACAAAAAACGAAAATCCTTTAAGCGTTTTCAATTAAAATTTTATCTTTATTTTAATTTTAGTTCAATATAAACACGAACATCTTTGGAATATTTGTATTTTGGATTTGTTTTTCCGTAATCTTTTGACGTATAAGTCACCTCATAATGCTTGTCAAACGACTGTAGAATAAGGTCGATCTCCTCTTTTGTTCCTGCTAAACGAATTTGCGCCATCTTCTTTCCTCCAACACCGTGATTCTTTCATATACCACAAAATAATGTAACACAGAATATTGTTTTTTCAAGCAGGTAATGCTAAGAAAAAGAAATTGAGGCGGGTGATCCATTTGAATCAAACTCCATTGAAAGAGCACTTATACGATAATCTCTCTGTCATTCTCCCTCAGTTAAAGGACATGGATGATTTGATCCATGAGAAAAAAACATTGCCTCATGGACAGGTTGTCTACTATTTATACATTAAAGAAATGAACGAAACGATGCAGATTCAAACCTTCTTAAAACTGTTATTGCAAGATCATGCAACTCTAACAAAAGAGAAGCTAGAATCCAATTTATCAATGATGACAACTCGTACGGTGAAAACCTCTGAAGAGCTGGTAGATGCCATTTTTCAAGGACATTGTGTCGTACTGATTAATGGATTTCAGCACGCTTATATTTTAGAAACGCACGGAACGAAGAAACGCAGTTTAGGAGATGCTACATCTGAAACCGTCGTAAGAGGACCAAAGATTGGTTTCATTGAAGATATCAACACGAACTTAGCTCTCGTCAGACAGCGTTTGAAAAACCCTGATCTCAAAACAGTAGATATGAAAATCGGCGAAAAGAAATACACCCAAGTATCGATCATGTACATTGACGGGATCGTTGAGCCCTCTGTTTTAAAAGAGGTAAAAAAGCGTCTCAAACAAGTCACCATTGATGATATTCAAGACTCAGGCGTTCTTGAGGAGCTCATTGAAGACAATGTATATTCTCCTTTTCCGCAAATTCAAAACACAGAACGGCCTGATAAAGTCGCATCTGCTTTAAACAATGGGCGCGTCGCCATCTTTGTTGATCATTCGCCTTTTATCTTAATTGTGCCTGCTTCCCTTGCGATAATTATGCAGTCACCTGATGATTATTATGAAAGATGGATCGCCGCCTCTCTTATTCGTTTGCTACGTTTTACGTCCATCTTTCTCACATTGTTTTTATCAGCCATTTATATTGCCCTTGTGTCCTTCCATCAAGGCCTTTTGCCCACAACTTTAGCTATTTCCATCTCAAGTACACGAGAGAATGTCCCCTTTCCTCCTATTGTGGAAGCACTCATCATGGAAATGACCATTGAGCTGCTGCGAGAGGCTGGGTTAAGGCTTCCTAATCCACTTGGACAAACAATCGGACTTGTGGGCGGTGTTGTCATTGGGCAGGCAGCCGTACAAGCCCATATCGTCAGCTCCATTATGGTCATTATTGTCAGCGTCATTGCACTTGCATCCTTTACCTTTCCTCAATATGGAATGGGGATATCATTTCGTGTCCTTCGCTTTGTATCCATGTTTACTGCAGCTGCATTCGGTTTATATGGACTTGTCCTGTTTATGCTCGTCTTACTCACTCATTTGACAAGACAAAAAAGCTTTGGCACCCCATATTTTTCACCAGATTTTGTGTTCAGTTATAAAAATGAGGACAATTCCATCATCAGATTGCCTTTGAAAAATCAAAAGAAAGGGGAACGACATGGTCAATCATAAAGAGTCGATCACAAGCTATCAGGCAAGTGCCATTATCGCCAATACCACACTAGGTGCAAGTATGATGATTCTGCCAAGATCAATGGCTCAAGCTGCGCCTACACCTGACGGCTGGATTGCACTCTTACTCATGAGTGTGATATACATTGTGTTCATTTTTGTCAATGTGCTCATGATGAAAAAGGTTTCCTTTTCTTCCTACTATGACTATACAAAAGAAGGACTTGGGAAATGGATTGGCTCACTTGCCAACCTGTTGATTATTATTTACTTTCTCGGCGTTGCCAGCTATGAAGTACGAGCCATGTCTGAGATGGTGAAATTCTTTCTACTTCAAAACACACCTGTAGCCGTGACGATGATCAGCTTTATTTTGGTTGGTTTTTACCTTGTGATTGGGGGGATTGGTGATTTTGCCCGACTGTGCCCTTTTTTTCTGATTGTCACACTCATCATCTTATTTGTAGCCTACGGACTTAGTGTACAAGAGTTTAAGCTCGATAACCTACGGCCAGTTTTAGGAGAGGGCATTTCCCCTGTTTTCAATTCCTTGAATGCTTCGGCCATTTCGTTTGTCGGCATTGAAATGATGCTTTTCATGCCTGCCTATATGAATACGCAAAAACACACTTTTGCATATGGCTCCATCGGCTTTTTGATTCCTGCGATCATCTATATTTTCACCTATATTCTTGTGGTTGGTGCGCTCACGGTGAAAGAAACGGCGACTCTGACGTGGCCGACCATTGCCTTATTTCAATCATTTGATATTCAGGGGATTTTTATTGAACGGATTGAATCCTTTTTGCTGATTGTTTGGCTTGTCCAGCTTTATACGAGCTTTGTAGGATATACGTTTTTTGCTACGATAGGAGTCATCAAATTGACTAAATTCCCTAAAAAAATCGCGCTCGCCTTGATGGGCATTGTGATCTTCTTTGCCGCTCTTTTCCCAAAAGATGTTGATATGGTCCGAGACTATTTAACCTACGTAAACAACTTGTTCTTTCTTCTATTTGGTATACTCCCGTTTCTTTTATTTATCATCGTATTTTTCAAAAGGAGGCGGAAAACAGCATGAAAAAGAAAGCGGTTCTTGCGCTCTTCTCACTGATTCTATTATGTGGGTGCTGGGATAGTACAAATATCGAGGAGCTCAACATGGCAATTGGATTTGCTGTAGATAAAGGAGATAACGGACATAAATTGAAGCTGTCTATGCAGGTGCTCGTTCCGCAAAAAATTGAGCAAGAATCAAGCGTGAAAGATCCGACGAAGATTATTGAAACAAGCGGTGATTCCATACACCAAATTTTTCGTACGACGGCCCTAAAAACACACCGCATTTTTGCTCAGCAGCTGAGGGTTTATTTGTTTTCTCAAGACCTTATCAATGAAAATAATTTCGATTTGGTCATCAATCAATTCATTCGGGACAATGAAACACGAAGAGGAAGCCTTGTCTTTATGGCTTCTGAGAAACCTGGAGATATGCTGAAAATCAATGACGACGGCCAGCCTGCCGCTTCCACCTTATACGATATTTCTTCGAATACAAAAACGACCATTCGTATGTTCAAGCCCGTTTCCTTAGGAGATATTTCTTCTGCTATGCAAAACAACGTATCCTTTGCCATTCCGAAAGTCAGTGTCAGTCAGGGCAAATTAATGCTGGATGGTGCCTCGATTATTCAGAACAAACGATTTCTCACCAACATCTCTCCTTTAGCGGTGCAGTCCTACAACCTGCTGACTGGAGATGCAACAGGCGGAGTGATTGAATTCCAATATGAAAATAGCATTTATTCTTTTGAGATCTTTAAAATCAAACACAACATTGACACCCATAAAACAGCCAGTGGCAAATATGAATTTGATGTGTCAGTGGAGCTTGATGGAAGATTGTCTGAGGATTGGAATGAACGGGAAAATTCATTTAATGAAAAATACCTCCAAGAAATTGAGAAAGTCGTGGCACATCGACTGGAGGAAAATGTAAAAGATTTTATCGGGGAATTACAGCATGAGATCAAAGCAGATATTTGTGGATTTTATCAAAAAGCGAGTATTGCCTATCCGAAGGAATTCCGAAAAGAAGCAAAACATTGGGATGACATTTTCAGTGAATCGGATATTCGTTACAAGGTAAATGTGAAAATCCGTGACTTCGGGACTAAGGGCGCAACACAATCCTTATAGAGTATGTTAAAATGGTAAGAAAAAAAGGGTGTCAATCATGAAACGAGCTTTACTTTCGGCCGGCATTCTATTTTTGATTCTAGGAATACTTCTGTTAGTCGTGGTATTCATGCAATCAAAAGAAGATTTCTTCATTGAAGCCGACAGCTTTTCAAGCACATTTTTGATCGTGATTTATTATGGACAAACCCCTGCGCTCCTTCTGATTGGAGGCGGTTTATTTGTTGGACTTTCACAGATCATTGATTTGCAAGAGAAAAAAGCGGCAGTGGCAAAGGAAAGCGTCAAACTGCTTTCCGAGATGAAGAAAACCCTGGAAGACAAATCGGCCGAGGAGCAGGAGGCTTTTCCAGTTCCTGAGCTCCATCAACTATCCGAACGTCCAATCACAGGACAGAAGGACTAATTTTGCGCATGTTCCAGCAGCTTTCATTTGAAAGCTGTTTTTTTATTGAATCAGCTTATGGCGATGTGCATACACGGCTGCTTGTGTGCGGTCTTCTACATCAAGCTTGGAAAGAATGTTGGTAATATGCGTCTTGACTGTTTTGATGGTAATAAACAATTCCTCAGCAATGACCTTATTCGATTTCCCATCGGCAATCAGCTTTAATATTTCCATTTCTCTTGCGGTTAACGAATCGTGCAGAATGGACCCATTTGATGAATGGCGGAGTTTGTTCATGACCTTTCCAGCTACTTTTGATTCAAGTCTTGGTTCACCGATACTCGCAGATCTGATGGCATCAGCGATTTCCCCTGCTTTCGATGTTTTTAAAAGATAGCTTAAAGCACCAGCCTCAATAACTGGATACACTTTATCATCATCAATAAAGCTCGTCAGTACAATAATCCGAGCATCCTCTATTTCTTGACAAATTCTTTTCGTTGCTTCGATGCCATCCATGCCTTCCATAACAAGGTCCATTAAAATCACGTCTGGCTTTAATTCAACCGCTAGTTCTACACCTTTTTGTCCATCTGACGCTTCACCGATGACTTCAATATCCGCCTGTGCCTCTAAAAAAGCAGCAAGACCCATTCTCACCATTTCGTGATCGTCAATTAAAAGCACTCGAATCATCGAACGTTCTCTCCTTTTCCTTCATCAAAAATAGGAACCTTCACATCAATTTGTGTGCCTTTTCCCTCAAATGACATAATCTCTGCGACACCGCCTACTTCACTTGTTCTTTCTCGTATCGATTCAAGTCCGTAGGAAGCAGTCTTCACATGATCTGTTTGAAAACCAATCCCGTTGTCGATAATTTTCAACTGAACTTGACGGTTCCGAATAAGCAGACGTACTGTCACCTTTGTCGCCTTTGCATGCCTAAACACATTGGAAAGGGCTTCTTGCACAATTCGGAACAGATGGTCCTCCACCCCTTTAGACAGCGGAGCATCATCTTCTATTTCCCAATCAATATCAATTGGCTGCTTTGCCTGAAATTCATTGAGTAGCTCAATCAAGCCTTTTTTCAAGTCTTTTCCTTCAAGGGTGATCGGTCTTAAATGCAGAAGGAGTGCACGCATCTCATTTTGTGCATCGCCAGCCATTCGTTCCACAAGACGCATTTGCTTTAAAATCTTTTCATCCTTTTCCTTCATCCCTTCAAGAATCGCAGACGTCATCATCGAAATGGCGAATAGCTGCTGGCTGACTGCATCATGCAGCTCACGCGCTAGACGCTGACGCTCTTCTGAGACAACCGATTTTTTCATTTGAACCTGCCATTCAGCTCGCTCATTTGAAAGCTTTTGTAAGGAGGCTACTTGCCCTTCCACTCGTTTCGCCATTTCATTTAATTGATCTGCCGCCAAACCAATTTCATCATCACCTAGAGAAGGCAGTCTATAGGCAAAATTCCCATTTTCAAACTTCAAAATCGACTCTACAAGCTGATCCAGCCGCTTCTTATGCTGATAGCCAAACACATGCCCCGCTGATACACCAATGGCTAGACTAATAATGAGCAAAATACAAAAAAACGGGATGCCGAACCACCGCGTAGACAGCAAAATCATGGGATCAAGCTGGTAATAAAAAAACATTGGGAGTGTCGTCATGATGACAACACCAAGCGAGATACCGACTGCAAGACGAACAGATTGCCACTGGATGCCTAAATGCAGTTTCCTCATAAGTACCTCACATCCACATCCCCAATCAGGAGAGAAATGGAGATTTTCACTTTTCGCTTGCTCTCATCATAATCATTTGTCATGACATACACTTTACTGCCGAACCCGCTTCTTTTTTCATCAATGATTTTCATATCACCAATCGCAGCCGAAGCACTCACACATACTTCAATATCCTGAGGTACATAAATATCGACATCTCCGATGAGCCCACTAATGACGATCGTGCTCTCTTCCTCAGCAATGATGGCCTTTGATAAGTCGATTTTGACATCGCCAATAAAACCTGAAATGGTCAAATCGCTTAATTGAAATGGTTTTTTCATCAGCCTGACTTCACCGATGAAGAAATCATGTTCTTTGCGCGGCTTTGTCTGGCTTTTTGTTTTCTTCTGATCGCCCTCTTTTTCAAGATTGACTTTCAGTGAAGGCTTTCCATCGTCTGATGATTCCTTTTTATCGACATCAAAAACAGGTTTGTTTTTCAATAAACGATAGCCCGCATAGATCAAAAAGGCAGCAAATAAATACCCAGTCAAACTAAACGTGATATTTAGTAGAAACTTCAAGAAGAGAAAGCCTGCAAAAATATAGGAAACCGAACCGAGCCAACGTTTAGATCGAGAGTGCAGCCAATAACCAGCTAGAGCAAAAAACACTGGCCAAAATAAGTCTGCCCCAATCCCAATAATTTTGAGAAAAAGATTTATACCGAAAATCATCACAATGATGCCTAAAATTTGATTTCTAGAAAAACGCAGTTGACTCGCCTCCTTCCTTTTTACGTTTGTTTACCGCAATTTTAAGTTTCCGCTTGTCATCTCAATATCGACTAAGTGTGTCCCTTTCCCATGCGTGCCTGTAAAACCTCGGCCTTCACTATCCGCTTGGTCAAAATCATACGAATGATCAATACGTCCACTCGTTTTTTTCACTTGGACTTTGAAATCTCCCTTATCTGGCAAGTTAAATTTCGCACTGCCTGATGTCATGTGAAAGTCGACTGGTGAATCAATTGTATCAAAGCTTGCTGTCAGCCTGCCGCTTGTCATGCCTAATTGCAGCTTTCCTTTTACATCTTGAATATCAGCACGACCAGAAGTGGCACCAATATCACTTTCCTTCGCATCAATATGAGACACTGAAAGTCTGCCAGAAGTCGCTTTGATTTCCACACGATTTGCTGAGAAGTTCTCAGCTGTGAGGTTTCCGCTCGTTGATTTGAGCGTCACATCTTGAAGAGACAGCTTTCCTTCGCCATTTACTTCGCTCACGCCGATTCCACCTGTTATTTTCACATCTTTATGATAATCTGTTGGAATTTTGACTAAGAGTTCTCCTTTTTCAAATGCAGAGAAAAACAAAAATCCATTATTTTCAGCACGGACTTTGAATGTTCCGCCTGTTTGTTCCGCATACATTTTCCCTTTTCCATTCACAACCATCACAGAAATATCCGAACGATCTTCCGGCTTCACCTTGATGCGAAATCCAGAAAGAGAGATATCTAATTGTTCAACCTCATCCTTTTTCGCTGAAGCTGTTGTGACCGCTTTATCACGAGAAAAGCTCAAATGAAAGAGATCTCCATTTTTGAAAAGCATCCCAATCATCAAAAAAACACCAACAAGTATACAAATTAGACCAATGAACCGTTTCATTTATATCATCCCTTTATCCTTTGACCTTTTTATTATAAGGAAAAGCGAAACAGAAAGAAATCAAATAACGGAAGAAAAATCCTGTTTTTCTTCCGTTTTGACACATTTCCATTAGTTTGCCGGCTGTTTCTCAAGCTGCTTTGATCGCTTAAGCTTTTGCCATTCCTTTTCAACCTCATCAGCGTAATCAAGATGAGCATAAGCACCCTGATCGGCAAATTGTGCATAGCTACCCGCTTTTGTCTCCATTTCCTCTATACGGTTCTCCATGCGTAGAAATTCTTTATAAGCACTTTCACTATCAACCTTATTCATAGATTCATTCATATGCTGCTTTGCCTGTGCGGCATTGGCTCTTGCAATCAGCGCTTGCTTCTTGTCTTTAACATCACACAGTTTTGTTTCTAGATGCTGCAACTGTTCTTTCAGCTCTTTCAGCTGTTTAACAGATTGCTGATAGGCATCTTGATATTCGTTGTGCTTTTCTTCAAAATACTTCATTTCAGTCAGTGCTTTCCGTGCAAGTTCTTCTTCTCCTGCCTGAAACGCCAGCTCCGCCTGTTTCTTTCGCTTATCAGCAAATGCTTCTGTCTCTTCTGCTTTTCTCAAGAAACCTTGCTGAATGGTTTGCTGTTTAATGATCGCATGCTTCGCTTTGGCAATATCGTCCTCCATATCACGAACATATTGATTCAGCATGACACGCGGATTCTCCAATTTATCTAAGCCTTCATTGACTGTTGCAACAAACATATCACGTACTCTTCTTAATACCATTTCATATTCCTCCCTTTATTTTTTCTTTAAAAAGTCTTCCCATTCTTGATCAAATGACGTGTGCATAGATTCTTCCATGTTCGGTGCCGTGTTTGGCTCCATATATGTTGTTCTGCCGGATGATTCCTTTGCAGATTCACCATTGATCATCTTCCAACCAAAGTAGAGAAGTACTCCAGCAAATGCGATTCCGAGTAAAAACGGCAGTGACTGTGCGACGAGCAATACACCGATAATAGAGAGTATGACCCCTGTTGTTTTACTGCCTTTATCATATTTTTTGACACCTACATAAATGAGCCACGCCCCAATCAAAGTCGGGATCAGCCCGCCCAATGAACCACCAAAGAAGATGGATAAACCGATAAACATCAGGATTGAACCGATGATGGTTTTACTTGTGATTTTCATCTTCATGCCTCCTTTCTTGCTCCTTGCTTTAACTATAGTCAAAAAAGGAAGCCGGCAAAACGTGTCGTAGATTGATCTTTGATTGCGACCAGAGTCGTAACATGGCTCAGACTGAGCGGTTGAATCTATAGAAAAAGCACTCTTCGACTAGAAGAGTGCTTTTCCTCATTAAGAACGAAACACATCTGCACTTCGTTCATATTCAACATCTGCTTCACCGAGCCGATGATTCACAATACGGGCGGCAGCAAATAAATAGTCGGATAGACGGTTCACATATGTGAGCGTAATTGCTGGAATTTCCTCCTGCTTTGCGAGTGTCACAATATGCCGCTCGGCTCTCCTGACGACTGTTCGCGCTACATGTAAGAGGGCAGCACCTTCCTGGCCCCCAGGTAAAATAAATTTAGTCAGCGGCGCGGCTTCTTCTACATACACGTCCATTCGCTTTTCAAGGACTGTGACAGATTCTTCTTTTAACTTGCCTTCTTTCGGTGGTTTCACCGCTGCCAAATCACCGCCGCAGTCAAACAGTTCATGCTGAATGACCATCAGCTCAGATAGAATATCTTGAAACAATTCGCCATGCTGCCTTAAGTTTGCATGGGCTAGTCCAATCAAACTATTCGCCTCATCTAATGTACCGTACGCTTCTACTCTTGCGTCATCTTTATCAGCCCGCCCGCCAATCAAGCCTGTTTGACCTTTATCTCCGGTTTTTGTATAAAGTTTCATTGAGGTTCCCCCTTATCCATTGCTTGTTCCTTTTAGTATACCCTGAAGTGGACAGGATGTATTTGTTTTACTAAAGTCACTGATTTAAATATAAAATCATGAATCCCTAAGCAAAAAAGCGAACCAGCCGGTTCACTTTTTCATTGCATTTAACGTATGAAGAAGATGCTTCACTTTCTGTCTGACTCTTTCATGTAAATGAGCAGTATGCTCCTTTTCTTCTGCATTGGCAGCAGCGATACAAAGATGATGTACCTGGATACTTGTCTCTTGTTTAATGAAGTGCATCAGCTCGCCCATTAGCTGGACAGACGCACCATCTGATATCGTTCCTTTCAGCACAAGCCAAACGGACAGCTCTCCTTCTTGATGCATCCCATAAAGAAGGACATCTTCATCATCATCTTCAGCGGCGTATTGCTTCGGCCCATCAGATTGACCAAGAAATAAGTACTCTTCCTCATCATCCAGCATGTCATGGAGTGCTTCAGTTCCCGTTCCAAGGGACCGTGTCCAAAAGAAACCCCCGCTTTTCTCATGTGATGAAAGGATGCGCAATGGCTGATGAGTAGAAAATGTCATTCCGTTTGCGCCATATGTTTTCCACCCATCCGCTAAGTTCAGCCTTGAATGTTCAGAGATGGACGCAGGTTCAATTACCAGCTGAGGGTTTGCCCGCAGTGGATGTTGGAGAGGTGTTACATTTGTTTCATACACCCGGTTCACCCGTTCGGTGGTCAACACATGATGCGGTTCTCCCAGCATGTCCGTCTTTCCTTCATTCAGCAAAAGCAGACGGTCACAATACAAACTGGCAATGTTCACATCATGAAACACACCGATCACCGTTAAGTTAGAGGAAGTGGTCTCTTGTTTAATCAAATCGAGTAACTCTTTTTGATAGGCTAAATCAAGAAAACTGGTTGGTTCATCCAGCAATAAATAGTCAGGGCACTGAGCCAGCGCTTGAGCTAAGTAAACCCGCTGCTGTTCTCCACCGCTTAACTCATGGATGGATTGATTCTTAAATTGAGCAATATCTGTTTGGTCCATCACCTTGCTGACAATCTCGATATCTTCTTTCGTAACAGATTGCAGCCACCCTTTCTGATAAGGATAACGCCCAAACTGGACCGTTTCTTCCACTGTAAATGAAAAGGCTTGATCGGTCTTCTGGGGAAGAACCGCCAATTTTTGCGCAAGTGCCTTTGGCCGGTAGGATTGAACTGGGTGGCCACTTAGTGTTACTTGGCCGCTCTCAGGTGCTAAAATACCTGCGATCATTTTAAGTAGCGTCGTCTTACCGCTCCCATTCGGACCAAGGATGCCGAGGAATTCCCCTCGCTCCACTTCAAAACTCACGCCGTGAATGACCTCTTTTTCACCATATCCTCCTCTAACTTCCTTCACTTGAATCATAGATGCGTCCCTCCTCTATATCTGCGAATGAGGATGATGCCAAAGACAGGTGCACCAATTAACGCTGTAATGATGCCAATAGGCAATTCAGTCGGTTCAATGATCGTACGGGAGAGCACATCTGCTAAAACGAGAAAGGAAGCACCATTCAGCATCGACAAAGGCAGCAAATGACGATGATCCGTAATGGATAAAAGACGGATAAAATGCGGAATCACCAGTCCTACAAATCCGATCGTTCCTGACACAGCCACCGCACTTCCAGTCAGAATCGAACCAGCAAGCAACACCACATATTTGCTCCGTTTCACATGCACCCCTAACAGTTTTGCCTTTTCTTCGCCATATGTCATCACATTTAAATCTCTTCCCATCAAGATCAGTGCAAATGTACCAATGAGGAAAAAAGGCAGGAAAAGAGCAATATATCGCCAGCCTCTCATAGACACACTGCCTAGAAGCCAATGAATAATCTCTTTTAAATCATCACCTGTTAACGCAATCATTAATGAAATGAGGGCTCCTAAAAAAGAGCTAAAGATGACCCCCGTCAAAATTAAAGAAGAAATGCTCATTCCTCGGTGAACCATACGGGCAAAAAAGAGGACGAGACATAGTGTGACAAGCGCTGTTGTCATACTCAAAAAAGGCAGTGTAAAACTGCCAAGCAAAGGAAACTGCAAACTGAAAAACAATGTGGCTACAGCCCCCACAGATGCCCCTTGAGATACCCCAAGTGTATAAGGGTCAGCGAGAGGATTTTTTAATAAACCTTGAAAGGCTGCACCAGATAACGCCAGAGCTGCTCCGACTAACGCCGCTAATATCACTCTCGGCAGCCGGATATTCATCATAATATTGCGGTCAATTGCATCAATGGTTCCGGCCTGAATTCCAAATACTTCATGAACAAAGATCCGAAGTATAGAAGGAATGGGAATCCCTAAACTGCCAAATGAGATTCCCATTCCAATGCTCACGACAAGAAGTAAAGCACTTGCTGTGTATGCGATGATGATTTTATTTGAACGTGTCAGGATAGATGCTTTTCGCAAGAGCCTCCACTCCTTCAACCAATCGCGGTCCCGGTCGTGATGCCAGATCCGTATTCAATTGAAAGACTTGTTTTTCTTTGACTGCTTTGATCGCCTTCCAGCCGTCTCTTTTTTTCAGATCAGCTAAACTTGCGCCATCAATCGTAACGATAGCATCAGGATTTCGTTTAATAATTGATTCTTCCGTCATTTGCACCCAGCCTGTTTGGTCGCCAGCAGCATTTTTTGCATGAATGACAGACAACATTTCGTCCATAAACGTTTGTTTACCTGTTGTATAAATTTCAGGCGCACCTGATACTTCGACAAAAACTGTTTTTTGTTTGTCTTTGGAGATGGATTCTGCTTGTTTTTTGATGTCATTCAGTTTTGATTTCATCTCATCTACAAGCTTCGTTGATGCCTCTTTTACGCCAGCTGCTTCACCAATCATATTAATAGACTTATACACATCTTTGAAGGAAGCTGCATCATTAACAGTCAGCACTTGAATACCTGCATCTTCAAGCTGTTTAAATCCGTCTTTTGAACTCATTTGTGATGCATGTGCTAAGACAAGATCAGGTTTTAAGGAAATAACCTTCTCTACATTGAAATCAAGACCGCCAATCTTCTCTACCTTTTCTACTTCCTTTGGATAGTTGTCAAAATCTGATCTACCCACGATTTTATCTCCAAGGCCAAGGGCATAGGCAACCTCTGTATTACTTGGAATTAACGAAACAATTCGTTTAGGCTGTTCTTTGATTTCAACTGTTTTACCAGCTGCATCTTTAATGGATACAGGAAATGCCGCAGCCGCTGTCTCTTTAGGCTTTGAACTATTTGTTTTTTGGTCCGTTTCCGCACCTGCACACCCTGCTAAAACACCGATCACAAGTAACAATGATAGCCAAATACCAGTTAACTTCTTCATCAATAAACCCCCTGCTTTATGTACTGCTTGACGTCATCTCTTTCGTCAATTCTTTTCTAATTTCGGGAATATTATACTACAGTGCAGATAGGTTGTATATGTGACGGCCAATACGTTTTTTTGCCCTGATAAAAGAAAAACAGCCTTTGACGTGGCTGTTTTCACTTCCGCTATTGGTTGATATGTTCACCATTAATGACAACTTTCTGAAATGAAGGAGATACTGCATGTTCCAATGAAAGAGGGTACGTGACATCGTCAATGACACAGTCTTTCATTTTAAAGTGTGTGACCGGGGAATGTGAGTATGCGGCGATCTTCACGCCATATCGCCCTCCGCTGCTTTTTAACCCTTCTACTTCAATATGACGGACTACAGGCCTATGCGGGCCGGCATCCCCTTCCTCATACATCATGTCGATACAGACCACCTCATGCTTTAAGCTTTTCACTAGATTGTTTTTAAAATAGATGTGTTCAATGGTACCGCCCCTGACAGAGTTGGTCTTAATGCGAAATGCCCTGTCGAGATTTGGACTGTCCATGACATTATCCTCTGCATATACATACTTGACGCCTCCAGAGATTTCACTCCCGATCGTTACTCCTCCGTGACCATCACGCATCGTATTTCTACGAATGACGATGTTTTCAGATGGAACACCAATTCTCCGGCCGTCCTCATTTCTGCCCGATTTAATGGCAATACAATCATCGCCATTATCAAAATAACAATCTTCAATGAGCACATGTCGGCACGACTCTGGATTCACACCATCTGTATTTGGGCCATGACCGATGATATTCACCCCGCGGACGATGACGTTTTCACTTAACACCGGATGGACTTGCCACATCGGTGAATCCTTTACTGTTACTCCTTCAATGAGAATGTTTTGGCAATTGTATGGCTGGATAAAGCTTGATCTTAAATAATGTCCTTCGCCAAACACTCTTTCTTCCACTGGTATTCTTTTTTCAGCCATATCAAAAAGGAGCTGACGATCCCGGTCCTGAGAGGGCTGACCATTTGTTCCATACTTCCAAGGCCACCAGTGGTGTTCATCCCCTCTCCCGTCCAGCGTGCCTGCTCCTGTAATCGCGATGTTTTCTGCATGATGGGCATAAATAAGTGGTGAATAATTATAAAGCTCAATTCCTTCATATCTTGTTAGAACAAGCGGGAGATAATGACGTGTATCTTGGCTGAAGGTCACATAGGCGTTTTTATGAAGATGAAGCTCTACATTGCTTTTCAATTCAAGAGCGCCTGTCAAAAATGTCCCTTCAGGAATCAGCACACGCCCTCCTTTCAAACGATGTGCATCATCGATGGCAGACTGAATAGCATTTGTCGAAAGCTCTATCCCTTTGTTATCTGCACCATAATGAATGACATTGAATTCACGATCTGGGAACTTTGGCGCTTTTATCTGCTTTAACACCTGATCTATGCCATTTGTTTCTTTGTCTTTTTTCCCTTGCTTTGCTAAACGTGCGAGTCCAATTCCTGTTAGTACTGTTCCTGCTGTCACATACATCAAATTTCGTTTTTTAGACATTTCATCATCCCCCAGACGCCTTAAAGTGTCACACCTGTTTTAAAAATAGCCAACTCTCTAAAATTGTTTTTTTCATGATTTAACAGCTTTCCACTCGCCACATCAATCACCGTGGCAATGAATTTCTCTAGCACCACATCTTCTGGTACATCCTCAAGCAATTCCCCCGCATTAAAGTCAATCCAATGTTTTTTTGTTTCGTATAACGCGGTATTGGTCGATACCTTCATCGTTGGAACAAATGTGCCAAACGGTGTGCCTCTGCCTGTTGTAAAGAGGACGAGCTGACAGCCAGACGCTGCGAGAGCAGATGAAGCAACCAAATCATTCCCAGGCGCACTTAATAAATTCAATCCTTTTCGTTTTAGCAGCTCCCCGTATGTTAAAACATCCTTTATAACGGAAGTACCCGCTTTTTGTGTACAGCCGAGAGATTTATCTTCTAATGTCGAAATTCCTCCTGCTTTATTTCCCGGGGAAGGATTTTCATATACTGGCTGTCGATGATCCATAAAGTATTGTTTAAAATCATTGATCATCTGCACAATATTGTCGAATGTCGCTTTTGATTCCGCTCTCTCCATTAAGATCGTTTCAGCTCCAAACATTTCCGGCACTTCTGTTAATACGGTGGTTCCGCCTTGAGCCACAATGAAATCGGACAGTCTGCCTAAAAGTGGATTTGCGGTAATGCCTGAAAATCCATCTGATCCTCCGCATTTCAAGCCAATTTTCAGCTCAGATAACGGAATGTCTTCACGCTGATCTTCTTTCGCTGCGTCATAAATTTCCTTGAGCAAAGCGACACCCGTCTCAATCTCATCCCCTACTTCTTGGCTTCTTAAAAATTTCACCCTCGCCTGGTCATACTCCCCTAATGTTGCCTGAAAATCCTCAATGTCATTGTTTTCACAGCCAAGACCTAGAACGAGAACCCCTCCAGCATTTGGGTGCTTTACGGCATTTTGAAGAATGGTTTTTGTGTTTTCATGATCATCCCCAAGTTGTGAGCATCCATAATTGTGCTTTAATACTAACGCCGTTTCAAAAGGATGGATGCTTCCCCCCATTTCAGCGGTAAATATTTGAATGATTTGATCGGCAATGCCATTGACACACCCAACTGTTGGGACAATCCAAAGCTCATTTCGTATACCACTTGCGCCATTTTTCCGTTTATACCCTTTGAATGTCAGATTCGTTTTTTCATAGGGGTTTTCTGTTAAAGAAGGGCGGTATTCGTAATCGAGCTTACCTGATAGATTCGTTTTGATATTGTGCGTATGCACCCATTCTCCAGTCGAAATCGCAGTGGATGCATGACCAATGGGGTAGCCATATTTGATGATATTCTCTTTTTCTTTGATCTCAGTCAATGCAAATTTATGACCTTTAGCAACGGTTTCTTTTAAAATGATTGTATGACCTTGGTGCTGAAGCTCTTCGCCTTGCTCAAGCACTTTTAAAGCGATGCCAACATTATCTGAAGGATGAATCACAACAAAGTCCCTCATGCCTTCTCCCCCTGACTTTCATATTGAAGTATTTGGTGAACAGCAGCTCTCATGCCATTTTCATGTATGCAGGTGAGCTGCTCGGCTACTGCATCCTTCAGCCCTGCGATCCTCGTCAAATCCATCCCCCATAAAACTTCGTTTGAAAGAAGTTGATCGACCATTAATTCATAGGAATGGTCCACTTCATCCCATGCTTCCTTCATGAATGTCATCACAGACTCATCATCCTTTATTTGATCTGCATGGACTTGATAAAAATAAATCAAACTGCTCAGTGAGAACATAAGCTTCGTAGGCAACTGTTTTTTTAGCTCTATATAATCTAGAAGAGACGGGAGAATACGCGCCCTAAATTTACATACACCATTTAAGGCAATATCGAGTAATTGATGTTTGACAAAAGGGTTGCAGAATCGATCCCAGACGGATTGTGTATAAAGAAGCAGCTCTTCTTCAGGAAGTGGCAAACTTGGCAACACTTCCTCCTCAAGCATGCGGCGAATGAACACACCAACATGCTCATCATCCACCGCTTTTTTGACAGTATCCAAGCCACATGCATATGCAATCGGCACCATCGCTGTATGTGCACCGTTTAAAATCCGAACCTTACTCATACGATAGGGAGCGATATCTTCCACAAAAAGCACGTTTAACCCTGCTTCTTGAAAAGGAAGCTCTTTTTGAACAAACGGAGGTGCTTCAATGACAAACAGGTGATAATATTCTGCCGTGACAAGCAATTCATCGATATACCCCTCTTCTTTTTGAACAGTCTCCGCTACTTCCTGAGAAAAGCCTGGGACAATCCGATCAACTAACGTATTACAGAACGTGTTGGCTTCCTTGACCCAAGCCACAAAATCAGGCGGAAGATTCCACTCAGCTGCCATAGTGATCACATATTCTCTTAATCGATCACCGTTTTGTTCAATCAATTCACAAGGTAAGATGATCAAGCCCTTTTTCTCATCTCCAGAAAAAGCTTTAAAGCGGTGATACAAGAAGGCTGTCAGCTTTCCTGGAAAACTTGCTTGCGGCCGATCTTCTAATCGGTCCTCTTTTCTTAACACAAGTCCTGCCTCTGTTGTATTAGAAAAGACAAAGCGCACATCAGGACTTTCCGCTACATGTAAAAAGGCTTCATAATCTGTATATGTGCTGATTCCCCTGCTGATGGATTGAATGACGATCCGTTCGTTCATTTCTTTTTGGTCATGAAATCCTTGAATACATAAAGTGTACAAACCATCTTGTTCATTTAGAGCGGTCACTGATCCTTTTCGAGGAGGAACAACCACTGCTCTTCCTTTAAAATCTGTACAGTCGTTTAGCTTCTGAATCTGCCAATTCATAAATCCCCGCATAAAGTTCCCTTCGCCAATTTGTAGAATGGTTTCAGGATATTCAGCCACTGGGTACACATCTTTGGATAATCGTCTCAAACGCTTTTCCTCCCCGCATTTTTTGCACACGTGAACATTTTTATTTAAAAGATGCTGATTACTGCACCTTTTTTACTGAATCTCTAATCATCAGCTCTGTGTGGACATACACTTTTTCCAGATGATCGTCTTCTTGTTTTTCACCGTTGATGACTGAAAGGATGGCTTCTGCTCCAAGCGCACACATTTTTTCAATTGGCTTTTTGACTGTTGTGAGGGCAGGCGTTGTATAAGATGAAAATGAAATATCATCAAAACCGATAATAGAGAGATCATCAGGACACCTTTTACCTTTTGCAAACAATGCATTCATCGCACCAATCGCCATGTCATCGTTTGAGCAAAAAAGGGCAGTTGGTGGATCATCAAGAGTGAGTAAGGCTTCCATTGATTCATAGCCGCTCTTCATATGATAGTCGCCTGTGATCATGTATTCTTTCTTCATGGGTACATGATGGTCAATGAGTGCTTGCAGAAAACCAGCTTTTCTTTCCTGTGTGGATTTAAACCCTTCTTTCCCTTCAATAATGGCAATTTGTTTATGCCCCTGCTGAATGAAATAGTGTGCAGCTTGGTATGCACCTTCACCATCATCTGCTAATATATTCATCACTTGATTACTTTCTACACGGCGATTCAGTACAATAATTGGAATGCCCTGCTTTTTCACATGATGGATAAACGCTTCATCATGCTCGCTTTGGCTCATGAGCAAAATACCATCATACCGCTGTTTATGAATGGTTGTGTAATCGTGAAAATCGTCAATTCCTCTTACAACCAAATGATAGTTTTCTGTTATCACACTGTTGACGCCTTTTAATGCATCAACAAAGAAACTTGAGGATGTGCCTTCTGTTAAACTCGTAAAAAACAGACCAATTGTAAATGATTTTTGCGAGACAAGGCCTCTGGCATGGACATTCGGTGAGTAATTCAGCTGTTTTGCAATCGACAAGATGTTTTGTTTTGTTTTCTCTTTAATAAAAGGACTATTATTCAAAGCCCTTGATACTGTGGTATGAGAAACGTTTGCCAATTTTGCTATATCTTTGATTGTGACTGTCATGCTATTCCGCCTTTTATGATTTTTTATCATCTTATCATAAAAACGCTTACATAATCTTGCTTTTTGTTCATATCATCTTGCTTTTATGCGGAAGCTCATTTGCCCGTTCAAATTGAAAATACTGCTTTGCATTTTCATAGCTGATTCCTTTTACCATTCCCCCTAGCAAATTGAGATCATTAGGCGCTTCACCTTTTTCCACCCAATCTCCAATGATGTCACATAACAGTCTACGGAAATATTCATGTCTTGTGTAAGACAGGAAGCTTCGTGAATCTGTCAGCATCCCAATAAATCGGCTGATCAGTCCGATACTGGAGAGTGTCATCATCTGCTCTGTCATTCCCTGCTTTGTATCATTAAACCACCAAGCTGTTCCATGCTGCATTTTCCCAGGAGTCTTTCCATCTTGAAAACTTCCAGCTATCGTTGAAATCACCACATTGTCCCTTGGATTCAAGGAATAGAGGATGGTTTTTGGCAATGCATGTGCTTGTTCTAACCGATCTAATACGCGGCAAAGAGGTTTTGCAATGTCTTCATCATTCATTGCATCATATCCGGTATCTGGTCCAAGCCGCTCAAACATTTTTGAATTGTTGTTTCTGAGCGCATTGATATGAAGCTGCATCGCCCATCCCCGCTGAGCATATGCCTGACCGAGTTCAATGAATGTGTGCGTTTTAAATTGAACCTTCTCCTTTTCCGTCAATGGATGTCCAGACATTCTTTTATGAAAAATGATCGTAGCTTCTTCTTCCGTCGTGTCTTCGTACGTCATTTCATTGATGGCATGATCTGAAATCAAACAGCCCTGTTCATGAAAGAAATCGATTCGCATATGAAGTGCTTTTATGAAGTCTTGATAGGATTCGATCTGGATAGATGAAACCTCCGCCAGCTGCTGAACATACTCGATAAACAAGTCATTTGTGATATCTAATGCCTTATCTGGCCGAAACCCTGGCAGTACTTGCACAGAAAAGCCTTCTTCCCGCAGTTGTTGGTGATAAATCAACGAATCAACCGGATCGTCTGTCGTCACAACCGTTTCAACATTTGATTTCACAATGAAATCTCTCGCACCAAATCCGTCTCCTTGCAACTTTTCATTTACTTTTTTCCAGATGATGTCTGCGCTTTCTTCATTCAACAGTTCTTCGACATCAAAATATCGTCTTAGCTCTAGATGGGTCCAGTGATAGAGAGGATTTCCAATCGTCATCGGAACGGTTTTCGCCCATGCTAAAAATTTCTCATAATCTGAGGCATCTCCTGTGATATGTGTTTCAGGTATCCCATTTGCTCTCATGGCGCGCCATTTGTAATGATCTCCGTAAAGCCATGCTTCGGTTATATTTTGGAACGTTTTATTTTCATAGATTTCTTTTGGACTTAAATGACAATGGTAATCAATAATCGGAAGGTTCTTTGCAAACTCATGGTATAGCTTTTCCGCCGTTTGACTGTTTAATAAAAACTGCTCATCTAAAAAGGCTTTCATCAAACTCCCCCATCTCTTATAATGATGAAAATCAATTTGTTCACGTTAACAATTTTATTGTAATCGTTTACAAAATCGATTTCAATCCTAAAACAAGAAAAAACGATCTCCTTTAGAAAAGAAAATCGTTTTTTGGCTATTTTACAGATGGTGTTTTCTTTAGGATAATCGCAATAGTTGTTCCTTGACCTAATTCACTTTCTACTTGAATATCGCCATCGTGCAGCAAGACAAGCTCTTTTGCAATCGCCAGTCCTAATCCTGTTCCATTTGTTGGATCATTCGTATTTGTCCCTCTATAGTAACGATTAAATAAATGATCCACCGTTTCTTGCGCCATTCCGCGTCCGTTATCTTTCATTTCGATCCGAACTTCATCATTTGTTTCAGATAGAACAGCTTGAATAAGAGTACCTTTCTGGTTATGCTTCACTGCGTTTGCCAGCAGGTTCTCAATGACTCGTCTAAACCAGGCTTTATCGATCTCAAACATGACACCCTCTGTTTGATCTTCAAAGGATGACATATAATCTTCAGAAAGCGTGCTTCTTGAAAACTCGTCCATAATGGAGGCTAAAAATTCACCAAGCTCAACAGGTTTTCGATTAATAGGCAATGCACCATTTTTCAATCGATACGTGAGGTTTAAATCCTCAATCAAGGTCGACATGTATTCTGATTTCTCACGAATGACTTGTCCCATTTCCATGACTTCTTCCTTGGACCATTGGTATTGATCTGATTCTAGCATTAATCCATAGCCGTAAATCGTGCTAAGAGGCGTTTTTAGATCATGAGACAGCCCTGCGATCCATTCTTCCCTTGTGGTTTGAATTTTTCTTCGGTTTGCTTCATTCTCTTTTAACGTATTGGTGAGCTGATCCATTGTTTTAAGGATATCCTCAAACAGCCGATACTCTCGCTTAATACGGCCCTTTTTATTTTTACTTACTGGAATACCTTTTCTATTTGTTGGCTCCTGCAATTTATTTCTTGATAAGAAAATCAGCCAGCGGATAATGTGATAGATCGGTAGCCCATAGCGATACGAGTACCATAATGTCATAACGATAATAATCGTGAGCGCAAGACCTGCAATCAAGAGCGTTGTATATTGGTTTAAAGCCTCTGTCTCTTTATCATAAAGCTCGTCTGGGCTGTATACTTTGTTTGGCACCGAAACAATCATATACAGATCTTTATTCACTCTGATATAAGACAGGTCACTTCTAAACTCCCAAGGCTTTGATTGATACTTGAGCAGTTCAACATCCGTTACGTTATTTTTCAAATTATTTTTGGCTCGGATACCTTTTAAGTATTTTCCTTCTTCATTAAAAAGATGCACCGATCCATTCATTCTTTTCAAAAATTCTTTTGTTTCAACTGAATATTGAGACAATGCAGCCAGGTTTTTTTCATGCTGCTTGAGATAATTGGCTACCTTTGTGCTGTTCGTTTTAAATCCATATAAGACGATAAAGCTTTCTTGATCAATCTCAATTGGCCAGAAGTACATCTTGTAATCTTTAAATTGTCTTTTTTCAAAGATCTTGATCATTTCATCCTTTTGATAGGATGTTGGAATATTTTTAGGGAGTTGATAGCTATAGACATTGCGTTTTTTGGAATCAATCACTTGCAGCCAGCCATCACGTTTTTCCACTGCTTGTTTGAGCTGATCATCGGCTTCCATTTTTCCATCCTCGTTAAAATAAAGCCAGCTCATGAGTGTATCTCCATCTGCCTTCGTTAAACCAGTTTCAGTCATATTCTCATAGCGCTTTTGAAAATAAAGATTTTCAGAGAATGTTTGCCCGATCGTCAGAATGACGATGACAATAAACATTTGTCCGACAAAGTGAAAGAAAAGTTTTGTTCGTAAATTCATAAACTATTGAAGAACCTTCACAGGTTGGGGAATGAACTTATAGCCCATACCACGGATCGTCACAATATATTCAGGCTGGCTTGGATCTAACTCTATTTTTTCTCTCAGCTTTCGGATATGAACCATGACGGTGTTGTTGTCACCATATGACGGAACACCCCATACTTTCTCATAGATTTGATCTTTTGAAAGTACCACATTCGGATGGTCACAAAAATACTTCAGCAAGGACAAAAGCTGAGCTGAGCAAGCCGTCACCTTTCCCCTTACTTTTAACTCGGCTGCATGAGGATGGTACGAGAAATGAGCATATTCATATTGACTGTGCGCTTCTTCCTGCTCCTCCTGTAAGGAGATATAAGTTCGGTTTAAGTGCGCCTTAATTCTAGCTACTAGCTCTAGCGGATTAAATGGCTTTGTGATGTAATCGTCTGCACCTTGTGCAAATCCAGTCAATTTGTCTACATCAGACGTTCTTGCTGTTAAATAGAAAATCGGTGCCTTCGTCATTTTCCTGATTTCAGGCAGAACATCAAAGCCTGACTTACCGGGCATCATCACATCTAGAAGTAAGAGGTGGATGTCCTCGTTTTTGACAATATCTAATGCTTCATCTGCATGATAGGCTTTATAAATATGTTGAAACCCTTCTTTTTTTAATACGCGTTCAACCATTTTTACAATTGCTTCTTCGTCATCTGCAATCAATATTTTTGCTGTTTCCACGCATCTCTTTCCTTTCTAGCTATGATCTCTAACCGTATATTACCATTGTCCAAAGTAAAAAAGTACCTCTTTTCTGCATAAAAGCGAAAAAAGATCAACTGGAGAAAATGGCATAACAAGGTAATATCAAAAAATGCAAAAAAACCCGGTCATACATACCGAGTTTTTTGTCCATCTATTATCCGTTCACAGCTTCAAGCTTTCTTTCATGATTCATTAAGTCATATGTTAAACAGATCGGCTTATTCGTTCTCGGATCAAGAACAATTTCTGCATCGATGTGGAACACCTGACTGAGCACCTCTTTTGTCATGACCTCATGAGGCGTACCATCTTTAATGACTTTCCCTTGATTGAGGGCAATCATGTAATGTGAAAAACGTGCAGCATGATTCAGATCATGAATCACCATCAGCACCGTTCTGCCCTGCTCTCTGTTTAAGCGTTCTAATAGCTGAAGGATCTCCAGCTGATGAGCAAGATCTAAATACGTCGTTGGTTCGTCTAATAAAAGCAGCTCTGTTTCCTGAGCGAGTGCCATCGCAATCCATACCCGCTGACGCTGTCCACCGGAGAGTGCTTCAATTGGCCGGTCATGAAATGCAATCATTCCCGTCTCCTCAAGTGCCCACCTGATGATTCGTTTGTCCTCATTTGATAAACGGCCAAATCCATTTTGATGTGGGAAACGTCCATATGACACAAGCTCATAAACGGTCAGACCACTTGGTGCTTCAGGCGTCTGCGGTAAGATGGCCATTTGTTTTGAAATTTCTTTTGTTGGTGTTTGATGGATAGCCTGGCCATTTAAATAAACAGCACCTTGATGGGATTTCATAATACGAGACATTGTTTTTAAAATCGTTGACTTCCCGCACCCATTCGGCCCAATTAATGTCGTCACCTTGCCTTTTGGGATGCTGATATTTAAATCGTCTACAATCAAACGGTCATGATAGCCGATACAAAGCTTTTCTGTTTCAAGTGATTTCATCTGTTGTACTCTCCTTCCTCATTAGTTCGTTTTCATCAATAAGTAAATGAAGTAAGGTGCGCCTAAGGCAGAAACGACAAGTCCAACGGGCACCTCTGATGGAGCAAGTATGACACGCCCAAGTGTATCTGCAAGTAATAACAGCAGTGCACCAATCATAGCGGACGCCGGTATCATTCCTTGATGTTTCGGTCCAACTAGCTTTCTTGCGAGGTGTGGTGCCGCTAACCCTAGGAACGATATACTCCCTGCAACAGCGACACTTGCACCGGCTAATGCAACTGCAATCAGCATGAGAAAACTTCTTTCTTTATGAACTGAAATCCCTAAGCCATAAGATATCTGATCACCCAAATTCATGATATTTAAGTAGCGTGCCCTCACCATCGCTAATACAAGAAAAATCAGCATCCACGGCACGACTGATAAGACATATGTCCAGCTTGAGCCCCAAATACTTCCTGACAGCCACACAATGGCTTGGTTAAAATCATTTGGGCTCATCTTTAATTGAATGACCACAATTGCTGCCGAAAATGCAGCATTGATCCCAATACCAGTTAAAATCAATCGAACAGGCGTAATGCCCTTTTTCCACGCTAGCACATAGATGAGGAATGCAGCAAAGGCGGCACCTACGAAAGCGAAAAGCGGCAGTACAAATATTGAAAAATCACCTAAGTTCGACATCGAGCCCTGAAAGGCAAAGATAAACAAAACAACCGCAAAACCTGCACCCGCATTTACACCTAGAATGCCGGGATCAGCTAAACCATTTTGAGAAACACCTTGCCAAATGGCTCCTGATACAGCGATAGAAGCGCCAACAAGTAAAGCGATGACCATCCTTGGAAGTCTGAACTCGAATAATACAAGCTCATCCATTTCACTTCCGAGTCCAAAAAATGTTTTGAATGTATCCATCGGAGAAATCCGTATCTCTCCGGTATTTAAACTAATCAGGAACACAGCCACGATGGCTAAAAAGATCATGACCATCGTTCGTTTGTATTTCTTTTTCTTTGCCTGCTGCACCATTTCCATTTAAATTCCGCTCCTTTCACGTCTCGCTAAATATAAGAAGAAAGGAACGCCTATAATGGCTGTAATGGCACCAACTGGCGTTTCAAACGGCGCATTGACAAGCCTTGCCGCAATGTCTGCATAAATGAGCAAAATAGCCCCTAAAATAGCTGAGCAAGGGATAATCCAGCGATAGTCAACGCCGACCAAGAAACGCGTAACATGAGGAATCACAAGCCCGATAAAGCCAATAGAACCTGCAACTGACACGGCTGCACCTGTTAAAAGGATCACGACCAATATGCCAAGTACCTTGACTGTTCGTGTATATTGTCCAAGCCCTTTTGCTAATTCATCACCTAAGCTTAAAACCGTGATGGAGCGGGCAAGAATCATTGCGATGATCAGTCCTACAGCCGCAACTGGAATGATGATCTTAATATTGCTCCAATTCACACCAGCCACACCGCCTGCGTACCAAAAACTCATATCTTGCGCGACGTCAAATCGAATGGCAATCGCTGAGGAAATTGAGCTTAAAAGTGCGCCAACAGCCGTACCGGCTAATGCGAGCTTCACAGGAGTAAGTCCCCCTTTTGAAAGGGTTCCAACCCCAAATACAATAGAGGCGCCAAGTGCTGCCCCCAAAAATGACCAAAGAATTAATGTAAAAGAAGATTGGCCTGGGAAAAAAGCAAACGCAATGGCAATCGCAAATGCAGAGCCATTTGTCACACCCATGATTTCAGGAGACGCAAGCGCATTTCTTGTCATGCCTTGCATGATGGCACCCGATACTGCTAAAAAGGCACCGACAAGTGCGGCACCAACTGTACGCGGCAGCCTTAGTTCCCTAATGATTTGATGTGAGGTTTGTTGTGAGTCAAAATGAAAGACGGCTTCCCATACCGTGTGTAAATGAATGTTTGCCGCTCCTAGCGATACTGATAAAAAAAGACCAAATGCTAAAGCAATGATTCCTATGATGACAACAGCTGCTGTACCAAAAGGCTTTGTCACAATATCTATCGCATCATCTTTAGCTGACAGCTGTTTATTCGATTGTGAGCCCAAAACCAGTCTCTTCCTTTCCGTTCATATCTATTCGTTATTAGTGATAATGATTATCAATCTCGGAGTCTAGTATATCACTTTCTTCACGTTTTGAAATCCTTGTTCTGATAAATTTCTTTATTTTCATCAAAAAACCGGGAGAATTTCACCATTTTCATTTTGGTCATAAAATAGCCGATGCATTTTTTCTTCTATCATGTTAAGATATAATCGCGAATGAGAATCATTATCACAAACAATTGAATAGGAGCGAACTTTAGTGAAAAAACGAACTGGACTTCTTTTGATTTCCTTCATGACCCTTATGATTTTTACTGCTGCTTGCGGCAGCACTTCCAATAAAGAATCGGGAGCCAAAAAAAGTGACACGATCACCTATCAAGATGTAAAGGGTGAAGTGAAACTGCCTCAAAACCCACAACGTATTGTGCTTCTGGCGGAAAGCTATTACGGGGATCTCGTCACACTAGGCAAAACCCCAATTGCTGCCACTGCGCCCATCTTTAAAAACCCTTTCTATAAAGGAAAAACAGATGGAGTGAAAAATATTGGAAAATCTCCCTCTGTTGAGAAAGTAGCCTCTTTGAAGCCGGATATGATCATTGCTTGGGGAGAAGATGAGAAATTTGATCAATACAAAAAAATTGCACCTACAGTTGCCATTCAATACAATCAATATTCGTTTAAAGACCAGCTAAAAGAATTCGGTAAAATGACAGGTACATCAAAAAAAGCAACGGATTGGATCACAAAATGGGATGCCAAAATTGCTGAAGTGAAACCAAAAGTAACAAAAGCTGTAGGAAACAAAACCGTTTCGATCGTATCACCATTCGATAAGGGCATTTACATTTTCGGTAACACTTTTGCACGCGGTGGTGAAATCATTTATGACGAGCTGAAATTAAAAGCTCCGAAGGCTGTCCAAAAAGAAGCCATCGACAGTGGTGTCGGTTATGCAAACATTTCTCTTGAAAAGCTTCCAGAATTTGCAGGTGATTATATTTTCACAAGCCCATGGAGCGGTTCAAAAAGTAATGGCGATCAAGTATATAAAAGCAGCATTTGGGCATCACTTCCTGCTGTCCAAAACAAACGCGTATTTGAAACAGATACAGTCGGTTACTTCTTTAATGACCCTGTGTCACTAGAAGGTCAGCTCGAATTTATTGTGGATCGATTAACATCTGCCTCATAAAAAAATACGTTTCTCCAATGCTGGAGAAACGTATTTTTTAAACTGTACCTTTGGCAAATTTTTTAGACATGAATGGGTAGAGTAAAATGCCAACTAAGAACAATCCAATCCCAAGACCAAATGTTTTTAAATCAGCTGTGCCTGAAATAATGACCCAAGCGGAATACCCCATGGCCACAAGCGCAATGATCCCGTCTCTTGTCCGGTTTCCTTTTTGGAGCTCATATGTGTCACCTTGCATGATGACCTTAAAGCTGTAGATCGACGACACGATATACGGAATGAGATACGCAAGTGTCGCTGATGTTGTTAAGAAAGTAAAGGCTTCATTAATCGTACGTGACATGACTGAGAAAATAAACAGCTGTGACATGATATTTGTGACAGTCAAAGCAAAAACAGGACTACCTTTTTTGTTTGTTTTTGCAAACACTGCTGGGAAATCGCCAGCTTTTGCTGCTTGATAAGGGACTTCAGAACCAAGCAAAATCCAGCCAAGCATCGAACCAAATAAACAAATGATCGCAAGAAGTGCCATGACAATTCCGCCAGCCGGCCCGATAATGAGCTGAAGCACGTCTACGAATGGTTTATCAGAACCTTGCAATTGATCATGCGGCAGAACGCCCATTGTAATCAAGGTAATAATCATATAAATAGACAGTGCAATTAAAAGTCCTGTAATCGTCGCACGTTTGACATCACGCTGCGAGGAAGCTCTTCCTGATAAAATGACAGCAGATTCGATGCCGATAAATGCCCATAGTGTGGAGATGGCCGCATGATGAATTTGGCCTCCAAGTCCGAGCACTCCTTCACCACTTGCTGCTTCAACAGGGAAGTAATAATGTTCAAATAATGCGGTTTGGAATGCAAATAAGCCTGCGACAATAAAAAGGACGAATCCAAGCACCTTTGAAAAGGTCGTAATAAAGTTCAACTTACTTGCTGCGCTTAAGCTTGTAATTAAAATCGTATGAGTCCCCCATAGAAGGATTGTACATACGATAAACGTTGTGAGCTGACCAAGTGTGATCGCTTCTTTTCCAAAAGTAAAGATCTCCGTTTTCACGGTTAAAATTGGGAAAAAGGTTGTTAAATAACCAGCTAGGCTTGTGATAATGGCGACATTACTAATCCAGCTTGCCACCCAATATCCCCAAACCATTGTAAAACCGGCTGCTTTTCCTTTTTTCGGATCTTTAAAAAGCGCTCTTGCATAGCTTTGTGGTCCAGCTGTCAGCTGCGGTTTATGAATGGACAAATGTCCAAACACAAAGGCAATCATCAGTACGCCGCCACCTGTGACAAGCCATGCCATCGTCACACCTAAAGGACTTGCATGCTGGGCAAGTGTACTAGGCAGCATAAAGATGCCTGAACCTACCATATTTCCGACGACAAAAGCCGTCAATAACCAAAAACCCCATTTTTTTGTCTGTTCCATTTTCGTACCTCCGTTATATTCACTTTGGACCAGACCCGGCAGTATCTTCATTGATATATTTGTGAAGCAATGACTTGCATTCTTTATGTTCATGTTGGGTCACTTTCTTACCAGCATACCCTTTTCTTAGGCAATCAGAACATAAAAAAAAGCCTGAACAAAAGTCCATGCTTTTCAAAACATACACCTTGATCTCCGGATAGCCCTCCACGCTTCAAAGACGTGGCAGTCCTGCATTTGTTCAATGCAGACCCAGCATAAAGAAAGTTGGAGCTCTCTCTACACTTCGGCGCTGATGCCTTTTTTCTCATGATCAACGATTCCATCTCTCCCATGAGTGACTCATCATCCGCGCAACCTCTACCTCACTGAGACATAGCGTGAGGATTTCTATTCATTTTTACTACACGAAGGTTATCAAACATTCTCATATCTGTCAAAGGGAAAAACATAGAAAAAAGGCAGAGAAATGATTCTCCGCCTTTTTGTCAGCTTATTGATGGTTGTTTTTCTTCTTTTGGACAGCTTCTTGAAGCGGATCGCCTGCTAGTTCTTTACTTGCTTCTTCTAACAGCTGATCTACCTGCTGATGGTCTTTCTCGCTTTTCGCCTTTTTATCCTTTTGGAAAAATGACATCGCTATTTCCCCCCTTTTCATAAAATGCCTTTGCCTGTTTAATTTGTGCTACAGCGCTCAGATTATACAAAGAGGAGCGGTTCATTCATCGTGAAAGGTCTGTCTCATTTTTTGCAAATACGTTAGAAAGGTCTTTAAGTCTTCCTCTGTGAAGTCTGACATCATATGCTGAATCACCTTTCCAAAAAGACGTGTATGCTTTTCGTAAATAGCCAGCCCTTTTTCCGTGGCTTCTAGCCGGACAAGGGAATGATCGTCCTTGTCCCGTTCTCTCTGAATGTAGCCTTGCTCACATAATTTATTGAGGGCAATGGAAGCGGCACCTGGGTTGAGAGAGAGTCTTTGTTTGAGCTCTTCAGCATGTGATACTTTTCCTTGTATCAATATAGAAAGAGCATATATCTGTGGAGGCGTGATGTCTTTTTCTAACTCAAGTAACTTGCGGTTTAATTTACGGCTGACTTCATAATGTACAAGAACAATTTCTTTTAAAATGTCTGCATTACTCATCCGAATCGCATCCTTATCGTTAGTGTCAACATGACTTCCTTCTTATTATAGAATGTTTTTCCAAACAGCCAACTATTTTATCCCATTTTCTTTAGAAATAAGCCTTGCTGAATGGATTCACCCTTGATATAGTGAGTACTTGAACAAAAAACAGAACAGGAGTACGCATCATGACAGGAAAAACACATATTATGGGCGGAATTGCCGCCTCCACAGCCGTCGCCTATTATTACGGATTCGAACCAGTGACGATGGCTGCTGCAGGATCAGTAGGTGCCCTCATCCCAGATCTATGTCATACAAAAAGCAAAATCGGCAGGAAATTCCCGCTCCTTTCCACACTGATCAGTAGTGTGTTCGGGCACCGCACCTTTACACATAGTTTATTATTTCTGCTGATCATTTATTTTATTGCGACAACATACATTCCAAATGACAGCCTCAGTACCGGGTTACTAGTTGGGATGGCAAGCCACCTCATCCTTGATGCAGGCACAGTGAACGGTATTAAATTTTTGTTCCCTGCAACCATGAAAGTACGTCTCCCCTTTTATGTCAAAACAGGCAGCACAGGAGAACAAGTCGTACTAGCTGCTCTGACCATTGTCACCTGCTATTACATGGCTGTCATTTGCGGAATATCCATCCCATTGCCGTTTTAGAAAAAGAAAAAAGAGTTTTGCAAAAAAGCAGGATATGAATTGATCATTCCTCATTTTTTTAGTAGTTTTAAGATAAGTGTTTTTGCCTTGCAGCTGAATACAGAATGGTGAGGAGCTACATAAATGAAAGCGTTTTTCAAAAATCACTGGTTTTTAGTGTACTCCATCCTCTTTATGTGGATGAAAACATACATCATTTATCAATTCGGATTTCATATACGAACGGCCAATCTGTTTCACGAGTGGCTGCTTTTGATCAATCCACTTAGCTTTTTGCTCCCTTTGTTTGGGATTGCTCTTTTCTTAAATGAAACGAAACAAAAGGTCTTTTTATTGACCACAAATTTTATTTTGACAGCCATTTTGATATCGAATACGATCTTTTACGGTTTTTATATTGATTTCATTACCATTCCTGTCTTATTTCAAGCAAAGAACATGGGAGATATGGGCAGCAGTATGACTGAATTGTTTCATCCGCTATTTATACTCATGCTGATTGATTTTGTGGTGCTGGCATGGCTCTTAAAACGGAAACCGTTATCACCAAAAGCGTCTTTTAAGACGATCAAAACATACTATGTGGTTTGCTGCAGTTTTCTATTGTTCCATGTCAGCTCAGCCATGATGGATCACCCTCGATTTTTGACAAGCTCGTATGATCGAGAAGTCATTGTACGCAACCTTGGGCTGTTTCAATTCCATTTGTATGACGGTGCCGCTCAAACAGCACGTATTGGACAAAAAGCCTTTGCTGACGAAGATACACTTTCAACAGTGGCAAACTACACAAAAGCTGATTACAGTGCACCGAATGAAGACTACTTTGGACTTGCTAAAGGCAAAAATGTCGTGTTCATTTCACTTGAATCAACGCAACAATTTGTCATGAATCAAAAGGTGAATGGACAATACATCACACCATTTTTAAATCAACTTGCCAAAAAAAGCTTCTATTTCGATGAATTTTATCAGCAGACAGAGCAAGGCAAAACGTCGGACTCAGAGTTTATCGTCGCAAACTCCCTCTATCCATCTAGCAGTGGCGCTGTCTTTTTCACAGCGAGTGACAACGAATATGACACACTGTACAAGCAATTGAAAAAAGAGAATTATCAATCCGTCCAATTTCATGCGAATAATAAAACATTCTGGAATCGTGATGTGATGTATGAATCTCTTGGGATTGACCGCTTTTATGATGTCGATTCATTTGATGTCAATGAACAGAATTCGACTGGCTGGGGCTTAAAAGATATCGACTTTTTTGACCAATCCATTGATTATTTAAAAAAGCTGAAGGCGCCTTATTACAGCACGTTTATTACCTTAACCAATCACTTCCCATTTGAAATTGATCCAAAGGATCAGTTCATTGATGAATACGATTCGACTAGCACCATTTTAAACCGCTATGTGACCACCGTCCGCTATCAAGATGAAGCCATCAAAAGGTTCTTTGAACGAATGAAAGAAGAAGGACTATATGAAAATACAATGTTTGTCCTGATGGGAGACCACTATGGCATTTCAGAAGCACATCATGAGGCAATGGCAGAGCTGCTGAAGCAGGATGAAATCACACCGTTTGATGCGGTTAAACTGCAGCGGGTCCCTTTTTTGATTTACATTCCTGGGGTGACAGACGAGGCCCCTCAAACCATTTCTGAAACAGCCGGTCAAATGGATGTCAAACCGACACTTCTTCATTTACTCGGCATTGAATCAAAAGATGCCATTCAATTTGGAAATGACCTTTTCTCCAATGAGCGTACACCGTTTGCTGTGCTAAGAAATGGAAACTTTATTACGGATGATTATCTTTATACAAAGAACACGTGCTATGATCAAAAAACAAAACAACCTGTTGAAGAAGATGAAGTATGCCAGCCTTATATAGAAAAAGCCAATAAAGAGCTGTCTCTATCAGATAAAGTGATCAACGGGAACTTACTACGTTTTTATCAGCATTAAAAGCTGCCCTCTGGCGGCTTTTTCTTTTCTCTTTTCCTGAAAACCTATGAATGGTCAAATAAGTTTGATTATAATAAAGGATACACATGATGTTGAATGATAAAGAGGTGTGATCATGAAATATTTATTCTTAACCTACGTCACCATCTGTTTGCTCCTGACTGGGTGTCAAACGGAGTCGACGTCATCAGATCAAAGCAAAAAGACAGAACTTGTGATTTCAGCGGCGGCAAGCCTGCAGGATGCTTTGAAAGAGATTGAATCTGCCTATGAAGATGATCATCCAAACGTGAAACTCACGAATAATTTCGGGTCATCAGGTGCATTGAAGCAGCAAATCGCTCAAGGAGCAAAAGCGGATCTCTTCTTCTCAGCAGCTGAAGAGCCTTTTGATAACCTTGTTCAATCTGGCGACATCGATCAGGATCATACAAAGGATACCATACAAAATGAGCTTGTTCTCATCGTGCCAAAAGAAGGTTCCTCTTCTATCAAAACCTTCCGCGATGTTCAGCACATAAAAGGAAAGATAGCGCTTGGCACACCTGAATCTGTTCCTGCTGGTACATATGCAAAAGAGATTTTCACAAAACTGAATATATGGGACCAAGTGAAACAGAACGCTGTCTATGGCAAGGATGTTCGTCAAGTATTAAACTATGTCGAAACAGGAAATGTGGAAGCTGGTGTCGTGTATAAGACGGACGCGCTCGTTTCTCGCAAAGTAAAGATAGTAGATGAGGCAAATCAGGACATGCATTCCCCCATCATTTATCCAGTTGGCATTGTCAAACAGACCGAACATATGAAGGAAGCGAAAGCATTTTTTCAATATCTCCAATCAGATCCAGCCGCAGCGATTTTTAAAAAGTACGGCTTTCAAGTGAAATAATGCCGATGCTGACCGAAGATTTTCTTTCACCTATCTGGCTGTCCGTACAAGTGGCTGCTTTCAGCGGGTTATTGGCTGTCGTTTTAGGAACATCCATTGGTTTTTGGATGGCCCGTACATCTTTCAAAGGGAAAATGATCGTGGAAACGCTCCTCATGATGCCGCTTGTCCTTCCGCCAACGGTCGTAGGATTTCTGCTGCTCGTTGCGTTCGGGAAGAACAGTGTGATTGGACAAGCGATTGAATGGATCTTCCATCAGCCTGTCATCTTCACTTATTGGGCAGCAGTCATAGCATCGACAGTTGTCGCATTCCCGCTCATGTATCAATCAGCGAAAGCTGGATTTTCTACGATTGAGTCAGACATTGAAGGTGCTGCAAAAGTTGATGGTGCGCATTCTTTTCAGGTTTTTGCCTATATTACCGTCCCACTCGCACTGCCCTCTCTTCTCTCTGGTGCAGTTTTAAGTTTCGCAAGGGCGTTAGGGGAATTTGGAGCGACTTTAATGTTCGCTGGCAACATTCCTGGGAAAACGCAAACCCTCCCAACAGCCATCTATGTGGCGATTGATTCTGGACGAATGGAACTTGCGTGGGCTTGGACCATTTGTATTGTGATCCTGTCTTTCCTCATGCTGTTGGCTGTGCGCCGAAGCAGGAATTAAAAAATCCCCTTCTCAAAAAGAGAAAGGGATTCAGATTGTTGACAAAGGGCTAAAATGAACTTGATTTTAGCCCTTTGTCTTCTTTTCAGCGTGATAGAAAACCTTTGCTGTACTGGTGCGTAGCGAATTTGACATTCGTGAGCACCTGCACGCAGAACTGACTGACAAAGAATGCGAGGGTTTGTCTACACACTGAGGAGATTTTTTATTTATTCAAACCCAACCGTCATCGTTTCTGGATTAGACCCGACACGTTCGTTATTATTAAGTGCATTGATTTTTTCCATGTCTTCTTGTGAAAGCTCGAAGTCAAAAATGTCGGCATTTTGTTTAATGCGATCTTCATTGATTGATTTTGGAATGGTGACAACGCCGCTTTGCAGATCCCAACGCAAGATCACTTGAGCCACAGATTTGTTGTATTGTGCTGCAATTTCCTTTAATACGTCATGATCCAAAAGCTTTCCTTGCATCAGCGGAGACCATGCTTCAATTTGAATGCCTTTTTCTTTCGCATATTGTCGTAATTCTACAAGTGTCAGTTTTGGGTGAAACTCCACTTGGTTCACCGCTGGAACAACCTCCGCATCTTTTAACAGCTCTTCTAAATGCTGCACGTAGAAGTTGCTGACACCAATCGCTCTTACTTTTCCATCTTTATAAAGCTTCTCAAGCGCACGCCATGTCTCTTTAAATGTATCTGCATTTGGTCCAGGCCAATGAATCAAATAGAGGTCTAAGTAATCAAGACCGAGCCGGTTTAAGCTTGCATCGAATGCAGCGAGTGCTTTGTCATATCCTTGATCTGTGTTCCATACTTTTGACGTAATGAACAATTCTTCTCTTTTTACGCCAGATTCTTTAATGGCTTTCCCTACGCCTGTCTCGTTTTTATAAACGGCAGCCGTATCAATGCTGCGATAACCGTTTCGTATGGCTGCTTTGACGGCATCAACCACTTGGTTGCCGTCCTCCACTTTGAATACACCTAAACCAAACCATGGCATTTCTACTCCGTTATTTAGTGTTACGGTATCATTCAAGCTTTTGACCATGTTAACAACCACCTTTTCATAGATTCCATCTTTTTCATTATCTCATGTTGCGTTTGAAAACTCTATTATCAGGCGTTTCTCTTCGCTTCAATCGCTAGCAGCAAAGCACCTGTCATACCTGCCTTGTCCTCAAGTCCAGGAGAGACAATGTATGTATCAAGCGGCGGCATGTCGACATAATCATTGACATACGCTGCCAGCTTCTCTCGAATGAGCGGAAATAGCTGTTTTTGCTTCATGACGCCTCCACCCATGATGATGCGTTCTGGGCTTAATATCAGCGTGTATTGCATTAATGCCTGTGCTAAATAATCTGCTTCAAGAGACCAAACTTCATCTTCTTCGGTAAGCTCTTTAGCCGGCTTTCCCCACCTTGCCTCAATAGATGGTCCTGCCGCCAGTCCTTCTAAGCAAGTACCATGCGCCGGGCAGACACCTGCGAACTGATCTGATTCATGCTGCCTGACCAGGATGTGTCCCATTTCTGGATGTGAGTGACCGTGGAGAAGCTCATTTTTCACAACAGCCCCGGCACCAATCCCCGTACCGACCGTGATATACAGACAGCTGCTTAGCCCTTTGGCGGCCCCTTTTGTCAGTTCACCTAATGCTGCGGCATTGACATCTGTCGTAAAGGACACCGGTACACCTAATTGTTTCTCCAGCTCAGGTATCAATGGGTAATGCTTCCATTCAACTTTCGGCGTATTCATGATGTAACCGTAAGAAGGATCGTCTTTCTGGACACAAATCGGTCCAAAGGAACCAACCCCTAATGCTGCAATTTCATGTTGCTGAAAAAATGGAATAAGTGATTGGATGGTTTTTTCCGGGTGCTCTGTTGGAATGGTTAATTCCTCTATGATATCCCCATGCTCATTGCCAATGGCACAGCAGAACTTTGTCCCCCCAGCTTCAATCGCTCCGTAATATGTCATCCTGCCTCTCCCCCTGCTCGTCTCTTTTTTTCATCATAAAACAAAGGGGAGAAGATGACAACATCATGTATTGGTCAGTAAGACTGCTTCCATGTCATTGATATATTCCCTTAAATGATGGGCAATATCACGATTGATTTCGCCATTTTCATATAAAGTTTGGATTTCATTACGAATCGTCTGTACGGCTTGGAAGTTAAGCTCTTTCTTCTTCCGGTCAAACGTACGATCCTTTTGCTGGAAGAAAGAAGGACCATGTTCACAGCGGAAAATCACTTGATTGTAAAACCCAATGACTTGATGACACGTTTGTTGATTGTCTTCGGTCATATGGTGCTTAATAGAATCCACCGCAGCTTCAGCCGTTTTCTTACGGATTTGTTTATACGATTCCTCGTTTTCTAATATGCCGCTCGAAATACGCTGATGGGGACGCCACAATTGAAGCCATTGTAGTAAGCGCAGAAATTTCACTTTTGAGAAACGAATTTTAAAGGAGTTGGAATAGAGCATTTCCAGCTCATGAAATCTCTCTTGCAGCTCATATGCTTCTTCTTTGTCGATTTTCTCTTCCTCAATCAACTGCTGAAGTTTCATCTGTTCTGCTTTAATACCATGCAGTCTGATTTTTCTCTCTTGTTTTCTCATACCAAACTGGTACGGTTCCCGCTGAATATTTCGTAGCTTCATTCGGAAATCATTGATGAGTGCAAGGGAGACTTCTCGATTGTCCTCATTCATTCCTTCTTTTAACGTTTTAATGGCACTTCTCAGCAGCTTCCGTTTTGCGTGCTGAATCTTTGTATCTAAGTCCACATCCACTTGCTTATCTTTTTTCTCCGATAAAATAGGCAGTAGCACACTCGCTAAAATGAGTGTACATAAAATGACGCCTGCTGCGAGGAAAATAATTAAATGACGCTCAGGAAATGGTGATCCGTCTGCAAGCGTAAACGGGATGGAGAAAGCACCCGCTAATGTAACAGCACCACGAACACCAGAGAATGTCATCAGCATGGAAGCACGCAGCTTCGGTTTTTTCGCGTTCTTCTTTTTCGATACACTCCAGTTCCCTGCCCAGAACAGCCATACCCATAGGAATCTGAGAATCATCAGACAGAATGTAATGATTAAAATGTAACTGATGACCTGCATATTATTAAAGGCTTCATCTTGGAAAATGACGGTCGATACATCAGGAATTTGTAATCCAAGTAAAACGAAAACAAGGCCATTTAAAATAAATAAAATAATATTCCACGTGTTTGAAGAAGCAATTTGCAGTTTTGCTAAATTCGCTTCCATTCGGTCTTGCTCGATGGCATGTGTCACACCACCGGCAACAACGGCTAAAATGCCGGATACGCCAATTTCTTCCGCTGCTAAATAAATCACAAACGGCGTGAGGATTTGCAGGATGATGTGCATTGTGACATCGTCCATGCCTAAACGGCGGAGAAAATAGCGGAAACGAATGATAAAAAACGACAGAATAAATCCGGTCAATAATCCGCCAGCAGCAATCAGAACAAAGCTAAAGGATGCCTCTGCAATGGAAAATGCCCCTGTAACCGTTGCTGCAATAGCAAATTTAAAAGCAACAAGTCCTGACGCATCGTTCATCAGCCCTTCGCCTTCCAGCAGTCTCATGATCCCCTTCGGCATATTCACACGGCTGGAAAGGGCACTTACAGCCACTACATCTGTCGGTGATAAAATCGCTGCAAGCGCAAATGCAGCTGGAAGTGGTATGCTTGGAATCATCCAATGGATGGTATATCCTGCGACAATGACCGTCGCAAATACGAGCCCTAAAGCTAATAGAAGAATGGGCGCTCTTAATTTCCACAGCTCGTCCCTTGGGGTACGCTTCCCATCATTAAATAACAGCGGTGCAATGAATAAAACGAAGAATAGCTCAGGATTTAAAGAAATATGTAAACCTGAAGGAAAAGCTGCGACCAATATCCCTAAACCCACTTGGATTAATGGAACTGGAATAAAGGGCAGAAAACGATTGATAATATTAGATGATGCAATGAGTGCTAGTAGTACGAGCACTGCCAAAAAAATCTCCACTAGTACATGTCCCTCCCATTTCATTTTTTCCGTCATGTTTTGCTTACATGCAAAGATGTGTTCATTTCTTTCAGGTCCATTCGTTCGGTCATGAGCGTTTCTTTAGTATCCCGCAAAAAGCGAAACCAACACATAACAATCCATCTAGGCAAAAAAAGACTGAATCTACATATTCAGTCAAATGACAACATTTTCATCTCGTGTATTGTTCCAATGATGAATAAAGAACCTACTTTTATTTTACACGAAAACAGCTTGACCTGCTGACATCAAGCTCGAATAACACATAAAAAAAAGAGCGACATCGCCCTTTTCTTTACCCTTTATTTAAAAAATAAGACCTAGCGGGAAGCCGCCATTTGAATAAGTAGGAACAAACCCTGCATATGACGAGGATGACAAACAGCAGATATAAAGCAAGCTCTCCTTGCGCTAAGCCCAGTCCCACGAGTAAACCGCCAAGGGCTGCCCATACTGCGTAAATCTCTGCTTTTAGCACAAGTGGCTTTCGTCCTGCTAATAAATCACGCACAATGCCGCCGCCGCTTCCAGTCAAAATGGCTGCCACAATGACCGCACTGAGCGGGAGCTCTCTTTGTACAGCAAATAATGCGCCTTGAATCGCAAAGGCTGCTAAACCGATCGCATCCGAGAAATTCCCCCACGTGCTCCAGTGCTTGAGCAAAAGCTTTGGAAATAGGAACACGATCGTAATGGATACAAGGGCAATGGTAAACATTTTGCCCTGTGACCATAAAGCAGACACCGGAAGACCAATTAATAGATTCCGAATCGCTCCCCCGCCAAATGCTGTGACAATCCCTAAAATGTACACACCAAGAATATCGTACTCTTCTTCCATTGCGACAATCGCACCACTAATGGCGAATGCCACAATGCCAATAATACTTAACACTTCCCATGCCATTTTCCGCTTATCTCCTTACCATTGTCTGATCATCTAACACTCTCCCCTTAATGTATATCTGACACAAATGAAAAGCAATACAAATTTTCTTTAAATTTTATCTTTTTGCAAAAATAAAAAATAGCCTGCTTTTAAGCAGGCTATCTCCTCAATCTTCTTTTGCATTTAAAAGCAGCATACTAATGATGATCAGAATAAATGCAATGAGAGCTAAGAGTGGAATGGTGATAAAACCAAACCAGTTCAGATAATCAACGGAACAAGGAATACCGCTTAGACAAGGACGAATCGATGCAAAGCCTGGAATCTTTTGTTCCATATAATGATAGATGGAAAAGCAAGCACCAATCCCAGCCAAAGGGAGAACGTAGTACTTCACTTTGACATCGCCACGGAATGTAGCAATTCCAAGTAAAAGCACAAGCGGATACATGAAAATGCGCTGAAACCAGCACATATCACATGGAATAAACTTCTTTACTTCGCTTAAATACAGGCTGCTCATCGTCGCCACAATCGAGACGATCCAAGCGCTGTATAAGTAAATCAGTTTATTCTTCATGATTTTTTCCCTTTCAGCTCTTGATCAATTAATTCTTTGATTTCATCATAGTCATAAAAGTTTTGGACTTGTTTATTGTTAATGAAAATAGTTGGTGTTGCATTTACTTTGTATTGATTCACCAGCTGATCATCTGTGTTCAGCTGTGGCTGATATGTTTTCTTCGATAGGTTATCTTTCAGCTTGTCCGTATCAATTTTCGTTGTCTTCTTCGCCAATTCGGTGAGCTTTGCTGGCGTTACCCATTCTGCTTCACTATCTGGTTGTGCGTTGTAGACCGCTTCATGAAATGCCCAGAAGTTTTTCGGATCTTCTTTCCACACTTCTTCAGAAGCCAGTGCTGCTAATACCGCACCGTCCCCATGAACAGGCAGTGGTAAGTTAATAAATGAGAAGGATACATCGCCATTATCTATGTAGTCTGCTTTCAATTTTGGGAAAATGTCAGTCTCAAATGATTTACATGATGGACATTTGTAATCCCCAAACTCGACAACTTGCACTTTTGCCTTTTGATCTCCCATGACAGGCTGTCCTTTAATAGACGGCTTACTGTCGACTGTTTGTGCTTCTTGGCTGTTGTTGTTACCGATCACAACGAAAATACCGATGAGAAGAGCTGCAATGATGGTTAATATAACTGCAAACTTGATGGATGAAGATTGATTATTTTTTTTACTCACAAAAGCACCTACCTTATCTTTTTCATTCATTCCTTCACAAAGAAAAAGGATAACAGCTCAAGAAAATGCCATTATCCAACTTCTTCTATTTTAACAAGAGGGGGTCTATTATGAAAGACGCTATTCATGAATTTTTCCTTACAATTTTATTTCATGACCCTCATCGCATTTAAAACAGCCAGAACAGTGACACCAACATCCGAGAAGACGGCTTCCCACATCGTTGCAATACCGAATGCACCAAGTATGAGAAAGACGGCTTTCACCCCAAGAGCAAACGCAATATTCTGCCATACGATGGCTCTCGTTCTTTTAGCGACAGCAATAGCTTCCGCTACCTTCGATGGCTGATCTGTCATAATCACAATATCAGCCGCTTCAACTGCTGCATCTGAACCAAGTCCACCCATGGCAATACCTATATCCGCTCTTGCCAAAACCGGCGTATCGTTTATGCCATCACCAACAAACAATAATTTGTCTTGAGATGCTTTTTTCTCATACATGTCTTCGATTTTGGCGACTTTATCCTGTGGCAATAATTCAGTGTGAACTTCGTCAATGCCGATCTGCTGTGCGACTGCATTTCCTACTTGCGAAGCATCCCCTGTAAGCATCACGGTTTGAATGCCCGCAGCTTTTAGAGAAGATATCGCTTCAACTGCATCGTCCTTTACTTCATCTGCAATCAAGATCGATCCCGCAAACTCACCGTCTATTGCTAAATACACAACCGTTCCGCTTCGTTTTTCTTTTTCAAAAGCAATGCCCTCTCGTTCCATAAGGCGATGATTACCTGCCAATACATGAGCTCCGCGAATTGTCGCTTTGATCCCATGACCGGCAATATCCTCGTAAGATTCGATCTGGCTCTCATCAAGAGACGCTCCGTAAGCCGCCTTAATCGATTCTGCAATCGGATGCGAAGAATGCGCTTCTGCCAGCGCTGCAAAAGAAAGCAATTCCTCTTCTGACCATTTCTCATTCGCTGCTTCGATATGAGTGACTGTAAAGTTCCCTTTTGTCAAAGTACCTGTTTTATCAAACACCGCATAGCGGACAGAGTTCAAGGCTTCTAAGTAATTACTGCCTTTCACTAAAATGCCTCGTTTTGATGCGGCACCAATTCCGCCAAAGAAACCTAATGGAATGGATACAACGAGAGCACATGGACACGAAATGACAAGAAAGACAAGTGCCCGGTACACCCAATCAGACAATTGAGCTGATGGGATGAGAAGCGGTGGTACAAAGGCAAGCAATAAAGCTAGCACGACCACAGCAGGTGTATAATATTTAGCGAACTTTGTGATAAAGTTTTCTGTCTGCGCTTTACGGCTGCTTGCATTTTCGACTAAATCCAAAATCTTCGTAACCGCTGACTCACTGAGCTCTTTTTGCACTTCAATTTCAAGAATACCGTTTTGGTTCACAAATCCAGCAAGCACTTCTTTTCCTGCTTCCACATCTCTTGGAACAGACTCCCCAGTTAGTGCAGAGGTATCCACAAGAGAATAACCGTCTATCACACGTCCATCTAAAGGAATTTTTTCACCTGGTTTGACGACAATACGGTCACCAGCTTTGACTTCTTCCGGCTTTACCTTTTTTGTTTCTTGCCCCACTTTGAGGTTTGCGTATTCTGGACGGATATTCATTAATTCGCTAATTGATTTTCTAGAGCGATTCACAGCTGCCCCTTGGAACAGTTCTCCAATTTGGTAAAACAGCATGACTGCCAGTGCCTCAGGATACTGCTGAATCACAAAAGCACCAACTGTAGCTATGGTCATTAAGAAGTTCTCATCAAATACTTGACCGCGCACAATATTTTTCAGTGCTTTCAAGACAACATCTCCGCCAACTAGTAAATACGCGGCGAAAAACATGATGAACTTCAGTAAGCCATTGTCAGGTATAAAATAAGCCGCCGTTCCAATGACTGCACCACCAATTAATTTCAGTACAATCGTTTTTAAATTCTTTGTTCCATGATCGTGATCGTGGTGATGTCCTTCTTCTTTTGGTGATACACTCACATGAGGTTCAATGGACTGAACGGTTTTTTCAATACGCTTTGACATCGTTTCTTGTGCATCAGCATGTGTCACAGTTAATGTACCTGTCGCAAAATTAATTGAGCAGGCTTCAACCCCTTCGAGTTTGCTGACACCTGTTTCAATTTTACGTGCACAGTTTCCACAATCGAGACCGCTTAATACGTATTCATCCTTCATCTTTTTCATGTTCTCACCTTTTTCTATATAAGTAGCCTTCCCTGATTCAATCAAACCTATCAGCTGCTGTAGATATTATATATGAGCACATATTCATATATTGAATTACCCTTATTATATGAGGAGTTCTTACAAACTGTCAATCATTTATAAGCAAATGTTTGAGATTTTTCGTATTCAAGGATGTCATGTGAATTTTCAATAATCCATGCTCATGTCCCCTCTTCGTTGCATAACATAAAAACGATCGCTAGATGGGAATATTTCAGCATTTCTCTTTACAAAAGAAGGACATACGATTAGAATAAGATAAAAGTTTCCTTAAGGAAACAAATTAGCGTTAGAGAATCATTTCATCCTTTAGTCAAAATTATTAAATGTATGCATATATTTTTAGGAAACGCAATTGATGATCGAAAGGGGCCTTAAGAGATGTCATATGCTTTAACAATCGACCGCCTGTATGTCTCATACCACGGACAGGATGCACTAGAAAACGTCTCTCTTTCCATACAGGAAGGAACGATGACTGGAATCATTGGTCCAAATGGTGCTGGTAAATCGACTTTATTGAAAGCATGTTTGGATTTAATTGAAAAGGATCAAGGCGACATTCATTTTTTTGAACAACCCTTTAAACAAGTGAGAAAACAGATCGCCTATGTACCGCAAAGAAATGATCTAGACTGGACGTTTCCTATCCATGTACTGGATACCGTACTGCTTGGCACATACCCAAAGCTCGGATTGATCAAACGACCGAAAAAAGAAGATCGTGCCTATGCGTATCATTGCTTAGAAAAGGTCGGGATGCAGGACTTTGCCAAAAGACAGATTGGGGAATTATCCGGCGGTCAGCAGCAGCGTGTCTTCCTTGCGCGAGCACTCGCTCAAAACGCACAGCTCTTTTGTTTAGATGAACCATTTGTCGGAATTGATATGGCAAGTGAAGAAACGATGATCCGCATTTTGAAGGAATTACGAGATGAAGGAAAAACCATTCTGGTCGTCCACCATGACTTAAGTAAAGCCGATGATTACTTCAGCCATCTCGTTCTTCTAAATAAGAAGCTGGTCAAAGCAGGGCCTGTCCATGATATTCTTCGTCCTGAGGTCATGCTCCAAGCATACGAAACACAGCTGCCATTTTTAAAATCAGCAGGAGGAGACGCGTAATGGAATTCTTAACCGGACTTTTTGAATATGCGTTTTTACAAAAAGCGTTATTTACATCCGTTATGGTAGGGATCATCTGCGGCGTCATTGGCTGCTTTATCATTTTACGGGGAATGGCTTTGATGGGAGATGCGATTTCACACGCTGTACTTCCAGGTGTCGCCATCTCTTATATGCTCGGCATTAACTTTTTCTTTGGTGCGGTTCTAACTGGTGTACTGACAGCCATCGGCATCGGATATGTCAGTCAAAACAGCCGTATTAAAAATGATTCTGCCATCGGGATCGTATTCACTGCTTTTTTTTCCATTGGGATCATTTTGATTACATTTTTAAAAAGTTCCAGCGATTTATATCATATCTTGTTTGGAAACGTACTAGCCGTTCGTTCATCTGATATGTGGATCACGCTTGGCATCGGCATTTTCATTTTACTGGCTGTCATTGTTTTCTACAAAGAACTGCTCATTAGTTCATTTGATCCAGTGATTTCTTCCGTTTACGGTTTACCAAATCGCATGATCCATTATTTCCTCATGACCTTATTGACCTTAGTGACAGTGGCATCCCTGCAAACTGTAGGTATTATTCTTGTTGTTGCAATGCTTATTACACCAGCTGCCACCGCTTATTTATTGACAGACCGGCTATGGATCATGATTTATTTATCTGCTTTTTTTGGAGCAGTTTCAGCCGTTGTAGGACTTGGGCTCAGCTTTACGTATAACTTGTCGTCTGGTGCTTCCATTGTGCTGGTCGCGACCATATTATTCGGCAGTGCCTTTATCTTTTCACCGAAACAAGGGATATTGTGGAGATCCTTAAAATCGAAGCGAAAACGAACACAGTTAAAAAAGGAAGCGTCTATGTAAAAGGAGGACATATATGAAGAAGGTATTAGCAATCCGTTTGACCGCAGTATGTATTGCCCTTTTGGTCATCGCAGGCTGTTCTACTCAGCAAAAGAGTTCCGGAAAAGATGACGGTAAATTAAAAGTTGTCACGACCTACTCCATTCTTTATGACATTGTGAAGGAAGTAGGAGGACAGCATGTCTCTATTCACAGCATTGTTCCCATTGGTACAGACCCACATGAATTTGACCCACTGCCAAAGGATGTTCAGTATACGACGGATGCAGACCTTGTTCTATCTAATGGCTTGAACCTTGAAACAGGGAATGGCTGGTTTCAAAAACTGCTTGAATCGAGCGGCAAGGACGGGGATGATGCACCTGTAGCCGAACTGAGTAAAGGTGTCAAAGTGAAGCATTTGTCTTCAAAAGGGCTTGAAAGCCAGCAGGACCCACACGCATGGCTGAATGTCGAGAATGGGATTCTTTATGCGCAAAATGCCAGAGATGCGCTCATTCAAGCAGATCCTGAGCATAAAGAGGATTACGAGAAAAATGCTGAAACCTATATCAAAAAGCTTCAAACGCTTCACGATGAAGCAAAAGACAAATTTGATCAACTGCCAAAAGACAAAAAACTCCTTGTCACAAGCGAAGGGGCATTCAAATATTTTGCGGATGCGTATGGACTGAAAGCCGGCTACATTTGGGAGATCAACACAGAAAGTGAAGGAACACCTGGACAAATGAAGCGCATCATTCATTTTGTCAAAGACCATCAAGTTCCTGCCCTTTTTCTTGAAACAAGTGTAGATAAGCGCAGCCTTGAAAGCCTATCTGAGGAAACCGGAGTTCCGATTAAGGGGAAAGTATTTACGGATTCTATTGGCAAAGAAGGTGAAGATGGGGACAGCTACTATAAGATGATGAAATGGAATATTGACACTATTTATAAAGGACTGTCATCATAAGAAAAGACAGGTGGAGTAAATCCGCCTGTCTTTTTTGTCATCCTGCTATATTTTCTGGGTGTTTTTTCGGCCAAATGACGTAGCTGATGCTAATGATGAAATCAATGGTTAAGACCATCCCCCACACACTGACAAGCTGCATCAGAGATTCCGTTCGTTCTGGTGCTTGGATGAGATAGGTCAATCCATATAATAGCCCCGCTCCGATGACATAAGAGATGAAATGACGCGTCCAGCCCACCATTTCATACAAAGACCGCTCCTTCCCGTACTTGGGTTTCCCCTTTGGCTTAGGGCCTCCTGCAAAACGATAAGCAAACCGGGCATCCGCCCATTTCACCATTTGATGTCCAAAGGCCAGGCTCACACCAATATAAACAGCCGCAAGCCCGTGAATGACGCTCGCCACAGCCCCTTGCTTTAAATCTATATAAGTAGCCGCAAGAAGGATGAGATCTAAAACCGGCGTACAGACAAGAAAGAAAGCACCCCATTTTTTCTGTTTAAACACATAACGCAGTGTTAAGCCCATAAGAATAAACAGCCAAAAACCAATTTCACATGCCACAATCAATAAACCGACCAATTTCCCCACATCCTTTTTAACACGATTGTATTAAATAAAAAATAACACAACTGTGTTAAAAAAACAATAGCTGTGCTAAAATCAAGGTATGCCAAAAATCGTCGATCACCATAAACAAAAACAAAAGGTCGCTCAAGCTGCTATGAGAGTGATTAAACAAGAGGGATTGGAAAGCGCTTCTGTACGAAAAATAGCCGTTGAAGCTGGCATTTCAGCCGGCTCTATGCGTCATTATTTTTCCACACAGCAAGAATTGTTTCTATTCTCCATGAATTTAATTCAGGAAAGAGTGAAGGAGCGAATTGCTAAGCTTCCATTAAACGGTTCAACAGAGGAAAATGTATTCACTTTATTGGAGCAGGTTCTTCCACTAGACAAAGAACGAATATTTGAAATGGAGGTGTGGCAGGCTTTTACAGTCAAGGCACTGACTGAACCAGATTTACAGCCGCTCAATGCAAAGATGTATGACGAGCTTTTTCAAACCGTTCAATTTTGCTTAATGAAATTGAAAGAGGATGAACTACTGCTAGATCATATCGATCTTTTATTAGAAACTGAGCGGCTTTATGCGGTCATCAATGGGCTTGCATTGAATGGAATCGTACAGCCCCATCGTTTACCGCCTCAGCTTATGCGCTCCGTGCTGCAGATGCATCTTCAATCCATCACAAAAAAAGACATGCCCTCCTTATAGAGAGCATGTCTTTTTAATCTTCCATAAAAATTCGTTTTGCCTCGTAATAAAGCACCTGCACAAATTTCTTCACATTGATACGTGTGTGCTCTTCTCTTCCAGTTGTCTCTTTTGTGAGTTCACTCATTTTCTTACGCACAATGGTAAAATCGAAAAATTTTGATGCATAGTTTTCAAAGGTTGGGTGAGAAAAATCGGTTAACCCTAGCGAGGCGATGTGTTTCAATGATTGGTTGATCGCACGTCTTACCCGCTGTTCCGCTGCTTTTGCTTCTCTTGCGATGTCTGCTGATGTAAAAGGTTCGTTTAATTTATCCTCTGTGATGCCAGTGAAAATTACTTTTAATGAAGGAAAAGAGTCGTGCTGATCGGCATGTAACGCTAAATACTGATCTGTGAAAAGAATCATATCTAGTAAATCCTTAGACCCCTTTTCACCGACAATCCCAAGCTCCGCGAGCAAAAACTGACCTGCCTCTGCAAGACTTTTCCCGCGTTGCTTCGTTTTTGTCTGTCCGCGCTGCTGGAACTGCATGACCGATTTGAGCGAATGCTGAATATTTTCAATTGAGTGCTCTAAATGCAGTCGTTCAATCATGAGATGGAGCACACTTAAGACCTCTACCCGATTGATCGGCTTTGTCACATAATACTCGACACCGAGCGTATATGCCTGGCCGATGAGTTCCTTTGTTTCTACTTGTGACAGCATTAAATATTTCCCATGAAATTCATCCTTGATCGCTCGAATCGTCTCAAGACCGTCCCTTTCCGGCATCAGAAGATCAATACACAAGATATCAATATGCAAATCATTTAAGTAGCTCGCTGTTACTTCAGCACCATCCTCTGCTTCCCCTGCCACAATGCCAAGCTCTTCATCTTCAATGAGCTGTGCCAGTGAAGAACGAACAGCTTCATCATCATCAACAATAAAAAATCTCATCTCCCATTCCCCTCTTTTCTGCTGACTTGATCAATTGGTATCGTTAAAGTGAACATCGTTTGTTGATTTGGGATACTCTTCATTTCAACACTTCCGCCAAGCTTCTCGGCTGTGTCTTTCACATAGGAAAGACCGATGCCGCTTGATGGGTTCCCGGCTTGGTCGTATTTTAAAGTGAAGCCCGGTTTAAAGATCACATGATGGTTACGCTCTTTAATGCCTGGCCCGTTGTCACTGATTTGAAAAATCACATCATTTTCTTTCCGCAAAATGGATAGTGATACCTCTCCATTCACCGGAATGGCTTCAACGGCATTGGATACAATGTTATTTAATAAAGATAGAATGGTATACACGTGATAAGCGGGATGCTGCCCATCTTCATCATAATGAAAAACGATTTGTTTTTTAAGAGATTCCGCGTAATTTTCATGGATACAAATCACAAGTCCAGCGATATGAGCAGGACTTGCATACTCCTGAAAGTTTTCCTCATGAATCAGTTTTGATAAGGCAGAAAAAATCCGCTGATTATCCTTTTTGATTTCGTGTACCTCACCTGCAATTTGTAGGGCTGTTTTTCCGAGTTTTTTCAAATCTAATGATTCCGTATCCTTTGCATGATGCAGAGATTGATACAATTGATATGAAGTAGCTGTAATGTGCTCAGCATGTGCAAGGGTTTTATAAAAATATGTAGATTCCGTATAAAGATTCGACAGCAGCATCAACAGGTGTTCCTTTTCCTTCTTCATTTGGCGCTCTCTCGCCTGTTCTTCGTATAATCGAATCATCGTATAACAAGCCAATACGAAAAAGCTTCTGAAAATCGCCAATACAAATAGTTGAAACAGCGTTCTCACTGTTAAAATTTCATCAATGGCTCCCCTGAGTGCAATCATTTCGACTACACTTGCACATAGTTCCATGATGATCCCTGTCGCCCCAATGAGCCAAGGCTTATCACGGAAACGTCTGACCTGTAATACATAAAAAAGCGTACCATAGACGACGTAATACAGCAGGGAAGGAAATCTTAAAGAAACGGCCTCTTCCAGCGCTAAGTGGCCTGACACTGCGGTATCAAGAAGCACCCGGAATGCAAACACTGATCCCCCCGCAATGATGCCGCTTGCCCATGCCGGGAATTTTTTCATTTGAAGCAGGATAAAGAAAAAGACAACGGTTCCAAAGCTCACCCGAAAGCTATCCTCAAATGGATAAAATTTCAGCTCTCCCCCAATCGGAGTCAGAACAATGAGCATGATAATTAAATAAGGCTCTGTATTCAACCATTTTTTCAGTAGATTCAAACGCAGTCACATCCCTAATAATTGACGATAGTATACTATGTGAGCTTCAGAAAAACAAACAGTCCATGAAAAAACGCACACCGGACATTTGTCGGTGTGCGCTTCTCATGATGCCGCTTAATCTTCTAAACGATCCTTTTCTAAAAGTGATGCACCAGCAATACCTGGTTTCGTCATTTCAAAAGGATTTAAGATGACATCAAGCTCTTCCTCTGATAACACATCATTTTGCAGACAAAGCTCACGTACAGATACGCCTGTAAGAATCGCTTCTCTCGCAATTCGTGCAGCAGCTTCATAACCAATATGCGGATTGACCGCCGTCATGACACCAGCACTCTTTTCTACATATTCTTTTAATCTAGATTCATCTGCTTTTAGGTCACGCAAGCAGTTATCGACAAAGGATTCAAATACATTTTTCATCATGCTGAGAGACTGTAGTAAGTTGAATATTAAAACTGGCTCCATGACGTTCAGTTCAAGCTGACCAGCCTCTGATGCAAGGCAAATCGTGTGGTCATTTCCAATGACTTGGAATGCCACTTGGTTCATGACCTCAGGCATCACTGGGTTGACTTTCCCTGGCATGATAGATGAACCTGGCTGTCTCGGCGGCAAGTGCAGCTCACCAAAGCCTGCTCTAGGACCTGAAGCCATCAAACGAATATCGTTTGCCATTTTGGACATATTCATCATACATACTTTCAGTGCAGCTGATACTTCTGTATAAGCATCTGTATTTTGCGTAGCATCGACCAAATCTTCTGCTCCAACTAACGGCAATCCGCTAATGTCAGCTAGATAACCAACTACCTGGCGAATATATTTAGGATCAGCATTCAGTCCTGTTCCAACTGCTGTTGCGCCCATATTGACTTCATATAAATGCTGTCTAGACTGCTTGATTCGTTTAATATCACGAGCAAGAACCTTTGCATATGCACTAAACTCTTGACCAAGTCTGATTGGAACAGCGTCCTGAAGATGCGTACGTCCCATTTTGATGACATGATCGAATTCTTGCGCTTTTTCTGTCATGACTTGATGCATGTTTTCCATCGTATAAAGTAGTTTTTCAATCATATTCAATGTTGAAATATGAATCGCTGTTGGGAAAACGTCGTTTGTTGACTGCGACATGTTCACATGCGTGTTTGGACTTAGCTCAGTATAAGCGCCTTTTTCCTTTCCTAGTAGTTCAAGCGCTCTGTTTGCAATGACTTCATTGGCATTCATATTCATTGAAGTGCCAGCCCCGCCTTGAATTGGATCGACAATAAATTGATTGTTCCATTTTCCTTCAATAACCTCATCTGCGGCTTGAACAATTTTTTCTCCAAGACCAGCATATAGTCGCTTTGTATCCATATTTGCAAGTGCGGCTGCCTTTTTGACAATCCCTAATGCTTTGATGAGTTCCTCATGAACATGGTAGCCAGTAATTGGAAAGTTCTCTACTGCACGTAATGTTTGAATTCCATAATACGCTTGAGTGTCTACTTCCTTTTCACCTAGAAAGTCTCGTTCGATACGAACTTGCTTGTCCTGTAGCTTCGTCATTTGAAAAGATCTCCTTTTACGCTGCTTTTGTTTGTTGTTTTAATTCCTCAATATACTTCTTCGATTTCTCTTGATCAAACACTTTTTCCCACTTAGACATGACAATGGCTGCAAGTGAGTTACCAAATACGTTAACAGTTGTACGAACCATGTCAAGGATACGGTCGATCCCAACGATGAAGGCAAGTCCTTCAAGTGGAAGTCCCATTGCTCCAAGTGTTGTGATCACAACAACGATCGATGCACCTGGTACACCAGCCATTCCTTTTGATGTGAGCATTAAGATTAATAGTAACGTAATTTGCTCATAGATGGAAAGAGGCATGCCGTACATTTGTGCAACAAATATGGCGGCAATGGATTGATAGATGGCACTTCCATCTAAGTTAAAGGTATAGCCTGTTGGGATAACGAACGACGTGATCGCTTTCGGGCAGCCGAACTTCTCCATTTTATCCATTAGTCTAGGCAGTACAGCTTCTGAACTTGCTGTTGAGAATGCAAGAATGATTTCTTCTTTTAACACTCTAAATAGTGTAAAGACGCTTGTTCCAGCTAATTTTGCGATAATGCCAAGTACGACAATAACGAAGAATGCCATTGTGCCGTAAACGACAAGTACCAGTTTACCTAGCGGGAGAAGCGCTCCGACCCCGAATTTGATCACCGTCACACTGATGAGCGCGAATACACCAAATGGTGCAAACTTCATCACTTTATTGGTCACCCAGAACATCGCTTCGAGGATGCCCTCAAAAAATCCTAACACTGGTTTTCCTTTGTCTCCAACTGCTGCAATTCCTAATCCGAATAACACTGTAAAGAAGATTGTTGGTAATAGATCACCTTCTGCAATGGATTGGAACACGTTTGTTGGCACAAGATGCACAATCGTTTCAGAGAAACTAGCTTTTTCGGCAGAAGACTTAGATGTCTCTTCATATTTAGAGATATCGCCTTTCTCCATGTTACTCATATCAATTCCTGTACCAGGATGGAAAACGTTTGCTGCAAGCAGTCCAACTGCTAATGCAATCGTTGTCACAATTTCGAAGTAAAGAATCGTTTTTCCACCGAGTCTTCCGATGGTTTTCATATCGCCTACACCTGCAACGGCTACAATCAATGCAGCAATAACAATTGGAAGAACGATCATTTTAATTAAGTGGATGAATATATCGCCAATCGGCGTTAACACATTAATAACGGTTTCATTTTGATAAAATAGTGCTCCTACGACAACACCCAAAACAAGTGCGATGAGTATTTGAGAAGCTAACCCTAACTTTTTCATACGTGGACCCCCTTTTTTTGATAACGCTTTCTTTGTTGCCTAATCGCATCTTAACGATGAACCTACAAAAAACGACAAAAAGGAACAAAAAGAAGTGAATTTTTTATGAAAAATCTTTTAAAAGGTGGGTTTTTCCACAAAATTGTTAAAAAAAGACTTCGCTTTTGGCGAAGTCTCAGGTTGTTGAGAAGAGCTAAAATGAACTTTATGTTAGCTCTTTGTGAAAGAAATCCATTGAAGTCTAGAAAGGACGAGTACCGAAGCGCAGGACTTACACCGAATGCGAGGACTTCGCTTCTGATGAAGTCTCATGTTGCATATGATCAGCTGGCGGCTCTTGAAGAGGAGAAAGTTCGACATAAATCGCATAGCCTATCAGTACAAAGGCTACATAAATCACAGCACTCAACGTCCACACCAATTTGACATTCAGCTTCATTTTGCCACACCCTCTCTGACAGGTTTCAATCGCTGTAATCTTAGTGCGTTCAGCACAACCGATACAGAACTAAAGGCCATTGCCGCTCCTGCAAGCCATGGTGCCAGCAACCCAAATGCGGCGACTGGTATGCCAATACAATTGTAAGCAAGTGCCCAAAATAGATTCTGTTTAATGTTTCTCATCGTTTTTCTGCTAAATTCAAGTGCATCTGCAATGGCATGGAGATCTCCTGTCATGAGCGTAATATCTGCCGCTTCCATGGCAACATCTGTACCTGTTCCGACAGCCATCCCGATATTTGCTGTTGCAAGGGCAGGGGCATCATTGATGCCGTCTCCAACCATCGCCACTTTTTTTCCTTGTTTCTGAAGCGCTGCAATATGAGCCGCTTTTTCCTCTGGAAGAACTTCAGCAATGACATGATCTATGCCTGCCTCACTCGCAATCGCTTCTGCTGTGCGTTTGTTATCTCCTGTCATCATCACGACGTGAATCCCTTGCTCTTTGAGACGAGCGACCGCTTGAGAAGAAGACGATTTGATTGTATCAGCAACGGCGACAATACCTGCTGGCTCGCCGTCAATGGCAATGAGCATCGCCGTTTTTCCTTGTTCTTCAAGCTCAGTCACAACTGCTTCTAGTGCTTCGCAGCTGATATAATGTTTCTTTAGGAGCTTCCGTGTGCCAATCAAAAGCTCATGTCCTGCAGCCCTTGCTTCAATTCCATGACCAGGATCTGCTTGAAAGGCTTCTACCTCGACCGCTTGGAGACCCCGGTTCTTCATGCCTTCTGTGATTGCTCTGGCAAGTGGATGCTCTGACTGCTGTTCTGCCGATCCTGCTAACTGAAGCAGCTTATCTTCTGTCCAATTGGCAGACGCAATCACATCTGTAAGACTCGGCTCCCCTTTTGTCACAGTCCCTGTTTTATCTAGCACTACTGTATCTAGTGATTGGGTTATCTCTAAATGCTCTCCGCCTTTAAACAGAATACCTGATTCAGCTGCCCGGCCGCTGCCTGCCATAATAGAGGTCGGTGTAGCAAGGCCAAGCGCACAAGGACATGCGATGACGATGACTGCTATAAAGGTTTCAAGGGCCGCTGTCACATTTCCTGGATCAACAAAGATATACCAAATCAGAAAAGTGAGCACAGCCAATCCTACAACAATGGGGACAAATATCCCTGAAATTTGATCTGCCATTCTTTGAATTGGTGCTTTTGAGCCTTGCGCTTGTTCGACGACTCGAATGATTTGTGAAAGAGCTGTTTCTTTTCCTACTTTTGTTGCTTTCACTTTCACAAATCCATTTTTATTGATGGTTGCCCCGATGACTGTATCTCCTGTGGTTTTATCAACTGGCAGACTTTCTCCTGTAATCATCGATTCGTCGATCGCTGTTGTTCCTTCGATGATTTCTCCGTCTACCGGGACTTTTTCACCTGGCTTGACGAACACAAGATCATTCACTTTCACTTCAGAAATAGGAACGGTCATTTCTTTCCCATCTCGCTCTATCACAGCTTCTTTCGCTTGTAAGCCCATCAGTTTTTGAATCGCTTCTGATGATCTCCCTTTCGCTCTTGCTTCCATTAACTTTCCGAGCACAATCAACGTAATCAGCACAGCACTCGTTTCATAATAAAGGGCCGCTTCATGTGTGCCTTGAACCGCTGATTGAATACTTTCATATAAACTATAGAAAAAAGCAGCCGATGTCCCTAGTGCCACAAGGACATCCATATTGGCACTTTTATTTTTCAACGCTTTATAAGCACCTACATAAAAAGGCCAGCCGACAATGAACTGGACGGGCGCTGCTAATGCGAGCTGAACCCATGGATTCATAAACGCTTCTGGCAGCCAAATAAACGATGTGAAAGAAAAATGACTGACCATTGCCCAAAGAAGAGGCAATGACAAAATCATCGAGAACAAAAAGCGTGCCGTTTGTTTCTCAATCGCTACTTGGCGATGGTCTTTTTTCCCTTCCTCTGCATGCTCTTCGGCTGGTTCAATTAATGAATATCCAATGGATTTCACAGCCTCTTTTATGTCACTTGGAGATATTTTCCCTGGATGATATGTCACCTGAAGTGACTCAAGCGCAAAGTTCACTGATCCTTGATCAATACCATCCATCCGGTTGACTTTTTTCTCAATTCGGTTTGCACAAGCCGCACATGTCATTCCCTCTATATCAAATTCGGCTTGCTCCACCACCACATCATAGCCAAGAGATTGAATTTTTTGTTTTAGATCCCCTGCTGTGAGTTGTTCTGTTTCATACACAATGTGGGATGTTTCAAGTGCAAAGTTCACACTGGCGTCGTCCACACCTTCCAACCTGTTCAAGCCCTTTTCAATGCGGCCTGCACAGGCGGCGCAAGTCATTCCCGTAATTTGAAAATCAATTTCTTTTTTCATTTATCTCACCTCTCCACATACTCCATGGGGGTATTGTTATTTTTTAAAAAATACGTGCTGTCTTATGCAGCACGTATGCTCATTTTATACGACATCATATCCCTGTTCTTCAATGACATCAGAGATCTGGTGTAACGTGATTTGATCTGGGTGAAAGGAAACCTCCACCTGACCCTTATCTAAATGGACTTTCACAGATTCAACACCTGCTAATTCTCCTACATTTCCTTCGACTGCTTTCACACAATGTCCGCAAGACATGCCTTGCACTTGTAGTGTTGCTTGTTCCACTTCTCATCGCCTCCATCAATCATTTTCTAATTTTACTATACCCTAGTAGGGTATAATTGTAAACATAAATGATCCGCTTTTTGCTACGATTTTGTCAGCTTCGTGAAGACATTCATTAACTCCTCAATGGCTTCATCCCCATTACCGCTCTTAATGGCATCCGCTACGCAGTGATGTGTATGCTTTTCCATTAATTGAAGACTCACTTTTTTTAATGCTGCATTGACAGCAGAAATTTGATTCACGACATCTATGCAGTAACGATCGTTTTCAATCATTTGCTGAATCCCTCGCACTTGACCTTCCACTCGTTTTAAGCGATTGATTAATTGCTCTTTTTCCTTTTCAGCTCTAGGCGAAGCGATATGTCTTTCTTCATGTTCTGTCATCTGATCACCTTTTTTCTATCATACTTGTGTTACATTCAATTAAAGCATATCTTCACCTGAAAAGGCAAAGATATGCTGTGATCACCGTTTGCTTATCCTAGTTTGTTAGTTGTTCAATATCTTGCAAAAGGCTGACCGATTGCTGAAGCTGCTTCATGAGGCCTTGCTGATCCTCTAAAATAGCTGCAGCATCGAAGTTGTCCATTTTCAATTGCTGTAAATAGGTTTGAATCTCCTCTGACAGCACTTTATTTTTCTCCATGATTTGTGCATGCAGGTCTTCTGCTATTGATGGGGCTGTGAGTTCATTAAATTCTTGAATGTCTGCTTTCAATGATTCTAGCTGCTGCGTCAAATCTACTCTTTTGGCAGCATCTTGTACAGCTTCTTCCGCAAGCTGTGGAAAATCCTCTGTGAATTGCTGAATATCCGTCACATACTCATTTGCCTCTGTGACATATGTCGTTGTATCGTTCACTTGGTCTAGCAGTCCTGAACATCCACTTAACAAAAACGTACCGGTAAATAGAAACGCCATCACATATTGTTTCAAGATCCATCATCCTTTCATCTGTATGTTGAAACCCCTCATTTGTCCAGCTTCCAACCACACAGATGCAAAAAGACCTTAAAAAAAGCCAGACCTTTGCCTCATGTGTGATAGGCAAAGGTCTGGCTAACATGTTCATGCCGGAATGGCCGAGAAACAACGGATGTTTCTGTAATGACGACCAAACCGTAAAAGCTACTCCCCTTTAGGAAACCGTTCAAATGTTATGTTTATCATATCTAAATGAAGGACAACAGTCAATGAGAAGCAGGCGGAAGATCCTGCTTTTGGTATAGCATATAGTCCGAACCAGTTGATGCATAAATCCGATTACGTCCTTGGCGTTTTGACATATACAAGGCTTGATCTGCCTCAAATAGAAGCGTTTCTAATATAGAGGGATCATTCGCTGTATGGGCGACGCCAAAGCTTGCTGTCACTCTTACTTTTTTCTCATCTGTCTGAAAGAAACTCACTTCAAATGAATGTCTCATCTGTTCCGCAATATGACATGCCTCTTCAAATGAATGATGCGGCAGACAAATGGCGAACTCTTCTCCACCATATCGGCCAAATAAATCATCCATCTTCAAATGCTGCTGACAAATGGACACAACATGACGCAACGCCTCGTCTCCAATATGATGTCCATGCGTATCATTGATTTGTTTAAAGAAATCAATATCAAATAGCAATATCGCAGTATCCTGCGCATCCTCTTCCAATAACATCTGCGTTCGTTCAATAAAGGAAGACCGATTGAAGATATTCGTCAAACCATCAATATATGCTCGACGCTCCAGCTCTTCCTGCAATAGTCGCTGCTCCGTAACATCGCTAATCACAATTTGCCTGCCCTCGACTTCGCCTCTTCTATTAAAAAGAGAAGAAGCAGTGAGATGATAATAGAAGTTCTGCTCTTTTTCCCACATTAAATCATACTGTGAATGATCCTTCGGAGAACGCAGCCACTGTATAAACGCTGGCTCTTTGATGATCCCTGAGAATATATCATCGATTTTATAGCCGATTCCCTTTTTAGCGAGCACAGGAATGATCAATGCAGCCGCAGGATTATAATCAATCAGTGTTCGGTATCGATCCAATAGAAGAACACCTTCTGACATATGTTCAAACACACGCTCCATTGCAATGGGAGAGAGCTTAAAGAGATGAAAAGACATAATCGCCCATAAGTAGAGTGCGTTGGTTAAAAACATCACCACTGGTACTGGGTCAATGTGAAAAGGCGTGACACCTAATAAATAGATAAAAGAGGTCGTGATCGGCAATAATATTCCAACGAGCAAGATCAGAACCTGTTTCAAATATTCTTTCTTCACACGTAAAAACCAAAGCAGCATAAAAATAGCGAGCATAGAACAGCCAAATGTATAGACCCCATGAATGATATACCAATAACCAATGGTAAAATCAGCTAATAAAAACCCGTCTACTGTATTCATCGTGATGCTTCGGTAAAAGAGTGAATGAAAAGAGTTGGTGAACACCAGAATGGTGGTTAAAATTGGAATCAACAAGAAGAGAAGCACGCGGCGCTTTGTTACATATTGATGGAAACCAGTAAACTGCAGCACAATCATCAGGCTGAACGGTGCAATAAACGGAAGACCTATGTATTGAAAACTAACCCAAAATGTAATTTCTTGAGGGGTGCGCGCCAATAATTCAAATGTATGTCCAAAAATATAAATCGCAGTTGCTCCAGACATATACATAAACAATTGACAGCCAATATACCGATGGCGATTTGCATGAGCAATGATTGATAATATTACGGACAGAATGCCAGAAACACTCATGATCACAATAAAATGTAAAACAATCGAATCCATGTAAACGCCCCAATTTCAGTTATTTAGAACTAGTCTAATCTTACTATATATGAGGACGTCTCAAATGGGAAGATGTGATTTTGATTTGGTTGGCGTTTTTTTGGAAAGCGTTCGTCATTTTACTAGTCGTGGCGCCCCATCTATTTATTACTTCTTACTTAATTTAAGGATAAAGCATATTGTAGCAAGTGAAATATCTGTACAATGTGGAGATGAATGAAAAGGAGGCTTGATAGGAGATGACTTTTTTGATCATCATGGCAGGTTTGTTTATGCTGATTCTTTTAGAGAAGCCATTTCAGAAGAAACGATCTAAGCTGTTATTTTTAATGAGTTATTTGCTGCTGCTTGCGGTTTATGTGATTCAGACAACATTTGTGGAGATCATGTCGGATGGGCTTTTGATGATGATGGCGTTGATTGTGGTTTGTCCTTTGTTTGTTCGAATGATCCAGTCTTTTCAGAGGAACGCTTGACTTAGTAATAGAAAAAACCTCTACTTGTCCCATCGCAAGTAGAGGTTTAACTTTAATGATTACGAGTAAATACTTCCTTCACCACTCGTTCACTTGCTTTTCCATCTTCTAGTGAACAGAATCTTTCATGGAATACATCGTATTTTTCCTTGTAAGCATCTTTTACGCTTTCAATGTTCTGAATGCTATGAAGCACTTCTTCAGACGTATACAATAACGGACCTGGCAGATCTTTTTCGACATCAATATAAAAACCCCTCAGCACATCTTTGTATTTATCAATATCATACGTAAAGAAAAGAATCGGCTGCCTTAGGTTTGCAAAATCAAAGAATACAGACGAGTAATCCGTGATAAGGATATCACTTGAAATATATAAATCATTGATATCATTATATTTAGAATAGTCAAAGGCAAACCCTTCAAACCCTGTTAAATCAATATTATCTGAAATGAAATAATGCATTCGTAAAATGATGACATATTCTTCGCCTAACTTTTCTTTTAACAAATTTAAATCTAAAGTGAGATTAAATTTGTATTGCCCTGCTTTATGAAATTCATCATCTCTCCATGTTGGAGCATATAAAATGACTTTTTTATCAGCAGGTATACCAAGCTTCGATTTAATCTTTACTTTATCTGCTTCTGTAAAGTTTTTCAGAATATCATTTCTTGGATAGCCATATGTTAATATTTTTTCTTTCGGATACATAAATGCACTTTCGAAGATTTTTTCAGAATATGGGTTTGCTGCAATTAGGTAATCCCATTTTCGAGATTGTAAATAAAATTCTTTTTTATAATCTGGATTTGCAGATACTACATTATCCATATCAAATACTAATTTCTTAAGTGGTGTACCATGCCATGTAGATAAGATAATTTGTTCATCTTTTTTATAAAGCGACTTTGGCTGTCTCATGTTTAAAACAAAATATTTTGCCACTGTGACATAGTAAAAATAGCTCCAGCTAAATCGCTTAATTACTTTAACGTTCTTGTGCTGAAATTCTTCTTCATTTGCCACCATTTCTTTATCATTCAGAATCCAAACATGCTTCCATTGATTTGGCTCATGCTCAAGAAGATATTTAAATATCGCCTTAGGGCTATCCGAATAGTTTCTTCCTAAAAAGCTTTCATAGACAATGGTGTTAGGTTTAATAGGCAATCTTGAGAAGAACAATTGTTGAACGATTCTTTGTCTCGCTCTCTTCTTTTTCGGTTTTATGCCCTGATACAGATTATAATAGAGAACTCTCTTTTTACTCAGACGATATGCCTTATGATAATTCCCGACCTTAATTGCATTAATTTCTTTTGAATGTCTTCTCTTCAGTTTGATTGGATTTGACTCTGCATTCAAAATGGTCTGACAGGACTGATAAATAGGCGTTAAACTTTGAATGCCCTCTTTAAACAATGGGCTTTTTACAACCTTATATAAATATTGGCTAATCGCTTCAAGCTTCACTTGTTTCACTAAAGCCAAATCGTCACATTGTTCGATTGATTTGCTTAATGTTCGGAACATTTCTTCAAATCGATGATCCTGTTCTTCCTGGGAAAGTGAAGGGAAATTGATAGGATCGTTATGGATCAGCTTATAGTATAGACAAATTGATGTTTCCAAAATAGAGAATGCATCTTGATAAATTTTCATTAAGAACGGAATATCACTATACAATGGTGCGCTTTCATCAAACTGTATTTGATTGTTCAACAAATATTTCTTTTGAATAACGAACCCATGTGATTTTAATTGATAAGAAATCTTCTTAAAGAACTTTTCTTTTGCAATTTCATGATAATGAGCTGATACAACATTCTCCTCAAAAAGCATCTGCATGACTTCGTTTTCATTTGCATCAACATTTAATTTTTTCAAAACATGACTTAAATTATCCAACGTATCATGCTGATACAAAGCCTGCTTCTTTTCCTTTAATGTTGTGTTTCTGTCTACAATTGTCTTTTTCACTTTCAGCTTAAAAACATTCAATTGTTCTTGATCAATGATTTGCTTTGCATATATCAGCGCATTGGGATGTAAGAAATCATCAGCATCTAAAAATAAGATGTACTCTCCTTGAGCTTCTTCTATGCCTTTATTTCTACTAATGCCTGCATTTGTATGAGGTCCCATATTGATTGTTCTATAATTAAAAGTATAAGGCGCTAAAATTTCTTCTAGGTGTTGACTATCTTGATGGACCAAAAGTACTTCGAAATCTTTAAAAATTTGATCATCTAAACTTTTCATGCAGTTATCAGTATACTTTTTATTGGTATCCTTATAAGGAATAACAATAGTAAATAACATAAGATCCCTCTTCCAAATTTTATATAAACAACAATGTTTGATCTTTTCATCACTTAATATGATTTAAAAAACAATAAATATTATAACAAAAACGTGTTTTTATTCAAAAAAAAGATTCGTCTAAAAAGACGACTCACTAGAAATTCGTTTATCCAAAATGTTTTCATCTATACTTCTATGATACAACAATTTATCATACTTAACATAAAAAAACCACTGTTCTAGCCGACTTGAAATAAAAATAATAAGAACGTATTTTGTCTGTATGATAACATCCAGTTTTGTTTAAAATTCAGATTGTTTAAGTTTCTAATAGCAAAGAAAAATGACGCTGTGATAGCGTCATTTCATATAACCATTCATTTTTTAAAGATGCCAGACCCGCACCAAGGGCTTTCAAACCCTTGATACGACTACATTCTAAAAGTTTTGATGGAGACGGTGGGAGTCGAACCCACGTCCAGAGACATCGATTACTTAAGCGTCTACGAGCGTAGTCAACATATTTACGTGTTCACTCATCCTCATGCCTGCTGACGGGCGCTTGGAGAGCTAGTCTGATGGATCTCTTCTTACGTCCTCAGACGAAAACGTAAGCGTAGCCTACTTCATTGGGCTCCTCACAGACACATAGGCGATGTCAGGAAGAGCTCGCTGCGCTTATTAGGCAGCTAGTGCTAAGTTTTGGTTAAAACTTTTAGTTTTGCCAGTTACATTTAGGTGCGTGTTAACGAGATCGCCTCTCGGCTCGCAGCCTAAGCTCGAACCATCCCTGTCGAATCCGTAACGTCCCCTTGTAAAAGGGATATACGGGATGGAAACGTTCTTTAGCTTAACTGCTTCCGTATATGACTATTATAACAATCTCATCGCTCGAAACAACTGGTGGTTTCTGTAAAAAGACGACAATGATTGTTTACTGCATAACATATTGTAGCATAATGCTTCCGCTCTCAGCAAGCCATCTGCATGCGTCTAGAATTGCTTTTGCCGGTCACGGAAAGCACGCTCGATTTCACGTTTCGCATCTTTTTTCTTCAGATCTTCACGTTTATCATATTTTTTCTTCCCTTTACCGACTCCAATTAGCACTTTGGCAAAGCCATTTTTCAAATAGAGTTTAATGGGAACAAGTGAGTAGCCCTCTTCCTTTGTCGCACCAATCAATTTGCTGATTTGCTTGCGATGAAGAAGCAGCTTTCTCGTTCTGAGCGGATCATGGTTATAACGGTTCCCCTGCTCGTATGGGCTCACGTGCATATTGTGAAGAAACACTTCTCCTCGTTCGATTTTGGCAAAGGAATCTTTTAAATTCACTTTTCCTGCTCGAATGGATTTGATTTCAGTTCCTTGTAATACAAGGCCGGCTTCGTATGTTTCTTCTATAAAATAATCATGATTGGCTTTTTTATTTTGGGAAACAACCTTTCCCTCTCCCTTTGGCATTGGCGTACACCCTCCTTTTGACACAGACACGGTCCAAATCGTACGGATTATTTTATCAAACAATCCAGCTTTCGACAATGCTGCTGCCACGTGGTCAAAAAGCAAATAGAGCATGGTGCCCTATTTGCTTTTTGTCACGTTACTTTTTCTTTTTGCGCTTTTGTTTCGGTGCGTTATCAAAAACGCGTTTTTTCTTTTTCTTCTTTTTACGACCTGTAAACCAGTCGCCGCCTTTATCCTCTTTGCCTTTTTCCCCAGAGGCCTTTTGACCTCCGCGTCCTTTTTTGGCTGGTGGATCTGTCCGTTTTTTGAACTTGAAGTCTTTTGGTGATTTACGGCGAGTGCCTTTCATCCCGACGATTTCAAAATCAATGGAATGCTCATCTTTATTCACACTCACCACTTTGACAGTAATTTCGTCACCAATGCGATATACATTCCCTGTACGTTCACCGATCATAGCAAAGTGCTGTTCATCAAAACGATAGTAGTCGTCAGTCATGTAGCTCACATGGACAAGACCTTCTATCGTATTCGGCAGTTCAACGAATAGTCCGAAATTCGTGACGGAACTAATCATACCATCAAACTCTTCACCGATTTTATCAAGCATATACTCTGCCTTTTTCAGGTCATCTGTTTCGCGCTCAGCATCAACAGAGCGGCGCTCCATTGTAGATGCATGATCTGCGATTTCTGGCAGCAGTTGGCCCCACTTTTCAAGGGTCGCTTCGTCTGTCTTTTTCTCTATTAAATAGGTTCTGATCAGCCTATGCACGATTAAATCCGGGTAACGGCGGATCGGTGATGTGAAGTGTGTATAGAATTCCGTTGATAATCCAAAATGGCCAATGCTTTCTGGATCATACTTCGCCTGTTTCATCGAGCGAAGCATCACAGTTTGAATCACGACTTCTTCCGGCTGATCACGGACGGCATCAAGTACACTTTGAAGAGCACGCGGGTGAATGTTCGTTGACGTTCCTTTCACAATGTAACCAAACGTCGTCACGAACTCTAAAAAGCGCTGAAGCTTCTCAGGATTTGGTTCTTCGTGAATTCGGTAAATGAACGGAACATTCATCCAGTGGAAATGCTCGGCAACTGTTTCGTTTGCCACCAGCATGAATTCTTCAATTAATTTTTCGGCAACGGAACGCTCACGAATGACTACGTCTTTCGCTGCGCCTTCATCATCTACAAGCACCTTTGCTTCCTTGAAGTCAAAATCGACTGCTCCACGCTCCATTCGCTTGTCACGCAGAATTTCTGCAAGCTTCTCCATCTCTTGGAACATTGGTACTAACGGCTCGTATTTGTCTAAAAGCTCTTCATCTTGGTCAACTAAAATCTTATTCACATCGGAATAGGTCATTCTTTCCGTCGTTTTGATCACACTTTGGAAAATTTCGTGTTTGACGACTTTCCCACTTCGATCAATGATCATTTCACAAGAGAGTGTGAGACGATCAACTTTCGGATTCAATGAGCAAATGCCATTTGACAGGCGATGAGGAATCATTGGAATAACGCGGTCGACAAGATACACACTCGTTCCGCGCTCATAGGCTTCCTGATCAATCGGCGAATTCTCTGTAACATAATGAGAAACGTCTGCAATGTGCACGCCGAGCTTATATTTGCCATCATCGAGCTTTTGCACGGTTACCGCATCATCTAAGTCCTTTGCATCTGCACCATCAATCGTCACAATCGTTTCGTTGCGCAGATCACGCCTGCCCTCTAAGTCTTTTTCATCGATCGTTTCAGGTGTGTCTACTGCCTGCTGGAGCGCTTCTTCCGGAAACTCACCTGGTAGCCCGTGTTTATGAATAATCGACAAAATATCGATGCCAGGGTCATTTTTGTGACCAAGGATTTCAGTCACTTCACCTTCTGCGCTCATTCTACCTTCTGGATAGCTTGTCAGCGTGACAACGACTTTATGACCTTCAACCGCTCCGTTTTTAGCGGATTTTGGAATGAAGATATCGTTTGTGATTTTTTTATCATCAGGAATGACAAAACCAAAACTTTTCGTTTCTGTATAGGTACCGACAACCGTCTGAGTATTACGCTCTAGTATACGGATGACCGTTCCTTCTTTTTTGGTGCCATTTGATTTGTGGCTGACACGAACCATGACGGTGTCGCCATTCATTGCTGTGCCTAGCTCATTTGGCGGAATGAAAATATCATCCTGTCCAAACTCTTCTGGTGTCACAAATGCAAATCCTTTTGCATGCGCAGACAGCTTCCCTTTGACCAAGTTCATTTTTTCCGGTACACCATAGCGGTCGCTGCGGGTACGGACGATCAGTCCCTGATCCTCTAATATCACAAGTGCTTTGACGAGCTCTTTATAATCATCTGGATTGGTAATTTCCATCATGACTTCTAATTCCTGTACCGTTAATGGTTTGTACGCCTCTTCTTGCATAAACGCAAGTAATTCATCCATAAATTCTTCTTTTTGCACACTCTAACCCCCTATATATTTAAATTGACCAATCGAGTGATTCTAAGAATGCATATACATCCTGATGAACCTTCTCCCGCTCTTTATCAAGCGTGATAACATGGCCCGATTCTTCATACCACTTTAAATGTTTTTCATCAGTCTCTACTTCGTTATAAATAATGTTTGCACTGTCTGTATTAATCATATGATCATGACGTGCCTGAACAACAAAAGTAGGTGAATAAATCATGTCAACATTGTTTCTGACATCTGCAATGAGTTCTTGAAGAGCCTTGAGTGTACCCATTGGTGTTTTCTTGAACTCTTCCATCTCTTGCTCAATTTGATCCTCTGACTTACCCTCGAATTTTTTATAGTTACGGGCATAATCTAGTACACCCTGGTACATGACTTCTTCACTTTTTATGTACATAGGTGCACACATAGGTACAATTCCCTTTACAGGTACAGTGTAACCTAATTTCAATGAAAAAACTCCTCCGAGGGATAGTCCGCAGACCGCAATTTCCTCATAACCTTCGTCTTTTAAAAATTGATAGCCTTCTTCTACATCTTTCCACCAATCTGTAGGACCTGTATGAACAAGCTCCTCTGGCGGTACACCGTGTCCTTTGTATTGAGGTGCATGGCATGTATAGCCTCTTTCATTCAAATAACGCCCAAGCATACGAACATCGGCTGTATTCCCAGTAAAACCGTGAAGAAGAAGCACCGCCTTTTCTCCACCTTTAAACGTAAATGGTTTTGGTGTAACAACTTTCATGATGTGACTTCCTTTCCTTCTGATATGGTTTATATTTTCCACTTGTATGTATGAAACAAACACAAAAGAGTGCTGATAATAAAAAAAGGTCTGAAAAAAGATCAGACCTTCTGTTACTCGCGCCTACACGCCTAAATATGCCAATGCAAGTGTTAAGATGAAGAAAAGCACTGACAAAATGACAGTTAATCGGTGAAGAATCAAGTCAAGACCTCTCGCTTTTTGCTTACCGAAAAGCTGCTCGGCTCCACCTGAAATAGCGCCTGACAGTCCTGCACTTTTACTTGATTGTAATAATACAACGATGATAAGTGCGATACTGACAATTACGAGTAATGTGATAACAAATGCGTGCATGAAAACACCTCCAGACAAACTGGTACACATAACTTTATTTTACATGAAAACAAGGTGCATGTCACGAAACATCAAAATAAAGATTTCCTATATATTGTCGACTTTATATGTCATTTTGATTCAATTTCGCTCCAATGGATTGTATGCAGCATTTTTATATGCAATTTTTGAGGTTAAAAAGCGTTTTTAGCGAGTTGCTTCTTCTTTTAAGAGCTGTTTTAATTCTACTAACAACCGTTCAGCTCCTTCAGGACTCAGCACGACGTTACCATTTCCATAGCTTTTGTTGTATTTCGTTATTTGGCCAGTTAATAAACAGCTCTTATCTGCATCATATTTTTTCAGCATAATGGTTTGATCTTCGATGAAAATTTCTAACAGCTGCTCTTCCTTTATATTGAGTACCTTCCGCATTTCTGAAGGCAGAACAATTCTGCCAAGCGAATCAATGTGTCTTACCATTCCAGTTCTTTTCAATGAAGCCCGCCTCCTTAATGATCAAACAATGATTTCATTCATTGACTTTTGTCAACATCTTCATAGTAAAATAAATCTTCAAATTTTTTATCAAAGTAATGAATCATTTTGCCAATGACAAGCTGTCCTGGCTTCCGGTGACCATTCAATACCCTGCTGAGTGTGGCAGGAGAGATGCCAATTTCATCTGCGAGCTGATTTAAAGACATATCGTTTTCGATCATATACTGCATCACAAAAGCCCGCCTGATCTGAATCTTTTCGACCATCATTACAACCTCCTATGGGATCAATATGTACAACATGTAGGATTCTCATATCTCCCGGATTCATTAACTTATGTCAACACTTTTACGCCCTTTCTATTTCCTTTGGTCAATGATCATACTAAAATAAGTCATATACTGAAATGTGAGGTTCGATGACATGAATCACTTTGGTGAACAATTACGCATTTTAAGAGAGAATAGAAAGATGTCTGTCAATCAACTCGCCATGTATTCAGGCGTAAGCGCTGCCGGTATTTCTCGGATTGAGAATGGAAAGCGTGGTGTGCCAAAGCCTTTAACCATAAAAAAATTAGCACGCGCTTTGAAGGTGCCCTATGAGGATTTAATGCTGCTTGCCGGTTATATTGAACAGGAAAAAGTGCATGAAATGAAACCGAAATATGAATCCATATTAAAAATCTATCAAACGGCGCTTCAAAAGGATGTAGAACATCTCCCTATTTTCGATGGAGACCAATGGGAAACACTCACCGCACAAGACATCAGCCAGCTGAATCAATACTTTCTCACGCTCATTAACCAAAAAAAGGCGAACAAATAGCGGGGCATAAACATAAGATACATCCACCATTAACTAATGTCAATATTTTCATGGTGCACTTATTGCCAATAGTCAACAAATCGAGTACACTAGAGATAACTAATCTTTAACCATGTGAGGTTTTGAGTTGATGAACTTCGGTGCATATTTAAGAGCATTACGTGAGAAAAGGAAACTATCGGTGAACCAATTAGCGATGTATTCAGAGGTCAGCGCTGCTGGTATTTCTCGGATTGAAAACGGGAAACGCGGCATTCCGAAACCTCCTACAATTAAAAAACTAGCAAGTGCATTAAAAGTACCTTATGAGGACATGATGCAGGCTGCAGGGTATATTGAAGAAGCATCTTCTGCCTATGTCATAAAGGAAGAAGAAACGGCTTTTACCCAAATAAAAGAAGCAGCAGAGCACTATGAACTTGATGATCTTGAAATATTTAATGGGGACATATGGTCCACCCTTTCTAAACATGAAATAGAGGATTTAAATCGCTATTTGTTATTTCTACTAAACAGCCGTTCGTCATCGTAAAATGTTTTGATCATTGACAAGCTTTTTGCGCCGATTTTTGACAGAATTACGGTATAATGGGTTCAGATTGGAGTGAAGAAAGATGAATCAATCTGATATGTGCCCACGGTTTGAAAAAGCAGTTGAGTTATTAAGTAAACGCTGGGTGGCACTGATTGTTTTTCAGCTTCTCTCAGGTTCGCAGCGCTTTAGTGAAATCGAAGCAGCTCTGACCAATTTAAGCGGAAGGGTTTTATCTGAGAGATTAAAAGAGCTGGAAGCAGCAGGCATTGTAAAACGGGAGGTTTTTGCTGAAACACCCGTGCGTATTGAGTATTCATTAACTGATATGGGGCGCTCACTTGCACCCGTTTTTGAGGAAATTGCGAAGTGGTCCTCTGAATGGATCACACTTGAATCATAAATGTCTCCTGATGTGAGCCGCCTAATCATGATAAAAAAACCTCCCCTACAGATGTAGAGGAGGTTTTGTCTTTTCAAGCATTTATGCGGACGTCATGTTTTTTTCAGCTAACGCCTTGCTTTCTTTTTTCTTGTTGGTTGGGCTTAAATAGCGTTCAAGCCAGCCCATGACAAGGTCGGCAATAATGGCCATGAGCGCAGTTGGAATAGCACCTGCTAAAATAATGGCTGTTCCGTTTGTCGCGTTTGATCCTCTGATGATAATATCACCAAGTCCTCCAGCACCAACAAATGTCCCAATCGCTGTAATACCGATTGCGATCACAAGTGCGGTTCTTAAACCAGCCATAATGACAGATAAAGCAAGCGGTAATTCAACCATTCTCAGCACTTGCCATTTCGTCATACCCATCGCTTTCCCCGATTCTAAATAGGCATGCTCAATGCTGACAATACCTGTGTACGTGTTACGGATAATCGGCAGAAGCGAATATAAAAAGAGTGATAAGATGACTGTATTTGCACCAAGTCCTAATACAAGCATCAACACAGAAAGCATCGCTAACGCTGGAATGGTTTGAATGACATTGGTTATCGCGAACACCCAATTGCTCAGTTTGCGGTAATGCGCCACAAAGATGCCGACTGGTATTCCCACAATTGCCGCAAACAATACCCCATACGCTGACATGAGGAAATGCCGGTAAAATTCTTCTAACACATATGAACCGTTCTGTTGATAATACGCCCATAATTGCTGTAGTGTGTCCATCAGCTCTGACACCTCCCAATCTTACTCAAAGTAATTGTGTTTCTTTAGAAAATCTCTCGCAACAGTCGCTGGTTCTTTTAGTTCTCCATCGACTTGATAATTGAGCTCTTGCATTTGTTCGGTATCGATTTTTCCAATCAACCTGTTGATCACCTTGTCCAGTCCTGGATTTTCTTTTAATACCTTCTCAGGGACAACTGGTGATGCATCGTATGGTGGGAAGAATCGTTTATCATCTTTTAAGATTTTGAGATTATACGCTTTGATCCGGCCATCTGTTGAATAGGCAAGCACAATATCCATTTTTTCATTTTTCAATGCGTCATAGACTAGACCGATCTGCATCGGAAAAGTGCTTCCAAATTCAATTCCGTATGTTTTCACAAACCCTTCGTAACCGTCACCTTTCTTTTTCAGCCAAATATTATCCACACCGAAGCGATAATTTTTGGCATTCTTTTTTAAATCAGAGACTGTTTCTAGGTTGTTTTCCTTCGCCATCTTCTGCGTCACAGCAAAGGCATACGTATTATCAAACCCATAGGAATCAAACCATTTGTAATCATAGCGTTTTTTGAATTCTTTCTGGACGATTTCCATTGCACGCTTTGGATCTTTTTCTGCATCCATTCCTAGCGTACTTGTTAAATCCGTGCCTGTATATCGTGTTGCTGAAATGTCGACATCCCCGTTTTCCATTGCTTTTTGCTGCACCGTATTCGAGCCTAAATTCTTCACAATGGTTGTCTTTTTATCTGTGTAATGCTCAATGATGTCTCCCACCATATAGGCCATAATTTCTGATTCTGTAAAGTTTTGTGCACCGATTCGCAGCGTGCTCCCTGAAGAGCCGGCTAGTCCAGGAAGTGAACAGCCACTTATGAATAGCAAGCATCCGGCAAGCAGTGCACTGATCCATTTTGTTTTTCGATTCTTCACATGAGCCAACTCCTTATGAAACTTCCTTCAATCCTTTTAAGCCTTCTGGTGTTACTTTTTTCTCAAGCTTCATCAATGTAAGGTCAATGATGACCGCTAAAATAGTGACAGGGATTGCACCCGCAATAATGTATTCCGGCTGGTAAAGCTGAAGCCCAATTAAAATGTAGTCACCAAGACCGCCTCCACCGATAAAAGCAGCAAGTGTTGTCCATCCAATTAAATAAATCGTTGAGGTTCTGACACCTGCCATAATGACCGGAACAGCAAGCGGCAGTTCCACAAGACGAATTTGTTCCCATGTCGTCATGCCAATTCCTTTTCCAGATTCAAGCAAGTTTTTGTTCACACCTTGAACACCGGCATACGTATTTCTTAAAATAGGCAAAACGGAATAGAAAAATAGCGCAACGATCGCAGGTATTTTTCCAACTCCCAAAATAGGAATAAAAAATGCAAGAATCGCTAAACTAGGGAGTGTTTGAAAGATATTCACGATGCCGATGACAAAACCGGCGCCTCTTTTCATTCGTGTAAGAATGACGCCTAAAGGAACGGCCACGATAATGCCTAACACAACGGCAATTAAAGAAATGTATAAATGCTCCCACATTTTTGTGAGGAGTTCCCCACCATTTTTCTCAAGAAAATCGATGATTTGATCCATGTGTACACCTCCCTTAGTTCATTTCAGTGACAGCCTCCGGGGTATCTTCTCCCCAAATAGAGTCATATACGACATCTACAAGACTTGCACGTGTGACGATGCCTTTTAAGTGCCCTTTTGCATCGACAACCGGTACATATTTAATGCCACGTATTAAGATCTTTCGGACAGTATCTCTAAGAAGCGCTCCTTCTTGTACTGTATAAAATTCTGTATTTAAAATATCGCCAACGAAGGCTGCTTTTCTGCGGTTTGCATCGATGGTTTCAATGTCGATATAGCCTTTTAGCACATGATTTTCATCAACGACAAGCAGGGAATCAACCCGCTTTTCTCTCATAATAAAGATGGCATCTGTCAATGTTTTTTCGACGGTAATTGTGACTGGAGACGTGTTCATCATTTGTTCCACACGTTCCATATTCGGGTTTGACTGAAGTAGACGTTCTTTCCCGATGAATTCTTCTACGAATTCGTTCGCAGGGTTACGTAAAATGTCATCTGGCGTGCCCACTTGGACAATCTCTCCATCTTTTAAAATGACAATGCGGTCTGCAAGTTTAATCGCTTCATCCATGTCATGTGTGACAAATACGATTGTTTTATTTAACGTTTTTTGCAGTTTCTTAAATTCTTCCTGCAATGAATCTCTTGTAATTGGGTCAAGTGCTCCAAATGGTTCATCCATCAGGATTAAAGGGGGTTCTGCTGCGAGTGCGCGAAGAACGCCGATACGCTGCTGCTGTCCTCCACTGAGTTCATGAGGGTAACGCTCTAAGTATTCCGGCCCCATGTCGACGAGTTTGAGCAATTCACGCGCTCGTTCTTTTCGTTTTTCTTCCGGCCACTTCAGCAGCTTCGGCACAAGGGAAATGTTTTGTGCGATGGTCATATGAGGGAAAAGTCCAATTTGCTGAATCACATAACCAATTTCTCTTCTTAATTGGACTGGATCTTTTTTCATAATGTTTTCTCCCTCGATGAATATGTTTCCTGAGGAAGGTTCAATCAGTCGGTTAATCATCTTCATGGTTGTCGTTTTACCACAGCCACTCGGTCCAATAAAACAAATAAATTCTCCTTTTGCTATTTCTAAATCAATATTTTTGACAGCTTTTTTTCCGCCTTTATACGTCTTAGATACATTCTCTAGTTTCAGCAAATGAGACACCTCCAATTAGTCGGATATATATTTTCAGAAAATTTACACCTTATTTATTATAGTGCAAACTTTATAAAATAAAAAGTTTACGATGTGTTTGTATTGCATAAGATTTATTTAAAATTTTCAGTTAACGGCCTGATATGTACCGATCCCTCCTTTTTCCTCCAACTTACGAGCAAATACTCAATATTTATTGTTTTCATCAACAAACAGGTATATGATATATTGTGTTACAAATTGTCAGTCGTGAAGGGATGAAGCGGGGAATGGACAAGCAAGCGTTAGGCGCCATTCAAAAAGCACAGGATCATTATATTGAAAAAGCTGCCGAGAACATGAATGCCTTTGGTCTTTCTGCCACAGTGGGTAGAGTGCTTGGTATCATTCATATGAACCGTAAACCAATGACGCTCGGTGAGCTCTCAGAGGCGACCGGCATGAGCAAAACAAGAATGAGTCAAGTCGTTCGAGAAATGCTTGATCTGAATATTGCTGAAAAGGTTTATGAAAAAGGAATACGCAAAGATTTATATGACGTTGAGCAAGATCAATATCAAACCTTTATTTCATTGTTTGCAGCCAATTGGTCACGTGTTGTCAGCAAAAATCGCAAGGCACATAAGAAGACATGCAAGGAATTGCTGGAGCTGCTTGAACAAGATGACCTGCCAGAAGAAACAGTAGATAAAATCAATCTTCTTCTTTCAGAAATCAAGGAAAGTCTCGATTATTATGACTGGATTAGCCGTTTAATTGAGTTCTTTGAAAGTGAAGAAGTATTTCAACATGTGCCAAAACCTTAAAAAAAGCTGTTTTATTTTACAATTTTGTAGAAAAAAACAGCTTTTTTATATACACTTATGACATCAGCATTGGGAACATCCCTTTGATCCCTGCGCCAATCATCTCTACTGCCACAACAGCTAAAATCAATCCCATTAATCGTGTCACGACATTCATCTCTGTTTTCCCCATTTTTCGCATAATGAAACTCGAATAATGAAATGCATAATAGGTCATGGCAAGTACGACCACAATGCCAATAAGAATCGCAAGCAGATGAAGCGTTACTTGGTGGCTTCCTGGGGTTAAGCTCATGACGGTTGCAATTGTACCAGGTCCTGCAATGATCGGAATGGCGAGTGGGGTCACCGAAACATCAGCCTTCTCTTTGCTCTCTGCCTTTTCATCCGAATGAGGGTTTTGAACATGTGATTCTTTTGCATTTAGCAAATTGTAAGCGATACCAAAAATAAAAATACCTCCGGCGATACGGAGTGCATGGATATCAATGCCAAACAATTTGAAAATGAGCCTGCCTGCCAAAAGAAAGGCAATCAAAATCATAAAAGACACAACAATCGCTTTTTTGGCCGTCTGGGATCGTTCTTTTTCTGAGTAGCCTTCTGTTAAAGTGATAAAAAGAGGCACGTTTCCAATGGGATTTGAGACAGCAAATAGTGACACAATGACATGAATCATAAAGGAAATCAACAGACACCCTCCTTTTTTCATAGTGTCTGCTAATCTGATGCGAATATTCCCTTGTTCTGTTAAAACCTGGTTTGTTTTAACCGATGATAATAGAGGTTTAACGAAAGGGGAATAGAACATGAAAAAAAACATCACGATCATTGTCTTGTCTGTGATCATCCTAGGTGCAACTGGCTGGATTGTGTGGCAGCAGCAGTCGCTCACCGCATCAGAGAATAAACACCAGCAAGAAATGAGAAAGAATAATGAGCAGCTGACACAATTAAAGTCAGAAGGAACGGATATGAAAGATGAAATGGATGGTCAAAAAAAGGAATTGTCCACCGTCACAAACAAGCTGAAGAAAGAAAAGAAGGCGCATCAAAAAGAAATCAAACAGCGTAAAGCACTTGAATTGAAAATAGACCAGCTTCAAAAAGAACTGGCAGCAGCGAAAGCAACGGCTCAAGCGAATAAGCAGGCAGCACAAACGACTAGGAAAGCCACTGTCAAAAAAGACCCAAATGTCACCCATCATCCTCCTTCTCAATGGGTACAGGATCAATATGATTGGGGTGTTAAACAAGGGTATATCAAAGAATAGAGAGGATGAAATGATTTGATACAGATTCGGCCATTGTCTCATGATCAATCTGTTCCTATGGATCTTTTACTATTAGCTGACCCTTCAACTGAAAAAGTCCTTGCCTATGTACAATCTGGTTCTTGTTATGTGGCTTTTCATAAACAGGACATGATTGGTGTGTATGTTCTGACGCCTCTGTCTCAGCAGACAGTGGAAATCATGAATGTCGCCGTGAAGGAGTCATGGCAAGGTAGAGGAATTGGGAAGCAGCTGATCCGCCATGCTATTTCAGAAGCCCAGACAGCTGGCTTTCATACAATTGAAATTGGCACAGGCAACTCTAGTATTCAGCAGCTCGCCCTTTATCAAAAATGCGGTTTTCGCATGGCGTCTATCGATCACGATTTCTTTCTGAAGCACTATGATGAACCGATTTATGAGAACGGTATTCAATGTATGGATATGGTGCGGTTGTCACTCGTTCTTCAAGCAGACTGACTTCATTCAGCCTGCTTTTTTTATGTTCTGCTCTTTTTCACTGCATGAATCACATATTGAATCAAGAAGTAGAGAGCGGCACCCGCTAAAAAACAGACCACGCACCCAAAGAGCGTTGCCTCTGAGCTGAATTGATACTGTTCAATTTTCATGATATAAAATGGCATACCAAAGAGAGTTGGACTTGATTCAACATGATGAACCTCTAGCAGCATTAAAAATACTGGCGTCATAAACACAGCAAACACATAAAGCATTGCAAGCGTTAAGCCGCTAGAAAACGAATGAAATACTTTAACCATTTAGTTCTCTCCTTTCATCTCTTTTAAACTGGTGATGATATTTTTCCCGTCTGGGCAAGCTGGATGCAGCATCACTGTATTTAATAAAGAAAAAAGCAGCAATGGATGCGTCAATGGATGCCCCCACATGAAGAAAAGCACACCCGAGCAGATCACTGGAAACACAGGACCTGCAAGTGCCACCATCACATTAAAACCCGGCCGTGAAAATTTCTCATGGATAATCGACACGTGCTTCCAATCGATCATTACCACATAATCAAAGATGGGTTTTTTTTCAATTTTGTTGCACACCATCACCATCAGGATATGACCGAGTTCATGAATGAGCACAACTGCTATTAAGCAAAATAAAAGCGTCATCATCGCACAATCGGCCTCTTTAGCATGGCAGCATATATGAAGATGAAGAATGCGGCTGAACAAGCCATATAGGCAGTTGAGAGCAGCTGGATATTTGCTGAAAGCCACTGGACTAAAAGCATATCCAACATACTGAACACAGCAATCATCATCACGATCACAAACAGTTTATTAAATTCACTAATCTTCACGACAAACCCGACACATGCCGCCATGACAGTGATCAATAAAATGGACAAACTCGCCAAACCGTGCCCTTCACTTTCGACCCCTATCATGAAATAAGCAAGCCCGATATAGACAAAATAAATCAATACATTCATTGTGTAATAAAATAAAATTCTTGATAATAAATAGGCACCCTTTGATGTATTTAACATAAAAATGGCTCGCTGATGGAGATGATATTCCCTGCCAATCATCAGAGGAAGCATAATAAGGATCTCCTTTAAGGCAAACTGCACAATAAAAGCAAACAGCCAGCCAGTCTCTGCCGGAGTAAAGATCAATGGGAGACCTATCGTGAAACAGACAAGAAACAGGAACAAAATACCTTGTTCTTTAAACACAGCTGATCGGCTAAAATAAACAAGCTCCTGCCGCAGATGTGTGAAAAATGAAGAATCCGATCTGATTTTTTGGTAAGAAAACGACTTCACCTCTACCTTTAGCTGCAAAAACATCCGATTGACATAACAAGCCGCCAAGCCCTTCAGCCAAAACCACCCTGCACATAGAAAGATCATCATAAATACAAGATAGATAGACGGCCATACGTGAATCATCTCAACCGTTTTTTGAAAAAGGAGAAACACGAAAGCACCAAGCGTCACAAATCCAATCGTTTGCAGCAGTAAATGCTCTTTTGTTTTTGATATAAAATGGCTCACACCAATACGTATCAGCATCCAAGAAGCAAGCGTGTAGAGCGCCAATCCACAGCAAGTGATCCCTACCACAATGATCCAATACAAAGATAGTGTAACGCCGCTAATGATCAGCCCTAATAGGATGGGTAAAAAAAGCATACCAAGCATGATGAAACAAAACAGCACCGGAAAGAAATACACACAAAGGACAAATGAGACACTTTGCATCGCACTATTCAAAAAGAAGAACTGATACTCTTGACGCTTCATTTTATGACGGGAAAAGACAATACCTGCTCCCAAAAGCAGCAGGGTCATTTTCACAAATTGAAGGTATAAAGCAACTGGTTCGCTCTCCCCTACTTGCATAAAAAAACGCAGGCTCATGACAACGTATATGGAGTAGATCAGCAACATAAAAACGGCTGCGGCGAGAAGCTGCAAAGGATATTTTTTGCCGAGCTGCTTGATTTTCGTTGTGAGCATGCCCCATTCTATTTTATGAAGAACGTGTCGTGTCCAAGTCATTGAGCAACCTCTCCACCTGCATATAGTAATCTTGATTCACTTCTTTATAAATATCCTCAAGTGCTTGATGAGGGAATGTCTTGTTTGTTTCTTGACGTGACATATCCAGCTTGATATCACCGTTTCTTAAGATCATGAGGTGATCATACAATGTCTCACCAAAGCCCAAATGATGGGTAGAAATGAGAATGCCTGCGCCTTGATCTCTCAGCTTCATGAGCACCTTTTTTAAGATGATCATCATATCTGGATCAAGTCCATTTGTAGGCTCGTCGAATACATAATAATCACAAGGCCTGAGGAGCTGTGAAATGATTTGTGTTTTCTTTTGATTGCCATGAGACAACTGGGCAATTGGCTGATCCATATAAGAATTCAGCTCAAAAAGATCGACGAAGGCCTCTTCTCGAGGTCCATTTCGTTTGTCTGGAAGCTGGAGTAAATGAAAATATTCTCTCGGCGTTAAATAATCAAACAAAGCATGATCATCAGGAATATAGGAAACATGTTCTTTCAAAAAGGAGATATGTGCTGAGGATTGAAAATTCAGCTGTTTACCATGCAAAGAGACAAAACCCGTAAATGGTGTCAGGCCAAACATAGACTGAATCATCGTGGTCTTTCCTGCACCATTATGCCCCAAAAGCAGAAGCATACGTCCTTTCTCCACATTTAACTGAATATCGCGGAGAGAAAAGGTGCGGCTATACGTTTTTTCTGTTAAGTGTAATGTCAGCATCATGTCCCTCCATTTATTTCAGATAGAACAGATGACCCCGCATCTGTTCTCACCATCTGTTAAAAGCCGCATTTGATTTTAATATACAGGCCTAAAAATTTGAACTCTCCTAAAAATTTCGAGCCTTTTCCAAATGTTTTGCATGCCCAAATCAAAGCGGCAACTGTCACAATGCCTAAGATAGCGGCAAGGACATAAATCCAAAATGCATTTTTCTGTACGTTCTTAGAAGTTAGAATTCGTTGCTTCCTTTCATCATATGCCGCCAGTAGGTGAAGGACATACATGTACACGCCTACTGGAAAACGAAGGCTAAAAGGATTCAGCATCTCATCACCCCCTAATATATGTAAAATGATACCACCCCCATGCAAATAGCATAAGTTCAATTCAGATCATATTTTTAGTAGAGTTTTCATGATTTATTGCTTATAAATCGTCAAGCTCATCGTTTCTCCTCTGACTGAAGGATGATTTTTTACAAAAATAGGATATGACAAAGGAAGCAGAGCTAATTCGCTTGAGCCAGCTTTGCATCTTTATTTCAACATAAAAAAGCGCTGCGATACGCTCTTTTCAAAAGAGCGCACGCAGCGCGTTGCTTTACATTACTTATTCAAGTTGTAGAATGTAGCAATGCCATGGTATTGAGCTGTTTCAGCCAATTGATCTTCGATGCGAAGTAATTGGTTGTATTTCGCCACACGGTCCGTACGAGACGGAGCACCTGTTTTGATTTGTCCAGCGTTTGTTGCAACTGCAATGTCTGCAATTGTGCTGTCTTCTGTTTCACCAGAACGGTGAGAGATAACAGCTGTATAGCCTGCACGTTTCGCCATTTCGATTGCATCAAATGTTTCAGTTAATGTACCGATTTGGTTTACTTTGATGAGGATTGAGTTACCAACGCCGTTTTTGATTCCTTCAGAAAGCTTCTTCGTATTTGTTACGAACAAGTCGTCTCCTACTAGCTGAACCTTGCTGCCAAGACGCTCAGTTAATAGTTTGTGACCTTCCCAGTCGTTTTCGTCAAGGCCGTCTTCGATTGAGATGATTGGGTATTTCGATACCATATCTTCATACCAGTCAACCATTTCAGCAGATGTTTTCACAACACCTTCGCCTGATAAATGATATTTACCGTCTTCTTTGTTATAGAACTCAGAAGATGCAGCATCCATCGCAAGTTTGACTTCTTCACCTGGTTTGAAACCAGCTTTTTCAATCGCTTCTACGATTGTTTGAAGTGCTTCTTCGTTAGAACCAAGGTTTGGAGCGAATCCACCTTCGTCACCTACAGCTGTGTTTAAGCCTTTTGCACTTAATACAGATTTCAGGCTATGGAAGATTTGTGCGCCCATGCGAAGTGCTTCACGGAAGTTCGGTGCACCTACAGGCATAATCATGAATTCTTGAATGTCTACGTTGTTATCCGCATGCTCTCCGCCGTTGACGATGTTCATCATTGGTACTGGAAGCGTTTTGGAGTTGAATCCACCAAGGTATTGGTAAAGTGGAATTTGTAAGAAATCAGCAGCCGCACGTGCTACAGCGATAGATACGCCAAGGATTGCGTTTGCGCCTAATTTCCCTTTGTTTTCAGTTCCATCAAGCTCGATTAACATTTTGTCAATTGCTACTTGTTCAGTGACATCAAAGCCTAAAAGCTCTGGTGCAATGATTTCATTTACGTTGTTTACAGCTGTCAGAACACCTTTTCCAAGGTAACGGTCTTTGTCTCCGTCACGTAGTTCTACTGCTTCATATTCACCAGTAGAAGCACCACTTGGAACAAGCGCACGGCCAAAGCCGCCAGATTCTGTGTAAACTTCTACTTCAACTGTTGGGTTACCGCGAGAGTCTAATACTTCGCGTGCATATACGTCAACAATGTATGGCATGTTTAATTTCTCTCCTTTTGAATCAATTTGTTATTTTTGAATCAATGATGTTCCTGTCATCTCTTTTGGTTTTTCAAGACCAAGTAAGTCTAAAAGCGTTGGAGATAGATCGGCTAAAATGCCGCCTTCTCTAAGCGTCGCCCCTTTTTTCGTTACGATGACTGGAACAGGGTTTGTCGTATGTGCAGTATGCGGCTTTCCTTCTTCGGTAATGAGCACGTCTGCGTTACCGTGGTCTGCCGTGATGATGGCATGTCCGCCTTTTGCTAGGATTGCGTCGACTACAGCTCCTAAGCACTCATCTACTGCTTCAATGGCTTTGATTGTTGGCTCAAGCATACCTGAATGACCCACCATATCTGGGTTAGCAAAGTTCAGAATGATCGCATCATGCTTGTCCGCATTGATGTCTGCAACAAGTGCATCCTTTACCTCATAAGCGCTCATTTCTGGCTTGAGGTCATAGGTTGCGACATCTGGTGAATTGATTAAGATGCGGTCTTCTCCAGGAAATTCTTCTTCACGCCCACCGCTCATAAAGAACGTCACGTGAGGATATTTCTCTGTTTCAGCAATCCGCAGCTGCTTCAATCCATTTTGAGAAAGTACTTCTCCTACTGTGTTATCCAAATTCACTGGTTTGAAAGCCACATAGCCATCTACCGTTTCACTGAAGTGTGTGAAGCAGACGAAGTGTAAATCCTTCGGATGTGCTTCTCCGCGGTCAAACGAGCGGAAATCTTCATTTGTGAATGTGTTTGAAATTTGAATCGCACGGTCTGGACGGAAGTTATAGAAAATCACAGAGTCGCCGTCGTTTACTTTTGCTACCGGCTCACCATTTTCTCTCGTAATGACAGATGGAATAACGAACTCATCGTAGATTCCATTTTCATAGGAGTCATCAACGACATCATAGATGTTTTGATAACTTGGGCCTTCACCATACGCCATCGCGCGATATGCTTTCTCCACACGATCCCAGCGCTTGTCACGGTCCATTGAGTAATAGCGTCCAGAAAGTGTTGCGACTTCTCCGACACCGATTTCTTTGATTTGTTCTTCAAGCTGTTTTAAGTACACTTTCGCTGTCTTCTGACCAACATCACGTCCGTCTAAGAAGCCGTGAATGTATACTTTTGTTAAGCCTTCTTTTTTCGCTAGTTTCAGCAAGGCAAAAAGATGCTGGATGTGGCTATGCACACCGCCGTCTGACAAGAGACCGAATAGATGAAGGGCCTTGTCATTTTCTTTTGCATAAGTCATTGCATCTAGGAACGTTTCGTTTTTCTCAAATTCCCCATCACGAATGGCCACATTCACTCTTGTTAAGCTTTGGTACACGATGCGTCCTGCACCGATGTTCAAATGCCCAACTTCAGAGTTCCCCATTTGACCTTCTGGGAGACCCACTGCCTCACCTGAAGCCGTTAAGGTTTGATGCGGGAATTCGTTCCAGTAGCGGTCGAAGTTCGGTTTCTTTGCTTGGGCAACAGCGTTACCGACTGTTTCGCCTCTTAAACCGAATCCATCTAAGATGATTAATGCAGCTGGTTTCTTACTCATATTGACCTTCCTCCAATAATTGAACGAAAGACTGAGGTTCTAAGCTTGCGCCGCCTACCAAAGCACCGTCAATATCGGATTCTGCCATATATTCTTTAATATTCGCAGGTTTCACGCTTCCGCCATATTGAATGCGAAGGCTGTCTGCCGCTTCTTGACCAAATTCGCTTGCAACCGTTTGGCGAATGTGCGCACAAACATCGTTTGCATCTTTTGCTGTAGAAGATTTACCTGTACCGATCGCCCAGATTGGCTCATAGGCAATCACAGATTCAGCGACTTGCTGCTTCGTTAAACCAGCTAGTGCTTTCTTCACTTGATCAGCGACAAGTTCGTTTGTTTTGCCTGCTTCACGCTCTTCAAGCGTTTCACCTACACAGATGATTGGAACGATGCCATGCTTGAATGCAGCATGTGCTTTTTTGTTCACTGTTTCATCTGTTTCAGCGAAGAATTCGCGGCGCTCTGAATGACCGATCACTGAGTAGCCGATGCCAAGATCTTTAAGCGCAGCAGGGCTGATTTCACCAGTGAATGCACCGTTTTCTTCAAAGTGCATGTTTTGCGCACCAATTTTAAGGTCTGTTCCGTTAGAAAGGCTGTTCAGCTTTTCAAGGAAAAGGGCTGGTGCACAGACAATAGATTCCACTTTGTCAGGAGATGGAATAGATGACTTGACTTCTTCAACGAAGCTTACAGCTTCACCAAGTGTTTTGTTCATCTTCCAGTTCCCAGCTATAATTGGTTTTCTCATGATTGACACTTCCTTATAGCAGTTTTGGTCTTATTTATCGTTTAATGCAGTCACACCTGGAAGTTCTTTGCCTTCCATAAATTCAAGTGAAGCGCCGCCGCCTGTAGAAATATGGCTCATCTGATCGGCAAGACCAAATTTCTCAACAGCTGCTGCTGAATCTCCACCACCAATGACAGAATATGTATCTTTTGCTTCTGCCAGTGCTTCTGCGATTGCTTTTGTTCCTTTAGCGAATGCATCGATTTCAAATACACCCATTGGTCCGTTCCAGACAACAAGTTTGCTGTTTTTAATGACATCAGCATACTTCTCTCTTGTCTCTGTTCCAATATCAAGTGCTTCTAGATCACTTGGAATTTCAGAGATTGGCACAATGCTTGTATTCGCATCATTTGAAAAGTCGTCGGCTACCAGAACATCTGTTGGAATCAGGAAGTTCACGCCTTTTTCTTTTGCACGGTCCATAAAGGATTTCGCTAAATCTACTTTGTCTTCTTCTAATAGAGATTTCCCTACTTCGTGGCCAAGTGCTTTGACAAATGTATAAGCAAGTCCGCCGCCGATGATCAGGTTGTCCACTTTATCAAGAAGACTTTCAATCACACCGATTTTATCCTTTACTTTTGCGCCACCGATAATCGCTGTAAATGGGCGATCAGGGTTTGAAATGGCTTTTCCTAGAACCTCAAGCTCTTTTTGCATGAGGAAGCCTGAAACAGCCGGAAGATACGCTGCAATACCAGCTGTGGATGCATGTGCACGGTGTGCAGCACCGAACGCATCATTGACATACACATCGGCTAAATCAGCAAACGCTTTTGATAATTCAGGATCGTTCTTTTCTTCACCAGGATAGAAACGAACGTTTTCAAGCACTAGCACATCTCCTTCTTTTAAGTCAGAGATTTGCTTTTTCACGTTGTCGCCGTAAGCTTCATCTGCTTTTTTCACTTCTTGTCCAAGAAGCTCTTGCAGACGTTTTGCTACAGGTGTCAGACGCAGTTCTTCAGTAACTTGACCTTTCGGACGACCCAAATGACTAGCTAGTAGTACCTTTGCGCCTTGTCCTGTTAAATACTCAATCGTTGGTAATGCTGCGCGAATACGAGTATCATCCGTCACTTTTCCGTCCTTCATTGGAACGTTAAAATCTACGCGGCAGAACACAACTTTACCTTTTACGTCAATGTCTTTTACTGATTTCTTATTCATGCTCGTCAGGAGATCCTCCTTTATTCTGGTTTCCTTACGCATTGGACAAGTCTCTCTTTATCCATTTCCCATTTTGCCCTCATCAAAACGAGAAATCGTGCAGAACGGATAAATACAGAGAAAAAGGGAAAGGGATGCTTCCCCTTCCCTTGTCCGTCTTCATTATATCGTGTCTCTAGGAAAGAACCAAGTGAGTTCCTTCAGTGTGAGAAATTAAAGACCTTGTTTTGCAATGTAAGCTGCAAGGTCAACAACGCGGTGAGAATATCCACTCTCGTTATCGTACCAAGAAATGACTTTCACCATGCTGCCTTCCATTACCATTGTAGAAAGAGCATCGATTGTTGAAGAGTTTGCATTACCATTGTAGTCACCAGATACTAATGGCTCTTCGCTGTAGCCAAGGATTCCTTTAAGTTCTCCTTCAGCCGCTTCTTTAAGTGCTGCATTTACGTCTTCAGCTGTCACATCTTGATTTAATTCAGCAACAAGATCAACTAAAGAAACGTTAGGTGTTGGAACACGCATAGCGCCACCGTTTAATTTACCTTTAAGTTCAGGCAATACAAGTGAAACAGCTTTCGCAGCACCTGTAGAAGTTGGGATGATGTTTTCCGCAGCTGCACGAGCACGACGGTAGTCTTTGTGCGGAAGATCAAGAATTTGTTGGTCATTTGTGTATGAGTGAACAGTTGTCATCATACCGCGTTTGATACCAAATTTATCGTTAAGTACTTTTGCAAATGGAGCTAAGCAGTTTGTTGTACAAGATGCATTAGAGATGACATCGTGGCTAGCTGCATCGTATTTGTCTTCGTTTACACCCATAACGATTGTGATATCTTCTTCGTTAGCAGGAGCAGAGATGATGACTTTTTTAGCGCCAGCTTCTAAGTGTTTAGCAGCGTCTGCACGTTTTGTGAAGAATCCAGTAGATTCAACAACGATTTCTACGCCTTGTTTACCCCAGCTTAATTTCGCAGGGTCACGCTCAGCTGATACTTCGATTGTTTTACCGTTCACTACTAAGTTCGTACCGTCTACAGAAACCTCTGCATCTAGTTTTCCGTGAACAGAGTCATATTGTAAAAGGTGTGCAAGCATGTTAGCGTCTGTTAGATCGTTAACCGCTACTACCTCAACTTCAGGATTGTTTAATGCTGCACGAAATACGTTACGTCCAATACGTCCAAATCCGTTAATACCGACTTTTACTGCCATGATGTTTCCTCCTTTTATAGGTCACAATGTTTTATATTGAGGGATCTATTGACTCCCTTAATAACTCTTTTGCGGCTCCTTCGTCTGTGACGAGAACCGTTCGGCGGGGTTTTTTGAAATAAGCTTCAATGGCCCCAGCCTTTGATGATCCACCTGCAACAGCAATGATGTGTGGAATGCTTTCTAAATCATCTAGCTGCATGCCGACGGAGTGCACTTTGTGGACGACCTCGCCATCACGATTAAAGTAATAGCCAAAAGCCTCTGTCACTGCGTCATGCTCATCAATCTTTTTTAAATCTTCAGCGGGTGTGTTTCGTCTCATCGCCATTGTTTTTGCTTCACCGATTCCATGAATGAGCATCGTGGATGATTTAATCGTTTGAAGCACTTCTTTGACAGACGGCTCTTCAATAATGGAAGAGTAAGCACCTTCTGACAGCTGTCCTGGAACAAACAGCAGTTTGTAAGTACCGGAAGCTTTTTCAGCCATGTGGGCACAAATGGTGTTTGCCTGATTTTTTACATTCTCCCCAAGACCGCCTCTCGCAGGGACAAACATCATGTCGCGATTTTTGGCATCAGGGGTCATCATTTCGGCAACAGCTTCCATCGTCGTTCCGCCAGTGACGGCGACGATATTATTTCCAGTAAACCTTTTTTTCATACATTGGACAGCAGCTCTTCCCATTTCTTGCTTCACCCACGGGGATTCATCGCTGTCACCAGAAACAATGATGACTTCTTCCAGGTCTAATTTCCTCTTTAATGTATTTTCCAAAAAGGTTAAACCTAAAACGTCCTTCATCATTCCTTCAAGCATTTCAAGCAAAGCATGACCTTCAGTCGTCAGCATCATACCGCTCGTTTTGACATCCAGCAGATTTTGTTCCTTTAAGAACTGAACTTCAGCTCTTAAGATACGTTCACTGAGACCAAGACTTGTCGCAAGACTTCTGCGACCAATTGGTTCAGCTAATCTGATGTACTGCAAAATGTCGTAGCGCTTTTGCATAACTGTGAGAAGATCTGGTAATAATTTTTTTTGAGCTTCCAATAAACGATTCATGGCTAACGACCCTTTCTTTTCACGTTGGACTAAAAACGTCCCACTGTGACAAAAAACGTCCCGCCACAGCCAAAAAAAATCAATCCCTGCTTTCTTTAATTATTTTAACAGGATAATCTTGCATTTTCAACTCTTACAAACACATTTAGACAAAAAATAGACACATTTTGACCGATAACCTGCTTGTCATCTAGCTTTCCGCTATTTTATTTTTTTCAAACTATTTATTTTCTTCTATATTGAATGCATTTGTCTTTGAAAAGGTGCAGGCGGTCAAAAGCCGCCTGCTTATGTTTTCGGAATCGTTTCTTTCTCTTCATTAAACCGTTTCGCATCTTCCTTCGGTTTAATCTTGAGGTAGTAAATGATGTAGCAGGCGGCCATAAATGGAACTCCGCAATAAAGACCAATCCGCTGATCCTCAATAAAGAATAAACTGATAAGAACAATGCCAAATGCGATAAAGCCTGCTAATGGCACAAATGGATAAAAAGGCGTTCGGAAGACAAGATCCTTTACATCTCCGCCCTCTTTTATGAATTGTCTCCTAAAGAAGTATTGGGATAAACAAATCGACATCCAAACCACGACAAGCACCATACCCGAAATGGATATGAGCCAGACATATACCGTTTTTGGTGCTACAACACTCGTGAGCAGTGATAGAGCGGATACACCCATTGTCACCAATAAGGCATTGATCGGGATTTTACGTTTGGATAATTTTTTCGTAAAAACAGGTCCTTTCCCGTCTTTTGAAAGCGCCCAAAGCATACGTGATGATGCATATAGTCCAGAGTTTGCTACAGATAAGACCGCTGTAATGATGATAAAATTCATGATATCTGCAGCGTATGGTATGCCAACCTTGTCCAACACCACAACAAACGGACTATCCACTGCGCCGGCGGTCTGCCATGGCAGAAGCGCTGCAAGAACCGCAATCGATAAAACAAAAAAGACCATCGTCCGCCAAATAATATTCCGAATAGAGCGTGGGAGTGTTTTTTCTGGATTTTCACTCTCCCCTGCTGCAATCCCTACAAGCTCTGTTCCTTGAAAGGAGAAATTGACTGTGACCATGGTTAATAAAATCGCAAAAACACCATTAGGAAAAAGTCCGCCATGATCCGTCAAATGGCGAAATAGGGGGGCAGGTTCCCCGCCTTTCAAATGAATCATTCCGAAAATTGCGCCAATTCCAATGATAATAAACAATAAGATCGCAGCAACCTTGATGGCTGAAAACCAAAACTCGGTTTCAGCAAAGCTGCGAGCTGAGATGGCATTGATGGCAAATAAGATGACGCTAAAGGCAAGACACCAAAGCCAAACTGGGATATCAGGAAACCACCTTTGGAGCAAAATGCCTGCTGACGTAAACTCCAGCCCAATTGTACATGCCCAGCTAAACCAATAAAGCCAGCCGATCATAAAGCCTGTGGACGGACCAATATATTTGGTTGCATACTCCTGAAAGGAACCAGCTGTCGGCATCGCCACTGCTAATTCACCAAGACAGAGCATGACCAAATACATGAGCAACCCGCCAATGATAAACGAAAGAATGGCTCCCCCTGGGCCTGCTTGATGAATAATGAGTCCTGACCCAAGGAAAAGGCCTGTTCCGATAACCCCGCCTAAGGCAATCATAAAAAGATGTCTGCTTTTCATGGAACGCTCTAGTTCATTATGCTGTTCTGGCTTCAAATCCGCTTCCCCACTTTCACTCTTCTATTCATCAACCTTTGACAAAATTCGCCGTTCATTGAAAGAGAAAGGGAGAATTTGAAGGCTTCTCCCTTGATCATTTATGCTTGAAATAACGCTTGGATATGAGCAATTGCCCAATCCAAGTCTTCTTTTGAAATGGTAAGCGGCGGTGCAAATCGAATCACTGTCTCATGGGTTTCTTTGCATAACAGCCCTGCTTGCTTGAGCTTCTCACAATAAGGTCTAGCTGCCTCAGTCAGTTCCATCCCAATAAATAGTCCACGCCCGCGTACTTCCTTAATCACAGGACTTTGAATGCGTGATAGTTTGTCTTTGAAATATTGCCCAAGCTCCAGTGAGCGCTCGGCAAGCTTCTCGTCGATTAAAACATCTAGTGCAGCAAGTGATACTGCGCACGCAAGAGGATTCCCGCCGAAGGTAGACCCGTGAGACCCTGGATTAAATACACCTAAAATATCACGGTTTGCGACAACACATGAGATCGGGAATACCCCACCGCCAAGTGCTTTACCAAGAATCAGCATATCCGGCTCAATGTCTTCCCAGTCGCATGCAAACATCTTGCCGGTCCGCGCTAATCCCACTTGAATTTCATCTGCGATCAATAACACATGTTCCTTCTCACAGATCGCTTTTGCCTCTTTTATAAAGCCCTCAGGCGGCATGACAATGCCCGCTTCTCCTTGAATCGGTTCAAAGAGAAAAGCCGCTGTTTGCGGAGTGATCGCTTCGCGTAACGCCTCAATATCTCCATAAGGGATGAGCTTTATGCCTGGAAGCATCGGACCGAAACCTCTTTGATATTCTGCTTCCGAAGAAAGTGACACAGCCGTCATTGTACGACCATGAAAATTCCCGGTACATGCAATAATTTCTGCCCGATTCTCTTCGATTCCCTTGACATCATAGCCCCATCGTCTCGCTGCCTTTACAGCCGTTTCCACAGCCTCAGCACCTGTATTCATCGGCAATGCCATCTCTTTATTCGTTAATTTGCAAATCTTCTCATACCATGGGCCAAGCTGATCATTATGGAAAGCCCTTGATGTGAGTGTCACGCGGTCAGCTTGTGTTTTAAGCGCTTCAATAATGCGGGGATGGCGATGTCCTTGGTTCACTGCAGAATATGCACTGAGCATATCCATGTAGCGGTTGCCCTCAGGATCAGTCACCCACACTCCCTCAGCCTCTGAAATCACAATTGGCAACGGATGATAGTTCGCCGCACCGTATTGTTCTGTTTGATGAATCAATGCTTTTGTCTGTGTCATCGTGTATTCCTCCTTCTATAAGCTTGCCTCTTTTGATTGGGTTCATCTTCACTCTTATATTATGCAAGGATCATGCCAACTTAGTGATCGTTCTGTGCCTAGGATTGTGCTCATCTTTAACGCAAAATAATTTTGCGTATGCAAATTTTTTTAGAGGAAACCGCAAAATTTTTCATGTAAAATAGAGGTAATGTCTGGAGGTGGCGCAAGTGAAAAAAGATCAGCATACCGCAAAGATCGAAAATGAGATTGATCTATATAAACAAATGCTCGATTTAATTGATGTTGGGGTTCACGCCATTGATGAAAATGGTAATACCATTGTTTATAACAAAAAAATGATGGAGATCGAATCTTTAAAACGTTCTGATGTCCTTTATAAAAATGTCTTAGACCTCTTTGTGTTTCAGGATGAGATGCACAGTACACTTGTCCAAGCGCTGCGAACCGGGAAACAGACGGTTCATGCAAAGCAGACGTATCACAACTACAATGGAAAAGAAATCACAACGATTAACCATACATACCCGCTCGTTCGAGACGGTTTGATTCAAGGAGCGGTTGAAATTTCGAATGATGTCACGAAACTGGAACGGCTCATTCATCACAATATGAAGAAAAAAGGAAACACACGCTTTACATTTGATTCAATCATTGGGGAGAGTCCTGCCTTTTTAGAAGTGATTGAACATGCGAAACGAGCCACACGTACCTCTTCTTATGTGCTGATTGTTGGTGAGACAGGGACGGGGAAAGAGCTATTTGCACAAAGCATTCATAATGGCAGCAGCCGTTCATCTGGACCATTTATTACGCAGAATTGCGCAGCACTGCCTGATAACCTGATTGAAAGTCTGCTTTTTGGAACACAAAAAGGGGCTTTTACAGGGGCAACAGATCAGCCCGGTCTATTCGAACAAGCGCAAGGAGGTACACTGCTTTTAGATGAGATCAACTCATTACACCCAGCTCTTCAAGCAAAACTATTGCGCGTCTTGCAAGAGAAACGTGTGAGAAGGTTAGGCAGTACAAAGGAAATCGCCATTGATGTGAGAGTGATTGCTAATATGAATGAGGACCCTGTGGATGCGATCGCAGGTGGACGGATGCGAAAGGATTTATTTTACCGGCTTGGCATTGTCACCTTGTTTATCCCGCCACTCTCTGAGCGAAAAGAAGACATCCCCACATTTGTCATGCATTTTATTCAAAAATATAATGAACTGTTTCAAATGAATGTGGAGGCGGCTGATGAAGAGGTACTTGCCCTGTTCCAAACGTATCATTGGCCGGGCAATGTAAGAGAACTGGAGCATGTGATTGAGGCTGGAATGAATATGATGATGGACGAAACATACTTAAGCATGCATCACCTTCCTTACCATTTCCGTTTCAAGCAAGGAGAAGGACGTCCTAGTGAACACATGCAGATGAGCCCGCTTAATCTATCAGCTGCAGCTGATACGTTTGTCTACACGAGCTCAGATCATACAACTGATTTCCAAACCCAAATGGAACGATTTGAAAAACAATACATCGTCCATTACTTAAATAAAATGGACGACAATATTTCACAGACTGCAAAGATATTGGGCATGAGCAGGCAAAGTCTGCAATATCGAATGAAAAAATTGCATATTTCTCTTCAATAATAGAGCTGTGCCGTTTTTCGGCACAGCTTATTGAATATCTGGCTTTCCTTCCTGTTCTTGTAGCACATCACCAAGAAGTTGTTCTACTTTTTCCAAATGTGTAAGCATCGCCCTCTCCGCTTCTTCTGGCTGCTTGTCCATGACAGCCTGATAAATACGTTCATGGTCTTTGTAAAGCTGACGTATGGACGTTTTTCTTGAAAATAACACGATTTTTCTCGTTTCCCGCATCGTTTCAATTAATAAGGATGAGACCTGATTCATTAACGCCGCCAGTAAATGATTCTTTGAGGCTTTAGCAATGGCAAGATGAAATGTAAGGTCTGCCTCTTCACCAATTTCTTTATGCGCTTCTGCACGCTTCATTTGTTCTAGTGCCTCATGCAGTCGATGGAGGTCCTCGTCTGTCCGCAGCAATGCTGCCTTTTTGACAGCACCCGATTCAATGATTGATCTCACTTCAAGAAGCTGCACGATATCCTGCTGCTTCATCAAAAAAGCAGGAGATAAACAAAATGTGAGCTGCTCAGGATCGAACTGCTTCACATATGTGCCTTCTCCTTGCTTCATCTCTATTAATCCGATCGCTTTCAAAGCGGACAGCGCCTCTCTCACAGCGGAACGGCTGACTTGAAAGTTTTCAGAAAGTGCTTGAACCGAGTCTAATTTTTCGCCCGGAAGAAGCTCCCCCGTTCGAATGGATTCGATTAATGCATCCGCAATTTCTTCATATATTTTTTTCGTTTTGATTTGTTTATATTTCAATTGGTCTCACCTCATCACTGTTGTCTACCCTATCGGCTCATGCCCTATCTTATACTTTACCCCAAAATTCAAATCACACGTCTTCCCTTTTTTCAATTCTCAAGAAATCTTCTCTCACTCTTCCACTCATCAAAAAAGAAGCACATGCCATTGTTTCTGGCATGTGCTTCTTTTTAATCATATCGCTTCCGCAGCGTGGAAGACGGAAGGTTCATTTGTTCACGATATTTGGCAATGGTTCTGCGAGAGACGCGGATACCAAAGGTTTGCTGAAGCTGCGTCATGATTTGCTGATCCGAATACGGTTTTTTCTTATTTTCTGATTGAATCAGCTCTGCAATGTGGGTCTTCACTGTGTAGCTGGATGCTTCTTCAAGCGAATGCCCTTCTAGTTTCGCTTGGAAAAACTGTTTCATTTCCATTAACCCATAAGGAGTCTGCACCATTTTCCCTTTGACTGTTCGACTCACTGTCGACTCATGCACTTGTAATATATCTGCAACCCGCTTCATCGTAAGCGGTTTCATTTTATGCTTCCCGGTCAGGAAAAAATCAGTCTGTTGTAAGATAATCTCACGAACGACATTTGTCATCGTTTGTTTTCTCTGCTTCAGCGCTTGAACAAGCCAGTTGTACTGCTGATGCTTTTCCTTTAAATATGCATATGCTTCATGCCGCTTTTGATCTTGAATCATGGCGAAATACCCTTCATTCATTTCAATGTCCGGAAAAGCACGCTGGTTCAGCTCGAATGTGATGTGACCTCCCGCAGCTGTAATCAACACATCTGGTTCTATATACACATCCTGGTCTTCATAAGAGAAATGAAGGCCTGGTCTTGGTTCGAGAAGCGACACCTCATCTTGTATGGCTTGCAGGGTTTTCAACGGCATACCTGTTTTAGCTGCGATTTCCTTCCAAGCCTTCCTTGCGAAAAGAAAGAAATGCCCCTCGATGATCAGCTCTGCTTCATACCAGCGATCTTTTTTTCGTCTAAGCTGGAGCAGGATGCATTCTTGCAATGATCTAGCGCCAATACCGGCAGGCTCTAATGATTGAAGCTGATGAAGAACGGCCTCTACTTCTTCTGCCGAAGCCTGTAAAACAGCGGCCATTTGGTCAACCGGTTCATTTAAATAGCCATTGGAATCAATGGACTCAATCATGAATTGAAATATCCTTTGATTCTTTTCACTTAAATTCAAATCAATGGCCTGTCTCTTTAAATACATTTGCAGGCTTTCTTTTTGATGCGTACGATACGGCTCTGTCATTCGATCTTGCGTTCTTTTATGATAAACTGGTTGATAGCTGTCCGTGTCTTTCCGCTCAATCAGAGGGTTCTCAAGCGCTAACTGATCAAGATACTCACCCAGCTCTGCACAATTCAATTGCAGCAGCGTAATCGCCTGCCTGAGTTCTTGCGTGAGTACCTGCTTTAATACTAGTTCTTGTTGCAGTTTAAGGCTCATTGTCTCCCCTCCCTCTCATCATTTTACATGAAGATTGACGGACCGTATATACGAAATAGGAGTGATTTCCATGTCTGAACTTTTTTCCGTTCCATACTTTATCGACAATTTAAAACAGCACATTGCCATGAATCAACATGAAGACAAGATTCATGCCATGAACGCTTATTATCGTTCGGTGGTTTCTACACTTGTGCAGGACCAATTGACGAAAAATGCTGTTGTCTTGAAGCGAATTCAGCATCTCGATGAAGCGTACCAAAAGGTGAAAAAAGAAAGCGAATAAATGGACGAAAAACAACACCCTTTCTCATGATTGCAAAGGGTGTTTTTCATGCAGGAAAAGCTTTTGATCCAGCTTCGATTTGTACATCATCAAAAAGCCGGACCGCCCTACAGTATAAATGATAAAGGCAAACCATAGTCCGTGATTGTGCCATATCGGAATGACTGCCGCCTGAACAGCCACAAACAAAATCATCGCAAACAGCATTGAATTCCTAACAGGAGCAATTTCTGTCGCACCTGTGAATACACCATAAATCACCAAACCAAAGCAAGCAGCAAACGGATAAAGAACGAGCCAATCGGCATATTGCAGTGTCACATCAAGAAGCTGAGGCAAATTTGTAAACAGGCTCAAAATCGGTACTTTAAAGAAAAAGTAACCTGCCGCAATGACACATGCCATCACAACTGCCCATTGTCTCGAAAGGGTTAAAGTTTTATCATAAAGCGCTCGGTCATTCGCACCTACTGATCTACCGACAAGGATGCTGGACGCATTGGCAAATCCATCGAACAAATAGGCCATGATGTAGTGAATTTGAAATAAAATCGCATTCGCCGCCAATTGCTCTGTTCCGAAAGAAGCTCCCTTTGCTGTAAACATGTTGATCACAACAAGCAGACAGATCGTTCGGATAAACAAGTCTTTATTCACATGAAACATTTTCTTTACTGCACGTGTGTCCATCACCTGCTGGATAGAAGGCATCCGAAAACCGTTTGACGTATGCTTCAAGATGATCCAGGCCCCTAACACAAAAGCAGTGAGTTCAGAAATCAATGTCGCCGCTGCCACACCTTTGACGGCAAAAGAAAACGCATGAACTAAGATCAATGCCAAGATCATATTCATGACATTGATCAAAATTTGTAAAGAAAGGGCTTCTTTCATTTTTGCCATCCCCATCAGCCAGCCGAGTATGACGTAATTCATCAAGGTAAATGGCGCTCCCCAGATCCGAATGTGAAAATAGTCCGCTGCATATTCGCGCACATCAGCAGCAGGAGAGATGATCCATAATGCGGATTGAATAATGGGCCATTGAAGAGCAATAAAACAAAGTCCGACGATAATAGCTAGCAAAAAAGGCCTTAGAAAAGCAAGAACACCCTGCTCCTCGTTCTGCGCTCCGTTTGCTTGGGCGGCAAAAGCAGATGTACTTACCCGTAAAAAGCCAAACAGCCAGTACAATGTACTAAAAATGAGACTGCCGACTGCGACGCCCCCTATATAAGCGGGGTTGGCAAGCTGGCCAACAACTGCTGTATCGACAGCTCCAAGTAATGGCGTGGTCATCGTTGAAATGGTTAAAGGGATCGCCAAAGCTAAATATGCTCGATGGTTCACGATGCCACCTGCCTTTCATGAAAAATAGCCTCTCTTAAAAGAGGCATTGAGGGAATGAAAAAGTTAACGAACCGGCCTGCCAATCGTTCGAGACAAAGGGTGGCTGGCGAGCGTTGCCTCCTTCATTTTCAGCACAGCTGCGTGCTCTGATAGAAAGAAATCATCCTTCGATTGAAACTGAGCCACAAGTTCACCCTGATCAAGAATCGCTAATTGATCACTTAAATGATAGGCCGCTGTCAAATCATGTGTGATAAATAAGTATGCAAGCTTCAGCTCTTTCTTTAATTCGACTAACAAATCTAAAATGACTGCCTGCGTAACCATATCTAAGCTACTGACTGATTCATCCAGCACAATGAGCTTTGGCTGAAGCACCAGTGCTCTGGCGATGTTGATCCGCTGTAGCTGGCCGCCGCTAAATTGGTATGGGTACTTGGACAAATCCTGCTCACTGAGCCCTACTCTTTCTAACCAGTGAATGAGTATATGCTGACGTTTTTTACGGGTCATTGGTTCATAGTTTTCAAGCGGCTCAGATAGAATTTGTTCCACTGTCCACCTTGGATTCACCGCTGAATATGAATCTTGAAATACCGCTTGTACATGTCGGCGGAAATGCTGATGTGTCCGCTGATCTGCACGAATGATATCCTGACCTTCAAACAGAACTTGTCCGACCCTCGGCTTCTCTAGTCCAAGGATGATGCGGCCGAGTGTACTTTTCCCTGCGCCACTTTGACCTAATAATCCAAGACAAGTGCCTTCTTCAATGGTCAAATGAACGTTTTTCAGGACAGGGGTTCTCCCTTTTGTCCTCATCAGAAACGATCGGTTGCCATATGAATGACTAACTGCTTTCACTTCTATTAAATGCAACGGTCTTCTCACCTCAAATCGTGCAAACAGCTGGCATGGATGGACGAGCTGCTAAAAGTTTCTTTGTATAATCATGCTTCGGGTGTTCAAAAAGCTCAAGAACTTCAGCCTTTTCAACGATTTTTCCTTGTTTCATCACCACGACCTCGTCTGCCATTTCTGCAATCACACTAAGATCGTGGGTAATGAGCAAAATCGCCGTTCCGTATTCATGACGAATTTGATTCAAGTGCTCAAGCACCAGCTTTTGATTGTGTACATCTAATGCGGTTGTCGGTTCATCTGCGATGATCAGAGGCGGATGCATACAGGCAGCCATAGCAATCATGACACGCTGGAGCATCCCCCCGCTTAATTCAAAAGGGTATTTACTCAGTAATTGATCTGGATGCGGCAGATTCATTTTCTCTAAGGCTTTCATTGCCTGGACCCATGCCTGCCTTTTACTGACAGCTGTATGCCGGCGGATTGTTTCAATCAATTGATGTCCAATCGTCCATACAGGCGTAAAGCTATTCATTGGATTTTGCATAATATATGAAAGATCTTTGCCACGAATAGACCGCATATGCTGTTCACTCAAACCGATCAATTCTCGACCTTGTAGAGTGATACTGCCAGTCACTTCCGTTGTTTTTCGATCAAACATGTTTAAGATCGACATACTTGTCACCGTTTTTCCGCATCCGCTCTCACCAATTAATCCAACAATTTGACCGCGCTTTACCTCAAATGCTACTTCCTGAACGAGAGAAATGGTTCCTTGCGGTGTTTTCGTATGCACATGCAGGTTCTCTATGTTTAAAATAGACTCTTCCAACTGACTCATTCCTTTACACACGACGTTTGATGCCATATTTCTCTGAAAGGGCTTCTCCCAGTAAGTTGAATAGAATGACCACAGCCATAATCACAAGGCCCGGATAAAGCATCAGCTGAGGATTTGTTTGAATATAAGATTTTCCTTCATGGATCATCGCTCCCCATTCAGGCGTAGGTGGCTGAACCCCTAAGCCTAGAAAAGACATGGCGGAAATGTCCATAATCGCCCAGCCCATTTCAAGTGTGCCCACAACTGCGAGTGGCGGCAGTACATTCGGAATCATATGCTTTCTCATGATATTCCAATGGGAAGTACCGCTAATCTTCGCAGCTGCAATAAAGTTTTGTTCTTTTAAACTAAGGACCATCCCTCGAAAGACGCGAGCGTAATACACCCACTGCACAAGCATCAAAGCCAGCACCACTTGAGAAAGCCCCGGTCCAAAAATACCGACTAATCCAAGGATCAGTACCAAATTCGGAAATGCCATGACCCCGTCGCACAATCTCATCAAGACGTGATCGATCCAGCCGCCTTTATATCCAGATATCAGCCCTACGATTAAACCGATAGATAGAGAGGAAACAAAGATTAACAACGCACAGCCTAGTGAAATACGAGCACCATATAGAATACGAGATAAATTGCATCTTCCCAATTGGTCGGTGCCTAGAGGATACTCCCATGAAGATCCCTTTAGTTTCATTGCAAGATTAACAGTCGCCGGGTCATGTGGAGCGATCCATGGTGCACATACCGTCACAATGAGCAGGAGACCGAGCAGCACCACACAGATCGAGATCATCTTTTGATGATAGAAGAGGTGTTTTACTTTTGTCATCATGGCTGGCGGCCTTCCTTTCTAGAAATACGGGGGTCAATGAGCAGCTGAAGGAGATCAACCATCAAGCTACTTAAGATAAAGATACACGCCGCCATCAACACATAAAATTGAATGACCGGCAGATCCCGGTTAAAGATCGCTTCAATAAAAAATCGTCCAAATCCAGGCCATGAAAAAACAGCCTCTACAATAATAGTCCCTGTGAGCAGCTTGCCAAGATTCACGCCAAGTCCTGTCAGCATCGGTGATATCGCCATTCTGAAGACATGTTTGAACATAATCGCTTGTTCCTTTAACCCTCTCATTCTCGCATATTGAACAAAAGGCTCGTGAAGCGTCTCACTCACACTCGCTCGTAATAATCTCGTATACATCGCAATTAACGGCACAGCCAGGGTAATGGATGGCAGTACAAGATGTTCCCATGTACCAACACCTTCAACAGGTAAAAGGTCGAGTTTCACTGAAAAAAAGAAGATGAGCAAATATCCCAAAACAAAGGTCGGGATAGATGCTCCTAGGAAGGAAATCATCCGGCTCACATGATCTACAACGCCATTTTTTCTCAACCCGCTGAAAAAGCCCAGTGGAATACTGACACAAATTGCGATCAGCAGACTAGTGAACGCCAATTGAATCGTCGCAGGTATTCGATAGATCACCTCATCAAGCACAGGCTGATTGGTCATATACGACCGCCCAAAATCAAGACGGACGACTTTTCCAATCGTATGAAGGTACTGCATGTAAAAAGGTTCATCTAAACCAAATTCACTTCGTTTTTGGGCTAATACCTCATCAGTAGGCTGAATATGAGCCGCTGCTAAATATGCCTCCGCTGGATCAACTGGTGACAGATGAATCATGCCAGTTGTGAACAGTGTGGCTAGTAGAAATACAGGAATGATGGATAACATTCTTTTGATGATATAGCGGCTCATTTGCTTACCTTCCTTCTGTTACTTCAGCTTGATGCCTGTGAAAGGATGTTCATCTCGATTCGCAGGGAAATCAAAGTCCTTCACATCTTTTTGATAAACAGCTGTCTTTTTAAAATAAGAGATTGGCACAATCGCCCCTTGATCTTGTAAGGAAGATAAGACGGACGAATAAAGTGCTTTGCGTTTGTTTTCATTAGTTGTTGATGGAATCTCTGTCATTTCTTTGATCAGCTTATCTTTATTCGGATACGCTGAGATCGCCTCTTTGAATCCAAAACCATCTGATGAGACAACGTTCATAAATGTATGCGGATCATACGGCGCTCCATAATTGCTAAAGAAGTTCATATCAAATTTGTTCGCTTTAAATCGCTGAACCTGCGTCGCCAGCTCGACACCTTCAAGTTTGACGCCAACCCCAATGGCTGCCCATTCTGCCTGCAGTGTTTCAGCCATTGTTTTTTGAATCGATTCTGCTGAGTCATACATCATACTAAACTCAAGCGTTTTTCCGTCTTTTTCGCGTATGGTTTTTCCTTTTGGAAGCGTCCAGCCTGCTTCATCCAGTAAAGCCTTCGCTTTGTCCACATCATATTGGAAAGATTTCACCCGGATGCCTGACGTATATGGCATGTTTGTCGGCAAGATGTGATCCGCTACATCCTCTAAGCCAGATGTCACACCTTCCACCAATGATGTTTTATTGATCGCATACTGAAGCGCGTGACGCACTTTCTCATCTGACAGCTGATCGACTTTTGTGTTCATGACAAGCTGTCTAGTGGCTATGGGCTCTGACATCTTCGTTTCATACTTGCCGCTCGCCTCTAATTGTTTAAAAGCATCGAGGCTAATCGTTCCTTCTCCATAAAGTAAATCTACATCGCCTTTTTCAAATGCCATCACTCTTGTTTCGGCATCTGGAATGACCTTCACTTTGATTTCTTTGACCTTTTGTTTCTCTCCCCAGTAGTGGTCATTTCGTTCAAAAATCGCGTAATCATCTTTTTTGTACGTCTTTAATACCCAAGGACCTGTCCCCACTGGTTTTTCGATTCCTTTTGATGTATCTCCGTTTTTCGGAAAACCTGCTTCGCCTAGGAAACGAACGGGGCGCACAACAGCTAACTCTTGAACAGTTGGATAATAAGGCTCAGTTAATGTGAGTTTAAACGTTTGCTTGTCCACTGCTTCTGTCTTTTTGATTTTCTTTATGACACCTAACCAGCTATGTACTTCTTTGTTTTTTAAAATCGTATCAAAATTCTTTTTCACAATGTTCGCATTAAATTTAGATCCATCTGAGAACGTGACATTGTCTCTAAGATGGAACGTATACACCTTGCCATCCTTGGAAACATCCCATGATTTTGCTAATTCAGGTTTAAGCTTTCCATTTTTTTGATAGCTCACCAATGGTTCGTAAATCATGGATTGGGCAAACAATTGTGATGGATTGTATATGTGCGGATTCATTTCGCCAATATCTCTTGGCCATGCCATGGTGATCATATCGGGATGATCCTTGTCTCCACCTGCTCCATTATTTGCTTGAGAACAGCCTACTAGTAAGAAGATCAGTAGGATAGGTAATATTGTATTTATTTTAATTTTCAGAAATTTATTCCAAATAAACATAAGTTGCTCCCCCTAATTGATGCTGATAATCATTTTCATTTTAAGGAGGAAGGACTCTGTTGTCAATATCATATTTGATACGAAATGACAATATACATTCCTTATTATTCCACAAATTAAGGGATTTGTTAAAAAGAGAGGCAGGCTGCTGATGAACGAGCAGCCTATGAGGAGGGTAATGCTTTCTTTTGCAGGGCGTTGTACAGTGTATCAATGACAAGCTCCTGTTCTGCGTCTGTCATGCTTGTACCAGATGGCAGGCAAAGACCTGTCTCAAATAACAACTCAGATGCAGGGACTTCATCGGCTGTTGTATAAAAAGGACAACCATGAAAGAGCGGCTGCTGATGCAGCGGCTTCCATACACGCCTTGCTTCGATCTGCTTTTGTTCTAAAGCATCTATCATCTCTACTGGAGACATCTGTACATGATGATCAATGGTGAATGTGGTCAGCCAGCGGTTCGATGTGGTTTCTTGATATTCTGGCATAAATTGAAGGCCTTCAATATCGGCTAAAGCATCTTGATAATGCTCGAAAATGCGGCGTTTTTGCTGAACACGCTCCTCTAACACTTCCATTTGTGCGATTCCTACACCTGCGAGCAGGTTGCTCATCCGATAGTTATATCCCTCCTCTTGATGTTCATAGTGTAGGGCATGTTCTCTTGCCTGTGACGCGAGAAATCGGCAGCGGTCGATGGCTGCTTCATCATCACTGACAAGCATTCCGCCTCCTGATGTTGTAATGATTTTATTTCCGTTAAAAGAGTAAACACCGAACCTGCCCATTGAACCGCTTTTTCTTCCTTTGTATATACTGCCTAACGATTCAGCCGCATCTTCAATGATTGGCACATCATATGCCTCACACACCGCTATGATTTCATCCATTTTCGCACTTTGTCCGTATAAATGAACGACAATAACCGCACGGGGTCTTTTCCCAAGTCGTTTTGTTTCAGCGAAGGCTTTCTCTAACGCTAGCGGACACATATTCCATGTCTCTTTTTCTGAATCAATAAAAACAGGCGTCGCTTGTTCATATAAAATAGGATTTGCACTGGCAACAAATGTGAGAGTGGAACAAAAGACCATATCTCCCTTTTGAACGCCAATGAGTTTTAAGGCAAGGTGAATGGCTGCTGTACCTGAAGACAATGCCGCTCCACTCTTCACGCCTGCATAATCCGCGACCACTTGCTCAAATTCATTTACAAGCGGTCCTAATGGTGCAATCCAATTGCTTTTAAATGCCTCCTCTATTTTCTTCTGTTCTTTTCCACTCATATGAGGAGGAGATAAGTAGATTCGTTTCCTGTCTCTCATGATTTCCCACCTTCTCTTCGATCTTTGATCTCAATTGCAGGAACGCCTACGGCGACTTTCTGATCATGTATATCTCGGGTCACTGCCGCTCCTGCGCCGATCACTGCCCAGCTTCCAATGGTTCTGCCAGGTATGACAGCAGCCCCAGCTCCAATATGAGCACCCTCTCGCACAGAGACACAGCCGGTGAGCACAGCTCCCGGAGAAAGATGCGTAAAAGATTCGAGAAAGCAGTCATGCTCCACGATAGAACCGGTGTTGATAATGGCATGCTCACCAATTACTGCATCTGCTTGCACAACAGCCCTTGCCATCACAACCGTTCCCTGACCAATCTTCGTTGACGAGCTCACAACTGCCTCTGGATGAATCAGTGTGGCAAATGCCCTCTCTTCAAATGCGAGACGTTCTTTGATCCTCTGTCTGATTTCGTTTTGCCCAATGGCAATCAGCCATTGCATATCAGGTATTTCATCTCTTACCTTTTGACTCATAGAAACCGGACCATACAGAATGCCGGTTCGAGTGTCAGCCTCCTCAAATCGATCGTCTAATACAGCGCACAATGAGTAATCAGGATGCAAAAAAATCAACTCCTGAATGACCTTGCTGTGTCCGCCAGCCCCTATTAAGCCAATGGGCTGCTCTTTACGTATCGGTTCCTTTGAATTTTTCAGCTGTTGCATGATTTGGCTGCTGCACCCCTTCTGTTTTGATGACTTTCAGCAAGGTCATCCATAAGATTTTCATATCGAGCCAAAACGATTGGTGCTCTACATACCAGAGGTCATAGGTGAATTTCTCCTCCCAAGAGAGAGTATTCCTCCCATTCACCTGGGCCCATCCAGTGATACCAGGCTTCACAAGATGACGCTTCGCTTGCTCCTCTGTGTACATTTGTAAATACTCCATTAAAAGCGGTCTTGGTCCAACGAGACTGATTTCCCCTTTGAGTACATTGACAAGCTGCGGCAATTCATCAAGACTGAGCTTACGAATAAAGGCGCCGGTTTTTGTTAATCGAAAATGGTCTGGAAGCAGTACGCCATGTTCATCGCGTTCCTCGGTCATCGTCCGAAATTTATAAAGCATAAACGGCTGTCCGTACAAACCAGGCCGTTCTTGTCGAAACACCACAGGCGCTCCGATTTTCCACCGAATGAGTCCATAGATGAGAAGGAAAAGGGGGCTGCCTGCGATGAGCAGGGTCAAAGCCACGACCACATCTATTATTCTTTTCATCATTGCTTCTCCTTTCCACACTAGCGAGAGACAGATCGTTCAATAGCAGCTTGTTTCACCTTACGCATGAGCTGTATCCGCTCTTGTTTTGTTCCTGCAAATTGATACAAATAGCCTAAGTAGAGAACGAAACATATTCCGCCAATACAAAATAGCTCCCACCATCTCGTCACATCATACACAGCCTGAATGCCGGCACAGATCCCCCATATGAATAGAGCCCCAAACAGCGGAACGACTGTATGTTTGTAAAAGATGGTACTTTTCTGTTTCGTGATCTTGGCTGTATACAATGGGAGAAAGACGATATTTTTCATCAATAAAACAACGGCCCCTGCTGATGCAATGCCATATAACCCAAGCTGAAGTAGGTGAGTCAGTCCATAGGCGAACAGGACATTGGAACCGCCTAATATGAGTGTCACAACCGCCGGCACTTTAAATCGGTTAAAGGCAGTCGGTACATAGGTCAGCGGTAAAAACATCAACGTGAAACACAAATAAGCCGCATGAATCATCAGCAGCCATTTTAGCTCCTCAAAGGCTGGTCCAAGCCATAACAGCATGAGCGGACCGGCAAGACCTCCTAACAGAGCCGCGGGGAATGCCACAAATAAACCACTCCATTTCATGGCATTGGCGGCGTATTGAATGAGCCCCTGCTCGTCTTGATTTGAATATAATTTTGTGATCGTTGGCGCAAACACAACCGCAAGTGTCCCTGCAAGGGTGCGCAATAATAATGGAAATTGTAAAATGGCGGCATACTGTCCAGTCGCTTCTGCCCCAATCAGTAAGTTGGTCATCAATAAATCGATTTGTAAAAACAACAAAATGCCCATTTGCTCAAATGAATGCCACACCCCTGATCGAACTAGCGTGAGACTTGAAGATAAAGAAACGTACCGCCACTTAAACGAAAACCAAGGAATGAGTTTCTTAAAATAATAGAGACCCATTCCCAAAGCGGCGAAACTTCCCATAACGGCTGCAAGCGGAATATGCCAAATGGCTGGTGTCGTCACGGTAAATAACAGCACAATCACAAGCGCTCTGCCAAACATCTGAATGGCCTGTCCAACACTCGATACATATAATTTGTTCGCATAAAACGGTGCCGCCCCAATACCAGACATGACGAAATTGAGCATAAATAAAAGACCCCCTAACACAAAGGCGATCTGTGTATCTTTTGCAAGATGAGCAGGCACATGGAGCCAGTCAACCAGCTGCTGAGACATGAATAGACAAAGTAAAAAAAGACAGATGGATAAAAAAAGAGAACTGACAAAATAGGAAGCGAGATAGCGCTGCGCTTGTTCCATCTCTCCTTTATGAGCCGCAACAGAAAAAAAACGCACCACCACAGCACTTAATGAAGCCGTAATAACCGATAAATAGTTGATCATATTTTGCGTCAGATGAATCACACCAAACGCTTCCACTCCAAGTGTATGAACAATGTAAGGCGTTAAACAAACAGACATCAGCATCATCAAGAAAAACGTCATCACATTTGCACTGACATTGTAAAGAAACGCACGGTTCATGGTGATTTCACGCAGTGTTTAAGGGCCTTCATCCAACTTCCTCTCCCTTTTGTCTGCTTGTTTTCATATGCTGATGAATGGCCTTTTTCACCGTTTCCTCCGTTGGTTCCTTCAAAAGGGTCATAAACGGCAAGTGCGCTACCCATTCATATCCTTCCATGACTTTATGATCAAACGACCTGATGACAACACACGGTGTATGTGTGATCGCACAAAAGATCATGCCATGCAGTCGATCTGTCACGACGACTTGTGCCTGTCTCAACTGCGTCCATAACGTGGATAATTCCTCTAAACGAGTCGTTCGATTCACTCGCTTACCAATGGTCGTTGTGATAAAACCAACTTGATCATACGTTTCTTTGATATGCTCCTGCAGTTGTTTTCGTTTCTCTTTCGTGAGATATGCCTCCTTATCCTCACGCAGACAAAGCAGCACACCTTTACGGGTTTGACTCTTTGATGTTTCGTCTAATGTCAGGACCATATCAGGCTGTTTCCACACCTCTTTATTAGGAAAATGCTTCTTCATCCATTGATAGGTGGTTTGATCTCTTGCCATCAAGAGAAGCCTCGGGTGTTGCTGATATGCTTGAATAGCGCGGCGTTCTTCTCTTTTCCCTCTCTTTGTTTCTGTAAAATGAGCAGTAGCGGGCAGCTGAATAACAGGATAGGACTTAAAGGCATTCATGATAAATTGTCTTGTCCATTCTTCATATCGATATAAATCGCCCATGTTGCCCCCGCCGATAATACAGACAATGTCCTCTGGGTGCCGCGCGTGCTTCAGCGGACGTGCTAGACGATACATCTCCTGCATGTCTACTTCTATGATTTGATAGTCTGGAAAGTGCTTTTGTAGAAAACAGCAGCTGGCATAGGCAATCGCGTGATCACCTAAGTTGTCATGTGCCGGCAGCAGCGTGAGAATGATTTTCTTCTGATGACGCAGCTCTGGCAGTCTTTGGCGGCTCAACCTATATTGAAGTGGATACTTGACCTTTAAGAGCAGCCACTCTGCGGCATGTGCTTTTAATTGCTGCAATGTCACACTCATCACCCCGATTTTCTCGTTTGATATTCAATCCATTTTTGATAGCTTGAAGCTGCGGCAGAGAGCGGATACACCCACTGCATCCTAGCAAGGAATAAGATCATTCGCTTTCGCATAGTCAGCTTCGATGGTTCCACTTGTTTCACAGCCTTCTGAAAAGCTTCATGTGTCACCATTTCACGCATATGACCAAGCTTTTTTTGAAAGGAAAGGGAATTTTGGCTCTTCCATTCATTGAGCATACAATGCAGCGTATGATTCACGATAAAAAAATAAAAAGCCTTCTCATATGGTGTCAGCTCATCATGCTCTTTTAAAAACAAACGCTGCGCGTCATAAAACGCCAGTCCATGCTGAAAATACTGCTTTTGATATCGCTGGACAATGGATGACAAATGAACCCGGTAATAATAAAGCGGCTCATGAACAAAGGCAATGACACGTGATAAAGAAAAACAGCGCAGCGTGACATATTGATCTTCAATATTCTCAAGCTCACCTCTCAACGGAAAACGGATATGATGCTTTTCGATAAACGCCCGCCGATAGAGCTTATTCCATGAGAATCCCGTGATCTCACCATGTAATAACGATTCTATTAAACTTGTCTTATCGGCTTCCTGTTGAGCTAACAGCGTCGTCGGTATGATCCGTTTTGACTGTTCAAACTGAATCCAATATTCACTGACAACAAGATCAGCACCGGTGTTTTCGGCTTTTTGATATAAAGCCTCACAGTATTGAGGAGCGAGAACATCGTCTGAATCAACAAAGGCAAGATACGTTCCTGTTGCTTCTTCTATGCCCCTGTTCCTCACCGCTCCCAGCCCTTGATTGGTTTGGTGAATCACCCGAAATCGCTCATCACGCGCAGCAAACGCTTCAAGGATGTCTCCACTGTGATCGGTAGATCCATCGTTAATGAGGATGACCTCTATATCTGAAAAGCTTTGGTCTGCAATCGATTGAAGACACTGCTCCACATATTGACTAGTGTTATAGACTGCGACCAATAGACTGATAGCTGGCATGACAGCAAGCCCCACCTTTCTTCAAATCTACTTTGTAAAAATCGTTCGGTACGGTAAAACAGAAGAATCAAACGGCATCAGCATGATGCTGTACAAAATATAGCAAACCGCAATTCCGATATACATAAAGAAATTGGTTCGCTGATCAAAAATCCGTGTGAAATAAGGCAGTAAAATGAGCTGATACAGACCAAAGTAAATATGAAATCTTGCATAAATGACATCCTTCGTTGCAAGGATGCCAAACAAAAATCCAAGCAAGCAAAAATTCACAATATAATCACTCTCTGGGGTCAGCTCACGAAGTCGTTTTCGACAAAAGAACGCAAGCAATAACGGCAAAATCAAGACACCAATTTTCGTCACATTCATTCCATTCGTATTCGTTGTCAGCCACTCCTCGTAATGACCATAAGAACTCCCTTGCAGCATCACCACAAACACGGAGACAAAGCGGTCATACAGAGCAGTTAAGCCTAGAAAAATCATACATAACACAAGCATCATCCAAGACCATGCCTTTGTTCTGACGATGAAATAGACTGGAATCATAATGAGTGCCGAGGAATGAAATAGCGCGCATACAAGCACGAGCGGAAAATACCATTTCCACTGACCTTTGATGACAAACTGGATGGCATAAAAAAGAATCGCTGCCACCATATACTGCCGCATGCCATTAAACGAAGCGTAATAATGAAATGTGCCAAGAAATAGTAGCATACTAAGCTCAAATGGCCGTCCATATCGCACAAGTGTTTTGATAATAAAAAAATAGGTGATGATCCCAACTGTGATATACATGATTTGCGGCTCATGTGATAGTTGATTGAGCATCCATAAGATCAATGTAAAGCCCGGATCAGTGGCGGCCTTGTCTACACCGAATCCGAAAATATGCCAAGGCTTGTCATAGTTGACGGAGAACTCATACATTTGTCCATAGGTTACAAAATCAGTTCCTACTTTGTAGCGTATGCCCGCCACAATACAAAGAAATAAAAATGGAAAAAACACCAGAAGCTTGTTCGGCCGCCAGCCGCTTTGTATGGTATCATCACGTCTGCCATAAAATGCAGCAAAGCTCGACCATAAATAGACCATGATCATGTTCACCAAATAAACCGCCATCTGCCAATCCTTCCTTACAATCCATACACATTCATCACACGGGTGATGTTCTGTTTCACATCAAATCCTCTAAGGCCAAGCTGAGAAATAATCGTCTCCTGAAGAGGAGGGTCTGCATGGTAGGCTTCTAGTATGGCTTTCATCCACTCATGTGCTGAATCTTGCAAGGATTTCCGTTTCACAAGCCCACAACCTAAATCGACTTCCTTTGTGATATGATCTGAAATCACACATGGGAGTCCAGATGCCTGCGCTTCCACTAATACGAGAGGAAGACCTTCAAACAAAGACGGCATCACAAACACATCAAATGCTTTCATATACTGCGGAACCTCTGAGACAACGCCCGTAAACACAATGTCTTCCATTAATCCTGCTTTCACTGCATACGATTCAACCACTGGCCGGAGCGGCCCATCTCCGATGAGAACTAGCTGAAAGGAGACCCCTTGTTTTTTCAGTGTCTGCGCTAATTCGATGAAAAAAACATGGTTTTTCTGCTCATGAAATCGGCCAATATGTCCAATGATCAGTTTTCTCTCGTGAAGATGGAGGTCTTTTTTCATCTTCACCTTCGCTTCTGGCTCCAACTGAAAAAAAAGGTCCAAATCAATCCCATTTGGTAAAATGTTCACTCGTCCATCGTGCATTCTTTTTTGTCCAAATAAAAAGACACCGGCATCTTCACCGCATGCAACGAGCTGCGTAGAAAAGGCAAAGATCAATTGACGGAATCCTTTGAGCAACAAATGATCAACCCGGCTAGGAGACTGTTTCCAAGCCGTATTATGTGAATGGCAAATGCGTATCTTCACACCTGCCAGTTTCGCAGCAAGGGCAGAAAAGCCCGTTTGAAAATCTGTATGTGCATGCACTGCCTGATAAGGTCCCGTTTGCTTAATCGTCTTCGTCAACGTTTTGACAAACGTCCATGGAGAGGACGCTCCAATACTTGGGACATAAAAAATCCGCCCGCCAAGCTGACGAATTTCCTCATCGTAATCACAGACATCCTCCCGGTGGGTAATGAAATCAAATTGAAGAACATTCCGGTCGATTGCACGATAGATATTCATGATCATCGTTTCTGCTCCACCTCTGTTCATTCCGCCCACAACATGAAGTACACGCTTTGGCTCACTCATCCCGAATCGTCCTCCTTTTCACCATAGATCCTCCAAGTTTCCGCTGATGATAAAACCTCATGATCTTTGGTGACATACAGGCACGGATGACCGGCTTAAGCGCAAAGAGATAATCAAACGGCGACAATTTTAATTGCTTGCATGCTTGTAACACAAGCCAGGCATTGTCCATTGAATATCGGAATTTCCGGCGCTGAAAGGCCGCTTCATCCTCCCTTACAAGGTATAAGGGCTCTTGCAAATTAAAGCCTTTTCTCCCCGCAGCAAAAAAACGAATCCAAAGATCGATATCTTCCATGCGTCTGGTTGTTTTTACAGAACGATAGCCATTTAAAGACTTGTAGGCAGACGCTCTCATCATAATCGTCCCATGACAAAAAGGCGTTCCTCTTGCTAACACCCTTCGATCAGGCTCTGAGACAAGTGCTCGAACGCCCTTCGCCCCTGACTCATCAAACACCGTCATCGCCGTACCAACCACATCATATTCTGGATGCGCTTCGAGGAAATGAACCTGTTTTTCTAATCGTGTAGACACTGATATATCATCGCCATCCTGTCTTGCAATCAGTTCTCCATTCGCTTCAGTGAGACAACGATTTAAACTGGCGGCAAGTCTTTGATTGTGTTCGTTTTGAATGAGGCGAATTCTATCTGGATCACGCATGGTATAGTGCAGCACTTTTTCATAGGTGCCATCTGTTGATGCATCATCACATATGATGAGCTCCCAGTTTTCATAGGTTTGACGAAGAATCGATTCAATGCTTTCTTCTACTGTCTCTTGGCAATTGTAAACACCCATGATAATCGATACTTTCGGCTGACGCATGCTCACATCACCTTCTCTTTTTGATCCATATACGTTGTGTAAATTTCCTCCATTGCACTTACCGTCTGCTCCTGTGCAAATGCGTGAGCCATAGAACGTCCCGCTTTCCCCATTAGGTGAAGCTGGTCCTTTTTATGATAGAGCTGTTGTAAATAAACGGCTAAACCATTCACATCATGCGGTTTGACTAAAAAGCCGTTCACTCCATGTTTGACGAGCTCACAATGCCCTCTATTTTCTGTTGCAATCACCGGCTTTTCAGCAGACATCGCTTCAAGAAGATTCATCCCAAGTCCTTCTCTCAAGCTGGTTGATACACATACATCGCTCATATGCATCCAATCTTCGATGTGTTTGCAAAATCCCGCAAACTGTACATGTTCCTCAAGATTCAGCTGACAGACCAGCTTTTCATAGGACGACCGACTTGTCCCTTCTCCAGCAAATACAATTTTCACATGTGGTATATTCCGATACACCTGCGCGCAAGCTTTGATGAGCATTCCTTGATTTTTATTGTCATTTAATTCACCAGCACACAGCACGATAAAATCTTGCGTGGTAAAACCATATGCTTTACGAAGGCGGTCTTTTTCTTTGTCATCAACTGGTGCAAATCGCTTCATATCGACACCCATACCGGGAACATAATGCACAGCCGCCTTCTCTTTTGACAGACGATCGGCTCTTTCATAGTCTTCTCCATTAATGGTGATGAGTGCATCCGTATATTGAACGAGCCATCTCTCAACTGGATAATAAAGCAGCCAATTTTGAAGCGGTGCCCCCTTCCAAAAGTGAAACCCATGCGCTGTGTAAAGAACTTTCGTCCCTTTTTTGCGCGTCCCTTTGGCCGCTAGCCTGCCAATGACACTCCCCATCGGTGTGTGACAATGGATGAACTGATAATGCTCTTTTTCTAACAGCTTTTTCAGCTCCACATAAGCAAGCCGGTTGTGCAAATGAAAAGGGGAACGCTGAATCGGAATGGAATGCGCTTGATCCACATACGGTAGCTCCAGCTGGCCATTTGCCGCTGTATGCACTTCCCATCCTTGTTCCTGAAACCATCTGAAATACGGGAGATGGAACGCCTTAAAATGATAATCAACCGTTGCGCAAAACAAGACTTTTTTCTTCATTAGCAAGTGGCTCCTCCTCTCGTTGCATCGGTTCAGGCAATACATCATGCGACTCAATGGCGGCAAACAAGGCCTGTCTTAATTGATCGTCACTCATCATATTAAATTCGTGAATAAAGCGGTTCAGCACATACGGATCTCCATCCAAGGCATGCCCAATATGGATTTTCGGGAAAATTTGCTCCTGTGCTTTTTCATGCTGGTTGAGTAGCTCCTCGTACATTTTCTCTCCGGGACGAATCCCCGTAAATGTGATTGGAATCTGGTCTGTGGTGTAGCCTGAGAGGTGAATGAGGTTTTCTGCGAGGTCGACAATTTTGACTGGCTCCCCCATGTCTAAAACAAAAATCTGCCTTCCTTCTGCTAGTGCACCAGCTTGAATAACAAGCCTTGATGCTTCTGGTATCGTCATAAAATATCTTGTCATGGCTGGGTGCGTGACAGTCACTGGCCCGCCTTTTTCAATTTGTTTTTTAAAGATCGGAATGACACTGCCCCTGCTTCCGAGTACATTCCCAAACCGGACGGCGACAAATTTCGTTTCACTGCTTGCCCCCATTTGCATAATCACCATTTCAGCAAATCGCTTTGTCGCTCCCATCACATTGGCAGGGTTGACCGCTTTGTCAGATGAGATGAGGACAAATGTTTCAACTCTGTGCTCATGTGCAGCTTCTGCCACATTTTTTGTCCCGATGATATTGTTTTTCACCGCTTCTTTCGGGCTGATTTCCATGAGCGGGACATGTTTATGTGCGGCGGCATGATAAATCATATCCGGCTGAAAATGACCAACGATTTCACTCATTTTTTGTTTATCTTGAATATCCGCAATTTGTGGATATAGGCTAATGCTGTCTCCATACAATTCTTTCAGCTCTAGTAAAATAGAATGAATGCTAAATTCTCCATGTCCCACAAGCACAATCGCCCGAGGGGAAAATACACAAATTTGACGACAGATTTCTGACCCGATAGACCCGCCAGCTCCTGTCACCATAATCGTTTTTCCTTTTAGGTGAACGGATAGACGGCTTGTATCTAATTGAATCGGCTCTCTTCCAAGCAAATCCTCTGGCTGTACATCCCGCAATTGATTCAGCGCATGGGTTCCTTTTAAAATCTGTTCCATTTCCGGCATAATCTGTGTTTTGATTCCAGTCGCTACACATTCCTTATATAGTCCTTTTAATGTGTGACTGCTTTTGGATGGAATAGCGATAATGATCTTTTGAATATCCATCATCGCAACAGCCGTTTGAATATGTTCTTTTCCCCCAAGAACAGGCAGCCCCATAATTTCAAGCTTATGCTTTGTTTTGTCATCATCAATGAAAGCGACCGGCTCAATATGTACATCACTCGACTGCTGAAGCTGACGAACAATAATGGTCCCGGCTGATCCAGCGCCAATGATTAGTGCCCGCTCCTTTTCAACTTGAAACCGCTTGGCACCATCATGAAACAGCCTGGATGCCATTCGTGATGCACCGATGAATAACACATGGAAAAGCCAGACAATAAATAAAAAACGAAATGGCCATGTCTGCACAAAAATGTACAGCATCGTCATAGAAAATAAAAATGAACACGCAAAGGTCTTCATTAAAGAAAATAGCTCTCTAACCCCTGTATAAGCCCATACTTGCTTGTACACGTGAAAAATATACGAAAACAAATGGTGCCCGATCAGTAGACTGAGCGAAGAAATGACGAGCATTTCAAATGTATATACGGTTAACGCTGCCTCTTGGACAAATTGAAAGCCAAAAAAGACGGCAACTAAGATGAGATATGAATCTAGTGCCACGATGATTGATAATCTTTGGGCGTAAGTCAACGCTCCTCCCCCTTTTTAAAACATCACTATTCTTACGTAAAATGGGCATCAAACCCGTCCTCACATCCCACTACCGATGACGAGCATCTAAGGCATATGTCATGCCCACAGCAGGATCGAGTGCCTCCGTTGTTAAAGATTAGGAGACATCACCTATCAATCTCTTTAATACATATAGTGCCTTCCCTTTTTCACTTTCTTGCCATTTAGCATCGCCCCAAGCAGTTTCCCTGTCGTACCCTCTAATACTTCTTTTGATTTCTTCACAGCGGCAATCTTCGTTTTACCGCTTAAAACCACAAGAATGCTTCCATCCGTCCGGTTTGCTAATATTTTGGCATCGGCTACAGGTAGAAGCGGTGTGGAATCAACAATCACCATGTCATACTGCTGCTCAATCTCGTAAAATAGCTGCTTCATCACAGAGGAGGAAAGCAGTTCAGCGGGATTTGGCGGAATGGTCCCACTCGGAAGCAGCTCTAAATGCTCAATCGGTGTAGGCAAAATGGCTTCTTCCAAACTGCAATTATTTAATAGCACATTGGTCAATCCGGTGTGCGGACTCAGATCAAAATATTCATGAATGGCTGGTTTACGTAAATCAGCATCCATGAGCAAGACCCGTTTTTTCTGCTGTGCAAAAACAGCTGCCAAGTTTGCAGCCGTAAATGATTTTCCTTCCTTCGGCAAGGAGGATGTGACCAATATCGACTTCAACCTCGTTTGAATCGACGTGAATTCGATGTTCGTTCGGATCGTTCGGAATTGTTCCGCAATGACAGAGTGAGGATTTAATACAGAAATACAGGATAAATCTCTTTTTTCTCGTTTTTTCCTCTTAAAAATCAATGTTCTGTCCTCCCGTTATGACGGACTGCTTGTCTTTTTTTGCCCTCCTGTCTGCCTGCATCTGATAGACACTGCCGAGCGACGGCAATCCGATCTCTTCTCTTATTTGATGTGTTCGTTTCACCGTATCATCGAGTAAATTCATTAAGAAAATGAGTGTCATTCCCCCTAATACAGAGGCGCCTAGTGCCAGAACGATGTGAACGAATTTACGTGAGTTCATCAGTATCGTGTTGGACAGCTTGGCTTCAGACAAAACATTAATGCGATCCATATTCATGGTTTTTTTGATTTCTTCTTGCAGCACCTCTGTGGCTGTATTCGCAATGGCTACTGCCTTCGCTCGGTCCTCATCTTGTACAGAAATATTTATGACCTCTGACTCATTTTCTGTACTTGTGGCAATTTTGTGTTTTAATCCTTCCGCCGATTCTGTAAGATTGAGTGTTTCTTTTACTTTTTCAATAACGATTGGACTTTTTAATAGGACTTGAAAGGTACGTGTATATTGAAGGTTCATCTGAATATCGTTTAAATTCGCTTGTGCATCACTGCTTCGTTTATGAACAAGAATTTGAGTGGTTGCCTGATATACAGGAGTCGAGACATAGAACTGATAGTAGGCTGAAATGCCCGTTACGATCAGGACAATCAGGATCAGAAGGGCCATTTTCTCTTTTATGACAGAAAACAGCTGCTTAAAACCTATATTCTCATTCATAGATACCTCCCGATTTCATCATAAAAAGGTTATATATGGTTTCTTTTTGTTAATGATTGGATTATAAAAGATAATACCCGCAAAGAAAAATGTCATAATAGGTCTTATAGTTCTTTTTAAAGAACGAAATCGTTCGTTTTCTTTTGTTTACTTCCTGTTTCTTACGTTTTTGAATTTTATAAAGAACAATTTATTTCTTATAATGAACGAAAAGGTCGCAGAACGATTCGCCGGGGAGAAGGGAGATCATATATCGAATGATAGGAAAGGTGATACGCATTTACCGAAAGAGGAAAGGATACTCAATCCAGCAGCTGGCTGAAGATGCCCATGTCTCTAAATCGTATTTGAGTAAAATTGAGCGTGGTGTCCATCGTAATCCATCTGTCCAGTTTTTAAAAAAGGTATCCTCATCACTAGACATTGATTTACAAGAGCTGTTTGATGCAGAAACGATGATGTTTCATTACGCTGAGGGCGGTGAACAGGAGTGGCGGGATCATATCGTTCATGCCGTCCAATCCGGCATGCCTAAAGAAGAACTGTATCAGCTGCTCCAAACCTACAGAAAGGAGCAGGAAGGAAAGACGTTACATGTCCATCATAGAAAGCTGACCGACTCAAATATGTCAGAATGGAAGCGTCTCATGAGTGAAGCAAAGGCCATTGGCTTAACCATCGAGGAAGTGAAAGCGTTTCTTACCAATATGGGAGAACACCGGGCGTAAGCCACTGAGATCAAACCAATTTGCGGGGAGAGGCGCTTGTCGCTTCGATGAAATAGAGCCTTTTTATATGAAAAGGCTCTTTTCAGTTTATGGACAAAGGGCTAAAATGAACTTATTTTAGCCCTTTGTCTTCTTTTCAGCGTGATAGAAAACCTTTGCAGTCTAGTAAGGACGAGCACCCGAGCGCAGGGCTGACACCGAATGCGAGAGTTTGTCTAAATGCTGAGAGCCTTTTTGCATGAAAAGGCTCTGTTTTCTGTTATTCTTCTTTTTTGGTTCGTGCTTTTTTCGTAATATCATTGTTCTTCCAATAGGCCCATAGTGATGTGATGCCAAGAAAGGCTAACGTAATGAATTGCTGCACACCTTCTTCATCAATTGGAATTGGGCTTTTTCCTGCAGCAGTGAGAGCGCTGTTCACAAGTGCCAATAAAAGCAGCACAAGCCTCGCAATAGTGCCTGCACTAATTTTTTGAACCTTCAACTGTAACCCCTCCCCTTATCCTTTCATACGGGCGATACTGCTCGTTCCCTCTCATATGTATGCAAAAAGCGAATGAATAGAAGATCGAATCAAAAAAGAGACATCATTCCTAGATGCGGAATGATGCCTTGATTTATGTGCTGTTTATTTAGAGAACATCTTTTTTGCTTCATCCATTGCCATTTTGTTGCCTAGAGCTGAATAATCTAACCATGGCTGATCGGCAATCGGATACACTTGGTTTTTCTTCACGGCTTTTAGGCCTTTCCAAATCGGCGTCTGCTCTAACTGTTTGAATGCCTGTTGCGCCTTATCATCACGGTTCACGACGACAAAAATAGCATCTGCATCAAAGTCAGGAAGCACTTCTTGAGAAATGACTTCAAATGGACGTTTGCTGTCCAGTTTTTTCACACCATCTACAGGTGTCAGTCCTAAATCATCGTATAAAATTGGCCCCATCGGACGTTTCATACTAAATACTCGAAGCTCTTTTGCTGTTACACGAATCGCCATCACTTTTCCATTTCCAATCTTTTTCTGGATGAGTGATTTGACTTCTTTTGCTTCTTGATTGTAGTCCTTAATATATTGATCGGCTTCTTTTTCTTTATTGACGAGCTTGCCGATTTTTTTCAAATGATCACGCCATGTGCCATCATTTAAATTAAACACTTCGGTTTTGGCGATTTTCTTGTATTTTGATAAGTCTTGTCCAGCCAGTTCTTCATCGACGTAAATGACATCTGGTTTTAAAGCAAGCAATGACTCCATATCAGGATCTGCTGCGATGCCCAGCTTTTTCGTTTGGCTAAGCTGCTTTTTCGCATGTGGAAGGAAATCTTTTAAGTCTCCCCCTACAACAGAGCCAGCAGGTTTTATCCCGAGTGCTAATAAGTCATTTGTTAAATGAATCGACAAGGACGCAATCTTAGGTGTTCCGTTTTCATCTTGATTTGTTGTCTTCTTTGTTTCCTGTTGACCACAAGCGGCCAGAATCAAGAAACAGAGCGTTAAACCAAACACAAGTACTTTTTTCATGATGAGTTCCTCTTTCTTATTTTGTTTTTGTTAGTAAATAGAGAAAATAAGGTGCTCCGATAAAAGCCACAACCACACCCGCTGGGATGGCATTTGGGGCAAATATGGAACGTCCGAGTGTATCAGCACTGACCAAAATCAACAATCCAAGCAAAGCGCTCACTGGTAAAAAATATTGGTGCAGTGAGCCGACAAGACGCCTCGCCAAATGAGGTGCAACAAGGCCAATAAAACCAATTCCGCCTGTCATCGATACACTTGCACTTGCTAGACCAACAGCTAAGGTGAGAAGAAAAAGTCGTTTGCGCTCTACACGTACTCCGACACTTGAGGCGACGGCATCACCTAATGTTAACGCATTGAGTGTGCTGGACTGCATGAGCGTAAGCGGGACAAGACATACGATCCAAGGTAGGAGCGCAAGCACATGAATCCAGTCTCTTCCCCATACATTTCCCACAAGCCACCTTGAAGCGAAGGTGTATGTATCTTCATCCAGTTTCAATGACAAATATAACGTCAATGCACTAAACCCCGCAGCTACGGCAATTCCAACAAGGATCAGCCGGATAGGCACAAGCCCTTCATGCCTGTCGTACGCAAGAAGAACGATGACTGCCGCCGCAAGTAGGCCTCCACCAAATGTAAAGAGCGGAATGAGTAAAGATGGATTTCCTTCTAGTACGTGAAAATACGTCACAAAGATGATTAAGCCGAATGCGGCTCCTGCATTCAGACCAATAATCCCAGGGTCAGCCAGTGGATTGCGGGATAAACTCTGCAAAATGCCACCTGCAATACCTAGACCTATTCCAGCTAGTATCGTCACGACGATTCGAGGCAGACGATAATCAAACAGCACCGTCTCACTTTGGAAATCTCCAAAGCCAAATAACGTTTTGACGACAACGAGAGGACTGAGTTTCAGCGTGCCGGTATTTAAACTATACAGCACGACAGCCGCACTCAGACAAAGCAAAACGGCTGTCACGACAAGAGCACGCCGTTTCTCTTTCATGACAGGTTCCTCCCTTCTTTTCTGGCAATATATAAGAAGAAAGGAACACCAACAAGTGCCACCATGACGCCAATGGCAAGCTCTCTTGGCGGATTTACTGTCCGGCTGGCAAGATCAGCGAAGACGAGAAGCATTGCGCCTAAAATCGCTGACATCGGAATGACGAAACGATAATTGACCCCAACCAGCTTTCGTGCAATATGCGGAATGACAAGCCCGACAAACCCAATAGACCCAACCGCCGATACAGAAACGCCTGCCAGCAGAACCGCAGCTGCCATACCTAGTATTCGCACTTGCCGGGTTTTCACCCCTAAATTCGCAGCTACATCTTCACCAAGTGATAATAACGAGAGGGATCGTCCTAATAACATCGCCCAAACGATGACAATGAGAATGACTGGAGCAAGGATCATCAGCTGCGGCCATTTGACACCTGCCACACCCCCTGCATACCAAAAAGCCAGATCCTGACTGAGATCAAAGTAAATGGCGATACCTGAGCTTAGCGCATGCAGCAATGCGGCAACAACAGCTCCAGCTACAGTGAGCCGAAGTGGGGTCAGCACGCCGCCAGCCGCCCCAATGGCAAAGATCAGCAGTGTACTGAGAACGGCACCAAAAAAAGAAAATAACATCAATGCCGAATAAGGCATTCCTGGAAAAAAAGCAAAACAGAGAGCGACTACAAACATCGCACCGCCGTTAATGCCTAATATCCCCGCATCTGCCAGCGGATTTCTTGTAATGCCTTGCATGAGCGCACCTGCCACAGCAAACGCCGCTCCAACAAGCGCAGCTCCTAGCACACGAGGAAGCCTTAATTCATGAATGATCTGCTGCTCTGTTACATGAGACTGATAGTCAAACACAGCTGTCCAGACCGTTTGCAAAGACAATGACTTTGCACCGTAGGAAACAGCCAAAAACATAGCCGCCAATAAACCAATGACAGCGAGAAAAAACAATAAAAAGAACAAAATAGGTGATGATCGTTTTTGTTGAGATGTTCGCTTATCCGGCAAAATCGGTGTCATCCTTTTCTTCATTAAAAGTCAGTTTGAAAATGAGAATCATAATCATCAAAATTATAGCCGTCAGCCTTTGAAAAATCAATGTACGGCTCATTTTTTTAATTATTGAAGGTATGTGTAGACGGCAAATAAGAGAATTCTTTTCTTCTGCTTTTTCTCGTTCTGAAAGACCTATCAATTTTTACAGTATTTTAATAGGAAAATAGTTGACATTCCGCATGAAAATCCCCTAAAATTACAAAAGTAAGTCAAATGTTATAAAAATATTACAAACAGATGTCAAAGGAATAAAGAATGACCCGTCATGAGAGGAGAATTGAAAGTTGTGTCAGTAAAGGGAAAATGGAGTATCATCCTATTTGCGCTTGCCATCGTCATTGGAGCAGTTGCATTCTTTCAAAATCAGCAAGCAAGCGGTACAGAGAAGAAAAATGTGAAGCAGGATACGAATTATAAAAATGTTGAAATTGTCACTCTTGTAAATGACGGGAAGTTTATGAGATATGCGGTGAACTATCCACTTTTTCATCAAAAAAAGTTAGATGACAAGATTCAAAGCTATGCGAATTCAGCATTAGAGCATTTCAAAAAGACATTTAGTGAAGCAAAGGACATTGATGAAAACAAACGGTTTGAACTGAATATTGACTATGACATGGTGCACTATGCAAAACAATCTGCGGCCATTTATTTTACGACCTACACGTATACAGGTCAGCAAAATGGGACCACTCATCACGTCACAATCAATTTCGATTTTCAGAAAAAAGACTTTCTTGACACAAAAGATTTATTTCAACCAAAAAAGGACTATTTGAAAAAATTATCCTATATTACATACACGGAGCTTAAAAAAGATAAAACCTTGTCTAAGGATCTATCACTCCTTCAAAAAGGAACAGCCCCTACTGATCAAAACTTCAGTCAATTCGCCTTAAAAGAGAAATATATAGAGTTCTATTTCCCAGCTTCTCAAGTAGCCGCAAAGGACTTAGGTCCGCAAACGCTGGCGATCAAAAAGACGTTGCTAAAAGATATCTTGAAGCCTGAATATATGAACAAGACCAAAAATCAGAATGAAATCAAAGAACCGAATCCAAAAAGAAAAGCCGTCAAGCTGCCGCAAAAGCCAAAGCTTGATCCGAATAAAAAAGCCATCGCACTCACATTTGATGATGGTCCAAACCCAGCCACAACTTCAACCATTTTAGCAGCGCTGAAAGAAAATAAAGGACACGCCACCTTTTTCGTATTAGGAAGCAGGGTTCAGTATTATCCTGGAATGCTTGCCGACATTTTAAAGAGCGGAAATGAGATCGGAAACCATTCATATAACCATCCTTTATTAACGAGACTCCCTCTAAAAGAAGCGGTCAAACAAGTAAAAGACACGCAGAAGCTGATTGAAAAGGCCAGCGGTTATACTCCTACGCACTTTAGACCGCCATATGGAGGAACAAATCCCGACATCAATCAAGCGGTGGGCATGAACGTTTCATTGTGGGATGTCGATCCTGAAGACTGGAAAATTCGCAACAGCCAGCAGATCACAAACCATGTTCTCTCACATGCAGCAGATGGCAAAACCGTACTCATGCACGATATTTATGACAGCTCTGCTCGAGCAGCAGTGAAGATCATACATGAACTCACCAAACAAGGCTACCAGCTTGTCACAGTCAGCGAACTTGAACAATTGAAAAAAGAACGAAACGAACAGACCCCTGTGCAGTAAACACAGGGGCTTTTTTTATGACTCTAACAACTTCTTTCTTTTTAACAATGCTTGAAACGTCTCTTCAAGCTCACGAGAAGGCTCGATGCTTAAACGACTGAGCACTTCAGACAGCTGCATATCAATCAGCAGGAGCTCTTCTTCTTTCTTTGTAGCAGCTGGCTTTTCTTCCTTTTGTTTATATTCTTCATAGGTGCCATCAAAGCGTTCAATGGTACCCTCGTGCACATGAAGAATACGAGTAGCCACCTGCTCAATGAGCCTCCTGTCGTGGGAGACAAACACAACTGTGCCCGGGTAATCTTTTAAAAGTCCTTCAAGCGCTTCTACTGCCGCAAGGTCTAAAAAGTTCGTCGGTTCATCAAGCATCAGAACATTGGCATCACTGACGAGCAACTTTGCAAGCATCGTCTTCACTCGTTCCCCGCCGCTTAATACGTTCGTCAGCTTATACACATCGTCTCCCCGAAACCCAAGTCTCGCTAAAACGGTGCGAACGATCGTCTCATCTTGAATCGCCTGTTCCAGTGCATTTTGTAAGATCGATTCATCTAGATTCAGTCCTGAAAGATCTTGGCTGAAATAGCCAATCTTCACGGCTTCTGAACGAAAAATCCCGGGATGTCCGTTTACAAGCATTCGGAGAAATGTCGTTTTACCACTCCCATTCTTCCCAATGATCGCGACTTTGTCTCCGCCTCTCACTTCAACATTCGCCTTTTTCCAAAGGACTTTATCTCCTGCCATGCCATCTACATGTTCGACACGAAAAATGGAGCGGCTTGCCACTTCCTTCATGGTGTGCTGCGTCATTTGAAGAGGCTGGACTTCCTTTACCTTCTCCACCTTTTCTAATTTCTCCATTCTTGTTTCAATAGATTTGGCTGTTTTTTGAAGCTTTTTTTGCTTGTTTGCATAATAAGGCTTTGCAATTTTAGGCCCCGAGGATTTCAGCTTTGGAGATGGCTTTGTCGCTTTGTCGGCTTTTTTCATTTTCTTTTGCAGTGCATGTTCTAACTGTTTTTTCTTTTGGGTATACACCTCGTACGCCTCCACGTGCTGGCGATGTTCGAGTTCTTTTTGCCGGGCAAAATCGCTGTAGTTGCCTTTGTATAGTTTGAGCTTCCCATCTTCCAATTCCCAAATGTCTGTACATAACGCATCTAAAAAAGCACGGTCATGCGAGACGACAATCAGAGCACCTTGATGATGACAAAGCTTTTCTTCTAGCCACTCAATATGCTCCGTATCTAAATGAGTCGTGGGTTCATCGGCTAATAAAAGGGCAGAAGGCCGGCTTAAAGCTCTTTCAATATAAGCTTGAGTCATCTCTCCGCCACTTTGTCTGCCATCTCCTGTCTTTAGTTGAGGAAGCAGCGTACAAGTTGTAGTATGTGCAAATGTACCGCTGTCTGGTTTTTCCCTCCCCGCTAGTACATGGAGCAATGTCGTTTTCCCACTGCCATTTGTCCCTACAAGGCCGATTCGGTCCCCTTGATGAATGGCAAGCTCCTCTATATCAAATAACAAACGATCCTTTCGAAATACTTTTAATTGGTGGGCTCTCAGTAACATCCAACCCTCTCCTTTCGTATCAGGAGACATGAAAAAGCCTCCCATTCTCAGAATAGGAGGCAAAATGGTGTACAAAAATAAGCGTATCGATACAGAATGACATGCGGTTCATCAAATGAGCACACATATCCCCAGTATCCATCACTTCAATCTTTGATTCCCAAGCTGTACCATCCTATTCCGAAGCTAAAAAATGAAAACGCAGCAAACATAGCAACACATATCGTTTGCTCACTGCCTTCGTTCTTTCATTTTGCTTACAGGTCATAGGATTAGTACTTCATTGCATTGGGTCACCCTTCCGTCATTTGTTACGTATACGATAAAAGATTGGTTATTTTTTGTCAAGCTGAAAAGGCATGAGTGAGTCTATTAGCTTGAGCGTAAATGGATGAGTCGCTTCAAACAGCTGGTCACTTTTACATTCTTCCACAAGTTTTCCCTCATGTAAAAAAAGAAGTCGATCACATAAAAAAACGGCTGCCTCTAGATCATGGGTAATCATGAGAATGGTCATATCTAACTCTTGCTTTAATGTCTCAAGAAGTTCCAATATTTGAACTTGGACAGAAACGTCAAGTGAGCTAAGGACTTCATCTAAGATGAGAATGGCTGGATTCGTCGATATGGCTCTTGCTATGCATACACGCTGGAGCTGACCGCCGCTTAGCTGATGAGCATATTGATTTAGCAAAGACGATGGAAGTCTTACTTGCTTGAGCAGGGACAACACTTTTTGGTTCACATCCATGTTTCGCTTTATTATTTGCATGGGTTCTGCTATGATCTCTTTCACTGTAAAGGAAGGATGGACAGAAGATAGATAATCCTGAAAAACAACACTCATTCCCCCCCGGTTCATCTTACGCCATGTATGAGCTGGCCATCCACCTATCTTTATCTCTCCGCCGTCTAATGTTTCTAAACCAAGCAGCGTACGTGCTATTGTACTTTTACCACTGCCGCTCTCACCGACTAACCCGACACATTCACCTTCTCCAATCTGAAATGAAACCTGATCTATGCGTGCTAGGGATTCCTCTTTATGAAAAAAGCGTCCTTTATCTTCTCCATGTTTAAGTAGTTGATTTGCTGTGATCAGCATGGGAATGCCCTCACTCTCTTCTGCTGCCTCAGTGCTTCAAGGGGTGCCGATAAGCGAAGCCTCGTTTCTAGTAAATGCCTCGTTTGAGGATGCTCAGGTGATGTAAATATCTCTTTTGCATGACGATGCTCAAGCATCTCCCCTTGGTGCATCACCAACAATTCATCAGCGATTGCCTGAACGACGCCTAAATCATGCGAAATGATGATCAAGGCAGCTCCTGTTTCTTCTTTCAGCGTCTGTAATTGCGTGATGACTTCACGCCGGTTATATGCATCTAATGATGCTGTAGGCTCATCGGCAATGATCACGTCAGGAGAAAGCATGATCGTAATGGCAATCATGACACGTTGAAGCATCCCTCCCGACAGCTCATGAGGATATTTTTTCATTAACATATGCGAATTGTTTAAATGGACACGTTCTAGCCCAGTAATCGCATGTGCTGTTCCTTCTTTGCCACGTATGCCCAAATGCCGCTGGAACGTTTCAAGTATTTGATGACCAATTGTTTCAATTGGATTGAACGCATTCATAGCATCTTGTGGAATGTAGCCAATTCGCTTTCCTCTCCAACGCTGTGCAGCATGACTTGTCAATTTTTCACCGTCAAACAAAATGGTCCCAATCATCTCTAGCGAAGGAGGGATGAGGCCAATTAATGCTTTTGCAACGGTTGATTTTCCGCTTCCACTTTCTCCAATAACGCCTAAACAACGTTGTCTATGTAATGTAAACGTGATATTTGCCGCCAAATCCTTTTGTTGAATCGGATCATGTACGGACAGGTTTTTTATCTCGATGAAAGGCAAACCGTCTCCCCCTTTTTTTGTTGCTAAGATGCATGGCAGGGTTCATGACCTGCTGAAGACTGTCTCCTAAAAAATTCAGTGCCATGACCACAAATAAGATCGCAAGTCCAGGCGGGAGCATATGAGCCGGGTGCGTCACCATGACATTCTTCGCCTCGTTGAGCATCATGCCCCATTCCGGTGTAGGTGCACTCACACCTAATCCAAGAAAAGACAGAGCAGAAATATTTAAAATGACCCAGCCTGCGTCAAGTGTAGCAAAGACAGCTATCTCTCCTGAGATGCGAGGAAATAGATGTTTTCGAAGGATATAAAAAGGTGAACCCCCAGATACTTTCGCAAACTGAACAGATGGTTCATTCGTATATTGCAGGACTGACGAACGAATCATCCTTGTATACCAAGCCCATTTTGCAAGGACATTGGCCAAAATAATATTGAAAAGCCCAGGTCCCATAATGCCCACAACAGCCAAAATCATCACCTCTGCTGGAAATGACAGCATGACATCACATATTCTCATCAACACTCCATCAACTTTCCCTCTAAAAAAGCCAGCTACGAGTCCAAGTATCGTGCCAATGAGCATCGTGATACACATTGTCAGCACGGCAGCAAGCATCGTTGTCCGAATACCATATAAGAGCCGGGACAATACGCATCTCCCCAGCTGATCGGTTCCGAGGGGATATGTTAGACTCACACCAGCATATTTTTGAAGAATGTTCGTGTCAGTTGGGTCATGCGGCGATAGAAACGGTGCAAACAGCCCAGCTAATGTGACAAGTACCAAAAGCCAGATAGACAGAATAGCCATTCGATCTTTTCTTAATTGATTCCATACGATCAAATTTTTTAGACCTCCTTTCTTAACTGCGGGTTCATGATCATTTGTATGACATCAGCAACAAGGTTGCACACAACGAACAGGCATCCCATCACAAACAAATAGGCTTGAATCATAGGGAAATCGGCGTGAAAAATAGCTGTTACACACAAACGGCCAACCCCTGGCCAAGCAAAGAGATTTTCAATAATAACGGTTCCTGCAATGAGCTTTGGTACTGACATACCGAGTGCTGTTACCGCTAGTTGAAGGGCATGTCTCATCACCTTCAATTGAATGGTTCGTTCCTTTAAACCACGAGCTCTTGCATAAAAAACAAAGGGCTCGTGCTGAAACTTTAGGATTTGATTTCGAATGAGTCTCACATAGGTCGATAAGTAGCCAAGTGATAAAGTCATCGCTGGCAAAAGAATCGATTTAAATCCTTCCATTCCACTCGTGTTGACCCAGTTAAATTTGACTGAAAAAAGCCAGATAAACAAAATGCCCAACCAAAAACTAGGCATGGAAGCTGCAATAAACACAAATGCTCTCACGATTCGATCCAACCATGTATGTGCCGCATATGCACACACCATTCCGAACAACAAACTCAGCACAATAATAAACAAAAGGGACATCCCTGCAAGCTGTAAAGTCGCAGGAAGTGCCTCCAAGATCAGATCAAGAACTGGCTCCCGCGTGACATAGCTGCTGCCAAAATCACCTGTTAATCCATCTTTAAGCCATGTGGCATATCGTAAGAAAAATGGTTGATCTAAGCCTAGATCTTGACGCATGAATTCAACCATTTCTTCGGTTGGGGTTACTTGGTTCACACGTAAAGCGACCTCAGCTGGATCACTTGAACGCATCGCAAGCAGCACAAACGCAAAGAAGGTAATGAATACAATGAGTGGTAAAAGAAATAATAATCTTTTTATGATATAGCGTGTCATGTCTCCGCCTCCGGTTATGACGAAAAATACATTCGATCAAAAGGAATTTCATACTGAGATACATGAAAATCTACACCTTTGAGGCGCTTATTATAAACAGCCTTTGTCACAGAATACGAGATAGGAATATAGACATTTTCATCATGAATATACGTCAAAATATCTCGGTACATTTGTGCCCTCTTTTGCTCATCCGGCTCCACCAATACTTTCGTAATGGTCTCATCCAGCCACTTTTTCTTTTTCAATCCTAACTGAGCTTGATAATCAGCATGGGATGCAACACGGAATGAAGAGACGTATGTTTGAGGGTCATAAGGAAGTCCCCAAGATAGAGAGTACATAAGATCAAACTTTCCTGTTTTTTGACGATCTAAAAATGCCTGTTTTTCTTCACCTCTAATATCCAGCTTGATTCCAACCTGCTTGAAGTCCTGCTGAATCGATTCACTAATCGTTCTTTCACCTGCATTATCCGAATTATAATAAATGGTCACGCTGAGCGGCTTATCTTTTTGATAGCGATAGTCGTCTTCTTTTAGCTTCCAGCCTGCCTCATCTAATAATGCCTCTGCTTTCTTTTTTTGATAGGTTTTCTTTTTAAGCGGAATATCTGCGTAAGGGACTGATGGGGCGAGCAGTGTATGTGCCACCTGTTCAGTTCCATTTAAAATCCCTTCTGTAATCATCTCTTTTTGAATGGCATATTGAAATGCTTCTCTTACTTTTGGATCTTGTGTTATTGGTTGATTGGAGTTGATTACAATAGATCTTGAACCAACAGGAGGACTCACAGTCACACCATATTGACCAGCTTCTTTTAAAGCCTGAAATGAATCTCCATCAATCATGTCACCATCTGCTCCAAATAAGAGATCAACCTCCCCTTTTTGAAGAGCGAGTAAAATGGTTTGATGATCAGGCATGACCTTCCATTTCACCGTTGAAATCTTTGGCTTCTTTCCCCAATAGTGATGATTCACTTCAAAAATGGCATATTGATTTTTCTTATGTTCCTTTAACACATAAGGACCTGTACCTGCATAACCTTTTACGCCTTTTGATGTGGTGCCATCAATAAAGCTTTTGGGAGAAATAAAACGGAATGGACGTGTTAAACCAAGTTCTTCTAATGTTGGATAATAGGGCTCCTTCAATGTGAGAACAAAAGTATGTTCATCTACAGCCTTTGTGGATTTAATTTCTGACACGAGATTGAGCCAAGCATTTTTTTCAATATTTTTGACAACTGCATCAATATTCATTTTGACAGCCTTCGCATTAAATGGCTCACCATCTGAAAAAGTCACGTTTTCTCGAAGATGAAATGTGTAGGTTTTTCCATCTTTAGAAATATCCCAGCTTTGGGCCAGGGCAGGTTGAATGCCTTTTTCCGTATTCACAACAAGCGATTCAAACACCATATTTTGAGCGGCCATCTCCCCGCCATATAGATGGGGATTAATGTCTCTTATATCTTTTGTACTTGCATACACCAGTTCATCATCTTCTCTTCCACTTAAACTGGAAGAGGTCTTATTTTCAGAACAAGATGCCAATAGAAAACAAGCCATGACTGAAAACAGCATCAAGGTATATGTCACAAAGGACTGCTTTTTCTCGTCCTTTTTCTTTATGTAAACAGGTTGATGATTCATATGTACTTCCCCCAAATGTTCATTTTATCGTAATCATTACGATTATTAATCGAAATGATTACGAATTGAATGTTAGCATATAGATCTGGGAAATACAATGTCTTTTTTCACCGAAAAAACAGACTCATGATTGAGTCTGTTTCGCTTGCATAAACTGATCAATGACACGTAATGCTTTTTCTGTTCCACCTGCTGTTTGGAAACTTTCTTCAATCTTTTCAATCCCAGCACGGTATGTGTCACTTCCGAGTACACTCTCTACAGTATCTCTCAACTGTTTTGCTGTCAGCTGGTCTTTATCGAGTGCACGAGCAGCAGAGAGATCCGTCAGTCTTTTTGCCACCATCGGCTGATCTTTGTCAACCGGGATGACAACCATTGGAACATGATAATGAATACCTTCATTGACACTGTTCATCCCGCCGTGGGTCACAAACACATCTGTCAGTTCAAGGACTTCAAGCTGCGGCACATAAGGCTCGATGAGAAAATGAGATGGCGCTTCTTTTAGGAGAGACATGTCGATTTTTTCACCAGTTGCGAGAATCACTTTTCCATCAAAGTCGGCAAAGGCATCAATACACATATTAAAGAATGCTTCAGTATCTCCAAGAACCGTTCCCATTGAAATAAAGACAACCTTCTCCCGCTCAAGCGCTTCTAATGGGAAATCGTGCTGGTCAGCACGTTTTAGAAAACTCGGTCCAATGAAAACAAACGAATCATCCAATGCATCAACAGACGGCTGAAAATATTCACTTGTATACACCATATTCAGTTCGCCGCGGTTTTTCATGAATTGCATCAAATAATTTGGCTGAACGCCAAAACGTTCATGTATTTCTTCTAACAGATGAGCCGCCTTCTCATCCTTTCTGTATAAAGGTGTATCAAAATGCGCCTCTTGCAGCACAAAAGAAGGATTTGAACCAATGCCTGGAATCTGTAAGTAATCCCGCACAAGCTCACCTGCTCCAAACATATCAAAATAGACCAAATCAAATGAATGCTGTTGAGAAAGAGTTTCCACCACTTCTAAAATGTCTAATGACGTTTGTAGCATGGCATGAAAAAATGGCTGCATGGACTCTAAATCGCTTTCTTCGACACTTAATGTGCGAATATAATCTGGATGTATATGTATGTGAGCGCCTAAGCGTTTGATCCGCTTTTGATAATATTCAGTTGTGACCACATGCACTTCATCACCTCGATCAACAAATGCACTGATCATCCCTAACATTGGGTTCACATGTCCTTCAGCTGGGAACGTAATCATTAAAACTTTCACCACAAGAATCCTCTCCTTATTGTCAATTCCCTTCCATGTTAATCTTATACAGTGATCAGGCTCAACAAATACGCCTGAAAAAGGGATAAATGAGTCTTATGGCTAGTATTTTAAGAGGATAGCAGAAAAAAAGACAAAGCCTCCTTTTTAAGTGCTTTGTCTTTTTTCTATTAATTTTTGAGCAGCATTTGTTTAAACGCAGCAGACTGTTTTTCAATTGAGATTGGATCAGCATAGATAAATTCTTTGATTGAATAGGTTAGAACATGTCCTTGTTTTACTGCTTTATTTTTCTTCCATACACCACTGCTTGTGATATCAAAATTCGGTGCTTTTCCATCCTTTGTTGGTACAAGTAAATAGTCGCCAGTAAACTCGTTCATCTCTTCTAATGAAATGCCGAGATACCCTTCTTTTGGAAGAGCTTTTTCTGCCTTTTCAGGCAAGCTGAACCCATAGCCTTGATAGATGACTGCACCGCCGCGGCCAAAGTCTGTACCAAATAAGTATACTTGCTTTGGTTCGACGTCCATAATAGAGAACGTCTTGTCATCACCAATTTTTGCTTTAATCTCTTTGCCATCTTTCTTCAGCTGCTCGTCCATTTGTTGTACTTGTTTTTTCGCTAACGCTTCTTTTCCAAGAATCTTTCCGATTTCAATATGCATCTCTTTGAAGCTATGTTCACTTGTTGTGAAAGTAATTGTTTTTGCGATCTTTTTATATTTTTCAACTTGATCATTTTGTGAATAAGCAATGATGAGATCAGGCTTCAGTTTGGCGATTGCCTCCACATTTTCTATCGGCACCCGCTTCACACCTGTTTCATCTAAAAAGGATGATTTAGGATAAACATCTGTCATGCCAACAGGTGTCACACCTAACTTTTTAAAGTTTCCAAGCTGCGCTGTTAACACAACAATTCGTTTCGGCTTGTCAGGAATGGTGATCTTTTCACCCGTTTCAGTTATATATGTACGAGTATTTGATTCTTGTTCTTTATTGTTTTTCTGCCCGCAAGCCACCAACAATACTGCCAGCAGACCCATAAGCCACATCATTTTTTTCACTTGCGAAACCACCTTTAATTGAGAATGATTATTAATTATAACATAAACAGTGTGGTTTAGATGTAAAGTTTTAGCAGTGAACGCCACACAAAAACCCCACTCTTAATGGAGAAGGGTTTGAGAGACCTTGTTCTATCGTGAACTAGGTCGAGCATGAACTCGAAGAACGTATAATTGACATTACTTGAACCAACACGATGGATGGTTATTTGAATTGAGGACAGTTATTCAAACATAGAAATTTTAGGGTCTTTATCGTAACAGTGAACAAGCATAGCGTGTACTTGCCCCCTATGATGATAAACATGTGCTAAAATCTCTAACAACCATTCATACCTTGTATATGTCACACCCCAATAGGAAGTGGTACGAGACAGTAGTTCTGTGTCCGATAATTTCATATAATTATTTTTTAATGAATGGAAATTAGTCATTAAACCATTTTCTATCGATTTTATAGTTTTATATGATACATTAGCATAAAATATTTCCATCTCTTCTTGGGTCGCCTCATTAGAAATACGCCAGTCAGCTTCACAAATGATCGCAATGTGTTCCAACAACTCTCCGATAGACTGCTTATGAGGTGTTGGTCTTTTTCGTAAATCAGCTTCTTCTAATTGACTTACTATTTTTATCAAAGTTTTAACAGCTACTTCAATTTGATGTAAAACACTTTCACAATTCATTAGTGCCTCCTTATGAATGAATTCTGCCCTTTTCGTTGAACAAGCTTTTAGAATATTGATGAACTGACTTTATACTCCAATAATAGATTAAGTTTACTTGATTGCCTATCATCAAGAAAATTTGTCTTTTTAACAATATTAATCTGTGTTTTTCGATACAAAATGAACTCGCTAATAAATAGTGAAGTTCCTCTCAATTTACTCACACAATACCACTCATAAAAAAACAAAAAAACCCTTTATTTCAAAGGGTTTTCAAGTTCTTTCATAAATAATCCATCGGATACTCAAGACGCGCTCGGAGAACGTATAATTTATGTCTTTGAATACTGTTGTAACAACATTATTAAATTATCTCGTGAAAAATTTGTGCAAAAAATATTTCTAAGTACACTTTAAATTAACATTTAGTATTAAAAACCCCTTTTAATACCTCATTTCTTGTTTTGAGAACTGAGGTATCTATATACAGCAACATCAAACACGCATTTGTCTATTACCGGTGTATTACTCAAGAGCTGTCGTACGACTTCAAAGATGATTAGTTTCCCCACTCAATACCAACTCTTATATCAATAATTCTAATCTAGAATAACTATTTTCAATAAAACATATCAAATCTTTCACATTGACAATAATATAAAAATCTCCACCAAATTCAATTTGATTGAACAATTGGTAATACTCTTCTTCATCTATTACACCAAGTGCATACAATTTATTTATCTCACTCTTTTTTGAGGTGTGATCTTCACTTATATTTTTTTCTCCAGGATACACTGTAATGCTTAAACAACAACTATTTAACTCCTCTGTAGTTGAGGAAGTATTAATCACTAGAGGAAATTCCATAAGATCAATAGACTTTCCCAGCTTACTAACGTACGGAGAAAATTCAAGACCTGATTGAAACCCCCTCTTTTTATGTCTATTTGTTTCTGTTGGGTGAATTGCACAAAGAGAACGAATATATTCAATAAATTGTGAATCTCCTGAAGTATTTTCCCCATACTTTCTTTTAAAATCATCCAAAACAAAGATATTATTAACCTGAGTTTTTTTAAATTCTTTCTTCGATAAATTTACAATTATTTGATTGGTTATCGTTTCTATCTGGCTTGCATAATTGAGTAATTCGATGAATTTAAATTCAACATAATCTTTTTCAAAATCAATTTTCATTTCACTGCTATTCAAATAAATGCCGATTTCTTTCACTCGAGTTAAACAGGCCATTAAAAAATTCCATTTATTTTGTTCCTGTTCGATTTTCCCTTTATTATTTTTAATCCCCTTAGCATTTTCAGAATAGCCATTTTCTAACAATCGCTTATTGACTCGCTCAACGATACTGATATCAAGATTACATCTGAATTCTGTACTTTTTTTCATAAACAAGTTACCCCATTGAGTTTACTTTAATAATACCACCTAGTTAAACCTTTTGCGGAATTAGAAACTCAATTTTTTAAACTCTAAGTGTATTCTCCAGAAAACCCTCATTTACTTTAAAAGCTTTAGGTCTTTGGCTAACTTGTTCTATATAACCTTCAGACTCTAATTCGCTCACTATTTTATCCACTTTATATCTCGTTATATTAGTAGCATCCATTAGTTTCGTTATTGAAATATTAGCATCATTATTTACAAACACAGAAATATCAACCATAAATTTTAATATCAACCACTTGTCTCGGCTACTCTCTACAAAATCTTCATTAAAGAATTTTGCTATTCTCTCACGTTTTCCCAAACTTATTTCTAAATCCTCTATAATCTCTTCTTGGCCCATAGATAATAATTCAAGCATATCCATTAAATAAAATGTAAGTTCTCCTTTATTCAATGGATTGGGTACTCCTTCAAGTGCCTTATAATACTTATTTTTATTCTTATTAACAGCATATGAAAATGTTATAGCGGAGTATCTCTCAAGATATCTAGATAAATAACTGCAAACCAATAATCGCCCTGTTCTTCCGTTTCCATCATAAAATGGATGTACATACTCATAAAAATAGTGAGCAACCATATAACGATATAATTCAGGGTGTTCATCATCTTCCAAATATGTTATAAGTGTATTTAAACACTCTAATATTTTGTCCTCGGTACTAACTCCTATATGTGTGACCGATAAACCATTGTTTACCTCAACATAACCTTTTCGGAACAACCTACCGTCGGGCTCATTACTACTTTCAATTTCCTTCGAAACTAGATCATCATACAATTCTCTAAAATCCCGCACAGTTTTAAACGGTTCAATATCATCGATAAACAAATATGTTTTCATAAGACCCGTAAAACGTTTGTTAAGATTTTCCGATCTATTTACTCCTTCTAATACACTTTCCAGTTCTTTTTTTGTACTTCTTATCCCTTCAATTTCATTGTTACTCTGCGCTTCATTAACAATCATTTTATGAAAATATGGTTCTAATATATATTGCGGCAGTTTCGCAATTAATGATGAGATTCTTGAACTATTTTTTAACACCTTATTATTTAATTGCATTAAATATGGTATGTTAACGTAAAATAAGGAGTGATGACACTGAGTCAGTTTACCTTTTCTAAATCCTTGCACAGCTAATGGGGTTAGATAGGAACCATAACTATTTATTCGCTTTTTATATTCTTCTTCGGCAAATTGTTCACCTTTCTTATAAAAAAGCTTTGTTAATTTTTCATATTCCACAATTCCAACCTCCCTTATTTTAAATTATGCCCATTTTTTAAAATTATATAACTTGTAACGTGATTTTAAAACAAATTATTTTTCGTTTTCAAATACTAGACCCTGACATTATAAAAATCCCCTAAAAATATTAATTCTTTTCACATAGCTGCTATTCAATGTTTTAAACCGTAATCCATCAGATATAATCATAAAACTTCTTTGCGCTTATATGATAAGTCCATTTGGAGTTTAATTTCACCGCTGTGCCAAAAGGCAAGACAGAACGTTGCAATCCAACACGTACAAATTGTTCTGATTTCCCCAGAATCTCAGCTGATTTTTTACTATATCGCCTTATCGGTATTATCCTTACTTATTTCATCATTATGCTCAAAGGAAGTCATCCTAAGAACTAAAATACTTCACCTTCCTATTTTGTATATATTTGTTCTTTCCTGATAAATATTTACTTATTAAGGATTTCCCTATCCCTGTCATCTTTGACAATTCAGCCTGTGAAATATTTGTTTCATCCATAGCTTTTCTTAGAACTTCTGCAAAACTCTATCCACCTATCTCCTCTCTGCTATTTCTTTTTTATCCATTCCATGTCCTCTTTTGTCCATCCCTCTGGTAATCCATTTGGGAATGGATCATCGGCATACACTGACTTCAGTAGAACCTCGTCATATTCCTTTGTTTCCGAATCCATATGGGCATACATAAGAGCGTATAGCTCTAATTGCTGTTGCACATCCACCATAACGAGATTCACACCCATAGGCTGTGATTTCAATTTCATGTCATACTTCCCAATATAAGACCAAATAGGACTATAAAACTTACGACCTCCATCCACAAGATCATACGTGATTCTTTTGTCTTTCTTCTCGACCTGTTCATCATCAAATAGGCGACCTGTATGACGCTCGACGTTGATATGCGGAAGCTCATACGTAATGTCATACACTGATGTTTCTCCCTTCATTTCACTACTGCGCTTCGTTTCTTCCATTTCAACTAAAGAACGGTTTCCGCTTTTCTTGTATGTCAAATAACTATCGACCATATTCGTCGGAACTTCAAAATCAAATGCAGGCGTAACCTTTTCGCCGATTTCATTTTCATAATGAAGATTCACTTCCCTTTCAAAGCCATAACCTGTTTCCTTTCTTGGAATTTGATTAATAGGTATACTTAACTGTTCATAAAACACCTTTCCCATCAAAGGCGTTTTTTCTGTCATACAAGGATGTTGTCATGACAGCTTCTCACTTTTCTCCACATCTCAAAAGATCCACAAATGGAAAATTTGTACAAAACGTAACATTATCGTTTACTCACTTTTAATTCCACCCACATAAAAAAAGCTAAAAACCCTTTATTTCAAAGGGTTTTTAGCTTTTCCACAAATGATAAATCGAATCCTACCGGATCCTATAGACGCGCTCGGAGGGATTCGAACCCCCGGCAGACGTGGTACCGGAAACCACCGCTCTATCCAACTGAGCTACGAGCGCACGATATGTTTTTTGAACGTCAGCATATCAAATTATAAGGGAAATGCTGCAAGAAAGCAATGATTAATCGCTATCCCTGTCGATGCATTTTCTTCATTCCCATACATATACTCATATGATGGTTTGAAGTGGAAGAGTTTTGGGGAAAATGGATAGGGGTATTTGATTTTAGGTCAGCATTTTGTTTGACCTTTATTGACCAAAAATGTATCATTGAATTACATACTTACCTAAAAGGTGAAGGAGGAACATTATGAATTTAATACCTACAGTCATTGAGCAAACAAATCGTGGGGAAAGAGCTTACGACATTTATTCTCGTCTTTTAAAAGACCGTATTATCATGCTTGGTTCTGCGATCGATGACAATGTTGCCAACTCCATCGTATCACAGCTTCTCTTCTTAGAAGCCGAGGATCCAGAAAAAGATATCTCTATCTACATTAACAGCCCTGGTGGTTCGATCACAGCTGGTATGGCCATTTACGATACGATGCAATTTATTAAACCAAAGGTATCAACTATTTGTATTGGTATGGCTGCATCTATGGGTGCGTTCCTGCTTGCTGCTGGTGAAAAAGGTAAGCGTTATGCCCTTCCAAATAGTGAAGTGATGATTCACCAACCACTAGGTGGTGCGCAAGGTCAAGCAACAGAAATTGAAATTGCGGCAAAACGAATCCTTTCTTTACGCGATAAACTGAACCAAGTACTTGCTGAACGTACTGGTCAGCCAATTGAAGTCATTGAGCGCGATACAGATCGTGACAACTTCAAAACAGCGGAAGAAGCACTTCAATACGGACTCATTGACAAAGTCTTGACCCGTAATACAGAAGAACAAAAATAATCACAAAACAAACCGTCTGCTCTTTGAACAGGCGGTTTTTTGTTATGCATTTGTTTTAAGATAGCTCCGTCCATTTCTGCTGTAGAGACGGTGTTTGATAGGAAGCCATCTGAGAAATCAATTCTTCTGGTTCTCCAGAGGCATGCAGCAACTGAAGGTGTGATTCATTCGAAAAACCTTCCTGTACACTGAACGTCACCATGTCGAGGAGCGGTTTGAAATACTGATTCACTTGATACAATCCGATTGGCTTTTGATGGATGCCAATTTGCGCCCAGCATAGCACCTCAAATAATTCTTCATATGTACCAAAACCACCTGGCATGGCAATAAACCCATCGGCCAGCTCGCTCATTTTCGCTTTTCGTTCATGCATTCCTTTGACTTCAATGAGTTCAGTGAGCTCTTGATGCACAACCTCTCCTCTAAAAAGCCCTTTTGGCATGACTCCGATCACTTGCCCGCCGTTTTTCAATACCTCATCCGCTATAGCGCCCATTAAGCCAATTCGTGAGCCACCGTATACAAGACGGATTCCTTGCTCTGCCATATAAGCCCCTAACTCGACAGCTTTTTGTTTGTAGATGTCATTCACACCTGGATTCGAACCAGCAAACACACAAATTGTTTTCATCAAAACAGCTCCATCTCTCTCTATGATTTCTTCACCCACTCATTCTACTATAATTCATTGTAAAGAAACAGCCGCTCCATCTATATATAGTGTAAAATCAGAAGGTGAACACCATATAAGGAGCTGTATAAAGAGAATGCAAACAACTGAAATGGAAAAATGGATCAAAGATTTCTACAAAATGAGAAATTGGACAGAATACGGGCCGTTTATCAGGTTAGGTTTCCTGATGGAAGAAACAGGAGAACTCGCTCGTGCAGTCAGGGCGGTCGAAATTGGACGCGATCGACCTGATGAGAAAACACAGGAGGACGCCGCGTTAAGAAAGGACCTTATTGAAGAAATGGGAGATGTCTTAGGAAATCTACTTGTTCTAGCTGATCTCTATGATGTAACAGTAGAAGAGATCTTCTCTTCCCATCAACAGAAACTCACACAACGGTTTTCTAGTGAAAAAGAGCAGGTAAAAAGCACGTGACCGACATGTCACGTGCTTTTTTTAGCCTTTTATAGCTGCTGTGGTGAAATATCATCCGTTCGTTCAAAGAAATGCTGCTTTCCAATGTGATGGAAAAGACCGGTACGATGCAAAAGCTCTTTTGGCTGTGATTGAAGCCCTACAATCATCAATTTTCCATCGTGATGCTTTAATCGATTGGAAATGTTCATCAGAACCGCTTCTGCTGAGGTGTCCATATAATTCACTTTGTTCATAAGCAAAATGAGTGTTTTCGGCTTTGTCTGAACATGATCCAAAATCGAATTTTCCAATGAATCGGTTGTACCGAAAAAGAGTGGCCCTTCAATCGAATACATACTAATCCCTTTCTGATCGGTCTCCCTTTCTAAGGCAGCCGCCGTTTCGATTTGAGGAACAGCGACATTTGTGTGGATATTCGTTGTCTGGCTCATTTTTTTGATAAAGGCGATAAACGCTAAAATGAGACCTGCAGTCACGCCAATAATCAAATCACCGATGACCGTCAGCAGGAAGGTCACGACAAGCACAAGGGAATCCGCATTTTTGACTTTGACAATATTGATAAACTCTTTTTTCTCACTCATATTCCACGCCACAAACATCAAAATCGGTGCCATGGCAGCAAGCGGAATCATCGATGCATATGGTGCAAATAACATTAAGATGAGCAAGACGACGACACCATGCACGACTCCTGAAATGGGGCTTGCTCCACCATTTTTAATGTTTGTTGCCGTACGAGCAATCGCTCCAGTCGCTGGGATCCCTCCGAAAAGCGGTGCCACCATATTGGCAATTCCTTGCCCGACAAGCTCCTTGTTGCTGTCATGCTTTGAGCCTTTCATATTATCAGCAACCATCGCTGACAAGATGGACTCCACGCCGCCCAAAAGCGCAATGACAATAGCCGGCGGCAGCAGATAAATTATTTTTTCAATCGTTAATTCAGGGAAAGCGAAAGTTGGCAGCTGACGAGGGATTTCGCCATATGCAGAGCCGATGGTTTCAACTTGTCCTTGAAAAAAGAGAACAGCTATAAATGTTGAAACGAGTAGACCTAATAGAGCACCAGGTATTTTGGGAATGTATTTTTGTGCCGCCAAAATCACGATGAGCCCAACAATCGCTGTGAGAATGGCGAGACTGTTTGCGGTACCGAGATGGACCACGATTTCTCTCATATTGAGGAAAAAGCTTTCATGCTTTTCAACACCCTTTAATCCGAGGAAGTTGGCAATCTGTCCTGAAAAAATAATGACAGCAATGCCAGCAGTAAAGCCGATGATAACCGGACGAGGAATAAATTTCATGAGCTTTCCTAGTTTGAATATTCCGAATAACACAAGCAAACAGCCTGCCATAAAACCAGCAATGAGTAAGTTTTCAATACCGTACTGGCTGACGATCCCGAATAAAATTGGAACAAATGCCCCGGTCGGTCCGCCGATCTGATACTTTGAACCACCAAACAATGAAATCAAAATGCCAGCAACGATGACTGTGTATAATCCGTATTCTGGTCCGACACCAGATGCAATGGCAAAAGCCATGCCTAAAGGAATTGCCACAACGCCCACGACAAGCCCAGCGATTAAATCGCGTCTAAACTTTGATGAATCATAACCTTCAAATCTTCCATAAAAACGCATGGTATGTGTTGGCCTCCTTCAAGTATGTGTAGATGATTTAGGTATATTGCGGGTCGATCTGTTTATCTTTTATAACGACATCCAGCTTTCCTGTTGCCGGATGAATCACTAGTCCATGAACAGCTACATCACTTGGCATGAGCGGGTGCTCTTTGACTAATTTCACACTTTGAGATACGCTCTCTTCCACTGAATCAAATCCTGTCAGCCAGCCCTTTAAATCGACACCTGCGCTTTTCACAATGCTCAAACACTTTTCCTCAATTCCCCGTGCTTTTGCCTTTTCAAGTAAAGGGTCTGCCGCAAGGCCTGCCATTCCGCATTCATGATGTCCGACAATGCATACTTCCTCTGCTTTCAGCTCATAAATGGCTAGTAAAATACTCCGCATGACACTGCCAAATGGATGTGTGACGATGGCTCCTGCATTTTTAATGATCTTCGCATCACCGTTACGAAGCCCCATGGATTGGGGTAATAATTCCAACAGGCGTGTGTCCATACAAGTTAATATAACCAATTTCTTCTCAGGAAATTTTCCCGTCTTGAAAGGCTCATACTGTCTCTCTTTCACAAAGTCTTCATTGTGCTGAAGAATCTGTTCTAATGTTGATCCCATCCTGTCATCTCCTATCTTTTTTAAGTGATTGTAACGCCTTACCTGGCCTCCTTTTCCCTTGTGTGTTCTCAAGCATAGAGAAGAAAAATGATAGAAAAAAAAGAAAAAAATGAGAAAACGATGAGAGAATATGTAAGCATTTTCTCTATTTTGCTCTTTGTTCCGCTTCAGCACAGGGGATATGCGGCTTTTGCTTTCAAACAATGGCTTTCATTTCACCAAAAGACGATGAAATGGTTTAGTAGAAAATGACCATCCCGTTTAATACACTGCAAATATAATAAATTTTCTATCAAAAAGTCTCGATCTATTTTCCAGTTTGTCAGATTATCTCTCGAAACATCTAACATTTTTCTATGACTCATCTACTAATCCCTCGTTTTTCTACATCATAAAAAGACATCAGCATTTACTCTTTCACTATAAAAATCTCTCCTTTTCCGTTATTTCAGTATATTAAATATTGAGCAGCTCATATTCAAACGTGTACTGCCAAAATGGTTGCTTTATAATAAAAAGAGAAAGATGACCATGTGAAAGGAGCGAGTTGTGATGATGAAACCACATATTTTTGTCGCCAAACCCTTACCTGCCTCTTTTGAAGACATGCTAAAGGCACATTGTACATATGAGGTATGGCAGTCAAAGGATCCGATCCCAAGAGATCTGTTATTTGAGAAGCTGCAGAAGGCTGATGGCCTTTTAACATCTGGGACGAAAATTGATCAAGATTTATTAGATCATGCACCCCAACTCAAGGTGGTGAGCAATAATTCAGTCGGTTATGACAATTTTGATCTAGAAGCCATGAGACAAAGAGGCGTGATTGGTACGCACACGCCTTATACACTCGATCATACCGTTGCTGATCTTGCCTTTTCGCTCATTCTCTCTTCTGCAAGGAGAATTGCCGAGCTTGATCGTTTTATCCGTAAGGGAAAATGGACAAAATTTGTTCAAGAGGAAGATATATTCGGCATTGATGTCCATCATCAAACGCTTGGGATCATTGGGATGGGACGAATCGGTGAGCAAGTAGCCAAACGAGCCGCTCATGGTTTTGATATGAACGTCCTCTATCACAACCGGAGCCGGAACGAGAAAGCCGAATCGGCATATGGCGCTGTATATTGTGCACTGGATGACTTGCTGAAGCAAGCTGATATCATTGTGTTAATCACACCGCTGACGGATGAGACATACCATATGATAGGAGAGCGGGAATTGAAATTAATGAAGCCGACAGCTTTATTCGTGAATATCTCCCGAGGAAAAACCGTCGATGAGAAAAGCCTCATTCAAGCACTGCAGGAAGGGTGGATTAAAGGAGCTGGTCTGGATGTGTATGAGCAAGAACCGCTTCAGGAAGATCATCCTTTCAAAGAGATGGACAATGTCACGCTTGCCCCGCATATCGGTTCCGCTACTGAAACGACAAGAGATCTTATGCTGAAACGAGCCATTCATAATGTGCTTCATGGAATTGACGGCAAAGCCCCTGTTGATATTGTGAAGGAGCTTGCCTCATCTTAATTGAAAAAAGGCGCAGGGAACTGCGTCTTTTTGTTTACGTCATCTAGAGACAGTAGGTCAAAAAGCCTCATTTTTTCCAATCTCCTGATTCTTTACATTCTCTTCATATGCCGGTGCTATAATATGAGGTAGACAAGCATCAAGAGGACGGCATCCCATTTCCTTTTGAGGAGGATCAAGATGAAAAAAATAAGTTCGATTTTTACTCTGTTCGCTCTGATTGCTGCCATTCTGTTTTCTGGATTTATCCCGCAGCAAGTCCATGCAGAAACACCACTTACACCAACAGCCACAAATGAGACTGCTTCCGTACAGCTTGCACCAGACCTTCGTACCCTTGCCGTCATTAATACCTTTGATGGTGTAGCAGATTACTTAATCCGCTATAAACGACTACCTGATAATTACATCACCAAATCACAAGCGAGCGCCCTCGGATGGGTGGCATCAAAAGGAAATTTAGCTGAAGTCGCGCCGGGCAAAAGCATCGGTGGAGACGTATTCTCTAATCGGGAGGGACGCCTTCCATCCGCTAGTGGCCGTACATGGCGTGAAGCCGACATCAACTACGTCTCCGGTTTCCGTAATGCAGACCGCCTAGTATACTCAAGTGACTGGCTTATTTATAAAACAACCGATCACTATGCGACATTTGCGAGGATTCGTTAATCATTGTAAAAAGACAGCCCTAAGTCAAAAGGGCTGTCTTTTTTGATATTGTTTACGGAAGCAGTTTTTGTACGTACTCCTCAAACGGTTGTGAGAGTGGTTTCTTCGATACTTCTTCCTGTTCATGTATCGTGACATGATCCTCTGTCACGATCACACGACCTGTTGGTGTCAGTTTGGATGCAAGCAGCCTTTTGTTAAAAGGAGAGGCTTCATTTTCATAAATCTCATGCCGCAATTGCACAAGTGTATCTTCACCGACTTCTTTTAATGTGAAAGCATAACCTGTTTCAGCACCTGCTCCCCTATCCAATTGGAGTAAATGGGTTCCTTTTTCTGTTTCCTCTGCGTTCACGCGAAAACGAAGGGACGGTGCTTCCACCCATTCACCTGTAAAAGGGACGGGCTGAAGGGGTAAATTCACACCAAATCCTGCATCAATGAGGTAGCGCTCATGGTGATGTTGAAGGACGATGGCTACATGCGTCCCATCCAGTGCCCACTTCTCTGCTTCTTTGTTATATACGGTCCCTTGAACGAGCTTTACGGCGAGACCTGCCTCTTTTAAGACATAATATAAGAGCGGATTGAGGTCATAGCAAAGCCCACCTCTGCTGCCTTCCAAAAGATGATGCTTCAAACCTTCTTGATCCAAAGCATAGGCGTGTTTACCCACCACAGATCTATTTTCAAAAGGAAAGGTATAAGCCATCTTCCTTAGTAAATCCGGTAATTGATCAAACGTAATGGACGCGGCTTCATATCCAATTTTCCGTAAAAAGGCTGATTGAATCACAACTTTCCCTCCTAAAAAAACTGAGCCCTTGAAAGAGACTCAGTTTTCTTGATTGATAAAATCCGTTAACGCATCGATGGCTTCTTGTTCATCTGCTCCATCAGCTATTAGTTTGACGGTGACCCCAGAGCTGATCGCAAGACTCATCAGTCCCATAATACTCTTCGCATTGACCTTTTTCCCATCTTTCTCTAGAAAAATATCAGCACCAAAACGATTGGCTTCTTGAACGAACAAAGCAGCCGGACGTGCCTGCAAACCCGTTTTCAGCTGAATTGTGACCGTTTTTTCCACCATATGATCTGCCTCCCTTTTTTATTTCCCTATTTGAGTGTAACAGCTTGTCCGTTTCTTAATTGTTCTGCAATTTGATCTAGCTTTCTTAAACGGTGATTAATGCCTGATTTGCTGATCTTGCCGCTTTCCACCATTTCGCCAAGTTCCTTTAGTGTGACTTCTTGGTAGTCAATACGCAGTTGCGCAATTTCACGCAGCTTATCTGGCAGGGCGTCTAGTCCAATCTTTTCGTCAATGAATTGAATATTTTCAACCTGGCGCAGTGAGGCACCGATCGTTTTATTCAAGTTTGCTGTTTCACAATTGACGAGCCGGTTCACAGAATTCCTCATATCTCGGACGATGCGCACGTCTTCAAAACGAAGCAATGAGTTATGAGCACCCACAACACTTAAGAATTCCGTAATTTTCTCCGCTTCCTTCATGTATGTGATAAAGCCTTTTTTGCGTTCAAGTGTTTTACTGTTAAGATGGAATTGATTCATGAGCTCACAAAGAGCATCATTATGTTCTTTGTATAGTGAAAAAATCTCAAGGTGATACGAAGAGGTTTCTGGATTATTCACAGAACCTCCTGCTAAAAAAGCACCTCTCATATAGGAACGCTTGCAACATCTTTTCTTCACAAGTTCTTCTGAAATGTTGCGTTCAAATACAAATTGTTCACCTAATATCTTTAGGTCCTCTAAAATGGTTTTCGCTCGTTCTACCAGTCTGACAATATACACATTATTCTTTTTTAATCTCATTTTTTTACGAACGAGCAGCTCGACAGTCACATCGTATTTCTTTTTCAAAAGGGTATAAATACGTCTTGCAATGGCTGCGTTCTCTGTCTGTATATCTAAAATCAATTTTCGATTAGAAAAAGATAATGAACCGTTCATACGGATGAGGGCAGAAAGCTCTGCTTTTGTGCAGCAGTCCTTCACTTCCAGATTAGTCAGCTCTTTTTTTGTTTCGGATGCAAATGACATCCTTGCCACCCCCATTCCTATTTTTTCTGATGCAGCAAATCGACAAGCAGCGCAGCTACTTTCAACGTATCATGACGAATCACATGCTGGTCATATGTAATAATTTCCCCAGGGATGACTTCTAGTCCCATGGCTTTGAGTACATCTGTGTCGAATTGTACAGGCTGCGCCTGTTCTTCTGCATATTTTGCTTTGATTTCTTCTGGAATTTCTTTATTGTTCACAAATATCGTATCGATAAATGGTCGGTCCATATGATCGTTTAATGCCTGCACATGATCAGCTGCACTGTAGGAAAGCGTTTCCCCCGGCTGTGTCATGACATTGCAAATATACACTTTTTTCGCCTTAGAACGAATCACTTCTTCGCCAATATGCGGTACAAGCAGATTGGGCAAAATACTGGTATACAAGCTGCCAGGTCCAAGGACGATCAAGTCGGCTTCACGAATGACTTGAATCGATTCTGGGAGCGGCTCAATCGTATCGGGTGTGAGGAACACTCGTTTAATTCGCTCACCATAGGTTGGGATTTTTGATTCTCCTGTTACCACTTGCCCGTTTTCTAATTCCGCATGAAGAACAACACTTGAATTCGCTGCTGGCAATACTTTTCCTCTCACATTTAAGACCTTGCTCATTTCTGTGACGGCATGAAAAAAATCACCGGTTATATTCGTCATAGCCGCAAGAATGAGATTGCCGAGAGAGTGGCCTGTTAAGTCATTCCCTTTATTAAAACGGTGCTGAAATAAATCTTCTACAAGCGGTTCGACATCAGAGAGTGCCGCAAGTACATTTCGAATATCGCCTGGAGGCGGAATATTCAAATCATGTCGCAGTCTGCCTGAGCTGCCTCCATCATCAGCTACCGTCACAATGGCAGTAATGTCCACTGGCTTTGTCTTTAATCCTCTAAGTAAAACAGATAAGCCAGTGCCCCCGCCAAGAATGACCACCTTTGGAAGTGTCGTCATCTATTTTCTGCTTCTCTTTTCAATGTCCCGGTGAGTGACATGAGTATAGTAGTCATTTTTAAAATACTCCGATAAGTAGTTCGCTAGCGTCACTGATCGGTGCTGTCCGCCTGTACAGCCAATAGCGATCACCAGCTGACTTTTCCCTTCTCGTTTATAGGACGGTAGCATAAAGCTGAGAAGGTCGATTAATTTCTCTGTGAACTTTTGCGTTTCACTCCACTTCATGACATAGGAGCGTACTTCTTCATCGTTTCCAGTCTGTGGACGCATGCTCTCAATATAGTAAGGATTCGGCAGAAATCTCACATCAAATACAAGATCAGCATCAATCGGCAGACCGTATTTAAAACCGAAGGACATCACATTCACTGTAAACACCTGCCCTTGGCTCGTGGCAAAGTGTGCGACAATTTTTTCTCGAAGCTGTTTGGGTTTTAAATCCGATGTATCAAAAATCATTTGAGCCCGGCCTTTTAACTCTTCTAACAGATCGCGTTCCATCTCAATTCCTTCGAGCGGCAAACCTGTTGTCGCAAGGGGATGAGAACGTCTCGTTTCTTTATATCTTGAGACAAGCACCTTATCGTTTGCATCTAAAAATAGAATCCTTGGTGTGATCCAGCCGATATCACTCATCTCATCTAAGGCAGCAATTAAGCTATCAAAGAATTCGCGTCCGCGCAAATCCATCACAAGGGCCACCTTGCTCATCTTTGAATTGGATTCCTTCATGAGCTCTAGAAACTTCGGTAAAAGTGATGGCGGTAAGTTATCCACACAAAAGTAACCTAAGTCTTCAAAGCTTTGGATGGCAACGGTTTTCCCCGCACCTGACATTCCTGTAATAATCACAAGCTGAATATCATCTTGTTTGTGCGTATTCATGCCTGCTCCCTCTCCTTCTTTATGAAAACGGTTCATTTATTAGTCTCCTTGAGGATCTAATCGATAAGCAATCAGCTCAAAATCTGGTGTATACGTAAAAGTGCCGTGGAGAAGTCCTTTGCCTTTCAACATGAAGTCAAGAATATGGGAATCTCCTGGAGCCATCGGCAAGCTGGGCACATCTTTTACATCATGCCATTTTAAAATGCCTTCCTCCGACTCTGATACGTTTTTTCCTGTAAAGGAATCTGCCATAAAGGTGAACATCATCCACTCTTGAACGATTTGATCGCCTTCTTTTATGATAAAGGTAAATACGCCTTTTAGCTGCGGATTTAAAATATAAATGCCTGTTTCTTCTCTAAATTCTCGAACGACTGAATCCTTGACCGATTCTCCGCTCTCCATTTTGCCGCCAGGTGCTACCCACCAGCCTCGTCTTGGCTTTTGCAGCAAGAGAACTTGATCTTCGTGATGCAGCACACAATTGGTTACTCGTTGCATCAGCTGTCACCTACTCTTTTATGTCTTTTTCTTATTATACAGGTTCATCATGACTCCCACAATGAACATGCCCGTTCTTCACTGAAAACAGACAGGTTTTCGTATGAATATGGTGACGGGCACTTTCTCTATTCTTTATTTTACAACATCTAACGGTTCTCCATGCGTCATTTGTGAACATCTCGTGAATTTCTGATTTTAAGCAAAAAAAAGGACACGGATTCACATCCGTGCCAAACATGTATTCCTTATAAAAGGGGGTCAATTACTAGTTTCATCATAACGGATAATTGTTTCACCCGTGTTACATTCCAGTTAAAAGCCCGTGACGCAATATTAAGGATTTACGACAGCTGTTTATTTCATTGCTTTTAGCTTTTCAGCAAGCTCTTCTACATAATGCTGTGCACTCTGTGCTGCAATACTTCCATCACCTGTTGCTGTGACGATTTGACGAAGTGTTTTCTCACGAATGTCTCCAGCTGCGAAGATTCCTTCAACTTTTGTTTCCATTCTTTCGTTCGTCTCAATGTAACCCTCTGCATTTGTAATCCCTAGATTTTCAAATGGTTTAGACAGCGGCAGCATACCGATGTAGATAAAGACGCCATCTGTTTTGAAGTCTTCTTCCTCACCTGTCACGGTATCAATTAATGTCACACTGCCGACTTTCCCGTTCTCTTCATTGATTTCTTTGACGGTTTTGTTCCACATAAAGTCGATTTTTTCATTATCAAATGCACGTGCTTGTAAGATGCTTTGGGCACGCAGTTTGTCGCGTCTATGGACAATAGTGACTTTAGATGCAAAGCGAGTGAGGTAAACACCCTCTTCTACTGCTGAGTCTCCTCCGCCAATCACGACAAGCTCTTTGTTTTTAAAGAAGGCTCCATCACATACCGCGCAGTATGATACGCCGCGGCCGCCAAGTTCTTTTTCGCCTGGTGCACCGATTTTTTTGTATTCAGCACCTGCCGCAATAATGACAGAGCGTCCTTTGTATTCTTTGGAACCAGCTTTGACGATTTTGTACTCTTCACCATCTACAATTTCTTTAATATCGCCATACGCATACTCGGCACCGAATTTCTTTGCATGCTCAAACATTTTATTTGAAAGTTCCGGCCCTAAGATGCTTTCAAAGCCCGGATAGTTCTCGACATCTTCCGTATTCGCCATTTGGCCGCCTGGAATTCCTCTTTCAATCATCAGTGTTGAAAGATTTCCCCGTGATGTATAAACAGCGGCTGTCATTCCGGCAGGACCCGCTCCAATGATGATCGTATCGTAGATTTTTTCTTCTGACACAACTGTCACTCCCTCTTCAATTGCTGCTAGCATTTCTTATTAGAATGCCCTTGGGTGATGCTTCCATTCATGACAGAGAGCATCATTTCCACTCTTAGCTTTTATTCCTTACCCATATCCTATTAAATCTGCGGGTAATAAGCGAATCATTTGCTCATATCTTCAAAAAAAGAAAAAGCTTCCTTAAACTGCTGTTTAAGGAAGCCTGTTTACGGTTATATAGTAAGTAATGATTTATTCAACGACTCTTCTTACAACGCCATTGAATGCTTTTTTCCAGTAAACGTTGCTCATAGAGTCAACTGAAACACCGCGAGAGCTATTATCGTTCAAGAATGTACCGTTTCCTAAGTAAATACCAACGTGTCCATTTACTTTATACGTATCAAAGAACACAAGGTCTCCGCGTTTCATGTCAGATGCACTTACAGCTCTTCCTTTACCTACAAGCGTATCTGTTGTTGTACCGCCAACTGGTCCAAGGTTGATGCCTGCTGATGCAAATGCCCAGCGAACGAATGAAGAACAGTCAAAACGACGTGCGTCAATATCGGCTTGTGATCTGCCGCCGCCCCATTTATATGGAGATTGTCCTACAATCGTAGAACCTGTGCTGATTGCACCTTCGATACCGCCTACGTTATTGCTGACAGGTGATCCACCGCCAGAAGATGGCTTTTTGCTTGGTGAACTGCTGCTATTGTTATTTGAAGATCCACTGTTATTTGAAGAAGAACCGCTGTCGTTATTAGAGCTGTTGTCTTCTGCTTGAACACTAGCTTGACGCTGCTGTTGTTTTTGTGCTTTTTCTTCTTTTGCTTTTTGAGCAGCTTCTCTTGCTTCTTTTTCAGCTTGTTTTTGAGCAGCGATTGTTGCGTCTTTTTCAGATGCAATGCTGTTTGCCTCAGTGTTTAACTCGCTGATTTGAGAAGAAGCACTTCCTTTTTGCTTTTTCACTTGCTTGAATAGCTTGTCTTTCTCATCAAGCTGTTTATTTAAGTCTGTTTGAAGTGTTTCAAGCTTTGCAAGCGTCTTTTGAACATCTTCAAGCTTTGTATTTAATTCGTTTTCAGACTTTTGTAATTCTGCTTTGTCTCTTTCTTGTTCTTTAATGATTTCGCTGTCTGCGTTGATTAATGTAGATACAGCACCTGCACGGCTGATGAAATCGCTAAAGCTTTTTGCTCCTAGTAATACATCTATGTATTTCGTAGAACCACCGCTTTCTTGAAGCGCACGTACACGCTTTTTCAAGAATTCGTTTCTTTCTTCGATACGTTTTTCTGTATCAGCAATTTCTTTTTTCAGTGCTTTGATTTCTTTTTTTGTTTTTTCGTTTTCTTTTTGTTTTTCTTCGATTTGATCACTTGTTTTTAAAGCTTTTTCGTCAATTTCTTTTAGCTTTAGCGCAAGTGCCTCTTGTTTTGCCTCAAGCTTTGAAAGCTCTTCTTTTTTCTTTTGAAGATTCTTGTTTACCTCTGACTGCTTGCTGTCTAGTTCTTGTTTCTTTTGTTCAAAGTTCTGTGCATTTGCTTCATGAGTAAATGGAATAAATAAACCGCTCGCTCCAATCACCGAAGCTAAACCGAAAGTAATAAACTTTTTCACGTATAGTTCCTCCTTTGACAATTTCCCAAGCGACATGAGAAAGCAGCAAATTCTCTGCGACCAATCTGTGCTTCCTGTGTCTTTCTTCCTGATGATTCAGTCAGATGTTGACCAGATTGTTTCTATCACTAGGTGTTGCATTATGTATAGTAAAATATTTAAATATATGTCTTTGTTTTAATCCACGAGTTTCATTATACATGACACATCGACAAAATGAGCTAATATTTTTATTACATTTATGTTTCAAATAGATGTCGAGATTGTCATACTTCGCCAAATCCTAGCAAATCCCACCTTTTTATCCAAGAAAAAAGCATGACCTTTTCGGCCATGCTGCTGTTATCTGAATCTATTTACCTATTCAAACCATGAACGCACAAATAATATTCTCATATTTTGACAGCGTTTGAACGCTGATCTGAAAAGAAGCTGCGATCTCTTTTTTGCTGACAGCTGATTCTTCTTGTTCATTCATCCATAGATAATAAGAAGCTGCTGCCCATGCAATGGCATTTTTCTTCTCTACGCCTGAAGCGCGTGCTTGCTGAATAATATGGAATAACCAAAAATATGGCATGTGGCTATCAGGCTGCACCGCTTCTTCCAAAGCAGATGCCGCCTGTTTTGCGAAGACCGCATCTTCTGAAAACGATCGTTCTTCCATTTCATCTTCATATAAAAGTAACTCAATAAACTGCTGTTCAAAGGCCGTTTTCGCAGCGCGGGAATCAAGAACAGATTGCAAGACGTCACGTTCACCTTTTTGTTTGCTAACATAGTAGGCAGTGAGTCGTTCCTCAATTGAAACCATTGGCTCAGACTCCTCTGGTTTATCTTGCCACGGCTTGATTTCATCTGCATCAATATCTTCTTCCACCATCTTATCCCAGACGGTTTGCGCCAGCGTTTTGTGGCCCGTATAATAGGCTGCACTTGCCAGCCAGTATAAAAACGTACTATCACCTTGGAAACCTGTTTTATACAAAGAATAAAGCCATTTAAATGCCCATTCAAATTCTCCAACAAGGGCAAATGTTGCGCCAAGCTTATAACGCTGTTCACTTAATATTGGATACACGTGCGTTAATTGCTTCGCTAACAAATTGACCTTTTCTTCTTCTTTTTCATAATGATAGAAAACAAGCTGATTACAAAGGGCATGCAGATTACCGGGATTTTCATGAAGGACCCGGTTCAACATTTCTTTTGCCTGATCGATTTGGCCAGAATAAAAATAGGCCAAAGCGAGATTATTATACGCTGACCAAAACTCTGGATACTCAACAATCATCTGTTCCAGCATCTCGATTGCTTCATCTAGCCTGCCGCTTTCTAGCAAATGGTTGGCTTGATCCTGCTTTACAATCAGATCATCCTGATCATAAGGAAAATCTTCATCAACATCGTCACTCATATCAAGCAGATCGAGGAGATCGTCATTTTCATCTGCAAATTCCCCGTCTTCTTCCAGCGCAGCATAAGCAGTGGCGCATCTATATGCCTCTTGAAACAAACCGAGATTCGCATAATTATTGGCTTTAAAGTAGTGACACTCTGACATATTCTCATCCAAGTGTTCAAGGATAAAATCAAGCAGTTCATTTGATTGTTGGTAATGACCCATTTCAGTATAAATAATGGCAAGCTGCGACAGCATTTCTACATTTTCAGGCTCAAGTACGATGGCCCGCTGTATCAGCTTACTTGCCCTAGACAGATTTCTTTCTCTATATGCTTTTAGACCTTTATGAAAAAAGTAATGCCCATCTTGGAATAGCTGGACGACTTGTGTGTGATTATTTTGAGAAGTGTATTTACTCACCGATACCCTCCATTTCGAACAGTGTACCGTGTGTAGTATAACATACTTCATGAGTCGTCACATAGAACAAAAGGAAAGGAAGGATTTGTTTTTCATTTAAAAGCAAAAAGCCGAGAGACCCCCGGCTTTTCATTCCCCTTGGTGACGCTTTTTCAATACCTTTAATACATCATCAAGAGGCAGCTGCTGTTCACGTAATAACACAAGAAGGTGATACAGGAGATCTGCTGTTTCCCATTTCAATTCTTCTTGATCACGATTCTTCGCCGCAATGATCACTTCAGAAGCTTCTTCCCCTACCTTTTTCAGGATTTTGTCGACTCCTTTTTCAAAAAGATAGGTCGTATAAGCTCCTTCTGGCATTTCCATCTGCCGTTTCGCAATGACCTGTTCCAGTTCATTTAAAATGGCAAAGCGGTCTTGTTCTCCCCTTGGCTGTTTCACGCCATCTTCTGAAAAACAGCTATAGCTGCCTGTATGGCAGGCTGGGCCGCTTGGTGTCACTAGAACAAGCAGGGCATCTTGATCACAGTCATAGCGAATAGATGTAACACGCTGGGTGTGTCCAGATGTAGCTCCTTTGTGCCAAAGCTCATTTCTCGATCTGCTAAAAAACCATGTTTCCCCTGTCTCTAATGTTTTTTCATAGGATTCTTGATTCATATACGCCAAAGTAAGAACTTCCTTGCTTTGAGCATCCTGTACAATGGCAGGAATGAGACCTGCATCATTAAAGATTAATTCGTTTGCCTGTTTCATCTTACCTTCACCCCGTGTTCTCTCAAATATGTCTTCACCTCTTGAATAGAGGTTTCTTTATAATGGAAAATAGAGGCTGCGAGTGCGGCATCAGCTTCACCTTTTGTAAAAGCCTCCAGCATATGCTGCGCATTGCCAGCACCTCCTGAAGCAATAACTGGCACTGTGACTGCTTCTGATACAAGCCTCGTCAAACGATGCTCAAATCCCGTTTTCTCACCATCGGCATCCATGCTAGTCAGCAAGATCTCGCCTGCTCCTCTTCGCACGGCTTCTTTCGCCCAGTCACTCACTTCTAAATCCGTTTGACGGCGTCCTCCGTGCGTATAGACCATGTATGCTTGTTTCTCTTCATCGTATTTCGCGTCAATCGCAACAACTATGCACTGTGAACCAAAAAAGTCGGCTCCTTCTGTTATTAGCTCCGGTCTTAAAACAGCCGCTGTGTTCACAGACACCTTGTCTGCCCCCGCTCTTAATATACGCTTCATGTCATCAAGGTGGTTAATCCCGCCACCCACCGTGAATGGGATAGCGAGAGTGGATGCAACTTGTTTGACCACATCCACCATTGTTTTTCGGCCTTCATGAGAGGCAGATATATCAAGAAAGACGAGTTCATCCGCACCTTCCTCGTCATAGATCTGCGCTAATTCGACCGGATCACCAGCATCCTTCAACCCTAGAAATTGGATCCCTTTGACCACACGCCCTTCCTTTACATCAAGACATGGAATGATTCGTTTTGTCATCATATGCTGTCAAGCCCTTCAAACGCTTCTGCTAAAGTAAATTGCTTTGTGTACAGCGCCTTGCCAATGATTGCACCAGACACACCTGTCTGCTTTTGTGCTGATAGCTTTTGCAGATCACCTACTGCACTGACACCACCTGAGGCAATGACTTGTTTGCCAGTTGCTTCTGCTAATCGAACCGTACTTTCCACATTTGGACCAGACAGCATGCCATCCATTTGAATATCAGTGAAAATAAAGACCTCTGCGCCTTCCTTTGCCAGTTCCTTACCGAGTTCCTCCGCCTTCACTTCCGACGTTTCAAGCCACCCTTCAGTCGATACAAAACCGTTTCGTGCATCAATGCCAATGGCAATTTTCTCTCCATATTGCGCCAGCATTTTTTTCACAAAAATCGGGTTTGACACCGCTGAACTGCCAAGAATGACTCTCGATACGCCATTGTTTAGATAGAATGCAACATCTTCTTCTGTCCGAATGCCGCCGCCAATTTGGACATTCACATCTAATGAGGAAGCAATCGCCAGCACATGCTCGTGATTCACGCGTTTTCCTGCTTTTGCGCCATCTAAATCAACAAGATGTATCCATTTCGCTCCTTCATTTGCAAACCGTCTCGCCATGTCTAACGGTGAATCTCCATAAATGGTTTCTTGGTCATAGTCTCCTTGCACAAGTCGTACACATTTGCCATTTCTCATATCAATTGCTGGATATAATGTAAAATCACTCATTTGCTCACCCTCTGTTCGTTTGCTAATTGAATAAACTGTTTCAGCAGTGTCATTCCTGTTGTACTGCTTTTTTCAGGGTGAAACTGCGTTCCAAACACATTCCCCTTCCCAACAACGGCAGGTACTTGAACGCCATAGGGTGCACTTGCCAATAGATCTTCTGGATTCATGCCGCTCACATAATAAGAGTGAACAAAGTATGCAAATCCTTCCGGCACACCGTCAAATAATGGTGACGGCTGATGAAATGTGAGCTCATTCCAGCCCATATGAGGCACCTTCAGCCTTTGTCCATCCTGATCACGATCCTTCAAAAGAACGACACGTCCTTTTAAAAAGCCTAACCCTTTTGTTTTTCCTGCTTCTTCACTTTCTTCAAACAACAGCTGCATACCAAGGCAAATGCCAAATAACAGCTTTCCTTCCTGCACGACTTGGTGGATAAACGCCTCAAGTCCTGTCTGTCTTAACAGCTGCATCGCATCACGAAACGAACCGACTCCTGGCAAAATGTACGCATCTGCCTTTTTCAGCTCCTCTACTTCAGAAGACACGATATAAGACGCTCCTGCTCGTTCCAGTGCTTTTGATACGCTAAACAAATTTCCCATTCCATAGTCAATGACGCCAATCATTAGAGCATCCCCTTTGTCGACGGAATCCCTTTCACACGCGGATCAATGGTTGTTGCTTCATCTAAGGCGCGTGCCATCGCTTTAAAAATGGCTTCAATCATATGGTGGGTATTGGATCCGTAGTGAACGATCACATGAAGATTGATTCGTGCTTCAAGGGCAAATTTCCAAAGAAACTCATGAACCAGCTCCGTATCAAAGGTGCCGACCTTCTGACTCGGGAAATCAGCTCTCATTTCCAAATGAGGACGATTGCTTAAATCCACGACGACTTGGGCAAGTGTTTCATCCATTGGAACAAAACTAGAGCCGTAGCGCTTAATTCCTTTTTTATCCCCGAGCGCTTCTTTAAACATCTGTCCCAGCACGATGCCAATATCTTCTGTTGTGTGGTGATCATCGACATCTGTATCTCCTTTTGCATCTACAGATAAGTTAAAGTGCCCATGCTTTGTGAATAAGTCGAGCATATGCGTCATAAAAGGGACATCTGTCTGAATATCTGCTTTTCCTTCACCATCAATCTCTAGCGCTAACGAAATGTTCGTTTCATTTGTCTGTCTCGCTGTTTCTGCCTGTCTCATTTTGATTCCTCCCGCTTTCTCGCTTCAATCGATCTTGCATGTGCTTCAAGCCCTTCTAATCTTGCAAAAGCTGCAATGCTTTCGCTATGTGTTTCAAAAGCTTCTTTGCTATATGAAATGATGCTCGTTTTCTTTTGGAAATCCGTGACGCCAAGCGGACTGGAGAATCTTGCCGTCCCGTTTGTTGGCAGCACATGGTTCGGTCCTGCGAAGTAATCCCCTACCGGCTCTGGGCTGTAACGCCCTAAGAAAATCGCTCCAGCATGCTTGATTTGACCAAGTAGTGATTCTGGATACGCCGTCAGCACTTCTAAATGCTCTGGGGCTAACTGGTTCACGATATCAACTGCACGATCCAAGGATTCTGTCACGTAAATATGGCCATGGTCTTGAATGGATTGTGCTGCGATTGATTTTCTTGGCAAAGTGTCCAGCTGCGCTTGCACCTCTGCTTGCACTCTTTCAGCCAGTACCTTGGATGGTGTCACCAAAATACTAGATGCCAACGCATCATGCTCTGCCTGTGAAAGCAAATCAGCTGCCACCTCATGTGCGGTTGCCGTTTCATCTGCTAAAACAGCAATTTCACTTGGGCCCGCAATCATATCAATGTCTACTTGACCAAATACTTCCCGTTTGGCAAGTGCTACATAAATGTTTCCTGGACCGGTGATTTTATCAACAGGCTGGATACTGTCCGTTCCATATGCAAGAGCAGCTATCGCCTGAGCACCACCCATTTTGTACATTTCTGAAATGCCCAGCTCATTCGCTGCTACTAGTACAGCGTCAGACAGACGACCGTCTTTTCCTGGCGGTGTCACAAGGACAATTCGCTCAACGCCGGCAACAAGTGCCGGGATCACATTCATTAAAACAGATGATGGATAGGCGGCCGTTCCGCCTGGGACATATACACCGACCGCATCGAGCGGTGTTACTTTCTGACCTAGCATTGAACCGTCCTTTTGGTGATAAAACCAAGAGGAGGTCAGCTGACGCTCGTGGTATGTTCGAATATTCCGGATCGCCGTTTGGATGATTTGGATCATCTCCGGGTCCAAACGTTCGTAGGCTTTTGTCTTTTCATCCTCCGTCACAAGTGGCTGTTCAATAGAGACACCGTCAAATTGCTTCGTGAAAGACCGTACCGCTTCGTCACCATTTTTTCTCACTTCTTCGATTATTCGCTGAACAGCCAATCGCTGCTCTTCCGTTCCTGTATCTAGAGAACGCTTGAGTGAGAGAGTGTCTGTCTCACCTTCTTGTATGTAGGTGATGTTCATGATGTTTCCTCCCCTTCTCCTTCGATGATTCTTGCCAGACGCTGCGCCATTTCATCGATTACCGCATCCTTCATTCGATAACTCACAGGATTGACAATAAAACGTGACGTAATGTCACAAATATGTTCCGTTTCGACAAGCCCATTTTCCTTAAGTGTTTGACCGGTGGAGACAATGTCAACAATTCGATCGGCAAGTCCGATGAGCGGTGCTAATTCAATGGAACCATTTAGCTTAATGATCTCCACCTGCTCACCTTGTTCTCTAAAATAAGAAGAAGCGACATTTGGGTACTTTGTGGCCACACGCGGCGCGACACCGCCCCAGCTGGCTCCCGGCAAGCCCGCTACAGCTAAATGACATTTGCTAATGTTTAAATCGAGCACTTCGTACACATCCCTTGCTTCTTCAAGCATGACGTCTTTGCCTGCAATGCCCACATCTGCTACACCGTGCTCTACATATGTCGTCACATCCATTGGCTTCGCTAAAATAAAGCGGAGACTTTCTTCCGGTACATCAATGATTAATTTTCTTGAATCTTCGAATTCCTCCGGCAGCTGATATCCAGCCTGTCTTAATAGCCCTGCTGCTTCTTCAAATATCCGCCCCTTTGGCATTGCCATTGTCAACACTTTACCCATTTTGCTCTTCCTTTCTAGTGCCGATAAAATAAGTCACTTGCTCAAATGCCTTGGTCATGGCATCGATATTTTCAATACCTGCTAAGTCTTGGAGAACAATCCTTTTGCCCTTTGTCCGCTCTTTTTCTGCAAAATCAAATGCTTCAAGCCGCTGTTCTTTACTAAAAATCACAGCCTCTTGGGGCTCATTTATTTCTTTTGCGTCGAGTGCCTCAAGAAGACGGTCTAATCGAAGTCCGAAGCCTGTAGCAGGTGCGGGTGCATCAAAGTGAGCAAGCAATTGATCATACCTTCCTCCACTTCCGATCACAGACCCAACATGATCTGCAAATACTTCAAACAAAATCCCAGTATAGTAGCTCATATGACTAACCATGCTTAAATCCAAACGGATATATTCTGTACAGCCGTAATCATCAAGTGTCTCCCACAGCGCCTTTAACTCCGCCAGCACTTCTTTGCCCTCTTGTGACACCACAATTTCTTCAGCCTGCTGGGTCACTTCTTGACCGCCGCGCAGCTCTAAAAGCTGGAGCAGCCTTGTTTTATCGATGGATGAGAGCGGCAATTGTTTAACATGCTGCCTGTATCCCACATAATTCTTTTCATATAAAAATCGGCGCAATACGTTCGCCCGCTCTGTATTCCCTAGTACATCTAAAAACAAGGTCTCAGCCAAAGCCACATGCCCGATCGCAATTTTGAAGGATTGAAGTCCAGCATTTTTTAATGCAAACACGACAAGCGCTATGACTTCAGCATCTGCACTAATCGAACCATCACCGATCAACTCAATACCGACCTGCTCAAATTCAGAAGGTCTTCCCCCTTCTCTTTCCTGTGCCCGAAACACGTTGGCTGCATAACCGACTCGAAGCGGATACGCCTGTTCGTGAAGCTTTGAAGCCGCCACTCTCGCAATTGGTCCCGTCATATCAGGTCTAAGCACAAGGGTTTGACCATTTTGATCAAGAAGCTTAAACAGCTGCGTATCTGTAATCGCCGATTGAACACCGACTGTATCGTAAAATTCAAGCGTTGGCGTTTCCATTAAACGATAACCCCAACCATTCATGACCTCTGTTAAAGAATGCCTAACTCTTTTCTTCGTCTCATACAATCCTGGTAATGAATCTCGCATACCATATGGTTTTTCAAACATGAACATGTACCGCACCTCCAACACATTAAAACAAAAAATTCCGAATCCTTTAGTTCGCTAATATGATAATATGCTAACAAAATAAAGTAATTAAATCAATCATTTTTATTTTCCCCTTTTTTTCCTTAATCATTTGTTCATATATTACATTAAAATGACACCTAATCCTTTTTGATCTCTTTGCTTTAGGAACATGCTATAATACTTAAAAATATTGAATAACACAGGAGATTACAGTGAAATTCATCCAGACATTAATCTTAACTTTGTTGTGCGCATGTCTTGTTTATTTCGGCTTTATTTACATTTCACAATTCGACCAAGTCAAGAAAACAACGTCACCGCAAGAAGCCAAAGAAAAAGAAAATGATACCGCACTAGCAGCAGAAGAAACACGTTCTACGAAAAAAACAGAAACGACACACTCTAGTTTAAAAGGAAATAAAAAAGCCATGGACGTCATCCTCTTTAATCAAATGGATGCACCAAAGCTTTATAACGGATGCGAAGTCACAAGCTTAGCCATGCTTCTTCATTACAGCGGCTATGAGCATATAACGAAAAACGCATTGGCAAACGAGATTAAGCGTGTCCCGCTCAATTATGAGAATGGCTTAAAAGGAGACCCTCATGACGGGTTTGTAGGCGATATGGAGAATGGGCCAGGTCTTGGTGTGTACCACGAACCCATTTATCAGCTTGCGAAAAAATATGTAGGTAATCAAGCCGTTGACTTAACCGGCAAGCCAGTCAAAAAGGCCATCTATCAATCACTTGAAAAAGGTTATCCTGTCTGGGTCATTACCACTTCGACCTTCGCCAAAACAGATAACATTGAAACATGGAATACACCAAATGGGAAAATAGATATCAGCTTTAATATGCACAGCGTGGTCATCACAGGCTATGACAAAGATCATGTCTACTTAAATAACCCATACGGAGAGAAGAATCAAAAAGTAGATCGTGAACAGTTTGAGGATTCTTGGAAACAGATGGGCAGCCAGGCGATTATCATTAAAGCATAAACCACTTCTCCCATTGAGAGAATTTACACATGCATCAAAAACATCCTCCATACGAATGGAGGATGTTTTTGAATGATTTATTTTGTTAGTATTTCCTTCAGACGGTCTTCAAGCTTTTCAGCCGTCATCGCACCCCCACCAAGGCTGATGTATTCATCCCCTTTTTTTAGTAAAAGTGTAGGATAGCCATTCACGTTCAATTGCTGAACCTTTGCAAAATCGGCATACGCATCATTGATCGTTTCTGTCTCCTTCATTCGTTCAACTAATACATCAGGGTCAAGTTGGTGTTTCATAGCGATATCTCTATAAGTTTCTTCATCACTTAGGCTTTTTCCGTCTTGATAAAAGGCCTTTTGCATAGATGAAGCCAAATACAATGCACGCTCTGGTGCGATGGATCTTAATGCAGAAAATCCAATTGCAGCAGCCTCAGAGTCTAAAATGAATGTTCCGTTTTCTAGCAACTCTTCGTAACGGTCTCCAAATTCGACACCTGTCAGCTGACTGATACGCTCATTTGCTTCTGAAATGTGTGGATAATTCTTTATCGGTAGACGACGCTCTCCTACAAATAAACCGCCCGATACAAGTGTCAGTGGTATCTCAGGGTGATTTTCGTGTAAAGCACGGATGCTGTTGAAAAATCCATAACACCAGCCACAATACGCATCCCATACATAGATGAAAGATTTTTCTTGATCATTCATAAGACAGACTCCTCACTCATCGTTTTTTAGCGACAATGAAACGCATGTTATTCTACTTATTCTGCTTCAGAAACCACAGTAAATCGTTCTCCAACATGAGCAGCTTGTTCTATCTCATCGACAAGTGCAACGGCGTAGTCAGCATAACTCACATAGCTGTCACCCTTTGAATTGACGATAAGATGGTCTTTGCCTTTCACATAAGCACCTGTCCGTTTGCCTGCTGGATTAAAGAAGGCTGCTGGACTTAAAAATGTCCATTTTAATCCTTCGGTCTTTTGAAGATCTTTTAAGTTTTCTCCTTGGTGTGAAGCAGTAGCAAAGTATTCCTTTGGAAACTCCGGTGTGTCCATCAGTCTAGTTGTTTTGGCCTCATCTACAAATAAACTTCCAGCACCTCCCACAACGATTAAACGCGTTTCTGGTGTCTCTTTCAAGAGATGAATGAGTTTTTTCCCTGCTTCTACATGAAGGTGCTCTTGTCCTGCTGGTGCACCAAATGCGTTTACGATCACATCAAAACCTTTGACGTCTCCTGCCTCTAAGTGAAAAACATCCTTTTCTAAAACAGCTGCTGATGAATTGGTCACTTTTTGTGCATCTCGAACGATTGCCGTTACTTCGTGCCCTCTCGATTGAGCTTCTTTTAAAATGTGTTGTCCTGCTTTACCTGTTGCGCCAATGATTCCAATGTTCATGTAAATTCCTCCTACAATATATTGTTATTTTGATCACTTAAGATGTAACCACGATAGTTACAACAGAGGTAAAAAAAATTGAATAGATCATCCAATTTTTTTGATTAAAACCTGCGTTAGTTCACTTAATTTGATCTCAGCAAGCACTTGCTCCATCGCACTTTGAGCACGGCACAAAATTAATTCTAATACAGCTTGAATATTTGCACCGATCGGACAGTCAGGGTTAGGGCTTTCATGAATTTGAAACAACTCTCCCTCATCCACAACTTCAACCGCTTTATACACATCGAGCAGTGTCATGTCATCTTCACTGCGATTCAATTGAGAACCGCCTTTGCCAAGACTCGTTGAGATTAGGCCTGCTTTTTTGAGCTTACTCATGATACGACGAATCACCACTGGATTTGTATTGACACTTCCTGCGATATCCTCCGATGTCTGTAAAGAACCTTTTTCAAGTGATAGCAAGGCCAGAATATGGACAGCGACAGTAAATCTGCTGCTGATTTTCATGTTTTCTCACCTCTGTTGTAATCATTATAGTTACACCAAGTTAGAATGTCAACAAAAAAGTCTGCCGAGCTACTCAGCAGACGAAGATTGACGTGCTTCCATTTCCTCTTTCGTATAAATCATCCGCATTGGATTTCCTCCAACAAAGGAGCCTGCCGGAACATCTTTGTTCACAAGAGTTCCCGCCGATACAATCGCACCATCACCAATTGTCACTCCAGGTAGAATCGTTGAATTTGCCCCAATTAACACTTCATCACCAATATAGACTTCCCCAAGCCTATACTCTTTAATCAAATACTCATGGGACAGAATGGTTGTGTTATAACCAATCACACTATTTCGGCCGACAGTGATTTTCTCAGGAAACATGAGATCGACCATCACCATTAAAGCAAACGCCGTATCCTCCCCGACTTTCATCCGAAGGAAGGTGCGATAAATCCAATTTTTCATTCCCATAAAAGGCGTATACCTTGCCATTTGAATAAAGATAAAGTTTTTCACAACCTTGAGAAAGGGGACCGTCCGATAGACTTGTCTAAGCGAATTGACCCCTTTGACAGGATAACGATCTGTTTTTCTCAACTTAATCAGCTCCAACAATCGCCAAGAGATCACTCATTTTCTGCAGCATATAATCTGGGCGATGCTTTAACAGGGCTTCTTCTCCCTTAATAGACCAAGCAACACCTGCTGTTTTCGTCCCTGCCGCTTGACCAGATAAAATGTCGTGATAATTATCACCAACCATGATCGCCTCATGCGGATCACTGCCGAGCTTGGATAATGCCAGTTGAACTGGTTCTGGATGCGGCTTTTCATTTTGTACATCATCAAGTGTGACAATGACCTCAAAAAATGGCTCCAATCCAGTCAGCTTTAATCCCATTAAGACCGTATCACGGATTTTTGTTGTCACAATACCAAGCTTAAACCCTCGATCTTGGAGGATTTTCAACGTGTCTAACACCGTCTCGTACTCCGTCACAAGCAGGTCATGCTGTTCATGATTAAACGTTCGATACATCTGAATCATGTCATCTGTCAGATTCGGATCCATTGCAGAGAATGTATCAAATAATGATGGACCAATGAAATGAAGGATATCCTCACGGCTGTATTGACCAGGGTAATAATGATCAAGCGTATGCTGAAATGAAGCAATAATTAATTCATTTGTATTAATTAATGTGCCATCTAAATCAAATAGCACTGTGTTAATAGTTGATTGGTTCATATAGCTTCCTTTCTAACAGCTGCATGTTCCCGCCTCCGCCAAATATAGCTGATGGCAGCTGTCAATAAAATAGCAGAAATAAGGCGAATAAGAAGAAGCGGCCAGACTGGAATACCTAAAGGAATGAAAATGAGTGTATCTTCGACCACCGCATGACACGCCACAAGGAAAATGAAAGCAAGCGTTAAATCCTTTTTGCTGACACCGTCCTCTTCCACTGCTTTCATCATGACGCCTGCCCCGTAGGCAAGACCAATGGTCAAACCAGCCACCATCGTCATAGACGTATTTTCTTTCATTCCAAGCATTCTCGTAAAAGGAGACAGCCATTTAGACAGCGTATGGAGCCACCCTAAGTCTCTCATGAATTGAATGATGATCATGAGAGGAATGACAATACAAGCCAGCTGCAGCACACCAAGAACAGCTTTCTGTAAAGCAAGAAGTACGATCATAAACCAGCTAGAAGGCACATCAGCCGACTGAGCAGCTGTCAGCAAACCATATTGCGCCGGTTCCTCGCCTCCCTGCCAAACGAGGTGAATGACAATTGCTGACACGACGGCAAGACTGATTCTCACCAGCAAAATGACAGACACCCGCAGCCCAACCTTCGCCGCCACTGTTGATTCGATGATCAAGTTGTGACAAAAGGAGAGCATGACCGCTAAAATGAACACTTCCTTCACAGGCAGCTCTAATGTCAAGATGGCTGCAATACCCGCATACAAGTTCAGCATATTTCCTAAAACAAGCGGAATGGCCGCTTCCCCTGAAAGACCAAACAGACCCATAAATGGACGGATGAATTGTATAATCCAATCCATCACAGGTGTATGCTGCAAGATACTAACGAGAATGGTAACCGGAAAAATGACTTTTCCAAGTGTCCAAGTTGTCGATAACCCTGCTTTCAAGCCGTTTTTCCATGTCTCCCCCATCTCTTATCCCCCTTGCTTAATTTGATGAGTTGTTCTCTTTATACGGTATAGATGCATATCCCTTGATTCTTCTAAACACAATCAGCAAAACAGCCACTGCAAATATGGCAATTGAAATCATCTGTGCAATTCGAAGATGCTCAGTTAGCATTAAGCTGTCTGTTCTCATTCCTTCAATGAAGAAACGGCCGATTGAATACCAGATTAAATACGACAAGAACATTTCGCCTCGACGCAATGATGTTCTACGTAATAAGATTAATATCAAAACGCCTGCGATATTCCATAATGATTCATATAAGAACGTAGGGTGATAGTAGGTCCCGTCAATGTACATCTGATTAATAATAAACTCAGGCAGGTGCAAATTTTCTAAAAAGGCTCTTGAAACAGCCTCACCATGCGCTTCCTGATTAATAAAATTCCCCCAGCGCCCGATGGCTTGCCCTAGTAAAATACTAGGCGCTGCGACATCGGCGATTTTCCAAAAGGACACCTTCCTCACTTTAGTAAAGACAATCGCTGTCAGCACCGCTCCTATCAGTCCGCCATGTATGGCAATTCCGCCATTCCAAATCTTGATGATTTCATTTGGGTGCTGCTGATAATAATCCCATTCAAAGGATACATAATAAATTCGTGCACAAATAATGGCAATAGGAATGGCAAATAAGATGAGATCAATAAACATATCTTTATTGATGCCTCTTTTTTCACACTCCCTTAATGCGAGCCAGAGTCCAAGCAGGGCTCCGACCCCAATAATCACACCATACCAATGAACCGAAATAGGTCCGAGCTGAAAAGCAATCGGATCAATTGGTTGAATTGCTTCATTCATATAGACAGCTCCTATTCATCCTGGCCATTGTCTTCAATGACATCGGCAAGTTTACTTGTAAATTGTTCCGCTGCATTATGTCCCATTCGTTTCAGTCTGAAGTTCATTGCAGCTACCTCGATGATGACCGCTAAATTTCGTCCCGGACGTACAGGGATGGTCAGCTTTGGTACATCTGTATCGATGATCCGCATTTTTTCTTCCTCAAGTCCTAAACGGTCATACTGTTTGCCTTGTTCCCAAAGCTCAAGGTTCATAACAATCGTAATTCTCTTATAGCTTCTGACAGCGCCCGCTCCAAATAAGGTCATCACATTAATAATGCCTAATCCACGGATTTCTAGAAGGTGCTCAATCAGCTCTGGTGCGCTTCCAACTAACGTATCCTGATCCTCTTGCCTAATTTCCACGCAATCGTCTGCAACCAGCCTGTGTCCTCTCTTCACTAATTCTAAAGCCGTTTCACTTTTACCTACGCCACTTTTTCCAATTAACAGCACACCTACACCATATACATCTACGAGTACGCCATGAATCGCAGTCGTTGGTGCAAGCTTGCTTTCTAAGAAGTTCGTTAATCGACTCGAAAGTCTTGTCGTTTTTAAGCTTGAGCGTAAAACCGGCACTCCATTTTCGTTTGATGCTTCGATCAATTCTTTTGGGACTTCACGATCTCGTGACAAAATGATGGCAGGGGTAATATCTGTACAAAGAGACATCATTCTCTGCTTTCGTTCGCGTTCTGGGAGCTGTTCAAAAAAAGAAAGCTCTGTCTTTCCTAAAAGTTGAACTCTTTCTTTTGGGTAATATGTAAAATATCCAGCCATTTCAATACCTGGTCTGGAAAGATCACTGATTGTAATGGGACGATTAATCCCTTCTTCCCCACTTACCAGTTCAAGATGAAATTGTTCCATTATGTCCTTCGTACGAACTTTCGGCACGCTTCTTCCTCCTTTTATCACAGGCGTTTCAGAAATACAGCTCTATTTTATCACTTTCAATGATGAACCCAAAATAGTATTTTATCCTGATCCTGTTTCATCACATTTACTGGTATAGACAACTATACTTAAAAAAGGTAAACTGAATCTAACGACGAGAATAAGGGGGCACAATCATGAGCAGTTCTTTATTGCTCTCCAATATTCATATTGTGACAAAGACAGAAATCATTGAAAACGGTTTTGTCGGTTTACGCGATGGCAAGATCGACTATATTTCAACATCACCGCCGACAGGAAATTATGAAAAAGTATATATTTCCCGGGAAAACTTTTATTTACTCCCCGGAATGATTGATATTCACATCCATGGGGGATATGGTGCAGATATGATGGATGCGACACCAGAAGCCATGAATACACTTGCTGATCACTTACCCGCAGAAGGAACGACAAGCTTTTTAGCAACAACCATTACACAAAATCATCAAGAGATTGAGCAAGCACTTAAAAATGTCGCACAGTGGAGACCCTATAATGAAAAGCAGGCTGGAAGTCAGTCACAATGTTTAGGCATTCATCTAGAAGGTCCTTTTATTTCTAAAGATAAAGCTGGAGCGCAGCCTGCTCAATGGATTACACAGGCTAACCTTCCTCTTTTTGAGAAATGGCTGAGTGCATCAGATCAGCTGATTCGAATTGTCACTTTTGCTCCTGAGGAAGATACTGATTTTGCATTTCTTTCCCTGCTAAAAGAAAAAAATATCATTCCTTCTATTGGACATACAAATGCTCCTCATGACATGATTGAACTAGCAGCAAAGCACGGCGCGCGTCATGTCACGCATCTTTATAATGCGATGAGTTCATTTCAGCATCGTGAGCCAAATGTTGCAGGGGCTGCGCTTACAAACGAAAAGCTTTTGACTGAGCTGATTACAGATGGCATTCATTCACATCCTCTTTCCGTAAAGCTTGCGTATTTGGCAAAGGGAAGTGAACGTTTGATCATGATTACAGACTCAATGCGTGCAAAAGGACTTGGAGAGGGAACCTACGAATTTGGCGGTCAGACTGTGACAGTCAGCGGTGAAAAAGCATTGCTGGCAGATGGAACACTTGCAGGATCGATTTTACAAATGAAAGATGGGGTCAAACGTATGAGACAGATCACACAATGTGGATGGACAGAAATTGCTCAAATGACCTCAACAAATGCAGCCACTCAGCTCGGGATCGATCATCAGCTCGGTTCGATCGAAGTTGGAAAACTAGCAGACTTGGTCATTTGGGATGAATCTGGCGAACTCATGATGACGATCTGCCATGGACAAATCGTTTTTGAAAAAAAGGAGGCCACACACTGATGAACATCATCGAATTTGCAGATAAAGATCAATTAGGAAAAGCAGCAGCTGCTTTCATTGCACGTACCATTAAATCAAAAACAGATGCGGTTCTCGGTCTGGCAACTGGCGGTACACCAATTGAGACTTATAAAGAGTTAATTCAGTTGCATCAAACAGAACAATTATCTTTCAAACAAGCAAGAACAGTGAATCTGGATGAGTACGTGGGAATTGATCCAAATCATGAAAATAGTTATATGACTTACATGAAGCGTCATTTATTCGACCATATTGATCTCCCATCAGATCAATATTTCCTCCCCAATGGTGCTGCTTCTCACTTGGAGGAAGAGTGCTTAAGGTATGATCAGCTCATTGAAGATTTAGGGGGTATTGATCTTCAGCTACTTGGTATCGGACAAAATGGACATATCGGGTTTAATGAACCTGGTACTCCCTTTGATTCAAAGACGCATGTCGTCCAATTAGATGAACACACTCGTCAAGCCAATGCAAGATACTTTTCTTCTATTGATGAGGTGCCTACACATGCCATTACAATGGGAATTGCAAGCATTCTTTCAAGTAAAAAAATTCTCCTTCTCGCATCAGGAAAATCAAAAGCGGACGTGATACAATATTTAGAACGAACAGAGATTCACCCAGACTTCCCTGCATCTGCTCTGAAACTTCATGAAGATGTGACGATTTTTATTGATCGAGAAGCTGGTTCACTACGCTAAATACGAGAGGATTTTCACATGTTTATTGATAAGCAGTCACCTATCCCCATGTACCATCAGATTATGGAGAACTTGAAAAAGCAGATTGAGGATGGAACGTTAGCACCTGATACACTCATTCCTTCTGAAAGAGAATATGCCGAACGCTTTGGTATTAGCCGAATGACTGTCAGACAAGCCTTATCGAACCTTGTGAACGAAGGATATTTATACCGGCAAAAAGGAAAAGGAACATTTGTTAGCCGAAAGAAATTTGAACAACCGCTTCAGGGCTTAACAAGCTTTACAGAAGATATGCGTCAACGTGGGCTCAAAGCTTCAAGTCAGTTGATTGATTTCAAAAAAGTCGCATGCCCAGAGCACTTGCTGCAACCATTACAGCTGTCGAACAGTGAAGATGTCTATGAATTAAAACGAATCCGCCTTGCAAACAATGAACCAATGGCTATTGAAACGAGTTATATTCCTGAAAAATTTGCTGGCGAGCTCACAAAGGACCATTTAGCTGGATCTTTATATGAATATATAGAAGCGAACACAGGTCTAACCATTGCCCATGCCAAGCAGGAGCTTGAAGCCAATGTTGCTTCAAAGGAAGAAGCTAACGTGCTGTCTATTTCATTAGGGGACCCTGTTCTCTCCATTGCAAGAACAACTTATTTTCAAAATGACCTTCCATTCGAGTATGTCATGTCCGTTTATAGAGGGGATCGATACAAGCTCACTCACACAATGGAAAGATAAAACTGTGCTCCTGAAAGCACAGTTTTTTATTTCCTAAGAAATGTTGATTGATCATCATTTTTTGTATGAATTTTCCATATAGGAGAAATCACTTTCCCTTCGAAACGGTCTTTTGCGACAGTGTACCAATAATATTCTTGATTTGGCTTTAACCCTTTCCATTCAAAGGTTGCTTTTTTACCACTTTTCACACCTTTGACTTCTCCAAGAAGAACGTTTGTGTAGACATTCAATTCAAAATAATTGGTTTTAACGGATTTCATTTTTGGTGTTAAATCGACATCAATTGAAAATTCATCTTGATCTCCATACGTTTTTGGATCATAAAAATGTTCTTGATTCAAGTAGGGTGAGTATGTGGTGAAATGAAGCTTATTTTTTTCTTGATCCGCAGTGATCAGCCGCATAAAACCTTGACCGCCTTCAGGACCTGACTGGTAATCTGCAAGGATTTGATATACTTTTCTGTCCACTTTTCCATCATGATCATCGTCAATCTCATCTACTTTTCGACTGGCTCCGTGGTAGTGGCCACTAAATACTGCGACAATATTCGGGTGACGCTTTACCACTTGATGGAAGATCAAATCTCCAATTGGGCTTCGATTGCCGCTCACTAACAAATACTCATGGAAATTTAAAATGACAATGCGATCTGGATGTTCAGAAATAACTCGATTTAACCAGTCAATCTCATTTTGCTTGATCCCCCAGCCCATATACACCATCATATAATCATTGCCACCAGCAGAGATAAGATCATAATGACCTCGATTGTTTTGATAGGATTCACCGTAATACGGCTTGTCTTCAAAGCGTTTCGCTCCAAAATATCTCCCATATTCCCTATAATGGCCGTCTTTGTGCGTGACATCATGATTACCAGCTAATACACCGTAAGGAATCTGATGCTGATCTAACACACGCATAAATGTATCGGCACGATTCCACTGCTTGTCCTTTGAATCATCCACAATATCACCTGTATGGAACACATATTGAATATTTAATGGGTCCCTTTGATCTCTGATCCACTCGACCATTTTTTTGAAGATGTGAGGATAACTTCTGGCATAATATTGAGTATCAGACATCCACACCATCTTATAAGGCTTTAACGTCTGACTGATCTCATCTTGTACAAGCAAATCAAACGTTTGATTTTTCATATACTGTCTGACTGACAGCAGCCCTTTCAGGTAAAATTCCTTTTCATCCTTGGCAAAGTGATGAGTGATTTTATCCCACTTTTCTTGCTGATGATTCCAAGCGTACATCGTTACCTTTCTCCCTGATAATGAGCTTCCTTTCCATACAGCCTCGACAACATCCTTTTCACGTACATCGTGATGAACCTTGATTTGAAAGCGATGATAAGGAAAATGCTGTAGATCTTTCGTTTCCACTGATTTACCATCAGCAAATGCAATGCGATTTCTTTCTCGATTAGAAAAAATCATTTCCCCTGTTTCATTTAAATGTTTTGGCGGCTCTGTTTCCGCTGCATATTTGAAAATCTTCATGGACGGATGCAGCGATGTATATTGATAGGCACGGTAAAAGGAGTAATCTAACTGATCATTAGTAGGATCATTGGTTAGCACTGTTTGCTTAGATGATTCCTTTTTTGTCCTATCTGACACTCTCTCTGGCGTTTCAGGGTGTTCATGTACCGTCTTAAAAACCTTTTTCAAAGTTGATTTGTTTCCAGCGGCATCTTTTGCTTTTATCTTCAATGTGTGCTCCCCAGGTTCTAATTCGCTAGAGGACGTTTGATAAGGCAAAGAGATCGGTTTTCCATCTAAATATGCCTTCATCTCCGCTATGTCACTCCAACGATCCGTCACCTTTGCCTTTAACGTAAAGACGCCTTTATATTGGTCATTTGCCTGTATATTACTCTTGATTTTCGGACCCGTGTTATCGACTTTCACACGTACAGATTGAGATTCGTCTGCGGTTTTAGCCTGAACAACATGTACTCCTTCTTTCAGCCTTCTTGTATCCCACTGAATATAGCTTGAAGCATATGCTTGCTTCGGGATTTGAAACTGAAATGCTCTTACCTTCTTAGCGCTGCCACCGTCGCCCATTTTCCATTCCTCATGCTGGCTCGCATTTAGAGGCAGAATTTGAGTTCCATTCGATAAAATCATCTGGACATTTTTCAATTCAAAATCATCGTGATTTTCTCCAGGAAATCGGTCAAACGGCGATGACTTCGTCCCAGCATGGAATGATATCGTTTGTGGACCTGCCTTTTCTAAGTGTTTTTCTGGTATTGGTATCGTATAGGTGCGATACACTTTTGTCGAATCATCAAAAATGGAAAGTAAGTGCTTACCTATAGACACACCATTCTTAAAATATAAATTTGTCCCTTTGACATCAAATGCAAGATATGGATCTGCTTCAAGTGCAGGGAATACTTGTCGAATTGGTTTTCCATCTATCATTAATTTTATGCTTTTTTTCTGATCTGCTGTTGCTTTTAAGTGAAATACGCCTGAAACCGTATCTCCTTCTTCTACATTCAATCGAAGGCCGTGTGCTTTGCTTACTTGTTCCACATCAATTGTTTTTTTCATTGTCATTGCATGATTTTCGCCGTCAGACGCTTCAATCTGATATTCCAATCGATCTTTACCAATGAGCTCAGGTGAATAAATAATATAGTGAAACAGCCGATCATTATGATCCTTTTGAAGCAACACCTCTTTAAAATCTTCATGACGATTGGTCCGATATCGCAATTTGACCGTTTTGACGGACTGATCATCCTGCACATCTGCCCTCATTTCAATGCCTTCAGTTGGTTTTATCGGTTGATTGTCTGTCATATCTTCGATCACAGGTTTATGAACATCTTGTGATATTTCTTTTTTTTCAGTTGGAATTTGTGCTTTTAACACTTTTCCGGGTGTTGGCTCTTCCTCCACTTTCGAGATCAGCTTCATTTGTGTCGTACCATCCATTGGATACTTGAACAGTAACGATCTGTGCTCGCTAAACAATGAAGGCTTTAAACGATAGGATGCCGACGATACCTCTTCTCCTATATTTGTTGTGATAGAAACAAGGCGGGATTTAGAATTGGACAATCCTTTACTCTCAATGACCGATAGTTGCTCGCCCTCTTTTAAATGGCTTTTGTACATCGCATTAAAGTCCGCTACCGTTAAATGCTCCTGCCCTTTTTTTCTAAGCCAAAATACGTACGGCTTTCCAGGAGAAATGGTGATAGGACTTGTGTGGAATGAATATATATCATCCATCTCCACGCCTTGTGATGGATTGCGATAGCGAAGCTGGTAATGTCGAAGTGAAATGGGTGCATGAGTTGTGTTATACACCTCGATGAATTCAAAAGCATCCTTGCCTTTGCGGTTTTTTGAATTCACGACGATTTCTGTCATCAATAGCTCAGGAATTTGTGAGAGATCCTCTTCAAATCCGTTTAAGTGAACTGCTTGTTCGGTTGTTTTGATGACAGACTTCTGCGTCAGGAATTCTGTATAGTAATGAACTGTTGGATTCCACAATTGATCTGTCGGGATTTTCGCTGTGAATTCTGGTTTCATCCCCGGCAATCGTTCCATTGGGATCAATCGATATCCTAGCTCATCACTCTGTTTATAGTACAAGTTTGCAGACAAAATTTGCTCTGACTGACTAATAGATGCCCGAAATTGAAGATCACGTTTTTTTCCTTGAACCGGACGGACATCTACTTGAAATTGATCAAAGATAAAAGGTGAAAAGGGCTTATTTCGTATGTTCACTTGTGTTTGTGTTAAAGATCCTGCTGAAGCAGGCTGACTGAAACAAAATAAAATGCTCAAAAAAAGGAAAAGAATGATTTGTCTGCTCACATTCACCATCGTGCACCGCCTCCCTTCGGATATTGTGTCTCCTGAAGACGGTTTTTATGACAGATGGAACGGGGAAACGATATAAATTCACACAAAAAAACCGTTAGCTTTTTTTCGCTAACGGTTCCACGATTCCTTTCTGTATGAGCAGATGGAAAATGGATAAAATGACAGCCATCCAAATGGCCGTTCCAAACCCATCAATGTTAAAACTATCTCCCATAAAGCTTGAGGTCATCATCAGTGTGATGGCATTAATGACAAAGAGGAACAATCCTAGTGAAAGTACTGTCACTGGCAGCGTTAAAATGATCAAAAACGGCTTCACTAAAATATTGAGCAAGGACAAAATAATACTTGCTACAATCGCTGCGCCAAAGCCTTCAATATACACACTACCAAGGCCTGGCAGAATGCCTGAATCAAAATATCCAGCAATGACGATTAAAAGTAATGCATTGACGAAAATACTAACGATCCATCTAAGCATTTAGTTAGTGCCTTCTTCCGGAACAACAAAATACCAGATGAAGTAGATCAAGAAGATCGGCATAAATGCTGTCATAAATCCGATGATCACCGTTAAAATACGAAGCAGGGATGCATCGACACTTAAGTATTCAGCAAGTCCACCGACAACACCCGCTATTTTTTTATCTGTCGCTGAACGATAAAGCTTCTTCATGTAGAATCACTCCTTGTCTGATTGGTGCTTTACTTGGATTGAGCCTGTTTTTGTTTCTGCAAAAATGGATATATTGTGCTCCGCCTGTTGATTAGCTTTGATCATTTTCTCTTTTTGCAGCGTTTCATTTTTCTCTTTAATCATATTTGCATCAAGCAGCTCATGAGAGATCGATCCGAGATTGCTTTTCAGCTCCGCAGTCACTGCACAAGCACGCGGAATCTGAACGTCCACACTGCCTGTTGTCGTTTTTGCATAGATCGAACGGCATTTCTCATCTGACAGCTGAACAGCAATGTTCCCATTGAAGCTCTGTGCATCAATTGATTCACTTTTCCCGCGCAGGTCAATGAGCCCATTAATGGTTTCTACTTCAATCATACCACACTCGTGATCAGCCAGTTTGATTTGTCCATTTGCTGTTTCAATTCCGACTTTTTCTGCTTGTAAAGAGGCAAAAGAGACGACGCCATTTGTTGTTTTTGCAGCCAGTTCTTTTGTCTTTAGCTTTTCCCCGCGAATCGGTCCATTAAACAGTTTGACTTTGATTTTATCGTATTGGATACGTGGTACATACAGGGTAACATTGACCTTCATGGTCTTCTTTTCAGTTCGGATAAAAAATTTGTCCCCTTCAAGTCCGCAATCCAGATGTTGAAGAAATTGATGTCTTGCCTGCTCTCCATCCTCTGCACGGTAAATTTTCGCATGACACTCTGCTCGAACATCCCCATCATCCCAAGGCATCAAATTGAGACTGCCGTTTGCCAATTGAATATCTAAATGGGACAGTGCCGCGTCTTTGAATTGAAAAATGTGTTCAACGTCGACGGACTGTCCAAAGTTCAAATCAAGATCTACATCTTTGACCTTTTTCACCGCCGAATCTAACCATCCAAACAGCTTTGCACCGAGGTTTTCAGTACCAGTTCCTTTATTCTCTGTGCCAGCTTTTTCTTCATGAAAGGTATGATCAGCCGTTGATTTTTCTAGTGAAATGGACTGATTTTCTTCTAATTTTTCAAGTAGCGTAATTGCTTCTTTTGCAGATAATGTCCCGTCTTCTACTAATTTTAAAATGCGCTCTTTTTCATTCATACAAAGCCCTCCTACGATTTGATGGATTGAAGCACTTTAATACCTTGAATGATATTCCAAATGACAGAGATCAAAAAGCCAATGGCGACTAAAAAGGACAAGATAAGTACGGTGAACACTGGAACGAGTGAGTCGCTTGCCTGTGTCGTCAATAAAAAGGGGATAGATCCAAAAACCAGCAGCACACACGCTGCGACTGGCAAAACATGTGACCACAATGCACGCAGCGAATGCCGTTTCGTTTCCTTTTGATCCACTACAAAATATGCCACGATCGGTACAATAAACGGCATGAAAAATACACTAAAATAACAAATAGATGCAATGATCGACTGATCTCTGTTCATATATATTCGCTCCTTCATGATGAAAATTCCTTTCTAACTCATACGTTTATGGCGTATAAAAAGTTTCAAACTCATTCGATTTACATATGACCTTAGACACAAATTATTTCTTTTTGCACCTAAGTGTAGATTCTTCATGGATTACCCTTTAAAATATGTTGAAAAGATGGTGATTATCATTATAGGGGGTAATTATTTTGACAGATCATCATAATGCTAACCACACGGCACAAACGCTTTTAGACCTTATACAGAAACAGAAAAGCATGAACAGCGATATGATCAAGGAGCTAGAGGCCATTCATCCGTCTCATCCGAAGTATGGTGATATCCGTTATTTAAAAGTACTGCTCGATAGTAGCAGCACTCATATTTTAAAGGATTTAACGCACCTCAGTAACTTAATGCCAAAGGAAGATGTGCAATAAAAGGAAAACCCCTCTTTCGGAGGGGGTTCAGATTGTTGACAAAGGGCTAAAATGAACTTGATTTTAGCCCTTTGTCTTCTTTTCAGCGTGATAGAAAACCTTTGCAGTCTAGGAAGGACGAGTACTGGCGCGGAGCGAATTTGACATTCGTGAGCACCGGCACGCAGGACTGACAAAGAATGCGAGGGTTTGTCTACACGCTGAAACCCCTCTTTCGGAGGGGTTTTTCTTTATGAGGATGTCACACTTTCTGTTTCTTTGACTAACTGTTTCATTCGCTCACGATCACGCTCTAAAATCGGTTTTAAGTATCGACCGGTGTAAGAAGCTTCTTCTTTAGCAATGTGTTCAGGTGTTCCTGAAGCAATAATCGTTCCTCCACCAGCACCGCCTTCTGGTCCTAGATCAACAAGGTAATCGGCTGCCTTAATAATATCAAGGTTGTGCTCAATGACCAATACCGTATCCCCGTTTTCGACCAAGCGCTGGAGCACTTTTAACAACCTAGCAATATCATCCACATGAAGACCCGTTGTCGGTTCGTCTAAAATATACAAGGATCTTCCGTTTGAACGGCGGTGAAGCTCAGATGCCAATTTCACACGCTGCGCCTCTCCACCAGACAATGTCGTGGCAGGCTGCCCAAGTGTAATGTATCCTAATCCAACATCAAAGATCGTTTGCAGCTTCCGCTTAATTTTCGGGATATTCTCGAAAAATTGAAGTGCGTCCTCTACCGTCATTTCAAGCACATCGGAAATATTTTTCCCTTTATACGTGACCTCTAACGTCTCGCGGTTATAACGTTTCCCGTGACACACTTCACAAGGCACATATACATCAGGTAAAAAGTGCATTTCAATTTTAATAATGCCATCTCCACGACACGCTTCGCAGCGTCCACCTTTCACGTTAAAGCTGAATCGCCCTTTTTTATAGCCTCGTACCTTCGCTTCATTGGTTTGCGCAAAGACATCCCGCACGTCATCAAATACACCTGTATACGTAGCAGGATTGGATCTTGGTGTACGGCCAATTGGAGATTGATCAATATCAATGACTTTGTCTAAGTGATCCATTCCTTTGATTTCTTTGTGCTGTCCTGGCTTCGCTTTTGCTCTGTGCAGTTTTTGGGCAAGGGATTTCAATAAAATTTCATTCACAAGTGTACTTTTCCCTGATCCTGACACACCTGTCACAGCGGTAAAGACACCTAAAGGAAACTTCGCATTCACGTTTTTAAGGTTGTTTTCTTTTGCCCCTTTAATTTCAATGAATCGGCCGTCAGGCTTTCGTCTCTCAATCGGAAGCGGGATGAATTTCTCACCAGATAAATATTGTCCAGTCAACGATTTTGGGTCTTTCATGACTTCTTCTGGTGTTCCAGCTGAAATCACTTCTCCTCCATGAACCCCTGCACCTGGTCCAATATCAATGAGATAATCAGCGGCAAGCATCGTATCTTCATCATGTTCTACGACAATCAGTGTGTTTCCGATATCACGCATGTTTTTCAATGTTCCAATCAATCGGTCATTATCCCGTTGATGCAGACCAATCGATGGTTCATCTAAAATATAAAGAACGCCTGTCAGTCTTGATCCAATTTGTGTCGCCAAACGAATCCGCTGCGCCTCCCCGCCTGATAATGTGCCAGCAGACCGGCTTAATGTCAAATAATCTAATCCGACATTATTTAAGAAGGATAAGCGCTCTTTGATTTCACGTAAAATGAGCTGGGCAATCTGCAAATCTTTCTCAGATAACTCAATTTTCTCATAGAAATCAAGGGCATCAGATACAGACAAATCGGTCATTTCTCCGATATGTTTGCCATTGATGAGAACCGCAAGTGTTTCTTTTTTCAGGCGATATCCTTTACAGGTCGGACATGGCTGATTGGCCATATATTTTTCCATTTGCTCCCGGATATAATCGGAGCTCGTTTCCTTGTAGCGCCGTTCAATGTTACGAAGCACACCTTCAAACTCGATTTCATTTTCACGGACCTGGCCAAAATCATTTTCATATTTAAAATAAATCAGCTCAGAGCCGCTGCCATATAAAATTTTATCAAATAAATGCGCCGGAATATCTTTTACTGGAATATCCATGTCAATTCCATAGTGTGTACATACCGCCTCAAGAAGCTGCGGGTAATATTGTGAGCTTTGAGGCTCCCATGGGGCAATGGCATGCTGACGTAAAGTCAAATCCTTATTCGGAATCACAAGCTCTGGATCTACTTCTAGTTTAGAACCAAGCCCATCACAGCTTGAGCAGGCACCGAAAGGGCTATTAAACGAGAACATTCTCGGCTCAAGTTCCCCAATAGAGAATCCGCAGTGCGGACAAGCATGATGCTCACTAAATAACAGCTCCTCTTGTCCAATCACATCAATCATCACACGACCTTCACCAAGTCGAAGTGCCGTTTCAAGAGAATCAGACAACCGTGCAGCCACACCTTCTTTCACGACAATTCGATCAATCACCACTTCAATGGAATGCTTTTTATTCTTTTCAAGCTCAATCTCTTCTGACAGGTCTTCCATCTCGCCATCAACTCTGACTCGAACGTAGCCCTGCTTCCGAATTTGATCAAGTATTTTCACGTGTGTTCCCTTACGTCCAGATACGATCGGAGCAAGCACTTGCAGTTTCGTTCGTTCTGGATACTCTAAAATACGGTCTGTCATTTGCTCAATCGTCTGTGATGTGATTTCGATCCCATGAATAGGACAAATCGGTTTTCCGACTCGAGCATATAATAGACGCAAGTAATCATAAATTTCTGTAACAGTCCCAACGGTTGATCGAGGGTTCCTGCTTGTCGTTTTCTGGTCAATACTAATCGCTGGAGAAAGCCCTTCAATCGCATCTACATCTGGTTTGTCCATTTGACCGAGAAATTGACGTGCATAGGCTGACAGTGATTCAACATACCTGCGCTGACCTTCTGCATAAATGGTATCGAAGGCAAGCGACGATTTTCCCGAACCAGATAAACCCGTAATGACCACTAGCTGATCGCGCGGGATATTGACATCAATATTTTTAAGGTTGTGGGCTCTTGCCCCTTTCACCTCTATTCGTTCCATAGCCATCTGGCATTCATCCTTCCGCTTTTAGCTCTAGCAATAGATCTCTTAATTCTGCTGCTTTTTCAAAATCAAGCGCTTTTGCTGCATCTTTCATTTCCATCTCGATGTTTTCGATCACTTTTTCTCGTTCTTTTTTGCTCATTTTTGACAACTTTGGTGCTGCTTTTGTTTCGTATTCTTCTGAATCCTCATGTACTTTTGTTGCCTTGATCACATCTCGAATCTTCTTATGGATCGTTTGCGGAGTGATACCAAATTTCTCATTATACGCTTCTTGCTGCTCACGTCTCCGCTTTGTTTCTTGTATGGCAATGTCCATTGATTTCGTCATATTGTCTGCATACATAATAACCCGGCCTTCTGCATTTCTTGCAGCACGGCCAATCGTCTGGATGAGGGATCTTTCTGAACGTAAAAAGCCTTCTTTATCCGCATCTAAAATCGCCACAAGCGACACCTCTGGAATATCCAAACCTTCTCGAAGAAGGTTGATCCCTACAAGCACATCATATTTTCCGAGACGTAAATCACGAATAATCTCAATCCGCTCTAGTGTCTTAATTTCTGAGTGCAGATAATTGACCTTGATTCCGATTTCTTTCAGATAATCTGTCAGATCCTCAGACATTTTCTTCGTTAAAGTCGTCACAAGTACACGCTCATTTTTTTCAACCCTTGCATGAATTTCCCCAATTAAGTCATCGATTTGTCCTTCAATCGGACGGACTTCAATGATTGGATCAAGCAAACCGGTTGGACGAATAATTTGTTCCACAACCTCTGGCGTTTTCTCAAGCTCGTATGGGCCAGGTGTTGCGGATACATGCACAATATGGTTAATGTGCTTTTCAAACTCATCAAATGTGAGTGGTCTATTATCAAGTGCTGACGGCAGACGGAACCCGTGATCAACAAGCACTTGTTTTCTTGCCTGGTCCCCATTGTACATGGCGCGAATTTGCGGGATGGTCACGTGTGACTCATCGACAACAATCATAAAATCATCCGGAAAATAATCAAGCAATGTATAAGGTGTTGAACCAGGCGGACGTAAGGTGAGATGTCTTGAGTAGTTCTCAATCCCTGAACAAAAGCCCATCTCTCTCATCATCTCAAGGTCATACCTTGTCCGCTGCTCAAGACGCTGTGCTTCAAGCAGTTTTCCGTTTTCACGAAGCTTTTCCAACTGTTCCTCAAGCTCTTTTTCAATATTAATGATCGCTTTTTCCATCTTTTCTTCTCTTGTGACGAAGTGAGATGCTGGGAAAATAGCAACGTGGTCACGATCACCGAGAATTTCTCCAGTGAGAGCATCTACTTCACGAATACGTTCAATTTCATCACCGAAAAACTCCACTCTGATACAATGCTCATCTCGTGAAGCAGGAAAAATTTCAACGACGTCTCCTCGAACTCTGAAGGTTCCGCGCTGAAAATCTATATCATTACGAGAATACTGAATATCCACAAGCTTACGCAGCAGCTGATTGCGTTCAATTTCCATTTCAGTTCGTAAAGACAGCACAAGCTCTCTGTATTCTTCAGGAGAACCTAAGCCATAAATACAGGACACACTGGCAATGATGATGACATCTCTCCGCTCAAATAATGAGGATGTGGCGGAGTGCCTTAGCTTATCGATCTCATCATTAATGCTGGCATCCTTTTCAATAAATGTATCAGTTTGAGGCACATACGCCTCAGGCTGGTAATAATCATAATAACTCACAAAATATTCAACAGCATTATTTGGAAAGAATTCCTTAAACTCGCTGTATAATTGTCCAGCAAGTGTCTTGTTATGCGCAATGACAAGTGTTGGTTTGTTCACTTCTTTGATCAGGTTGGATACAGTAAAGGTCTTTCCCGTACCTGTAGCACCTAACAGCGTTTGATGCTGTTTCCCCTGATGGATGCCCTCCACAAGCTTTTCAATGGCTTTTGGCTGATCTCCTTGGGGCTGATAGTTAGAAACTAATTCAAAGCGGTCACTCACATCAAAGCCTCCGTTTCGTTACGAAATCTATCTAATGAATATATTATCATAAAAGAACACAAAAATACGAACTAAAGTTCGTGTCTGACTTGATTTTTATTTCCAATACAACCATACCCTCTCTGCCGTGGCTCATAACCCTCTAAAGAAACCTTCCTTTCAGTATGGAACATTTTGGAGCGAGATATTCGATCAGCAGAAAAACCACAAAAAAGAAAGCTGCACTCACTAGAATCGTAAGCACAGCTCCTGCAATCAAAAACATTTTCTTTTCATCAAGAGGGATCACATCAATGATGTTTTTCAGCCTTCTCTCTTTTTTCGACTTCTTTCTTGGCCATAAACAATGCCCCGGCCACTAAAGAAATAATATCTAATCCTACGATAAAGTAGGTTTCTGTATAGCCTTTCATATACGAAGCAAATAAAAGCGCTGCTGTTAATGCAATGCCAACGTAATGATTATAAGTAACCTTTGAAAATAAAATAACGAGCAAGAAAGGAAAAACAAGTGCAAATATGGCTTTTGTAATCACAAAAACCCTCCCTCTACATGGTCTACTCCCTTGATTATAGTAAAGATTGGCATAATGAACAATTCACAGTTTTCAATTTCAGCTTTTTTCTTCTCGGTTGAAGACTTTTGATATAGATGAGGAGGAAAATTAGTGAAAACGTCCCCTTTCTAAAGATAGGTCTTTACGTCTTTGACAGTTACATCCAATAAATTCTATGATGAAAATGATAGTGCGCACTATCATTTTAAAAAACAAAAAGAGACAAATGAAACCATTGGCTATTTGGATAAGGGGGCATTCCCATGTATTCAGTATTATTTCATGCGGCTGAAGAATCCGCATCACTCGCAGGGGCAAAAGGCGTGAATTTAATTAAATTAAACAATCACGGACTGCCAGTTCCAGATGGATTTATTATTAAAACGAACAGCTTTGCAAGCTTTCTTTCATATCACAATTTCCATCCAACTGATCAAAATCTTGCCCGAAAAATCACAGAAGCTTCGTTTCCTTCACAAATGGAGACAGAATTACTTTCATCCTTTCAATCATTGTTGAAAACATATCCGTCCGTTGCAGTGCGATCCTCTTCTGTTTCGGAAGATCTTGAAGGCGCCTCCTTTGCAGGTCAATACGAGACCTATTTAAATATCAAAACAAATGAAGAATTCTTGCAAGCCGTCAAAGAATGTTGGTCGTCTTACTTCGCAGCAAGAGTCACAGAATATAAGGAAGAAATGATTGAGAACGAGGAAGAGATGCCGCTCATGGCTGTTGTTGTACAAGGATTGATCCATTCTGACATCTCTGGTGTCATCTTTAGTGAGAATCCTGTATCAGGAAAAACAAACGAAGTCATGATGACTGCAAGCTATGGACTAGGAGAAGCCATCGTCTCCGGCCTTGTGACGCCAGATACATTTATTGTAAACAAAGAAACGTACTCTATTGAAAAATCACTAGGAACAAAAGAAGTCCAAATTGTCCCCTGTCAAGAGGGCGTCATTGAACAACCCGTAGGTGAGGAGATGGCTGGCCAATTTTGTCTTCAAGATGATCAATTGATCCAAATCACGAAAATGACAAAACAAGTAGAAGAACTTTATGGACATGGAGTAGATATCGAATTCGGCATGTCAGATGGTACTTTTTATTTACTTCAAGCAAGACCGATTACTGCTTCTTTTTCCAATACAGCAAATGGCTCCTCAGGTGCAGCCTTTCAAATGAAACCTGAAGAGCTGCAAGACTTCTGGATCTCAATGGACGATCATATGCCTGGACCCACAAGTCCTCTTTTTTCAAGTTTGATCATACCTGCTTTAAAAAACGGGATGAAGAAAAACGGAGAGAAGTATCAAGTACCAGACCTTAATATTAAAGATATCAAGCTTTATAGAGGTCATTTGTATTCTTCACCGTCTATGCCAGAAGCGTCAGAGGAACCAGTTTTTGACGAGAGCCTATTCGAAATGTTTCCTCGTTTAAGCGAAAGAATGTATCGCATTTTAAAGCAAAACTTGTTCCCATTATACGAAAAACTTGATCAGCAAATCACTCAACCGCTAACAATTGAGGAAGCCATTAATGGCTTTCAAGAATTAAAGGAGATTTATCTAAGAGCGTATGACGACCATTTTGATATTGTCATACCTCAAGTCATTCTATCAGCGATCATTGAAGACATGCTTGTCACATATACTGGGGATCAAACACAAGTCGTTCTGCTGCATGAAATGATGATAGGTGTGATGAACAAGTCTCTTGAAACAGATCAAAAGCTATCTCACTTGGCAAAAGACGTTCTTCAAGATTCCGAGCTTCTTCAGGCATTTAAAGATCATTCAACGAATGCTGAACTATTATTTGCCCTCAATCACACAGATAAAGGAAAAAACTTCATTTCCGACGTAGAAGCTTTTCTCCAAGTCTATGGTTGGCGGTCTGTTAAAAGCCATGATTTCACAGAGGAAACATGGGTGGAAAATCCTGAATTTGTCTTGGACATCATTAGAAACAACATTCGGCACCAATCTGATTTTGATGAAGAATTTGCACAAGCCGTGATCAAAAGGCAAGAAACGTATGAACAGTTTATCAGTCAAGTGACAGATGAAGCGTTTAAAACAAAATTTGAGGAACTTTATCATTTTGCACTCCATGCAGCCAATATTCGAGATGATCATCACTTTTACATTGATGCCATGTTAGATGCAAAAGCGAGACTCTATCTCTTAAAAATTGGTGAACTTCTTGTTCAAAAAGGAGCGATCCCTCATCAAGAAGACCTTTGGTATCTTTACGATGATGAAGTACTCAATGCGCTCACAACTTCGACCACATACGATTCGATCATTCAGCAAAGAAAAATTGAAATGAAGGAAAATGAATCCATCCAACCACCAGCTTATACAGGAACGCCTTCTGAAGCTGAATTGCAGCAAGTAGAAAGAATGCTTGGTTCGCTAAGGGAAAATGAAAACAACACAGACGATGCAATCTATGGAATTGGTGCATCTAGCGGCATTACTTCCGGAAGAGTCAGAGTCATTACATCTGCTGATGAATTTTCACAATTTGAGAAAGATGACATTTTAGTTTGTAAAACAACGACACCTTTATGGACCAGCTTATTTAGAGACGCAAAAGCAGTCATCACCGATTCTGGCGGCATTTTGTCCCATTCCGCTATTATCGCTAGAGAATATATGATACCTGCTGTCTTAGGTACACGGATCGCAACTGAAAAACTAAAATCTGGTGACCTCGTGACAGTAGATGGAGCCAATGGGCGTATCCAGTTATTAAATCAGCATTCACGGGCATAGTCGTCACTGTTTGGATCATATTGGCGGTCACAGATTTTATCGGTATACTTACTTTGTTGCAAACACATTCATAACCTGAGGTGAGTATGCTTGTTAAAATCAACAAATCAGCGGATCATTCGCGCAACAATGGAATTATTGTCTGAAAAGGGCTATCAAAAAACAACGACAAAAGAAATTGCGACAAAAGCGAATGTAAGTGAAGCGACAATTTTTCGTAACTTTAAAAACAAACGCGGCGTGATTGCTGCCATTATGAAAATGAAATCAACACCGACCAAAACCCTTGAAGCTGAATTTAAAGACGATTTATACACCGATTTAAAATTTCTCGGTAGCTATTTCCTTGAAGATTTGACTTCAAAAAAAGAATTTATCTATATCAGCATGAGAGAACCCGCTATGTTTAAAGATTTAACAGACCATGAAAAAATTTATCCTCAAGAATTGAGAGATATGCTGATTCATTATTTCAAAAAAATGAGTGCTCAGCATCGTGTATTAGAAGGAAAAGAAGACATCTATGCAGATATATTTATTAGCACGTATTTTGGCTTTTTCATTCAACAGCTAGAGCAAGACATTCAGCTTGTTTTAACACAAAAAGAAGACTTTATTGAGACATGCACACACATTTTCATGAGAGGAATTTCCTCCACTTAATTGGGTGAAATTCTTCTTTTTTACAAAGGTGGTAAACACATTGAATCTTAAAAAAGAGAACTTGATCATTTATTCTTTGCTGCTTGGAGCTATTTTAGTTCCAGTCAATTCAACCATGATCGCAGTCGCTCTATCATCCATATCAACTTATTACGATCAATCCATATCAAACATTACTTGGGTGGTCACGATTTATCTAATTGTCATGGCAGTCACTCAACCTATTGCGGGTAAGCTGGGAGATATATACGGCCACCGTAGCATGTATTTAGCTGGTGTGATACTCTTTTTGATTGGCTCCATTGGATGTGCTTTCGCACCTAATCTTGCTTTTCTTATTAGCTTCCGATCAATTCAAGCGGCAGGCGGAGCTATATTAACACCGAACAGCATTGCTTTAATTCGAGCAACAGTATCACATGAAAAGCTTTCTAAAACTATGGGTTTTTTCGGTTTTGGAGCGGGAATTGGTGCCGCACTCGGACCTTTTATCGGCTCTATTCTCATTCAGAGCTTTGACTGGCATTCCATTTTCCTAGTGAATATACCATTTTTGATTCTCACACTTGTGACAGGCGTTTTTATGATTCCGAAGATGAAACATACGCGTTTACAAGCCAATGTAGATATCATCGGTTCGTTATACTTAACAATCGGGATCGCCACACTCATTTTGTTTACTAAAAGCCAATTATTAAACGAATACATGATCTATGGCGTTCTAGCGGTCATTTCCATTCCTTTATTTTTCAAACACGTACGGAAATTTACAAATCCCATCATTGATTTGACATTATTTAAAAACAGTACCTTTACGAACGCTAACCTTTCTATCATGCTTAGTAATTTTGTGATGTACGCGATTCTTCTCATTATGCCGCTGTTTATGGAGCAAAAACTCGCGCTTTCTCATACACAAAGCGGGATTTTCCTTTCGATCTTTTCACTCTGTATGTCTATTAGTGGATTACTCGGGGCAAAGCTCCATCCAATAAAAGGTGCCAAAAAAATGATTCGATTTTCATTTCTCTGTCTTACTTTATCAGGTGTTATGCTGATCACACTAAGCAGCTACCCAAATTTACCACTCCTTATCATCACATTAGTCGCTGGGGGGATCTCATCAGGTATTGGCATGACTAGCATGCAGATGGCTTCTTTAACATCTGTTGATCAGAGTTTATCCGGCTCTGCATCTGGGATTTTTTCCACCTTTAGATATTTCGGAAGTATCATTTCATCTACTTTAATTGGTATATTAAGTGGTTTTCAATCTTTATTTATCATATTAATGGGCGCAGGTATTCTTGGTTTCCTCCTCTCTCATCGTCTAAAAACGAAACCCACTTCTCATTCATCTGAACACTCTGCTTAATGACTCCCTTCGCTCTATTTAGGGCGGGGGAGCTATGATTATTTGTTACTGTAACCGATTATGGATACAATGATCAAACTGTGAAAATGATCTTTTACTCATGAAAAAATGTCATATGAATAAACGAAAAAGAAATTTCAGCTTTCATTTACCTCTACTTCCCCACCTAAAAACTTCTTTTCATTTCTTCCAGCATTCATAACTTCGATTTTTTTTCACAATTTTTGTGTTATGCTTTTTGAAAATAGAGCACAAAAGGAGCAGAAGGATGAAACGAGTGAAATATTTTTTAATATGCTTGTCAGCTCTACTATTTTTCCTAGCAGGCTGCGGAAAAGACCAGCAATTTACGCCCCCTGGCAGCTCTCAATCAATTGCTGTCATTTCTCAACTAAAAAAAGCCTCCTTTTCAATCGTTGATTTACAAAAAAATAAAATTGTCTCTTCCGTTGATTTAAAACATCCTCTCACTGATCTTGTTCACATCAACAAAGACGTGATCATTGCATCAAGTAAGGAAGGACAATCTCTTATAGAAATCAATTTAAAAAAAGGAACAGCAGCGGACTATATGGATGTGAATAAAGGTCTGACTTCACTTGCGTATGATGCAGATACCAACACTTTACTTGTGACCGATTCAGAGAAAAATGTCGTTTATTTTATCGATACAGTGCACAAGAAAATAAAAGCAACTGTGAAGACCGGGACATTACCCTCTTCTATGGCGTTGTCTTCTTCTGGAAAGTTGTTTGTTTTAAATGCAAAAAGTCATTCTGTTTCAGTCATTGATATTGAAAAGAAAAAAAAGATACGAACGATTTCCGTTCTAGAACGGCCATCTGGCATTCATTTCGATGGGCATTCCATTTGGGTTGGAGGACACGGTAAACCGGGCACATTAAATAAGAGCATTTTTGCTTACGACCCTAAAACAGGTAAGAAACAGCGAGAAATCAAACTAGGTGTTATGCCAGTCGCATTTTTTTCAGAAAAAAACTCTTCTACTTTATATGTATTATGTCATGGAGACCATACACTATATAAAGTAAATACCGAGAAAAACAAACTACTTTCCTCTGTTGAGACCGGTCAAAATCCGAATTATATCACTGCTGATTCCTCATCTATATATGTCAGTAACTTAGATGACAATTCAGTATCCGTCATCGACAAACATACATTTATGTTGAAGAACCGACTGAACATCCCAGCAGGACCTTATGCTATCATGTTGGAGGAAAAGAAATGAAAGAACAGATGAATATTTTAATAGTAGATGATGAATTAGATATGCTTGAGTTAATCGAATCCTTTTTGCAAAGACAAGGCTTTCACGTGATAACTGCAAATAATGGCACGGGCGCCTTACATCAGCTTGAAAAAGAGGCCATTGACCTTGTTGTATTGGATATTATGATGCCAGATATGGATGGATTCGAAGTCTGCCAGCGCATCAGGCAAACCTCTCAAATCCCCATTTTATTTTTAACAGCTAGAAGTTATGAAGAGGATCGCATTAAGGGGCTGGAAATTGGAGCAGACGACTACATCATGAAGCCTTTTAGTCTACGTGAGCTTGCAGCTAGAATTGAAACGACATTAAGACGAATTAGAGGTCTTTCTTTAAAGCGCAGTCGAATCATGATTGGTGACTTGGAGATCGACCAAGATGGCAGACAAGTCTATCTCAAGCAAGAGCCCATCAATTTAACAAGAAGAGAATTTGATTTACTTATGTTTCTTCTGCTCAATCAAGGCCAAGTCTTTTCCCGTGAACAGCTCTATCAAAAATTGTGGGAATCACACTCACCTAGTGGCTCTTTAAGAACAGTCGATACACATATTAAAACACTAAGACTGAAATTAAAGGAAGCGGAACGGTATATTAAGACCGTTTGGGGTGTCGGCTATAAGTTTGAGGAGGACAAATGAAGCCATTATCTATTAAAAGGAAAGTGCTTTTCTTAATCCTTTCCGTTATAGGCATCGTTGCTGCCTCAGCTCTTGCCCTGACTTATTACTTATACCAGCACTTATATATAGATAAACAGATTGACTCTTTAAGTTTACAAGGAAAGAAGCTGGCAGAAATCTATCACAAACACGGGAAAGACACATATTTTACTGACAGAATGAAGTGGGCAAATGACTCAAGTCAGGCAAGTGTTATTTTTACTGATGATCCTATGGAGCTTTCAAGCGGTATTCCTTTTGATACGAATACAAACGATAACCTCATTACGTTTAAAGAACGCCAAAAGCTTCTTCAGGGGAAAACAGTTGTGTTAATTAGAGAACACCCCCAGTTTCATCAAGATATTCTCGGGATTGCCATCCCTGTGTTCTCAAACAAAAATGATTTATCAGGAACCATTTTCCTCTCTATGCCTTTATCTGATGTGTATGAACCGTTTGTTCAAATTCGATTAACGCTTGGCATCTCTATTTTAATTATCCTGCTTTTGATTTTCTTTATTGGATATAAAAGTTCTAATAAAGTCGTAAGGACGATCAATCAAATGAAAGAAATTGCAATGGAAATGGAATCTGGTGATTTTTCAAAACGCATGGCTGTGACCAAAAAAGGGGATGAGTTAAATCAGCTGAGCCGTTCCTTTAATAAACTGTCCTCTACCTTAGAAAAAGTTGAACAGCATCGCAGAGAGTTCCTTGCCAATGTCTCCCACGAACTGAGAACGCCTTTAAGTTATATGAAAGGCTATGCTGAAGGAATTGAAGAAGGCATTATTGATCAAAAGAAAGGCATGCAGATTATTCAAGACGAATCCACACGATTAAGCCGGCTCGTACATGACCTTCTTGATCTCGCACAGTTAGAGGGGGAATCTTACCCACTAACGATGGAGCCGATCGTCTTTGCGCAGCTTATTCATGATGTTCTTGATCAAATGACATTCATTGCTAGTCAAAAGAGAATCTCGTTCAACCGCGAACTCGAAGAGGATTGTATTATTTATGGTGATAGCGATCGACTTGAGCAAGTCGTTCGTAATTTATTGGACAATGCCATCCATTACACGCCTTCAGGAAAATCGATTTCGATTGAATTATTCGTTCACCAACAAACTGCTGAATTGAGAATTACAGATGAAGGCAGCGGAATTCCAAAAGGAGATCTCCCTCATGTTTCTGAGCGTTTTTATCGAGTGAATAAAGCCCGCACAAGAAAAGATGGCGGCTCTGGTCTTGGACTAGCCATTGTTTATCAAATTATAAAAAAACATCGTGGCACGTTCGTTCTTCAATCTGAACAAGGCCTAGGTACGACCGCTATTATACAATTACCAAGTGCAGAGACCACTGAAACTCCGCCTGTCTCCTCATAAAATAAGATGACATCTTAAACAAAACAGCTCTTTTCTAGAGCTGTTTTTATTCAACAGAAAAATAAAGAATTGGCCTTTTTTTATTAACAGTTTATTCATATTTGCTTGTTACACTTTTTTCAAGTTAAGAAAAAGGAGTGACAAGCTTTTGATTAGACGCTTTCAGAAATTTGATCTTTATTTATTTTTCATATTGATTTTATCTGCCATTTTAAACATTTATAACATTTGGAACGACGATACGGTGAACGCTTATTATACAGCGGCGGTCACAAGTATGATGCAAAGCTGGCATAATTTCTTCTTTGCTTCGTTCGATCCCTCAGGTTATGTCACGGTTGATAAACCACCGCTCGCCTTCTGGCTGCAAACGATCAGTGCCAAAATTTTCGGCCTGCATGGCTGGAGTGTGATCTTACCCCAAGCTTTAGCTGGCATTGGATCTGTTTATTTAATCTACCGCCTAGTCAAACCTACATTTGGCCAGGCTGCTGCAAGACTGTCAGCGCTTATTATGGCGTGTACACCAATCGCAGTTGCTGTATCTCGTACAAATAACATTGACAGCTTACTCGTCTTTATTCTTTTACTCGCAACAGCCATGATGTTCAAGGCTGTGAAACAGCAGAAAGTGCTTTGGGCGATTGCTTCTTTTGCAATGATCGGTGTCGGCTTTAATACAAAAATGCTACAAGCGTATATGATTGTACCGGCTCTCGTCCTGTTTTACATCATTGCCTATCGAACGACATGGAAGAAAAAGTTGTTATCGCTGATGATTTCAATGATTGTTCTTTTAGGTGTATCTGCTTCATGGTCTATAGCGGTTGATCTCACTTCCAAAGACAATCGTCCTTATATGGGATCAAGTCAATCGAACTCAGCACTAGAATTAGCCTTTGGTTACAATGGTCTGCAGCGGTTGACTGGTCAACAGTCTGGCGGAGGAGGCGGCACAAATCAGGGTGAGGGACAGCCACCTTCACAGCAGGGCGATCAGCAAAATGACAATAATTCATCCACCATGCCTCAGCCGCCATCAAATGGAACTCAAAACAACTCAGACAGTTCAAACCAATCATCCAGTCAGGAACAGCCCTCAATGCAAGGACCACCAAGCAGTGCAAACGGCACAACACCACCTGATATGCCTTCAGGCGGTAATGGTGATGGACCGCCAAATGGTGGGGGCGGAAAAATGGGAAGTGGTTCTGGCATGTTTGGAACAGGAACAAAAGGGCCATTACGTCTGTTCCAATCTGAACTGTCCGATCAAATCAGCTGGCTGCTTCCATTTGCGCTCTTTGGTGCGATTGGTCTCTTCTTCTCGACAGCCTTTGAAAGAAGACGTCTCAATACAAAACAAAAAGAAACACTATTTTGGTTAGCTTGGCTTATACCTGTTGCTGCATTTTTCAGTGTAGCAGGATTTTTCCATCACTATTATTTAATCATGCTGGCACCGCCAATTGCTGTATTAGCAGGAGCCGGATGGGTGTCTATGACTCAATTGTTTCAAACGGGAACTGGCTTTAAAAAATGGCTACTGCCAATTGCGATATTCGTCACAACCGCATTTGAAATCTTTATCCTATCCACATTTACAAGCACAATCGGTCTTGGATTAAGCATTGCAGTCGGTATCATTGGTATTGGAACGATCCTTTCTCTACTTTTGATAAAAGGAAAAGAAAAACTAAAACAATTCATGTCTCTCATTGCCATCCTTGGGATGCTGATCGCACCCCTATACTGGGCAAGCACACCTCTTCTTTACGGAGGAAACAGTATGCTGCCAGAGGCTGGTCCTCAGCTTGCAACTTCAAGTGGCAGCATGAGTTCACAAGTCAATGAAAAGCTGATCAGCTATCTTGAGAAAAACAATACGGGAGAAGAATTCCTATTCGGGACAACAGATGCAACCACTGCTTCGCCTTACATTATTAAAACAGGAAAAGCTGTTATGGCATTAGGTGGATTTAGTGGATCTGATAACATTCTCACGCTTAATGAATTCAAACAGCTCGTTAAAGACGGTAAAATCAAATACTTCTATCTTTCTGGTATGAGAGGCGGCAGCTCTGACATTCTCACTTGGATTCAAAAAAATGGCAAAGAAGTATCTGCTTCTAAATGGCAGAACAGCTCTACATCCAAAACGAATCAGCAAACAGACAGCCAACAATCAAAACAAAATGATCAGTCAAATGGACGAATGGGCGGAATGGAGAGCGGTACTCTTTATGAACTATTCGTTGATTAATTCATCTATTAAAAGGGAGGAACGATGACTGATGGAAAAGAACATACAATACTCTGTTGTAGTCCCAGTGTATAATGAAGAACTTGTGATCCATGAATCGTATCAGCGCCTCAAGACCGTCATGGATTCGACGGGAGAAGCATATGAGCTTCTCTTCGTCAATGACGGCAGTATGGATCGAACAGCTGAACTGATTAAAGGGTACTGCCAGACCGATCCGCATGTGAGACTTATTGATTTTTCTCGTAACTTTGGGCATCAAATTGCCATTACAGCGGGAATGGATTATGCAAAGGGAGAAGCTGTCGTAGTGATTGATGCGGATTTACAAGATCCACCTGAATTGATTTTAGACATGATTGAAAAATGGAAGGAAGGCTATGAGGTCGTATACGCGGTCCGCACGCAACGAAAAGGCGAAACAGCTTTCAAAAAGTACACGGCTTCCCTTTTCTACCGGGTGCTACGTCAAATCACCGAAGTAGATATTCCTATTGACACCGGCGACTTTAGATTGATGGATCGTAAAGTGTGTCATGAAATGAAAAAAATACGCGAGAAAAACCCATTTGTCCGCGGATTAGTGAGCTGGGTTGGCTTCAAACAGATTGCGGTAGAATATGTTCGGGATGAGCGGTTGGCAGGAGAAACAAAGTACCCTCTCAAAAAGATGCTCAAGCTCTCGATGGATGGGATCACATCTTTTTCTTACAAACCTTTAAAGCTAGCCAGCGTGGCAGGTATTGCCCTTTCAGCTATTGGCTTCATTTCGATGTTTCTAGTTTTATATTTAAAGCTTTTTACAAACAGCACCATCACCGGCTGGAGTTCATTAATTGTCATTCAGCTATTCTTTAGTGGGATCATCCTCTTTATGTTAGGCATGATTGGGGAGTATATCGGCCGAATCTACGATGAAGCCAAGGACCGGCCGCTTTATATCGTCAGGGATAGCTATGGCCTTCAGGCAAAGCCACATCCCGTTCAATCCCCTGTCCACTTCAAGCAATATAAACAGCATTAAAAAAAGCGTGCGAGACCCTTCAGAAGGTCCTGCACGCTTTTTAATAAATTAGACGGCTGTTTCAAACCGTTTTCTGTTAATAAAGAAAGATAGTGTAATGATTAAATAAATGCCCATGGTGACCAGCGTTTGAACAATTGGTGTATTGAATACAACGCCGACAAAAATGGCCATGATCGCAATAACTGAAAACCACGTTGTGAAAGGATACAGCTTCACGCGATATCCGCCTGGCTGTGCGACGCTTCGAGATTTCAAATGACCGACGGCAATGATAAACCAGATGAATAGAACTGTGTAACTTAAAGAGCCCATTAAGTAATTAAACGTTTGACTTCCTACAAAAAGAGAAATCAATACAGCTGCATACAAGGTAGATGTACATACAAGGATGGCTCGAACAGGCACCTGCTGTTTTGACAGCTTGGAGAATCCTTTCCATACACGGCCATCCATTGCCTGTGTATAAAGCACCCGTGATGAAGCATACAAGCCAGAGTTCATAGAAGACAAAATCGCTAGTAAGATAATACCATTCATGATGTCACTAGCATACGGTACTCCGATTGTTGCAAACACTGTCACAAATGGACTTACTTGCTCATTGTTGACTTGATTCCAAGGGATTAAGCTGACAATGATAAAGAACGGTAGTACATAAAAACCGATGATGCGTACAAACGTACTTTGAATGGCCTTTGGGATGACTTTTTCAGGGTTTTTTGTTTCTGCTAAAGTGACCCCAATCATCTCCGTCCCACCATATGAATACACGACAACCAGCATTGCTGCAATTAATCCGCCAGTACCATTTGGGAAAAATCCACCGTGATCCGTTAAATTAGACAATCCAGGTGCTGCATGCTGTCCGAATGAGACAAATAGCATGGTAAATCCAATGATAATAAATAAGATGATGACAGCAATTTTAATAGAAGCTAACCAATACTCTGTCTCAGCAAACATTTTGACTGAGCAAACATTAATGATTGTGACTACAAGTGAAATGATTAACACAAGCATCCAGATTGGCACTTGTGGGAACCAGTACTGAATAAAGATGGCCGACACAATCGCTTCTGCTGCAATGTTCAGCACCCACATCTTCCAATAGATCCAGTCTAAGAAATAGGCCGGATACTTTCCTAACACAGGTTCAATCAAGTCACGGAATGTTCTTGCTCCAGGTCGTGCAACGGTCATTTCGGCAAGTCCTTGCATAATAAATAATAAAATAAGACCACCAATCATGTATGCCAAAATGACAGCAGGACCCGCAATATCAATGGCAGAACTGCTTCCTTTAAACAGACCAGCACCGATGGCACCGCCAAGCGCAAGCATCATAATATGCCTTGATGTCATTGTTCGTTTTAACTGCACATGTTCCTTTTCCATTTTCTATAGCTCCTTTAAATTTGAATCTTCAGACAAATATGAGATAAAAGCATATAAAAAGGCCAGCCATCTCCTGGAAGAGACGACTGACCTTGCAACCGCGTTACCACTCTTATTGATTCAGCCATGGCTGAATCCAACTTAAAACCCGATAACGGAGGTCACACGTAAAGACTTACTATTCATTCAGTCTTACCGCTCTTTGAGCGAGTTCAATGATTCGTTTTACTGCGTTGCACCGACCCGCAGCTCTCTTAAAAAACGGATGTTCATTTACTATTCTCAAGTCAAAGCGTTTATAGTCAAATTTGTATATTCGTCAAAGATTTTATTTTTTAAATATACTGACTAACCACGCAATTGTCAACAGCCTTTTTCAGACAAACAGCGATTAACGAATCCAAACAGCTACTTCATCCATCGGGCGACGTGTTTTGCCGCGTTTTGGCTCAGTGACACGATAACCAAAGGCTGCCATGACAGAGATGTCGTATTGACCATCCTCCAGTAACCCTTCTTCTTCTAAGATACGATGGATGTGATCGTAGCTAAATCCTTCAACTGGGCATGAATCAATGCCGATCTGTGCCGCAGCTGTCATCATGTTACCTAAGGCAATATACGTTTGTTTTGAAGCCCAATCAAATAATGTACGGTCATTTTCTAGTAGATGAAGATCGTTCTCTTGGAATTCTCTGTAGCGCCCCTTGACCATTTCAAACGTTTCGTCTGTCATTCCTTTGATTTGCTTGTTGATGTATTCTGCATATGCTGAATCATAGCGGGCATCTGTTCTTGCCAAGATGATCACAAAATGGCTGGCAGTTGGAAGCTGCTTTTGCGCCCCCCATGTATACTCTTTTAATTTTTCTCTGAATGCTTCATTTTGAATAACGAGGAACTTCCAAGGCTCAAACCCTACAGAGCTTGGAGAAAGTCTTCCTGTTTCTAAAATAAATGCAAAATCATCCTCTGGAATCTTTTTCGCTGGGTCAAACTCTTTTGTCGCATGACGGAATTCATACGCCTCAATGATTTCTTTTTTTAATAGCTCTTTGTCTCGCATATTATTCATCCTTTCTAATGAACAGGTGTGTTCCCACAATCCAATTTCTTTCCATTCCCTAATAGAAATTGTTATGATAGGAAAACAAACAACCCGAATGTGTGATGTCCTATCTCTATGGTAAAAGAAAAGCTTTCATTGATTCAAGTACGCACATTTTTGTTCGTTAGGTACAAACATGTTCGTTTATGACCATTTTCGTTTAAGAAAGGAATGTTGAGATGAGTGCACCATCCAATCCAGTCAGTATTGTGAATCATGGCTGTCCCGTGTCTATCACTACAAATGTCATCGGAGGGAAATGGAAAGGCGTCATCCTTTATCATTTGACTTGCGGTCCAAAGCGTTACAACGAAATACGCCGGCTTCTGCCAAGAATTTCGCAGCGTGTCCTGACGTTGCAATTACGAGAACTTGAACAAGACGGAATTGTTCACCGTGAAGTCTATGAGGAAGTTCCTCCTCGTGTCGAGTATTCACTGACTTCTCTTGGAAATACGTTAAAGCCCATTATCTTTGCCATGCGTGAATGGGGCGAATCCTATGGGAAAGAAACGCGCCCAAAAGAAAAAAGCTGCCATCTCTAGCAGCTTTTTTTAAGATGAAATCGCCGTGGGCTCTTGCTGTGGATCGTCCTTCACAAACAGGATACCAAGCTGGTGATGCTCCCCTTCGTAGGAGGCGCGTTTCTCAAACCTTGTCTGACCATTGAGACCAATGATCTCAAGCTTTGTCAGAGCACGATTGGTTTGTAGTGCTTCATAAAATTCTGAAACGGTTTTGATCTCGATTCCATTGACCTTTGTAATAATTTCTCCGATCTCAAGCTTTAAATCAGCCGCAGGGGTATTCGGAATGATACCAAGCACCATAAGCCCTTGATTCCGCTTAGAGAAAAAGAATGGTGCAGCGTTGTCATTCGCCCTCTGCTTCCATGATAAAAAGGCTCTTCCTGCAATCGCTAGAACAACAGCTCCCCACGCAATCGGCTCAAACCAAATACTTGCCGCACCTACTGCAGCAACAACTAGACCGAGCATCATTATTCGGCGTGACGTAATTTGAATACTCACAATTGGCAGCGATCCTTGAATACGCTGGCCAAAGCCGATGATGTACGGGATCACAATAAATGAAAAGCTTTGATCGTGCACTTGAAGCACAGGCCACCATGGCAGAGAAGAAGTCCATTCACCTGCCGGCATCAGCAAAACAAGTGGTAAAAGCCACAGACGGTTTGCTCGCTGCTGGCCGATCAAAAGTCCTCTCGCACTCATCACCATTGCAGGCGATGTACGTAAATGCGCCGTTCGATAGGCTAAGATGCCTTCGGTCATTAACAGTAGCCCTAACAGGATCACAACGGCTGATGCATTCATCATTGAAAGCTGCGGCAGCCAAGAATGGCTCACTTGAACAGACATCAGTCCAAATGCCGCAATAAAACTGAAACCGAGTGTGTATGCAGACGAAAGCGCACTCGCCTTAAAGAATAAAGAGAAAACGATGGTCATCGCTGCAATCAGCACGATGAATCCAGGCGGAAGGGAAATCCCTAAGCCTACAGATATGATCGATAGACAAATTCCTGGAACCCATCCTTTTGAATATGTAAATTTCAGTTCATCGTAAACATCTTCTATTCTTGTTTGAAACGCTTTTCTCTCCCGCTTTACGCGGATGTAGCCATATAATAGGCTGATTAATATCATAAAATAAAAAAGAGGATGGATTAAAAACAGACCGACCGCTTTTAATCCGGCTCCCATCCACTCCGAGCTCATTATCGTTCACCGCCCAAGTCAAGCATTTTCTCTTATTCTATCAAATAAATCGATGCTTGACATCAGGTTTATTTCTCCTGATTCATCCAAAGTGTGACATTCGACAGTGAAAAATCTTTTAAATAGTGATTTACATCTACATCTAGTATGCCGCCGAGAAGCTGCATGGACCTCTTGATGTCGGTTAAGTTTATACCAAGTCTCTTATGATTATCCATTAAATAATTGAAGTATATCTCAGCACAGTCTTCATCGATCTCGTCGACTGATTCTACCGTTGTGTAATTGACCAAGTACCTGCTTAACAGCATGAGTAGACTTAATGCCTTTGTAGCCGAAAACGTCACATCTTTCGTACGACTCTTAAGCTCCTCTACCAACTCGTAATATTTTTTCTCTCTCACAATACTTGCCCTTTTCAATTGTGTACCCCCATTTACTAGTTCTTTTAAGAAAAGCGCAAACCTCGGTACAGCTCAATGCTTAAGCTGAATATCCGCAAAAAATAAAATATTTAAAATGAGTGCTACTTTTTATTGTAAGAATTATTTATGTAACATACAACTTTCAAAAGTTTCATTTTCATGACATGTTTAAATCAACAGAAAGTCTCTTATATAAATATGTTATCGGGTAAATTCGAAGGAATGTTATGTTTTTTGTAAAATAAATGAATATATTTCTCGATATAATATATTTTTAAGAATAAATTATTACATGTTCGTAACACTTATGAACCAAAAAAAAGAGGCATTTATTCGCCTCTTTATTTTTTGAGATATAGTGCTTTTAGTGCAGTTTGTAGCTGAAGATCATTCTTTTCATAAGATTTCACTTCATCTACCATCTTGTTCATCATTTTCGCTGTCTTTAAATCAATCACACCTGATTTTTCGAGATTGTATGTGCTTTGAAATGCGAGTACAGCCTTTTTCGTTTCTTCGTCAAAATATCCATCTACTCTGCCTGGGTCAAATGATAACCCTTTTAACAATGTCTGTGCTTGTCTGACTTCTTCATTGTTCATATCAAGCTGAAGCGGTTCTTTCAGCTGGAGCGGGCCAACGGTGAAGTAATCTGGTTGATGAATCGCAATGGTCGGCACAACACCTTTTTTGTGAATCCAATTCCCTTTCGGTGTCAGCCACTTATACAGCGTTAATTTAATGTTACTCCCATCTCCCATTGGTACCGCCTGCTGCACAGTCCCTTTACCAAAGGAAACGTCACCTACCACTTCATACTTCCCTGCTTCTTTCATGGCACCAGCCAGAATTTCAGAAGCGGATGCACTTCCTTTATCAATTAAGACATTGACCGGGTATGGTTTTTGTTCTTTTCGTTTTGAAAAATATCGTTTTCGATCGCCATTCCGTTCTGCAATTTGAATATATGGCTGATCCTTTGTGATAAAATGTTTCAAAATGTCTTCCACACTTTGTAGATAGCCGCCAGGATTTCCTCTCACGTCCAGCACAAGGCCTTCCATGCCCTTTTTCTCGAGCTTATTCAAGCTTGCCGTGAAATCCTTCGCCGTATCTTCAGAGAAGCTAGAGATCGCAATATAGCCTGTTTTATGACCATTGACCTCTTTCATTGAAGCCGTTACGGTTTCAAGCGGGATTTCTTCTCGTTTGATATGGAATGTTAGCTCTTTTTCAATTCCATTTCGTCTGATTTTCAAGGCGACAGACGTTCCTTTTTTTCCTCTTATTTTCAGTACAGCATCGTTTAGGCTTTTTTCTTTCATCGTCTCACCGTCAATGCTGATGATTTCATCTTTCGGTTTCAGACCCGCCTTTGCCGCAGGGGATTTTTTAAAGGCAGAGACAATGATAATCTTTCCTTCATCCATTCCAACTTCTGCCCCAATTCCTTCAAATGAGGAATCAAGTGAATCCGAAAATTGCTTTGCGGTTTGCTTGTCCATGTATACTGAATACGGATCATTTAAGGTTGAAAGCATTCCTTGTATGGCACCTTCAAGCAGCTTTTGACGATCCACTTCCTCTACATATTCATTCGAAATGAGGTCATAGGCTTTCTCAATTTTCTCCATTCCGTTTTCCTTCGCTCGATCACTTGATTGAGCTTGTCCAGCCACTGCAGCCGCTTTCGGTGACTCCGCTTGAGTCGCCTCTTTATGCGTCATAACCCCTGCACTGATGATGAGAATGACACTTGCCATGATGGATGCGATTTGTTTTTTCATATTTGGCCTCCTTCTTCAACTCTTCCTGATGACCTGAGTTATTATATGCCAGAAGAAGGGATTTCATGTAAAGACATTCTCCTAAGGAGGCTTGACTAATCATTTCAATAGGTGTAATTTTTATTTTGTTACGATCGAGAAGGAGTCTTCGCTATGTATATTATATTGACGATGCTTTTATTAGGAATTTTACTAGGGTTTGTAGGAGCTGGCGGGGCTGGTTTTGTCATCGCATTGCTGACGTTAATCTTTGATGTACCAATCCATACTGCACTTGGGACATCTTTAGCTGCTATGGCATTTACGACTTTATCTGGTGCATACAGCCACTACCGGGAAGGAAATATCCAGCTCAAATCAGGTTTGATTGTCGGTGCACTAGCTTGTATTGCTTCATTTGCCGGAGCAAAAGTGGCTCCTTTTATTCCAGAGGATAGCCTGCACTATTTAACAGCTGGTATGCTCTTTTTATCTGCTGTTTTTATGATGATCAAATTGTTTGTCCTAAAAGAAGATGCTGAGCAGCAGCCGCTTTCTTCACGCCAATTGCTGATCAGGGGCATTATATTAGGCCTTGTATCAGGGATGCTTTCAGGGATGTTCGGTATCGGATCAGCACCATTTATACAAGTGGGGCTTTTGATTTTGCTGAAGCTGTCTATTAGACAAGCTGTTGGCACAACGATGCTAGTGATTATTCCAATCTCTATTGGCGGTGGAATTGGCTATATTTCAGAAGGCTATGTTGACTTTATCCTGCTTGTTCAGATCTTAATCGGTACCGTATTAGGGGCTTTTATTGGGGCAAAATTTACACGCCTTGCGCCGAAACCTCTCTTAAAATCCGCTGTGCTTTTAACACCTATTATTGCCGGATTACTGCTGTTATTTTAACTTCATCTACATGAAAAAAGCCGATAACATGATGTTATCGGCTTTTTGTCAGCGGATATATTGCGCTGGATTGACTGCATTTGATTTCGCGCCATTCCATAATCCTTTATGAATTTCAAAATGAAGATGCTGGCCATAAGACTGACCTGTGTTGCCCATATATCCAAGGAATTGACCTTGCTCGACTCTTTGACCTGTTGACACACTTCTTGTTGAAAGATGAGCGTATACCGTTTGATACGTTTGGCCATTGATGTTATGTGTAATGAACACCACGTTCCCATAACTCGACGAGTAGCTTGAGTTCGTGACAGTTCCAGATGCGGCTGCAACGACAGATACAGTGCCTTTTGCAGCGATATCTAATCCGTAATGCTGTCCGCCAGAACGTCCGCCAAAGCCTGATGAGAAACGGCCTGCAGCTGGTTTAATGAAACCTGAGCTACTTGCTGGTGTATCTGACACTTGATCAGATCCTCCACTTGGTGCAGGTGCACTTTTTTCAGCAGCTGCTTGTTCTGCTTTCTTCGCTTCTTCTTTTTGACGACGTGCCTCTTCAGACTTTACCGCCGCTTTTTGATTCGCTAAAATTTCTTGTTCATTTTCAAGCTTTCCTAGTTCATCATGTGCATGTTCTTTTTCTTCCGTTACATGACCAAGGACTTTTCCTTTTTCTTTTTGCTGTTTAGATAGGTCCTTTTTCAACGTTTCAAGCTCTTTCAAAGATGTTTCAAGTCCACTTAGCTGTTTATTTAGCTCTGCTTCTTTTTGCTCTACTAGCTCCAAATCATTTTCGTGTTCTGTAATCATGTCTTTATCTGCTTCGACGATGGTTGTAACAGCTCCCACACGACTGACAAAATCACTAAAGCTACGAGCACCTAGCAGCACATCTAAATAGTTGATTGTACCGCCACTTTTTTGCATAGAACGAATTCGATCTTTGAAAATCGCTTTTCTCTTTTCAATTCGTTCGTTGATGACTTCAATCTCTTTTTTTAGTTTTTTGATCTCTTGTTTCGTCTTTTTGACCTCTTTTTCTTTTTCAGCGACTTTTTCAGTTGCGGCACTTACTTTTTGGTCAATTTTTTCAATTTCTTGCTTTAGCTTTGATTCTTTCTTTTCAAGCTTTGCCAGTTCTGATTTCTTTTTCTTCAAGGTTGATTCAGTCTTCGATGTTTTCTCTTCAATTTGTTGACGTTTTTGATCTAGGTCTTCGTATGCGAATGCACGATTTTCGTTCCCTGGAATGTATAGCCACGTTGTTCCAATAAACGCTGCCATTCCAGCCATTATCAGCTTTCTTTTCAAAACGATATTCCCCTCCCATGACAACTGCCTGCATGAAGAGTCGACCGGATGAATTGGATCAGCCGGTCACATCTTCTATAGAATCTTCGAGTGCTGCCATCAATATAAATAGATTTATACTTTCAAGAATTTACGGATGGACGTTAAACTTCCCCACACACCGATAATGGCACCGATCAATAGAAGGATCAGTGATACTTGATAGACAAACGGATTGTATGGAAGCATTGAAATAAATGAACCTTGTACCCTTGGCGCCACCCAGCCGACAGCATATTGATACGTGCCAAGCAATACAGCGATTGGTATAATCGAGCCAAATACACCAAGTAGTAATCCTTCGATGAAGAACGGCCAGCGGATAAACCAGTTCGTTGCACCTACTAGTTTCATAATCTCAATTTCTTTACGTCTAGCAAAAATCGTAATTTTGATCGTATTGGAAATCAAGAACATCGCTGTAAATAAAAGCCCAATAATAAGTGCGATGCCGACATTACGCGCCACTCCGACAACATTAAAGAGTCGGCTGACCTCTTCTTTTCCATAAGTGACTTTATACGTCCCTTTTAGGTTTTCTAATTTCTTCGCTACTTTTGGTGTATCGTGGGGATCTGTTGTTTTCACAATAAACGCATCATTCAATGGATTTTCTTGATCAACCAGTCCCATAGATTGTCCATTTTCACCAAAGCTTTTAATCAGTGCTTTTAGTTCATCATCCTTGGATGAATATTTCACATCACTGATTTCAGGAATCTTCTCAATTTCTGCTTTTAATTCATCCTGCTGCTTTTGATTCGCCGTTAAATCGATGAGAACTTTTACTTCTACTTCTTTCTCAGCGTTCGATGCCATGTTATTCAAGTTGAGCATAATGACAAGAAAAACCCCAACTAAAATCAATGTGACAGTGACCGCACTAATTGATGCAAATGTCATCCACGTGTTTCTTCCAAGTGAACGGAAGCTCTCACGTAAATGCCGCGAGAGAGTTTTAATCATAAATTCCGTACTCCCCTCTTGCTTCGTCACGCACAATCATTCCATCTTCGATTGCGATGACGCGTTTCTTCATGCTGTTTACAATCTCTTTGTTGTGTGTCGCCATGACGACTGTTGTTCCGCGGTTATTAATCTCTTCGAGTGTCTTCATGATTTCCCATGAAGTATCTGGATCAAGGTTTCCTGTCGGTTCGTCTGCAATGACAACCTCAGGATGATTGACGATCGAACGAGCGATCGATACACGCTGCTGTTCACCGCCGGAAAGCTGATCTGGAAATTGACGAGCTTTGTGCTTTAATTGCACCAAATCAAGTACCTCAAGCACTTTTTTCTTAATAATACTTGGCTGTTCACCAATGACTTCAAGAGCAAATGCCACGTTCTCAAAGACCGTGAGACTTGGAAGCAGTTTGAAATCTTGGAATACTACGCCAATTTCTCTTCTCACATAAGGAATTTCTTTTTCCTTCATCGAGCCTAAATCTTTGTTATTAATTAAGATTTTCCCTTTTGTTGGCTTCTCTTCACGATACATCATTTTAATGAACGTGGATTTACCAGCGCCACTGGGACCAACAACATACACAAACTCTCCTGGATGGATAGAGACATTGATTCCATTGATCGCCTTTACACCATTAGGATAGATCTTATAGACTTCCTTCATTTCAATCATGTAATCACCTAATCTTTTCTTATTCGCTGTCAAACAGCTTATCATGATGTTCTGACACTTCTCGTCAAAAAACGTTATGTATGGTCACGCACATACCCTTCGATACGCACAAGCAATTTATGTCCTTTTCATCCAAAAAGATGAAAAAATTGAATCGTCTAAATTTCAACAACTCCAATTATACGTCATGAATCGACGCAATGGTATTACATTTATATTTCAAAACTTATAAATAAAAGGTAAATAGAGCAATCAAAACCGAAAAACGTGTCTTTTTACCCTTATTTTTTAAATAAAATTTAATATAATACGTTTTCATACTATCCAAAAGTCTTTTTCTACAAATAGAAAATAAAAAAACCTTGTCGATTAGACAAAGGTTTTATTTTTTCTCTGCAAGCCATTTGGCGACTTCTTTTGCTTGTTTTTCATCTACCATTCCGCTTGGCATAGATCCTTTACCGTTCTGGGCAATATCTGCAATTTGGCTTTCATTATATTTCTTCCCGACTTCTTTCAGGCTTGGGCCGCCTCCGCCAGATAAGTCTTTTCCATGACAGCCAATACAGTTTTGCTGATAAATCTCTTCACCACTGCTCACACTTGAAGCACTTTTACTGCCTTCTTTGTCACTGCTGCTTGAATTTCCTCCACAGGCCGCAAGTACAAAAAGCATAGCGACAAAAAGAAGCGTTAATCCGCTCTTTTTCATGTATTTCCCTCCCTTACAATCATTTGGTCAACGTTATTATATCCTTGTTTACGCCCTTTTAAAACCCTCACCAAGCACCTCTTTTGCATCCATGACGATGACAAATGCTGATGCATCGATCGCTTTTACCACTTGTTTCAACTTTGTGAATTGTGACTGCCCTACCACACACATTAAAATAGGCCGGTCATGGTCGGTGTACCCACCTACTGCTGAAATCTTCGTTACACCACGATCAATTTGATCAAACACCGCCTGTCTGACCTCATCCTCATGGCCCGTAATAATCATGGCCATCTTCGAGTGACTAAAGCCAGCCTGAACCACATCAATCGTCTTACTAGAAATGAACACTCCGATCACAGCGTACAGTCCTTCTTCAATCCCAAAAACAGTCATGGCCGCCAAAACAATCAAACCGTCCATCATCGCTAAACAAGTACCTAACGTCAGCCCTGTATATTTATTGATGATTTTGGCCGCAAGTGCCGTTCCCCCCGTTGAACCATTGCCGAGGAAAACGAGCCCAATCCCGATCCCAATCACTACACCGCCAAATATTGCGGCGAGCAGTGCTTCATGGGTGACAGGAACAATGTGTCTTGTTAAGAACACCATTAAAGGTAAAAAGACAGAACCAACGAGCGTTTTTACCCCAAATGTTCCACCTAATAAATAAAAGCCTGCGATAAAGAGCGGAATATTGAGACCCCATTGTACATATGCAGCTTCAAAACCGAATGACTGCATAATGGTACTGATTCCACTCACACCGCCAGCAGCAATCTGATTTGGTAATAATAACGTATTAAAGCCAACCGCCACGATGGCTGATCCTATTAAAATGAGTACATAATTTTTCACTTCAATCCAAAGTTGAGAATGTTCCTGCTTCATGTCTTTCTTCCTCCGTTACTTCTGAATGCACACCTATTTTAAGCCCTCTCATTCAGATTGTAAATAACAGCCAAATGCAGTGCTAATGGATTAATACTTTATCACACAGCCGGATCAGCGTACTTGCCGTTTGGCAGAAGAGTAAATGATGGTATATTTAATATGTACATGAGAAAGAAGGGACATACGATGAAGAAAATACTGAAGATCACCGGTATTACATTACTTGCACTCATCATCTTAGCTTTTGGTGCTTTCTATACATGGAGCCGCTTTACATATGGACCATCGGAAGCGTTAAAAAAGCAGATGAAGATTGAGCAGGTTGATCATAAAAATGGGGTATATTCATTTGAAGCATCAAAAAGCGATACTGGCATCATTCTATATCCTGGGGCAAAAGTTGAACCTCTTGCTTATGCCTATCTAGGGAATGCGCTGATGAAGAAAGGCTATTCGGTCTTTATCCCAGACATGCCATTTTCCTTCGCGATTTTTAATACGAAGAAGGCAGAGGATATCCTCAAAAGTCATACAGCCATCAAGCATTGGTACATTGGCGGACATTCGCTAGGCGGGACATCTGCCGCTATGTATGCAGAGAAAAATCAAAGCAAGCTGGACGGCCTCTTTTTCCTTGCCTCCTATCCTGCATCAGATGATTTGAAACAGGCGTCCTTGCAAGTATTATCTATTTCAGGCGAAAAAGATGGGCTGGCGACACAAGAAAAAATCAAAAAATCGAAAAAGCAGCTACCTTCTCAAACGGTGTACCATGAGATAAAAGGCGGTAATCATGCTCAATTTGGCATGTATGGCAAACAAAAAGGGGATCAGCCTGCAGATATTCCAGTCCTCACGCAACAAAAAGACATCGTTCAGACGATGCTGGAATGGTTAAAACCAGCAAAAAAGCTCCCGTAATGGGAGCTTTTCATTTTTTATGCCTTCGTCGCTTCTAAAAACTCTTCAGCATCTGCCACAGCCAGTGAAATGGCCTCTTCCCAAAACGCTTTTTGAGTCAGGTCGACACCTAGGTGCTTATATGCCAAATCTTCTACAGTCATTGACGCTGTATCTTTTAATAGCGCAATATATTTCTCTTCAAATGATGCTCCAGCCTGCAATGCTTTCGCGTAAATACCTAGCGAGAACATGTACCCGAAGGTGTAAGGGAAGTTATAAAACGGGACCCCTGTAATATGGAAATGCAGTTTAGACGCCCAGAAATGCGGATGGTATTCATCTAAAGAGTCGCCAAAGGCTTCCTTCTGTGCTTCTACCATCAACTCATTCAAGCGGTCAGCTGGCACTTCTCCTTGTTTGCGCTCTTCATAAAAACGTTGTTCAAATAAAAAGCGTGATTGAATATTCATAAAGAATGCCACACTGCGCTGCAGCTTATCCTCTAGCAAACTGAGACGCTCTTCTTCATTGGCCGCCTCTTTTAATGAAGCATCTGCCACAATCATTTCTGCGAATGTCGACGCAGTTTCAGCTACATTCATCGCATACTTACGATTCAACATCCGAACATCCTGCATGACTTCCTGATGGAACGAATGACCAAGCTCATGTGCTAGTGTCGCTACATTGGATGGAGTCCCTGAGAAGGTCATAAAAATACGTGATTCTCCGCTATCAGGGAAATTCGTACAAAAACCGCCCACTCGTTTGTTTGGGCGATTCTCAGCTTCTACCCAGCGTTCATTAAAAGCTTTTTCAGTAAAAGCAGCAAGCTCTTTTCCAAACCCTGCGAAATGCTTGATAATAAAAGCGGCTGCATCTTGATAAGAATAGGTTTTTGTCTCACTTCCAATAGGCGCTCCCACATCAAACCAGCTTAGTTTATCAACCCCAAGCATGTCAGCTTTACGTTGTAAATAATCAATGAATGGCTGTTTATGTTCATCAATGACAGACCACATTGTATCGAGCGTCTCTTGTTTCATCCGGCAAATATCAAGGGGCTCTTTTAATATATGATCCCATCCTCTTGCTTCATATACTTGTAAACGAAAACCAGCGAGATGATTGAGTGTGCTTGCAAACAAATGTTCATCCTGTGTCCATGCATGTTCTAAATTATGATACACGGCTTTTCTTACTTCACGATCTGAATCATCCATCGCATTTTCTGCTTGGCCTACAGAGATCATTTGTGTTTCACCATTTTGCTCAAATGGAATGGTAATTTTGTTCACCAAGCTAGAATAAAGTTCATCCCACGCATGATACCCATCTACTGCTAGTTTTTGAATGAGTGTTTCCTGTTCAACAGGCAGTTGATCTTTCACATGTTCTCTTCGTTCATTTAATATGTAACGAACATCTGAAAAAGCGACTGAATCCATTAATTCTTCCCACTGGCTAGTAGGAATCTCAGCAAGTGATTGATCAAACCCTGCTAGAATGGTTCCTAATTCAGCTTCCAGCTTGGCAATGGACCCTCGGAGACTGCCCGCCTTCATATCCTTTGTATTTTGAGATTGTAGACAGGATACAAATGAACCTGCTTGCGCTAGTTTTTTATATGTGATTTCATACGTTTCAAGGACAGCTGTTAACTTTTTTTCAATTTGTGTATCTTCTTTTGAAAAGGCATCTACCTTTTGTCGTAACTCATCTAATAGCTGCTGAATGTTTTGCAGGTATGTCTTAAATTCTGGTGAAGAACTGCCTCCTTTAAAAAAGGCATCTAAATCCCACGTCTCTTGTAATGGTTTTAATCCCAAATTATTTCCCCCTTTAATTGCTAATTTCATCATACAAAGGATATAGAGTCAGTATGGCATATGTATTCCTTTATATTCATTATATTTTCTCACAATTAAAAAAACCCGGCAAGAAGCCGAGTTTTTATGATAATTTTGAACGTAAATACGCATCGATAAAGGAATCTAAATCTCCATCCATCACCGCTTGAACATTTCCCATCTCCGTGTTGGTACGATGGTCTTTCACAAGAGAATATGGGTGGAAAACATACGAGCGAATTTGGCTTCCCCAGCCAATTTCTTTCTGTTCTCCTCTGATTTCATCCAATTCCGCCTGCTGTTCTTCGATCCGTTTTTGATAAAGCTTAGATTTCAGCATTTTCATTGCACGTTCTCTGTTTTTGATTTGGGATCTTTCCGTTTGGCACGTCACGACGACATTTGTTGGGATGTGTGTGATACGAACCGCAGAGTCCGTCGTATTGACGTGCTGACCCCCTGCACCACTTGCACGATACGTATCCACCTTAATATCCTCTGTACGAATATCGATATCAATTTCTTCATTAAATTCTGGCATGACATCACAGGAAACGAAAGAGGTGTGTCTACGGCCTGATGAATCAAATGGAGAAATACGGACTAAACGATGGACACCTTTTTCTGCTTTTAAGTAACCATAAGCGTTATGTCCTTTAATCAGTAATGTCACAGACTTAATTCCCGCTTCATCACCAGGAAGGTAATCAAGTGTTTCGACCTTAAAGCCTCTGCGCTCTGCCCAGCGAGTGTACATTCTGAGTAGCATAGAACCCCAGTCCTGTGATTCAGTACCACCTGCACCTGGGTGAAGCTCAAGAATGGCATTGTTTTTATCATAAGGTTCGCTTAAAAGAAGCTGTAGCTCAAATTCATTAAACTGCTTCGTTAAGTTCTTCAGCTCTTTTTCAAGCTCTGCATGAAGCTCCTCGTCATAATCTTCCTTTAATAAGTCATGTGTCATTTGTAGTTCTTCATGCGATTCACTGAGTTCATGATAGGAGTTCACAGAATCCTTTAGTGCATTGGCTTCATTGATTACCCCTTGAGCCTTTTGCTGATCGTTCCAAAAATCAGCCTCTGACATCGTCGCTTCAAGCTCTGCGATTTTGACTTCTTTTGTTTCTAGGTCAAAGAGACCCCCTAAAATCAGCTAGCCTGCTAGCCATATTTTCAAGCTCTTGTCTAATTTCTACTAATTCCATATCCTTCACCTCATAGATGTATGGGGGCTGACATGAATAGAAAGAGGTTTTCACCTCTTTCCATTACTTATTCTGTCTTCCCATGACAATTTTTATATTTCTTGCCGCTTCCGCAGTGACATGGCGAGTTTCTTCCGATATCCACCACTTTACGCACCGGCTTTTTCTTCACTGTTTTCTCCTCATCGCCTTCTTGAGGCTGATGAGCAGTTGTTTGTCCTTGAACGACTTCTTCACGTTCTAGGTTGTTTTGGATTTCTGATTTTAGCACATATTTAGCGACGTCATCTTCAATTGAAGCGACCATATGCTCAAACATCGCAAATCCTTCCATTTGATACTCACGAAGTGGATTGGTTTGTGCATATGCACGTAAATGGATTCCTTGACGCAGCTGATCCATTGCATCGATATGATCCATCCACTTCGAATCTACTGCACGAAGAACGATGACTTTTTCAAATTCACGCATTTGTTCATCGCCAAATGTCTCTTCTTTTGCATCATATTTCTCTTTAATCCGCTCCATGATGAATTCGGTGATCTCATCTGCTTCTTTACCGAAGATATCTTTGACCGTAATGGCACCTTCATCTAAATAGTTCGTATTGATTAATTCAACAAGACCATCTAGTTTCCATTCTTCTGGAAGCTCATCTTTCGGCGTATAAGAGCCAACAGCCCGCTCAATAGACGATTGAATCATATTGATCACAATCGATTTCAAGTTATCAGAATCGATGACTTCAAAACGCTGTTTGTAAATGACTTCACGCTGTTGACGAAGAACATCATCATATTGCAGAAGCTGCTTACGGGAATCAAAGTTATTCCCCTCAACACGTTTTTGAGAAGATTCAACAGCTTTTGAGACCATTTTACTTTGAATTGGAGTAGAGTCATCCATGCCGAAGCGATCAAGCATCGCCATTGTCCGCTCTGCACCAAATCGGCGCATCAATTCATCTTCCATTGAGAGATAGAATTGAGTAATCCCTGGGTCTCCTTGACGACCAGAACGCCCACGGAGCTGGTTATCGATACGGCGTGATTCATGACGCTCTGTCCCAATAACAGCAAGACCGCCTAGTTCTTTCACACCTTCGCCAAGCTTGATATCTGTTCCACGTCCCGCCATGTTTGTCGCAATTGTGACGGCACCTTTTTGTCCAGCTTCCTCAATAATTTGTGCTTCACGCTCATGGTTTTTCGCATTTAACACTTGATGAGGGATGCCTTTATTTTTAAGCAGTTTTGAAATCAATTCAGATGTCTCAACCGCAACAGTTCCGACAAGGACCGGCTGTCCTGTCATATAACGCTGTGCGACGTCTTCAGCTACTGCTTTAAATTTGCCATCCATTGTACGGTAGATTAAATCAGGTCTGTCATCACGCACAACCGGTTTATTGGTTGGGATTGTGACAACCTGCATATTGTAAATGTTACGGAATTCCTCTTCTTCCGTTTTCGCTGTACCTGTCATACCAGATAGCTTTTCATACATACGGAAGTAGTTCTGGAACGTAATGGTTGCAAGTGTCATGCTTTCATTCTGCACTTCAAGACCTTCTTTTGCTTCAATGGCTTGGTGCAGACCTTCACTATAGCGACGTCCTTTCATTAAACGTCCTGTGAAGGAGTCAACGATGACGACTTGACCATCTTCCACAACATAATCAACGTCTTTTTGCATCGCAACATGCGCCTTAAGAGCCTGCGCGATATGGTGGTTAAGAGCGACATGTTTGACATCAAACAAGTTCTCGATGCCAAATGCTTTTTCCGCCTTCGTCATTCCGCTTTCAGTCAGCTGTACACTTTTTGTTTTAATATCATAAGTGAAATCGTCTTCTATTTTTAACGTACGAACAAAGGCATTTGCTTGTACGTAAAGTTTCGTCGATTTTGCAGCTTGTCCAGAAATAATAAGAGGTGTTCTCGCTTCATCAATTAAGATGGAGTCAACTTCATCGATGACGGCATAATGAAGTGGTCTTTGAACCATTTGCTCTTTATACAGCACCATGTTATCTCGTAAATAATCAAAGCCAAGCTCATTGTTTGTTGAATACGTGATATCAGCAGCATACGCTTCTCTTTTTTCATCTTTGTCTAGACTGTTTAAGTTCAAGCCAACCGTTAATCCAAGAAATTCAAAAATCTTGCCCATTTCCTCTGCATCACGGCTTGCCAAATATTCGTTGACTGTTACAATGTGGACGCCTTTTCCAGAAAGAGCATTCAAATAAACAGGCATCGTTGATGTCAACGTTTTACCTTCACCTGTTTTCATCTCAGAGATATTCCCTTCATGTAGGGCAATCCCCCCCATGAGCTGCACCTTAAATGGGAACATTCCTGTCACGCGGCGGGAAGCCTCACGAACCGTTGCAAATGCTTCAACCAAAAGGTCGTCTACAGATTGTCCTTTTTCAAGTTTTTCTTTAAATTCGATCGTTTTATTTCGTAAAGCCTCGTCAGATAATTTCTCAAAATCTTGAGCGAGAGCTTCGATTTCATTTGCCTTTTTTTCATATCGGCTGATCGTACGTTTCGTAGGATCAAACACTTTGTTTAAGATTCCAAGCATATAATAACGCTCCTCTATTTCATGCAATTTTTCGGCATGTCCAAAAGTTTGACAGGTCCATATTTACCTGCATTTATCATACCATACCTTCCTTGATTTCCAAAGAATTTGCAATGATTTAGCACAAAAAACCCGCCCCTAATGAAGGGAGCGGGTTTACTTTTTTTAGGTCATTTTTGGATCAAAAGGAACGAATGATTAAGCGTTCGGCTCAATGAGTCCATATTTACCGTCATTTCGGCGGTATACCACATTGGTCAAATTTGTCTCAGCATTTGTGAAGACAAAGAAACTGTGACCTAACATGTTCATTTGGAGAATGGCCTCTTCGCTATCCATTGGTTTTAAATTGAAGCGTTTTTGTCTGACGATTTCTGTTTCATCAATCTCTTCGTCATCTTGAACTGCTACTTCGGACGCACCGTTTCCTCCAGCAAATAAATGCTTTTTCGCACCTTGCTCACGGAATTTACGGTTCACTTTCGTTTTATGTTTTCTAATTTGACGTTCTAATTTACTGGTTGCTAGGTCTACTGCATTGTACATATCCTCATTATGCACCTCTGCTCGAAGTGCTAGATCAGTCATTGGAATGGTAACCTCAACTTTAGATTCTTGATCGTTGTAAAATTTCAAGTTCACGTTGACTGAAGCATCAACATCTGACTCAAAATAACGCTCCAGCTTTCCAATTTTTTTCTCGACATGATCTCTTAGTGCAGGTGTTACTTCGATGTTTTCTCCTCGGACATTGTAATTCATGTAAAGAACGCCTCCTTTAAAATTAAGGATATGTAAACTTATTTCTACTTTTCCCTCCTTTTCTCCTGCTCAAACGTAAAAAAAATGTGAATTTTTATTGAAATTTGTCGAATCCTGCGGTGCTTCAGCTTTTACTTGATAGGTGATGAATATATATTCGCTTGATTCTTGAAAAAGACCATCGCACTGTTAAATCTTGAAAGATGAAATAGATGTTTTCAGTGATTGAGACAAAGATTTTAAATCTTCCGCAGCTGCTTTCATTTCCTCATTCGCCGCTAGTGATTCTTCAACAGCCGCCGACATGTACTCTGTCTCCTCAGAATTTCGCTTGGCTCCTTCTTCTATCACACCAATTGTTTGAGAAATTTCTTCTGTACTAGCTGAGATTTGCTCTGTCGTGGCAGAAAGCTCCTCTGCTTTCATCGAGATATCACGGATGGATTCCAGAATTTCTTGAAAACTCTGTTCAGACAATTGCGATACTTTCACACCTTCTGCTACATCTCGTTCCACTTTCGTCATAGATTGAGACGACCTTTCAGTATCTTTGTTCACGTTGGCGAGTAACTGACTAATTTGGTCGGTCAGCTGACTTGATTCTTCCGCCAGCTTTCTGACTTCATCTGCAACAACCGCAAAACCTCGTCCATGTTCCCCAGCCCTTGCTGCTTCAATGGCTGCGTTTAAAGCAAGTAAATTTGTTTGATCTGCAATGGCATGAATATTCCCCAGCAGGTCTTGAATGCCGGTAAACTGTACTTGTACATTGGCCATTGTAGAATGATGTTCATTCACAGATTCTTTAATAGAACTCATTTGTTTCACAAATTGTTGAATGAGGGATGCGCCCTCTTCAGCCTTTTCAGTCACTGAAATTGAGTGTCCCGAAACATCAGACGTATGTTCAGCCGCATTATGCATACCAGTCGAGACTTCTTGAATCGCCGAAGCTACTTTTCCTACTGCATCCGATTGTTCACGTGAAGCTTCACTGACCTGTTCAATCGAGCTAGACGTCTGTTCACTAGCCGAAATGGTTTGACTGATGGTTTCTTCAAATTGAGCAGCAGAATCAGCTAATTGCCTTGACCCGTTTTGCACCTGTAAGATGAGCTGACGCAAATGAGCTGTCATTTGGTTAAAAGCCGTACCGAGCTGGCCAATTTCATTTTTAGAGGTTACTTCAATTTCTTCAAGTGTGAGGTCACCATCTGCCATTCTTCTTGCTGCATGTGTGACAGAGACAATCGGTTTTGTCATACGATGAACAAACCTTGTGCCAATGACTAAAAAGCCGACTATAATCGCTGCGCTAACGAGAATAAGCGTCAGCAATAATTGGTTACTTTCTTCATTGAGCTGACTGATTTTTTGATCCCGCTGTTTCAATTGTGTTTGAGCAAATTCTTTTGTAAAGGTATGTATTTCTTGTTCGATAGGTTGTAATTCTTGACTGAGGCGGGTGTTGAATTCTTTTTGATTTTGCATATTCAATGAATTAAATAATCGATTTGTTGAGGTGTAGTAAAGATAATTTTTTTCAGAAATTTGATCTAACAGATTTTTTGCTTGTTTAACGGTGCTCATTTTTGATGCTTCAGCTGTTTTCTTATTGATTTCTTCATATGTTTGCTCAATCTTCTGTAAATTTTCAGCATCTTGAACAACCACATACGTTTTAATTTGTGCTTCCTGCTTTTGTAGCAGTGCCTCTAATTCCAGTGAGGTCTGGTACAGCTTTACTTCTTTGGTGAGGAGTGCTTTATACGATTGATCTGTTTTGTAATAGATAAAGCTAGAAAATCCTAAAATACTGACAAACAATACACATATGACAATAAGCCCAAATAAAAATTGATTTTTTAGTCTCATAAATTCCTCCGAATGGTCTGAATTGAACAAAAATTAATGAATGACATACGGCCTCATACAGGCATGTATTTCATCCATCCACTTTCTATATTCAGGTATAAAATATGATGTAAGGAATGACTGGAAGTGATTTGAAGGGAATGTATAGAAAGCTAGTATATCGAAACTTAAAAAAATTTGGTCAAACGATCGAATCGTCTTGGCAAAGTGCTCATTTTCAATAATCGAAAGCAGAAGCGGATGTGTTGTCTCTAAATGAAAGAAGGCATGGATCAGATCATTAAAGATCCGATCCCCTTCTGTTTTAGCGAAATCCTTCTCAATTTCATCTAAATATTTTAGACTCTCTTCTATCGTATATAGAAGGTCATAATATGTGGTTAATAAAATATAGTCATCTGAACGATACGCCACAGGTCTCACCTATTTATTTCCGTTTATCGTAGTATACGCCATCACTTGTCATGGGCTGATACGGATTTTGATAATTCAACTGTTTTGTTTTCTTACGTTGAATGGCTTGAATATCTGCCTTGATCCCATTTTGAATCTCCGTTAATTGCTTGGCCATCAGTTGATCTGTTTGAATGATTTCTTTGATTTTCTCTTTTTCTTGAACGGAAAGCTCATGTTGAATGTCTCTCATTAGTTCGTCTCTCTCAACTAAAAAAGCATCAAAGTCTTCAACGAGTGTCTCACTTTGCGGGTTGGCCTCTATTTCCGCTGCCATTTTTAACGTTTGGTCGTGCAGTTGGTCCACAATACTCATAGAGATCCTCCAATAGAGTGGTGACGCCCTTTTCGATCGGTTTGAATGACTTCCTTCCAAGCATCTCGGAAATCAGTCACATATTGCTCTACTTCATTCAGGATCTCTTCGTCATTTTGCAGATTGGCTTCAATCAGTCTTCGATAGATGTAGTCATACATACTTGCCATGCTCTTTGATACATCATACGTACGATTTAAGGTGACATTTAATTCTTGGATGATGTTTTGAGCCTTTTTCAGGTTCAAGTTTCTCATTTCAGCATCTTCTTTTTGAATGCCATGCTTTGCTAGTCTAATAAACTTTAAGCATCCTTCATAAAGCATAAGCGTTAACTCGGCCGGTGTTGCGGTCTCAATAGAATTTTTCTGATAGGCGGCATAAGGGTTCTGAATTGCCATATGTTATAAACCTCCAATTATTGTCCAAGCAGTTGAGAAAGATAGCCAGATTGGTTGTTTAGCTTTTGAATCGCACTATCCATGGCGTTAAACTTTTTGTAGTAACGAGCTTCCACCATTTTTAAACGATCTTGGAATGTGCTCATTCGTTGAGTCAAAGAATCAAGGTCCTTACCAAGTCCATATTCCTTTGATGCCATTGTTGTGCTACCAGCCTTTGTTTGAATGCTCTTTGAGAAGGCTGATAAGGAATTTTTGATACGATGAATGATTCCTTGTTCTTTATATTGCTGCTGCGCTTTATCTTTATCTTTTGAATCTACATTTAGCGAACCTGACATAAATATTTGACTAATCTTCTGTGGGTCTTCTTGAATGGCTTTTCTTAGTTTCGATTCATCAATGACAAGCTTTCCGCCATCTTTATATTTATCTGAAGTGGCAATTCCGATTTGTGTCATGTGAATTTTATTCCCATCACTTGTCGTAATATCAACATAAAAATCACTTCTTATTTTAGATGCACCAGATCGTAAAATTGAATCACTTCTCAGCAAGCCTGACTTCGCAGTCGTTTCCCATAGCTCGACTTCTTTGTCAGACATGGCTTTTTTCTCTTCTGCTGTTAATGGATAGTAGTCTCTATTTCTTTTTTCATTGACTTTACCATTAATCTCTTCAACAAGTTCATTGTATTTATCAACGAATTGTTTGATTTTATCAAAGATGGCATCGACATCTGTTGAAACGTTCAAACTGACAGGCTTATCTGTTGTTCCTTTAAGTTCATATGTGATACCAGCCTGCGTGAAGGTATTATTGTTATTTTCCATTTTGAGACCATTAATTTCATATTGCGCTTTCTGCCCTTGAGTAGTCGCAACTAATTTATTATCTCCATCCACTTGGAATCCTAATTGCGTTAAAAATGAAGCAGAATTACCATCCGCTGCCTTAATACTGACACCTTCTCCAGTCGTACGGGAAGTCAGAGCGATGGTATCCACGTAGTTGGTCCCATCAAAGATTTGGCCTTTATAAGCCGTGACACCAAGTTGAGAGCTGTTCAATTTTGTCACGATTGTATCAAGGGTATCTGTATCAGTTGTATTAATGGTCACTGTTTTTGGTGTTGTAGAATCTGGTGTCGTCACCTCAAACGTGAACGTACCGTTTGCAGCAGTAAATCCAGATGTGCCAGAAGATTTGAATACGGATGCTGTCGCTAGTTGGGTCACATTAATCGAGCCAGAGGTAGCATTTGTTGATCCAGTTGCTGTGACAGCAGATTCATTGGAGCTTGTGACCTTTTTTGCGCCATATGTAGTTGGACGCGTTAAATTTAAACTATTGATTAAATCATCTAATTCTTTGACCTTTGAATTGACCTCGCGGTAGCTGTCTCTTTGCCATTCAAGTGTTTGTTTCTGGCGTGTCATTTTATCAAGTGGTGCTTGCTCAGTTTTCATTAGCTTTGAGACGATTTCATCAATATCAAATACATTTGAAAATCCAGTAATTCGATTAACCATGATTTATGTTCTCCCTTCAATTACATTCTTTTATCGACAAATAAACCGACAATCTCTGTCATTGCCGCATAGAAATCAAGCCATTCTTTGGAAGGAATCTCTCTAATGACTTCTTCGGTTTGGTTATCTACGACTTTGACATAATATTCATTGAGTTTTTCATGTAATTCAAATTGAAGATGAAATTGAGTAGGTTCAATCAGCTTATTTGCTCCTTGAAGCGTTTTCTCAATTTCTTCTTTTGAAACGACTTTTCCATTTGCTTGTAAATCAGTGTTTGCATTGTCATTTTGATGATTCGTAACACGGGTTTGAAATGCATCAATCAGTGGCTCTAGCGAAGTCAACTTACCAACAGACATAGTTATTCAGCTCCTGTGCTTTAATCTATCTTTTATATCGGCTTTGAATTATTAAATTAAATATAGATGGACCGATTTGTTAAAGTTTCATATAGATGGTGTACTTCTACGGTTTCACACGGAGGAGGATAGACAAATAGGATAAAAAAATCCTCACTTTTTTTGTGAGGATAATTGAGAAAGTAGATCAAAGGACAAGCTAGCAGCACGGCTGTTTTCTTCTTGAATAGACAGGTATACTTCCTTCCTGTGAATATCAATATGCTTAGGAGCCTCAATTCCGACTTTTACTTGGTCGCCTTCAATCGCAATAATTTTAACTTCAATATCGTCGCCTATTTGAATCGATTGATTTAATTTACGAGATAGAACTAACATGAGGAAGCCACCTCTAGCAAATGTTTTGTATGATAGGCTGAATCATGCAAAATGACCTGCTTGGCTTTCATGTTTTTCCGATTCACAATAATAGGCGCTCTTAAATTGGCTGTCGTTTTTTCAATAGAAGATCCCATTGTTAAAATAACCATGACTTCCACATCATTGGCATCTTCCACCCCAAGAATGTCTACAACCGATTCTTCTAAGTCAAATTCATATTGATTGAAGAACAAAAATGGGCTGCTGACAATAAAGCCTAGTTCTGCATTTTTCAAAGATTGAAGAACTAAAAATGGGGATTCTTCTGATAAAGGTAAAATGACAAATTGTTTTTGATCCAGAAATCCTGGTATCCCATTAGAGAAGTGAATGATTTGCTCCTCTTTAATCGTCACTTCTCCATGGTATTTTGTTTGAATGATCATAATTCACGACCTTTTTCATTTTTCTTAACTATACCTTATCACCATTTCGACCTGTTTCGTCAACTTCTATTTTTAATTCTGGGTATTGTAACATATCAATATGAACTTTACCTGGCTGGTAGTTAACAATTGGTTTATGAGGTGTTGCCTCTATAATAGCTTTTTGCGGCTCCACATCAATTTTAAGTTCAGATGGCTGATAGTGAATTTTTACACTAAAAAATGAAGGAATCACACCGATGTTGAATTGTTTTGCTGGAGGACTGCCGTTGATTTTCGCAAACTCAGCAATCGCATTCCCACCATTCTCGATCTTGACGAGTTCACTTCCTTCTTCCGCTCTACGTCCCATTCCTTCTCCAATCGCACGTTTCCCCTCAGCAGCCCATTCCTCTGAACGCCTAAAAATCGACTTAATATCCATATCGGCAAATGCCTCGGTTTGATCTATGGTTAATTTCGACGGTGTCCTTGTGATATTCATGACAGCTCTTGGCTGCTGAATCTCAAGCTCAGCTCTTGGCTGCTCTACTTCTTGCTTGGAAGGGGTTGTCGACATTTGCAGCTTTGCATAAGTTTGCTCCATTAACAATCTAGGGATTTGCATAGGTTCACCTCCATGATGCAAAAAAGCACCCAACGGATGCTTTTTCTTATCTTAAGAAATCGACAAGGGATGGCTGAATCACTTTAGCTGTCGTCGCTAAAGCAGCTCTATTCACAGTCTCTTGTTGAAGAAGATCAAGAATGGCTTTTTCACTTTCTACATCTTCGGCATCTGATTTAGCCTTTTTCAGCACTTCAAATTGCGAAGTCAAACGGCTTCCGACTAAGTCGATACGATTGGATCTAGCCCCAAGATCTGAACGCTCAGCACTCATCACTTCTTTAAACTGATCGATATTTCCTAATGCATCGTCAGAATTCGCAAACGTTCCATTTTTAAATGAGTTTTCTAAGTCAGTCAGCATTTCAATGACATTTTGACCACTGGCAGATTGCCCACCAAAAGCTGAAAGAGGATTTGAATTCACATTTAATGTGATTCCATCAGAAATGTTCGACTGAACCACGTTTGCATCTGTATAGTTTTCAAAGTTAAATGTAAACGTACCATCTGCATTCTCTACAACTGGTTTAACATTTGTATTCGTCCCATTAAAAACAAACTTACCTAACATCTGCGTGTTCATTGCATCAATGATTTGATTCTTCATCTGACCAATTTCCACTCCGATAGCAGCTAAATCTTCTGGCTGTTTTGTTCCATTGGCCGCATCGAGTACTTTATCTCGTATATTTGACATGATATCAATTATTTCAGTGACACTTGTTTCAGATGTATCAATCCAGTTTCGTGCCTCATTTAAATTAGTTTGGTATTGCTCATTTCGAAACATGGCTGTACTATATTGAAGACTTTTCACTGCTGCCACAGGATCATCAGACGTTTTTGTGAAACGTTTTCCAGACTGTGCCTGCTCATTAATTTTAGAGAGTTTTTCATAACTTTTACTAATATTTCGAAGTGAATTTTGAGAAATCATACTTTGCGTAACTCGCATCAGTTACCCTACCTTCCTACGACTCCCATGCCGTTTATTATTTTATCTAATACTTCGTCTTGCAACGTCATAATTCTTGCTGCTGCATTATACGCATGCTGGAATTGGATCATGTTCGTCATTTCTTCATCAATAGATACAGCACTAGTTGACATCCTGCGTTCATTGGCTGAATTCACAAGAGCTGCTGAACTACTTTCAAGGGTCATGTTCTTTTTAGCTTGTATCCCCATTTCAGCAATGACATTCTGATAGTAATCCTGAATCGTTGTGGTATTTCCGCCGATTGGCAGCTTTAAGTTTTGAATATTAGCTAATTTCGTAGCATTCGAACCATCACCTTGCGTTTGATTAAGAGATGCAGCAATGTTATCTGTCGATGCTAAAATCACGTCACTCACTTTGATACGGGCTGCCAAGCCTTTATTCAAATCATTGTTATTCTCAATATCGAAAAAGTCTTGTCCACTTGTGCCATTTAACGTGTATCCTTGCTTATGGACGTCGTTAAAAGCATCCATAAATACTTTTGCTACTTCATCCAGCTCAGCAAGCATATCCGGGTACATGCCTTTTTCATCTCCATTAGACATGTAGCCATACGCCTCAACAAGTGCTTTTACTTTACCATTCACTTGTAATTGATCAGCTGCGATGGTTGTCGTTCCAAATTGGAGTGAGTTAACAAGTCCTGTCGTATTATCATAGGAAAGTTGCAATTCAGATTTTTCATTGGTAATGCCATTTAAAATTGTTCCAGCAGATTGTCCATTAGCACCGATAATGTCGATGTTAACGGTTCCTTCAGCAATTTCCAGAGCATTTCCTCCAGAAGGGTTGTAGCTCACTTTAATATCAACAAGTGAGGAAAGCTGATCTATAAGAGCGTCGCGCGTATCATAAAGATCATTGGGAAGATAACCATTTGGCTCAACGGTTGCAATCTGTTTATTCACTTCATCAATTTGAGTTAATAGGGTGTTCACATTTTTTGCCGTTGAATCGAGTTCAGTTTTTAAATTCTTTTGTATCGTTGTTAAAGAAGAATTTAGCAGGCGGAATTGATCTACTAAAGCCTGAGCACTTGTCTTAACAACTGTACGGGCTGAAGCAGTATCAGCATTTTTCGATTCGGATAAGACTTGTAATGATTTCCAGAGATTATCAAAGGCTCTATTCAAGCCTTCATCTGTCAAATCATTCATCACTCCTTCCATTTGTGAAAGAGCATCAGACTTCGTCGCATAATAAGACAAGTTATTGTTATGATCTCTATACTGAAGATCTAAAAAGCTGTCTCGAATTCTTTCAACAGTTCCAACTTGGACACCTGTCCCCATTTGGCCGTATGTCTTGCCATCATAAACAGAAATCACTGGGTAAGGATTCTCTGCTTTAAAGGTAACTCTCTGTCTTGAGTAGCCATCAGTATTTGCATTGGATACGTTGTTTGATGTGACATAAAGCCCTGCACGCTGGGCTGTGATTCCTCTTTTTGCCGTTTCTAGTCCCATGAATGTAGAACCCATAGATATCCTCCTTGTTTACGCCTTTGAATCAAACAAAGCCCTATGCTGTTTAGGCTTTGAACTCTCAAGACCATTTTGTCCGTAATTCATATTTTCTTTGTTAGGATTCACAAGATCGAATGTCAGTGAAATAAATTGAAGTGACTGCTGAATAAGCTGTTTGTTCAGTTCGTTTACATCTTTCAGTTCCACCATGATGTCATTCAGCTTCTCATATAACGAAATAAGCTCTTCTTGATCCGTTCCTGTAGCTTTTTCGATGCATGCGGTGATTGTCGGCGATTGATCATTTTGTAAAAATTGAACTGCTGCTTCAATCCGCTTTTCTTCTAATTGTGAAATGGCCTGAATATATTTTTGCTCAAGGTTCAGAACCTCTGAAAGAGCATCGATCTCATTATTCTTCAGCATTTCTGTTTTATTCTTAGACAGCTTTAGAAGCTGTTCATGTAATCCGTAGAGACGGTGCAGTTCTTCAATCATTATTTTTACTGACATTCACGCTACTCCCTTTTGTTATTGTTGTTTATAAAAATTCAACATTTTATCTGCAATGCCTTTTGTATCTACTTGATATGTTCCGGCTTCAATGCTTTTTTTAATTTGGTCTATTTTATCTTGACGTTCTTTCATGATATTCGGCACCTTTTGCATTTCGATTGCCTTTTTAGAAATTTCGACTTTGTCAGTTGATTTTGCTTGATTCGATTGCAACGTTTGTTTCTCATATGTTTTCTTGTAAGGATTTACTGGTTGTGTTCCATATCGATTAATTTTCACGGGATTCCTCTCGCTTTCCGTTACAGTCTGTCTTGATTCTATCCATTTTATCGACCAAACTGCAACTTAGTTTAGGGAATCAGTCGTTTTTAGGATTAATGGCATAATAGGTGTCTTTTTTCCTAGATTCAATCTCCCTTTTACGCTCTTCTTCTTGGTCCATTTGGCTGATTTGCGTCTTTATATCCTTTTCACAATGGCTACACAGCTTATTTTTCCTGATCGGTTGGCCGCATCTTTCACAAGGATAATTGATATTCGGGAATTGACTAATTTGAAGTCTTTTCAAACGGATAAATTTCAGGATTAATTCTTCATCAACTTCTGTTGCGTCTACTATTTCAGCAATGGTTGATTGTCTATTACTTTGCTTACGCAAGAATTTATAAACGATATCAAAAGAACGTTCTTCTTCTTCAAAGCATTTGTTACAAACCGTTTGGATGGTGGTTTTTAAAAATAACTGATTACATTGTGGACAGTTTGCCAATTGATTCATAACCAAAACCCCTTACGTTATTTTCTTTTCTTAATATCGGTTGATTGTCATGATTTTTAACTACGAATCAACGTAAAAGAGGAAACACTTTTGGCGCCCGCGTCTTTTAAAATTTTTGCTGCATGATAGACTGTCGCCCCAGTTGTATAAATATCATCAATTAATATGATATCCTTTAGAACGATCGGGTTTGACTGCCTTAATTGGAACAAATTCTGTTGATGTAAACGTTCATTTTTTCTTTTCTTAGACTGCTTACTTTGATGTACTTTTATAAGTGGCTCCAATATAGGTCCGCCAATCATGGAAGCAAGCATCATTGACTGATTGAATCCTCTTTCCTTTAATCTCTCTTTACTCAAAGGAATTGGGACAAGCACCGGTTCTTTGATTGAAAAAGAACGTTTAAAAGCTGACTGTACATCTTTTTGAAATAGATCAGCTAAAGCCGTATCACCTCGAAATTTAAATCGAGCTAGAATATCTTTCATAAAGTCGTTGTAAGCATAAACAGACCGATTCATTACAAGAATCTCAGCAAAATCCCGTCGTTTATTCCACCTTGAACAATCCTGACACAATTGATCATTTGATTGCGCTCTTCCGCATTTGGGACAAGTAGGACCTTGAATCTTCATCAGGTGGTTCTTACATGCTACGCATAAACGATCTTCATTTAATAGTAGGAATGATTTCCATGTAAAAGCAGCCACAAAATGGCTCTCACAAATTGGACAAATCAACGATTTTCTTTGTTCAACGGCAAATGATTTTCGCACCTTGGATATGTAGTGACCGTTGAAGCAGCTTCTGTCAGAATGACGAGCATCGCCGTATTTTTCTGTTTATCCACCATCTCGGATTTACTGTAGGATATTTTATCGATATCTGTTATATATTGCGGTTTCACTTGATTTAGAGAAATGGCTAATACATCTTCTATACATTTTTCACAATGACAAATCATGTTTAATTGGTTGAGATATTGATATAGAATTTCTTTAAGTAGTATTTCTTTTGCGTTGAGTAGCATATTTTGTCTCTCCTGCCATTTGTGTTTTGTGAATATAATGTACCATGATTTAGTTGAACCCACACTATTTTTCAGAAAACTCTTTTTCAGCTGTATTATTCATTTTTACGATATGTTTCTTTGCTTGTTTCATACTTCTCGTTAAACCAAAATGAAAAAAGGACACGTCTCCGTTAAAAAAATCTGGATGTCTCCCTGCTCTACCAGAAATTTGGACAAGTGCACTTTCTGTAAAAATAGGAGATTCCGCACCTAATACGCCCACTTGGACATCTTGAATCGTAACGCCTCTTTCTAGAATAGTTGTTGTAACCAATACATCGTACCTATGATCTCTGAAATGCTGGACTTTTTGCTTCCTTTCTTGATCATCCGCAGAAACACCCTGTACATTTATATCTTGAACTTGAAGAATATGAGTTACCTTCTTCATAGTAGATATAGAAGGAACAAAGAGTAACACTCTTTTTTTCTTTATGATATGTTCATGCAGCCAGTTCATTGTAGATGCTGGAAGCCGATTTCTTTTTAATTTCTTTTTCCAATCTCCAACCCATTGAAATATTGGGACAGGCAACGGTTTTTGGTGGAAGCGCAGAGGAATTTTGATCGCTTCTAATTGTCTATGAGCAACATCCTTTTGCATTTTTTTAGATGGTGTGGCACTTAAGTAAATTCTAACTCCTGTTTTTTTCATTGATTTTAAAACAGCAAACTGAAGCCGTTCATCCATTGAATAAGGAAAAGCATCGACTTCGTCTACAATGAGGATATCAAAGGCGTTTTTATATCTCATTAGCTGATGGGTTGTAGCGATCATAAGCGGCGCCATTTGAAATCTTTGAGAACTTCCGCCATAAAGTGCAGCTATATTCAGTCCTTGAAATGCCTTTCTCATTCGAGGTTCAAGCTCAAGTACAACATCGGTTCTAGGCGTCGCAATACAAACACTCATTCCGTTATTTAGCGCATATTTTATTCCATGAAAAAGCACCTCCGTTTTCCCCGCACCACAAACAGCCCAAATGAGCAGATCAAATTTGTTTTGGATTGCTTCTACTAGCCTATCGGACGCTCTCTTTTGCCCTTTAGAAAGCTCTCCCTGCCATGTTAATTCAACTCGTCTTGTTTCTTTCTTTTGTGGACCCGTCCATTCGTAGAGAAAGCCACATTCGCTTACTTTTCCAAGCATGATGCAGGATCTACAGTATACACAGTCTTTTTTACATGTTTCACACGGAGAGAGGGCAAAGTAGCGCTTGTTTGATACACCGCACCGGCAGCAGATCAAACCACTCGCCACCCTATCGACTGCAGGTGTTCTATGGATAAATCCTTGATTCTCCAGCCACTTCAATTCGGACTGTGTACATTGACATTCAACAGGAAGAAGATGCCTTGATTGTAGCTTGTGACTGAGTTCCATTGCTTTTTCCAGATTCAATTTCACGCACTACCTTTCCATTCATGTTGACCCATTATGTACAAAGAGAAGGCCTTTCGTCTAATTGTAAAAATAGAAAAACAAATCCCCTTTTCCATGAGAAAAGGGGATTTTGATATCTACCTGATGATCCAGCCAAGTGCTAAAGAGCCTTCGCCTAGATGAGTGCCAATCACGGCACCAAAGTAGCTTTTATAAAATTCAACATGAGGATACTTTTCTAATAAGTGCGCAATTAATTCATCTGCTTCTTCTTCTCTATTACCATGTATCAGAGTTGCTCTCATTGGAACACCACGTGATGCATCTTCATCAAATAATTCAAAAATACGTGAAATGGCTTTTTTGCGTGTACGAATCTTCTCAAAAGGGACAATTAGCTTGTTGTCAAAATGCAAGATAGGCTTTACCTTTAAGAGGCTTCCAATAAAAGCCTGAGCACCATTTAATCTGCCGCCACGTTGTAAATGAGTTAAATCGTCTACCATAAAATAAGCTCTTTGATTTTCTTTTAGATAATTGAGATGGGAAATCACTTCTTCTGGAGAAGCACCACCTTGGATTTTTTCAGCAGCTTCTAACACATAAAAACCTTGCGCCATACAGCTAGTCTCTGTATCAAACGGATAAATGTCGATTCCGTCAACTAGTTCATTCGCTGAGGCCGCACTATTGTATGTTCCACTAATTCCGCTTGACAGATGTATACTAATCACAGCATCATATGTTTCACTAAGTTTTTCATATAATTCTATAAGTTCACCGAAAGCAGGCTGAGAGGTTGTTGGAAGATCTTTATGTTTCTTGACTTCTTCATAATATGTCTTCCAATCCATTTCTACTTCTTCACGGTATGATTCAGTACCAAAGATGACATTCAGAGGGATCATATGAATATGATGTTTATCACGTAGTTCTTGTGGTATATAAGCAGTACTGTCTGTTACAACGGCTATTTTCATTCTTAAATACCTTCCTTATCCGTTAAGTTGCTTTTTAAAAAAGAATGATCATTGTTTTTCACTAGATTTATAATACTAATCAAAAAAGCTTGCCTAATCAATAGGCAAGCCCGCTATATCCGAAAAAGACTCCTTACCTGCCTATCATTGCTCTCTAACTTGAATGTGAGAGAACTAAAAACAGGCGAAAAAGGAGTACTTGTCCGGAACATTATCTCATTTCTACCCAACCGTTTTTAATTGCTACAACAACAGCTTGAGTACGGTCATTTACATTCATTTTTTGCAAAATGTTACTCACGTGGTTTTTGACTGTTTTCTCACTTATAAAGAGCGACTCACCAATACCTCTGTTGCTCTTTCCGTCAGCTAACATTTGAAGAACTTCACATTCACGTCTTGTTAAGATATGAAGTGGTCTGCGAATTTCAGGATATACCTCGTGCTGTGGATGTGCTGAAACGCCGCTTGTTGCTAAGCGTCGGAATTCATTTACTAAGTTATGAGTGACTTTCGGATGTAAATAAGAGCCTCCGTCAGCTACTACTTTTACTGCTTCAATGAGGGTATCTGCATCCATTTCTTTTAACAAGTAGCCTCTTGCTCCTGTTTTTAATGCATGTGTCACATAGTTTTCATCGTCATGAATAGATAGGATAATGACTTTTGATTCGGGATAAAGCTCTACTAGCTGTTTTGTAGCCTCCACACCATTTACATTCGGCATATTAATGTCCATAATGACAACATCCGGATGATAGTGTTCTACGATACGTGCAGCTTCGTCACCGTCGTCTCCTTCTGCAACTACTTCAAAAGTAGGTTCAAAATCTAAAATCCGTTTGACACCTTCACGGAATAATTGGTGGTCATCGATAATTACAATATTTACTTTAGTCACAAGCTACGCCTCCCCATGTTTATTGTTCTACACCTGAACTTTATGGTCAATATGTCTTTTGTCTCTATTTTACAATTTTATTTTGTAATGTTAACGGTACTCTAATCATGATGAATGTCCCTAGACCTATTTTTGAGTCTATGGTCATTTTACCTTCTAGCAAGTCTACGCGCTCTTTCATACCAAGTAACCCAAAGGATTTGTTTTTATTTGTTTTAACATCCTTCATATCAAAGCCTTTTCCATCGTCTTTGATAATTAAGGTGACAAAGTCTTTTGTCACTTCAACCTTCACAGAGATTTCTTCAGCTTCAGAATGCTTTAAAGAATTTGTGACAGCTTCTTGGGCTAGTCTAAACAGTGCCACTTCGAACTGAGAAGCAATTCTTTCATTTTCTGTATCCCCTAGGCATTGGAACGTAATTTTGGTTTTTCCATCATATTCTTCAATTGTGTTTAAGTATTTTCGCAGTGTCGGAATGAGACCCAAATCATCTAAAGCCATCGGTCTTAAATCATAAATGATTCTTCTCACTTCGTACAGTGCATTTCGCACATTCTGTCTTAGACTTCTAATTTCTTTAAAGCCTTCTTCTGTTCCACGGTCTCTAAAAATTCGTTCAATTAGTTCTGAACGCATCATCACGTTTGCCAGCATCTGAGCAGGTCCATCATGGATTTCTCGTGATACCCTTTTGCGCTCTTCTTCCTGGGCTTCAATAATTCTTAGTCCAAAATCTTGTTTTGCCTGAGCATCTTCAAGTAAAACACCGACCTGACGTAAATCTTGGTTCAAGTAGTTGAGAACGACCGTGATCTGGCTCACAAGCGTTTCTGAACGTTCAATGACATCTTGTAAGCTTAACAATCGTCTTTCGAGATCATCTCTTCTTTCCCTCAGCTGTTTTTCGCGCTGCTGGATCATGGTCAATTCTACTTGCAGGTTATGTGCTTTTTCATAGGCTTCTCGTATTTCTTCTTCGCTGAATTTGTTGAAGTTTCTGCTGACCTCAGATAATCGATTTCTAGCATGTCTCGTATGTACTTCTAGTTTATCCCCAAAATCAATTACTTCGTTGACTTGCTGTTTAATTTGCTTGAGCTCTTCTACTAGGCTTTCATATTGTTGACGGGACTGTTCGCCGATTCTAAATACTTCGTCCTTACTGCCATCAACTGTACTTAGCATTTTCATGATGATTGAATCCAATAACTTCGGATCCATTTTAGGTGTTGTCATGGCTTTTCCCTCCCGTAACAGTGATGTCATCTTTTTTTATTATAAATGTCATTGATCTGCATTTTATGTCGAATTATAATGAAAGAATGCGTATAAATCATGAAATTTTTATGACGACCCTTTTTCCGCTCCTATCATCATAACAAAATACGCTGTAAAATTCTAAAACCAATGCAAATTTTCTCTAGCCTTACAATTTGCTTGTCAGGAGGGTATGTCTTTTGCTGAACCGCTATCTCACAGTAAAAAGCCGTGGCGAGCATGAGATCGTCATTGAAAAATCACGTTTTATTTGTCATATACAACGTGCTGTCTCAGAAGAAGAAGCACAAGCCTTTATACAATCCATAAAAAAACAACATTGGAACGCCACTCATAATTGTTCCGCCTATTTGATCGGTGAACATGATCTGATTCAAAAAGCAAATGATGATGGTGAACCAAGCGGTACGGCAGGGGTACCTATGCTTGAAGTGCTAAAAAAACGCAAGCTGAAAGATACAGTTGTTGTCGTCACTCGTTATTTCGGCGGTATTAAGCTAGGTGCCGGTGGATTAATTCGTGCGTACGGAAAATCTGTGTCTGAAGCTATTAATCATGTTGGTATGGTAGAACGCTGTTTAATGCGTACGATGCACACAACAATAGATTATACATGGCTTGGAAAGGTAGAGAATGAGCTTAGAGCCTCATCTTTTCAGCTAAAAGACATCCACTATGCAGAAGATGTGATTTTTGAAACGTATGTAGAAGAAACACAAACAGAGCAGTTCATTGAATGGATGACTGAGTTAACTAATGGAAAGAGTGTTACTAAAGAAGGCGAATTGATTTATTTAGAAAAGGACGTTGGTCCGATAAAGGAGACAGATGAATGGCACAACGAGTAAAAGTGCGTGTACGAAAGAAAAAGAGTAAGAAGAAAAAGATTTTCAAACGGATTCTGGTCTTATTTTTGCTTCTCTTCATCTGCATGGGCGGATTTGCAGTTTATAAGATTGTGAATACACTCCAGGCTGCTGACAAAACTTATGATGAATTAGAGCGTGGGGAGAAATCGAAACTCCGTGATGCTGTCATTGATATAAAGAAAAAACCTTTCTCTGTCCTATTTGTTGGTATAGAGGATTACGCCACAAATGGTGATCACGGCCGTTCAGATTCACTCATCGTCGCAACGATTAATCCTCAGGATAAAACAATGAAAATGGTCAGTATCCCCCGTGACACACGAGTACAGCTTGCTAGTGACACAACGGGAAATAAAGTAAAGATCAATGCGGCATTTGCTAAAGGCGGTAAAGACGAAACGATTGAAACTGTCGAACAATTCTTGCATATCCCAATTGACAAATATGCAACAGTAGACTTTGACGGTTTTAAGGATGTCATTGATGAAGTTGGAGGAATCGATATTGACGTTCCATTTGACTTCAATGAAAAAAGTGACGTCAAAAAATCGAAAAAGATTTACTTTAAAAAAGGAAATATGCATTTAAACGGGGAAGAGGCACTTGCTTATGCGCGAATGAGAAAACAAGATCCACGTGGTGATTTCGGGCGTAACGATCGTCAGAAACAAATCTTACGTGCCATGATTGATCAAATGGCGAAACCTCATAACATTGCAAACGTGGATAATATTGCAAAAGAAGTAAGTGATCATATAACAACCAACTTCCGCATCACAGAAGGACTTGCTCTACAGCAAATTTACAGTGGTTTTAAAGGAGACGATACTGAAACACTATCTATTAAAGGATCAGACCTTTATTTAGGACCAAATCGAACATACTTCTTTGAGCCAGATCAAACCAACTTGGCTGAGGTGCAAAATGAGTTAAGGACACATTTAAAGCTTCCTGCTGAGTCATCGTCCTCAACCGAAACAAATACACAAACCGATTCATCTTCTGGTACAACAGGGTCAGCCGATACACAGGCCCCTTCGACCAGCACATCAGGACAATAATAGGAAAACAGCCCGTTCCTTGGAAGCGGGCTGTTTTTTTATTGTCTTTTGACCATACGTTTGTAGAATTTCGTAAATGGTTTAAACTCTTCGTTCACCAAACCAGTGACTTCAGCGATAACTTGCATAAACATGACCAGTAAAAAGATGATGATCAATGACAGCCAAATGGTGGCACTTGTCAGCAAAATCGCGCTTAAGCTGAAGACTAAGCCAATCATGTAAATCACAATCACTGCCATTCGATGTGATAAGCCAAAGGCCATCAGTCGATGATGGATGTGTGATTTGTCAGGTGATGAGATAGGCTGTTTATTCAATATTCGTCTTATGATCGCAAAGGTCGTATCAAAAATAGGCACACCTAAAATAATTACAGGGACAACAACACTAAACAAAGTAACACTTTTGTACAATCCTAAAAGTGACAGGACCGAGATCATATAGCCTAAAAATAACGAACCTGTATCACCCATAAATATTTTTGCTGGATGGAAGTTATAAAAAAGAAAACCGATGGTACTGCCAATGACGACAAGAGATAACGAAAGAATCAGGATCTTGTCCGCAGAAAATGCCATGACGGCAATCGTGGTTAAACCGATAACCGAAATTCCGGCAGCCAGTCCATCTAATCCATCAATTAAATTGATCGCATTTGTAATCCCAACAATCCATAGTACAGTCAGGGGATACGCCATCCATCCTAACTCCAGTCGATCTGTTAAGAAAGGAACAGAGAAAAAGTCCATTTTTAAGCCCGTGCTCACGATTAAGCAAGCAACGAGAACTTGCACAAGAAATTTAAATTTTGCACTTAAATTATATTTATCATCAAATATACCTAAAATGACGATGAGTACAGCGCCAACTGATATAGCTGTAATTTTATTATGTAGAAACAGCCCGCCTGCTAGTGCTCCAGCCGCTACCCCAATAAAAATCGCCAAACCGCCCATTCGAGGCATTACTCTATCATGAACTTTTCGTTTATTCGGCTGGTCCACTGCACCAATCTTAATTGCAAACTTTTTGACGATTGGTGTCACAATTAAAACTGTAGCCAGAGAGACAAAAAACGCTAATAAGGCGCGTTCGTAATCCATAGGTCAGTCTCCTTCTAAATTGAAATCTGTATTTTGTATATTGGCCGCTCTTTCCATTATACAATTGAATATAGGATGATCACAAGCTCCCCCTAAGAAGAAGAAACAAATAAAAACGCACAATCCTGAATGAATTATGCGTTTTCTTTAATATTCGTTAATTCCACCATGTTTGTGAACAGTGCGTGCCAATCTTTTTTCTTTGCCCGGCTTTGTCTTAGATGTCTGCATTTCATGTCATCTTTTTTACTGATCACTTTCTGGCAGGCTTCTACGAAGAGAGCTGGATCTTCGCCCTCTACATATTCATACACATCATTCTCTTTTAGCCTTTCCGTTGATGGAAGATTTAAACCAACAACAGGGATTCCGGCAGCTAAAAATTCATACAGCTTGAGCGGAAAAACCGCTTGATTGTAAGGAGACTGTTTGTATGGCATCATCCCTACATCAATTAATTTCATATAAGCAGGCACTTCTTCTGGTGCGACTGCTCCTGTCCATAGGACATTGGGCAGTTTGAGTGCATGCTGAAAAGATGGATCTCCATTCGTTCCATCCGGACCGACAAATAAAAATGTCCAATCGGGCTGCATGCGAGCAGCTTGAGCGATCATGTCAAAATCGAGTTTCGGCTTGATCCCACCTATAAAGCCAAGAACCGTTCCCTCTCTTCCCTCTAGCACGTCTTCCCTGCTAGGGAGGTTGCTTTTTGCAAACACATCATACTCGACGCCATTTTCCACTGTAAAGACATCTTTCGGTTCACCCATGAGCCTTTTTTTGATTTGATCATGTAAGTATTGTGAAGAGCATGTAATGCTGTGCGCATATTTAATAATGCGGTTTTCTGCTTTTACAATGACTCGCTGTCTCATATAAGAGAGAATGTTGTTTTTTCCGCTGATGGGCTCTCCCCACAGGTCACTGCAATCATACACAATATGTTTCCATTCAAATAAAGAAGATAAGAGCGGAAATCCCGGAAACGTATACCATAAACAGACGGCTATGCCCTGCTTTTCTTCTTGACGCAAATGCTCAAGAAGAGGAGATAATTTATGAAAATAAAACATATCTTGATAACGGCCAAAGCGAAAAAACTTGCTCTTGAGCACATCAGGAATGGTCATTTGCTTCATTCGATCCGTTATAGGCTGAAAGGGAGCTGAATGACGAGTGGCAGATGGGCATACCCAGATGACCTCTTTCGTTTCTGGATCAGATGCAAGAAATTCCGCCAGTCGATGCCGTCTGTACCTTAGGCCATCGTGTCCCCATTCTCCCGTTGCGACAATCACATGTATGATCGACTCTGCTTTCACCTTTATCACCTTTTTTCCCTTCTGTTTATAAGCGCTTTTTGACAGCATTTGTGGCATAGTGCATAAAACACCAAGATGCTTTCACAAAATGAAGCTGCTCAATTTCTCTGTAGACAAACCATGTTTTTTTCGCTGCTTTCCACTTGTTACTAGAAATCGAGTTTCCCACGATGCGATATTCACTGAGCGGCTCACTCATTCCATAGGCAGTAAATCCTTTTTTTAAAATAGAGAGCCATGTGGCTAAGTCCTGCCTTGTTCGAATGTTTGGCATTTCCACGTGTCCTACTTGTTGAAGATCGAGCATCACCGTCAAACAGCCGATAATCGTATTTTTTAAAGCTTCATTGTAGTTCAACTGAGCCGGCGCTGTGACGGTTTTTTGTAACGGCTCTCCATTTTCTGAAATGATGTCATATGCCGTGAAAGTAAAGGCATGATCATTTTCTAACATAAACTTGACCTGCTTTTCGAGCTTTGTCTGTTTCCACATATCATCGCTATCTAAAAAAGCGATAAAGCGGCCTTTCGCCTGTTTGATGGCGGTGTTTCTAGCAATAGCGGCTCCCCCGTTTTCCTCTAAATAAATGACGTTGATTCTGTCGTCCGTCTGACTTAATTCCCCTAACAACTTCCTTGTGCCATCTGTTGAGCAATCATCTGCAATGATCAGCTCCCAGTTGGAATAGGTTTGGGCAAGGACGGAATGAACTGTATCCGTTAAATAACGTTCCGCATTATACGCCGGTGTAATAATTGATACTAACGGTTGATTGTTCACCTAAGACTCATCTCCAGTTCATCATTAAGATTCTTTGAACACTTCAGGTAACACCACAAACATAAGCGAGATGCTAAGGCCAATGACAAGTCCAAGCAGTGCTCGTTTTTTCGCTGACATGCCTTTGCCTGCTTCATCAAGCACTTGGGCAGGATCGACAATCTTTGCCTGCTTCATCCCGAGCTTTGTCGATTCCAATTCATATAAAAATCGTTCTTTATCGACCTTGGAGTCATTGCTGACAGATTCATCTTCAAGAGCGGATAGTCTCCTTTCAATGACTTGCTGTCTTTTCGTAAATAAGGCTTTGTCCTGCTTTAAAAATGTATCTGACACTTGTTTCACTACCGCCAAAGCTCGAGCTTGATCAGCATCTGTAAACGACAACTGCAATTGTGTATCGGACTGGTTCGTGAGAATCAAACGATTTTTCACATCCTGCCTTTCTTCTTCCTTTACATCACGGAGTGCTTGATTCAGAAATGCATCACTTTTTAATAGAGATGTCACTTCTGCCATATTGTTATACACACCGTCGTCATATTTCCCAAGCGTCAAGGTCACAGCAGCTGTGTAACTAGACTGTTCTACTGTCCCCTTGGCAAAAAAGAAACCAAAAGCAGCCAATACAACGGGCAGCAGCACAAGCCAGACGATATATTTTTTCATTCGCTTCCCTATTCTTAACATAAAACCAGACATGCTCATTCTCCCAACATTGACGTATTTGCTTTTTCACTAGTGTAGCCATACAAACTCTGCATCACACGTTTGCCCACGGCTTGAAGCGCTGTTTATTTTTCATGATATTGACCGCTGCGATCACCAGCCCTAGAAACACCCAGTGGAAATATAAATTCGATACGGAACTAGGACTGATACTTGAGACGAGAAAGCTCAGCATGGCAGCAAATAGACCTTCAATGATCATCTTGGCTGATCTCGTGTCAGCCAATTGGTATTGTTTGTACAATGAAAACATGAGATAGGCATACACTGAGATATAACCTAGCATGACGGCAAACCCAAAATTCGTCATCACCTCTAGCAGCCAATTGTGAACTTCCACGACCTGATCTGTATCAAAGATAGAAAAGTGAGCTAAGTAATAAGACACATTGCCCGCTCCGACTCCGAAACCGTATGAATTCGTAAAGAAATACCAAGCGTTTTTGATTAAATTCGCCCGGGCAATGTTGGACGGAAGTGGTTCGCTAAAAGAATGAGCGACCTGAGAAGCGAGAAACAAGTCATAAAAGACAGAATAGATTTTGGCTGAAAAAATGGCGATACAGATGATAACAAGCCCGCCTGCTGCCATGATGGACCACTTTTTTAAAAAGCGAGGCATCAACAGCCATACATAGATTGCCGCTCCGGCTAATATGCCAAGCAAGCTGGCGCGCGATTCTGTTAACAAAATGAGATACAGCGCTAAGATGGCTCCTAGTAATCCGAACGCTTTGATATAACCATTTTTCATTTGGCGCATGCACGCCACATATAAGAAAAAGCTAATAGATAAAAAAGTCGCAAAATCATTTTGGTTAAAGAAGACAGCTGTAGGATAGTGCTGTTTGTACGCTGGTCCAAGATACAATGAAGTATTCGGTAAATGGTTCAAGGTCAAGTGATTATAGAACCCGATTCCCATCACAAATACGGTCATGACTAGCCAAATACTATAAAAAGTCACGATCTGATCCATTCGCTGAATGTACATGACCACAAGAAAGACAAAACCCATTCCCATCGCAAGAAGAGACATATATTTCAGGCCGTCTGTGACCGAATGAGCCCAAAGCAGTGAGATGAGTCCGTAAAGAAACCATGCAGCGAAAAAACCAAGAATGCCTTTAACGCGAATTTGCTGCCACTGGGATATGTACGTTCCTTTGTCCCTCATCCGCCATATGAATAAAGCAAAGACAGCCAAGAGCATGATGCGGTAGAGAAAGAGACTAAAGAATCCGGCACTGATAGAGAAAAAAGCGTTATTGAGAAATGTTAATGCAATCAAAAGGTAAATGGCTGACATGAATATGTGCTCACCATTCATATAGAGCTTCATAGATATAGCAGCCGCTATGAGCACCACAATCAAAACCGGAATGACCACCATCTTCTTTAACCCGATAGGCTGTGTGGATGCCATTTGTACAAGCCCGATACCTGCTGCTAATAAAATACATCCGATTATGATTTGCCATGCTGTTTGTTTCACACTCATACCCATGTTCCTCCTAAGCAACCCATCCGATTTGAGGGATTAAGCCTTTACTTCCTGTTCATAGTAGGAAATGGTACGAGCCAAACCTTCTTGTAAACTCACAACAGGCTCCCATGCTAAGACTTGTTTCGTTTCCTCATTTTCCAATGTACTATGCACAATATCTCCTGTACGCTGAGGCTTATAAATCGGTTCAAGATCTGATCTCGTGACTCGCTTCATCGTTTGAAACAGCTCATTCACCGTGATGGAATGACCACATGAGATATTTAAACAAACGTTTGATTGAGCTGTTAAAGCTGCAACATTCGCTGCGGCTAGATCGCCTACATAGATGAAATCTCTTGTTTGTTCCCCGTTTCCAAAGATGAAAGGTGCCTCATGCTTTGCAAACTTGTCAGAAAAAATTGAGACAACACCGCCTTCACCAAGTGCATCTTGGCGCGGACCATATACATTGCTGTACCGCATGATACAATAGTCCACATCATAGAGTGATTTCGCCATCTGTAAGTATCGTTCAACTGTGAGTTTCGACAAGCCATAAGGTGAACCAGGCTGCAGTGGATGAGCTGTGTCGACCGGCAGATAGACTGGGTCTCCATAGACTGCTGCCGATGAGGCAAACACCACTTTCTCCACCCCGGCTTCAGCCGCTGCTTTGATCACATGCAGCGAACCTTTAATATTGACCTCTTCGTCGTAGACGAAATGTTGAACCGAAACGGCTACACTCACTTGCGCTGCAAGATGAATGATATAATCTGGTGCAATGTGTTTAATCAAATCGACCGTTTCTGATTTTGTGACATCTGCTTCAATGCATTGTACGGAAAGATGAGCGATATTTTCCTTCGATCCAGTTGAAAAGTTATCAAGAACGATGGGCTCATAACCTTTCTCTAATAAAGCCTCTACCGTATGAGATCCTATAAATCCACTTCCCCCAGTTACCAATACTTTCTTCATCCAAGTTCCCCCTATTATTGTGCCTTCGATACCAATTCTGTTTCCCATACGCCTGGGCGGCCGATGGACTGGTAAATAAATCCTCTCTCTTTCATTTCTGCTGGATCAAACAAATTCCTTCCATCAATTAAAATGGGAGAACGAAGCAGCTGCTTGATCTGATCCTTATCCATCTTCTGTACGTCATCCCATTCCGTTAAGATGAGACAAGCATCTGTATCTTTCACTGTTTCATAGAGATCATTGCTGAAGACCGCCTGCGGGCCAAGCTCTCTTTCTGCTTCTACATAAGCAATTGGATCATAGGCTTTGACAAAAGCTCCGAGCTCTCTCAGCATTGGAATAATATCTAGTGCTGGGGCTGAACGCATATCGTTTGTATTTGGTTTAAATGCGAGCCCTAAAACGGAAATCGTTTTTCCTTTAATATCACCGAACACACTCATCAGTTTGCTGACAAGATGGGCTCTTTGGTGGTTGTTTGTTTCAATGACAGATTCGATCAGCTTGAACCGATAGCCAGCTGTTTCGGCAATTTTGAGAAGAGCCATCGTATCTTTTGGGAAACAAGAACCACCAAATCCAATGCCTGCTTTTAAAAATTTATGCCCGATCCGGCTGTCTAACCCAACGCCTTCGCTGACTTTTTCCACATCAGCACCAACTCTCTCGCAAATGTTCGCAATGTCATTGATGAATGAGATTTTTGTGGCGAGCATGGCATTTGCCGCATACTTAATCATTTCTGCACTTTCTAGATTGGTCTCAACCACTTCTGTTTGAAACGGATCATGCAATTTTTTAATGATCGTGGATGCATGTGCGCTTGTAGAGCCAATCACCGCTCTCTCCATATTCATCGTATCTTGAATAGCTGAACCTTCCCGCAGAAACTCTGGATTGGAGACGACATCAAATGGATATTTACTGCGTGAAGCCTTTTGAACAATGGCTTGAACAAGACGGCCTGTTCCAACCGGTACTGTGCTCTTATTCACGATGATTTTGTAGCCATTCAGGTGTTCCCCAACCGTTTGAGCCACAGCTTTCACGAATGTTAAATCCGCTTCCCCCTGAGGTGTCATTGGTGTTCCTACCGCAATATAAATAATCTCTGATTCTCGAATTGCAGCGGGAATATTGGTTGTAAAACACAATCTTCCTTCTTCTGTATTCTTCTCAATCAATTCCTTTAAGCCCGGTTCATAAATTGGAACGAGACCGCTTTTTAAGCTGTTGATTTTTGATTCGTCGATGTCACAACAAATGACGCGATTTCCGATATCAGCAAAACAAGTACCCGATACTAACCCGACATATCCTGTTCCAATCACAGCAATTTTCTTCAACATGTTTCATCCTCTCAGTAAAAGCATATTGGTCGTTCCAAACTGTTTATCTATCAGTCTTTGCACATTTCATCCTGTTTAAACGGTGGAAGTTGATTGATTCAGCACCTTTTCATATTGCTGAATCAGAAGCGTAGCATTATGTGATGATGAATAATCTGTATGGACGATGTGGTGAAGATCGTTCTTCACTTGCTCGTTCCATCTGTTTTCATAAAGATAAGCGTGAATCGCTTCTTTTAGCTGACTCGTTGAACGCGGTTCAATGAGCAGATGTTGATAGGTAGAAAATAGTGATGGGAGACCACCAACCCGTGTTGCGATGACAGGCATTTTTAAAGCGAGCGCCTCAAGGACGACAGTCGGCATTCCTTCACTGTAGGATGGAAGGGCAAACAGGTCAGCTGCCATTAAATAATGTTTGACTTGTTCATTCGGCACCTGACCCGGGAGTATAATGGATTCTCCCGCCCGTTCGGCCAGCTCCTTTGCGAGGGGTCCTTTTCCGACAAAGACGGCTTTTACACCCTCCATCCCGCTGACAGCTTCCGCTAATTCAAGCAAACCTTTCTCTTTGACTAAACGGCCGACAAAAACGACGAGCTTGTCGTGAAGCGGTAAACCAATCTGCTTTCTGATGGCTGTTTGATCCCCCAGTGTTCTAGAAAATGACTTGAGCGGAATTCCAAGCGGGAGGCATTGTGCATCCACCTCTGTCATGTCATGTGTTTTCTTTGCCAGCTCTTCACTCACTGTGAGAACAGCAGACGCCTGTTTTACTGCTCCTTTAAAGGCGGCAAGCGCCCCTTGGCTATAGGTTGGATAGACGTTCACATCACTGCCGTGTAAGGTCAGAAGATAAGGGATGTTTGCTTCCTTTTTGATCACAGCTGCTGCGCCGCCAGACGGCATAGCAAAGTGCGCATGGATGAAATCCGGTGACAGTTCATAACGCTCCATTGTGCGCAGGACAGAAGCTGCGATTCGTTTACTCGGCTGAGCCCATTTTAGCTGTCCAGGCAGCGCTGTATAGGGCGGTCTGTAAACCGGCACGCCGCACCTCACTTCCTGCTGGGGAAGATCTTTTCTCTGACGATAGGAAGCTTTAAGCATCCGTAAGATGGGCGGATTGACAGGAGTAGGACAAATCACGCTCACTTCTACGCCCTGTTTGACCAGCTCCTGCACTTGCGTTTCATGGAAGACGCCTTCACTTGGATGTTTTTCACTAGGATATACACTTGTCAGCCATAGCACCTTCATGACGAACGACCTCTTCTCCATAATTTCCCTGCCATCTGCGGATACATTTTGACAAGTAGCAAGCTATATAAAGCCGCACTTAAACCAATCGTCAGTAGTAATTGAAGCAGTATATCCGCTGATGTCAGCTTCATCCCTTGATGAACAGTCACTGCGCAGGCGGCCATTAACAGCGTCATGACAGCAGGCTTTACGAGTGATTTTACATACACCTTCATATCTAGCTGAATGACATAAGCCATCAGCCACCTGCCGACAATGAAGTTCAGCAGGCTGACCCCTGAGTAGACCCAAGCTACAGTCAATAGACTGCCAGTATGGACTCCTGCATATAAGGCGCATCCATATACGATGAGCATGCCTGTATCCCAATAAAATGCTAAGTCAGCTCTCCCTTTCGCAAGAAGGATGGAACCATTTGGATTCATCAGCACACGGAGTAGACCGACAATGCACAAAATATTCAAAACCGGGACCGCCACTAGCCATTTCTCTCCAAACACCACTTCTATAAAGCTATCTGATACGGCAGCAAGACCAATGAGTAGTGGAAAACCAATGAGTGCAAGCATATTCGTCATGCTGAGGAAGCCCTCACGCAGCCTAGAGTGATCACGCTGACTTTTTGCGAAAACTGGGAAAGCCACTCTCGTCACAATCGGGTTAATTTTCAGCACCGGAATTGTGACGATTTGATAAGCCAGGCTGTAAATCCCTAATGCCTCTGCTCCAAGAAACCGTCCTATTAAAATCATGTCGATGTTTGAGCCTGCCCGATTGACGAGTCTTGACGCAAGCTGGAAAGCCCCGAAGGAGAAAAACTCTTTCACTTCCCCTAATGCGAAAACGGGTGCTGGGCGCCACTTCTTCCAATAAGCCGCTGCATACATGAGACCTTTTCCTGATTGAAGCAGCACTTGAGAGACCACATAGGCCACAATTGGATTGATAAAAAAGGCTAGGATAAGTAGAACAATCAGCGAAATAATCGTCGCTATCGTCTCAATCGTACTTAAGGTTTTAAAGGCTAAATCTTTCTGCATCATGTATTGGTATTGCTGACCAATTGGTGCAATGAGAAACATGATTGATAATAACTTGAGCAAGCCTTCCAGCTCAGGTCTGGCATAAAAGGCGGCAATCAAGGGACTTGCGAGGATCAATACACAAAACAAGAGAATTCCCGTCAGCAAGTTGATCCAATATAATGTAGATAATTGACGTTCCGTCGTTTGTTCTTTTTGAATGATCGCAGCACCGATGCCTAGATCAAGTAAAATCTGTGTAAATATTGTGACCGTTGTGATCATGCTAACGAGTCCAAATTCTTTCAGTGACATTACGTTTCCTAAAAAGGCGAACTGTGCAATTTGGATGATGGTAATGATCAATGCGGACAAGCTTGTCCATTTTGCTCCGCCCAGCAGGCGATTTTTCATACTTGCCATTTCTCTTCCCTACTTTACTTATCTGGCTCCGTCACCAGTCACGATGACTTTTAACGTTTTTACCATAATCTTCGTGTCGAGAGAAAATGTCAAGTTTTGAATATACTGTAAGTCATGTGATAATTTTTCACTTGGACTCATTTCATATCCCCCATTTACTTGAGCAAGACCAGTCAGCCCCGGCTTCACTGTCAGTCTTTTTGTAAAGCCTGGAATCGTCCGATTAAATTCGGCAGTAAACATTGGTCTTTCAGGACGTGGACCTACAATACTCATTTCTCCTTTTAACACGTTGATAAATTGCGGCAGTTCATCAATTCTTGTTTTTCTGATGAATGCCCCCACTTTGGTGATACGAGGGTCATTTTTTTGCGCCCATTTCGCTCCTCCGCTTTCTGCGTTGGTTCTCATCGATCTGAGCTTCCATAATTTAAAGTAGACACCGTCTTTTCCGACCCTTTCCTGCATATAAAAGGCTGGCCCTGGTGTTTCTAGCTTAATTAAAAGGGCAAACAGTAAAATGATTGGCGTACTCAACATCAATCCGATGAACGAGAACACAACATCTATGAAACGTTTTGCAAATAAATATCGAACCATATGTTCTGTTAAAGCAAAAGAGTGATTTCGTCTCACTTCATATTCTCTGTAAAGGTTCATCGCTTTCTCTGCGCTCACTGACCTGCACCTCACCATTCAAAGTAGTTGTTGTGTAAAGAGATGTTCTATGAAAGTCAGTTTAGCAGAGCAACATTAAGCAAATGTAAATGGGCTGTTAAGTCTTGTAAAAGTGTGTTAAGAATGTGCCCTTATATCAAGTTATGCCCTTTTAAACGTAAAAAAGACCCGCATTTCTGCGGGTCTACGTGTCTTTTTTTTATTTTGCCTTTACGGATTCGATCGTCTTCAGTCTAAGCGTTCCGTTTGCATCTTTTGTATAAGTTACTTTCACTTTTGACTCTTCTTTTAGGCTGTTCACTTGTTTAGAAAATGTATTTCCGAATTGAATGGCTACTTCTTTTCCATCAATGTTGACAGCAATTGTATGTCCATCAGCCAAACCGACATATGTGCCTTCTTTGGTGACTTCATTTTTCTTCGTTGTAGATTCTTTTTTTGTTTTAGATTCAGCTTTTGACTGATCGTTTGTCGTTTCTTCTTTTGTGATTTCCTTACTAGAGCTTTCTTTTGCATCTTCATCAGATTGACCTGCTTGGTCTTCTGTTTGAGCAGCTGTTTCTTTGCTTTCATCATCTGCTTTTTCACTTGCGGACTTGTCTTCCGTCTTTTCATCTGTTGCATTTTCTTTCTTTTGATCTGCTGCTTCAGTTGTTTCTTTTTTGCTGTTATCCGTATTGTTATCGTTTGACTGATTTGATGTGCCGCATGCTGTGAGCATTACACCTAGAAGTAAGACTAAAAACGGCATTGTGATTAATTTTTTCAAGATCGTCACCTCTTCATGATTTGTCGATTTGCTGTCATTGGAAGGCAAATACGTGAAAAACCCACCCTCTATGTTTCGATTATAACAAAAATAACCTGAAATGAAATGTATTTTTAACTTGACATATCGTTCATTCGATCTATTTTATTCAAAATATTGAGATACACCTGCTGCGATTCCTGAAGCCAGCCGCTCCTTGGCAGTCGATGATTTTAATATACTGGCATCAATCGGACTGGTTACGAACCCTGTTTCAAGCAAGATGCTGGGCATTTTTGAATACTTGATCACGTAGAATCCTGCTGCCTTCACACCGCGATCTCTTGTGCCAAGGGCTTTCACCATCTGGGGCTGTACCTTTTGTGCCAGCTTTAAACTATTGGCCGAAGCATACGTCGCATCATAATACGTTTCTGTTCCATTTGCACCGCTATTATCATTTGCATTGGCATGGATGCTGATGAACACATCCGCACCAGCCTGTGATCCTTTGCTTACACGTGTTTGCAAGGAATCAAATGTATCAGATGTTCTAGACATGACCGTCAGCGCACCCGCTTGTTTGAGCCTTGCTTGCAGTTTTAACGCGACATCCAGATTAACATTTTTTTCAAACAGCCCATTTCCTACCGCTCCAACATCCTGTGCACCATGACCTGGATCAATAAAGATGGTTTCACCTAACACATGATTTTTCAGCTGTGTGATCACACTGGTTCGTATGGTTGATGTTCCGCCCAACACTGTAAATGTTGAAATCTTTTTAGACCCAATGACACGACGAATCGCATCTGGCACTGATTGAGCGTCTGTAAGAAGAAGGGTTTGCCCTTGCTTGGCTGCCGTACTTGCCGCAGCTGCCGCATCGGCATATGCATAGCCGTTACTCATATACGTTTGGGTTGTCTTCATCGGGTATGTTTTCGCAATTCGGGCTGCCACTTCATACCGATTGGCTCCGCTGATTCTCACGGGTGATGGTAGCTTTTGATAGGCTGCTTGATTGACACTTGTTTCCCCGCCAATCACAATCGTCCGTTTCACCGCTTTGCTTTTTAATAGATTGGTTGTTTCCTGCCGCAGCCCTTTTGCATCGGTTAATAAAATAGGAAAGCCCTGTTTTGCAGCATATGGAGCAATCGCCACAGCATCTGCATAAGCAGAACCATTCACAATCACAGCTGTATCAACACTCTTCATTTGCTTAGCAACGTTTGCCGCCAATTCATATCGATTCTTTCCTTGTATTCGCAATACGGAAAGATTCATTGCTTTTAGCTGCGCTACGACTTTTTGCGAAATGCTTGCGGTTCCGCCAAGAATGATAACACGCTTCGTTCTCAACTGCTGAAGACCTGACTTAGTTGCACCTGAAAGACTGCTAGTATTCGTTAACAGCACTGGCGCTCCTTGCTGAAAGGCATACGGCACAGCACTTAGCGCATCTGCATAAGCTTCACCGCCTACTAAAACAACTGTAGGTGCTGTCGACCAGCCTCGTTTTGCAGCGTTAACTGCCACCTCATATCGATTACTTCCCTCAATCTTCGATACATTGTGCTGCGCAAATGCTGATGGTGCATATAAACTTAGTGAAACCACAATTAAAACAAAACATTTGATATAAGAACGCATGAAGTCAACCTCCTTGGTTTTGAACCCTTCATCATGGAACCCAGGAAACACTTCATGTACTTTTGAAAAAAGGCTGCCGAGAGTCGTTTCTCGAGCAGCCTAAGAGGTGTATCTTCGGCACCCCTCATCTGTATGTTTTCTTATCTAAAATAGCCTGAAACACCGCTTGAAATACCTGACGCCAATCGATCTTTATAAGTAGCAGATTTCAAAATATTTGAATCAACTGGACTGGAAACAAAACCAGTTTCTAAGAGAACGCTTGGCATCTTAGAATATTTAATGACGTAGAAGGCAGCTGTCTTCACGCCACGGTCTCTTGTGCCTAATGCACTGACCATTTTAGGCTGAATATTTTGCGCGAGCTTCAAGCTGTTTGTTGCCGCATATGTTTTGTCATAATACGTTTCAGTTCCATTTGCACTGCTGTTATCATTTGAGTTCGCATGGACACTGATGAAGATATCTGCATTTGCTGACGCACCTTTGCTCACCCGTGTTTGAAGACTGTCGAATGTGTCTGATGTTCTTGACATGGTAGTGAGTGCACCAGCATTTTTCAGTTTAGTGTTCACTCTCTTTGCTACGTCTAAGTTTAAATTTTTCTCATAAAGACCATATCCTACAGCACCAGAATCTTGAGCACCGTGGCCAGGGTCAAGGAATACTTTTTTACCTACAACCGGGTTCTTTAATTGAGATGCTACAGTATTCGTCACTGTCGTTGAATTTCCGACTACTGTGAATTTCGATATGTTTTTACTGCCGATAATTGACCGAGTATGGACAGGCAAAGTTTTCTCATTTGTTAATAAAAGAGCTTTCTTTTCTTTCGCTGCAATGCCAGCAGCTGCTGGTGCAGAGGCATAACCAAATCCTCTCGCAACATACGTATTGCTCGTACTTAGTTTATACTTATTCACAATCTTTGCTGCAATATCATAGCGGTTAGCGCCCTTTATTCTCGTTGGCGACTTTAGCTTGTTGTATGCTGCTTTGGTAACATACGATTCGCCGCCAATCACAATTGTTTGCTTAATATTACTAGCTTTTGCGAAAGTTGAAATTTCAGAACGAAGTCCCTTTTTATCTGTATATAAAATTGGGAAACCTTTTTGTGCAGCATATGGCGCAATCGCAATCCCATGCGCATACGAATGACCTTCTACAACCACTACACCAGCTGGTTTTTTCATTTGCTTTGCAATATTCGTAGAGATTTCATATCTGTTCTTCCCCGTAATTCGTTTTGTTGAAATCCCTAGTTTTTTTACTTGATTGATGACATTATTTGAAACACTTGCCGTCGTTCCAATCGCAATCACATTTTTCGCTTTTAATGACGTTAATCCTTTCTTCGTTTCTGATGAAAGGTTTTTACTATTTGTAAAAAGAACTGGCGCATTATGTTGATACGCTAAAGGGACAGCTGCTGTTGCATCAGCATAAGCTTTTTTCCCTACTAGCACAACGGTATTCGCTGATCCCCAACCTTTTTTCGCCACATTGACAGATAAAGAGTAACGATTTCCCCCATCTATTCGTGATACAGAATTGTCCGCTGAAGCTGTTGGAACAATAATGAAAATGGCGATGAGGCTGAGGATGGCTGTTTTGATCATTGAGCGCATCTTCTGTGTCCTCCCTTAACTTTAATAATTTGTTAGTTTTGTACCTGGATAGTAGAACGAAAGTATAGAAGAATACGAGTTTCCAGATTCAGCTCTAGCTTTGGCGCCGTATTGACTCATCCCAATACCGTGACCATAACCTTTTCCTGAAATCGTGAAATCATTTGTATTATTCTTTACTGACGCAAACGTACTTTTCACCTTTGTTGCGCCCATGACTGTTCTAAACTCTGTCATTTTCATACTTGCCGTTGTACTTTTGTTCACTGTATACGTACCTGTTTTGTTTTTCAGATGGTAATTCAGCTTGATTGAAACGGTCTTCGCACGCTGACCTTTTGTTTTTCCTGAGAATGTCAGGCTTGAAATATATGCAATTCTCATGTCAGATGCAGCTGTTTCTTTATTTTTCAACAGCCATGATTTTAGACCAGCAAGGTCGGCAGCATTGGCTTCTTTTGCCTTAGACCACTCAGAAGCTGCTGTACTTGCAGTCAACGTAGTGCCTAATTGCTTTTTAGACAACTTCAGTGTCCACGCATTGACAGGATCTTTTGTGTCCTGCTTGGCGACTAAGTATGGCAGTGCATTTCCCCATACTTCTTCACTCGCCTCAGTGTATCCACCATTACTAGAATAATAGGTGGCTGAAATAAGTTGATTGTTGTATTTTAGAACCTTGCCTTTTGTGGCATCAACAGCTTTTGTTGAATTTGTGTACCAGTTATATCCTCCATATACTTGGAAGGCTGTTGTATCAGGTACGACTTTTCCAATACTTTTCACTGAATACGTTCTAGCGGCAACTGCTTGTGCTTTTAATGCCTCAACATGCCAGCTTGCAGGCATTTCGTTTGGCACAACACCTTTTAGATAGTCTTCAAATGGAATATTTTCATTAGTCGGCCTGATATATCCTGATTCAATAGCAAAGTTGATGTTCCCTAAGTAAGGCTTCCCTGCGATTTGAAGGACATTTTTAGTTGAATATTTCTCAGGAACAACTCTTACTGTGTTATATGTCTTAATACCTTTTAATGAAATTTTTCCGTTAGAAATATTCAATTGGTAGTTTTGATTTTTTTTCAGATAGACTTGTTTGGCTAAAGCGTTTTTGAGCGTATCTGAAAGCACACTTGAACTGCCTGCTATATGATATGTATGTGTGCCGTTTTCTTTTAAAAGTTTCTTTAAAGAAGAAGAGAAAGAATCTTTTTTGACATAAATCATAGTACGATTGTTTTTCGCTGCTAAAAGTGACATAGGAATTGCATATTTTGAGCTAGAACCTTTAGCAAGATATACTTTATCTACATTTAACTTTAATTTCTTGATGATGTTAACAGAAAGTTCATAGCGATTTTCACCACTGATTCGTGTAACTTGTGATGTCTTTTTTAATTGTTTTTCTACTTTTTCGCTAATGCTTTTTGTACTTCCAACTACAATTACCTTACTAGGAATCTTATAAGTCGGAATTGAATTTTTCTTTGTTAATAATATTGGATACCCATTTCTAGCTGCATAAGAGATCATGGATGTCCCATTCATAAAGGAAGCCCCGCCAGCAACAATTGCCTGCTTATAACTCCCCATCTCTTTGGCTACTTTTTGAGATATTTCAAATTTATCTTTTCCGCTTATTCTTCTAATCTTCCCGTACTTTTTTAAGGTTTTCTCAGTTGTAGACGAAATACTTTTTGTATCCCCAATGATTAAGATGTTATCGGGTTTCATTTTTTTAATTTGGTTCTCAGTTGCTTTTGTTAGCTTCGCAGCACCAGAATAAAGAATTGGTGCATCTAATTTGTAAGCCAATGGAGAAACGGTCATTGCATGATCGAAAGCATCCTTATTTACGACAACGATAGTTGATGGATTCTTCCAGCCAGAATCAGCAATACTATTGGCTACTTCGTATCTATTATTTCCCTCATATCTTTTCGTCACAGCAACATTGGATCCTGACAGCTTGTATTCCCCAGTTGTTGAAATATCCATGCTTGTTTTGTTTCCTATATAATTAGACAATTTCACTGAAATTGTCGAGCTGGCCATGGCAGACTGAAAAGGTGCAATTAGTAGTGTCATTGTCATGAGAACGATAAGTGTAATGCCTGTTTTCTTCAATTTTGTTCATCCCGCCCATCTTTTTTTACTTCTGTTTTTCAATCTTTTGAATTTCTTTTTGACCATTGTCATTGATAAAGTAAGAGATTTCTACTTTGTCACCTGGTTTAAATTCATTTAATACATCTTTAAAATTATCCGTAAATTCATAGCTTAAGGTTGTATTCACTTTTTTTACTTCGACTGTATGTGCATCAGCCATTCCAATAAATTCAGCTTTTTCTTCCAGCACCTGAGGAGTTGAACTGCTTGTCTTGTTTTCTCCTGAGGATTGCTCAGCCGTTCCACATGCTGTGAGCACGATACCTAGTAGTAGTATTAAGAACGGTAAAACGACGATTTTCTTCATTTTTTTCACCTCATGTCTTTGTATCGTCTTATAACTTAATATTTTAAGGTAAATTTAAGGTTTTTTGAAACCTTTTTTTTGTTACAACGTCTATATCTAGGTTCAGAGTAAAAAAATAACTTGTTTATCAAGATTCGTAAACCTATAATCATGGAAGAATGATAGAAAAGGTGAGGGACATTATGAGAGCTGAGAGAAAAAGAAAGAAAAAGAAGGTTCTTTGGATTGTTTTATCGATTATTGGCTTATTCGTATTAGCCACTGGCGGATACGCGTATCATCTTTGGAATACAGCCGCATCAACTGTCGCAGGCATTCAAGAGAACTTAAAGAAGTCAGATAAGCGTGACAAAGATGTCGATTTAAGTAAAAAAGACCCGATCTCCATTTTAGTCATGGGTGTCGATGAAAGAAAGAATGACCGAGGCCGTGCAGATACATTAATATACATGACTGTGAATCCGAAAACGAAAACAACTGAGATGGTGAGTATCCCCCGTGATACGTATACAAAAATTGTCGGAAAAGGCACAATGGATAAAATCAACCACTCCTACGCTTTCGGCGGTACACAAATGGCGGCAGATACAGTAGAGGAACTGCTTGATGTACCTGTGGATTACTTTGTGAAAGTAAATATGGAAAGTTTTAAAGACATTGTCGATACACTTGGCGGCATTACGGTGAACAGTACGTTTGCTTTCAGCTATGATGGCCATTCATTTGGTACAGGAGAGATTAACCTGAACGGTGATCAAGCCCTTGCCTATACAAGAATGAGAAAGCAAGATCCTAAAGGTGACTTTGGTCGTCAGCAAAGACAGCGACAAGTCATTGAAGGCATCATTGCAAAAGGGGCTAACATTTCATCTATTACGAAATTCGGTGATATGTTTAAAGTCGTTGAAAATAACATGAAAACGAATATGTCCTTTGACGACATGTGGACGATGATGAATGATTATCGTGATGCAAGACAAAATGTGAAACAGCACGAGCTGAAAGGTACAGGCGCACGAATCAATAATATTTATTACTATCAGCTTGATGACAGCAGTTTAGCGAAAGTGAAGAAGGAATTGAAGGATAGTTTGGAAGCTTCGTAAATAAAAAACACCTTTCTCTAAGAAAGGTGTTTTTTATTATGAAAGAATTATCCTTGCTACTCATCGCCTTCTTTTTGTTTTAATAAAATCGCATCCACTACTCTTTTACTCGATTGACCATCCAATTCATCAAAGAAATAATGCACAAATGAATCTAACTTTTCGAATTCATACTGATTGTTCTTAACAATTGAAACGAGTTCATGACAAGTTCTAGCTAGTGGGCCCGGGATAAATGAGAAATATTCATAATAAAAATCACGAGTTCGAATATACTCGTCCACATCATAACTAAAAAAGATCATTGGTTTTTTTAGCAAAGCAAATTCAAAACAAACAGATGAATAGTCAGTTATCAGAACGTCTGCAATTAACAACAACTCATTGATCTCTCTAAAATCTGAAAAATCATAGAAAAATTCACTATATTGATATGGAATATTAATTTTATTTTTAACAAATGGATGAATTTTAAACAAGAAAATATATTCGTTATTCAGCTCTTGATAAAGCTGATCATAATTTAATACTTCGAACGGATAATAGGCAGATTGCTGGCCATTTCCTCTAAAAGTCGGGGCAAATAAAATCACCTTTTTCCCTTTTAGAAAAGGATATTCTTCATATAAACTTGATCTAACTTCAGCTTTTTTCGCTTCATCGAAAAAGAAGTCTGTTCTAGGAATTCCTGTGGCAATGACATTTTCAATATCTACACCAAATCCCTCTGCATAATGCTTACGGATATGATCAGAACTGACAATGACTTTCGTATAGTTCCTATGATTTTTAGATGTCGGCGATGGGCCTCCTGGTAAACCTATACGGCTATAACCAAATGTCTTAAATGCCCCCACTGCATGCCATAATTGAACAAGATCAGCATTTTTTCGGATCTTTAATGGATAGATGATTGGATAAAAATCATCTATTAAAATGTGTCGGCTTGTAGCAAAATGATAAGCCATTCGCACATATTCTGTGATACTTTTTTTCGTATTAATGCTTTCTTTTAAGAAAAACTGAAAATCAAAGGTTTCTTCTCTATCTAAAAGCTCTCGATAGACAAATTCAAAGTTTCCTGATAAATCAGTACGACTATCTGATGCGAAAGTGATTTTATTCAGTTTTACTGGCAGGATACAAAATAGTTGATATAAGATTTGAAACATAACACGCTTCATTTTACGAATTATACGATTTTCATATTTCATAGTCGCCTATATTAACCTTGATCAATTTCTTGGAGTTTGTGTGATGATACATAAGCTTTTTTTTCTTCTCCATCGTAACAATGAAATGATATTTCAATCTTTTCTCCCCTGATAAATGTACCACCTTAGTCGAATAGATATCCCGCTTTAGGAATTTGTTTATATTTCCTAAAATCCCTAGCTTAAATTTCAAAAACTCTCTCCCCTTCATTCAATAAGCTTAGTATAAGTGAAACAACACGCTCCGTAGAATGTCCATCACAACGATTCATGAACCGCTTTGAAAATGAACGAAAATCAGTTTGTGTTTTATCCAAACTTACATTTTTCAAATCCTCTATTAAAGGCTCCATTTTCGTTCTAATAGGTCCTGGTGCAAATTCATGAAACGGGTAATAAAAGTCTCTCTCTTGCAAATAGTTCTCTAGATCGGGACAATAGAAAAACATTGGCTTATTCAATAGACTATATTCAAATATAACTGATGAGTAGTCTGTCACCAATACATCAGAAAGAATCATTAACTCATATAAAGTAAACTTCTCAGATATATTTTCTTCTCCAAATGAAGTTTTTCGCATATAAGGGTGTACATTGATGAACAATTCATAATGCTGTGGATCTAAATGTCTAAAAAGAGTTTCGTGATTCAAAAGAAAATGTTCCCCATGCTGCTTATTAACTCCTCCCCTATAAGTTGGAGCATATAGCACTTTCACTTTATTCTTCAATTCTGGGTATTCCTCATGAAACCTCTTTTTCACTTCACAAATGTACTTTTCTGAATAAAAAAAGTCAGTTCTTGGAACTCCTGTCGCTAATATTTTTTGCTTAGGCATATTAAACGCTTCAGAAAACGGAACAATTGCTTCTTCTGAACTCACAATTACAAAATCATAATTGGAATGAACAGGAACTACTTTTAAATATTCAGATGAAGGTCCCCCCTGCTTATCTTTAATGCTGTGACCAAATTTTTTAAAAGCACCACATGCATGCCAAATTTGAACAACCTTTGTTTCCGACCGCTTTTTAATTAAATAAAGAGGATAATAGTAATCATCTAATAAGAGCACCTTGCAAGTAGCAATATGATACAACGTTCTCAATAAATAAATAATATAGAGAAACTTACCTATCAACCCACTCTCCGACTTTCTGAATAATAGAACAATTCTCAAATGGGGCTGTTTTACCAATTCATTATATACGTTCTTGAAATTTTCATTTATTTCATTATCTCTATAAGAAGCAATCACAATTTTTTGCGGACTTACCGGAATTAATTTAGAAAAGACTGTGTAGACTATTTGAAAAAAAACTTTCACAATTTTTGTCATATACATTGTGTTAGATTTCCCATTTCATGATTGTTTTACCCCATGAAGAAGTCAAATCTTCTTCAAATGCCTTTCCAATGTCCTCTATGCTTCTCACAGTATGGACTGCTCCAATTAATGTCTCCAAATAATCTACAATTTCAGGAAATTCATTTAGTAGATTAACAGTATTAACAAAGTCTTTACTGCCACTTCTACTGCTTCCAATGAAAATAATCCCTTTTTCGAGAATCATTCTTGTTGCTACCTTCACAGGGTATTCTGACACACCTAATAAAGCCACAGATGCCTCTGGCTGAGTATAATCAATGATTTGTTCTATTGCAGTTTCACTGCCACGTCCACCGACACATTCAAATGCATGATCGACTCGAAGGTCTTTTGGTATGTCATTAATTTGGTATACTTCATCAACAAAAGAGAAATGCTCTAATTTATATTGGTTTTTTCCAAAAACGTATACTTTACAAGAAGGATATCGTTTTTTTAGTATTAAGGATGTAATAAATCCAAGGTTCCCATCCCCCCAAACACCAAACAAATCTCGCTTTTGGTGAGCCACACTTTCAAACCTACTCATTGCATGGACAGCAATGGTAATTAATTCAATAAAAGCAGCTACATGAAGGTTCATTTGCTCTGGAAGGGCTACAAGGCGATCCGGATTCATGAACATATAATCTTGCATGAACCCATCATATCCACTTGACCTGAAATAGCTTGAGCGCAGATAGTTCTCCGCAATAAATTGATTTTCTTCATTTGGAATATTTGGAACCATCACCACATGTGTTCCGACTTTAAAAGCTCCTGTAGGGTCATACATTACTTTTCCAACACCCTCATGAATAAGCGCCATTGGAAGCTTTTTATCCATTGCTTCCTTACCTCTTGTTCCTGTAAAATAGCGCTGATCCGCAGCACATATTGACAAGTGAGTTGGTCTAACAACAACTTGACCAGAAGTAAATTCCTTATCCTTATAAGTCACTTCAAATTGTCTAGCAGAAACCAATCGATATGTTTGATTAATCATTTTTTATGTTCTCCTGTAAAATAGCATTCGCGACTTTCAGATCGTATGGTGTCGTTACTTTTATATTAAATACCTCACCTCGGACTAAATTCACTTTTTGCCCTGCTAAAATACAAATTTTACAAGCATCTGACAGCACCTTTTTCTGTTCCTCTGTTAGTTCGCCATAAAGACGTTTTAAGAGAGAGATCTTAAAACTTTGAGGAGTTTGGCCTTGATACATGTTGTCACGTACAGGAATATTCGTGATATTTGCTCCATCTTCTGAAGTTACAATTGTATCTATAGCAGGGATAACAGTATCGACAGCATCGTGTTCTAGAACGGCATTTATATTTTCCTCAATAATCCTATGGGTTAAAAATGGTCTTACTGAATCATGTGTAACAATAACATCGTCATCATTTAGCCCATACTCTTTTTCAATAAAACGAACCCCGCTCATAATCGATTCGTTTCGATCTATTCCACCCTCAATTACTACTAATCTATCATCAGCATGTATGTATTTTTCTAGTATATTCTTCGTATGATTGATCCATTCTTTAGGAGTTACAATAATAATTTTTTCAAAACGATCATTTAATAGAAATTTTTCAACAGTGTGAATAATGATAGGGCGATTATTTAACGGCAAGAACTGTTTTGGCATATTTACATTACCCATTCTAGAACCTTTCCCGCCAGCTAATATTTCTGCATAAATCATACTTAATACCCCTCTCAATCATGTCAAATAAATAAAAATGGCAATATTTTAATATAAATAGATTGTAAATTACATTACAAAGAATCCATTCATATCTTAATATATGCCATTATAATACCACATTTTTATATTTTTTTAATTATTGATTTAGAATTTGTAACATATATCGACAAATTTTTCTAACATATAAATGGTCATTTTCAAAATGACTGCGGCTTGACATCCGTTAATCCATAGTGATAAAGAAGCATTTCAACAATTCGTTTCGATGCTTGTCCATCACCATATGGGTTAGAAGCCTTCGACATGTTATCATACTCTTGCTTGTCTTTTAACAGCTCTTTTGCCATCTGATAAATGGTTTCTTCATCGGTTCCTGCAAGCTTAAGCGTACCAGCTTTCACGCCTTCAGGACGTTCTGTTGTATCACGCAGCACTAATACTGGCTTTCCTAAAGAGGGAGCTTCCTCCTGCACACCGCCTGAATCCGTTAAAATAAAGTGTGAGGCAGCAGCAAAGTTATGGAAATCAACTACTTCAAGCGGCTCAATTAAGTGCACACGATCAAGATCACTGAATTCAGTCTGTGCCGCATCACGAACAGCCGGATTTAGATGGACAGGGTATACGACTTGAACATCTTTAAATTCTTCTACAACACGGCGAATCGCTCTAAACATGTTCTTCATCGGCTGACCAAGATTTTCTCTGCGATGAGCCGTTAATAAGATCATTTTATCTGTGCCTATTTTCTCTAAAATAGGGTGTTGATACTGCTCTGTAACCGTTGTTTGCAATGCATCAATTGCTGTATTTCCTGTTACAAAGATGGTCTCTTCTTTTTTATTTTCAACTAAAAGATTCTGCTTTGCCTCATGTGTCGGCGCAAAATGAATATCGGCTATATTTCCTGTCATTTGACGGTTCAATTCTTCTGGAAACGGTGAGTATTTATTATGTGTTCTTAACCCCGCTTCAACATGACCTACTGAAATTTGGTGATAAAACGCAGCCAAACTTCCTGCAAAGGTTGTCGTTGTGTCTCCATGAACAAGCACAATATCAGGTTTTTCCTCTTTGAATAATTGATCTAATTTCAACAGTGCATTCGATGTGATTTCAGATAATGTCTGGCGTTCTTTCATAATATTCAAATCGTGATCGGGCTTAATATCAAAAGCTTTCAGCACTTGATCAAGCATTTGTCGATGTTGAGCCGTCACAGTAACTGAAGATTTAATTTGTGGATGTTTTTTTAGCTCAAGGACAAGGGGTGCCATTTTAATCGCTTCAGGCCTCGTCCCGAATACAGTCATTACATGTAATGTTCTCAATAGTCGATGCCTCTTTTCTTCTCAATTATTGTATGTTGTTCATTATACAAAAGAATAAGAACGAATCCTAATCATTCTATTCTTAATCTTTACATCACCTTTACTCTTTTCAACATGAATATTTACACAAGTTCTTTACAATTGGTTTTAAATCTTTCTCGTAAATCATTTGTCATTTCTATCATTTGTAAGTTACACTTTATGAAAGATGAAAAATGAAGGTCATGTCACATCATTTTTTTCTATATGTAAGGAAGGTGCAAAGTTCATTGAAAAAAGTACGTAAAGCCATTATACCAGCTGCAGGTCTCGGGACACGTTTCCTCCCTGCCACAAAGGCTATGCCTAAAGAAATGCTACCAATCGTTGATAAACCAACCATTCAATATATTATTGAAGAAGCTGTTGAGTCAGGAATTGAAGACATTATTATTGTCACTGGAAAAGGGAAAAGAGCCATTGAGGATCATTTTGATTTTGCGCCAGAGCTGGAGCGCAACCTTGAAGAAAAAGGAAAAAGTGAACTTTTAGAAAAAGTGAGAAAATCCTCTAATATTGCTGATATTCATTACATCCGCCAAAAGGAACCTAAAGGACTCGGACATGCCGTTTGGTGTGCACGCAACTTTATCGGTGATGAACCCTTTGCTGTTTTATTAGGTGATGATATTGTCCAAGCCGAAACACCTGGACTTCGCCAGCTGATGGATGAATATGAAAAAACCCTTTCATCTGTAATTGGTGTTCAGCAGGTAGCGGACAGCGATACGCATCGCTACGGGATTATTGATCCTCTTACCCAAGAAGGCCGCCGCTACCAAGTGAAAAACTTTGTTGAAAAGCCGCCGCAAGGAACCGCACCATCCAATTTAGCCATTTTAGGGCGCTACATTTTCACGCCAGAGATCTTTATGTACCTTGATCAACAAGAAATTGGTGCAGGCGGAGAAATTCAGCTGACAGATGCCATCCAAAAGCTCAATGACATCCAGCGTGTATTTGCCTATGATTTTGAAGGAAAACGATATGATGTCGGAGAGAAGCAAGGGTTCATCGAAACAACGCTAGAGTTTGCCCTACAAGATGAAGAGCTAAAGAAAAAACTCATTCCATTTATGAAACAGCTACTTGAAAAAGAAGAAGTGAATTAAAAAAAAGCTGCCGGCATCGGCAGCTTTTTATTTGCTCGCTGAAACAGTCAGCGTATGTTGTTCATTATCGATAACAAATAGATGATTTTCGCCTTTTACTGCGAATTTCGTTTGTTTCTCATTCATCCAGACATTCTGTTCTGTCAGTCCAAGTGTTGAAGGAGAGATAGGCATGATCTCGCGGAACACCATCGTATTCGCCTGACCATTTTGAATCACATAATCGGTTTTCTCAGTGGTCAGGCGCTCAATGGTATCGCCTTGTTCACTTTTGACCGAGCTAAGTGTTTGCATTCTTTGCTTCAGCACAGACTCTTCTTTTCCAAGGAAAGAAAGTAAGTACTCATACGAACCCGCAGATGCGGGTGATACGTAGGAATTGAACTGTGCTGGTCCGATGGATAACGACTTCAATTCATCTGCGTTTTGTAGCGCATCTGGTTGCACATAATATGTCTCTGATGCTATTTTGATTTGAACGACTTGTTTATTTTTAGCCACAGCCTTTACTTCTTGTCCAAACGATAATGTGACGTCGGCCTTTTTTTTCATGGCTCTGTCTGTATAAACCTTCATTGGATCTGCCTTAACTATGGCCTGTTGATCAATCTTTTTCATATCATTAGGGGCACCTTTCGTCTCATGGTTCGTTGACTGGGGCGCCTCTGTTTTACCTGAGGGAATTGCACCAAATGTCGCCAGTGTACGCAGCGGACGATCCGAAAACATAGAAAGGGCAAGTAAGATGGTTAAAACAGCTATTATGGTGACTTGAAACGCCGGTCCGAAAAAGGAACGTCGTTTTCCAGTGTCATTATACCTCGTGACCTTCTCTGTCGTTTGTAGGCCTTTTCGACCTTCCTTCTGTTCTGATTGATATTTTTGTTTATCTTTCTTGGAAAGCTTGTTAAACCAATCAACAAACTCCTTATACTCTTTCACAACCTTTTTCGTATCATCAAACATACGAAGTTCACCATAATGCATCCAAGCCACCCGATCACAGATTTTTTGGATTTGACTAATAGAGTGACTGACAAAAAAGATGGTCTTTCCTTGTTCTTTGAATTCGGTGATACGATCCACACATTTTTGATAGAAGGTTTGGTCTCCTACAGACAGTGCCTCATCAATAATGAGGATATCTGGATCGATATGTGCTGATATGGCAAAGCCAAGACGAGATTTCATTCCGCTTGAATAGTTCTTTACAGGCTGATCAATAAAGTCTCCAATATCCGCAAACTCTACGATTTTTTCATAAAGATCATCAATTTCCTTATTTGTCAGGCCCATCATTAAGCATTTTAAACGAATGTTGTCTTTACCGCTCAACTGATTGTTCAGCCCTGCCGCAATAGCAATTAACGAAGGCTGACCGTCCATATCAATCTCACCACTTGTCGGTGGAATGATTTTCGCTAAGAGGTTCGACATCGTGGATTTCCCAGACCCGTTGATCCCTACAAAACCAATCGTCTCTCCTTCATAGACATCAAAAGACACATCACGAACGGCAAAGAAACCTTTTTCATTTTTATTTGGTAAAAACAGCCCTTTGATCTTGTCCGACTGTTTTTTATATAGGACGTATTGCTTGGATACGTTTCGAAACGAAACCTTTAGTTTCATCGTATAATCTCCTTACTTTTTAAAGAAAATCGACAAATTTATCCCTAAATTTCATATGCAGTAATGAACCGACTGTTAAAAGAAGAAGCGTAATCAGCCAGAAATAAAGTGTATATTTGACATCATGGAAGAACCATTCTCCCTTTAACAAACTATTTCTGAAACCATCAATAATGTAGAAAAGAGGATTCAGTCTTAAAATATCTCCTATCCATGCTTTGTCTCCAGTGAGTTTCTCTGAGATATTCCAAAAAATAGGTAGTAAAAAGAAAAGTAAACGTGTCACTGATTGTAAAAGAAATTGATAGTCTCTTATGAGTACACTAATTGTTGAGTTAAACAAACTAAACGAAAACATAAATGCGATCATACATATAAGGTAGTAAATATATTGTAGCCAATGTGCGTCAGGATATATGCCATAAGAAATAAGCACAATGAGATAGACACCCATCATGACAAAATAGCTGAATAAGTTGGACATAATGACCACAGACGGCAGCGCACTAATCGGAAAATTCATTTTCGATACCATATTAATGCGTTTAAACACACTGTTTGATCCATCAAGGATCGTCGGACTAATGAAGAACCACGGTATTAATCCGGCAAGCATCCAGATGATAAATGGAATCTCCATGCCTCCAATGACAATTGGCTGTCCTCCGCGAATGCCTAAACCAAAAACAAACCAGTAAGCCAGCATTTGAATCAATGGATTTAAAAACTGCCATAAAACACCTAAATAATTCATCTGATATTTTGATTTTGTTTCATAAACAGCAAGTCGCATGATCAGCGGAAATGAACTGATTTGCTCCTTCAATATCGTCAACATTGCGTTCATTCTAATCTTCCTTAGATATAAGTTTTTGGAATTACTTTTTTTAAAAGCACCGCTCATAATTGTAACAGAAGTTGATGAAGATTTCACTTTATATCATGATAAAAGGCTTACAAGCCATTAGCTGTAAGCCTTTATCTTGTTGATTTGATCTTTTCAAATACCGAGTCGACAACACGCTTGGATGATTCTCCGTTCTCCAAGTAGCAGAATTTCTCATAAAATGATGTGAATGAAGCTGGTAATATATAAGTCGATTTCTCTGTCTCTTTGATCCAGTCAATCACACTTGCTGTTTCTTTCACAAGCGGACCAGGTGCTTCTTGTTCAAAGTCAAAATAGAACCCTCTTAGTTTGTCGCGATACGTTTCGATGTCTGGAACATAGAACAGCATTGGACGCCTAAGGTTTGCATAATCAAAGAACACGGAAGAGTAATCTGTCAAGAGTAGGTCAGAAATCATATAAAGGTCTCGAATGTCTTCGTAATGGGAGAAGTCATAAGCAAAGCCTTCATATGGTCCGAGATCAAAGTTTTCCGCTACTAAATAGTGCATACGAAGGATGATGATATATTCTTCTCCGATAGATGACCTCAACTCATGCAGATCAAGATCCAATTCAAATTTGTACTTTCCAATTGTATAATATTGATCGTCTCTCCAAGTCGGTGCATAGAGGATGATTTTTTTATCAAGAGGCAGGTTCATCTTTTGCTTCAGCGCTCTTATCGTTCCTTCATTATTCTGATTGTACAGAAAATCATTTCTTGGATACCCTGATTCAATCATGGTCTGTTGAAATTGGAACGCACGTGTAAAGATCTCAGTCGAGTATGCATTAGGAGATATAAGACAATCCCATTTCGATGCTTCTTTCGTGAAATTCTTTTTATATTTCTTCGTGTTTGCTCCAGGAATATGAACTTCGTCCATATCCACAGCCAGTCGTTTTAAAGGCGTCCCGTGCCATGTTTGCAAGTAAGTTGTGTGGCCTGGTTTTGGAATCCATAGCGGCAAACGGCTGTTTACAACCCAATACTCGGCTCTTGCCATTGCAAGAATCCATTTAAACGACAGACGATGAATATAATAGATGCCCTTTTCTTGAAACGGTGCTTCATACCCTTTTTTTACGCTCCAAATCAACGTATAGTCAGGGTGATTTTCTTTCATATACTCAAAAATAGCACGCGGGTTGCAGCTGAATTGTTTTCCATTAAAGCTTTCAAAAATAACCGTTTTCTTTTTTGGCTGCAGTTTACTGACACCCAAAAACAAGAGTTTAAAAACGATGATATATAAAATTGTAACGATTTTTTTCATTTTCATTCACATGCTTTCACAAAGATACAGTCCGTTCTTTAATTGATCTTCCAAGAGTAGTAACCATTTTTCGTTTGGTAAGACCACCCATCTATTGACGAAGGTTTGTTGGTGAGCAGTTCTTCTTCCACTTCTAAACGCTGTAGTACTTCTTGATGATGTGTTTTTGACTTGCTTCGGATGTAAAAATCGACATGTTTCGTTTGATTGAGTTCGATCTGTTTCTTTGTTTGAAAATGACCAATCGGGAAAATCACTTGTTGATTTTCGTTGATGGTTTGAGAAATAATTTCAGCACCATTGACTCGATCAAATCCTGCAAAATCTATTTCTACCTGATCCGCGATGTTCATTTCGCCTTCCATCTCAAGCTGCAGATGAAGGACATGATGCTCAGAGCTTACATCACGCAACATCCATCTTGTATGTTCCACGACACTTCTTAGTTCTTCTTTAAGTACTCGATTATCAAGCATATTCTGAAGAGCTGCTCCCCAAGAAGAACCATCATCCTGTGGCAATAGATAAAAGGAAGGTTGTTCCCCTAAAACGTTTTCGACATCTTTCTTATGTTTCGGATGACAAAAGAAAATAGCATCTACTTGCTGCTTCCTGATTTGTTTAAATAGTTCTTCATAATGAGTGTGCAATTGACGGGGATTTTCCTCGTAGTGTGCGTCATGCACAAAAGCAGCATAAAATACTGAATCGGATTTTTCCATTTTAAACAGATCGTGATCTATCTCTCGATCTTCTGCAATCATCAATTTCATGCGTTCATTTTTAGTTTGAATATCAGATAGCCATTGCTGTACGATATCGGTTTTTTTCACAAATGTGGTGATGCCTGTCTTCTTGTACCAATTAATATGCCTTACTGTATTCTTCTTGGCACTTCCAGAATATATGGTTTCCATGTAGATACTTCTATCATCTCTAATGAATTCTTCCAGAAAAGGGACACCCTTATGCGGAACATAGTGAAGTACTCTTCGTAAAGCGCCATGTATATCGTATTCTTCCCGTTTCATCAATTGCTGTTCTTCATTAAATTGATCTATATACAGAATAGGGGAAGAAGGTAGTTCGTATCTTGTCACTTGAACGGTTGAGTTGTCCTCAGATATAAAGACTTCATTAATCGATTCCGATACGGAACCTGTAATAAACTCCGAATAAACCCTTTTACTCCCGCTCTCCGGTAAAATATAGTGTTCAAAAACATTCAAGATGGAAATTTGAGGGTGAAAATTCTCCTCTAGGCTTAGAATATGCTCCTTTACATTTACATCAAAATTCAAAGTTAAGATGGTAGCTCGTTTATTCTTCTCAGCCAATGATTTTAATCTTAAGTTTAATGAATCCGTTAAGGTGTTGTCCTGTTTTGGCACATCCCCCATAATAAAGTAGTAGTCCATGTCAGGAATTTCAACCGATTTCATTGTTTCATTTAGTTCAGGTTGATCCAATGTGTGTTCACCTTTTTTCTTCATCCAATTTTGAAACACAGGAAGCTCTCCTTATAAAAATGATCACTTGCTATTGTATTTTACATGAAAAAGCACTTCTCACCAAAAGATAAGAAGTACTTTTTTTCAATCTATTATAGTCCAGCAATTTCTTCCTTAATTTGTGTTGTCGAAATACCTTCTGTTCTCTTCAAGTAAACGACTTCGCAATGCTCTTTCAAGAAATCAAATTTACCTTCCCAGTCATCCCCCATAACAAACACATCAATGTCATGTTCTTGTACGTCTCGGACTTTTTGATCCCAGCTGTTCTCTGGAATGACTTCATCTACATAACGAATGGTTTCTAAAATCAGCTTGCGATGCTCGTAGCTATGATAAGCCTTTTTTGATTTTTGTAAATTAAACTCATCTGTAGAGATGGCCACTACTAAGTAATCTCCAAGCTGTTTTGCACGCTCTAGCAGCTTGATATGCCCCCAGTGTAATAAATCAAATGTACCGTAAGTAATAACTTTCTTCATTGCAAACATAAACTCCTTTCTTCATCCTTATTCGACTGCTTCAAGCAGTAATGTTTATCCGTAATCCTATTCTCATCGGTTATGTTTTTTCGCTCTTCGGAACCTCATTATATCATAATGCCTAAAAAACGTTAAGAAAATGTAAAGACAAACTATTTCCAATTTAATGGATGAAATAGTGGAACTGCGTCAATACAGTATTTCAACGTTTTTAGAGACTAGTTGTTTATTAAAATGTCATGAAATTAAAAGGATTGTAAAGTTATTGTTAATATTTCATGGAGCAACTGTGATAAAATGATCTGTAGGTTAAGAATGAATTTACAATGATCGTACAATAGATAACAAAAAGAAAAAGGGGGTTTATACAGTGGAAACAGAAGTGGTCTCTAACCTTTCTTATGTAAATGGCGACTTAGACGAATTTATTAGTTATATGAACCAACACCACCTTTCTCAGCGAAGAGGCGCAATGATTGCAACAGTGAATCCAGAAATAGGCTATGCAACTATGAAGGATCATGCATATCATAAAGTCATCTCTTCTGCAGACTATGTCTTACCTGATGGTGTAGGTGTTGTCTTGATGTCACGTCTTATAAACCATCCGTTGAAATCAAGAATTGCAGGCTTTGAGGTCTTCATGTCTATGCTTGATCTCGCAAACAAGCAATCTAAAAGTATTTTTTTATATGGTGCGAAAAAAGAAGTGCTTGAGGCTGTCAAACAGCGAATTGATACGGAATATCCGAATGTGGTGATTGCAGGCAGCTGTGATGGTTATCAAGCGGATAAACGGTTTGTGGCAAAACAAATTGCTCGTTCAAAAGCAGATATGGTGTTTGTTGCTTTAGGTTATCCAAACCAAGAGAACTTTATTTATGAATACCGTCATTTGTTCCCGCAAGCTGTTTGCATCGGTTTAGGCGGAAGCTTTGATGTATTTAGCGGAACGGTGAAGCGTGCACCACGCTGGATGATTAAAACAAATACGGAATGGCTGTACAGACTCATTGTCAATCCGTGGAGATGGAAACGAATGCTGAATATCCCAAAGTACGCTTTTGCCGTATTAAAAGAAAACAAAGGGAAAAAGCGCTACTATCCTGAGCAAGTAAAAGATCAGACGAAGCAGCTGTGAGAGACTGATACATGATGAATATACGCTCAATGATCATCTCATGCTATGCAGCCTTTGTTTCTTTTGCTGGATGGCTCATGAGCGGCGTGAAACCTCGTGACAATCAGGTGACGCTGCTTGTTTCATTCCAAGAGAATGCAGCTGCTCTCATCGATACTTATCAACAACAGGCGAATATGACAATGAAGCTCACTGTCCTCTATACGAAGCATGCTTCTGTGATAGAAAAGGACGTGCCTCATGTGTCATTTCGCTATTTTCATGAAAAAAATCCCATCCATCTCATTCAATGTATCTATACGATGCTAAAAAGCAAAGTCGTCGTCACAGATAATTATTTTCTGATGACAAGTGTGCTAAGAAATAGACCTTCTACTACTTGTATTCAAGTGTGGCACGCCAATGGTGCTTTGAAAAAGTTCGGTCTTGAAGATGCTTCAAATCATCACCGGAGTTCTCGTGATCTGCAGCGTTTCAAGCGGGTCTATGCGTCTTACGATTATATCGTTACTGGCTCAGATCACATGTGCGAGATTTTCAAAACTTCATTTGGCGTCAACGACGATCGTTTTTTGCCAACAGGTGTCCCCTTCACAGATGCGTACTATGATGAGCGCCCTATTTCCTTTCAGACGGATATTTTTCCAAAAGGCAAAAAAGTGCTGCTGTATGCGCCGACCTACCGGGACTTTGCAATGGACGGTCTTGTCTTACCTTTTTCTAAAGAACAATTGCAGAGTGAGCTGAATGGCGACTATATTCTGCTCGTCAAACTTCATCCTGCGGTGAAACATTTAGCCAAAGCAGAAACAGATGGCGAGTGGATCTTTGATGTGTCCGATCAGCCGCTCTATCCATTACTCTCTGTATGCGATGTCCTGATTACAGATTATTCGTCCATTGTGTTTGAATATGCGCTGCTCCAAAAGCCTGTTTTGTTCTTCACTTACGATCTAGAGACTTATCGCACAAAACGCGGCTTAGTCGAACGTTATGAAGACATCATTCCAGGAAAGGCTTGCGTCACTCAAGATATGCTCTTAACGGAGCTTAAGCAGCTAAACGAATCAGCCAATCAAGACTTATTGAAAACCTTTGCTGAGGAATGGAACCAATATTCAAAAGGGAAATCAAGTCAGCAGCTTCTTTCCTTTATTGAACATCAGCTCTTACACAAAAAACGTCCGGCTTCTCATTAAGAAGCACGGACGTTTTTTTATTTGTTATACACGGGGATATCATAATACAGCGTATAGTTATCAAGTAAGTTATACAAACTATACATACGAGTGACCTGTTTAGAAGCCCAGCCAATATCTGTTGCATATTGGTGAGTGGCTGTCGCAGACCAGCGCATTTTGTAAATGGTATCTTGTTTGTATGTGGCATTATTGATGTAGCTGTTGCCAATGAATTTTGCCCCGCCAATAATGGCCGCCTCAGGCGTGAACCATTGCTGTTCATACGCATATTTCGCTCCGAGGTAATTCGGGTTACTGTCATATGCACCAATGCCATACATGTTGTACACGATTTTATCATTAAACTTCGTACCGTTCGCTAAAATGGAACTGCCGTTGCCTGTTTCAAGCAATGCATGTGAAATCAGATAGATTTCGTTAATATGATACGTTTTCGCTGCTGTGATAAAGGCTTGTCCTTTTCCGGCAAGAATGCCTTTCCCTGCTAAAATCTTCGTATTCACTTCAGTCGGATTGAGATTTGCAGCTTCAGAGAGTTTGAGAAATTGAAAATAAGATTGAGTGCCCTCCGCGATATTCGCTGGGTCTACATATTTTAATACTTCTGCTGAACTCGCATTTCTCCAGCCGAGGCTGATCTTGATCCAGTTGCCTTCTTTTCCAAGCTGCTTCACTTTTGTCCCTTTGTTCAGCTGTGCGACGATATTGCTAGCCGAACTTGAATCAGGTGTAGAACGTACATTTAGCCCGTCTGTATTCACTGTGGACGTCGCTGGGTCTACATATGTCGCATAGACGTAGGCTGCACCATCTGTCTGCGGCGACACCTTCATTTGTTTGTTTACCATCTCATTGACTGTGAGGTTATAATTCGTCTGCATCACCATTGGACCATTTTTGATTTTTGTCGCTGTGGCTGTCCAGCCGTATTGGCTTTTCACAAAAGCAATGGCCGCATTCGCATTTGGTAACCCTGTAAACTGCTGTGTGATGTTGATTTTATATGCCGGTTTTGTCGTTGTTGTATAAGCAGCTGGTTCATTTCGTTTTTTGAAGAATGTCATGCCTTGGTCTCTTAAGGCAGCAGTCGAAATAACCCCTGTTTTGATCTGATATTGACCATAATCAGTTGCTCCCGTTTTTTGAGCGGCTGCTTTCATTTTTTGTTTGGTTAAATAACTTAAGGCTTGATTCAGCTTTGTCTGATTCACAGTTGCCTCTGTCGTAATACGGTATTGCTTAACAGCTTCTGTTAATGTTTTTGTACTGCTGGCAACTCCATTTTTTTTCATGATCTCTTGTGCCTGCTTCACTTTGCTTTGATCATATACAGGAGCGGTCATTAGGCTGTATGCTTTACTGACGGCTTGTCCCTTGCCTGTTGTGATGCTGCTTGTCACCTTTTGTGCTTTTAAGTATGCAGCACCTTTATTTACTTTTGTCTGATCCGTTGCTTGATTCACGACAAGTCGATACGTGCTATCAGATGCTTTGCCTGTTTTTTTCGTTGTGGCGGATACTTTTTTCTTTTGGAAAAATGCCGTTGCTTTTTTTGCTTGATCATCGCCCAAAAGATTCCCAGTCACTACTTGATATGGCTGTGTAGAGGAGATCTTTTTAGACGTATAGCGCCATTTCTTTTTCTTGAAAAAGGCAACTGTTTTTGCGTAAGTTGTGTCATTTAATTGATTGAGCTTTACGATATAATTTTTCGTTTTCCCTACTCGCTGCACAGTACCTGACGCACCAGCTTGTTTTTTGATCTGAGCCGCCGCTGAGGCTGCTTGCTTACTGTCTTTGAAATAGCCTGATTCCATGCTATATACATTTTTAACAGCTCCAGCCTTCTGAATCTTTCCGCTGATTTTCGCTTCTTTTTGCAGCTGGGTCAGAAGGGTTTGCGCTTTAGACTGATTCGTTTGTGCAGCAGATGTGACGATGTAATACGGTTTGCCTGCTGCTACCGTTTGGAGTACTGCTTTTAAACCAGATTCCTTTTGAAAACCTTGCAGGATGGTATTTGCCTTACTCTGTCCGACAATATTGCCTGAGATCAGCTGATACACGGTGCCAGCTTTGTTTTCGGTTTGATATGTACTAGTGACTCCGGCCTGTTTTTGTAGTTCGGTTTGAATATTTTTGACTTTCGTTTCAGAATCAATGGCTCCTGAAATGACCTGATAAGATGGTCTGCTTTGATTGATAGCTTCATACGTGCTATTGAGTCCTGATGTTTTCGTCAGCTCGAGCGTCAGTTTTTTCGCCTGACTTTCATCGTTGATTGGATCAGATACGATTTTCTGTAAAGGAAGGCGGTCACCTACTGGAGACACCGTACCGCTCATGCCTAACTCTTTTTTTAATGCAGCGGCACTTGCACTCGCTGCTGCTTGTGAGTCATATCCTGAGGCAGTCAGTTGATAAGTCGATGTATTTCCTGAGGTTTGATACGTGGCTGTCCACTTTTTGTCCTTTTTCAACGTGTCAACCGCTTTTTTGACTTCTGCTTCTGTTGTAAATACTTTTGAGGTGCTAATCGTATAAATGGATTGATCGACATAGGAGGCTGCTTGCACTTCTTTGCCCGTGTGTAATGTCATACCAAAGGCAGCTGCGAGTAACATAATCTTGATGGTTTTTTTCACGTTCCCTGTCCCTCTCTTAACTTTGCATATTAGTCTACTAATCTCTTTATCGACAAAAACAAGTCTCTTTCAAGTCTTTTATGCAATAGAAAAATAGAGGACTCCCTCGAAGTCCTCTTTACCTTTATATATGTGACACAATCAGTTCACAAGATCCTTCAATGGTGAAGTTCCCTGTTTCAGCAGGCAGGATAAAATGGGCTCCTTTTGGCAGCGGATATGTATGTCCATTATGCTCTAAGGACCCTTCCCCATTAATAACGCTGCACAGCAAAAACGGATAATCTTGCGATAGCTCTACTTTTTGATCAATTTCCCATTTATACACAGAAAAATATTCTGCTTCTACAAATGTTCTAATGGTCACCCCTGGACGGGTTTCTACTGATTCATCTGCATAACCGTCTACATGAGGAACCGTGGTAACATCAATGGCCTGCGTGAAGTGAAGTTCACGTTCATGGCCATTTTGGTCTTTTCGTTCATAATCATACACCCGATAGGTCGTATCTGAACTTTGCTGCGTTTCAAGAACCAGTGTGCCTTCACATAGCGCATGAATGGTACCGCTTGGCACATAATAAAAATCGCCCGGCTTAATTTTCACTCGCCGCAAAAGGCCTTCCCAATCTCCGCTGTTCATCATGGTCACAAGCTCAGTTCTCGTCCGTGCATTATGACCATAGATCATTTCTGCGCCTTCTTTGCAGTCAATGATATACCAGCACTCTGTTTTCCCAAGCTCGCCATTTTCATGTCTTTCCGCATAATCATCATCTGGATGAACTTGAACGGATAAATCTTGGTTTGCATCTAAAATTTTGGTTAAGAGCGGGAAGCGATCGCCTTCTATTCCCCCAAACAATTCTCTGTGATTGTCCCATAGTTCGATCAGCGTTTTCCCTTTATATGGACCGTCTTGCACGACACTTGGTCCGTTTGGATGAGCAGAAATTGCCCAGCATTCTCCCGTTTGATCAGAAGGAATATCATAGCCAAATTGATCCCTTAAGGCTGTACCTCCCCATATTCTCTCCTTCAATTCAGGCAGTAAAAAAATTGGTGACTGCTTCATTCAGGATGACTCCTCCCTTTGCTACCCTTTGATAATCCTTGCCTAGCATGATGAAAACTAGCAAGTCTCAACTTTTATTATGACGCTATCTAAAGAGAAGTCAATCCTTTCAGTACACCGAATGAAAACGATAACAAGAAAATCAATTTACCCTTTGACAGAGCCTGCAAGAAGCCCTTTCACAAAGTATTTTCCGAGTAGAATATAGACCAAAAGTGTCGGCAGCGCAGCCAAGATGGCACCTGCCATTTGAACATTCCATTGCACAATTTGACTGCCTGATAAATTCTGCAGTGCAACCATGACCGGCTGATTCTCTGCTGTGGTCATAGTGACCGCAAATAGAAACTCATTCCACACATTTGTGAACTGCCAAATGGCAACCACGACAAACCCTGTGATGGAAAGCGGCAAAATCATATGTCTGAAGATCCCGATAAACCCAGCTCCATCCATCTTCGCTGATTCAATCATTTCATCAGGAATGCTCACATAAAAATTGCGGAACATGAGTGTTGTGATTGGCAGGCCATATACGACATGGACAAGCACAAGTCCCGGAATGGAGTTATACAAGCCGATTTCACGTAAAAATTGAATAAGTGGAATGAGGATACTTTGGTATGGAATAAACATACCGAACAACATGAAGGTAAACACCACTTCTGATCCTTTAAAGCGCCATTTAGACAGCACATAGCCATTCATTGCACCTAATACAGCTGACAATAAGGTAGCAGGAATGACTAGATAAAGAGAATTCATTAAATTGGGTGATAACTTTTCAAAAGCGATTTTGTAGCTTGAGAAATCAAGTGTAGATGGAAGCGACCACATTCGCTCAAGGGTAACTTCACCTAATGGCTTTAAGCTTGTGACGATCATGACATAAACAGGCATGAGAAAAAACAAACTGCACAGTATTAATAAAGCATAAAGAACTGGGCGGACAAATCCTCTTGCGGTCATGATGAAGCCCCCTTCCGGCTAGACAGGAGATACGGCACGATAAAGACCGCAACAGAAATCAACATGACGATCGCAATGGCGGCACCACCTGCATAATGGTTTCCTCTAAAGGTCATTTCAAACATATAAACACCTGGCACATCGGTGACAAAGTTTGCACCTGGTCCTGTCATCGAGTAAATCAAATCGAAGATCTTTAAAGAAATATGTGCCATGATAATGACGACGCTCGCTGTGATTGGTTTTAACAGCGGGAAAATGATTTTCCAGTAGATTTGCCACTCGGTTGCGCCATCCATTCTAGCAGCCTCTCTCACTTCCTCTGGAATGCCTCTAAGACCAGCCAAATACATCGCAAGTGAGAACCCTGTCATCTGCCACACAGCAGCGATGACAACTGCAATCATTGCTGCCGGTACACCAAACTCAATTTTTCCCCAGACAAATCCAGCTAAAATGTTCGTATCCGTGTACCACTTGGGCTGGATGCCGAGTGTTTTTAAAAACAGATTCACCCCAGTAGATGGATTTAGGATCCATTGCCACACAACACCTGTGACCACAAAGGAAAGGGCCATCGGAAAGAAAAAGAGATTCCGAAAAAGTGATTCTCCCTTGATCTTCTGGTCTAGTAAAATGGCCAGTACAAGCCCAGAAGCAATGACTGCTCCAATAAAGAATAAAGTAAAAAAGACCGTGTTCCGAAGATCTGACTGAAAGCGAAAATCTTGAAACAGCATGACATAATTTTTCATACCTGCGAAAGAAAAATCAGGAACAAGCGAGGTCCAGTTCGATAATGAAACATATCCTGTCCACCCAATAAAGCCGTAAACAAAAATGAATAATAAAACAGCTGACGGTGCTAAAAATAGCAGGGCAAGCAGCTGGTCTCCATTCCATTTTTTCCGAACACGTTTCACTTTTGCTGCTGGTGTTTTTGTGATCGGCGATGTGTCCATGCGCATGAAGCTACACTCCTTTTTTAAAAAAGAGGCGGTGCCTAACGGCCGCCTCTTTCATCTTTATTTCATTGAATCTTTTAAAGAAGAAACGAACTGGCTGCTGTCTTTTTGTGTCACGAAAATATTGACGGCTTGGTTCGCCTTCGTGACAAAACCTTCTTCAGCAGCTGAGCCATGCGCAAGAGACGGTGCCAGCTTTGACTCTTTAAACGCCTTCATGGCCGATTTTCCGTATTCATCATATTTTGATACGTCTGCATCCACACGTGCCGGTATTGACCCTTTCAGCGGATTAAACGCATCCTGTCCTTCCACAGATCCTAAGACAGATAAGAATTTTTTCACGTTTTCTGGCTGTTTGACACCCTTCGGCAGTCCGAATGTATCCGTGATGACCATAAAGCTGCCCTCCGTACCAGGAGTAGCCACGTATCCAAAGTCTTTATTCACCTTCAAATCTAGATCATTTACAAAGTATCCTTTTGCCCAGTCGCCCATGACATTCATTGCAGCTTCCCCTTTTGCCACGAGCTGTGAGGCATCCTGCCAGTTACGCGAGCTATGATCGTCGTTGACGTATTCGAGCATACGTCCAAAGATGTCTGCCGCTTCCTTCACTTTTGCATCATCCATTTTTAAGTCGCCCGCCCAAAGTTTTTGATAGTCATCTGCACCTAGTACACCTAGAAGAACGCTTTCAAACAAATGAGTCGCTGCCCAAGGTTCTTTATCCCCAAGCGCAAGTGGAGTAATCCCTTTTTTCTTTAAGGCATCGGCTGTTTTGAAAAATTCATCAAACGTCGTTGGCGGTTCTAAGCCCTGATCTTCAAATACTTTTTTGTTATACCAAAGCACATTACCTCTATGAATATTCACTGGAACGGAATAGATTTTCCCGTCTTTGCTCACAAGGTCAATCAGTGATTCTGGAAATTTATCCTTCCAGCCTTCTTTCTCATAAAGGTCATCCAGCGGCTCCATTTTACCTGCGGCTACCCAGCTCTCATTCAGCTCTGCTCCCCCGTGTACTTGGAAAGTAGCTGGCGGATCATCTCCTTGCATCCGGCTTGTTAGAACAGCCTTTGCATTCGTACCAGCGCCACCAGCGACAGCTGCATTTTCAATTGGAATGTCTTTATTTTTCTCTTCAAACAATTGAATGAGTGCCTTCAGTCCGTCTTCCTCACCTGCACCAGTCCACCAAGAGAAAATTTCTAGTTTCTCCGCTCCGCCCTCTTTTTTTGCATCTGAGTTCGTCGATGAACTGCAAGCAGAGACGACCAGCATACAGAGTGCCAATAAAGTAAAGCCTAATTTAAACTTCATCATGGATCCCCCATCCCTATTTTGTAAGCGTTATCAAAATAAGTATACTGGCAGATCCTTGCCTTTTTTCAGGCAAACTTCTTCACTTTTTTATGAAATTCTTCATTTTTTTACGACCTGCTTTCGATATTCCTTTGGTGAACAGCCAACCATTTTTTTAAACACACGACTGACGTAATTCGGATCAGTATATCCTGCTTGATAGGTGATTTCTTTTAAACTAAGCGAACTCTCTTTCAGTAGCTTCTTCATTTTATCCATCCTACAGGTCGTCACATATTCTTTAAACGTCAGACCTGTCTCATCCTTAAAGCGTTTGGTGAAATACGTCGGGCTTAAATCAACATAGGCGGCCGTTTGCTCCAGCGTGATATGTTCGCAAAAATGTGTTTGAATGTATCGTTTCGCCCGTTCTATATCATTCACCGTCTGGGTTCTTGCTTCATACAGATCAAATAAATGTTCACAGCATTGGCGGCATTCTGTTTCTGTGGTGATAGCTAGAATCGGCACATCTGCACGAAGTCGTGATTTGAGTAAAATGAGCAGCTCTTTCACATGAGAAATGGTTGCCCCTTCTAATTGGAAGGCATCATAGTAAGCAAGAGCATCATCTCTTCTCCCTTCTTCTAGTGCCAGCATCATGTCATCGGCAAGCTCAGGCAAGTTGATCAATACGTAAGATTGTCTATCTGTATAGTAAAAGCCATAACGAACCGCACCGTCATCTTTTTTTCGCTGATAATAGGAAAGCTTCGCTTCTGCCGCACTTTTCTGAAGTTGAAGTGGATTTGAGACAGGATGACCCATGCCAACAATGACAGGGGAATGCTGCTCGCTTGTCATGGCAGCGCGAATGGCTTGCAGTACATTCGCCTTTAGATGACCAGGTGATTGACGGCTGTAAATCAAGCATGTAAACAGCTCACCGCTCACTTTGATAGGCACTGCTTGAAAAAGAGCAGACTCCTGCAATTGATTCATGAGTTGATCCCCGCCTGTCCGCTGAACAGCGATCACTAGACCTGCTTGAAAATCCTGAAACAGCCGCTCAAACGCTGTGGAGGAATAAGATTGACCGTTCAACACATAAGCTTCCAGCCATTTTGACTGCTGATTGACTTTCTCCGCCTGCCGCAGGGAGACCTCCTGCTGAATTTCTGCCGCAACAGAACGAATCGCTGTAATGGTTTCGTCTTTATCAGCTGGTTTGACAAGGTATTGTTTGACCCCTTCCTGCATGGCTTGCTTGGCATAATCAAACGTATCGTAGGCTGTCAGCATAATAAATTTAGTATGAGGACAGCTTGCCTTGATCTGTTTGATCGCTGTGAGTCCATCCATGCCTGGCATCTGAATATCCATGAGCACAAGGTCAATTGGCTTAGACCGCGCCAATTCCACCGCCTTTTTTCCATTCGCAGCTTCCCCTGCAATATGACAGTCTGGCAGCCATTCGGTCATGAACTTACGCATCGCCATTCGTTCAATTTTTTCATCATCCACAATCAACACGTTCAGCATGCTCGTTCCTCCTTGATTGGTATTGTCAATTGAATGGTGGTCCCTTCGTTCGGCTTTGAATCAATTTGAAGAGCATCCTGCACTCCGTAAAACAAACGCAGCCTCGACATCACATTTCGAAGTCCAATTCCTGTCGAGTGACCTTTACTACGTGTGTCTGGATGATCTTCTTCCTCTTGCGATAGCAATCTCTTTTTCTCTTGATCACTGATGCCAAGTCCATTATCCCGAATCCGAATCATGACAAAGCGATCATCTCGATCAATAGAGAGCTCTACAAGCCCCCCCTCCTCTTTTGGTTCTACCCCATGAATAAAGGCATTTTCGACAAGCGGCTGCAATGTGAGGCTCGGAATGTGAACAGATAGACACGACTCATCTATGGTCGTTTTGCATGTAATACGATCAGAAAATCTTGTTTCTTGTATATGAAAATATTCTTTTACCACTTTCACTTCTTGTTCTAACGTAACAGATGCGCTGAGAGGAGATAGCGAATACCGCATCAGCGTAGAAACGGATTGTATCAATCTCGATGTCGCATCAGCTGATTCTAAGTACGCCATACGTGAAACGATGTTTAATGTATTAAATAAAAAATGTGGATTCATTTGGTTTTGTAGTGTTTTCAGCTTCATGTCTTTAATTTTCTGATCTAAAGCGGCCTTTTGTTTCATCTCTTCAATCATGACCTTCATCTCTCGCCGCATTCGCTCAAAGGCATGATTTAACACAGAGATTTCGTCCTTTGATGACACATGCAAATTCGGACCGTCAAAATTTCCTTCTGATACTTCTTTAGCACTTCGAGACAGATGAACGATCGGTCTTGAAATTCCACCCGCAATGATATAGGCCATCCATAAAGCGATGCCTATCGATAATGTAAACAGACATAGAGTAAAAAGCGCATACGTTTGATGTCTTTTTTGAAGGGATTGGTAGAGTACTTGATACTCAGATAATTCATCATCCAAAAGAGTCATTGTCTGTTCTTGGATATAAGAGGACACGGTTCTTACTTCCTTCACACTTGCTGCATATTCTTTGATTTTCCCTTCTTTGACATGATTCATTGTCGCATCACTTTCGTTTATGAGCGTCCGCATCATATATTGATATTTTTCAATGGAGGGGATGGCGGCATGAAGCCCTGCATCTTTGAGCAATGCTTGATCATATGATGTCATTTTCTGTTTTGATTCAGCATACCCCTTGGCAAACGCCTGATCCTTTTCGATGGCAAAGGCGTTGACCTTTTCATACATCGTTTTTGCCTCTGTCGAAATATCATTCAGCAGGAGAAAGGAACGAAAGCTCTTGCTATATTCTGATGTGATTTTTGAACTGCTCCAATACACAAAAAAAGCGGCCACATTACCAAGGAGCACAAGAATTAAAAATGCCAATAATAATTTACTTCGTATTTTTCTCATGGCTGAACCCCCTGTGGTCTTTCCGTTTGATGAAGGGGCAGGTCTCCTCGCCGAATCACACTCGTCCCTGTGTACTGCAGCGGTTCTTGTTTATCCCCTTGTTGCAAACGAACAAGAGATTCAACCGCTTGATAGCCCATTTCATAAGGATGCTGTACAACCACTGCATCAATTTTCCCATCATCCAGCGCTTGAATCGTATCAGGCAGAGTATCAAATGCGAGCACATAAACATCTTTAGACGAATGATATTGCTCTGTTGCTTGAATAATGCCGACTCCGTCTAATGCACTTGTTCCATAAAATGCGGTGAGCTGCGTATGATCATTTAACAATTTATACGCAGCACCGGAAGCACCTGATTTTGTAATCGCCGACTCTTCTATTCCAGCAATATGAATGCGTTTCTCACCAGAAACGGCATCTCGAAACCCCTTCACGCGAAGCTTCTGGTGAATCGCATCAAGCCGTCCCGTCACAATGCCCACATACTGTTCGCCTTTTGTATCGGCGATGAGTGCCTGTCCGGCGATAAAGCCAGAATAATAGTTATCTGTTCCGACATACACTTGACGCTTGCTCCCCTCTGCATCGGTATCGACTGTGACGACATCTATACCTTTCTCTCTTGCTTTTTGAAAGAGCGGTTTGTATCTCTTTGCATCAAGCCCTTGCGTCATAATGCCATCCACATGACCAGCAATCGCCATATCAATGGTTTTCAGGTGATCATCCAAATCAGCCTGCTTTGGACCTAGGTATTCAAGATACACCCGATGAACTTCCGCCGCATCAGCAGCTCCCTTTTGCACCAATTGCCAATATTCATTATCAAGTTCCTCTGGTACAAGAACAAAGTGATATTGATAAGTTGATACCGCCTCATCGGAAGCGCTTTCAATTTTAACTAAATCTTGACCTAATATAGATAAAAAAAGAACAGATACGACACAAAATGTGAGAAATGTGCCCATTCCGAACAACTTCGACCATTTCATTCACATTCTCCTCCTTCCATTGTTGCCGCATAAAAAAAGAGCTGCTTATAAAAGCATACTCTCTCGACCTCTATAATTCCTTTGTCATAAATAAACTGTTCGGATCTTCTTGGTATGAACCAAAAGGCGGACAATATTGAAATCCAAAGCTTTCATATAATTTTCTTGCCGGTTCAAAGAAAGCAATCGCACCTGTTTCAAGGCTCACTCTTTTATACCCCCGCCGCTTCGCCTCTTGGAGAAGGTGGGTCAACAGATGCTTCGCCACGCCTTTTCGCATATGGGCTGCTGCCGTTCTCATCGATTTGAGTTCACCATGTTCACTTGATAGCTCCTTGATGGCTCCGCAGCCAAGAAGCACCTCTCCATCCCTTGCACTCCATACTGTGACATCATGTTTTTTCAGATGGTCTAACGGAAGGGCATGAATGCTTTCTGGCGGTGAATGTTTTTTCATCTCTTCTAAATGAGCTTTAATCAATTGTTCAATTTGACCATCTTTTAGTTCATCTTGTTGAATGTACATATCGACCTCTCCTTTATGCTCATTTTATGTGAAAAGAAGCGCCTTCCCATCTTTTATGTCAGATAAACGAACAAACAACCGGCAGTCATCAGCCGGTTGTTTATGTGAACTACATGATGGTGGAAGAAAGAACAGCCTGTAATTCTTCTGCTGTACTGCTTTCAAGCTGGCTGCCGACACCTACTGCCACGGCTCCTGCTTCAAGCCACTTTGGCACATCGACTGGATGAATGCCTCCTGTTGGGATGAACTCAATCTCTGGAAACGGACCTTGCAAATTTTTCATATAGGACAAACCGAAGGAGCCGCTCGGAAAAAGCTTTAACACGCTGTATCCATTTGCTTTCGCCTGCATAATTTCACTCGGGGTCAAAACACCTGGCACGTAGAGTGTATCGTGAAAAGATAGGTGCTCTCCGATCATAGGAAGATATCCCGGGCTGACGATGAATTGAGAGCCTGCTTCAATGGCTGATTGTGCCTGCTCAAGCGTTGTAATCGTTCCGGCTCCGACAATCAAGTCTTGGTCATGCTGGAAAGATGCAATGATCCGCTCTGCATTGGGCGTGGTATATGTCACTTCGATGGCCCGCACCCCTTTTTTCTTTAAACGACCAATCATCTCTATCCCGTCTGCTTCACTACCTGCTCTGACCACCGCAATGAGTTTACAAGCTGCGAGCTTCTCTTTAACGCTCATACTTGCTGACTTTCCCATACCTCTCATCTCCCTTCATATCGTGTCGCCTTTGATATCGTTTGGCTTCTTTTATAAATGCCTGAAGCTCTTTCCGAGTCGGCAGGCCCTCGTGATCTCCTGGGGACATGACTGCAAGTGCTCCAATGGCATTGCCTCTTGCAACCGATTTTTCATATGATAATCCGTCCAGCAGACCGCTCATCACTCCCACTGCAAATCCATCACCAGCTCCGACTGTATCCACGACATGAGACACATGGAAACCATCCACTACACCTTGGCCGGATGCACTTTTGAAATAGGCTCCTTCCGCTCCCAGTTTAATGACCACAAGCTTGACACCTTTTTGTAAATAAACATCCGCAATCGCTTCCGGCTCATGACATCCTGTGAGTCTTTGACCTTCTGCAAGCCCTGGAAAAAACCAATCTACTTGAGCAGCCATCTGGTTCACCGTATGAATCATGTCTTCTTCCTCTTCCCATAGTTGAAGTCTAAGGTTCGGGTCAAAGGAAATGGTTTTTCCTGCTTCTTTCATTTCTTTAAGGGCATGAAAAGAAAACGCTCTCATTTCACTAGACACAGCAGGCGGGATTCCGGTCATATGAAGATGTCCTGCCTTCTGAAAATAAGTGGACGGGAAATCGCTTGGGTTCAATGTGCTCGCAGCAGAGCCTTTTCTGTAATACGTCACATCAGGGTCTCCATCGATGACTTTTGATTTAAGCAATATCCCTGTTTTGGCCCCATCATTTGAACGGAGCACTGCCTTCGTATCGACCCCTTCTTTTTGAAGCTCTTCTAAAATAAATGTACCAAGTGAGTCCGCCCCGACCTTGCTCATCCAGCCTACGCTAAAGCCTAATCTTGCCAAGCCGACCGCAACATTACTCTCTGCACCAGCAAGTGCTTTTTGAAACGTATGCACTTGGTTAAGCTCGCCAATTTCTTTTGCATAAAACATCGCCATTGATTCCCCAAATGTGATCACATCCAATGCTTTCACTCATTTCTCCCCTTTCTTGGTACCGGTTTCAAAACAGTTGAAAAAGAGAGAGCATGCACGTATGTATACTCTTCTCTGCCTAACGTTTATAAAGATTTTCTCACAATGATTTCTCCATCAAGTTGAATGGTCTGGGGTGCACTCTTATCCCCTTCAAGACGCGTCTTGATTTTTTGCATCGCCGCTTTCCCCATCTCATGAGATGGCTGCGCCACCGTAGTGATGCCTGGCCCGATCAGCTTATACCATTCTGTATCATCAAATCCGGCAATGCCTATCTCCTCAGGAATCTTTACCCCAAGATCGACAAGTTCACTGATGAGCTTCAGCATGAGTAATCCATTGCCTGCTAAAATCGCTTTTTTCTGATGGCTTGATTGTAAAAAACGACAAATCTCATCTCGCATTTGTTCCTTTTGCTTCAAATTGATTTCTGCAATCATAGGTGTCTTATGTTGACTCATCGCCGTCTGTTCATAGGCTTCTTTTCGTTCTTCACGTGGACTAATCCCATCGACCGGCTCAGTAAAGAAAGCGATATGTTCGTAGCCTTTTTCATACATTTGGTGAAGTAGACGAGCCGTGATGTCACGGTTATTCGTTGTGACGGTATCAACCTTGAGTTCAGGTAACTTACGGTCAACAAGAACAATCGGTACACCGTTTTGCTTAAAGTCTTGCAAAATGTCATTGTTTTGACCGGTCGTATTAATGATCAGCCCTTCAATATAATGCGCATTCAGCTTCAGAAGCATTTCTCGTTCTTTTTCTGGACGATTATCTGTGTTGCACACCATGATGCTGTATCCATATTCATCACAAATCTCTTCCACACCACGAAGTGTCGCAACAGAGAATGGATTCGTAATATCAGCCACAATAAAACCAATGACCTTGCTCTTTCTTACTTTCAATCCTTGGGCAAGCTGACTCGGACGGTAATGGAGCTCCTCAATGGCTTTTTTAATCTTTTTTACCTTTTCAGGAGAAATTTCATTTGTTCTGCCATTGATGTATCTGGATACCGTTGATTTTGAGACACCTGCATATGCTGCAACTTCGTTAATGGTGACTTTCGTTTGCTTTTTCTCTTTCATACAAAAAACTCCCAAGATTGATCTTCTCATTTGTTTCGAAACCGATTTCAAATAAACTTAAAAAAAGCATACCACAAGTTGAACTGTATCAGAAGATTTTTTTCATGAACATGAAGAAAAAAAGCTTTTATACAATTAAAGAAAGCGATTTCAAATTAACGGTTGACGCCGCTCTCTTTTTCCTCTAGAATTTTCCTTGAAACCGATACCAAATAAAACAATCATATGTTTCAGATGGAAAGGGAGGCTTATCTCAAATGGAAAATCGTTATGCTGTACATCCTGAGCAGGTCAAGCGTTTTACAACAGAGGAACTTCGTCGTCATTTTCATATTCCGACACTCTTTGTCAGTGGTGAATTGAAGCTATATTATTCGCATGAGGACCGTGTGGTGATTGGCGGTGTTATGCCGACATCAGAACCGATCAAGCTAGATGCCGGCGACTTTTTACGTACAGAATATTTCCTTGAAAGACGGGAAATTGGCATTGTGAATGTCGGCGGCCAAGGTACGGTTACAGTCGATGGTGAGTCATTTGTGCTGGAGCATAAAGATTTCTTATATATTGGACTTGGACACGAACATGTACAGTTTGCTAGTTCATCAGGTGAGCAGGCCAAATTTTATCTTGTGTCAGCCACAGCTCATAGAGCGTATCCGACACAAAAGGCTGCGATTGCTGAATTAACACCGAATCATTTAGGGGAAGCATCCGCCTCAAACGTACGGAATCTATATCAGGTCATTCATGCAGACGGCATCCAAAGCTGCCAGCTTATGATGGGCATCACTCAGCTTGAAACCAATAACACATGGAACACGATGCCTGCTCATATACATGACCGGCGGATGGAAGTGTACTTATATCTTGATATAGAGGAAGACGCACGTGTCTTTCATTTTATGGGGGAGCCATCTGAAACGAGACATCTCGTTGTGGCAAATGAAGAAGCCGTCATCTCACCTGCCTGGTCCATTCATTCAGGCTCAGGTACCGCAAATTATTCATTTATTTGGGCAATGGCGGGAGAAAACTATACGTTTAAAGATATGGACTTTGTCCCGATGGACCAGCTGAGGTAATGAAATGACGACGACATCATATGTAGCGTCCCTCTTTTCCCTCGAAGGCAAAACAGCTCTTGTCACAGGTCCTGGAACTGGTATTGGGCAAGGTATTGCCGTAGCGCTTGCCCGTTCAGGTGCAGATATCATCGGCACCTACCACCATACGCCGCTTGATGAAACAAAAGAACTTGTCGAACAGACCGGCAGATCATTTCATGCGATTCAAGTAGACTTTGCAGATCCTAAGTCCGCAAAGCGGGATGTTGATGCTCTTTTAAAACAGCATTCAATTGATATTTTGATCAATAATGCTGGGACCATTAAAAGAGAAGAGGCCGCTCAATATTCAGAGGAAAACTGGCATACTGTCATGGATGTGAATATCAACAGTCTCTTTTTCCTCACGCAAAAGGTCGGACAGCAGATGCTGAATAAAGGGCAAGGGAAAATTGTCAATATCGCTTCCCTTCTATCATTTCAAGGCGGTGTCTTTGTTCCCGCTTATACAGCAAGTAAGCATGCTGTCTCAGGTTTGACGAAAGCTTTTGCAAATGAATGGGCAAGTCAGCATATTCAGGTCAATGCGATCGCGCCTGGTTATATTGCAACCAATAACACGCAAGCCATTCGTGACGATGCGAACCGGAATGAAGAGATTCTGAAACGAATCCCCGCTGGACGCTGGGGACGGCCTGAAGATCTAGCAGGTGCCGCCGTCTTTCTCAGCTCCCCTGCCTCCGATTATATGAACGGTCATATTTTAGCCGTAGATGGCGGCTGGCTGGCGAGATAAACATGTGAAGGGAATTCCTATTTTAGGGGATTCTCTTTTTTCTATTTGCATAATTCTTCTCCTTCCGAGTCACTCTATAAAAAAAGACATGAGGGTGAGGTATTATGAAAAGTCGTATTGAACAAGATATAGAGTCCGTCATTCAGCGTGTCAAAAGCTTTGCCGGCAAAAGTGATGATATCGTGTTCCACTCTTTTTCATTTGGTCCTTCCGCTGTCTCTGCATGTCTCGTGTACGTTGAAGGACTCACAGAATTTGAGATGCTTTCCAAACAAATCATTTCACCTATGCAAAAGGAACTGACCATCACTGAGGTCGACCACACCACACTTTCTTCCCTTTCTAAAACGTTCTTTGGTATTCAAAATGATGTGCTGGAAGATATGAACCTTGCCATCGAGCAGTTATACAGCGGCAGGGCTATTTTATTTGTGGATAGGGCCACTCAAGCGCTTGCGCTCCATACGAATCTTTTTCAATTTAGAGAAGTAGAGGAGCCGCAATCAGAAGTCCTTGTAAGAGGACCCCGGATTGGATTTATTGAAAATCTTGAAAAAAACACGGCATTGCTTCGTGAACGGGCAAACGATCCGAATCTTGTCATTCAAAAGGTGAACATAGGTACTCGTAACAAGAAATCTGCTGCTCTTGTGTATGTTCGTGATATCGCAGACCCCAAACTAGTAGATGATGTCTTCTCTCGTATGAAGCAAATCAAAATGGATGATATTCCTGAGAGCGGCTACATAGAACAGCTGATTGAAGACAGTCATATCTCTATTTTCCCGCAGATTCAAAATACAGAACGTCCTGATCGGGTGATTGCCTCTGTGCTAGAAGGAAAGGTGTCTATTCTGCTCGACGGGACGCCCTTTGCCCTCATTATGCCGATGACTCTCACTGCCTTGATGCAATCACCGGAGGATTATTATCAAAGATGGACAAGTGCGACTCTTTTGCGTTTGCTCCGTTATATTGCCGTGCTTTTGACGATCTTTTTACCGGGACTCTATATCGCCCTTGTTTCCTATCATCCTGGTTTATTACCAACACGAATGGCACTTACCATCGCAGGTAGCCGGCAAAATGTGCCCTTTCCTCCTGTAGTGGAAGCCATTTTGATGTCGTTTACGATTGAACTGCTGCGGGAAGCTGGACTTCGTCTTCCTAGGGCGATCGGTCAGACGATTGGACTGATTGGCGGCGTCATTATTGGACAGGCGGCTGTCCAAGCCAATATCGTCAGTGCCTTAATGGTCATTATTGTGTCTCTGACGGCACTAGCCGATTTCACTGCTCCATCATATGATTTCAGCTTCCCCTTACGCATTCTGCGGTTTATGGCGATCTTCAGTTCAGCCATGTTTGGATTATACGGCCTCATCATGTGTTATTTATTTGTACTTTGTCACTTGATGCAGCTAAAGACCTTTGGTTTTGACTATTTCACACCTGTTTTGTCTTCACCGTTTTCAGATTTAAAAGATACGTACGTTCGTTTACCAATAGGGCTATTTAAATCAAGACCGAAAACAGCCAAGACAAAAAATCTCAAAAGACAAGGAGAGTAAACGATGTACAGAGCTGAGAAGCTATCATTGTTACAAGTCACCATTCTGTGCAGTTCTACAATGATAGGCGCTGGAATTTTAACCATTCCTCGCAGTTCTGCCAATTCAGGATTCCCTGATGGCTGGATCATTGTATTAATACAGGGAGTCATCTTTGCTTTCGTTGCTTTTTTGCTAGGTTGGATTGCGGAGAAGAATGCACCGGATACCATTTTTGAATCGAATACAAAAGGAGCCGGTGCCTTCTTTGGCACGATCTTTAACCTAATGCTGATCGGTTATTTACTAGCCATTGTTGGCTTTGAGGCGCGTGTACTAGGGGAAGTGGTTCAATTTTTCCTGCTGCAATCGACCCCGATGACCGTGATTGTGATGATTTTTTTACTAGTGGCCACCTATCATTTAAAAAGCGGAATTTTTCCGGTAGTGAAAATGGTGACATATATTTATCCGATGACCATGATCATTTACATTGGGCTCATGCTGTTTAGTTTGAAAATATTTGATTTTGATTACTTACGCCCAGTGATGGCGCACGGGTTTAAAGATTTTAGTAATTTGTTCTCTCAAACATTTATTCAATTTACAGGCTTTGAAGTCATTTTGTTTGTCGTACCGCTTATCTATAAAGACAAATGGTCAAAAGCGAAATGGGCCGCAGCGATCGGTGTAGGGATCACCACACTTATTTACTCCCTCACGCTCTTTATTGTGATTGGTTCCATGACGGTTGGAGAAACGAAATCACTCACCTGGCCCACTGTCTCACTCATTCAAGCGCTAGAACTAGAAGGGGTCTTCATTGAACGCTTTGATATTTTCTTACTGACGATCTGGACGTGCCAGCAGTTTATTTGTATGCTTGGCTTTTTCCAATTTGCTATTAAAGGCTGTCAAACGGTTTTTAAGACAACCAATTTAACGAGACTGCTATGGTTGCTGTTTTTGCTGACCTCAGCTCTCTCTCTTTTTCCGAGAAATATCAATGAAGTCTTTTACTACTCGACTTTACTCGGCTATGCATTATTCGCTGTGTTAGCGATTCCTTTTTTAACAGCTGTTCTGCTCATGATACGTAAAAAATGGGGAGGTCGATCTGCATGAAAGGACGGCGTTTATGGCTCACCTTTCTGTCTTGCTGTCTTTTGCTTTTATCGACAGGCTGCTGGGACTTAAAGGATATTGAAAAATTATCGTTTGTGCGCGGTGTTGGCATTGACGAGGAAGATGATAACGGAGTCAAACTCACCTATCAAAACCTTGTCCCTAAAATGGGCGGAACACAAGAAGCAGATTCCCCTGGCTATGTGAATGTCGTCTCAAAGGGGAAAAATGTACTGGAAGCAGTCAGCAATGTCGCTTTGAAGGACCCGCCGATTTACAGTGATCACCTCAAAATCTTTTTGTTTGGCAAAAATCAAGCCGAGCATCATGATATTCAAGGAACACTCAACCACTTTATACGAGATGATGAGGTTCGAAGAAGTAGCTACCTCTTAGTGTCACGCCATGAGGCATCAAAAGTCATCAATCAAAAATTAAAATCACAACAAAAGGTGCCAGTTGAGCATATTTTTGAAACATCAAAAAACCGGAGCTTTAACGGGAAGATTTTACTGCCAACACGTATTGGCCGAGCGTCCGATTACTTTCAGATGGGTACAAGCTTTCTTGTCCAAAGTGTGGATGTCGTAAACGGAGAACTCACCTATGATGGCGCAGGAATTATCCATGGGAAAACGCGAAAGCTGATAGGATTCATACCAGCAAAAGATGTCCAATCTTTAAACTGGGTCATGAATCGCATCTCAGGCGGAGTCGTACCCGCCACCTACAAAGGCTTTCCGATTACGTATGAAATCAAGAAAGCAAAATCAAAGATTGAACCCTATCTGAAGAACGGAAAGATTTCCTTTAAAATTAGTGTACAAACAAACGGGAAACTATCAGAAGATCAATATCCCCCTGAAAACTCATACGATGAGCAATACATCAAACGATTTGAGCGCATTTTTGAACGCAAAATCAAAGAACGCATTCAAAAAGCTGTCCACCACATGCAAAAAGAAGTTGGTGTTGACCCGATCCTTTTAAATCGGCAGGTGCGCATCAAGTATCCAGACTTTTGGGATCAGCACCGTAATGAATGGGATACACTATTTCAAGAAGTAGACATTGCATATGACGTCAAAGTTAGCATTTTGAACTTTGGTGCAGAAGGCGCAACGAAAAGCTTTAAATGGTAGCACAAAAGGCGGTCATCCGCCTTAGATGGTTGACAAAGGGCTAAAATGAACTTTGTTTTAGCCCTTTGTCTTCTTTTCAGGGTGATAGAAAACCTTTGCAGTCTAGGAAGGACGAGTACCGGAGCGGAGCGAATGAAGGATTCGCGAGCACCGGCGCGCAGGACTGACAAAGAATGCGAGGGTTTGCCTACACGCTGAGGCGGATTACCCGGAGGGGGAACCGCCTTTTTTACGTGCAACGATCAAAAGCTGATAGAGCGTCACTTGATCAGATAATGCTTTTGTTTGAAAGCCAAGTAACTCTCCTACTCTCGCCACTTCGTCAAAAAACAATTGAACGTTTTGATCAATTGGCACATTGATCGGCTGTTCAATCACGCGATGAAATAAATGGTCTGGAAAGAGCGCCCGCATTGTGTTTGGTGTGAAAAATCTTATATGTGTTCGATCTAAAATCCCCACATCTTGATACGTAAAATCACCTGCCAATAAAGGCAGCAGTACTTCCGCATGCATCATATTAGGTAAGCAGCAAATGATCACGCCACCTGGTTTTAAAGACGCATGCGCTTGAGCTATCAACTGCCATGGGTCTGACACATGCTCTAACACATCAGAAAAGATCACAGCATCAAAAAAAGCTTCTTTCTCTGACCAAGGATACGCCTCCGCTTTTGTCTCAATCACTTCTTTGTAATACGCCTTTGCCATCTCTGCTTTTAATGCATCCGCCTCTACTCCGTACATGTCAACGGACTGCCGGTTGATCAGTTCAAGTCCTGTCGCCCCAGCACCACAGCCAACATCCAGCACACATCCGGCATCCTCAGGGAGCAGTGTTGCAAAATATGGATGGGGCGTTATCAGATTTAAATCAATGCCCCATTTATCTAAAAAACGAAGCCTGTTTTCCGCAAACAACGTAGAGATGTTCGTTTCTTCATTGGCATTGAAGGTAGCATGACCGTGATGATGCACAAAAGAATCATGGACGATTTGCAGCTGGTATCCCTTCAGCAACGAACGCAGACAAAGGTCATCATCCTCAAATGATCCATATACAAATCGCTCATCAAATAACCCTACATCCTCGATCAGCTCTCTTTTGACCAGCAGACAAAAACCAACAAGTCTATGCACATATGTTCTTTGACCTTTTTTCGAAGCCGTATATGCCTTCGCAAAGGCAGGAAGCTCCTTCACATCTGTGTAAGATGGCTGAACGAGCTGAGGACCACTCACATAATTGGAGACAGGGCCTACCATGCCAATACGATCTGATGCAAAAAGGGCTTCTCTTAAAGGCAAAAGCCAGTTTTCGGTCACAATCGTGTCGTTATTTAAAAAAAGAAGACTATCTCCTGTTGCTTTTTTCGCTCCTTGGTTACAGCCCTTGGCAAAGCCTTGATTCTTCTCGTTGTCAATCAACACGACATCTTCCAGTTGTCTCACATATTCCTTTGTTCCGTCTGATGAAGCATTATCCACGATAATGAGTTCATATTCATCAGGCTGAGTATGCTTCTTGATACTGTCGATACATTTTTTCGTTAGGTGCAGTTCATTGTATGTCAGCATCACAATGCTCGTTTTTCCTTTCATCTCATTTCCACCTTTCGCCCGCCTGTTCCATATGTATGTCATAGGCAGCACGTTCAGAAGATGAGTGATTGTCCTTTCTTGATTAAACGTTTGTTTAACAAAGGAAGACCAGCTACCTCATGCAGCTGGTCTTTTTTCATACCGTTTCCCCTTCGTCATTCACGACGGCACGGTTTCTCTTTTTTAAATCTTCTTCAATCTCTTCAAGACTTTTCCCTTTCGTTTCTGTGACTAAATATTTCACAAATAAGAAGGCACCTATGCCGATGGCTGCATAAATAAGGAAAAGGTTACTGATGCCAATTGCACTTAACAAGGTTGGGAATGTGAGCGAGATGATCAAATTCCCTGTATGCAGCAGGAAGGTCGATACCCCCGTACCAATTCCCCGGACATGTACCGGGAACAACTCCGGCAGCATCACCCATACGACCGGGCCCCAGCTGACAGCAAAAATGACGATGAAAAGTCCTAAACATATAATCGTTGTCCACCCTGCAGCTGTTGATCCCTCGAAAAAACGATTGACCACTGCTAGAACAATCAAACTAAGAACCATCCCTACATTTCCAAATAGGAGTAACGCTTTCCGCCCGACACGATCAATGATTTTAATCGCAACAAACGTCATGACAACATTGACTGCACCGATTCCTACAGTTCCTAAAATGGCTGCTGAATCGCCAAAGCCGACACTTGTGAATGTTTTTGGTGCATAATAAATGATCGTATTTGTCCCAATAAACTGCTGTAAAAAAGCTAAGCCGACACCAGCAATTAAAGCGGGGCGCACCCATGGCTCGAGTAATTCCTTAAGACCGCCTTTTTCTTCACTTTCTGCTTTTTGAATATCCGCAATTTCGTCTTCAACTTCTTGCTTACTTTGTCTAAGTTTTGACAATATTTCTTTCGCCCGGTCCGCCTGTCCTTGGACAAACAGCCAGCGAGGACTTTCTGGCATAAACAAAATACCACATAACAAGAGAACAGAAGGAACAACGGCAATTCCAAGCATCAGACGCCATGCCTCTGCATCTGCTAAAACGTAGTTCACAATATAGGCAAGAAGAATACCAAATGTGATCATGAGTTGGTTTAATGAGGAAAGTGCCCCTCTTGATTCCTTTGGCGCAAGTTCAGATAAATATAATGGAACAATCGTCGTCGAGCATCCGACAGCAAGTCCTAGCACGATTCGGAATAAGACCATGACCTCCGTATTCGGTGCAAGGGCTGTTCCAAATCCGCCGATAATAAATAAAATGGCTGCGGCGATTATCGCTTTTTTCCGTCCGAATTGATCTGTCAGTTTTCCAGAAAGAGAAGACCCGAGCATCGCCCCAATTAAGATCGAGCTGACCACAAGTCCCTCTGTAAATGCATTTAAACCTAAATCCTCTTTCATAAATAAGATAGCGCCAGAAATGACACCTGTATCGTAACCATATAAGGCGCCGCCAAGTGCGCCGAAGAAATAAAGCCACCCATTCCGATTTTTCATGATCATAACCCCTCTTTTATCTATGTAATGACTAGATGTTTCTCTATGAAAAATCATTTTCCTCACTTCCTGTCATTTCAAACATTTCGATGTTTTATGACAAATATATTTCATTTGCGTATCATTGAAACTTTTTTAGATAAGGAAACGTCAATTAAGCGTTAGTGAAAAAAATGTCGCACTATATCCCGTTTTAAGGTATATTTGTTTTAGTTTGTAAGCAGGAAGAAGGACATCTTTACTATAAAATCATAGCGAGGGTTTAAATATATGGATCAAACAAGAAGTAAACGCAAAGGCAAAAAGCGTTTAAAACCATGGGTGAAAGTCACTCTTTTTATTTTTGGTATTCTTTTACTGACAACCGCTTCTGTCACCGGCTATGCCTACTATAAAGTGACATCGGCTGCGAAAAAAGCACAAGTCTCTCTAGACCGCGGTGCACAATCTGTCAAACGGATTGAAGCATTTGATCCTGGGAAAGACAGCTTTTCTGTCTTGCTGCTTGGCATTGACAGCAGACCAGGCGAAACCGTCAAACAAGCACGAAGCGATGCAATGGTATTAGCGACAGTAAATCGTACGAATAAAACCGTGAAATTATTAAGTATTCCAAGGGACTCATATGTTAATATTCCAGGTCATGGTTATGACAAAATCACACATGCACACGCATTTGGTGATGCAGACCTCACGGTGAGTACAGTTGAGAATTTACTAGATATCCCTGTCGACTTTGTGATTGAAAGTAATTTCAAAGCATTTAAGGAAATTGTGAACGAATTAAACGGTGTTTCCGTTAACATTAAAGATGAATATGTTGTGAAACAGATTCTTAAAGATACAAAGGGCAAAGTTCAGCTGCAAACAGGTACTCACACACTAGATGGTAATCAAGCTCTCGCTTATGTGAGAACAAGAAAAGCAGACAGTGATCTCATGCGCGGACAGCGTCAAATGGAAGTTTTAAAAGCCATTTTCGATAAATCAAAATCAGTAACGTCCATTCCGTCTTATGACAATATCATAGATACTCTAGGTGATAACGTCTCAACTAACCTGTCAATGAAAGAACTAGTCGGTCTTTTCCCACTACTCACTTCATTGAAATCTGTTGATACGATTCAACTAAAAGGATCTGATTACCAGCCAAATGGCGTTTATTATTACCAATTGGATCAAAACCAACTGAACGAAGTCAAAACGGAATTGAAGAAACAGCTTGAATTATCATAAAAACAGAAAGCGTCCTTTTGGGCGCTTTTTATGTGTTGAAAAAGGTTTTTGCGCTTTTTCTTCTTTTAAGCGTGATAGAAAACCTTTGCAGTCTAGGAAGGACGAGCACCGGAGCAGAGCGAATTTGACATTCGTGAGCACCGGAGCGCAGGACTGACAAAGAATGCGAGGGTTTGTCTACACGCTAAAAGCGTCCTTTTGGGCGCTTTTTCTTATATCCTTGATCAATTGACCATTTTTGTTTAGCCTTAAAGAGAGGAATCCACAATCCGACTCTTTCATGAGAATGAAGGAAATCGTACATACTTTGAAGAGGCTATTGCATGAATGAAGGAGGATATAACAGCAATGAAAAAAATGATTGCGATTGATTTAGACGGTACACTCTTAAATACGAAAAGTGAAATATCCGCTCAAAACCGGCAAGCATTGATTCGTGCGAAGGAAGCTGGATATATTGTGACCATTTGTACAGGGCGCGCGACTTTTGATGTAAAAGAGCTTCTTGGGGATTTGGACATTCCCATTATTGCGGCAAACGGAGGAACTGTCCATACAGAAGGATACAAGCTCTTCAGCAGAATCACCCTTGATCAAGAAGCTGGAAGACGTGCTGCAAAGGAATTAGTGGAACGGAACATTTATTTCGAAGTCTATACAGACGATGCCCTCCTTTCTCCATTTGATGGAAAAGAAAAGCTCAAAGCTGAATTTGATATGATCAAAAGCGCCAATCCTCATGAGGATGTAGCTGATTTATGGGAAGGGGCGATGACTCAATTTAAACAGTTTGGTATCAAACCTGTCGATGACATCCGTCAAATTTTTGAGTCGAATGAACCAACTTATAAATTACTATGCTTCTCCTTTGATATGAATAAGCTGCAAGAAGCACGAGATCTTCTTTCTAAGATGCCTGAACTCTCCTTGACCTCATCTGGAGAACATATCATTGAGGTACTGCCAAAAGAGTCAGGCAAAGGACATGCCCTCAAGAAACTTGCAGCCCGTTATGGCGTAGACCCATCCGATATTTATGCGATCGGTGACAGCCCCAATGATCTATCCATGTTCGATGAAGCAGGACACAGGATAGCGATGGGGAATGCGGTGGATGTCATTAAAGAAAAAAGCACCTATATCACAAAAGGCAACCATGAAGATGGCGTCGCCTATTTTATTGATCTGCTTTTGCAGAATCAATTTCAAGAAAAAAAGACGCTTGTCTGATCAGCGCCTAGTGAGAAGTCGAGAAGTCCGATCCGAGCATTGATCGGGCTTTTTCTTTATTTTTTGATTCTAACGGCCGTCTCATATTTATCCTTCCAATACGTACTTGTTTTCATATTGGTAATGACAACGCCATTTGAAACCGTCACATGAATGACTTGATTTGAACCAGCATAAATGGCTGGCATCAACGAAGTCCCTTTAAAAAAGACAAGATCTCCTGGCTTTAGTTCCGATCGTTTCACAGGTGTGCCTGCTTTAACTTGTCCCGGCGCATAGCGAGGCATCTCAATTCCAAGCACTTCTTGATAGATATACTGCGTGAATCCTGCTGTATCAAAGCCTTGCTTTGGGCTCGCACCACCTTTTACATAGGGTACTTCTCCAATATACGTAGCGGCTTTTGATACGACTGGGTCTTCTTTCGCTAGTTTCAGCTCAGTTAATCGTTTCGCACCTGTCCATTTCTCACGCCAATACGATTCAGACAAATAAGAAATCGTCACACTTTCCGAACGGCTCGCATGAATAAAGCGGTCTCCTCCGATGTACATTCCTACATGTGAAATTCCTTTTTTATACGTGTTGCTAAAAAAAACAAAGTCTCCAGGGCGAATATCGTCTCGTGCTACTTTCTCTCCAACCATCCATTGCTGCTCAGCACTTCTTGGCAAATAAATCCCAAGTGATTTTTCAAATAAATATTGTAAAAAACCTGAACAATCGAATCCTACTTTTGGATCTGATGCCCCGAATACATAAGGGATTCCTAAATATTTCATCGCATCTTTCACCAGTTGATCATCCGACATCTCTTGGGAGACAGGCAGCCGTTTGACCGCATAGAACCGATCGGTCCAATATTTACTTTTGCTGACATCTGTTTTCACCACCCCTTGACTGAGTGTGATGTGGATCACTTGATCATTTCCAGCGTACAAAGCAACATGTGTCGGGATGTCTTTTGTTTCTTCAAGACTGCGAAAATAGACAAGGTCTCCGGGCTTCGCTTTTCCCCATGATACGTTTTCACCGATTTGGTATTGATCGATCACCTTTCGCGGCAAATCAAATGCACCTGTTGTTTTGTATACATATTGTATAAAGCCAGAAGCATCAAAGCCCGTTTTCGGATCGATTCCTCCTTTATGATAAGGCGTACCTATCAGCGTTTCCGCTTGTTTTAAAGGAGGTGTTGTTTGAGCAGACACCTCTGTTTGAGACATAAACATGAGTCCTACAATGGCACATCCTCCAAGCAGTATTCCTTTCCATTTCATCCTCTCTTCCTCCTTTCTTTTATAGTTTCGACATGACCCCTTTCATTTTACACCTTTTTCCGTCAAAAAAGAGCACGCCTCGCGTGCTCTTTTCATCATCATTTCTTTATTTACTCGCTTCCGCTTTTGACTGCTTTTGCTGTTCAATTTTCTGCATTTCAACCGAGATCTTTTGCTTCTCATGATCCGTGAGGCTGTCACTAAATTTAAAAGCAGACATAAAGACAAAGACTAAAATTAACGCAACAAACGGCCAGCTTGCTTTAAGGAATTTCATTTTTTATCCTTCCCCTCGTTTTCTTTTAATGTTTGAACTTTATCAGAATGATCGACTTCAAAGAAAATATGTCCGTCTTTTTCTTTCCAATCCGCATTCGTGCCATTTGTCAGCATACGGATAATCGATTTTGATTCAAGAGATCCTGCTTTGACTGGAGCAGGTGTCGCTTCTTTGATGTACATTGGAACCACTTCAAATGTCGCTTTTCCATCTTCATTCAGATGATACTGAACAATGGCAGAATCACGTGTTCTTGACCAGCCTTGGTCAAAAATAAAGTTCCCCAAGCTATAGAAAATCGCTGTTCCGTTATAGACTTCCATCGGCTCAAGAACGTGCGGGTGTGCACCGATAATGATATCAGCACCAGCCTTTGACATCGCTCTTGCCAGCTCTCTTTGTCTGTCGTTTACTTCATTGTTATATTCCTGTCCCCAGTGCGCATGAACAACAACGATATCTGCCTTTTCAGCAGCTTGTGAAATCATCGGAATAAAGATAGATGGATCAGCTGGCAGAATACCTGCCTTTCGATTTGTTGCTTTAAAATCTTTTCCATATACATCTGTAAAACCAAGGGTAGCGATTTTAACGCCATTCACTTCTTTGTATGAAATGTTCTGCTTCGCATCTTTGACGTTGCGCCCTGCCCCTGTATAATCCATGTCAGCTTTTTCAAAGGCATCAATCGTGTTATTTAAGCCTTTTTCACCGTAGTCTGCTGCATGGTTATTCGCAAAGTTTAGTACAGAGAAATTCAAATCCTTTAACGCTTGTACAGAATCTTCATCTGTTTTCAAATGAATATTCTTTTGTGCTGCCTGTTCCTTATCTGAAGCCACTGGATGCTCAAAATTCCCAGTTACATAATCTGATACATCAAAATACGGCTTCGCATAGCGGAACAGGTGCTGCTTTCCATAGCGGTCTGTTACTTTCTCTACATTTCTTCCAAACATAATATCTCCGACAAACGAAGCGGTCAGGATGTTTTCTGGATTCTTTTCTACAGTTGGTACTTGTGCTTTCCCGATAAATGTAAATAGAAATGTACAAGCAATGACAATCGGTAAAGCAATCAGTACGTGTTTATTCGTCTTTTTCTTTTGGTTCTTTGTGATTTTCAGCAGCTTTTCCTGAAAGCTCAATTTTTTATTCATCATTGGACACACCTTATCTTAAAATAGATAGTAAACATACATGATGGCAAATGTTGCACCACTTAGAAGTAATGTGCTTCCAAGGGTAATCGTAAGACCTTGCTTTTGAATCGTATTCGCAATCAATCCAGGCACGATGATTCCGATTCCGCGGAATTCTGCTATTTCAAACGGAACCACTGGATAGAAGAAATCAAATATGAGCTTTAAGGCAATTCCTGTAATCAGCATCGCCGCAAACTTTCTGCGTCCGTACAAAATCATAAATTTCGATAGACCAAAACGAACGATCACATATGTCAGCAAGCTGACAGATAAAACAACTAAAATGAAGACTGGCTGGTTAAAGACGAGCGCCAGATAACCTGGAACAACCAACCCAGCTGGTACGATTCCTGTTTTTTCTGCAAAGATTAAACTGAGTAGAACACCTAAAATTAACGAGATATAAAGATCTGATCCGAACATTTTCTATATTTCCTCCTAGCTGACAAGCTGCTTAATTTTGTATTCTTGAATTTTTTCGATTAAAGGTTCAGCGGCGCCGTGAATATTGCCGACTCCATAAACCACTCGATTATGAAGCTTTTTCTCAAGCATGTTCATAATTTGTTCTGTAGATTGATATTCAAGGTTGTGTAAGTGGTCAGCCGGAATTTTTCCATCCTCAAATGCTTTCACAATTGGATCTGTCGTTTCACCAATTAAGACAAGATCACTTGCTTCAATATAAGGAAGTACATCCTCCGCAAACTGGATCGTTCTATCTACGCGATCCGCACGACAGTTCATGATAATAATCGGTTCATCTGTTGGATACCCAATTTCCTTCACACGCTTCCAAATGTTCAATGTAGATGCTGCGTCATTAGCCGCAAATCCATTTACAAAATGTCCAGGTGTTTTTGCGTCCATTAATGGAAGAATTCTCATCGCTCCTGGATCAGGCGGCGCATTTAACATGCCTCTGAATGCCGTATCTTCATCAATTCCCAATGCTTGTGCGACACCAAGTGCAAGTGAAGCATTATCCGGGAACACCATGTACTCAAATTTCCGTAAATACTCATCGGTAATCTTGGAATTATCTGCAACAATCACTTCAGTATTGCGTTTTTTCGCAATCTCTTTAAAGAAATCTGTATATTCACTATCCGTAATAACCAAGTGCCCATTGTAAGGAATTGTCGCTGTAAAGGCTTCAGCTATTTCATCAAGAGTTGGCCCCATCACATCCATATGATCTTCAAGAACGTTTACGATCACGCCAATATTCGCTTGAAGCAGCTCTTCCTGAAAGATAATTTGGTAATCTGGATTCACCGCCATACATTCACTGACGATGGCATTTGCTCCTCTTTCAACGGTTTCTCTCATAACTTCTTTCTGCTCTCCGATATTTGGTCCTTGCGGTTTCCTTTTAATCGGTTTTTCTTCTGGCGTATCCCAATAAATCATTCTTGCATCCGTTCCTGTTGTTTTGCCGACAGTTTTATAACCTGCCTCCATTAAGATACCGGTTGTCAATCTTGTAACGGTAGACTTTCCGCGTATACCATTAATATTGACGCGTACCGGCAGGGCATCGATATTTTTCTGATGACGCTTCTTTTCAATAAAGCCAATCCCTAACATGATGACACAGGCTATAACGATTAACCACATCGCTTATCTACATCTCCTTTTTTTATGAGTGTGATATGTAAATTCAATCAACAGTATATAGGTTCAGCATAAAATCACAATCGGTATTATGTAACATAATCTTTCACTTCCTCGTATGCCAAATTCCTCTAATCAGAAGGCGTATTAGCCTATCTCACGCTCAAATGAAAAGGCCAAAAGACGGACAAAATGACGACTGAATTTCTGCTTCAAACAAGAGAAAGCGTTACCATCAAACAGTGAAAAATCTTTTGTCCTTTTCTCCCTAAATTTTTCGACAATTATTAAGATGTATTTTGAATCAATGTTTTAAAGCCCTCTCATCTCTACGAAATCAGTCATATCAGTGCTTTAAATGAATAGTACGTGTTTTAGAATATTTTATATTTTTAAATGAACAGGTTAGAAAGTCATCCTCATTGGTCAGAACGCTATGTGTTGACCTATGACAAAGGTCACCTCTCAAAAAATCAAGTCATCTGCTTATTTTCAGGTCACAAAAAATTGGGATAAGATGTCAAAGATTAATCATTTTGTTATAGCCTCTTTTTACGATATTCACTCCTTATGACCTAAACAATGAAACATTATTCATTTCTTTTTATCAAGATTCATCATTTCTTAACATTTTTAATGTGATTTTAGTTGAAAGTTGTCGGTGCGTGTCATGCTTTCCCCAAAGATGACGCATAAAATCATCTTCTCGGCTTACACTATGGTTAAAAAATCTGTGAGAGGAGGCTAAAGATGCCAAACACGAATGAGCAAACACGCTTACACTTTTTATCAGGCGGTTTTGAGGAAAAGATTCGGATTCTGAAAAAAGCATTTCAGCAAAGCGCTGATTTTGAATACCGGGAATTAATGGTGAATGAAACGAAATCAGTGCTGTTTTATATTAAAACAAGAGTTGAAGAAAGCAAATTAAACGACTTCATTATCGGCAACTTGCTCGGTCCTCCTGGAGAGCAGAATTATACAAAATCACTTAGTACACTCGAAACAGGTGACTTGACGCTGATTGTCGACAGCATTATTGCCGGAAGTATTGCCTTCCTTGATGAAAAATCCGCACAGATCAAAATATTTGCTGTTGGGCAGCCGCCGCTGCGTTCCATTTCTGAACCTTCTTCTGAAAGTATTATTGCAGGCGCACATGATGGGTTTGTTGAGAGTTTAGATACCAATTTATATTTGCTGCGTTCACACTTAAATGATCGAAAACTTGCAATCCAGTATCATAAGGTCGGTACAAAATCTGAAACAAAGGTTGCGACGGTTTATATTTCTGATATTGCCAATCAAGAAAAGATAGATGAGGTTAACAGACGAATTTCTTCTATTAAAGTAGACACGCTGCTTAGCCCAGGTTCTATTGTAGAGGCGATTGAGGATGATTCGTATTCCATCTTCCCGCAGCTTATTGACACAGAACGACCTGACAAAGTGAGATCTGCCATTCTTGAAGGAAGAATTGTTGTGCTGATGGATGGCAGTCCAATGGCTATCATTCTGCCTATTACGTTCTTTAGCTTCTTTCAATCACCAGATGACTACAATAGTCGCTGGATTCCAGCTACGTTTATTCGTATTCTTCGTTATATTGCCTGTATCATCGCTGTGATTTTGCCTTCTTTTTATATTGCAGTCATCGGCTTTCATTATGAGGTAGTCCCGGATGAATTAGCGATTACGATGAAAAATTCCATTATCGGCATTCCTTTTCCACCTTTAATAGAAGCAATGCTGATGGAGATTACGATTGAGCTCATACGCGAAGCTGGGGTGCGTCTGCCAAAGCCAATTGGACAGACCATTGGGATCGTAGGCGGTTTGGTCATTGGAGATGCGGTAGTAAAAGCTGGGCTCATTTCGAATGTTCTTATCGTTGTGGTCGCCGTGACCGCTGTTGCTTCCTTTGTTCTTCCTTCGTTTGAAATGACGTCTACCATCAGGATGCTGCGTTTTCCCCTCATGTTCATGGCATCGATGTTTGGGTTTATTGGCATTTCATTCGGCCTGTCGATCGCCCTGATGAATTTATGCCGCCTTGAATCACTAGGTGTCCCGTATTTATCTCCAGTAGCTCCATTTAACTGGCAGGACTTAAAAGACACTGTGATTCGGTTACCGATGTGGATGTATAAAAAGCGCCCTGTTTACTTAAATCCAAAAAAGAAAGAGCAAATTGAAAATTTGAGAGGATGGAAAAATCAAGATGAAAAATAAAATATCTCCATCTCAAGCTGTCTTTTTTATCATTCAATCTCAAATTGGTGTCGGTATTTTAGCTCTGCCTCATTTGCTTATGAAAGATATGGGGCATGATGGATGGATGGCTATCATATTGGCCTGTTTTTTTATCCAAATCATCAATACCATTTTTATATATATCATTCACAAATATCCTGAGACATCATTTTTCGAAGCATTAATTCAGGTTTTTGGAAAATGGTTTGGGCGAATCTTAGTAGCTCTTTATACAGTTTATTTCGCCTCAGTCTGTATTGTCGTTCTATCTATTTTCACGAGAATTCTTGGCATTTGGGTGCTCCCACTCACACCAAATTGGGTCATAAATCTATTACTGATGATCTCCATCATTTACATTGCAAAGGAGCAGATTACAGCCATCGTCAGGTTTAACTTCATTCTAACGCCCTTTTTGCTTATGCTGTCTCTCTTAATGCTCTATTCATTAAAAGGAACCAATATCGACTATCTCATGCCTTTTTTTCAAGTGGACATTTCTCAAGTTTCACTCGGATTGAAGGATGTTGTACTATCTATGAATGGATTTGAGATGATTCTGATCATCTCTCCACTGATGAAAGGCACCATTAAAGCGCGATACAAGGTCATGACCATTGCCAATATATGCACGACACTTTACTACCTATTTATCACAGTGATTTGTTTTATGTTCTTCAGCCCGATTGAGCTCAATATCATTCCAAATCCTGTTCTTTATCTGTTAAAAACCATTTCGTTCGGTGTGATTGAACGGACAGATTTAATTTTTCTTAGTTTCTGGGTATTTGTCATTTTAGCCACACTCAGTAACTATCTCTACTTCTGTGCAAATGGCGTAGCAAGTATTCTCAAGAAAAAAGACCACAAAAAATACGTCTTTTATTTTGCCATTTTGATTTATGCGGCTAGCTGTTACCTTGCAACCGATAATTTTAGAATTCAGCGTTTTAATGATTTTACCACCATCGCTCAATATTCATTTATTTACACACTCCCTATCTTTATGGCCATTATCATCTTTATCAAACATCGCAAAGGGAAGGTGAAATCACATGCGTCATAAGTACATACTGACGTTGCTCATGTGTGTTTCTCTCATATTCATGCCTGGCTGCTGGGATCAAAATTTATTAAAGAACATCTCTCTTGTGTTAACCTCCGCTGTTGATCAAGGAGAGGATGACAATGCGAAATACTCAATCACTTATCGAAAAGTGCAGCAGTCTCAAAGTATGGAGCAAGGAAATACTGGCAGCTTTTTAACCACTCTTCTCACAACGGAAGCACCTACTTTAAGAAAAGCAAGAACCAACTTCAGCCGGATAGTGGATCAAAAAATAGACATGTCGAAAATGCGCGTGATGCTGATCGGTGATGAATTTGCCCAAAATCGTCTTCTGCCCTACTTAGATATGTTTTATCGTGATCCGAAAAGCCCCCTCCTCGCAAATCTTGCCGTTGTTCAAGGGGGGACCTGTGAAGAAGTGATTAACTCGCTGCTGAAGGAAAAACTCATCGTGAGTGACTATTTAAATAACTTGATCACAACCGCATCACGCTCCTCCCAAGTAGCACCTAAAAACATTCAAAGTATTCGATCTAAAATGCTTCAAACTGGAGAGGACTTCACACTGCCTTTAATCTATTTTGATCAATCGAAGAAATTAATCAGTGTAAAAGGGGTTGCTCTATTTGATAATGAGAAGAAGAAAGGCGAGTTGTACGGTCAAGATGCGATCTTGCTCACCGTCATGGACGGAAAAATGGGCAAGTATGCCAACTTCACAAAAAAAGTGAGAAGCGACATGAAGTCAAAAGAAAACAATTACATTACGATTCAAGTCACTGATGTAAAGAGAGACATCGAGATTCTAAATCCTGATCATCGAAACTTAACATACTCACTCAAATTTGAATTCGCAACTTCTGTCCTTGAGTACCCAAAAGATAATCTAGATACAGACAAAAAAATTGAAATGCTTAACAAAAAACTTTCAACCATCTTGACAAAAGAAGCAGAAAAAATTGTTGCTACATTACAAGAAGCAAATTCTGACGTCTTAAGCCTCGGCAGAAAATACAGAGTCAGACATTATGATGAGTATATGAAAATGAATTGGGTCACCGATTATCCAAAAGTGAAAATCATTCCAAAAATCAAAGTGAACATTACTCAAACAGGCATTATTAGTTAAGAAAAGGAAGACGTCCTCTTTCTTTTCTTTTTTTATTTTTTTAAGATTGTTTTTTCAATGCTTTCGTGATAATCTATCTGTGTAAACGGTTACACATCAAAGAAGGGAGGCACTCCATTGGCTACAATTAAAGATGTTGCAAAAGCTGCTCAAGTGTCTGTTGCAACTGTTTCACGCGTGCTCAATGATACTGGATACGTCCATATTGATACGAAAACCCGTGTGACACAAGCGATGCAGGAGCTAAACTACTTCCCCAATGAAGTGGCACGATCCCTTTTTAAAAGAGAATCAAGATTAGTTGGTCTCATCTTACCTGATATCACAAACCCCTTCTTCCCTCAGCTGGCTAGAGGCGTTGAGGATGAGATTCATGCAAACGGTTTTCGCTTATTATTCGGAAACAGTGATGAAGATCGGGAGAAGGAAATGGCCTATTTACAAACCTTTAAGCAAAACCAGGTGGTCGGTGTCATCGCTGTCACAAACGAACCTGAATCGGATTTGTACAATGATGATGAACTGCCTGTTGTCTTCTTAGATCGTACCGTTCCAAATGCGCCTTCTGTGTTTGCCGATGCTACGGCAGGTGGGAAAATGGCTGCAATGGAATTAATCAAACGCGGCAGTCAGCAAATCACATTGCTAAAAGGGCCCGCTCATCTTCAAACGGCGCGGCAAAGATTCAAAGGCGCACTTGATGTTCTGACTGAAGAAGGTGCTAACTTTCATGTGATGTCTAACGCTTCTTTTTCTTTTCAGGAAGCCCGAAAAAGCGCCAAGGCTCTTTTCAAGCTGTACCCTGAAACAGATGGCATCATTGCCAGCAATGACATCGTCGCAGCAGCCGTCGTACACGAAGCGCTTCGTATTGGAAAAGCCATTCCAGAAGACGTCCAAATCATTGGATTTGATGATATTCCGCAAAGTGAACTGCTCTTCCCTTCTTTATCAACGATCCGGCAGCCTGCCTATGATATGGGGAAAGAAGCCGCAAAGCTAATCATTAAAGCCATTCAAAAACAGCCAATTGATCAAGCAGTTATTCAAATGCCCGTCTCTTTTATTGAACGAGAGACCACGAGAAAGGTGGATTCACAATGAGTCAAATAGTTGTCGTAGGAAGTTGTTCCATGGATCTAGTTGTCACATCGAGTAAGCGTCCCAATGCAGGAGAAACCGTCCTAGGCGAATCATTTAAAACGGTTCCTGGGGGAAAAGGAGCCAATCAAGCAGTAGCAAGCGCAAGGCTTGGTGCAGATGTATATATGATCGGCCGGGTTGGGGATGACGCGTATGGTCAGGACATTATGAGCAATTTGCAAGCACAAGGTGTTCGTACCACCTATATGAAACCGGTTACCGAAATGGAAAGCGGAACAGCTCATATCATTTTAGCTGAAGGGGATAACAGCATTGTTGTCGTCAAAGGAGCAAACAATGAGGTAACACCTCATTATGTAAAAGATGCGCTTTCTTCTATTGAAAAAATCGGAATCGTCCTCATCCAGCAGGAAATTCCTGAAGAAACAGTCGAAGCCGTCTGCACCATTTGCAGCGAAAAAGGGATCCCAGTCATCTTAAATCCCGCACCAGCTCGCAAAGTCTCTCAGCAAATATTAGATCAAGCTGCCTATATCACGCCAAACGAACACGAAGCAGCTCTTATGTTTGATGGACTCACCATAGCAGAGGCTTTGCGCCAATATCCAAACAAATTACTCATTACAGAAGGAAAAAGTGGTGTTCGATACTTTGACGGATCAAAAGAAGTGTTGGTACCGGGCTATCCTGTGAAAGCCGTCGACACTACAGGCGCTGGCGATACTTTTAACGGCGCTCTAGCTGTAGCACTAACAGAAGGAAAATCCCTATACGACGCACTTGCCTTTGCCAACTTAGCCGCATCTATCTCAGTCACAAAATTTGGTGCCCAAGGCGGCATGCCAGCAAGAGAAGAATTGGAGAATAAGAAATGAAGAAAAATGGTATTTTAAATAGTCATATCGCCAAGGTACTTGCTGATCTTGGTCATACAGATACAATTGTCATCGCAGACTGCGGCCTGCCCATTCCAAAAGGCCCGGTCAAGATCGACCTTGCATTATCCATCGGCACACCATCCTTTCAGGAGGTTACTTCCCTTCTTCTTGAGGAAATGGCCGTTGAACACATCACGATCGCCAGTGAAATCAAAGAAGCCAATAAGAGAGATCATTTATTTCTAAAGAAAGCGTTCTCACATCCGTTAGATGAAGTCGATCACGAGACATTTAAAGACATGACCAAACAGGCAAAAGCAGTGATTCGAACGGGTGAAGCCACCCCATACGCAAACTGCATTCTTCATGCCGGTGTCATCTTTTAAAAGGAGGAGCCACTTATGAACATTGAAATGCATAACATCCATAAGGCCTTTGGAAAAAACACCGTTCTCGCCGGGGTCTCCTTTGACCTCGTCACAGGTGAAGTCCATGCACTAATGGGTGAAAACGGGGCAGGAAAATCAACGTTAATGAATCTGCTGACAGGACTCTATTCCCTGGATCAAGGAACGATTCAAATCGACGGAAAAGAAACCGCTTTCAATAATCCGAAAGAAGCCGAGCAGAACGGGATTGCCTTCATTCATCAGGAGCTGAATATATGGCCTGATATGACGGTACTCGAGAATTTATTTATCGGGAAAGAAATCTATACAAAACTTGGTCTCCTAGACACCAAGAAAATGAAAACCCTCGCCCAAGCGCAGCTCGACCGATTATCTGTCAACCTATCGCTCGATCAAGAGGCAGGAGGCTGTTCTGTCGGACAAAAGCAGATGATTGAGATTGCGAAAGCGTTAATGACCGATGCAAAGGTCATTATTATGGATGAACCAACAGCTGCTCTCACAGACCGTGAGATTGAAAAGCTATTTCAGGTCATTGAATCACTCAAAAAAGAAGGCGTTTCCATCGTCTACATTTCTCACCGGATGGAAGAAATCTTCGCCATCTGTGACCGAATAACCATCATGCGTGACGGGAAAACGGTCGATACGAAAGCGATACCGGACACGAATTTCCATGAAGTCGTCAAAAAAATGGTCGGCCGCGAATTAACCGATCGTTACCCTGAACGCACACCTTCTACTGGTGATACCGTCCTAGAAGTGAAGCAAGCAACGAGGAAAGGCCGCTTTCAAGATGTCAGTTTTTCCGTCAAAGCTGGAGAAATTGTCGGTGTTGCAGGCTTAATGGGTGCTGGCCGGACGGAAATGATGCGGTCGCTCTTTGGACTCGATCCCCTGGATCAAGGGGAAATTTGGGTTCATGGGAAAAAAGCTGTCATTAAAAAACCAAGTGATGCAGTCAAACTTGGCATCGGTTTTATCACGGAGGATCGTAAAGATGAAGGACTGATGCTTGATGCATCCATCCGGGAAAACATCGGCTTGCCTAACTTAGACAGCTTCTCTCCAAAGGGGCTGATCGATAAGAAAAACGAGCAGGACTTTGTTGACCTGCTTATCAAACGACTCACGATCAAAACCGCTTCATCTGAAATTTCTGCACGCAGCCTGTCCGGTGGAAATCAGCAAAAGGTCGTCATCGCCAAATGGATCGGCATTCAGCCGAAGGTGCTGATTTTAGATGAACCGACAAGAGGTGTCGACGTCGGGGCGAAACGAGAAATTTATCAGCTCATGAACGAGCTGACGGATCGAGGCGTTGCGATTTTGATGGTCTCCTCTGAGCTCCCAGAAGTTCTTGGGATGAGCGATCGAGTGCTTGTCATCCATGAAGGAACCATCAGCGGCGAATTAAGTAAAACAGAAGCTACACAAGAACGAATTATGACACTAGCTACAGGAGGGAAGTAACATGAAACCACTTACTTCAAATGGACGATTTGACAACATCATGCAAAAGCTTGGGCCATTCTTAGGACTCATCATCCTTGTTGCCATTGTTTCTATTTTAAATCCGGCCTTTTTAGAACCATTAAACATTTTAAACTTACTCAGACAAATCTCCATTAACGCCCTCATTGCCTTTGGCATGACGTTTGTTATTTTAACCGGAGGAATTGATTTGTCTGTCGGTGCCATTCTAGCGCTGTCTAGTGCTCTGACTGCCGGCTTTATTGTATCTGGTTTGGACCCGATTCTTGCCATCATCGTTGGATGTATCATCGGTGCCATCCTTGGAATGATCAACGGTCTTTTAATCACAAAAGGAAAAATGGCTCCTTTTATCGCAACACTTGCGACGATGACGATTTTCAGAGGATTGACGCTTGTTTATACAGACGGAAACCCAATTACAGGGCTTGGCTCTAACTATGCATTTCAGCTATTTGGTCGTGGATACTTCTTAGGCATTCCTGTTCCAGCGATCACCATGCTTCTCACCTTTATCGTTCTTTGGGTCTTGCTTCATAAAACACCTTTTGGCAGAAGAACGTATGCCATTGGCGGAAATGAAAAAGCAGCCCTCATCTCAGGTATTAAAGTACCACGCGTCAAAATCATGATTTACTCATTAGCCGGCTTTATGTCTGCTTTAGCAGGTGCGATCTTAACATCTCGTCTCAACTCAGCCCAGCCAACAGCTGGTACGTCGTATGAACTTGATGCAATTGCTGCCGTTGTACTTGGCGGGACAAGCCTATCAGGCGGAAGAGGGCGAATTGTCGGCACACTCATCGGGGTACTCATTATTGGGGTCTTGAACAATGGTATGAACTTACTTGGTGTTTCATCATTCTATCAGTCTGTTGTGAAAGGGATTGTCATCTTGATTGCAGTCCTACTCGACAGAAAGAAATCTGCTTAAGGAGGCAGCTGCTATGAAAAAATATGTAATCCTGATCGTGACTCTCTCATTATTCATGCTTTCTGCCTGCTCGCTTGAACCGCCAGAGTGGGCCAAATCAACAAAGGATGGCAAGAAAAAAGACATAAAAATCGGACTATCGATCTCGACTTTAAATAACCCATTCTTCGTTTCTCTTAAAAACGGTGTGACAAAAGAAGCGAAAAAGCTTGGCATTGAAGTTGTCATTGCCGATGCACAAAATGATTCAGCCAAACAAACAAGTGATGTAGAAGATTTAATTCAACAAGGGGTCGATGCATTACTCATTAACCCAGCCGATTCCTCAGCTATATCAACGGCTGTCGAATCTGCGAATGCTTCAGACATACCGGTCATCACATTAGACCGTTCGGCAGAAAGCGGAAAGGTTGAAGCGCTCGTTGCTTCCGATAACATCAAAGGCGGCGAAATGGCAGCTAACTTTATCATCGACAAAGTCGGTAAAGGAGCAAAAGTGGCTGAACTAGAAGGTGTACCAGGTGCTTCTGCGACACGTGAACGAGGAAAAGGTTTCCATCAAATTGCAGACAAAAAGTTAGATGTCACAGCAAAACAAGCCGCTGACTTCGACCGGACAAAAGGGCTCAACGTGATGGAAAACCTTCTTCAAGGAAACCCTGACATCAAAGCCGTTTTTGCCCACAATGATGAAATGGCACTTGGCGCACTAGAGGCCATCCAAAGCTCTGGAAAAGACATTCTTGTCGTCGGTTTCGACGGTAATGAAGATGCACTCAACTCGATCAAAGCAGGAAAACTATCTGCAACAGTCGCGCAGCAGCCAGAGCTGATCGGTCAACTGGCAGTCGGCGCTGCTGACGATGTATTAAAAGGCAAAAAGGTAGAAAAAAATATCGCCGCGCCATTGAAACTAGAACAAAAGAAATAAACACTAAACCCCCGATAGCCTCGGGGGTTTTAGATTATAGACAAAGGCTGAAATGAACTTGATTTTAGCCCTTTGTCTTCTTTTCAGCTTGATAGAAAACCTTTGCAGTCTAGGAAGGACGAGCACCGGAGCAGAGCGAATTGACATTCGTGAGCACCGAAGCGCAGGACTGACAAAGAATGCGAGGGTTTGTCTACACGCTGGACCACCGATAGCCTCGGGGGTTTTAGATGTTATTCCGGCCTCTTCAGCACAAATGGCGTACCTAAATGGGCATAATCATTACCTGCTAGGCGCGCGACTGGCTTTAATTCATTCGTAAAAATATATCCTTTTTCCGCATCATAGACGGATTCATCTAAATGCGCACACACCACCCGGCCAATGATATGATCGACTGTGATCTCCCCCTCATCATTTTGAAAGGTCAGATGTTTTTCCAGCTGACATTCAAAGCGAATGCGTGCTTCCTTGATTCCTGGCACTGACACCACGCTGCTCTTCACTTGATGAAGACCGGTACGAGTCAGCTCACTCTCTTCCTCTGGCAAAGTAGCAGCTGTTTCATTAATATCTTCAATCATCGCTTCATCACTCACATGGACAACAAATTCTTCCCTGTCGATGATATGTTTTGCTGTATCTTTCATCTCTCCTTGACGACGTCCAATAGAAACAGCGATCAGCGGAGGATGGCCGCTGATGACATTAAAGAAACTAAATGGTGCAGCATTGACGACTTCTTCTTTAGAAAGGCTTGTAATAAATGCAATGGGTCTTGGAACGACGGAACCAGATAATACTTTATATGCTTCTTTTCGTGACAGCTGATCCATTTGTAATGTAATCACTTCAGACATGCCTCCTCTTGTATGTAACGACATCATACCATACCCCGTTCTCTCTTCCCTTATTCCGGCTCAGCGCGATGGAGAATATGATGGACAAGATGAAACAATGCCGGATTATGATTTTCTCGTCTATAAGAAATGGTCCATTCCGCGAGTAGCTGCTCACCTTCAATTGACCGATACACCACATCTAAATTAAATAAACGCCGGGCCGATGTTGGAATGATAGCAATTCCGATTCCCGCTGTGACAAGCCCAATGACCATTTGATATTCTGCTGCTTCCTGCACGATATTGGGTGAAAATCCGTACTTTTCACAAAGTAGGACAAAATGCTGATAAAGGGACGGCCATGATTCCTTTGATAAAGAAATAATCGGCTCATCACGAATATCTTCAATCGTGACAGCTTCTTTTTCCGCCAGCGGATGGTTTTTCGGAATCGCAAAAATACATTCACTTTGCTTCATTAAACGACTGACCAATTCTTCTTGCGGTGATGTAGGATGCAAAAAACCAATATCAATCTCACCATTCAAAAGCGCCTCAAGCTGCTGCGGGACAGAGAGCTGTTGCAGCTCAATACTGACAGAGGGGTACCGCTCTCTGAATTCACGGACAACTGGCGGCAGAATATCATATGTCGCTGTACCAACGAAACCGATGATAATCTTCCCAAGCTCCCCTCTTGCCGTATGCCGGGCATGATCAACGGCTTTATCAAGCTGATGCAGCACCCCCCGGACCTCATGTAAAAAAACCTTTCCAGCAGCTGTTAACTCCACCACCCTTTTAGACCGGTGAAACAAAGGAAATCCCAATTCTTCCTCAAACTGCTTAATTTGCTGACTAAGTGGAGGCTGTGTCATGTTCAATCGTGCGGCCGCTCTGCCGAAATGCAGCTCCTCCGCGACTGTGACAAAATACTGCAAATGTCTCAGTTCCATCCTTTCACTCCTCAAACACTTATTCGTAAAACATATTAAAACTACGTTAAACATATATTGGAAAATTTATTTTGTGAAATGTATAGTAAATCATATCATGAAAATATATTTTCATAAAAAATTTTACTTGCCGAAAGGAGTGCGGGGTAAATGAATTCTCAAACACAACCCCTAACAAAACGAGGAGCAGAGTTGATTGTCGATACGCTCATTGCCCAAGGTGTGACCCATGTTTTTGCGATTCCAGGTGCAAAAATTGATGCAGTATTTGATGTATTAAAAGACAGAGGTCCAGAGCTTGTGCTATGCAGACACGAACAAAATGCGGCATTCATGGCAGCAGCTGTCGGTCGTTTAACTGGCAAACCAGGCGTTTGTCTCGTTACATCAGGTCCTGGCGCATCCAATTTAGCGACAGGTCTATTAACAGCCAATACAGAAGGTGACCCTGTTGTTGCAATCGCTGGAAACGTCATCCGTGCGGATCGGCTCAAACGAACACATCAATCACTCGACAATGCGGCATTATTCAAACCAGTGACAAAATATAGCGTTGAAGTACAAGACGTAAACAATATACCAGAAGCCTTAACAAATGCTTTTCGCGCGGCACAAAGAGGTCAAGCTGGGGCAGCATTTATCAGCTTTCCACAAGATGTCGTGACCGAACACACCACACAAACACCAGTGTCTGCTCACCCTTCTCCAGAACTAGGTCCTGCACCGGATGCTCTCATCAGTTCGGCCATCGCCAAGATTCAAAATGCGCACTTACCTGTTGCAATTGTGGGAATGAAAGCTAGCCGTCCAGCTGCGGCAAATGCGACAAGAACATTATTAAAAACACTTGGTATCCCATTTGTCGAAACGTACCAAGGAGCCGGCGTTCTCTCAAGAGAGCTTGAGCCTCAATATGTGGGCAGAATCGGCTTATTCCGTAATCAGCCAGGCGACCTTCTCATTGAGAAAGCGGATGTGATTTTAACTATTGGCTTTGATCCAATCGAATACGATCCGAAGCATTGGAATTTGAAACCGCAGCAGCGTCAAATCATCCATGTGGATGACATGCAGGCAGATATTGACCATTTCTATGAACCGACGCTTGAGCTTGTGGGCAATATATCTGAAACGGTGCAACATCTAGCTCATGACAGCGTTCCACTTTCATTATGCAAAAAGAACGTAGATCTCGTCACAGAATTACAAGAGCTGTTAAGTGATATCGAAAAAACACCAGAAAGAGAAAGTCATTTATCACACCCGCTGGATGTCATTCATACGTTGAGACGTATCATCCCAGATGACACGAAAGTGACATGTGATATCGGATCGCACGCCATTTGGATGTCTCGCCACTTCCGTGTTTATGAACCGAACACGTTCCTAGTGAGTAACGGAATGCAAACACTTGGCGTGGCATTACCATGGGCGATTGCAGCCTCCATATTGAATCCAGATGAAAAGATCATTTCAGTCTCAGGTGATGGCGGTTTTCTCTTCTCCGCCATGGAATTAGAAACAGCCGTGCGCATGAAAACAAATCTCGTTCATCTCGTTTGGAACGACAGCACATACGATATGGTGGCATTCCAGCAGGAAATGAAGTATGACCGTACGTCTTGTGTTGAGTTCGGTCAGATCGACTTAGTGAAATATGCAGAAAGCTTTGGAGCAACTGGATTACGTGTCAACTCACCTGAAGAGCTTTCAACTGTCCTTCAAAAGGGTATAAACATAGAAGGACCCGTTATTATTGATATTCCGATAGACTATCAAGACAACCCAGACCTCGCCAGTCAAAAATGGCCAGAAGTCTTTCGTGAAAAACACACAACGAACGTCAGATAAGACTTCGATACATTACTTTAAAGGAGTGAGCGGACATGGGTATGATGCACCCAATGAATCAACAAAACAACACAATACCGCAGGACAAAAAGCAAGAGGTCTATCAAGTATCAACCATGACCTCCTTGCTGGAAGCCGTATACGATGGAGATTTCTCCCTATCACATATTCCCGAGCACGGTGATTTTGGCATTGGCACATTCAATCAATTAGATGGGGAACTAATCGGCTTTGACGGCGCTTTTTATCGACTGCGCTCTGATGGAACAGCCACACCAGTAACCGATCAAGATTATTCACCATTCTGCTCTCTAGCATTCTTTGAAACGGACATCGTTCATCGAATTGATGCACCGATGACGTCCAAAGAGCTAGAGGAAGAAATCGACCGAATCTTACCGAGCAAGAATGTCTTTTATGCGATCCGCATCGATGGGTCATTCAAAAAGGTTCAAACCCGTACGGTTGAAAAACAGGAAAAACCTTACGTTCCGATGGTGGAAGCAGTCAAGTCACAGCCTATTTTCGATTTTGAAAATATTCGCGGAACGATTGCAGGCTTCCGTACACCACAGTACGCACATGGCATTGCGGTAAGTGGATATCATCTCCACTTTATTGATGATGATCGAAGCGTAGGCGGGCATGTATTTGATTACACTGTGGATCAAGTGACCATCCGAATTTCTCAAAAACGTCACATGAATTTACACCTGCCAAATACGCAGGAGTTCTTCCAAGCAGACATTGATCGTGCTGACCTTGCACAGCAAATTGCCAGTGCGGAAAGCAGCCCAGAAAAATAAAATGAACACACCCCGGTGATACCGGGGTGTTTTTTTATACAAAAAGATATATTATCCTCTTTTATTATTTCATTTCGTTACTCAATTAAAAATCAAACATTCTATTCGTAATAAAATATGATAGAATATCAACAGAAGAAAGGTGGTTATACGGTGGCACATGAATATCGCATTCCAAACTTAACATTAGATGAAAGAGATAAACAAATTCTTTCCTTATTACACGAGGACGGGCGTATGTCCTACACGGATCTAGGGAAACAAGTCGGCCTTTCCCGTGTTGCTGTACAAGCCCGTATTCAGCAGCTCATTGAAGCAGGTGTCATTGAACGATTCACCGCTGTCATTAATCCAGCAAAGATCGGCATTCATGTCTCTGTCTTTTTTAACGTAGAGGTTGAGCCGAAATGTTTAGAAACAGTCGCCCTTCAGCTTGAGCAGGAAACAGCCGTCACAAGCCTTTATCATATGACAGGACCAAGCAAGCTGCATATGCATGGCATTTTTCAAAATGAACAGGAAATGGAGACGTTCCTGACAAAGAAGCTGTACCCGCTTGAAGGCGTCGTCAGTGTGGACTGTCAAATGCTCATTAAACGATACAAAAGCCGAATGGGCATGAAATTGTAGATAGGAGTTGAACCACTTGCAATCATATCTTGAACTCATGATCGCCATGGTGCGAACCGGTATTCTGGGATTTGGCGGAGGACCTTCTGTGATCCCGCTCATTCGCCATGAAGCGGTCGTCAAATACAAATGGATCAATGATGACGAATTTGGAGAAACACTCGCCATCGCCAACGCATTGCCCGGACCGATTGCTACGAAAATGTCGGCATACCTCGGCTATCGGTTAAAAGGTGTATCTGGTGCCTTTGTTGCAACAGCTGCACATATTTTACCGACATGTCTCGCTATGGTGGCACTTGTTACACTTGTCAGCGTCTTAAGCTCTTCAGTCATCATTCAAAATATGATCGGTGCTGTGACACCAGTGATTGCCGTTCTGTTAGGAATGATGGCATATGAATTTGGACAAAAAGCGTTGAAGGGCTTCGGCATGATCTTCGGAATCGTCCTATTCCTTTTGGCATTTGTCGGTCTTCAAGTACTCTCGATTCATCCAGGCATCATTGTCATCATCTTTTTATGTTATGGTGCCTTTCATTTCAAACTGAAAGATCGCTGGACTCGAACAAATAAAGAGAAAGGAGTGTCTTCGTGATGCTGATTCTCTTTTTATTCTGGGCATTCTTCTTATCCAATCTGTTAGGATATGGCGGAGGACCTGCCTCCATTCCGCTCAATTATGAAGAAATCGTCAATCATTTTCATTGGATGACAAACGAAGGGTTCTCCAATATGCTCGCATTAGCCAACGCACTTCCAGGTCCAATCGCTACGAAAATTGCGGCTTATGTAGGCTATGATGTCATGGGATGGCCAGGCTTTATCGTTGCACTGCTTGCGACGGTCCTGCCGTCTGCGATTGGATTGATTTTACTGCTAAAACTCATTGACCGTTTTCGCCAATCTTCTGTCGTCAAAGGCATGACCTTATCTGTGCAGCCTGTCATTGCCATGATGATGCTTTTATTAACATGGGAAATTGGTGGAGATGCCGTGAAAGCCATTGGCTGGACGCAATCACTTGCCATTGCCGCCATTTCATTTTTCTTTATGACCAAATTCAAATTGCACCCTGCCTTTCTGATTGTGGCTGCATTTTTATATGGCGGATTCATTCTTCCGCATTAACGCAAAAACCGATAACACATGAAGTTATCGGTTTTTCTCATTACATATAAATAGGAGAGACAGGCCTGCGCCCAATAGAATGATACTCGACACCAGCTACTTCTGCCGCTTCAAGCGTATGACAATTCCGACCATCAAAAATGATCGGCTGCCTCATGAAATCTTTATAAGCTGAAAGTGGAAAGGACTGAATATCCGCCCACTCAGTTAATATACAGACAGCATCAGCATCCTTGATCGCCTCTTCAATCGTTTGAGCAAAAAGGACTTGATCAGGCAGTTCTTGAGCTGCATTGCGAGCGGCAGCAGGATCATAGGCTACGATCTCCGCTCCTAATTGATGGAGCTGATGAGCGATCGGGATTGACGGCGCCTCTCTCATATCATCTGTATTCGGCTTAAAGGAAAGGCCAAGAAGAGCCATTCTCTTCCCTTCCAAGTTTTCTCCCATCCGCTCCTTCACACTTCGAATAAAACTTGCTCGCTGCTCATTGTTGACTTTGATGACAGCCTTCAATAGCTCAAAATCATGGGACACATGCCCTGCAATTTGGACAAGGGCATTAGTATCCTTCGGAAAACAGGAACCTCCGTAACCAATGCCTGCCCTAAGAAACGAAGCACCAATCCGCTGATCGAGTCCCATCCCTTCTGCAACTCTCTCAACATCAGCTCCCGTTTTTCCACAAATCGAAGCAATTTCATTCATGAAGCTGATTTTTGTGGCAAGAAATGCATTTGATGCGTATTTGATCATCTCTGCGCTTTTCCGATCTGTTCTCACGAATGGAATGTGGAAATCCGCATACATAGACTCTAGCTGATCTAATCCGTTCTTCGTTTCGGCTCCAATCACCAGCCGATCCGCTCGCAGCGTATCTGAGATGGCAGACCCTTCTCGTAAAAATTCTGGATTCGATGCGATAGATAATGGCTCCTTACGACCTAACACGTGATGAATCAAATGATCAATTTGATCGCCCGTTCCGACAGGCACTGTACTTTTCACGACAAGCACTGCGCCTGGCTTTGCTTGTAAGCCCATCTCCTTTGCCGCTTGAAAGACATACTGCAAATCAGCTTGACCGTCTGCCTGCTGCGGGGTACCGACAGCAATCATTAACACGTCAGCCTGCGAATAGGCTGACACTCCATTGATGTGAAAACGAATGCGTCCTTGCTCCATATTCCGTTTGAGCAGTTCTTTTAATCCCGGCTCGTACATCGGAGGATTCCCTTGCTTCAGCTGCATGACCTTCCGCCGGTCAATATCCATACATGTCACATCATGTCCCGCCTCTGCTAAACACACCCCTGTGACAAGCCCTACATACCCACAGCCTGCAATCGCAATCTTCATGACACATCAGCTCCCCATACTCCTTATGCTTGTAATGTCATCGTATGCCGGGAATTTTCGTTCCATTCATAAAAGCATACAAAAACCCCCTGCTGAGAGAGCAGGGGGGCTACTTTTATGAAACAAGACCATTTCGAATATGAGCAATCAGATTTTCAAGCATTTCTTTTGTTGTGACATCATTTGAATTTTCACCAATATCATGAGCGTACATCAAAATCTTTAAAAACTCTTCTTGATTTAAACCCTTATTATCCATGTCTGTATCCTTTCGATTCCACTAATTTCAATATTATATGCTGTATGGTTGGTTTATGCAATACTCTAATACATCATTCGACAGCTTTTGAAATTTATGACCATTTTCATGAAAAACTTTTTTATAAATCACCATTGAGCTATAATAAAAGAATTGGAATCTTTTACTTGGTTAGGAGCGGGTCAAATGCTTCAGCACAACATCAACGAAGAAGAAATCAAACAAACAGCCGAACAGATCAAAGAACTTCTTCCTTCAACAGATGAAAACAAGCAACTCATCAAAAAAGCATTGATTACTTATAGACAGGACAGCGTATATCGGCTCAAGCAAGAGTCTGATACCGAATGGTCAGCTTATGTACATGATGTCGTGGCAGCAAGAGTCCACCTTCATGTGCTGTTTCCAGTGAGAAGCAGCTGTTCATGTCCAGCTGATGGACTATGTAAACACATCCTCGCTGTCTTCTTTTCGCTATACGCTCAAGTAGAGAGTGTGACCGGCTTTACAGAAAATTGGTCAGAGAAGGATGAATTACAGCGCAGCAAAGAACTCATTCGTCAGCACTTCCAAGTGAAGCGCCCAGATGAACAATCACTTCAGAGCTGGCTGAATTTTTTCCAGGAGGAATTTCACCTCTGGCTGAAACGGACACCGAAGCACCAGCAAACGCCACAGCATTTGTATTACGGCTATTTATCGATCCTGAAAAAACACGCACCCACTTCACCTGAATTCAAGAGTTTGTATGCGATTCATACGTCCATCGATGTGTGGTTAAGGCTCCATGAGCTAATCGATCTCGGCCGTCTTGATGCCGAAAAAGACTTTTATTCGATGAATCCATATGTAGAACAGCTCATGAACACCATTTTTGATTCAGTGGATCATTTGAGGACATACGCCCTTTCCTTTTCCCTCGATCCGTTTCTTGAAAACACACCAACTGCCGTTCGGACACTTCTTCAAATCAGCGGACCTTTCCAGCATGAACGAGTTGCGGTCTTTATGGAGATGTGGGGAACTATATTAAATAGAGGGAAATGGGTCAAAAAAGAAACAGAATTACTCAAGAGCGCCCAACAGCAGGAACAAACGGTTGAGCGAACTATTGGGATGATGCATATGGATTATTTGCTAAAAGAAGACGAAAGACTCTTCCAGCAATTAAAATTGCTCAATGCAGATATGCTGCCGAATGTGCTCAATTGGCTTAAGGATCTCACAAACCGCAAGGACTGGAAGCGTCTCAAACTTTGGTATCAAGAGATCACATATGTATTAGAAGAATATTGCCAGCTTGACCTATCTTATAGAGAACTGCGTGGAGCCGTCAGCGATTTCTTCTTTTATTTAGACGCGTACTTTAAACAGACGAAAGATCATTTCTTGTATGAACGCTATCTCCAAATCTGTATGCCTTATGCATTTACTGAATATAGTCAGCTCTTATATGCACAAGAACGCTATGCAGAATGGATTGAAATACACAGCCTTGTTGGTTTCTCTATCAGTGAATTGGAGAAAGAACTGATCAAACAGATTGCAAAGGAAGAGCCTGAAGCACTCATTCCTTCGTACCACCGGGAAATCTCACTGCTTCTCGATCAAAAGAATCGAAGTGCTTACCGGGAATCTGTGAAAATGCTCAAAAAACTGCGTACGCTTTATCATAAAACGAAAAAAAACGCGGTGTGGGAAAGATATGTACAGCAGCTGCAAGATTCAACAAAACGGCTGCGTGCGTTCCAAGAGGAAATGAAGAAAGGAAAATTAATTGATGACACGCCATAAACAAATTGTCATTCATGCAGAACAAACCGAAGATTTCTCTTTCACCATTTCAGCGCAAGCAGAGGACGGACAGCCTGTACCGCTAAATGAAATGAAGAGGCAGCTTTTCCAATGGCACGAATCATCTTTTTACGGAACATTCTTAGAAGATGTGAGCTTTATTGGCACACCTGCCTTCCTGTTAAGTCCTTGGATGACCGTTGAATTGCTAGGGAAAAATTCATTCAATACTTTCAGCCATGTGACGTTAACGGATGAAACAGAGCCGCTTATGAAAACAGCCTCAACCATTTACGAATTCATCGAGGATGAAGATTTTGTCCCAGATTTCGAGGCATGGACAAAAGGCATGCTTCGCTTTAAAGACAAAGAAGGCCTGTTAGATGGCTACACAGCTGATTGGTTCTCCTTTGCCGTACAGGATTACATTCAATATGATGATGCCTTGCAGCACAAATGGAACCGAATGACTGCACAATCGCCTGCTCTTTCCTCCTTCCAGGGACATTTTTTAGATGAACAGGATTTCTTGGAAACGATCGGCTGGATCGATGATGAGACGCCTTTCACTGTCGGCTTGCGTTTAAATGAGCCTGATTTCGACGGGGATGATTGGAAAATTGAATTGTTTTTGCGTGATAAGAAAAACAGTGATCTGCATTTCTTTGAAGGCATCCGTTCTTTAAAAAAATCATGGCGTCCGTTTCAAGAAAAAATCACCAGAGAGCTGGAGCGGTTCGGTCAGATTGTCCCTTGGCTCTCATTTACATCTGGTACCACCCTCATGTCAGAAGAAGAAGCGTGGCTCTTCCTATCTGAAGCGAGTGAAACACTTGTGAACATGGGGATTGAGATCCTGCTCCCATCATGGTGGCAGATCGTCAAAGAAAGCACCATGATGCTAAAAGCACGGATTTCCTCCACACCACGAGGCGAATCGCACGTTGGAATGGATGCCCTTATGGACTTTAATTGGCGCTTTGCCACAAACGGGATTGAGCTGACAGAAGATGAGTTCAACGAGCTTGTTCAAAGTAAACGTCGTCTTGTCAACATTCGTGGACAATGGATTAAAATCGACCCGACCTTTATCCAGCAAATGAAGAAATGGATGGAGCGCGCTGAGAACGAAGGACTTCATATGTCGGATATTTTATCACGTGAACTCGCAGACCAAGAGGCCTCCTCTGAGTCGATTCCTGAGTTGCTAGACAGTTCGGCCTTTGCCCATATTCAATTTGAACTTTCGTCTCAACTACGAGGACTTGTTCATCAGTTAAATGATACACAAGAGCTGCCATCCTATGAGATGAGTGAGTCCTTTAAGGGCACACTGCGCCCGTATCAGCAGCACGGTGTCAACTGGCTTCTGTTCTTAAGGTCTCATGGATTCGGGGCTTGTTTAGCAGATGATATGGGACTTGGAAAAACGATTCAAATGATCGCTTATTTCACCTATTTGAAGGAGCATCAACAAGACGCCGCTCCATCTCTCATCATTGCACCGACTTCCGTATTAGGGAACTGGCAAAGAGAGCTTGAAACATTCGCACCACATTTGAATGTCGCTCTGCATTATGGACCGTCACGTCCACAAGGTGAGAACTTTACAAAAGCGTACGAATCAACAGATATCGTCCTCACTTCGTATGGTCTCTCACATTCTGACCGTGATGAATTAACAGCAGCCAAATGGAATACCATTTGCTTAGACGAAGCCCAGAACATTAAAAATGCCCATACGAAACAATCGAGAGCCATTAGGCAATTAAAAGGACAGCACCACATTGCCCTCAGCGGGACACCGATGGAGAACCGCTTGACAGAGCTTTGGTCTATTTTCGACTTCGTGAACAAAGGATATCTCGGCAGCCTGACCAATTTTCATAAAAAGTTCGTCCTTCCGATTGAAAAAGATCGTGAAGAAAAAAGAATCCAACAGCTACAGCAGCTGATCAAGCCATTCTTATTAAGACGAACAAAACAAGATGAAGAAGTCGCACTCAATCTGCCAGAGAAACTAGAAGAAAAAGAATTCATCCCGTTATCCGCAGAGCAGGCATCTTTATATGAACAGCTGGTCAAAGATACATTCGAACATATGGCCTCATTAACAGGGATGCAACGGAAAGCCATCATTTTAAGTATGCTTGGCAGACTCAAACAAATTTGCGATCACCCTGCTCTTTATTTAAAAGAGAGCGGAACAGATGTGAAATTGTTGAAGCGTTCATTAAAAATGGATAAATTAGCAGAGCTGTTAAAAGCCATACACGAACAAGGAGAAAGCTGTCTCATTTTTACGCAGTATATTGAAATGGGCAACATGATCAAACAGCTCGCCGAAAAGATGTTTGGAGAACCAGTTCAATTTTTAAATGGGAGCTTATCAAAACATGATCGGGACAAAATGGTGGAACGTTTCCAGAAAAAAGAGTTCAACATCTTAATTCTTTCTTTAAAAGCAGGAGGAACCGGACTAAACTTAACCGCCGCCAATCATGTCATTCACTACGATAGATGGTGGAATCCTGCTGTAGAAAACCAAGCAACAGACCGTGCTTACCGCATCGGGCAAAAGCGGTTTGTTCACGTCCATAAGATGATCACAACCGGCACGATAGAGGAAAAAATTGATCAAATGCTCGAAACAAAACAAACGTTAAATGATCAAATTATCCAAAGTGAAAGCTGGATTACAGAGCTGTCAACGAATGAACTAGAAGATTTATTCACGTTAAGTGCAGCCGCTCAATCATCGTAATGATAGCAAAAAGAGGACTTTTCTCAAACTTGATGAAAAGTCCTCTTTTTTTAATCTCATCTAAAGGAATGCTTAAATTTGCAGCTTTTTCAATGCAGATTTCACATTCATATACGTATTCAACTCACGGAAGTCCTCTCTCATTTCTCCCATTTTCATCGCAAGATTTGGTTTAATACCTGTCACGATCAGTTCTGTGCCAGTCATTAAAATCAGATCGTTTAGCTTAAAGATCGCATCCGCCACAAATGAATCCACTTCTAATAGACCAGACAGATCCACAATAAAGTAATCGTCTTTGGATTGAGAGATATAAGTGGAGACTGTTGAGATGATTTTATCAAATCTTGGCGCTGTTAACGTACCTATGATCGGCAGGACAGAAATACCATCCTTCACCGGAACAATCGGGACAGAAATATTCAATACTTCATCAATGGATTGCTCAAGAAGCTCTTGCTGTTCCTTCTCTTTCGTAACATCCTTTTGCAGACCAACGAAATAAAGGCGTTTCCCTTCATTTTCATCAATCCATAAAGGCGCCACACTTAACTCGTTCCAAAACATTTGACCAGATTTTTTATAGTTTTTCAACTGTACAGTGACAGCCTCTTTGTTTTCAATGGCTGTCCTAATTTGTTTGAGAGCAATCTGTTCAGTTTCATCTCCTTGAAGGAAACGACAGTTCTTTCCTAATACTTCGGTTTCTTGATAGCCTGTCATATCTAAAAAGCCCTTGTTCACATATATTAAAGGATTATCAGGTAAAGACGGGTCCGTCACCGTCAGGCCAACCTGAGTATAGTCTAAGGCTTCCTTGATTAAATGCAGATTGTCGGACTTATAAGATTCCAGCGCCATTCGTTTACTCTCCTTAACTTCCTTACAAGCGGGTTATATTCATAATTAAATTATATGATGTTCCATAGCGGGTGTAAATAGAAGTAGTTCTGAATTCCTCTTTTGTAGAATGCGCTTCATCCTATGTCATTTATACAAATACATACGATTCAATTATTTCAAAAGATGTTGAATCATATGTGCCACACCATGTTCATCATTTGTTAACGTGACGTGATCAGCTAATTCTTTTATATCCTTTCTCGCATTCCCCATTGCAATTCCAACCCCAGCTGCCCGAATCATCGATTCATCATTTAAACTGTCTCCTACAGCCGCTGTTCGGCTTAATGGAATACCGAGCTTTTCTGCCAGCCTGGTTAACGCCTGCCCTTTCGACGCTTCCTTTGCTCCAATTTCAAAATTATGATCAGCCGAACTAACCAATGTTAATTCAGAATCATGTCCAAACGCATCCCATCCGGCTTTCAATCTGTCTTGAAAAAATGAGAAACCTAAGATGTTATAAAACGAAAGATTCTGATCCTCACGAAACAATTCTTGATATGTATCAATATAAGCAAAACCAGACTGGCTGTATTGAACTTCAGCCGCTTTCTCAAGAACACGCTGATCCGTTTCTGGATTTGCACTCTTTAAGCGGTCCATTTCTATCGCCAGCAGCTCTCTGCCGCGGTTTGGTGTGTAAATGGCTTCATTCGTAAACACTTCATAGTAATAATCACGCTCTTCAAGCCATGATAAGATGTGTTTTGCTTTTTCTTCTTCTAGAACAGTCGAATGATATACCTGACCTTCTGGATCATGAATCACAGCTCCATTTGCACTGATGACCCACGTATTCATCCCAAGCTGATCAAAAATAGATTTCACATCAAAATACGCTCTTCCTGTTGAAACGACAACCTCAATCCCACTCGCCGCTGCTTCCTTTAACGCTTGCTCGTTTTCCTGACTCACTTTGTGCTCACTGTTCAATAAAGTTCCGTCTAAATCCGTTGCGATTAATTGAATGTTTGTCATCGGTCTCTCCTTTTTTGCCTGCATTTTCAGTTGACCTTCCGTTTATCAAATCCATCATCATTATGAAATGAGTATCCACTATTTGCAAGGGATGATCGGCTTATCAATGAATATAAGTGTACCCGGTCACGTTACATGACCGGATACGCATAAGGGGATTCACAGGGGACACATGACTGATACAAAGAAACCTTGGTTCTACTATTACGCAGTGAATATGTGTACAAGGCAAAGTCTATCAGCTATAGCTAGAGGAGGGCCACGAGATGCTAGACCTTTGCCTTTTGCCTCCTTTCCTTTCAGCTAACCCTAGTCTACTGAGAAATAGCACAAGAGACAAAAAACGAAAATGACAAAATCGTTCTTCAAATTCTTTATTTCCTCAATCATTTTTACTTTTTACCGCTTGCGTATAAAACATCATCTTATTTTGTTTGACGAAATACTTATTTTTCATAAATTGATAAAAAACATCTGAATGAATCCAATTACTAGAAGGCATGTGAATATAGTCAGACCCGTCCCACGCAAACCAATAAAAACAAAGCCTTCCATCATGAATTGACAATTGAAATTCAAAACAGTCCATTTGATCGTCTGTCACATATTGAAAAGTGAGGGACTCCCCTTCTTCCATATACACGTCACAAAATGAGAGAATGTCTCCCCATGTATAGACCCTCACATTGCTTTCCTTTTCCTCACCAATATGTATGTTTCGAAGTTGATAGGACTCCATAAAACATCTCCTTTCACTTATATGCAGCTAGTTCTGAGTAGGCAGCGGTTTCATTTATACAGATGTTGTATGCTATAATGATACTTACGAATAATGAACGCTTGTGAGGTGATAAATATGAAAACCTTTAGGCTGATTGATTTAAAAATCGAACTTGATCCAAAGCAAGATAAAATGTCCAGCATTCCCCTTCGTGACGGCTTAATCATTAATAAAGAAGATGGCGAAAATCACTGGATGATCGAGGCACTGATTCCAAAGAAGCATAGACAAGTGTTTGAGGTGCTCTTTCAGCAGCATACAGAAGTAAAGATTCTCGTGACGATTACAAAAGAAAACAACCGCCCTGTTCATCTATCGGTCCAAGTCAAAAACATCGTTGCCTTAGAAGAAAACATATCTGTATTACTCGACGGTAAAATGATCACAAATCGTTACAGAACAGAAACCGAAGAAGTATTAAAAGACCTCGTCAAAGAGGGGCTATCAGGAGAAAAACTGCTGGATGCTTTTAAACAGAACACATAAAAAAGAGCGGGATGAGCCGCTCTTAGATGGTTGACAAAGGGCTAAAATGAACTTTATTTTAGCCCTTTGTCTTCCTTTTCAGCGTGATAGAAAACCTTTGAAGTCTAGGAAGGGCGAGCACCGGAGCAGAGCGAATTTAATATTCGTGAGCACCGGAGCACAGCCCTGACAAAGAATGCGAGGGTTTGTCTACACGCTGAGAGCGGGATGAGCCGCTCTTTTTCTATTGCACATCTTTCGATTGGCTTTGATTTTTCAATAAATCTCTAATTTCGGTTAACAACACTTCCGTTTGATCTGGCGTTTCAACCACTTCCTCTTCCTCTACCTTTTTCCGTTTTAATTTATTTAAATAACGAATAAAGATAAAAATGGAAAAGGAGATAATCAAGAAGTCGACCACTGTTTGAATGAAACTTCCATACAAAATTTGAGCAGAACCGATTTTAATAGACAATCCACTAAAATCATGCCCCCCAACAATAATACCAACAAGCGGCATAATTAAATCATTCACAAGAGAAGTGACAATTTTGCCAAATGCTCCCCCGATGATGACACCGACAGCCAGGTCAATCACATTCCCCTTGACGGCAAACTCTCTAAATTCTTTCAGCATTCTTTATCACCTTCATCTTTTTTTGTCTAATATGACGTTTTTTTGTCAAAAAAGCAAGTCCTCATCCGCTCTGGATGAATGTTTCCATATAAAAAACGGTTCATACAAGATGAACCGTCAGACACATTACGATACTTTCGGACCGATAGAAAATGTCAGTTCTGCTTCACATGCCACTTCGCCATCTACTGTTGCAACTGCTTTTCCTTTGGCAACTGGACCGCGAAGACGTGTGATTTCAACCTCTAAACGTAGCTGATCGCCTGGCTTGACCTGTCTTTTGAATCGGCAGCTGTCAATCCCTGCAAACAAACCAATTTTCCCTTTGTTCTCTTCTTTACCTAACATGATGACCCCAAAAACTTGAGCAAGCGCTTCTACAATAAGCACACCCGGCATGACGGGGTATCCTGGGAAATGGCCATTAAAAAATTCTTCATTTACTGTGACATTTTTGATTCCAACCGCTCTTTTCTCACCATCAACTTCTAAAATACGGTCAACCAATAAAAATGGATAACGGTGTGGAATAATGTCTTGAATTTGCTGAGCATCAAGCATGTCTTGATCTCTCCTTCTTTTCTATATCGCTAATCTTCATTTGATTCCTATTGAAGTATATTATGAATGCAGTCATTTTTCAATGTTCAGCCAACATTTATGGTAAAAAATAGAATCTATCATTACCTATTGTCATGAAATATAATCCACTCTACACTCATCGTTTTTTCACAAATATGGTAATATATATTACATCATTGATTGAATAAGAGGGTAAAAATGAATTTTATAAGCGATAAATCCATTAAAAAACTTCTCCATTCGTGGTATACAATGCTAAAACATCGACATTTTTCGAAGGCTGAAGAGATCAAAACGTCCTTAACCAAATATAAACGTAGATTGTCAAAGAAACAGGAGCTTCATTTACATTATCAGCTTATGCTTTTTCGGCACCAGCTCTGGATGAACCAAACAGAAGACTTAGAAAAACTGAAGCATGAACTCATGCTCCACAAAGATCAAATGAATGATCAACTGCAATATTATTTTTACTTTTTTCTCGGTTTATACGAATCTTTAAAGAGCGATCAAAATGATGCCATTCATTATCTAGAAAAAGCAGAAGAAAAACTGCCCCTGCTAGACGATGAGCTAGAGGAAGCGGAGTTTCATTTCCGTACAAGTGGTGTTTATTATAACAACCGCTATTCACTGTTATCCATTCGACATGTTGAAAAAGCCATGGATATCTTTGCAAAGCACGGGGATATCCACAGCATTTATCGGTGCAAAATTGTGCTCGCCCTTAACTTTAGTGATCAAAAAAAATATGAAGAAGCAGAAGCTATTTTGATTGAAATTATCGAATACGTGAAAATGATTGATGACCAAGAACTGCTTGGTATCGTGTATTATGACGCTGGTTTTATCAAGTCGAGACAGAATCGTCATAAGGAAGCACTAGAATACTTTAAAAAAGCGCTTCGGCTCCCAGCATACCGGAAATCTGCCCACTCCTATGTATCGTGTCTCTATGAAACTGTGCGTTCCTGCTTTAAAGAGAATTTAACTGATGAAGGAATGAAGTATATTCAAAAAGGGCTAAAAGAAGCCGTTGATGCCCAATTTGATCTATTAAGAATCAAGTTCCAAATTTTATTCCTTCTCTACAGCCAAGCGCCCAAGGCAGATGAACAGATTGCTACACTCGTCACATGTCTTGAACGAAAAGAAGCCTGGATTGATCTTGAAGATCTGCTTGCAGATGTCTCAGATTTTTATAAAAAAAAGGGCGACTTTGAGCGAGCCGCCTTTTTTATCATGAGAGGCTGACATCCGCCTGCTCATTATCGAATGGTATTAATGAGTCCTAGCATTTGATCGCCCATCGTAATGGTTCTTGAGTTCATCTGATACGAACGCTGTGTTGTCATGAGGTCTGTTAATTCTTTAGACATGTCCACATTCGACGTTTCAAGTGCACCTTGCTGAAGTTGAATGGCCTGACGGTTTGCCCCATTCAGTGCCGTTAAAGCGCCTTGATAGTTGCCGTCGACTGAGAACAAATTTTCTCCTTCAGAGATGAGTGCTGAAGAATTATTCACTTGAACAACCCCAAGATTCACCTGCTGATTCGGTTGATTGCCTCGAGAAATAGCTGTAAGCCGGCCATTTTTATCGATAGAAATATCACGGAAATTCGCATTTAAGACAATCTCATTCCCGTTTTCGTCAAGAATCGGATGGCCTTCGCTTGTCACCAGCTGGACTTGATTCCGATTATTTCCTGGCTGTAAATAAAGAGAGCCATCTCTTGTATACCGGATGTTACCGCCAGCATTGACCTGCAAATACTGAGATGGCGCACCAAATGCAACATCAAGGTCACGGCCTGTTTCTTTAATAGACCCTTGCAATGAGTTAATGGATGCATTGACCATCGTTCCAGTTCCAAGCCTTAAACCAGCAGGTGTCAGACGACTGTTTGCCACCTGCTCATTTTTTTCATCTACCTGATTAAACTGTTGTCTGACCAGCTCTGAAAAACGGGTGTTTTTCGCGCGATACCCTGTTGTTTCACTGTTTGCGATGTTATTACTAATGATATCAAGCTGCTTTTGCACCTCGTTCATTGACACAGCTGCATTGATCATCGTTCTAAGCATGAGAATCCTCCTCTCTCTTTCATTTCTTTATTAATACACTCTTCCGATTTCATTCACTGCTTTTTCTAAACTTTTATCATATGCCTGAACCACTTTTTGGTTTGTTTCAAATGCGCGGTAGGCTGTTGTCATTTCTGTATATGATTTCGTCACATCAACGTTCGACAGCTCTGATACACCTTGGCTTAATGTATAGGACATTTGACCGTTATTGACCGCACTTGGAAGAGGCTGGTTATCAGCTGTACGGTATAAATCATTTCCTTCACGCGCAAGGTTTCTTGTATCCATTGCAACACGTACATCAATTTGTCCAAGGTTTTGTCCGTTTTCACTCACGGTTCCATCTGCGTTCACTTTGAAATTCTCACTTTGAACGGTAATCGGCTGACCCGTCACAGAAAGAAGGGCACGTCCATTGATCGTCAACTGATTTTGATCATTCAATGTAATGGAACTGCTTTTCGTATAACGAACGCCTTCTGGTGTATTCACAGCATAAAAAAGCGCTGACTTTTGATTTGTCTCCGGGTTGATGGGTACATTATTTTCTACTAATGCGATATCAGTTGTTTGATCCGTTGTTTTTAATGTTCCTTGTGTAAATTGAGGAATCAATTCCTGCATGTATGTTCCCGTATTAATTCCGCCAATCGCCGTTTGCTGTGGGATACTAAAGCCTTTGCCTGAAGATGTTTGGAAACGTCCTGATTCCATTCGGCTTAGCAGCATTTCTGGAAATGCGCGCATGGCCCCTTCATCTGCTTTATAGCCTGGAGTATTCGCATTTGCGATATTATTTGAAAGCATTTCTGTCCGCCGCTCTTGAGCGATCATGGCAGATGTTGCGGTGTATAGTCCTTTTAACACGTGCTCACCTCATTCAAATTCTTTCACATGACCTAAAATCATCAGTACACAATCTTCTATGAAATATATCGGCATATTGGCAGGCTTCTTTAATAAAAATCCCCCATTCTTTCTAAAAAGAATGAGGGAAATCATTAGCTGAGTTTACGCTTTGGCAGCTTGTCCATATTATCAAGCATCACGCCAGTACCAACTGCTACACAATCCATTGGATTTTCTGCAACGAAAACTGGTACTTTCAGCTCTTCTGCAAGCAATTGATCAAGCCCGTTTAGAAGCGCTCCGCCACCAGTAATGATGACGCCGCGGTCAATGATATCAGCTGATAATTCAGGTGGTGTTCTTTCAAGAACTTGTTTCGCAGCCTGAACAATGGCAGATACAGATTCACGTAATGCTTCTTCTACTTCTTTGCTTGTGACGGTAATCGTTCTTGGTAATCCTGTCACCATGTCTCGTCCACGAATCGAGATCTCTTCGTGACGTGCGTCTGGGAATACCGTTGCAACTTGGATCTTAATGTCCTCTGCAGTTCGCTCACCGATCAACAGCTTGTACTCTTTTTTAATGTAGTTTAGAATTTCCAGGTCAAATTTGTCTCCAGCCATTTTAATAGAAGAGGCGGTTACAATGTCACCCATCGAGATGACAGCGATATCTGTCGTTCCGCCTCCAATATCTACGACCATGTTTCCACTTGGCTGAAAAATATCCATACCAGCACCAATTGCTGCTACTTTTGGCTCTTCTTCAAGAAATACATGCTTCCCGCCGCTTTTTTCAGCAGCTTCTTTGATTGCCTTCTGCTCAACAGATGTAATGTTTGTCGGGCAGCAGATGAGCATACGCGGCTTAGAGAACAGCCCTTTCACATTCAATTTGTTAATAAAATGCTTGAGCATCGCTTCAGTTACTTCAAAATCAGCAATTACGCCATCTTTTAATGGACGAATCGCAACAATATTCCCAGGCGTACGTCCAACCATACGTCTCGCTTCTTCTCCAACAGCTAATACTTTCCCACTGTTTTTATCAAGAGCGACAACAGATGGTTCATTTAACACAATTCCTTTTCCTTTGACATGAATCAGTACATTTGCAGTACCAAGATCAATTCCAATATCCCTAGCAAACATCTATATATATCCTCCTTGAAAATCTGTTTCCATAGCAAATACCACATTCTGCCCTAATTATATATTCTATCATAATTTGCAGAAAAAAAGATATTTCTTTACAAAAGTCTTTACAAAATTTGTGGTTAGAAACTACCGATAAGAGGAAGATATATATATCATGTTTATGAACAAAGAACTAAAGCTTACTGTTTTACAGGCTCACCTTCTAAAATTTCTTCTTTTTTATACTTTAACTTTGTGGCTTCTCCCCCTCGCAGGTGGCGGATTGATTTATGATAATCCAGTATCTCCTTCACTTCGTTAGCCAGATCTGGATTAATTTCTGGCAGTCTTTCTGTTAGATCCTTGTGTACAGTACTTTTAGAGACTCCAAATTCTTTCGCAATTACACGAACGGTTTTCTTTGTCTCCACGATATACTTTCCTATCTTGATTGTTCGCTCTTTGATGTAATCGTGCACACCACTCGACCTCCCTAAAATGGATGTGAGAAGTGTGAAATGAGATCCGTATCAATATTATCCATTTTCAGCGGCGCTTGTTCGTCTTAATTTCTCATCCATTAGGTAGTAAATGCCAAACACGATCCCTCACCTCAAACACTCTCTTTGTCAGGTTTGTAACAGTGTATTAGCATTGCATAGGGAATATGCTAAAAATGAAGATGGGACAAGGGATTTATCAGAAAAGACAAAACAAAAAATCATTTCGAGTGGCGAAAATTTTCACTTTACAAGCATCGGTGTAACACGTAAAATAGGAAAGGTGATTTTATTTACCTAGATAAATAATGAATAAAGGTGAGCCTATGGATACGTTAAACAGAGAGTGTTTACATCAAATACATCAAAGCGCGCGGCTGCTGTCTAAAAAAGCGAACGAAGCGCTTGCTGCTTATGACTTGTACATGTCCCAGTGGACTGTACTTTTTTGTTTGGATACATTCGGTCCTAAAACGCAAAAAGACATTTGGACCTATTTGAACGTCGAAGCACCGACGATTACCAGAACCGTGACGCGTCTAGAAGCAAACGGCTGGGTGAAACGAGTCCAAGGAAAAGACAAACGTGAGAATCTCATCGTCATGACAGACGATGCAAAAGCAAAGTTTCAAAAAATCAAACAGACGATGGAACAATTTGAAGAAGAATGTCTTTCAGATTTTACCTACGAAGAAAAACAACTCCTCCATACACTTTTACACAAATTATCAACTGAATAGGAAGTGACATACACCATGAACGAACGCATTTGGACAAAAGACTTTATCATGATTGTCCTGGTGAATTTATTTACATTCACCTCTTTTTATGCCCTTTTGACACTACTCCCCATTTACACAATGGATGAATTAAATGGAACAGAATCACAGGGCGGCCTCCTTGTGACGGTCTTCTTATTATCAGCAATTGTGACAAGGCCATTTTCAGGGGCCATTATTGAGAAATTCGGCAAGAAACGCATGGCGATTTTTTCTTCAACAGCTTTTGCCCTGCTCACTTATTTATACATTCCAATTGATCAATTCCAAACACTTCTCATGCTGCGTTTCGTGCAAGGCATCTTCTTCAGCATTTTGACAACCGTAGCAAGTGCCATTGCTGCTGATATGATTCCGAAACATAAACGAGGAGAGGGTCTTGGATACTTTGTGATGTCAATGAACCTCGCTGTGGTTATCGGTCCGTTTATCGCACTGAATCAAGTCGGAAAAGTAGGATTCCATTCTTTATTTCTTCTCTTTTCGATCATCGTCTCTATCGGTGCAGCTTTCACGATGCTGATTAGACAGCCAGAGCCTGAAAACGGCGGAAGTGTCATCTTTCGATTCACTTTTTCTCATCTGTTTGAAAAAGGTGCTTTAAAAACGGCAGCAGTTGGAATCATTATCTCCTTCTGTTACTCGCCGATCATTTCATTTATTTCAGTCTATGCCAATTCCCTGAACCTGATGGGTGCAAGCAGTTATTTCTTCATTGTTTTTGCAGCTGCAATGCTTGGATCACGTCCATTTACAGGCAGACTGTTTGACAGAGTCGGGCCTCATATTGTGATCTATCCATCGATTGCTCTCTTTGCGATTGGTTTATGGATGCTGACCGCTACCCAAACAGCCACCATGCTTCTTTTATCCGGCGCTGTCATCGGTCTTGGCTACGGCTCTTTGGTGCCATGTCTACAAACACTTGCGATACAGCACTCACCAGCACACCGTACAGGCTACGCCACAGCAACTTTCTTTACCCTATATGATACGGGGATTGCCGCTGGATCCTTTGTCTTCGGACTGCTTGTCAGCTTCACAGATTTTTCAAATGTATATCTCATTGCTGGCGTTGTCGTGTTACTCAGCATGGGTGTTTTTTATTGGAGCGAACGAAAACCGCAAGAAGCAAAAGCACAAAAGGTTTCCCTATCAGAATAGGATACTGTTTTAAACTTCACTGAAAACATGCTAAAATATAGGATATTTCAAATGAACAGATAGGTCTTTTGAAAAATAGTTGGCGTTAAGCGAAAGTATAGGTGATGTTTTGAATTACGAATTGTTTAAAGTCATACACGGGATGGCTCATCATTCTGAGTTTTTAGATCAGGCCATGATTTTCATTACGAAAAAGGCCATTCTCGTATATGCCCTCGTCTTATTGATTTGCTGGTTTTTAGGTAATCACAAATTTAAGAAGCATGTCTTCTTTTCTGGTGTAACAGGCATCGTGGCACTCATCGTCAATTTTGCCATTACGCTGTTTTATTATGAAGAGCGGCCGTTTGTGGCGCACAAAGTCGACACACTCATCCCGCACTCAGCAGACGCTTCCTTCCCAAGTGACCACACAACAGGTGCACTGGCTCTTTCACTAGCCATTCGATCCCGTAATAAAAAACTCGGCAATATTTTGCTTGTTTTTGGATTACTGACAGGGTTCTCCCGCATCTGGGTCGGTCATCATTATCCATTTGATGTATTAGGCAGCTTGATCGTATCGATTGTGGTTGTCTTTATCATGAATAAATTATGGAAGTTCTTTGACTCTCCAATTGACCGTATCGTGACATTTTACGAGAACATTGTGGGCAAAATTTTCAGAAGGAAGCAAAAGGACCAAGGATCAGACCTGTCCAACTCTTAAGCGGCTTGCGATAAAGTATGGAAGACCTCTCTTCTACTTTATCCCAGCCGCTTTTTTCATTGTTTGTTTTCCTCTGACCATACTCGAAAAATAAAGGCTGACGCTAATGCCAACAAGGGAAATCATGATTAATGTCCAGCCTAATTGTTCAAAATGAGAACCTGCAATTTCCTCACCAAACAGCATGCCAAGCACGGCAGATGACAGAATGGAACCAAGGTACCTGCATGTTTGAAAAAGCCCAGAGGTCGTGCCAATCATTTGTTGAGGGCTCGCTTTTAACATCGCAGCTTGAAGCGCAACATTTCCAATCCCGTAACTGAGTCCAAGCAAAGCAAGAACCAGTCCTTTCCCCCAGAATGGCGCAGGTATAAAAAAGAAAGTCATTGCGGAAGCACCGGCCAGCATCAGCACAGCACTTGCCAAAACAGGATGCCGTTCATCGCCGCGATCTACCCACTTGCCAGTCAGCGGCGAGACCATTATGCTCACGCCAGACATGCAAAGCATAAAGAGACCTGTCATCTCCACACGCCAGCCCAATTCATCCTGAAAATAACTTGGCAAGCCAAAAAAGAGACAATAGAAGAAAATATTCAAAATGATAAATTGCACATACACAAGCGAAAGCCGTTTCTCCTGCCTGAACATCCGAATTTGGATAAATGGCTCATCCACCTGATATTCCCACCATATAAAAGCACCCGCACTCACAAGACAGAGAATGCCCTGTACATACTGAATACCATCAGATAGTGATAATAAAAAAGAAAGCAAAAGGACAATACAAACTGTAAATAGAAACATCCCTGGCAAATCAAGCTTTCGGACAGTGTCTCCGATACGCAATTTTTTCTTCTTCTCCTTAGGAAACAAGGAAAGGCCTAGAAAAAAACTGATCAATATGAATGGCAGATTCACTAAAAAGATCGCCGGCCAGCTGCCGATCGTCATCAAAAACCCGCCAAGTGTCGGCCCGAGTGCTGTCATCGCTGAAGCAAAGATGGACAATACCGCTAAAGCAGAAGCTTGTCGTTCCTTCACATGATCCCGAATCAGTCCAACACCTGAAGGATAGATCGCACTGCTTCCAATCGCCTGAAGAAGCCGGATCACAATCAGCACCGCAAAAGTCGGGGCAAACGGCGCACAAATGGCCGAGACTGCCACTAGAACTAGTCCAAATAAAAATAAGGTTCTTCGGCTCATCACATGATCTCCAATTCGTCCACTCACCGGCTGCGTGACCGCGCTGGCCAAATAAAAGGTTGAAATGAGCCAAGATACCGTCGTAAACGACAAACCGAACTCATGCTGAATTTGATGCAAGGCTAAAGAAATCATTGAGGAATTCAATGGATTTAACATCGTTCCAAAAGCAATCGCCGTTAAAAAGACTTTTCGGTTGTTTTTCCATTTGATCATACACCCGCCCCCTTCTTTTGACATACACGTTCTTTGTCTATCTCCTCGTTATTATGAGATTCATTTCCCTTTTTTACCCTGATCAATTCAAGTTCTCTCTCCGAAAAGCAAGACATACATTTTAAAAAGGGCAAGTGTTGGAAAAGCGCATATAAAATTGAGAATATGAGGAACAAATGGTAAGATGCTACACATATTGAAAAGCCTACTTTCTCCTTATACGGAGAACGGCTGAAAAGGAGGAGAAGCTTATTATTAAAAAAAGACGGTTTTGGGTCCCAGCCCTTTTCTCGGTTGCAGTATTACTTCTGTCTTCGTGTGGTTCAAATGAAACAAATGGGAACGGAGATAAACGTAATTCTACAGCGAAAGGGTCGCCGATTTTGGAGGATGGGAAATTTATTTTTGCAGCATCAGGTGAATTCCACCCATTCAGTTACATGGATGGAAACCAGATGTCCGGCTTTGATATTGATGTCGGCAATGCGATTAGTGACAAGATGGGCCTAGAGCCTGTACAGAAAAAATATAAATTCGCAGGCATCGTCGAAGGCGTCAAAGCAGGTAAATTTGATGCCGCCGTTGCAAGTCATACCATCAACGAGGAACGAAAAAAACACGTCCTTTTTTCTCAACCGTATTACTACTCCGGTCCGCAAATCTTCACAAGACCCGGCGCAGATATTCACAGTGCAGATGACTTAAAAAACAAAGAAATCGCTGTCTCTAAAGGTTCGTCTTATGCGGATATTGCCAAAGAACATAGCGGTCAGGAACCGAAATATTACGACAGTGATGTTGTCGCTTTAGAAGCACTAGCCAATGGCAAACACGATGCGGTCGTCACTGATTTTGCCACAGGGGCAGAAGCCATGAAGAAAAAACTAAAAATTGAAGCACAAGAAAGACTCGGGCAAAGTGAGCAAGCAATTGCTGTCTCTAAAGACAATAAAGAGCTCATAAAAGAAATCAACGATGCGATTGATGCACTCAAAAAAGACGGAACATTAAGACAAATTAGCGAAAAGTATTTTGACGAAGATATTACCGTCAAACAGGATTAAAACCACGATTGTGCGCCTTTCTCTAGGCGCACTTTCTTCAAATGGAGATGATTGTTTTGCCTACCTTATCACATTTTTTTCAAACGCTGATTGATTCTAGAGGCGTTTTCTTAGAAGGAATGCTGCTCACCTTACAACTCACTGTCATCAGTATTTTCATCGGCATGTTCATCGGGCTTTTCTTTGCCTTACTAAAAATATCCCGCGTGGCCGTTTTCGGTTATATCGCAAATGCCTATATCTTCCTTGTACGCGGGACACCACTCATTGTGCAGATTTTTATCCTGTATTTTGGGCTTACAGAATTAAATATACCCGACTTTTGGGCAGCCTCTATTGCGCTTGCCTTCCATAACGGTGCCTATATAGCAGAAATATTCAGAGGGGCGATTCAATCAATCGATCAAGGTCAAAAAGAAGCAGGACGTTCTCTTGGCATGGGGCGATTTCTAACCATGAGACGTATCATTCTCCCGCAAGCGATGCGGCGTGCCCTCCCCCCTCTCGGCAATCAGTTTATTATCGGTTTAAAAGATTCATCACTTGCTGCCTTCATCAGCGTCAATGAACTCTTTAACATAGCCACCACTCAAGGCTCCAACAGTTTTGACAACATGACGTACTTACTTGTCGTGGCTGTCTATTACTTAGTTCTTGTCCTGCTGTTAACATTCGCTGTGCAAACAGTTGAGAAGAAACTATCAGTCAGTGATCATTAGGAGGAGAAGCATGACAGAATCAAAAGAGATCATTCGTGTTGAAAAACTGAATAAATACTTTGGAGAGCTGCATGTCTTAAAAGATATCGACCTCACTGTATATGAAAATGATGTCGTCGTCTTAATTGGTGCAAGCGGCTCTGGGAAAAGCACCTTACTCCGTTGTATGAATTTTTTAGAAATAAAAAGTGACGGTCAGATCATCATTGATGGCAGTCCCGTTCATCCAAAACGAGATCAATTAAACGAAATGAGGCAGAAAATAGGCATGGTGTTTCAGCATTTTAATCTCTTCCCGCACAAAACCGTGCTTGAAAACATCATCGAAGCACCGGTCATGGTGAAAAAAACAAAGAAAGCACAAGCGATAACTGAAGCCAATGTCTTATTAGAGAAAGTCGGACTAGCGGATAAAGCAAAAGTGTACCCTTCAAAGCTATCAGGCGGTCAAAAACAGCGCGTTGCCATCGCACGAGCTCTTGCCATGAAGCCCGATGTCATGTTATTTGACGAGCCTACTTCTGCGCTGGACCCAGAGCTTGTAGGCGAAGTGCTGCATACCATGAAAAGTCTTGCCAAAGAAGGCATGACAATGGTCATCGTCACTCATGAAATGGGCTTCGCAAAAGAAGTAGCTGACCGAGTTGTTTATATGCATGAAGGACGAATTGTCGAACAAGGTACCCCATCAGAATTATTTGATTCCCCTCAAGAGGAGCGAACCAAATTGTTTCTCAGTTCGATTTTATAGGTCAAATGCCCTTTATTTTTCGTCGTTCATACACGTTTATTCTCATTTTTTACGAACTTTTCATCCATTTATATTGATAATGACCAAAAAACCATGTTAGATAAACTTACACGAATATGTTATATATGACTTTTCTCTCTATAATGAAGAATTAAGAAATCTATTAATTCTGAATGATTCGGGGGAATGCAGCATGCAAATGGGTGATACAGTATTTATGTTCTTCTGCGCACTACTCGTGTGGTTAATGACACCGGGTTTAGCCTTATTCTACGGAGGACTTGTGAGAAGTAAAAACGTGTTAAGTACGACAATGCACAGCTTAACCTCACTAGCCATTGTCTCTATCGTCTGGATCGTGTTTGGCTATTCACTGGCCTTTGCGCCAGGCAATGCATGGATCGGAGGCTTTGACTGGGTTGGACTAAAAGGCGTTGGCTTTGAACCTGGTTCATATAGTGATACGATTCCACATTCATTGTTCATGATGTTCCAAATGACCTTTGCTGTCCTCACAACAGCCATTATCTCTGGTGCCTTCGCTGAACGTATTCGTTACTCAGCGGTGGTCGTGTTTACACTCCTTTGGGTCACATTTGTATACGCTCCAGTCGCACACTGGGTATGGGGTGGCGGCTGGATTGGCGAAATGGGAGCACTTGACTTCGCCGGTGGAAACGTCGTCCATATTTCATCCGGTGTGGCTGGTCTAGTCGTAGCCATTGTTCTCGGGAAGCGAAAAGAAGCGACAAGTTCTTCTCCGCATAACTTGATCTACACACTTCTTGGCGGAGCTGTGATTTGGTTTGGCTGGTTTGGGTTTAACGTAGGAAGTGCCCTCACATTAGACAGTGTGGCCATGTATGCCTTTATTAACACCAATACAGCAGCTGCTGCAGGAATCATCGGCTGGCTGTTAGTCGAATGGATGATCAACAAAAAACCAACGATGCTAGGTGCAATCTCTGGAGCCATTGCAGGTCTAGTAGCGATTACACCTGCCGCAGGTTTTGTCACACCATTTGCTTCGATTATCATCGGAATCATCGGCGGAATCGTTTGTTTCTGGGGTGTCTATTCACTTAAAGCCAAGTTCGGCTATGATGACGCACTGGATGCATTCGGTCTGCACGGAATCGGCGGTACGTGGGGAGGCATTGCTACAGGCCTTTTCGCCACTACATCTGTTAATGATGGCGGAGCCAACGGCTTATTTTACGGCGATCCAAGCTTACTTTGGAAACAAGTTGTCGCCATCGTGGCCACATACGTCTTTGTTGCAGTTGTCACATACGTGATCATCAAAGTCGTCAACATCTTCTTCAAGATTCGCGCAACTGAAGAAGAAGAATCAGTCGGTCTTGATTTAACGATGCATGGCGAAAAAGCATATCAAGATTAAAGAAAAAGGGGTGTCTCTATGAGCAAAATGTATAAAGTGGAGATTGTCACACGTCCAGCTAATTTTGAAACATTAAAGGTGGAGCTTGGAAAGATTGGTGTCACCTCGATTACCTTTTCCAATGTGCACGGCTGCGGATTACAAAAGGGACATACGGAACTATACCGTGGCGTCAAAAAGGAAAGCAATGTGTACGAACGTTTAAAGATCGAAATCGTCTTAAGCAAAGTACCTGTTGAACAGGTCGTGGAAACAGCACAGAAAGTACTGCGTACAGGCGAACCAGGGGATGGGAAGATTTTTATATATGAGATAGAAAATACAATCAACATTCGGACAGGTGAAGAAGGACCTGCCGCCCTATAGCATCCCTCCGCCATATGGCGGAGGTTTTTTTAAAGACAGAAAAAAACCTCTGTGCATTTATCTACACAGAGGACATGACATTAAGATTGTTTTGTTTCTTCTGACTGACTGCGGTCTTTAGAGGAATCAGAAGACTTTTCTTGATCAGAGGATTTCCCCTTCTCATCAGACTTATCTTCAGATTTTTCTTCAGCCGGCTCTTTTGCCTTATCGTCAGCAGCAGGTTCCTTCGTTTTTTCATCAACTTTTGGCTGAGCAGGTTCTTTTGCTTCTTCCGTCACTTCTTGCGCTGCTTTTTCAATGGAAGAAACAGGCTTATCAATGAAGCTAAGTGGATTAAGCGCTAAACCTTCCATACGAATTTCAAAGTGAACATGGTTGCCGCTTTCAGCACCATATAGATTCTTACCAGAAGCACCGATGACATCATTCTGCTTTACTTCATCGCCTTCTTTTACACTCACTTGAGACAACGATTGATACACAGTAGACAATCCATCTTCATGTTCAATTTCAACAACGTGACCGAGAACTGGATCTTTTTTCGCCTGAACGACTGTTCCACTAAGAGCAGCTGTGACATCAAACACTTTGCCATCTTTATCTGCAAGATCAATACCTTTGCTTAAGGTATAGGTGTTATTATAGTTTACAAGTGCTGCTTCTTTTTCTTTTTGATCAGCATCTGCTTCATAGAACTTTTTCACGACAGAAACATTCTCAGAATTCTGGACCGGCATAGCGACATTTTCAATTGGCTTTCCAACTTCAACGGCATCATCACGCTGTTCTTGTCCTGTTTGATTTCCATCAGATAGTTGGTCTTTCACATCTTTCGATACAGCTTGATACCAAAGAACGGCTGTTAACACGACCGCTGCGCTGACCAAGTAAATAGCAGGGAATACCCAGCGCTTACGGAAAAATTGCTGAACTTTTGTGATTTTGGAAGTACGTTTCTTTTCTTCCTCTCTCATTTTTCATCACCTCAGCAACATTCTGAACACTTTTCAAAAAATATATACACACGAAATCATTTTTCTTTTTATTTTGCGCAATCGCATCAATAATATGTATGATGAATGAAAAAAGATGGGGGTACATATGGTGAAAACTTTCAACCGCATGGCAACAGAAGATGACCTCAAAGAGATCGTCGATATCTACAATTCAACGATTGCTTCAAGAGAAGTAACGGCCGATACAGAACCTGTTACAGTAGAAGACCGCCGTCAGTGGTTTTTGAATCATTCAGAGAAACGTCCTCTCTATGTGAAAACAGATGAGGAAGGAAATATCTACGGCTGGCTCAGTTTTGAAACGTTTTACGGCAGACCTGCATACAACGGTACTGTTGAAATGAGTATTTATTTGAACCAAAACTATCGAGGAAAAGGTTTAGGGTCATTGTTCTTACAAGAGGCGCTTGAATTGGCACCCTCATTAGGCATCCGAACGTTACTTGCCTTTATTTTCGGCCACAACGAAGCCAGCATCAAATTATTTAAGAAGCACGGCTTTGAGACTTGGGGACATTTGCCACGCATCGCAGAAATGGACGGCAATCGGTACGACTTAGATATTTTAGGAAAAGAGTTATAAACGGAGCGTCTCTTGAAGAAAGAGACGCTTTTTTATGAAGCATGCACCAACTGCTCAAATTGCTTCGCATTTTGAAGTGATTTTCTTTTCAGAATGATACCATGTTCATCAATCAGAAGCGCTTGCGGAACAACTGTTACTCCATACAACTCCATAATTTGTGATGAGCGCATATAAACAGCTTGCTCCGGCAGCAATTGAAGAATCGAGGCATCATCGGCTTGTTCATCTCCATTTATAACAATCACATGAGCATCATCATGTGAAGTTTGAGGCTGCACATCAGACAAAATACTTTTACAAGTCATACAAGTAGAATTCACAAATAACAGCATCACAGCTCGCCCATTTTGCAAATACTCCTTCAAGATCACCTTTTCACCTACATGCGAATAACTGCGAAATAACGGAGCCGGGTCACCAATATCCGCTTCCTTCAATTCAATTCCATCAAGGGACTTTATTTTATTCATAAATCTCCCGATAAAACGGGCAAGCAAAAACACGACAGCCAGCTGGGCAATGACAATTAATAACACAATGATTAATAAAATATCTGTCATTTCATTTTATCTCCTTCTATAATTGATCCATCTGCAATCTGGAATGAGTCGATCCACTTTCGCTTTAATAGCACAATTTCTTGGCTGACCGCTATGATAAAACAGACAGCCGCTGCAATGAGAAAACAAATCATTTTCAACCGCAATGAAATCATTTCAACACCAGGATGTACATAGAATAACCCTGCCACAAGAGTAAGCATCAGCAGATTGCGAATCACAATCCCCCAATGCAGGCGGTCGTTTTCCAGTAACCCTCCACAACCGCACGAAATATCACGATGCCCCCTAATTAAATTGAACGTAACCGCTCCAGTATAAATACATAACAGGGCTGTAAGGCCAATTGCAGGCAGGACAGACATGTTCCATATAAACAAATGAACCGTACAAACCAATTCAATCAACAAAAACAAATAAAACATAGGTGCCGCAAAAGAAGGCGGCAACAACCGATAAGCATTGATCTGCTGAACATGTGCCTTCTGTTTCCTTGCTTTATCGAGCCATGCACCCGCAAAAATGATTCCTAGTAAATAGACGCCTATGAAATAAAAGACACCCACCTTACACCATCTCCTTTTGTTGAAATAGTTGAGATTGTGCCTCGTAAAGCCTTCTGTACTCTCCGTGCAACGCCATCAGTTCATCATGGTTGCCCTCTTCAATAAAAGCACCATCTTTCATGACGATGATACGGTCTGCTAAGCGGGCCGCTCCCATACGATGTGTAATAAACAAAACCCCTTGATCCTGCGTATGATCGAATAACTTTCGAATGAGCGAGATCTCCGACAGCGGATCGAGAGCAGAGGTCGGTTCATCTAAAATAATAAAATCACTTTCTCTAAAGAAGGTTCTCGCCATCGCAAGCTTTTGCCATTGTCCGCCAGACAATTCATGTCCCTCTTCAAAAAAGCGACCTAGCTGCGCATCATATGTGTCTTCCATTTGATTAATTCTTTTCTCTATACCTGCTTGGCGGGCGGCTGAAATCAACCGCTCTTCCTCTTCTATATCATCAATACGGCCAAACCCTATGTTTTCTCTCACAGTGAATTCGTACTTCATAAAATCTTGAAAAAGAACAGCCATTCTCGCATGATAGGTCTTTTTATGGATGGTGGAAATATCCTCTCCATTGACTTTGTGCATATTCTGTTGATCTGGATCATATAAGCCGGTTAAACATTTGATTAAAGTGGTTTTACCGGACCCATTATCTCCTACTAATGCAATTCGTTCACCTTTATTCATATGAAAATGAATATGCTCAATCGCTGGTTTTTTCATATTCGGATAAGTAAAAGAGAGATTGTCTAATGTAATGGACTGGATATGCTCAATTCCCTGAAGCGACGCTGCCTCTTCCGTCTGTTCATGCATTTCCTCTTCTCTCTTTTGAAAAGCTCTCATTTCATCAACATATAGGCTCGTTTCATATAAACTAGAACATTCCCTCGTTAAATCTTGAAACCCACTTTGAATGTTTTGTACAGCTTGTAGCACTGCAACAAACGTACCCGCTGCTAATTTTTTTTGAAAAATAAGAAAGACAATCAATAAACCACAGCACACATAGGCCAATGTCATGAGCAACCCGCCTGCCATCTCCCAGCGCACTTGGCGTTTCAGCAAATTATATTTTTCATCTGCACTTTTAACGTAGTGACCTCTCCACTTTTGAAGAAGATAATTCCCTATTCCATATAAACGAACTTCCTTTAAAGAATCTCGCTGCGCGACGAGATCAGATACATACATTTCTCTTCGATCATTAGCCGTTAACAAACGATTTAATCGATAACGTGCGCCTCCAAAGAAAAGTTCAATCCATAATACAGGCAAGGTAAACAAGAACAATATGACCGCTAAGCCCCAATGAATACCGATCATATAAATAAGAAGTGATACAACAGTAATCAACGCGCTCATCATTGTAAAAATACTTCTCACCATACTGAGAACATGCTGATGACTGTTCATCACACGTTGACTTTCATTGTAAAAGGACGGGTGCTCAAACGTAATAAACGGCAGTCTTATCGCTTTTTGAAGCAATTCACCTTTCAAATGCAGACCAATCAGATTTGTTGCTTTCTGTTGACTAAGCTGAAGAATGAATTGAAGCCCATATCCTAAAATCACAATGACCATTTGCAGTCCAAATAACCACAAAACCTTTTGGATGTCACCTGAAGACGTCATAAATAAAATAATTTCATTAATCAAAGTTTGAATAATCCAGACACTAGCCAAAGGCATAAAACCAACGATCACTTGAATGAACAAAGTTAAAAGAAGATAAGAACGACTTTTTTTCCAAGTATAGGAGATTGCATATAAACAATGGTTCACTGTACTCATGAGATGCTCCACCTTACACCATTTAGTATAATTGACATATTTTTGATATTTGTAATATGATAGCTTTGCGTAACTTCACTTTGAGAGGACGATATACGATGAATTCAATTTTTCTTATACAGCTCGCTCTTATGATTTGCAGTCTTCTATTAACGGCTGGAATTATCATCTATTTAAAACAACAGATGCAGCTTATCATCTTACCTATAGAACACGTGGGGCAGAAACTTGCGCATCCACTTCTCGATCAGCCATCACCCATTCACATGAATGATCTGCTGCAAACAAATCGTACACAACAATTACTGATCTTCACTGACACAGCATGTCCGCACTGCATTCCATCACTCGAACAATTCCTAGAAACAAAAAAGCAGCGTAAACTAAACGTTTCATTGAGTATTTTGTTGAAAAACGGGCAAAAAAAGGACCAAGAATTATATCGTGATAACGAAACAAACTTGCGAATTATTCCGGTAGACGAACAATTGATAAACGCATTCCAAATTCAGGAGTTTCCGTTCTACATCATGGTAGAAGACAATGATACCATCTCATATGCAGCACCTTTTCCAGACGGTCTTTATTCAAGACTAGCTGCAAACTAAAGATAAATGAGGCATGTGAAGAGCATCAAACACATGCCTCATTTTTTATTATTGTGAATTTGGCTGAACATCCTTCCCTTTTTCCTCTGCAGCGATTTCATTAGCTTCGCTTGAAGCGGATGTTTGTTCCTCAGCTTGTTCAAACTCACTGCGAGCTTCATTTGAAATGTCAACTTGATCACCGTGCTGATTCACAGTAACAGAAGAAGACCCCTCTTTTTGAACCTCTTTCTCTAGTTCCTTTAATTTAGAAACATGAAGCTCTAAATCTTTTCCTTGCTGAACTAAAGTCAGTTGTTGAAATAACGCCTTTCTCTCTTCTGGAGAATGGTCGCCTTGAACAATTTGCGCTGCTTGGGTCAAAAAAGAATTTGATGTATGGCCTGCTTGACGCTTATTTGACGTCTGCATAGCATTTGTTACTAATGAAATTGGAGTTATGCTCATGCGTTCACACCCTAATAAATAAGATACTTAGATTTAGCAGCCACATTTAACGCGTTCTTGGCTAGTACAAATCTCACCTGTGTCACGATCCACATAGTAACGGAAAGTTCCAACGCCTTGAAGGAAACAAGTTGGTGCTGATTGGCAAGAAGTGACCAATCTTTGCAAAATACATCTAGCAGCTGCAGGTTGAACATTGGTCATTTTGTTTAAAATTCGATCTAACATATGAATTCCACCTTCCAATTTTTATGGTAATACAATACAATAATAACCAATTAATAGACAACTAACAACATATTTTGATAAATTTTCTAATTACTTCAAACTACTTTTCTCATTTATGACAAAATTTATCGATTAGAATTGTAGTAATTGCTACTTTTTTCTTATTCAAAAATAATTTATTTATCCATAAAAAGTAAATGAAAGATAGAAAAAAGGTCAATTCACTCTTCCTAAAGTACTACTTGCTCAAGTATGATATAGAGTGAATACATAAAGGAGTGAACACAATTGCAACAAACTGAGAAAATCATTCAATCTCTTCATTCAATAACAAAGTGGGGAAAGGTTGGGAGCATCTTTCTCTATATTTCAGGTGGTCTATCCATCCTCAGTGGGTTTTGGCTTGTTCTTCCTGCTGCCATTGGCGTTTTTCTGATTATGATGGGAATACATGTCCAAAAATCCGTGAAAGCAGCTGAACAATTGATTCAAGCGCCTGATACTTCTTACGAAGAATTATTGGAACAATATGCTAAGATGATGAAAATGCAAACACTGTTTGCGATTTCAAGTATCGCCGCCGTTATTCTCTCATTCATCGCGATTGTTTTAATGTTTATACTAGGTGGACTAGCCTTTCTCCAAGAACTCCCTACCGATGTCCAACAGTACGAAGATTATTACGAAGAAGAACTTGGTGACTTTTATTAATAGAAAGGGGTATCAATGAAATAGGATACCCCTTTTTTATTTGAGTTGGCATAGACTTGATACTAAACTTGACAATCAGCCTTTATCATTTTAAAATACAAATCGTAATCATTACGAAATAAAGGAGGATTATAGCAATTATGCGCGTGAAAATCACCTTAGCCTGTACTGAAACAGGTGACAGAAACTATATCACTACAAAAAATAAACGAACGAACCCAGACCGATTGGAGTTAAAAAAATATTCTCCACGATTAAAGAAATACACCCTTCATCGGGAAACAAAATAATTTTTAAGATTTAAATCGTAATCATTACTATATAAGTGAGGCGGCATACAAAATGAGCATGTTCAAAAGGACTAAAACAAATGGATAAAAGAATACCTGTCACAGTTCTAAGCGGCTTTTTAGGAGCTGGAAAAACCACGATATTAAATCATGTTCTTCAGAATCGTAAAGGGCTAAAAGTAGCTGTTATTGTCAATGACATGAGTGAAATAAACATTGATGCGGAATTAGTTAAGCAAGGCGGCGAACTCTCTCGATCAGATGAGAAACTGGTTGAACTATCTAATGGTTGTATTTGTTGCACATTGAGAGAAGATTTATTAATTGAAGTAGAACGCCTTTGTAAGGCTGGGAATATCGATTATATTGTCATTGAATCTACAGGTATTAGTGAACCAATTCCTGTCGCTCAAACTTTCTCTTACATTGATGAAGAAATGGGCATAGATTTGACACGTTTTTGCAGATTAGACACGATGGTAACGGTGGTAGATGCAAACCGTTTCTGGACAGATTTCCAGTCAGGAGAAAGTTTATTGGATCGTAAAGAAGCAGTTTCAGATGATGATGAACGAGAGATTTCCGATTTGCTTATTGATCAAATTGAATTTTGTGATGTGCTCATTATCAATAAATGTGATCTTGTATCAGCATCAGAACTAGATCGGCTTGAGAATGTGCTAACCAAACTTCAACCAGAAGCAACCATTATTAGAACCTCTAAAGGTAATGTACAGCCTAGTGATATTTTGAATACTGGTTTATTCAATTTTGAAAAATCTAGTGCTTCTGCGGGCTGGATCAAAGAAATTAATGCTGGACACTCTCAGCATACGCCTGAAACAGAAGAATACCAAATCTCATCTTTTGTTTATGAAAGAAGGCTTCCTTTTCATACTGGCAGACTGAATGCTTGGTTAGATCAAATGCCAGAGCAAATCGTTCGAGCGAAAGGATTTACATGGCTAGCGACACATCATGATTTAACCATTTTAATTTCACAAGCCGGAAAATCTGTGGCAATTGAACCAATCGCATACTGGATTGCTGCCTTGCCTGAGCAAGAACGATCACGGATCTTAAATCAGGAACCAGACATTCTAGATGAGTGGGATGCAGAGTTTGGTGATCGACATACAAAACTTGTCTTTATCGGTGTAGATTTACCTAAAGCAGATATTATTCGTACACTAGATCAATGCTTACTTACACCTGAAGAATTTGATCAAGATTGGACAACGTTTGAAGACCCCTTTCAATGGAACATACACACTTAAACCAGGAGGGTTTTAAATGGCAAAGAAATCAAAAATAGCAAAAGAAAAAAAGCGGCAGCAGCTCGTTTTGAAATATGCACAATTAAGGAAAGAGCTAAAAGAAAAAGGTGACTATGAAGCTTTGCAGAAACTACCTAGAGACTCTTCACCCACTCGCTTAAAAAACCGCTGTGAATTAACTGGCCGTCCTAGAGGTTACTTGAGAAAATTTAAAATGTCTCGAATTGCTTTTCGTGAGCTTGCCTATAAAGGACAGATTCCAGGAGTGAAAAAATCGAGTTGGTAAAGATTGATTTGATCTTAGCATAGTTCCTGTCAATGTAAAGCAGGACAAAATGAATAAAAACCTCTTTTTCATCCTTACTCCGTCAATTTTGAGGTGCAAAATAGCATTTTAAAAAACAGCAGAATCTCTGCTGTTTTTTTATAGGACCGAGCTTATAGGAAAGATTATCCTGATGTTAAAAGAAGATTTTCAAAAGTGATTATAGCATTTTCTCTTCTTTTCAAAAATCGATGATCATGATACTTTGTTGTCATTACCCGCCGATGTAGGACATCTCAACTTTTTTCTGATCTTTCTTTTGCTCTCTCTCAGCTGAATATTGATCCTGTCTGTTTGACCAAAGTTCCTTCAATATGTTCACTAGGTATTCATCATTTTCTGAATTACGGATGAATCGTCTCAGATCAAAACCCGATGATGCAAAAAGACAGGTGAATAATTCGCCACGTGCAGATAGTCTAGCTCTATTACACGATCCACAAAAAGCATCTGAAACGGAAGAAATAATGCCAATCTCTCCTGACCCATCCTCATAAAAATAACGCTTGGCTACTTCCCCTTGATATCGAGGAGGTTCTGGTTTGATAGGGTATTTTGAATGAATTAGCTCCATAATCTCTTTTTTCGTCAATACATGCTTGAGATTCCATTTGTTCGTATTGCCAACATCCATGAATTCAATAAATCGTAGAATGTGTCCTTCTTTTTTAAAATAGGCTGCCATTGGTAAGATATCTTGATCATTCACACCTTTTTGGACAACCATATTGATCTTAATAGCAAGTCCAGCTTTTTTTGCAGCCTCTATCCCATCAAATACTTTTTGGATAGAAATGTGTCTTCCATTCATCTGCTTAAAACGATCTGGATTTAAAGAATCTAAACTAATGGTGACTCTATTCAGACCTGCTTTCTTTAGCTTATCTGCGTACAAAGGTAACAGCGTTCCATTGGTTGTCATCGCGATGTCTTCAATACCTGGAATTTTTGCCAGTTTTTCTATTAAAACTGGCAAATCTTTACGCATTAAAGGTTCACCGCCTGTAATACGTAATTTCACCACACCTAATTCCTTTGCAAAAAGCGCAGCAAGTCGTTCAATTTCTTCGAAGCTAAGCAGCTCTTCTTTATCTAAAAAAGGATAATCTGGTCCAAAGATTTCAGCAGGCATACAGTACGTACATCTAAAATTACAGCGATCTGTTACGGATATTCTTAAATCGCGCAATGGTCGATGTCTTTTATCCAAAATACTGACCATACTTAGCCTCCTATTCTGTAATACGCTGATGATGAGTATAGATATTAAAAGATTCTCCTCTTACGAATCCAACTGTTGTTATATTTAATTCTTCTGCCATTTTAAGTGCTAACTCAGTAGGAGCTGATTTTGATATGACGATTGATACTCCTAATTTTGCTGCCTTCAACAGAACTTCAGATGATATCCGGCCGCTAAACACAAGGATTTTATCTCTCAGTGGGATTTTATGAAGTAAACAATATCCATAGATTTTATCCAACGCATTATGCCGTCCTATATCCGTCCTAGTGATGAATAGCTTTTCTGTATCACACAGTCCAGCATTATGGACACCACCAGTATGTTGAAATAACTGACTTTCCTCCTGTAAACATTTCATTAAATGAATACAAGTTTCAGCAGAAATACGGATTCGGTCAATGGCTGTTTTTGCCGTCTTCACATCTTGGAGAAAATAAAAATGCCTTCCTTTCCCACAGCAAGATCCGATCACTCGTTTTGTAAAATCTGAGGATTGGAACTGAGTTGTGTGATGTAAGTCAACATATGCAAAACCCATACTTTCATCTATTGTAAACCTTTTAATCTCTTTTTCAAATCGAATGACTCCTTCTGAAGCTAAAAAACCGATCACCAATTCTTTCAAATGATCCGGTGAACAAACGAGTGTGACAAACTCTTCACCATTCACCAGCACGGTTAAAGGGAATTCTTCTACAACTTCATCTGTTTTACATGTCATTTGACCTTTGCGATATTGGTGTATGCGTCGTTTCGTTTTAACAGAAGGATTCATGATCTGATCTTCCTTTCAACACAAATTTAGTTATATGAACCAGACGAATTGTGATATTATTTTAAAAAGTCATAAAAATGTAACATATTTCTATCTTATCAAACTTTTTGTTTGCTTTATATGGAGGGAACACAATGAATAAAACAAAAAATCGTTGGCTGATCGCTACAAGTGCTGTGGGGATTCATTTATCTATCGGATCTGTTTATGCATGGAGTGTTTTTACGAATCCTTTACATCAAACCTTTCAATGGTCATTAACAGAAATAAGCCTGACATTTAGCATCGCTATTTTATTTTTAGGTTTATCAGCTGCCTTCATGGGGCATTTCGTTGAAAAGTATGGGCCGAGGGCATCAGGGCTCTTCTCAGCTATTTTCTTCGGCATTGGGATGACTGGATCAGGGTTTGCTGTCCACATGTCTTCATTACCTCTCCTCTATTTATTTTATGGTGTACTCGCTGGAATCGGATTAGGTGTAGGCTATATTGCTCCAGTATCAACATTAGTCAAATGGTTTCCAGATCGAAGAGGACTCGCAACGGGTTTAGCCATTATGGGTTTTGGATTTGCTTCTCTGATTTGCAGTCCCATTATTCAATTTCTCATTGAAAAAGTTGATATTGCAAATACCTTCTATATTCTCGGAATCTCTTATTTTATCATCATGGTCGTTTCATCTCTTTATTTATCACCACCAACACCTGATGATGTCAAACAATTTAACGTGCTAAAAACAAGCCAAAGGAAAATTCCTCAAGATTTATCACAGCTCACCGCAAATGAAGCCATTAAAACACGGCGTTTTTATTATTTGTGGGTCATGCTCTTTATTAATATCACATGCGGAATTGCTATTATTTCTGTAGCATCACCGCTTGCTCAAGAAGGTGTTGGTTTTACGGCCGGTGCAGCAGCTACTCTTGTTGGAATTTTAGGTGCTTTTAATGGGCTAGGACGGATCGGATGGGCATCCTTCTCTGATTATATCGGAAGGCCAAATACGTATACGATTTTCTTTACTATACAGCTCATTGCTTTTCCCTTACTTCCCTACTTAAAAGAACCGCTCATCTTTTCAATCGTGATGGCGATCATTTATACGTGCTACGGAGGAGGGTTTGCTTCAATTCCAGCCTATATAGGAGATTTATTTGGTACGAAGCAGCTAGGTGCCATACACGGTTATATTCTCACCGCTTGGGCCGCTGCTGGTTTAGCAGGACCTTTATTTTCCTCCTTTATTCGTGACATTACAGGCAATTACACACAAAGTCTCATGGTCTTCTCTGGCCTATTTTTCATTGCGTTTATCATATCTCTTCTCATTCGGAAGGATATTAAACAACTTCGTGAATCAAATCTTACTGCTCCTTCTTCTGTCACGGTCCGCTCTTAATATGAATTTGACAGAATGACAATCTACAGGTAATTTTTAGATATGAAAACGCTTTACAAAGTGATAGGAGGGTGACGATATCATGGGAAAAACAAAACACAAGGGGCCTATTAAACTCAACAAAAAACCCTCACCAAAGCTATGGGCCTCTTTTGCTCCTATGGGGCTTGGAAAAGTAAAACCGAAACACATTCGAGACACAATGAAAGTGGCATGGGAGAACAAAGATAATCTCCCCTATGCGTACCGTATATTGACTCAGGGCGTTTGTGACGGCTGTGCTCTTGGTGTATCAGGTTTATACGATCAAACACTAGCAGGACCCCATATATGCACTACAAGACTGAATGTGCTACGGCTTAACACAATGCCAGCTATTGATCCAAAATGGTTCGAAGATATTGAGCGGCTCAAACAAATGGATAGCACGTCTCTTCGAAAACTTGGGCGTATTCCTTATCCCCTGATTCGAAAAAAAGGTGAGAATGCCTTTACACGCATTTCTTGGGATAGTGCATTAGATAAAATCGCCGCTAAAATCAAATCGATTGATAAACGTCAGCTTGCTTTCTATTTAACGGCTAGAGGGATTACAAATGAAGTGTACTATACTGCGGCGAAAGCTGCGCGATTTATTGGAACAAATCATATCGATAATGCTTCTCGTATTTGCCATTCACCAAGCAAAACCGCTCTTAAACGCTCCCTTGGTATAGGTGCATCCAGCTGTAATTACAGTGATTGGATTGGAACAGATGTATTGATATTTTGGGGCTCTGTTGCAGCAAACAACCAGCCGGTTTCGACTAAATATATGTACGCCGCTAAAAAGAAAGGAACCAAAATCATTGTCATCAATCCATATAAAGAACCTGCAATGGAAAAATATTGGGTCCCTTCTATCCCAGAAAGTGCTTTATTCGGCACAAAAATAGCGGATGATTTTTATCAAGTCAATATAGGCGGCGATATTGCGTTTATGAATGGTGTCATCAAACATTGGTTTGATATGGAGGAACAAGCGCCCCATTCCGCTCTTGACCATGAATTTATCCAAGCGCATACAACCGGTATAAAAGATGTAAAGCAGCATGTCACTCAGTTAAAATGGTCGGATCTCGAAGCATCGTCAGGCTTATCTAAAGAAAGAATGAAGGAATTCGCTGTACTGCTTGCCAATGCCAATTCAGGGGTATTTATTTGGAGTATGGGTCTCACTCAGCATCGCTTTGCCACTGATAATATATCACAAGTCGCAAACCTTGCCATGTTACGCGGATTTATTGGCAGAAAACATTGTGGCGTTATGCCTATTCGTGGTCATAGCGGTGTCCAAGGCTCAGGCGAAATGGGTGCCGATCCATTCGTATTGCCCGGCAGTGATTTTGATGAAGAGAATATTAAAAGAATCGAGAAGATATGGGGATTTGATATTCCAAAATGGCATGGTGACACGATTGGGCAATCATTTGAAAAAATGGCTCTTCCAAAAGAACACCCGCAAAAGCTGAAGGTGCTGTTTACTAGCGGTGGAAACTTTTTAGAAACGATGCCAAATCCTGAAGCGATTGAAAAAGCACTATCCGAACTTGAACTCCGTGTCCATCAAGATATTATTTTGAACACCTCTACACTGGTAGAAGCAGAAGAGACTGTGATTGTTCTGCCTGCAATGACAAGATATGAACAGCCAGGCGGCGGTACATCAACCAGTACGGAACGCATGGTGTATTTCAGTCCGGAAATTGAAGGACCTCGCATTGAAGAAGCTAGAGCTGAATGGGACATTTATATTGACCTAGCAAAAAGAGTTCGCCCAGAAGACGCGAAGCTGATTCATTTTGACCATGCTGAAGACATTCGCCGTGAGATTGCCATCGCAAATCGGAACTATGATGGGATCCAGCATTTGCGTCATAAAGGGGATGTCTTTCAATGGGGTGGCGCATGGCTTTGCGAAGATGGGGTGTGTCCAACACCGGATGGAAAAGGACACCTGCTCCCAGCACAGCTGCCTCAATACCGAAAAACTGAGGGGCATTTCAATATCACGACAAGACGAGGCAAGCAATTCAACTCTATGATTTACAGTGAAAAGGATGCCTTTAATGGTGGAAAGCGGCATTCTATCTTGATGAATGAAGAAGATGCGAAAGAGCTTTACGTCCAAGAAGGCGATCCCGTTGTCCTTTTTAATCAATATGGATCCTACCAAGGAGTTGCTCAATTCGGAGAGCTGAAACGTGGAAATATCGCAGTGTATTGGCCTGAAGGAAACGTGTTAATACCAAAAGGAGTTTACGAAAGCTATTCCCAGATTCCAGAATACAATACCACCGCAATATTAGAAAAAGCCGAAACCTTTCATGCAAGAAAAGATCAGCACTACGTGGAGAAACGGATTGATGAATTGGAAACGACTTTAAATTGATCCTTATTGATCCTTAATGAAAAAACAGCTGGGGGTTTCTCCCCAGCTGTCTATTCACATCCTATTGACCAAAAGAGTTCGCTTCTTTTTGAAGAATATGATTCAATTCTTCTGCATTTGCTGCTGGTTGATATTGTCCACCACCAGCTTTGGCAACAGATTTTAGACTTTTTGCTTCTTTTTCATTTACATCGAAGCCAATGATATTGACGATTGTGTCAATACCTTCTTCATGTAATTGCTTCGCTACTTGTGATGGGCTTCCGCCACATGTTTCCTCACCATCGCTGACAACATAGACAATATTTTTTCCTTTAGCTTGGTGATCTTCAAAATCTTGTTTCGTATCAGTTAATGCTTTGGCAAGTGGTGTCCATCCTGTTGGACCATACACATTTAGCGCTTGTTGAAAGGTTGCTTGCTCATATGTTCCAAATCCATAAACTGCTTCGGAACTTGCACAAGAAACGGCTTTTCCTGCATTTTTATTCGTTCCTTCATGACCAAAAACACGAAGCAAGACTTGTGTATCTTCTGATAAAATACTTGCGAAACTTTGGATCGAGCGTTTTGCGATATCGATTTTCTTTTCGCCTTCAACCGATTGTGCCATGCTTCCGCTTAAATCAAGTAAAATCACCACATGAGCAGGCTCCTTTTTCGTTACAGCATGAGCTGGTGAAGAAAGAAGCAGAACAAGACTCGCTAAAATGGTTAATATAATATTTCTTTTCATTAAAAAATCTCCCTTTTTTTCATTTGTACAGAAAAAGAGAAACGAAAGCATCAATCAATCGTTTCCCTTTTCTTCAGCAAGTTATTCGTGTAGTTTTAATGATTCTGCTGTAAGGATAGAACCCATTTCTTTCCCAGTGCTTGCTTGGTAGTAATGACCTTTACCAGCTTTAGCTACTTGCTTCAATTGACCTTCATAGCCATCGTTAAAGTCTAATCCAATCACATTGACTACAGTAGATCCCTTTGAGTTATGAAGCTCTTTCGCTACTTTCACTGGATCTCCACCACAAGTTTCTTCACCATCAGTAATTAAGTACACAATGTGTTTTGTTCCCTTATGAAGCTGCTTATCCGCTTGCTTTGCACTTTCAAGAGCACGTGCAATCGGTGTCCAGCCATTTGGTCCAAGACCGTTTAGAGAGTTTTCGAAACTATCCTTTTCATAAGGCTGAACGCCATAAACACCTCTAATGACTTCACATGATTGAGCTTTACCTGAGTTTTTGTTGTTTCCTTCAGACCCAAACAAGCTCATACGGATTTTAGCATCTTTCGGAAGAGACTGAGCAAATTTAAATACCTCTTGTTTTGCTAAATCGAATTTGCGCTCTCCATCCACTTTTCTTGCCATACTTCCACTTGCATCAAGTAAGATCGTCACTCTTACATCTTTCTTATGTTTTTTGGCTGATGCTGCTTCTGCAAATACTGGTGAAGAGATTGACATTGATAATGTCAATACAGCTAAGGTTACGAGTGTAAATACTTTTTTCAACATGCTTTTCCTTCCTCCTTATGTATTTGATTGAAACATCTTAATCGTAAAATATTCTGTCTTGGAATGGTATAGGACTCGATCCCTTTTTCTCTTTCATCAAAATCACTAAAATTCTGTCAGATGTCTAGATATATTCACCTAACGACTCTTTTGTCACCCTCGTTTTCTCATTCTTTCGAGGGGCTTTGTATCGGCCATCGGTTCTTGTCGGGATGTAAATGTTTAAGATTTCCTGAGGTGCGCCTTAAGTCGCAATTTGTCACATTCTGTTCAAACCTCTTCACACATAAAAAAAGATGCCCCCATTTTGAGGCACCTTTGCTTTTATTTCTTAGCCATATATGTGTTCAGAAAGCGATCAGCTGATTCAATTTTTATCCCTTGATAATAATGTTTCACGATCGCCTCTACTTTTTTGCCTGACTGTGCCATATAATGTGCACCATACTGACTCATGCCCACACCATGGCCATACCCTTTTGTCGTAATCACGATTTGCTGACCCTTTCGTTCCCATGTAAAGTCTGCAGAGTGCAATCCTAGTGATTCGCGAATGTCTCTGCCCGACAATGTTTTTCCGTTAATGACGGCTTTGGCTACTTGATTGCCTGGTGTTCGTTCTACAATTTCTCCCACCTGCTGCTGGCCAAGGGTCACACCCAGTTTTTGCTGAAATTCGCTCACTGTGATGGTTTTCTTGTTTTGGAATTTGGGTGATTTTTCGTCCCATTTGCTTGAGACGCTTTTCAAATAAGGGATTTCATTTTTCCAATAAGCTTCTGCATTTTCGGTTTTCCCATTACTTGTTGAAAAGAAGGAAGCATCAATTGGTTTTTCGTCATACGTCAGTACTTTCCCTTGTGTACTGGCGACCGCTTCTGTGACCTTTTTTAATTTCCAATTGTACGCTTTTCCCCAAATTTTCTTCAGTTCCTGTTTATTTTTGTACACTTGGAACATTTGGGTGTCATCTACAAGAGAACCCTGTGGAGATTTGACGGTTTTATCAATGATCATTTGTCTGACGATATACGTTCTAGCGGCGAGTGCCTGTGCCTTGAGCGCCTCTATTTCAAAATCGGCTGGCATTTCAGAAGCGACGACACCGATCACATACTCTTCTAAGGGGATGTTTTCTACCTGCTGATGCGCTGAACGGTAGACGGGAATGGAGACGGGTGATTGTTTCAATTTGACTGAACCTTTCACTTCTTTTTTAACTGATGGTTCTGCTGCTACGTGTTGGCTGGCTGCTGGTTTTCCTTGGAACGTCGGCAACACGAGTAAGGTTGGAATCATTAAAATGATGATGCAAATTCCTGCGATTGTCCATATCATTGGTTTCATATTGGCTGCCCCCATTTGTCATTGAATCTCTTTTATCCTATGGGCAAGGACAAGCTAATATGACAGCTTCTTTCATTCATTGGACAAGTCTTTTGCTGATATGTTTGTGCTCTTCATCATTTGATTTACTGTTCGTCTTTATGAATAAAATTTAAAATGATTGGATACACTAATGATAAGCTTTTGAAAATGCAACCAGTCTATGATTCTAAAAAAAAATCAGCATGCCCAAATGGACACACTGATTTCTTTTATGATTATGCGTTTAGATCTGATACAACTTGTTCTTGTGTCACATCTGCTGATTCATCATTTACTCTTTCAATGTCTGCACCGATTGCTGCTAGTTTTTGGTGGAAGTTCACATATCCACGGTCAATATGCTTCAATTCAGTGACACGTGTATGACCTTCTGCCACTAATCCAGCAAGTACAAGTGCTGCTCCTGCTCTTAAATCAGTCGCTGCCACTTCAGCACCTTGAAGTTGAACAGGTCCATTGATTATCACAGAGCGACCCTCAATTTTAATATCGCCATTCATGCGGCGGAATTCTTCAGCATGCATAAAACGATTTTCAAACACAGTTTCTGTAATCATGCTTGTTCCGTTCGCACGAAGCAATAGCGCCATCATCTGAGATTGCATATCCGTCGGGAAACCAGGATGTGGCATTGTTTTTAGATCGATTGGCTTGAGCTCAGATGGTCCAATGACTCTTAAACCTTCTTCTTCTTCAATGATCTGAATACCCATCTCTTCCATTTTCGCCACAAGTGAAGTCATGTGCTCAGGCACAGCGCCTTTTACAAGAACATTCCCTTCAGTAATGGCTGCTGCCACCATAAACGTACCAGCTTCAATTCGGTCAGGGATGATGTTGTGTTTTGCACCGTGAAGTGTTTCTACACCTTCGATTTTGATTGTACCAGTTCCAGCCCCGCGAACCTTACCGCCCATGGCATTGATGTAGTTTGCCAAATCAACAATTTCAGGTTCTTTTGCTACGTTTTCTAAAATCGTCGTTCCTTCAGCCAATGCTGCTGCCATGATGATGTTTTCAGTTGCCCCTACACTTGGGAAATCCAAATAGATTTTTGCACCTTTTAAACGGCCATTTACTTCAGCCTCGATGAAACCATTACCTACTTGAATTTTAGCTCCCATTGCTTCAAAGCCTTTTAAATGCTGATCAATTGGTCTTGAACCAATCGCACAACCACCAGGTAATGCAACTCTTGCATGACCTGTTCTAGCTAAAAGTGGTCCCATGACGAGCACAGATGCTCTCATTTTACGGACGTACTCAAACGGAGCCTCAGTTTCTAGTGCATGAGATGCATCTACTGATACTTCGTTATTTTCAAAATGTACTTCTGCTCCTAAATGACGTAACACTTCATTGATTGTATATACATCGGAGAGCGTAGGTACATCACAAATTACGCTTTTTTCTGTACTTGCTAACAAAGATGCAGCGATAACTGGTAAAACGGCATTTTTTGCGCCTTCTACTTTAACTGTGCCGTTTAACTTTTGACCGCCGCGGACGATGATTTTTTCCAAGGTCTTCCCCTCCGCGTCCCAAATTCTCTATATTAATATTCAGTCGTTACGATTGGTGTGCCAACCGTAATCGTATGATTTTCGTTCATTTCCGAACTTCTGATGGCAATTTGAACATTCATTTTATCATTTGAAGTCATAATGAACTGTTCCCACTTCTCTGTGTAAGCGGAAAGCGACACAAAATTAGACTCAACGAGATACTCAACAGGTTTTGCTTGAAATTCATTTGCTATCATTTCAGCTTTTTTTTGCAAAACAACATCCATCATACCATTTACATGACCATCGAGACAAGTAAAAATCACAAATTTTTCTTGTAATATGCTTTTTGCATGACGTACGAACTGATCATATGTATGCTCCCAGGTATTCAGTGGGCGAGCACCTTTTTGCTCATATAATAAATACGACTTTTGGTTTGATTTTGTGTCGGTCTTCACGAGTAAAATTTTCGATAATGTATCATTTTTTTCATCTTTGTAAATTCCTGTGACTTTGGTGACATGTTTCTCTTTTTTTTCGGTCCACTCATACTGTCGTAGTTCGTCTTTCAAACGTTTCACTTTTTTTGAAAATTGTTCGGATGAAATGTCTATATTTGTTTTGGCATGAAGCGTCCATCCACTTACTTCGATTTGCTGGTTTTTCATACCTTCTGCTATTTGGGCGAGCGTGGATGTTTCTTCCGCCCGAACACCTTGAATCATCAGAACAAAAAAAAGAATAAATGCAAATAATGGCCAACCTTTTAAATACTTTCTCACTTGTCATTCCCCCTTGCTACAAGTGTTGCCGCAAGGAGATCAATGCATACGTGGAAAAGTCATCAAAGGCCATATTTTTGACACTTCTTTTTACGTTCCCGCAGAAGGCAGTGACCAAACCTTTTATGTTAAAACATATAAGGGATTTGTCTGGAGAAATTTAAATAATCAAGGAAGAAATTGCTGACTGCCGATGCAATAGCAATCGTGATCAGCATCATGAGCAATCTAGCTTGAATAATTTTTCCTTTTTTAATCAGTGGATCGATATTCACCGCAAGCAATGCCCACCACGTAATGGCAATAAAAAATAGGTGGATCACAATACTGACAATTGCTTGTTGTCCTACGTCTTCCATACACTTGAATCCTCCTTTTATTGATTTCTGTAAAGGAAAACTCCCTTTCATTATATCCTCCAAAATCGGAAAGATGAATCATTTGGAAAAAAGAGCTACATTTAGAGTGAATCCCCTCTTATTCTGATGCGAAAGAGATGATATACTGCGGTGGAAGGAGCTGATCATATTTGAAAGATTCTTTTCCTGACTTTGTTGATTTGTACGGAGAACTGGTTCCCTCATTTGAACATGAATGGGAAGCCATTGCTTTCTACTTTGATTATAGACAGACACAGCTAGAAGAATTAGCACAATTGTGTCATTTTCATAACATTTCTTTGGATTACTCAGAGGAAAGCCTTTATCAGTTAGAGTCATTATACTTCGATGCCTTCCGTCAGCAGCTTTTTGCTGAGTGGAAAATGCCAATAGATGCATTAGAAGCGATGATGAGTGTGTATTTAGGAGAAGTTGTCATCCGTCATCATTCAGATGCTGACTGGGTCGTGCGGCCTTATATGGACTCTTCGCACCAATATACGCTTGGCTTACGCAGAAATAATAAAACATGGCATTGCAGTACGCAATTTTGCGAGCAGTTATATCTAGAAAAGCAAGCATCTCATCCTTATGTGTCGATGTATCAATCTCTCATGTCATCCTAAAAAAAATCCTTCTTATCACTGTGATAAGAAGGATTTTCTGTTTTATTTCCCTGCTACATTTAAACGGTTTAATGCCCGTTTTAATGCGAGTTCCGCCCTGCGTACATCACTTTCATTCGGGTGGTTCAAATGCTCTTCAGCACGCTGTTTCGCTGATTTTGCACGATCTACATCAACTTTGTCTGATGTTTCAGCAGCCTGAGCAAGAATGGTTACTTTTTCGGGGCGAACTTCAACAAATCCACCGCTTACTGCAACCAATTCAGTTGATCCACTATGTTTTAAGCGAACTGCACCGATTTTTAGCGGAGCAACCATTGGAACGTGGCCAGCTAAAATCCCAAGCTCACCGCTTTCTGCTCTTACACTGACCATTTCCACATCCGCTTCATACACTGGGCCGTCGGGAGTAACGATATTGACTTGAACGGTCTTCATGCTTTTACCCTCCTAAGGACCAGATTAGGCCTCTACACCCATCTCTTTGGCTTTTTCAACCACTTCTTCAATGCGGCCGACTAAGCGGAATGCATCTTCTGGAAGGTGATCGTATTTACCAGATAAGATTTCCTTGAAGCCTTTAACAGTTTCTTGCAATGGCACATAAGAACCTTTTTGGCCAGTGAACTGTTCTGCTACGTGGAAGTTTTGAGATAGGAAGAATTGAACACGACGAGCTCTGTGTACCACAAGCTTATCGTCCTCAGATAATTCATCCATACCTAAAATGGCAATGATATCTTGCAATTCTTTATAACGTTGCAATGTTTGCTGAACTTCACGCGCGATCGCATAATGCTCTTCGCCAACAATCTCAGGTGCAAGGGCACGAGATGTTGAAGCAAGTGGATCTACCGCTGGGTAAATCCCCATCTCTGTCAACTTACGCTCAAGGTTTGTCGTTGCATCAAGGTGAGCGAACGTTGTAGCTGGAGCTGGATCTGTATAGTCATCCGCAGGTACATAGATCGCTTGAATCGATGTAACCGATCCTACGTTTGTAGACGTGATACGCTCTTGAAGCTGACCCATTTCTGTTGCAAGAGTTGGCTGATAACCTACCGCTGAAGGCATACGTCCAAGAAGGGCTGATACTTCAGAACCTGCTTGTGTAAAACGATAGATGTTATCGATGAAGAACAATACGTCTTGACCTTGTTCATCACGGAAATGCTCTGCCATTGTCAAACCAGTTAGAGCTACACGCATACGTGCACCTGGTGGCTCGTTCATTTGACCGAAGACCATCGCTGTTTTTTCGATAACGCCAGAATCTTTCATTTCGTAGTAAAGGTCATTTCCTTCACGTGTACGCTCTCCAACACCAGCAAATACAGAAATACCGCCGTGTTCTTGTGCGATGTTGTTGATCAATTCTTGAATCAGAACGGTTTTACCAACACCGGCTCCACCGAATAGACCGATCTTTCCACCTTTGATGTAAGGAGCAAGAAGGTCAACAACTTTGATACCTGTTTCAAGAATTTCAACTTCTGTAGAAAGTTGATCGAAAGAAGGCGCTTGTCTGTGGATTGGGTCTCTTTGCGCTTCCACACCAAGTGGCTCATCTAAGTCAATGTTATCTCCCAGTACGTTGAATACACGTCCAAGTGTTACGTTACCAACTGGTACTGAAATTGGTTTTCCAAGGTCTACAGCTTCCATACCGCGCTTCACACCGTCTGTTGATGCCATTGCGATGGTTCTCACTGTATCATCACCTAAATGTAGTGCTACTTCTAAAGTTAAGTCGATATCAACTTCACTTTCGCTTTCCGCTTTATGCGAAACTTTGATCGCATTATAAATCTCAGGCAAGTGACCGTCTTCAAAACGAACGTCTACGACTGGTCCCATGATCTGACTGATGCGTCCTGTTTTCATTGCATTCCCTCCTGACAATTATTTCTATTCTAAGGCAGCTGCTCCGCCGACAATTTCTGTAATCTCTTGTGTAATCGCTGCTTGACGAGCACGGTTGTAAGAGAGTGTCAGGCTGTCGATCAATTCTTTTGCGTTGTCTGTTGCACTCTTCATTGCTGTCATCCTTGCAGCATGTTCACTTGCTTTGCTGTCAAGAAGCGCACCGAAAATCAAACTCTCTGCATATTGAGGAAGGAGAACTTCAAGAATTTCTTCTTCAGAAGGCTCAAACTCATAAGATGCGGAACGTTTATTTGGTGTCGCTGCGGCCGAAAGGTCCGTTAGCGGCAATAATTTTTTCTCTGTTACTTCTTGTGAAATGGCACTGACGAAATGGTTATAGAACATGTAAAGCTCATCAAACGCTTCATCAGAGAACATTTGCACTGTACTGCTTGCTAATTCTTTAATATCAGCAAACGCTACTTCGTCTCCAAGCCCTGTGACTTCAGAAATAACTGGAATACCACGCTTTTTGAAGAAGTCGCGTCCGATTTTACCAATCACAATCACCGCATATTCATCAGCAGATTGATGACGAGATTGAATGGCTTGGTAAGCGGCACGTAAAATCGAGCTGTTAAAAGGTCCTGCAAGTCCTCGATCAGATGTAATGACGAGATACCCTGTTTTCTTAACAGGTCTTGAAAGAAGCATTGGGTGCTTAGCACTTGTTCCAGTTGCGATTGCCGCAACGACTTCTTGGATTTTCTCCATGTAAGGAACAAAGGACTTCGCATTATTTTCAGCACGATTCAGTTTCGCAGCTGATACCATTTGCATCGCTTTTGTGATCTGACTCGATTTTTTTGTTGACGTGATCCTTGACTTAATATCGCGTAATGAGGCCAAAGATTTCACCACCTTTTTTCAGGAATCCGTGTTCATTTACGTGAAAAGAGAGAAAAAGAGAATCTTTTTCTCTCGGAAAGATTACTAATTAGTTGCTTGGTGCAAACGTACGTTTAAAGCCTTCGATCGCTGCTTTCCACTCTTCATCAGCAGGCATGTTTCCTGTTTGAGAGATTGTGTCAAACAAGTCTTTATGGTTTTCTTCAATGTACATGAATAACTCAGCTTCAAAGCGTTTGACATCAGCAATCGCTACATCATCTAAGTATCCTCTTGTCAGTGCATAAAGAATCGCTACTTGTTTTTCAACTTTCAGCGGCTTGTTCAAGTCTTGTTTTAAGACTTCAACTGTTCTAGCACCACGGTTTAATTTGGCTTGAGTCGCTTGGTCTAGATCAGATCCAAACTGAGCGAATGCTTCAAGCTCACGATAAGAAGCAAGATCCAGACGAAGTGTACCTGCTACCTTTTTCATCGCTTTGATTTGTGCAGAACCACCTACACGAGATACAGACAATCCTGCGTTTACCGCTGGACGTACGCCTGAGAAGAAGAGATCCGATTGTAAGAAGATCTGTCCATCTGTGATTGAGATAACGTTTGTTGGGATATATGCAGAGATATCACCAGCTTGCGTTTCTACGAAAGGCAATGCTGTGATAGAACCGCCACCCTTTTCATCACTAAGCTTCGCTGCACGCTCTAATAAACGAGAGTGAAGATAGAAAACATCACCAGGGAATGCTTCACGGCCTGGAGGACGACGAAGCAATAATGAAAGCTCACGGTAAGCTGCCGCTTGTTTAGAAAGGTCATCATACACAACAAGCACATGCTTGCCGTTATACATGAATTCCTCACCCATCGTTACACCTGCATAAGGAGCAAGGTAAAGAAGTGGAGCTGGCTGTGATGCAGAAGCTGTGACAACGATTGTGTAGTCAAGCGCACCATGCTTACGAAGTGTTTCAACAACACCACGAACAGTTGATTCTTTTTGTCCGATCGCTACATAGATACAGATCATGTCTTGATCTTTTTGGTTCAGGATCGTATCGATTGCAACAGATGTTTTACCTGTTTGACGGTCCCCAATGATCAATTCACGCTGTCCGCGTCCGATTGGAATCAAGGCATCAATTGCTTTAATTCCCGTTTGAAGCGGCTCATGTACCGATTTACGATCCATAACGCCTGGTGCTTCACTTTCGATTGGACGTGTTTTGCTTGTTAAAATTGGACCTAGTCCATCAACAGGCTGACCAAGTGGGTTCACAATACGTCCGATTAACTCTTCTCCTACTGGAACCTCCATGATACGACCTGTACGTTTTACGTCGTCACCTTCACGGATATCTTTGTAAGGTCCTAAGATTACGATACCTACGTTAGACTCCTCAAGGTTTTGAGCCATACCCATTACACCGTTAGAGAACTCAACAAGCTCTCCTGCCATAATGTTGTCAAGGCCATGTACACGCGCGATACCGTCCCCTACTTGAATGACTGTACCGACATCTTTTACTTCAATTTCAGATTGATAGTTTTGGATTTGCTGCTTTATCAGCGCGCTAATCTCTTCAGCTTTGATACTCACTAAGGTTTCACCCCTTCTAACGATTTTCGCCTGCAAGCTGACGTTCAATGCGGGAAAGCTTTCCGCTGACACTGCCGTCATAAATGCGGTTTCCGATACGGATTTTCACTCCGCCTATTAGATCCTTGTCAATCACGTTTTCTACACGCAGTGATGTGACTCCGGCTTTTTTGGCAAATACTTCAGATAAAGATTGAATTTCAGCTCCGCTGAGCGGTTTCACTGAATACACGATCGCATCGTCTATTTGTTTCGTACGGTTTGCAAGTTTCACAAACTCAGACGCCATTTCAGGAAAAATATTCGTGCGTCCACGGTCAATCAGTAAATACATTGTGTGCAAAACATATGTCGAAACACCTTTGAAAGCTTCTGCAATCAGATGTTTCTTTTTGTCTGCCGTAATCTTCGGATGAACAAGAAAGTCATTTAATTCTTGGTCAGCCTTGAGAACTTTTTTGATCTCATTCAGCTCTTTTTCAGTTTCGTCTACTGCCGAAGAAGCAAGAACGATGTCAAAAAGAGCAGAAGCGTAACGCTTAGAGACAATAGTCACGCTCATCGGCTTTCGCCTGCCTCTTTAAGATACTCTTGGATCAATTTCTCTTGTGCTTGCTCATCAAGTTCTTTTTCAATCACTTTAGAAGCAATTAATACAGAAAGTGATGCAACTTGCTCGCGCAGTGCAGCCACAGCTTGTTCTTTTTCTTTCACGATTTCAGTTCTAGCAGACTCTTTCAAGCGCTCTGATTCTTGACGCGCTGCTTGAATGATGTCTTCTTTTTGTTTCTCACCAATCTTTTTCGCATTTTCGATGAGTGTATGTGATTCTTCGCGTGCTTCTTTCAATAAGACACGTTGTTCTTCAAGAAGCTTTTCAGCTTGAACGTGCTTTTCTTCAGCACTTGAAATTTCATTTCCTATATAATCTTCACGCTGTTTCATAATCCCTAATAAAGGCTTAAGCGCAAATTTCTTTAAAAGTGCAAGCAGGATGAGCATAGCGATCAGCTGGAATATGATATCTCCGGTGTTTAGACCTGCTCCTAAAACTACTGGTAACTGAGACATTTAGTACGGCAACTCCCTTCTTTAAATAATATGTTAAGAAACAAAACATAAAGGAATGGCGAAGTTTCGAACTAATCTGATCTTCGCCATTAAAATTCATATTAGAACGCTTCTCACATATTAACCAAAGAATGCCAAGAATGCGATAACGACAGCGATAATTGGAAGTGCCTCAACTAAAGCTACCCCGATGAACATAAGTGTTCTTAGTTCTCTACCAGCTTCTGGCTGACGAGCGATTCCTTCAACTGTTTTAGATACGATTAGACCGTTACCAATACCTGCTCCTAGTGCTCCTAAACCGATTGCAATTGCTGCTGCTATTAAATTCATTAAAAAGCTCCTCCTTTAAAATAACGTCCTTTTTGGACTCTCAATTTTTTAGTGTTCGTCGCTGACTTTATGGGAGATATACACCATTGTCAGCATGGTGAAGATAAATGCCTGGATGGTTCCGACAAACAAACTGAATGCCTGCCATACAATCATCGGCACGATGGCACCTAATGTACCAATGATACCTAGTGCAAGGTTTTGCGAATAGAAATTAGTCGCAAGTCCTGCAAGTAAACCAAGAAGAATCTCTCCAGCGAAAATATTTCCATAAAGACGCAAACCAAGTGTTAATGTGTTTGCAAATTCTTCAATAATTTTCAGCGGTACTAAAAGTGGGATTGGTCTAAAGTAGTCTTTTGTATATTCCTTGACTCCTTTTGCTTTAACACCATAGTAGTGTGTCAATCCCATGACCATAACCGCTAGTGTCATTGTGATTGCAGGATCAGCAGTTGGTGATTTCCACCATAAGTTGTGATCGACCGTAATCGAGAATGGCAGTCCAAGCATGTTTGAAACAAATATGTACATGAGTAATGTAACGCCAAGCGCTAGAAATGGGGCTCCTGTTTTCATGTCCATCGAACTACCTATGATATTTCGAACAAAATCAACAATCCATTCCATGAAGTTCTGCGCCTTTGTCGGACGAATAGCCAGAACACGAGTAGTCAGCACCGCTATGAGAAGAACGATGATACTAGCAATCGTAATCATGAGAACATTGGATAAGTTGAACGTTAACCCTAAAAATTCTGTAGTTTTTGAACTGTGACCCAAAGAGTATTCACCTCTCTTCCATAGTAGAACGTTTAAGTTGAATGAAGGAATCTATCATAATGACAGGATATATTGTCATTAATCCTATAACAACACCTGCCAGATGAACTTCGTTAGGGTAACGCCAAGCAATCGCTACTGCGAGAATTGCGTTGGCCCACCTGGCTGTACTTCCCATTGAACGAATAGATTTTCCTTTTTTAACTGCTCGATCAAAAGCATGCATTCTCCGAATAAGCAGGAATAAATTAAAGAAAGCAAAAATTGTGCCGATAATGAAACCAAGAAACAGTGGTTTAAAACCAGGCATGGCATAGCCAAACACAAAAATTGCCAATAAATAGAACATATATTTACTCTGTCTGCGGAAAATGACGTTTGGATCGTTCATTCATCTGACTCCCGATGAAAAATATTGTAAAAAAGGTGATAAATGGTGATGAAAACTGCGTAGAAGACGCTTATGATAAGCCGTCCTATTTGAAAAAAATCAATCACCCATCGGTCTAATTGTGCAATCAGACTTGAAATCTTTAGATCTATGGGATTCTGCTTCATTCGCTGATACAAACCCTGATTATTAAAGGGTTCACAATGAGGATTAGTAGAGTGCTATAGGCTATGAAAACCTTACCATAATACCCTCGTTTAGCATACAATAGCGTCTATGATGTGTCAATCCGTTGAAAGTTAAAAAACTTTTCTATAATGAGAGAGCACACAAAATGTTCACAATTTCATCAAACTTTAGGAGAGATGTGACATTCATTCAAAAAAACTGATAATCTTCAGTATACATTGATTTTTCTAAGAACGATATCAACCGTTTGTCATATTTTTCAAAAAAGCCCACATGCACGTTTGCATGTGGGCTTTTCATGAATCTTTCTTATTTTGTTCCATACATACGGTCACCAGCATCACCAAGACCTGGGATGATGTAACCTTTTTCGTTTAACTTCTCATCTAATGCCGCAATGTAGATATCAACATCTGGATGATGTTTTTGCATTTCTTCTACACCTTCTGGCGCAGCAATCAGACACATGAAGCGGATGTTTTTCGCACCGCGTTTTTTCAAGCTGTTTAATGCTTCTACAGCTGATCCGCCCGTTGCAAGCATTGGGTCTACTACGATAAATTCACGCTCTTCCACATCAGATGGAAGCTTCACATAATATTCAACAGGCTTTAATGTCTTCGGATCACGGTATAAACCGACATGTCCCACTTTGGCAGCTGGAATGAGTTTCAAAATCCCGTCTACCATTCCAAGACCTGCTCTTAAAATCGGCACAACTCCGAGTTTTTTACCTGAGATCACGTTTGATTTAGCGACTTGTACAGGTGTTTCTACATCTACCTCTTCAAGCGGTAAGTCTCTTGTGATTTCAAATGCCATTAATGTTGCGACTTCATCCACTAGCTCTCTAAATTCTTTTGTTCCTGTATGAACGTCACGAATATATGTAAGTTTGTGCTGAATAAGCGGGTGATCAAATACATAAACCTTTGCCATTGCTTGCTACAACTCCTTTTCTGTCATCTTCCGGTGAACTTTGCACACTTCCTACAATTCTACATAAAAAGACATCATCTTTCAATATGATTCGCAAATCCTACAAAAAAAACCCACATGCCAAAAATAGGCAAATGGGTCTGCATCTTAATAATCTAATTCTTGATATAGAGGGAAACGAGCTGTCAGATCAGATACACGCTTTTTCGCCTCTTCTAATTTCGCTTCATCTTCATGATGTTTCAGAGCAAGCGCAATAATGGAACCGACTTCTTTCATCGCTTCTTGATCGAAGCCACGGCTTGTCACTGCTGCTGTACCTACACGTACACCACTTGTAACAAATGGTTTCTCTGGATCATATGGAATTGCATTTTTGTTCACCGTGATACCAATTTCATCAAGAACGTTTTCTGCAATTTTTCCTGTAATGCCAAGAGAGCGCAAGTCGATGAGAACAAGATGGTTATCTGTTCCACCAGATACAAGCTGAATATCCTCAGATAAAAGGGTTTCAGCTAGTTGTTTTGCGTTATCAATCACGTTTTGTGCATATGTTTTGAAATCTCCGTTCAATACTTCACCGAAAGAAACAGCTTTTGCAGAGATTACATGCATGAGTGGTCCACCTTGAATACCAGGGAAGATCGATTTGTCGATCTTTTTACCAAACTCTTCACGGCATAGAATCATTCCGCCGCGAGGTCCGCGCAATGTTTTGTGAGTTGTCGTTGTCACAAAATCAGCGTAAGGAACAGGATTTGGATGAAGACCTGCTGCAACAAGACCCGCGATGTGAGCCATGTCCACCATAAAGTAAGCACCGACTTCATCGGCAATTTCACGGAACTTTTTGAAATCAATTTGACGTGGGTAAGCACTTGCCCCCGCTACGATTAGTTTCGGCTTATGCTCACGTGCCTTTTCAAGTACATCTTGGTAGTCGATATGTTGTGTTTCTTTATCTACACCGTATTCTACAAAGTTGTACTGTACGCCGCTAAAGTTTACAGGGCTTCCATGTGTTAAATGCCCGCCATGTGATAAGTTCATGCCTAGCACTGTATCGCCATGCTCAAGGATTGTAAAGTATACGGCCATATTCGCTTGAGCTCCTGAGTGAGGCTGTACGTTCACATACTCAGCGCCAAAAATTTCTTTTGCGCGGTCACGTGCGATATCTTCTACAACGTCTACATGTTCACAGCCGCCATAGTAGCGTTTACCAGGGTAACCTTCTGCATATTTGTTTGTTAAGACAGAGCCCTGCGCTTCCATGACTGCTTCGCTTACGAAGTTTTCTGATGCAATTAATTCGATTTTGTCCTGCTGGCGTTTCCGCTCTAGTTGAATTGCTTTGAATACTTGTGCGTCTTGCTCAGGTAAATGTTTCATCAGCGAAATCCTCTCCAATCTATTTCCATTCGATGTTTTCACCATCTCATTGTACACGGTTTTTGAGTAAAATGTAAAAGTTTTTTTTGGAAAATCGACTTCTTTTTTATGAAAACCCGAATATTCAAGGGGTGGAGCGTCTTCATCATTCAACATTATATTAGAAATATATCCGAACTATGATCTTGTATAAACGGCTCGTTCTCCGCCAATCAGCTTTGGACGAGTTTTTGCAAACGTCACATGTGCTTGTCCTAATTGATGACGACTGAGACGGACCGGTACGGCTACCCGCTTTAAGTGCATGCCGATTAATGTATCACCGATATCAATCCCTGCATGCGCTGAAATGGATTCAACCAGCACAGGGTGTTCCATTTGCTGATACGCATGCGCCGCCATAGAACCACCCGCCTTACGGACAGGTACTGCCGCTACAATTTCTAAGTTAAGCCGGTACGCCACCTCTTCTTCCACAACGAGGGCACGATTCAAATGCTCGCAGCATTGGAAAGCCAATTCAATTCCTGTCTCGCGTCTCAGTTGATCGAGCTCTTGATAAATAGCTTCAGCAATTTGCTCACTTCCCGCTGTCCCAATGTGCTCGCCAGCCACTTCTGATGTACTGCAGCCAATCACTAAAATGTGGCCGGCTCGCAGTTCAACTGTTTGATGAAACTCTTTTAACATTTCAAGCCAATCTTGACCAATGTTCATGTTAAGCGCTCCTTACAGGTGCTTTTCTTCGTAATCAGCGATTTTACCAATCCGCACAGCATGACGTCCTGCAGTAAATTCTGTTGTCAGCCAAATGTGAGCAATCTCTCTTGCCAATCCTGGTCCAATGACTCGTTCTCCCATCGCAAGAACATTTGTATCGTTATGTTCTCTTGTCGCCTTTGCACTGAATGTATCATGCGCCAGTGCACAGCGGATGCCTTTCACTTTGTTTGCTGAAATGCTCATACCGATACCTGTCCCGCAAATCAAAATGCCTCGATCGACTTCTCCGTTTGCCACCATATTGGCTACAGGAAAAGCATAGTCAGGGTAGTCTACAGAACCTGATCCACATTCACAACCCATATCAATGTATTCAATCTTTAATTCATCCATTAGTTGTTTGATTTCTTCACGAATATTCGTTCCGCCGTGATCGGATGCAATGGCTACTTTCATCGGGCAATTCCTCCTAAGGGTGAGTTAATCTGTCATGTCTTACATTCATTCTTTATTTACAGTTATATTTTAACCTCTGCCTAGTCATTTGCAAACAAAAGCAGAAAAACCGTTTGCGCAACGGTTTTACAGGTTGTCCATTTATGAGGATTTGTGATCCTGTTTAAGCTTTTTAGCAAGTTGATACAATAGCGTTTCTAGTTCATCTCGTGTCTCCTGATAAATGGAGAGGCTCCCTCCAAATGGATCCGACACGTCACCTTCTGATCCTGTCGCAAATTCTTTTAGAGTGAAGACCTTGTCTTTCACATGAGCATATTGCTCCACAATCAACTGTTTATGCTGAATCGTCATGGTGAAGACATAATCTGCTTCATGAAGAAGTTCTTCTGTTAGTTTAGACGACGAGTGATTCAGTGGAATGCTTTTCTCAAATAATGCTTCGACTGCTTGAGGAGAAGCCTTCCCTGCATCAGAGGCGAAGATGCCCGCTGATTTTACAGTGACCTGTAAGCCTTTTTCATCTGCAATGGAGGAAAAAAGGGCTTGAGCCATCGGACTTCTGCAAGTATTTCCCGTACAAACAAATAAGATATTCATCTTTCGACCTCCTTTTCTTCTATTATATAGCATTTCATTCTACATGTTATGTAAGGAGACTGGCTAGAGCGGAAATAATAATTTGATTCCAAAGGCTAGTAAAATCAATCCGCCAAGCGCCCCGCTGTATGAACCTACCCATGACCGAACCTGTTTACCGAGTAATAATCCAAGCCATGTGAGCATCATACTAAAAAAGCCAAACAATAAAATGGTCATCAACACCCGAGAACCGTAAATCCCCAGGCTTAAGCCAACGGAAAAACTATCTAAACTCACACTTGTTGCAAAAAGAACGAGACCGGCCCCAACAGGTGCGATAAATGGCTTATCTTCTTTTCGGATAGAAGCGATGATCATTTGCAGACCCAGCACCAAAAGCAGCGCCCCGCCAATATAGGTTGCTAGGAGCCCAAGCCAGCCAGATAAAAGCTGACCTGTTAGCATGCCAAAAAGAGGCATAAACATATGAAATATCCCAATGACAAGTCCAATATATAGGATCTGGCGGAATCTCAGCTGAATCATCCCCATGCCGAGTCCAACCGAAAAGGCATCCATTCCAAGTGCAAAAGCCATGATACTGAGTGTCAGCAATTCGCCAGCAAGTTCATTCATGTAAATCCCCCTTGGACACGCATTCTCCTTTAACCTATGTTTGTCCAAGAGAGGTTAGAACTATTTGAATGAAGAGAGAGTGCGCCCTCCTGCCGCTTTTTGCAGACGGTTCATGATCGCAGAACCAACTCCCTGCTCTGAGAAGGCTTCTGAAATGATCAAGTCTACATCCGTTTCATCAAATTGTCTCAGCACACGATATAAGTTTGCCGCAACCGTTTCAGGCTTTTCTCTCCATCCACAGCTAAAGATAACATCTGCCGCAAACCATTCCTTCTTTTCTTCTGTTGTCAGCACACCTACTTTTAGCCCTTCAGCTCGGTACTTCTGAATGTGCAGCTGCATGTCTTCATCACTTCCATGAAATATATACATTTGTGCTTCAGGTGCATAATGTGTGTATTTCATTCCCGGCGATACTGGCGCCTCATCCTTTTTCGTCAACCCTGGATCCATGTTGACCGTTCCTACGACCTCTTCTAACGCTTCTTTTGTAATACCGCCCGGCCTTAAGATCACTGGAATCTCCTCTATACAGGATACAACCGTTGACTCCACGCCAATACCTGTTGAACCACCATCGACAATGCCAGCAATTTTCCCATCAAGATCACTCGCGACATGATCCGCAAGTGTCGGCGACGGTTTTCCCGAACGGTTGGCACTAGGCGCGGCAATTGGCAGACCAGCTGCTCGGATGAGTTCAAGCGCAACAGGATGATCAGGCATTCTTACGCCTACTGTCGTTAAACCTGCCGTCACCTGCTTTGATAATGTTCCCGGCTTACAAGGTAGAACAATGGTGAGAGCGCCTGGCCAAAAGGCATCCATCAGCGCTGTTACTTTTTCATTTTCTATTTGCGCAAATTCATGAAGCTGTTGAACATCCGCAATGTGAACAATCAACGGATTATCACTTGGGCGTCCTTTCGCTTCATAAATTTTCTTCACAGCCTCTGTCTCTTTTGCATTTGCCCCTAGTCCATAAACCGTTTCTGTCGGAAAAGCGACCACTTCATTCTGCCGCAACAACAGAGCTGCTTGTTCAATTTGTGGATAGTATGTGGATAAATCCTTTTTTAAATCCACAGACCACCTTTTTGTATTTAACATCATACAAACTCCTTTTAAAAAAGATAAAACTGTTGATATATCTCAATTATCCTTTTGAAAGTATAAAAGATGCTACTAAATAAAACAAGCGTTGTCCACAATTTGTGGATAACGCTTGTTTTACAGTGGATAAGTATGTGAATAAGTCCGGTGTTTTGTGATTAACTCGCTGTTTTTTGCAGCACAACCGCCTGCTCTTTTCCCAACGACTCTTTTGCATGCACAGATACCCACACACTTTCTGGGATTTCCTCTATAGGCGTAAAGCCCATCAGCGCTAAAAAATCATGCGAAGAGGAGTGATTGGCTACAACATAAAAGGTGTCCACACCTTGTTTTTCCCCTAGCGTTTGAACACTTTGGAACAGAGAAACGATATGCCCCTGACCAAGTTTATCTGATATCACAAGTGATCTTAGCAATCCTTCTTGTTCATTTAGTCGTTCAAGACCTAAACAGCCTGCAAGCTCACCGTCTGCATCTTCCATGACCACAAATGACGTACGCTCTGCAATAGTCACCCCGCCTTTTGCTTGGCCTTTTTCAAGAAAAGCATTAATGGCCGGGGCATCTTCTTCTGTCGCTATTCTTAATTGATAATACATGCTTTCACCTCTTTTTGTTCTCTTACTTCAACTCTATGAGGCAAAAACAGATTTAGACCTTTTTTAAGAGAAAAGACTAGAGACCCATTCGAACAGAAAGAATTTCACTTCACCCGTCTCTTCTTCTTTTACCACTTCATTGACAGATTCATTTGATGGCTCTGCGGCTACCTGCTCTTTATCATCTCCTTCTGGTGAGGCGATCGCTTCTCCGTTTGAAAAATCGATAAAGCAGAGCGGTGGGAATAACACACACCACCAATTGGCTCCGTCTCCTTCCCCTAACGTAATCAAAATGGCTTCATATTTACCAGCAGGATAAACAAAGTTGCCATATAGCTTTGTTGGAAATGAGGCTTTTTGAAAGCTGACCGATACGGATTGATCAATGTGTTGTTCCTTTAATTTTGCTTTGGCAATACGATTGATGTCTGGAAGCTTTGAACGAATCACACGTCTAGCTTCTTCAATGGATGTGAGGTCTTTCACCCACTCCGTTATATTGGCATTGACCTCATCTCGAATACTTCGTTTCACATCTTGATCTGCCGACTGGTCACTGTTGGCTAAAATGCGTAAACGAATGGCTTCATCTGGAATCACAACAGGCTGATTAGCAGAAGCAGCCGCCGTCTCCTCTTTTCCAAGGTTTGCAAAAGCACCACATAATAATAGAAACATATAAAGACAAATCATCATTTTACTTTTAAACATGATGTGTTCCCCCCACTTTTTCTCTTCGCTACAAACATTGTGTCCAGGAAACGCATCTCGTAAACAGCAAAAATGATTTTTTTAATAGATTATGAGTAAAAAACAACTACATGAGGTGAGCGAATCAATGTTTTTTCTGCATGCAAAAAAGCCATTCAACAACTTATGAACGGCTTTTTAGTGAGGATTGGTAATCGGAAGGGTACAGTCTTCCATCCCAATCTCGGCTGATTTTTAATCCCGAATCTGTTTTGATAACTGTCATTGCACCTTTTTTCTCAATTTCCTTTTTGACCTTTCCTTTATGGTCAATAAATTGAATGATCATTTCATAGTCAAATTCAATCCTGTCATCGCTTTCATCTGAAGGTGTAAACGTAATTTTTTTCAGTTTAATTTGACAATCTTGATCTTTTGCTGCTTCTAATACACTTGGAAACATGCTGTCTTCTGTATATTCTTGATATTCATGCTCTGTTAAATAATCCTTCAACTTCTCCTTCATGTCAGATAGGTCATCCGTCCGATTCACTGTGTATTGTGCTTTTTTATAGTTTTCCCCAAATGCTGCTGCTTCTTTTTTAAAGCTCGGTTTACCGCAAGCACTCACAATCAATAGTACACTGACGATGACCAACACCATCGCATACCTTCTGTTCACACCATTCGCTCCTTCAAAACAAATTTATGTAAAAAATCATGATCAGAATGTTCATTCTTCTATATATACGTTTCCCTTTTACCATAAGTTTCATCTTTACATAATAAAATAGTCCGACTTTATTCAGCCGGACTTCCGTTTTGAATGTGTGCGCAAACCGCTCGATCCTTTCCGTTGATATCCTTAATGATATGAACATCAGCTGAAGGGAACGCCTGCAAAAGAAGCGCTTTTACATCTTGTGCTTGTGTATGTCCTATTTCAAGGACAACCACTGCTTGCTGATGAAGTACCTTGTGGAGATCACAGGCGATACGCTCATAAAACCACAGGCCATCACGCCCATCTGTCAGCGCATTGACAGGTTCATGCTTTGTGACAACCTCTGATAAACCATCCATTTCTTCTGCCGCAATATAAGGCGGATTGGAAATAAACACATCGACTTTGATGCCTTGAGCCATAATCGGTTCAAGTAAATCCCCTTGGACAAAATGAACGTCTGCACCAAGCGCTTCTTGATTTCGCTTTGCTACTTCAAGTGCTTCATGTGAAATATCCGTCGCTGTCACAGTGAGAGATTCTTTTTCAAGAGCTAACGTAATCGCAATTGCACCGCTACCTGTTCCTACATCAACAGCTTTGAGCGGCTGATCATTAGGAAACACACGATTCATCATATTCAATGCCGCCAGCACCACTTCCTCCGTTTCAGGACGAGGAATCAGAACGTGTTTGTTTACCTCAAAAGGACGCCCATAAAAAAATTCAACACCCGTTAAATGCTGCACAGGCACTCCACACTTGTGCTGTGCGACGAACTTGCTGAATTGTGAATCTTGCTCCTCTGGCATTGGATCATGAAAACGGGCAAGAAGTTCACTTCTGTTCCATCCAAGCACATGCATCAACATTAACTCTGCTGCGTTTTGGTCTCTGCCCGCTTCCGTTAACAAAGAAGAAGCCCATTTAAGGGCTTCAAAGATCGTTCGCTCTTTATTTTGCATTTTGAAGTTTTCTTGCTTGGTCTTCCATAATTAATGCATCAATGACCTCGTCAAGTTTTCCTTCTAAAATTTGATCAAGCTTTTGAATCGTCAATCCGATACGGTGGTCCGTCACGCGGTTTTGTGGGAAATTGTACGTACGGATACGCTCTGAACGATCCCCTGTTCCAACAGCAGATTTACGGGTTTGATCATATTCAGCTTGTGCTTCACGCTGGAATTTATCATAAATTCTCGCACGCAAAACTTTCATCGCTTTTTCTTTGTTTTTGATTTGTGATTTCTCGTCCTGACAGGAAACCACTACACCTGTTGGAAGGTGAGTCAAACGAACAGCAGACATTGTGGTATTAACACTTTGTCCCCCTGGTCCGCTTGATGCGAATGTATCCACACGAATATCTTTTTCGTGGATATCAATTTCAACTTCCTCAGCTTCTGGTAATACAGCAACTGTCGCTGTTGATGTATGAATACGGCCGCCTGACTCAGTTTCAGGAACACGCTGCACGCGGTGTGCACCGTTTTCAAACTTTAGTTTAGAATATGCACCTTTACCGCTAATCATAAAGATGATCTCCTTATAACCGCCAGTTCCAGTGACACTCGCTTCCATGACTTCCGTTTTCCAGCCTTGCATTTCAGCATAACGGCTGTACATACGGTACAGGTTTCCTGCAAACAGCGCAGCCTCTTCTCCGCCCGCTGCACCACGAACCTCCACAATAACGTTCTTATCGTCATTCGGATCTTTCGGGATGAGCAAGATCTTCAGCTCGTCTTCTAAACGTTCTGTTTCCTCTGTGAGCTCTGAAATTTCTTCTTTGACCATGTCGCGCATATCGGCATCGAGCTTATCTTCCAGCATGGCTTTCGCATCACTTAGCTGATCATATGCCGCACGATATTGTCTATATACCTCAACAGTTTCTTGAATATCAGATTGTTCCTTCGAATATTCACGAAGCTTCTTAGGGTCGTTCACCACTTCAGGGTCACTTAAATATTCATTTAGCTTTTCATAGCGTTCTTCAATTGATTTTAAACGGTCTAACATGGTCTTCACCTCTGTTTTGTGCGTAACAGTCTAATTATAGTATAGCGGGGTATGACAGTCAAAAAAATTTCCAAAACAATTGATTTTCTGCAATTTTTCACTAGAAAACACGATCTTTGGCGATTGGTTACTTGTTTTGTCTAACGTGAAGGAACGGATGCTCACGAAAGAGAATGGTACTTGTAATTGAAAAAAGGGAGGGCATTTGGTTTGAATACAAATGAGGTTGCAAAGGAAATTGGTGTATCTTCAAAAACCATTCAGCGCTGGGTCAAACAGCTCAACATCCCTGTCGCCCGGAATGAACTTGGACATTACGAATTTCATGATGACATTGTCCAGCTGCTCAAAGAGGTCCAACACCAAATGAACGAAGGTGTGATTCTCCATGACATTAGACTGCCGATCCATGAAGAAACCGCCCAGCAATTATCACCTACTGTAGAAACTTCTGACTCATCAAAACGGATAGAAGCCTTAGAAGAACAAGTGAAACAGCTCCTTCAAGAGCAATCACATGTCAGTCATATTGAAGCCCGTTTCCAAGAAATAGAACGGAAACTCGCTAAGAAAGCAGATGAAGGCGTTTCCTACCAGCTCCTCCAGCACAGAAGAGAAATTGAAGAATTAACTGCAAAATTAGAACGCCTCACAGCCACATTGACAAAACCAAAACCATCAAAAGAAGAAGAAAAGGAAAAGGCACACCCCGACATGAAAAAAAAGCGTGTGCTCTTCCCTCTGTTTCATTCATTTCGCTAAGAAAGGCTGCCTATAAGGCAGCCTTTCTACTATATTATACGGTAAGTGCAATAATGATCGGTAATGTAATGAGTGACATGATCGCACTGATCACAAATGCCGATGCTGTTTCTGCTTCCTGTTTCTCGAATCGAGTGGCGATCATGGCCGCAACAGCTGAACCTGGGAAGGCAACAAGCAATACAGCTTTTGTAATTTCATCCGCCGAAAGACCCATAAGAATGGCGATAAAATACATAAGTAACGGTTGTACAGCTACTTTGAGCAATGCGATACTGAAAGCTGGTAAGCTCAGTTTAATTTTGCGGATACCGACTGTGACACCGACTGCAAAGAGCGCAACCCCTGATGTCACACTTCCAATTTCCTCTAGCATTTCATGTCCGATTTCAGGAAGTTTAAATCCTAAAAGAACAAGAATGATACTTGCTAACGGTGCAAGCGCAAGCGGCTCTGATAAACCGTGCAAAATCGCTTTCGTCGTCATTTTTAGGAAACTTTCGCCGTCTTTGGCTTTTCCTTTTGTTTTTTCACCGACAGTTGACACAATAATAGCAATTGGATCAAGCAATGCATTTACAACTATTCCGGTAATAGCAATCGGAATTGCAACTTCTTGAGCCCCAAATAAACTGCCCAAGACCGGAATCCCCATAAATGCAAAGGTCGGTTGTGCTGAGTTTAATGAGAAAACAGATGAATCTGTTAAATCATATTTAAAAGCAAATTTCGTAACTAAAAGGATAATGATATAAAAGCCTACGATTCCGAGAATCAATGCAACGAAAAATGGAATTTGACTATAGAATTTATCTTTTGGTGTTGACAGAATGCTGGCGATAAAGTGCGCTGGCAAAGCATACTTTGTAACAAGTGTACTTACACCTTTTGCAGATTTAGCGTCATAGCTGCCGAAGTTCCCTGCGAACCAACCCAGCGCGATAACGAAAAAAATCGGTGCTAGGAGGATCAAAATATTTAAAAAGTCCATCTTACTATTCCTCCTTGAATCCTTTACATGTTTCTTATTTTATAGCGGCATTGCTTACATTACCCGAAACAATGCCGCATTACACATTTTATTATGCTCTTACAATTTTTTTATATTCAGGAATCCACATAGCATCTTTCACAGCTTGTTCGATGTTGTCAGGTGTTCTTCTTGCGACACCATCTTTAATTGCTGCTTTTGCTACTTCAACAGCTACCTTGATTGATACTTCTTGCAATTTATCAATGCTTGGAAGCAGTCCAGCGCCTGGTTTTTCATGATCAACCATTTCAGCGATCGCATTTGCAGAAGCAACGAACATGCCTTTTGTGATAATTTTTGATTCCGTTACGATTGAACCAAGACCAAGTCCAGGGAAAACGAACGCATTGTTTGATTGTCCGATTTCATGTTCAATTCCGTTATACTCGACATTTTCGAATGGGCTTCCAGTTGCAACAAGCGCACGACCGTCTGTCCATTTGAATAGATCTTCCGGTACTGCTTCAGCAAGTGGAGTTGGGTTAGACATCGGCATGATCACTGGACGCTCTGTATGAGCTGCGATTTCTTTAATAATTTCTTCAGTGAATGCGCCGCCTTGACCTGATGTACCAATAAGAATGGTTGGCTTCACCTTGCGAACAGCTTCAGCAAATGAGATTTGTCCTTTTTCATCACGAGCCCAGCCTTCTACTTCATCAGAAGAACGAAGGTATGGTTTTTGGAAATCAAGCACTTCATCTTCAAACTGATCTGTTAGCAATCCTCTGTAGTCTAACGTCCAGAATGCATTGTTTGCTTCTTCTTCACTTAGACCTTCAAGAACCATTGTGTCACGCATTTGATCGGCGATTCCGATTCCAGCTGATCCAGCTCCGAAAATCATCACACGGTGATCTTTCAATTGAGTACCAGTTTTCTTGACAGCTGCAAGAACACCCGCTAAAGTAATGGCACCAGTACCTTGGATATCATCATTAAATGTTAAGATGTTGTCGTTGTATTTTTTCATGATGTTACGCGCATTTTTGTTTCCAAGGTCTTCCCAGTGAAGCAATGCTTTCGGGAAGAATTTAAGTGCTGCTTTGACATACGCATCAATGAACTCTTCGTATTTTTCACCTTGTACACGTTTGTGGTGGTTCCCGATGTACAATGGATCATTTAATAGTTTTTCATTGTTAGTTCCAACATCTAATACAACTGGAATCACGCGGCTTGGATCAATCCCTGCTGCAGCCGTGTAAACAGCTAATTTACCAATTGCGATGTTGATACCACCAACACCCCAGTCACCAATTCCAAGAATACTCTCAGAGTCAGTTGCTACGATGAGGTCGATGTCGCCTGCTGTTGCATGTAAGTTTTCAAATGCTTTCTCAATACCGTCAATGTTGTCGATTGAAAGGTAGACACCATGAGGTCTTCTGTATTCATGGCTGTATTCTTGAATCGCTTCACCAACAGTTGGTGTGTAAACAACAGGAAGCATTTCACGAAGCTTGTCCGTTAGAAGCTTATAGAATAATACTTCGTTACGGTTTTGCAAATCACTTAAGTATACGTTTTGACGAAGACGATCTGGCTGAGCTAGAAATTGCTTGTATGCTCTCTCTGCTTGCTGTTCTAAAGTCAGAACAGTTGGAGGAAGTAATCCTTCTAGTCCAAGCTCTTGTCTTTCTTCTTCAGAGAAAGCAACGCCTTTGTTCAACGTTGGAATCGATAATACATCTTTACCTGTCAAAGTGGTTTCGAGGTACCCTTCTTTTGTTTTCTTCACGTTGTTCATCAAAAACTACCCTCTTTCTAAAATATAAATAAAGTGAACTATTAATACAAAGAACGATCAAGGAGAAAAATCCTTAATCAAAAAAATTATGACAAGAAATCGAACTTTTCGTTTAAATGCTTTACACTACAGTTAGTCATTTTATGCCTGCTTATACCAAAACGCAAGCGTTGAAAATTAGATAATTTTTTCGTAGCGTTATTTAATTTATTTAAGTACAAATGATGGGTGTTCAGCCAAAAACTCGAAAAACGAAACACAGCGGCATTTGCTATTTTTTTAATTGTCAAGTGTTGTACCAACATCTAGTTTTGGTACTTCATGGTGATGTCTGCATCGTGCTTCGTATGATTCCTGCGCACCTACTAAAATAATGGGATCATCATAGGATGCGGGTTTACCGTCGATCAAGCGTTGTGTTCTACTCGCTGGGGAGCCGCATACCGAACAAACTGCTTGAAGTTTTGTTACAAGCTCTGCACATGCCATTAAATGCGGAACAACACCAAATGGCTCTCCTCTGAAGTCTTGATCAAGGCCTGCAACAATGACTCGGTAGCCTTTATCAGCCAACTGAGTGACAATATCAATGATTGTCTCATCAAAAAATTGCACCTCATCAATGCCAATGACATCGGTTCGTTCTGATATGTGCGTTATTATGTCTTTTGGTGAGGTTACTGCAATCCCATCGACGGATGAACCGTTATGTGACACAACTGAGCTTGTGCTATACCGGTTATCAATCGCTGGTTTGAATATTTTTACTTCTTGTTTGGCAAAGGTGGCTCTTTTGGCTCTCCGAATCAATTCTTCCGACTTTCCAGAAAACATACTTCCGCAGATGACTTCAAGCCAACCGCTTTGTTTCATCACATACATAAGGTCTTCTCCCCCGTTTTAAAGTTCCATCAATCCACGTAAAAAAACAGGCAAGAACGGATTCCTGCCTGTTTATTGTATCTATTATTACTTAAGACCGTATTTTTTGTTAAAGCGGTCAACACGTCCATCAGCAGAAGCGAATTTTTGACGGCCTGTATAGAAAGGATGGCACTCAGAGCAAATCTCGATGCGTACCTCTTCTTTTACTGATCCAGTTTCAAACTCATTTCCACAAGCGCATTTGACTGTAGCTTTTTTGTAGTTAGGATGAATTCCTGTTTTCATCTACTGTCATCTCCTTCCGCCCTGAATCCAATTCGGAAACAGAGTTAATATCTCAGAATAAATTCTGAAACGCACATGATAAAATTATAACAGTGTGAGTCTATGATTGCAAATGTATTTTTTCAGGAAGCTATCTTCTTGATGCAGACATATTTGCTTGTTTCCACTCTTGCGTTAAAATATCGAAAAATTCTTGGTTTGTCTTTGTTTTTCTCATTTTGCGCATGAATTTCTCAGCGAAATCAGGTGTATCTGACATTGATTTTCTCATCGCCCATAGACGATCAAGATGTTCTTTAGGCACAAGCAGTTCTTCTTTTCTTGTACCGGAACGACGAATGTCGATGGCTGGGAAAATTCTTCTTTCTGCAAGAGAACGATCTAAATGGAGCTCCATGTTTCCTGTTCCTTTAAACTCTTCATAAATCACATCGTCCATACGCGATCCCGTATCAACAAGTGCAGTAGCTAAAATGGTCAAGCTCCCACCTTCTTCGATGTTACGCGCAGCACCAAAGAAGCGTTTTGGACGGTGGAAAGCCGCTGGATCAATACCGCCGGAAAGCGTTCGGCCGCTTGGCGGGATGACAAGGTTGTATGCACGAGCAAGCCTTGTGATGCTGTCCATTAAGATGATGACATCTTTTTTATGTTCAACAAGACGCATCGCACGCTCTAATACAAGCTCTGCTACTTTAATGTGGTTTTCCGGTACTTCGTCAAAGGTTGAGCTAACGACATCACCTGCAACAGAACGTTCGATATCTGTTACTTCCTCTGGACGTTCGTCAATAAGAAGAACAATCAGTTCTGCCTCTGGATGATTTTCAGAGATGCTGTTGGCAATTTCTTTGAGTAAAATGGTTTTCCCAGCCTTAGGCGGTGCAACAATTAAACCACGTTGCCCAAACCCAACTGGCGCCATCATATCCATAATTCTAGTAGACAGGTGATTAGGCTGTGTTTCAAGAATCATTTGACGATCAGGGAATAGCGGCGTGAGTGCAGGAAAGTGAACACGTTCCTTAGCTGATTCTGGGTCGTCCCCATTTACCGCTTCGACATGAAGGAGGCCATAGTAGCGTTCATTCTCTTTTGGAGGTCGTACCTTTCCAGACACCTTATCACCATTTCTTAAATCAAAGCGTCTGATTTGTGAAGCTGAAATATAAATGTCTTCAGAACTTGGGGAGTAGTTAATTGGTCTTAAGAAACCAAATCCCTCTGACTGAATAATTTCTAGAACCCCTTCCATAAATAAGAGATCCTCTTGCTCAGCATTCGCCTTTAAGATGGCAAAAATTAATTCTTTTTTTGTTAGTTTGCTGTAATAAGAGATTTTGTACTTTTTTGCTAACTCATACAGCTCTTTTAATTTCATATTTTCCAAAGATGAAATCGAAACATCTTTCAATATGGACACCACACTTTTCTAGTCAATGTATTTCATTACAAATGCATGACCATTGTATTTGATTAGCTTTTAATTCCGTTTTTGTTGGAATGACCTCGCTCTCATGGTAACGCTCCCACTCGTTTTATCGTAAAGATAGGAACAATGTGAAATTGAGCTTTGTCAACATAGAGAAGGATAATGAGTATATCGTCATGATGCGGCAGTATTTAAACTTGTTGAAGCTTAAAAGAAGTAAATTCGCAGAAAATTTCGCAGCACTCTTTAGTTTTACCTCATTTGCAGGGAATATTCAACTTTAAAAAGAAAATGATATATATTTGACACCTATATGAAAAGCGGGTAAAGAATACCCGCTTTCAGATTACGGACGAATGACAAGATTCGGTTTTTTCTTTAAACTGTGTCTGCCATCGACGAATCGAACAGTACCTGATTTCGCACGCATGACAACACTATGTGTTGTTCCAACAGAGCCTTTAAATTGAACACCTTTTAATAACTCGCCATCAGTTACACCTGTCGCTGCAAAAATGGCGTCATCGCCTTTCACGAGGTCTTCCATTCTGAGGACTTTTCCAACATCCAGTCCCATTTTCTCACAGCGTCTCAGCTCTTCTTCACTTTGTGGAAGAAGCTTACCGTGGATTTCTCCACCAAGTGCTTTTAACGCAACAGCAGAAAGGACACCTTCAGGCGCTCCACCTGAACCAAATAGAATATCAACACCTGTGTGATCAAATGCTGTATTAATGGCTCCTGCAACGTCACCATCATCGATCAGCTTGATTCTTGCTCCAGCTTCTCTCAGCTCAGCAATGATCTTTCCATGTCGCTCTCTGTTTAAAATTGTCGCAACAACATCTTCAATATCTTTGTTTTTCGCTTTTGCAACAGCACGAAGATTGTCAATGACAGGCGCTTCAATGTCGATGCAGCCTACCGCTTCTGGACCTACTGCGATCTTATCCATGTACATATCAGGTGCATTCAGCAAATTGCCATGATCTGCAACAGCGATAACAGCTAAAGCATTCCAGCCGCCGCTTGCCACAATATTTGTTCCTTCCAATGGATCAACAGCGACATCCACGCGAGGTCCATATCCGTTTCCAAGCTTTTCCCCAATATAAAGCATTGGCGCTTCGTCCATTTCTCCCTCGCCGATGACCACAGTTCCCTTCATCGGAATCGTATCAAATACATCACGCATGGCACTTGTTGCAGCATCATCCGCTTCGTCTTTTAAACCTCTACCCATCCAACGAGCAGATTTTAATGCAGCTGCTTCTGTCACCCGTACTAGTTCCATCGATAAACTTCTTTCCATTTTTGTCCAAATCTCCTCTCACAGTCAAAGCCTTATGAATTTTGAAGTTCTTCTATTTCTTGGTCATTCAGCTTTTCACGCCAGATGGTTGCACCCAAGCCTTCAAGCTTCTCCTCAAGCATACTATATCCTCTGTCTATATGTTCAAGCCCTGTGATTTCAGTCACACCGTCTGCCATTAACCCTGCAACAACGAGACAAGCACCTGCTCGCAGATCACTTGCTTTGACCTTTGCACCTTGAAGCTGCGTTTGACCTGTAATAATAGCAGATCTTCCTTCCACCTTCATGTTAGCACCCATTCGACGCAATTCGTCAATGTGTTTAAAGCGGGCAGAGTAAATGGTATCTGTGACGACACTCGTGCCTTTCGCCTTTGTTAACAAAGCCGTCATCGGCTGTTGAAGATCGGTCGGAAAGCCCGGATACACAAGGGTTTTGATATCGACAGGCTTGAGTCCTTCATTTCTGCCAACGATCAGCATTTGATCGTTGCTTGTTTCAATTGTGAATCCCATCTCTCTAAGTTTCGCCGTAATTGATTCTAAATGAGTTGGGATCACATTATCAAGCACAACTTCATCCCCCATCGCTGCACCTGCAATTAAAAATGTACCTGCTTCTATGCGGTCAGGGATGATGGAATGCCTGCAACCATGAAGAGATTCCACACCTTCGATCCGAATCACATCCGTCCCCGCACCTTTGATTTTAGCTCCCATGCTTGCAAGCAGTGTCGCTACATCAATAATTTCGGGTTCTTTTGCGGCATTTTCAATCACTGTTTTCCCTTCAGCCAGCACGGCTGCCAGCATGATGTTGATGGTCGCACCTACACTGACAACATCAAGATAAATACGGGCTCCGACTAATTTTTCAGCGCGCAAATAAATCGCACCCTGTTCGTTTGTCACCTCGGCTCCAAGTGCTTCAAAGCCTTTGATATGCTGATCGATCGGTCTAGGTCCTAAGTGACATCCCCCTGGCAATCCAATGACAGCCTGCTTGAATCTACCGAGCATGGCGCCCATTAAGTAATAGGATGCTCGTAGTTTCTTCACTTTCCCATTAGGAAGCGGCATACTGATCATGGAGGCAGGATTGACAACCATCTCACCTTTTTCAAACGTGACCTTTCCGCCAATCTCTTCTAACAGATCTCGTAATGTGTCAATATCTGAAATATGCGGAAGGCCTTCAATGGTTACTGGAGAATCAGCGAGAATCGTGGCAGGAATCAGTGCCACAGCACTATTTTTCGCACCACTAATATGTACGGTCCCGCGCAAGGGGTCACCGCCGGCAATGTTTAACTTTTCCATATTTGTCTCCCTTCTTAAAGAAGATCACTGTTGGAGTTATACTGTTTGTGGATGTCGCGCTTTAAAAGGTCTTGTCCAAAATTTAGCCAATATCAAGAGAAAGAATACAGGTTAAACGAAATTTGTCGGAAGAAAAATAATCGAAGCTTTGCGAGGCTGTGATGTTCTCTTCTTTGCACAAAACATTTCTTAGCGTATTTAAGGAAAACTGCGGCAAACGGATGCGTATCCGTCTGCCACAATCACTTATTTATTCCAGTCTGCTAAAAATTGCTCAATGCCTGCATCCGTTAATGGGTGTTTTGTCAGCTGCTTGATGACTTTCAGCGGCATTGTGCCGATATGAGCACCTCTAAGCGCAGCTTCTGTCACATGCTGCGGGTGACGAATGGATGCAGCAATGATTTGTGTATCTAATCCATGAACATCAAAAATGGTTTTCACTTCACTAATGAGATCAAGACCATTCTGGCCAATGTCATCTAAGCGGCCGAGGAATGGAGAAACATACGTCGCACCAGCTCTAGCTGCAAGAAGTGCCTGGTTTGCACTAAAAATCAACGTGACGTTTGTTTTAATCCCAAGGTCTGTTAACGCTTTGACCGCTTTAAGACCGTCTGTTGTCATTGGGATTTTCACTGTGATATTTGGTGCAATAGCAGCCAGCTCTTTTCCTTCTTCGATCATTTCTTCTGCTTTGAGGGAAATGACTTCCGCACTAACTGAACCTGATACCACGTCAGTGATTTCACGAAGGCGGTCGTGGAACGATACGTCCTTTTCTTTCGCTACTAAACTAGGGTTTGTTGTCACGCCTGCTAAAATGCCAAGCTCGTGTGCCTCTTTGATGTCTGCGATATTCGCTGTGTCTACGAAAAATAACATAACTGTGCCACTCTCCTATCAATAAATTGTCTGAAATGTAAATTTGATTGCGCTTTCTCAAGATATGGAGAAAACCGCCTGTGACTCAGGCGGCTTTCGGTTCTCATCAAATTATGCTTGGTTAGAAGAACCAAATTCACGCATTTTGCCGATAACAGTCGCTTTAATTGCGTCACGAGCTGGTCCAAGATATTTACGTGGATCATACTCTTCTGTTTTTGCAGCAAGTGTTTCGCGAACTGCTTTCGCAGAAGCAATTTGGTTTTCAGTGTTTACATTGATTTTTGCTGTACCAAGTGAAATCGCACGCTTGATGTCAGCAGTTGGGATACCTGTTCCGCCGTGAAGAACAAGTGGAAGTCCAGTTGTTTTACCGATTTCTTCCATTTCAGCGAAACCAAGGTTTGGTTCACCTTTGTATGGACCATGAACTGAACCTAGTGCAGGCGCAAGGCAGTCAATACCAGTACGTTCTACAAGCTCTTGGCACTCTTTTGGATCAGCATAAATAACGCCCTCAGCGATGACGTCGTCTTCTTGTCCACCAACAGTTCCAAGCTCAGCTTCTACAGATACACCGTGGAAATGTGCAAGCTCAACTACTTTTGCAGTTGTCGCTACGTTCTCATCAAATGGATGGTGAGAAGCATCAATCATCACAGAAGTAAATCCTGCATGAATGGCTTTTGCACAAGATTCAAAACTTGAACCGTGATCTAAATGAATCGCAACAGGAACTGTTACATTATATTCTTCGATTAACGCTTTTACCATTGCGACAACTGTTTTGAAGCCGCCCATGTAGCGTCCTGCTCCTTCAGATACTCCTAAAATAACTGGAGATTTCTCTTCTTCAGCAGCTTGTAAAATCGCTTGCGTGAATTCTAAGTTATTTAAGTTAAACTGTCCAACAGCGTAACCTTTTTCCTTTGCGTCTTTCAACATTTCTGTCATTGAAACTAAAGGCATGATGAAAAATCCTCCCTATGTAGCTAATTTGCTTACTAAAAAAAGCTCTCCACCCTAGCATGACCAGAATTTCTCGCCATATGTAAACTTTCAAAGTCAGATCGCTTTCTTCTTCTTATCTAGAATACCAATTATTCGACAAATCGGCAACAGAATGACTTGATTCAATCATTTCCATCTAGCCATTTGTTTCGAGCGGCAAGTATTCTTTCACTGCATCACGGATTTCATCAATATCAAATGGTTTAGCAAAATGCGTTAATGCACCGAGCTCTTTAGACTCTTGAATCATATCTAGTTCGCCATAAGCTGTCATAATGATCACGCGGATGTCTTCATCAATTAATTTCATGCGTTTTAAAATCTCAATGCCATCCATTCCGGGAATCTTCATATCAAGCAGGACGAGATTTGGTCTATGGTTTTTCACAATATCTAATGCCTGTAGTCCGTTAGCGGCTTGAAAGGTTTGATAGCCTTCTTTATGAAACACTTCATTCAGCAATATTCTAATACCGTACTGATCATCGACAATTAAAATTTTCTCATTCATTTGTTACACCCCATTGCTTTCATTTTTCGCCATAAAAAGAGCTGTTGTTAAATAATTCTGTTTGATTTTCACATTTCCTTTAATTATAATAGTTTACTTTACGACATTTTCTGAGCATTTTTCCTAATATTCTCTTTATATTCTATTATAAAATGATCTGACAGAAGGAGGAAATGAGTCTTGTTAAAAATTTTCACTACCCAATTATCAGGTATTTTTTCACGTATTGGAGATAAGCAGGCCGAAGCGATCGAAGACGGTGCACGCCTTCTTGCTCAGGCCGTTGTCAGTGGACATGCCGTGTATTTTCATGGCAAGAATGAACTGGCGGCTGTAGCCTTAGAGGCATCTGAGAGCAAGGAGCCGTTTCCGGGTGCGAAGGTTCTGCCGCTAGATCAAAAGGAGCGCAGCTTACTTCATCCAAGTGACAGGGTGCTTTTATTTTATTCAGATCCAGAAGATCAAGAGATTCAATCCCTTGTCAAAGAGCTTCACGAACAAGGTACACCTATTGTCGGGGTCGGTCCTGCACAAAAGGAGACATCATTCATTGAAGAGCATTGTGATGTCCACATTGATTTTCAGCTCAAAAAACCACTTGTGCCTGCTGAAGATGGAACAAGGTTCGGCTATCCTGCACTGATGACCTGCTTATATGTCTACCATGCTCTATCGTTTACTGTGAAAGAAATCGTTGAGGAATATGAATAAAAAAACTGCCGAGAAGATGCTATTCTCGGCAGTTTTTTGTTTTATTTTGATTCAGATGCCTGTAGTGAAGCACCAACGAAATCTCTAAATAACGGCTGTGGTCTTGTCGGTCTTGAAATGAATTCTGGGTGGAACTGAGAAGCAAGGAACCATGGGTGATCCTTCAGTTCAATGATTTCAACAAGGCGTCCGTCTGGGCTTGTACCAGAGAAGACAAAACCTGCTGCTTCCATTTGCTGTCTGAATTCGTTATTAAACTCATAGCGATGACGATGGCGTTCGTACACGACTTCGTCATTGTATGCAGCAAATGCTTTTGAGTCTTCGTTTAATTTACAAGGGTATAGGCCGAGGCGAAGTGTTCCACCTAAGTCATCAACATCCTTCTGTTCTGGAAGAAGGTCGATGATTGGGAATGCTGTTTCTGGATCAATTTCAGCGGAATGTGCTCCCTCTAAACCTAGTACGTTTCTCGCATATTCGATAGATGCGACTTGCATACCTAAGCAAATTCCGAAGAATGGCACTTTGTTTTCGCGCGCATATTGTGTTGCAATGATTTTCCCTTCTACTCCGCGGTCTCCGAAGCCTCCAGGAACAATAATGCCGTCTACATCTTGAGCGAAATCAGCCATATTTTCCGCTGTGACTTCTTCTGCGTTGATCCATTTGATTTGAACATCCGCATCAAATGCATAGCCCGCATGACGAAGTGATTCAACGACAGAAATGTATGCATCTTGCAGCTCAACATATTTCCCTACAAGACCAATCGTGACTTGTTTTGAAAGGTTTTGCACTTTATCAACAAGCGCCGTCCACTCCGTCATGTCCGCATCTTGACAGTCAAGCTTCATGTGCTCACATACAAGCTTGTCTAATCCTTGTTTTTGTAAATCAAGCGGAATCGAATAAAGGGTATCTGCATCCTGACATTCGATGACTGCTTTCGTATCAATATCACAGAATAGCGCAATTTTGTCCTTCATGTCTTGTGCCAATGGCATTTCAGTTCTGACCACAATGACGTTTGGCTGAATACCTAGACTACGAAGTTCTTTTACACTATGCTGTGTTGGTTTTGTTTTCAGTTCGCCTGCAGCACGGATGTAAGGAACAAGGGTACAATGAATGTACATCACGTTTTCACGGCCAATGTCACTCTTCATTTGACGAATCGCTTCTAGGAATGGAAGGGATTCAATATCTCCAACTGTTCCACCGATTTCTGTAATGACCACATCTGCACCCGTTTCTTTCCCTGCACGGTACACACGGTCTTTGATTTCATTTGTAATATGGGGAATAACCTGTACGGTTCCACCTAAATAGTCGCCGCGGCGCTCTTTTTTCAGGACTGTAGAATAGATTTTACCAGTTGTGACGTTGCTGTATTTATTCAAGTTAATATCAATGAAGCGCTCGTAGTGACCTAAGTCAAGATCTGTTTCAGCACCGTCGTCTGTGACAAATACCTCACCGTGCTGATATGGACTCATTGTCCCTGGGTCTACGTTGATATATGGATCAAATTTTTGAATGGTGACATCCATCCCTCTATTTTTCAGAAGGCGGCCTAACGATGCAGCCGTGATCCCTTTTCCAAGTGAGGAAACAACTCCTCCTGTTACAAAAATATACTTTGTCATTTCGTATGCTCCTCTCTTTTTTACCCTTGCATGACTAGACATGCACAGCTTCATCCTTTTAGAGTGTATCCCTAAATCTCTTGAAAAATAAGAAAGCTCCCTTTCAAATAAATGAAAGGGAGCGTAAATGAACGTATCTTTACGTACTCTTTTTTAGAGAGCCCAAAATACATACTACATAGTTCGCTCTGGAAAGTCAAGACGGTTTTGTCCTGTTTTCAGGACCGGTTTGTGAGGGTTATTTGTCTTCCTCATCATCGTCTAAATCGTCTTCATCAATTTCCGTTAAGCCGTCATCATCTTCATCATCATCTTCGTCGAACTCTTCTATCTCTTCATCGATTTCTTCATCATCTAGGTCAAGGTCCTCGTCGTCTTCAACAAGATCAAGATCTTCTTCAAGCTCGTCGATTTCTTCTTCCTCTTCAATATCATCGAAGTCTTCTTCAACGACAGCAGCTTTTGTTTTTTTCTTTTTCGCTTTTGTTTTCACAGCTGGTTGAACTTCTTCTTCGATTTGATCAACTGGATACCAGCTGCGAAGTCCCCATCTCTGATCACCTAACGAAATAAAGCGGCCATCTATATTTAAGTCTGTATAAAATTGAGCAAGTCGATCATCAAGATCAGATTTTTGTATCCCTTGCAAACGGACCATTTCATCTATTAACTCGGAAAACGTAATCGGCGTTTTGCTGTCTCTGAAAATTTCATAAGCAAGTTCAACTAAAGACATTTGTTTGAGCTGTTCCTGTGAGTATTCTTTCAAACTCAAGGTCAGACACTCCCTTTCTATTACATGTATGTATCCATTTATCAGTGAAATAATAAGTATTTATACCTTATTCTTACGACAAACCATACCTCTCATTATAAACAAATTAGGGGAGTTTATGCCACCTTTATTGATGTTAATTTTTGATTTTTTCACAAGAGGAGCCTCTAGCGGTCAATCATTTGCGCCGAATTGGCATAATTCATGTGTGGAGCACACGTTTTGCATGCTTTTTTGTCTTCTCTTTTGATGAATACAAAGCCATTTACTCTTCTTAAAAAAGGGGATTTATTCCTTCACAAAATGTTCACTTACGACGAATTGAAACAGAAATCTATAATAAATAGACTAATTTTGAGAGGTTGATCGAATTGCCAATGACAAAAAAAGAAGATATACAATTTGGTGTCTTGATGTGTTTTTGTATGTTTTCAGTGATGTTCTTTTATAACCTATTTCTAAATGGACGGCTTGGACATATGACATGGTTAGAAGGTGTACTCACCTATGTGATCGGTTTTGCCATCACGTTGTTGATTGAGATGTGTATTGTTGGGCCTTCAGCAAAAAAAGCAGCCAACCGTTTTGCCCCAAAAGGCAAGAAAATCTATTTTATTCTCACTCTTTCTATCTTTATCGTGTTTGGGATGGTGTCTCTCATGTCTTTATGCGGATATGTCGTTCAAAGCATCAGCACAGGATTTCAAACACAATCGATTCTATCTGATTACTTAACGATTTTCGGTCATAATGTCATGTTGGCGTTCCCTTTGCAGATGTTGATTATGGGACCGCTTGTCCGTTTTGTTTTTTTCAAATGGGTGAAATTAAAACAGACAGCAGCGGTTTAGTCGAATGGATATGTTACAGCTGGATATTCTGAATGAGTGAAAAAACCAAAGGTACGGTGAATAAAGTGCCCGCAGACACGAGTACAATGAGTTTTCTGCGGCTGTTTTCTTTTTCTTCCTTCCTTTTTGGAGACTTTGAAAGCTCTGTGGAGACCATAATCCATATGATCATCGTGACGATTCCTAAAATGCCAATAAATGTTGTGTTCATCATGATAACCTCCATTTTGGTTCTTTTCCCAATTTTACCATAGTGATCAGGTGATATGAGATCATATTGGAGAGATTTCACATTTGATACAAAAACAGACCACCTCATATCAGGTGGTCTTTACTTGGTTTCTACATATCTAGCAGTTTCCGTGAGATGACCAGCCGCTGGATTTCTTGTGTACCTTCATAGATTTGAGTGATTTTCGCATCACGCATGTATCGTTCAACTGGGTAATCCTTTGTATAGCCGTATCCGCCGAAGATTTGTACGGCTTCTGTCGTCACCTTCATAGCTGTATCACCGGCAAAGAGCTTGGACATAGCTGATTCTTTCCCATACGGAAGCCCTTTCGTTTCAAGCCATGCTGCCTGATAGGTGAGCAGTCTTGAGGCCTCAATTGCCGTTGCCATATCCGCTAACTTAAATGCAATGCCTTGCTGCTGAATGATTGGTTTACCAAATTGTTTGCGCTCCTTTGCGTAATTGACTGCTGCATCCAGAGCACCTTGAGCAATGCCAACAGCTTGTGCGGCAATACCGTTTCTGCCGCCGTCAAGTGTCATCATCGCTATCTTAAAACCTTCGCCTTCTTGACCAAGCCGGTTCCTTTCGGGTATACGACAGTCTTCAAAGATGATTTCTGTCGTTGGCGATGAGCGGATGCCCAGTTTGCTTTCTTTTTTGCCGATTGAGAAGCCTTGCGTCTCTTTTTCTACAATAAAAGCGGTTGTATTGCGCGATGAAGCATCCCGGTCAGTAACAGCAAACACAATATAATAATCCGCAATGCCTCCATTGGTAATAAAGATCTTTGCGCCGTTCAAGACGTATTCATTCCCTGCTTTTACTGCTGTTGTTTTCATTCCGCCGGCATCTGAACCCGAGCCGCTCTCGGTCAGTGCGTATGCGCCGATCTTCTGTCCTTCTGCAAGCGGCTTTAAATACGTCTCCTTTTGCTCATCTGTTCCGAATGTATAGATTGGCCATGAGGCGAGTGATGTGTGAGCAGATAGGGTGACGCCTGTTGAGGCGCACACCCGTGAGAGCTCTTCAACCGCTATGACATAGGCCAAATAATCACTACCAATCCCCCCATTTTCTTCTGGCCAAGGGATTCCCGTTAAACCAAGCTCCGCCATTTGACGAAAAATAGCGGGATCATACGATTCTGTTTCATCTCGCTCTGCTGCTGTTGGCTCCACTTCATTTTTCGCAAAATCTCTCACCATTTTTTGTATCATTTCGTGTTCGTCACTTAATTGGAACTGCATCATGAGCCACCTCACTTCATATTAGCTGTTTACAAATAACCAGCCTTTGTATTTCACTTGTTCCTTCATAAATCTCACAAATTTTCGCATCACGAAAGTACTGCTCTGCTCGGTATTGCTTCGTGTAACCGGCTAGACCAAGCAAATGGATGACTTCAGTACTAATATCAACCGCTGTTTTAGATGCAAATAACTTCGCCATCGACGCTTCCTTCGTGACAGGGCGATTGGCCTCTTTATAAGAAGCCGCTTGATAGACAAGAAGTTTTGCCGCTTCCAGCTTGGTGCCCAGATCGCCCAACCGAATGGTCGTTTCAAGGCCAGCTGGATGCTGCTTTAAATACGTGACCGCCTCAGCTAATGCGGCTTCTGCAATACCAAGGCTTTGAGCCGCAATGCCAATTCTCCCCGCATTTAAGCTAGACATGGCAATCCGAAAGCCTTCTCCTTCTGCACCGAGCAGCTGTTTTTTTGGAATTCGAACACCGTCAAAATGAAGTGTGACTGTTTTTGATCCATGCAGGCCCATCTTCTTCTCATCTTTTCCGATCGTAAATCCTGGTGTCCCCTTCTCCACAATGAATGCTGATATATTTTTCTTTGCAGAAGCAGGGTCTGTCACCGCAAATACAAGATAGACTTCCGCTTCACCGCCGCTTGTGATAAAAATTTTCGTTCCATTTAACACATAGTGATCGTCTGCCCGCTCTGCTTTCAACTGAATACTAGAGGCATCTGATCCTGCCTTCGGTTCAGTTAGACAAAAGGCGCCCAGCTTCTGCCCGGACGCAAGCTTGGGGACGTAGGATTCTTTTTGTTCAGTCGTTCCAAACGCCAAAATCGGCATCGTCACAACGGATGTATGAACGGATACAATGACACCGATGGTTGCACTTACTTTGGATAATTCATGAATCGCCATGATATAGGTTGTGAAATCTGCTCCTAATCCGTGATACTGATCTGGGATCGGAATGCCTAAAAAGCCTTGCCGACCCATTTCAGCTAAAAGCGTTTTCGGGAACACGCCCTGTTCCATCGCTTCTATTTCAGGGAATACATGCTGGCGTGCAAATTCTGCTACTCGTTTTCTCCAAAGACGTTGTTTTTCTGTCAGCAACACATCCATCTTGACTCCCCCTATGAGTGGTCGTGGTAAGTGTAAAAACCTCTCTTTGTCTTTTTGCCCAGCCAGCCTGCGTTCACGTATTTTTTCAAAAGAGGACAAGGTCGATATTTGCTATCTCCAAGACCCTCGTGAAGGGTATTCATAATAAATAAACAAGTATCGAGCCCGATGAGGTCGGCGAGACGAAGCGGGCCCATTGGATGGTTCATTCCAAGCGTCATGATGCCGTCAATACTTTCTACATCTGCCACGCCTTCATAAAGGGTATAAATGGCTTCATTGATCATCGGCATCAAAATGCGATTTGACACAAACCCAGGGAAGTCTTCCACTTCAATTGGCGTTTTGTCTAATGTCTTCGCGGTGTCAAAAACAAATTGGTACGTGGCATCATCCGTTTGTAGCGCACGGATTACTTCCACAAGTTTCATCACGGGAACTGGATTCATAAAATGCATGCCAATCACTTTCTCAGGCCGTTTCGTCACGGCTGCTAATTCTGTGATCGACAAGGAAGACGTATTTGTCGCAAATATCGTGTCATCAGGTGCAAATTGATCAAGGGTTTCAAAGATTTGTTTTTTGATCTTCATTTGTTCAGATGCGGCTTCAATCACTAAATGCGTCTGCTGTACATCCTTTAATTCTGTTGAAACAGCCAGTCGCTGTGTAATATCACGGACTGCCTGATGTGCCAGCTTTCCTTTTTCTGCTCGTTTCGTCAGTTGTTTGGTCATAGAGGAAATGGCTCGATGAATCTGCTCCTCTTCCGTATCATGGAGCAGGACGGTATAACCTGACTGTGCAAATACTTGGGCAATACCCGAGCCCATTTGCCCAGCCCCAACGACCATGACGGTCTCTTCTATACTCATGACAATGAACGCCTCCCTTTTAATCCACCTTGATCATGATCGCATCACCTTGACCCCCGCCGCTGCAAATTGCCGCAATGCCGATCCCGCCGCCTCTTTGTCTGAGTGCATGGATCAAGGTCAATATAATACGTGTTCCGCTTGCTCCAATCGGGTGACCAATCGCGACTGCCCCTCCGTTCACATTCATTTTCCGCCGATCCAGTCCAAGAATTTTTTCGCATGCCAATGCAACCGCTGAAAAAGCCTCATTGATTTCAAACAAATCAATATCCTCTACTCGCTTCCCTGTTTTCTTTAACACTTTTTCGATGGCATAGGCTGGTGTTTTCGGAAAATCCTTTGCCTCTACTGCTACTTGCGCATGCCCAAGCACAACTGCCAGAGGTTTTTCACCTTGCTGCATGGCGTATGTGTCTTTCATTAATAGAAGCGCACTTGCACCATCATTGACACCAGGTGCATTACCAGCGGTGATCGTACCTGCCTGATCGAAAACGGGCATCAGCTTTGACAAACGTTCATATGACGTATCACGCCGCGGGGCTTCATCTTCTGAAATCAGCAGATCTCCTTTTTTATTCTTGACGGTAACGGGGATGATCTCATTTTTAAAAAAGCCGCTTTTTTGCGCCTCAATGGCTCGTTCATGACTTCTTAACGCCCAAAGGTCTTGTTCTTCTCGTGTAATGCCAAGCTCTTTCGCCACCATGCTTCCATACTCACCCATATGAACACCTGTAAACGAACAGGTTAATCCATCTAAAATCATGGCATCTTGTACTGCACCATCTCCCATTTTGTAACCCCATCGTGCTTTTTTCAGAAGATAAGGAGCATGGGACATGGATTCCATGCCGCCTGCCACGATCACCTTAGCATCTCCCGCTCGAATGATTTGATCGGCTGTCGTGACACTGCGCATTCCTGAAGCACAGACTTTGTTGATGGTTTGCGTCGGAACCGACCAAGGGAGATCTGCATGTCTAGCTGCCTGTCTTGAAGGAATTTGACCTTGTCCTCCTTGAAGGACACTGCCCATGATGACTTCATCCACTTCATGGACATTTGAGGCTCTTTCCAGCGCAGCTTTTATCGTCATCCCGCCTAATTCTGCAGCAGTCAAACGACTGAAAGTTCCACCTAGTTTTCCAAATGGTGTTCTCGCTCCAGATACAATGACCGTCGTGCTCATTTCTTCCCCTCCTATTTGTTACCGCTTACATAAATACTAGACAGTTCATAAAATATCGATGTCCACTGGCCGATGAACAGTCGATCCATCGGCCTGACACCTTTATGAAGCCTGCGTTCTCGTTTCGCCAAACACTGATTTTTCAAGAAGTTCTGCGACATCAAATGTGCCGACCTGCTCTTCTACTTCCTTCGCTTTCGTCCCATCCCCAAGCATGGTTAAACAATATGGGCACCCTGAGCTGATGATGGACGGCTGTACCTGTAAGGCCTGCTCCGTCCTCGCTGTGTTAATTCGAGTACCTGTCTCTTCTTCCATCCACATTAAGCCACCGCCGGCACCACAGCACATCCCCGATTCACGATTCCGTTCCATTTCTTTCAGTGTCACACCAGGAATGGCTTTTAAAATATCTCTTGGCGGATCATAGACCTCGTTATATCTGCCTAGGTAGCAAGAATCGTGGAAAGTAATGACTTCGTTCACTTCATGAATAGGCGTTAATTTCCCCTCTTTTACTAGCTCTGCCAGCAATTCTGTATGATGATACACCTCTGCCTCAAGTCCAAAGTCTGGGTATTCATTTTTAAATAAATTGTAAGCATGCGGATCGATCGTGACGATTTTGGTTACGTCATTTTTTTGAAATTCTTCGATGTTTTTTGCAGCAAGCTCTTGGAACAAAAATTCATTCCCAAGTCTTCTCGGTGTATCACCTGAGTTTTTCTCTTTATTGCCTAGGATGGCAAAAGAAACCCCTGCTTCATTGAGCAGTTTTGCAAAGGCAAGAGCAATCTTTTGGCTCCTATTGTCATATGCACCCATCGATCCAACCCAGAATAAATAGTCGAAGGTCTGATCTGCTTTTTTCAGTTCTTTCACTGTCGGTACGTGCACATCTTCTCTTAGATCACACCAGTTTTCTCTTTCTTTTCGATTCAATCCCCATGGGTTCCCTTGGCGCTCGATGCTTGTCATCGCACGCTGTGCATCTGCATCCATTTTTCCTTCTGTCAGCACTAAGTATCTGCGCATATCAATGATTTTGTCGACGTGTTCGTTCATGACAGGACACTGATCTTCACAGTTTCGGCATGTCGTGCATGCCCAGATTTCTTCTTCTGTAATGACCTCACCAATGAGAGAAGGATGGTACATTGCGCTCGCCGCAGATTCTTCCGCTCCAGCTCCCCTTGCCTGTAATGCCAGCTGATTTCCTGTCGTCTGTTTGAAAGCAAGCTGCGGAACCCACGGTGTCTTTGAAGTAATGGCAGCCCCTTTATTTGTTAAATGATCTCTTAATCGTAAAATCAAATCCATTGGAGACAGCATTTTTCCCGTCCCTGTCGCCGGGCACATATTCGTACAGCGCCCACATTCCACACAAGCGTAAAGATCGATCAGCTGAGATTGACGGAAATCTTCAATTTTCCCAACGCCGAACGTTTCTTGTGTCTCATCTTCAAAATCAATTTTTTGCAGTTTGCCTGGCGGGTCCAATCTGCTGACAAATACGTTGACCGGACCAGCGATGAGATGGGCATGCTTAGACTGCGGGACGTACACTAAGAACGTCAGTAAAATAAGAAGATGCACCCACCATGCGACATAGAACACAATTGTTGCCGCAAGTGGTGACAGCCAGCCCAGCAAGAAAGCAATGCCGGAAGCAATTGGCTCAGTTGCTGATAGTGAGTGCCCATGCCAAATGATGTTCATTCCGTTTCCTAGTAATACGGTCAGCATCAATCCGCCAATAAACAAAAGGACAAGCCCTGACTTAAAGCCCCTTTTTAAACGGACTAACTTCTCGACATATCTTCTATGGAATGCCCAAACCACCGCCACTAAAATGAGAAGTGTGACTACCTCTTGGAAGAATGTAAAGACACCGTAAAGCGGACCTAATGGTAGCCCGCTGTCTGGAACAAGTCCCTTCATAATAAAATCAAGGGCTCCGAACTGCACTAAAATAAATCCATAGAAAAACAGCACATGAATGATGCCGCTCTTCTTGTCCTTCAGCAGTTTCTTTTGACCAAACACATTCACCCAAACACGTTCTAAGCGTTTTTTCATGTCTTTCTGAAATTCTTCTTTTTTGCCAAGACGAATATACGCGGCTCGTGTTCGAATGAGATAAATAAACAAATACACAGCGTAAGCGGTCACTGCCGCAAATGCAATCAAGTTAACAATTAAAAGGCTATTCATCTTGCTCCCCCTTTCATTCCCCAAGACCCACTTTGTTCCGTTTCCATGTTGTACCTCTATCATAAATAATGAATGAGTATTCAGTCAATATTTTTTGCCCATTTGGGTACACTATCGTCATATGTAAAAAAGGAGGAACCTTCATGATCGCATGGATCATTCTACTCGTCGTCTTCGTCATTGTTCTACTCGTCAGGCTAGATCTTTATATAGGGAGAAAATATTTTTCTACCCATGCTTTTGAACGGTCTTTTGACCAAACAAGCGGCGATGCAGTTTTTTATCATGATGGCGAACCACTGTTTGATCAGCTGCTTACGGATATACAGCAAGCCTCTTCTTCTATTCATATGATGTTCTTTATTGTAAAGAACGACAAGATTGGGCAAAGGATTCTGCAAGCACTTAAAGCGAAAGCAGAGCAAGGTGTTTCGGTTTTTTTGCTCACTGATCGGTTAGGCTCCTATCCATTTGATCAAACATCCATTCAGATGCTCGAAAAAAGTGGCATTCAAATTTACTTTTTAAACAAACCACGTTTTCCTTTTTTCATTTATCGCTTGAACATGAGAAATCACCGGAAGATCACGGTGATCGATGGGAAGATCGGCTACATTGGCGGGTTTAATATCGGCGATGAATATGTAGGGAAAAACGGCAGGTTTGGCATTTGGAAAGACTATCACCTGCGCATGACAGGACAGGTTGTCGCAGACCTCCAGCATGTGTTTCTGAATGATTTGTACCGGTCATCTGGTATTCACCAGCTGCAATACGAGGTTTTTCCTACACTGGAACCGGGAACATTACAGTGCACTACACGTGCGACGGCAGGTTTTTCTTTAGAAGCCTTATTTCTTCACGATATTCAACAGGCGAAAAAGCAAATCACCATCTGCACGCCCTATTTTATTCCATCCGCCCCTCTTCTAAGCGCCCTTCTTGACGCACGGAAGCGAGGCGTGACTGTCGACATCATCATCCCAATGAAGGCAGATCACCCGCTTGTGAAAGAAGCTGGATTTCATTATTTGAAAGATCTGATCGCTGCTGGATGTCTTGTGTATCGTTTTTATAAAGGGTTTTATCATGCGAAAGCCATTCTCATCGATCATAGCCGTTGTATGATCAGTACAGCGAACTTTGATAAACGAAGTTTGTTTTTCAACGAAGAAGTGGATGTGGCCATTGATGATCCCGCCTTCACCGCACATGTAGAGGAAAAGATTCGTGAACACATGGAAGTGTCAGAACTGATGACTGAAGAAAAATACAAACAACGCCCACTTCTCACGCGTCCAATTGAGTGGATAGGCGCCCTGTTCTCGTATTTTTTATAAAGGAGTTGACCTATGCGTTATCGATTTGGTTATGTATCCAACGCTGTCACTTTATGGGAAGCTTCACCTGCCAAGTCGCTGACCTTTGCAAGATACAGTAAGCTCTCAAAGGAAGAGAGGACAGAGGCTCTATTGCGAACGACGAAAGCCAACCTCGTCAATACATTAAGAACGCTTTATTTTGCGATTGCCCATGATATTCCGCTTTACCGTTTTTCAAGCTCGATTGTCCCGCTCGCCACCCATCCTGAGGTGCGGTGGGACTTTGTGACACCCTTTCGCAAAGAATTTCTAGAGATTGGTCAACTCGTAAAGCGGCACGGATTACGAGTGAGCTTTCACCCCAATCAATTTACTTTGTTCACAAGTCCAAAACCTTCCATTACAGAAAACGCCGTCATTGATATGACCTATCATTATGAAATGCTTGAGGCCATGGAGCTTGAAAAGGAAGGCTATATGAACATTCATGTCGGAGGTGCATATGGCGACAAGGCATCTGCTTTACAGCGTTTTGATGAAAATATAAAGCAGCTTCCTGCACATATCAAGGCGAGAATGACGCTTGAAAATGATGACAAAACCTATACGTCATTAGAAACGCTTGATGTTTGTGAAAAGCATGGCATCCCGTTTGTATTTGATTACCACCATCACATTGCAAACAAAGATGATGATGCGGCACTTGATGACATTTTGCCAAGAGTGTTTGACACGTGGGCAAACACTGGCATACCGCCTAAAATCCACTTATCCTCACCAAAATCAGAAAAGGCGATACGAAGCCATGCGGATGGAGTGGAGATGTCCTTTGTATTGCCACTTTTTCAAGCTTTAAAGTCGTATGGTCGTGATGTGGATTTTATGATTGAGGCAAAGAAAAAGGATCATGCTTTGCTCCGTCTTGTTGAAGAACTGTCAGCGATCAGAGGCAATCGGCGGACGGGCGGAGGCACCATTGAGAGGAAATCGTAGAGAAAGGTTTACCTCTATCACAACGGGGGTAACAAAGCTATTGTGAGAAAGTATTTAACAGGAGGATATGAAGATGTCACAAATCTATTCAATCCGAATTGCTGCGAAAGCATTGAATTTACATAAGCTTATTTCTCTATACGAAAAGTGCCAGCACGCTCAGCATCGTTTATATGTATATTCTAAAAAAACAATGTGCAACATTAAGAACATCGTAGAGCTAGAAACCTTTAGGCTTACTCATTTAGAATCAGACTATTTAATCGTGGTAGAAGGAAAAGAGGCACAAGACCTTCTTCAGCCGTTTGAAAAAGAGAATGCTTCGTAAAGGCAGTCTTAAGGCTGCTCTAGATTGTTGATAAAGGGCTAAAATAAAATTTATTTTAGCCCTTTATCTTCTTTTCAGTGTGATAGAAAACCTTTGACGTCTAGGAAGGACGAGGAGCGGAGCGAATTGCGCATTCGTGAGCACTTCTTTTTCTTATATCCATGCTTCTGTCAGCCAAACCTCGCGTGACGTTGCATTCATTTTTACTTGTGTACCGATTGGCATCGTGAGCATCGGATGCGTATGGGCACTGTCAAATTCCGCGATGAGCGGCCTCTTTGTATCTCCCAGTACTTCAAGTAAAAGATCGTGCGGCCTTTTGCCCGTTCCTTCATCATCAAACAGCTCATGTTTCCCTAAGAGGATACCAGATACCTGTTCAAACACACCATTTATCTTTAACAGAGAGAAGTTCTTTTCGACGGTGGAGGCGGTTTTCATACAATCTTCAATGAGAAGGATATCGCCTTTTTGGATTTGAGGAATGAATTCACTTCCCCATATGCCATACATGGCATTTAGGTTCCCGCCGATCAGTCTGCCTTCTGCCTGCCCTTCAATGACGCACATCCAATCGTTTGGACGTGTTTCTTTTTCTCGTATTTTCTCTTCCCAGTTGATCCGTTCGTCCGTCCAGAAGGGCGGCTTTTTCACCTGATATGGGATGGGCTGCGGATGAATGAGAATGTCCTCGAAAGATTGATATGTATGATTAACAAATGGTTCAAACTCTCCAAAAGACGGCACAAGTGCAGGCCCGTAAAAAACAGGCAGACCCGTTTTTTCATAAGCCGCTAAAAGAATCGCCGTCGCATCTGAATAACCAATCATGATTTTCGGATGCTTCTTCAGCAGCTCAAAATCAAGATAAGGCAGCAAACTATTCGAGTTCGTCCCCCCAATCATCGACATGATACAGGACAAATCTTCTCTCGCCATCAGCTCATTCAGCTCAGCTGCTCGTTCTTGAATCGTTCCCGAACGATAGTGATCCTCTTTCCCTGTTAATGATCCTGGTACCACAATGAATCCTTTTTGTTCAAGCCATTCCTTCGCCCGCTCATACCTAAGAGGCGAGGTGGCAGATGCCGGACTTGAGGGAGAATAAATACCAATTTTATCGCCCTTCTGTAAATGCCGAAGCCCCTTCATTCCATCAGATCCTTCCTACACGAGTTTTTACTATCCTAGCAAAAAAAGCCCTTTTTCAAAAGGGCTCAGATTTAATATAAGAGCTTAAACAGCCCAAACAATATGACAGCAAAACTGATGGCCAGCATCGCAAATATCTTTTTTCTGCTCAGAGAACTACCTATGACGTTCACTCCAGTATTGATGCCAAACAAAATCATTCCCACATAAAAAAAGACTGGATTGAGTCCAGCGGGAATGATTAAGATAAATAAGCCAACGAGCGTCACATAGTGAATGCTTTTGATCATGACTGTTTTTGCCGTTTCACTCAAGCCATCCTCTCCTTTTGAATCCAATTGCCTTATAGTATATCAACATTCCATTTAAATGGAAAAGAAGATTTTATCCTATCAAAAAGAGCCCAGCTTAATAACTGGACTCACTCAATCACTTCTCTTCAATGACCAAACTGCGCTTCATGCAGTCTGCTATAGACGCCGCCCATTTGGATTAAGTCTTGATGGCGGCCTTGTTCTTCAATGCCTTCCTCTGTCACGACGATGATTCGGTCTGCATGTTTAATTGTCGCAAGGCGGTGAGCAATGACGAGTGTCGTCCTGCCGACTGCCAGTTCGCTTAGTGCGTCTTGGATCGCTTTTTCTGTTTCTGTATCAAGTGCTGACGTCGCTTCATCCAAAATAAGAATAGACGGGTTTTTCAAAAACATCCGTGCAATTGACAGGCGTTGCTTTTGACCGCCGGATAGCTTAACGCCGCGTTCACCAATGACCGTATTCAACCCTTCTGGGAAACGCTGAACGAGCTCCTCTAAATGGGCACGTCGCACCGCCTCCCAAATGTCTGCATCACTCGCTTCCAGGTTGCCGTACGCAATGTTTTCACGAATGGTGCCTGAGAATAAAAAGACATCCTGCTGCACAATGCCAATCTGCTGTCTTAAAGAGGACAAGGTCATCGATTTTGTGCTCACACCATCAATGGTGATGTCTCCTTCGTCCACATCATAAAAACGAGGCAGCAGACTACAAATGGTCGATTTCCCCGCTCCTGATGGCCCGACAAACGCAACAGTTTCCCCTTGTTTAATCTTCAAGTTGATATCCTTCAATACATGACTGTGCTCATCGTAGCCAAATGTCACGTTTCGATACTCAATTTCACCTTTCAAGCCGTAAAGATCACGTGCTCCTTCTGTATCCTTCACATCTGGCTCTGTTTCAAGCAAATCGACATAGCTTTTAAAACCGGCAATGCCTTTTGGATACATTTCAATCACCGTGTTGATCTTATCAATTGGTCTGAATAGCACATTTGTGATCAAGACAAAGGCGATAAATCCGCCTGCCGTTAATTGACCTTGAAGGACAAACCATGTACCTGCCAGAAGGACAAACAGCGTCACAAGCCTTGTGAGAATATAGCTGATTGATCCGTTAACTGACATAATTTTATAGGAAAGAAGTTTCGCTTTTCGAAAGCGGTTGTTATTTTCAGCAAAGCGCTTTTTCTCAAAATGTTCATTTGCAAAGGCTTGAACAAGACGAATACCGCCAATATTATTTTCAACCCTTGCATGAAAATCTCCAATGTCATTGTTGAGTTGTGTAATCGCCTGTGTCATTTTTTTATTAAAATGAAGGGCTAACCAGATGATAACTGGCATAATCAAGAAGGTTAAAATGGCAAGCTGCCAGTTAATCATGAGCATGACGGCAAAGGCGCCAAGAATGGTCATAATCGCAATAAACAAATCCTCAGGTCCGTGATGAGCCACCTCACCAATGTACATGAGGTCATTGGTCATTCGAGACATAAGCTTACCCGTTTTGTTGTTATCAAAGAACTTAAATGAGAGACGCTGAAAATGATCAAATAGCTTTTTTCTCATATCGGTCTCAATGTTAATGCCAAGCATGTGTCCCCAATACGACACGATAAATTGCATCACTGAGCTGAGTGCGTAAATGACAAACAGCGCAAGTGCGGTCCAGGCAATGACCGTCCAGTTCCCTGTTGGTAATAATGTATCAATGAAGTAGTTCACGATGAGCGGGAAACCTAGTTCCATGAGCCCAACGGCAACAGCGCAAAAGAAATCTAAAAAGAACAGACCGCGATAGGGCCTGTAATAGGCAAAAAAGCGTTTTAGCATATGTAAAAGAACCTCACTTCCCCTATAATTGATAATCATTTTCAATTATAGAGGAATCATTATCGAATTACTAGATCAGGAAATGATTTCTTCCCCTGGAAACCCTCACAATACACCTGAAAACAATCGCGCAAACGATTCCTTTAAACGTTCCTTTAAGCCCCTTTTATAAAAATGAACTGGCCCCATTTGCTCACATTCTTTCATATCTTCCTCATAATGAGCCATCAATTGCTCGATCGGTTTCTTTGCCGCTGTAAAGACATTGACCTCAAAATTGAGTTGGAAGCTTCTCATATCAACATTGGCCGTTCCGACAGAGGCAAGTTCTCCATCTGCAATCATGACCTTTTGATGCATGAACCCTTTTTGATAGTGATACACCTTGATGCCCTCTTTCAAAAGCTCAGAAAAATAAGATCGTGTGGCGTATTGCGTGAGAAATCCATCATTAATCTCAGGCACCATCACACGCACATCCACCCCTCTTGTCGCCGCAATTTTTAACGCTGTGCGAATGGATTCATTTGGGACAAAATAAGGCGTCGCAATCCAGACAAATTGCTGTGCATTCGAAATGAGTGCGTCATATAAATCACTCATACTTTCCTTCATATCAGGTCCAGTCGGCACGACCTGAATGACATCTTCTCCTGTCACAGGATGCGGGGTGTGATACTTCGGATCATCAATTAACACTTCATCTGATACATACTCCCAGTCCAGCATAAATATGGAGTGAAGTGTCTGAACGGCTTCACCCTTTAACATCGTATGCGTGTCACGCCAAAAGCCGATGTTTTCATCGCGTCCTACATATTCCTTCCCGACATTGAGCCCGCCAACAAATCCTGTTTCTCCATCAATAATCACGATTTTCCGGTGATTTCGGAAATTGAATTTTTGATTAAAGAATCCGTATTTTAATGGTAGAAAAGGAGCGACCTTTATCCCTGCCTGCTTCAATCGTTTAATATCTTTTCGTGAGAAGCGAATGCTGCCAGCCGCATCATAGATGAATCGAACCTCTACTCCTTCTTTCACTTTTTCAATCAGGATCTCCATCATCCGGTGACCGAGGAAATCAGATTTGAACATGTAATATTCTATATGGATGAACGTTTTTGCCTTTTTTAATTCTTCAAAAATACGAGGAAAGGTTTCCTCTCCATTCTTTAAAATCTCCATATCACTATTTGTATTTACATGCATCCCTGTTGCTTTTTCTGTGTAATGAAAAAAAGCACGCTGATTATCGGTTAAACGCGTCTCATCCGGTTTACTCTCAAGCTCTGATATTCTGCGTAATTTTTCTCGGTTATACATTCTCTTTGATTTAAACAAATGTCCTTTGACATAAAGCTGTCCTGAGAACAAATAAAACATATAGCCGATGATCGGGAAAAAGATCAGTACATACATCCATAACAGCGTGTGCTGTGATGTCCGGTTCTCTAGCATGAGCGAAATAATACTAAATAAAATGATGGCGATGTAACTAGCTGCGTATAGCTGAAAACCCCACGCCGGCACTGGCCACCAAAACACCACATATGCCCCAAATATCATGAAATATAAAAATAGAAATTCCAGTCTCCTCTTTTTCACATTCTCCGCCCTCATTCTGTCTTTTTCTTTTCCATACCCTTTGCACAGCTCGTCTGAAACGCACGGTCTGCTGCTTTCTTTTAGCTTTTACAGACTGGAGCGTTTTGATCCGATATAATGGAAAATATGTGAAGGAAAGGATGAATGACTTATGCGTACACCATCTGCTTTAAAAAAGGGAAGCCACATTCGGGTAATTGCTCCAAGTCGAAGTGCCAGCATTTTATCAAAAGAAGGAATGGCTCAGGCGAAAAAACGTTTAGAGGCATTAGGGTTCACTGTTTCTTTTGGACAACACGTGTTTGAATGTGATCTGCATTCCTCTTCTTCTATTGAACACCGTTTATCTGATCTACATGAGGCATTCTCAAATGATGAAGTCGACGGCATTTTGACAGCAATCGGCGGCTTTAACTGCAATGAGCTCTTGCCTTATATAGATTATGATTTGATTCGTCAACACCCAAAAGTTCTTTGCGGCTACAGTGATATTACCGCACTTGCAAACGCCATTACCGCCAAATGTGACATGGTGACGTACTCAGGCCCTCATTTCTCCAGTTTCCAAATGGAACAAGGACAAGAGGAGCAGACAGCCATGTTTCAAGCGTGCGTGATGAGCAGCGAGCCATTTGATGTCATCCCTTCTACAAAGTGGAGTGATGATGCGTGGTATCTTGATCAAGCAAATAGGCAGTTTCATCCCACAACATGGGGGATTTATCAGGAAGGAACAGCTGAAGGCACCTTGTATGGCGGAAATCTTTGTACACTGAACTTACTGCAAGGGACACCCTTTATGCCTCGCATCAAGGATGCCATCTTATTTGTAGAAGATGATGACTTGGTCTTTCCTGAAACATTCGCCAGAGACCTTGCCTCGCTTTTGCAGCATGCCGAATCCATTAAAGGGTTAATCATCGGACGTTTTCAAAAGAAATCCAAGATGACAGAGGAACATTTGAGGTTCATTCTAGATAAGCACCCAATGCTTCAACACATTCCGGTGATTTACGATGTCGATATCGGACATACACAGCCGGTCTTCACCTTGCCGATTGGCGGGAGTGCCGAGCTCTCCTGCGACGGCGGACAAATACAATGGCGTGTTCATGCATAAATAAAACCTAAAAAGCACCCACATATGGGGGTGCTTTTTCTATGCCAACGATTCTTTTTTAAAAATTTTTTTAGAAAAAGTGATCCAACCCTTCATCCCCTTCGTTAAGTAGATGTAAAAAGAAAAGAGAGGAGGCAAAAACATGTTCTCTGATGTACTTAGCCAATTATTTGATTCTATTTCTAACATCATTAACACACTTGGGTAATTCCTATGACACGCACATACTACATGCTTTCTGAAGGGAGGATACGCTCTATGTTCTCTGATGTACTTAGCCAATTATTTGATTCTATTTCTAACATCATTAATACGCTTGGTTAATGTTCAAAACCCGCTATCTCTCGAGAATAGCGGGTTTTTTATATAAAGAAGCCCCGCTCATAAAATAGAGCGGGGCTTTCCTTCATTCCACTACATCTTCTCTGGCGCAGATACGCCAATGAGTTTTAATGCATTCGCAAGCGTGATTTGTGTTGCTTTCATGAGCGATAGACGTGCTGTTGTTTTTGTTTCATTTTCAACATCAATGACCTTTTCGGCATTGTAGAAGCTGTGAAGGGCTGATGCTAGATCATAGATATAGTTTGTAACGCGGTGCGGAATACGTTTTTCTGCTGCTTCTGCTACAACTTCTGGGAAGCTGCCGATGATTTTCAGAAGATCGTATTCTTTATCCGACTGAATGTGAGAGAAATCTGCTTTTTCAAGGTTTGGCTCGTAGCCTTTTTCTTCCCCTTGACGCAGCATGCTGCAAATTCTCGCATGTGCATATTGTGCATAGTACACAGGGTTTTCGTTAGACGTAGAAATCGCTAAGTCTAGGTCAAAGTCCATATGTGTCGCCGCACTTCTCATTGCAAAGAAATAGCGAGTGGCATCTAAGCCCACTTCTTCAATCAAGTCACGCATTGTGACGGCTTTACCTGTACGTTTACTCATCTTCATTTTTTCACCGTTTTTGTAAAGGTGAACGAGCTGAATGATTTCGACTTCCAGTTTGTCCGCTGGATATCCGAGTGCTTGGATCGCCGCTTTCATTCGAGGAATGTAGCCGTGATGGTCCGCTCCCCAAATGTTGATGAGCTGGTCAAAACCTCTGTCCAATTTGTCCTTGTGATATGCGATATCTGGAAGCAAGTACGTGAAGCTGCCGTCTTTTTTAATCAGGACACGGTCCTTGTCATCACCAAAATCAGTTGAACGTAACCATGTTGCGCCGTCCTCTTCAAAGACATAGCCTTTAGCGCGAAGTGTTTCTAGCGCTGGTTCGATTTTTCCGTTTTCATATAAAGACGTTTCAGAATACCACACATCAAATGGGACACGGAAATTTTCTAGGTCGACACGTAGTTTTTCTAGTTCATATTTTAAACCGTACTCACGGAAAAATTTCATACGCTCTTCTTCTGATTCATGCACGAAACGGTCACCAAATTCATCCGCAAGTTTCTGCCCGATGCCTTTGATGTCTTCTCCTCTGTACCCGTCCTCTGGCATTTCTTTTTCAAGACCGAGCGCCTCAAAGTAGCGTACTTCTACAGATAGAGCAAGGTTATTGATCTGATTGCCTGCATCGTTGATATAGTATTCACGGCTCACGTCGAAGCCTGCTTTATCAAGGATGTTGCAAAGAGAATCTCCTACAGCTGCGCCGCGGGCATGTCCAAGGTGAAGGTCACCTGTTGGATTGGCTGAGACGAATTCGACTTGCACTTTTTGACCGCCGCCTGTATTTGTTTCTCCATATGCCTCTTTTGCCTCAAGAACAGCTGGAATAAGCTTTGTTAAATATTGATTGTTCATATAAAAGTTGATGAATCCTGGACCTGCAATATCCAGTTTTTCAATAGAAGCTTTCCCTTTATCAAACGCATTGACGATGTCCTCGGCGATTTGACGAGGTGCTTTTTTCGCAATGCGTGCAAGCTGCATCGCCATATTGGTGGAATAATCACCGTGAGTTTTGTCTTTTGGCACTTCCAAAAGAACATCCGGCACCTGGCTTTCATCAGCAAGTCCTGCTTTGACGACTGCCGCAATGATTTCTTCTTTTAACGCATCTTTGACCTGTTCTGCGATATTCATGAACGTAAATCCTCCTTATATGAAATCGATAATGTATGTAAATGCTTTTGATCTTCACCTGTCAGCATATCGTACGTAATGTGTAGAAGCCCATTGTCTACATCAAGATCAATACCATGTGTGTGCACATCGAGCTGAAGTGTGCCAAATGGCATCGTGTAATGTGTCACGGTCGTTTCTCCAGTGAGAAAGCGCTGCTTCATTTGAATTGCACCTGATCTCATGACAAAAATTTCTTTTTCACTTATTTTGACAACAGTTTTTACTTGACCCATTTCATGTTCTTCATGGTAAGTGAGATACGTTTTGTCATTCTTCTCTTGATACGTTCCAGTTGTTCGGAATTCGATCGTTTCAGCCGGTTCCGTCTCTGGTTTCATCACTGACTTTACATGAATTGAAATTTGGTTTTGTGTCATTTTGCACTTCCTTTGCTAAGACCCGTTTAACTAAAATAGTATACCATAATCCCGATTGCCTATCATCCCATCATTTCTCATCTTCGTGTGGATGAAACCCCCTTTTTGATCTTCACCTGTCTCTTTAGAAAAAAAGAAAAATGAAGCTCACGCCTATCACGAGTCCAGTCTTGAGCCCTGCGCTTTTTCGATTGATGAGATAAAACAGTGCTTGGATGCCTGAACTTGCCAAAAATGCCTGAAAGAAATCAAATGGGAGAAGATGCCCTTGCTTATAAACAAACTGCATCAACAGCGCTATGCCAGTGAGATAGAAAAAGCCTCGATCCTGAAAAAACAGATGAACCATCTCATCCTTTGCCTCTTTTTTCGAGGTGAACGTGGGCGGACTCGTTGCAAGCTCTCTTTTCAGCGTAAGAAAGCCTGCCGCTAATACACATAAAGCGAGTAATACCATCAATACAGAAGAAAACACGACCTGCCTCCTTTATCATGTCACCAATGTAAAAAAAGAGCTTGTCCATATGAGATGACAAGCTCCTCTATCAATGTTATTTCACAAAACCAAGCAGCATTTCACGTAAAAGTTTGCTTGCTGTATTCGCCGTTTGATCGGAATGATCATATACAGGCGCTACCTCTACAAGGTCTGCACCGACGACATGCACATCAGAACCAGCAATGGCATGAATAGATGCCAGCAGTTCTTTTGACGTAATACCGCCAGCATCTACCGTTCCTGTACCAGGTGCATGAGCTGGGTCGAGTACATCGATGTCAATTGTCACATAAACTGGACGGCCTTTCAGCTTTGGCAATACTTGCTTCAATGGCTCGAGCACTTCAAATTTAGAAATGTGCATGCCTGCTTCTTTTGCCCATTCAAATTCTTCTTTCATCCCTGAACGGATGCCAAAAGAGTATACATTTTCAGGTCCAATAAGTCCTGCAACTTTACGAATCGGTGTCGAATGTGAAAGCGGCTCACCCTCATATTCCTCACGAAGATCTGTATGTGCGTCCATATGGATGATTGCCAAATCAGGGTATTTCTTATACATCGCACGGAAAACCGGCCAAGACACAAGATGCTCGCCGCCCATTCCTAATGGAAACTTCCCTTTTTCTAAAATGCTGTCGACATACTCTTCAATTAAATCTAAGCTTTTCTGTGCATTGCCAAATGGAAGCGGGATGTCGCCAGCATCAAAGAATGGCACCTCGTGCAGTTCACGATCTAAATAAGGACTGTATTCCTCTAATCCAATGGATACTTCACGAATACGGTTCGGGCCAAAACGTGAGCCGGGACGGTAACTGACGGTCCAATCCATCGGCATCCCGTATAAAATGACTTTCGCATCTTCCCATGTCGGATGACTTCCAATAAACACTTTTCCTGAGTAAGCCTCGTCGAATCTCATACAAGATTCCTCCTTTTACGCTTCAAAAAATGCGCAAACGGTCATTTGCGCATTTCCACTTCGCTTGATTTATTTGATTAAGTCGCTCACAAATTTCGGCAGAACGAATGCCGCTTTGTGCAATTCTTTTGTGTAATATTTCGTATCGATATCAAAGAAGCGGCTGTCTTCTACAGCAAGTGGATCATACTTCTTAGAACCGATAGTAAATGTCCAAAGACCGCTTGGATATGTTGGGATATTCGCTGTGTATAGCTTGGTAATCGGGAAAATTTCTTTTACATCACGCTGTACATTTGTAATTAACTCAGGTGTGAACCAAGGGTTGTCCGTTTGTGCAACGAAAATACCGTCTTCTTTGAGTGCTTTTGAGATTCCTGCATAGAAACCTTTAGAGAACAGGTTTACAGCTGGTCCAACTGGCTCAGTTGAGTCAACCATGATCACGTCATATTCGTTGTCGGCTTCCGCAATGTGCATAAAGCCGTCTCCGACTTTCACCTCTACACGAGGATCGTCTAGTTTCCCAGCAATTGAAGGAAGGAACTTTTTCGAGTATTCAATGACCTTGCCATCAATATCAACAAGTGTCGCTTTTTTCACACTTGGATGCTTCAGGATTTCACGAATGACACCACCGTCTCCTCCGCCTACGACAAGAACATTTTCCGGGTTTGGATGAGTGAAAAGAGGAACATGTGCCACCATTTCGTGGTATACAAACTCATCTTTCTCTGATGTCATCACCATACCGTCTAAAAACAGCATATTGCCAAACTCTTCTGTTTCCACCATTTCTAAATGCTGAAAATCTGTTTGTTCTGTGTGAAGGGTTTTGTTCACCTTCAATGTAATGCCAAAATTCTTCGTTTGCTTCTCTGTATACCAAAGTTCGCTCATTGTTCATCTTCCTCTCATCCAATAATAAACAAACATCTATTGTTAGCGCCTTTTATCGGCTATGACTATATCGATTGTCCAAGAAAAAAGTATAGTGGATTCGTATCAAATTGTAAAGAACCGCATGAGATAACTTCATTTTTAAAGCACACCCTTGCAGTCGCCTGTTTAAAACGGTTTTCTTTGTCCCATACTGATAAAAAACCGTCAAAATGGGGGCTTTGCATGGACACAATCATGAGTAATAAAAAAATCCGCATGACCGTGAAAACGATTCGGGCCTGTTTTTTTATCGGCTTGCTCGCTTTTCTATTTGCTGTCACAGTCTTTTTGACGATTCTTTTACTAGCTAAGTGGCAAGGCGCTCCCTCTGTTCAAGTTCCCCAATCCACGACCATTTATGCAGCCGATGGGTCTAAACTTGGCGAATCGAGCTTTGGAGAAAAGAGATACTGGGTTCCGTTAAAGGACATGTCCCCTCATATACAGCAGGCAGTGGTCGCGGTTGAGGATAAAACCTTTTATCAGCATCACGGCTTTGATGTGAAACGAATGGCAGGTGCTGCGGTGGCAGATATTCGTGCAATGGCAAAAGTACAAGGCGCCAGCACGATCACCCAGCAATACGCACGAAATTTATATTTAGATCATGATAAAACATGGAAGCGGAAGTGGAATGAAGCCTTTTACACCATCCGCTTAGAACAAAACTATACAAAAGATGAGATATTGGAAGGATACTTGAACACCATTTATTATGGCCACGGCGCATACGGTGTGGAAGCGGCATCCCGCCTTTACTTTGGGAAAAAAGCGAAGAACTTAACTTTAGCTGAGTCTGCCTTGCTTGCCGGTATTCCAAAGGGTCCTTCTCTCTACTCCCCTTATGTGAATGAGGAGAAAGCCAGCGCAAGAAAGAATATGATTCTGAGGCAAATGCAAGAGGATGGCATGATTACGAAAAAAGCGGCTGCTGATGCCAGCAAGGAAAAGCTGTCCTATCGCCCGCTCAAACAAAAGCAGCTGCAAGCAAAGCAGGCCCCGTATTTTTATGATGATGTGATTCGCGAACTGAAACAAACGCTGGGCTTAACCGAGGAACAAATTGAAACGTATGGTCTTCATATCGAAACGACCTTACAACCTGAATTACAAAAAATCGCTGAAAAGACTTTAACCAACATCATGGATTCTGAATCAGGTATCCAAATTGGCTTTACCGCCATTCATCCCCAGACAGGTCATGTGCTTGCCCTCATCGGGGGAAGAGATTACGAGAAAAGCCCATTCAATCGGGTCACACAAGCGAAAAGACAGCCCGGTTCAACAATGAAACCACTTCTCTATTACATGGCTTTGCAAAACGGGTTTACACCAGCAACCGTGATGCGCAGTGAAGAAACTGTTTTTGAACTGGATGAACAAGGAAGCGGCGCTGCTTATTCACCAAGCAACTATCACGGCTATTACGCCAATGACGGTATTACGATGCTTCAGGCTTTGGCTCTATCTGATAACATTTATGCGGTCAAAACCCATCTATTTTTAGGAATGGAACAGCTTGTACGTGCAGGTAAAACGTTCGGGATTCACGAAAAACTAGATCAAGTGCCTTCACTTGCACTAGGTACTTCACCTGTCAAACCAATCGAAATGACCAATGCTTACGCGATGCTTGTCAATGGAGGAAAACGCGTCAAGCCGACTTTTATTACGAAAGTAACGGACGCAAAGGGCAACGTACTCTTTGAGGAGAAACAAAAACGAGAGCAAGTACTAGATGAAAAAGCAGCATTTGTCACCACTGACATGATGTCAGGGATGTTCAATCATCAATTAAATGGCTATACAAGTGTCACAGGTCGTACCATTTCAAAAGATCTTACCAGAACGTATGGAGGGAAATCGGGGACGACAGGTGCTGACAGCTGGATGATCGGCTTCTCTCCCCAGCTCGTCACAGGTGTGTGGACCGGCTACGATAAAGGACGCACCATTGACTCGGTCAAAGAAACCGCCTATGCGAAAAAGATATGGGCTTCCTTTATGGAATCAGCCCTCTCGAATCAGCCAGCCTCCTCCTTCATGCCGCCAGACGGTGTAAAAGGCGTATATATCAATCCAAAAACCGGTGATCTCGCAGGCCCAGGATGCGAATCAAAGGTATTTACCTATTTTATAGAAGGAACGGAGCCGACCGGTGTCTGCTATGGTGCCGAGAACAAAGCTTCTGAGCAAGACAAAGCTCAAGATCAACAGCCTAAGAAATGGTGGGAAAAGTGGCTGAAACGTTAAAAATGGACATGAAAAACCCCGAGATCTGCATCTCGGGATTCTCCATGTCCTAGCTTTAACACCAGTTTACTGAAAAAACGCTTGGAATTGGTATCCATTCATCATTCTTCACAAAAATTTCACAATTACTCAGGAACAGCCAATCCTTCTTTTAATTCATCTGTGGATGCTTCCCATAACGCTTCATTGTGACTCTTCAAGAAATCAGCGAGCACCTTTTTCGAACCATCATCCATATGACTGACAACGATTTTACGCTTCATGGATTTATCCATTAAATTCACATGCTCAGGAAGTGACTTATATCCTCTGCGGATCGAGCGGTCAACTGTCATTTCACAAGCTGTGACTCCTGCATAATATGGCCCCTCTTCTCTTCGGTCAATCGTCACCCATACGAGCCAATACGGTTTTCCGTTAGGTACCTCTTCTTTGGTTTTTAAAAATTTAATTCCTTTTTCGACGGCACTTCTTGCATGCATCGCACCAATATCAATGACGGCTTCCTTTTCCTCCACATCAATGATCACCGGCGAGATATTATCAAGGCTGAGGGCACCTGCACCAAAGCCTCCATGCCCATCCGTTGCATCTGTTTTTTTAATGATATTAAAACCAATTGGTTTCTTCTTTTTACCTTCCATTCATTAGACCTCCTAAAGCAGCGGCTTCAAAATAAGATTAAACCAGTATATGATTTGATCCCGCATTCCGATCAATGGAACAAAAACAAACTGACCTAGCGGTGTGATGACGAAGATGAGGAAAATGATGATCCCATACTGTTCAAATTGCGTCATCTTTGCACGGATGCCGGGACTGACAACATCCTCAATAATACGATATCCGTCCAGTGGCGGAATCGGTAATAAGTTAAATAGGAACAAAATCACGTTCAAGTTAATAAAGATTTGGAAGAAATAATCGACCCCCGGCTCAAAGCGCATGAGCGACTCCCCGCCAAATTTCTGAAGAAGCGCATACACACAAAAGCCCAAAAATGCCAAAACCAAATTGCTTAAAGGTCCTGCGATCGACACACATATCCCTGCGAGACGTGGGTTTTTGAAATGGTACCGATTCACAGGTACAGGCCTCGCCCAGCCAAACCCAGCCACAAAGATCAAGATCGTCCCGAAAATATCAAGGTGCTTCAATGGATTGAGCGTCAGTCTGCCTTGATTTTTAGCTGTCGGATCTCCAAAACGATACGCAACATAGGCATGCGCCAGCTCGTGCATCGTAAAAGCCACAACAAGCGTAATGACGACATATGGAATCAGTTCTAATGGATAAACAAGAAATTGGTCCAAAGGCATGAATCCCTCTTTCTTTCTATACAATGATTTACTTCATTCAGTATACTATAAGAAGTCCCTTAAACTAAAGGGAAGCGTAGCACTACAGGAAAAAGGAGGTTGCCATCATGCCGATTATCACCGTTCAAATGCTTGAAGGAAGAACAGATGAGCAGAAAAGAGCTCTTGTGGAGAAAGTCACAGATGCCGTTGTTGAAACAACAGGCGCAGGTGCAGAGAAAGTCTCTGTCATTATTGAAGAGATGAAAAAAGAACATTATGCTGTAGCAGGAAAGCGAATGAGCGACCTGTAAGCATATAAAAAGGACAAACACTTTTTCGGTGTTTGTCCTTTTTTCTCTTACCTTATCTGTACCAAGCTTTATTACGGTTCACTTGATTTTTATGAGCCGCATCGAAGAAATCGACAGTGTAAGAATAATCATAATTCATTAAGCAGACAATTCCGCTTCCTTGAGGATCATGCGGTAAGCCAAAGTTATGGCCGTATTCATGCGTAGCCGCTTTTGCTGTATTCGCTGTTCCTTGGTCAAGGTTAACGGCGAATGCACTTCCGCTTGGTGCACTATTGTAGACATAAGCGATTCCGCCAGCATCAAAGTTTGGATTTGCTGTAAATCCTGTGACAAAATCGTATCCTCTGCCATCAAAGCTGCGCTGAAGGTTAGACAAAATTTGTGATGCATTTGATCCTGAAGACGTCCAAGACCCTACGGCTTGTACGACAAAGTCCACATCATGATCACGGTTAAATGTCACATCCGCTTGCTCAATGATGCTGACAATGCGCGTCTGCCAATCACTATATTTCGCACGATACTGCGCATCAGCTACTGCATAGACGGTCACTTTCTGACTGCCTGTACTAGCTTTTGTTGAAATCGAATCTCCTGTATTTGCTTTAAAGGTTCTAGACCCTACCTGTTTACCAGACTCATCTAAAATCTTTGTTGTCACATCTCTTTCAATAGGAGGTGCCTTCGTCAAATCTTTAAAATCGTTTGCCTTTGGCAACCCTTCACTAATATGTGTTTCAAACGGCGCATGACCATGATCATGCCCATGACCTGCACTTGCAACTGGTGCAGAAGCTGAACTTACCCCCGGTAACAAACTACCTACCAATAAAAATGACAAAAAGACTGAACGCTTTTTCATTCCTATCCCTCCTTTGTTTTTCACAAGGTTATATATTCACTGAAAATTCACCATTTTCCTTCTATTCAGTCAAAAACAGGGAATTCGATATACAGGAAGAAAGTCGAAACATGTCATTTTCACTAATTTTTCGGATATTTTGACACACATTTTATCAAAAAACAGAACTTTTGATCCGGGACATTCGCTTAGTAAACATCCATCTTTTTCTAAAGTGCTGTTATAGACCCAGCCACACCATATAAAGAAGCAAAAATTGATATTAGAAAAGATAAATTCAGACTTTACTGATACGAATTATACTTCTTTGTGATTCTCCCTTATGATGAAGAACATAAAAACAATGCTATTTCAAAACAGAAGGGACGATCCACATGTCTGAAAACAAGCACATACAATTTGGATTGATGTTACATGGTCCAGGAGGTCATATGAATGCATGGAAGGATGAATCCGTTCCAGCAGATGCAAGTGTGAACATTGATTATTATCAAGCAATGACAAAAAAGGCAGAAGCAGCGGGTTTCCGTTTTGTCTTTGTCGCAGATGGCTTATATATTCATGAACATTCAATTCCTCATTTCTTGAACCGATTTGAACCATTAACCATCTTATCCGCTCTTGCTGCGGTCACCAAAAAGATTGGACTTGTGGGCACTGTATCTACTTCCTACAGTGAGCCCTTTACCATTGCACGGCAATTTGCATCCCTAGATAAATTAAGTAAAGGGCGGGCCGGATGGAATGTTGTGACTTCTCCACTTGAAGGCTCTGCTGAAAACCACATCATTCGTCCGCATCCTAGCCATTCACTTCGGTATGAAATTGCAGAAGAATACCTAAAAGTAGTGAACGGCCTTTGGAGCTCATGGGAAGAAGATGCTTTTTTAAGGGATCGATCAACAGGGGTTTTCTTCGATCGGGATAAACTGCACACATTAAACCATCATGGCAAACACTTTTCTGTCAAAGGTCCTTTGAATATCGAACGATCTGAACAAGGGCAACCGGTGATTTTCCAGGCAGGTGCGTCAGAGGCAGGAAAGGATCTAGCCGCAAAAGAAGCGGACGCAGTATTTACGAATGCAGACTCACTTGAGAAAGCGAAAGCATATTACCGCGACGTGAAAAATAGAGCCGCAGCGCTGGGCAGAAATCCATCTGACATCAAAATTTTCCCCGGTATCCACCCGATTACAGGGAGAACAGTCGAAGAAGCAGAAGAAAAATATGAAGCCATTCAACATCTGGTCTCTATTGAAGAAGCCCTTCATTACCTGGGCAGGTTCTTTGATCACTTGGACTTCAGTCAATTTCCACTTGATGAGCCATTTCCTGATATCGGTGATGCCGGTTCAAACAGCTTTCAATCCACAACTGAATCGATTAAAAAAATGGCGAAAGAACAAAGCTTGACCTTAAGAGAAGTCGCTCTACGAGTAACCACTCCCAAAAGTGCTTTTTTCGGAACTTATGAACAAGTGGCAGACCAGCTGATCCAATGGATCGAAGAAGATGCCGCAGATGGATTTATTTTTGGCGCGCCTATTCTAGCAAGCGGTTTATCTGAATGGACGGAGCATGTCATCCCGATATTAGTAGAAAGAGGATATTACGACCCGAATTATCCAGCTCATACCCTTCGTGAAAATTTGGGTCTGCCTATCAAGAAGAATCAGTTTCTTAAACAAACAGTGAAATAAACATGAAAGAGGGGTTAGCTCAAAGGCTACCCCTCTTTTCATGTTGGTTGATGCAGTCGATTTTCGATGAGATCAATGAATTGAAGTACGGCTCTTCCTGGCGAATCATTTGTTTTCCTCAATAGACCAACTGGCGGGGAAACATGAATGCCCTTTATTTCTAATACCTTGGTGCCTGGAAGAGTAAAGGAATGAGCAGTTCGTGTAAAAAGAGAGACACCTAATCCAGCCTGAACATAATGTTTATGGGACATGCTGCTCGTAATCTCTAACTTATTGTAATTGGTCCCAATGACATCGACGATTTGTTGTTCGATTTGAATACGGATGGGGCAATTGTGTGGCGTGAATAAAATGGTCTCATCCTTTAAATCTGTCACCTCCACTACCCCTTTTTCCGCTAATCGATGGGAAGACGGGACGAGCAGCACGATATCATCTTGAAAAAGAGGCTTATAGCTATTCTCCATCGAAGCTTCTGGTGCTCCGCAAATCGCAAAATCAATCTCATCATGAGAAAGTAAGGAACTCAACGTATTCGCATCCGCTACTTGCACAGAAAATTCTACATTCGGAAACCTTTCCTTGAATTCTGCAATAAGGGCAGGAAATTCTAAGCTGGCAGTGGGCTCAGAAACACCGATGCGAATGAACCCCGCAATGCCCACTTCTAAATCTTGGAGTGTTTTCGTCAATTTCTCATATTCATTGAGTAAAGAATTGGCTCTTTCATAAAAAAGCTGTCCTGATGCTGTTAACTTTAAGGTCTTCCCTCTTTCTAGAAGCTTCTCTCCAATTTCCTCTTCTAAATGTTTGATGTGCAAAGTGATGGTTGGCTGAGAATAATTCAGCGCTTCTGCTGCTTTTAAAAAATTTCCGTATTTCACGATCGTGGCAAAGGTGCGTATCGCTCGAATCTCCATGAAAACCCCTCTTCTCCCTGTATTTTAAATATCTGAATCGTGTATTTATGATTACTAATTATACTTTTCTATTGGTTTGCCTTATTATAATTTATATTATCAACTATTCCAAGTTGTTTAGAAGGAATTATCAGAAATGGAGGAGACGAATTGGCAAAAGTAACGATTATAGCAGGCGGGCATTCTGTCCAATCTCGGTTAACCGGTGTCCTGCAGCAGATCCATCATCGTTTGGCGTTCCATGGGATTGATGTTCATGTCATTCAAGTCCACCAGCTTCCTAGCGGCGCCTTAATAGGAGCAGATTTTTCAAACGAAGACATTGTCAAAGCCATTGAGCTTGTGAATGAGAGCGACGGTGTCATTGTGTTAACACCTGTCTACAAAGCGTCTTTTTCCGGAATTTTAAAAACTTTTTTAGATCTACTTCCCCAGAAAGCATTACAAGATAAACCCGTCCTTCCTTGTGTTTTAGGAGGAACATACGGGCATTTGCTCGTCATTGAATATGCACTTAAACCGATCATTCATCAACTCGGTGCAACTGTCGTTCAATCTGGCGTGTATGTTGTGGATCAACAGGTCACAAAGCAGGATTCAAATAGCTATGTGCTTGATCCAGATGCCACAGACAGATTAAACCTCGCACTATCTCAATATCAAAGTCTAATAGGAGGAACAGCCAATGTCGCTCATCCTTAGTATTCTTGATCAAAGCCTCGTCAGTGAAAACGAGAAAGCAGAGACGGGTATTCAGCATACTGTCAGATTGGCTGAAGCAGCAGATCAGCTTGGTTATCACAGGTTTTGGGTGTCTGAACATCACAATAATTCTCAAGTGGCAGGATCATCCCCTGAAGCCCTCGCTGGTTATCTTTTAGCAAAAACGAACCATTTGCGAATTGGGTCTGGCGGTGTCATGCTTCAGCATTACAGCCCGTTTAAGGTGGCTGAAACATTTCATGTACTGGCATCTCTAGCGCCTGGCAGAGTCGATTTAGGCGTTGGGAAAGCACCGGGAGGGTTGAACCTCTCAACACAAGCGCTTCAGGAAGATTATCAAGCGTCACGGAAAGACTTTTCTCAAAAATTAGTGGATCTCAAAACGTATCTTACTGAACAAGCAAATGAATTAAATGCTCAGCCAATTCCTAGCGTATCACCCGACATGTTCCTTCTAGGCGGCAGTATTGAGAGCGCGGAATTTGCAGCGAAACTTGGGATATCCTTTGTGTTTGCCTATTTTATTAACGGGGATGACGCATTATTAAAAGAAGCAAGAGAGACTTTTCAAAAATTCCGGACAGGGAACACGCACCAGCAATTTCTTCTCGCCATCACCGTATCTGTAGCGGAAGACCACAAACAAGCCCTCTCGTACATCAAGCAAAAGGAAACAGTAAAGGTCTCCTTTTCCGATGGAAGAAAGCTGAATGTGACGTCACTAGAAGATGCAGAAAAGCTGGTGAAAGGAACAAAAAAAGAACACTACAACATTCACGTTCAAAAAACCGGTTATACCGCTGGCACAAAAGAAACCGTTCATCGCCGGCTGACTGAACTAGCCGAGACATATGATATCAACGAGTTCATTGTGCTATCTCCGATTGTAGACATTGAGGCAAGAATAGCGTCTATCACATTATTAAAAGAAGCATTTGATCATGAACTAACAGCCAAAAACCAAATAAACCAAGAGGTGAGCGTCTAATGTCAAATAATCAAAAAATCATTTTATGGAGCAAAAATGGATGCAGCTATTGTCAGGACATTCAGTCCTATTTCAACGAACAGCACATTACTTATTCAACCATTGATGTAACAGAGCATGATCATTACAGAAATATTTTAGAAGAAAAATACGGCGTCCGTTATGTGCCAGTAGTAGAAATCAGCCGTGATCCCCACGTGTATCAAGCATTGCTGAATCCAGATATCGATACTTTACGAAAAGCGTTGAGCTGACATTACACACTACCCTTTTGATTGGAGGTTTGTCATGAGTCGAGATATTTTTCGCATCGCTACCGAAGAAGATGCACCGGCTTATCTAGAATTGCTGTCCAGTGCATTTAAACCGCTTGGAGAAATGGGCATTGATTGGCCATCCACGAACGCCACACTTGAAATGGTCACAGAAAACATCAAACAATCCGTTGCTGTTGTGTTAGAGCGAGACGGGCGGCTCATATCAACCATCACCATACGTTTTCCGTGGGAGAGTACTCAACCGGTCTCAGGCTACCCATTTGTTTGGTGGTTTGCCACAGCTCCTGATTTAGCCGGTCAAGGGATCGGAAATAAGCTGCTCGATTATGTAGAAAACACCTTGCTCCGGCAGACATTTAAAGCACCAGCATACACACTGGGCACTTCTGGCCGAAAGCACCCCTGGCTTCTAGAGATGTACGAACGAAAAGGCTATACAGCATATATTGAACGTGAAGCCGATAATGGCGACTTAGGTGTATTAATGTATAAAGTCCTCATCCCTGAACGGTTTGATGCCGCCATATTAGGCGCACCGCCCTCAGAAGAAAAAGTCTAAACGAGTTCAACATAGGAGGTGATTCAACATGGGGGAGTTTTTCAAATGGGAGTATGTCGTCACACTCTTCCCTAAAGTATTGTCAGCCCTTCCAACAACCTTACTGATCGTTTTATTTGCCACTTTGATTGGCAGTTTTCTTGGATTCATTCTTGCTTATTTCCGAATTGAGCGTATTCCCATCCTGCATCAGCTCAGTGCAATTTATGTCTCATTTATTCGTGGAACACCTATCCTTGTGCAAATGTTTATTGTGTTTTATGGCCTGCCTGGTGTGCTTGCAACAATTGGGCTTGATATCTCCATGTGGAACAAATTGATCTTTCTGTATATTACATATGGACTCAATACAGCTGGGTATTTTTCAGAAATATTCCGATCTGCCCTATCGAGTGTCCCAGCATCTCAATATGAAGCGGCCGCCTCGATTGGACTGACGAAATGGCAGATTTATAGAAGAACGCTTATTCCTCAAGCAGGGAGAATCGCCCTTCCTAATATCGGCGTGGCCATTGTCAACTTATTACAAAATACCTCCCTCGCCTTTACATTAGGTGTGATGGACATGATCGGAAAGGTTCAAACATTAGGGGCTTTATACTATCGCGTATTAGAAGGATACTTTATTGCTGCCGTTATATTTATCATTTTAAGTATGGTGTTAGAAAAATCATTTGACCTATTGGAAAAACGGATCAATACACCGAAAACAAAAAAACAGCGACAGACGGCATTGCTTCCCTTAAAAAGAGCCGAAGCGGCCTTCACTGTAGAAAAACGTGCAAAATAAACTGGGGAGGAATTTACATGAAAAATAACAGAATATTCAAAAATCATTACATCATCGGTCTGCTTCTACTTGGTTCATTGCTCCTTGCCGCCTGCGGAAATAATAACGAGCAATCGGATGAAGTCAAAGCAGAAGCAAACAATAATGACCCAGATGCAAAAGAAATCGTCATTGGGACAGGGAACGCCTATCAGCCTTTCGTTTACTTAGATGAAAACGGCAAATTAACAGGCTACGAGAAGGCTGTATTAGATGAAGTGGATCAGCTGTTTCCACAATATAAGTTTAAATATGAATCCTTTGAGTTTAAAAATATTCTGCCTGCTTTAGATGCCGGTAAAGTTGATCTCGCTGCCCACCAATATGAAATCAATGACGAGCGTCAGAAGAAATATCTATTTGGAAAAGTTGGCTACACAGATTATACAAGCTATGTGGTGGTGAATAAAGCATCCGGTCATGACTTTCAAAGCCTGGACGATTTAGCTGGACACAAAGTGCACACCTCTACAGGAAGTAATTTCGCTTATCTTCTAGAGCAATATAACGCAAAGCATGATCGGAAAATTGACATTGTCTACGGGGATGGCGGGAACGAAATTTTAGTCAAAAACCTGCAGAATGGCACGGTCGATGCTGCCTTACTCACAAAGTATGACGTCAATAAGCTAAACAAACAGTTCAATGCCAATCTTGTGACATCCGGAAAGCCTGTAAACGTATCTAAAACGTATTATCTATATCAAAAAAACAATACAAAACTTCAAAAAGACATTGATCAAGCCCTGCAAAAACTGATCGATAACGGGAAGCTCGCTGAATTGTCTAAAAAAATATTGGGCGGAGACTTTACTACATCATAAGAAAGGAGCGATCTGAGTGGATTTTGACGTTGCTTTTATGTTTCAGGCCTTTCTAGCCGCACTTCATTATTTGCCAACGACGCTGCTATTAGGTTTTCTCCCGCTATTATTCGGCTCCATCTTCGGCTTTGGCATTGCCCTTATTCGTTTTTATCAAGTGCCTATATTGTCTCCATTGTTCAAATGGTTTGTGGCGATTTTTAAAGCCATTCCTGTTGTATTAATCTTGCTCGTATCTTATCTTATTTTTTCCGATTCGCTCGATCAATTGGCTGCATCTCTTTCGCTGCCCATCCGTTTTAGCGATTTAGATAGACGATGGATTGCCATTTTCGCCCTTTCTTTATATGCCGTCAGCGGGTTATCAGAGATATTTCGAAGCTCTCTTGCGTCCATCCCAAAGGGCCAATTTGATGCCGCTCTATCCGTTGGTTTCACAGGCAGACAGGTGTTGCGAAGAGTGATCATTCCACAAGTCTTTCCCATCTCTCTTCCTTTACTGAACAACATGCTCATCAGTTTAATCAAAGCCTCTTCTCTCGTCTCTATGGTATCTGTGGTCGATATTTTAAACGGCGCTTTAATCAAAGCCAATGTGAACTATCGTTATCTTGAAGCCTACATTGCTGTTGCCCTTATTTACTGGGCGCTGTGTGCCTCTATTGAAGCCATTACAGCCGGATATGAGAAATATGGACACAAAAACAAAAGGAGGCGATTGGCATGATTCACATCAAACAAGTGCATAAAGCATTCGGTCAAAACCAGATTCTAAAGGGAATTGATTTAACGGTAGAAAAAGGCGAAGTCGTTATCATTTTAGGTCCGAGCGGCTCTGGGAAATCAACATTTCTCAGATGCTTAAATTTTCTTGAGCGTGCGGATCAAGGCGAGATCAGCATTGATCACACCAGTGTCACATTCAATCAAGCAAAACCGAAAGACATTCTGGCAATTCGCCGAAAAACAGCCATGGTCTTTCAGCAATACGACCTGTTTATTCATAAGACAGCACTTGAGAATGTCATGGAAGGCTTAGTCATTGCCCGTAAACAACCGAAAGACCATGCCTATGACACAGCACTCCAATTGCTCAAAAAAGTAGGGTTACTAGAGAAAAAAGATGCCTATCCGCATCAATTATCTGGCGGACAGCAGCAGCGAGTAGGCATTGCAAGAGCACTTGCATTGAATCCGGAAGTCATTTTGTTTGATGAGCCGACCTCCGCTTTAGATCCCGAGCTTGTAGGTGAAACACTTGACGTCATTAAACAAGTGGCACAAACCGGGGTCACCATGATCATCGTCACCCACGAGATGAGCTTTGCCTATGATATTGCCGACAGGGTCATTTTCATGGAGGATGGGGTCATTGTTGAATCAGGCACCCCAGTAGAAGTCTTTGAACAGACGAAGGAAGAACGGACAAAACAATTTTTAGCGAGATTTTCTTATCATCATTCCTAAAAAACAAGTCGATCCATGAGGTCGACTTGTTTCTGTTTCTATATGCGTGCAAAATAAAAACCAGTCTGTTCTAGCCATTGGCTATTACATACTGGTTCTTATCGTTAGTTCAATTCCTTCAACTGATCAATATACGCAAGGGCTGCCTCAAATTCTTCGTCCGTATAGCGCTGCTTGCTTTTAATGGTGAAGACCTTTTCCTTTACCTCATCTTTTGGCAGATCATCAAAGTATAAAATCGTTGAGACAAGCTCTAGAAAACGAGACGATTGCTCATTCATCTGCTGCGTCAGCACTTTGAGGTCAGGCATGTCCACTTCACACTGATCGAGAAACTCTTTCCCATTGTCCGTCAGCGAATAGCGATATTGAAAGTATCCGCCCTTTTTTTCCTTCATTTCGTCCAAGAATCCAAGGTTGCACAGCTCTTCAATTCTGAGCGTCAACTCCTCTGAATAAGGGCCATAAAAATGAAAATCGTATTTCTCGTAAAAAGGCAAATCTAGCTTTTTTGCTATGTAAATCATTTTTTGCAGCTTCTTCCGTCCAACGATTTCCCCAGATTCAGAGAACACCTTCATCAACTTTGCATGCTCTTTCAACAAATTCCCGACATCTCCTTTTTCAGTACTTCCTTATCCCAATCCAAGCAGCTTCATGATCGCCTTCTTTTCTTCAGCTTTTTCCGACATATCTACAATTAAGTCCATCGGGAAATAAAGTTTATGATCGGTTCTTCGTTTACCGGAAATGGCGTCAACAATATCTGACTGTCTCGACAGTTCTTTAATATGACCACTTTGCGTCAAGAGATGGATCGGCAGCCGTTCTTCTTCTTCGCCCGGTCTATAGAAGTCATAAGGCAAATCAGAGGAAGAGTCGACCACTAAATAATAGTCAGGATCAATTCCTGCTTCTTTGAACAAAGCCGTCAGCTTGAAATATTTCGTCATTTCTTCGTTTGGATTAAACTCTGTATATTGGAATAAACGGCGGTTCATAAAACGGCGGCACAAATCAGCCAGCACGTGATCTTCTTCATCTTCCCACGCCTGAAAATAAAATAAGACAATGGATTCATCTAGCTTAATATAGTCCTCTGTGGTGACATTTCCTTCAAAAATTGAATAAAAATGCACAGGAGCATGTGTGAAAATATATCCCGTTTCATGCAGCTCTTTTGCACGATGGAGAATTTTTGTTAAAATGACTTCCGCACTGCGTGTCACTGGGTGGAAATAGACTTGCCAGTACATTTGATAGCGGCTCATAATATAATCCTCTACGGCATGCATCCCGCTCTGTTTCATCACAATCTGATCTTCTCTTGGACGCATCACGCGTAAAATACGTTCCATATCAAAGTGACCATAGCTGACGCCTGTATAGTAAGCATCACGCTGCAAGTAATCCATTCGGTCGGCATCAATTTGACTTGAAATCAAACTGACCACCTGTTTGTTTTGATACGTTTTGGCAATGACTTCTGCTACATGCTTTGGAAAATCGTCACTGACCCGGCGCAGCACTTCATTTACTTCCGTCTGCCCTAAAATGATATCTCTTGTAAACGATTCATGATCTAAATGAAAGACCTTTTCAAAGGAATGAGAAAACGGACCATGTCCAAGGTCATGAAGCAGGGCGGCACTCAGTACAAGCTCACGCTCCCCTTCATCCCATTCGGGTCTTCCTTTAAACACATCATCCACAATTCGTCTGACAATCTCGTATACACCGAGTGAATGATTAAATCGGCTGTGTTCTGCCCCATGAAACGTTAAATAAGTGGTGCCTAGCTGTTTAATTCGTCTAAGGCGCTGGAACTCTCTCGTTCCGATTAAATCCCATATCAATGCATCCCGTACGTGAACATAGCGGTGCACAGGATCTTTAAATACCTTTTCTTCGGATAATTTCCCTTTTGGATACGCCATCGTTTCGTCCCTCTTTTTTTAAGACGTGTTTCTATTATATCGGGTAACTTTTCCCGAAAACATCCTTGAATTTGCTGGCGAATGTGTTCTCATAGATTGAACGGACGTAAAAAGCCCGACCTGACAGGGACGGACCTCTTTTTAGGTCGACTGAACACATTCAGTGACATTTATTTGACTTTTTTTTGAACCTTTTCGAGTAACTCATCTTCTGTTGGTGCGGATAATGGGCGATTGTTCACAAACGCAAAAGCCTTTTTTCGTCCTGGACCGCAATACGATTGACAGCCAATCTCTATTTTTGCATCAGGGTCAACCGATTTAAGTCGAGGCAATAACGTTTTTAGGTTCGTCGCATCACAATCGTCACATACGCGAAACTCATTAGCCATGTTCTTACGCTTCCTTTCAATGATGAAACTTCATTCTATATGAAACAGTTGGACAACTAAGAGTGAATAATATACCACCCAACATTGTACATCGAAGCGACTGGAGTTGCAAGAAGCTTTGTCAGCACAGAGACGTATTCACATAAAAGCTAGTATTTTCCACTATCCTTTTAGCAAACTTGTATAAACCTTCTTCAACTTGGCTAATCTAATACCATCAAATCTTATGGGGGTTTAAACACATGTCAAAACAAAGACAAGATGCTTGGTCAGAGGAAAATGATCTCCTTCTGGCAGAAACCGTCTTACGTCACGTCAGAGAGGGCAGTACACAGCTGAACGCATTTGAAGAAGTGGGAGACAAGCTAAACCGTACCTCAGCGGCATGCGGATTTAGATGGAATGCTGTCGTGAGGCATCAATATGAAAAAGCATTGGCACTTGCCAAAAAACAGCGTAAACAACGCATGCGTGCACTCGGCAATGGGCAGCCTGCGAAAAAACGTTTGCTCTATCAGCCGCAAGTTGAACAAACGATCACACAGGAAGAGTTCTCTCAAGAACTGGAACCTGCGCAAGAAGAAACGTTTGCACCTGCAGCCGAAACAGCCGAACAGCTTCAATTTGTGGATCAAAGCTACAATGAAGAGTTAGCTAGTTTATCACATTTATTGTCACAGGCTTCTCAAGTGACAGAGAAAAAGCCAGAAGCAAATCCATTTGGGCAGCGCCAAGAGTTAACCATTGAGGATATCATTGATTTCTTACGCCGCTATGAAGGCGATGGTCAGCAATCTTCTGCCTTACGCATGGAAAACAGCCGGTTAAAACAAGAAAACAATGAACTTTCACATAAAGTGTCGCAGCTAGAAGCTGAAGTGAAAAAGCTTGAAAAGGATCAGCTCACGATTCAAGAAGATTATGAAACACTCGTCAAAATCATGAACCGTGCAAGAAAACTAGTTTTGTTTGAAGAGGACGACAGTGCCGCACCAACCTTTAAAATGGATCGTAACGGCAACCTTGAAAAAATGGCTGAATAACCAAAAAGTGCTCCCCACCTGCGGGAAGCACTTTTTTAAATATCCAAAAATAGCATCACACTAAAAAGGACATTGATCAAGAAGACGAACATAAAAATATACCTGACTTGCCTCACCTGAAAATCACCAAACATAAAAATATAAAGCCCTGCGATACCAAGCGTCAGTACAGGCTGAAGAAACGGCACGAAAAGCGAAATGCCGTAACCGGCTCCTATGATGACAGGAAGCCATAGTAAATAGAGGTAACCGCCATTTTTAGATTTCAAGAAACCACTCCCTCTCTTTCTTCTATCTGCTTGATTTCAGGCTGAACAAATTTGAGTCCGGCCATTGTACGTCTGCGTTTTTGTGATGTCCAAACCGCAATCGCCGGCTGATCCGTTAGAGACTCTGTGTCAATGGTGATCAGCACTTTCCCATTTAATTCAATTGAATCTTCAAACTCAATTTTGCACCCAGATAAACTGATATCATGTATGATCACCGGCACCTTCTCTTCTAGTCGGTCCTCATAGGCGATCGTACCTGTCACACCTTGCAAAGGCCTTCTCATCCATTTGCGACGTAGAGCCTTTGGTACCTTCTCCGTTTCTCTTAAAAAGCGGAGAAACGTCCGAACGGCATACGATTTTTTCTCACGATCCGTCATCGCTACATGCTCTCGTGTGAATAAGAAACGGATCAGTGATAAATACTCTGATTTTTTTGTGTCAGTAAAAGTAACACCAACCATCAGCTGGTCTCCCTCTGGATAGCTCCAAACCACGTCACACGACACGCTTTCATTCTCTGAAAAAAACAATTGCGTTTGTTCTTGATAAAGAGAAGACGCTTGGTCCAATGGAATGGACAGACGCGCACCTGAATCACTCATATCTAGTAGAAAACAAGCAATAGACTGATCTTGATGATCAGAACGAAGATGCCCCTCTTTTTCAATGACAAACCGCTCTGATTTCCGATAACGCGGTCGATCAAACGCCACAAGCAGTGCCATGAATAAGCCTGCACCGTTATAAAGCACCCAAAAAATATTAATCAACATGAGATCAGCGTTCATCGTCCCATTTACCTTCACATCGTAACCTATTTTCACAAGGGCAAGCAATGAGATCAGCAAGAAGATCAGATGGGGAATCATCGTTTTCAAATGAAAATGTCTTTTGTCCGTTTGAATTCCCTTCGGTGTGACAAGAAATTCAACTCTCTTTTTGAAAAACAGCTCACTTAAAGCAACACCAGCTAGGTGGAACGCCATAGAGCTTTCATAAATGTGACTCCAGAACATGCTTCTCTTTTGATTCGACACAAGTTTAAATGCTAAATAGGAACTAAAGAACGCCGGCAGCCAAAACATGAAAACGGACTGGAAATCTGCCCAGAAACTTTGAATACCAAACAATAAAAACAAAATCGGTGTGAGAATATAAATCATTTTAAACAAACCGTTAAACCAATATACAATGCCATCTAAATAAAGAACACGCTGCATAAGCGTTAAGCCGCGCACCTTCAAAGGATTAAACTTACGGGCACACTGAATATTCCCTCTCGACCAGCGATCTCTTTGCTTTAACAGATCAAGCCAGCTTTCAGGTGCCAGACCGACGGCTAATACTTCTCCGACAGACACAGATTTGAATTTCCCTTGGAGAAGCATTCCTGTTGCCATGTCTTCTGTAATCACTCCAGTAGCAAATCCGCCAATTTCATCTAATGCCGTTCTTCTAAATACCGTATTACTCCCAACATACATAACGGCATTAAACCGATCCTTACCAGCTTGGAGAGTTTGCATGAAAAAGTCCTGCTCATTTGGAATTCGATCTTTCGAGAACATATTATATTGGAAAGGATCTTCGTTATAAAACGCCTGTGGAACTTGAACAAACGCAGTTGCTCCATCATGAAAATAGGGCACTGTTTTTTCTAAAAAGGAAGGAAGAGGGACCATATCTGCATCAAGTGTCAGAATCAGCTCTCCATCCGTTTGAGACATCGCATGATTTAAATTACCTGCCTTAGCAAATCTGTTATCTGTTCTTGTCAGGTAATGAACACCAAACGCAGAAGCAAGCTGCGCTATAGCTTCCCTATTGCCATCATCACATAAATAAATTTGAACGCTTTCCTTCGGATAAGAGAGATTCAAACAACCTGCAACAGTGCGTTTCAGCACCTCAATTGGTTCATTATATGTAGCTATGAAAATATCAACTGTTGGCAGCCTTTCAAGATCACTGATCATGACTTGTTTCCGATTTGAAGGCTTCCAAACCAGCGTATAAAACACAAGCAACTGGATAAACCCAATGCATTCACAGGCAACAAGCAAAATACCCATGACAATATTAAAAGTACCTTCATGCGGCAATGTAAAGAAGAGACGCCAGCAAATATAGGCAGCATTTGTTAACACACATAGCACAATGATGATTTTTTTCACAGTAGAGGCCATTGGCTGGATACGATATATCATATACAACAGAGACAACATACAAAGCATAAACAGCGGGTAATACGTGGTGATGAATGACAATACATTTTCCTTCTTTCTTATGTCATAAAGGACTATCACATATAAAATGTCATAACAAAGGAGGGGATTCTTCCATTAGATTGCCCCTCCATTTCTATATAAATCATTTCCACAATCGATCTAACTGATTTGAATAAAAATCAATGGCCTTTCGATAACTCAAAATAGCAGGATCATTTGTCGTCTCAGTTAAACAGTTCAGTAATATTTCCATTGCTTTGCTATGTTCATTTAAATTATACAAAGTCATGGCATAAAACGTTTGAATGGCTTTATTATGCGGATAAGCTTCCATCGCATGGAGGAATATTTGTTTTGACTTTTCATATTCCCCTAAGGTTCTGTATGTACTTCCTAATCCTAAGAAAGCATCTTCTCTTTCTTCTGAAGACAAACCTAGTTCAAGGGCCCTCTCATAAAAAAAGACAGCTTGTTTTTCCTTCCCTAACACATCATAGCTCCAAGCACATTGATAGTGAATGGAGGCATGATCTGGATACTCTTCTACAAGACGGATGAGCATGTCATTGGATTCTTGAAGATGTCCACTTTCTCGAAGTTCAATAGCTTTCAGAAGTTTCGTTTCCATTACATCACCCCTATTTTTAAGATGGGACGATATGTTTACGAGAACACTTTCTCATTCCGCTCAATCATCCGTGTCATGTTCTTCTCAAACTCCAGTTGTTCCTCGGTGGTCAACCCTGAAGCAGTCAGTTGCTCGCTCAGCTTTTGAAGTTCTTCTAGTAAAAGACGCATGAGAAGTGCACAATCAATGGATTCTCCAGTTAATTCTGATAAAGACGCCATCGTATCTGGCTGTATATCAGGAAATACTGCCTTCACTTCTTGCCGTTTGTCTTTTAAGGCGGCGTCATAAAAACGGCGGATCAAGTCAGCACGTTCCCGCCCGCTTCCATCTGCACACAAATAGATTTGCACAGCGACCCCTCCGCGTAATCTACGCTGAGAAATGCCGGCAAATTTCTTTCCATTAATGCTCAAATCGTAGCTACCTGGACAGTAAGAGCCGACAATTTCATAGGCTTCAATGTCCACCTCATACATCGACAGCATCCGGCGGATCAATTCCACCATCGCATCATATCCACGGTCAATATCAATGCCCTTCTTTTGTTCCGCAAAGATTAAAGACACATTTAGTACGCCTTCATCCAGCACAACAGCAAGACCGCCTGAATTGCGCACAATGACGCGATATCCCTCTTCCTCAAGAAGCTTTACACCATCTTGGAGAAATGGAAGTCTTGTATCCTGAATCCCAAGAACGATCGTATTGTGGTGCACCCAAGAACGCGCTGTCGCTGGTGAGAGTCCTTTCCCGACCGACGCACAAAGCGTATCATCCATCGCAAAAGATTGCTTTGGATCTACATAGAGACCAAGGCTCGATTGATCTATGATTCGCCATGTCGGCTGTGTCAATAACTCAATAGGTTCATTTTTCATGTCCTGCATATCCTCTCGTTCATAAACTGTGTTTATTATAACATGGAGGGAGAATGAGAGAGAAAAAAGCTCTATGACAAGGAACGTCACAGAGCTTTTCAACTGGATGCTTTGGTTTTCTTGTTCTTCCTTTTCGAGATGAAATAAACAGCTGCAATCAAAACGACAGGAACCCCAACCACGAGGCCCGCAGCGATCAATGTGTTCCACGGCAAATCGATCATCTCCTTAATAGACTAAACTTCTATGAAACAGCCGTGACTTACCCAGCTTAACAAGTCTTCAGCCACCAATTCCGCATGCTGAGGGTCCATCACACCAGCATCGACAATCCACACTTTTTTCTCCTCTTCTGCCTGCCGCATGAGAAGTACTCGCCCACCGCCATCGTCACCAATGGCTACATAGCCGTTGGCATAATGATGGATTTCCCATGTTTTATTGCGTTCCACTATGTCCTCAGTTCCGTATAGTAGAACACCGCCTTCGACGGAACATCCATTTGTCTGTTTTAGTAATGTCTTATAAGCATGGGGCAGCAGCATGTTTAGCTGGGATTCTGTCTCTTTGATATGTATATCTCTTGCTGGTTTGTTTATGACCAGGTTGGGAATCTGAGAAAAATGAATCATTTTGAAAGCCCCCTAAAAGGATGTACAAGCGTTTATTCAGCTGATTTTGGCATAATTCTTTTATACACCCGCAGGAGCACTTTTAATAGAACATAGAAAATGATGACATCGATTATAAAACCAAAAAATAGAAATTCAACACCATAATTTGAATGCAGGACTAGCCAATCAATGGGAAAACCCCGATAAACCGAACCGGCATGTGGGACATAAACCCCTCTCATAAAAGCTGTCCCAATGACGAGAAGAATACTTATGCTTAATAGCCAATTGACTGTTTTTTTGTTTTTGTGTTGTTTATGTTCCATATGAATTCCTTTCCCTGTTTGACTACCTACTACAAAACTTGATATTTCCTTATTCCTCTAGATATCAAACCTATTTTACCATTTTCTAGAACAATAGGCAGCAGTTCTATCTATGGGAACAGTTCTTTATTTATTGGCAAACAAAGTGATATTATTTCGCATAAAGTAGTTGATTAAAATAAAGTAAAAAACCTTGAAAAGCAAGTCATAGCCATTCAAGGTCTATTGATTTTCATTATTTATTCCGATTAAGTCTAATCCTCAATTAAATCTAGATAATATTCATTATTATTGAGAAACTTTTTGAAAAAATCCTCTAACGATTCAGCTATTTGAGTATCAAAATAATATACTGGGTTATTAACTAATTTTAAATCTAATGAAATATAAACACCTTCGTTTACTTCAAAAAAAATAAGTTTATTTTCATCATCAAAAAGTTCATCTAAATCTGGATCAAATTCAAAAACACCTTCTCTTAATCTAATATCTGCTACTGTCCCTGGTCCCATAATTCTATTTATTGAGTTAGCACTTTGACCTTTAATAAAACCATAGCCAATTTCTAAATATAACTGTCTTAAATCATTTGGAAAACTTATATCCATTCTTTGTTCAGCTTTTAAAATATCATCTTCAGATACCTTATAAGTTTTATTTTCTAGTTCATTAATAAATTTAAAATTAGTCATATTCTATTTTACCTCCTTGGAAATAGTTTACCTGATGGAGCTCCCTTTCCATGTATCCCTGATTGATGTTCGTTAGGATATTTAGCCGGATGAATATTCCACCACTCATGAGCGCCACCAAAGTTATTCTCTATGATATGATGAGCATCATACGGTTGACCAACCCTCCGAGCAACCTCTCCATTCTTATCAAGTACTTCTTCTGTATATCTTGGCCACTTTTGTTTGGTTTTTTCTTCCCACTCTGCAATTAATTTATCTTTCAAGCTTGATGTAAATTTACTTCTATGCTTAGCAGTCTCTTTTGGTGTCAATTTTTCATAGCTTTTGTTTCTTAAGGCTTCTTTAATCAGATGAATTTGATCTTTATTAACCTTACGTCCAGTTTTAGCCTCTATATCCCTAAGATAAGCTTTTGCTAAATCTTTATTAAGTTCACCCGCACCTTTACCCGGCTTCTCAACCCTCTTCACCACATTCTTCCCTTGATCAATCTTAAAGACATATTTCCCGCCTTTAATGATTTTCATAAATGGGATAATAGAGGCTGCGGATAGGGCTTGGTCGGTGCTGCTAATATTTTTGCTGGTTTCTGGGTCTTTGCCAGTAACGGCTCGGTAGCCGTCGTAGATGCCGCTGTATTCTAAAATGATGTTTTCGGCGGTTGAGACGACCTCACCGTCTAGTATGCGTTTGGCATTTCCGCGGCTGCGGCTTTCTGGGATGTTGTCGACTTCTTCTATTCTTACTTCGCCGTTTGCGATATACGTTCGAATGATTTGTTTATTGGCGTAAACGGTGTATCTCCCGCCTATAAAATCAATGTTCGACGGATCTGTGACGACTTCATCAGCGATGTCGAATTCTTTTAGCTTTTTGATGCCTTTTACGTTATATAGTTTACCATTTACGACCCTGATGTCTCTATGAATCTTGTTTTTCCCGTTCACAGCTTCCCTTTGCAATGTCGTAAGTGATGGATCGTTTGCTGTGACTTGTTGATTAATGTTTTTATGAGATTCGTCCCGAACAACCGTCTCCACATTCGCCTGTTGTTTCTCTTTCAGTTTCTTCAGCATGATCATCATTGGGTTTTCTTTTATGTTGTCTATTTTGTCATTCAATCCACTAATGGTGCTGCTTATTTTTTCTTCTTTTCCATCTTTGAAAATAGATCCCTTTTGATAGCTCGTGATGTCGATTTTTGGGCCGGTGAATATGGTACTTAAGGTATCTATGTATTGCTTCATTGTTTGAAGGGAGCTATTGGTTTCATGTAAAGCACTTGTCTGCTCCCTGTCAAATGCATGAAGCAGACCAATGGTTCTTGAGGTCTCAAGCCATGCCTTTTGATAGTTTTGCTGAAAAGCTGATTCGTCTACACTTGGCAAGTGAACAATATGACCAACTCTGCCAATGGCGTGGTTCACCTCTGATACGATTTCAGAAATCGCTCGCTCCGCTTTTTTTAAGCCTTGATCAAGTTCGTGTTCAATAAATGCTTGTGATATAAAGCCGTGCTGATTTGATTCAAGGGTATGAAGCGCCTGCTTTGTTTGTTTGAGCGCAGAGCTGTATTCCTCAATGACAACCTGAAAAAATTGCAGGAAGGGAATATGGCATTCTGTATAAAAGGAGCGGATGGCTTGTCCCGCCTCTCCCTTTAGTGCGCCATCAAGTGAGATGATCTGTTGGATTTGTTTTTCTATGGAGCTAATCTGTTGTGATTGCTGCTTTAATGTATTCAGCGTTTGGTCAATTCCGTTTATTAGCGCAAAAGCATCAAGGGTTTTCATTGCGTTCTCCTTTATTTTCTTTTACTGCTGGAAGCAAGCGCCTTGTCCGTTTCGATCATGGTGTTCACCGCTTGTTCTGTTTGTACAAGTTGTTTCTGAAGAATGTCTATGTAGGATGTACTCAATTCGTTCAGCTGCTGATTGATTTTTTCTAATGTGTCTGCCGTCAGGAGCTGATTTCTTCCTTTGATGGTTGTTGGAAGTGTTGCATTCATTTGAGCGCCTGATTGTTTTGCATGCTGTAATACTCGTTTGACCTGACTGGCATCTATTTTAATTTCTCTGCTCATGTGACTACCCTCTTTTTTCTTCCAGTTGTTTCTGCTTTTCTTTCTCTATTTTTCTTTCAACCGAATGAATTTCATGTTCTAATGAATGGATCTCTGATTTTAAGTCGCTGATTTTCTCATCGATTCGATTCACTAGATTGGTCAGCTGTACACTTTTTATCTCTTGACTGGCGGATTCCATCTCGTCTCGAATGTCATCAAACGTATCTGCGAGATGGCCAAACCATGTATGTGATGTCAGATCTGGATGAGTCATTTTCTTGTTAGCATCTGCCAGAGCAGACTTTGCTTCTTTGATTTCTTTTCGACACATGTTCAGTTCTATGATTTGTTCTTTTTTTATGGATATGTCTGCCTTTAACGAATACAAGGCTGTTGTATAACCGATGATAGCTCCAGACATCGTCAAACACCTCTATTCCTCAAATAGTCCTCCGTTATGTTACCATTTACTAGCACAAGAGGCATATGATTGAAAACGAATTCACTTAAAAATGAATCGTATGTATTGGGTTTTTATACCTAATTCACATAAAAAAAGCTAGCTTCGTTTTGACACGAAGCTAGCTTCTTGGATGATTATATTATAGTGCTTGAGCTGCTGTGATAAGCGCAAGATTGTAAACGTCTTCGGCATTACAGCCTCTTGAAAGATCGTTTACTGGCTGATTTAGACCTTGTAGGATTGGACCTACAGCTTCAAAGTTACCTAAGCGCTGGGCAATTTTGTAGCCAATGTTTCCAGCTTCAAGGCTAGGGAAAACAAATACGCTAGCATCGCCTTTGATGACGGAATCTGGTGCTTTTTTCGCTGCCACTGAAGGAACGAAAGCTGCATCGAATTGGAACTCTCCATCAAGAACAAGCTCAGGTGCTTTTTCTTTTGCAATGCGAACCGCTTCAGATACTTTGTCTGTTTCGTCTGATTTTGCTGAACCTTTTGTAGAGAAGCTAAGCATTGCTACACGTGGTTCGATGTCAAACATTTTTGCTGTGTTTGCACTTTCGATCGCAATTTCAGCAAGATCTTGGCTGTCTGGTGCAATATTGATCGCACAATCAGCAAACACATATTGCTCTTCGCCGCGAGCCATAATGAAGACGCCAGAAGTTTTCTTTACGCCTTCTTTTGTTTTAATGATTTGAAGTGCTGGGCGCACTGTATCAGCAGTTGAGTGTGCTGCTCCGCTTACAAGGCCGTCTGCAAGACCTTTATACACAAGCATTGTACCGAAGTAGTTTTCATCCAGTAATGCTTTTCTCGCTTGCTCTTCTGTCGCTTTGCCTTTACGTCTTTCGACGAAAGCTTGTACAAGATCTTCAAAACCTTCATATGTATGAGGATCATACACGTCAACACCATCAAGTGTAAGACCTAATTCTTTTGCTTTTGCTTCTACTTCTTCTTTCTTACCTACAACAATTGGCTGCAATACTTTGCCATCTGCTAGTTTTTGAACGGCTGTTAGAATGCGTTCGTCCATTCCCTCAGGAAAAACGATCTTAACTCCTTTACCTGCAACCTTTTCCTGAACTGTTGAAAAAATATCTGCCACTTCAATACCCTCCTTGATTTTACAAAAAAAGCGTTCTCTTTTAAGCATACTCTTCTTCTACATAAATTCAAACTACCAACTTACATTATAGCGCTTACAATTTAAATTCTTATTTTTCAAACTAATTAAATCAATTTCTAGAAAAGCGTTTTCGTCGTTCAAGTTTTGATCACATCTTCATTTGGACAAACTATGTTATAGTTGGAACAGATGGAAAACTGTAAATAGGAGTGAAAGAAATGAGCGAACAACATACAACCAATGAAGCAGCTCAAACACTAGATGGCTGGTATGCACTGCATGATTTTAGAACGATCGACTGGACAGCTTGGAAGCTGCTGACAAGCGATGAGCGTCAAGCCATCATTCATGAGTTCACAGGTCTATTAGAAAAATGGAAAACAGCCGAGCACAATCAGGCTGGAAGCCAAACAATCTATAGTATTGTCGGCCAAAAAGCAGATATTATGCTCATGATTTTACGTCCGACCATGGAAGAACTGGGTGAAATTGAACTTGAATTCAACAAGACACGACTAGCAGAGTTTACGATTCCAGCTTATTCTTACGTGTCAGTTGTTGAACTCAGCAACTACTTGGCAGGAGGCGGAGATGGCGGAGACCCTTACGAGAACCCGCATGTACGTGCGCGCCTCTATCCAGAGCTTCCTTCTTCTCAATATGTCTGTTTCTATCCAATGGATAAAAGGCGTTCTGGCAATGACAACTGGTACATGCTTTCAATGGATGAGCGCAAATCCCTTATGAGAAGCCATGGCTTAATTGGCAGAAGCTATGCTGGGAAAGTAAAACAGATCATTACAGGTTCTGTTGGCTTTGATGATTATGAGTGGGGCGTCACTCTTTTCTCTGATGATGTGCTTCAATTTAAAAAATTGGTTTACGAAATGCGATTTGATGAAGTGAGTGCACGTTACGGCGAATTTGGTTCCTTCTTTGTTGGAAACCGATTAGCAAACGAGCAGCTAGCGTCTTATTTCCATGTATGATAAACTCTTAAGGCTTCGGATCTCTCCGGAGCCTTTTTATGTATTTGTTTAGAAAGGTGATCTCATCATGAAAAACTTCCCCATCGCTATTTTTGCGTTAACGCTCGGTGCGTTTTCGATTGGCATGACTGAATTTGTGATCATGGGACTTTTGCCAAATGTCGCAAATGATCTTCATGTATCTATTTCGGCTTCAGGTCAGCTGATTACCGGATATGCACTCGGTGTCGCAGTTGGCGGCCCTATTTTAACGTTATCAACTGGAAAAATGTCGAGAAAACGTCTCCTCATTCTATTAATGATTCTTTTCGTAGCAGGAAATGCTGTCGCAGCTGTATCGTCTTCTTATGGTCTCTTGATGGCTGCACGTATTTTAACGTCATTTGCTCATGGTACCTTCTTTGGTGTCGGCGCCATTATGGCTGCACGGCTTGTTCCTAAGGAGCGAAGCGCAAGTGCGATCAGCTTCATGTTTACAGGACTGACAGTAGCCAATGTACTGGGTGTGCCATTTGGCACCTTTATCGGAAATCAATTCGGCTGGCGCATGTCATTTCTCGTCATTGCCGTCATTGGTCTCATTTCCTTAATCGGTATTATCAGTTTAGTACCCAATCAATCGAAAGAAGAAGTATTAGATATTCGAAATGAAATATCGGTGTTGAAAAAGCCGCAGGTTCTCGTCTCCTTTGCGATGACGATATTCGGTTTTGCGGGTGTGTTTACCGCCTTTACGTATATCAGCCCGATCCTGCTGCAAGTGACTGGCTTTCAGGAAAACGGGGTCACCCTCATTCTTGTCCTCTTTGGGCTTGGGGTCACCATTGGGAATTTAGTCGGTGGAAAACTTGCGGACTGGAAGCTGATGCCGAGTATTATCGTCACATTGATCTTGCTGATGGTTGTCCTGTTGTTATTCACATATACATCTGCCTTTAAAGTGCCTGCCGTGCTGACGATTTTTGTTTGGGGAATTATTTCATTTATTCTCGTTCCTACCTTGCAATACCGCACGATGAACATGGCACATGAAGCCCCGACACTCGCATCAACGCTCAGTCATTCTGCCTTTAATATTGGAAATGCCGGCGGTGCAGCGCTTGGCGGTCTTGCTATCGAAATCACACATTTACAGCTTGTCCCGCTCTTTGCGGCAGGTGTAACATTCATTGGATTGATCATTACGATCATGAGCTATCAGTCAGATAAACGAATCAAAAGGACCTGAGGGCAGGTCCTTTTTCTATTTCACCACGGTCATTTCTGGCTCTTCTATTTGTTTCACACGTTCCTGTACCGGATGGGTAAAGGAATGCTCTGATAAAACAATATGAGAGACCGTTTTTGTAAAGCCAGACACATCTTGAATAAACGCTTCAATTTCTTCAAGAGAAGAAACAGACAGTTTAATGAAAAAACAGGACTGTCCTGCCACTCGATAAGCAAAGAACGCACGTGGATGCTGGTTCATAAATGTCACAAAACGCTGATACTCCCCATTTAATACGGTGACTTCCAGTAAACAGTCTATCATCAGACCCAGCTTTTTATAATTGACTTGAACAGAATACCCTTCGATAATCCCTGCATCCTCTAGTTTTCGCACTCTTTCTGCTACCGCAGGTGCTGATAAATTCACTCGTTTGGACAATTCCCTCATTGATAAGCGGGCATCTTCTCTCAATTCGTTTAAAATATGCACATCCACATCGGTGATTTTCATTCGTTACGCTCCTATCCCAAAATCGTTCCATTTGAAAAGTATTTTATGATGATACTTATGATACGAAATGTAAAATAACACTAAATAATGGTAGAATTTATTTTAACGGAATTGAATGAAAAAGCAAGTATGGAGGGATCACTTGATGAAAGAATCTTTAGACAGCCAGGCTTCTAAAACATTTCCCATCACACTTGCCATTGCACTCACACTTGGCGTTTTTGCGGCGGGATCGGAGGAACTGGTGATTTCACCACTGCTGCCTGATTTATCAAACTCCTTTCAGCACTCTCTTGATGTTCTCGCTCTTTCCATCAGCATTTATGGGTTAGCTGTGTTGGTTGGAGCTCCGCTGCTCGTTCCTTTAGGGGACCGATATTCAAGAGAGCTGTGTTTGATGATTGGGCTGTCTTTCTTTTTGATTGGAACAGTGATGTGTGCTGCTGCCCCAAATTTGGCCGTGTTTTTTGCAGGTCGTGCTATTTCTGGGCTGGCAACTGGTGTATTTGTGCCAACAGCCTATGCTCTTGTGGGCGACCGGGTTCCATACGAATATCGCGGCAAAGTGATGGGACTCATTGTATCGAGCTGGTCTCTTTCTCTTGTCCTTGGTGTGCCCATTGGCGCCTTTATCGGCCAGAGTTTAAACTGGCGCTGGACGTTTTGGATCTTCGCTATGATGAGTCTCATTGTCCTGCTGCTCGTCATCCTTGAATCAAGAAAACAAGTCAGAGCAGCTGATTCGAAGGCACCTCAAGCTAGAGAGAAAACAGGCGCTTTATGGGGAGCTTTGAAAATTGATCGTGTGCCTGCCTATTTGACTGTGACGTTTTGCAATATGCTTGGATTTTACGGCATGTACTCGTTTTTAGGTGCTTATCTGCAAAGTCTGTTTGATGGCGGACAATCAACAGCTGGACTTCTTATTATGGCTTATGGCGTCGGCTTTTCTATGAGTATGTTTACTGGAAAATTAGCAGACTGGTTCGGTAAAACCCGTTCCCTTGTCCTCGTGCTGGGTGGAATTGCGCTTGTTCTAGCCTTGCTTCCTTATGCGCCATTCTCGTGGATGTTGCTGATTTTCGCCCTATTTATTTGGGGTGCTATGCAAAGCTTATCTGTCACGCTTCTAAGCACCGTTCTAAGCGACTGCTCTCAAACCCATCGCGGGAAAGTGATGGCTTTTTACAGCCTGGCCTCCAACTTTGCTGTTATGCTCGGTTCCGCACTGATGGGACCCGTTTATGTCCATTTCGGATATCATACGGTAGGTCTTGTCTGTGCATTGATCACACTTGTTGGTTTTATCATCAGCTTCGTCAGCTATAAACGAGAACGCACCTTACAGAAAAAACAGCCAACTACACTTGAAACGTAAGCACATTTCACTGCACATCTCGATATGTGCAGTTTTTTAGATCAATTTTTGATATCATCATATATTACATTTTTTATAAAATTTGTTGACAATTACCAATTTTAAATTTTATAATCTAGTAAAATTTTGAAAAAGATTGGATGGTAAACATGATCCTAAAGAATGATGATGTGTTTCATTTCAAAGAAGAGCCAAGCCCTTCACCTAAGATGTTTACAGTCAACACTCTAGGCCCTAAGGGGACAAGCAGTGAATACGCAGCAAAACATTTCATCTCTCAATCCACCACTACACTCGGTACTCATACGAAACTATCCCTTTATGACACATTCGAAACTTGCATTGAACATACTCTCTCTCAACCACTTCAATTTACTCTCGTCCCACACGCATATGAAGGCATCAAACACTTCTACATGAGACCAGATCTACAGCTTTTACAAATTTTCAGATGTGACACGCCCATGTATGGTTTGGCTGTCAGACCTGATTTCCCATTCAATGAACAAATGCTCCACCATTTAAAAATTGTCTCACATCCTGCACCTGTCAATTTAATTCAATATTTCATTCACCAAAATGCTGAATTTGAACTTGTTAATTCTACAAGTACTGCCGCGCAGAAAGTAAGGGACGGCGAATTTGATTTTGCTTTAACGAATGAGGTGGCAAGAGCCACATATGGCCTCATCTTCATTCGAACGTTTAAAAGTATACCCATGAGCTGGTCCATATTCGGAAAAGGAGAGATATAAGATGCAAACTGAACAAAAGACGCAAGAACGGTATTTTCCTCAAGCGAAAAAATTAGAATGGGATAATGGCGTTATCCAATATTCCACTGTAAGAGGCGGTACGGAAGTGTTAATTTCATACGTCCCTCCCCGCACGATTATTGAACCTCACGAACATCCCGAAGCACAAATCGGTATTGTGTTAAAGGGCGAGCTTCAAATGACTGTCGGCCAATCGACTCAACTGCTCACCCCATTAGAATCAGCCTATATCGCACCACCGTTTGTCCCTCACGGCGCTTCAAATCTGACAGATGAAGAAGTGATCGCCATTGATATTAAGAGATTAAAGGATGACGAAGAATATACAGCTCCCCCCACTTATTTCTTAGACATTTTCAAAACACGGGATTTACTCCCTGGCATGGAAGTGACTTTTTTTGTGGAGGATTGGATGGAGCTGATGATTGCCAATATCCCTGGAAACGGTGGAGAAATGCCTTTTCATAAACATAGAAATGAACAAATCGGCATTTGCATCAGTGGAGGGTATGATATGACAATCGAAGGCTTTACAGAAAAGATGGAATTTGGCACCACCTATTTCTGTGATCCACGGGAAGATCATGGGGCCATCAACCCAAAGCCAGAAGCATCAAAGTCTATTAATCTCTTCTTCCCTCCTCGCTATAATCGCTTAAAACCAAAGGCATCTAAGGTGAAGAAATGAAGCTGGATGGAAAAGTTGTCCTCATTACAGGGGGTGCGTCGGGGATTGGGCTTGCTGCTGTCAAGCTCTTCCTCGAGCATGGAGCAAAAGTAGCTGTCGCTGACATCAATGAAAGCAGCGGCAACCAACTAATTGAATCATTGCCGCATGAGCACCTTTCATTTTTTAAAACAGATATTACGAAGGAGTCTGACTGTCACCAAACCGTTCAGAGCGTGCTGAGCCGATTCGGTGCCATTGATGTCCTCATTAACAATGCAGGCATCGAAATTGTCTCACCTATTCATGAGATGGCACTGGAGGATTGGCATCGTATTCTTCAGGTCAACCTGACCGGCGTCTTTCTCATGAGTAAGCATACTTTGCCGCATATGCTTGAAAAGAAGAGTGGAAGTATTATCAATACCGGATCTGTCGGAGGTCTTGTGGGCTGGCCTGACATTCCGGCATACAATGCAACAAAAGGCGGTGTCATTCAGCTCACCAAATCAATGGCCATTGACTATGCCGCTCATCAAATCAGGGTGAATTGTATTGCCCCTGGCATCATTGATACACCATTAAACGAGAAGTCCTTTTTAGACAACCACACAGAAAGTCTCGAGATCGTCAAAAAGGAAAAAGCAAAGGTGAATCCTATGCTGCGGCTTGGAAAACCTGAAGAAATTGCTGGCGTGATGCTCTTTCTCGCCTCTGATCTATCCAGCTATATGACTGGAAGTGTCGTCACAGCAGACGGAGGTTACACCGCTAGATAAAAAGGAGTGCTTTCATTGAGTAAAAAAACTGTACTTGTCATTGCTGATCTAGGTGGGTGCCCGCCCCATATGTTTTATGAAAGCGTGGCGGCATCGTATCATATCGTTTCTTATATCCCGAGACCCTTTGCGATTACAAAGGGACATGCCGAGCTAATCGAAAAATACTCCATTGCGGTCATCAAAGACCGTGATTATTTTGATACACACCCTTCTTTTGAACACCCTGATTCTATTTACTGGGCACATGATGATTATCCAAAATCAGAAGAAGAAGTTGTGGAAGACTTCATTCGAGTGGCTTCCTTTTTCAAAGCAGATGCAATCACCACCAATAATGAATTATTCATTGCACCGATGGCAAAGGCCGCTGAACGTCTTGGGCTGCGAGGTGCTGGTGTCAAGGCAGCCGAAATGGCGCGTGATAAAAGCCAAATGAGGGCTGCATTCAACGCCTCTGGCGTCAAAGCGGTGAAAACTCAGCCTGTCACGACTTTATCTGATTTCCAAAAAGCCATTGAGTCTATCGGAACACCGCTCATTTTAAAGCCTACATATTTAGCCAGTTCTATTGGCGTCACCTTGTTTCATGACAAGGCTGGAAGTGATGATCTGTTTTTACAAGTACAATCGTATTTGGAAACCATACCAGTCCCAGACGCTGTCACGTATGAAGCACCGTTTGTTGCTGAAACGTATTTAGAGGGTGCTTACGAAGATTGGTATGAAGATGAAGGATATGCTGATTATGTCAGTGTAGAAGGGCTGGTCGTAGAGGGCGAATATCTCCCTTTTGTCATACATGATAAAACCCCTCAAATCGGTTTTACAGAAACGGCTCATATCACTCCGACGATCTTAGACAATGAAGCAAAGCAAATCATCATTGAAGCAGCAAGAAAGGCAAATGAAGGACTAGGTCTTGAACATTGTGCAACCCATACAGAAATCAAACTCATGAAAAATCGAGAAACTGGACTGATCGAATCAGCGGCTCGATTCGCTGGCTGGAATATGATCCCGAATATTAAAAAGGTCTTTGGCGTCGATATGGCCAAGCTATTGATTGATGTATTAGTTGATGGTAAAAAGGCTGTACTGCCAAAACAGCTGCTTTCTGGACATACATTTTATGTAGCGGACTGCCACCTGTACCCTCAGCATTTTAAAGAGAGTGGGCTTATCCCACCTGAAGCCACACATATCACCATTGATCATGTGTCTATTCCAGAGGGGGCATTCGTTGGAGATACTGCGATTGTCAGTCAATCATTCCCTGCCAAAGGGACTATGGTGGATCTTGCTTTATTTGAAGCTTTTAATGGAATCGTATCTCTTGAATTAAAAGGATCATCCTCACAAGACGTTGCCGCGTCCATCCGCAACATTCAGAAACAGGCAACAATTCAGTTAATGGATGAATTAGTGAAGGGATAGAAAGAGAGGCTGCTGTGGTGAAAATGTTAGCATCTAAAATGATTGAACGGCTGCCTGAACAGAAATTCGGCACCGTCTTTGAAAAAATTGCTCAAAAGACAAAAAACGGAGCAAACATCATGAATCTAGGTCAGGGAAACCCTGATCTACCAACTCCTCCCCATATCGTGAGTGCCCTAAAGGAGTCAGCGGGTGTTTTGCCATTTCAACAATATGCCCCTTTTAGAGGCTTTGACTTTTTCAAACAAGCCATTGCAGATTTTTACAGATCGGAATTCGGTGCTGAGATTGATCCGCAGAAGGAAATTGCTCTTTTCACTGGCGGAAAAACGGGACTGTATGTCATGAGTCAGTGTCTGCTTGATCCAGGAGATATCGCACTCGTTCCCGATCCAGGATACCCTGAATATCATTCAGGCATTTTGATGGCGGACGCCCAGCCATACAGTATCAAACTTGAAGAGAAAAATGGCTATTTACCAGATCTCTCCTCTATTGATCGTGACGTAGTCAAAAAAGCAAAAGTACTGTTCTTGAATTATCCGAATAACCCCACGGGTGCTGTCGCAAATGAGGCATTTTTTGAAGAGGCTGCTACCTTTGCGGCCGCTCACGAACTGTATGTTATTCATGATTTCGCCTATGGTTCATTTCATTATGAACAAACACCGGTGAGCTTCATGAATACTCCTCTCGGGAAAAGTGTAGGCGTCGAATTATATTCTCTATCAAAGACTTTTAATATGGCAGGATGGAGAGTCGCTTTTGCTGTTGGAAATGAGGAGATCATTCATGCCATCAATACCTTCCAAGACCACGTGTTTGTCAGTATGTATGGCGGATTTCAACATGCAGCGACTGCTGCCTTGCAAAGTGATGACCGTCATATTCAATCATTAAGGGCGGTATACCTTGAACGAATCAATTTCTTCATCCGGCAAGCGGCGAGAAAGCTTGGCTGGACAATCAAACGTCCACCCGGCGCCTTTTATTTATGGGCTCCGATTCCTGATGACTTTGAACATTCTCATGCCTTTGCTGACTATTTACTCGAACATGCCGATGTTGTCGTCACGCCTGGAGGAGTATTTGGAGCCAATGGGAGCCGTCATGTACGCATTTCAATGGTTGCCCCGATTGAAGAGCTTGCTCTCTTTATCGACCGTCTGTCCATCCTCCCCATTCGATTTCATCAAAAAACCCGCCTATAGCGGGTTTTTTTCAGTTTATATACTTTTCATCGTTCCACCGTCTACGGAGATTTGTTGGCCTGTGATATAAGAAGCTTCCTCTGATGCCATAAAAGCTGCCAATGACGCCATCTCACTCGCTGAGCCTACTCTTTGCATTGGGATACCTGATGCGACAGCTTGTACAGCCTGCTCTCTTGACACTCCCTGCTTCGTCATCATATTGCCGATAAATTGTTCATACCGATCGGTTGCAATAAAACCAGGATTTAAACAATTCACCGTAATACTAGACGACGCAAGCTGTGTGGCTGCATTTTTACTGGCATTAATAATCGCTGCATTCATCATACTATTCGTAAACATTTGTTCACCAGGTTCCTTCCACAGGTTCCCGACAATTTGAATGATCCGTCCATATTCATGTCTTTTCATCAATGCTACTGCACGCTTCATTGTATCTACGTAGGCGATGGCTTTTTGGGAGAAAGCAGCCAGCATCTGGTCAGTTTCACATGAATCAAATGTATCTGGTTTTCCTCCTGGAATGTTATTGATCAGCACATCGAGTCTGCCAAACTCCTTTTCTATTTCTTCAAAGGCTTCCGACCTCACCGCTTCAAGCGACATATCTCCACAGAATAGAGACAGCGGTTCCTTTGTTTCTGTCATATCTTGAATGTGCTGTTTCGTCTGTTCAAGTGAGGCCATATTTCTAGAGTTGATGATCACCTTCATATCGCTCTGGGCGGCAAGTTTTATTGCGATTGCCTTTCCAATGCCTGTACTTGCCCCTGTTACAAATGCAATTCTTTTAGACAAACTCATCCACATCCCTTTTCATCAATATACATAAAATGACACATACAGAATGTATTTCAACAAAAAAAGACCTTTCTCCTGCGAAAGGCCTCTCTTCTCTATTTAAATGTCGTTTCCCAATTAAATCCGATCGCCTCATCATTCCACGCAATTCTCTTCTCATCTGGGTTTTTTGGGTCGTACGATTCTGTTGTAAAATACACAATCTGCAGCGGCGTCTCCCCTAATACGCGGTAGCCATGGGCAACTCCCTTTGGGATGAGGAGCAGCATCGGATTATCTTCTCCCATATAATACACATCGGTTTGACCCTTTGTCGGGGAATCTTCTCTCAAATCGTATAAAACGACCTGTGCATGACCTGCTGGGAAAAACCAAACATCGTCTTGTTTTTCATGATAATGAAAGGCTTTGATCACTCCTGGGAAACTTTTCGACCACGACGCCTGCCCAAATCGCTTCAGCATCGGTTCGTCATCTCGAATAAGCTCTGCGAAAAAGCCGCGATCATCACAATGTTTCATGAGTTTTTTCGTTTGTACACCATCAATCATGCTGCTCGAATCTCCCTTCTTTCTGCAAGTATTCGTGAAGTGCATCCTTCCAATGTCTTGGCTTCCAACCTGTCGCTTCAATCGCTTGCAGGTCTAAAACAGAGTAGGCGGGCCGAGGTGTTTGGAAACCATACTCTTCAGTGGAAATGGGCTCAATTGTCGTAGACAGACCGCTTGCTGCCACAATTTCTGCCGCAAAGTCAAACCATGAACAGCTTGCTCGGTTACTGACATGATAAATACCTGCTTTCTGGTCAAACAAGTGAATCAAAGCTTCTGCGGCATCCTTTGTATAAGTAGGAGACCCTAACTGATCATTGACGATGCGCAAATGATCCTTCGTTTCAGCCAGCCGAAGAATGGTATTCACAAAGTTATGTCCCTCATGTCCATAAAGCCACGATGTCCGAATGATCTTCACTTCATCTGACACAAGATGAATCAATTCTTCTCCAAGTTTTTTACTCTTTCCATAAATGGTTTGCGGATCTGCTTGTGCATCAACTTGGTAAGGGGTATCCGCTTGCCCATCAAACACATAATCTGTGCTGACATGTAATACATCAGCCCCTACGTTTTTAGCTTCAAGCGCTGTATAGTAGGCGCCAATCCCATTCACAAGATAGGCTTTTTCCGTTTCTGTTTCGCATTGATCCACAGACGTATAAGCAGCCGCACTGACAACAATATCCGGACGGAAATGTCTCATTGCATGTCTGACTGCCTGTTGATCTGTGATATTCAGCATACTCCTTGTTAAAGCAATGACTGTGATGTCTTTTTCTTTCAGCTGTTTCGTCAATTCTTTCCCTAATTGGCCGCCTGCACCGGTGATTAAAACTTTCATCGGTCACCCTTCTTCACTTTGATCATATTTGGCACGATACCAATCGATCGTTTTTTCGATACCTTTTTCGAATGAAGTTGCCTGCACCCAGCCAAGCTCTTCTTTTAGCTTACTGGCATCAATGGCATACCGCCTGTCATGCCCTTTCCGGTCTTGAATAAACGCGATTTGGTCATGAGAGATGCCTAGATGTGTGAGAATGGTTTTGGTTAAATCAAGATTTGTTTTCTCGTTGCCGCCGCCAATATTGTACACCTGACCGGCTGTTCCGTTTTCTACTACTTGTTTTACGGCTCTCGCATGATCCTCTACATACAGCCAATCGCGGATCTGCTGGCCGTCTCCGTATATCGGAATCTTTTCACCATTGACCGCTTTTCTAATAATGGTTGGGATTAATTTTTCTTCATGCTGATAAGGTCCGTAGTTGTTGCTGCATCTTGTGATCATGGAGGGTAGTTGGTGGGTGTGGATATAAGATTTCACAAGCAAGTCTGAACTTGCCTTGCTTGCTGAATAAGGATTATTCGGTGAGAGTGGTGTTTGTTCTGTGAAAGCTCGATCATTCGGCTCCAAATCTCCATATACTTCATCTGTGGAAATATGAATAAGTTTATTCGCCTTTCCCTTTAAGACAGCTTCAAGCATACGATAGGTACCAAGGACATTTGTTTGGATAAAGGGTTCTGCTGACTCAATACTGCGATCGACATGTGATTCTGCTGCGAAATGAATGATGGCATCATAGGCTTCATCAAATACTTGATCCAGTTCGTCTTGCAGCGTGATATCTCCCTGAACAAAACGGAAATGAGGCAGCTTTGATAAATATTCCATCTCCTCTGGATGACTGGCATATGTTAATTTATCAAATACGGTAAGCCGGACATCGGACTCTTGAAGTAGTAGCTTCACAAAATTCAGTCCAATAAACCCTGCTCCACCTGTAATTAAATAAGACTTCGTCATTCGTATCCCTCTTTTTCCTTCATCGTTTCAAACATTTTTATAGATGCTTCGTGGAGAGATTCATGTGTTCCTGCATCAATCCACCACCCTTTTAACATATCATAGGTCAGCTGGCTATTTGAGATGTAGAGATTATTCACATCAGTAATCTCTAGTTCACCTCGATCTGACGGCGAGATTTCCTCGATATATTGAAAGACGTCTTGATCATAAAAATAGATGCCCGTGACGCAGTAAGATGACCTTGGGTGCTCTGGCTTTTCTTCTATTGATAAAATTCGGTGATGAGCAGGATCAATTTCTGCAATGCCAAACCGTTTTGGATCTGCCACCTCTTTCAATAAAACCTTGGCTCCGCTTTCTTGTTGCCTAAAGGCGTCGACAAAAGGGCGTAATGAATCTTCAAATACATTATCACCGAGCATCAGCACAAATTTTTCCCCTTTAACAAAGGGCTTTGCATAGGATAAACCATCGGAAATACCAGACGCTTCTGGCTGTACTTGATACACAATGTTCATCCCAAGTTCACGATCATCTTCCAGTAACTTTTGAAACAACGGAATTTGTTCTTCCTGTGAAATCAGCATCACATCTACAATTCCTGCTTCTTTCAGTTTGAATAATGACCAATAAATCATCGGGTATGGACCAACCGGCAGCAAGTGTTTGTTGAAAATCTTCGTTAATGGTGCCAGCCGTGATCCCTTTCCTCCTGCTAAAATAACTCCCTTCACATCTACACATCCTTATGTTCTTTTTGGTGTGAATTCATGAGGTGTATAAGAATGTTTTTCACTCGTTCGATTCCTTTTCCATCAATGAGTGAACGTCCATTAAGATGAATGCTTCTGCGGAGAAAATAGCTGCCAGACAGTTTTTGAACAGCTTGCACCAGGTCTTTTTCTTCCACAAGGTCACCTAATCCAAGGTGAAAACAAGCGCCCTTTTGCGCAAACATGCTCGCTGTCACTGCTTGGTGGTCTACTTGCGATAGGACAATGCTGGGCACCCCGATACAAATTACCTCATATAACGTCATACCGCCTGCTACGATAGCCACATCAGCTTCTGATAAAAGAACCGGTAGTTGATCTGTATGTTGAATGAATTGGATATGTTCCGCCTCTACTTGCTCTTTGATGTGAGAGGCTTTTCCTGCGACCGCTAAAATGTCTAGGTGATTTGTTTGAAGAAGCGCCGATACAGCCTTTGATAACAGGCCGCACGGATCACTTCCGCCAAGGCTGATGACCACCTTTTTACATTCTTTCCGAACCTCATATGTGTCTTTGAATTGATTAATCTCGTGATCTAACAATAAATAGGGCGTTCCATGATAATAAGCCGTGCCATTAACCTGCTCGTGCTTCCCGTCCAGACCGCCATAAATGCCGTTTATGACCGTGTCTGCAAGCTGACAGGCTTCCTCTCTTTTTTCCTCAAATAAGACCAGCCTCGCACTGCCACAGGAGTCTTTGATCGTTTGAAGAAACTGAAGATCACAATCAAGGACATCTATGACTAAAAGGTCAGGCTTTAGCTTTTTGATGTCTTGTTGGACCTGGAGAAGCGCATTCGACTCATGCACCATCTGAACGTGCCACTCTGGGTGCGAAAGCATTTCTACACAAATCTGATCATTTGTATAGAAATATAAGTTGTTCCCTTCCTGAAGCAGTTCTTTTGCCAAACGTTTCATTCTGACGACATGACCCATTCCTCTTAAAAAACCCCCATAAACAACAATCATGATTTTTTTGTTCATTCAGCATCCTTCTGTCTCACAGATTGATTCAAACGAACAATGTCTGGATGTTGTTCACAGATGGAAATGAGCTCAGCTGTCGGCACAGCAATAGAACCACCAGCTTTCTCTAATAAACAGGTAGCAAACACATAATCTTCTTCTGTATCAATCGTGAATCGATAAGCAGGATATGCAAGTTCTTTGGGCGGTGTGAATAATTGAAGGTGAAATTGCTCGGGATGCTTTCTGATATACAGCGTGACATGCTCACGTTCTGAATAAGTGAGGGGAAATTTGTCGATTTCACATAAAATAGATGCCTCAATCATTTCCCCGGAAATACCGAGTGGTGTTCCGTTCGTATATGTGTAATCAGCCTTTTCCTGTCTATGTTTTTCAAGCATTTTCGACAAAAGCGAAGGATCTATAAATGGATTGTCTCCCGTTAAACGTACAACCGTTTTAGGTTCAAATTGGCGGACAATCTGCGCAAACCGCTCAAGCACATCTGCCTCACTGCCTCGAAACACCTTATAACCCTTTGACATACAGTATTGAGCCAAATAGTCATCCTCTTGTTCGACCGTTGTGGCAATCATAAGGTTTTGCATTTTGTGATGGTAATCACCTGATTGCTTCACCCGCTCCACAATCAAATCAATCAGCGCCATGCCGCCGATCGGTTTCATCACTTTTTTGGGCAGTCTTGTTGACCCCATCCTAGCCTGAATGACAAAAAGTACATCATGCATCATCTCGAGACTCCTGCATGAGTACGTCTTTCCACGAAACACCTGTATGAGCTGGGATGTCTCTCACAGCCTTTGTGCCAAGTAAAATCGGCATATATCGCGGATGCAACCCCTGATTTTTTTGTCCAGGGCGCAGCACAGCTACATTTTCTGACGTGAGGGTCTCTCCCTTTGCAATGCCTTTGGTCGTAAAAATTCCTCGATACGCAAATTCTCGAATCTGCCCTTCAATGGCTGTTGTCGTTTTATAAGAACTGCCAAGAAGCTCCTCTGGTAATGAATGAACGTCTATTTCCGCTTGATTCCGCTGCTTTTCTGCTGCTCGAATGTGCTGAACCATTTCCTTTAATTCTTCAGGATTAAGAGCAAATGAATGATCCGCTCCGGGTAATGTTTTATCTATTGTAAAATGTTTTTCAATCATTGCTGCCCCGAGCTTCACAGCGGCTACTGGCGCTTCCGTCGGGTGTTCACTATGATCTGAAAAGCCAATGACTGCTTCAGGGAAAGCGGACCTTAAGGTTTGAATTACCCGCAGGTTCGTATATGCTCTAGGTGCTGGATACTTTGCCACACAATGCATGATAGCGACTTGCTTATTTTGCTGGCTCGTAATCGTTTCGTATGCTTCATGAACATCTGCAATGGTGGCCCCAGCTGTTGAAAAAATGATCGGCTTGTGAAAAGAAGCCGTATGACGCAAAAGAGGCAAATGGTTGATTTCATAGGATGCCAGTTTAAAAGCAGGCGGATTCGTTTGATTCAATAAATCAGCCGATTCTTCATCACACACGGTGCTTAAAAACATCAGTCCTTTTTCCTTACAACGTCTCAATAAGACAGGCAGCCATTCTGGCGGCAGCTCCATTTGTTCCACTAAAGAAAAAATAGACACTTCTTCTCCTTTGGCCGTTTCGTATAACCCCGGTTCCTTTTGATACATCCGATCCGCTTGAAACATTTGAAACTTCACCGCATCAGCCCCTGCTTCTTTTGCCACATCAATTAAAGCAAGTGCCTGATCCAGCTTTCCATCATGGTTAATGCCTGCCTCTGCAATGATAAAGACAGGCGCATCATCTCCCACTTTGCGATCTCCGATATAGAAATGCGCCATCTTACCTCTCTCCTTTTTTCGGCCACACATGGTAATACAAAAAGGCATTTGTTGTCCTAAATCCCATCTTTTCGTACAGCTGGATGGCTGTCGTATTATGAAGCTGTGTCCCCGCAGAAATGAAGTGATGCCCTCTGTGATGAGACACTTTCATCATCTCAATAAACAGCTTTTTTCCGATCCCTTTTCCTTGAACATCCGGTCTGATCGCAAAAAGCTCAAGCCCCATCTCATGCCCCTTTGTCATACCTTGAATCAAGCCAACCAATTCATCATTTACCTTGGCAACGAGGTTGATATCTGCGCGTCCGAGTAGGTTGTTTCTCATCCACTCCTGATAAAAATGCTGAACAACACGCTGGTCTAAATATGGATCAAGGGCATAACGGCTTTTCACAAAAGCCTGATTACCTAGTAAGACCGCCTCATCGTAATCCTCTTCATCTGGCACACCCATCACCACATCTTGATCTGATGATGGCATCTCCATGAGGGCAGGTGGTGCCTCAAGCCTAGTGAGACCACCGACATAATACACATGGGATAGTTTTTGAACAATGCGGTTTTTTTCAAGATCAGCCGCCTCAAGACGTAAAAAGAAAAAATCACATTTTTCTGTTCTCATCCAATTGATGAATCTCTCCATCAATTCTTTAAAGAGCAACGCTGATTCAGCTTCCACAAACTTCACATGAAAAATATGCTTGTCAAAAATGCCGCTCTCCCATTTGGACCATTCGTATAGCAGCACTGCTTTGAGCTTAGCACCGCTGACAAGAGCAAACTGCTTGAATCCTGCCATGCGTTCCGCTTCATGCCCATATGTTTTCAGCCAAGCTGCCAGCACCTGATCATCTATTGCATGAACGACTTTCATGAAGAGGCCTTCTTGTCATTTAAAATTGACACGACTGCGGTGATGACATCCTGCACATCTTCATCTGTCATACTTGGATAGAGCGGGAGCGAAAGCGTTCGTTTGTAATAAGTGAGTGCCTCAGGGAAATCCTCTGGTGAATGGTTGTAGGTCTCTTGATAATATGGATGCAAGTGAACGGGAATAAAATGAACACTCGTGCCGATTTTATATTCCTTTTGCAGCTGATCAATCATGTCATCGCGTGTGATCATTGCTTCTTTTGGATCAACTTGCAGCACATATAAATGCCACGCATGTCTTCCCTCATCATGTACAGGCGGCAAGATGAGACCAGCTTCATGTTGAAATGCCTGATTGTATGTCTTCGCAATCTGTTCTCTACGTGTCTGCATCTCCTTCAACCGGCTTAGCTGAACGAGCCCTAACGATGCTTGCACGTCAAACATGTTCATTTTATAGCCCGGTTCCTCGACCTCGTAATACCATGTTCCCTTTTCTCCATAACGATTCCACGCTCCCTTACTCATCCCGTGAAGCGCCAGCCTTCTGATTCTAGCCGCAAGTGCATCATCATTTGTCGTCAGCATGCCGCCTTCACCAGTCGCTATGTTTTTCGTTGCATAGAAGCTAAAAGCGGTCGCATCACCAATTGATCCAATCGGTTGATCATGATAGGTCGTATAGAGGGCATGAGCGGCATCCTCCAACACGAACAAATCATATTTTTTGGCAATCGCTAAAATTTGGTCCATATCACACGATTGACCAGCAAAATGTACAGGGACAACCGCTTTCGTATGTGGTGTAATGGCCGCTTCTAATTTTTTCGCATCTAGATTGAGTGTCGCCGGATCAATATCCACGAAAATAGGGGCTGCCCCCGTATGGATGATCGTATTGGCTGTTGCGCAGAACGTCAGAGGCGTTGTGATGACCTCATCACCAGCTCCAATGCCTCTCGCCTTTAACGCTAAAAATAGAGCAGCTGTACATGAATTGACTGCTATTGCGTGCTTCGCTCCAGTCAGCTGCCTAAACTCTTCTTCAAACTGTCTAACTTTTGGTCCGGTGGACAACCAGCCGGACTTTAATGTTCCAATGACTTCATCAATTTCTTCCTGTTCAATAAAAGGCAGTGCATAAGGAAGAAATTGTGCTCTCTTTTGTCCCATATCGCTTGCACACCCCTATCTTCATCTCTGAAAATCCACGCCTGTTTTTGTTTTAAGCAGAGAAAGCAGAACATCGGTCGATTGTGCATGCGGATAATGCTCTTGAATGAAACGAGCACCTTGCTGTTTCGCCAGCTTCATTTCTTGTTCATCCGATAAAATACGGATCGCTTTCTCGGCCAACTCAATAGGGTTTTCCATGTGGCAGTTGCCAAGCGACTCGTAATAAGGGTATCTTCTGCCTTCTGTCATTTTTCCAATCAGTACACTCTTTTTAAAGAGCATTGCTTCCAGACCAACTGTTGATGTGAGCGTTATGACCATATCCATATACGGCAGGAGGTCATACAAGTCAATCTCTTTTTTAATTAATCTCACATGGTTCCCCGCACGTTCAATCGCTGTGTAGTCATTTAATCGATTTCGAGCGATTTCCCACGGATGCGGCTTCATAATCAGCTGAATATCTTTCCGTTTTGCAATCGTTTTAAGAACATCGCCGTAAAAGGCTTCTGAAAACGGCTGTGTTGCCACGAGCACAGTCTTTTTGGCAGGATTGAAGTTCAATTTACGAAAGACCATTTCCTGTTGAAGCGGTGTTCGCTCCTGCACCAAATCAAATCTCGGGTGACCTGTGACCTCCACCTGCTCAGGCTGACAGCCTTTGTCTACATACCAGTCCTTTTCATATTTTCCAAACACTCCGTGGCAGGTGGTGAAAATCGGCAAAAAGGCTTCGTCTCCCATGAGCGCACCGTGCTGAAGACAAATACTTGTGAGATGGCGCTTCACGGTTTGCAAGGCGAGCACACGGCTATATGCATCCTCCGTCGTACCAACTACGACAGCTGTGATTGGCTGCATCTCAAATAGCGTTTCTATTTGGTCAATCACATCAATAAATTGCACAATGTCCTTCCGAAGCTTTTCTCTAAAAAAGACATTGCCAAAGACAGGATGCTGGGCGTAAGGTTTCAATAGAGCATTTGCTTTTTCAATATATTCAACATGGGCTTCTTTATTAACCTCTCCGGCTAATTCCGGCTTGCTGATCACCGGTAATCCGAAATAATCAGCCTTCTTCCAGCGCGCGAGCACCACTGTTTGGTTCGGATGGAACCGCGTGTAATTTTGTTCAGTAAAACGCAGGTGTTCAAAGTGAAGCAACACCTTTCCATGACTCGGATGATAAGGGGTACGCTTGATCTGCAATTTATGCTGATCAAAAAAGGGCTGAATGTCTTGCGGCTTTGGACAAGTCGTTGTCAGCTCTTCACCAAACGCCTCATCTTCCATACGTTCCCTCACTTCAGGGCTGATGTATTGATAAAAATTACTGATTAATCCAAGGGGGATGTGGCGATAGGATAAGTCTTTCATCAGATTCACATACTCAAAGTACACCTGCCAATAATGATGAATATAATGCGACACTTAAGGTCACCTCCCATGTCTTTGTTTTAATATATGACGGAGCTCCCTGCAGGTAGACTGCGGAGGAAGTGCTTGAATAAAATCGCTTTTCTCATCTTCTGCCAACTGATAATGAATAGACTGTTCTGTGATGTAGTTTGTATCCAATACCTCATCAAAAGGGTAGAACGGATAAAAGTGATTTAATCTAAAAAAGAACCGCGCATCCCCTATTCGATAAAAATGCGGACTCTCGTCCCAGTAGGATCCAAACTCAGCTCGAATCTTTGTTAAAATGGATGCACGATGTACAACTGAACAGTGATCAATAGCACAAGGTGCATTCCACTGCACTGTTTGCGCAGGTCGAATCGTTTCCTTTACTGGCTCTTTTTCGCTATTTAAATAGATAACTTTTGAACTAGAATAGACAATATGTTCATTCGGACGAGCATCTAAATAATTCGTGAGCTTCTCTAAACGGTCTGGTGCATAGACATTGTCATCTGTGGCATAGGAAATATACTCGCCCTTTGCCTGTTCTAATGCTTGATTAATGAGGACGGCATAGCGTGTTTTCGCCGTTCTTTCCTCCAGCGTTTTCACCCCGCTTTGGATAAAATGGATGCGTGGATCTTTACGGAAAGGCTCAATAGCAGCAAGGGTTTGTTCGTTTGATCCATCATCCATGATAAAAAGTTCAAAGTCTGACAAGGTCTGCTGCAGCACCGCTTCAATTGATCTTCCAACGTAGGCCGCTTTGTTGTAGCTCGTCATAATGACCGTTACTTTCGTCAATGTTTTCACCTCGGTCTCTTTTAAACTATGGTTATCATATGTGTCTCCTCTTAAAGAGACTGTAGAGTGACCTATTTTTTATAAAATTGGATTTTTTTCATGATCTATCTTTGAAAAACGTAAAAATTTTGGTAATATAAGTAATCATTTATGTGTATTAAAGGAGTAAAGAACATTGGAGTATATGAAGAGTGATCTCTCCCAAGAAGAGGAAGCAAAAGGTTTTTTTCGATTCTTTAAAATTTTTGTCGCGACAAAAACGATTATTCGCTCATATGAACATACCTCTATTCCCATGTGGCTGATGATACTCCTTGCAAGTATCGCTGGTACTAGCTGGATGTACGAAGGGTATTTTAGTGAGTATATGGGCAATCATATTCCATATCCTTTTATTCTGTTACACGGAGCAGGTTTTGGTATTTTAGTAGGCAATTTTCTTCTATTTTTCGGTTCATTCATTTTACAGTGGTTAGGGCGACTGTTTTTTGGCAGTAAAGCGCCGTATCGAGATGTGCTCAAAGCTTGCACACTGACGGTCATTTTTCCTTCCACCTTATTTGCTCTTACTTGGATTTTTACTGTGGGGTTGCTTGGTCCGTATACATTTGTGAAAATCTCACCCTATTTAGACCAGCACTATGAAGTATGGTATTATCTCAGTGTTTTACCACTGGTTGATGCGTATACCAAGACATGGATATTTGGGATGGCTGTTTTAGGCCTTGTCGCTGTGATGAAGCTGAGAATATGGCAGGCCTTTATCATTGCCATCACACCGATCGCCTTATTTTTTCTCATCATGACCCTTCTCTATGACGTCCAGCGGGCTATGAATTGGTTGATGTAAACAGGCATTCCTTAGATTGTTGGAAGCCTTTGCAGTCTAGGCAGTACGAATATGGGGTTTGTATGAATACTGAGGAACTGCACAAAGCAGTTCCTCAGATTGTTGACAAAGGGCTAAAATGAACTTTATTTTAGCCCTTTGTCTTCTTTTTAGCGTGATAGAAAACCTTTGCAGCCCTAGGAAGGACGAGCATCGGCGCGGAGCGAATTTGACATTCGTGAGCACCGAAGCGCAGGACTGACACCGAATGCGAGGGTTTGTCTACACGCTGAGGAACTGCACAAAGCAGTTCCTTTTTTTCGTTCAATGTACATATTCTCTCTTCCTGTCTCATAGTGTGAAAGAGAAAAAGAATGCTATGGAAACAACAGGCGCTTTTCTGCCTTCTGTTTAGAACACCATGAGGAAAGAGGAGGAACGTTATGAAATTGAAAAATCAATTTGGGCAAGGTTCGGGTTTCGAAGGTCAAGATTTTCGCCAGCAACAATATGGAGCAAATCCGTATCCTGCGCAGCAGATGGGTTATTCAGTCCCTCCCCAAACGCAGGGTCAAATGCAAGGTCAAATGCAGCAGGGGTATTCGCCAATGCCGTCTACTGGTACTTCACAAGGAGGCCAAGGTGGGCAAAGTGGCGGGCAGCCCTATCAAATTCCTTCGGGACCGATTTATCAGCAGAACGTCACCGGTCAGCTGCCGCTTGAGCAGTCCTATATTGAAAATATTTTACGATTAAACCGCGGCAAAGTAGCCACGATCTATATGACGTTTGAGGCAAGTAAAGAATGGAACTCTAAGATTTTTAGAGGGGTCATTGAGGCCGCAGGACGTGATCACATTATCATTAGTGATAACAAAACTGGGACACGATACTTATTGTTAACAATCTACCTTGATTACATTACGTTTGATGGGGAAATTCAATATGACTATCCATACTCGATGTCTACGTATTCTCCGAGATAACCTCAAGGTCCTATCAGCAGCAAGGTGCAGACGCCCTTGCTTTTTTCTTTTGTCTAGGTTTTTGACACACCTTCGGGGGAAGGCTCATAAGATGCCTAGTAGTTTTTATTAAACGCCTAGAGGTGACATCAATGACTGTTGAGCTGGATTATACATCGCCGAATGTCAAATATTCATTTGATCTGAACCAAAGCCCCCTTGTGAAATATGATCAACACAACCTGATTAATGTTTTAGGAAAAAAACAATTAAATTCGCTCGATCAAGTATCTCTGCTGGATATATATTTGAGTAAAAGCAAAGTAGTAGAGCCTCATTATCATCAAAATGCTGCCGAGCTTGTTTATTGTATCGCCGGCTCTGCTGCTGTATCCATGTTGAACCCATTTACAAAAAAGCTGTCCACCTACACCATTACCCCTGGGCAGGTAGCCAATGTGCCACAAGGCTGGTGGCATTACGAAGTCGCCTTGCAGGACAAAACCCATTTGTTAGCCATTTTCAACGCATCGACGCCAGAAGTCATCTTAGGTTCAGACCTTCTAACCCTCACGCCTTCACACATCATGGCACATACTTATTGCATGAACGAAACGCAGTGGAAGCAGGCGACGCAGCCTGTGAAACCTGGTGTGTTTATCGGACCTTTCTGCCACCGGGAGGAAGAGACACAAACGCACCCTGTCCCCCCTTCTCACTATGTACCTTATTATCAAGCACCTCCGAACTATTCTCCTTATTGGAGTTAAGAAAAAAACCGATGCCCCTATGAGAGCATCGGTTTTCCTAGCTTATAAATTTTTTGCTGCTGCAATCACTAGCATGATCCAAGAAGCGATAAATGCCACTCCGCCAATTGGTGTAATGGCACCTAGAATCTTCACCTGAGTCAAGGCAAGCACATAAAGGCTTCCTGAGAAGAAAAGAATGCCTGCCAGCATCACCCAGCCAGCGGTCGGCACTAGGGAAACACCTGACAGCTTATCTGCCAGAAAAGCGACAATAAATAGGCCAATGGCATGGAACATCTGATATTGAACCCCTTTATTCCATATCTCAATATACTTTTCAGGAATTTTCCCTTCCAGTCCATGTGCACCGAAGGCTCCAAGACCAACCGCAAGCATGGCGTTAATGGCACCTAATATGAAAAATAGTTTCATTCGTCATTCTCCTTATCTCATCAATTATGTTTATCATAGCGCGGGTCTTATCCAACATTCAACTTTCCTATGATGCTGACACGAGATTGTCGGATTTCTTCTTCTTTCGCAGTAGCACTTGATCGACCACAATCGCAATCAGTGTGCCAAGCACAAGACCATTGCTCAATAAAGAAATCAGCACAGGATGCATGCCTTTCAATGCCCCCTGCGGCACAAACATTGCGCCCACACCTGCTAAAACAGCGATGCCAAGCACAAATCGAATGCGCGGGATGTCTTCTTTTTCATACTGATCGAATTCAGACATAGCAATCCCAATCATAGAAGAGAACACCACAAAGTTCACAGCCAGCCCCACAGGAGAAGGCAATGCAGAGAAAAAGCTCATCAATAATGGAAATAAACTAATGAGGACAATGAGCAGACTGCCAATAAAAAATGGCTTTCTCGATGGAATTTTGGTTGTTTGTATAAAGCCCGCTGCCCCCGAAATAGGGACAGGCGCAATCGCACCAATCAGTCCGCTTAGCAAATGACCAAATGCGGCGACAAAACCAGCCGGTCTGGCTCGTTTCCGCTCACGCAGTTCACCAAATGCCTTGACGGAACTTTCCACAATTCGAATACTTGCCAGCATATTCACAATGAGTAAGATCGTAATAAAAAAGGACGTGACAAGCAGTCCGCTGTCAAAGACCGGCATGCCAAATGGAAATAGCTTTGGAAACTCAATGATCTGCTCAGGAATGCGAACTGGCTTCGCTAGTCCGAGTAAAGCAAATAACAGCCAGCCGCCTGCAAGTGCGAATAACACAGAAAACTGTCTTAAATAATGCCATTTTGAGCGGCTGATCATGAAGGTGATGACAATAATCAAGATCGATAGACAAAAGACAAGCCCATCTACCTGATTTCCCCGATAGCCGATCCCCATCAGCCCTTTCATGATTGGCTGACTTAACTGCACAACAAGTAGCAGCAAATAAATACCTGTGACAACCGGCGTAAATAAAGACGCAAGCCAATTAATGATTTTAAAGAGACTAAAAATAAAAAAGAACGCAGCACTAAAAATTAAAGCCCCTTGTAATGCTTGCAAGGTTTCAGGATATGTGGCAAAAATCGTCCCTGTCATGCCTGCATAAAGGGTATATACCCCCCACCACAGCCCTGCTGGACTTTCATTGATCGGCAGCATATGACCGCATAAACACTGCACCATCGCCACAAGTCCAAGTGAAAAGAATGTACTCTGAATCAGTTCCGCCGACTGCACTTGATTTAATTCAAATGCTTGTGCAATCGCAATCGGCACAGCAATAGAAGCTGCGATAAAAAATGCCATCCACTGAATGGCGCCCAAAAATAGTTTCAACCCGATCACCTTCCCTTTGTCGTGACAAGACCATTAAAAATCAAAAATAGAGTCACCGTTGCCATCTTTCTCTTGTTGACCCTCTTCTTTATGCTGAAATTTCTTTGCACCGCTAGTGCCCATCAATTTCTCTAGCATGGCTTGATCCGTAGACACAGCCGGTGCAGATGGTGTCTGTATAGATGGAGGCGGTGAAATGACCGAAGACTGCGGCATTTGCACCTGTGATGATGTGTCGAGAATGACATCACATAGTGAAGAGATGACCGCCGCTTGACGTTTCACCTCTTCATCATTTCCACTTTGTTTTGCTTTTTGAATGGCTTCCTCCATTTTTTGAAGCAGACTTGATATATGAATATTCAAGGGTAGACCCTCCAATCTAAAAAATTCGTTTTCCAACATTATTTTACCAAATGAACAAACTGAATGGGTTCCTTTTTTCAAAGCTGTGTGCTTCTGTTCCTCTTATTTGACCCTTACCCAAGATTCACACATAATAAAAAAGAAACAATATCGTCTTTGAAAGGACTGAAAGATGAGCAAACTCACTGAACTCATTCACAAACAAAAAAACGTGCAAACACCAGCGGTTCAAGATAGAATCCGCCTTCTTAACGATTTGAAAAAAGCCATTAAACATCATGAAAAGGACATATTACAAGCCTTGGCCCATGATTTACATAAATCCGAGCAGGAAGCCTATACAACAGAAATTGGCATGGTATATGAAGAGATCAATCATACCGTCAAACATCTTCACAAATGGGCCAAACCATCTCGCGCGAAAACACCTCTGACCCATATCGGATCGAAAAGTATGATCATTAAGGAACCGTACGGAAGTGTTCTGATTATTGCCCCTTGGAACTATCCTTTCCAATTGGCCCTTTCGCCATTAGTTGGAGCCATTTCTGCCGGAAATGCCGTTACTTTAAAACCGTCAGAATTAACGCCGCACGTCTCAAACGTGATTGGCACGATTGTGGAAAGCGTGTTTCAAGAAGATCTTGCAGCGGTCGTTGAAGGCGGTGTGGATGTCAGCACAGAGCTTCTGAGACTGCCTTTTGATTATATTTTCTTTACTGGAAGTGTAGCCGTCGGCAAAGTTGTCATGGAAGCGGCCGCAAAGCATCTCACACCTGTCACACTTGAGCTCGGCGGAAAAAGTCCATGCATTGTCATGCCTGATGCAGACATCAAGCTCGCTGCGAAACGAATTACTTTTGGTAAATTCACGAATGCTGGTCAAACATGCATTGCACCAGACTATTTACTTGTTCATGAATCGATCAAAGAGAACCTATTGCGTGAAATGACTACCTGTATCCGTGATTTTTACGGGGACCAGCCTGAAACAAATCCGCATTTCGGAAAAAATGTCAGCCAGCGTCATTTTGATCGACTTTCACAATTTCTCTCAAATGGCACGATTGTGACAGGTGGACAGCGTAATGAACAAGAGCTCAAAATCGCACCGACCATTCTAGATCACATTACATGGGAAGATCCTGTGATGCAGGAGGAAATTTTCGGACCTATTTTGCCTGTCATCTCATTTGACTCTCTTCAAGAGGCAGCTGACATGATTAAGGCAAGACCGAAGCCGCTCGCTCTTTACTTATTTACAACCAATAAAGAAACAGAAGACTATATTCTAGACAACCTCTCATTTGGCGGAGGCTGTATCAATGATACACTGATGCATGTCGCCACTCCATATTTACCATTTGGAGGCGTTGGTGAAAGTGGTATCGGACGATATCATGGAAAAGAAAGCTTTTTCACCTTTACGCATGAAAAAAGTGTCCTGCGCCAGACCAATCGCTTTGATTTTTCTTTCCGATATCCAAATGCGAAAAACGGACTCGACATTGTCCGCAAATTTTTAAAATAAACAGGACGAAGGGATTTTCCCTCGTCCTATTTTGATTCGATGTCCTTGATACACCAGTTGATTTCATCAATCCCCATTTGCTTTAAATAGGCGTTTACTTTTGAGAACGGACGGCTGCCAAAAAAGCCTTTTCTTGCAGAAAAAGGACTTGGATGAGGTGACTCAATGATGTAATGCTTGCTTTGATCAATTCGTTCTTTTTTATTTTGCGCATGTCTGCCCCAAAGCACAAAAACGACTGGCTGTTCTCGATCATTCAGGACGTCGATGACGCGGTCTGTCACACGTTCCCAGCCTTTGCCTTTATGCGAGTTCGCTTCCCCTTTTCTTACAGTGAGCACGGTGTTTAACAGCAAGACACCCTGCTCTGCCCAACTGACAAGCGAGCCATGGTTAGGGACCGGACAGCCCAGGTCATCCTTTAGCTCCTGAAAAATATTTCTCAAAGATGGCGGATGTTTGACACCAGGCTGAACAGAAAAGCTTAATCCGTGTGCCTGTCCTGGGCCATGATAAGGGTCTTGTCCCAAAATCACGACCTTCACATCTTCATACGACGTCAAATGGAGGGCACGATAAATGTCATCTGGTTTTGGAAACACGATCTGCGTACGATATTCTTCCTTTACCCACTCACGTAATTCCTGATAATATGGCTGTTCAAATTCACTTTTCATCACAGCCCACCAGCTATCATTTAAAAATGGCTTCATTGCGGTTGTCCTCCTTCTGTCTGCTGTGCCAATCTTGAGATCATCGGTTTTCCATCCCATACAATCTCACTCTCTGATTCTCGTTTTTTCATCGCTGGTTCTTCTAATAGGACAGCAAAGTTTGCTGTCGGCAAATCACCCAGCCCATGCTTTTCACTCAGGTCATCTAAGTAGTTCTTCCTTGTTTCACCAAGATCACTCGACTGATTGCCCCCACCATCAAAGAACGCATAGATCACACTGGCAGTCGGCACTCGTTTGGCTCGTGCATGCTGCGTAACACGCAGGAAAAAGTCCCAGTCCCAGTAGTGATGCATCGCTGGATCAAAATAGCCGATCTCATCGTGTATGCGGCGTTTGTACATACTGCCAGAAGGAACATATGTAGAAAAAACACGCATGTCCTCAATGTCCGCTGTATAAGCAAACAAACGTCTTGATACTGGAAAACGAGTCGCACCTCGTTCTTCAAACGAAACAATTTCCGCATCCGAAAAGACAAAATCAGCGTCTTCTAGCGCCTTGCTCATACGTTCAATATGACAAGGTGTAAAATAATCATCGTCATCACTCAGCATAATGACGTCACCTGTCAGCTCCCGCACCCCAACATTTCTTGCGTTCACATGCTGGACATTCTCATCTAAATGAATCAAGCGGATTGGCAGCTCTGGATAGAGTTCCTGAATCACGTCCACTCGCTCTCCTGCATCATTTACGACCACAATTTCAAAAGGCTGTACGCTTTGTCTCGAGATGGATTCAAGCAGTTCACACAATGCGCTCAGCCGGTTATGTGTCACAATTAATAAAGAAATCTTCATATCGGCCTAACTCCTTTAATAGATTCGTCTTTTTCATTAAAACATAAATCGGCTTTCTTCTCATGATATAAAAGACGGTTTGATTGATCGAGAAAATGGGAATTTTTGACGAAAAGGAGTGATGATGATGGAATTTTTCACAGTTGAGAATAGTAAAGAAGCCAAACAGACGATCGAACAGATACAGTCAGCAAAGGACGATGTGTTTGTTTTTGCGTATGACCCCGAACGCTCTGATACCGTTACTGAGTATACGGAAGCAAAGAGCATGACAGCTGTCGATCAAGGGATTTTAGATCAGATCGCCAATGTCATTCGCACCAGGGATGATGAACTTATGGCCAAAATGATGTCGACCGGCGCCGATCAAGAATTAGCCTTAACGCTTTTAGAGGAGCTGAAAAAAGGGAAATTGGTGATTTGTAAAAGGTAATGGATGAGGCGTTCCTTGAAGAGAGGAACGCTTTTTTATGCCGTTTCATTGTGATAAATGGAAAAGCTGATTATAATAAGGGATAGAACAGTAACTGTTACACATCACATTGGAGGTTCAGCAACTATGTCTATGAATAAAGCACTCACCATCGCAGGTTCGGATTCAAGCGGCGGTGCAGGTATCCAAGCAGATTTAAAAACGTTTCAAGAAAAAAACGTCTACGGGATGACAGCTTTAACCGTTGTCGTTGCAATGGATCCTCATAACAACTGGGATCATCAAGTGTTTCCAATCGATACATCAACAATCCGCGCGCAGCTCTCGACGATCGTGGAAGGCATCGGTGTAGATGCGTTAAAAACAGGTATGCTGCCAACAGTTGACGTCATTGAACTCGCAGCTGAAACGATCAAAACATATGAGCTGAAAAATGTCGTCATTGATCCTGTTATGGTATGTAAAGGTGCGAACGAAGTCCTTTATCCAGAGCACGCTGAAGCATTGCGCGAAAAGCTCACACCACTGGCAACAGTGATCACACCTAACCTTTTCGAAGCAGGTCAATTAAGCGGCATTGGCGAGATCAAAACGATGGAACAAATGGAAGAAGCCGCAAAACGCATCCATGAACTTGGTGCAAAATATGTGGTCATCACTGGCGGCGGTAAGCTAAGCCCAGATAAAGCGATTGACTTGCTTTATGATGGACAAACCTTCGAACGCCTTGAAACAGATAAGATCGACACAGAATACACACACGGCGCAGGCTGCACATTCTCAGCCGCAGTCACAGCTGAACTAGCCAACGGCTCAGACGTGAAAGAAGCCATTTATGCAGCAAAAGAATTCATCACAGCTGCCATTAAAGGCTCTTTCCAACTAAACGAATACATCGGACCAACGAAACATTCCGCACATCGTTTGGACAAATAAGGGGAAAACTCAAAGGATACAGAAGCAACGCAATAAACCATATGTATAAATAAATTTCAAAGTAATTTATAAAACTTACAGAGCGTATTGATGTGTAAACTAGTCATTCCTTTAATATTGCACAATTCATCAACAGTTGAACTCCCTTTTTATATTTGTTGCATTCTATATGTAATAAGTAAATTTTGGGGGTTCAACTTATATCAGTATTACAAGCCTTCCGCTCAGTCATTATAAGAGTTCTTCCACTTAGATATTTCCTGAATTCTCCTATTTTTATAAACTCCGAATGTTCCATTCATTTGATTTAATCAATCTTAATTCGTTTTGATACTATCTTTTCCAAAGATACCTTTCCACATCTTCCGTGGAACATAGAGTTCACATAAAGCGACAATTTTTGGTACTCTTTAAGTCGAACTTCTCCTGATTTCATCTCAAAAGAAATTTTTTATTTCGGTACAACAACATCGACGATTACTTCTCTATTACCTAAGTATTCTTTAAAGTTTATAGAAGCAGTTATTAATATTAGGCGAGAAATCATCATCACGACAAATATTCTTATTTCAACCTGCAAAATGAACACAATTTTAATACTCAAATAAATATTAAACCAAGGTCAAGAAAAATAAGAAAAATTGTCGCCATTATGAATACATATGATGTTTTTCTATCTTCATTCCAAAAATAAAAAATTAAAATAAAAGATACTATTGTAGTGATTAAAGCCCAAATTATCATTTAGTCAACCCTCCTCTATATTTGTAATGCTGTTTATAAATAGTTCTCTACGCTTTTTTCAATTTCCAGTATTTATTATATTATGGTGTGAACCATTCATAACATTTTAGTCAAATAAGACTGAAAGGGGACATTAAAATTGCTTAACAATATAGGACGGACTATGCGATCAATTAGAAAGAACAAAGGATATACTCAGCATTATGTTTCTAGTGGTTTACTATCACAAAGTGCTTATTCAAAGTTTGAACTACATCGAATCGACATACTTGCGTCATCTTTTATGGCTTTACTGGAAAAAGTAGACGTTTCTTTAGATGAGTTTCACTATATTATGAACGATTTTCAATATACTCGAAGGCAAAAGTTTATTAACGATTTTTTTCGTACGACTTTCAATCATCCAAACAATTTAAGACAATTGATAACAGTATCTGAAAGGTTGCTATCAGATTCTGAGGACCAATTGGTCAGTGATATTCAATGTATTTGTACAGCTTTAATAGTGCTTCATGAAACGGGTAGTATTGAACAAGCACGCAATCACGTAGATACTGTTTGGGAACGTCTTTCTAAGCATGAAAATTGGTACCTGATTGATATTAGACTGATAAACTCTATACTTTTTATATTTCCTATAGAAACGGCTATACATATAGCAAAGAATGCATTGAAAAGACTTAATAAATATAAGAATTTTCAAGATGCTTATAAAATTGAAATTAATATTCGAGTTAATTTTTCGCTTCTTTTAATAAAATACAATAAATTTAAGTCGGCATTAGTTGTATTAGAAGAAGCAATCCCTCTCTGTAAAAGACATGGTGCATACAGGGAGATGGCCATCTGCTATGGTCGTAAAGGGATATGTCTAAAAAACTTAAATATGGCTTCACCTGAAGAGTATACTGAAAAAGCTGTAACAGTCCTTAGTATACTAGAGGAAAAAAAACTAGAAGAGATGTTATATACGGAGATCAAAAACTATTATTAAAGCCATAAAAATAAATTCCACAATTCAATAAGATACAAAATACAATAATTGATCTCACTTTACTGGATTGAAAGTGGGTTCAAGAAATACATAAAAGAATCTCAAAAAATAATCCTAAGACAGACCTTAGGATTATTTTTACTATCTACTCATATATTAAATAAAATATGGATATCAGTTCTCTCTACATTCGTTTTGAGAAGAATGGTTATCCTTCCGCATTGTAATGTTTCTTGCACTTTTATAACTCATATACATTAAATAATCTATCTACAAATTTCTATTTATCTTCATACATTAAGATTTAGAATAAAACTGACATAGATAATCTTTAAATAAAAAAAGCATACCCGCTCCCAGGTACACTCTTTCACCATACTTTTTTTACCTACTTTTGCTGATCAGATTCTTTCGCCATTTTTCGAATAAAGGCTTCAATGGATTCAACAAATAAGGCATATTCTTTCATTTGTTTATACGTATCTGACAGCTTCTCTTTTAATTCTTCCTGCTCTAGAGAAGGTTCACCGAGAATAGATTGGACTTGAATCAGCAATTCTTTATATTCTTCACGTTTATCTTCAACATGATCTGCCATTGTCTCCAAGCGTTTTCTAGTCGTCGGCTGCTGTTTTGAATTCAAGTAAACAACCCCTTTTTGTCCTACCGCATTTGGATAAACGTCAGCCTCAGCTGTATATATTTTAAAATGATACCACAATTGAACCTGTTATCATATATGTAAAACGTCATCAAACCGCTTTAGGCCAACCTTGTATATACATGATATAGGCTTTAAGATACAGGCTGATCTCACTAGAAAAAAGCAGATCAATGATCTGCTCAGGCTGTCGAGAAAATCTCGACAGCTTTATTTTTCCCCTTAAATTTTCCACTACCCCATTTTATAATAGAGAAAAGCATACTAAAGGAAGGTGTTTTTCTCATGTTCCACACTAGAAATTCTTCTCAGCACGAAGCCGAATTTGTATTACTAGATCAACTGGTCGAAGAGGATCACCTACTTCGTAAAATTGATCAATACATTGATTTTTCATTTATCATAGACAAAGTAAAACCATATTATAGTGAGAATAAAGGTCGTCCTTCTCTCGATCCACTCATTTTGTTCAAAATGATGTTCATCGGATACCTGTATGGTATCCGTTCTGAAAGACAACTTGAAAAAGAAATTTACTATAACATGGCGTATAGATGGTTTTTAGGTTTGAACATCAATGACCCCGTTCCTCATCACTCGACCATTAGCTGGAATCGTCGTACTCGATTCAAAGATACAACGATTTTTCAAGACATTTTCGACGAGATCGTGCTTCAAGCTATCAATCATGATATGGTAGGAGGCCGCGTTCTTTTTACTGACTCCACTCATCTTAAAGCCAATGCCAATAAACATAAATATATGAGAAAAACGATTGAGCAGGATACCCAGAACTATATAAATGATTTAGAAGAAGCGATCCAAGAAGATCGGGTGGCACACGGAAAAAAGCCCTTAAAGGTAAAAGAGGAGGTGAAAACGGAAAAAGACATTCGTCAAAGTACGACTGATCCTGAAAGTGGCTATCTTTATCGTGAAAACAAGCCAGAAGGCTTTTTCTACCTAGACCACCGTACAACGGATATGAAGTACAATATCATCACGGATGCCCACATCACGCCCGGTAATGTCCATGATTCTGTTCCGTATCTTGATCGGTTGGATCACCAAATCGCACGATTTGGTTTTCAAGTAGAAGCTGTTGCCCTTGATTCTGGTTATTTGACAACCCCAATCTGTAAAGGTTTATCAGATCGCCGTATTTTTGGTGTCATCGCACATAGACGCTTTCATCCAACAAGAGGTTTATTTGAGAAGTGGAAATTCAAGTATGACTCTGAACATGATCATTACATATGCCCAAATGGTGAGAAGCTATTATATACAACAACTGATCGAAAAGGTTATAGGTTCTACAAATCAGATCCTAAAAAATGTACATCGTGTCCTTTCCTTGAAAGATGCACAAGGTCGAAAAATCATCAAAAAGTCATCTCAAGACACATATGGGAAGAACATAAAGAAAGGATCAGACAAAATCGTCTATCTGTCTCTGGAAAAGAGCTATATAAAAAAAGAAAAGAAAAAATAGAGCGAAGCTTTGCAGATTCAAAACAACTGCACGGGCTTCGCTACTGCCGGTTGAGGGGAAAACAAAATGTGAGTGAGCAAGTGCTTCTCACAGCTGCCTGTCAGAACATGAAGAAGATTGCCACACATCTAGCGAAGCTAGGTTAGGTGTGTGGGAGGCCTTTTTCATTCAATCTCATCCATCATCATTACGATGAAAATAAAAAAGATTGTAGAAAAACATGAGTTTCTCTACAATCTGAGCAGATCAATGATCTGCTTCTTTTTGCAAATGCCACGTCTTCAATTTAAGCTTCGTTTCATTTCTACCACTGATGGAGATTGATTTATTTCCCGGGGAAGGAAAGTAACGTGCAGTAAATACTTCCCGGCCTCCGTTGACAAAAATCTCAATCGATGATGCATCAATAAAGATATGCAGATTCTGTAATTCCTCAATTTCTACTTCACGAACTTCCTTTGTTCGATCTTCAAATCGATCTCGCTCTAACGTTAGTTTGCCTTCATCTTTATCATAAATGATACGAGCAGCAGCACGGATACAGCATTCAAATCCTTTTTGTGTTTCAATTTGATCAATGAATACCTCTGCGCTCGTCAAATCTTCAACAGGAATGGAGTGAACAGATCGTTTAACGTGAAAAACATGCTCCTGCTCATTTGTCCGCATAGATCGAAGTTCACTTACCGGCTGTTGAATAAGACGCCCTTCATCATCTAAACGAAGCTCTCTCGGAATCGTCAAACAATGGATCCATTGATAAGAGACAGTTGGGTGATGCTCTTCCCCTTGATCTGGTACACCCATCCATCCCATTAAAATGCGTCTGCCCGATTCATCTTGGAAAGTCTGCTGTGCATAAAAGTCAAAGCCACGATCCAGCTCCTCAAACGCTCCATGCGTATATTGGTAGGTACGATCATCCAATGTACCAACAAAATAACCAGATTGATGTGTATTGTTGTATTTGAATCCATCAGGCTTCAGCCCCTGTGGTGACACGATCAATACATCCTGACCGTCTAATTCAAATAGATCTGGACATTCCCACATGTATCCGAAATGATCTAATCCATTCTTTCCACTGCCTGCAATAATGCCTTGAAACGTCCAATTGTCTAATGTATCAGATGTAAATAAGACAAGATGTCCTTTGAGATCTTCACTTTGTGCTCCAAGGACCATGTACCACTTTCCATTCCGCTTCCACACCTTCGGGTCACGAAAATGTGCAGTGAATCCCGCTGGCAAAGTCGCCACGACACCTTTTTTCTCAAAATGAATCCCATCCTCTGACACAGCTAAACATTGATATGTCTCACGGTTCCCTTGCTCGTCACGGACATTTCCGGTATACATCACGTACATACGACCATCGTCAATGACTGCACTGCCAGAATAACAGCCATTTTGATCAAACCAATCACTTGGCGTGAGGGCAGCCTCTTCATGCTGCCAATTCACTAGATCGGTTGATGTGTAGTGACCCCAGAATTTTGCCCCATGACCTGTTTTAAATGGCTGCCACTGATAAAACACATGGTAGACTCCCTTCCACTGAATCAATCCATTCGGGTCATTTAAAAGACCGACTGGCGGCATTAAATGGAAGTTCTGACGGTACACATCTTTTTTCACCAAATGCTCATAGTTTCGAATACGATCTGTTACCTTTTGACGAAGTGCTGCGTCCGTTGTTGTCATCACTGTGACCACTCCTTGATTATTTTTCGACTTCTTTGATTTTAAAGATGATGGTAAGAATAAATGAAACAGCAACAGCTATTAACATACCAATAACATAATTTACCACATTTTGTAAACCAAATGGAGCTGCAATTGCAATCATCGGAATCCCTGTTAAACCATAAGCGTTGGCGGCTACCTTCGTGAAGACGACAAACGCCCCGCCTAATGCACCTCCGATCATTGCAGCAATAAATGGCTTACGATAACGAAGATTCACACCGAATATGACCGGCTCTGTAATACCTAAGAAAGCAGAAAATGCTGCTGGTAATGCAATTTCTTTCGTTTTTGCACGCTTTGCTAAGAAAAAGACCGCTAGCCCAGCTCCGCCTTGAGCGACGTTTGACATGGCCCAGATCGGCAGCAAATAATTCCGTCCAATATCATTTAGAAGTCCTGCCTCAATCGCATGGAAGCTGTGATGAACACCTGTCAGTACAATTAAAGAATAAGCGCCTCCAAAAATAAGTCCAGCTAAGAATCCTGCATGGTCATAAACATAAGTGAGTGCATTTGAGATGCCTGTACCGAGCATTCTCCCTAGCGGTCCTACAGCAATAAACGTCACAAATCCAGTCACAATCACCGTCACAAACGGCGTCACAAGTAAATCAATACTGTTCGGCACAACTTTTCTTAAATTCTTTTCAATCACGCACATGATATACACAGTTAATAACACGGGAATGACTGTTCCTTGGTAACCAAGAAGCGCAATATCAAAGTTGAATAGATGCATATATTCTGGTTTTGCGTCTGTCAGTCCCCATGGATTCAGCAAGCTCGGGTGAATCATAATGCCCCCAATGACAGCTCCTAAATATGGATTTCCACCAAACTCTTTGGCTGCACTAACCCCAATTAAAATCGGTAAAATGATAAAGGCAGCACTTGAGAACATATCTAGCATTTGGAAGATGGCAGAGCTTGGATCAGCCCATTTGAAGGCTTTCATCATACCTAATAGGCCCATTAATAAACCGCTTGCTACAATCGCTGGAATGATTGGTACAAAAATATTCGATAGCGTCTTAGCAAAACGTGCAAGTGGATTCATTTTTTGCTTCACGGCTTCATCATGGCTGGCAGGTTTTTGATTCTCGTCGTCTGCCTCAAGACCCGCCTCACGAGCAAAAGGCTCATATACTTTGTTGACAGAACCTGTTCCAAATATGATCTGGAATTGACCCGAGCTTGAGAAGGCACCCTTCACACCCTCAAGTTCTTCAATGGCATCTTTGTCAATCAACGCCTCATCTTTCATCACCAATCGGAGTCGTGTGGCACAATGTGTTGCGCTAATGACATTTTCTTTGCCGCCTAATAATGTTGTTAATTCTTTGGCTGTTTTTTGATAATCCATGTTGTCTCCCCCTTTTTTTAAAACAAAAAAGACCTAAAATTCACTAACGATTAAAGGACATACACGTCCCCTCGTTACGCAAATTTTAGGTCTTGCCTGCCTGACAGTCACAATCCCACGATATTGGTTTTTGATTACGCTTTCATCATAGTATAAGAGCGTGACCTGCGTCAACCTATTTTTTCGAATCAAATGACCCATATACACTAATTAGAGTAGTGTGCATAAAAAAAAAGCCTGCGGACAGGCACAACCTTTACACCAATTCGGCATCCTGCAGACGCTGGACATGCAGCGTGATGTAGCCGATCTCCGATTCAGGGAGATGAAGTCCATATTCTTTTTTCAGCAAATCAGCCAGTCCAAGTGCACACCGGTAAGCCGAATCATACTTTGTTTGGATAAAAGTCAGCATGTCATCGTCCATGATTTGAAATGCTTCATTCGATTCCAACCTGCCTAATGCATACCTCAAATGTGTCACAAGCCGCTGATATGAAATACTATCCTCATCAATCGAGCGCTCAAAAACGCTTTCGATATGCTCGATCATTTCTTTGATCATCGTTGTGTATTTGACCGTCTTCTTCATGGACTCCGTATTCATTTTGGCCGTATGAATATGAAGTGCCACATACCCTGCCTCATCGTCCGGCAGGTCAACCCCAAGCCGCTCCTTTACATAACGAATGGCATACTTTCCAATATCATATTCCTGTTTATATAAGACTTTGATCTCACCAAGCAATTTATTATATAGCACAATGCCTTTTTGAACGCGTTCAATGGCAAAGGATAAATGATCTGTCAGTGAAATGTGGATATGATCACTGAGCGGCATCATGAGTTCACCCTCTGCATAACTAATAATATGCTCTGCCACCTCAATATGCGCTTCTGGCAATGTCGCAAGAATTTGTTTGAATTTCTCATTTTCTTCACGCACAACAAAAATCTTCTCTATTTTTTGAACGGGAACGACGTCATTTTTCCCCTTCTGAAAAGCAATTCCGGGCCCCATCACAATTTTCTCCTGATCACCCTCCTTTACAACCACTGCATTGTTATTCAATATTTTATATATCTTCAAGGGGCATCCTCTCCCACAGATAACGTGTCTTATGTGGGATTTTACCCTGTTTCAACTTTTCTGTAAAGATAAGAGCGGACCGGCACGCGCCTCTCTCGTTGTCTTTTCATAAAGCATCATCAGACTTTCTTGAAACGGCTTTTCTGTCCTGCGCTTCTTCTTCTTTTCATCTGCCAGTTTCTCTAGCTTTCTCTCATTCACCGCAAGAAAGAATCCTCCATCCACTGCTGCCACTTTCACCCCTTGCTTCTTCAGCAACTCACCAGGATTCACAAGCACATTCATCACAAAACCAAACCATACACTCAACCAGTTCTTCCATTTCTTCACTGAACATCCCTCCGCTTTCCTTAGAATCTAGCAGTTCTAGCAAATTAACTGTTCCTATCATATCCCGAGAAAAAAGAGAGGTTTGTCACAATCTGGGTGAAAAAACGAACTAGTTTTCAGAAGTTTTGTTGAAAAGTGCAGAAGATGATCATGTTCCACAATGTTTCTATGAAAATTTTATACACACACTATCCCAAAGATAAGCACATCTTATCAACAGGGTTTATCCACATATCAACACCCTCTTACTAGATTTTGTGTATGAGATTTTTTTATTTTCCATATATATATCTGAATAATTGAGTTATCAACAGATTATTGTGCATAAGTGTGACTTTATAAACAAAATAGTTCTTTATGACTATGTAAAATAAGACCATTTCAGTAAAGGAATTGGTTTCATCGTATGGAATACTTAATAACGGGCAGTGAATCTTTCCTATTTATCCACAAAAAGAAAGGCTATCTCCCTAAATACACAGCTAGAAAGGGGAAAATTAATTGAAAAAAGTAATCTCTCGTTCTTCTGTTCTATTGTTCTCCACTATTTTTACCTTATCCACATTCTTTTCAGGTCAGGCTGCTGCCGCTCCATCGAACAAACAGGTGGAACTGGAAAAAGCAGAAATCTTCGGCGAAATCAATGTTAAGTCTAGAAAACACACCACTGTCATTGTTGAATTAAAGGAAAAATCCTTAGTCGAAGCCAAGCAAGAAGGCGAAGCACAAACAAAAGCCTCCCTCAAAAAATCTCGAACTAAAGTAAAGAATGCAGCACTCAAAAAGTTAGATAAAGCGAGTGTTCGTCAAGAATATGAAAAAGTCTTCTCTGGTTTCTCTATGAAACTTCCTGCAAACGAAATCCCGAAACTGCTCGCAGTTGACGGAGTAAAAGCCGTTTATCCGGATGTTACATATCAAACAGATGAAGTGAAAAAGAAAAGCGTCCAGCTTCCTCATGAGGATGTCTCTCCACTCATGGATAAAAGTGCTCCATTTATCGGTGCCCCAAAAGCTTGGGATGCCGGCTACTCTGGAAAAGGAGTAAAAGTCGCTGTCATTGATACTGGCGTAGACTATACCCACCCTGATTTAAAAGGAAACTTCGGATTATACAAAGGCTATGACTTTGTTGATAATGACTATTCTCCACAAGAAACACCAAAAGGAGATCCTAGAGGCGAATCGACAGATCATGGTACACATGTCGCAGGAACAATTGCGGCAAATGGACAAATTAAAGGTGTCGCAAAAGATGCTACCCTTCTTGCCTACCGTGTCCTTGGACCAGGCGGATCAGGAACAACTGAAAATGTTCTTGCAGGCATCGACCGGGCTGTCACTGACGGAGCCGATGTCATGAACCTTTCTCTTGGAAACAGTGTGAATAACCCTGATTATGCAACAAGCATCGCACTGGATTGGGCCATGTCTGAAGGGGTTGTCGCTGTGACATCAAACGGAAACAGCGGGCCAAACAGCTGGACCGTTGGATCTCCTGGGACATCAAGAGATGCTATTTCTGTCGGAGCCACTCAGCTTCCGTACAGTCTATACAACGTGAAATTCCCGAACTATTCAACAGCAAAAGTGATGGGCTACTATCAAGAAAATGATTTAAAAGCACTTGACCAAAAACAAGTCACACTCGTCCAAGCAGGCATCGGTGACGAAAAAGCTTTTGAAAACATCGATGTCAAAGGAAAGGTGGCAGTGATTGAACGTGGAGCCATTGCCTTTGTTGATAAAGTGGACAATGCGAAGGCTGCTGGTGCGATCGGCGTTGTCATGTACAACAATACCGATGGAGAAATCCCTGTGGATGTACCAGGTCTAGCCCTTCCGACGATTAAGCTGTCAAAAGCGGAAGGAACAGCGCTTGTTAAAGCCATTGAGGCTGGTAACAATACAACGACTTTCTCGATTCAATTTGTGAAAGAGTTAAGTGAACAAGTCGCTGACTTCTCATCTCGTGGACCTGTTGTCGATACGTGGATGATCAAACCAGATCTTTCAGCACCTGGCGTGAGTATTGTCAGCACCATTCCGACACACGATCCTTCTCAGCCATACGGCTATGGATCGAAGCAAGGAACAAGCATGGCATCTCCTCATGTAGCCGGAGTAGCAGCGATTATTAAACAAGCAAAACCATCCTATTCTACAGAACAAATTAAAGCGTTAATGATGAATACAGCAGAAACATTGTATGACCCAAATGGTAACCCGTTCCCTCACAATACGCAGGGCACAGGCAGCGTTCGAATCATCGAATCACTTCAAGCGTCTTCTATTGTGTCTGATGCAAGCTATTCGTACGGCACTTTCTTAAAAGAAAAGGGCGTTCAAATCAAAACGAAGAAGTTCAAGGTAGAAAACCTGTCAAAAGCGCCGAAAACCTATACCATTGATTACAAGTTCGATGGCAACGGCATTAGCACAAACGGCACGAAAAAAATCACAGTGAAAGGGAATTCCACAGGGTCCTTTACTTCCGCAGTACAAGTGAATTATGGAAAAACGAAAAAAGGAACGTACCAAGGCAGTATCACCATTCGCGAAAATAGCAGAAAGGTCACTGAAATCCCTACTTTATTGATTGTAAAAGAGCCTGATTACCCGCGCGTCACTTCGGTTTCCGTAGAGCCGGATAACCGTGCTGGAAGCTATGTTATTAGCAGCTATCTCCCAGGCGGTGCTGAAAATCTTGCATTCCTCGTCTACTCGACAGATGGAGAGTATTTAGGTGAAGCAGGAGTTTATCAACATGTTGATAAAGGAGAGCATCGTGTGAAATGGAATGGCACGATCAATAAAGGACAGAAGTTAGAAGCAGGTGAGTATACAATGCTTGCGTATGCGAGCCTGAAAGGCAAATCAGATACGGTTCAAACGAAAGAACCATTCGATATTTATCCTGAATAAACAAGAATCACATAAAAAGCCTTGTATGAGCCCATCAGCTCAACAAGGCTTTTCTATCATGTATGGAGGAAAGAGAAATTCATGTTGATATGGCTATGGATCGTTTCTTTTATGACGGCTTTTTTTCTCACGATCACCTTGGTTTATTTTTTTACCTTTTTACATGCAAAACAGCCTCGTCCTTTTCATCAAGCATGTGAACTGACTGTCTATACCACCTGCATTTATCCGCTTAGCTTGGCGGTGACAGCTGCCTTTATTCTCACCATGATGCTCCTCTATCCCTTTTATTGGCTGCGCAAATGGTAAAATGACATACGTTATGCATCAAAAGCTTCTTTTAATAAACGATACGATGTGAGACGGTCTTGTATGTGATGTGTGATGGTCACAGCGATCACTTCATCTGTACGATACGCCTTTGCGAGTGCTGTCAGCTGCTGCTTCACAGAGGATGGCGTGCCAACAACCATCCTCTGTCGATTGGCTGCTACTCGTTTTTGTTCATATGGACTGTAGGAATAGGCCTTTGCCTGTTCAAATGAAGGAAAGCCGCCAAGGTTCTGTCCTTGTTCGTTAGCTAATAATGATAAATCTAAGCTAACAGCCAATTTTTCTGCCTGTTCCTCTGTTTCTGCACATAAAACGAAGACCGCAAGACTGACACGCGGCTCATCACCAAATTCCGAAGGTTCAAATCGGCTGATATACTGCGACACAGAGTCTTCTCCGCCTTCTCCATTAATGAAAAGAGCAAACGTATAGCCTGCTCCAGCTTTTGCGGCAAGCCGTGCACTTCCTCCAGAAGAACCTAACATCCATACCTCTGGGGCAGTTTCTACCTTCGGAGAAGCAGTCAGGTGAGGCAGCGGATAAAATTCATCGGCTAAATCATGTAAATACACCCTTAATTCTTCTACCTGCTCAGGGTATTGATCACCAAGTCGCTTCCGTTCTCCATGATGAAGGGCAATGGAGGAGATCGGCATACCTCCAGGAGCACGTCCAATGCCAAGATCAATTCTGCCCGGAGCCAAGGCTTCGAGCACTCTGAAGTTCTCTGCTACTTTATAGGCACTGTAGTGGGGCAGCATGACGCCGCCTGAACCAATACGGATATGTGACGTCACAGCTGATAAATGACCGAGAAGCACCTCTGGACTCGATCCTGCGAGCCGGTTTGAAAAGTGATGCTCTGATACCCAAAAACGATGATAGCCCCATTTCTCTGCCTGCTTCGCCAGCTCGACTGTTTGCTTCAGTGCCTCAGCAGGCGTCGCATCTCCAATCAAAGGAGATTGATCCAGTATACTTAATTTCATGATGTCGCACCTCTTACACAAATCCCCCTCTCTCACTCGAAAGGGGGATTTCCTGATTTATTTTCGATTAAAGCCCTTCTCTTTCACAAAATCTCCGAGGAAAGCACGTTTTGGCTGGCTAAAGCCTCGAAGCATTTGCTCAGACCATGTATCTTTTCTCTCACCGTTTGTTCGTTCTTCATAATATGATGAAATACGATCATCGTATTCTTTTAAATAACGATCCACATGAGCTTCGTCTTGCTGATATGTGTTTTCATGGTAGATCAGCTCAACGGGCAGCCGTTCCTTTTGAGATGATGGATTGGCAGGATGTCCTACAGCCAATCCGAATAGCGGCAGCACATAGGAAGGTGTTTCAAGTAACTCGGATACTTCCTTCAGCTGATTACGCAGTCCGCCGATATAGCAGATGCCAAGTCCCATAGATTCTGCGGCGACACTGACATTTTGCGCAGCAAGCGCCGCATCAATCACACTGATAAGAAAGGCTTCAGTATTCTCAAGCGCTTCTTGATGGTTCTTTCCTGCTTTTTTTGCGATATAGTCGTGGCGTTTCAAGTCTGCACAGAAAACAAAAAAATGCCCATTCTTCTCAACGTATGGCTGATTTCCAGCCAGTTCAGCAAGCTTCGCCTTCTTCTCCTGATCTGTTACACCAATGATACTATACGCCTGTACATAGCTTGATGTCGAAGCAGCCTGTGCACTTTTGATAAGTGTCAGCACTTCTTCCTCTGTCAGACGCTCATCTGTAAACGAACGGATGGACCGATGATTTAAAATGGTTTCTATCGTTTTATTCAATTCGAAGACCTCCTTCACTCCTACTATCATAAGTCAAATGAATATTACTTTTCAAAAGTTAGAACTCACGCCAAAAAGGCAGCCTACGCTTAGACTGCCCTTTACCCGTTTTATTTAAATAAATAACTTTGATATTTCGTTAATTGAACACTTGCATTATAGGCGATACCAAATCCAATAAGAACAGATAAAACAGAGCTTCCCCCGAAGCTGATGAATAAGAGCGGTATCCCCGTTACAGGCATGACGCCTATGTTCATACCAATGTTCTGGAATGTATGGATGACAATCAATGCTGTATATCCTACACAGAAAAATGACGCAAACCGGCTATAAGGATGGATACGGTCAATCAGTACAACAAGCCGATAAATCAGGAAGAAGAACATGATGACCACAAATGCGCAGCCGACAAAACCAAAGGCTTCCCCTATGATAGAGAAAATCATATCTGTCTGAGCTTCTGGAACATATACTTTTAAATTTTTAACACCGTTCCCGAAAATTTGTCCTGCCCCAATTGCCATAATGGCTTGCTCGACTTGATATTTATCCGATCCAGATGCATCCTGTGTCTGGGCTTGGTTGGCTGTCGAAGAACTATCAGGCAGCCAAGCGGTAATCCGGTTGATCTGATACTGCTGAATCCCGATCTTTTGTGCGAAATCAGGGAATAGAATAATCACGGCTAACACAGCGGCAACTAAAAGCACAACCACTGAACCGATGAGAGAGATCAATTTCCAGTTGACCCCTGATAAAAAGACCATGACAACGACAATAAACATACATACCGCAGCCGTACCTGCATCTTGCAAAAAGATGAGTCCGACTGGTACAGCAGCCACGCCGGCAATTTTTAATAGTAGGAAAATATCATCTTCTAATGTTCGTTTTCCTCTTGGGGTTGCCTTCCCAATGACAGAGGCGAGCATCATAATCAAACCAATTTTCATGAACTCTGAAGGCTGAAATGTTCCAATTCCCGGTAACACAAACCAACTTTTTGCACCATTTTTAATTGGAGCAAAATCATGACCTGCAATTTGTGCAGGAGCAATTTTCAAAAGAATTAAGAGCATAATGCCGCCTATAAAAATATATAGACTTAACTTTTCTAATTGTTCCAGATCGAAGTAATTAATAGCCACAATACAGATGACCCCGACCATGTAGTAAATGATCTGTCTGGTCCATGCATTAGATCCATATTGCCCAAACTGTCCCGCAGCATAAATAGCGATGACACTGATGGCAAAGAAGGCTAAAAATATAAAAATCAAATCTCCTTGATAGTAAGGAGATGTATTCTGCTTGTTCATGAACTAACCACCCTTATTACAAAACATAAAAGCCCTTATTTATATTAGATTGAAATTTTCACAAAAGCAACTCACCTTAAATATGACGGAAGTGACACCTGAAAGGTTCCATTCTAATTTCAAAAAATGAAATACTTTTCATCCTAATAATAGGAAAAAATCCCTTTCTACTCTATCATGACAACCGATCATAAGTCCTTTAAAAAGATTATTTTACAGATTTTAAGGGGAAAATTCAATGACTTATGTGGCGATATGAAAGGTTAACATCTTGCCAGCATAAGCTTAACTGAGGTATAAGAAAAAAACAATTTCTGCGGAATAAGGCCCATTTTCCAATTATTGAGTTTACTTCAAAGTCAATTGTGGTATAATATTTGTAACAAAATGTTCACAATATCTCCTAAAAACAGACACAATTGCATCCTGACCTCTCATTTGAATTGAACATCAACTTACAAAGGAGTTGGATACGATGGATATGTTCTTTGCGTACCTATGTATTGCAACAGCTACACCCCTGTTTTTATGGTTGGAAAACAGAAAGATTGCATTAGCATCTATTCCACCCATCATGATTATGTGGATTTTCTTCGGTCTTTACATGACAAGCAGTTTATCTCCAGCAGGACATACCTTCATGATCGCATTCTTTGCCATTAACGTGATTCTGGCTCACATTGCAGCATTCCTCATCTATGGACTTCCATTCATTCGCAAAAGATTCAGCAGCAGATAGATATCGCATCATCAATTGGAAGCGTTATCACAATCAGCATAAAAACCACTCACCTATGAAAGATGAGTGGTTTTTTATTATTTCTCTGAATGCTCAGACTGCTTTGGCGCAGATGGTGAATAACCGTCTTTGCTGTTCTCTCCGTGGCTGTAGTGAGCCGCGAAGATCCAAACAGACCCGATGACGAAAATGATCGCACAGAACAGACCAAACAAAGTATTTCCGACTTGAACAGTCCCGTTCTCACTCTCTGTCATATGCATAAACATGAACAGCTGCAAGAATGCTTGAATGAAGGCAAAACCAAAGATAATCCATAGTTTTGCGGAACTGCCAATTTCAGCTCCGATGGCAATCCAGAATGCTAAGATGGTTAGCACAATGGAGAGAATGAAGCCGACTACGTGTTTCCAAGGGAAGTGTTCGTGCTCTGCTGAGGAATGTGTTTTTCCAGCCATATCACAAAAGCCCCCCTAATCCGATCAAGTAGACAGCTGTGAAGATGAAAATCCATACAACATCAAGGAAATGCCAGTATAGACTTGAGATAAAGATCTTCGCTGCTGTTTGTGGTGTTAATCCACGTTTTTTAATTTGGAACAAGACGCCCGTAATCCAGAAGATACCGATGGATACGTGTAATCCGTGAGTTCCTAAAAGAACAAAGAATGCAGACCAGTATGCACTTGTATGGATGCTCGCACCCTCATGTACATAATGGAAGAATTCGAAAATCTCAAAACCAACGAAACCTGCACCTAGAAGCAGTGTCAGAATCGTCCAAATGACAACCCCTTTTGTACTTCCACGGCGCATTTCATGAACGGCAATCCCGCATGTAAATGAACTCACCAATAGCAGGAATGTCATGATCAATACAAGCTTCATATCAAATAGCTCAGCTGGCAAAACGCCGCCAGCTGTTCTGCCATGAAGAACAAAGTAGGTCGCAAAAAGTGTTGAGAATAACACGATTTCCGCGCCAAGGAATATCCAGAAACCAAGGATGTTTAAACGTCCTGTTTCAGACTGATATTCAAGCGGTGCATTTGCATAGCTGCTATCATTATGTCCCATTACTTCTGCGCCTCCTTATTCTTTTTCTCTGTTTCAATCACTTCTTCAACAGGAATATAGTAGCCATCGTCATATTCAAATGAACGTAAAATCATTGTTGCGAATACACCGATTAAGCCGATAACGCCAATCCAGTACCATTCAAATACAAGACCGAATGCACCAAGTCCGAAGAATGCAGACATGATCAGCGGTCTGCCTGAATTGTGCGGCATGTGAATTTTCTTGAATTCTTTTTCAGGATGAACGTCAACATTGTTTTGCTTCCAATGATGGAATGCATCTGGTGTCGTCACTTCTGGAAGTGCTGCAAAGTTATAATGCGGCGGAATTGCAGAAGATGTCGCCCAGTCAAGTGTACGTCCTTCTCCCCAGCTGTCTCCAGACACTTCACGTTTCGCGTGTCTCCAGCTGTAGTAAATGTTATAGCAAAGGATGATGAATCCGATACCCATCATGAATGCACCAATTGTTGAAATAAAGTTTAGTGCAGTCCAGCCATCTTCTGGTCCATACGTATAAATACGTCTTGGCATTCCTTGCAGTCCTAAGAAGTACTGCGGGAAGAAACAGATGTTAAATCCGATCATGAATACCCAGAAGAACCATTTGCCGATTCTTTCGTTTAACTTGTAACCAAACATTTTTGGATACCAGAAAACAAGACCAGCAAAACATGCAAAGACAGTACCTGCGATTAATACATAGTGGAAGTGGGATACAAGGAAGTACGTATTATGGTACTGGTAATCCGCAGCTGCCATCGCAAGCATAACCCCAGTCACACCACCGATTACGAAGTTCGGGATGAAACCAAGTGCCCAAAGCATTGGTGAAGTAAAACTGATACGGCCTCGATACATTGTAAAGAGCCAGTTAAAGATTTTCACACCTGTTGGTACAGAAATCGCCATTGTTGTGATCGAGAAGAATGAGTTAACCGCTGCACTGTTCCCCATTGTAAAGAAGTGGTGAACCCACACAAGGAAACTAAGAACAGAGATTGCCACAATCGATACAACCATCGCTTTGTAACCAAACAACTGCTTTCTTGAGAACGTCGCAAAGATTTCTGAGAAAATACCGAAAGCCGGCAGGATAACGATATATACCTCAGGATGTCCCCAAATCCAGAAAAGGTTCGCCCAAAGCATTGGCATACCGCCCGCTTCGAGTGTAAAGAATGCTGAACCGAATAAACGATCGAATGTCATAAGTGCTAAAGCAACTGTTAAAACAGGGAATGCGAAAACGATAATGACAGACGTGATCAATGTTGTCCATGTAAACATTGGCATACGCATAAGCGTCATACCTTTTGTACGCATTTTTAAGATGGTCACCATGAAGTTAATACCTGTCATTAGTGTACCAATACCTGCAATTTGGAGCCCGAGCAAGTAGTAGTTCTGTCCAGGTCCTGGTGAGAAATCATTTCCGGCGAGCGGCATGTAACTCGTCCAGCCTGCACTTGGTGATCCTCCAATAACGAAGGAAATGTTGAACAGCATTGCTCCGACCATAAATGTCCAGAAGCTCAAGTTGTTCAAATACGGGAATGCAACGTCACGTGCACCAATTTGAAGAGGAACCACGACGTTAATTAAACCAATTAAGAATGGCATCGCCATGAATAAAATCATGATCGTACCATGCGTTGTGAAAATTTCATTATAGTGGTTTGAATCTAAAAACGTATTATTAGGAAGCGCCAGCTGCGCGCGCATCATCAGTCCGTCTACCCCACCGCGGAAGAACATAATCACAGCAGCAAGGATATACATGATTCCAAGCTTTTTATGATCAACTGATGTCAGCCATTCTTTCCAGAGCCATTTCCACTTTTTGAAGTAGGTTAAAACAAACACAATAGCAATGGAAGTAAGAGCGATAGAAATTTGCGCACCAAGAATTAATGGGTCTCCAGTTACAAAAAACTCATCCCATTTTAAATGCATAACGGCCTCCTCCTTTCCTTAGTCAGTTTATTCGTTTTCTAGTTTTCGTTTATAGTTCTTCACATTCTCGAAAGGATCTGTCTTGGAATGCGGAGAAACTGATTGGTAACCTAAACGTTTGCGTGCTTGGAGTGCATATTCAGAATCCTCTCCGTGCTTCGCAAAAGATAAATGTGTTGATGAGAATGTCTGCACATCTGCAGCATCAGGAAGCATCAAGTAGTCATACGTTTTCTTCGTTAACTTCGGTGCTTCTTTTTTCGTTTTATTTACCCATTTATCATAGTCAGACTGCGTCATCGCATTGACTTTGAATTTTTGCTGAGCAAAGCCTTCGCCTGTGAAGTTGGCGTTTCTTCCTTCATATGTGCCTACTTCATCAGCTTGAAGATATTGTTCCATTTCCATTCCAGCCATCGCATACTTCTCCCCGCCTAGCTGAGGAATCCATAGTGATGCCATTGTATCAGCGGAAGTGATTTTGAATAAAACCGGCTGATCTTTTGGAATGTTTAAGTAGTTCACTGTTTCAATATTTTCCTCTGGATAGCTGAAGATCCATTTCCAATCAACTGCTGTAGCATAAACGACAAGTGGATCTTTATGACTTGTTGCTTGAGGCGCCTCTTCCAAAGAGTAAATGGTTTTTACAGTTGGAACTGAAAGGGCAGCAACGATTAATATTGGGATCACTGTCCAGACAACTTCTAGAAGCGTATTCCCGTGTAGTTCTGGGTTATAAGAGGCGTTTCCAACGTCCTTACGCTCACGGTATTTAACCAAAATGATGGTAAACAGTACAAATACCGCACCAACGATAAAGAGCATGAATCCAATAGATAATAGGATTAAGTCTTTTTGTTGTGCTGCGACTGGTCCTTTAGGATCTAAAACAGCGATATTGCTGCAACCTCCTAATACAAAAACACTCACGAGCATCGCTAATAAAAGCATAGGTTTAATGGCTCTGAACAAGAAGATCACCATCCTTCCTTAAATAATGTATAAATTGCTGAATAATTGTGAAAAGCCATCTGCCTTCGAAAACTTTTCTTCCCTTTGTAATGCTATCAAAATCTGTTGGAGTTAGCTCCCCTTTTTTCAAAAGTTCATTTATTTTTCAACAGATTTCTATTGAAATGTCATAAATTCGCCATAAATTTATATTATTGCACACACAATAAATTTCTAGGAATTTGAAAAGTTGAGAGTTGAAGGCAAAGGACAAACAATCAAGAACTTTGTCAAATTTAGGTTTACCACAATAAAAAAGTTTGGTCAAATTTCAATTTAACTTTATGAAATTTTATCTAGGTAAACAATTCTGAAATAGGTATCCCCATATTTAACAAAAACCTTACTCATTTTAACGCATGTCGACAAGAAAAGAAAGTATCGATCCTCCACCTATGCGCTGTAATGATTGGTAATGGTGATAAATGAGTGGAAACTCACTAAAGACTTCCAGCAAAAAACCGGCTCATCGCCGGCTTCTCATTATTCGTCTCTCACCAAAATGTCTGGTCGTCTATAGATGCTTCCTTCATGTTCTATGTCTATATACGTCCACTTGCCTGTATAGGTTAAAAAACGATTTCCTTCTTTCTCGACGACCATCGTATCTTCTGATTTCAATCCTGGTAAGGAAGGATTCCAAGTGAATACTTGATGAAGCTGGATCTCTTCCACCGATGTAGGAACTGCAATGATCTCTCTAGACACAAATCCAGTCTTGCCACCTTGGTGAAGCTTTTTCCAGCTATCAGGAAATCCTTCTTTTTCATATTGAGCAATGCCGGCCTTCAATACATCTCCAATGGTGTTCCCTGGACGAGTAGCCGCATTCATGACCGTGTCAATTCGCGCAAGCCTTTCCTTGTTTTCTTCAAGCTCCTTTGGTAGCTGTCCAAAGTAAACGGATCTTGTGACATTTGCCACGAGTCCATGCCGTTCAGCACAAAGGACAACCAGTGCATGCTTTTGAAATGCTTTTTCTGTTGGGATCGGGTGGCGATATTGATGAATCCGGTCATCTGTTGCCACAAGCAGCACTTCTATCGTCATCCCCTGCCCGATCGCTCTTTGAGCAACAAGCGAAGCAATTTCATGCTCCGTCTGTCCTGGAACGATTTCTCGACAGACACTTTCTACAATAACAGCTGTTTCATGACAAAGGGTTTCATATTGGCTGAGCTGTGGCGCTGAAAGGATCGATCGAACACGAGACAAATCGGGTTCGATCCATTCCACTCCTTCCATTTGAATGTCCGCACCAATTCGTTTGTCTTTTATGAGTGTTTGAATGTAAGGAGTCTCATCCTCAAACCAATCCATTGTGACGACTTGAAAGGGATGGTCAAAATACGCCATTTCTTCTTCAATGATTCGTTTTTCTTCCATTTGATTCACAACTAGGACAATATCGTCTTTCAACACAAGTAGCTGACAAACGCCCTCTGGCGTGTTTAACACAATGTGGTTTCTTCTTCCTCCTGTAAGCCAAGAAAAGTTATTACGCTTTTGAATCAGAACACCATCGAGTTGCTTTTCTTCCATTAAAGTTCTTACCTGTTCAATCATCAACTCATCACCTGCCTGTATGGAGTGTTTGAATGAAACGTTTAAATGCTGTTTTCCCTTGCTCTGTTCTTTTAAACACACCCGCCTGCGCGAGTATACGGGAAAAAATGAGGCCGATTTCTTTTTGTAAAATGGCTTCTACGTTGTCCTTCGTAAAGGTATTCTCTTCGATCAGACGCTCTGCCCATGACTCGTGCTTCATGATAGACGGGCAGGCTTTGATTTCTTCAAGAGGGTGTTTGGATAGCAGCGCCGCTTTTAGCTGGCTTAATTCCTCTGCTAATCTTCCAGGAAGGACGGCGAGACCCATGACCTCAATTAAACCGATATTCTCTTTTTTAATATGATGAACTTCTTTGTGCGGGTGGAAGATTCCGTCGGGGTGCTGCTTGTCTGTACGGTTATTTCGTAGCACGAGATCTAATTCGTACTCATCCCCATGACGACGTGCAATTGGTGTAATGGTATTGTGCGGGGTCTCTCCTGTATGAGAGAACAGACCCGCTTCTGGATCTGAATACATTTTCCACTCATGTAATATAAAATCCGCTGCCTCCGCAAGCGTCTGCTGGTCGCTACTTTGAAGCCTGATCACTGACATCGGCCATTTCACAATACCCGCCTTCACCCTCGGAAACTTTTCGAGAGAAAACACTTCTTCCATCTTTGCTTTCGCCATCGGAAATTCATGAGCACCACCTTGAAAGTGGTCATGACTTAATATGCTGCCTCCAACAATGGGAAGATCAGCATTTGATCCTATGAAATAGTGCGGATATATAGATATGAAGGAAAGCAGACGCTCGAAGGTCTTTTTAGATATCTGCATTGGTTCATGCTCGCCCTTGAACACAATACAATGTTCGTTGTAATACACATACGGCGAGAATTGCATAAACCACGACTCATTTGTAAGTGTCACCGGAATAATCCGGTGATTCTGTCTTGCTGGGTGATTGATGCGTCCCCCAAACCCAACATTTTCTTTACAAAGGAGACAAAGAGGATATTGCTTTTGACTCAGCTTTTTGGCTTCAGCGATCGCTTTTGGGTCCTTTTCCGGTTTCGATAGATTAATCGTGATCTCAAGCTCACCATCTTCGGTCGGTGTAAACCACTGCACATTTTTGGCAATTCTGCCTGTATGAATATAGTGGGCATGCTGCTGCATTTCATAAAACCAGCTTGTCGCTGCCTTTGGTCCGCAATGCTTGCGTTTCTCTTCAAACTTTGCATAGATGACACTCGGAGGCGCCACCAAGCAGCCCATGATTTTGGCATCTAATAAATCACGATACGTATCTGTCCCGTCAGGAATAAGACCTGTTTCAACTGCCCAATCGAGCATCGGCATTAAGATGTCTTCAAGGTCGCTGTCTCCTGAGACTGTTCTTGCCTCAGCATCATCGAGACCAAGCACCTCTAGCAGCCGGTTCCTTGTATAATCCATATCTAGTGGTGATATTAGCTCTTTATTGATCCCGTATTGAATCAGCTGTTCTAGCTTTTCAAAAATATCAATCGCCATTCCCTTTGTCTCCTCCCCTGCCTGCTACACGTTACTCACTTTGATAGCCATCTGGATGTTTCTGAAACCAATCCCATGCACTTTGAATGATGGTGTGGAGATCTGCATATTGCGGCTTCCATCCTAGTTCTTTCAGCGCTTTTTCTGATGAAGCAATCAGCTTAGCTGGATCACCCGCACGTCTTTCTGCCACCTGTGCTGGAATGGCATGGCCCGTCACTTCTCTTGCGACTTCTACGACCTGCTTCACAGAGAAGCCTGTGCCGTTCCCTAAGTTGTACGTCGCGCTTCCTTTTCCTTCACGAAGACGCTCAACCGCTAGAATGTGCGCCTCTACTAAATCCATGACATGAATGTAGTCTCTAATGCATGTGCCATCCTCTGTTTCATAATCATCACCGTAAATCATGATTTGATCACGTTTTCCTAATGCCACTTGCAGAATAATTGGGATTAAATGCGTTTCTGGCTGATGATCTTCACCGACAATCCCTTCTGTATGAGCACCGGCTACATTAAAATAGCGAAGCACAGCGTATTCGATACCATATGCCTGCTCAGACCACTTCAGCATTTTTTCAATCGCGAGTTTTGTTTCCCCATAAGGATTTGTTGGGTTCGTCTCATCCGTTTCAACGATCGGTACACGCTTTGGTTCACCATATGTCGCAGCAGTTGAAGAGAATACAATGCGTTTCACATCAAATTCATTCATCACCTGAAGTAAAGCCGTTGCCCCTCCGACGTTGTTGCCATAGTACTTCAGCGGGTCTGTTACACTTTCTCCAACAAGTGAATCTGCCGCAAAGTGCATGACCGCTTCAATGTCATGTGTTTGAAAAACACGTCTTAAAAAAGCGTGATCCCTTAAATCTCCCTCTTCTAATACGGCACCCTTTACGACTGCCTCTTTATGACCTGTCTGCAAATTATCCACAATCACCACTTGTTCTCCTTTAGCCAAAAGAGCCGCTACCGCATGACTGCCAATAAAACCTGCTCCCCCACATACTAAAATTGCCATCAAAATTCCTCCTTCGTTAATTCTCTAGCGCCGCCTCCAATTCCAGCTGTGTAAAAAGAGGCTTGAATGCCTGTTTTTTCTTGATAAATCGCACCTGTTTCTTCTATAAATGAGTCTAGCAGCTCTTCTTTCACAATGCTGACGGTACAGCCCCCAAAGCCAGCACCTGTCATACGAGAACCAATCGCCCCTGGATGTTGCCATGCGGCTTCAGCCAGTGCATCTAGCTCAAGCCCAGTGACTTCATAATCATTCTTTAAAGAAAGGTGAGATGCCTTCATGAGTGCACCTAGTTCTTCCATTTTATCATCTTTCAGAAAATTTACTGCTTTCATGGTCCTCTCGTTTTCCGTGATGGCATGTCTTGCACGTCTTCTACACGTTTCATCTTGTATCAAATGGTCATGCTTAGCGAATTCATCCTCCGTGAGCTCACATAAATGTGCGATGTCGATTTCTTTTTTAAGATCGTTTAAAGCAGATTGACATTCTGAACGGCGTTCATTGTATTTGGAATCTGCAAGTGTTCGTTTTTTATTTGTATTGGCAATGACAAGTGCCAGACCCTCTTGCCGAAATGGACTGTATTCAAAGGAAAGCGTGTCACAATTGAGCAAAATAGCGTGACCTTCTTTTCCAAGACTAATTGAAAATTGATCCATAATGCCGCAGTTCACGCCAATAAACTCATTTTCAGCACGCTGCGCAAGAAGGGCTAGGTCGATTTGCGTTACACCGAATGACGACCATTCATTGATCAAGACAGCCGTGACGAGCTCAATAGAGGCAGAGGATGACAGGCCTGCGCCATTTGGGATATTGCCGGCATACACAATATCAAAGCCTTCTTTCACATCCATGCCTGCTTCGATAAACTGTTGGAATACTCCCTTCGGATAGTTCGCCCAGCCGTCCGATTCTGAGAAAGCGATTTCAAAAAGATCGAACTCTTTCACACCTTCTTCTTCAAAATTCAAGGAATACATTCTGACGCGTCCATCTGATCGTCTTGCTCCCGCAGCATATGTACCAAGGGTAAGTGCACATGGAAAGACATGGCCCCCATTATAATCTGTGTGTTCACCAATCAGATTGACTCTGCCTGGGGCGAAAAAATAGCGGAGTTCTTCCTGATCTCCAAATTGCTGGTGAAATGTTGCTCGTAATGTGTCGATCATATCCATTCCCCTTTTCTCTTCTGATAATCTTATTTTAGTTGCCCTGTCAGCTGAAGTTCAATGGTAAAAAAATCGTTAAAAAATACCCTTTTTTTGCTGTGAATGGTACGATGTGATATGAGGTGTAACATGATTCAAAATAGAAAAAGGTTGTTTTTTGCTGTGAAGGAGGGTTTCCAATTTGAAGAAAGAAGCATTTGCATTTCGTTTTCACCATTCTGATGTGACATTGCCGGCCCAAATCTGGTCTGTTGGCTGGGAAGTTCAATCATCTTCGTTATACAGCTGGAATGGCGTAGAGCGGAAGGATCAGGGCAAGTGCATCTTTCAGCTCACACTGTCTGGACACGGCATGATTGAAATCGGACAGAAACGATTCAAAGTATTGCCTGGACAGGCCTTTCTAGTGAAAAGCCCCAGTGCTTATCAATACTATTTTCCAGAAGACAGTGAACATTGGGAATTTCTCTATTTAACACTTTATGGGGAAACCTGTGACCTTTGCTTTGATCAATTTATCGATCAAGGAAAGCAGGTCATGCGTTTTCATCCGAATTCCAAACCGATCCGCCTGCTAAAGAAGATTTATGATGAAGCCAGTGAAAGACGGATTACCAATCCATTTGAGGGGTCTAGCCTTGCTTATCAATTTGTCATGGAACTGTATTCATATTTGCCAAAGCTTGAGGGACAAATGGAGAAATGGCCTGAGCCCATCGTCCAAGCGGCCTTATTTGCAAGCCACCATTTTCACGAGGAGATTGGGCCTGACGATATGGCAGCTGCGGCACGTTTATCCAAAAGTCATTTTACGAGGGAATTCAAAAAGGCAACTGGCTTCACACCGATTCATTATTTAACCAACATTCGTTTAGAAAAGGCGGAAACGTTACTGAAAACAACGAAATACTCGATTGAAGAAATCGCCACACAGTGCGGCTACCGAAATGCGAATTACTTGAATAAAGTCTTTCGAAAGAAAATCGGCATGTCTCCAAAGCAACTCCGGGAAACAAGCGATGCATAATAAAAAGCAGCCGCTTTTCAATTGGCTGCTTCTTTTACGCTTTCGTTAGGTCAACACGAATTCTCCCTTGTCTTAAAACAATGGTCATTTGCGTATCAGGGGTCATTAAATTTTCTAAAATGTCCGTTGCTGTTTGAAGCGCAATGTCCATCCGGTTGATCTTTTCCTTTTCTTGTTCAGAAAATGCTTCTGGATGTGCGGTCATTTCCTTGACTAGCCTCAACACTTGTTCATGCTGCTTTTCTGTTTGTTGATATATGGCATCATATAATTCGTCTGGCCTGCTGCTCATTTCACATCACCTATCTTTTTCATGTGTTAAATCGCATCTTCTTTTGTTTTCTTGAAGACGAACCATTTACTGGCGACATAATTGACCACGACAATCACAAAGTTAACAAGAATTTTTGCGACGGTTTCGTTGAGCGCCATTTGGCTCACAAATAAAATCATCAGCCCCAGATCTACACCTAGAGACATGAGACGGACACTAAAAAATGAAGAAAGCTCACGCATCAGGCTTTTTGTGTCACGAGCCTTTTGCTTGAAGACATACTTCTTATTGGTGATATAAGCAAAGAGCACAGCAAATACCCATGAAACAACCGTTGCTGTTTTGTAATCCATAGAAAACATCTCAACGAATAAATAGAAGCTGACTATGTTGACAATGGTTGTACACACACCCATGATCAGATACATGACAACTTCTTGATACTTTTGAAAAAGGCTATACATGTCTTTCTTCATTCCTTCTTGGTGAATTCTGTTTCTTTTAGAATACCATCTTAAGAAGAACTTCCCAAACGAACAATATGTGCGTCCTGCAAAGATGAAATTTGTTCACGCTGATGGCATATGTCAACCTTATTGGTTTATATGAGTCAAATGATTTAGGTCTTTATCATTATTTTAATTTATAATCTTTTAACTGACTTTACAATTGTTTATTATGAGAAGTAAGAATTCAATATTTATGGGTTTTTTAGTCATTTTTTTAGGGACGTGGTAGGTGATAGTTTTTACAAAATAGGTTAAATGTCATCATTTTTCGACAAAAATCTATTTTTGTATTCCATTCACATACACGTACAGTTACTAGACGGTTTGTTCAAGTCATTGGTTGCAGATGAATATGTCTTATTGAACTGGAGGATATTATGGATACGCAAGTGAAAAGAAGAGTTGACGAAGAGTGGGTTTATTTGATTCAAGAAGCGAAAAAAATTGGACTAGGCATCGAGGAAATACAAGCTTTTTTAACATCCAACGGTGATCAGAAGATGATAAACAAACCGTAATCAACGCCGTTATCCTTTGTCTTTCAGATTGCTTTGGCTAAAGTTCTAACCTGTCAATTGACCTTTTAAACATCCTTTCATGACGATACGCTACAATAATTGAACACCTCATCATACCAATCCCTTCCACTCAATGGGGTTCTGTCTTTCTATTTTTAGGAGGACAGTCCGTTCCCTGTTCTTTATATGACCCCTTTTTAGCTGTCATTCATGAAAATTGCCCATTTTCGTTATAAAACCAAGCTCCCCACCCATATATTAAGCATAAGACACAAGAAAGAAGAAAGGTGGGTGGCGCGTGAGTTCAGATTCCCTATCTTATTATCATCAAAAGAAGGATCAATATTATCACGGTGTGAACCCTGTGATTGTCCATCGTATTCGCAAGGAATGGACGTCTATCTTGGATATCGGATGCGGCACAGGCCAGCTTGGCAAAGTCCTAAAACAACAAGACCGTACTGTATATGGAATTGAATCTTTTGAAGATGCGGCAAAGCAGGCTGAGAAAGCGCTGGATCATGTTTTATGCGGCAATATTGAACAGATGGCGCTGCCTTATCAGCATGAACAATTTGACTGCATCATTTTCGGAGATGTTCTTGAACATTTATTGGACCCTTGGGCCGTTTTAAAAAAGGTCAAACCCTTTCTAAAAAGGGAAGGGGCCATCTTGTCTTCCATTCCGAATATTGGTCATATTTCAACGGTTTTAGAATTACTGGCCGGGAGATTTACTTATACAGATGCAGGGTTAATGGATCAAACACATTTACGCTTCTTTACCCTTCACGAAATTCATGCCCTCTTTCAGTCAGCCGGGTTTCATGTTCGTGAGCTTGAAACCATTCGTGTACAACACCCTTCCTATACGGGCGTCATGAATGATCTACATGAATTACTCGTAAAACATGGCATCCGTTTTGATTTTAACGAGGCAGCGACAGCCTATCAATACGTGGTTGAGGCGGTTCAACTCAATGAGTAGCCCCACCATCTTATTTGTTTTATGTATAAATGATGAGTCGATGTTTCAAGCTTGCTTCCGGCAGCTTGCTTCACTTCCTGCTCCGCACGGGTATCATGTAGAGGTTTTGCCCATTAGACATGCATCAAGTATGACCTCTGCATACAATGAAGCTCTCACTCATCCTGCACAGTTTAAAATTTATCTTCATCAAGATACACTCATCGTCAAACAGCATATGCTTCTCGAGCTGATTCCACTTTTCTTGCAAAATCCGTCACTTGGCATGCTTGGGGTAATAGGTGCAGAAAGTGTGCCAGACAATGGAATCTGGTGGGAGAGCCATGATTGCAGAGGGAAAGTCATTGAATATCGGCACGACACCTATCAGCTGCTGACGTTTGAAACTAGTCATCCACAGACAGAAACCCAAGGTTATATCAAAGCTTCTGCTATTGACGGTCTTTTTATGGCAACACAATATGATATCAAGTGGCGTGAGGATCTTTTAGACGGCTTTCATTTTTATGATGTGTCACAATCTTTTGAGTTTGCACAGCAGGGATATGAGGTTGGGATTGCAAGGCAAGTGGAGCCCTGGTGTATTCACAAATGCGGAGATCATTTTGATGCAGAAGCATATGAAAAAGCAAGACAAACATTTCTTGCAAATTATCGATAGAAAGCACCCTTTTCGGGTGCCTTTTTTATGATATACTGTCATAAACAACCAGATCGGCTCATATGCATTGGAGTACCTTGTCCCTAATTCGTACAAAGGAGGAAACAATGGCAGACAAAAACGTTCATTATAAGAAGGTTGCCGCTTCAAAGGATTTTCGAAAACTTCTTGAGGAAAAACGCAGATTTATCGTACCGATGACGATTTTCTTTTTTCTCTTTTACTTTTCACTTCCGGTTGCTACATCCTACTTCACCTTTTTGAACACGCCAGCAATTGGAGCGATCACGTGGGCTTGGTTATTTGCCCTCACGCAATTTGTGATGACATGGGTTTTATGTGGACTTTATGCAAAAAAAGCAGCTCAGTTCGACAAATATGTAAGCGCTTTAAAAGTTGAATCAAGAGGTGATGACGAATGAGTATGACCGCTTTTATTTTATTCATAGCGATCGTAGGGCTCACATTGGTCATCACGTATTTTGCTGCGAAAAAAACAAGCAATGCGAGTGATTTTTACACAGCAGGCGGCGGTCTGACTGGGTTTCAGAACGGCCTTGCCATTGCCGGGGACTATATGTCTGCTGCTTCATTTTTAGGGATCGCCGGCATGATCGCCTTAAATGGATTTGACGGCTTTTTCTATAGTATTGGTTTTCTTGTAGCGTATCTTGTCGTCCTTTATGTCGTGGCTGAACCGCTTCGAAATCTAGGAAAATATACGATGGCTGATATGATTGCTGCACGATTCAAACGCCCTGCTATTCGAGGCGTGGCTGCTTTTAACACCATCACGGTTTCCACTTTTTATATGATTGCGCAGCTTGTTGGGGCAGGTGCATTAATCAAGCTGCTTCTTGGCATTGATTACTGGATTGCGGTGCTGATCGTAGGTGTCTTGATGACCATTTATGTCGTGTTTGGCGGCATGATCGCAACAAGCTGGGTACAGATCACGAAAGCTGTGCTTCTCATGCTGGGCACGCTGATTATTTCGCTGCTTGTGTTTGCCAAGTTTGATTTTAGTCTGCTGAAGATGTTTGAACAGATGAAAACAGCGACCCCGCTTGGTGAAGCTTTTCTTCACCCGGGAAATAAATATGATGTGCCTTTAGAGACCCTGTCTCTGAACCTTGCACTTGTGCTTGGAACAGCAGGTTTGCCGCATATTTTGATCCGTTTTTATACGGTAAAGGATGCCATTTCTGCGCGTAAATCTGTTCTATCCGCTACGTGGATCATCGGGATTTTTTATTTAATGACGGTTTTCCTCGGCTTCGGTGCCGCTGCTTTTGTCGGAACAGATGCAATTACGGCAGCCGATGCAGCAGGAAACATGGCAGCACCACTGCTTGCACAGGCCCTAGGGGGAGATTTATTATTTGCCTTTGTTTCCGCTATTGCCTTTGCGACTATACTGGCAGTGGTCACCGGTCTCGTTTTATCCGCCGCGTCTGCCTTTGCTCATGACTTTTATAGCCAGATTATCCGCAAAGGAAAAGCGAGTGAACGGGAACAGGTGAAGGCGGCACGCTTTGCTTCTATCGGCGTGGCCATCCTTTCCATCATTCTTGCATTATTTGCGCAATCTTTAAACGTCGCTTTTCTTGTGTCACTTGCCTTCGCAGTAGCAGCAAGTGCGAATTTACCGTTGATTATCTTCACTGTCTTTTGGAAACGATTTAACTCAACAGGGGCTATCGCAGGAAGCTTAACAGGTCTTCTGAGCGCACTCCTGATCGTGTCACTCAGCCCAAGCGTCTGGGACCCATCAGGGGCAGCCATTTTCACAGGAGAGCCGCTTATCCCACTATCGAACCCTGGGATTATCTCGATCCCGCTCGGATTCCTTGCGGCTTACTTAGGCACCATTTTCTCCTCTGAAAAAGCAGATGAAGACACCTTTACAGAAATTCAAGTAAAAGCACACACAGGTATGCATATGGATACAGATTGATGAGAAAAAGCCGGCTGCTCTGCCGGCTTCTTAATATCGCTGGAATAACTCTGGGTTTTTCGGGACGTTTTCTAAATAAACGATCTTTCCTTGATCATCCAGCTCTGCAATATCAATGCCTTCTGCTGTATATACACGACCGTCTGTTAACTTTCCGCAAACAGCCCAGTTTGTTTCATACTTCCCATCTTCACGTTTCACCCAGCCATCCCACATATGCTTAATGTCTTCATGCACGTGGAAAAATGTGTTCAAAAACTGTGTGAATGCTTGGATGCCAGGCTTTTCAGCACCATTTAAGACAATCATGACATCATCTGAAAACAATGCCAGCAATTCGTTCATTTGCTCTTGCCCTTTTCCCGCTTCATCATATCGGCGAAAATACGTATCGAGCACTTCCATCATTCATTCTCCTTTATTTACCTGTCATTTCGAAAACAATCGAACAATTAGATTGTACACAATTGTATCTCTACTGTCTATTTTTCACGCAGATAAGAAAAGACATGGATGAGTCAATCCATGTCTTTTACAGATGAAAGAGCTGCTTTCTCTGACTCGACAAGAGATGTTAGTTCTTCCGCAGCTTTTTTCGGATCAGCGCTTTGGCTAATGGCGCTGATGATGCTAATGCCATCGGCTCCCGCTTGGATGACTGGTGCCGCATTTTCATACGTGATCCCGCCGATGCCCACAATAGGAATGTGAAGACCGTGTTGACGTACTTCGTTGATTAAAGAAACACCTTGGACACTGCGTGCATCCTTTTTTGTTTCTGTAGGATAGACTGGACCCATCCCTACGTAGTCTGCCCCGTCCTTCATCGCTTGCCTCACTTCATCTAGATTGTGCGTGGACACGCCTAATATTTTATTACCGATTCTTTGCCGTACATCTTGTGCAAGTGTATCTTCCTGCCCAACATGGACACCATCTGCATCAAGATCTATTGCAAGCTGTACATCATCATTTACGATAAAGGGAATATTCGCTTCTTGGCAAAGTGCTTGAATCTGCTCAGCGATTTTTTTCTTTTCTTCACCTTGCAGAGCACCTTCACCCTTTTCACGAAACTGAAACATCGTGATCCCGCCTTGAATGGCCTCTTTCACCACATCAAGCGGATGCCGGCTTGTATTCGCTGTTCCCATAATAAAATAAACCGATAATTGCTGTTTGATTAGCTGCTGATCAACCTTCGTCATGCAAAACTCCCCCTATTTTCCCTAACGTGATCACATCTTGACCATTTGTATTGGATAGCGTGTTTAACAATTCGATTTGAAAGGTGCCTGGCCCTTTCTCTTCTGTCTGCTGAGCTGCCTTTTCTGCAGCGACACCATAAAACAGCAGAGCTGATGCCGACGCATGAATGGGCCGTTCCCCTGTTGCACAAAATGCCCCTATGACAGAGGTGAGTAAACAGCCAGTCCCCGTCACCTTGGTTAACCATTCGTGTCCATTATGAATAGATAGAACCTCTTCTCCATCTGACACGACATCCACTTTTCCCGTAATCGCCACAACGGTTTGAAGGGCTTTTGCCGCCTGCTTTGCTAAAGACGATACATCTCCATTTGCCCCTTTTGCATCAACCCCTTTTGACTGCCAGCCATTCACTCCAATTAAATGAGCTATTTCAGCAGCATTCCCTCTGACAACAGTGATGCCCACTTGCTGTAACAGCTGTTTCGCCGCACTCGTCCGAAACGTTGTCGCACCAACACCAACAGGATCCAATAGAACCGGTACACCTTTTTCATTGGCCGCTTGTCCAGCAATGACCATCGCCTCCACCGTATCCTTTGTTAGTGTGCCGATATTCAGCACAAGTGCATCCGCTAATTGCGCCATTTCTGCCACTTCTTCTTTGGCATTTGCCATGACTGGAGAAGCACCTAAAGCAAGCAGTCCATTCGCTGTAAAGTTCGTCACAACTTGGTTGGTGATATTATGGACAAGCGGATTTTCCGCTCGAACCTTTTCCAAAAGATGAGACACGCAGCTTAATTTCATCTGTATCGTCCTCCCTTTTACTCTGCATCCCACACATAGGATTTTGTATGCTTTAACCATTCTCTTGCAGCAAAGGACAAGTAGCGGTCCTTTCGCCAAATGACACCCAAATGCCACGGAATAGACGGATTTAAGGAAATGATCCTCACTTTATCAGGATCTAGATCACGGCAAATCCGTTCAGGTAGAAGCCCGATTCCAAGGTTCTCAGCAACCATTTCACTGATGAAATCCCATTGTGACGTTTCATAAATAACGTTCGGCCTGAATCCTGCATTCATACATTCATTTAAGATTCGGCTGTGCAGAACGAAATCTTCTCGAAAGAAAATAAAAGACTCTTCCTTTAAATCAGCCAAATGAACCTCATCACGTCCTGCCATCGGATGTGATGGATGGGTGACAAGCTTCATATTCTCTTTAATGATGGTGTATGTATGAAAAATTTTATCATTTGCAGGCAGAACAATGACACCAATATCTAATGATCCATCCTCTACTCCTTCCTCTACTTTAATGGAGCCGTGCTCCACCAATTGAAAGGTGACATCTGGATACTGCTGGCGGAATTCCCCCATCACATTTGGGAAAAAGCTTGATCCAATCATGGGCGGCAGTCCTATTCGGATATGTCCTTTTTTCACATTCATTAAATCATTTAATTCACTCGTTAAATTCTGAAAGGATTGTGTGATTTCACTCGCCTGTGTATACATGGTTTGTCCAGCATCTGTCATTTCAACCTGTCTGCCATTACGGTAAAACAACTGAACACCTAGCTCATCCTCTAGGTTTTTGACCATCTTGGAAATGGTCGGCTGCGACACATAGAGCGATTGCGATGCTTTCGTAAAACTCTTTAACCGTGCCACTTCTAAGAAATATGTTAAATGTCTGATGTCCACATGGTTCACCCTTTCTATAGACAAAAGGAATACTAACTATTCGATATATGTATTTTACCTATAATAGAACGTGCTGTACACTTTAAAGTAAGCTCACCGATTAGAACGTTGTGTTGTTTTTGTGAAACAGTGAACAATTTATATAGAAAAAGGAGTGAACAGAAAGTGCAATTGCTCAAAACGTCGCTGATTGCTACCCTTCAGATTATGGCTTTATTTGCTTTTGCGAAATTGATGAATGTGCTGGCGGCCTTTTTGCATTTAAGAATTCCGGGCACGATCTTAGGCATTCTTGTCATTTTCTTATTACTTCATTTTAACATCATTAAATTAAAATGGATTGAACTTGGCGCCGTATGGCTGCTCGGAGAACTGCTGCTCTTCTTTATCCCTTCAGCAGTAGGTGTGATTGATTACGGAACATTACTTTCTCAATCTGGCACAAGTATTGTCCTTGTGGTTTTACTTAGTACCTTTGTGGTCATGCTCTCGACTGGCATGATGACGCAGATGATTGCGAAAAGAAAGGAGCGAAAAAAGCTATGTTAGTTGGCGGACTATTTTTGATCCTAACCATTCTGATCTATCTCGGATCAAAAGCGGTTTATAAACGTCATCCGAAAGTCTATGTCTCCCCTTTACTTGTGACACCGGTTGTTCTTGTGGTCTTGCTGTTAATCGTGAACATTCCTTACGACGCTTACAATCAAGGCGGAAAATGGCTGACAAATATGCTTCAACCTGCGACTGTGGCATTTGCCATTCCTTTATATAAGTATTTTCACATTCTGAAGAAGCATGCAGTAGAAATTATTTTGAATGTGGCTTGCGGTTCTATCGTTGCAATTTTATCAACAGCGTTTATCGCCAAATTGTTTCATTTGGACACGAGTCTGATCGAGAGCCTCGTCCCAAGATCCGTCACAACACCCGTTGCGATGAGTGTGTCTGAAATGATTGGCGGGATGCCGTCCGTTACGGCTGTCTTCGTCATTTTAACAGCATTATTTGGCTCAATCATTGGGCCATTGGTTATCCGTTATTTCCGTATTGATAATGACATTGCAATGGGCGTTCTGCTTGGTACAGGAGCACATGGTGCAGGCACATCGAAGGCCTTTGAACTGAGCTCCGTCTCAGGCACGATCTCAAGTGTGTCCATGATCATTTCGGCCATTATTACATTATGTGCAGCGCCTATCCTGATGTCGTTTGCCCTATAGAAAAAGCCATTTCCCCTTATCGGAAAATGGCCTTTTCTTATGCTTGGATGAAGACAACCTTTAAATAGTTCCCCTCAGGATAATTTTTCGTTGTACGGAAGTCCTCAGGAAGTGTATATTCCTCAAGAATACGATACGTTTTCCCAGATTCTTTAAAGGCCTGTGCAATAAATCCTTTAAACTTTTTCATCCCAAATGCACTGCTATTGGTTGACGCCACAATGACGCCGTTCTCAGCTGTGATCTGGATGGCTTCTTTTAATAGTTTCTTATAATCCTTCGCTGCACTGAATGTGTGTTTCTTCGTTCGTGCAAAGGAAGGTGGGTCCAAGATCACGACATCATAGCTCCAGCCTTTTTTCGCCGCAAACGGGAAATATTTAAAGACATCCATGACTTTGATATCCTGCCCGTCTACATCAATGCCATTCACTTCAAACTGCTCAGATGTTTTTTTCAAACTGCGGTTTGCAACATCTACACTTGTCGTACGGCTTGCCCCGCCAAGCGCTGCTGCTACAGAGAAAGCGCCGGTATAAGAGAACGTATTAAGGACGGTCTTTCCTTTTGCATAGCGATCTCGAATTGCTTTTCGCACATGACGCTGATCAAGGAAAATACCTGTCATCGCACCATCATTTAGATAAACCGCCACGTTCATCCCATTTTCTTTGACGATAAGAGGAAATTCACCTTTCTCCCCTTTTACAAAATCGTCATCTTCGATATATTGTCCAGACGTATCAAATCGCTTCTTTTCATAAATGCCTTTATAGTCAGGGTACACCTGCTCAATCGCAGCCAATACATCTTCTTTTAATGTATAAACACCTTCGCTATACCATTGGATGAGATAGAATCCATCATAATAATCAATCGTGATTCCACCAATTCCATCCCCTTCCCCATTGAACACACGGAAAGCCGTCGTCTGTGCATCACGAAATAGATGCGTTCTGCTTTTGGATGCCTGTTCAAGTTTAGAAACAAAAAAGGCCTGATCTATTTTTTCGTTAGCGTCAAAGGAAAGCACCCAACCGATGCCTTTATTTTGCACACCATAATATCCTTTCCCTAAAAAAGAGCCTCTTTCATCTACCCATTCAATGAGCTCGCCTTCCTGTACACCGTTCACACGCGACACAGCATCTTTTGAAATAAGCGGATATCCCTTTTTCACTTGTTCTGCAAATGTTTGTTTTAATGAGATTTTTTTCATTTGTGTCATCCTTATCCTAAATTGACTCTCTCTATCCTACCATATGAATGTATACGTTACTTCTATTATGATAAGATGAGGAGAAAAATATCAACTCGACATAGAGGAGGCTCTTTTTTGACAACATTACGCTTAGATCATACAGGGATTATGGTGACAAATATTGATCAGTCCATTGATTTTTATGAAAAAGTGGTGGGCATGAAATTAAAGGATCGCATCACTCATACAAACGGAGTCATTGAACTTGCCTTTCTTGGCTTTAAAGACGAAGCAGAAACGGAAATTGAACTCATTCAAGGGTATAGCAGTGACCTTCCATCTGAAGGAAAGGTCCACCATCTCGCCTTTACAACAGATAATATTCACGCGGAATTCAACCGTATTCAAAAGCTGCAAATTGAGCTAATAGATGAAGAAATCACAACTTTGCCCAATGGCTATTGCTACTTCTTTTTCCGAGGGCCAGACCAAGAGTGGATTGAGTTCTTCCAACGATAATATTTCCTAGGAAATGCATGCGAATCGGTATATTCATTCTCGTCACAAAGAAAAAGAGTAAGAGCATACCTGCTCTTACTCTTTTTTTATAGCACCTTACTAAGAAACAATTTGGTACGCTCGTGCTGTGGGTTTCCAAAGAGTGCTTCTGGTTTGTCCTCTTCGACGATATATCCACCATCCATAAAGATCACGCGGTCTCCCACTTCTCTTGCAAAGCCCATTTCATGTGTGACGACAATCATCGTCATTCCTTCGACTGCTAATTGTTTCATAACAGCTAAAACATCCCCAACGACCTCAGGGTCAAGAGCAGATGTCGGCTCATCGAATAAGAGCACTTTCGGGTCCATCGCCAAGGCTCTTGCAATGGCAACACGCTGTTTTTGTCCACCAGATAATTGGTTAGGGTAACTTTTGGCCTTGTCTTTCAAGCCAACCTTTTCAAGCAAGTCTAATGCTTTATCGACTGCGGCTTTCTTCTCCATCCCTTTTACTTTCACCGGTGCAATCGTGATATTTTCTAACACGGTTTTATGAGGAAATAAATTAAAGTGCTGAAACACCATGCCAACTTCTTGTCGTACTTTATTGATATTCACTTTTGGGTCTGTAATCGTATGTCCGTGGACAACAACTTCCCCAGCCGTAATATCCTCTAATTTATTGAGACATCTTAGAAATGTGCTTTTCCCTGATCCTGAAGGACCAATGACACATACAACCTCTTTTTCCTCGATGACTGCATTAATATCCTTTAAAACTTCGTTGTCACCAAAGGATTTCTTTAAGTTTTTCACCGTAATCATACTCATTTCACATCAAATCTCCTTTCTGCGTAGCTAGCCAGTAGAGAAAGTAAATAAATGATCACGAAATAAATGACACCGACAATGAGCCAGACATTCAAAGGATCAAAGGTAGCCGATGCTTGAACTTGTCCCCGCTGCATGATATCAGCAATACCGATAATCGATAAAAGAGAGGTGTCCTTCAAACTGATGATGGCTTGGTTAGTAATGGCTGGAAGCATACGGCGAAATGCCTGTGGAAGGACGATAAAGCGCATGTTTTGTCCACCTGTGAATCCTAAAGAGCGTGCGGCTTCAGTTTGTCCTTTATCAATGGACTGAATCCCTGCACGAATAATTTCTGAGAAATAAGCTCCTGCGTTAATCGCTACTGTAATAATCCCTGCCGGCACTCGGTCAAGTGAAATGAATTCAAGTGTATTTAGCCCAAAATAAATGAAGAATAGCTGTACGATAAATGGCGTACCTCGAATGGCATTGACAAAAACGAGTGAAATAAAGTTCAAGATTTTAAATGGTGACAGGCGGAATAGCGCCACAATCAACCCGATGATAAAACCTAAAATGATAGCAACAACAAAGATATATAAAGTGGTTTGCAAACCCTCCATTAAATACGGAAATGCATTAACAATCGTATCCATGTTTCTCCCTCCCTAATTCACATACGGTTGACACATAAAGAAAGCGCGCTCTGAGCGCGCCTCGCTTGTGTTATGACTTCAAATATTTCTCAATAATTTTGTCATATTCACCGTTTTTCTTTAGGTTTTCCAGCCCTTTATTGATTTTCTTCAATAAGTCCTGGTTTTTCCCCTTCATCACTGAGATCCCGTATTGGTCTCCATTCAAGCGATCTCCAACTGTTTTCAATTTCAAGTCTTGCTGTGCGATCGCATACGTGATGACAGGATAATCCTCAATTAAAGCATCTGCATTTCCATTAGATACTTCTTGGAACATAGATGGACTGTCATTGAATTGAACTACTTCATACCCATATTTGTCTGCGTTATCTGTTGCAAATTTTGCACCTGTTGTCCCATTTTTAACAGCTAGCTTTTTCCCCTTTAAATCATCAATCGATTTGATGCTGCTGTCCTTTTTCACAACAACTGTCAGACCAGCGTCGAAGTATGGATCTGAGAAATCCACTTTCTTTTTACGCTCATCTGTAATACTCATGCCACCCATTCCAACATCAAGCTGACCTGCTTGCATCGCTGGAATAATCCCTGAGAAATCCATTGCTTCAAGCTTCACTTTGAAGCCTTGGTCTTTCGCAATGGCGTTAATTAAATCAACGTCTATTCCCACAGTTTTACCGCCCTTTTCAAATTCAAATGGCGGATATGTTACATCTATCCCGATTTTATATGTGCCTTTGCCTTCTCCCGAACCGCTGTCTGATTTTGAACCACAGGCTGCCATGACGAGCACAACCATTAGTCCCATGATCAGTAACATCGATTTCTTCATAAAACACGACCCCCAATTGTCAGTTTTGTCTAAATATTCGCAACAACAATCTTACTATACCACGCTAAAGCTATACTGTGTGATATTTTTTATCAATACCAAAGATCCATACAATTCTAGATCGATAGTCTCTTTAAATTTTACTTTTTTGCGAATAACTCATTTTATTCTGAAAGAAGCATGTTTCACAATATTCATGTGATATAATCTCACAAAAAATCGCGAACACTCCTTTATAAATAACACTTCTTTCTCACCTATGAAAAAACCCTCTTTCACTGTCTCTCTTCCTCTATTGATATCCTGATATATTTTTTTCAATATCCTCTTTTTACCTAAAAAAATGTAAGCGTATACAATTTGATCATTACTCCCTATTTTTTTCACTACTGGTTGAATTTACATCAAAAAACATGTTTTACAAATTGAGATAGACCGCTTAAAATATAAGAAGATACTTAATATGGAAAGATGATTCAGACAAATAAGAATCAGCAGAAATGAATAGGTGAAGAAAGGAGGATACCAATTGGCAGAAACAGGTGTTTTGTCATCCGTTGATGTAGCAAATATGCTAAATGACTGGTATGTCTTGATGAAAAAAAGAGACATACAAGAAGCAATACAGCTAAAAGAAGAGATTCTTCAAGCATTTGATCGAATGGAAGAGAATCAAGACGTCTTACTCTACTATCAACTTTTAGAATACCGTTTCAAAGATTTAGTCGAAGATACAGCTTCGTTAGATCACAGTCTTTTTGTGGATGAAAATGCGATTCGTACAGATGATATGCTCAGCTACTATTTCTATTTCTTTAAAGGCATGTATGAAATGCGCAGAGGGAATCAAGATACAGCATTTCACCATTTGAAATTGGCCGAGGATAAATTAGATCTCGTACATGATGACATTGAAAAGGCAGAATTCCATTATAAAACAGGATGTCTATACTATAATATAAGATCCACACTTCTCTCCATCCACCACTTAAAAAAGGCTTCGTCTATTTACGACGCAGATCCATGTTATGTGAAAAAATCAATCAGCTGTCAAATGATGCTTGCTCTGAATTATGCGGATCAATCGAAATATGAAGAGGCAGAAGCTTTGTTTGGACAGGTGATTCACTCACTCGAACAGATGGAGGATCCAGATTTACTTGGTCACGCGTATTGCAATGCAGCCTTTATTAAAAGTCTAAGAAATGAATACAGTGAAGCTGTACCGCTCCTAGAAAAGGCTTTATTGATTGAGGCATTCGAAACTTCTTCTCCAGGCGGCTATTTACTGGCCTTGTATGCCTACACGAAAGCGCTGTTTAAGCTGAAAAAGCCTGGTTTGTTCCACTATTATGTACAGCTTTCACTTCAAAAAGCAGAAAATTTAAAACAACGAAACATTTCACTTAAATTATCCATTTTAGAAACATTGATGCTCCAGCCAGACAACATGATTGAGCAGATCATTTCTTATTGTGATCAATTAGAATCTATGAATTTCCTTGTTGATCTTGAGGCTATCTGTCAGGATGTAGCCGCCTACTTAACTGAAAATGGTCTTCCGAAAGAAGCGATGTATTTTCAGAACAAGGCATTGTCATTCAAAACTTGTTAAGAAGATGGAGTGATGTATGATGAAAAAATGGCTGATCTCAAGTGCGATTTTTGCGCTCTTGTTCACAGGTGTTTGGATTGGCACTTCTACACAAAAAGGCAGCCCGTCTGCACAATCGCAAGATGACGGTACGATCATTCAAAAGAGAGATCGAGGCACCAACCCTTAATAAGACTGAAAAGAGTAGCTGTCATTCAAAACAGCTACTCTTTTTATTGGTTAATCAATTTCTCGTTTGATATTTTGCATTTTTTCATCTAAGTAGTGAGCGATATCTGCCGCTTCCTTTAGTTCATCGGTGAGCTGATGAGGAACATCGTTTTGCAGTTTATAATAGATTTTATGTTCGAGACTCGCCCAGAAATCCATCGCAATGGTCCGCACCTGAATTTCAACCTTCACATGCTCCACACGATTCGTTAAGTAAACAGGAATCTCAACAATTAAATGAAGACTTCGATAGCCATTTGGTTTCGGATGCTGAATGTAATCCTTCACTTCAAGGATCTTTAAATCCTCTCTTTGCCTCAAAACATCAATAATGTTATAGATATCTTGAATAAACGAACAAATGATACGGACACCAGCGATATCATGTATGTACTCCTTGGCACATTGTGTGGTGATGTCACATCCTTTTCTCGCTAGTTTATTCACGATGCTTTCAAAGGATTTGATCCGTGATTTTGTATGCTCTATTGGGTTGTGTCCATGGATTAAATTATATTCCTGACTAATAATCGAAAACTTTGTATCCATTTCATCTAATGCAAATTTATATACTAATAATTCATTTTTCCAGTCTTCCATGACACTTTTCAAATCTTCTACATGAGTTGCTGACATATTCATTCTTTTTGTCATCTCCTTTTGGCAAACAGCTGTTACACTGCTTTCCGTTTACTAGACGGAGAGAGGACGCAAATGGTTTTAAAAAAATACATCTTAGCCACGCTGTTTGTAATAAGTCAGCGCGAGTGCCAGTGCAAGCACAGATCCTTTCACGATATCCATTGCATAATACGGGACAGACATCATCACAAGTCCATTTTGCAAAATACCGATGAGTACCGCACCAATAAACGTGCCGAATGCGTTTGGTTTACCTGCTCCCATGACTGAAAAACCGATAAAAGCAGCAGCTACTCCATCCATTAAATATGGCGTTCCTGCGTTAATTTCTGCTGTCATCACCCTTGATGCCAGCACGATACCACCGATCGCCGCAAATAAAGCAGACAACAGATATGCTGCGATTTTGTATTTGTTCACATGAATACCAGATAATCGAGCGGCTTCTTTATTTCCACCAATGATATACATCAATCGCCCATGCTTTGTGTAAGTCATAAAAACATGGGCAAAAAGCACAATGGCCGCCATAATCAAAATGATATAGGGGACCTGCCCAATCTTGCTGAAAAAGGCAGGGATGGTGCCAGTTGAAAAAGTGCCATCAGGCAGCACCATATTTTCAGAAATGGTCGCACCTTTCGTATAGGTTTGTGCGAGCCCTTGAATGATAAACATCATGGCTAGTGTCATGAGCATATCTGGAATCTTCATTTTGACAATCATCCAAGCATTCAGCAAACCGACAATAAGAGAAGCCGCCAGCGCAGAAAGGATCGCAATGAGTGGGTTTTGCGAGAACCATACAAACATGGAGATCACAATTGCATTTGATAACGTAGCAACTGAGCCTACAGATAAATCAAAGCCGTTCACTGCTAGGGAGATCGTCAGCCCTACCGCAATGATGGTTACAATCGAGATCGATCGTAAAATATTGATGATATTTCCTGACTGTAAAAATGCCGGATTGGCTGCCGCAAAGACAACAATCAATACGACAATCGTTAAGATGGTGCCATATTGATAAAAGAAATCAAACAGATGAAAGGATGGCCGCTGTTTCTTGATTTGTTGAACTGGGGCTGAAACTTGTCGTTCACTCATGATTGTCCTCCTGTTGAATGATATAAAAGCTCTTCTTCAGTCATTGGTGCCGTCATTTCCCGGGCAATGCTGCCATCATATAAGACGTATACTCGGTCGGCAATTCCTGCAATTTCTGAAAGCTCACTAGAAGCATAAATAACCGCTTTTCCTCTTGCAGCTAGTTCTGCAATGAGGGAGAAAATGTCCTTTTTTGCTCCAACGTCTACACCTTTGGTTGGTTCATCAAAGAGATAGACATCCGCCTCAGCCAACAGCCATTTTCCAATCGCAATCTTTTGCTGATTTCCACCAGATAGATGCTTCACCTTCGCTTCAAGAGAAGGTGTCTTGACGCCAAGCCGCTTGACGATTCCATCTGCTGCCTTCCGTTCCTTAGAACGATGTAAGAAGCTGAACGGCCGTGTAAACGAACGTAGACTTGCAGCTGTTACGTTCCATCCAACAGTTTCTTCTGTTAGAATCCCTTCTTTTCTCCGTTCCTCAGGCACAAGGGCAATACCCGCTCTCACAGCGTGATGAGGCGACTTGATATGAATGGTTTGACCATGCAGCTGCACAGTGCCTGATTTTTTTTCTGAGGCGCCGAATAGGGCTTTGCACAATTCTGTTTTACCAGCACCGACTAGTCCTGCAATCCCGAGAATTTCTCCTTTTTTCACATGAAGATGAATGTTGTTTAATTTATGTTGGTCATGCAACTCTTTCACATCAAGCACAATCGGTGCATCCTCAAGCGTTGTACGAGATGGGAATTGATCCTCTAATGGCGCGCCAAGCATTTCTTCAATGACCTGCTTTGGATTGGTTTCTTTAATGAGGTGCGCCGCCACATCAGTTCCATTCTTCATCACAGTCAGTTCATCACAGATGTTGAAAATCTCCGGCATGCGATGCGAGATAAAAATGATGCCTGTGCCGTTCTTTTTCAATTGATGAATCATTGAGAATAACTTGCTTGTTTCTGCATGACTAAGTGGAGCGGTTGGTTCATCTAAAATTAAAATGCTGCATTTGATCGACACAGCCTTGGCAATGAGCACCATTTGTTTTTCTGCCAGTGTCAAATCACTCACAAGACGCTTCGTTGAGATGTCAATGTCCATCTCTTGTAACAGCTGTGCTGCCTTGCGGTGAATCTCTTTCCAACGGACGAATGGTTTTTTCTCCATTTCATGAATCATCATATTTTCGCCAACACTTAAATAAGGCACGAGAGCTGTATCCACTTCTTGATGGACGGTCTGCACACCGTATGAGGCCGCATCCTTCGGTGTATGAATGGTCGCCGCCTCGCCATTGATGTGGATGGTTCCTTCAAAATGTGAATGAGCACCAGAGAGAACTTTCATTAACGTTGACTTCCCAGCGCCGTTCGCCCCAATCAGGGCATGGACTGTGCCTTTTTTTAATGTGAAATTTGCTTGATCTAACGCTTTGACTCCTGGGAATTCAATCGAAATGTTTTTCATATGAACAAGCGGCGTTGTCATAGGTGTCCTCCTCCTCTCCTGATCGTCAATTGAAAAACGAAACACCCTCTATGAAAAGAGAGTGCACGTTGTTTATTTTGCATAATGCTTCTTCAAGGTCTTCATCCAGTCTTCTTCAAAAGCAGTCGATGATCCGAATCCTTTTACTTCATCTGCAAGATTGACCATATTGATGGCCTTTCCTGCATCCTGAAGCTGCTTTTGTGAAATGAGAGAGGCCTCAAGGTCATAGGAAGATGGCGTTTTCTCGCCAGCTAGTTTCTTCGCAAGAATCCTTACGTCGATTGCGCCAATGAGCTTCGGATCGACAGCGGCAGTGTACTTCCAAGGACTGTCTTTCGCAGTCATTTCTTGCAGATCGGCATTAGACACATCAATACCGTATATTTTCACTTCGGTTCTTCCTGCTTCTTTTAAAGCTCTTGCGGCACCAATCGCAAATGCATCCCACGTGGCAAAAATCGCATCCAGTTTACCCTTTGGATATTTATTTAGCATAGCCGCAACCGCATTTTGTGTTTGAACTGATGTATCAGAGGCCGCAACGCCAAATCGGTCAAGTTCCTTGATTCCTGTATGCTGTTTGAGCGTTTCTTGGTACACCTTGTTTCGTCTCACCATTGGAGGGAATCCGTCTACCCAAAGATACGCAATATTTGCTTTTCCTTTAAAATCAGCCACGAGTGCATCTAATGATTTTTTCGCTAATTGCTCGTCATCTTGAGACGTCACTGTGACCCCTTTGATGTCCTTCAGCTTCGGATTTGAATCAAACGCCACAACTGGAATGCCTTTCGCTGTGATCTTCTTCACATCATCGACTGTCGCCTCATCATCCCCATGAGAGATGATAAAGCCATCATAGTTTTCTTCTAGTGCTTGAGAAATAGCATCATGAAACTTCGCCGTATCACCATTTGCCGTGTAGACATCTACTGTAAAGCCTAGCGCTTCACCTTCTGCCTTCGTTCCTGCTAAAAACTGAGCAGTATGATCGTCCCCGCCAATTTTACGGATCACTTTAATTTTTGCTCCCTGTCCTTTTGCAAATCGCTTCGGGACATTGTCAAAGGAGACCTTTTCGTTTGCATTAGCCTTTGAGCCTGCGCTTGATCCCGTACCGCAACCAGATAATAGCACGGTCAGGACCGTCAATAATACAAGAGATGATGTCCAATATTTACGTTTCATTGCTGTTCCTCCTCAAGTTGTTTTATTTTTCACATCGGAAAACTAGGTAAAGAAGTGGAAATATGCCTGTGAACCCAGTCTTTTGATTCTAAAAAAAGAGATCAAAAAAGCCTCTCTTGATAAAGAGAGGCTTGATCACCGTTGCATGAAACATGTATCGGGAAGTCTTCCTCTCTTATCTGTCAAAGCTGTAACAGCTTTGCAGGAATTAGCACCAATTTCTTAAATAGAAACGGTTGCTGGGCGTCATAGGGCCAGTCCCTCTGCCTCTCTTGATAAGAGATCCGTTATGAAATTTGTTTTAGTTGAAATGTCTTCTTTACTTTAATGTGATGTCTCATCAATGTCAATGACTTTTTTGAAAATTTCTAAAATGATCATTTGCACCGAATACCTTGTTTAACTGCCGATGATTTTCTTAGCAGGTGATGATGCCTTAAGACGGAAATCATATTTTTTCTCATTCACAAATTGGGGATTAAGGTGTGCTGATCCTTTATCTTGACCGCTTTTCGAGCGATACGTTTTGTAGCCTTCCAGCCATTTCCCGCGCCATACCCACTGTGAGGCTTTTGCACCTTTGCGGTCATCGTAGACATTCTTTTGGAATGTATTCTTCTTGTTCACTTCGTAGAGATTCACGACTAAGTAATGCGAAGCACTGGCTGTCATGATATTATTCGTGATTCGATTGTTCACCGATTGATATTGCATGAGCAATTGACCGCCTTCTAAGCCGGCTGTGTCATTTTTGTACAAAATGTTATGGGAGATGGTCGTGTTTGTGGTTCCGCCCCGCTTCTTGTCATAGCCGCCAATGGAGATGCCTGTATAACGATTTAAATATACTTGATTGTGCTCAATGCGAATGCGTTCGGCCATCTTCCCTTTATGTTCACTTGTGACCTCAATCCCAAGGTCATTATGATGGCTGATGTTATGATCAATCACGATGTCTTTCCCGCCATCCACATAGATTCCTCCTGCGGAGATGTCCTTGCCGTACGCTGGATTCCCAACACTCGTAATCTCATAAACTTTGTTTCTAGATACGACACCATTTCGCACTTGATCATACTTTTTAGAAGGTGCGACATTCTCAAAACCAATTAAATCAATCCCGATATTGTCCGTATGCCGGACTGTATTATGTGTCACGCGGAATTTTTTCACGTTTCCGTTTAGCACAAGGGCTTCACTAAAACCTAGCTTTAACTTTTCCACAGTGTTTCCTTTGATTTCGATGTCTTCAATGGCTGCAGGTGCTTTCGTTCCATAGACCGCAATGCCATGAGCATTCCCATTTTGATGTGTCGTCTGAATGTCGTACACACGGTTGTTAAGCAGTTTGACGCCTTTGCCGTTTCCTGTGATGAATATACCGATGGGTGTCACATCTTCTTGATTCGTTTTAATATGACCGACTGTCAAACCTTTCAGGGTGATATAGCTTTTTTGGTCAAGCTTCACGAGACCTCCGTCTGCTTGATTTCCTTTAAGAGATGCTCCGCTAATGACAGGTTTCTCTTTTCCATACGCTTGAAAAACAACTGGTGCTTTCTTTGTTCCAGAATGGCGGACAATCAATCTCTCTTTGTATGTACCGCCTCTCATATAAACTGTTGTCCCAGCTTTCGCGATACTTGCCGCTTTTTTCAGCGTACGGAAAGGCTTTTGCTTTGTCCCTGGATGTTTGTCGTTCCCATTTGCTGCGACGTAATAGGCAGTACCTTGCTTCGCACCAGCCTCCTCCGTCATCGCTTGACAGCCAAAACTAATGGCGGTCATCAATAAAATCAATAAGGCGCCTGATATCATTCGTTTCATCTCGTTGTTTGCTCCCTTCCACTCTCTTCTACCTTTATCGGTTAAAAAAAAGAGGATTAAAATATGGCAATGCCCCTTGCAATGTACTAGTCAAAAGGTGTATGGTTGAAAGAATATCTTACAGGAAAACAAGTTGTTTTTAAATTGTCAGATTAATCAGTTAATAATGAAATTGGATTTTATTTCTAAGGGAAAACTTCAGTAAAACCACGACAGAGAGGAGGAAAGCGCTTTAACAGATTTTTCTTGTCTGAATTCCAGAAAACCTATTGCTAATATTTTGTGAAGGTATAGAATAGAATCATAATTATTTCATATTATTAGAATTTTCAAATAATCAAACAGCAAGGAGATTTACGATGCCAAAACAACCCATCCGCGTTGAACTTAGTTCAACAAAAAAACCAAAACCTCAATCTGATCAACTTGAATTCGGAAAAATCTTCACAGACCACATGTTTGTGATGGATTATTCAATTGATAAAGGCTGGTATGATCCGAGAATTATCCCTTATCAGGCGATTCCAATGGATCCAGCTTCTATGGTTTATCATTATGGCCAATCCGTTTTTGAAGGCTTGAAGGCGTATGTGTCTGAGGATCAAAAGATTCTTTTATTCCGTCCCGAAAAAAATATGGAACGCTTAAACAGATCAAACGACCGCCTATGTATCCCGCAAATTGATACAGAAACGGTTTTAGAAGGCTTAAATGAACTCATTCGCATTGATAAGGATTGGGTACCTGATGCAGAGGGCACTTCTTTGTATATTCGTCCATTCATTATTTCTACTGAGCCCTATTTAGGTGTTGCACCGTCAAGTACCTATAAGCTGATCATCATTTTATCTCCAGTAGGTTCTTATTATAAAGAGGGCATCCATCCGGTCAAAATTGCGGTGGAAAACGAATTTGTCCGTGCTGTTAAAGGTGGAACAGGAAATGCCAAAACAGCTGGAAACTATGCATCAAGCCTGAAAGCACAGCAAGTTGCTGAAACGAAAGGATTTTCACAAGTCCTGTGGCTTGATGGCATCGAGAAAAAGTATATTGAAGAAGTCGGTAGTATGAATATCTTCTTTAAAATCAACGGAGAAATCGTGACGCCTGAACTGAACGGCAGCATTTTAGAAGGGATCACACGGAATTCTGTGCTTGAGCTATTAAAGCATTGGGAAATCCCTGTGACAGAACGTAAAATTTCAATTGATGAGTTAATCGAAGCACATCAGTCAGGTGAACTTGAAGAAATCTTCGGGACAGGAACGGCAGCCGTCATTTCTCCTGTCGGTGAATTAATTTATCACGATCAGCCATACGTCATTCAAAATGGTCAAACAGGCGAAGTATCGAAGAAATTGTACGAAGCGATTACTGGAATCCAAAAAGGAACTCAGCCAGATATCTTCGGCTGGACAGTAGAAGTCGATTCGGTCGTCAAGCAGGCATAAGCAAGCGAAAGAACCTTTCATTTGATGAAGGGTTCTTTTTTTGTTTCTTTATCTCCTTCTCTACCTCATAATGGAAAATATGGATCTATTCCACGCTTAAGGAGTGATGGTATGTTTTTTACTTATTTACTAGCGTTCTTTGGGATTTGCATCGGATCGATCATCATCGCTACAGGTTTCGATGATTCACCGTTCTTCACCCGTTTTCTATTTAAGTTTCTCGGAATTTCTATCTTTGTTCTTTCCATTACTTTTGTAAAAGTGAGGCGAAAGAGGTTACGCAACAAAAAGGCGAAAAAGACTTAGATGTCAGTCAGCCTTCAATCAAATCGTGCACCAAAACAAGACCGATATCCCCACAATGGCCCCTGTATATATCCACTGTTTCCCTTTGATACTCCGCTTTCTCTCGATCAGTAAAAAGATCTCTGGTAAAAAGACGATGATGATTTCTAGGATAAAAACAAGATGATAAACTGGCGGCATCGGCTGGAAATCAAAGTCTCTTTCATCTCCACCGATGGTTGCGAAATACATTAACAGATTGGTTACTGGAATGGTAAAACAAACGAGCAAGCGGAGAACATACATCCACACATCCTGTCTATGCCGAATCAGACCAATAAATGAAGCGATAATTCCATACAAAAACAAAACCACTGTGCCGTAACTAAGTAGAGGTTGAACGATAAAGCCGTAAAGCATTAAACCAATTGCCACCATATTCTAACCGTCCTTTCTTTGAAGCAGTACATGTTGTTTTTTCTATCATACACTGCTTTCTCCGGTTTCCATATGAAAAAATCATAAAAAACGACCCCATAAAGGGGCCATTTTATTTTACGCATTCACTGATTTGAAGAACTGCGGTAAATATTCGCGGTGCGCTTCAAGCATTTCATCTAAGATTTGCTTTGCAATTTCGTCAGATGGAACGAGTGGATTGATGGTCATGGCGACAAGAGCCGTCTCGTAATCTCCTGTCACAGCTGCTTCAGCTGCCACACGCTCGAAAGACTTGATTTGTTGAACGAGTCCTCTCACAGCCACAGGCAGATCACCTGTCGCGATTGGTTTTGGTCCGTCCTTTGTAATGATACAGTTCACTTCAACCGCTGATTCGGCCGGAATGCTGGCAATCGCTCCTCTGTTCACTGTATTTACCGGTTGAATGTCATGTTTATCATTATAGATGGAGCTGATCAAATTACATGCTGCATCGCTGTAATAAGCCCCGCCTCTTTTTTCGAGCTGCGGCGGTTTAATCGATAAATCTGGGTCTTTATATAACTCAAATAGTTCATGCTCGACTTGCTGCACAACCTCTGCTCTTGTTCCTTTTTCTTGAGCCGCTTTTTGTTCTTCCTCCAGCATATCTTTCGTTTTATAGTAATAACGATGATACGGACATGGAATGACCCCTAAGCCTTTGACGAAAGAAGGCTCCCAGTTTTTCGCTTCAATATTCCTCATGGACCACTGGCTATTTGGATTTCCTAATTCATCGAGCACTTGATCCATAATGCTGACCCCGTCTAAATACACATCTAAGCCATAGACCATGTGATTGAGGCCTGCAAATTGTACTTCAATGCGTTCGACATCGACATCCAGCGCTTTTGCAATGCCCATTTTGATTCCAATCGGCACATTGCATAGACCGACCACTTTTTTCAGATTCGTGTAGCGTAACACCGCCTCTGTGACCATGCCTGCTGGATTTGTAAAGTTCACCAGCCAGGCATCTGGGCAAAGCTCTTCCATATCCTTCACGATGTCTAGAATGACTGGAATGGTGCGTAGACCTTTAAATAACCCGCCTGGACCATTCGTTTCCTGTCCAATGACGCCATATTTAAGCGGGATTCTTTCATCCTTGGCTCTGGCTTCGAGCAGTCCTACACGAAATTGTGTCGTGACAAAGTCCGCATCTTTCAGAGCTGCCCGGCGATCAAGAGTGAGGTGCACTTCAATCGGCAAACCTGCTTTTTCGACCATACGTTTTGCAAGGGCACCTACGATGTTCAACTTTTCCTGACCCGCTTCAATATCCACAAGCCATAATTCCTTTACAGGCAATTCTTGATATCGTTTAATAAACCCTTCGACGAGCTCAGGCGTATAGCTTGATCCACCGCCTATTGTGACAATTTTGATTCCGTCTTTCATGAATTGACACCTCCGAATTGCTTCATTTTTTCATGAAGCTCAATGATTTCAGCTGCAAGCTCCTTGACGGTCATTGCGTTCATCAGATGATCCTGTGCATGAATCATCAAGAGACTGACGTCGGTTTTCTCTCCTCTGATTTCTCCTTGGATCAGCTCTGTCTGTGCGTGATGCGCCTCATTTAACGCGTCTTGTGCTTCCTGCAATTTTTGCTTCGCCTCATCAAAATTGCCTTGCTTTGCACATGTAATGGCCTCCATGGCCGAGCTTCTGCCATTACCACCGTGCAAGATGAGTTGAAACACAATTTGTTCCATTTCCATCGGCCGCATCCCCCTTGTTCCCTCTATTACATGCTGACGACATTTTCATCTGTTGATGCTTTTGCTTCAAGCTCATTTTCTTCTTTCAATTTCTGCTTATCCCACATTCTAAAGAATGGATAGTATAGCGCAAATGACAAGGCAAGGTTAATCAGCTGCATGACCGCACCAGAGATTTTCCCGCCTGTTGCGAGATAGCCTGAAATGATTGGCGGCATTGTCCACGGGACAGCGATCCCTGCCGGTTTTGCTACAAGTCCTGTGCTCATTCCGATATATGTGGTGATGATCATCATAATTGGGGTAAGGATAAACGGAATGAGAAGCATTGGGTTCATCACAATCGGCATTCCAAAAATGATCGGTTCGTTGATGTTAAAGATGGCTGGCCCAATCGCAAGACGGCCAAGCTGTTTCATTTGTTTACTTCTCGCACGCAAGATCATGGTCAGTACCAAAGCAAGCGTCGCACCGCTTCCGCCGACATTGATAAAGATTTCAAAGAACTGCGCTGTGAAAATATTCGGCAGCACTTCTCCTGCTTGGAAGGCAAGACGGTTTTCATCCATCGCACCGAGCCAAATCGGACCCATGACTCCACCGACAATGGTGGCTCCGTGAATACCACATGCCCAGAGGAGCATTTGCACACCGATGGCAACGATACTTCCGCCTAAGCTTCCACCAAGAATGGATAGTGGTGTGCCGATTAAGACCGTAATGATATTATGAATACTCTCAAAAGGTGTCATCTCAATCAGAAGCCTAGCGACCCAGATCAGCGTGATGACCACAAAACCTGGAATAAGTGCGATAAACGATTTACTAACTGCTGGCGGTACACCATCAGGCATTTTGATGACGATATTCCGCTGTACAATAAAGCGGTAAATTTCGGTGGAAAGCATGGCAATAATCATGGCAACGAATAGCCCTTTACTGCCCATCAGTGTGACGGGAATACCGCCATTCACTAGGATAGCTTCTGTTGATCCTTCAGGTGTGAACGGTACTTGATAAGGTGTGGCTAGGAGGAAAGCTGCGACAGCAATTGCACCAGATGACAGTGCATCGACTGCATACTTTTCAGCTAACCTGTACGCGATCCCAAAGGTCGCAACAAGTGCCATAATGTCAAAGGTGGCATTCACAGGATAGGATAGTTTCGTGGCCCATTCGGCTCCGAAGACACTTGCCATAAAATCGCTGTATCCTGGAATCGGAAGGTTGGCTAAAATAAGAAACAGTGAACCGACGATAATGAGAGGCATGGTTAAAACGATTCCGTCACGCAATGCTTGTAAATGTCTTTGAGCGGCAATCTTTCCTGCAAACGGCATAACCTTCTCTTCTAGAAATCGGTTGAATCCATTCATCCCTTCCGCCCCCTTTATCCGTTCACTAACTGTTCAGCAGATTTTAAAACCTCAGCACCATTACATACGCCATAATGCACGGTATTAATCACGTCTACTGGAATTCCTTTGTCTTCTCCGAGTTTTTTCATTTGCGGTAATAAATAACGAACTTGAGGTCCTAATAAAAGCACATCGGCTTGATCAATATGATTTTTTGCAGCATCTCCAGATACTGCCCAAATACGATAGTCTTTTCCTTGTTCTTGTGCACTTTTCTCCATTTTTGTGACAAGTAAGCTTGTTGACATACCTGCTGCACAAACTAATAAAATGTTCATTGTAAACGCCCCCTTTTTGAAGTATGAAGCTTTTCTTTACACATTCATCATATTATGAAACCGCTTTCATAAACACCCATACTTTTTCCTTTAGGAAGCGGAAAAAGTTAATATCACACCATTAGTTCTTGTACGAAGGCGCTTTTTTATCCATGACATCCAGCATGTCTTCAAAGGTGTCACAGGTGATGAGGTGCTGAATAAATTTCACATGATGGACAAGCTCTCCAAGCAGACGGTACATGCCTTTTAAGTCTTTGGCATTCTCTTTTTCGACACAAAGCAAGCACACAAATTGAACTTTTTTCTCTCCCCAAATAATCGGTTTTTCTAATGTACAGATCGCCCAAAACGTCTCTTCTGTCAGCGGGGTCATCGGATGCGGAATTGCTGTATAATGCCCAAATGAAGTCGGTGCAGACTCTTCTCTTTCCATCACAGATTGTGTAAGTTCTGCTGGCGCTAAGCCCATGTCAATGACCTTTTGCGTGAGAAAGTGTATGACCTCTTCCTTTGTTTGAAAGCCACGTTTTGTAAAGACCAATTCCTTTTTCATATATTGCGTAGCTAATGTCACTCTTGTTTCACTTGTCAAAGCTTCTTCTATTTTTAAAAAATCACTGCCTCCTAAAATCGTGTTCACTTGAATGACCGGAATCGGTAAATCCATATGAATAGGAATGGTCGAAATAATTAAATCCAATGCATGTAAAGAGACATGCGGAAGGGAATAAAGCTCTGCTGTTCCTAAAATGGTCAGCTTCGACCCAAATTGTGACCGCAAACGATCTTGAAGTAGCCTTGCACTCCCTGCACCAGACGCACAGACAATCAGGCATCGCTTCGGTGGTATCTCCATTTTCCTGCGCTCTAAGGCCGCACCAAAATGAAGTGCCATATAGCCGATCTCATTTTCATGAATGGACAAACCTGTCTCTTCTTCAATGATTCTGCTCGCCACAATCCCTGCTTCAAAGGCAATTGGATAGCCCGCTTTGATCTCATCAAGCATTGGATTTCTTAAATTCATTCCATACTTACACCGATTGATCGCCGGCTTTAAGTGCAAACTGAGGCCAATCAGCAATTCCGCATCTCCCGCTAAATCCAGCTGCAATTTTTGATCAATGGCTTTCAGCATCAGCTGAACAAGACGGCTCGTGTCATCATCCACAATTTGTTTTTGACCGCCCGTTGAAAAAGACTGTACCATTTTGGCTGTTCCTAGCAAATGAATGGCGATATAAACGATTTCCTCTTGTGGAAATGAGACATCCAGCAGCCCTTCAAGACGCTCAACCATTTTTTTGGCTACCTTGTATTCTTTTGCCCTTGGGATTTCGTTGATTTCTTCAGGCAGCACAGATACATAGTTTCCGTGTCTAATCCGTTTACAGGCAATAGCAATATGAACAATTAAATTATTCATGCAAATGTCTGATAGATTCATTTTTTCCTCGTTGATATAATCAATCATGGTTCTCTGAATCAATTCCAGCTCATGTTTTGGCAAAATCGTAACCGCCGTGTTCAGCATTGTTTGATAGGAACGCCGTTCATTGAATAAATATTCTGACATGCAATAACGGATTTTCATCTCAGATCCTTTGATCCGGCAGCCTTTATTCGGCTTTGCTTCCAGCTTCAGATCAAAGGGTTCGAGCTTACGTTTGACCCATTTCATGTCATTACTCATCGTCGATTTACTAATAAACAGCTGCTCCTGTAAGTCTTCCAGCTTCACATATGATTCCGCTAGAAGCAGCTTTTTCAAAATAAATCGAACTCGTTCTTCTGGAAGAATAGCAAGCGGTTCTTCCTGTTCGACTTCTTCCTTCATAAAACGGCGAAAGGCATTCTCATCGTTGATCAACAGCTCATAGCCAGCGCCTCTAACAGCTGATACAGCTGCTTGATAAGGGGCTAGACGCTCATTCAGTTCCTTGATGTCTGTTCGGATGGTGCGGCTTGTCACTTGTAAACTGACAGAAAGCGCAGCGCTCGTGAGAGGAGTCTCAGCTGCCATCAGCTGACTTAAAATGTGCGCCAGTCTTTTACTCAGCATTAGGTCGGCCTCCTTCATTTAGGGTGGAGAATCTGCCTTGTTTGGACAGGTTGTATACGCTTACAGTTCTCTTCATTACTCATATTCTACTGAAAAGAAATAAAAATTGCCAACTCATTTATATGACAAACGCCCCTATTTATACAACCAACCATATCTAATGACCTATGAATCTTCTTCTAAGATGCTGTTGTCGAAATCATGAAAAAAAGGCGTTACACCTCCGTGTATCCGCCTTTTTCTTATGAGGAAATCAGTTGTGTAAAGACAACCAATCTTTTTTCATGTGTACCGGCTGCATGATCAAAAGTTCCCGTACATGTGATGAAATTGAGATTCCGTGTAAAGGCGTACCCGAAAAAAGCATTTGGTTTCTCTTCGCGCGGATAGCTTTTCACCTTGAGAACCTCAAAGGTTCGCTTTTCCCCTGACGAGGATGTCACAATGACTTTGTCTCCCTTTTTTAGCTCCTTTAGTCGATAAAAAACAGCTGGACCCCATTTATTATCAACATGACCATTTATGACAGCATTCCCTTTATCACCGGGCTTCGGACCATCTTCAAACCAAGCTGTGTGATCTGAATTTTGCGGAACACCCATACTGCCATCCTTTGATAAAGTCGTTTTCTCCACTTTTGCTTGGACATCAATCGCTGGAATGGAAATTTCAGCGGGAACAATACCCGATGGCTCATCTTTTAACGTGTCGTGTGAATGAGATGGATTCTTGGCTTGTTTTGCTGTCATTGGCTCAGGAGATGATGCAGTTTCAGAGGATGACTTTTCATCTATTGATTGGGATGCGCAGCCCGTGATGATGAAAAGCGTCAGAATTCCAAACAGCCATCTTTTCACGCAAGTCGACCTCCTTTTGAAGAAAGGAACGGCACGATTGTGCACGTTCCCTCTTGTCTTGATGCCTGCTTAATTTGATGGTTTACGGCGAATGAGGAAGAACGCCCCCACTGCACCTCCGGCTAAGATGAGACTTGCCATCATCCCAGCAAATGCTTCATATGACATACCTAATGGACCGGCTGTGCCTCCCATACCTGTTTTCGGCATCTCATTTGGCATGTTGGATTTGAACATGTCAGGATGCTGATCGACAATAGCTGATGCGACATCTTGACCAACCATGAACATATGGCCGTATGCTTCTCTGACAGTCGGGTACAGCTGATCATATTCACCATGATGATAAGACGTGTACGTTTTGATGAGCTCATCAATATGCGTTTTCAACCCAGCTTCTAAGTCAGCCGCCTTCAATCGGCCATCTGTCGCTTGATCTAAAAATTTTGCTTGTTTCATACGGTAAGCATCTAAATCTTTGACAGCCTTTTCTTTTGCTTGCTCGTCTCCTGATGCATCCGCTTTAACATAATCAACTAAATATCCGATATGACTTGACCAGATCGTTTTAAATTGTTTTCCTGCATCTTTTCCATAAACAGAAGCGATCGCATCTGATAAATCATTTGTATTTTCATTTAAGGCTGCTGCCGCTTGGTCAAAGTCCTTGCTGCCATCATTCCCTTTTTGCATAGCCACTACCGCGAGTGCCAAATGCTCTGAGAACAAGTAGTTTAAATCCTCACGAAGATCTGCCGCTGGAGTATCGACTGATTTTTGATCAAATTTCCCAGGAAATTGATCTGTAATCGCCCATGATACACCTTTACCTACTTCAAACATATGATGAATGGATTTTCTGACCGTTTCATAGGTTGTATCAAAATCCTTTTCTGTGTAACTGTCAAAAGCTTTTAGCAGTTCATTGACGTGCATCTTTAACCCTTCTTCAAGTTCACTTGCTTTCAATCTTCCACCTGTTGCTTTATCAAGCATATCAGCTTGTTTCATGCGGTATTGATCAAGCTCTTTGACCGCTTTCTTTTTACCTGCTTCATCTTTTTTCGCTGTCGCTTGTACATAATCAACGAAGTAGCCGATATGGCTTGACCAAATCTCTTTGAATTGTTTCCCTGCTTTTTTTCCATACACAGAGGCGATCGCATCTGATAGATCATTCGTGTTTTCATTTAACGCTGCGGCTGCTTGATCAAAATCTTTACTGCCGTCAATTCCCTTTTGCATCGTGATCACTGCTAAATAAGCATGCTCTGAGAAGAGCTGATCAAGCGCTGCGCGAAGATCCGTTGCTTTATTTGACACCTCTTGTGATGATGACGACTTTTTTGCATCCCCATGCATATGTCCTTCGTGTGCACTTGCCATTTGAGCAGTTGGTAATAATAATGCTGCACTAAGCGGGATCGTTAAAAATGCTTTTTTCATTTTCATCTGTTTTGCCTCCTCTTTCCGTTTGTTATGTACTTAACGGAGAGAGAAGTGATATGGATCATTCACACAGCATATTTTTTTGTTTCATTCATTTCATAAAAAAAAGCCGGATTACCCGGCTGATACGTTACGACTCTTGGATGCTTTTCGTTCTTTATATATTTTCCTCACCACTGGATAAATCACTGGTGCCCATTTGACAATTTGTTTCAGCCACTTTTTCATTTTCTCCCGCGCCTCCTTATTGTCATTCTTACAAGACGATTCCCGGTCTTGTCATGAAATAAACAGGTGCGGGAGAGCAGGAGTTAAATGACGCCTTGTGCGATCATGGCATCTGCCACTTTGCGAAATCCTGCAATATTTGCGCCTACCATTAAGTTTCCAGCGTATCCGTATTCTTCAGCTGTCTCAGTACACTGACGATAAATCGACTGCATCATTTGTTTCAACTGACCATCTACTTCTTCAAAAGTCCAAGACATTCTCGCACTGTTTTGCGCCATTTCTAACGCCGAAACACCCACTCCCCCTGCATTTGCTGCTTTTGCTGGTGCAAACAAAATATCATGTTGTTCAAATACTTTGACGGCCTCAAGTGTGGACGGCATATTGGCCCCTTCTCCTACAGCGATGACACCGTTTGCCACTAGCTGCTGTGCTTGCGACTCTGAAATTTCATTTTGGGTCGCACATGGCAGCGCAATGTCACAAGGGAGAGACCAAATTTGTTCGCAATCTTCAATCAATTCAGCATGCGGGTGAATATCTATGTAGGCACTAATTCGCTGGTTATCGACTTCCTTCAGCTGCTTCACTGTCTCAAGTGAAATGCCTTGAGGGTCGTAAATGGCTCCGCTTGAATCACTACAAGCCACAACCTTTCCGCCTAATTCCAATACTTTTTCCATCGCATAAATCGATACATTTCCTGACCCAGACACAACAACAGATCGTCCTTCAAATTGCATTCCGTGGGCTTTTAACATTTCTTCCATAAAGTACACCAGTCCATAGCCGGTCGCTTCTTTTCTTGCTAAACTGCCTCCGAAGCCAGGGCTCTTTCCTGTCAGGACACCTGCTTCATACGCACCACGCATTTTTTTGTACTGGCCGAACATATAGCCGATTTCGCGTGCGCCTACCCCAATATCTCCTGCCGGCACATCTTGATCAGGTCCAATATAACGACTGAGTTCACTCATAAAGCTTTGAACAAAGCGCATGATTTCTCCATCAGATTTCCCTTTAGGGTCAAAATCTGATCCACCTTTTCCTCCGCCGATCGGCAAACCTGTCAGTGCGTTTTTAAAGATTTGTTCAAATCCTAAAAACTTGATGATGCTGGCATTGACCGATGGGTGGAAACGAATGCCCCCCTTATAAGGACCGATGGCACTATTAAATTGAACCCTGAATCCTCTGTTCACCTGTACTTTGCCTTCATCGTCTACCCACGGTACACGAAACATCACAAGCCGCTCAGGCTCAATTAAGCGTTCTAAGATCCCCTGTTTTTCATACTCTGGGTGTTTTGCAAAAACCGGGACGAGGGATTCCAGAATTTCTTTCACGGCTTGCTGGAATTCCGCCTCGCCTGGATTCCGTTTTTCTACATCCTCTAGCACACGGTGGATGTAGCTTTGTGCTGTTTGTGCTGCTCGATCTAAGGTCAACATGTCTCATCTGCCTCCTTGTCAATATCTCACTCTTTGGTTGTTAGATTTTCTAACGCATATTGAGATTAATTTAACACCATTTGTAAAAACTGATCAATATTGATAACAGATGAAAACGATGCCGAAATGAGATAGATCAAGCAGAATCACCTTCCGTCATGAAAATGACCCGCTTAAAGAATGACTATCGTGCTAGAAATGACGAACTGGACGTTCAACATCCCGCTTTCTTTGACACATTCATGAAACTTTCATTTTTTCTAGATGATGATCATTCAAAAAAAAGGTCAAAAGTTTTACAACGTCTTTCAATCTTTCCTGAGCTTTTCTCCTCTTTTACGATCAGGTAAGACAACACACAGCCAATATAAAATAGAAGAAGATGGGAAGTTGATTAATCCAATGATGCCCCAGAACCATTTATAACGCCCTCTTTTCTTGGCATCCATAAATAAGAGAAATCCCTGTGCAAACAGTAACGGTAATGCGCACAATAAGATGATCATTTCCGTCTGACTCATAAGGAGGACCCTCCTTTAATATGTTGGTATTCCTTGATGCCGACAACCACACAGAGTGGCACGCTCACCACTTGGAGAAGAATGAAGATGATGGGCAAATGAGTAATGGCAGCTGCAAAAAGTGTCATGATGGTCAGACTGACGATGATGTACGCCAGCACTTCTTGTTTAAAACGTTTTTTCTCTTTTGCCTTTGCCTGCTTTAGCATCAACATCAAAGCTTGTTCACTCGGCTTTTCTACTTCGATTTGTTCATCGAGCTCCTGCAGCCCCTCTTTTAAACGATCGGCGAAACGATCTTCTTTCATCAGTCCCACTCCTTTCGAATTTTCTTGATCCCATGATGAACCCTCGATTTCACCGTACCTTCTCTCACCCCGAGCATCGAAGCGATTTCAGGGTAAGTAAAGCCATAATAGTAATGGAGAAGGATCGGTGCTCTCTCCTGAGCCTTTAACTCATTTAGAGCATCCCACATGTCATGCCAAGTATGGCCTTTTTGCTGAACATCCCATTTGAACCGGCGGATGGCTTCTTGATTCGCCTTTCCTTCTCTCGTTTGTTCACGTTTTCTTTTCTTTTGATGATCTAAAAATTGTCTAGATGCAATGGACATGAGCCATGTTGAAAATAATGAATCTCCTCTAAAAGAAGAAAGTTTCATGTACGCTTTGAGCATCGTTTCTTGCATGATCTCCTCTGTCAGCTCTTGTTGAAGGGTCAATTTCATCAAATAACGGTAAAGAAACGAATAATGATGCCGATAAAGGGCGGTAAATGCGGCATCATCCCCCTGTTTTGCCCGCTTGATCCATAAAGTCTCCTCGGTCTGCTCCAAACACGTCCCTCCTTCCTTTCTATCTCTTATTGATTAGACGACACCGGTGATCGCATCGTTTAAAATAGACCTTCTTTTTTTAATTGGAGCCTTTTCTACCTGCTATTTAGCGCATGGATCTATTTGATATCCATTTTTTTCTTATGTAATGATTATGACATGTCTTTGTCTCTAACAAAATGACGCTTTCGTAATCATCTTGATTTTCCTTGAAAAGAAGAACGTCCTTTTCATAATCACTAGGTTACCCCAATACCTATCGTCAATGATCCTTGTCTCATGTAGATAAATTGAAATAATCATTGCCTTAGTTTCCTTGAAAATCGTGGAATACTTCGTTCCAATTCTTAGCCGATGATACCTTTTTGCGTGCTATGCTCTTCCTACATTCCGAAAGAGGCGATGCTGGCGAAGGAAGGAGGAGCGGTTGAATCGCAGCTTATTTTGGAAACGTTTACATTAAAACAAAATATAGAATGGAGATGTTCATGTTGAAGAAAAAAGTTCCAATGTTAGCTGGTGTGTTAGCGGTTGGTCTCGTGACTTCATTATTTGCGCCAAATGGGGAGGCAAAAGCAGCAACGAAATATCCAGAAAGCCCTTCGATTATGGCCAATTTTAATCAGCAAGGATTCTCCACATTAAATGGCGGTACAACAGGCGGTGAAGGCGGTAAAACGGTGACGGTGAAAACCGGAAATGAACTATTAGCTGCCCTCAAAAGCAAAGGAACAAATGAAAAATTGAAAATCGTGGTAGACGGAACGATTACTCCTTCTAATACATCGGCCAATAAAATTGATGTGAAAGATACAAACAATGTCTCCATCGTCGGTAAAGGGACAAACGGCGAATTTAATGGGATTGGTATTAAAGTATGGCGTGCCAATAACGTCATCATCCGCAACCTCAAAATCCATCACAGCAAAATCGGTGATAAAGATGCCATCGGAATCGAAGGTGGTTCTAAAAACGTATGGGTCGACCATAATGAACTCTACAACACTTTGAACTCTGGGAAAGATGACTATGATGGGTTATTCGATGTGAAAAATGACTCCGATTACATTACGTTCTCATGGAACTATGTCCATGACAGCTGGAAAACAATGCTGATGGGCAGCTCCGATAACGATAACTACAACAGAAAAATCACATTCCACAACAACCGCTTTGAAAACTTGAACTCTCGTGTACCGTCTATGCGCTACGGAGAAGGTCATGTGTATAACAACTACTACAAAGGCATCCATACAACTGCGATTAACTCTCGTATGGGCGCAAAAATGAGAATTGAGCACAACGTATTTGAAAATACAAACAATGCCATTGGCAGCTGGGACAGCCGTCAAGTCGGTACATGGCATGTCATCAACAACTCATATATTAACAGCACAGGTAGCCTGCCAACGTCTTCAACAGGTACGTACAACCCTCCTTATAACTACTCTTTGCTTAACGTGAACAATGTGAAATCAGAAGTTGTATCAAATGCGGGTGTAGGAAAAGTAAATCCTTAAGCTCAAAAAAACGTTCGGGCAGAAATCTTCTGTCCGAACGTTCTTGTCGTTCATTTTTTACACGACCGAAAATGGACGATCCATTTCATACAGCTTTTGATAACGCACATTTTCTTTCAGCAAATCATGATGGTGCCCTTCCATCTCAATACGTCCACCTTCAATAAACATCATACGGTCACATGCCTCACAGCCAGTGAGATGATGGGTGATCCAAATGACTGTTTTTCCTTTTAACACACGGAAGATTGTTTCAAGCAATTCACGCTCTGTGCGTGGATCAAGCCCGACGGTTGGCTCATCTAATACAACAATCGGTGTGTTTTGCAGCAAAATCCGTGCTAGAGCCATACGCTGTCTTTCTCCACCAGAGAAACGAACCCCTGTCTCTTGTACACCTGTGTGATAACCTTCTGGCAAAGACTCAATGTAATCGTGCAGCTGCACTTGCTGCGCGGCTTCTTTTACTTGCTCTTCTGTCGCTTCTGGAGAACCTAAGCGAATGTTGTTTAAAACAGACGTATCGAATAAATAGGGCTGTTGATTGAGCACAGACACATAAGAGGATATCTCCTCTTGAATGCTTTGTACCGGTTTCCCCTGAATGCTGACAACCCCTTGATTTGGCACGACTGCCCCTTCTAACAGTTTTAAAATGGTCGATTTGCCTGCACCGCTTTTTCCTAAAAGAGCGAGCGATTCACCTTGCTTCATGGAAAACGAAAAATGCTTTAGTACATGTTGATCTACTTCATATCCGAAGGTTACTTGATCAAAACAGACCGCTTCAACGCCATCAGAGACGGGTGTCTCGTCTGCTGCCTTCCTCTCCACTAATCCTTCATACGACTGCTCTTCATAATGATTTAATCTGCTGACGGCATGCTGATAAACAGGAATATCGCCTGCTGCATCTGACAGCGGAAGAAAGGCTTCTGTTAATGGAAACAGCACAAGCACAAAGGCTGCGATGAGCGTGTGCGGCATAGAACCAGCCTGAACGACTGAGCCGCTCCAATACACGACAAGGACGACTGCTCCTCCAATGACTAGCTGTGCTAAAAATTGGCGCAGACGGATAAACCGGTGCTTTGCCGATTCGAGTGCTAATAGCTTTGCTTCTTTTCGTTCATAGCCCTCAACAAAATCGTTCTGTCTGCCGCTAAACAACCAGTCACTCACGCCCATGACAGCATCTGTTAAATGGCTGTACAGTTCATTTCTGCCTTTCTTCATTTGAATTTGTCGCGCCCGGTTCACAAGTACTGTGATGTATGGGAATACAAATACGAGCAGCGCCATATAAAGCAGCATCAACCCGGCAAAAGGCCATGAGAAAAGCCCAAGTGCTCCAATCGAAGCGGCATATAAAAGCAGCGCACCGATGGATGGAAAAATTGTTTTTAAATACGCATCCTGTAATCTCTCCACATCTTCTGATAACAGCCCAAGCATTTCACCTGTTCCAAGCTTAGTCTGTTTGGCACTGCGTTCAGCCATATCATAAAGACGTACCCGCATTTTTTCAATCATCGTCAAAATGAGTTGGTGACTCGCCAGTCTCTCTGCATAACGAGCCGCTGAGCGTGAAATACCAAAGGTACGTACTGCCACGATTGGGACATAGACCATCAAGATATTCTCAGGTCTTGTGGCAGCTTTTGAAATGAGGAACCCTGACGTATACATGAGCATAGAAGCAGAAAACACCGCAATCGCCCCTAAAAAAAGCACCAAGGCAAACAGCTTTTGATTCTCCTTGATATAAGGTATAAACCAGCCTTTACTGACCATGTGTGACCGCCCCCATTTGTTCCTGTACCAATTGATAGTACACACCTTTTCTTTCCATTAATGATTCATGAGTCCCCATCTCTGCAATCGTCCCATGATCCATCACAATGATTTCATCCATATCCGTCATCCAATGAAGTCTGTGTGTGGCTAAAAACACAAGTTTATTTTCAAACAATGGAAGCATTGTTTTCTTCAATTCATACTCTGTCTCAATATCCAGATGAGCCGTTGGTTCATCTAACAGCATAATGGATCGCTGGCCGAGCACTGTACGAGCGAGGGCAATCCGCTGCGCTTGTCCACCGCTCAGTCCTCTGCCCTGTTCGCCAATGACCTCATCCAGTCCATTGGGGAGTTCAGCTACGAGCTGAGACAAACCTGCCTCTTGCACCGCTCTTTCAACGTCTTCATCTGTTGCATTCGGTTCATAAAAACGAATGTTTTCTCTCAGTGTCATGTGAAATAAATAAGGATGCTGCGGCATATAAACGACTTCTTTTTGCCATGCCGCCAGCTGTAAATGAGCAAGCGGCTTTCCGTTTAGGATGATTTCACCTGCAGACGGTTCAACAAAACCCCCGAGAACATCCGTTAACGTCGATTTCCCCGAACCACTGGCACCGATGATCCCAATCTTTTTCTTTCCTTTCACAGTGAGGTCCACATCCTGAATCGAATAAGGAGCATGTTCATCATGCAAGACACTGACATCTTGCAGTATGAGCTCAGATTGCTCAATCCACTCGTTCAGCTGAACGGATTGTGTCTCCTGCTCTCGGAAGCCCTTTTCCTCTAAAATCACTTGAATCGCCTCATTCGCTTCTTTACCGTTTAACGTCGCATGATAATCATTTCCCACTTCACGGACTGGCAAGAAATATTCTGGCGCAAGCATCAGTGCGGTCAAAGCGGGCAATAACAAAAGATCTCCCTCAATTAAGCGCAAGCCGAGAAATACAGCGACAGTCGCAATGGACAGCATTGAAAAGAAATCGAGAGCAAAAGATGAAAGAAAGGCGACTTTCAGTGTACTCATCGTCGCCTTTCGATAACGCTTTGAGACCTCTCCAATATTGCGAGAATGCTTTTTGCTAATCCCTAAGTAGCGAAGCGTTTCAAGGCCACGGAGAGAATCAGTAAAATGATTGGATAATTTCTCATACGATCTCCATTGTTTGGCCGCTTTACGCTGAGCGACAAGTCCTAGCAAAATCATAAAAACAATTAAAATCGGCAGCGTGACAATGAGAATGACAGCAGATGTTTCATCTAATGTCCAAACATAGACAAGCACCATCACCGGAATAACTGCCATGTTCACCATTTTCGGCAAAAACAGCTGTAAATACTGACGATATTGGACAATGCCCTCCATCGCCAATGTCACAAGCTTGCCTGTTCCTTTTTTCTTCGTGAAAGCTGGCCCTAAACGGAACAGCTGGTCCAACAGCTGCTTTCTCACGTCTGCTCCAATTCGGGAAGAATAGGTGAACATGACCTTCTCCCGCATCAAGGTGAGACCGTGCCGCACCAGAAAGGCAGCAAGAAACAGCAAGACATAAGGTGTTGCCTGCATGAGGCTCTTCCCGTCAAACAGCGTTGTTATGGCATGTGCCAGCCACTGTGCTTGAAAAATAATACTTGCTCCTTGGATGATTGACACAATACCTAAGAGGGCAAGAAGCCCCCTCATTCCTTTTAGTTGAAGCAAACGTTTATCCATTAGTAGGTCATTGGCTCCTTACCGCTTACACGTTTACGGAAGACATAGTAGCTCCAGATTTGATACCCAAGCACAAAAGGTAGCAAAGAAATGGCAACAATCGTCATGACCGTCAGTGAATAAGATCCTGATGCAGCGTTTTGAATGGTGAGGTCGAATGCATGGTTGATCGAACTAATCATGACACGCGGGAATAATGCTGTGAAAAGCATGGTCACCGTCACCATAATACCTGCACCTGTGAATAAAAATGTCCATCCATCACGCTCTTTTCTCATAAAGAATAGAGCCGCTACATAACAAACCACAATGAGTACAGTTAAAGGGATTGTGATGATCGGACGCACGGTATAAATGTCTGTTTCAAGAATAGACACACCAACAAATAGAACAAGAACTGGTAGTGCAATCAATAAAACACGCTGACCGAGCTTTCTTGCACGATTTCTTAAATCGCCCTCAGTGCGGAGTGTGACGAAAATCAATCCATGCAGGAGGCAAAGCACCGTCACAGCTACCCCGCCGATCACTGAATAAAGATTGACGAAGTCTGTAAATCCAGCGTACATATTCATATCTTGATCAATTGGCATTCCTCGTAACATACTTGTGAATAGCACTCCGAGTAAAAATGGCGGAAGCAGACTGCCAAAGAAGATGATCCAGTCCCACGTTTTGATCCATGAAGCCTTCTCGACCTTCCCTCTAAATTCAAAGGCGACCCCCCGCCCAATGAGCGCTAATAGGAGAATCGTAAATGGAATATAGTATCCGCTGAACATCGTAGCGTACCAGTGAGGAAAAGCGGCGAAAATAGCCCCGCCAGCTGTAATCAGCCAGACCTCATTCGCATCCCAGAAAGGGCCAATCGTATTGATTAAAATGCGGCGCTCGTGTGCATCTTTTCCAATTAGCTGCATGGACATCCCGACACCAAAATCAAATCCTTCTAAGAAGAAAAATCCAACAAACAATACTGCGACAAGAATAAACCAAATCTCGTTAAGATATGCCATGATATGCGCCTCCATCAAATGGATCTGTAGACAGGTCCGTTTCATCCTTTTGATCTGTATTCTCTTCAGAATGTGCACCTTTTTTAATTTCTCGAATGAATAAGTAGGCAAGCACGATGGCAAGAATCAGATAAATGGTCGTAAAGCTAATGACTGAGAATAGCAACATGCCGTACGATACGTTTGGTGAAATGGATTGTGCGGTTGTCATCATACCAAAGACTGTCCACGGCTGACGCCCAATTTCCGTCATGATCCAGCCCGCTGAGTTAGCAATAAACGGGAACGCAATCATCCATACCATGAAGCGTAAATACCATTTGTTTGATTCTAGTTTTTTTCTAAAGCTCAAATACAAACCAATCATACTAGCAAAAATCATCAACATGCCGGCACCCACCATGATTCTAAAGCTCCAGAAGGTTGTTTTGACTGGAGGAATGTAATCTCCAGGACCAAACTTTGCTTCATATTCTTTTTGAAGGGTCAGCATGCCTGGCACATCTCCACTAAACTTCGAATAAGCCAAGTAACTTAAAGCAAACGGAATATTGATCTCCGCAGAGTTTTCTTTTTTATCTGTGTCAATGTTGGCAAATAGTGTCCAAGCTGCTGGATCTCCACTATCTTTCCAAAGGGCTTCACTTGCTGCCATCTTCATCGGCTGTGATTCCATTAAGTGCTTCGCTTGATCATGTCCAGAGAACGCCACACCTAAGCCAGAAATGAAAGCAAGCACCATGGCAATCTGAAAAGATTTTTTGAAAAAGGTCACTTCTTGTTTTTTGATCATTTTATAGGCACTGACACCCGCGATAAAGAAAGCACCGGTTGCCAATGCACCAAACAGAACGTGCGGGAACTCTACCCAAAGTTGCGGATTTGTCACGAGCGCCCCAAAGTCATTCATTTCTGCACGGCCATTTTTAATCACAAATCCAACTGGCTCCTGCATAAATGAGTTGGCGAGTAAAATCCAAAACGCCGAAAAGATCGTACCAAGAGAAACAAGCCAAATACATAACAAATGAATTTTTTTCGGTAGACGGTCCCAGCCGAATATCCAAAGACCAATAAAGGTCGATTCAAGGAAAAAGGCCAATAGCGCTTCAATGGCAAGCGGTGCACCAAAGACATCACCGACAAACCTTGAATAATCTGACCAGTTCATCCCAAACTGGAATTCTTGCAGAATCCCTGTCACCACACCTACTGCAAAGTTAATTAAGAAAAGGTGACCCCAAAATTTTGCCATCTTTTTATAGATGTCTTTTTTCTTCACCACATAAAGGGTTTGCATCAATGCAACGATAAATACCAAACCTATAGACATAGGAACAAAAATAAAATGAAATAATGTCGTTGAGGCAAATTGAAATCTTGCTAAAAACAGCTCACTCACAGCCTTACATCCTCCCTTACTTTCGCATGCCGAATGATTCGAGATATTTATGCTCATCATTTCACAAAAAGTTCACTATTTGTTCAATGATTCACAAGTGAAAGTCCATTTGATATAGTTCACTCGGTGAAATTTTACTCTTGATTTTCATTCGGTTAGTTATTTATACCTGTACTTTACACCCATGTGCTTCAAAAATAAAGTAAATTTTACCTAAAATTTGGATAGGATTGTGTCAGTTGTTTGAATACTTTGTCAAAAATATGTGACGGAAAGAGACAATCACAAAAAAAATAGCGCTGCTTCTTCGCTGCAGCGCTTTTGAATATTTAGGCTTTTTTCTGTAAAGCGGGTCTTGTGACTTGCACTTCATAGTACGTAATTTTGTTTTTTAACAGGCCTTCAGGTTTCGCCTTTCCATGAGCATGCGCATCACCAAATGCCTGAGATTTTGTCCAATTCACAAAGTCTTCTTTTCGATTCCAGCGGGTGTGAATGGTCACTTCATCGTAATCAGTTGTCTGCTGAGTGACCCATACTTCCATTCCTAAAAAGCCTTCCATAAATTCTACTTGTCCCTGCTTGTTAAACCGTTTAACAAGGTGGTCTGCACTGCCTTTTTCTACTCTTACTTGGTTGTTTACAATAATCATGTTTGGTTCATCTCCCTTTTGTTGTTGAATGGAGGCGATTGGGATAATGAGCGGATGCTCACCGTCTAAGTGAACCTCTGCCTGAATCCCAAAGACCTCCTTGAAAAAGTCTTCTGTTAACACTTCTTTTGGTGAGCCAATTTGATGCACTTGACCTCGCTTCATAGCAATGAGACGGTCACAATATTTTGCGGCCTGCTGCAAGTCATGGAGAACCATTAAAATGGTGATGCCATGTGTTTGATTCAGCTGTTTGAGTAGCTCCAGTAATTCAAGCTGATGCGCAATGTCTAAATAAGTGGTTGGCTCATCGAGAATGATGGTTTCTGTCTTCTGAGCCAGTGCCATTGCAATATATGCCTTTTGTCTTTCTCCGCCTGACAATGTATGAAGCATTCTGTTTTCATTGGTGCGGCTATTCGTCACATCAAGCGCCCACTCAATCGCTTCATGATCTGACGTACTGCTTTTTTTCCAGATGGAACGGTGCGGACTGCGTCCAAGTGCGACAAGCTCACGTACTGTCATCGATGGAATGGCGGTTCTTGTTTGCATGAGAACCGCCACCTCCTTGGCGATCTCCTGTGCCGTCATCTCTTTTTGCGGGATGTCGTGAATGTAAATCATGCCGCTTTCGATTGAGGTCAGTCGTGCGGCCGCTTTGATAAAAGTCGACTTACCTGACCCATTCGGGCCAATGATTCCGGTTACACTCCCTTTAGGAACAGCTGCTGAAATGGAAGACAGCCGAAAGCCGCCTTGACTGAGACTCACGTCATCCATTGCAATGACATCCATCTTAACCCCTCCCTTTCTTTTTTAATAAATAGAGGAAGAAAGGTGCACCGATACAGGCAAGCAAGATCCCGACAGGCAATTCAACCGGTGTAAACCAGACCCGTGCTGCTGTATCGGCAAAGACCACAAGCACGCCCCCTCCAAGCATTGAAATCGGCAGCAAATACCGGTAATCATCTCCGATTAAAAGACGGATAAAATGGGGCACAACAAGCCCGACAAATCCGATTAAACCACTGACACTGACAGCCGCTCCAGCTAAAAGAGCGGCCAGCGCAATGAGAAAAAATCGAGTTCGCTCTACTCGAAGGCCCAATAGCTGAGCCGATTCATCGCCAAGTAAAAGGAGATTGGACGGTTTAATGGCGAAAAAACAAAGACATAATCCAGCCAGCGCATATGGCGACACAAAGCTAAGATGATGCCAGCTCCGCCCGTTTAATCCCCCTGATAGAAAAGGCAAAACAGCCTGCACACGCTCACTATATAGCACCATAAACCCATTCATCACCGCACCAAGCAGGGCATTGACGGCAACACCTGCCAAGATCAATTTAAGCGGGGAAACCCCTTGATCAAATGACAGCATATACACGACAAGAGCTGCTAATAAGGCGCCCAGAAAAGCAGCTGCCGGAAGCAAATACGTGAACTGCGGGAGAACAATCATGCTGAGTACAGCAGCTAACCCGCCGCCCGCAGTCACACCAATGATCCCAGGGTCAGCAAGTGGATTTCGGACAACTCCTTGTAAAATCGCTCCTGATGCTGCGAGACAGGCCCCAACGAGAAAACCAATGAGCACACGGGGCAGCCGTAAATCCATGACAATTTTTTCATGAACAGGCAGACCTGTTCCCGTGAAGACAGCCATTAAATCCGTCAGCGACAATTGGACAGAACCTACCGCAAGTCCTAGACAGACGCCCACACATAAAGAGAGAAACAATCCTGGTAACAGCCATTTTCGTCTTGACTGCCTTTTTTGAAAATCTAGTTCTGCATTCATCTTCATGATGACAATCGCTTCAATTTCTTCTCTAATTCATCGATCGCTCTGATGACTTCTGCGCCTGGATTTGTCCCAAATAGGTCACTTGGCAGAATCTCAACGTGTCCATTTTTGACAGCTGATACATCGTGCCACGCCGCATTTTGCTTCATTTCACTCATAAAGCCTGCTTTGACATCTTCAGGATTGCTATGTGTCATCAGCAAAATGAGATCCGGATCGGCCTCGATTACCTTTTCTGCATTGATTTGTGCATATTGCGGAAACTTTTCGAGTGCTGGTTCATTTTCAGCAATATTCGCCCCACCAGCGATCAGCAGCAGATCACCGCTTAAAGATTGTGGAAGTGCCGCCATATATGTGCCGGGCGCACCATATACAACGAGTGTCTTTACTTTTTTCTCAGGCTGCTTCACTTGCTTGATCCGCTGATCGATTTGAGCATTGAGTGCTTTGGCCTTTTGCTGCTTTCCAAGTAAATCACCAAATAAAGTAACTTGACGCTGGATGTCCTTCACTGAGTTGGCACTTGTCAAAAGAAGCTGTGAACCAATTCCTTCTATAGTAGAGATATCCTTGCTGTTTAATGATTCATTCCCAAGCACCACATCGGGCTTTAAACTCGTGATCAGCTCGACATCAAATTGATGGGTTGTGCCAATTGATTGTACAGACTTTGCCTTTTGTAGATTGTCTGGCAATTCGGCAGTTGGCCGGCCGACCACCTGGCCACCTAAGGCATAAATGATGCTCATGTCGCCAGTTGACAACGAGACGATCCGTTCAGGTGATTCATGAAACGATAATGTTCTGCCGGCAAAATCCTGAATGTTGAGCGCACCTTGCTTGCTCCCATTCTCGACAGGCGCCGCCTGGCTGCATCCGCCGAGGAGAAGCACGACGACGAGTCCTGCCCAAATCACATGTAAACATTTCAACCGTCTGTCTCTCCTTTTCTAGTAAACTTTCTTTAGCTTCGCCTGTACCACGAGACGCTTGTTTTTAGGTGCCAGCACATGATCACAGGTCGATAATGTGAGAATCAAGTCATCTGTGGATACGTCTGTTTTCGTTTGATAGATTGACTTCTTACGCACAGCTTGCAAGTAGTGCTCATATTCACCAAGATCCTGAAAATCAGTCTGAATATAATCGAAATCGACTGTCGTCTCATACACAGCAAAAATCTCTGCTTCATAGCTTTGGTACAGCGTATCGTACTGAAATGTGCGATGATCTTGGAAGAAATCTTTTTTCAAATAGTTTGTGAGACCAGCAAACATAGACCCATCCCTCATCCGATGACCGTATAACACTGTATTGGGACTTTCATGCAAGACGTCATTACGATAATCCATAAAGATACTGCCTGCCCGTGTGTCATCCTTTACATAATTACGAGTTAAATAAAATGCATTATCGTTTGACTGAACAATTGGATACTGAATCATCGTGTCCTTCATATCAATCCAACCGACAATGTCTTCATTCACCTTTCGCAAATCATCAAATGACTGACGGATTTCTCCAGGTTTTCGCTGTTTCATTCCATCCTCGTGTGTGTAAAGTGTCTGAGCCTTTGCAAGCACCTGACGATTTTGATAATTGCCAAAGAGCTCCAAGCCAATGGCAGTACCGCTATATAGAAAAACACCTAAACAGACGATCGTCAGCATTCGCTGCCCGATCCTTTTCCCTCGTTTCACACTGTCTCACCTGCTTTTTGCACAACTTATATGCCTACAGGCACGATATACATCCCTGTTTCTGCATCCTGCTTAATTGTGACGGACACATGATAAATGTGCCGCACCATCTCTTCTGTTAACACATCATTTGGCCGTCCTTCGCGGATAATTTGTCCATCTTTCATGGCGATGATGACATCACTATAGCGAATCGCCTGATTCATATCGTGCAGGACCATCACGATGGTTAATTCATGCTCGACATTGAGCTCTCGAATGAGCTCCAGAATGTCAAATTGATAATACATATCCAAATAAGTCGTCGGTTCATCTAAGAAAAGGATCGGTGTTTTTTGCGCTAAAGCCATCGCAATCCATACACGCTGCCGTTCTCCGCCTGACAATGAGGCGAGTGGCACCTTTCGCTTATCCGTCAGCTTTGTACAGGACAGCGCCCACTCAATTGCTTTCTCATCTTCTTCCTTGTCACTGCCGCGCATCGTCTGGTATGGCGTTCTCCCAAATGCCACGACTCGTTCGATCGTCAAATCGAGCGGCGCTTCATTTTGCTGATGTACGACTGCCAGCTTTCTCGCGAGTTCCCTGGGCTTGAACGCATTCAGCTCTTGCCCATCTAAATGTATCTGTCCTTTATGTGGACAATGGTTATGTGCCATCAAAGAAAGCAGTGTGGATTTGCCCGAGCCATTTGGACCGATAATGGTCGTAATTTTCCCTTTTTCGATGTGCGTGGTGACCGATTGAACAATATCCCTCTGCCGATCATAGGAAAACGACACCTCACGAATGTCCATGCAGACGATCCCCCCTTCTTAATAAAAAGATCAGAAACGGCCCGCCAATAACAGCCATGATTGTAGAAGCAGGGATTTCATTTGGTGCCACAAGCGTTCTGCCGAGCGTATCAGCCGTCAAAATGAGCAAGGCCCCGCTTAACGCAGAAAATGGAATCAGTACCCGATGGTCCGAGCCGACGAGCCTTCTAGAGATATGGGGAATGAGCAAACCGACAAAGGCAATCACGCCCGCTACCGCAGCAGTCACCGCTGCTAATAACACCGCCGTGATTGAAATCAAAAGGCGCATTCTGGTCACACGCAATCCTAAGTTTTTCGCCGTCTTATCTTGAAGGGCAAGCAAGTTACACCATCTGCTAAAGAAAAGCGCAACCACAAGCCCAATGACGCCATAGACACCGATTAAACGGACATCTCCCCACGTTTTCATCGTCAGATTCGACTGTCCCGACTGATTAATGGTGATATTGAAATAGCTGCAAATGGTCACAAACGCTTCTGCCATCCCTGTAAACATGGCATTGATGGCGATCCCCACCAAAATCATTCGAATCGGGCTTAAGCCGCCTTTCCAAGACAACACGTATACGAGGAAGCAGGCAATTGCCCCGCCTAAAACTGAAAATAAAGGAGAGTAGAAATAAAATTGAGGAAGCGCTGTAATCGCCATTAAAGAAAAGAAGCTAGCTCCTGATGAAATACCAATAACACCGGCATCTGCTAATGGATTCCTCATCACAGACTGCAAGAGGACACCGGAGACAGATAAAGCCGCCCCTGTAAACATCGCTATGAGCATGCGGGGGATTCTTAAATCTTTAATGATTTCTACCTGTGCATGTTGACCGGTCATAAGCCCTTCCAATAATTCAATTGGTGTAACATGAATGCTCCCCGTAATGGCGGAATAAATAAATACGCCGGCTAGTAAGAGACTGACTATCAGAAATAAAATCCCTGTTTTTTTCATCTTGAACGTCCTTTTATCATTAAGATTCGCCGCTTATGACGGATACAACATACGAGTCAATTCATCTAATGCCTCTCTTGCCTTTAAGTTGCCTGTTGTCCCGAATAAGCTTTCTTCGAGGTCGTACACCCGGTCTTGTTTGACCGCATGGAAATGTTTCCAGATGTCATTTGTTTTAAATTCTTGATCAAACATTTTGACGACTTCATCCGGCATCCCATGTGCGGCTCGGAGAATGATATCTGGATTGGCTTTTTGTAAATACTCCGTATTGGATGCCAAATACTCCATTTTCTCACCTTTTACGATGTTCTTTCCTCCTGCAATACGCACAAGATCACCGATATACGAATTCTCTGTTGCCACTAAATAACTGCCTGGTACACCAAGCAAAATGAGAACGGATGGCTTCGTCTTTCCCTTCGTTCTCTCTTGTATGTCTTTCTTTTTTTGTTCAAAATCATCCACAATGCGTTTCGCTTGCGTCTTTCTATCATATTTTTCTCCAAGCTTTGTGATGGCGTTCTCCATCTTGTCCAGGCTCTCAAGGTTGAGGTATGTCGCAGGGACAGAAGCTTGTTGAAAAGGCGTTTCTAAATCATATTGAAGGGTCGTGACAGACAGGACATCTGTCGGTTGAAGTGATTGGATGATTTCCATGTCTGGGCTCATTGGGTTACCGACTGCTGGGAGTCCTTTGTATCGAGCCGGCAAGGATTTTTGACTTGTTGGCACCCCGACAAGATCCACCTCTAGCGCATCCATGATCTCAGCAGCAGCTACAGTCGTTGCCACAATGCGGGCACTTGATGCTGCGCTTTTTTTGCCTTTCGCTGAGCTTTCAGCTGATTGTGAGCAGCCTGCTAAGAAGACGCACACACATAGAGCCGTGATCAGGGTACATAACATTCGATGCTTCAAAAAACAGAAGCCTCCTTTCGAAAAAAAGGAAGTGGATGCGCCGAGATGAATGGCGCACCTCACTTAACATAGATTCTTTATCTTGTACGAGTTTGATACTTTCTGACGAGCACGAATAGTGATCCGCCGAATAAAAGAATGTACACCCAAAGAAGTGAAGTATCTCCTGTTTTTGGGTTCAGCTGACCTGTCTCAGACTTGGTTTGGTCATCTGATGGCGTAAAGGTCATCTGCTCTGCACCCGTTTCCTCAGGGGCGAGATTCGCAAGCTGGCTTGGTTGAGAATCGTGATCATTCGGATTTTTCACAAAGCCGATGCTCTCATCGTCTCCGATCACCGTCGCAATTCCGCTTCCTTCACCAAGTGAAATGCCTTTCGTATCATAGACAAGTTTGACATCGTACTGCTCATGATAATTGGCAGCTGGAATGTCAATTTTCACGCGTGCTGCCTGATCATTGCTTACACTTTTTGCTTCATATTGAATCACTCGTGTATCTGCTTTTTGATCAGTCTTTGCAACTAGCGTCTCTTCAAATTTACCGCCGGTTCCTACTTGGAACGACGTGATGGCTGAGCTGTTCTTCACAGTGTATGAAACGAAATGGCGGCCATTTTTCACCACCAATGTCGCAGGGCTCACGACGTAATCGTTCATGCGAGAAAGCTCATCTTTGTCTGCTTTCTTCATTGAGAAAGGAAGCTTGTACACCCCGTCTTTTAGCTGAACTGTCTCTTGATTCGTTCCGCCGTTCGTTGTGTCTGGTGCTGGTTTATTTGGTTTTGGTGTTTCTGGTGTAGCCGGTGTTTCTTCCTCTATTTGACCGTCCTTCAGTGGAACGATACTTTTTGAATCAAATTGAAAACGAATATCGTACGTTTGATCATAGTGAGCGGCTGCTACCACAATGTGTACTTTTCCGTTAACTGCTTTTTTCAGATCAGACACTTCAAATGAAACCACTCTTGTGTTCTTTGCTTGATCTGTGCTCACGTTTTTCACTTCTTGATAAGAACCGTTTTTCTCTATTTTCAAAGAATCAACTGACGTATGATCCTTCACCGTAAAGGAAACGGTTTGCGTTCCATTTTTAACGGTTAATGATGCTGGATGTGAGAAGTATTGGCTCATCCGAGATGCCTCATCCTCATCGCCCTTCAGCACACTGTAGTTGATACGATACACACCATCTTTTAATTGGTTCTGCGGTGAATCAACTGGTGTTGTGCCATTGTTATTGTCAGGCGTTTCCGGCTGATCGTCTGGTGTTGTGCCGCTTTGATCATCCGGCTTTGTTTCGCTGTCACCTGGTGTCGTACCACTTTGATCATCTGGTGTTGTTTCACTGTCGCCTGGCGTCGTACCGTTTTGATCATCTGGTGTTGTTTCACTATCGTCTGGCTTCGCAGGCGTGACAAGTGTGAGACTGCTCTCGTCGAAAGCGATCTGTACGTCATACGCCTCATCATAAATAAAGCCGCCTAAGTCCCAGTAAATTTTGACCCAGCCATTTAATTTGGCTGATACATCGGCTACATCAAATTTGATCACACGCGTATTCGCTGTCTCATCTTCACTGACCGTTTCAGTGGTGACGAGAGAGCCATTTTGTTCGACCTTGAAATCTGTGATTTCTTTGCTTTGCTTCAGCGTAAGATAGGCAGTCGTCTTGCCATTTTCGATGACGAGCTTAGCTGGCTTTTCTGTATACGTATCCATCATGGATGCTTCAGTGCTGCCATTTTTTAAAATGGTGAATCCGGCCGTATATTCACCATCAACCAATGATGCCGCCTGAGCCGTTCCTTGAGGCAGCTGAAACGCAGTCAACAAACTGAATAAAACGAGCAGAATAGCTGTCTGTAGATGAAAAAGACGTTTCAAAAGATGACACTTCCTTCCGTTAATGCTTGATGATCCACTTTCTCGCTAAAAACCCACCTGAACATAAGACAAGCACAAGGAGCCATCCCATCTGGCTTGTATCACCAGTTTGAGGATTTTCTTCTTGTTTTGTTTTGGTGGATGAATCAGTTGTTTTGGTTGTTTCCTTTGATGATTCTTGATGTTTTGCTGCACCTGCTGTTTCTTTTGAACTGTCAGAAGAAAGTGACTTGATGCTGCTTTCATCGAATTTCAGCTGGATGGTATAGTCGTGATCATAATCAGCCGATTTGACTGTGACATGGATTTTTGACTTGATTGGTTTAGACAAACTCTGTGCTTGGAATTGAACAAGCCTTGTATTGGCTTTCTTATTCGTTGATAGAACCGTCGTATCGACATAGCCGCCATTTCCCGGCACTTTAAATTCCGTTACCCAGCTGCTGTTTTTAATGGTCATTTGCACAGTCAGCTTGCCATTTTTCACGATCACTTTTGCCGGCTTCAGCCAGTAATCATTTGCCATCGAAACGGCAGTTCCTTCGGCCTTCATCACAGTGTAATTGACGGAGTATGTACCATCATTTAATGAAGCAGCCTGTGCATTTGAAAAAGGCAGTATAAGTGCCAGAAGCAATGCAGCCATGAAGGCTGGCATCCTGATCCATTTTTTCATCAAACGAATTTCCTCCCTTTTTATTGAACAGTTGCTGCATCAAACTTGACGCGAATATCGTAATTGCCTGTATATCCAATGACCGGCACAGTCACACTCACTTTAGCTGGTACAACATCTGTCAGGCTGTTGACATTGAACTCTACCGTTCTCTTATTAGCAGCTGTGTTTGTACTGATCACCTTCGCATCTTTGTAGACACCTTGATCCAATGTTTTAAAGCTTGTAATCCAAGAGCTGTTCGTTAACGTGACTTGCGCTTTGATTTTTCCGTCCTTCACAACAAGCTTAGCTGGTTTTTCAAAATACGTATTTGCTGTTGACGTTGAATCACTATCTGCTTTCCATACCACATATTGTGCTGAATATTGACCATCTGCTAAGCCTGCTGCTGAGGCAGAGCTAACCGAGGCTAGAGCAAACAATAGAACAAAGCTAAAGAATAATAAGACGTGTGATGCTGAACGAAGTGATTTCATATATACCCTCCTAATTGATATTGATAATTATTCTCAATTGACAATAAAAAAAATAACCTTTATCAGCGTATGAATCACACTCATAAATGATTATGATAATCATTATCAATAGAGACCAAAAAATAAATCTTTGCTTTTGACAAGTCAAAGATGTCTGTTGCTACATGATGTAGTGATACACGGTTTAGGTAATCTGTCCCATTCATGATACCATGGCATAACCTCCCCATTCCATTACAGGGAAAAGAACCCTCTTCTCCTTGATATTATATGATGAATGAAATTATTGTCAACATCATTTTTCATACTATTGACTTAGATTTCTGGAAAATCACAAAAAAAATCGATCAGGGACACTGATCGAAATCGATTAAGAAGGGACATGTTCACCCTTTTCACTATTTTTGCGCTCTAAAGACCAAGCATACATTTCCCGTATGACTGGTTCAATTTTCTTTCCTTGTTCTGTTAGTTCATATTCAATCCGCACGGGAATGTCGGGATATACTTTTTTCTCAACAAGGCCTTCAGCTTCTAAATCTTTCAGCCTTTCTGATAATAACCGTCCGCTGATGTTCATTTCATTTTCTAGCTGACAAAAACGTTTTGGCCCTGTCAAAAGCTGATTGATGATCAGAATCACCCACTTCTTCCCTAAAATCTCCATGGCATCTGTAATTGGGCAGCCATCTACTTGAGCCATACTTTACTCCCTCCTGCTTTTCTCTACTTTTTTTCATTATAACATAATTAATTACTTGAAATAAGTCACTAACTATTATATAGTTTAGTTACTAAAAGTAACAAGGTAATCATTTTTATCAATTTTCAATAAACCATTGAACATGCAGATGCATATAACATGAAGGAGATGACCGAGCTTTGAATACAATAGAGCAGGTAAGATTAGGTGTAACAGAATTACATGTGTCCAGCTTTGAGCGTTCTTTGCCTTTTTATACAGACATTTTAGGTTTTACTTTATTAGAACAGACGGATTCTACTGTCACGCTTGGCAGCAACGCAAAGGAACCAATCCTTGTGCTGAAAGAAGATGTGCAGCTGAAAGAGAAGCCGGATCATGAGCCAGGACTTTATCATTTTGCGGTTTTATTACCTACCAGAAAAAACCTGGGCACATGGCTGGCGCATGTGCTCAAAAAAGGCTATCCTTTAATTGGAGCAAGCGATCACTTTTTCAGTGAAGCCATTTATTTAAGTGATCCAGATGGCATCGGCGTTGAGATTTATGCTGATCGTCCTCAGGACATATGGGTAGGTGAGCATGGAGAGCTGAAAGGTGGCGGAAATGCTCCGCTTGATGGAGATGGTCTCCTGCAAGAAGCCGCTGATTCCACCTGGGAAGGACTCCCGGCTGGTACAGTCATGGGACACTTGCATTTCCATCTCAACCCAGAAGAAGCCGATTCCTTTTATGTGAACACACTCGGTTTTCATATCCGAATGGCTCCCCCAGCCAGCTTATTCGTTGCTGGTGGCGTCTATCATCACCACCTTGCCTTTAATGCATGGGGACGCGGGAGAAAAGGAGCCATTGATCCACGTTTTTCAGGAATTAGAAGCTATACACTGGTTTTCCCAAAAGAAGACGATAGAACATCCGTCGTCGAACGTCTGACAAAAGCAGGCGTTCACATGAACACGACAGGAAAAAGTAACGAATTTATTGATCCATTTGGCGTTCTCGTTCGTTTACAGATTGAAGAAACAGACAAAAAAGAAGGTGCAGAATATGGACAAACACACAGAGGTTAAAACAGCCATTTTAAAAGATAAAATCAAACGAGTACAGCAAGAAGACGGATTTATATATATCACTGGACCTATTAAACTGCCAGTGAATTTAGACGGTAGAACGGTCATGTTTAACTGGTATTCATGGTTAAAAGATGACGGGAAAGAACCATTATCAGATGAAGCTTTAATCGAAAGCCTTTCCTCCCGTGAGCTTGCAGATCACCAGCAATCAAGTGTCCTTGTTTACGGAGATTTCGAACATGCTGATGAAGCGCTGATCCGCATGCATTCCATCTGCCACACCGGCGATATTTTCGGAAGCAAACGCTGCGATTGCGGGTTCCAATTGAAACAGTCTATGCGGATGATTGAGGACAATGGAGCAGGCGCACTGTTTTATTTAGCCAACCATGAAGGACGCGGGATCGGTCTTTTCAGTAAAGCCATGGCCTACATCTTGCAAGAAAACGGCTACGATACAGTAGAAGCAAACGAAGCACTAGGCTTTGAAGATGATACACGTCAATATGAAGAAGCGATTGCTGTTCTTCAAACATTGCGTACAAAACCAGTCAGACTTATTACCAATAATCCGAAAAAGACCGATGCTATCAGTCATGCAGGCCTTTCTCTTTCTGGACGGATTCCACTTTGGGGTGATGTCTCTGAGTTCAATGAAAAATACTTGCAGACAAAAATTAACCGCTCAGGTCATATGAAGGCGGATCAAGAGGTGCGTACGATTGCCACATCATGAGCGATATATGAAACTAGCCCTTGAAAATGCCGAAGCAATGAAAGGTCAGACATCTCCCAATCCGCTCGTCGGGGCTGTGATTGTGCGAGAAAATGAAATTGTTGGGGTCGGGGCGCATATGAAGGCCGGCGAACCACATGCAGAAATCCAAGCGCTCAAAATGGCTGGAGATAAGGCAAAAGGTGCCACGATCTATGTGACACTAGAGCCTTGTTCCCACCATGGCCGCACAGGCCCATGCGCTGAAGCACTTGTGAAAGCTGGCGTAGAAAAAGTAGTCGTTGCTGCACTGGATCCGAACCCGCTTGTTGCCGGGCGCGGGATTGCCATTTTACAAGATGCAGGCATTCAAGTCATCACAGGCGTCATGGAGCAGGAATCCATTCTTATGAATGAAGTGTTTAACCACTTTATTACGAAAAAAACGCCTTTCGTGACACTCAAAGCAGGCATTACGTTAGACGGAAAAATTGCATCTGCTACGTCTGACAGCAAGTGGATTACATCAGAGACGTCCCGTTATGATGCACATCACATTCGCAGTATCAACGATGCCATCTTGGTCGGTGCGCAAACCGTCATTCACGACGATCCTTCATTAACAGCACGGATTCCAAACGGTCATCATCCAATTCGAATTGTCTTAGACTCTAAGCTGTCTATCCCGCTGACAGCAAAGGTGGTCACAGATCAAATGGCGCCAACATGGATCTTTACAACAAAACAAGCCAATGAAGAAAAACGAGCCGCTTTAGAAGCAGCTGGCGTCAGCGTCATCATGACGGATAGCGATATCCGAGTGCCCTTACAAGAAGTACTTCAAGTGCTTGGAGAAAGAAATATCTCCTCCCTGATGATTGAAGGCGGCGGACAAATCAATGCCTCATTTTTAGAACAGCAGCTTGTCGATAAACTCGTCATCTACATGGCGCCCAAGCTCATTGGCGGACGACTCTCTCCTTCTTTTTTCGGAGGCGAAGGCATACGCCTCATGAGTGATGCAATTGAACTGGATCAACTCTCTCTTGAACCACTCGGAAAAGATATAAAGATAACGGGTTATCCTGTTTATCAATAAACAACAAAGCTTGTAGATTGAGTCTGCAAGCTTTTTTCTCATCATTGAATTTGAGGTGATTAAATTGAACATCAAAGGAATAAACCATTTATTATTTTCTGTTTCTGATTTAGAGACATCTATTGATTTTTACACAAAGGTCTTTAATGCCAAATTGTTAACAAAGGGCAGAACGACAGCTTACTTCGATTTGAACGGCCTGTGGCTTGCCCTCAATGTAGAAAAAGACATTCCTCGTCAAGACATCCATCACTCTTACACACACATCGCTTTTTCTATTGATGAGGAGGATGTAGATCCAATGTATAACAAACTAAAAGATTTGAACGTCAACATCTTACCAAGCCGGCCAAGAGACGAAAGAGATCAGAAATTTATTTATTTCACAGACCCTGATGGACATAAATTTGAATTTCATACAGGAACCTTGAAAGATCGATTGGATTATTACAAACTAGAGAAAACGCATATAGAGTTTTATGAATGAAACGCAAAGAAAAACAGAGAAGAAACAACAAGGTGCTATTCGTCATTAAATAGGAAAGATGGTAAAATATACATAGAAACGTGTTGCAAACGATAGTCCTCCCCCCTTCCATACTAAAGGTGTTTTTATGCCTAGAAAGGAGGGGTCAGTTTGAGAACAAAACTTGTGCGTTCACGCGTTGAAAGACGCAAAAACAAAAAGAAAAAAGCTTGTACCTGTATGTACAAGCTTTGCAGATTGTAGAGAAACTCATGTTTTTCTACAATCTTTTTTATTTTCATCGTAATGATGATGGATGAGATTGAATGAAAAAGGCCTCCCACACACCTAACCTAGCTTCGCTAGATGTGTGGCAATCTTCTTCATGTTCTGACAGGCAGCTGTGAGAAGCACTTGCTCACTCACATTTTGTTTTCCCCTCAACCGGCAGTAGCGAAGCCCGTGCAGTTGTTTTGAATCTGCAAAGCTTCGCTCTATTTTTTCTTTTCTTTTTTTATATAGCTCTTTTCCAGAGACAGATAGACGATTTTGTCTGATCCTTTCTTTATGTTCTTCCCATATGTGTCTTGAGATGACTTTTTGATGATTTTTCGACCTTGTGCATCTTTCAAGGAAAGGACACGATGTACATTTTTTAGGATCTGATTTGTAGAACCTATAACCTTTTCGATCAGTTGTTGTATATAATAGCTTCTCACCATTTGGGCATATGTAATGATCATGTTCAGAGTCATACTTGAATTTCCACTTCTCAAATAAACCTCTTGTTGGATGAAAGCGTCTATGTGCGATGACACCAAAAATACGGCGATCTGATAAACCTTTACAGATTGGGGTTGTCAAATAACCAGAATCAAGGGCAACAGCTTCTACTTGAAAACCAAATCGTGCGATTTGGTGATCCAACCGATCAAGATACGGAACAGAATCATGGACATTACCGGGCGTGATGTGGGCATCCGTGATGATATTGTACTTCATATCCGTTGTACGGTGGTCTAGGTAGAAAAAGCCTTCTGGCTTGTTTTCACGATAAAGATAGCCACTTTCAGGATCAGTCGTACTTTGACGAATGTCTTTTTCCGTTTTCACCTCCTCTTTTACCTTTAAGGGCTTTTTTCCGTGTGCCACCCGATCTTCTTGGATCGCTTCTTCTAAATCATTTATATAGTTCTGGGTATCCTGCTCAATCGTTTTTCTCATATATTTATGTTTATTGGCATTGGCTTTAAGATGAGTGGAGTCAGTAAAAAGAACGCGGCCTCCTACCATATCATGATTGATAGCTTGAAGCACGATCTCGTCGAAAATGTCTTGAAAAATCGTTGTATCTTTGAATCGAGTACGACGATTCCAGCTAATGGTCGAGTGATGAGGAACGGGGTCATTGATGTTCAAACCTAAAAACCATCTATACGCCATGTTATAGTAAATTTCTTTTTCAAGTTGTCTTTCAGAACGGATACCATACAGGTATCCGATGAACATCATTTTGAACAAAATGAGTGGATCGAGAGAAGGACGACCTTTATTCTCACTATAATATGGTTTTACTTTGTCTATGATAAATGAAAAATCAATGTATTGATCAATTTTACGAAGTAGGTGATCCTCTTCGACCAGTTGATCTAGTAATACAAATTCGGCTTCGTGCTGAGAAGAATTTCTAGTGTGGAACATGAGAAAAACACCTTCCTTTAGTATGCTTTTCTCTATTATAAAATGGGGTAGTGGAAAATTTAAGGGGAAAAATAAAGCTGTCGAGATTTTCTCGACAGCCTGAAAAGCTTGTACCTGTATGTACAAGCTTTGGTTCCTTATCTTAAATTCAATCCGAACTCTAGTCCAGTTCATCATATGGATTTTAGATAAGAGAACGTTCTGAATGAACCCTTAAGATGATAATGAAAAATAAAGCGGCACCTTCATTACCCCTAGTCAAGGTAATGCTGGTTCTATCTCGTTTCTGTTTTTTGGAGGGCTGCTTTATTTTTTCATATTATTTCAGTGTATTCCTCACATTTTAAATTTATACATAGAAAAAGCACACGGTAGTCAGCCGAGTGCCCAAATTAAATTTCTTTTCAGTTGTATGGTGAACGTTCAAGAAATTCACCTTGAAGCTCTCGTGCTTCAGTTTGAAAACTAGTTCAACTTAGTCCGAGTTGAACAAAAAACTTGTGCAACAATATGTTACCATAAGTAACAATTTGTTACCATAGTTAAGCTTATTTTTTAATCTCACTTATTCATTTCAAATGCAGAATTTTCATTATTTCAAATAAATTATACAGCTTTTTGTTATGCAATGAATCAAATAAACTGAACAACACTCAAAATAACTTTCAAGTATAATAACCTGTACTTTTCTTCTAAGCCCTCCTACTTTCTATTGGCGACTGTAAGACCTTATTTAGTTAAATAAAAAAGAATCAGTATATAAAAAACTGATTCCTTCTGCATACATTTATCTCAAACAAATCGTATTTAATCCACGAAACGTGTCGTAAAATGTTTCATGTGAAACATCTGTGATCTAATATTGATCAATTTCCCTCTATCAGCCTGCCGAAGCTTTCGGGTGAAAGTCCTGGTGAAATGCGAAGGCGGTGTAAGGACATCATGCCTTGTTCCTTTTTCGCATGTCCTGGTTCAGTGGTCACAGCCATTTCATATCCTGCTTCCTTCGCCAGCTTCAGTGTGTCTTCGTTATAGCGACCGACCGGATAGCTGACCATGATCGTTTGTTGAGAAAAACGCTGGTCAAAGAATACCTTCGATCCTTTTAATTCTTCTTCCTGCTGCTTCTGTGTTAAACGATTGAGTTCTAAATGATGAATGGTGTGACTCTCTATTGAAATACCATGCGCCATCATATCATCCATTTGAGCATCGGTTAAATGATGCGGACGGCCGATGGACTGCTCGATCATAAAAATCGTGGCTTTCATTCCATATTCTTTTAAAATCGGAAATGCCTTTGTGTAGTTATCCGTATATCCATCGTCAAATGTGATAAGAACATACTTTTCACTTGGTGTCGAATTGGTCGCGAGAACTTGATATGCCTCTTTCGGCGACAGCGTGACATAGCCGTTGTCTTTCAGCCATTTCATATGAGCCGCAAATTCGCTTTTTGGCACACGTAACGAATTACCGCTGGAAATACTGTGATACATCAAGATTGGAAGCGCAACGGGTTCCTTTTGCTGAATCCAGTTTTGTTTGTCTATCTCTGCCGCTTCAATTTGCTGCGTTTCTGTTGTTTCTTTCGTTTGTACTTGACCCTTTACCTCTTTGATGGCTTGCTGGTTTCCTTCTGTTTGCTGTTTCGTACCCATACAGCCCGAAATGAGCAGCATGACTAAACCAACTGCAAGCCACATACATGTTTTTTTCATTCACCAATCCTGCTTTCTCTTTATCTACCGAATGATTATAACAGAAATTGGTTAATAACTGATATCTATTTTGACAGGGTATTCATTTTTTTACACATTTCGATCATTTCAATGGCAAGCAGATGGATGGTCTCTGTTGTGAGCATTTGGTCTTCTGCATGTATGAGCAGTAAAGAAAAGGGAAGCTGTTCCCCTGCCGCCTCTTTTTGTATCAGCGACAAGTGCAGGTCATGGATGCTTCGAAACGCTTCCTCCCCTTTTTCAATCAACTGCTGTGCTGCTTCAAAGTCATCCGCTCTTGCTAGACGAATGGCTTCTACATAATGGCTTCGTGCCTCACCTGCATGGGCAATGATTTGAAAGGCTGCTCCCTGCATTTCCTCTAATACCGTCATCTGCTTCTCCTCCGATTGCTCAAGATTCATTTGCTAGTTTCAGTGCATGTTCTAGAATTTTTTCTCCATTCGCTGTTCCATATAATCTTACATTTACCACATCGACAGGTATATGATAAGGTGCCGCTGTTTTTTCTGCTGCCTTTCTCATAAAGCTAACTTGCGGTCCTAGCAAAATGACCTTTACATCGTCCCCATGCTCTTCTAATTCGTCCGCAATCGCCCCTTCAGGTATCGCATAAATTTCATAATCCAACCCTTTTCCTTCTGCGGCTGCCTTCATTTTAGATACCACAATCGACGTCGACATTCCTGCTGCACAAGCGAGAATGATTCGCTTCATATCCCATCACTCCTATTGATAAATGACATCTGGTTCATCCCTTAATTTCCTCGTTTGGATTAATGTTTTGAACCAGTACCCTGACGCTTTCATCTGACGATTCCGTTCATTCTCCAGTTGGATCTCTACTAATCCGTAGCGATTCTTGAATGCATTCATCGGCGAGACATTATCCGTAAAAGCCCAGAGCATATATCCCTTGCAGTTTGAACCTTCTTTTTTCGCTTGGAGGGCTTTTTTCAAATGCTGGCTGATAAATGAAATTCGGTACTGATCATCAATGATGCCGTCTTCGTTTTTAAACCGCTCTTCCTGCTCGACCCCCATACCGTTTTCAGCCACAAACCACTCGATATTGCCGTATTCTTCTTTTATTCTCATGCCCATATCATAGACGATATTCGGATAGATTTCCCAACCTCTGAATGGATTCATTTTTCTCCCTGGGAGCTCAAATAGATCGTAATAATAAGATGGATGAAACGGTGTGTTTTCGTTCCAAGCCTTGCTAGGTGCCTTAACGCGATGCGGATAGTATAAATTAAGACCGACCACATCGACTGTATGATCTTTAATGAGCTGAAGCTCTTCTACCGTTGCATCGAAAAAAATGTCATGCTTTTTCAATACATCAAGCAGTTCTTCTGGATACTCGCCTTTAATGGAGGGATCTAAGAACACGCGATTAAAAAACAAATCATACATGCGGGCAGCTTCTTGATCATGCGGAGCAGTCGATCTCGCATACGTCACTTCTGGATTGAGAATGACCCCGATTTTTGCACCGGCTGATTCCTTCAACCCCATTTCCTGAAAAAGCTTCACCACTTTTGCTGTCGCCAAGGCTTTATGATAGTTCCACTGCATCCATTTCTTCGTATTTTGCTCGAAAGGATAACGAATAGCATCTAGATACACACGAGTCTGAACAACAATTGGTTCATTAAAGGTAAACCAATGTTTGACCCGGTCTCCATAGCGTTCAAACACCTTTTCTGCATAGAGAACAAACAGCTCGACAACATGTTTAGATGACCAACCGCCGTACTTTTCAAGCAAAACGGCAGGAAGCTCATAATGCTCTAAGCAAAACATCGGCTCTACACCTGCTTCAAGTAATTCATTGATGAAATCATCAATATAACGAGCATAGGTCTCATCTACAATTCCATTCTCGTAATCTATGAGAAACCTCGACCAATTGATCGATGTCCGGTAATGAGATAACCCAATTTCTTTCATAAGGGCTACATCTTCAGGATAGCGCTCGTAAAAATTCGTTGCTCCTGCTGGTCCGTACCCTTCGTGCCATACGTGATACCCCTCCTTATACCAAAGGTCTATATACGAATCCTGATGCGGTTTCTTCCCTTTCCAACCCTCCGTCTGCCAAGCAGAAGCCGCAGCACCTAGAATAAAGTCATTGGGTATGTCGATTTTGTTCATGTTGCCACCTGACCTTTCTTCGTGTGAATTTGAAGTCCTTCCCACATCCCTTGTAAATACATAGCTCCAAGTGCTCGGTCGTATAATCCATAGCCAGGTCTGCCCGTCTCACCAAAGATCATTCGTCCATGATCTGGCCGGACATAGCCAGCAAATCCTTCCTTAAACAATGCGTTCACAATCGCTCCCATATCGAGGCTGCCTGCTGACGACAGGTGTGCCGACTCTTCAAAATCACCGTTTTCATACAAATTGACATTGCGTAAATGAGCAAAGTGTATACGCCCTTTTTTGGCATACTTTCTCGCAAGTGAAGGAACATCATTTTTCGCATTACAGCCTAGGGAACCGGAACAAAAGGTCAGTCCATGCTGTGAGCGTTCATCGAGCTGAAGGATACGATCTATTTGTTCTTCACAGCTGACAATGCGGGGCAGACCAAATATGTTCCAAGGAGGGTCATCTGGATGCAGTGCCATGTTCATGTTCTCTTCCGCTGCAACTGGAAGGATATTTCCCAAGAAATAGTCTAGGTTTTCAAACAACCCTTCAGCACCCAATGCCCTGTATGCAGCCATCAACTTTCTCATTTCTTCCTGCGTATAAGACATATCCCACCCGGGTAAGGAAAGTCGATCTTTTTCTATATCCATCTGTTCAAGCTGATGCTGAAAATAAACAAGGGTCGTCGATTGATCAGCTAGTGGGAAATCGAGCTGTGTTCGTGTCCAATCAAGGACTGGCATGAAGTTATAACAAATGACCTTCACACCATGCCTTGCTAATCTGCGGATATTTTCTTGATAATGCTCGATATAAACATCCCGGCTAGGCTTTCCCAGCTTAATATCTTCATGGATCGGGAGACTTTCTACGACTTCAAAAGCAAGATCGTGACGTTCGATTTCCGCTTTTAAATGAGCAATACTTTCCTCCGGCCACAGATCACCAGCCGGCACATCATAGACGGCACTGACAATCCCTTTCATGCCGGGAATTTGCCGAATATATGAAAGGGAGACAGGATCTTCTTTGCCATACCATCTAAATTGCATGTTCATTCATGAGCCCTCCTTCTATTCTGAATCAGGTGCTGCTTCTGGCTTCCGGTTGGATAAGAGAACAAAAGGTAAATAGATGAAAACAGCGACAACAATACAGATGAGCTGTGTGATGACAGCCCCCATACTGCCAGCGGTAGACAGCCAAGCATTCACAATCGGAGGTGTCGTCCACGGCACCATCACCACCGCTTTCCCGGCAAAACCTGTAGCAGTTGCGATATAACCAATCGTACCTGTCACGAGTGGTGTAACGATAAACGGAATTGCCATCACAGGGTTCAACATGACAGGTAATCCGAAAATAACTGGTTCATTGATGTTAAACAGTCCAGGTCCTGATGAAAGCTTGGCAATGCTCCGCATCTCTTCCCTTCTACCCGCTATAAAAATGGCGATCAACAGACCAATCGTCACACCCGAACCACCAATGCTCATATACACATCCCAAAATGGCATCGTGATAATATTTGGAATCTCTTTGCCCTCTTGAAATGCTGTCATATTCACTGCAATTGATCCTAATAACAGCGGCTCGCGAATCGGTTTAATCATTTGGTTGCCATGTATACCGATCACCCAGAAAAATTGAGCCACAAACATTAACGTTAAAATACCAGGCAATCCCTGCACAACACTTTCAAGCGGACGCTGCACGACGTTATACACCGCTTCATGCAAATAAATGCCTGTCACACGGTGAAACGCAAACCCGAATGAACTAATGATTGTAATCGTAATAATTGATGGGAAAAGTGAAGAAAAAGACGTCGCCACATTTGATGGAACAGAATCTGGCATTTTAATTTGCAGCCACTTCACCTCGGTAAGTTTACAAAAGATCTCTACAGAGACGATGGCAATGATCATACCCAAAAATAAGCTTTTTGGATCGGAGAATTGCCTCGCCAGCACATCGACAACCTCACGCATCGATCCATCGACTTCAAGAAGAAGTGTCGTCGGAATAACGGATATAAATGAAATCAATGCCATTAACCCTGGGAATAATGATTTATGTCCATTGATTTTCCCGAGCTCAATCCCGATGAGGAACACAGCCCCGATCGTTAAAAAGTTCAGCGTGGCATAATTGATTGCCTTCATAATTGGCTGAAGCTCTGCTAAAAACCTGAATATCTCAAAATGGGCAAGCCCCGTTTCCGGGCTCATGATCATATTTGCGACCAGTACAGCAAAAGCCCCCGTAATGATGATTGGCATTAATGTGACAAATGCTTGCTTAATCGCCATAATATATTTCTGATTTATAATACGATAAGCGACATGTCCCATGACGTCGGCCGCTCTCTCTTTAAAGCTCATGATCCGTCTCCCCCTTTACAAAAACTCGTGATCATCCTCCTTTTTGATGTTATTTTAAAAGCGCTTTCATTAACATCTAATCTTTTTCCTCACAGATGCGGAAATGGGTGTCCTTTTTTTTCATCTGGCTGTTCCAACACGTGCAGCGCCGCCGTCAGTTCTTCAAATGAAGCAGCTTTGATGATTTGCTCCACCACTTCCTTCTGCTCTGTCAAACGCACAAGAAATTGATAAAGTGACTGCAATTCTTTCTGATACGTCTTCTGTATACTTAACAAACAGACGACTTGTACCCGCTCTTCGCCCCACAGCACTGGTTTTCTCAACGTACAGATCGCACAAAACGTATCATCTGTTGCCGGTTTGATTGGGTGAGGGATCGCGACCAAATGACCGAACGACGTAGGTGACACTTCCTCTCTTTCCAGCAATAGCTGTTCAAAATCATCGGGGATTCGGTTTTGTTCCTGCAATACATTCACGAAAAATTGAAGAACCTCTTCCCTTGTTTGTAGATCTTGCTGAAAAAAAGTCATCTTCGGACTGATATATCGCAAGACCCCCATTTCTTGTGACCCCTGCACAAATCGTTTCAGCCTCAACATATCGTCTTCACTGAGGATCGTATGTACATCAATCACTGGCACAGGTAGTGTGTTCTGAAGCGGGATGGTACTAATGATCAAATCGATACTTCTCAAGTCATACGACAAAAGGTCACTGACACTTGCAGTTCCAGCAATCTCTAGCCTTTCGCTAAAGGCGGCCTTCAGCTTATGGAGAAGAAGCTGACTGCTTGCGACACCCGTTGCACACACAATCAAGCATTTTTTCCTCACAGTCTGAGTTTTTGTCCGCTCTATGGCAGCACCAATATGCAGCGCCAAATATCCGATTTCATCTTCATGAATCTCTACATTCTCTTTTTCCTTCAGCCATCTTCCCATATAGACACCTGCTTCAAAGGCAATCGGATAATGCCTTTTTATGTCTGATAAATAGGGGTTACGGATGTTCATATCATATCGGAACCGATGAATCGCTGATCTCAGGTGAAGACTTAGTCCCACAATCAATTCCTTGTCTGTCTGAATATCAAGTGACATGTGCTCTTCGACATAACCAAGTAATTGGTGAGTTAAACGGAAATGCTCTTCATCAAGCATGTGAAATAGCGTGTGGCCCGTTTCTCCATACGCCATCATTTTTGCCCCCATTAAATGAATCGCAATATAGGCCATTTCAGATAATGGAAAATCTATACCGAGTACGTGACGCATATCTTCTGCCATTTGCCTCGCCACTTGAAAAGCGGGCTGTGTTTGAATATCTTTGAGTTCTCCTTCCGGCATCATGACCAATTTTTTCTCTTCAATTCGTTTGCACGCAATGGCGATATGTGTCACTAAGTTGCTTAAACCGATCTCTGACACATGAAGGCCGCTTGCCTTTGTACGTGAACGCACCATATCTTGAATCAATTGATATGTTTCTTCAGGTAAAAGGGCAGGGTTCGGATGCTCCTGCTGAAACACATGCTCAGCTAGACAATACCTTAATTTCATTTCATCTCCAGTCAGCCTCAGTCCATATTTAGGACGGTGTGCAACAGAGAGGCCATGTAAAGAGAAAATATGCTTGACTGCTTTCAGGTCATTTTTCACAGTAGATTCACTCACAAATAATTCCTCGGCCAATTCATCTAATTTCATATAGTCTTCGGACAATAAAAGCCTTCTCAATAAATAAGAGATACGATCCTCCGGCTGATCTGGAATGACTTGATTCTTTTTTTCATTTCTTTCTCTCATTGAGTTTTTCAAAAAAGTACGAAATGCTCCATAATCTTCGACAGTCAATGTATACCCTGCTCCACGTTTCATATGAAGTGTTGCCCCATGTGCTTCTAATATCGATTTAAGCGCTTTCATATCTGTTCGAACTGTTCGTGATGTGACGCCTATCAGGCGTGCAATTTCTTCACCTGTCAGCTCCTGCTCTGCCTGCATTAACCGCCTCAACAGCTCCTCCTGACGTAGAGATAACATAGACTCCCCTCCCTTGGTCAATTACTTTTGCCTATCATCATAAACGAAAATAGAACTCTTTGCCCAGTTTTTCTTTCCGACCGGGAACTTTGTTATGGCTCAAACGTATGAATATGAAACAAGAGGAGGGATACATCATGTTTGTTATCATCATCATACTAGCTTCTTTAGGCGCCATTGCCGCCCACATGTTTACACCAAAAGATAAGCGTTCATCTTCTAAGCATTCTGCACATCACAGTTCAACAACCAGTAACTATACTGATTCGTATACACATCACGCTTCTGATGCCTCCTGCGGTGGTGATTCTGGTGGTAGCGGTGGATGTGATTAAACCAAAAAAACAGCCGCTTGTTCAGCCGGCTGTTTCGTTTATTTTATTAAAGAGCTTTCCAGCCCCGTTCAATTAAATGTTTGACATCCTTTGCAAAATCCTCGCCTTTTTCCATCACATCTTGGGCTCTTCCTGCAAAATTACTAGCGACAGCGAGTTCCATTTTTTTTAACTCAAAGTGCATAATCTTTTGGTCTATCTCCGTAATATAGGTTTCATACTCATTGTTCACAATGTCGTGCAGCACGTGATAGGCTTCTTTCCGATGACGGTGAAAGTCCGTTCCTCTCTCACCTTTCCATGACGAATCTAGAGCAGGCTTCTTGATTTCCTTTATGTCAGACTGCGCAAGATCTTGTTCTGTTCGAATATTACTTTTGGCTGTCTTTAACCGAGAGATCATTTCGTCAAATTCTGCACGTTTGTTTTCAATCCCCATATGCAGATGGTGCAGCATCTCGGATAAACTCATGTCATCCACCTCTATTAGACCTCATAAGAAAGCACGGCGTCAGCGTTTTTGAAACCGAGCAGATCATCTGCTTTTTCCAGTCCTGACATTTCTATCGTTCGCTTTCATTAAGTATAGTATAAGGTGAAAAGCCTTAGGCTTAAATAGGGAAAAGGTGTCCTTTTAACATGGTGTTTGGAAGAAAAACGGAATAATCTAAGGTCATAAATCCCGAATTATATATGAGTCTTTACGACTATATTTTACATCGTACTCAGCTACGCTATCAATAAAACGATTGGGGCTTATGATTTTGCCGCAATCGCCTCATCCTGTTCTTTCAGTGTCTTCACATTTGAGCGTGTATCCTGAACGTTTTTGATCAAGGCTTCTTTAAAGCTTGAGACCATTTCGCCCACCTCTGCTTCACGTGACGTCCATTTGGTTACAAATTCAAGGCTGTTTTCACCAGCTTTATCTGCTGCTTTTTTCATTGTTAAAGCTTCAACTGCTTGGGAGACTTCATCTAGTTTATCCATCACTGTTTGGTAGTTTAACTTAATTTGTCCCATTATGATATCCTCCAGATTTGTTCAGCATGAAGCTCGCTTACAAGCTGCTCCATGCTTTTGAGATCAAGCGTTTTGCGTCTTCTACTGCGTCTTCTCCTTTTTCAGCCAAACGTGCGGCATCTCCAGCTAAAGAGCTGGCAAAGGATAAGGCAGCCTGCTCTGCTTCTAGTGTACTGATTTTGAATTCGATTCGGCTCACGTAGCGTGGGTATTTATCGCTTACGATCGTTTGCAGCGCATCATGCGCTTCATTTCGCTCTGATTTGAAATCTTGGCTCCGCTCACCTTTCCAAGAGGCCCCAAGCTTTGGCTGCTTGATTTGTTTTAGGTCTGTTTCTGCGGCATCTTGTTCACGTTCAATCTTACTTTTTGCCTTTTTGAGTCGAGCAATTTTCTCTTCGATCTCTGCCTTTTTATTTGAAATGCCACCGTTAAGGGCAGACAGCATATCCGATAAGCTCATATGGGTTCCTCCTCCTGTCAAAAATAAAAACGCTGCTTAGAGTCCCTCTAAACGAGCGTAATGGTGAATCGCACTTTTTCCAATATTGTTATTATAAGGTTCAAAGACTCATGTTTGAATAGGGATTTGTGCCTTTTTTATGGTATAAATATGCTTTCAATCTGCTTCATACCACACCTTAAGCCCTCTTTTATAGGGGGTCAAAATACACAACCACCCTTCTGGAAACACACATAGTCTTACGGTCCTAGGACAAACAAAAGCCGCCCGGGGGAGGGGCGGCTTTTGCATTGGCTTATGATGCCGATTCTTCTTTTTCCTGTTGATCTTTCACGTACCAAATGAATTTCCCTGTATATCCATAAATAATCGCAAGACCAATGGCGACAAAGCTCAACCACATAAATGGTAAGTACGAGAATGTTGTCACACCGAGAATCCCTGCCATGTAAATTCCGTTATCTGACCATGGAACCATACCAGACGTAAGCGTTCCACCAACCTCAGAGTTTCTAGATAACACACGTCTGTCTAATTTTAATTTGTCGTAGCTTTTTTCCATGATTTTTGGTGTCAGAATGATGGATACATACATTGCACATCCAAAAATGTTTGCAAAGAATGCTACAAGAATTGTGGAAAGTGTAACATTTCCTGCATTGTACAGCTTTTTCTCAAATGTTGAGACAATGACTTTCAATACACCCAGATGTTCTAATACTCCGCCAAAACCAAGCCCAAGGATGATGACGACCAAAGAGCCGAGCATGTTGACCATTCCACCACGATTTAATAATTGATTAAGGAAGTCTACATCTGATTGAATTGAAAATCCATTGTATGCTGCACCAATTGCATCACTAGGATTCGTCCCCTGAAAAGCAAATGCCCAGATCGCTCCAAACAAAGCACCAATCGCAATAACCGGTAATGCAGGCTTTTTCATTACGAGTAAAACAACCACAATCAGAGCTGGAATAAGCATCCACACATTAATATTAAATGTATCAAGTAAAGCATTCTTTAAAAATTCTACCTTCTCTTGATCAATATTGCGCCCTCCATAGATAAATCCAGTCACTGTAAACATAATAGCTGTAATGACAAAGGCAGGTATGGATAAGACCATCATCGCTCTTACATGCGCCAAAACTTCTACCTTTGATAAAGAAGAGGCCAGAACTGTACTGTCTGATAGTGGAGAAAGCTTGTCTCCAAAATAAGCACCAGACAACACCGCACCCGCTACGATTGGCAGGGGAATTCCTAACCCTTCACCGATCGCAATCATAGCAATACCAGCAGTACCAACCGTTCCCCAAGAAGTACCGGTAGCAACAGACATGATTGCACAAATAATCAAGGTTGCGAGTAAGAAAATATTCGGATGAATAAACTCTAGTCCATAATAAATCAGTGTAGGAACAACGCCACCCGCAATCCATGTTCCAATTAAAGCACCAACAGCAAGTAAAATTAAAACAGCTTCGAGCCCATTGGATATTCCTCTAGTAATGGCGTTCTGTAAATCTTTATATGAGTGTCCTAAATGAAGGCCAAGCCCAATTGCTAGAAACCATGAAATAAATAAAGCCAATTGAATATCTAAGTGAAAATAAATAGTAAACGATAAGACAATCGCTAAAAAGAGCCCTAGTACAGCGATGATCTCGATCATAGATGGCAAGCGAACCGATTTCAATGTTTGTTTCCTCCCTTTGTGCGTGCGTTAAGCGTTTTCAAAATATTGTGAAAAAAGTGTGTCAATTCGAAAGAAAGTGAATTGCCTGTTTTTCTCTATTTCACAGGCAATTCCACATATTAATAAAATAAAATTTTTGATATTATTATCGCTCTAGGAGCTCTGCACCCGCAATGCCAGGCTTTGTCATCTCGTAAGGATTCAAAATAATATCAAGTTCTTCTTCTGTTAACACATCATTTTGCAGGCAAAGATCTCTGATCGATTGTCCTGTTAAAATGGCTTCCCTTGCGATTCTAGCCGCGGCTTCATAGCCTAAGTGAGGGTTTACCGCAGTAATGACACCTGCACTTTTTTCGACATATTCTTTCAAACGTTTTTCATTTGCTTCGATGTCCGCTAAACAGTGATCTGTGAATGAGCGGAATCCGTTATTCATTATACTAATAGATTGAAGCAAGTTAAAGACCAGAACAGGCTCCATCACATTTAACTCAAGCTGGCCTGCTTCAGAAGCAAGACAGATGGTGTGGTCGTTCCCAATGACCTGGAATGCGATTTGGTTAATGAGCTCTGCCATGACTGGATTGACTTTTCCAGGCATAATGGATGATCCCGGCTGACGGGCTGGCAATGCAATCTCAGCAAGACCTGCACGTGGGCCAGAAGCCATTAAGCGAAGGTCATTCGCAATTTTAGACATGTTCATCATGCATACTTTTAAGGCAGCAGATACTTCTGTGTATGCATCTGTATTTTGCGTCGCATCTACGAGGTGCTCTGCGCCTACTAATGGCAGTCCAGAAATATCAGCAAGCTTCTTCACGACGATTTCGATGTAGCGAGGATCTGCATTGAGGCCTGTCCCAACAGCTGTCGCACCCATATTTACTTCATATAAATGCTGTTTTGATTGGTTGATTCGTTTAATATCACGGCTCAGCACACGGCTGTATGCTTCAAACTCTTGTCCTAAACGGATCGGAACAGCATCTTGTAAATGAGTACGCCCCATTTTGATGACATGATCGAATTCTTTTGCTTTCTTTTGAAATACGTCCTGCATGGCCTGCATCGTCTCAAGTAAAATGTCTAACTGCTTGAGCACTGCAATATGGATCGCCGTTGGGAACGAATCATTTGTCGATTGTGACATGTTCACATGTGTGTTTGGACTTAAATGAATGTATTCGCCCTTTTGATGTCCCATGATCTCGAGGGCTCTGTTTCCAATGACCTCATTGGCATTCATATTCATAGACGTTCCTGCGCCGCCTTGAATCGGGTCTACGATGAAATATTCATGGAATTTGCCTTCAATCACTTCATCTGAAGCTTGAACGATCGCATTTCCAATTCCTTCATATAAACGTCCGACTTCCATGTTGGCTTGAGCTGCTGCTTTTTTGACAATGGCAAATGCTCGAATGAGTTCTTCATGCATGCGATATCCTGTAATCGGGAAATTCTCTTTTGCACGAAGCGTTTGAACACCATAATACACGTCTGCGGGAATTTCTTTTTCACCTAGAAAATCCTTCTCGTAACGATAAGTTGCTTGAACCATCTCGTATGACCTGCTTTCTATAGAATAGTTAAATCACTAAATCTTCTGCGATTGGCGTTTCCATAATCTTTTTCACTTCTCGTGGATCTGTTGTTTTACCTAATGCCCACATGAGCTTTGGCACGATAGCTTCTGTGTTCATGTTTCTTGAACGAGCAACCAGTTCTTGATTGATTTTACGTCCTACTTCATACACACTCATGTCTTCTCCTTCTTCGAGACACTGAGTGGTGATCACAACAGAAATGCCTTCTTCCAGCAATTCGTTGATTTTTTCTAAAAGGTTTCTTCCTTCGAAAGGAATTCCGCCGCTGCCGTAGCTTTCAATGACGACTCCTTTGTACAACCCTTTGATTGAATCTAAAAACTCAGGCTTCAGTCCTGGATGCAGTTTTAGTAAACAAACGTCTGTGTTCAAGGATGCATCTAATTTAAGCGGTTTCATTGATGATCTTTTTACTTTGCTATTGTATTCAATTTGATGATTTTCAATCGATGCAATATATGGGTAGTTAATACTTTCAAATGCATCGTAGCTTTTCGTTCTTAGTTTGATTGCGCGAGTTCCTTGAATGACTCTGCCATCAAACACGACATACACGCCGCCAACACCGTCACATGCAAAACGAATCGCATCTGTAATGTTTTTCTTCGCATCTGTTTTCTTAAACGTAATCGGGATTTGTGACCCTGTAATGACAATTGGCTTATCAGGATTTTGCAGCATATACGATAGTGCTGCTGATGTATAGGCCATTGTGTCCGTACCATGCGTGACGACAAATCCGTCATATTGATCATAATTTTCATAAATGGCTGTTGCGATATCAACCCAGTATTCAGGCTGCATATTGGTACTATCTATACTCATTAGGGACTTTGTGTCCATTGTGTAGTCTGCATTAATTTCGTTTAAATAGCTTAAAAGGTCCTCAGCTTTAACACCTGGAGCTAAACCATTTTCACTTTCTACAGATGCAATCGTCCCACCAGTGGTTAAAAGCAATAATTTCTTCAACAGGTCCACCTCTTTCAGTAAAATTACTTCGTTTGTCACACATATTATAAGCCAGCTTGTGCTATTCTATAATATACGCTTTACGCGTACCTTCATTGCCATTATAGTCACATAACGCGAATTAATCAAGAAATTATTACGCATAACGCGTACACTCTTTGTCAAAATATGATATACTGTTGTTGTATATAAAGGAGCGTTCATGTATGATACTCGATCGTTTAACCACCCTTAGAAAAAAGAAAAAATGGTCTCTCCAGCATACGGCAGATCGCCTAGGTATCGCCAAAAGCACCTATGCCGGTTACGAATCTGGGTACCGACGACCTTCGCTTGAAGCAGTGAAACTGCTGGCTGATTTGTATGATACGTCCATTGATTTTTTACTTGGTAGAACGGACGAGCCAGAGATACAACGCAAAATCTCTGATATCAAAATTGAGCTGACGGAAGCAAAAGAAGGAACCATCCATGTAGACGGCGTTCCACTAACAGATGAAGAAATTAAACAGCTTGTTGCCTTTATTCGGGCGAAAAACACTCTGAAAGTATAAACAACACAAAAAAGAGAGGTCCCTGTCATAGAGGGACCTCTCTTTTTCTGCTTACGACAGCTCACTTAATTCCTCTAACCGCCGCTTCGCTTCTTCTTTATTAAAGGAACTATAATAGCGATAATTCTCATCATCTAAGATGCGGTAATGCTGGCTTAGCACATTTTGCTGGAGACGAAACGTACCTTTTCTCACAGACGTCCGCCACCAAACCTTTCCGCCAATCGTTCGTTCAACAGATAAATGCAATTCATCGTGGGCGACGACTTCCAAAATCTCAAGCGGATCATCCCCAAGTGTCCCTTTTAAAATGTCACTATCCCTGAATAATGCACATACGGCCGCAGATTGCGTCCAGTTGAGGCGAAGACGATTCTTTTCAACCTGCTGCAAATGCCGTTTGGATAGCCCAAGCACCTCAGCCATGCGGTCCTGTGTATAGTCTTTTTCTTTTCGAATTCGTGCCATTTGTTCTGTGACGAGGTCAATTACCATTTCTTTGTCCATCTCTCATCACCTCTTGATTGTTCAGTCTTTACTGACATCTTACACGATTTCTTAAAAAAAGTGGCGTCTCACCTCATGGAATGATGGCGAAAACATCTATTGATTCTGCTTTTCACCATGACCATGCTGCTGTTTCCAATTCTCTTGGGCAGTCTCATGTAAATATGGATAAATGTTTTGTTTCACCGTTTGCTCAAATACTTCTTCATCTAAAATACTGTACGCCGGAATCTTGATCAATTTCCCATCAATTTTCCGAATGAGCACATCCATGAACAGAAATCCCCTGATACTGTAACGATGCCTGCGCATATCAATAGATTGAATGTCTTGAAAAGGAATTGTTTGTTGCCGGTATAAAACAGCGCCATTCTCTCCACGCTGAATGCGAAAAATCACATTTCCCCTCTTCGTAAAAGCCGGAAGAATCATCAAAAAAGAGATCCACCCATAGACAATGCCTAATAATCCGCCTAAAAATAAAAACAACGTATAATTCGATTCAAATGTAAGAGCTTCTGAAAATAACCAAATACCGATGATGCCAAATCCGCCCGTTGCTAAGAATGCCCATACTCTTAGAAAGGGTCTGCTCCTCACTTCTATTACTTCACTTGGATTCAAGCGCCATTCTCCTTTTCTCCATTAGAATATAGAACGTAATCCGTCCCTATGAGCCGTCTCTATCCGAAATTCATTTTCCTTCATGCCCGACACTAGCCAAGAATGCTTCTGCCCCGGAATAACAAATATCATAGACTCTACATCCGGCGTATTATTTTTATCATAAGTGACCTTCATCAAAGAATCCATTTTTCCTTTTCTGACCCTTACATCAGAAACAAATGCCCGCACAAGCTCTTGGTTCTCTGCTTTATTTAGAAAAGAAGGCCAATCATCATTCCCTTGACTGGCTTGTTCTAACAGCAGTTCAAATTCTTCCCCCTGCAAATTGATGACTGGTGTAAGGTGTTCACTCATGTGTATGTTCAAAAAGGTTGTCACTTGCTCCACAGTCTGCTGATCGTCTTTTAGTTTGTGAATCTGATGCACTTGTTGATCATAAAGCGTATGGTGTGAATACACACCTGCCTGAGTCGTATGAAAGGACGTACTGACCTCTTCATCTAATGCACCAAATCTTGAAGCTTTCACGGTATGTGATGCATCGTTCATGGCTTGAATGAAATGCCGGTATTTTTCTTTATAACGGTATTGTCTATTTCGAAATTCCAGCACGTCTTTTGCCAGCAAAGAGCGACATGCAATTTCAAATAAAAATCCAAGACGTTCATCCTCTACATCTGGATAATAGGCTTCCTTTAAAGACATCCCTTGCTCAAAATAGCCTTCACTGTAAAAACTAAAGATGAGTTCCTCGATACTTAGACTTAGCTGATCCAACTTGATCTCTCCTTATCCAAAAGAAAATGCGCCCTTCAAGAAATCACCTGCACCTTTCAACAGCGAATCTGCGGTTTCTTTTGTTTTTTCTATTCCTTTATGTATCACCTGATTTGCTTGATCAATGGTGTCATTGACTGCTTTAACACCTTGACCTGCCAGTTCAAATGCTTTTTTTCCTTTATCGACAACCGCATGAATTGGGTCTTTTAATTTCACTGCGACCTGTTCTGCAAAACCAGAAGTAAGCTTGGCGACTTTTTCACCAATAAAGCCACCTACTGCTGATCCTATCGCACCGCCAACGACTGTTCCAATCGGTCCTGCAAAACTTCCAAGAGCGCCGCCCACAACGGCACCTGCAACAGATCCGCCTGCAATAAAGACCGTATTATTCACTGCATTTCCAACAGCCTTTGCATTTTCACGCTTGAGAACTTCTGGCTGATCCCCAAATTCCGCATAGTTCTCCGCAATTTTCAGACCGCAGCCAACCGTTTCTGTTGCACCCGTGACGACCGTTGCAATGATGGCATTTCCTTTCGCAAACCTTGCACCATTTTTCAGAACAGACTTGATGCCAGCTGTGTCCTTCCAATTGATACTTCCTTTTGTGAAATCACGTACACTGTTCGTGAACGCAACTGTATCGCTAGGATAAAATTTCGTAAATTTCTTATGGACAAGGTCAGCCATCGACCAATTGGATCGTTTTAATAATTCTTTTTTACTCAGCCAAATCCTTGCCAACCGGTCAAATCTCGTTCCTTCTACCCGTCCGGTCACATCAAGAAGGAGCTTTGAATGCTGCGCAGCATAGCGGCCATTTTCTTTAATAAAGGTCGTCATGCCAAGCCCATAGTATTTTGCCTGCATCATCACAATACCAGCTAGGCTCGTGAGTGTACCATATTGATCATACAGACTGTACATTTTCCTTAAAATATCATCAGCTTCGACCATTTTATCCGTTGCATGACGAATGGCAATGTCGTCACTGCTCAATTTGCTCATTAAGGCTTGTCCAGAACCCCATGCATCTCCTACTCCAGAAAAACAGCTTCGATAACGGGGATCACAGCCTAGGATGAGGCCATCCAGTTCACTATGTAAATCGTGGTGCTTTGTTTCGATGGCCGAAAGCTCTCCTACAAAATCATTCGCCAGCCCTGTCAGCTGATCTGGATCTACTACAATGTCACGCGCCATCACATCATCTCCCTTCTCGGTTTCTTTCTCTCCGTTCTTCTCGCCTTTTTCGCTCAAGCTCTTCCATTCTGGCGATTTCAGCTTTACGTTCCTCGATTTTGACAGCAGCATCTCGCAGTTCCTGACTTGTTTCAAGCAAGTCCTTTTCAAATTGATCATAGCGTGTCACTGTTTCCTCAAAGCTTTGATCAAATTTATCTCTTGCTTCCCCTTGCCAGCCTGATCCAACTGCCTTCAGCCGATTCTCAAGCAGCTGCTTCGACTGCCGAATGCCATCAGCAGCTTCCTGGAACTTTTGAGCGAGTGCAAGTGTTTGACTAGAATCCAACTTTCGCACCCCTTTCTCCCAAATTAACGTACAAATGGATGATTTTATATGTCCTCATTATAAATAAAAAGACACCCAAAAAAATCACCCTAAAGAACCATTCAGCACATCGCAAAATAAAAGTAGGTCTTTTTCCTCTCTAATTGCCAGAGAAAGCCTTTCTTGTTATGAAGCGCATTCAAGACATGATAAAATGAACATATTCTACAAAAGGAGTGACGTATTGATGAAAGAGGAAATGATCCAGCGATTCACAAGTTATGTAAAAGTGGATACACAGTCTGATGCAGACATAGAGAGCTGCCCATCCACTGAAGGACAGCTGAACCTAGCAAGGCAGCTTGTTGAAGAGATGAAATCCATCGGCATTCAAGAAGTGACAATGGATGAAAACGGTTATGTCATGGGCACGATCCCATCTAACACAGACAAAGAAGTGCCAACCATTGGCTTCCTAGCTCATATCGACACAGCCACTGACTTCACTGGCAAGAACGTGAAACCGCAGATTCATGAGAACTATCAAGGCGGGGACATCACGTTAAACGAAGATCTACATATCGTATTATCTCCAGCACAGTTTCCAAATTTACAAAAATACCAAGGACATACGCTCATCACGACTGATGGCACGACCCTGCTTGGTGCAGATAACAAAGCAGGTATCGCAGAAATTATGACCGCCATGCATTACCTGATTGAGCATCCAGAAATCAAGCATGGAAAAATTCGTGTCGCCTTCACACCAGATGAAGAGATCGGCAGAGGACCTCACAAATTCGATGTTGATGCCTTTGGCGCTTCTTATGCTTATACGATTGACGGCGGCCCGCTAGGAGAGCTTCAATATGAAAGCTTCAACGCCGCAGGTGCAAAAGTATCAATTAAAGGAAACAACGTCCATCCAGGGACAGCAAAAGACAAAATGGTCAGTGCTGCAAAGATCGGCATGCTCTTTCACAACAAACTTCCTTCAGATGAATCTCCAGAATACACAGAAGGATACGAAGGCTTTTTCCACCTCACAAGGTTTGTAGGAGAAGTAGAAGAAGCAGAGCTGCAATATATTATTCGTGATTTTGATAAAGAGAAATTCAACAAGCGCAAAGCACTGTTTGAAAAAATCGCAAACGACTTAAAAGCGGTCTACGGCGAAAACAGCATCACCCTTAGCATTCAGGATCAATATTACAATATGAGAGAAAAAATTGAGCCAGTCAAACATATCGTAGACATCGCTCATGAAGCCATGGAAAACCGCTCAGTGACACCTGTCATTGAACCAATCCGCGGCGGTACAGATGGCTCACAGCTTTCATATAAAGGACTTCCAACGCCAAACATCTTTACTGGCGGGGAAAACTTCCACGGTAAATATGAATTCATCTCTGTAGAGAACATGCTGAAAGCGTCAGAAGTGATCGTGGAAATTGCACGTTTATTTGAAGAAAAAGCATAAACATGTTTACAACCGTTCCTGTTCGGGAACGGTTTTTTAATAAAAGTTTACAATTTTCTGAAACTTTTATGACACTTAATCGTACTAATAGAGACAACCCCAGAAAAATTCTTCTTGACGAGTGCAATAACTGGAAATATAATAGTTAAAAACAACCAGTATCTTAGACCTAAAAAAGCAGCTAGAATAAACCTTTAGAACTAAACGCTATTTGCTAACTATTTTCAGTTATAAACATCACTCACCCTGTCTACACTTAAAGAATAGGATGAATTGGAGGAATGTCATATGATGATTTTATTGATTATCGCTTCACTTTGCTGCTACTTACTATTCTCTTTCAAAAAAGATAACCGCACCCAAAAACGAAAAAGCGCAGAGCTTTCGGAGTTTGAAATCTTTCGTATGCGCCGCCACTACAACGGCAAACGCCGTCACCCACTAAACGATGCACCCAAACAAGTATAAATGTAAAAAGAAGAGCCTCGTCACCAGGGGCTCTTTTTATGTATAAAAAAACGACCAAATTCATGGCCGTTTCTCTTCTTTATTTATACACCTTCGCAGGTACTTGAATCATAGGAATTCCTACATAGTACGGTGAAATTTCATATGGCTGGAAGACAACAGCGATTCCCTTTTTCGTGAAGTAGTACTGCGTGTCGTAGCCGATTTGAATATCGCTTTTTTTCAGATTCGCATAGAATTTACTTTTATGCTTCTTTGTGTAGTTATAGATATAATCTCTTACTTTTGTACGCTTTTTCTTTGTTTTTACCACATCTGTAAAGTACAGTTGCTTTGTTTTTTTCTTTGTTAACACATAGTTCATGCTCGTAACCATCGTATCCCCGTGCATGCTACCGTCATTCATGTAATCATAGTTTAGGATACTTAGTTTCTTCCCATTATTAAATTTCGTTTTAAACGATCTCTCGTATGTGATCTTCCCAATGCCTTCTTTTTTCGCTTCGTCCTTTAAGAACAAGTACGTAGAATAAGAGAATGCAATATCATCTTTTAAATCACGATTGATGGTTTTCATATGCGCCTTACTAAGGTTTTTCACCTGTGCATATTTAAACGTTTTTTTCTTTTTATAATAGTGTGTACTTACTTTTGCTTTTTTCACTTGTTTGGCATCCGCAGATCCAACTGGCGCAAACAATGAAACAATCAGCGAAAAAATGAGCAGGCTGATCGTTAGGCCTTTTTTCATTGTCATAGTAAAAACCCCCATTTTTGTCTATTACCAATTGAGTATACCATGACAAAAGAACCAAAAGAAGTGTTTTCTTCCATATTATTCTTTATTTTTCATGTGAGGTTTGTTTACCGTTTTCATAAGTTCCTGTATGCTTAAGATAGAATGTTAGATGAAGTGTGGTGTTTATCATAGAAGAGAATATTTTTAGTCATATCCGGACAACATTTCATAGTTTGTCCCCTACCCAGAAAAAGATTGCCAATTACATTTTACAAAACCCTCAGAAAGTTGTGCTTCATTCGATTAGTGCACTCGCTGCTGAATGCAACACAAGTGAAACGACGATCTTTCGTTTTCTGCGAAAAATTGGCTATGAGTCCTATCAAGTGTTTCGTGTCCATGTCGCGCAGGATATTGCGACCAATACGCCTCAATCCATATACGGTGAGATCGAAGCATCTGATAGTGTCGCAGATATTAAACATAAGGTCATAGAGTTAACAACCAACTCTATTCAGGATATGAAACATATTTTAGAAGACCAAGCTGTGACACAATTTATTGAGCAAATGAAACAGGCACATAAAACCGTCTTCTTTGGAGCAGGTGCCTCCAGTTTTATTGCCGGAGATGCCTATCATAAGTTTCTCCAGCTTGGCTTTGAAGTGAGTCTATGCAGTGATCCTCATATGATGAATATGATTGCAACACATGCAACGGAACATGATTTTATCGTCGCGATCTCACATTCAGGGGAAAGTAGAGAAATCCTTGATGCCGTGCAATTTGCAAAGGAAAAAGGTGCAACGGTCGCCTCGATTACCAGCTATCCGAAATCAGAGCTCGCCAAGAAATCCGACTTTCATCTGCTCAGTTCATCGAGAGAAACAACCTATCGTTCTGACTCAATGATTTCTCGTATTAATCAGCTTGTGATTATTGATGTTTTGTACGTCACAGCTGTTTTAGAATTAGGATCAAATGCAATCGACAACGTCAAACGTTCTCGATTAGCTGTAGCTAAAAATAAAACATAATCGACCATAGACCGGAGCTGTTTCCGGTCTTTTTTTTGTGACTTTTCTCATATTTTCCGTTGACACATTCCTATTTCGTCATGTACATTAAATGAACAATAGTTTATTTCCTACTATTAATTTAAATCGATAGTATATATACTAACAAAAAGAAAAGAAAGCGCTTTTTGTAAGGGGTTTCTAAATAGGAGGCGGACAAAATGGCAAAGCAAATTGGATTCATTGGATTAGGCATTATGGGGAAACCTATGGCACTCAATCTATTAAAAGCCGGTCATACTGTGACTGTTTTCGATATTCATACAGAAGCTGTTCTAGCATTAAAAGAATTGGGCGCAAATGCCGCTGCATCAGCTGCTGAGGCAGCATCTGAAAGCGATATCATAATCACGATGCTTCCAAAAGGTGAGCATGTAGAAGCAGTCGTAGCAGGTGAACAAGGCATATTGGCTACAGCAAAACCTGGCACGATCATTATAGATATGAGCTCTATTTCACCTGTTACTTCTAGAGAATTAGCGGCACTGGCCAAACAGCATCAGGTCGAATTTATCGATGCTCCTGTCAGTGGCGGAGAGCCAAAGGCGATAGACGGGACACTTGCGATTATGGCGGGCGGAGAAAAAGAGATTTTTGAGCAAGTAAAGGATGTCCTCTATGCCATGGGCACAGATGTCGTATTAGTTGGATCAAATGGAAGCGGGACAACCGCAAAGCTTGCGAATCAAATCATCGTCAACTTAAATATCGCTGCCATGTCCGAGGCACTCGTCCTTGCCGCTAAGTCTGGCATTGCGATTGATAAAATGTATGAAGCCATCCGAGGTGGACTGGCAGGAAGTGCTGTACTCGATGCGAAGGTTCCTCTCATTTTAGAACGAAACTTTGAGCCTGGCGGACGTATTGACATCAACTTAAAGGATTTAACCAATGTCATGGAAACTGCCCACGATATCGGCGTTCCTCTCCCGCTTTCTAGTCAGCTGCTGGAAATCTTCCACGCCCTCAAAGCGGACGGAAAGTCTGGACTTGATCACGGTGGGATCGTTCAATATTACGAAAAAATGGCTCATGTTGAAGTGAAGAAAGGATGAGGTTCTATGAAACAAAGCATTGAGTTACTAAATGCCATTCCGAAAGCGGATTCAGACCGCATTCAATCAGCATACGAACAAGCACTAAACCATTTTCACCATAAAGTGATTGTATTAGACGATGACCCAACAGGCATTCAAACCGTACACGGCGTCTCTGTTTTCACCGATTGGTCAGAGAAAAGCATTGAAGCTGGTTTTCTTGAAGACAGCCGTATGTTCTTTATCTTAACCAACTCTCGCAGTATGACAGAGAAAGAAACGACAGTTCTTCATGAAACGATCGCATCAACGATTGTGAAAACGGCTGAACGGCTTGATCAAGATTTCATCATTGTCAGCCGGGGGGACTCCACCCTGCGTGGACACTTTCCGCTAGAGACTGACATTCTCAGAACGACCATTGAACAGCAAAGCTCCCGCCAATTTGACGGCGAAATCCTTCTTCCCTTTTTTAAAGAAGGCGGCCGCTTTACGATTGGCAATATTCACTACGTACAGGAAGGTCACGAATTAATTCCTGCTGGTGACACAGAATTTGCATTGGATCGTACATTCGGATTTCAATCTTCTCACCTCGGAGAATGGATCGAAGAGAAATCAAACGGATCGTTCACTAAGGAAAACACTACTTATATTTCTTTAGAAGATATCCGGGCTTTACGTATTGAACAAATCAAGGATCAGCTGATGACCGTGAAGGATTTTCAAAAAGTGGTTGTAAATGCAGTAGACTATGACGATGTCAAAGTCTTTGTCATTGCCCTCATAGATGCCATCAAAGCAGGTCAGCACTTTCTATTTAGAAGTGCGGCAGCTCTCACAAAAGTGCTTGGCGGTGTTAAGGATCAAGCACTATTAACTAGACAAGACTTAATACAGGAAGAAAGCACGCACGGTGGCCTCATCATGGTTGGCTCCCATGTCAAAAAAACAACCGAACAATTGCGAGCGCTGCAGCAAAATAAAGACATTGCATTTATTGAATTTGATACACACCTCGTGTTAGAACCTGAAGCATTTCAAGAGGAAATTGACCGCGTGATTCAACAAACTGAACGGCTTTTAACAACCGGGCAATCGGTTGCTGTTTATACAAGGAGAGAACGGCTTGATCTTGGGGACGATCGTCAAGAGGAAGAATTGAAACTGTCTGTTCAGATTAGTGATGCTGTGACAAGCATTGTTCAGCGCCTCTCCATTCGCCCTAAGTACCTCATTGCCAAAGGCGGAATCACCTCAAGCGATATTGGAACAAGAGGACTCAGTGTCAAACGTGCGACCGTCGCAGGTCAAATCAAACCAGGTATTCCCGTTTGGCAAACAGGAGAAGAAAGCAAATTCCCATTTATGTCTTATGTGATTTTCCCGGGAAATGTTGGCTCAAAGGATACGTTAAAAGAAGCAGTAGACATACTTGAAGGATAAAGCAGAGGGGGCGTTCACGCTCCCTTATGCAGCACAAAGGAGGAAAGATCATGTCGTTAGTTTTTATCGGACTTGGCGTTTTGTTATTACTTTTACTCATGGTTGTCTTTAAGTTAAACGCTTTCATTTCGTTGATTATTGTCTCTTTAATCGTTGCCGTTTTAGAAGGCATGTCACCACTTGAAGCGATTGCTTCAGTCGAAAAAGGGCTTGGAAGTACACTCGGCCATCTGGCGTTGGTTCTTGGCTTTGGAGCGATGCTTGGTAAATTGATGGCTGATTCTGGCGGTGCTCAACGTATTGCCATGACACTCATCGACCGCTTTGGTATCGGGAAAATCCAATGGGCGACGATGCTGACTGGATTTGTTATCGGAATTGCTCTATTTTATGAAACCGGATTCATTATTCTTATTCCATTAGTCTTTACCATTGCTCAAGCCGCAAGACTTCCTGTGTTGTATGTGGGAATGCCGCTCGTCGCTGCACTCATTACAACACATGGCTTCCTCCCTCCTCATCCAGGGCCGACAGCCATTGCCAATGTATTTCAAGCCAACATGGGACAAACCTTATTGGTTGGAATTATTTTAGCCATTCCTGCTGTTTTAGTAGGCGGACTTCTGTTTACGAAACTATTTAAGAAAGATCAACTGCATGCACACATTCCAAAGGACTTGTTTAATCCAAAGGAATTTACAGAAGAGGAAATGCCAAGCTTCGGCATTAGTATTTTCACCGCTATTTTACCTGTATTGCTCATGACATTCAGAGCATGTTTAGAAATTTTCTTCCCGTCCTCCCCGCTGCTACCGGCGGCTGAGTTTTTAGGTGAGCCGGCGATTGCCCTATTAATCTCTGTGCTGCTTGCCATCTACACATTTGGTCTTGGCAGAGGAAAGAGCATGCAGGACGTCATGAAGTCGATTACGGATTCAATTGGCTCCATTGCGATGATTCTATTGATCATTGCAGGCGGCGGCGCCTTTAAACAGGTGCTCATTGACAGCGGCGTTGATCAATACATTGCAGGGATTATGCAAGGAAGCACACTGTCTCCTCTGCTCCTCACTTGGCTGATTGCAGCTGTCCTTCGTGTCTCTTTAGGGTCAGCAACTGTCGCGGGTCTCACAGCAGCTGGCATTTCTGCACCGCTAATTGGTTTGACGGGAGTCAGCCCAGAATTAATGGTGATTGCAACAGGCGCCGGCAGTATAACATTCTCTCATGTGAATGATGCAGGTTTCTGGATTTACAAAGAATACTTTAATCTGTCGATGGCCCAAACTTTTAAAACTTGGACATTAATGGTGACTGTTCTATCACTTGTTGGATTAGCTGGTGTTCTCGTCGCTGATTTGTTTATGTAGGAAAATAAATAGGAAAAACCATTGACTTTTTCTCGAAAAGATTGAATAATTGTGTTTATTAAGAAAATTGAATCAAAGGTAACCTTATTAAGAGTGGTGGAGGGACTGGCCCTGTGAAACCCGGCAACCGCTGTTCCTAGGAACAGAATGGTGCTAATTCCTTAAGCAAGCTGATGCTTGTTTGAAGATAAGGCAGAGATCTCACAGTATATGATGCTCTTCCTTATCCAAGGAAGAGCTTTTTTATTTGATTTATAACCTGAAGAAAGAAGGGATTCAGCATGACACAAGTACAAACCATTGGTAAGAAAACAACAAAGCCGCCATTTCGCGCAGATCAAGTAGGGAGTTTACTTCGTTCTGAACGCATCAAAGAAGCCCGCAAGCAAAAAGCAGACGGTACACTGACAAAAGAACAGCTCAGACAAATTGAAAACGAAGAAATCACTCGTATTGTAGAGAAGCAAAAAGAAATTGGATTAGAGGTTGTCACAGATGGAGAATTCAGACGTGCATGGTGGCATTTTGACTTTCTAGAAGGGCTAGATGGGGTCGAAGGATTTGAAGCAGACCAAGGCATTCAATTCCACAATACGACGACAAAAGCGAGAGGCATCAAAGTAACAGGTAAGATTGATTTTACTGATCATCCAATGCTGGAGGATTATCGCTTCCTTCACAGCATCGCGGGTGATCATACGGCTAAAATGACGATTCCAAGTCCGAATATGCTCTTTTTCCGTGGAAAGCTTGAAGAAGGTGTGTACGACAGCTTAGATGATTTTCACCATGACGTGGCACAAGCTTATAAAAAAGCCATCCGTGCTTTTTATGATGCAGGCTGCCGTTACTTACAGCTAGATGATACAGCTTGGGCTGTGTTCTTTTCTGAAAAAGGACATGAACAAATCAAAGCTTTTGGCCGCGAGGAAGATGAACTGCGTGAATCGTTTGCGAAAACAATCAATGAAGCGGTTGCCGATCGACCAGATGATTTAGTGATCACTATGCACATTTGCCGTGGTAACTTTAAATCAACTTGGGCAGCCGAAGGTGGTTATGAGGCAGCGGCAGAAACGATTTTTGCGGATCTGGATTTGGATGGTCTCTTCTTAGAATTCGACGATGACCGTTCTGGCGGATTCGAACCCCTTCGTTATGTGAAAAATCCAAACCTTCAAATCGTACTAGGTCTTGTCACTTCAAAGTATGGGGAACTTGAACCCGTTGATCAGATCAAAAGAAGAATCGAGGAAGCGGCACAATATGTGGACATCAACCAAATCTGTTTGAGCCCACAATGTGGATTCGCCTCAACAGAGGAAGGCAATTTGTTAACAGAAGAACAGCAATGGGAAAAGCTGCGTCATGTGATTGAGATTGCGGATCAAGTGTGGAAATAGGCGGAAATCTGCAGAAAAAGCTTACCGTCATAATAAAGAACCGCTTTTTTGGCGGTTCTTTATTTTTTGTCATCTCTATCAACATTATATTAAGTTTAATCGTCATACTTCTATAGTAGAGTTAAGAAGATAATGAATATAAGTTATCTTCTTAAAAACCATCTTTTATACTCATAAGTTGTCTTACAACAAGTTGTGTAGATTGATATACATCTAAGTCATCTTTCTTTCTTGCCAGTATATCCCCTACTGAAATTCCCTTGAAATCGTTTGGCAAATTATTTATCATTGATTTTAATTTTTCTTCTACCTTTTTTCGTTCATTTTCATCCAAAAGATCAATATTAACGAGTTCTCTCCATTCGTCTTTTTGAATCAATCGATTCCTTAATTCTATTAAAATTAGATCTAGCCAAGCTGGCTGACCGAAGGTAAAGTTTAATGCAATGGTTTCTTCAGAAGAACTAGTTGAATGCCAACAACCTCTTGGAAGAAATAAAAATGATCCCGTATCCAAAATCAATTCCCTTCCATTAGATAAATTTTCATCAGGAAAATCACCATTCCAATACGACTTTAATGGATCTGGCAAATGAGGAGCCTCAATTAATTCATAATGTTGAAGTGGATTCACTGTATTAAAATTTTCAGCCAACTTCCATTTCTTTTTCCCTTTAAGTTGAAAAATGAAATTGCAATACGCATCAAAATGTGCTGAAAATCCAGCTGATTCTTTAGCAGCGTACAATACTGCTTTTGCCATTGTTCCCTCAGGCAAGCCTAAAAGTGACCTTAGTTTACTAATAGATTCACGAAGCTCTGGTATAAATATATCTGTGAAATCAAATTCTAAGGCAGCTCCTCTTTCATACCAACTCATTGCCTCTTCAGGTGGAACTAAAAATTTGTTAAGGATCCCCCCTGTCTCCTCAATTATTGCATCTCCAACAACCATTACTGGATTTTTATATATCTTTAGAATATTCTCTAAACTGGATATATTTTCGATTCCAGGAACTGAAAAAAACCGTTCTAAATTTCCTTTGTTATGTAAAAAATGATTTGGCCAATATTCATTTAAAAACTCATCAGAACTCATCTCGTTTAAAACGTCATCTAATATGTTGCCACTTGTTGTTCTCATTATTTACCTCCTATGCTCATATTTTCAAATATAATTATACAAAAAGAAAATTCAATTTCAACTAGTAATCATAACATTCAGATAAAAACAAATAGATGTTCAAGAGATATCAATAAAAATAATATATATACAAGGAACGACAGAATTACATTTAAAAGACCTATGCACAAATGGATATTAAAGGTGTTATTCCTATACGATTGTTAGTACACATAATCATCACAAACCTAAAAGATTATCCTATTCCATTTAGAATTCAAATTTAGTGGATATACAACCCTCTAAAACCATAAACGCCTCTCAAGATTAAAATAACCCATGATTCTAGACATCTTTCTTATTTCTCCAATTTCTTTTCAACAAACTCTCACTCTATTTGCAGCATCGATCTACTCATCACTATTACTTTATAAACATAAAAATTTGTCAAAAAAATCATTGTTTAAATATTGAAAAAAATATAAATAATATGCTATTATCACTTTTGTTAGGGTATGAATTAGAAATTTAAGTCATATATAGGAGGAATGTTACATGAAAAAAGTTTATAAAACTCCACGTCTTATTGAAATTCGTAATGTAGTTGTTGCTGGTGGACATTAATCCAATAAAACCCTTTAAAAGGACAGTAAAAGAGGTGAATCACATGAAAAAAGTTTATAAAACTCCACGTCTTATTGAGATTCGTAATGTAGTTGTTGCTGGTGGACATTAATCCAACAAAACCCTTTTAGAAAAGAACAATAAAGGAGGTGAATCACATGAAAAAAGTTTATAAAACCCCACGTCTCGTTGAGATTCGTAATGTAGTTGTTGCTGGTGGACATTAATAACTGGTTTTTCATACCCTAACACTTTATGAAAGGAGTGTACAATCTTTGCTGACTCATGATGAATGTTATTTATATAATGATTTTGTCAAAGAAAATCAACTATACATATATCCCTTGATAGGTAATAAAATCTTAAATCATACCCTTTCAGGTACTGAAGAGACCATTGTTGATATGGGAACTGGCCCCGGTTATTTAACACATTATTTATGTGACAATTCAAATGCGACTATCTATGCTACTGACATTAATAAAACAATGTTAGAACTAGCACAAAATCAAATAAATACATGTCTTAATAAAAAAAACGTGATCTTTGAATTACAAGATGTTCATGCATTAACGTATGCAAATGAGTCGATTGATGCACTAGTTTCTTACTCATGTCTACATCATTGGGTAGAGCCAGTAAAGGGATTAAAAGAGTGCTATAGAGTGCTAAAACCAGGGGGTAAAATCATCATTATTGATACTCACCCTATATCATTACTTTCTTTGAATAGCCTGAAAAAACAAATAGACCCAAAGTATATAAGTATTTTAGAGGAAGCCTTCCTAGAAAGCTACACTGAAAAACATATAGGTGAAATGCTTACACGCGCAGGTATTTCAAATTATTCAATCCAACCTTTAGAGTTCTCTATTGAAGAGTTTATGGAAGTTATTGATGAAATTGGAGATATTCCAACAAGTACTGATACAAACGAGCCAAAGCCACAATCTTGGTACCTTGTTATAGAAAAAAAGAATGGAGGGAATCACAATGGAAAATAATACAATTCTCGTAAAAAATCCTGATAATGTTACAAGAAAGTACTTAAAAGGTATCATTATCGAACCGGGCATGTCCCTAAATCAAGTCGCAGCTGATTTTTATGAACGAATTGACGGGCAAAGAGAGTTTATTTCAATAGTAACGGAAATTGCTGAAGAATATGATACAGATGTTCAAACATGTATCGAAGACCTGCAAGCATTGAGTAAACAATTAATTGAAAAGGAAGTTGTATATGTAAAATGAATAAACTGAATGATGATATTCTAGAAAACATCTATAAAAACATTTCAACTAAGAGAAGCAAAACAATCGTTAATTACATTGCAATGCTAATTGCACTAGCAAGAGATCATGAACTAAACGAGGATGATTTAATTAATTGGATTCACAGTAAATTAAGTGCAATAGGATATTTTCAAGAAAAAAACCGTTTATTTACTCAAAACAAATTAGATGAATTTGTCGTAGAGTTTATTGAAGGAAGAGCACTATTATATGATGATATCAACATAACTGAAACAAAACAAAACGAATATGTCATCAGTAGCAAATTGTGGTACAAAAAGAATCCACCTGAAAGTTTTTTTTATTTTGGTATTGACCCTGAAGATTTTTCGAACTACGCACAAAAACTTGCTCAAATAAACGCCGAAAAACTAGGTATCTCAATCAATTTTTCTAAGGATCAAGCGACTGACAACGAAATAGCTCATATCCAGCTTTCAAAAAAATGTTCTCTTTCAGAAGAATTGACAGTAACTCAGCCAAGTTCAAAAGACTTTTCGTGGTTAACATGTTTTTTCAATGAACATTGGGGTGGAACGACTATGGTGTCTAAAGGGACAACTTATAATGTTTTAAATGAAAACATTATGTTGGCTAAACGTGGAGATACTATAGTAGGAATATTAGTTTACAAAATATTCAAAGAAGAGGCGGAAATCCTGACTTTAGAGGCTCTAGAAAAGTACCATGGGGTTGGCAGTAAATTGCTTTTTGAGTTAGAACAACATCTAAAAACACAAAATATACAATCTATTAATTTAATCACTAGTAATGATAACTTAAATGCCATTAGGTTTTATCAAAGGAAGGGATATTCTTTCAAAAACATCTATATCGGTGCAATTGATAAAGCAAGAATGCTTAAGCCGACAATTCCCTCTATAGGAAATTACGGAATAAATGTCAAAGATGAATTAGAATTTGAAAAAAGGTTGATACGATGACTATAAAAAGCAGATTGATTGTTATTGCGATTTCACTAGGAGTATTTGCTAGTTCGATGAGTACTACCATGTTATTTATAGCCTATCCTGAGTTAGTTCAATTTTATAATATTGATTATGAAGTCGTACAGTGGAGAAACATCGTTTTTTGGTCTTTCTTCGGAGTTTTCATGCCCTTTTTTGGCATAATGGCTAAAATGACTAATGTAAAAAAAATGTTTTTAATAGGATTAAGTTTATTCACTATTTCTTGTTTGCTTAGTGCTTTTTCATCTAGCTGGGGAATGTTCTTGGTAGGGCAATCTTTTCAAGGGTTAGCTGATGCTATGATTGTTCCAGTACAAGCTGTGCTTATTAGAAGCATATTTAGTGAAGATAAAATTGGTTGGGCATTCGGATTACAAGGGTCAGTGATGGCCGCATCAGCCCTGTTAGGTCCATCGTTAGGCGGTTTGATTATACAGAGTATGAAATGGCAAATGATATTTTTGTTACTAGGGCTCATTGGATTGATAGCACTTGCTCTAGGGTTAATGCTAGTTCCTAATATTGAAAAATCAACTAAATTTATTTTTGGAAATTTACCTATAGTAGGAACTTTAAGCTTACTTTTAACATTTATATCCATTCAAGCAATATTTATTAGTGAAAGTGACATTTGGATTTTATTTGGTTTTACAAGTCTTGCTTCATTTTTGTATGTTGAATTTTCCAATAAAGTCCAAACTAAAATCATCCCCCAAAATTTATGGAGTAATAGGCCATTTTTGATCAATGCGCTCAGAGGTTTTTTTATTTTCTTATCCATAAATGCTATTGCTACTTTTACCCCAATTTATTTTAGGATGTCTCAAGGCTATGAAGCCAGTGTAGTAGGCATGGTATTACTTGCAAGCCCTATTGTGATGATTTCACTAGGTGCTTGGGGTGGGAGACGCGTGGATAAGTCACTAAATAAAACAATGATATTTGGTCTAACTTTATTATCAATATATAGTATTGGATGCATTCTCCCCGGTGAAAACTCTTTTCATTATGTATATTTTATCTTGGTGTTCATTATAGGTGGTATCGGTGCTGTAATGGTTCTGCCAGCTCAAAATAAAGTAGCCTTAACTTCTTCGCCAAAAACTGAAACAGGAACCTATATGGGGTTATTTCAGATGGTTCAATTTACCACCGCAAGCGTAGCGGGTGTCTTGTTTGCTCCAATCGTACAATCAACAACGAATACAGAAATATCAGTATCTGGATATCAGATGATTGGTGTCACCTCTACTGTTTTCTTTCTCTGCTCAATGCTTATTGTAATTATAGAAGCGAAAATAAACAGACGAAAAATAGTAGATAATAATGGAGAAATTCAACTTAATAATAAGGAATGATCATTTATGTGCGGAATAGTTGGATTGGTTAAATTTCATTATGATGTTACTTCACATGAAGTCCTTTCTATGAAAAACATGTTGGAAGAAATCAATTACAGAGGCCCAGATGGAGATTTTTATCATATAAATGGAAGAGAAGCATTCGGATTTTGTAGACTTGCCATAAATGATATTACTCATGGTGATCAGCCCTTTGCTAATCATGACGAATCTATTATTGTCATGGTTAATGGTGAGATATACAATCATCATGATCTAAAAAGCAAACTAAAAAGAAAACGAGCTTTCCGCAGCAGGTCAGACTGTGAAATAGCATTATACTTATATGAAGATTATGGAATAAATTTCTTGAATTTTTTAAATGGAATGTTTGCAATCACTATTCTAGATAAAGTTCAACAGAAGCTTTATCTTATAAAAGATAGGTTTGGTATTAAACCTTTGTTTTATAACTTTACGGGAGAACGTATTATCTTTGCATCAGAAATCAAAGCTTTATTGCAATATCCTGATTGTCCACGCACATTTAATTGGATGGAAGCTTTAAGTGATTCTTGGTTAGCTGGGCATGTTTCAAATAATATAACGCCCGTGGGGAGCTTTTTTTCGGGGATTGAAAATATACCAGGTGGACATTACATCGAAGTGAACCTCAGAAATAAAACAGTGAATACAAAAGAATACTGGAACATCACCAAAATTCCTATACATCACCTATCCAAAAATAAAATCATAGAGAAATATATAGATCTTTTAGACTCTTCTTCAAGAAAATGTTTAATGAGTGATGTAGATATAGGTCTATTTTTAAGTGGTGGTATTGATTCTGTGTCAATAGGGCATTTTGCAGCAAAACATATAGAGATCAACAGCTTTTCTGTTGTAAGTAGAAGTACCATTGTTAACGGGGATGCAGAGTATGCTTTAAAAGCTGCACAACATTATCATTTTAATGAACATTTTGCTGATTTTAATGAGGATACTATGGACTATAGTATCGATGATTGGAAATCTCTTTTATGGTTATGTGAGAGCCCTTATTGTAGTGCCGAGCAACTCTATAAATATCATCTCCATAAATTCGCAAAACACTCCAATCCAAATATAAAAGTTATATTAACTGGTCAAGGTAGTGATGAATTCAATGGAGGATATAGCCAACTTTTTTCTGAAAGAGATCCAGCCTGGCCCACTTTCATGCAATCGTTAAAGATTTTGGATAAAAACAAAGAAATGAATTTACTGAACGACCCAATTAATACATGGGATAATTTATTTCAAGGAAATTTATTAAAAAATAACTTTTTTAACACCAAAAATAATCCTTACTTAAACTATGTTTATTCCAAATATAGAGATATTCAGATGTATAACTGCTGGCTGGAAGACAGAATTGCTGCTGGTAACCATATAGAGAATAGGGTTCCTTTCTTAGACCACAATCTCATTGAACTAACACTTGGTGTTGAAGAAAATAAGTATGCCGATCTTTTTTTTGATAAAAACATACTTAGAGAAGGTCTACTAAAATATACAGACATTCCCGAAACATTAGCGAAGAGACCTAAAGTTCCATTTTTTTACGGAAAAGGGGTTAAGTCTACTAGACATTTAATTTTAAATATCATAAAGAAGAATAATTATGAAATAATTGATTATGCTTTTAATAAAAATAATTTTGTTAATATAGATTCCATCTATCAACTTGCAAAAACCATTGAAAATCATCACGACTTAGAAAATATTGAGTTCTTAACACGATTAATCAACATGGGAATGTTAGAACAAATGTCTAGTGATTTATCTGTAAAAGTTAAGGACACGAATCAAATTAGTATTCCACCAAGAATAAATACACACAAGTTAAACTTAAACCAAGACGAAGCTCTCACGATTAATACATTACACGTTCCAATACTAAAAGAAAACATAGATGTTTTAATGCCTTTACAAGAGGATAACTTATTATATATCACTATTAATAATAGCATTGAATACCTTGTTGATTCACGCGATGATTATGAATGGTTTACTTTTTTAAGTAAAATCAATGGTATCAAATCCATAAAAGATATTTTATCTCAAAATAATCAAGACTTTAGAGATATAAAAGAAAGACTTGAAGAATCAGTATTACTTGATATTATCGAATTAAAACCACTTTTTGAAGATCAAAGCTCTTCTTCAAAAGCATAAATAAATATATTCGAAAGATCATATGATTTATTTGAACCACGCAAAAATTTAAAGTGTGGTTTATTTTTTGTACAATTTTGTCTTTTTCATAAAACAAAAAGCATTATCATTCCAAAGTGACACCTAAAGAATGATAATGCCTCGATTCAAATTGTTTTCATCGTTTTATGACACCATGAGTTCTCAAAGAAACCAAACAATATTTTCTCTATTTATGCGTCTAAATGCTTTCCATTTGTCGCGATCACTTGTTTATACCAATCAAAGCTTTTCTTTTTCTTTCGATCTAATGTACCGTTGCCTTCATTGTCACGGTCGACATAAATGAAGCCGTAGCGTTTTTTCATTTCAGCTGTTGATGCACTGACAAGATCAATTGGGCCCCAGCTTGTGTAGCCGATCAGATCAACGCCGTCTGCGATCGCTTCTCTTGCCTCAAGCAAATGACTTCTGAGGTAATCAATTCGGTAATCGTCTTGAATGGAGCCGTCTTCTTCTACTTGATCCACAGCACCCAATCCATTTTCTACGATAAACAATGGTTTTTGGTAGCGGTCATATAGTTGGTTTAGTGTTGTACGAAGTCCTTTTGGATCAATTTGCCAGCCCCAATCACTTGCTTCTAGATAAGGGTTTTTCACGCCTTCAAATAGGTTACCACCAGTCACTTGTCCAAGAACCTCTGGATCTGTACTTGTCACAAAACTCATATAATAGCTAAAGCCGATATAGTCGACTGTATGGTTTCTTAGAATGTCTTCGTCACCGTCTTGGAATTCAATGTTGATGTTATTTTCCAGGAAATAACGTTTCATGTATCCAGGGTAATAGCCTCTCGCCTGTACATCTGAGAAGAACAATGTTTTACGATCTTGATCAATCGCAGCAAACATATCTTCAGGTCTTGAGCTGTACGGATATGTGGTCATCGCTGCAATCATACAACCGATTTTCGCATCTGGAATGATTTCGTGTCCTGCTTTAACAGCTAGAGCACTTGCAACAAATTGGTGATGCGCTGCTTGATATTGTATGCTTTTCTCGTCTTCGCCTTCTTCAAATACAAGGCCGCCCCCTGTGAATGGAGCATGTAAGACGACGTTAATTTCATTGAAGGTCATCCAATATTTCACTTTATCTTTAAAGCGAGTGAACAATGTTTTAGCGTATGTTTCATAAAGACCCACAAGCTTACGGTTTCTCCATCCGCCGTAGTTTTTCACAAGTGCAAGTGGCATTTCATAGTGAGAGATCGTGACAACTGGCTCAATTCCATGCTTATGCAGTTCATCAAATACTTTTTCATAGAAAGCGAGGCCCGCTTCATTCGGTTCCGCATCGTCGCCATTTGGGAAAATACGTGGCCAAGAAATGGATAGTCTGAAGCACTTGAATCCCATTTCTGCAAACAGGGCAATATCTTCTTTGTAGCGATGATAGAAGTCGATCGCATCATGATATAAGTTAAGGTCTTTCATTGATTCATCGAATGGGTGCATAATACCGTGTGGTGATACATCCGCTGTCGATAAGCCTTTTCCATCTTTGTTATAAGCGCCTTCAATTTGGTTGGCGGCTACTGCGCCGCCCCATAAGAAACCTTTAGGAAATGTTCTTTCTAAATTGGTCATGTTGAATGCCCTCCTCATTTTCTTCTACACTGACTGTAAGCAATGTCTCTTTTACTGTAATCGCCCCATCTGTTTTCGCATTAACTTGTGCATAATCATTTGTGTTGGTGACGATAATTGGCGTTGTTACATCATAGCCATCTTGCTGAATGCCCTTGATATCAAATTCAACTAGCAGATCTCCTGCTTGAACGAGATCACCTGACTGCACATGACTTGTGAAATGTTTACCGCCAAGTTTTACTGTATCAATCCCCACATGGATGAGAAGCTCTGTGCCTTGATCACTCTTTAAACCAATGGCATGTTTCGTTTGGAAAATGGTTTCAACCTTGCCGTTGAACGGGGCTACTACACGTCCAACTGTTGGGACAATGGCTGTTCCTTTACCCATGATTTCATTAGAGAATGTTGCATCATTTACTTGACTGAGCGGCTTTAGTTGACCTTCAAGCGGGCTTTGTACCACTTCATTTTGAAGCGCTACTGTGTCTTTCTTTTCTTCTGGTTTGTCTGCTTTTGTATCATCTTTCACTGGTACATCTTTGAACCCTAGAACAAGTGTCATGATGGTTGCTACAACAAAGCCGATCACTAATCCAATGATGGAGTAAACAAATGTCGGTCCAATGAACGTTGGGAGACCTGGAAGACCTGCTGATCCTGATATCACATATGACTTTACTTTGAAGATAGACATGAACACGCCGCCTGCTGCTGCACCAATGAGGGCTGCAAGGAACGGTTTTTTCAATCGCATGTTCACACCATACATAGCAGGTTCAGTAATACCCATTAACGCAGTGATACTTGTAGACATCGCCAATGATTTGAATGTTTTGTTTTTTGATCTTAAGAAGACACCGAATGCTGCGCCTGCTTGTGCCATATTCGCTACAAACATCATTGGAAGAATGAAGTCAAAACCGTTTAATGTAATGTTGTTGATCATGATTGGAAGTAGTGCATAGTGCATGCCCGTAATGATCAATGGTGACATAAAGCCACCGATTAAGAGTCCGGCCAAAATACCTGCATGTTTGAACAATAAATCAATTCCACCTGAAAGGCCATTTCCGATAATCCCACCAAGCGGTCCAACCGCGATGAGCATAACTGGTACCACGACAAGAAGTGTAACTGTTGGAACAAGAATGATTTTTAGTGATTTCGGACTATATTTTTCCGCGAATCTTTCAACATATGAGCCGAGCCAGATCGTGAGTAGAATTGGAATCACCGATGAAGAGTACACAACGGCAACCACTGGCAAGCCTAGAAATTCTGTATTTCCTGCACCTAGTAAAGCAGTGAGCTGCGGGTGCAGTGCGGCTGCTGCAATGGCAGCGGCGATATACTGATTTGTGCCAATTTTTTTAGCTACGCTTACAGCAAGCAGAATCGGTAAGAAGTAAAAGGCTCCGTCTCCGATAGCTGTTAAAATCGCATATGTGCTGCTTTTATCTGAGATCCATTGGAACGTCAGCATTAATGCCAAGATCCCTTTGATCATACCAGCTCCAGCGATGGCTGGAAGAATCGGTGTGAAGACACCAGAGATAAAATCGAAAAGCTTTGAAATCACATTTTGTTTTGATGCTTCTTCTGAATCGCCTGACTTTACATCTGTTGATAACCCAGAATCAGCAATCATTGCTTGATAGACGTTTGATACGTCGTTGCCAATAATGACATGGTATTGACCGCCGCTTTGATTCACACCCATGACGCCGTCTGTTGATTGCAGCTTCTCTTTATCCGCTTTGCTTTCATCGTATAGGTTGAAGCGGAGCCTTGTCATACAGTGCGTGACTTGCTTTACATTCTTTTCACCGCCGACAAGCTCTAGAACTTCTTTTGCTGTTTGTTTGTGGTTCATTGTGTTACCCTCCAATCGTTGATTTCATCTTGATATAGAAAAAACCTAAACATCCATTAATGCCCGAAAAATAGCGATTCAGACATTAATCGATATTTAGGTTTTGCCTGCTTAACCAGTAACAATCCTTCATAGCGATTGATCGTTATTCATTTTTATAAGCCTTTAGATACAAAAAAACCTAAATCATGCCTTATCAAAGATAGGGACAATGATTTAGGTTTTGCCTGCTTGACCAGTAACAATCCTAAAAGATTGTGGGTTATTGAGTTTATAGTTATAAATTAGCATGTTAATTTTGATATGTCAACGCTTTCTTTTTGATTTATTTTCTTTTTATGACTCGATCGATGTGTAAAGTTAAGTATAACATCTCATCTTCTATGAGACTTCGGTTGTATTCTTTTTGAACATAGTCATTAATTTTCTCCGCACATTGAAAAGCGGCTGTATTTTTTTCTTTTACGACTTCATACAGAAACTCATTTTGATTTTCCATTTGTGTTTCGTTAAACAGACGCTGTCCAAAAAACTTCAAATGCGTGACAAAACGGAAATAGTTTAATGATTCTTCGTCCAAATCAATTTGGAAATGATACTTTACGATGTTCAAAATATCTTGAATCAGTTTTGTAATTTGAATGACATTCGGCATTTCCTCATTCAGTTCTGCATTGACAATATGCATCGCAATAAAGCCTGCTTCATCCTCGGGAAGATGGATGTTGAGCTTGTCCTGTATGATCCGAATCGCTTCTACACCACACATGAATTCCTCTTTGTACAGCCGTTTGATTTCCCAAAGCAAGGCATTTTTAATGTCCATTCCTTTTTGATGACGTTCAATAGCAAAGGTAATATGATCCGTTAACGTGACATAGATGCTGTCATTTAAATTTTTGTTAAGGGTCGTTCTCGCGTGATCGATAATTGCCTCACACACTTGCATATACTCGATCGGAATATCATAAAGCAGGGTTTTGAATTTTTCTGATATATCTTTATTTTGAATGGAAAATACTTTTTCGATACGTTCTTCGTCAATCGGGTCTCCGCTTTTCTTTTGAAACGCAATCCCTCTGCCCATAATGACCAGCTCATGCTGCTCGTCATCATACGCACTGACCACATTATTGTTGATTACTTTCGAAATGATCAATTGATCCCCCCCAGTACATTCCGCTTTTTCGAGCATTTAATTGTTGATTGATATGTCATTTTATTATTATTTTCAAAAAAGAGGACTTTAAGATGATTTTACATTTTTTTTTGATACGGTCAACTAGAAAGAATGACATATTACCTCTCAGAAATGACGATTTAGGGGCAAAAAGGCTAAAAATAGACAAAAAACACTCTTCAAAAAGAGTGTTTTTTACAAAATTAGGAGCAATCCCAGTTATAGACGACATTTTCGAAATGTTTTCGTTTGAGGTCTTCTGGTTTGATAAAAAAGTTAGCAATGCCGCAGTCTCCCCACAACATGTCCACTTCATCATCTGAGTCAATTTGCAATAATAGCACAGTATGTTCTTGGTCTACATAGGTACGCGGGTCTTCTTGTGTAAAACCTGGGTATCCGCCAACTTTATGGCCAAAACCACTTGCTGTCTCATAAAATTCATCTAGCAATTGATCTGCTTCATCACCATCAATACCAACAGCATCTTCGAATAGATCCCAGCTTTGCTTTCCTGTGACTTTTTCAAAGCGGAAATCTCCTACACTGATCGTTTCGCTTGATAATTCACCTGTAATTGCACCTTCCTTCGTAACTGGAAAATAAAAATCGTCAGGAATTTTCACGAATGAAAAATCAGTCAATAAGTCTTCTTCAGCTAAGAAAGGTTCCTCAATAAATTTGATCGAAAAATCTTTTTGCTCTGTTTTTTGGTCAATATTCATCCCATAAAGATCATCATGTACAGAAATAAACACTTGCAAAAGTCCTGTTTCTGGGTAATCTTTCAGCTTTGGCAGCTGGCCGAAATTGATTTGTGCCAGCAGCTTCATAGGATGGCCTTCTCCATCAACGGGATATTCGTCGTTTTTTGGGAAATAAGGATCACCTGCTATTTTGCTGTCATATGGTCCTGTTTTTTTTTGTTTTATCTGTAATTGAATCAGTGGTTTTTCGGTTTGATCTAGCAATGGACGGTAAGGCGCAAGTACTTCTTGCAGCTTTGCTGATTGTGTCAAGATGGTCTTCCTCCTTATGAATAGGTCTAATGATCAAAACAGGTCTCTCTTTTTCTATCATACAGAAGTGTAACTTCCCTGTCAGTGAAAAACCCGTCAATATCGTGACAAAAAACTCACTTTAACACGTTAAAAAACCTCCGATACGGCTGGAGGTTTGGTGATTCGTTTATTTATTTCACTTGATAATTCACTAAGTCTGTTGCCAATGATTTCATCGTTTCGTTCGTTTCGTGCAGCCCCTCAATAATTTTTGTGAAAGTGCCAACGAGTTCTGCTTGATGTTCAGAAGAAGCCACGATTTGTGCTATTTCTTCTTCCATTCCTTTGATAGAGCCTTGCACATCTTTTAGCGCTGTTTCAATATCAGTCGTTGCTTGCTTCGCGTGAGTAGACAGCTTTCTCACTTCTGTAGCAACCACCCCAAAGCCTGCTCCTGCTTCACCTACTCTTGCAGCCTCAATGGATGCATTGAGTCCAAGTAAGTTCGTTTGATCAGAGATACCTTTGATGAGATTAGACACTTGGTTGATTTTAGAGGAATTTTCGACAGTGGTTTTTGTATTTTGTAGAATTTGTTCACTTGTCGCTTGTAGTTCCTCTGAATGTGCAGCCACTTGCTGTACCATCGCGACTAGTTTTTCGGAAGCATCGTTACTTTCCGTCATAATGTGTTCTAATCGTTGTTGATTCGTTTGGTCATATGCTACACAGAAGGCAGCGATCACTTGACCATTGTCATCTTTAATCGGGACGGCGACGATGTCCATAGGAATTCCGTACACCTCTTTAGGAATCTGGATAAACGATGGCTCTCTCCCATTTTTCAACATTGAAAAGTTTTGGAACCCGGGAGCTACAACATCCCCAGCTTTAAACCCTAAGTCAATGTTCCCGTGCTGCTGATAATAAAGAACCTTCTCTTTCCCTAATACAGAAAAGGTTAGCTGCTCTCTCATAGCTAGTCCAACGATTGGTAAAGCGTCTATTATGTTATCAATTCTCTGTGACATTCGCTCACGTTCATCCTCTCTTTTTCTCAGTACACTCTCTTTATCGGTTCTTTATATGATCTATTACAGCCTGCAATGTGTACTAATATCAACCAAATGACCTAAGATATATAAAACAGCCACATTCTATCAAGAGAATGTGGCTGTTTTTAAAAGAAGAAGATGCATATCAACACACTAATGACGATGAAAAAAAGATACATGCAGTCGATCCATGACGTGCTGATGACATGATAATACGTTCTCTCCCTCGTCCCTGTGAAGCCTCTTGCTTCCATCGCAATGGCTAGTCGTTCAGATTTCCGTACGCCTTGCGTGAAAAGAGGGAGTGCATAACGTATAAAGGCTTTCCAACTGTTTTTTTGCTTGTAACCTCTAATTTTATGTGCAGCCTTCATTTGCTTCAATTCACTTTGAAACAACGGGATAAACCGGAAGCCTGCCAGCATCCCATATGCCCATTTGGGTGACATTCGGCATTGATGGATTAAGCTCATCATAAAGGCCGTCAAATCAGTTGTTGATGTAAAAAGGAGACCAAATGTCACAAACCCAAGCATTCTAAAAGAAATGGTCAGCCCATTTCTTAAACTCTCCTCTGTGATATGAAACCATGCCCACTTCCAAACTGTATGATCTCCCTTGCCAAAGGCCGCGATCATCCAAAACACGAGAATGAAAAAGAGCAGATAAGGTACAAGTCTGGTGATGAGGAATTTCAAATTCCAGCCGCCTAGGACAAGTCCAATTCCAAGTGCAAACAGCCAGATGATGAACGTCGTTTTAGGATCAGAAATCGCCATCAGACAGCACATCGCAAGGAGATGGGCGAGTAATTTCATGACTGGATTTACAGTGGATAGAAAGGAGTGATTACTTTGCAATCGTCATCACTTCCTTTCTTTCAGCCATATAGCGATAATGTAACGGCACTCTCAGCTCACAGGAAGTGACAAGTTCCTGATGAGAAAATAAATCAAAAGGCGTACCATCATAAACATGCTCCCCTTGATGAAAAACAAGCACCTGATCAGCGCACTCATCAACGAGTTCCATATCATGTGTGACCATGATAATAGTGGTGCCTTGTCGTTGACGTTCTTTTAAACGCCGGATTAACTCCCTCGCCGTTTTCTCATCCTGCCCGAAGGTCGGCTCATCTAAAATGAGTACATCCTGATCAAAAAGAAGCATCGTGGCAACACTTAATCTTCTTTTTTGTCCTAAGCTTAAGGTGAAAGGATGCGCATCTCTATGCTTCTCTAGGCCGAACTCTACCAATAGCTGATTCGTTTTTTCTTGCACAACAGGCTCTGGCCAATTTCGCTGTCTCCCACCAAATGCGATTTCATCAAACACTGTGTCCTGTATAAATTGAAGTTCTGGATTTTGAAATACAAAGCCTGCTTTTTCATATAATGTTCGGTCAGACCACTTTTTCAGGTGTTTTCCTTTTAAGAAAATGTGACCTTTCTTTATTGGTTCTAAACGGATGACATGTTTAAGAAACGTACTTTTTCCGCTGCCATTTTCACCGATGATCGCAACCCAATCTCCTGCTTTTATATTAAGGTGCAGGTCATCTATAATGCTTTTTTTCCCGTAGCTTAATTGTAGATGATCTGTGCGAATAATGACCTCTCGATCTGTTGATGACAATTTCTCATGACGTTCTTTTCTCGCCTCAAAGGTTTGCAAGAGTGTTTGACTCAGTGGATGAAACGGATCTTGTAAGACATTGGACCATTTCTCGGGAAATATTTTCGGACGCCAAATGCCGGCCTCTTTCATTTCTCCCTCAAATGTGTTCATCACGTCTTTTGGCGTTCCATCTGCTATGATACGGCCTTGATGATCTAATAAGATCACCCGATCCATCCACTCGATGACACCGTCTAACACATGCTCCACAAAAATCATCGTCTGATTCTGTTCAGCCGAAAGCTGCTGAAGTAATTGAAATATCTCCATTCTTCCTGCTGGATCAAGCTGTGCTGTCGGTTCATCAAAGAACAGGACATCTGGCTCTAATGCTAGTAAACATGCAAGCGCCAACCGCTGCTTCATTCCGCCAGATAAGGTATGAATATCTGTATTTGGGTCGACATCCAGCTGTACCTTTTTCATGAGATGCTGAATCATGTCATCCATTTGTTCTCGAGGGACAGATCGATTCTCTAAGCTAAACGCAATTTCTTCATTGACTCGGTGCATACAAAACTGCGAATCTGGGTCTTGAAACATGACACCAGTATGCCTTTGCCGCATCACTTCTCCCTGTACTTCAGCTTCCATATGCTCTGGAATAATGCCAGCAAGCACAGAAATCAGCGTAGATTTCCCGCTTCCACTTGGTCCTAATATCAGCACCTTTTCCCCCTTTTGAATAGAAAGAGATACTTGATGAAGAACGGGATTCGGCTGTTCATAAAAACGGACAGTGAGATTACTGCACGCGAGAAATGAATCCATGCTGGTCACCCTTACTTCGTTTTTCTTTCATGATGGCATATTGATTCAGCACACCCGTTTTAGATAAAGCATCCACCACAACCTTTGCCAAGCAACCGCCGAGTAACATACCGCTGATGACTTGAGTGACAAGTGTCATGAGTAACACTTGAGGCGTGTAATAGCCGAATCCATTGGCAATGAGGCTATATGCCATTGCCCCTACTGCTGCAAAGGCACCAGACAACATGAGTGTCCACATGCGATATCGCTTATAGCCAAAAAGAGCGAAGGCGATTTCTGCTCCAAGTCCTTGGCATACACCAATCAAAAGCGCAGAAAGACCGAAGTGGCTGCCTGTCAGTAATTCCACGGCAGCGGCAGCTGTTTCTGCGATGAGGGCAGCACCAGGCTTTTGGATAATGTAAGCAACGATTGGACTGGCAATGACCCAAATTCCGAACATGATGTTGCCTCCTGCTGGACCGACAAGGGCTGTAATCGGTAAATAAAGAGTCGACCACCCTAAATAGATAACTCCGCATGCCACTGATAAAATGACAGCAAGAACGACTTCTTTCATCTTCCATGTCATGAAGAATGCACCTCCATTTGGACAGGCCACTCTTCGACAGTAAAGGCCATTTCCCAGAATTTATACTCAAGCTGACAGCTTAAGATGAAGTGCTGTTTCATTTTCTCCTTTTCCTTCTCACTTGCTCCTTCCGCCCACTGATCAAGCCGTTTGCAAAGCTCCACTGTAACAGAGTCCGTTAACCCGCCATAAAACGTGATCCACTCATAGAATGGATGGGCAGGATCGGGCTCAACATCTTTAAGCATTCGTTTGCCTATTTCCCAATAGGTCCAAGGGCAAGGGAGCAAAACCGCAATGATTTCTCCTAGCGTCCCTTCCTTTGCGACTTGCAGCATGTGATGAATATAGTGATGGGCACTTGGCGCCAAAGACGCACCTTGCAGTTCATCATAAGCGACACCTGCCACTCGGCAAAGGTTTTGATGAGGATGTGTCTCACTATCAAGGACAAAAGCCATTTGTTGATGGAAAAAGGTAATGTCCTCTCTGTCTGTACATCTGCTGATGGCTGCCGCATAAATTTTAATAAAGGCATTTAAATATTCTGCATCCTGTTTGACATAATGAATGATCTGTTCCTTTTCGAGTTCTCCTGCTGCGAGTCCTCTCACAAACGGATGCTGATAAATCGCTTCAAATAATGGTTCTGCTTCTTGCCTTAATTGGGTTGAAAATGTCATAAAAAAAGCCTCCTCTTTTACAGTTGAATAAATGAAAAAGCCACCCCAAATGGAGCGGCCTTCTTATCGATTCAATCATGAATAAGACAAGGTCCAGCTCCACTTCCCTCCGCTAGTACAAACTAGATCAGGTTCAAAGGGTCCAAGATTTCCTCTTGTCTCAGTCATACATGACTCCCCTAGTGGACTTTTGTCATTTAATTATCTTTACTCTACACATGTGGCGATTTGATGTCAACCGCCGATCTTAATTCAATGTATTGATCGTTGGCAGCTTCTCGATCCCTGCTGCATAGTAGAAATTAAGGACACTGAAGAAATCAATTGGCTTTCCTGTCTTTAAATCAACAGCCAAAATATGATCGCCGTAATTTGTCAGGTCATCAATGTCTAAACGCCTTGGCGTTGTCTTTCCGAGAGTATCAACAAAGCTGCTATGGTAGTACTGCCCACTAGCAAACGATGATTCATGATACATAAATAATGTCTCCACATCTAAGTAGACAAGAATGGCCTCAGAGGAACTCGCGTATGGAGCAGAGTACGATACTGGTGCCGAAATACTCTTCACTTTTACACTGTCAACAGAATGCGTTCTCTGTTGATATTTTCCATCATATGAGAAATAAAATACACGCTCCCATTTATAATCAGCGGTCTTAGATTGTTTGTTATATACTTTTGTACCATTTGCGAAAACATCCCCATTGGCATACGAAGCAACAAAGTATTGCAATGTTGATGACAGGGATTCAGCACCTGTGAAATTTGGTGGGTTTTTTGCATTCACCTGTAATGTATATGAGTCTCCAAAGTCTCCACCGCTAGTAATACCAAACGCATAATCACCCGCTGGTAAATTGCTTAACGCAAGCAGACTGCCTGCCGGTTGAATCAGATCCGTTGGATAAGCTTGTCCTTCTTCATAATCAATAACAAATAACTGAACGAAATAATCAGCATTTGGAGAGATAATCCGGCTGATGAGCGCCTGAGGGGACGATGTACTTAAGAACCATAAATCAACTGGATCTTCCTCGTTTAAAACTGCCGATTGATTAATGGCTAGTCCATCAATAGAGCGAACGGCAGACGTGCGCATCTTTCCATCTGCAGCCGCTTTTCGTTTAATACTTATTCCCTTTTTCTTATCTACTTTAAATGATTTTTTTACTTCCTTCTGTTGAACCGCAGTCCCTTTATCCTGCTTTTCAAACGACTCTTGCACTTGCTGAATGGCTTTTTCAGTCAATGGCGATACTTTTTCACTTGATTTTGGTGCATCTTCTGCTTTGATTGCTGGTGAAAATAAACCTGTTGTGACCAATAAAATAGACAGTAAGGCGGCGGTGATTTTGACATAAATTGCTCTCACAGGAACATCCCCTTTTCCCTAATTTGGGTTTTTTACCCTGTGATTATTTTACCATTTTTCTAATACTTGTTTTGGACTTTTTAGGAAATTTTTATAACAAAAAACCAGCCGTATGAGTCACGACTGGTTTATTTGATGATTTATGCAATGGTTTTGACAAATAAACGTGCTGTTTCTGCACTTGATCCTGGATTTTGTCCAGTAATGATTTGTCCGTCTACAACGGCGAATGGCGCAAATGCATCGCCTTTTTCAAATGCTGCCCCTTGCTCGCGAAGTTTTGTTTCCAATAAAAATGGAACTTTAGATGTCAATTGAACAGCATCCTCTTCCTCATTTGTGAATCCTGTTATTTTCTTGCCGTCGATAAATGATTTTCCATCACGATCCTTCACATCAACAAAGGCAGAAACGCCATGGCAAACTGCCCCAACGGCTCCATTTTTGTCTGAAATCGCTAAGATCGCATCGGCAACCAATTGATTGGACGCAAAGTCGATCATTGGGCCATGTCCTCCAGCAAAGAAAATGCCATCATACTCAGCTGGGTTTACATCGGTCAGTGCCTTTGTGTCTTGAAGTAATTCATACACATCTTGATATTGTGCTGGAACTCCTTCAGGAATTGAATTTTTATCGATCGGTACTGTTCCACCTTTTATTGAAACAATTTGCACGTTGAGTCCATTTTCTTTAAAAATATGAAATGGCTCGGCCAATTCTTCTAGCCATAAGCCTGTTGGGTGTCCGTTCATTTCTGAGCTGCTTGTTGATACTAATAAAACGTTCTTGCTCAACTTTATCATCCTTTCTATTTATCATGTGACTATTTTATATTTTGCACAATTAAACATCAAGCAATCAGACTTGGATACAACTCTTTATGTTATACCCGATTTTTTAAAAAATATAGCCTCACTTCAAATCTAATCATTCTGTCACATTCTATTGACAGGGAATTTCATGTAAAATTGTGATGAAATGATATAATATGAGAAACAATTGACAGACCTCTTGCGCTAGAGGGAATTTAAAAGGAGTGGAAAAAGAGATGAAAACCTATTCGATTGTGATGATTATCATCACGCTCTGTATCATATTGGCTGTCTTTTTAATGAATCTTACGGGCGTCATGTATGGAAAAATCATATTGGCTGTCGCTGTTGCCCTTTGTCTTACGTCCATTATTCGTTTGATGGGAATGCGTAAAAGATAAAAGCCGCCCTCTAGGGCGGCTTTACCGTGTAGACAAACCCCTCGCATTCAGTGTCAGTCCTGCGCTTCGGTGCTCACCAATGTCAAATTCACTCCGATGCTCGTCCTTCCTAAACTGCAAAGGTTTTCTATCACGCTGATAGGATTATATAGCCAGGATAAGTGCAATTAATGCAAGAAACGCTGGTAACCCTTGTTTGATGATAATCGATTTATTAGACGTCACACCGCCAAATACTGCTGCGATGAACACACAAAGAACGAAAAATAGCTGAATCATATATCCTACGGTATTCGAACCAAGAATGAGCCCCCAAATGAGTCCAGCAGCTAGAAAGCCATTGTATAGCCCTTGATTAGCAAACATCACTTTCACATTTGGATCCTTTTGTAAGTGTTCAGGCAGATTGAAAGATCTTTTCGCCATTTTTGATTCCATAAAAAACATTTCTAGTAACATGATGACAATGTGCTCTAAAGCGACAATTCCTACTAAAATCATTGCTAAAATATTCAATTTAGTGAATTCCTTTCTGATAGACGGTCTCGTATTTGTATTTTGTCCGTGTATAAATCAAAGTCTTGGATTAGCTCTAACGCCTCATGAAAACGACTTTGTGGAATGTCTTTCATTTTTCTTACACCAAATTCCTTTTTAATAAAAGCCATGATGGTATTAATATGAAGCTTACCGTGGCCATCATACTCTAAATGGCTGCAAAAAGTCTGCATCGTCCCTCGAATCACCTTTAATTGCTTGGCAGTGACACAACTCATTGGTAACGCTCATCCTTTCTTGGTTTTTTAACAACTAAAAAGAACATTGAATGAAAGAAAAACCTTCCAATCTCTATTATATAATGGTTTCATTCGGATATCAAAATAAAAAAGAACAAACATTCGATCAAAGACGAGTCATACGCTAAAAATCCATGTCTTAACGTATCAAAAAGCCGGATTCATGGATAGAATCCGGCTTTTTGTTTAGTTGCTTTTAGAAATTAATACCTTTCCAACAGAACGGTCCTTACTTTGTCCGACGACTTTAAAGGATAGGCCGTATGTTGGCACATCACGTCCTGCATCCGGGTTATTTGGATTCACATAGTTCTTTTTATCACTAAATGTACGCGTTGGGCGGATATAGCGATCCTCTAAGGTTAAGCCTGTTGTCGCTGTATAATCAATATTCAGCTTCGTGCTTGGATTCAAAGAGAATGCTGCATCATGTACTTGGAAACCTGTCGCTGCAATAGAGCCGTCACTCCATTTCAACACTTGTTGATCTGCATCTACGACTCCAAGGAAGCCGTTCCCTGGATGTTTTCCAACCCAGTTATCACTGTACGATTGATCGACGTACCACACGACCAAACCGTTATTATAGCTCATCAGACTTGCTCCTCGTTTGATATGCTTTAAGCCTTTATCGACATCAGCATAAGAGCGCCATTCTAGTAAATAATACTGAGCGGCATATTGTTTTCCATTAGATTGAGAGAATCCATTAAAAGTGAACGTGGACGTTCCCTCGGCATCATCTGACCACACTTTTGCTCCATCTGCTGTAATCTTTAGATCATCTACAAATAAACCTGGCAGTGAATATCCTGCATCGGTTGTATAGCGGAATTGCAGATCGATCTTCTTCCCTGCATAAGCAGAAAGGTCAAAAGATGCATCTACCCATCCATCTGATTTTCCATCGATGCCATTGCCTTCATTCGCTCCTGCCTCATTTCGATCATTCGTAATATTACCAGCAATGGTTGTCCATTTGTCTGTCCCAGTTTCACGAACTTCTACATACGCATAGTCATAATCTTCTTCGATATCGTACCATGCTTTAAACGTAAGCTCGGCTTTGCTTCCCTTCGACAAATCAATCCCTGATGTCGTCATGGTAGCATTCAAATTGTCACCTGTTCCGCTGAAGTATGAATATTGCCCTTGTGCAGGCTGAGTGACCACAATCTCTTTATCTGGCAAATCGACTCGAACCGCATCATGGTTGGTTCCTTTTGTTGCTGCTTCATCGATTAAAACTGTTTTGCTTTTTGTTAATGTCTTACCATCAATGGTTTTTCCAGAAAGCCAGTTGCCGCCATGCAAGTTTTGAAGCATTTCTTTTGCATATGGACTAAAACCTGTTGGTTCCGTACCAGGTACTTTACCTGCCCAACTTCCGCTTGACATGATAGACCAATAAGAAACGGGCTCTCCTCTGCCTGTGTATTGTGTATCGTACTCATCAGGCAGACCAAGATCATGTCCAAATTCATGTGTGAACACGCCTGCTGCGCCATCTTCAGGCTCAATCGTATAATCTAGAGCGCCTAACTTTCCGCCTTGACCCACTTCTGATTCAGTGTTTGGAATCTCAAATACATCACCAAGTGACCAGCGATGCGACCAAATCGCGTCAGAGCCAAGCTGTCCGCCGCCAGCTTCTTCACCTACGCCAGCGTGTACAACCATGAGGTGGTCAATGATACCGTCCGGCTCATTATAAACACCGTCTCCATCCATATCATAGCGGTCCCATTGATCATATTCACCAAGGTCAATGTTTGGATCCTTTGCCGCTGCTTCGAGGGCTTCTTTCACCAATTCGCGCGGTCTGCCGTCACTGCCTGATTCGTCTGGTACGTTCCCGCCATAATATGCTGCTTCATGCTTGGCTGTATACCATCCAGCTACTGTTCCACTAATCGTGTAGCTTCCACCGGACTGCTTTTCATAATACTGCTTCATAGATACTTTTCTTTTACCATCTGGACCGATGTAGCCATTTTTTCCGAAAAGCATGTCTTGGTAGTGCTGCTGATCGTACTTGTCATAGTACATATCAGTCTCTTCTTTTTTAATACTATTATGCTTATAATCTTTAAAATCTACTAATAAGACCAAAACTTTATCATTACGGACGTCGCCTTTATATTTTTCCTTTTTCACCGGCTTTACTTGATTGCCTTCTTTTCCTTTATGCTTCTTTAACTTTTTCTTTTTGGCTAGTTTATTATGTACATTTTGTTTGTATTCTTTTAGGAATTCAGGTTCTTCTGTTAAGGTACTTGCGCTTTGTTTCATCGCTGCTTCTTCTTTTTTCTTTAAGTAGTTCTTTAATGCTTTTTGGGTTTCTGCCTCATTGGCATTCTTTTTGATCTTTCCTTGTTTTTTCAAGGCTTTGATGAGGCGGTCTTCATTGACAACACTTGCGTCGAATGGAATACCTGAATAATGACCACCATCTGAGGATGTTGACTTTTCTGAGGTGTGGGCAGATAGAGGGGTGCTGAAAGCTGTCAATGTGCCTAAACTGAGGACAGCTGTTAGTGCGATGCTCGTCCATTTCCCTTTTTTCATATTGGTTCCTCCCTAATTTGGTAATAAATAATATCTAATTCTAGCATATTCCAATATACTTAAGTCGAAAAACATTTTATTTTCAGAAACTTTGTGGAAAATGCACAATACGAGATTGAAATAGGTGGAACGAATTGTCGAAAATAAAAGAACCCTAGGCTATAAATGCCTAGGGTGTTTGTTGTTTTTCTATGAAAGCTGCTCTCCTTGATATGCAACAACATCAAGTGGAGCGGCTAAAAATTCTTTTGCCTTTGCGACGAAAGCTTGGAAATGTGCACTTGCATTATGGCTTTGAACCGCTGCTTCATCTTTCCACACTTCTACCATTAAAAAGGTGTTTTCTTTCTCTGTATCCTTGAAAAGCTTGTAGGACACATTGCCTGCTTCTTCCTGTGAAGCTTTCATTAAACCGTTGATTTCTTCTAGAAATACGTTTTCTTTCTCTGGATGAATGGTCATCCCTGCATGAATAATAATCATATGATCGTCTCCCTTTTTTTAAAAATTATTTCCACTCTGTGATGCGTTCAATCGGTAAACGGTAAGAAGCATAACCTTCGTCAGCTGCTTTCCCAATGGATAGAAGCATAACTGGTACATAGCGCTCTTTATCCCAGCCGAATGTTTCAGCGATGACTTCTTTGTCATATCCGCCAATTGGGTTTGTATCATAGCCATGCGCACGAGCAGCAAGCATCAGCTGCATTGACACAAGTCCACCGTCAATTAAGATCGTTTCACGATTCACTTGCTCTGGAAGAGCTTCAAAATGTGCAGTTAATGCAGCAATTTGTCTTTCTTTTACTTCCTGCGGCATGTAGCCATTTTCTACTGCTTTTGAATAAATTTCTTCTAAGTATTCATTGTTTTTCATATCTGCAAACACAGCGATGACAGCTGATGATGTAGCTACTTGTGTTTGGTTGAATTTTGCGAGTGGTGCGAGCTTTTCTTTTCCTTCTGGGCTGTCAATGACCATGAAGCGCCAAGGCTGTGCATTCACTGATGATGGTGCTGTTGTTGCCTCTTCTAAAATCTCCGTCATTTCTTCTTTGCTAATTTTCACTGCTGGATCATAGTTACGAATGGAGCGGCGCCCTTTCATAATATCCATAAAATCGTTTGTTTTTAATGTTGTAGCCATGTGTAACACTCCTTTAGGTTGTTTGAATCTTCTCGATGTTTTGTTGTATACGGATGAGCACATCAGTGAGAAGCTTTCGTTCTTCATCACTTACGTTTTCAAGCATTTCTGAGATAAATCGTTCTTTTTCTTTTTTAGAAGCTTCGATTCTTGTTCTGCCTTCATCTGTCAGACGAACAAGCGTGACTCGATTATCTTCCGGCTTTCTTCTTCGCGTGACCATTCCTTTTGTTTCTAACTGTTTTAAGTGACGCGTCACAGCCGCACTATCAATATTTACTTTTTTCTGCAAATCGGATTGGCTGATTTCGTCGGCTTGGAATAACAGTGATAGCAACTCCAGTCTTGATTGGCTGATGCCCGTGCAAGCTTCGAACTTCACACCCATCATACGGTTCACGCACTGCAAACGATATAATACCTCTGCTTCTTCAGAGCAAAATGCAGTCAATGCCATCCCCTCTTTTCTATTCAGATCAATTAGTTGATATATCAATCATTGACTCGTCAACTAATATACACCCATTGTTTCATGATTGCAAGAGGTTTGTTTCATAAAGTGAAATTTTTTATTTCAATAAAAAAACGAGCTGTACGCTCGCATTAAGAACTTGGTGTCGATGTTGGTCCCACATAGTAGCTGATAAATCCAATGATCATCAAGACTACAAAAATAAAGAGAATGAGTTTGAGCATTCTCATGGTTTATCCCCTCCCACTCATCTAACTTATCATATCTAGAAGAAGCGCTACCTAAAATTTACATAAAAAAAGACAAAAGCGATTCATCACTTTTGTCTTCTTCTCTTTATTCTGTAATCACTGTATGAATCAAAGTCGGAGCATCAGCATGGTCAGCGATGCGGATGTTGTCATAAATTTTCTCCATGACATTCGCTACATCCTCACGATTTGCATGCAGCGTCACGAGAGATTCGCCTTTTTCTACACGATCGCCTACTTTTTTGTTGAGCATGATGCCAACAGATAGATCGATATCGTCTTCTTTTGTTGCACGTCCTGCTCCAAGAATCATCGCTGCAACACCGATTTCGTCTGCGACGATTTCAGCGATCACACCTGATTCTTTTGCCGGCACTTCGATTTGATAAGGTGCTTGTGGCAATTTTTCCGGTTGATCTACAATCGAGCCGTCTCCACCTTGGTTTTCTAAAAATTCCTTGAATTTCTCAAGTGCTTTGCCGTTTTTCATGACTTCAATTAGCTTTTCTCTTGCTTCATCAAGTGTCTCTGCTTTTTTCGCAAGAACGACCATTTGACTTCCTAATGTGAGCACAAGCTCGTTTAAGTCTTCAGGGCCTTCGCCTTTAAGCGTGTCAATCGCCTCTTTCACTTCAAGGGAATTTCCAATCGCTAATCCTAGCGGCTGAGACATGTCTGAGATGACAGCCATCGTTTGTCTGCCAACATTATTTCCGATACGAACCATTGCTTTTGCAAGCTTCTCAGAGTCTTCAGGTGTTTTCATGAAAGCACCTGCACCTGTTTTTACATCTAGTACAATGGCATCTGCGCCAGCAGCGATTTTCTTACTCATAATCGAGCTTGCAATGAGCGGGATTGAGTTAACAGTTCCTGTTACATCACGAAGGGCATACAGTTTTTTATCAGCAGGTGTCAGGTTGCCTGATTGTCCAATGACCGCTACTTTATGACGGTTCACCAGCTCGATGAACTCGTCTTTTGTAATTTCAACATGGAAGCCTTTGACTGCCTCTAGCTTGTCGACTGTTCCACCCGTATGTCCAAGACCACGCCCAGACATTTTTGCAACAGGCACATCAAGTGCTGCAACAAGAGGAGCGAGTACAAGCGTTGTTGTATCGCCTACACCACCTGTTGAATGCTTGTCTACTTTAATACCTTCGATAGCAGACAGGTCAATTGTGTCCCCTGAGTTTGCCATAGCGAGTGTTAAATCTGCACGTTCTTGATCCGTCATATCTTGGAAGAAAATCGCCATCGCCAAGGCACTTGCTTGGTAGTCAGGAATTGTTCCGTCCGTATAACCTTTGACAAAGAAAGAAATTTCCTCTGAAGATAATTCTTTTCCGTCACGTTTTTTCGCAATGATATCTACCATTCTCATTGTTTTCACCATTCCTTTTTTAGTTTAGTAAATCAAACCGACAACGCCTGCTGTTAAGAAGCTGACGAGTGTTGCACCGAATAACAGCTTTAATCCAAAGCGTGCGACAACGTTTCCTTGTTTTTCATTTAAGCCTTTCACTGCTCCAGCAATGATACCGATAGACGAGAAGTTCGCAAATGACACAAGGAATACAGAAATGATCGCTTCTGTACGAGCAGTGAAATGAAGACCGTCGCCAGATAGAGCAAGCATCGCTACAAATTCGTTAGATACCATTTTGGTCGCCATAATACTTCCTGCTTGTACCGCTTCACTCCAAGGTACACCAACAAGGAAAGCAAATGGTGCAAACACATATCCAAGTACATCTTGGAAAGAAACACCGATGGCAGCTGTGAAAATGCCATTAATCATCGCAATTAATGCAACGAATCCAATCAACATCGCAGCCACAACAATGGCTACTTTGAAACCATCCATAATGTATTCGCCGAGCATTTCGAAGAAAGATTGTCTTTCTTCTTCTACGACTTCAAGCATGTCTTCGTCTTTAGACACTTCATATGGATTGATGATAGACGCAATAATAAATCCACCAAATAGGTTCAGCACAAGTGCTGTAACAACGTACTCCGGTTTAATCATTTGCATATACGCACCGACAATGGACATTGATACAGTCGACATCGCAGATGCACACAATGTATAAAGACGCTGTTGAGGTAATAATCCAAGCTGCTTCTTAATGGAAATGAACACTTCGGATTGACCCAAAATCGCTGACGCTACGGCGTTGTAAGATTCTAGTTTCCCCATTCCATTGACTTTACTAAGCAAATACCCAATTCCGCGTACGATCAGCGGAAGGATACGCCAATGCTGCAGGATACCAATCAAGGCAGAAATGAAGACGATCGGCAGCAAGACATTGATAAAGAAAGTTGACGCATTATCATTCATTAAACCGCCAAATACGAAGTTGATCCCTTCACCAGCATAGCCTAGAAGCATTTGGAATCCTTTTGCAAAGCCCCCGACTAGGAAGTTCCCAACACCTGTATTGAGCAGAATATAACCTAAAATAAATTGCAGTACAATCATGACAATGACTGGACGGAATTTCACTCGCTTTTTCCCGTTACTTGCCAGCCATGCAATGGCGAGAATCACCAGCAAACCGATAATACCAATGACGTATTTCATGTTTTTCCTCCTTGAATGAATTCGTTTACATTAATGTGCTTGTATGGAACAAACCCTATTTCGCAAACAAATTGCGGAAGAAAATCCCAGAAATGAGACCCTTCCGCATATGACTTTTTCATCATCTAATGAGTCATGATTGTTATCCTACCATAGGATCGTATGAATTAATAGTCTTTAGAAGGAGCTGATTGATCCCCTTTAATAATGGAAACGCCCGCACTGGCACCAATACGGGTTGCGCCTGCAGCTGTCATCGCTTCTACGTCTTCTTTTGTTCTCACGCCGCCTGATGCTTTGACACCGATGTCAGGTCCAACTGTTTTACGCATTAATGCGATGTCCTCAGCTGTTGCACCGCCTGTACTAAATCCAGTCGATGTTTTGACGAAATCAGCGCCAGCTTTTACAGAAAGTTCACAAGCTCTTACTTTCTCTTCATCTGTGAGTAAACAAGTTTCAATGATGACTTTCACTAAGGCTTTGCCTTTTGCTGCGTCTACAACGGCACGAATATCTTGTTCAACTACATCATATTCGCCATCTTTCAATGCCGCAATATTGATGACCATGTCCACTTCAGTTGCACCGTTTTCAATGGCATCCTTTGTTTCAAATGCTTTCACTGCTGTTGTGTTTGCACCTAACGGGAAACCGATGACTGTACAGACATCAACGCCTGTTCCTTCTAGTTCTTTCGCCGCAAGAGATACCCAAGTTGGGTTCACACAAACGGAAGCAAATTGGTATGTCTTTGCTTCTTCTAGTAACTGCATGATCGCAGCTTTAGATGTATCTGGTTTTAGTGCTGTATGATCAATGAGCTTTGCTATTGTCATGATTCACACTTCCTTTTAAATATGATACTTTCATCTTAAATGACTATTGAACAATTGTAAATATAGTTATGAAATTTTGTTCATCTATTTTGTGACATTTAAAAGAGCTCTTGCTGTGTGCTGATCGATCATCAATACGTTCGCATATTTTCCTCTCAGCGCCCCATGGATAGAGGCAACCTTTCGATGTCCACCAGCAACAAGAATGGAGCGCTCTTTTGTTCTCAAATCATCCAGCTCCACACCGATTGTGCGATTGTTAATCGCTTCACTGCAAATGCGTCCTTCTTGATCATAAAAACGCGAACAGATATCTCCGACACTGGATGTCTTGAGCAGCACCTTTTCTTCTTCACGGAAATAACCAAGCCTAAACAAAAGCGCCTCATCTCTTACCGTCCCAACAGTAAACACAGCGATATTTGCCTGTTTGCCCATTTCAATAATGCGCTGAATATGTCTATCCTGTTCGACCATCTCTTTAACGGCGGCACTATCAAACACAACAGGCAGTGGCAAATAGCGTGGTGCCGTTTGAAAAGCTGATGCAAACAGCTGGATCGTTTCCGCAGAATATGTATTCACATGCGAATGGCTGATTCCGCCTTTCAGCTGAACCACTTCTACCCCTTTTACCTGTTTAGGTTGCATCTTTTGAGCAATTTGATACATCGTGGTGCCCCAGCTCACTCCAACGATATCGCCGTCTTTCACCGTATTTTGAAGATAATCTGCACCAAACCGGCTCAAGTAATCCGTAATCGTTGGATAATCGTCCTTTGGCGAAAATACCACATGAGCCTCGAGCAGATCATATTTTTCTTTCAGCAATAAGGACAGCTCATTTAAATCCTCAAATGGGTCCATCACTGTAATTTGGACGTACCCTTTTTCCTTCGCATACTGAAGCAGACGAGACACCGTTGGCCTCGACAGGTCAAGCTGCTTGGCGATTTCCTGCTGACTGTAATCAGATAAGTAATAGAGCCTTGCTGCTTCAATACTTAATTGCTGTTTCCCCCGATCCATTCGTACGCCTCCTTTTTTCCTCTATCATAACAAATTGTTCACTTCACCATGCACAAATGTTCATTTAAAGAAAATGGTGTAAGCTGCGTGAAAGGTCTCTTGCTTCTCTAAGGTTTGAATGCCGAATTTCTCCTTATACTGCCCGTTTGTCCCTTCCATATCAGCGATCCCATACCAAGGCTCAATACAAACAAAAGGAGCCATTGTTCCCTTTTCTTGATCATATGGAGACCAAATACCAACAAACGGAAAACCACTGAGATCGACCTCAACGCCGTGACCTGCTTGAGAAGTCAATGATACTTGATCAATATGACTAAAGATCATTGCATCGTTCTGAAAAAGTTCTGGGCGAAGTTGAATCGGCTCAAACTCAACACCTTTCTCCTTCTCTCTCACAAGTGAATTATGAAGTTCATATTGAACTGGATCATGTTCGGTGGAAGGTACCAATGTGAGTGAATAATCAGATGTCTGCTCGCCTTCAACAAGCGGGACATGAAATGCCGGATGCCCGCCAATCGAGAAATACATCGTGCCATCTCCTTCATGAACAATTTCCCAGGAAATCGTTAGTCCATTTTCCGACAGTGCATAACTGATGCGCGCTGTAAATTCATACGGATATTGTGACGTGTGACGGCCATTTGATTGATATTGAAAAATCACCTGATCTTTTGCTTCTTCAAATAGTTCAAAATCAACATCACGCAAAAATCCATGCTGCGAGAGTTGATACGTTTGATCGTCTATCTTGTATTGATCATCCTTCAACCGTCCGACAATCGGAAATAAGACGGGCGACACCCTGCCCCAATAAGCAGGGTCACCAGACCACATATATTGACGTCCACTTTCTTTATGAAGCACCTCTCTCACCTCGGCACCTCTCTCATTGATTTGAACCAATAACAGATCATTTTCAATCGTTTTCATTCAACACATCCCCTTTCCTTCTTTTTTTATTATGACAGGGATTTTCGGTTTGAGTATAAAAATAAGAATCCCTCAAGCCTTAGAATGTTTCTTCATATAAAAAAATTTTAAAAAAGACAGAAATTCGCCAACAAAATGTAATGCTGATTCGTCTAATCTTATATAAAATAAAAGAATCGTTGTTCTTTTGGAGTGACAACAAAAAAGACGCGTTTGACATTGATGGGGGATTCTTTTTCATGAACAGCAAGGAAAACCGTTTACGTTACATATTAGGATTAGATGGGCTGAGAGCTGTTGCCGTATTGGCGGTCATTGCTTATCACTTACATATTGAACCCGCAAGCGGCGGGTTTCTTGGCGTTGATTTGTTTTTTGTGATTTCTGGTTACTTGATTACAACCATCTTGCTGCATAAGCAGGATTTGGGCTATCAAGAGCTTCTGCCTTTTTGGATGGGCCGCATCAGAAGGCTGCTTCCAGCTGCCTACGTCATGATTTTTTTAATCGTCAGCTGGTGCGCCATTGCTGGTTCAAATGCATTAATGTCCATTCGTGGCGATGCCTTATCGTCCTTTTTTTATGTGAGTAACTGGTGGTACATTTTTCATCAGCTCTCTTACTTTGACAGCTTCAATGCTGTATCTCCACTAAAAAATTTATGGTCTTTGGCGATTGAAGAGCAATTTTATCTCATTTGGCCGGTACTGTTGATTGCTGGACTGAAATGGGTGAAAAATAGATCCCATCTTCCTATGATCACCTTTGGTCTGGCACTTGTATCTGCTTTATGGATGGCCATTCTCTATTCACCGGATACTGACCCGAGCAGGATCTATTATGGAACAGACACACGTGCGTTTGCACTCCTCATCGGGTGCAGTCTTGCATTTGTCTGGCCCATGCACAGACTTTCCAGCAGAAAATTACTTCCTGTCGGCAGACGTATGTTACAAATAGCCGGATTCGGTTCGATGGTCATTTTCCTCTTATGTGTTTATGCAGTCGACGAATTTGACGGCTTTCTCTATCAAGGCGGTATGCTTTTATTCTGTTTGAATGCAGCGATCTTAATTGCGTGTGTCTGCCATCCTGCCAGTCTTATTGGGAAATGGCTGTCTTTTCAACCACTCGTTTGGCTCGGAAAGCGGTCTTATGGCATCTACTTATGGCATTATCCAATTATCGTGCTGACCACACCGGTCATTGAGATTGGACAGCCTTCCATGGGACGTGTCACATTGCAGCTCATCGCAATTCTACTCATATCAGAGGCTTCCTATCGTTTGATCGAACAGCCGATTCGTAAACTCGGGTTTAGACACTATTTTGCCTCTTGGTCGATTTGGAAAACAGAAATCAAGCAATGGTCTATGTCCAATAAAGTGTTTCTTGGGATTGCCGCAGTCCTTTTGATTTTATTTACCATTGGCATGTCTAGCTCTTCTCATACATCCCCGCATGCGCAAGAAGTCACACAAATTAAGACAGCGCCCCAAAAGGCAGGCGGTCAGACAGAATCAAAAGTGAAGAAAAAGAAAGACAAACATGAGAAAAAAGCAGCGGATCCTAAACAATTTCACCAAGTTCTTGCCATTGGTGATTCCGTCATGTTAGACATTGCTTCAAATTTAGAAAAGGCCTATGAACCCATCACCATTGACGCAAGGGTCGGAAGGCAAATGAACGAAGCCATCCGCATCGCCCCTCAATATGCTTCTTTTAACAAGGCTGATGCCGCTGTTATTATTGAGCTTGGCACAAATGGTTATTTTACAGAGGGGACTTTGACCTCATTCATTCAACATTTCTCGAAGGCACATATTTTTCTTGTGAACACTCGCGTTCCAAGATCTTGGGAAAATGATGTGAATGCAGTCATTGAGCGTGTGGCCAATCAACACCACAATGTGAGCTTAGTCGATTGGCATTCAGCTGCCTCAGGACAGCCATCCTATTTTCAGCCAGATGGTGTTCATCTTTCCACAAAAGGCTCTGACACATTGACTGAGCTCATTAAAGCCAGTATCAAGAAAAAAGGAGATGTGTCCTCGGCATCATAAGAAGACTAGCATCCTGTGAAGAGAGATTCAAAAAAGACATGCTTTCCTATGATTGGAGGCATGTCTTTTTTTGTGATGGATGAGCACGGAGCTGCATTATGTTTTACTTTTAAAAGACCAAACGATGACAGGGATGAGAATTAACGATAAAATTCCTCCGCTTAAAGATAATGTAGCATAACTCGTATTCGCCATGACCATTCCTGAAAGGGCACCGCCAGAAGCACCTGCTAACGCAACAAAAACATCGAGTGTTCCTTGGGTTTTTGCCCGGTTTGATGGTTCTGTAGAATCCACTATTTGAGCAGTACCACTAATTAAACCAAAGTTCCATCCCAATCCAAGTAAAGACAAAGCAATGATTAATAGAATCATTGAATCACTTGGTGCGAATGCTGCTAATAAACCAGCAAGTAACAATGTGATGCCCGACGCTATGCTCATAGCTGTTCGTCCTAGTTTATCTACAAGTACACCCGTGATAGGTGAAGGAAGATACATGGCTCCTATATGAAAACCAATCACAATGCCCACTTCGGCTAATCCATGACCATGATGCTGCATATGCACCGGTGTCATGGTCATGAGTGCCACCATGACAATTTGAGTTAAGATCATCACTGTGGCCCCTACTGTAAGCCCTTTTTTATCTGTTTTTTTATCAGCAGCATCTGGTTTATTTCCATGCCCATGTTCTGCTTTGTAAGTTGCTATTCTTCGGGCAATGTCTAATGGATCAGGACGCAGCAGAATAAAAAGGACAAGACCAGCTACAATAAATGCTACTGCTGATAAAATAAAAGGACCGGCAAGTGCTGGAACACCAATGGACACTGCAAATTTACCCGTCACTTCAACTAAATTCGGACCTGCTACTGCTCCAAATGTTGTCATGACCATTGTTGTACTAATTGCAGTTGCACGCTGTTTAGAATTTGCTAAGTCTGTCCCAGCATAACGCGCTTGTAAGTTCGTGGATGTTCCTGCTCCGTAAATGAAGAGCGATGCAAATAATAAAATGACACTATTCATCATAGCTGCCAGCACAACGCCAATTGCTCCGAGCCCTCCAACAACAAAACCTGTCGATAAACCGATGCGTCGTCCATAACGTTGTGAAAGCTTTCCTACAATGAAAGCTGACCCAGCTGACCCCAAAGTAAATAAAGCGATTGGGACTCCTGCATAGGCTTCAGTTCCAAGCATTTGTTGTGCTAAAATGGCACCTACCGTAATTCCTGCAGCTATTCCAGCCCCTCCAAATATTTGCGATAGACTGACAACAAACAATACTCGTTTATATAAATTTTTCAATTTTTGGGGTGAATCTATATAATTCTTCACTACATCTTGTTCTGTATCTAACACTTGTAAACACCCACTTGAGATTTATTTGCCCAATGTAACCATTATATCAGTTCCGACTACAACCCTTGATTTAAATCTCTTCCACCTCTCGGCCATTTCATGGAGAGCAAGCTGTTGTTTTCGGATCATAGACACCTTGTTTTGAAATGGATCATGAATAAAGCGCCCACATGACTGACCTGTACTTTTGAGCTGATGCGTATCTTTTGTCGTTTTCTTTTATGCTGTTAAAAGGCTGGCTCTCAATGCTAGTGCGTGCTTTTCCTTCGTTTTTTGATCCACCAACGCAAAATCACCATTCTCATACGCTAATGAAAATAATTCTTCGATATGAAAAACACCTGCCTGCAACTGCCTACTCAATACATGCAGTGCCACAGCACTGGCGACTTGAGCCGTTGCTTGAGACTCATCGCGACCTTTTATTCCAAGCGCTGCTTGATGAATTTCGTTACCCTTCATTCCTACCGCTTCCACTTTCACTGCATATTGATCTGTACCCATTTGAGCAGATTGAATCAGTGAAATGGCTCGTTCCTTGATTTTCGGCATCGTGAGAAGGGACGTCATTCCGAGTTTCCTTGTGAGAGCAAATGCACGTGTCGCTACGCCAGAATCAAAACAGAGCCTTGTTGTCACAGAAGGCACATGGAGCGTCGAAGGCAATGTTTGCTGGTCAGAGAAAGGGAACTGATAGGCTTGCCGCTTTCCAAGCGTTTTGCCAAAATCAATGCGTTTCCCTCCAGTAAAACTTTTGACTTTCTTTCGCTGATGATTCTTCGTCAGCTCATAATCCGTATGCACATGATCAAGCGTCCATTCAATAGCTGCTTTTCCATGCTGGTCACCTAGCCCAAGCATGATACTAATATCAATTTGCTCCACAGAGGTCAGAATAGATGCCGCCTTCGCTGCAAGCAAATTGGTGAGACCAGGTGCAAGGCCTACGCTCAGCACAGCCGTTGCGTTCAATTGCTGTTGATGGACCTTTGCTAGCTTCTCAATATAGGCTCCTTTTGCCGAAATATCGAGATAATCAATACCTGATCGTAAGCATGTTTCAGCAAATGACGTGTCATCTTGATCCAGACACATGATCACCAGTCTCGTTTCATCCATCCAGTCCGTATCCACTGGTTGTCTTACGTCTATCTGAAATGGACGTACACGCCCATTCGTTTGGCGTGCAAATTGTTCAGCCTTCTCATAACTTCGGCCAGCCGCAAAGACTTGCCCAGGATACACGTCACTTAATTGAAGACATATTTGCTGCCCCACATGTCCATAACCGCCTATCACCATCACTTTTGACCTCATTTTCCAACCGCCTTTCTATCGCCTCTTTTACAAACAATCCCTTTGATCATGCCCGCTTGAAAATAAGGTCTGATGTCTTGAAATCCTGCTTCGGTTAATTGTGCTGTCATCTTTTCTTCAGACACGGGATATGTTGTGACACCCAGCCTTTCTCGGAAGGACGTAAACACTTCCTTTCCCAAGCCTTGACGCTTCATGAATAGAGAAAGCATATGAAGCTCCTGCTGAAATGTCAGCGTTTCTGGGTCTCCTTGAATAAACGCCAACACGAGAGGTGCCCCTGGTTGAAGCCGGCGGGCGATCTCCTGTAAAAAGGTCAGCTGATCTTTTACAAAATGAATGACAAGCAAACTTACTGCTGCATCGTACAACTTTTCAACCGGCACTTTGTCTAAGGCCATCTCATACCATGTGACGCGATCTTGCATATGAAGCTGTGCCACTCTGCGCTTGGCCATATCAAGCATGGTTGGAGATGGATCAACCCCTGTGATATGCCAGTCTTTATTTCTTTGAAGCATGTTGATAATCTCTTCGCCCCCACCTGCTCCGACTGTTAACATGCGAGAAGCCGCTCCCATTAATTCGATTTCTACTCTATCCACTGTCAGCTCATGCAAAAGATGATAGCCCGGTACTTTATGTGCAATTGTCGCTGCATAGGATTCAGCAACAGGATCATGCCAATGTTGATTTACACTCATATGTCTTCTCCTCCAGTTTCCGCTTTGCTTCGTTTCCTTTACACTAACGGTATGTTATCTTCATTGTAAGAAGATAGATGAGAAAAAACGATCCCTAAAAGTGGGGATATTGAGGAGGAGATCAAATGAACAATCCAGCCGCTCATTTTCAGCAGCTGAGAAAAAGCATTCGAGATGAACTTGCTGCTATCTGTGATTTTGATGCTGCCTGTATCACAACCATTGATCCAGCTACTCTCCTCTCGACGGGTTCTTTTACAGATGAACCGATTGAAGCCATACATAACGAGCTGTTTCAAAATGAATATTTAAAAAAAGATGTTCACCAGCATGAGGATCTAGCGAAAGGTCCTGTCCACGCTGCCAGTCTCGTCCAAAGTGGAGAATACATCAATAGTGGTCGATACCAGCACATTTTGTTACCTAACGGATGGGCAGATGAATTGCGGGCAGCCCTTGTGATTCAAGGTGAATGCTGGGGAATCGCCAGCCTTTATCGGAAAAAGGAGAAGGAACCTTTTCATGAACAAGATATACAAGCGGTTAGTCGCCAAACACCAGCACTCGCAGCCAAGCTGAGAGATGAACTTTTTAAAAGAAGAGAAACGGAAGAAGATGAAACGGCGGAACACCAAGGCTTCCTCATTCTTTCACACGATTACCATCTTCTTTATGGAAATGAAACTGGACTTCATTGGCTTCACACCTTCCAGACCTTTGAGCAAATTCATGACGGTGCCATCATGCCCCGTCCGTTTAGAGCATTAGGTGCTAAGCTTTTATACGGCGGCGGTGACCAAACAGCGGTCAGCATCACCAGAATGCCGACAGGGCGTTTTCTCTCTCTTCAAGCATTTCGTTTAGCACAGGCAGCCGGGGAGGAAGAGGCTGTCATGATTCATATTAAGCGAGCTCAAACAAGTGAAATCCTTCCTTATATAGCGAAAACATATCGGCTGACAGAAAGAGAAATGAACGTCCTTGACTGTTTAATAAAAGGACAATCCACAAAAGAAATTGCCAGTACGTTATTTATCTCGCCTCATACGGTGCATGATCATGTAAAGGCGATGCTCGAAAAAACAAATTTGAACAGCAGACGTATGCTTGTTTACTTTTTCTCACACATATAAAAAAGCGGCTACCTCATTGGTAGACCGCTCTTTCTTTATTTTCCGATGACTCGCTCATGCAGGACATGTGCGACTCCTGCTTCGTTATTGGATTTTGTCACAACATCCGCAACTGCTTTGACATCTTCAATGGCATTTCCCATCGCAACGCCACAGCCCGCAAATTCTAGCATCGACACGTCGTTCCCATTGTCACCAATCGCCATCACTTCTTCACGAGAAATCCCAAGTTCATGCGCTAGAAGCTTCACGGCATTCCCTTTGCTCACATCAGGATGAAGAATTTCTAGGAAGAAATCTGTGCTTTTTACCATCATGTACTGATCCTTCACTTCAGATGGAATGGCTTGTATCGTCTTTTCCAAACGTTCCGGCTGATCAATATACATCATCTTCGGAAGTCTCATGGATGGGTCTGCCTCTTCGACAGGTAAATACTTAAGCGGCAATTTCGTTAAATACGATTCAAGTACCGTGTATTCACTAATATCCCGATTTGGTGTGTATAGATGAGCCGAATCGAAATAATGCATAGGTGTATCCAGCTGACGGCTCAGTTCATATAAAGAAGTCAAATCATCATAGGATAAAGTTAATTCTGATACGACTTCATTTGTATGGCTGTTTTGTACAAGCGCTCCATTATAGGCGATGACATAATCCCCCTCTTGATCAAGCTGCAGCTCTTTTAAATAGCGATGCACCCCGCCAATCGGCCGGCCTGTACATAAAACAATTTTAACGCCTTCTGCCTTCGCCTGTTGAATGGCTTCAAACACCTCATCCGGCACCATATGCTGATCATTTAATAACGTACCATCCATATCAATTGCGACTAATTTATACATTCACTGCTCCCCTTTTCTCAGCAAAACGTGCTGTCACTATTTTGAGTGATCATCTACATGATCACATGCTATTCATCATACTATGTACCTATTTTAGCCTATCGTTTTTTTCTCACGCTGTCTACTTGTTCCTATCTGTAACAAAAAATCACTTCATCCTCATCTATTATAACCTATTCTATAGAATCCGCTGTGAATAGAACAGACCTGTCATTTTAACAGTATGAAAAGGAACAAATGTTCATCGGAGAATATTTTGAAACTAGCAAATCTAATTGTATGATGGATAGCAAAGAAAGGAGGTGCAGGGAATGATTACATTTACGAGAGGAAAATTGTCAAAAATGTCTGGTGTACATATTGAAACCATTCGTTTTTATGAAAATGAGGGTGTGCTCCCCGAGCCTAAGAGAGCACATAACGGCTATCGTTTATATGATAAAAAATATGTACTCATGCTATCCTTTATCACTGAAGCAAGAAAGCTAGATTTCTCACTCAAAGAAATTCGAGAAATTATCACGTCACTATTCGAGAAACAGTCAAAAACAGAAGCGGAACAGCTGCTCGAACAAAAAGTAGAAGATATTCAAAAATCCATTCAAGAGTTAAAAAAGAGGAAGGCGGCCATTCAACTGTTAACGAAACAAACATTAGCTAACATTAGTTAATTGTAGAGACTGCCAAAGATGTGCCGGTATTTTTTACTGGCACCCCTCTGCGCCTAGCTGTTAAGTACACGTTGTATGAAAACATCAGGTATACTAGAGACAGCTTGACGTGACATCAATCGTATGAAAGGGGTTATGAATAGAATGAGAATAGCAACCATTGGAACAGGTGTGATTGTGGAAGGTTTCCTCCAGGCAATTGAACAGCTTGAAGGTGCTTCTTGCCACGCTGTCTATTCAAGAAAGGAAGCGACGGCAAAGAAACTCGCAGATCAATTTGGGGTGCAAACGACTTATACGGATTTAACCGCTATGTTAGAAGATCCCCACATAGAAGCGGTATATATCGCATCACCCAATCGTTTACATAGCGAGCATGCCACGGCTGCATTGAAACACGGAAAACATGTGATTTGCGAAAAGCCTTTTACCTCTAATGTGAAAGAGCTAGAAGCCTTAATCGCTCTCGCAAAGGAAAAGCAGCTCTTCCTATTTGAAGCCATTACGACCGTTCATATGCCCAACTATCATTTAATCAAAAAACACCTTCATCAATTAGGCAGAATCAAACTCGTTCAATGCAACTACAGTCAATATTCAAGTAAATATAATCAGCTGCTCGCCGGGGAAACGCCGAATGTCTTTAACCCAGAGTTTTCTGGCGGTGCCCTCATGGATATTAACATTTACAATGTTCATTTCATTATGAATCTATTTGGTTCACCGAAAGACGTTCGTTACCAGGCCAACCTCCATCCAAACGGCATCGACACATCTGGTGTTTTAACTTTTACTTACAATGATTTCATCGCCACAAGTGTTGGCAGCAAAGATACAAGCAGTATGAATTTCGCTTTGATTCAAGGGGAAAAAGGGTTCCTGCATGTGAAAAATGGTGCGAATGGCTGTGAGGAAGTGTTGCTGCATATAGGAGACCAAGTCACTTCACTCAATGCACAAACCAATTCAAACCGCCTGTTTTATGAAGCAGAAGCATTTCAGCATATCATTGAAACAGGAAATGTCGAAAAGTGTTATGAATGGCTTGATGACAGTCTTTCTGTCATGAAGGTTCTTGAAGCCGCTAGGAAAGACGCCGGTATTGTTTTCCCAGCGGATCATGCTTAAATAAAAAAACCGCCTTCTGATGAAAAGGCGGTTTTTTGATATTAGATACTCTTTGAATATGCCACTAGACGCTGAGACATATGATTCACTTCATCAACTGAAGCGTTCACTTGCTCTGTTAAAGCAGCCTGTGTTTGCGTAAGAGCTGTCATATTGGAGATATTTTCAAGAATTTGGTCGATTTGTGTTTTCATTTCAGTTAAACTAGATTCGATATTTTCTGTCGCATTGGCACTATGAAGCGCTAGCTTACGTACTTCATCGGCAACGACTGAGAAACCGCGGCCCTGCTCGCCTGCTCTTGCTGCTTCAATTGCGGCATTCAAACCAAGCAGATTCGTTTGGTTTGCCACTTCTTTGATTAAGTCTGAAATGTTCTTCGTCTCATCTGCACTGTTTTTCGCCAAATTAGCAGCAGACGTTGACTGCTCTTGAGCGACAGCAAGCTCCTGTGCTTGGTTTGTCACAGAACTGATGCCAGATACCATCTCACTAATAGAACTTGAAAGCTGCTCTACTTGGGAAGCCATTTCATTCGCTGTTTCCTCTTTGTTTTTTTCTAACGTGATGTCACGAATGGTTCCTGCGACACGTAAAGGGACACCCTTCTCATCACGAATCGTTTCACCGCCCGCATGATACCAGCGGTACTCGCCATTTTTACTCTGCAATCTATAATCAATGTCAAATGGTGTACGGCCAGAATGATCATTTAAGTGATCCGCAAAGGCCTGGAGAGCCGATTCTTTATCTTCAGGATGCAAACGATCACTCCAGCTGCTCAACACGTTCGGGAAATCCTTTTCATCTGTAAAACCAAGCGTTTTTCTAAACTGCGGAGACCACCAGAATTCATTGTTTGGATTGACAGGATCGCCAGCCTCTACAACCATATCCCAAGGAGCTTCCACAAGCGCACGGTTGATCAAGTCATATCTTGTCACGAATGCTTGCAGCTCTTCTTCTTTCAATTTCTGATCATGAATATCAAAAAGAGCCCCTGCCACACGAAGAGGTACCCCATTTCGATCTCGAATCGTCGTTCCAGTTGCTTTGAACCAGCGATACTCGCCATTTTTCAACTTCAGACGATACTCGATATCATACGGTGTACGGCCAGAATGATCCAATAAATGCGTAGAGAATGCATTCAAGGTGTATTCCTGCTCATCTGGATGAATTCGAGATGCCCAGCTGTCTAAGACATTAGGAAAATCGTTTTCATTTTGAAAACCTAGCATTCTGCGGAAATCATCTGTCCATGTGAATTCGTTTTTTGGATTTACAGGATCTCCTGCTACAACCGTCATATCCCATAGACCCACTTTAATCGCTTTTGTCACTAAATTCATACGCATATGAATATCTTCTTGCGCTTCTTGCATCTTTTGCAACGCTTCATTTATTTGAGCCACTGCTTCTATTGTTTGACTAGAAGAGAATGCAGCAGTATCAATTCTGGCTGAAAAATCTCCCTTCTCAATTCGTTCAACTAATTGACTGCTTTCACTAAGAAGGGCCCCCGACGATGAATCACTTGCTTTTCTCATAAACATCTTCAATAACTCCTTTCATTCTTCCATACTTTTTTGAAATATTTTACAGTTATAAATAATTCTTTATTAGGACTTTAGTAACGCAAAAGATATATCGACAAAAACTGAAAATTGTTTATGTCAGAATGAAGGCAAATGTTCATTTTTTCACGAAGTTTCAGATTTTGGGGATGGGTCATGGAAAAGATTTATGGAAGAAAACGGCTCAATTGATAGAATCAACCGCCTATTTTGTCTGAAAAATCTCTTTTTTTATATTGACACTGACCGCTCGAAAAAAGAAAATGGAACATAAGCATTTTAAAAAAGGAGAACGTCATGAGCGCGAATCAGGAACAACACGAATTAAAAAAGCTTTTATCGCCGCGTCATATTCGCATGATTGCGATGGGCGGGGTCATTGGTACAGGAATCTTTAAAGGAAGTGCCGATACAATCGGCTTAGCAGGTCCTGGAGTTATCTTTTCCTATGTATTTGCTGGATTGCTTCTTCTCATTGTCATGGCGGCTTTAGCTGAAATGGCCATCGTCTACCCGGGGAATAACCTTCGCGACCTCATACAGATTGCGCTTGGTCAACGTTTTTCATTTGTTGTCGGATGGGTTTACTGTTTTATGTGGCTCACTGTATGTGTCATTGAAATTATTGCAGCGGGCAGTTTGCTTCAATATTGGTTGCCGAACGTACCATTATGGTCTTTATGTTTACTTTGCTCGCTCTTAGTCATCGGAATTAATTTAAATAATGTAAAATACTTTGGTGAAATTGAGTTTTGGTTCGCTGGAATGAAGATTTTCGTTATTATTGTGTTTATTCTTCTCGGTGCTGCATTATTATTTGGAATCATTCCGAGCGAACAAAGCACGCCTGTTCTCACCAATTACCAAAACTTTGTCCCGAACGGATGGGGTGCTGTCTTTGCCTCATTATTAGTGGTGATCTTCTCGTATGGAGGCTCTGAATTGATCGGGCTGACCATTACAGAAACAAAGGATGCAGAAAAGGTATTACCTGGTGTTGTCAAAAGTATGATGTGGCGCATCATCTTGTTTTACACACTGCCGATTTTGATTATTTGTGGACTCATTCCTTGGAATCAAATTGATCCGAATAACAGTCCTTTTGTCCAAGTCTTTTCAGCAGCTGGCATGCAAGGTGCCTCTCACTTCATTAATTTCGTCTTAATTACAGCCGTTCTATCTGCCGCCAACTCTGGTATTTACGGCACGACGAGAATGATTCATTCTCTATCTAAATCAGACGGCGGTCCAAAAAAGCTGGCACAGGTCAACAAAAGAGGTGTACCTATTTTAAGTTTATGGGTGACCGTTCTGTTTCTTTTAATCGGAACATTCTTTGCTTACTTGTACCCAGATCAAATTTTCAGCTATATGCTGGCTATCCCTGGTTTTGCGGTCTCTCTTATTTGGATTAGCATCTGTCTGGCTCATTTGAAACTGCGTCCAAAATATCCGCAAGAGCCGTATTTCAAAGTTTGGTTATTCCCGTATTTCACTTTATTTGCTGGTCTTGTACTCAGTGTCAGTTTTGTTCTGTTCCTATTCAGACCAGAGAACTTACCTAGCTCGATTATCAGCATCGGTTTCTTAGCAGCCGCCATCATTGCTTCATTCTTAATGAAAAAGAAAGCTTAGAAACGCAAGCAAAAACCCGCCTCAGTGGCGGGTATCAGATTGTTGATAAAGGGCTAAAATGAACTTGATTTTAGCCCTTTGTCTTCTTTTCAGCGTGATAGAAAACCTTTGCAGTCTAGGAAGGACGAGTACTGGCGCGGAGCGAATGTGACATTCGTGAGCACCAGCACGCAGGACTGACACCGAATGCGAGGGTTTGTCTACACGCTGAAACCCGCCTCAGTGGCGGGTTTTTTCATGAGCAGCTGCTGTGACTTCGAAATCAACAGACGCTTTTGGGATGCCGTTGATGATGATGGTTAATGTATGAATGCCCTCATAGTGCTTTCTCGTTGTCATATTTTGAAACGACTGTGATCGGACAAATTCTCTATGCAGCGCCGATCCTGTTTCAAATTCTGTGATTTTAAATACCTTTTGATTGCGTGTACCACGAGCTTTCACGTAATCAACGGCATACTCTACACGCAGCTTTAATGGCTTATCTGCCTGAAGAATAAAATGAAAGGTCAGCTTCTCTCCAATACGAACGGGGTCTTGCGTCACCTTCAAATCCGTTACTTGGATAGACGGATCATCTCCATAGCCAAATAAAGCCATGATATCTGGATCGCCTTTTTTCAATAACGTACGGGATGCATGTTTGACAATCCAGTTTGTATGTTCATTGGTTCCATACCAGCTTTTGACCATTTGCTTCATGAGGTCTGGCTGAATTGCAGAAATATCATTTAAATGATTCGCTACACTTTTTTGCACATACTTGGCCGAATCTGACTTCAAATTTTCTAAAATGGGCAGCGTGACAGAAGGGTCCTTTTTCAGCGCAGGGACGGATAATCCCCACGGCAAACGAGGCCTGCATCCTTCACTAGCGAGACGGCGAATATGTTCATTTTGATCCTGTGACCACACAAGCATCTGCGCCAGCATTTTCTCTTGATCTTGAATGAGAAAAGGTCGAACGGCAAATTCAGCAGTGGAAAACGGTGTAAAGAATTCAAGTGCTTTGATCGAGATATCCCAATGGTCAACACCATATGTCTCGACGTAGTCTGGAAATACGAGCGCACTGAGCCCTGTAAAATGCGGTGCTGTCTGACGCAGTACATCGATTGCCTTCTCATAATCCTCAGGAAGACAGGCGTGCATCGATTCAGTCACTCTTCTCATTCGTTCTTTTAACTCCAGCTGCTCCCAATCCTCTTGAAACACGAGCTGCTGAAAGTGATCAGCATCAAATACAGTTGACGCTTGCACAAGTTTTTCTGCTAAATGTTGAATAAATGGTTCATTATATACATGTTTTAAAGGTTCGATCGTGTCCGCCTCCCATAGCTCAATATCATTATTTTATCCTAAATTGTCAAAAGCGGCATAACAACAAACCAAAAACAGCCCAATCCCGAAGAATTGAGCTGTTGTCCCGTTATATAAACATATTAATAATCATAATAAATGCAATGGCGCTAACGGAAATGATGGTCTCCATAGCCGTCCAAGTCAAGAACGTCTCTTTAATGGTCATACCAAAATACTCTTTGATCAGCCAAAAACCAGAGTCATTGACATGAGACAAAATCAGTGAACCCGCTCCTGTTGCTAAAACAAGCAGCTCTCTGCTCACATCCGGCATGGATGCAGCGATTGGGGCTACAATTCCGGCCGCTGTCATCATGGATACTGTAGCTGATCCTGTTGCCACACGAATAACCGCAGCAATCAGCCAGCTAAGTAAAATCGGTGAGATTGGGGAGTGTTTGGCTAAATCAGCAATATAATCCCCAACGCCTGAATCGATCAGTACATTATTGAACGCTCCGCCTGCACCAATCACAAGCAGAATGGACGCGATCGGTCCCAAACAATCGTTACTGAATGACAGCACTCGGTCACGGCTCATCCCTTGTATAAAGCCAAGACTAAAGAAAGAATACACTGTTGCAATCAATAAAGCTGTTATGGGATCTCCAATGTACTTGAACATCTGATACCACATACTATCCTCTGGCAAAATAATATCCGCCAACGTGGCAAGCAGCATAAGAATGACCGGCACCAAAATGGTAAACATCGTATTCGCAAAACCAGGAAGCTTCCGATCAGCATTTCGTTCCGTGAATTGCTTTCTGAGCATCTCTGGAACTGGTTTATGTATCCGTTTTCCAATCCACTTACCATACAGCGGTCCAGCAATAATAGCTGTTGGCAAACCGACGATGATTGAAAAGAAAATCGTTTTTCCCACGTTGGCATGATAGATGCCTACTGCTGCCATGGCAGCTGGATGAGGCGGAACTAGCCCATGCACAACAGACAATCCTGCGATTAATGAAATCCCAATCGTCACGAGCGAAATGCCCGTTTCAATCGCAATGGTAAAGAGTAAAGGAATGAGAAGAACAAATCCGACCTGGAAAAAGACAGGTATCCCCACGATAAAGGCTACAAACATCATCGCCCAATGCACATTCTTCGTCCCAAAACGACTGATGAGTGTTTGAGCTATCCGCTCAGCACCCCCTGACTCAGCCATCATTTTCCCAAGCATGGTCCCAAGCGCTAGTACAATCGCCAGTAACGATAACGTGTTCCCTAATCCCGTTTTAATCGATTGAATGATTTCCTGTAAATCCATTCCTGTAGCAAAGCCTACTAGCATAGAGGTAATGATCAAACTCACAAACGGATTCAACTTAGCGACTGTAATGAGAATGAGTAAAAGGACAATCGCCGCAATCACAATGAATAAAAGCATGTTCTCCCACCTTTTCCCCGATGTTTAACGATTTTGTTTTAATTGCAACGCACTAATGACATCAAATTCATCCTTCAGTTTGTCATAGAGACGCTCATATAAATAAAACAGCTCTATGTATGTTTCGTTGTTCTTCATATTTGGTTCATGGCGGGCAGAAATACGAATCCATTCCTGCACCTCTTCTATCTCTTCAATATGACCTAAACTATGAAGTGCAAGGACAGCCGCCCCAAGTGCGGAAGCCTCGTAGCTCTCTGGAACAAGTACTTCTCTGCCCATTGTATCCGCCAAAATCTGCCGCCATAGCGGGGATCTCGCAAATCCACCAGAAGCCCTGACATCCTTCGCTGGACCTGTTAAATCTCTTAGTGCCACACCGATCGAGAAAACACTCATAATGACGCCTTCTAACACGGCTCTAATAAAGTGCTCGCGCTTATGCTGAAGACCGATCCCGAAGAACGTGCCTCTTGCGTTTGGATTCCAATAAGGTGCACGCTCACCTGTTAAAAATGGAAGAAACAGCAGTCCTTCTGAGCCAGCTGGAACCTTCTCTGCAATATCAATCATCAGATCGTAAGGGTCTACACCTAGACGCTTTGCTACCTCCACCTCGGAAGACCCAAATTCATCCTTGAGCCATCTCAGCATAATCCCGCCGTTATTGGTCGGTCCTCCAACGACCCAATGCTCGTCCGTCAATGCATAGCAAAATGTTCTTGATTGCTCATCTGTAATTGGCTGATCTACGACTGTACGTACTGCACCACTTGTCCCAATCGTGACTGCTACCTCACCTTTGCCAATCGCACCAACACCAAGATTCGCTAGTACACCGTCATTTGCACCCACAACAAATGGTGTATCTTCTTCAATGCCCATTCGCAGCGCAATTTCTGGCTGAAGACCACGCAGCTGATGCGTCGTTGGAACAAGTTCAGACAGCTGATTCACCTGAATTCCTGCAATACGTAGTGCCTCCTCGTCCCATTGAAGCGTTTCCAATCGGAACAGTCCTGTTGCTGATGCGATTGAATAATCGACCACATACTGACCGAAGAAATGATAAAGAACATACTCTTTGATGGAAATGAATTTTGCTGCCTGATTGAAGACGTCAGGTGTCATTTCCTTGATCCATCGTATTTTTGAAAGCGGTGACATTGGATGGATCGGTGTTCCGGTTCTTTTATAAATTTGAAAGCCATCTAAGTCCGTTATGATTCGTTTCGCTTGTTCTGCACTTCTGTTATCAGCCCAAATGATACTGTTTGTTAATGCTTTTCCATTCTCATCCATGACGATTAAGGAATGCATCGCCGTACTAATTCCCACACCTATGAGGTTTTTTGCATCAAATGCTGCTTTCGTCAATGCGCCTCTTACACTCGCAATTACAGCATCTAAAATATGTTCAGGGTTCTGCTCAACCCATGCTGGCTGGGGGTGAATGAGGTCATAAGGAACAGAATGCTTTGATATGACTTTCCCCTGTGGTCCAAATAGAACCGCCTTTGTACTTGTTGTTCCAATATCCAAACCAATTACCGCCTGGTTTCCCTTCATCTGTATCACGCCCAATCACTGATTTGAAATAAAGTGTCGTGGTGCCGGTGTACCTGATAAATCCCATTATAGGAATATTTTTTTCGACATTCAACGATCAAAAAGAAAATAATTTTCACTAAAAACCTCAGAATCGTTACCACAACAGCATTTTTCACTAATAGAAAAATTTATTTTTGAAACCATTACACTCTTTTTTGAGAAATGGTTTCTCTCATTTGCTTTAAGTTTGTTAATGTTTCCTGCTGCCTTAAATGTGCAAGCGCAAAATATAGCACATCAATCACAGTAAGCTGGGCAAGCCTAGCAGACATCGCTTCTGTTCGGAAAGCCGTTTCTTGCGTTGATGTATACAGCGTGACATCTGCAAGCTGACTCAATGGAGAACGCTGATAGCTTGTAATGCCAATGGTTTTCGCTCCTTTTTCCTTGGCTGTTTTCATCGCATCCAGTAAATCCTTATTTCGACCAGAATGAGATATACCAAGCACTGTGCTCTTTTGATCAAGCAGACCTGCCGACATCGCTTGAAAGTGAGAATCTGTATGAACAATACAGTTGATGCCTGTCCTCATAAATTTGTGAAAAGCATCTGTGGCGATGAGGCCAGACCCACCGCTGCCATAAAACTCTAAGCGCTCTGCTTCATGGATTAATTGTACGGCTCTTTCTACATCTTCTGGATTCAACAATTGAAAACTATCCTTTAATGCAGTGATGTTTGCCTGAAATACCTTTTGCATAAAAACGGCAGTATCATCGTCAAGACTCATCTCTTCATCTACATAATCAGGCTTCGTTTGTTCTATTTCCTGGGCAATAGCAATCTTCAAATCTTGATACCCCTCAAATCCAAGCCTTTTACAAAGACGAAAAATCGTTGCCTCTGAGCTCGCTGTCTTTTTGGCAAGCTCGACAATCGACAAATGGATGATGTCGCGGGGCTCACTCGTAATGTGCTCAGCAATTGCTTTCAGTTTTGGCGGCAATCCTCTGCTTGCTGCCCTTATCTTATCCATACTACTTAAACTGACAGAAGCCAATTGACTTCACTCCTTCCTCATTCATGTGAGCGCATACATTTACTCATGTTCCCATCTTATAAAAAAGAAGCCTGTTTGCACAGACTTCTTTTTTAAGAATTCAAGACTTTGATCATTAAATCAAAAAACCCTTCAGCATCTACATCCATACACACTTGAAGATTGCGATCTTTTCCCCATTGATGCTGAAAATCACATATCATTTGACCATCGCAGAACTCACTCTTCGTCTCCACTTCTACATGAAAAGCCTGTGTATTCACAAGTTGTTTATCAATTGCAAGACTTACAGCAAGCGGATCATGCATGGCACATGCCCACACCCCATTCCGCTCAAAATAGCGCTGGCGGTAAATGCTTGTGCTCTCTCTGATATAGCTAGCTAACGTTTCATTTTGAATGGCATTAATTCTCTCATCCGTTAACAAGACCTGTCTCGTGACATCCAGCCCTACTTGAGTCAATGAAGGGAAACCAGCCTCCAGCACCAATTTCGCCGATTCTGGATCTGCATATGTATTAAATTCCGCAACCGGTGTGACATTCCCCTGTCCCTGCACGACACCCCCCATAAAAATGACTTCTTTCACGTGATGAATCAGCTCAGGGCATTTTTTTACCGCAAGGGCTAAATTCGTTAACGGTCCTGTCAACACTAGCGTAACCTGCTTCGAATACTTCAGCACTTGGTCAATGATAAAATCAGGCGCAAAACCTTCATCTGCGGTCTTCTTAGGCTCGACATCTTTTAAAGCGCCGCCAATTCCATCCTCCCCATGCACCCGATGTTCATAATGAGGGGCTCTCAAAAGAGGCGTTACTGCACCTTTGATGACAGGGATTTCCTCTGCCTCAACCAACTCAAGCACTTTACACGTATTCAACGTCGCCGCTTCAACAGACACATTCCCGCACACCGTTGTGATCCCCAACATATCAAACCGCTTACTTTTCACTGCAAGCAAAATACCAATCGCATCATCAATTCCAGTGTCTACATCCAAGATCAATTTCTTTTTATTTGCCATGTTTGAAAGCTCTCCCTTGTTTGTAAGTGTTGTTAGGGGAATGATAGCATATTACTTTGGTCATCGTTTTTTAAAGAACATACGGCTAACGGATATTTTTCACTCTTTTTCTCCAATGTCTCTCAGATACTGTTCACGTTCCTCCTTAGTAAAACTTTTAAGGTAATTTTCTTTCACTTCCGGCTCATCTTTATATTCTTCCCAATCTATAAAGCGGTCTGATAATTCAGGGTCATAACTCATTGAACCGATTTTTTTAGCTCTATATTGTAAAGAAGCTGAGAAACCGTACTTCTCCGGCTCATCATTTATATATCCTCTAATTACGATGTAGCCCATTGGATCAATAGTTACCCTCTTCTTAAACGTTATGGTCTTAATAAAGTGATGGATGTCTTCTTTGCGTAAACATTCTTCTATTTTAGGCTTCATTTTTTCTGCGAGCTCTTCTGCTTTTTCTTGATCGCTCTTTTCTTTTACCACATCATTTGTTTTACTTTGCTTATTGTGCTGAGTGATTAACGAAGTCACTGAGACAATGATGATAACGACCAAAACAGATACAAGTTTTATTGTGTTTTTCATGTCTACCGTTGCCACCTTATTAATAATGAAAAATAAAAAAACAGGTAGGCGATTACCTATTTTATTATTTTTCTCCAATATCTTCAAGATACTGTTCGCGTTCTTTTTCAGAGAGTCTTTTAAGATAGTTTTCCTTTAGTTGAGGTTCATCTTTGAATTTATCCCAGTCTTTAAATCGATAAGATAATTCAGGAGAAAAAGTCATGGTACCTACTTCCTTAGATCGATATTCTAATGATGCAGAGAAGTCATACTTTTCTGAGTTACCATTAATATACCCTCTAATTATTATATAACCCATTGGATTAACGTTCACTCCCTTATCAAACGTTATGGTTCTGATAAAATTGTGAATATCTTCTTCATGTAAACGTTCTTCAATTTTTGGTTTCATCTTTTCTGCGAATTTTTCTACCTTTTCTTGATCACTTTTCTCTTGCACTACTTCATCTGAAAAACTCTGATGAATATACTCTACAACAAACACAGTTACGGAGATGACGGCGACCACAATTATGATAGAAAATTTCAATGTATTTCTCATGAAAAGCAAAAACTCCTTAATATACTTTTAATCAGTCTACCAATGAATTTGACAAAATAAAAACAGGTAGGCTAGTACCTGTTCTACTCTTTTTCTCCAATGTCTTTCAAATATTGTTCGCGTTCTTTTTTAGATAAACTATTCAGATAGTCTTCTTTCACTTGAGGATCAAAATCATCCCAGTTCTCAAAACGATCTCCTAGTTCTGCTGAATAACTCATTGAACCGATTTCTTTTGTTCTATACTTTAATGAAGCGGAGAAATTGAATTTTTCTGGCTCATCATTCACATATCCTCTAACTACAATAAAACCCATCGGACTAATGGTCACTTCATTTTCAAAAGTGATATCCTTTATAAAATGATGTATATCCATTTCATGTAGATCTTTTTCGATTTTCGGTCTCATTTTTTTTGCAAATTCTTCTGCCTTTTGTTGCTCACTTTTCTCTTTTTCTTGCACTGTATTCTTTCCTCCTGAATCATTTGGCTTACTTAGTTTTTTATTTTGAGAAATTAATGCAGATGTTGAAATAATTATTATGATAGCCAAAACAATTAAAAACTTTACTGTATTCTTCATTAGTAACAATAGCCACCTTTTAAATTTTTAATCATGGGCTTAATCTCCTCACACTTACAATAGAAATTTATCAAAATCTATAATATAATTATTAAGATAAATATTACAGGAGTGACATTTTTGTCTAAAAAAACATCCGAATTTCAACTTAACGATCAAGACTATATCTTAATATCAGAAGAATCATATAAAATAGAAAATTATAACGCATCCAAAATAATTAAATTAAACGACGGAAAAATCATGCACATAATTGACTACAAAGAAACTAAAAACGGCCTTAATGCACTAACCCTTGTCTCAAAAGAAGATTATCGTATTTCAAACAAAGGAAAAGACCTCACCAAAATCAAAAACGCCGTCATCGCCTACCGCGGGTCAGAACCGATTGGGGCAGGCCAATATAAAGATACCATTAAAAAACATGGAAAAAAAGAGTCAGATGATCTTCTTTCTACCATTTTGACAAAGCTGCCTCCTTTTAGCCAGTCAGAGACGTCAAAGGAAGTCACGACGAAGGTGACGACAGGGACAACGACCTATACAAATGAGATTGTGCAAGATTGGTTGATTTCAGATACGAAGTATTTGATTAAAAATATCCCCTTTGAACACGGCGCAGAGAATCAAATGGTGCAGGCGGACAGGTATGCGAAAGAGATCCATAAGAAAATGCCGAATGCGAAGATGTATGTGACAGGGCATTCACTTGGCGGGTCAAATGCTTCTTATGTTCTTGTCAAAAATGATTTTATTCAAGGCGGGGTCACCTTTGAGAATCCGAATATTTACCCAAATCTATCGGATGGTCTGCAAGCCAAAGCATTAAATGGTGATTACCGTAGTAGATTAACAGAATATATCAATCTCAATGACGGGCTATCTCTCTTAAATCGTCATACGACAGAAATCGGTCGTGTGAAAGTGATGTATGATGCCGCTTTACCTGAAGGCGTCGATTACACTGAGGACTCCTCAAAGGCCGTCCAATTTATGAAAAATCTCCTCAATCGGGCAATGAGTGTGAATCCTTCACTTGATGCGAATTTATTTCTTGAAGCCCTCGCCGGCAGCCATGGCTTAGACCGGTATTCCTTTTCGTCAGATGGCTCCGTTCAAACCATTGATGATATGTTGAGAAAAAACCCTTCTCTCACTGCCGCCATGTTACATCAATTGAGCCAATCAAATGTCCATCCGCAAAGTGTGGTAGCGATTTTAATCAAGTCGCATGTTCTTATGAACACAGGTCGTAAATTCTCCACATATGCCGAGCACCATATGCAGCAAATCATTCGTAAAATTGAGAAACTCGATGACAAAGTGGATCAATCGGTGGAACGCGTCCGTTCAAGATACAAACAAATTGTCGGTTTTGGTTCGTATGACCAGCTGACGGCTTCAGGTGTGGATGCTGTGATTCGCCACTTAAAAACAGAGGGTCTTGAAAATGAGTTCTATTCGGTCAAAAAATATGATGCAGCGATTGATCATGCGATGGATATGAAGAGGTGGATGGATTCAATATCAGATGATATGAGCCAGCTAGGAAAACAATACCACGATGCAGATACAACCCTTGCCAAGAATATGGGGATTTCTTAAGGAGTACGACAAATGGAATTTTCAAAGAAACAACCAACAGACGCAGATCGTTTTTTGCAGAGAGTGACAGATACGCATACATCTAGCTCCATCTTCTCTCAAGCAAACTTTAACACGGAAGATATGACACCAGCAGAGCTGGCTGCTTTGAAGGCAAAAATCAAAGAAGAACAGAAAACAGCGCTGATCAGAGCCATCCGGCATCAACTTCAAAATGAATTTGCAGAGGATCGTCAAGAAGCCAAAAAAATAGTAGATCTGATTGATGACCTTCTGATTAACGTGTACAAACATCAAAGGAACATCCAAACCCATATGTCAGGTGAAGCCATTGACGCGTTAATCGAAAAAATTGAAAAAAGACTCACATTTTTTGAGCTGAAAGAAGATGTTCAATCAGCCATTGATTCGATCGGCATTTAAATGAACCTTCCATCCGGTGAATCTTTTCCCCGTCTCACTCGTATATACTAAAAGAGTGATTGATTTGAAAGGAGATCTGTTTGTGGGATATATGTTGTTATTTTCGGTTGTGATCGGTCTTGTCCTGACCCTTTTGCTCACACCACTCAGGTTAATCGTTAGAAAGAAAGGGACTGAACAACAGGTGCCGCTTATGTGGATTGCGGGACTGGCACTGCTGTTTATCATCGGGATTTTCGGCTTCTACTACATCACCAATTTAGACCGCAACCCATCATCACTGTGGCTCATTGGACTTGTTGTGACAGCAGCAGGTGCCTTTTTATCAGTGGGATTGGAGCGGAAGATCAAAGGCGTATTATTTCTCATTTTATTGCTGCTCGGTGTTTATATGGCAACCGCTTTTCTATTTAATGCAAATGAGAAATTCGACGTGTCTAAAATGGAGCAAAAAGTCGAAATCAAAGCGTTCGATGAGACAGAAACACCTGCGAGTGTACCACCGCAATTTGCTCGCAATAAGATGAAGAAATCGTTCGGACAGGTGCCAAACACGAGTTACTACGAGCTTGGCAGCTTGCAAATTCAGAAGGTCAATGGTGAGTATGTGTATATCGCACCCGTCGAGTTCTCCGATTTCTTTAAATGGATTCGTTCTGGTAGCACACCGGGTTACTTTACACTAAGTGCGACCGACTCATCTGCCAATCCAAAGTTTGTGAAAACCGAGATGGTCTATACGCCTTCTTCCTATTTCAATAAGGAAATTGAGCGGCATATCCGTCTTCAGTACCCAGATTTGATTTTCTATGGAGACACGCAGCTCGAGATCAATGATGATGGCAAGCCTTATTACATCCAAACATTTGGAGATTTCATCTCTGCACGAAACGGGTTTAAAGCTTCAGGTGTAGTTGTTGTGGATGCCAAAACGGGTGAAACGAAGAAATATTCCTTAGACAAAGTACCAGCCTTTATTGATGGCGCTGTGTCACCAGAGGCTGTCAGTCTGCAGAATAGTTACTTCGGCAACTATGTACATGGTTTCTGGAACAGCCTCTTTGGAAAATCAGATGTGAAGCTGCCTTCTGATGAGGGGACTGAAGCCAATGTAAGTCCGGTGTTTGATTCAAAAGGGGATATGTATTACTTCACAGATTTCACCAGTCCAAAAGAGGGCGTTGATTCCATGCTCGGGTATGCACTAACAAATGCCCGAACAGGAAAAGCCACGTATTATACGGGTAATCTTGAAGAATCCTACATGGATTCACAGGGAGCTTTGCAAATTATTGAGAAACGATTTATCGAGAAGAAATGGAAGGGCCGCATGCCGATTCTTTATAATTTCTACGGGGAAGCCAGCTGGCTTACACCTGTTCTCGATTCAAACGGATTCCTGCAAAACTACTTTATTGTTTCGGCAGCCAATCCTGAAATCGCCGCATACGCTTCTACACCAAACGAAGCACTAAGAGCCTATAAAACAGCTCTTCAAAAAGGCGGCGGTACCGTCAATAGTTCATCAAAGCAAGAAAAGAAAGAGTCGACAGGCAAAGTGAAGAGGGTGTATAAGGAAAAGACCGGTGATTATACAACCGTCACCTTCTTACTAGACGATGGGAAAAACTACACCATGTCATCTGAAAAAGAGCCTCTTATTATTTATTTAAAAGAAGGGGATCAAGTCACCATGAAGTATACAGATACAGGTGAGATTTTCCTACCAGTCGATGAAATCAACATCAAAGGATTATAAAAAAAAGACGTTTCTCCTACTGCGGAGAAGCGTCTTTTTTCTCTTTTCTCAACAACTCAACAAGCAATTCCTTATTTTTATTCCCACCTGTCATCGGGGATTCGACATAGGAAAATGTCCGTTTAAAGTCCATTCCCCTCACAGAAATGACAGCCAATTCCCCGCCAATGCTGCCCCGCTGGAGGACATATTTAGATAAAACAGATAGCCCCATTCCATGAATGACAGCTTCTTTTATCGCTTGATTGCTGCTAAACGTCACAAAGGTCCGCGCTTTCAGCCCATTTGATTTCAGGACGTGCTGTAAGTATTCTCCTGTCCCAGATCCTTCTTCTCTTGTGATCCATGTTTCATTTTGCAATTGATCAATGGTGACATCCTTTTTCTTTGCAAACGGATGGTCTAATGGGGCAACGATATACAGTTCATCCTCTAGGAACGTTTCTACAGAGAGTTCTTTGTCATTGGTTTGTCCTTCAATCAGTCCGATGTCGACATGGAACAACCGAACATGTCTAGCGATCGCCTCTGTATTATCAATGACTACTTCAATATCAACATGCGGATAGAGCTGATGAAATTGTGCCAAAATTTGCGGCAGCACATACTCCCCAATGGTAAAACTCGCTCCAATCGTGAGCTTCCCTCGTGCCAGATGATGATGCTCATAAATATCCTGCTTCGCCTGTTCATATAAACGAATGATTTGTTTTGATCGATGGTACAGCATATCCCCAGTTGGCGTCACCGTTAATTGCTTTGGCGAACGATTGAGCAGAACCGTCTGAAATTCCTGCTCCAAGTTCTTAATGTGAAGACTGACACTCGGTTGAGAAATCCGTAGCTTCTGAGCTGCTTTTGTAAAGTTTTTCTCTTCTACCACTGTCACAAATGTCTTCAGTGCATCATAATACATCTGTCCCTCTCCTATCAGAAATCTTAATCCTACATCTTCAATACATATATCTTACTAATTCCTTTCCAACTCGTAAAGAACAGCCTAAACCAATCAATTTAATAAAAATATTTACTAATTTTTTTAAAGACTCTATACTGAAAGGAGATATTTTCTATAGGAGGTGCTGACTTGGCAGCTAAAATAAAGGACATTGCGGAAAAAGCCGGATTATCCATCGCCACCGTGTCTCGCGTACTGAACCAAGATCCCAACCTATCGGTTACGGATCAAACACGTGAGAGAGTATACGCGGCAGCAGAAGCTTTGTCCTATCAAAAAAAGACATTCAAACATTCACTAAAAAAAATTGCCTTTCTCTATTGGATGACCGAAAAAGAAGAGCTTGAAGATATTTATTTCAAATCCATTCGTCTAGGCATTGAGGAACTCACCAATACCAGAAGCTTAAATGTTACCGCTTACAACCCATCTGATGGTCTTCAATCGATTGATCCTTCTACAGAAGGCATCATCGCCATCGGTCGATTTAAAAAAACTGAGCTTGATCAATTATATGCGATCACAAAACATATCGTCTTTATTGATACATCACCAGATGAAGACCGCTTTGATTCTGTGAAACCAAACCTGAAACGAATTGTAGAAAAGATTATCGATTCTTTTATCGAAAAACAGCACACATCCATCGGATTTATTGGCGGGACAGATCTTGATCTCAATACAAATAGACGGATTCCAGATATTCGTGAAACGACCTTCCGCCAGTACATGACAGCACACAACAAACTAAATGAACAATTGGTCTATATCGGTCACCACTTCTCTGTAGATGAAGGCTATTCATTGATGATGAAGGCGATCGACGAGCTCGGCGATCACCTGCCAACCGCTTTTTGTGTCGCAAGTGATCCTCTTGCGATAGGCTGTTTACAAGCATTAAATGAACGCGGTTTTTCTTTACCAAATCGAGTGAGTGTCTTTAGTATCAACGATATTCACGTCTCTCAATATGTGTCACCACCGCTCACAACTTATCACATCCATACCTCTTTACTTTGCGAAACAGCTGTCGATTTACTTTTAGAAAGACTGGTTGATGGCAGAACATTACCAAAAACCGTGCTGATTGCCTCAGAACCTGTCTTTCGGAAAAGCACGATATAAACAGCTGGAAGGCCCGCCGTATATGGTGGGCTTCTTTTCTCTTTATTTCAGTAAAAAATTTTACTTAATAAATTTAATAAAATGTGTTTACTTTTTTTACTCAAGTTGATATTCTCACATTAAGAAAGCGTTTTCTTATCATCTGTGAAAAAAGAACGAGAGGGGATTACGAATGAAAAAGGGAAAATGGGCGACATTATCGGCAGTCGTTGGTACTGCTGTGCTGCTGCTGTCAGCATGCGGACCAGGAGATGACAATTCAAGCGGTACACAGCCGGCATCTACAGGTACAAAGACCTTGCTAGTGTGGGAGGATGTCAAAAAGTCTGATGGGATTCAAGACGCCGTCAAAGAATTTGAAAAACAAAACGCCGTGAAAGTCAAAGTAGTCGAAAAAGCATATGCCGACCAAATTGAAGCGCTTCGTCTTGATGGCGCAGCCGGCACTGGTCCAGATGTCATCACCATGCCTCACGACCAAATTGGATCAGCTGTCACAGAGGGATTGTTACAAGAAATCAAACCAGATCAAAAAGTGATCAATTCCTTCACAGACGAATCGATTCAATCACAAACGATAGATGGCAAGCTGTATGGCCTGCCAAAATCCGTTGAAACCACTGTGCTTTTCTATAACAAAGACCTTGTCAAAAAGGCACCAACGACACTCGATGGCTGGTATGACCTTTCGAAAAAGCTGACAAAGGACGGGAAATACGGTTTTGTTGCGAAGTGGGATGAAATTTATTACGCAGAAAGTGTATTAGGCGGTTCAGGTGGCTATATTTTCAAACAGAAAAACGATGGTTCTTATGACGTCAATGATATTGGTCTTAATAACGATGGTGCCATCGAAGGCGGAAAATACATTCAGACATTCTTTAGCGAAGGACTCTTCCCGAAAGGCATCATTGGTGAGCAAGGAATCAATGTCCTCAATTCCTTATTCACTGAGAAAAAGGCAGCGGCTGTGATTTCTGGTCCATGGTCATTTGGTCCTTATAAAGAAGCGGGTATCGACTATGGCGTGTCCGAGCTACCAACACTCCCTAACGGAAAACATATGAGCTCGTTCTTAGGTGTAAAGAGCTACAACGTCTCCTCTTATTCTAAAAATAAAGAACTTGCCGAGAAATTTGTTGAGTTTATCACGAACGAAAAAAATTCGAAAAAGCGCTTTGAAGTAACAGAGGAAATTCCACCAGTGAAAAAGCTGATGAAAGACCCAGTCATTACTGAAAACGCTAATGCGGATGCTGTTTCAAAGCAAACGAAATATGCCACGCTGACACCGAACAATCCAGAAATGGCAGAGGTGTGGAAGCCGATTGACAGCGCATTAGGGCTGATTGCGACTGGCCGTACCGATGTGAAAAAGGCATTTGATGATGCGGTCAAACAAATCGACTCGCAAATTAAAGCGAATCACTCCAAATAAACCCCAAGCGCAGGTAGCTGTTCATCTATCATGCTGCCTGCACTTGATCTAATTTCATATGAAGTAGGTGTTAAACGTGACGGGTAACCTTGAACTAGACCGCACACACATAGTGGAATCAAAGACACACAGGAGACGGGCGCTAATGTTCTCTCTTATACCCGGGATGGGGCAAATATACAACAAACAGTATGGCAAAGGGGCACTCTTTTTCCTGTTTGGCGTTTCTTTTCTACTTGTGTTTTATGATTTATTCAATATTGGCTTCTGGGGGCTGTTCACACTTGGTACGATGCTGCCTCGTGACAACTCTGTTTTCCTTTTAGCAAAAGGAATTATTGCACTTTTAACAGCTGGATTTGGCATCGGTTTTTATGTGCTCATGATACGAGATGCATTTATGAACGGAAAGAAACGTGATCAAGGGGTTCCGCTTCATTCCATCCGTGTTCAATACCATCAGCTCATCGACCAAGGCTTTCCTTACTTAATGAGCACTCCTGCTTTCTTTTTACTTCTATTCTCTGTTGTCTTTCCTATTATGTTCAGCTTTGCGCTGGCCTTTACAAACTATGATTTATACCACTCGCCTCCTGCCAATCTCATTGATTGGGTAGGCATCAAAAACTTTCAAAATATCTTTTCAATCGATATTTGGAGAGACACATTCATTGATGTACTAGGCTGGACGGTCGTATGGACGTTGGCTGCATCGACCCTTCAATGTGCTGTCGGCATTTTCCTAGCGGTTCTGCTCAATCAAAAAGATTTAAAAGGAAAACGGTTTTTCAGAACGATTTTGATTCTGCCGTGGGCTGTTCCAGGATTTGTGACCATTTTGGTGTTTGCTGGATTGTTTAACGACACGTTTGGTGCGATCAACAATACCCTTTTTGCATCCATTGGAATTGATCCAAAACCATGGCTGACAGATCCATTTTGGAGCAAAATCGCTCTTATTGCGATGCAGACCTGGCTTGGTTTTCCTTTTGTGTTCATTATGACAACTGGCGTTTTGCAGGCCATTCCTGAAGATTTATACGAGGCTGCAACCATTGATGGGGCAAATTTCTTTCAGAAATTCCGTTCCATTACATTACCGCTTGTCCTCTATTCAATTGCACCTATATTAATCACGCAATATACGTTTAACTTTAACAACTTTAATATCATCTACTTATTTAATGGCGGAGGACCGCCTGTGGCTGGCTCAACTGCTGGGGGCACAGACATCTTGGTGTCTTGGATTTACAAACTGACGATGCAATCTTCTCAATATGCACTCGCTGCCGCTGTTACGATTTTACTGTCAATCTTCGTCATTGCCATTGCACTTTGGCAGTTTAAGAGAACGAATTCATTTAAAGAGGAGGACATGATGTGATATGGGATCAAAACAAAATAAGCTCATTCGCCTGAGTATTACTTATTTCATCCTTTTCATCGCCTCCGTTTGTATTCTATATCCACTCCTTTGGACGATCGGCGCTTCCTTTAATCCTGGGAACAGCCTGATGAGCACAAGCATGTTTCCGAAGAATCCAACGTTCAGCCACTTTACAGAACTCTTCTTCGGTCAGGGAGCACTTTATGCAAAATGGTATTGGAACTCAATGAAAATCAGTATTGCGACTATGCTCTTAACGTTGATACTTGTCAGCTTTACAGGCTATGCCTTTTCTAGGTTCCGATTCAAAGGACGCAAAAATGGGCTAATGCTCTTTTTGCTGCTGCAAATGATTCCTCAATTTTCAGCGCTGATTGCCATATTTGTATTGGCTCAAATGCTTGGACTCATTAACAGCCATCTTGCATTGATTTTGATTTATGCAGGCGGACAAATTCCGATGAATACGTATTTAATGAAAGGCTATCTTGATGCGATTCCAAAGGATCTCGATGAATCAGCCAGAATGGATGGCGCAGGGCATTTCCGGATTTTCATCCAAATTATTATGCCGCTTGCCAAGCCGATTTTAGCCGTTGTTGCCATCAACTCATTTACAGGACCGCTGGGTGATTTCATCATCTCCAGTGTCATTGTCCGGTCACCCGAAATGTATACGCTCCCAATCGGTCTATACAATCTTGTATCAGATAAAATGGGTGCTAGCTACACGACCTTTGCAGCAGGGGCTTTACTCATTGCGATTCCAGTTGCTTTATTGTTTCTTGTTTTACAAAAACAATTTGTATCCGGCCTCACACAAGGCGGGACAAAAGGATAAGGGGAGATTTGATGAAGAAATGGTTGCTTGTCACTGTTGTCGTTTTCTTTCTGATGGGGTTAGGTATTCTGCCTGAAGCAAAGGCTGATTCGATTTCGGTGAAACCGATCAATGGATTGCAAGGTGATTTCATCAAAGGAGCCGATATCTCCATGCTCGCAGAAGTGGAGCGAAGCGGCGGCAAATACTACAACCAAAACTGGCAGCAGGTTGATCCGCTCAAGCTATTAAAAGAGAAAGGTGTCAACTATGTGCGCATCAGACTCTGGAACCATCCATACGACAACCAAGGCCGTGCCTATAACGGGGGGACAAACGATTTAAATACCGCCATTGCTCTCTCGAAACGTGCAAAAGCACAAAATATGAAAGTGCTGCTTGATTTTCACTACAGTGATTTCTGGACCGATCCCGGTAAACAGTTCAAACCGAAAGCTTGGACCAATCTCTCCCAAAGCGATTTAGAAAAAGCTGTTGGCACTTACACAAGCGATGTACTTAAAGCGATGAAAGCACAAAATGCCCTACCAAATATGGTACAGGTCGGGAATGAATTAAATTCAGGTATGCTTTGGCCGAACGGAAAGAGCTGGGGTGAAGGCGGCGGTGAATTTGACCGACTCGCTGCTTTGCTAAAAGCGGGGACAAATGCTGTCCGCTCTGTCGATTCAAACATCAAAGTCATGCTTCATCTTGCACATGGAGGGGACAATGGTGCATCTCGCTGGTGGTTTGATGAAATCACCAAACGAGGCGTTTCGTTCGATACGATCGGTTTATCTTACTACCCGTATTGGGACGGGGGATTTAGCGGTCTTACTAACAACATGAATGATATTAGCGCCCGCTATAACAAAGATGTCATCGTGGTAGAAACCGCCTACGGCTTTACAACAGCAAATGGTGACAACCTCGATAACTCATTTAACCAAGATTCAGTCAATACGGCCGGTTATCCAGCATCACCACAAGGGCAGGCATCTTTTATACGAGATCTATCAGAAAAAATTTCACAAGTAAAAAACAGTCGCGGGAAAGGGTTCTTTTATTGGGAGCCGCTTTGGATTCCAGCAAAAGGTGCTCCGTGGTCTAGTCAATACGGGCTCGCTTATATTCAAACAACCGGCACAGTCGGGAATGCTTGGGAAAATCAGGCCATGTTTGATTTCAACGGAAAAGCCCTGCCTTCTCTTGATGTATTTAAACAAATGACACCGTAATTAAACAGATAGGACGTGACAAAATGGGAAAGCGTTACCCACTCGTCCACCCAAATGTGAAAGGCTTTTTGCATGGTGGCGACTATAATCCTGATCAATGGCTTCATATGCCGGAGATCATTGACGAAGATTTTCGATTAATGAAGCTTGCACACTGTCAAACATTCTCTATCAACATTTTCGCTTGGAGCAAGCTCGAGCCAAAAGAAGGGGAATATGATTTTGCCTGGCTGGATGATATCATGGATCGCTTGGCAGCGCAGGGAGCTCACGCCATTCTCGCCACGCCAAGCGGAGCAAGACCTGCTTGGCTCTCGCAAACATATCCAGAAGTCTTACGCGTTGAAGCAAACCGCCAGCGCAACTTACACGGACTTCGCCATAATCATTGCTTCACCTCGCCGATTTATCGAGAAAAAACGAATACACTCAATCGTTTGCTTGCTGAACGCTACAAGGACCATCCAGCGCTGATCATGTGGCACATTTCAAATGAATACGGCGGTGAATGTCATTGTGATCTTTGCCAAGAAGCATTTAGAGACTATTTGAAAGACAAATACAACCATGACCTTGAAGCTTTGAATCAAGCATGGTGGACGGGATTTTGGAGCCACACCTTTACCGATTGGTCGCAAATCGAGTCACCTGCACCGCACGGGGAGCACATGATTCATGGCATGAACCTAGACTGGAAGCGTTTTGTCACAGCACAAACGATCAATTTTTATCAAAATGAAATTGAACCACTACGAGAATTAACACCTCATGTGCCAGTAACTACCAATTTTATGGGCGACTATCCGCATATGCGTCCATTTCTTGGACTGGATTATCATCAATTTGCAAAAGAAGTCGACGTGATCTCATGGGATAGCTATCCAGCATGGCATAGCGGCAGAGAATCCACTGCAGAATTAGCGTCAAACGTCGCCTTCGTTCACGATTTGTATCGTTCATTAAAGGGCGGTCAGCCGTTTCTTGTGATGGAAAGCACACCAAGCCTCGTGAACTGGCATGAAGTGAATAAGGTGAAGCATAAAGGAATGGCACACCTCTCTGCCATGCAGGCGATTGCCCACGGGTCCGACTCCGTCCTTTATTTCCAGTGGAGACAAGGCCGGGGCGCCTCTGAAAAATTCCACGGCGCTGTTGTGGATCATTCAGGACATGAACACACGCGTGTGTTTCAAGAAGTCGCTAATTTAGGAAAACAGCTGGAGCAGCTTCAACCGATTGCGGGTACATCCGTTCAACCAGAGGTCGCCATCATATATGATTGGGAAAACCATTGGGCAATTGATGATGCGCAAGGCTTAAATAATACCAACAAACGCTATGTAGAGGCTTGCCAAACTCACTATCGCAGTTTCTGGAAAAAGGGTATCCCTGTTGATATTGTCGGGATGGAAAAGGATTTCTCATCCTATCGAGTGCTTGTGGGGCCAATGCTCTACATGATCAAACCAGGCGTGGCAGAAAAGATCGAAGCATTTGTCAAAGAGGGCGGCATTTTTGTGGCAACGTACTGGAGCGGCATGGTCGATGAAAACGACCTCTGTTTCCTCGGTGGTTTCCCTGGCCCTCTCCGCCATGTACTTGGTGTTTGGGCAGAGGAAATCAACACATTGATGCCAGATGAACACGTCTTAATGACCACAGGAAATGGACGCACCTACCATGTCGGGCAATATTGCGAATCCATTCACCCAGAATCAGCCTCTGTGTTAGGGCATTTTGAGAATGGCTGCTATGAAGGACAGCCCGCCCTTACTGTCCGTCCATTTGGCAAAGGGAAAGCATACTATATGGCTTCTGAAAATGAGCAAGCGTTTTATGATGATTTTTACGAAGATCTCATCACAGGAATAGGGATAAAACCGATCCTATCCTCTTCAATTCCAGAGGGAGTCAGTGTCCAGAAACGAACAGATGGATCGCAGGACTTTGTGTTTATGATGAATTTTACAGAACAGCAACAGAACATTTCACTAGATTCAGCGGAAAGCTATGAAAATATGCTGACTGGACAGCATACATCTCAACAGTTACAACTGAATCCTTACGAATACGTTATTTTGAAAAAATAGTGTGAAAGAAGCGTCCATCCAACGGGCGCTTTTTACTTTTTGTTGAATCTAAATACCTATATATTTTCTCCCGATAGTAGATTATCAATAGAAGTATTATTTTTTATCTAAATTTTTTGACATATTGAACACCGCATCATGATTGGCCCCGCCGTCCTTTTTTACCATTGTATAGGTATGAAAGCGGTTGCCTAATACTCATATTTTTGATACTCTTTTTTTCAATGCAAATGTGGGATTGCATTGGTAAAAAAACAAACAAATGTAAACGGTTTATTGTAGGGGGAGGGGCTTATGTTAACGTTTGTTGGATTGTTGATTATTTTAACGATTGTTGTTTTGCTGATTTGGGGGAAAGCAAGTCCAATTGTCGCCATGGTCATGGTGCCTTTAATAGGGGCGCTCATCGCAGGATTTGGTATCAATGACATTCAAACTTTCTTTGAACAAGGGATTATCAAAGTTTTGCCAGTGGCGACCATGTTTATCTTCGCCATTTTATTTTTTGGCATTTTACAAGATACAGGGTTCTTTGAACCTGTAATTAAAGCGTTAATCAAGCTGACAAAAGGGAATGTTGTCACAGTTGCGATGGGAACTGCCTTGATTGGAGTCATCGCACACTTAGACGGAGCAGGCGCTACAACCTTTTTATTAACTGTACCTGCACTGCTTCCACTTTATAAAAAATTACATATGAGTCCTTATTTATTGCTATTGTTAATCGGGACGAGTGCTGGATTAACCAATATGATTCCATGGGCTGGCCCCACAGGACGGGCAGCTAGTGTCCTAAATATGGACCCATCTGAACTGTGGGTACCGCTTATTCCCATTCAGCTGATTGGGGTCGTGCTCGTATTAGGAATGGCATTCATTTTAGGAAAAAGAGAAGAAAAACGAATTCGGGTGAAAATCGCGGCAAATGAAGTAGCTGCTGTTCAATTAGAAGGCGCTGATTGGGATCGTGCCATTCAATCGATCAGCGAAACAGGCGATGCGTCTTTAAAGCGTTATCACTTAATGTGGGTCAACCTCATTCTATTTTTAGCTGTTGTTGTCCTTCTCGTGCTGAACGTGATTCCTGCTAGTTATATGTTTATGATTGGTCTTTCACTAGCACTTCTGATTAACTTTCCAAATGTGAATGTACAAATGGAGCGAATTAAGGCACATGCCCCGAGTGCACTAATGATGGCAGCTGTAATTTTCTCCGCAGGTTCTTTTTTAGGAATTCTTGAAGGAACGGGCATGCTGAAGGCGATTGCAGTAGACAGTATTCACATTTTGCCAGCTTTCTTACTGCCATTTTTACATATCATTGTGGGGATATTTGGGGTTCCGCTTGATATGCTGACAAGTACGGATGCCTATTATTACGCACTCTTGCCGATTGTCGAATCGATTACATCAGAGGTTGGTGTGTCAGGGACATCTGCGGCATACGCCATGATGATTGGAAATATCATCGGCACCTTTGTCAGCCCTCTTGCACCTGCTGTATGGCTTGCCATCGGTCTTGCAGGGGTCGATATGGGGAAACATATCCGCTACTCCTTCTTTTGGATGTGGGGGTTCAGTATCGTTTTACTCATCATCGCCAAACTGATTGGCATCATATAAAAAGAAAGACATGCGCAAACCAGCGCATGTCTTTTTCTTTGAATTATGAAGGATATTCACTCGTGTGAATGTCTGTTTTCGGTTTTCTAATGAGTGACATCAATCCAACGATCAGCAACAAGATCATCGGAACGAAGGCCAAACCAACAGTTCCAATTAAAAGAGTCACAGCCGAAACCAAGAAAAGAATACCAGAAAGCACGGCACGGCGGTCTGTTTTCAAAACAATCACACCAACAAGGGCTAAGACAGCCGCAATTGCGGAAACAACCATAAACTGAATGCCAAAGGCATGAACCGATGCCTCAAGTGTTTCAACTGGCAAGGCGCTGCCTTCCTCTTTTAACACTTCATTCAATTCTTCATAAACTGCTGGGTCCACAGAAAGCATCAACGCCCCAAAACCAACACCAATTACGTTGAGGACAATACTGATAATCCCCATAATTTTTTCACCTTTACGCTTAATCATTGATAGAAACCTCCTAAAAAGTTAAATTAACCTGTTTTTACTTCTCGCTTTTGGAAGACGATTAAAGCAACCGCCAAGAAGATGGCCCAGTAAATGACTAGGACCGTTAGTGAGAATCCTAGGGACATGCCTTCGATATAAGTAGGTGTTTCTGCGAAATACTGTACAGGATCGTTGGCAAACAATAAGTATTTCGCCCAATCAAAGAAGAACATCAAAATGCTTGTGATGGATGCTCCCACAATATAGGCTAATACACTAATCGCTATGGAAATGGCCTCACTTCTAAACACCGTTGAGATGGCAAAAGAAAGTGTCCCTAATACAACAAACATAGCACAATGCGCCAAATAATAAGAGACCATATTTGCAAACTGAGACCGTTCAATGACTTCACCATTTTGATAAGCCAAATACACATAATCATTGTTTAGTCCAAAGAATATCGCACCTAAGATAAAGGATAAGATAAATAGGACAGCGATCAGGAAAAGTGAATATAGTTGAACGGTAAAGTATTTAGACAAAAGAACCTTCAACCTGGATGGCGGACGAATCAGTAATAATTTAATTGTACCATGCTTATATTCAGCCGAAACAATTGTGGCTGCAATAATAATCACAAATACACCGACCAGCTGAAGCAAATTAGCATTTGTTTTCACATAAGTCCATGCATTTTTACCGAATTGATCGGCTGGAGGTAGATCATGTTTGATTCGATACTCATTGATCGCTATATCGGTTTCAAGGGATCTCTTATAAAAACTTATATTATCCTCTTTCAATTCTTGCTTATTTGCTTTATTGATTTCTTGCAACTCAGTTTTCCAATCACCGGATGCTCGATCTCCTTCATTTGTCTTAACAGCAAAAATCAACGTCGCAATCATACCTAAAACAAGAAGCCCAACCATAATCCAAGTACCCACACGATAACTGATTTTCATCCACTCGTTTTGAATGAGGCGAATCATACGTCTGCCTCCTTTTTACCTGTTAAGCTTAAGAACTTATCTTCTAAGGTTTGTTTTTCTATTTTGATTTCGTACAAATGAATAGAAGCTTCACTCAAATGACGAATCAATTGTGGCATTTTCTCTTCTAGGATGGAGAAGAATAAGTACTGCTCCTCTTCTCTAACTGTGATGCCTTCCTCAAATGCTTCAATGAGCTTTTGAGCTTCTTCAAGCTCACTTGATGCTACTCTCATTCGATAATTGACCAAATCATCCTGCTTCGTCTCCGCACGCTGATCCTCAATCGCAATCAGCTTTCCTTTTTGGATAATGGCGAAACGATCACACATCAATTCCATTTCTGACATGAGATGACTTGAAACAATGACAGCAAGCCCTTCTTCCTTTGCCAGCCTTCTCAAGTAATCTCGTATCATACGAATTCCCTCTGGATCTAGTCCATTGGTCGGCTCATCTAAGATTAGCAGTTTCGGTTTATGTATCAATGCCTGAGCAATCCCCAAACGCTGCTTCATTCCTAATGAAAACGTACGGACACGCTTATGTTTCACATGCTGCAAACTAACTAGTTCTAGCAGTTCATCAATTCGACCTTCATCCACTTTTCCATTCATTCTGGCAAAATGAACAAGGTTTTGTCTTGCCGTTAAATGATTATACATTTCTGGATTTTCAATAATTGCACCGACATCTTGGATGGCATGCTGATATGAGGTTTGAATACTATGACCATTAATCAGAATGTCACCGGATGTAATGGGAGAAAGACCGACCATCATGCGAATGGTTGTCGTTTTTCCTGCGCCATTCGGCCCTAAGAAGCCAAAGACTTCGCCCGCTTGGACAGAGAAACTCAAGTCTTGAACAATCTTTTTCCCGCGAATATGCCTAGATACATTTTGCAGTTCTAAAACGTTCGTCACGTTACCTCTCCTTCTTTGTCTAAGTATCATCTATCATCTATTTCCTGATAAACACCATGATCCGTCAAAAATAGAAGAACACTTCCATATGGTACAGCAATGCCCAAAAGTTGTGAAGGGGATTAGGCAAAATTTAGAGAATCATCTGCCTTTTTTAAGGTAGAGTTAAGAAAAGCGTGAATTTTTATAAGAAAAGAGGCTTGATTTTTTAAAAAAAGAATGATTTTCAATAGGTACATATGTATGAAATGATGTTTAAGATTATACCTTTCACCTATAAATATCGAAATAAAAAAGAGGCTGATGATCGACAGCCTCTTTTCATATATTATACTTTCTTCACAAACTCCGATTTTAACTTCATCGCGCCAAAGCTAGGAATTTTACAATCAATATTATGATCGCCTTCGACTAAACGAATCCCTTTGACCTTCGTTCCTATTTTTAAAACCGAAGAAGAGCCTTTGACTTTTAAATCTTTAATCACAGTGACCGTGTCACCATCACTTAATAGATTTCCATTCGCATCTTTGACAACAAGCTGTTCCTCTTCCGCTTGTTCTTGTTCTAGCGACCATTCATGCGCACATTCTGGACAAATAAGCATGCTGCCATCCTCGTATGTATAAGTTGAACTGCACGATGGACAATTCGGTAGATTAGACATTTGTGTTTCCTCCAAAGAATAAAGTGGTCGGAAAGACACCTCACAGATATCCTTCCGATTTATTAATTAGACTTTAAATACATTAGATATATTTTTGAGTATTTTTTTATTTCTTGCCATTCTATTTCTTATTCTCTTTTGTATTTTCTCAAGATATTTCTTTTCTAACCTATGCAGAAATTTAATACTTTTTGAAGACCTTGCGACCGACATTTTCATATTTTTTGTCTCCAAATCAATCGGTTTCCCGATCAATTTGGGCATGACCTTTTTTAACGTAATCTCAGGCGCATATTCAACTTCCGGTTCATATAGTCTCACTGAATCCTTCAGAGGAGCAAATACATTCAAGATGTATGGATCTGTAGGGTGTACTCGGAAATAATCAACCGCATAATCATATAAACTTCTCTCAATATTGTCCTCATCTGTAAGCGGTAGAGCATAGAAATGGTTAATAAATTCTACAGTATAATCTTTAATGGCATCATGAAGTTTCTTTTCGTACCTTCTTGATTTGATCACCGGCTTAATTATACCATCTTTTTCAAAATAGCTCGTGATGCTTTGATATGGTATATTGGCAAATAATGACTCAACGAATATTAGTGATGTCATTTTAGAAGTGTAATTATAACGCACTGAAGTCCCTATTGTTGGATAAATACTTCTTGCATAGTAAAATATTGTCTCTATTTCGCTTCCATATGCGTCATTTAGTAACCGATCTAAGCAATCTTGAGTGTAACCTCTTCCCCAATATTCTACAAATGCAAAACGCTCATTAAAATCTATTTCTTGTTTTAAATATTTGGTAATGATCTCTCTATCTTCTTTTGCTTTACTTAATAAATAGGCTTCGTATTTTAGAGAGTTTTTGGCTGTTGTTTTAATCGCTTCTTTTGTGTTCTTATCAATCTTATCAATAGATTTTAAATGACTTAGTTCTGGGAAAATCTCATCGAATTTAGATTCATTCATTGATAGTGCATCTAGTACACTTGCGAAATCTGTCATCCCTTCAAAATTTCCAAACACAGAATAGAATTCTTCATCCACTTTATCGATAAAAGATGGAATCCTCCATGCCTTTCTTGAACCATAAATATATTTGGTCTTTATATCATATTTATTCGCCTCAATAATTGAATCCGCTATAAGCTTAAGATAATAACCATCTCTAGAAATAAAATAAAGCGTATCAATTCCTTTTCTCATTGCATGTTTAATTGCCCAATGAATATAGGGAACAAAATACAGACTTACATAGGAATAAGCATAATAACTAGTTTCATCTTTATTTGTCTCTCTAAATCTTGCAAATAAATTTGAAGTTAAATAAGAATCATAGGTTCTTGTTCTATTGACTAGCTGCTTTTCGTATGCATTAAATTTTGTCATTTTATGATGTATAGCTTCAATATTTAAAGACTTTGCTGCTTTAAAATCAGCCACTTGATTATCCCCATAATGTACCCACTTACTGTAATTATAGTTCATTTCCTCAAACACTCTTAAATAGAGTTTTCTTGTTGTTTTTTGATCTCCATAATCACTTGATAAAAATAAAGGTAATTCAGCAAGACGTTCATCTGCATTTTTTAGCATCTCGAGGATAACCGCTTTAGGTAAATACATATCACTAATAAGAACAACATCATTTCCTTGATTAATTAGATCTACAACGTATTGTACTCTATCTTTCATAGGTTCAATATTTTCTATTTCTGCCTTAAATTCTTCTGCTCTTAAAAATTCCACTTGTTGATCAGTTAAATGATATAGCTCCTGTAACCTCGACATAATATCATCGAAGAAGATTTCTAATCTATCATCTTCCCGAATAATTAAAGATTTCTTATAATAATCCCTTACATAAGATTCAGCTTGAGATCTAACACGTGGATAGTTTTCAACTAAATATGAAGGGAATTTAAGGCCACTGTATCTAGCAGCCTCTCCAACATAGAAAAATATCCCTACAGGCTCCAGAGTTTTTCTTTGAATGAGCGTATCAAAAAGATCAAAACTATATAAAGTAGGAAAGTCCCTCTTTTCAGGACTAAACTTCAGAGTTTTTTCAATAATTTCCTCAAAGGAATGATCATTTGTGTATTTCCAAAACAAATCATAAATTTCTTCTCTTCTATCTTCTTCATTATTATCTTCGTAAGAGCTCAGGTAATCCAATAACTCTTCAAAATTATTACTAATTTTTCCAAAAGTCATCTCTTTATAATCAAAAACGAAATCTCGCAAATTATTATACTCATCATAATCAAAGATATATCGTGTGAAATGTTTGACACCAGCTGCAAGCAAATCATAAAATATTGAAGAATAATCCATTATAGCGATATCAATTTTATTGAAGATCTCATAGATATCATTATCTTCATTCCAGAATAGTAAATGTGGACAATCTTTGTACTTTTCTTTCAGAAGATTATATTGATAATCATTATTTACCAAATAGTGCATTTTAAAGATCATTAGTATATTTTGTTCTTTTAGTGTTTCTACTAATTTTTCCATATCAGGAATTGCTCTTCCGAAAAATGCAGTAGTAGATCCATCCCTAAATGTAGGAGCATATAATGCAATTTTTGTATCTTCAGGTAGCCCTTTTTCTTTTAAAACATCATGATTATAAGAAGAGAATGGCTCTTTATAAGTTACAGCAGGATATCCTGCTCTAATTATTTTGTCATCATCTATGCCTACTTGTTCTTTAAAATGATTCTCCATTAAAGGGGAAGTGACTAGAAAGAGTTGGTTGTTCTTAAAGACAGAATTGTATTTAATATACTTTTTATATATTCTCTCTTTTAATTGGACTGAATTAACTTTTCTCTCTATAGATTTACATCCAACGCCATGCCATAGATTAAGTATGACAACTTCGTCTTTAAATAATACAGGTATATGTTCTTTTACTTGATGTACAACAAAAACCCCTGCCTGCTGTTTAATTTTATCTGCTTTTTTAGAAGAGTACAATTCTGCATTGTACCCTAAACCTCTAATTCTATTAATTACTTCTTCATCGTCACACATCCAATATGCAGTAATATCTGGACGATACTTATTCACATAAATGAATAACCATTTAGGATTTCCTACAAATGAATTTGTAGCATTAAAAATCCACAATTTTTTGTCCCTGATGTTCTTCAAATTTAAAAACTCCTTTTAATTATTTTTCACTTATATCAACTTACTACAAAGTAATCTCACAAAAATTATAAATTCATAAACATATATCAACAATGAGGGACTAATTTCCTCCAACTGACATCCTAAACATTATAATTCAAAATCTCAAAATTGAATAGTTGTTATAAATTGTTTTTGGGCCTATATCTTGGTGATTTCAATCCGTTTTCAAAGGTTATTTCAGAACTTTCATAATAAAAAACTTGTAGATCTACATCTACAAGTTTTTTAAATCATCCGGCTTAATTGTATCACAGCCGCAATATTCCTTGCTGTTCTCTCTACATACACACTAGCATCATGCATGGCTTCAGCCAGAGTCGTGACGCCAGGGACAATACTAAAAAGTGCATCAATGCCATGATCATGTACGACTGCACTGTCTTTTGAGAGGGACCCAGCGATACCAATGACAGGGAGTCCATATTGTTTCGCAGCTTTGGCTACACCGATTGGCGTTTTGCCGTAAATGGTCTGTTGATCAATCCGCCCTTCCCCTGTAATGACTAGGTCAGCGTCCTTTAGTACGTCAGCAAAATGTACGGCTTTCAGTACAATATCGATTCCCTTTTGCAGATCAGCCTGTAAAAAGCCTAATAAACTCGCACCAAGTCCTCCTGCCGCTCCTGCACCTGCCGCATCACCAAAGGAGACATGAAGATGCTGCTTAGCCACTTTTGCAAAATGAGATAAATTCTTGTCCAACAGTTGAACCATTTCTGTATCTGCTCCCTTTTGAGGACCGAACACAGCAGACGCTCCTCTTTCACCCGTTAAAGGATTATCCACATCACACGCCACTTCCAGACGGACTGATCGCAATCTTGGATCCAGTCGAGATAGATCAATAGAAGCTAATTGATTCAGTGAGCCACCGCCCGGCGTGAGGTCTTGGCCTGCTTTATCGAGAAAAGAAGCACCTAAACCTTGCATCATGCCAACGCCACCATCATTTGTTGCGCTTCCGCCAAGCCCAATGATTAAATGCTTCGCTCCTTTATCCAGCGCTGCAAGCATTAATTCTCCTGTCCCTCTAGACGTCGTGAATAAGGGGTTCCGTTTTTCTGGCGGGACAAGATGTAATCCTGATGCTGCTGCCATCTCTATGACAGCTGTCTGCCCTTCCCCCAACATACCAAAAAAGGCATCCACAGGTTTGCCAAGCGGGCCTGTGACCACTTGCTTGACAATGGTTCCGCCTGTCGCATCCACTAACGATTGAACTGTGCCTTCTCCCCCATCTGCCATTGGGATTTTCATATATTCTGCGTTTGGCAAAATAGAGCGAAATCCTCGTTCAATGGCACATGCTGTCTCATAAGCAGATAAACTTTCTTTAAATGAATCTGGTGCGATCACAATCTTCATCCAAAAACCCCTCGTTTCTCATTAAGTCCTCAGCCGAACAGCTGGAAAATACCAAAGATAATGGTCGATACAACGGTTAATGTCAAACCAATTAACGATTCAAAGGGCATTAGTTTCAACCGTTCTTTTATATCCATTTGAACACTTCCTGCCGTTGCATGGAAAAAGCTTCCGTGTGGCATATGGTCGAGAACAGTTGCACCAGCGTGAATCATAGCTGCGCCTGAAAGGGCAGATACACCAAGACCAATAAGAGTTCCGCTAAATACACCACTTGCAACTGCCGTCCCTGCAGTTGTCGAAGCTGTGGCTGCCGACATAAAAATTCCAGACGTTGGTGCAAGCAAGTAAGGAGGTAATCCCGAAGCGTCAAGCGCCTGAATAAATACCTCTTTCATGGAAGAATTCGATACAATTCCAGCTAATGTACCTGTCCCTAGTAACATGATCGCTACACCTGACATTTTATGCAGCCCTGACATCGCATAATCATTGAGAAACTTCCCTTTTTTCATGAAAAGAGCGCCTACAATTCCTCCTATTGGTAAGGCAATCATTGGATCAATATTTATTTGAAACAACGGCCTCAAAGCTAACAAGAGAATGGTCACAAGCGGGCCTACAAGCGCTTGTAGAAAACCAGGTACTTGAACCTCGCCTTGGTCAGCTCCCTCTTCCAAAACAGGTGTCCCTTTATTCGCAAGCTTTTTGGCTAATACATACGTGACGGCTATCCCGAAAATAGCCGGTATGACACCTGCCGCCATCAGGGAAGTAAGCGGGACACCAAAAGCATCAGAGGCTGCAATGGCATTCGGATTCGGTGACATGATATTCCCTGCCTTCCCTCCTCCAATCATCGCAAGTAAAATACCCGTTTTAGAAAGTTTTGCACGCTTGGCAATGGCAAGTGCGATTGGTGCTACTGTAATGACTGCTACATCTACAAAAACACCCACCGTTGTTAAAATCATTGTTGCAAGTGCGAGTGCTAAAAGTGCCCTCGCCTCTCCAAGTTTTTTGACGATGGCCTCCGCAATAGATAACGCTGCACCCGACTCAATTAAAACCCCTGCCAGTACACCTGCCGCCATGATTCGAAGAACAGCCGGAATCATGTCCTTTGCGCCTTCCATCATGACGTTCACGGTCTGCACAACATCTACACCGCCAACCAAACCGCCAATAAATGCGCCTGCCAGCATGCCATAAGCAGGTGATACTTTTTTTAAAATAAGAACAATAGCGATCACAAGCGCAGTCAATGCGCCCAATGTACTTACTGTCACATCTCCACCCATACTCCATCCCTCCTGATTGTCTTTTCTTAATTGTAAGCGTTTACTCATTAGGATCGAGTTGTGAATCTAGATGAACTTCTTTTATTTATTTCTTCATCCAGTTGTGCAAATGCACAATTAAGACAGTTGAGTGTCCAATTGTGCTATGTACAGCTCCATCAACTGTTTCACATGACGAGGATCTTTTCCGGTCAATGCCTGGATTTTATCTAAACGATATCGCAGTGTATTACGGTGAATAAATAGACGATCAACGATTCTTTGTAAATCCCCGCCCTCTTCAATGTAAACCTTTAACGTTTGAACGAGTTCCGTTTCTTGTATCAGCGGATGATAAAAATCACTCCACCGTTTGCCCTCTTTGGCGGCTCTCGCTTTTATAAACAAGCTTTCAAGCTGATAAGATTCAAAAACATATATGCTTTCCTCTGGATGGAGCACCTTTCCTAACCGCAGGGCTTCTCTCGCATGCTGAAAGGACAACGGTAATTGACTCATGTCCTCAGCGACAGTTCCTACACCCACTAGCACTTGTCCATCAACTGCACCTGCCATTGTTTGTTGCAGCTGTTCGATCACATGCTTGAATTGATGGTCACATATGGGCTGTCTTAACAGGATCAATTCATGACGGAAGGTCATGCCTAGTAAATCATCCGCATTCTTATCGTATTGAATGGCATGCATCATTTTGTGTACAGTGTCCTCAGACGATGGAATCGGCTGAAAAACAATAGCCATTCGCCGCTTGTCTAAATCCATTCCAAGCCAGTCAGCACGGTGCTTCAGCTGATGATCACCCATGTCAGATTCGGAGATGAGCTGATTCACAATTTCACTCTCTATTCGCTGCCGCCACTGGAAGCGTTCAAGCAGAAAAGATTGCTCTAAAACGAGCTCAGCTGCCATTTTCACCAGCTCAGCATGATGACGAATGTTCTCTGGCTCACCCGTAATCCCAATGACACCAACAACTTGTTCCCGAAAGCAAATAGGCAGATTGATTCCATGTCTCACGCCTTTTAAGCGGCGGGATGTCTCCTGATCAATCTCCACACTATCTCCGCTTGACAGCACTAGACGTGCTCCATCATGTTTTTGTCCAATCCTTTTTTGTTCACCAGACCCAATAATGACACCATCTGCATTCATGACATTGATGTTTTGATGTAAAATATGCATCGTACGTTCAACCATCTCTTGCGCCAATTCACTGGTTAAAAATTGCATTCAGCATCTCTCCTGAAGGGGTTTTCATTCAATGTATCATAGTGTCATTGCACAATAAATGCAAAGCTAAAAAAAACAGCCATTGACAAAGATACGCCAAAAAGTGTTTAATCGAATCAAGAGACCGACCGACAGTCTAGTCAAAAGAAAGGATGGCTTTATGAGAACCGTTAAACATCCTGAGGAACGCAAAAATGACATCTTAAATGCAGCAGAGAAGCTTTTTTCAACCAAAGGCTATCAGCAAACCACAATTATTGACATCCTCAAAGCCGTTGGCATTGCAAAAGGCACATTCTATTATTACTTTACTTCCAAAGAAGAAGTGATGGATGCAATCATTGACCGGATCATAAAAGCAGATATCATCGAGGCAAAGCGTATTGCCGCTGATCCAGATATCTCAGTGGTTGATAAATTATTTCGCATCATCATGGCACAATCTCCTAAACAGGGCAGCCATAAAGAAGGCATGATCGAACAATTTCATCAGCCTGCTAATGCAGAGATGCATCAAAAAAGCTTGATCAAAGCCATTACAGAGCTATCACCCGTTTTAGCAGAAGTCATTCAGCAAGGGGTAGAAGAAGGGATATTTCAAACAGATTACCCGCAAGAAACTGTCGAATTTCTCCTCGCTTCTGCACAGGTTATCTTTGATGAAGGACTTTTCCAATGGACCACAGCGGAAAGCATACAACGGGCTCTAGCATTTATCGCAATCCTTGAAGCCTCATTACATGCAGAAAAGGGAAGTTTCTCCTTCCTTCTCCAACGTTTAACTGGAGAACCAGAAGACAATAATCAGTGATTGGTCACTTCAATACCAATCCTGCATACATTATAGACTGACGGTCGGTCTAAAAGGAGAGTGATTTTCATGTCGTTATCAGCCAAAAATGGTTCCACCCACTTTATCTACCTCGTGCTCGGGCAAATTATTTCCGTTTTCGGGTCTTCCTTGATTCGTTTTGTTCTATCTTTACACGTCTTGGATATGACACATCGTGTTGATTTATATGCCCTACTTTTCGCTTTATCCAATATCCCGCTCCTCCTTTCGCCATTAGCAGGAGCAATTGCTGACCGATTTAACAGAAGAAATTTGATGATTTTATTTGATGTTCTTACTGGCATTATGATTCTGGCTTTTTATTTCTGGTTATTTTCAGGTCATGATTCACTTTATATGATTGGAGCCGTCATGATTCTCCTTGGTATCATGAGTACGTTTTATGCTCCTGCTGTGATGTCGAGTATTCCTCAGCTAGTGAAAGAAGACAAATTAGAACAAGCGAATGGCATCGTGAATGGCGTGCAGGCCCTTTCAGGTGTTGTCGCTCCTATCATTGGTGGCGTTTTATACGGACTCATTGGGAGCCAGGTCATCATAGGCGCTAGCAGCATTGTATTTTTTCTATCAGCATGCATGCTTTTACGGTTAAATATCTCTTTCTCACCTAGCCCACTCGCAGAACCGATGACCAAAGTACTCTTGAAAGATATGAAACAAGGCTTTTCCTATATCGGAAACCAGCCATTTTTAAAAAGAGCCATGCTGCTTGCAGCGCTACTAAATTTCATCCTCACACCATTTTTTATCGTTGGAGGTCCCATTATTTTAAGGGTCACAATGAAAAGCAGTGACATCATGTATGGAATAGGAATGGGCATCATTGAGTTTGCCGTCATCGCAGGCGCCCTGCTAGTTGGGCTTGTAGCGAAACATTGGCGCATTCCTACTTTGTATCGCTGGCTGCTCGTCATCGCAGTCATTTTGCTGCCTATTGCTTTTTCAACATCCAAGATGGCTCTTCAATTTGGTACATTTCCAGCTTATTTTCTCTTTTTAGCAGGGTGTCTCCCAATTGCCATGCTGCTCACCATGATTTCGATCGTTGTCATCTCACATGTGCAAAAGAAAACACCCAATGCTCAATTAGGAAAAGTCATGGCCAATCTAACAATGGTCTCTCAATGTGCTGCACCGCTCGGTCAAATGATGTATGGGTTCTTGTTCAACACTTTTTCCGCTAGCATGTATGTGACCGTGTTAATCGTGAGTGCCTTGATGTTTGCACTTGCCTTCCTTACAAAAAATATGCTTCGACATGAAGGAGAATCAGCCTCATGAGATTGACGTTTATCAAGAAAGACCTAACCCGCCACCGTCTCATTTCAATCGGCTTAACCCTTTGCATCATGATGACATCATTTTTAGCAACAAGCGCTGCGCAAATGACGGCCCAGCTGAATGGTTCCATTTCTGATCTACTCCAATCAGCCAAAGCACCAGACTTTGTCCAAATGCACGATGGCAGCTTAGATGAAAAAGCGGTCGATATATTTTCAAGTAAACAGTCGATGGTGAAGGCACATCAAATTGTTCCAATGATTCCGATCGAACACGTCAGCATCAAGTTCGGGCAGGAGCCTGCTCAAGCGGGTGTGATGGATCATTTATTTGTAAAGCAAAATCGCTATTTTGATTTTCTTTTAAACGAACGAAATGAAAAGCTCACTGTCAATAAAGGAGAAGTAGCAGTCCCTATTTATTTTCAACAAAAATACCATTTAAAGATTGGCGAAAGGTTACTCATTTCAAAAGGCTCTCATCAATTCTCTTTTCAAATCAAAACGTTCTTACGAGATGCCCAAATGAATCCAAGTCTTGTCAGTTCAAAGAGGTTTCTTCTGCATGATGCGGACTGGGCGGCACTGAATCAAGTGTTTCAAAAAAAGGAGTACTTAATTGAATTTTTATTGCATGATGCTAGTCAAGCAGATGCTTTTCAATCACTCTATCAATCATCTGAGCTGCCACAACAGGGGCCTGCTGTCACATTACCCCTGCTTCGCATGCTGAATGCCCTAACAGATGGTATGGTGATCGCCATTCTCCTTCTTGTCTGCTTTCTGCTCATTAGCATTTCCCTCCTTTCTCTTCGTCTAGCTATGACCGCCGCTATAGAAGAGGATGAACGTGAAATTGGAATCTTAAAAGTACTAGGAATTCCTTTATCAAAAATCAAACAATTATACGTAGGGAAGTATGCTGTGCTTGCCTGTATAGGGTGTATAGCAGGATATTTAATGACACTCATGTTTGGTGATTTGTTTACAGCCAATATTCAGCAATATATGGGGAATCGCTTCTCTTTTATTCATCAGGTGATCCCGCTTTTGGTGTCAATTTTGACGGCAATGATCGTCATCTCATTCAGCTATGCTGTCCTAAGGAGATTTGGTCAAATATCAGCTGCTCAAGCCATTCAAGGCGGCATAAGCTCACCAAGCCGTAAAAAACAAATTCCTATGCACCTCCAGAAAAACAGATTCCTCCCAGTCAATTTTTGGTTTGGTTTGAAAGATCTGTTCTCGCGAATAAAGATGTATTCAACAATTACCTGTATTATTGCGCTTTGTACATTTTTAATGTTAATGCCGATTCAGTTATGGTACACATTACAATCACCAGATTTCATCACATATCTTGGCTCAGGAAAAAGTGACCTTCGAGTTGATATTCGGCAGGGAAATCATTTAGAGAAAAGTACAAATAAAATAGAGTCTATGATTAGCGTAGACCAAGACATTCAAACATCTGCCGTCTATGAAACCACTTCTCTACAAGCCAAAACAATGGAGAATACATTAGAAACGCTCTATTTAGAAACAGGTGATCTATCAGCATTCCCTCTCACCTATTTACAAGGACGGGAACCGTTGAAGGAGGAAGAGATTGCTTTATCGGTGTTGAGTGCTGACTCACTTCAGAAAAAGATAGGAGAAAAAGTCACTCTCGCCACAAATGGACAGCAAGTTCAAAAAATGGTTACCGGCATTTATCAAGACGTCACCAACGGAGGGAAAACAGCTAAATCATTATCTCAGCCTTTTCCTCATTCATCCCTTTGGAAAACCATTCAAATACAATTAAAACAAGGAATAGATATGGCAGGTAAAAAAGCAGCACTTGAAACAAATATGTCTCCTGCAAAAGTGACAGATATGAAAGAATATGTGCATCAAACAATAGGAAGCACCGCATCTCTAGTAAAAGTGATTGCATTATTTTCAACCATCGCAGCTTTTGGAACAGCCAGCCTAATGTTAATGATGTTTCTGCACATGTTAAGGGCGAAAGATTTAAATCGTACTCACTTGTTAAGAACGATTGGTTTTTCTCAAAAAGATTTAACCTATCAATACTTAACAAGTTTTATCGTCGTTCTCTCTATTGGCGCCTTCATTGGAGCAATCGCTGTTCATACTATTGGTCCGGCGTTGATGAGTGCAGGCGGAGCATCATTAGGAGCATCCAGCCTTCAGTGGTTAGCCCCAAAATGGGTTTGGATCGTGTATCCCCTCCTGCTGTTTATGGTGAATTTAACTGTTATCTCGTGTCTATTGAAGTCCTTTTTTTCTAGTAAAATCAGTCGTCATACTCTTTCATAAGGAGATGTTTCACATGAAACAATTAATTGAAGCGAAGCAATTGTCTTTACAAATTGATTCATTAAAAGGACAAAAACAGACCATTCTTAGAAATATTCACTTAACCATTAAACGTGGAGAATTTGTCACCATTATGGGACCTTCAGGGTGTGGAAAAACCTCTTTGCTTTATCAACTTAGCGGTATAGAGACATCCTCAAAAGGGGAAATCAAATATAAAGGTCAACTGCTATCAGAAATGACAGACAAACAGTTAACAGCTTTGCGCTTATCAGAGATGGGATTCGTCTTTCAACACAGCCACTTACTAAAAAACCTCAATCTATTTGATAACATCATTGCTGCAGCTTACTTAGCGAAGAAAATGCCGAGAAAAGAAATCAATGAACGAGCGAAATATTTAATGGAGAAACTTGATATTGATCATTTAGCTGATAGATATTTATCAGAAGTATCAGGAGGACAGCTCCAAAGAGCCTCTATCTGTCGAGCTCTTATGAATGAACCAAACATTCTTTTTGCCGATGAGCCCACAGGTGCTCTTAATTCAAGCACCACAAAGGAAGTCATGGATATTTTTTCACAAATCAATTCTGAAGGAACAACTCTGCTACTCGTCACCCATGATCCAAAAGTGGCCCTTTGCTCTGAAAGAATTTTGTTTATGAATGACGGTGAAATTTCAGCCCATTTAAATTTAGGAAAATACGATCGCTTTACCGCTGAGAAACGAGAGGCCTTGTTAAACAAGTGGTTACAAAACTTAGGGTTTTAATTGGTGTCAAACAGGCAAAAAGCTGCCTGTTTTATTTTTTCTTACACTCAAAGGAGTAATCCATAGTCAAACTATTTGTTTCTAGTATGATTTTGCCGTCTTCTTGTTGACAAGATTCTGTCAGCAACTCAATTTCTTTGCTATAAAAGTATCTCTTTGAGATATAAAGAGTGACTAAAACAAGTAAAAGCGTCGTCATCACAATTGTCATTTGCCAGTTTAACATTTGAAATCTTTTTTTCATTTCAACATCCTTTCTGAAAGGTCAACACTTGTCTCGGATATTCGCCTTTCTCAGTAACTTCCAGTTTCTTTCCCAAAATCATCTAGCAACATCATAACTGATTTTCCCTTCTAGATCGACCTTTCATTGTTCTTCTCTCATAGCTAAAATAGCTTTATTTCATATATTCGGATGGTATTTTCGACCATAAACTTAAAACTAATAGTATCTATCACGTTTTTGGACTTCCAAAAAAAGATTTTACTCATTTGAATAAACAATCAATCATCATTACAATAACGTACATCTCATGACATAAGGTCCTTTTTATTACCTCCTGTCAATCACCTCCCAGAAACGATTATATTTTACCAAAAATTGTGATATCGTTTTTTATTGAAACAGGCGAAAGGATGTTAAAGAGGTGAAATTTCCATGAAAATCATTTCAGCTGAACAGGTGGGGAATCGTTTAAATGATTGGCGAATTGCCATTCGTAAGCATGATGTACACAATGCAAAGACAATCTACACAGAATTAAAGGAATTACTTCAAGAGATGGAAGAGAATCAGGAGGTCTTGACCTACTATTCATTGCTAGAAGGCAAGTTTAAGCTCATGTTATATGAACGAAGAGGTAAAAAACTGAATGAACCGACAGTGCTAGAATACCCTTCTAAAACAAACGACTTAATTGAATATTATTTTTACCTATATAAAGCCCTTTACGCTTCATATAACAGAGACTATGCATCAGCCATCGGACTGTTTAAAATTGCTGAGAAAAAACTACAAAACATTCCTGATGAAATAGAAGTAGCAGAATTCCATACGAAGGTCGCAAACCTATATATGATGCTTCGCCAAAGCCTGATTTCACTTCATTATATTCAGAATGCTATCGATATTTTCAAAGGTCATGATGGCTATGAAAGAAGACTGGCAGCAGCTTTTGTGATCGCAGCCACCAACTTCATGGATATTGGCGATTTCAAAAGAGTCGAGAATTACTACACAAAAGCATTACACATCTCAAATCAATTAAACGATCATTTTTTAGCATCACAGCTTTATCACAATATCAGTATTCTATATGCCGAAGTTGGAGAATCAAAAAAATGTATTGATGCCCTAGAAAAGGCTCTTAGTGATGATGACTACCTTTCATCTTGTTATTTCGAACACTCCATGTTTATGTTACTAAAAGAGCTACTCTCCATTGATGAAAAGTCGCAAGCTCTCTATTATTTTGAATTAGTCAAACAAAAACAAGAAATAGACAGAAACCCCATCTATACAGCAAAAATGAATTTTCTCTATCACCTATATTTCACTGAAGACATATCCAAAAAAGCTCAAACCTGTTTCGATGACATCAGTATTCTGAAAGAATTAAAGGATGTTGAGGGTGCCCGTGAATTAAGTGCACTAGCTGCCAAACACTTTGAAGAGCTAGGTTCAATTCACCAAGCATACCTCTTTTTGAAGGATGCCTATCAATTAGAACACACTACACTTAATTGGAGGAATTATGATGAAAAAAGTGAGTTTACTCATTTTCGCTTTAGCCATCGTTGTTTTCGGACAAACGGTGTCTTACAATTCGTTAAATGATACAAATCTTGGCCCAACAGAACGACCTATCGGAACATAAACCGATACAATACAAATAACCACTTGCCTCGTTACAAGGCAAGTGGTCCACATTTATTTTAGTTCTTGATAAGAAATGAGGCGGTGAATATGTACTGCCAGATACGTAAGTTCGTCATTTGGAATAACAATACTATGCACCTGTTTAATATAATCTTTGATTTTGAAAGCTACATCCATCGCTTGAGGATACAAGTGTGCAATTTGTTCAAACAACTCATTTTCTTGATCTGATAATAATTTATTTGCGTAAAATCTTTCAACAAAGAATTTCACATGTGTAATAAATCGGCTGTAATGAATATTCTCTTGATCCATTTTCATATTCAACGTATAGCGGACAAGATTCACAATACTTCCGATCATCTTGGCATACTTCATGCCATCTTTGGAATCGGACTCTTCACCTAACGCATTAATTAAATGGAAGGCGATATTGGCCGCTTCTTCCTTTGGTAATTGTATGCCCAATGTATTGTTGACTAACTCAAGCGCATAATTACCTACTTCAAATTCTTCGGTATAGTAGTTTTTGATTTCCCAGTATACTCGATTTGTAATATTAATATTCTTCTTGTGCCGTTCTACTGCAAAATTCAAGTGGTCCATCAAGGTAAAATAGACACCAGAATTCAGACTTGAGTTTAAGCGTTTTTCAGCATATTGAACAATATGCTGAGTTAAATCGATAAACTCTTGCGGCATTGAATCTAACAGTTGGAGAAATTCCTTCGCTTTCATGTTATCGACAGACATAAACACTTGATCTGCCTTCTTTTCTTCAATCATTTGACCTGGTTTTTGTCCATAACCAATCCCCCGGCCGAATAGAACCATCTCCTGTTGGTTCTGATCTTCAGCCAGAACCACACTCGAGTTTAAAACTTTTTTGATTTTAAACATCGTCATCACCTGTTTTCATGATTGTGGTTTTTCAATCAAGCGATTCACCATTTGTTTCAATGACCTTTTTGTACCAATAAAATGAGTCTTTACGAGAACGTTTTAATGTACCGTTTCCATCGTCATCTTGATCTACATGAATGAACCCGTATCGTTTTGACATCTGTGATGTACCTGCACTAATAATATCAATTGAGCCCCAGCTCGTATATCCGAAGAGATCAACGCCTTCTTCCACAGCTTCTCTCATTTGGCAGAAATGCTCTTTGAAATAGTTAATACGATAATCATCGTGAATTGATCCATCACTTTCAACAACATCTTTTGCACCCATGCCGTTTTCTACAATGATCAGTGGTTTTTGATAACGATCATATAATTCTATTAAAGAAATTTTCAGACCAACCGGATCAATCTGCCATCCCCAATCAGTAGATGGAAGGTAAGGATTTTTGACCCCACGGATGGTATTTCCATCCGTTTTTTCTAATCCTTCATCAGCTGATTCAGTTAAAGACATATAGTAGCTGAACGAGATAAAATCTACTGTATTTTCTTTTAAAATAGAAAGATCATCTGATTCCATTTGGATATGAATGTTTTTTCTCTCAAGCATGCGCTTGATAAGCGGCGGGTATTCACCAAATACCTGAACATCTGCATAGAAATAGTTTTCTAAGTTTTGTTTCAATGCCCGCTCCACATCATTCGGATGACAAGTGTGCGGATACGTTGTTAATTTTGTCAGCATACACCCTACTTGACTGCCTGGTATGATGCGATGACAATCTGCTGTTACGAGTGCAGAGGCAATGAATTGATGATGGAGTGCTTGATAAACCGTTTCTTCCTCTTTCCCTTCTGGGCAGCGATCAGGAATAATTCCTGCTGTAATAAAAGAGTGGCGGTGAATACTATCTATTTCATTAAAGGTAAGCCAATATTTCACATCATGTTTATAGCGTTCAAAACATACATTGGCGAACTTAACAAAGAGATCAACGACTTTTCTTTCAACCCAGCCATTATATTTCACGCTCAGTGCTAACGGCATTTCATAATGTGACAGTGTCACAATCGGTTCTATGTTGTGTTTTTTCATTTCTGCAAATAAACGATCGTAAAATTGGAGTCCTTTTTCATTTGGTTCTTTCTCTTCTCCAGTTGGGAAGATACGGCTCCATGCAATAGAAATGCGAAGAGTTTTAAAACCCATTTCTGCAAATAGAGCCAAATCCTCCTTATAGTGGTGATAGAAATCAACACCTCTGCGTTTTGGGTACTTTTTATCATCTGGGTCTTTCATCGCTCTATCTATATTTTCAGAAGTAACAGCTAGATGCCCTTCATAATCTTCTACACTCAAATTAGACCGGTACATCGCAATATCAGCAACAGATGGGCCCTTTCCATCTACATTCCAAGCGCCTTCTGCTTGGTTGGCGGCAATGGCGCCGCCCCATAAAAATCCTTTTGGAAAACCTTTTATTGTCGTCATATGTTTAGCCTCCTAATTGGGTGATAACCATCAATGTATCTTGGCGATTGACCTCTTGTAATGGCTGTACCTTAATATCATATTGATCTGTATTCGTGATGACAGCAAGCGTAACTGGATCGTATCCTGCTTCCATGATTTTTTCTACATCAAATTCAATGAGTAAATCCCCTGCTTGTACACGATCTCCTGCCTGCACTTTTGGATAAAAATACTGTCCTTCCAACTGTACAGTATCAATGCCAATGTGGAATAATACTTCCACCCCTTTATCCGTTTTCATACCAAGTGCATGGTTTGTTTCGAACAGCAAGGTGACCTCACCATCTACTGGTGCATATAACGCTCCTTCTGAAGGAACAATGGCAATTCCGTCTCCCATGACCTTTGAAGAGAAAATATCATCTTTTACTTCAGATAGAGAGATCATTTGACCAATCACAGGGCTTTTGAAAGTTTCCCCTGCTCCAATTTGTTCAGCAAATGCATCTTGATCATTTGTCTTTTCTTCTACTTTTTTATCCTTACCTAATACAAAAGCAGCGATAAAAGCAACAACGAAGGAAATGACAGCTCCAATGACAGCAAACATTAGATTTCGTGGAAGCTCATCTGATATAAACATCGACATACTTGCTAATCCAGGACCAACAAGTACAAAGGCTTGTATACCAACTAATCCAATGAAGATCCCGCCAACAAACGAACCAATCATGACACTTCCAAGTACGCGTTTATTTTGAAGTGTCACACCATACAAAGCAGGCTCTGTGATGCCAAAAAATGCTGAAATTCCTGCCGAAATGGCTGTTGATCTGAGTACCTTGTCTTTCGTGCGTAGTGCCACTGCGAAACATGCTCCACTTTCCGCAATATTATGCGCAAGTGATGCTGGTAAATAAAGTGCTTCTTTCCCGAGGTTCCCCATCGTTGTCACTGCATAAGGGACCATTGCTTTGTGCATGCCTGATGCAACCATAAACGGGAGTACCGCTGCTAAAATTGCGACAGCTACCCAGCCTACTGTATTAAACATCGCAAGAATAACGGATGAAAACCCTTGTCCTGCTGTAAAACCAAGTGGTCCTAATAACAGTAACGTAACTGGTACAGTAATGACTAATGACATCATTGGGACAAAGAAAATCCGAATTGGTTTTGGTGAAAATCGTGTGAAGAATTTTTCCATTTGAGCGTAAAGCAATACAGAAAGGATTGCTGGAAACACTTGATACGCATAAGCTATATTTTTTACGTCGAATGACATTAATTGCGCACCTTCAGTAAGCATGGCTGTCATGTTCGGAAGAAGGAGTGCACCGACTGCTGATAATGCGACCAGTGGGTTTACCTTTAGTTTATTTGCCGTTGTGACAGCGACTAGTAATGGCAGGAAGTATAGTGGTGCGTCACCCACCATATTCAGTATTTGATAGGTTTGGCCTTTTACATCCACCCAGCCTAATAAAGAGAAAAGGAGAAGAAATGATTTTAAAATTCCTCCGCCTGCGATAGCCGGAACAAGCGGCTGGAAGACACCCACAATGAAATCTAATAGAACTGTGCCTGCTTTTCTTTTTTCTTTTGGCTGATTGGATGGCATGCTTTGCCCAGACGAGCTGCCGCCCATTAAATTTGTTACCTGTTGATACACTTCAATCACGTCATTCCCAATGACCACTTGGCATTGTCCTGACATTCTGACAGCTATGACACCTGGTGTTTTTTCTAATGCTGGTACATCTGCTTTTTTCTGATCAATTAGTGTGAAGCGAAGTCTTGTTGAGCAGTGTTCAAGGTGTGCAATGTTTTCTTTACCACCTACATGCTGTAAAACATCTTTGGCGACTTGTGTGTAATCCATTTTTTCTCCTCCTTTTCTCATACATGAGACCTATATTTTGACAATAAAAAAAGGACCTAAAACGACAAATTAAAGAAATTCATCGTTTTTAGATCCTGCCTGCATGACCAGTCACATGTCTAATTTATTTATATTGGATTTGTTTTTAGTATATATCGATTATATGAAAGCGTCAACATTTATTTTTCTAAAAATTATTAAGGTCTATATACCTAAATTAATTTTCTTTAATTTAGTTGAAGCAACCTTTCTCACTTTTTTTATACACCAATATTTTTTATCATCAATAAGAACTCTTTATTAATAAAAAACCAGATAAGTTCACTCATCTGGTTTCATATCATCTATTTTTTTCTTTCTTCCGCCTGCTTTTTGAATGCTTTCGCTTGTTTTTGGTATTCCTGTTTCGTAACCGCTTTTAACTCTACAGTACCGCCTGTCATTTTAAATGGAAGTTTGATTGATTTTACATCTCGATCAGTGGAACCTTTAATGATCCCATCTTCAATTGAAGGCTCATGGCCCATTACAAAATTTCTTCCATCCGTATCACCCATGACTTCTAATCTCATTTCTTTATAAGGCTTACACTCTTCTCCGGGAACAGTTGTGATTAGAAGGAAGCCGGACCATCCAAGCTCAATATGCATGGTTTTCACCTGTAAAAATAGTTGTTTGTCCTTTGCCGTATAGAGAAAACCATATACTTTCGCCACTTTCTCCTTGAAGTTTCTCATACTATCATAAAACCTATCTTCAGCGGTATCGAATAGATAATCATATCGTTTTTGAATCTCTTTATGATATTTATCTAGCTTTTTTTGATTGATTGCCTTATATATCATGCCTTTCTTTTCACCTTGTTTTTTTACTGAAAGGTCTTTTCCTGAAAAGTGAACTTCGTATACGATCGTTTCTTTACCTTGTGTGACTTTGAATTCATACCCATTTTCTTTTGAACTGCCAGATACGACAAATTGTTTTTTATAGATTTGCGGATCCCACCTCACTTCTTCTATATACTTTTCATTCAAATGCCCCGTTACTTTGCCTTTATTCTCAGATATCTCAAACCAGCTCATTCTATCCTTCGTTTTATACGCAAATGCATGGGCATGATTCAATGAATTCTTTTTTGCGATTGCTTGATATGCTGTCCAGCCGCCTCCACCTAAGATGAGTACTGCCAGGATAGACACGACCCACATTTTCAGTTTACTCATACGTACCTCCACTCAAATATGTTTTGAAAAACCTTCATGATCCCTATTTATTCTGATCGCCCTGAAATGCCATTCACAACATTCATCTGTTCCAACACGATCTACTTTTGCCATTCTTTCGCCTTCTTTTTGAATGCTTCTGTTTGTTCTTGATATTCCTCTTTCGTGACCGCTTTAAATTCTATTGTCCCGCCTGCCATTTTAAAAGGAAATTTAATGTATGTTGCGTCTCGGTCAGTTTCACCTAAAATAAAACCCTTTTCAATTGCAGGATAAGTACTCAAATCAAACATCATCCCATCTGAAACTCCACCGGCTGTATGTTTCGTTTCTTTATAAGGTTCACCACCATCTCCTGGGGCCTTTCTCATTAGAAAAGAACCTGCCCATTCAGACTGCATATACATTCGTTTTACTTTTAGAAATAGTTGGTACGAACCATCCTCTGCCGTATACAGATAACCATAAGCGCCTGTTACTTTCTTAATGAAGTTTCGTACATAATCATGAAATCTATTTTCCGTGTCATCCATCAGTTTCTCATATCGAGTATGAATGTCCTGTTGAACAGCACGTAGTTTTTTTTGATCAACTGCTTTGTATGTGATGCTGTGCTTTTCACCTTGTTTTTTCACAGAAAGAATCTTTTCGACAAGGTGAATTTCATATGTGACCGTTTCTTTCCCTTGCTTCACATAAAATTCGTAACCGTTTTCAATTGATTTCCCAGTTAATTGATATTTGTTGATAAATAGATTGGGGGCATAATGCCTTTTCGGATTTTCCTCTAAAATGGTTTCATTCAGATGACCTGTTACTTTTCCGTTTCTTTCCGTTACCTTGAACCAGTTCACACGATCATGAGTCTTATATGCAAAGGCGTAGGGATGATTCAAACCACTCTTTTTTGCGATTGCTTGATAGGCTATCCAGCCGCCTCCACCAATCAGTAGTACCGCCAGAATAGTCATGATCCAGATTTTTGATTTACTCATATGTCCCCTCCAAACTATGATCGTTCACTCTATATGAAGGATTCATCTTATTGATTAACCAATCAGTGATCTCTTCACCTCCTTTCTAGCATTTATTTTTTTCTCATACCTCTTGTATCTGCAGTTATACATCGTTTATTATATATCTAAATGATATATCTTTTAGATAGGTGTGTTGATCAATGAAAAAATACAATGATACGACGTATGCGATTTTGGGGATTTTGACGACAGATTGTAAGTCTGGGTATGAAGTGAAGCAATTAATTGATAGGAGCTTGCATCACTTTTGGAAAATTAGTTATGGACAAATTTATCCAGCTTTAAAGTTAATAGTCGAGGAAGGGCTTGCGAAGGTTTCACCCGCTTCTACAACTGGGCGCTCAGACAAGCGGGAGTATCATCTGACTGAAAAAGGGCTGGACACGTTGAGGCAATGGCTGGCGCAGCCGCTCGATCAAGTACCATCAGAACGAAATGAAGTGTTATTAAAGTTATTCTTTGGTCAATATCTTTCGTTTGAGAAAAAATTGGTGCTTTTACAAGATTATGAGAGGCAGCTCCGTATCCGTTATGAGACATATGTTGCGATTGAACAAAACATTCAAGAGCTGTATCCAGATGAAGCTGATGCGAAGTATTGGCTGTATACGTTAGATTACGGAAAGAAAGTGGCGCAGGCTGGAATCGATTGGTGCGTGGAGACCTGTGAATCGATGAAGAAAGAAGGATGAACAAATGAAAAAAAATATACGTGCTGGCAGGTATACAACAGACAATTCTGAGCCGATTGTTGTGTTCATTATCGGAATGAGAATCAATAAACGCTGGGCTGTCCATCAATGGCTGCCAGTATTTAAGGCGATGCCGGGGATGATCAAAGAACTTTATACACACCAAGAAGAACTTGGTTTTCTCGGGACAGAAAATTACTTCGGTTTACGCACCACCACCATGATCCAATATTGGAAATCAACAGAGGACCTCCTTGCTTACGCCAAGATGGAGAAGCATTTGGCTGCTTGGAAAGGATTTAACCAAAGAGCACGAAATAATGACGCGGTCGGAATTTATCATGAAACTTATCAAATTCAAGCCGGCTCATATGAATCTATCTACGTGAACATGCCTTCATATGGATTGAGCCAAGCTAAAGCGCCCATCCTAATTGGAAAAGGGAAAGGAAAAGAAACCGCAAAAGAACGCCTTTCTACAACAAATTCCTAGAGCTGATTCTCTAGGAATTTCTTTTTACAACCATCACAAAATGTTTTAATATGCGGGCAGTTAATCCCCAAATGGTGTAACGATCGTAATCATAAAACCACTCCTCAATCGAACGACTCCCCCAGCTGTATTTTTCACCATTCATGATTTTTTCATAAGGAAAGTCCTCTCCTGGTGTTGGCTGCACCGATACATGGTGTAAGTATGGTTCGTATTGGCTGAGCCATGATAGCGGCACAGTAAAGGTCTCCTCTACTTCTTCTTGATTAAAGGAATGTTTGACCTGCTGTTCATCAATGATACCGACAAATGGATATACCACAAAGGATGGAGAGGCAATATAAGGACTGAGCTGTCCTAACACCTTGACGGATTCGGGCGGAATCCCTAGTTCTTCATATGTTTCCCGCAGTGCGGCTTCTTGTGCGGTTTCGCCGCCGTCGAGTTTGCCTCCTGGGAAGCTAATATCGCCAGGCTGTTTTCTCATCGTCAGTGATCGCACTTCAAATAAAACATGCCATTCCCCGTTTACTTGCACCAAAGGGACAAGGACTGCCGCTTTAAACGCTGTCTCTTCTCCGATAAATAGCGGCTGTGATTGATGTAAGTCACTTTTTAATTGATCAATGAACATGGGCATCACCTATTTTCCGTTTCTCTTTTCTTTAGCGTATCATTGATTTCCTTTTGAATAAAGGCGATCTTTCTGACAATTATTTTTATCATTTTGACAACTATACTTGTCAAAATGAATATAATACTTTACAATCAAGATAACATTTTGATCAGAGTTGAGGTGACAGAATGAAAAATCGGCTAAAAGAGCTGCGGGCACGTGATGGTTTAAACCAAACGGAGCTTGCGAAACGGGCAAAGGTTTCCCGCCAGACGATCAGCTTAATGGAACGAGATGAATTAATGCCGTCTCTCTTACTTGCTATGAGGCTTTCACGTATTTTTCAAGAACCCATTGAACAAATTTTTCTATTCGAGGAGGATGAACTCACATGAAAACTGTATACAAAATGCTCTTAGGTGCTCTCCTTGGTTTTCTCGGTGCTTACTGTTTACTGGCAGCCGAATTTGAGCTGACACTTCTGCAAGCTGCATTTGAAGCGACTCTTGTCATCACTGGCTTGACAGTTCTATTCATCATTTATTGTTTTTCAGGCATTTCACGCATGAAGAAAAGAGTCTCTCTTTCGGTATCTGGTGATGAGGAGGATGAACTAGAGGTAAAACAGTACCGAACTTTTACTGATGTAACGTTAGCTAATACGGTGAGTACCATTTTATCGATCATTGCAATTGGTATTTCCATCGTGACTGAGCAGCCACTCTGGCTGATTCTCGCAAATGCTGCCTTATTTTTGATCACCGTCATTCTTTCTTATGTGTCGACCTCTGTCCTAAAGCTCGTCTATCCTAATCGTCACCTACCTAGTCCAACCGATAAAGATTATGGCAAAAAACTGCTCGCCATTTCTGATGAAGGCGAAAAGCATGTGATGCTCGATGGGCTTTTTCACACTTTTCAAATGATGAATATTTTATTGACCGGTGCCATGTTTATTTTGATTGTCTATTCTCTTGGCGCCAATCACTCTCAGCTCTTCTCCATCATCGTCGTTGGACTTGTTCTGATCATTCTTAATGCATACTATATGTTGAAGATTCGAAATCGTTAAATAAGCAAAAGCACAGCCATTTAAAAAGGCTGTGCTTTTTTCGTTCATTATGCTGAACGTCGTTTCTGTCGTGCATAAATCAAAAATAAGAACCCAAACCATACTGGTGTTAATAACAGGGCTGGACGTGTTGCGTCAGCGAAAAGCATGATGACAAGAATGGCAGCAAAGAGCACAAGAACCGCTATATTCACAAAAGGTGTAAATGGCGCTTTAAAGGTAGACGCCTTATGCAGTTCAGGACGTGTTTTCTTATATTTCAGATGGCATATTAAAATAATACTCCATACCCAAATGAAACAAATGGCACTGATTGTTGTCACAATACCAAAGGCTTGTTCAGGAATCAGCTTGCTTAAAAGAGCCCCTACTGACACCACAATCGTCGAAACAAACAGGGCATTACTTGGAACAGCATGTTTATTTAGACGGCCAAAGGATGCTGGTCCTTGTTTTTGATGACTGAGATTATACAAAATTCGGCTCGTTGAGAACATACCGCTATTACAAGCAGACGCCGCAGATGTCAGGACGACAAAGTTGATGAGTCCCGCCGCTACTGGTATCCCAATGAGCCCAAAGGTTTTCACAAAAGGACTTTCTGATGCACTGAGTTCTGTCCATGGGTTGATGCATAGTAATACAAAAATCGCACCTACATAGAAAAATAGAATTCTTAATGGAATTTTATTAATCGCAGACGGGATGTTTTTTTGCGGATTCGCTGTTTCTGCTGCTGACACACCGACAAGTTCCACGCCCACATACGCAAAAATCACCATCTGGAATGACAATAAGAAGCCTGTCACACCATTTGGAAAGAATCCTCCGTGTGACCACAGATTCGTTACCGTCACGGGCCCTGCATCTGTTTGGAAACCAATGATTAACAGGACAATTCCAACGCCAATCAACAGTAATATCGTAATCACTTTAATCAGTGCAAACCAAAATTCCATTTCTCCAAAAAGCTTCACCGTTAATAAATTAAATCCTAGCAAAATCAATAAACAAATAATAGCAGGAATCCACTGCGGAATATCAAACCAGTACTGCACATACACCCCGACCGCAATAACATCTGCCATCGCTGTCATAATCCAGCAAAACCAATACGTCCATCCTGTCACAAAGGAAGCCCACGGTCCAAGATAATCCTCTGCTATATCCGTTAAAGACTGATAGCCCGCCTTAGATAAGAGCAATTCTCCAAGTGCCCTCATGACAAAAAAGATGGCCATTCCGACAATTAAGTACGCAAAAATGATCGATGGTCCTGCCAATTGAATGGCTTTTCCAGACCCTAAAAACAGCCCAGTTCCAATCGTTCCGCCAATGGCAATTAATTGAACATGACGGTTTGATAAATCTCGCTTTAACTCTTGTTGTGCCAATTCCAACACCCTCCTACGACACGATCCTATACTGAAATAATGAACTCTCAAAAAGTCCATAAAAAAAGAGATTGGATGCGCTCCAATCTCACGGTCATAAAAGAATAGCAAAATAGAGAAAAGCAATACACAGTATGATCCATGCATCACAAATACAATATTTCGTACTCTTCTGTCCTTTTGCCTGAGATTGTGAACCCTTCGGCGCCGCACATACATGCGGTCTCTCCAGAAGCTGCTCCTGCCATAGTGTGACCCACAGCAATCATAGCCTTCGATATTTACTTTAAATGTTGCTATTTCTGAATAATTTTATATTTTACGCCTCTAAAAGAAAGCTGTCAATGGTAATCTTTTAAGATGTTGTTTCCTCCTTATCTGAAGCTGATATGACATCACTTCATCAACACCCCTTGATTAAGGTATAATGAAACAAAGAATGTTCGGCTCGTTTGGTGGAGACATCCATCTTGATGATGAACCATAGTTAGGCAATCCAATGAAGTTGGTGAAGACAAATGAAAAAAATGAACAAACAGCGTGTGACATTACAAGAAGTCGCTCGGCATGCCGGTGTATCGACTTCAACGGCCTCACTCGTTGTTCGCAACAACCCTAGGATCTCTGAAGCCACCCGGAAAAAAGTGCTGCAATCCATGGAGGATTTGGGATACGTGTACGATCGCGTCGCTGCCAACATGCGGTCGAAAAGTTCAAATATTGTAGGTGTGATCGTCACGGATATTTCAAACACCTTCATTTCTGAATTTTTAATCGGTGTGCAAACCACCCTTGAGTCACTTGGCTATACCGTTTTACTTGGGACAACCTTTGATAGTGTGGATAAGCAGGAGCGGCTCATCTCCACAATGGTAGAGCACCGAGTGGGTGGAATCATCTTAAATCCAGCATCGAAAAGTTCGACACGAACGGTGAAACAATTAAACAACATTCGCACACCAAAAGTATTGGCAAACCGTGAATTAGCAGATGTCCATTGTGATTATGTCGGCGTTGATTATGAACAAGGCACTTGGATGGCGGTCCGTCATCTTCTTCAAAAAGGGCATCGCCGCATCGCCTTCTTAGGTGGAATCAAATCCTCCTCGACTTGGATTGAACGGATGAAAGGGTTCAAAAGAGCCCATGATGATGAGGACCTGACGATGGATGAATCTCTTATTATTGATATGGTGCCTACCCGTGAAGGCGGGAAAGAAGCTCTTGCCCAAGTGATTGACCTTCCCGAACCACCTACTGCTATTTTTTGCTTCAGTGATTTAGTGGCGTTTGGGGTGATTCAAGAATTGGCAGCGCGTGACATCAAGCCTGGTGAAGACATTGATGTAGTTGGGTTCGATAACATCCCTGAAGCGGAGATGTATCACCCGCCGCTCACCACAGTCTCATCATTTCCACGATCCATTGGAGTCAAAGCAGCCAACCTTTTGTATCATAAAATGAACGAGCAGGATGAAGAACTGCAGCGATTGATATTAAAGCCTCAACTTCATATTCGAGAAACCTCGACATGATAATGAAAAGGAGAATTGCAAAGCGATTCTCCTTTCAGATTGTTGACAAAGGGCTAAAATGAACTTTATTTTAGCCCTTTGTCTTCTTTTCAGCGTGATAGAAAACCTTTGCAGTCTAGGAAGGACGAGCACTGGCATGGAGCGAATTTGACATTCGTGAGTACCAGCGCACAGGACTGACAAAGAATGCGAGGGTTTGTCTACACGCTGAAAGGAGAATTGCAAAGCGATTCTCCTTTTTTTATTGATCAAGTCAACTATTTCTTTATTACATTTTTCTTTTTTTAAATCACAAAGTCATAAACTTGACACATTTTATACACAGGAGTATATTTATCTCGTTGCTTCTTTTAGTATATCGTTATACCTTTTGTAAACATATCGTTATTTATCATATCAACTACAGTTAAAGATGGATCTTTTGATTCTGATCAAATCAAGGAAGTCCATCAACTTATGATAACTGTTATTATTTTTAATTATTTAGTAGAACGATGTACTTATTTGAAGAACAGATGAATATTCATTATTTTTTTCATCAATCACACAAGGGGTGTTGTGATGGACTTAATATTATTTACGTTTAAGGAAATAACAAAGGGTAACAAGAATTTGGCCCGAACAGGGTTTCAAATATAGGAGTGGGAACATGAAAAATCCATACATTAAATCATCACTTGGCATGTACTTAAACTATTTCATGCTAGGCATGATCAATATTATTGTGGCATCAAACATGGAAAGCTTATCTGAACGCTACCATGTAGATATTCCAAAAATCAGCTTGCTTGTATCAGCAATCGGTATCGGTAAATTAATTGCTCTCTTTTTCTCTGGCCGGCTGGCAGACAGCTGGGGGCGAAAACCTGTCATTATTACAGGTAACTTTCTCTACTTATTATTCTTAATTGGGATTCCAATAACGACCAATTATACATTGGCTTTCATTTTTGCCATTTCCGCAGGGATTGCGAACTCATTACTTGATTCAGGAACATATCCTGCTTTGACAGAATCATTTCCTAAAAAAGCAAGTTCAGCTTCTGTTTTAGTAAAGGCGTCTGTATCAATTGGTGCGACTGTTCTTCCATTTATCTTGGCATTCCTTATTGCACATGACATCTTCTGGGGCTGGGCATTCTTTGGTCTAGGACTTCTCTATTTACTTGTAGGCATTTACTTGATCTTTATGCCGTTCCCAAATCATAAGCAAACGGCTTCTCAAAACGATCTTCCCGTTCAAGAGCAAATGAAGGAAGAACCGAAAATGTTTGGTGAAGGTTTAGCTGTTGTACTTATGGGATTCACGTCTACTGCATTATTTGTCGTATGGCAAACTTGGCTTCCACAGCTCGGGTTGAAATTGATTGGGCTTGGCTCAGGACAAGCGACACAGCTTCTTTCTTATTTTAGTATTGGTGCACTCGTATCTGTTCTATTGCTTTCAATCGTATTAGATAAATTCATTTCACCGATTATGGTCGCCATTATTTACCCAATCGGGGCATTCCTTGCCATGCTTTCACTATTTCAAATCGAAACGTACGGCATTGTCATTGTTAGTACCTTTTTCTTAGGATTATTTACAGCCGGCATTTTCCAGTTGGCGATGAGTATTATGATGAAATTATTCCCTACAAACAAAGCAACGGCTTCATCATATGTCAACATTGCGGCAAGCTCAGCGTTTATCCTTGTTCCGCTGATTACAAGCGGACTCGTCAGCACGTACGATATTAAAATGACTTTATTCTTTGATATGATCATTGCGGTCATCAGCGTATTGTTAGCAGTCTTTGTTTTACGACGCATGAAAAAATTGTTTAGATAATTAAAGGAGATGTCAATCATGACAAACATACATGAACGTAATATTGATGGAAAAACAAAATTAGTCGGTCTTCTTGCAACACCAATCGGACACAGCCTGTCACCACGGATGCACAACCTTGGCTATACACTAACAGGAATCAACTATGCCTACCTTGCTTTTGAGGTAGGAAATGATGAACTAGAAGCAGCAGTAAACGGGATGAAAGCAATGGGTGCAGCTGGATTTAACGTATCCATGCCGAACAAAATGAAAGTACTCGATTACTTAGATGAACTAGATGATTCTGCAAAATATACTCGCGCAAGCAACACAGTTGTGAACAAAGATGGCAAGCTGGTTGGTTACAACACAGATGGTCTTGGTTATGTAAGAAACTTAATTGAACACGGCGTTGAATTAGCTGGACAAAAGGTTACACTCGTTGGATCTGGCGGCGCTGCAACACCGATCGCCATTCAGCTTGCACAATCAGGTATTCGTGAAATTAGTATTTTTGCTCGTAATGATCAATACTTTGTTCAAGCAGAAGAAAATGTAAATTACATCAACAACGAAATGAAATCATTCGGTGTCAAAGCGAATATTTTCCCACTTGAAGACAAAGACGCTTTCCGTCGTGAAGTAGCTGAAAGTGCGATCTTAGCAAACGGGACAAGCCTTGGCATGAAACCATTAGATGAGCTCAGCATTATTGACGATACCCTTGATGTATTACGCAAAGACTTAATCGTAACAGATGTCGTCTACAACCCGCAAAAAACAAAACTTCTTGCTCAAGCACAAGAAGCTGGTGCCAAAACGATTAACGGTCTTGGCATGATGCTATGGCAAGGTGCCCTTGCGTACAAACTCTTTACTGGCGAGGATATGCCTGTTGAACAAGTGAAACAAATTCTATTTGAAAATGACCGTTTCTAAACGAAACACAGAAAAAAGACGACCTCCGCTTTGGAAGTCGTCTTTTTTATTCGTGTATCATCACACGGCGATATCGATAAAGGATATACACTGCGCCGATGATCGCCACAACAGCCACACCCGCATCAAATATAAAGATTTGCAAAATGGTCGAGTGGGTTTCGATCAAACCAGTGACGACTGGAATCACAATGGCGGACACTCCGCCTGCTGTTGAGATAATTCCTGTCATCGTCCCTTTGTTTTTCCAGAAGAACTCAGCCATTACGGTTAACGTCAGCTGAAAGACACCCGCTGTTGAAAAGCCCAATACAAATGCATTGACGGTCCCGATGACTGGAGACTTCACGACCAATAGCACACAGATAGAGGCTAATGTAATAATCGGATAGAGTAGCAGCACGGTGACCGGACGAACAATGCGGCGCAAAAGAAATGCGAGCAATAAGACAGACAGCAAACCGCCCATGCTATAGTAACTAAGCAGCTTCACAGCACTGCCAGAAGCCATTCCCAATATTTCCTCACCGTACGTAGGCAGCCAAATTTGCGGCAAGGCGTACAGACCATTTGATGTAAAACTGATCACAATCAGTGCGACCCCTTCTCTCCAAAACGTAGGCTCTGATGAGAAGCGCGGAAGTCCATCATGCTCCGTCACCTGAACTTGCTCCACCTTGCGATGATTCGGAAATGGCAATGTCCACAGCATCATCACATTCACTAAATAGATAAAAGCAGGTACAAAAAACGCAAATCCATAAAACAGATCATGCTCTGCTAAAAAGAAAATAGCGAGCGGCAGAATGGTCGCCCCAATCGAAATAAACGCCTTCACCATCACATTTGCAGATCCCGAGTTTTGAGGAAAAGCTTCCATTAAAGCCGGATACGTCCCTGCATCCATCGCCGAATTCGCCACCCCTGCCAAAATCGCAAACGCAAACGCGATTTGATAATTCGGAGACAATGGGATTCCGATGAGGAACACCGCCATCAGCACCCCGGAAACCAAAATGACCGGCTTTCGTCCAAAACGATCTGACAGTACGCCCGATAAACCATACGTGAGCACCCTGCCAATACCGAGTGCAGATATCATATAACTTATCCCCGCACTATTTGTATCTAATTGTTTGATCAAAAATGGCATATTAGAAGCCAAAATAATATTGACCATACCTAATAAAAAATAATTGATATAAAGACTAGAGGCCGTTCTCAAATACGGATTCCTCATGCTGACACACCCCTCAACACATTGCAATGAAGTGACAAATAATGGCTACGCTTACAAGATTCATGCGTGAGGAGAAACAGCTTTGCAACCTTCACGTACTTGAAACAACTCATCATTTCATACAGCTTACATGCCCTTCATTTATCAAGCATCTCTTCAAATTTTCACTAGCTCTTATTTTATATGAATGTGAAAGGTAATGATAGTGAATTGCTTAAATTTGAGGGAATTGGTTATAGAAAAAAACCCCTCTAAACTCACATTCCCCAAAGACTAAACTCATAAAAATATTCTTGACGCTCTATGCATCATCCAAAATGAAAATCCTCTGCTATTAAAATGAAATCACCGTATCCACTTGAGAATTTGATGTGCTTAAGAAGTCTCGTTAGATGATGAAACACTTCTTCTACATTCATCAAGAGCGATTCAATTTCATGATCTCAGAAAAACAGCAATCTCCCTTGTTTAGGAGTCGCTATCACCCTTAAGGCTATTTTCGTTAACGTTGTGTAGGCTTTTCTATATGCTCTAGTTAGTTGTCTCCATGTATTTGACTTTTATGTTCTCTCGATTGAAGGAAAGTAAATCCCTTCTGACAAAACAAATGATTTTCTTTGATCTCTAAAAAAGGGGGTTCTGGAATTTTCATATAGCTTAATTCGTTTATTAAGTGCTTTCTTCTGCTTTTTTTTTAAGGTTTCGATTTTAGTTTTTCCTTTATTATTCATAGGAGCACCTCCACAAGGCGTAAACATTGCTCTCTAGACATCTCCCCCTTGAAAATTCCACCAGGCTACACGGTGGAATGAACTGATTTCCAGATCAAAATTTCTGGATATAAATCTAGGAAATCAAGATAAATGGGGACTCTGTATAATTAAATGTACGTAATAATGAATCTTATGTTTGTTTAAAATCCGAATAAATACATTCCTACTTACTCTATTTACAATGTGACATTTTTCATCAGTGTAAATTAAATAATCTTGATCAGTTTAAAACCAATCAAGATCTTATTTCATCATTAAATTTCAGCAATAACAGACTAATTTGAATGTATTTTTGAAATGAAGTCTTGAAGAACTGTCTTTGCTGGTAGGTTTGCAGTAGTAGTCAACATTTGATTTATACGTTCTGTAATCTGAGGATGTTTCAGTACTATTTTTGTACCCTCTTCAATAGGATAACTTCGTAATGTATCAATACAAATCTCAAATAATTCAACATCATTAGTATTCAGCAAATCCAATAAAATATGAAACTCATATTCATTGCACTCATTATCGAGACAGTACGCAATTTTCCGCTGCCACTCTATTGGTTTATGGAGTACCTTTTTTGATAGTTTTTCCCAATCGTTTAGGCTAAAATACGAGAGTATCTCACTTACTAGTATATACCCTTCATCGTACCAAGAATCTACCGTTGTATCAGCGGATAAAAGTTTATCCAGTTCTATATACATTTTTAATGCTCCAATTATGGTTCCACATATTTTTCTTTTTAAGCATTGTTTGGTTTTTATTCATTATAAGACCACCACCATCAAGCATGTACTGCTCTTAGAAACGGCAAAACAGAGGAGTACTAGCTTTATTAACCTCGTAGAAATACATACAGTTTTATTTCCACCAGTTAGATGTAATTTCTTTTAAATGAAATTCTATAAAATCTATCACTTTGCTATAGTCATCAGAGCTAAACTCCTGAATAGGATTGTCCCAATCTGTATTTTTAACTATTAGAACAAGATAGTTGCCATCTGAAGATAAATCGGGATACCAACCTAAGTCCAATGTTATTGATGATTTCTCATGATAAAGCTGTAACAAACTTTCAGTGAACATAAACCATCTTTCATCATCTGTTTCTAACTTTCTAGGGTCAATTTCCCAAAAATGATTATAACGGACATTCCAACCTTCAGTTATCCTCAAGGGATGGATGTTTACTTCCGGAATATCAAGTTTCACATGCTTTCTCATCTTTATCCGACCTCTTTGTTAATTTTATAGTTATTTTATTCCTAATTTGTTTAAATACTTATTTAATCTATCACCAGCTATTGGATGACCGTGATACACATTACCACTCGTTAGTTCTCCTCTAATCCAACTAGTAGATTTTCCATTATCATAACCAACAACTTTACCAGTATCATAAATGAAGTAAAAATTATTATTGCCATTATCAATGATATGCCCTCTTTGAAGAGCTTCTTTTTCTATCACTTTATTATTTATTTCAGGTAGGTATTGAGCATTTCGTCTTCCTGTTTCACTAAAACGTTTCGCTTCTTCAGCAGTTCTAGCCTTTAAATGCTTATTATCATGATGAGAATATACTGCACTATTTATCTTTATTCTAAAATCTTTTCTACCATAATAACTTTTATGAGCAATTTCATCATGCCTTTTTGAAATATTAGGTATACCTGAACTCTTTACACCCATCTTCCCATGAAATCCTTTCGCCCCAAACGGCAAAAGCATCCCCAAAGCCACATTCATACTCGCTTCCTGCTGTTCTTTCGAGATTTTATTCCCAAACATGTCTCGACCCGTAATCGCTTCGCTGAAGCCGTTGGTCGCGGTGAGTCCATATAAGCCTTTTTGTGATGTTTTCAACGCATCGAAAGACTTCTGTGATGTCTTGTAAATGTCGACCGCTCTGACTGCGGCGGACGTGGCTTGAGTCGTTTTATAGACGGCTTTTCCGCCTTTGAAAATACGTCCTGCCCAGCCGACAATCGGGATGTATCCTGCTGCTGCCATGCCGCCTGCGGCGACTCGCTGGCCTGCGGTAAGTTCTTCACCTGTGATCGGATCGACACCTGTTGCGGCACGTTTTGCATCGTTCACGCCTGTCAGTTCATTGACGATATTTCCTCCGTAATCAAGAGCTTTTTCATACCACGGACGGTTGGCTAGCGCTTCTTGTTCCTTTGCGATCTTGCGGGCTTCTTCTTGATCTTTTTTGATTTTTAGATATTCAGAAGTTTGCTTCTCAATATCGCTTTTTGCCTTGTAGATTTCGCTATTTTGATACGCTTTCTTGTCAAAATTCATAGGCGAAATGGATTTTCCGTCATTTGTCGCATTCATCATTTCTGCGTACAATGCCATTGTAGCCTTTTCCTCAGTCTCTGACAAAGCATATTCATCTTTTAGATTTTGATCAAGTTCTATTAAATCTTTAACCGTTTTCTTCCGTTCATCTTCCGCATCTGCAATCTTTTCGTCAAAGGTTTTACTATCAAATACCTCCAGAGAAATGAGGTCGTCAATATCTTGAAAAATCGTTTTGAGTGCCTTTTTTTGATCCTTCACGATGCTTTTGGCATTCTTGATTCCCATATGTACAGCGTTGTCTAAAAAGTGTTCTTCTACAAAGGTGTCGCCGCCAAAATTTGTATCATCAAGTGTCCCAGAAACACCTTCATGAAAGGCTTTTTGTTTATCAATGAAGCTAATAAACATGTCCACATTTCCGGCGAGTTCTTTGTAGAAGCTTTTAATGTTATCGGCACCTTTTCCAGTGAAGTCGTCACCGAGGTTGGCAACACCTTGTAATGCCTTTTTTAAATCTATCATTTGTTCGCGGAGTTCCTGATAATGTTTTGACCTTGTATCCATGGCACTTGTTAGTGCTTTTGCATCAAGTATCTTGCCCAGATTAAGCCACTCCCTCCATTATTGATCATAAAGTCTATTTTACCGTGACCTCCAAAACGGAAAAATAGGCTAAATGACATAAAAAATGGAATGAACTCTCTATTCAATTTACCCTCTAATTTGGATAAACGAGTTTATCAATTGTAGAGATATAGAAAAGGCCAGACAGTTCATTATACTCTGTCTAGCCACATGTTCACGTTACTTATAATCATTGATTGGTCCTTTATCCATCAAAACATCGATCTCATTTGAATATTTCATTTTTAACTTCGGTCTACGCTCAGAGTTTGGTTTACTGTAAAGCTCTAGTGGACGGATGATCACGCCATCATTTGTGTTTTGAAGAATACCTGGAACACAAGAATAAATTCGATCATTGTCATTTGCATGTTTCGCGTGAATCGTGACAGACGTTCCTTGATGATTATCGATACTCATAGTCACTCTATATCTATAGAAAGAACCTGTTCCATTTGATTGAGCAGAGTAAACAACGGGTACCACCGCAAGGATATCATCATTTAACCTTAGTTTAATGACTTCTGTTTTCATTGATTCACGATCTCTACCGACATCTCCCATATGCTCTACAGCCCCGTTACCGTAACTTTTGAGAGCGGGAACACCTTTTGCGCCAAACATGGCCACATCTATTTGTTTTCCTGACTTCGTATAGACCAATGCGTAAATATCATAATCGGTGCCAGACTCCCAAGATACTGTAGCCGTAATCTCTGGTGTTTTTTCAATGATGATCGGTTTATGACCTTTGTCTAAACTAATTTTACCTTGAACTTTCTCTAAGCTAATAGGTGCAGCGGCTTTCTCTTTAGCGGCTGTGTTCATTGGAGCAGGCTCATTAATTTGTTTTTCAGAAACCATTGGAGGAGGTGTAGAAACATCCTGTTCATCAGGTTCAACCTCCACCCCATAAAGCTTGCATAGCCCTTCCAATCCAGAATCGAAGCCACGCCAGATGGATCGTGCTTTCGTTTCACTATTTCTTATGTATAGCTCTACTACGACAATGCCCTTTTCATTTGTAAAGCTTACTGGTGTTAGGTATAGGACCTCATCACCTGTTCGAATTTCTGCTTGCAGATTCTTCACATGAGAAAAGCCGATTCCTCGATCCTCTGTTAGTGTAATAGCCATCTTTGTGATTCCGACAGGCACTTTGCTCATATCAAAATTCAATTGATGTCTTTTCAACTGATCTGATATCTCTGCTGGTAAAAGTGTCGCGACACCCGTAGTACTCTCCGGCTGATTGTAAAAAATAATGCCATTATCTCCTTGAACTAGATTTGAATCTGTTAAGAGAAACGCCGTTAAAGAAATATCAATTGCAGATGAGACTTCATAACTGATGGATAATTGCCCCTTTGGAGAGTTTAGTACGGTATTGGCACCCATTTGCAGAGTTTGATTCATTTCAACAACTCCTATTCTTTATCTACCATTTATCGTTTTTATAGACCAATTATACCAAATAGTGCAATAGAACCTATTAATATCTTTCTCTCTTTTCATCTCTGCAATGATATGAGACAATGCCACCTAAAAACAAACTACTCTCGAAAGGAGAATCAATGTGTATAAAAAAATCATCCCAGCTGTTACAGTGATATTCGGTTTTTGGATTCTTCTTCAATTAGCATTTAGCATCAATATCTTTCACAATCCAATGAATTATTTTATTGTGATCACTCTCTTTTTTCTTTGTATTCAGGCTACATTGAAGCATAGGAAATAAAAAAACCCGAACAAGCGAATCCCACGCTCATCCGGGCCAGTCATTTCTTTATTACACTTCTTCACCATTCGTTGCGATGACGTTTTGATACCAAGTAAACGAATCTTTTTTAAGACGCTTCATTGAACCATTACCTTCGTTATCGCGGTCAACATAAATCATGCCGTAGCGTTTTTTCATTTCACCGGTTGTGAATGACACGATATCAATGATGCCCCAAGGTGTGTAGCCGATGAGGTCCACACCGTCATATTCAACCGCTTTTTTCAGTGCTTGAATATGAGAAGCGAGATATTGAATTCGCTCTGGGTCATGAATAGAGCCGTCTTCTTCCACTTGATCAATGGCACCAAAGCCATTTTCCACAATGAATAGCGGGATTTGATAGCGATCGTAAAAACGATTCAATGTATATCTTAAGCCTGTCGGATCAATGGACCAGCCCCAGTCGCTTGATTTGATATACGGATTTTCTACACCATGTGGCAGTGCTCCATTGACAATGTCTCCGTTGTGATCAGATACTGCATCGCTTTTGACCGTTGTTGACATGTAGTAGCTAAAGCCAAGGTAATCTACTTTTCCTTTTCTTAAACTTTCTTCATCGCCTTCTTCAAATGGAATGTGATAGCCTTCGCGCTCAAATTCTTTTAACGCGTAGCTTGGATAGTAGCCACGCACTTGGACATCTGGGAAGAAATAGCGCTGTCTCATATATTCTTCTGCCAGCATGACATCCTCTGGGTTTGAGGAATATGGATAAATTGGCACGTGGGACACCATCGCTCCAATTTGAAAGGACGGATTGATCTCTTTTCCTTTTGCCACTGCCCATGCACTTGCAAGCAATTCATGATGGCCCGCTTGATACATGACTTCTTTGGCATTTTCGCCTTCTTTGACAGATACACCTGAATTTGTCCAAAGGAACAACGGGTTGTTAACGTCCATTTTGTTATTGATTTCATTAAATGTCATCCAGTACGTGACCTTGTTCTTGTAACGATTGAAGCATACTTCCGCGAATTTCGCGAAATATTCAGCGACTTTTCTGCTTCGGAATCCGCCGTATTCTCTTGCCAAATGAAGGGGCATTTCAAAGTGAGACAACGTAATGACAGGCTCGATTCCATGTTTAATCAGTTCATCAAACACATCATCATAAAACTGTAAGCCTGCTTCATTCGGCTCTTCTTCATCCCCTTTAGGGAAAATTCGGCTCCAGCCGATCGATGTTCGCAAGCATTTTAATCCCATTTCAGCAAACATGGCGATATCTTCTTTGTAACGATGGTAGAAATCAATGGCTTCATGGTTTGGATAAAAAGTTCCTTCTTCTATCGTTTCCGTGATCTGTCTTGGTACACCATGAGCACCTGCTGTCATCACATCTACAACACTCGGCCCTTTGCCAGCTGCATTCCATCCACCTTCGAATTGATGAGCGGCTAATGCCCCGCCCCATAAGAAATCTTTTGGTAAAGTCATTATCTATTCCTCCTATTTCACAATTGTCATCATGACGTCAGTTGGCTGACATGTCGAACGTTTCTCTACAATCACATCTTCGTATGCTTGGGTATTGGTAATGATAACAGGTGTGATTGTTTGTAATCCTTTGCTCTCAATTGTTTCCTGATCAAATGTCATCAACAAGTCACCCTTTTTCACCTTGTCGCCTTCTTTGATATTGAGTGTAAATGCCGATCCATCTAGAGAAACCGTATCAATTCCTACATGAACAAGTAACTCTACACCAAATTCAGAACGCAGACCAATCGCATGTTTTGTTGGTGCAAGCATGACGATACTGCCGTCAAACGGTGCAAACAGTTTGTTATCGGTCGGATGAATGGCAAAACCTTTCCCCATCGCCCCAGAGCTAAATACGGCATCTGGCACTTCAGATAACGAAAGGACCTTTCCTGTAAGTGGAGCCGTGATCATTTCTTCATTGTTCATAGAAGTATTTGCCGTTTCTCCGTCTTGATCTTTAAGAGGTGTTTCACCAGCTGACTGTTCTACTGTATCTTCTCCATATCCGAACATTTGAATAAGCACAACTGGTAAAATCAGCGCAATGGCCACACCAATCAAAATACCAATGATAGACGTTGGATAATCTGCACTGATTCCGTTCACAATGGTCAGCGGGCCAGGTAGTCCTGCATATGCAAAGTAATAAGGCGTAAAGAAGCTGGCCACAACGGCACCGACCGCTCCAGAAATACACCCGAAAATAAACGGCTTTTTAAAACGTAAGGTGACACCGTAAATCGCAGGCTCCGTAATACCGAAGAGTCCTGTGATTCCAGCTGAAACCCCAACTTTCCGTGTTTCCCGATTTCTTGCTTTTAAAATAACTCCCAGCACCGCACCGACTTGAGCGATAACAGCGATGGTTTGATATGCCTGAAAGGAGTCACGTCCATATTGTTCAAAGTTCGCAAGTACCATTGGCGTGATGCCCCAGTGAACACCGAAAATCACGAGTACTTGCCAGAAACCGCCGATAATGGCCCCTGCCAGAGCTGGTACATTTTCAGCTAAAACATTGTATCCGTTTGCAATCCCATTTGCACCTGCTGTCGAAAGAGGACCGATTAATAGTATGGTTAACGGAACCATGACGACCATACATAGAAATGGGACAAATAGCGGTTTGACAACCTCATGAATTCGTTTGTTTAAGAATTTTTCTACATAAGAAAGAATCCATACTAAGAAAAGCGGTGGCAAGACGGATGATGTATAAACCGTTTCAGATAACGCAATCCCTAAAAAGGTCACACCTTCCCCTGATGCTACACGTCCGGCAATCTCTGTCCAAGAAGGACTGACAAGCGCTGCTGTACAAGCAACCGCAATATACATATTCGTTTTGAAATGCTTGGCTGCAGTTATCGCAATAAAAATGGGCAAGAACGTAAACGGTGCCCAAGAAATAAAGCTAAACACTTCATAAGTGCCTGTTTTCGAGAAGCTTGGAAATATCAAATTTATTAAGATAAGTGCACCTTGCAAAATACCAGCTGCGGCTAAAATATACACAAATGGCGCAAACACAGCGGACATGGTCGCAATGACCCGATTCAGTATCGTTCCTTTGTTTTCATTCGGCTGATCATCATCCGACGTTTGGAGCTGAACCAGGTTGGAAAAATGCTCATATACCTCACCCACATGCTGACCGATCACAACCTGAAACTGACCACCGTTTTCCACCACTGTAATGACGCCAGGCATGGCGTTGACTGCTTCTTTTGCCTTTGGATTAGAACGCTTCAGCACCAAACGCAGCCTCGTGGCGCATCTTGCGGCACTCACCACATTTTCTTCTCCGCCAACTGCTTCTAAGATGTCTTCTGCAAGCTTTTGATAATCCCTCACTTTTGACATATAACCCCCCCTTTATCGCTACTAGTATATGTACATTATAATTATACCGGTACAATTTATCAATACATATATAATTTGAGTTTGCATATCAAAGAGAAATCGGGATGTGCTATAATACAAAGACAATAAATCGTGAAAACAAAGAGGAATGGCTATGTTAAAGTATCAACAAATTGCGAGCGATATTGAAAAATATATTGTCACACATGAGCTGCAGCAAGGAGACAAACTCCCTGTGCTTGAGACGCTCATGAATCAATTTGCTGTGAGCAAAAGTACAATTATCAAATCATTAGATTTACTCGAAAGAAAAGGGATTGTCTATCAGGTGAGGGGCAGCGGCATCTTTGTGAGAAGGCATAGACGCAAAGGCTATATTAGCCTATTATCCAACCAAGGTTTTAAAAAAGATTTAGAGGAATTTCAACTGACATCAGAAGTTCTCACGTTAGATACCGTCAAACCGCCAGAAGAAGCTGCGCTGAATTTAAACATTGAACTAGATGAGGATGTTTTCTACCTTAAACGCATTCGTTACATCAATGGACAAACTTTATGTTTAGAAGAGTCCTATTACCGGAAAACCATTATTCCTTACCTCAACACAGAAATTGCAGCCGATTCTGTATTTAAATTCATTAGTGAAGGCCTTGGTCTTAAAGTGGGCTTTTCTGACATGTACCTGCAAGTTGGCAAACTAAACGAAACTGAAGCGAAGCACCTCGGACTTAAGCAAAATGATCCTGCTCTTCGTGTCGAAACCGTCTTTCATCTCACAAACGGCCAGCCCTTCGACTTCTCGAAAATCACATATAACTACATGCAATCCCAATTTTTTATTCAGGCGAATAATTATTATGGGTGATGAAAGGAAAAAGCCCCTGATACATTCAGGAGGCTTTTCTACTGTTCTCTTTTAACCTTTAAATATTTCTTCCCTCTCTCTTGAGTAGTTAGCCCGTCAATGAGAGTATCACCATAAAAAATGACTAAATAATCCCCTTTACCTATAAGAACAACTGGAAAAGCATGATGCTTTTGCAGACTCATTTCAACATCATCTGGATGAAGCTCGACTTCCATTTCATGTCCAATGAATGCATACTCGAACGTAAGAGTATGATAAAGTTCTACAAGACACTGTACGATCTCCTGTTGAATACGAACGACATCATGTGAAACAACCTCTGTCCACTTTAAATATAGAACGAATCCCACAAAACCAGCTTCTTTTTGTATGTTGATAGTCGTATATTTTAGGCATGTTCCCGTCAATTCAAATTCTGTATAATAGCCTTCCAAGTAATTGTTTTTGATTTTATTCTCTTTTACATCATGTTCGATCCATGCTTCGCCATTAGCGTCTTGACTAAACTTTACTTTCGTTATTGACATTCCTTTTTTTGTTAAATAGTCAGTCAGTTTGTGAAAAGTGGTTATTAAATGAATGTCATCATAGAATACCAATCCAATATTGATATATCCTCCTAAAGCTATGCTGAATCCCTCGCCTTCTTTTTGTTTTGTTCAAGCATACTACAAAAAAGCAGGTTCCTTCGTACCTCCCTTTTGATCCATCATTATTTTTTCCCTTAAATGTCTTTACCGTCTTACCACTCTCTGACAATCTTTTTCCTGTAATGGTACGTAGACTTTCCCGCCCTTAGCGCCTAGTTGTTTGATATTACATGAACAATTCCAATAAATCACATCAAAAAAATTCATTTTACGAATGTATCCTACACACTTATGATGAACATAACAATATGTTTAGGAGGATTCGTCAGATGAAAGATATTAGGGTGTATCATGTCGATGCGTTTACAACTGAGAAATTTGGAGGTAATGCCGCTGGGGTGGTGTTGGATGGGGAATGGTTAACGGAGGATGAGATGCAGAATATCGCCAAGGAGTTGAACTTACCCGAGTCCGTTTTCTTGCTGCCGGCACATGATGAGAAAGCCGATTATCGAGTGAAATATTTCACTCCAACGGAAGAGGTCAATTTCTGCGGGCATGCGACGGTTGGGTTGACTTGGCTTTTAGCGACGGAGCTAGGGATGGCTAAAGAAAAATCAGGGGTGGTGTTAGAAACAAAGATCGGCCATGTTCCCGTTGTATGGCACGAAGAGAATGGCAAAGTTGTGGATGTGGAGATGACACAGGTCACGCCAAAGACGCGAGATTTTATCATCGATGTAGAAGAGCTTAGTGACATGCTCGGTATAAGCAGTGACAGGATTGATCCATCCTATCCTATAAAATTAGCAAACACCGGAAACTGGCATCTTCTGGTTCCGCTGAAACACCAGCATGACATTGATCAAGCAGCACCAAACTTAGCAGCTTTAGGAAAAATGAATAAAGAGCAGGATATCACAACGACTCATCTTTATACGTTTCAATCCACAAAGGACTGTGATCTTTATACAAGGGATTTTGCACCTGGCATTGGTATACCCGAAGATCCTGTAACGGGAGCAGCAAACGGGGCATTGGCCGGATATCTGTATTTGGAAGGGATCATTCCTCAGCAAGAAACCACTCATCTGCGCATTGCCCAAGGTGATGCAATCGGCAGACCAGGATTGCTTCGTATCACGGTCATTCCGAATGAAGCAAAGCCGGTCATTAAAGTAGCAGGTGCAGCGGTTATTACCATTCGTGGGGTGATCACGCTATAAATTGATCAGCTTGAATAGAGACTCTCGTTCAAGCTGAATCTATTTAAAATGATCTTTGACCGCTTCAATCCATCTTTTAGTAGAGGGAGAGGCTGCGTTAAAAGATTTAAACGCCATATTGATTTCGCGATAAACACGGGTCTCAAGTGGAATTACGTTCGCATGAGGCACCTGAGGCGGCAAAATCAACTTCGGAATGATCGTGAGCCCAAGGCCTTCCTGAACCATAGAGATAATCGTATTGTTGTCCCCAATCTCAAACAAAACATGGGGCTTCACGCCTCTTTCTTTTAATAATTTCTTAATGAGTCGATCACAGCCCGCTTTTGGCATAATAAATGGTTCATCTTGGAACGAAGCCACTTCCATCACCTTCTTTGTATGGAAACGATGACTCTCTTGCATGAGCACAACCAATTCATCTTGAAACAGTGGAACAGTTTCCAAATCTCTAGATGGCTGTGTTAAAAACCCAAGATCAACTGTGCCAGATGCGATCCACTCTTCAATTTCTTCATAGCCGCCTTCGTATAATTCCAATTGGATATTTGGATAACTTTTCGTAAAACGATGAATGAGCTGCGGAAGCATTTTTGAAGAAAAACCAGAGAACGTGCCGATCTTGATACTCCCCACTTCCATCCCTTGAATCAACGCCGCCTCCTGCTCAAGCAATGACGCATGATGAATGATTTGGCGAATATGGGGCATCACTCGCTCACCTGCATCTGTCAGCGACAGCCCGTTTCGATTCCGATGAAGCAGCACAATCCCGAGCTCTGACTCAAGCTTCGCCATATTATGACTCACCCCAGACTGCGTCAGCCCAAGCTTCTCACCAGCTTTTGTAAAACTACCGCATTCGACGACTGTTTGAAATACTTTGTATGGGAATGTCATTCGTTTGCTCACCTCACTTTAGATCTTGGCAAAACCTACTGTTAGACATGTCTGTGATTTTTCGATTTAATTGTTGTTCGACCAATTGAAAACATGCCTGCTGAATCCATAAACGTTTAAATGTATAGAGTTGTTCTTTTTCATCGCCATGCATCTCTTCATCTTTTTCTAACTGAAAATCTGTTAATTCGATTTTGTCATGAACATGCATATGAATAAAAACATGCGCATTGTGAAAATCATGCATATGCTCTACTAAAGCTGAGATATTGGTGATAAAGTCATCAAATATATCTTCTTCTAGCGTTTTCTTGAGATCTAGATGGCTGTGCACATCCATTGATATGTAATTATCTCTTTCATCCAGTTCTTCTTGAGTGGCCAGAGGGTTATCATGAATCGTTGCTTTTCTATTTAAATCTGTAATCGAGAAATAGACGATGATGTCTTTATTATCGAGAAATTCATACGCCCATATCTCTGCATCTCTTAATCTTAAAATGCGGGTGAGATTGTCCAACTTTAAACCCTCCAATTAATTATTCATCGTCGTCGACGAAGACCTAGACGCCGCTTCATCCGCTTTCACACAATCAATCGCAACAACCAATGCAATCATCACAGGCTCCATCTCTTCTTTCAAAATATCCACCTTGTAGCTATCCCCCCAAGTAAACCATTCCTTCTTTACCTGACCGATCACTTCGCCGCTTTGCAGCACTTGGAAATTCATATCCCACCAGTTCCCTTGTACTTCGATACCAGCAGCATCAATTGAATATTTTGCTTTGAAGAACGTAAACTCTTTTTTGATCGTCAATACCTCTTGTCCACCGACTTCTACTAAAAACTTTGGTAAAAAGCTAAACATTTTCTTCGTGATTACAGCGATGACTTCTCGTTCTGTATTCAAAATGGTAAACGTCTTTGGCACCTTCATAAAGCTGCCTTCGACCACATATACATCATTCTCCTGTTGGTCCTTTACCGTAAACCTGCCGCTCAGACTAAATACCTTTTGCTTCATATATAGCTGCTTCATAAGTACCTCCGATTCCGTTCAAAAATTTATCCGTTCTTACCTTACCCCTGATTATACCAAATAATAGAATGTGCAAAAAACCACCTGATAGCAGGTGGTTTTCGATTACTGATCCATTTTCAGAGATTCTTTTTCATATGTTTGAAAAGCATCTTCCATTCCCATGATGACCTCTTTCATTTTGACATAACCACTTGTGTAAGGAATAGAATCTCTAATCTCTTCCCACATAAAATGATAGAACTTCAGGTCATCTGTTTCACACATCACAAAATCTGTGTAATCCTTACCTGGAAGAGCTTCAGCATCAAAAAAGGACACCGTCACATGTTCCTCATATTTCTGCATCAACTCTTGCAGCGAAGCCGCATGGGTTCTATGCTCCTCTCGTGGTAAAGCAAGCCAAGATGGATAGAACTCTAATAAAACAACCATCATATATTTCATCATCAAGCCCCTCGATTCTTCTATGATGTGATGATTGTACGCCAGATCTAGAGAATGTGCATTAACATAGGTTAATGTTCAGCAGGATGCAGCAGCCTGCTCAGCGAAACCGGAGAAATACCGATATATGAGGCAATATGATATTGAGCGATACGCTGATGTAACCCGGGATATTTCAATAAAAACGCCTGATATCGCTCAATGGCTGGCAAATAGAGCAGTTCCCTCTCACGCTCTTCCTTTCTCGTATACAGCCTTTCTACACTCACCCGAACAAACCGCTCCCACATATGACTGCTGTCCATCAACATTTGAAGCAGATCATACGGAATTTCAATCACGATAGAATCCTCCATCGCTTCAATCGAATAAGGAGAAGGCTGCCCGTTGATCATACTTGCATAAGAAGTAGCAAAATCATCTTCCAACGTAAAAGCCACGTTGTACTCCCTTCCATCCGGTAACAAATAGAAGAGACGGAAGAGACCTGTTATGCAGAAATAGGCATGCTTCACCGGATCGCCAGCCTTGATTATGCATGTACCCGCTTTTAATTGTTTAATCGTTGTTCCATCTTTAAAGGCTTGCCAATGCTTATGTTCAATTGGATATTTCGATATTTTGGTTTTGAACGTGTCGTATGGGTTAGTTATTTTATCCATCTGTAAGTTACCTCTCTAGTAATGGAAGACTTGATAAAAAATTGTATCAGGAAACACGCAAGTTATAATGGAAATATAAGCGATGATGAGAGGAGAAACAATGAAAAAAATCACTTTTTTTGACTGGATCGTCCATTTACAAGCGGACTTAACAGCGATTACAGATCATTATGAAAAGAAAATGGTCATTTTAGAGCCATCCATTGAACTAAATAGCATCATCTGGATGGATGACAACAACGAGCTACAAATCAAACCTACTTGGGATTGTATCATTTCAATTGATCCAACCAACAAATCACTGACAATCCGGCAAACAAAAGAAGTATTCGGAGATGTGTACGAATGAAAATAGGAGGAACTATGAAGAAAACCGCTTTTTATGATTGGACGATTCACTATCCTGACCATTTAACAGCAGTCAAAGATGATACAGAAAAGAAAATGGTTTTTCTAGAACAAACGGTTGAATTTAAAGGAATGATCCGTATTGATGAGAATGACGAACTGCAAATAAAGCTCACATGGGATTGTGTCATTATTGTAAATGCAAAACAGATGTCTATCACAGTTCGTGATGCAGAAGACTGTGTAGGTTTACCATAAACATTAAAAAGAAAAGTCTCATTTGACACACACAAACGAGACTTTTCTCAAATGCTATTTCTTTGGAAAAACCGTCGTAAAGGTCGTTCCTTCTTTTTCATTGCTTTCTACTTCAATAGAAGCATTGTGGTACGACAGGACTTCTTGCACGATGGATAATCCAAGACCCATTCCCTCTTTATTTCGTGCCTGATCTACCCGGTAAAAGCGTTCAAATATTTTTTCTAATGTGTGTTGTTCTATGCCAATCCCCGTATCTCTAATCGTCACAACCGCTTTCGATTCATTTTCATTACAATGAATACTGATTTCCCCAAACTCTTTGTTGTACTTAATGGCATTGCCAATTAAATTCTCCCAAACATTGATCAACAAAGTCCGATCCGCATATACCGAAACAGGCTGTAGATCCAACTTAATTTCTAGACCTTTCTCTTCTATCCGCCATAGCATCGAATGGACCACTTGATGAAGCTGCTCATCCACCCTGACGATTTGTTTATTCGTTGGATATGTCCCTTGATCAATAGAGGTTAAAATGAGAAGTTGTTTCGTTAAGTTAGATAATCGCTTTGCTTCTGTTTGAATAATGTGGTTGTATTTTTTCCCTTCGCTTGATGAAATCTCCTCATTTAGTAATTCAGAATACCCTCGTATATTTAATAGTGGTGACTGAAAATCGTGCGAGACGTTATTCACAAATTTCTTCCTTGCTTGATCGGTATTCTCTAATTTCTGCTGCATCATCCGAAAACGATCAGCAAGCTGACCAATTTCATCTTTTCGATTGATCATTAATGGATACTGAAAATTATGGTTTGCCATCTCTTGCGTCGCACTCGTCAATTCTGAAAGAGATTGGGTGACTTTTCGAGACATAAATAAAATGCCAATGATACTGCTCACAAAAACGGCGAAGATAAATCCAAAAATAATCAAATGGAACTCTGTAAAGAAACTGATATTATTTGGGCGTAAAAATAAGCCCCATTCTTCCCCGTCAATTTCTATTTTCGTCCCCACTGTATTTTGTATATCATTTGCGAAATGACTCATGATTAAGTATGAATTTTTAAAGGATTTGATCCCGTTGTACGCTTTACCGCCTTCAAATAAGGCGTGCATTTGGTCATTCCATTTTTTCGTTTTAAATGGTTCGCCAAACATCTTCATCTCCCCATCTTCTTTAACCAAAGCGATTTGGTACCCTAGATCGCTCATGGTTTGCAAAAAATCAGAAGATGCTCGCAAGGTAATTTCATGTTCTTTGATTTGTTTAGATAACTGCTCAGCAATGGCTAAATATCGATCATTCATTTGCTCTTTGACAACATGATTGTAGATCAAGTTAGAACAAATAAATCCAATGAAGATGCTAATCAAAACAATCAAACACGTATATAGCATAAAACGTTGTTGTAGTTTCATTCTTTTACCTCAAGTTGATAGCCGAAACCACGTATTGTGACAATTTCAACCGTCGCTTCCGCCCTTTTTAAACGTTCTCGTATGCGGTTAATATGCGTGTTTAATGTGAATTCGGGTTGATCTAACGTATCCCCCCAAATGTCATCAATTAAATCCCAGCGGCTTACATTGCGGTTTGCCCGCTGCAGCAGATAATACAGAATTTCTAATTCACGCATGGGCCAGATATATTGCTGATTCGCAATCGTTAATTCCCAACGGTTCGTATCAATTTGAACATTTCCCGCAGTCGTCAAAGCTTCTATGGATTTACGATATCGTCGTAAAATTGCATTTACACGGAATAGCAGTTCTTTCGTTTCAAATGGTTTGACGATATAATCATCAATCCCTTGTTCAAATCCTTGCTGCTTATCTTCAATCTGCCCTTTCGCTGTCAGCATAATGACCGGCAGTTCATATTGTTTCGTCACAATGTTCGCCAGCTGAAAGCCATCCATCCCAGGCATCATCACATCAATAATCATGAGATCAAATGACTGTTGTTGCAAAAAAGCAAGCGCTGCCTCAGCATTGCTTGCTTTTGTCACTTGGTATCCCGCCTGCTCTAAATGGATGGACACTAATTGCAAAATGGCTTCATCATCATCCACAACCAATACATGCAATTATCCTTCCTCCTTTATTTCCTTAGCTTTGTCTTTTTCAAAGAATAATATGAGTGACGGCAGCAACATTCCTCGCACGAAAAATGTATCGATGATAATCCCAATAGCGACAATAAATCCAAAGATAAATAAATCCGTAATCGGCATAGTCATTAATGCGGCAAATGTTGCAGCAAGAATGATCCCCGCTGAAGAAATCACCCCGCCTGTATTTCGTATCGCTACTTCTAATGCAGCTTTGACGTGTAACGTTTGGCGTTCTTCTAAGAAACGGCTCACAAGGATGATGTTATAATCAATTCCTAATGCCACGAGAAAGATAAAGGCATACACAGGGGCACGAGTTGAAATCGCATCATATCCAAATAACACATCGACTAAGAAAATACCTAAGCCTAATGCAGATACAAATGAGATTAAAATCGTCGCCATCATATAAATCGACATTTTCATGGAGCGTGTCAAAACGAGTAACAAGATCAGAATGAGTAATGTTTCCAGTAATACGATCTTTTTAATATCGGATTGATTCACCTGTTGCTCATCCACTAATTTAACTGTTGTGCCAGCAAAAGATAACTGAACCTTTTGACCATCTGATAAACGATAGGTGGCTTGATCTGTACGGAAATCTCCTAAAAATTCAATGGCCTCTATACTGTAGGGATTCACTTTTAATGATATCGTCATTTTGCCATGCTCTCCATCTTTGGTTACCCCCGAAGGACGAGCCGATCCTATCTCTTCATTTTCTGAGAATTGGGCGGAGATTTCTTGTAAATGTTCCTGAGTTAGCTTTTGACCAGTCACAAGTACTGTTGTCTGGGCTAGATCACCTTTATTAAATTTTTCCTCAACGATTTCAAATGCAACACGAGAAGGTAAATCCTTCGGGAAATTTTTCACCGAGTTAAATTCATAATGTAAATTGAAAATATTCGCACCTGTCACAAGTAAAAACAGTAAGACCGCACCACCAATTAATCCTGGTTTTCGAACCACGAATTTGGCAAGAGGTCCCCATATGCCATGTTTTGCTTCTTTTGCTTCACCATATGTCGGTACTTTCGGCCAAAATGCTTTGCGGCCAAATAATGCAAACAAGGCTGGAATCAGTGTGACAGAAGCCATCATAATGACCACCATCGCAGCACCAAAGATTGGCGCAAAGTTTTGATAATCACGGAAATCCGCCACAAATAAAATGATCATCGCCGCAAATACTGTACCTCCAGCAAATAAGACCGGTTTGGCTGTTGAACGCATCGCTACTTTCATCGCTTCAAATTGATTTTCATGATGTTGTAATTCCTCACGATAACGCGAGAAAACAAACAATGAATAATCAATCACAGCAGCAAATAACAAAATACTCATAATCGAGGTGGTCGAGTTATTGATTTCAAGTCCACCCACACCAAGTAAAGCCACAACTTGATTCACCACTTGATAGACAATGACCGTTGCGAACAATGGAATGATCGCTAATAACGGAGAACGGTAAATGACGATCAATAAAACCAAAATGATTGCAACAGTAGCTAATAGCAGTTTCAAGTCGGCAGATTCAAACAACTTCACCGTATCCCCCGCTATACCTGCTGGACCCGTAATATAAAAATCAGCATCTAGCCCTTTCGCTATGTTTGTACCGACATCCGTTGTCTCATCATTAATCTTTGCATAATCAGCATTGCCTAATCCTGCTTTCAAATTCATTGGCACAATCATGGTCGTTTCATCTTCTGATAAAAAAGCGGATAACGCTTGAGGAGGCAATGCGGACACATCGACAATTTCTTCAATTCCCTCAATCTTTGCCTCTTTGATTCCTTGAATGATCGTTTTTACATCTTGAATAACCAGCTTTCCATTAGGGTTATGGAACACATATAATCCCGGAGTCCCTTTATCATTTGGGAAATACTGATCTAACTTCTTTTGTGTCACGATGGACTGTGCATCACTAGGTAAAGATTGAAAATTGCTCACTTTATGATCGCCCAATTTAGGCCCAGCACTCAACCCGATCATGAAAACAAGCCAAATGATAACAGTCAGCCAAGCCCCTTTTTTTGTAGACATTTTATCAATAAATGATCTGAATCCTTTCATTGATGGTTCTCCTCCTTTTCTCACCGGTTCGAGTATATCGCCTGTATATAAACTTGATATAAACTCAGGGAAAAGGGCGAGCCATGAAAATAAAAAAAGCAGAGGTTTATCCCTCTGCTCAGGCTGTCGAGAAAATCTCGACAGCTTTATTTTTCCCCTTAAATTTTCCACTACCCCATTTTATAATAGAGAAAAGCATACTAAAGGAAGGTGTTTTTCTCATGTTCCACACTAGAAATTCTTCTCAGCACGAAGCCGAATTTGTATTACTAGATCAACTGGTCGAAGAGGATCACCTACTTCGTAAAATTGATCAATACATTGATTTTTCATTTATCATAGACAAAGTAAAACCATATTATAGTGAGAATAAAGGTCGTCCTTCTCTCGATCCACTCATTTTGTTCAAAATGATGTTCATCGGATACCTGTATGGTATCCGTTCTGAAAGACAACTTGAAAAAGAAATTTACTATAACATGGCGTATAGATGGTTTTTAGGTTTGAACATCAATGACCCCGTTCCTCATCACTCGACCATTAGCTGGAATCGTCGTACTCGATTCAAAGATACAACGATTTTTCAAGACATTTTCGACGAGATCGTGCTTCAAGCTATCAATCATGATATGGTAGGAGGCCGCGTTCTTTTTACTGACTCCACTCATCTTAAAGCCAATGCCAATAAACATAAATATATGAGAAAAACGATTGAGCAGGATACCCAGAACTATATAAATGATTTAGAAGAAGCGATCCAAGAAGATCGGGTGGCACACGGAAAAAAGCCCTTAAAGGTAAAAGAGGAGGTGAAAACGGAAAAAGACATTCGTCAAAGTACGACTGATCCTGAAAGTGGCTATCTTTATCGTGAAAACAAGCCAGAAGGCTTTTTCTACCTAGACCACCGTACAACGGATATGAAGTACAATATCATCACGGATGCCCACATCACGCCCGGTAATGTCCATGATTCTGTTCCGTATCTTGATCGGTTGGATCACCAAATCGCACGATTTGGTTTTCAAGTAGAAGCTGTTGCCCTTGATTCTGGTTATTTGACAACCCCAATCTGTAAAGGTTTATCAGATCGCCGTATTTTTGGTGTCATCGCACATAGACGCTTTCATCCAACAAGAGGTTTATTTGAGAAGTGGAAATTCAAGTATGACTCTGAACATGATCATTACATATGCCCAAATGGTGAGAAGCTATTATATACAACAACTGATCGAAAAGGTTATAGGTTCTACAAATCAGATCCTAAAAAATGTACATCGTGTCCTTTCCTTGAAAGATGCACAAGGTCGAAAAATCATCAAAAAGTCATCTCAAGACACATATGGGAAGAACATAAAGAAAGGATCAGACAAAATCGTCTATCTGTCTCTGGAAAAGAGCTATATAAAAAAAGAAAAGAAAAAATAGAGCGAAGCTTTGCAGATTCAAAACAACTGCACGGGCTTCGCTACTGCCGGTTGAGGGGAAAACAAAATGTGAGTGAGCAAGTGCTTCTCACAGCTGCCTGTCAGAACATGAAGAAGATTGCCACACATCTAGCGAAGCTAGGTTAGGTGTGTGGGAGGCCTTTTTCATTCAATCTCATCCATCATCATTACGATGAAAATAAAAAAGATTGTAGAAAAACATGAGTTTCTCTACAATCTGAGCAGAGGTTTATCCCTCTGCTAATCCTTCATAACCATTTACAAAATAAGCGATCGTCTCTAACTCATCTTCTTTTAGTTCTCTGTTCACATGTGTTTGATATTCACTCTTGATTTTCTCCTGGTCTCCACCATAAAGATCAGTGTATTTCGCCATCATTCGAAGCTTGTCTGTTTCCTGACGAAACTCCTCTTTTGTCCACGGTCTTTGATGTGAAGGAATATACGTCTCCGCATCAAAAGCATCTAACTCATCTAAAAGACGCAAAATTTCTTTTACCGTAAAATGTACTTTTTCTGCATACATTTTCGGATAAATGCAATCACCAAGAAACAGGATTTTTTCCTCTTTCACATACACGATCACTGAATCTGCAGCATGATCGCCCCCAACATGCTGCACAACACAAGTGACCCCGCCAAGATCAATCTCCATCCGACGATCAAACGTCACATCCGGTAAAACCACCTGAATCTCTCGATGATTCTTATATTCTTCTTTTATCGCCTTCGCGCAAAACTCAATCTCCGTTCCTTCCCTCACCCGCTCATCAATCGCCTCATCTGACCAAGAAAACGGAAGAAGCTTCTCCATTTCCTTTCTGGTTCTTGCAGAAGCAATTGAAACCGCATGAGGCAATGCCGGTAGACCAAAAATATGATCCCAATGCCAATGCGTAAGGACAACCATATCCGGCGTGGCGTTCTCTTGTTTTAAGGTCTTTTGGATGAAATAGTTCGCATGATCTTCTGAATTGCCGGCATCGATCATTAATGTTTTGTTATTGCCTACGACCATACCTAGGATGGGGCGGTCGGTGAGTGATACTGGTGTGATGTAGGAGAAGGTTTGGCCTATTTTTTTGATTGTGTGCATGGTGCTGCCTGCTTTCTAATATTCAGATTTTATTTTCGTAGTGCGAAGGTAAACCGAATCCTATTTCTTTAATAAGTATTTGGCTAACTTTCGATCTTCTTTATCCTTTGTCTTCACGGCAATATGTTCAATCAATTCCCTTGTGGCCGCTTTCTGCGCATACGAAGGAGGCCATTCCTTTAATACACTTAAAGCATGATACTGTAAATTTCCATCATTTGATCTAAGTGCAGCTTGAATCAATGGTAATCCTACACCGTCGTGTTCATATAAATCTTGCACAATATATTGTAGACAAGCCACTTCATCATCTGAGAGGTTTGATAACGATAAATGTGTTTCTGCAAATGTACAAAGCTCTCTAATATGCTGGTGATGATTTGTGTCCATCACAGCAAAGTATATTTCACTATTTGTCGGATCTTTCTCAAGTAAAGCAAATAGATGCTCAATCACATCTAAACGATAAAAGAGAGCGATTTCAAGTGCTTGGGAGCTAAAACCCTGTTGTAACGAATCGGTTGCAAGCTTTGGCCATCTACTGTCATTGATAAACGGTTGAACAGCTTCCTGGATAGCCTTATAATCGTCCTGTTTCCATGAAGCATTCAATCGGTCTTCCCAAATCTCTTGTTCATCATTTAAAAACTCATTTATTTTCAATATTGAATAAAAGTCCTCAATTGTTTGGCAGTGCTTATGAGCATGGTGAATAAATCGGCAGAGAACTGAGCTTGCATTTGAATACTCATCGATTCCGTAGATAGAAACCTCATCTTCTAATAATGCTTGAATGATGAGACTCGCTCCATCGTATAATTCTTTGGAAATTTCATCTTCTGATAAAGCTGTTTCCAGATCACCATTAAGAGCACAAGTATAAGCTAAGTATTCATTCATGATTGTATTTTCGCAGCCCTTTGTTAGTAGCCATCGTTTTATTTCTGGTGTCGAGGCTTCCAATTGCTCAACAGCCGAAATCTTTCCCCATCCATCGACGGACTTTGCAAGACGCCAAACATGTTCGTTTCCTTGAATTGTGCCATTCTTCAATGCAAACACGACATAAGAAGTAAATTCTTCATGCATACCTATTGTGAATAAAAGCTCTTTGTATTTTTCACAGTTCGTACATCCCAGTATCATGACTGCAAATTTGACGACCTCCCGATGTGCCGCATGTTCAAGAAGCCATAACGCTTCTTGCTGTACACGGGATTCATCCCATTGTGTTTGCTGAAATCGTTCAATTAGCTCACTGTTGCGACTCGCCATATTGTTAGAAATGATTTTTTCATATGTTTTTTTTCTAGTTTCGTTTGTAGGATGATTCAGTTGTATTTCAAAAAGCTTCAATAGCTTCTTCACATAAAAAGGGGCAGGTCGTTCATCTACATAATAATCAGATAAACCGGGAGCCAATCGTGGTTCATTTTCGTCAAATAAATAATCTTCATCGGGTAAACGGTCGTCTACTATTTTATGATGTGATTGAATTTGTTGTTGAATAAAGGGAACGATTTTCTCTTTATGATCCCATGGTAGAAATTCTATCTTCATTGAATCATCTAAAACCGTTTCACGATCTACCTTCACCATACAACGAAATCGTACATACCCACCAAGTTTAACGGACACTTTGTGTTGCGTACCATCTTGAAGCTCCAATATCCCTGACAATTTTGAATAAGGGATCATATGAGTCAATAAACTTTTTCGTTGTTTTTTATCAACTGTCACACCATCAATGATTAGTTGCTCTTCTTTTATTTGGTTTGTAATTTCTATAGAATGCCCTTTATATTCAATTTTCCATGTTTTATTTATTTCTTTTTCTACATCTTTTATTACGTTACGTATTTCATGTTTAAAGTCAGCTTTGAAACCCATGAAAGTCTCCTTTGAGTAATTGTAGATTGAATATGAATATGTGATCGTTCCCAATACCTGCTGTAATCGTTTCTTGAACTAAGTTTTCATTATATATAATACGATATTTATTAAGAAGAGTCTTCTTTTCTTCTTACATGAAAAAAGGTATGAGAAATGAATAATTCCCGTACCTTTTACTATTTAAAATTATTGATTAAATGTCGGCTCTTTTTGCTTTGCAACCTCAAAATACTGAGTAAACGAAGAAACACCTGAATAAGATATTGATAGGTACTCTTTAGCACGAGTCATTCCTATATACATTAAAGACACTTCTTTTTCTTGATCCTCTTCATACTTTAATGGCATCAGATCAGCTTTCACAATAAAAACTGAGTGGAAGTCAAGACCTTTACTACTATCGAGAGAACAAATTTTGACTGTCTCTTCCTCTGGATTGAACTTATGTTTGGTTGCACCATTTTCAGTTATCCAATTGTAAGGAATATTCTTTGTTTGAAATTCAGATTGAATCGCTGATATATAATGGTTATTATATCCCTTTATACGATATAAAATAGCCATTTCAGAGTAAGGTATGTTCTTTTCATTATGTTGATCCACTATTTGTTTAGTAATCTCTTCTATTTCTTCTTTAAAGGTATTACATCTTAAAAGTTCTACTTCTGGCCCTTTACGTTTCGTCTTTTTTGGAGGGATGATTTCGATTGTCTCTGTCTGTTCTTGTTTTAATTTAAGATCTAAAGCTCTATGGCTATCGTAAAATTTCCATCCAAAATCCACAATTTGTGACGTATTACGATAATTTATATTTAAGATTCTAGATCTACCTCTAAAATCAAGCCCCGTATCTTTCACATAGCTTCTACTTTTCCGATAGATATCTTGCGCTCTATCTTCTACTAAAAGTAAAGATTGCGTCTCTTGATCTAAGCATAAGCTGATGAGATGCAGCCAGCTCCCTTCAAAGTCCTGCCCTTCATCAATTAAAATGGCATCATACTTTACAGGAGTTAAAGCATCATTTTCTATTTTTTCAATGTAATCATCTATTTCAAGTTCTGAAATACCATGATCTTTTTTAATCCAGTGATGAAAATTTAATATTTGTATATTATTTAAATTTGGTGTTTTTCTATGATCGGATGTCAGAAAATCATCTGGTTCTGTAAATTTAGAATGAATCATTTGTTTAATATTTTGTTTCAAAGCTACATTGTAACAGAGTATTAATATCTTCCAATTCGGATGTTGTTCAGCTAACATTTTTGCTCGAGTCGCTAAGATTAAGGTTTTACCACTTCCTGCTACTCCTCTAATTAGCCGATGTTTATCACCAATCTGTTTAGCCAAGTTTTCTTGATGCAGATCCATCGTTTTGATGTTTCGAAAAGATAATAACAGTTTTTCTTGGTATGGGACTGGTTCAACATCTGCTCCAACGCGTATTTCTTTGTATAGATGATAACGAATCCTTTCTAATTCGTCAGATGATAGTGGCGTATTTAACTTGAAAGGCACATGAAACATATCAAACAATTTTTCTATTAAGATCTCAGGATCAAAATGGTCATTATCCGGATCAATCTGATCACGCGATAAAATAAAATGTGGATCAATAACCTCATATACTTTATTTTTTAAAAGTTGTTCTTCATGAAGCCGAGTGAAGACGACACCATAACCATAAGGAAACTTTAATTTAAACTGATATTTCCCTTCTGTATTGATTAAATCAATGTCTTTCTCAAGCATATCTTTTATTTTAAAAGCATATTCTCTTGATTGAACTAGGGGACTCTTCACTCTATGTAAATCACCAGAAGAATTTAAAATGCCCCAGGTATTATCGTTTAGCTCTCTTATTGTATTTTTGGTGTAATCTTTTACTTCCAAAACTAATACTCCTAGATCCGGACCGATTATCACAAAGTCTGGTCTAAACCCATTGATATTAGGCTCATAATGTACAATATACTCCTCGGGTAGATATTCCTTTAATGTTCGAAATAAAATTCGTTCTCCTGCAGTAGCAGTACTTTTAATAGTTTCTGGTAATGTAATTGCCATTTATACTAACACCCCTCTATTATCCTTATAACCCATATATCGGAATAATCTGGATTGTTTGAATGTAAATTATTACATTATATAGGATTATTTAAAGAATGGTGATCGTGATGTTCGTTAGAAAGATAGCTAAAAACTCAAAAAAGCTCTTAAATTAATAATTTAAGAGTTTTTTGTTAAAATTTCGCTTTGTATCTGTATATATTTTTAGTGACTTTTATTTTTATTGAATTTGTGAATGATTGCTTTATATACAATATACACCAGATACATTACATAGCCTAAAACAAATGTAATTACTAAATCTTTAAATGCCAAGCTTGTCCCTTTTTGTGTAATGATACTCCATATTAGGGGTAGTATTTCTACAGTGAATGCCAATGCAGCTCCTAATAATGAAGGTAATACGATAAAAGTAATAACAAATGATTTAAAAGATTTAAACATACTAATCTCCTTTAAGATTTTTAACAAGATTAAGTCATTACTAGATTATCTCTTTTACTCCACATTTAGCAACAATAAAAGCAAATTTCATTGGTAATCCCCCAGGTAAAGCTACGCCGGCTAATTTTTTAATTAAAAATTTAGTAGCACTTTTACCAAGATATTTCTTAATGTTGTTATACATGATTGAAGAAGCCTTTTTCCATGCATGTGATTTTAAGGCTTTTTTGACTTGTTTGTTGTATGCGCGTTTGACTACATCTAATCCTATTGCACTCCCTGTAGAATTAACAATACATACTCCAAAAGATGCGACACTAAGTGAACTAGCTATCATTGCTTCTTGATTATTTGGCTCAGGTGAACCATATTCTGCTTCTACTTTATCAACATCCACTTTTATTATTTCACCTTGTTTATTTACAGTAGCAGCTTCTGTATATAAAAATTTAAGCTGTTCTGCCATTTCATTAATAATTTCTTCTTCAGTTAAATCCTCATCGGTCTCGTTAATGTTGTCAACTCTTTCAATATTATCTTGTGAAACAAAATTCTCAATACTAATTACTTGGAAATCTTTTAGTTCTTTAATATTGAGTGTTTCTTTTGCCTCTGTAAATGGGGCAAAAATAGTTAAAGTTAGTACGAATGCTACAATTGTTAAAATAGTCTTTTTCAATCCAAATACCTCCATAAAATAAACACTAGATTTCATTCACCCGCATTATATCGGCGCTATATATCTATATTTATATTAAAATAAGCTTAAAATTTATAATCTATAAGTATTATCAAGAAGTGCTATATAGTTTTTCCGTAATAAATTTACTGTTTATATGTATTAAATTAAATGTTAAAAAACAATTAGAATAAAAAAAGAGTAGGTAATAGCATTAAATTGCTATTACCTACTCTTTTTACTTTTATATGTTAAAAAACTACCTACTTATGATACGGCTCCCCCCGAACAATCCGAAACGCCCGATAAACCTGCTCCACCAACACCAGCCTCATCAACTGATGCGGAAACGTCATCCTCGAAAACGACAGCTTCTCATTCGCACGCTGCATCACAGCATCACTTAACCCAAGGGATCCGCCTATGACGAAACATACTTTGCTTTTTCCGTATGTTGCCAGCTTATCTATTGTATCGGCTAATTCTTCGGAACTTTTCATTTTTCCTTCGATGGCGAGGGCGATGACGTGGGCGTCTGGGTTGATTTTGCTTAGGATGCGTTCGCCTTCTTTGTCTTTGATGATTTTCATGTCTTGCTCGCTGAGATTCTCGGGTGCTTTTTCGTCTGCGAGCTCAATGATCTCGATTTTTGCGTATGCCTGTAATCGTTTTGTGTATTCGGCTATGCCTTGCTTTAAATATTTCTCTTTTAGTTTTCCTACTGTGATAATTGATATATTCACAGGTCATCCCCACCTTAAGAACAAGTTATTCATATAAGTTATCAACAATTGTGGATAAAATTTGTGTATTTTGTGTCCGATCATTCGTTCCCCACTATATATATTGCAGGTTCATCGCACAATTCACAGGTTGTGGATAAGCTGTGTGTATGTTCGATTTTTCTGAATTCTGGCGGTGTTTCGTGATCATCTATGTACATGTCTAGTACGGTTTCTATATGTTCTGCACAAGCATAAAGTGATTTGTTCATAAGTTTCTAATTCCTCCAATATGTTGTTTGGTTATTCACATGTGTTTCGCTCATTGTTCAATATAACCGATTTATTCACATGTTAATAGTCTTTTACCATTTTCCACACCTTTTATCCACAAACCAAATAAAAAAGCCTCCACTCCTGTGAAGGCTTCCTTCTATCAAAACGGATTATAAAATCTCGTTCCTCTAACAAATGTAATCACTAGCGACACAATCAGTACCGCTCCAACAAAGATTAACGCCGCATAATCTGCTTTTTGAAAGTCTTTCGCCGTAAACCATGTGCGCTTTTTATGCTTTCCAAACCCGCGCAGTTCCATCGCATTGCTGATGGTCTCAATCCGCTCTAGGCTGGAGAAAATCAGCGGCATCACAATCGACAGCGCATTTTTAATCCGTTTTCCCAGTTTTTCATTCTTCGATAAATCAATACCTCTTGCTTGCTGAGAAATCGCGATCGTTCGAAAATCACGCTGAATATCTGGGATGTAGCGCAGAGCAATCGCTACCGCATACGAAATCCTATAGCTGACCCCGATTCTGCTGAGCGATGAGGCGAATTCACTTGGATTTGTTGTCACGATAAATAAAAGCGCCGCTGGCATCACGGTCACGTATTTCAGTGTAATGTTCAATTGATAGAAAAGCTGTTCAAGTGTGACATTGTACCAGCCTGCAATGTGAAAGAGCTCATGCTTCGCTCCATAGATGGCGACACCTTGCTGAGGTGCAAAGACGTAAATGGCGATGTTATTGATGACAAGAAAAATCGCCAAGACAATCACTACGAAAGAGATATCACGAAATCGTACGTTTGATAGCTGAAAGAACACGATACTGGCAACTAGCATAAACACTAATACGCCTGTATCATATGTGAGCATCGCTGCGGATGACCAGAGGATAAAGCAAATGAGTTTGGTTGCCCCTGTCAGCCGGTGAATTGGCGATGGGCGATCGATATAAGACAGCATGTCTACAGCCATGTCATTCGTTCCTTTCTGTCAACCTCAATGAAGCGATCCACGAGTTCATTTGGATTTGGCCAGTCTGCTTTTAGCGCCAGTTCATAGAGCGACGTTTCTTTTAAGCTCGCCTTTTGGACTAGCAGCTGATCTGTCAGCACTTTGGCTGGTGTATCATCTGCGATTTTTTCTCCATCTGAAATGACAATGGTTCTTGTCGTGTATTCGAGCATGAGATGCATATCATGGGTGATCATCAAAATCGTGACGCCCTGCTGATTTAATTGCTCTAAAAACGTCATCATCTCTGTGTAATGTCTAAAATCTTGACCGGCCGTTGGCTCATCTAAAATGATGATTTCTGGCTCTAACACAAGAATGGATGCAATGGTGACGCGTTTTTTCTGTCCAAAACTGAGTGCTGAGATCGGCCAATTTCGAAATGGATACAGCCCGCACACTTTCAGGACTCGCTCTACACGATCCTTGATGTCGTCTTCCTGTACGCCTCTTAAAACGAGACCGAGTGCGACTTCATCAAAAATCATTTGTTTCGAAATCATTTGATTTGGGTTTTGCATGACGACACCGATTCGTTCGGAGCGCTGTTTGATGGTGTCTCCTGTGATGTCATCGCCATTTAAAAGGATTGTCCCTTTTGTTGGCTTTTCAAATGCGCAGAGCACCTTGGATAGTGTCGTCTTGCCTGCGCCATTGGCACCGGCGATGCTGATCATTTCTCCTTTTTTGACGGTAAAAGAGATGTTGCTCAGCGTGTTTGGTCTTGTCGGATAATCAAAGCTCAGCTCACGCACTTCTAGTAAATCCGGTGCTTCATTCTGCTCGACTGATGGCTCAGATGCTTCCATCCATTGCTCGATTTTCTCTTTTGCCTCGTCATTTAAGGTGAGATGCTGTAAATTAGCGATCTGATCTCCTGCTGCAATCGGAATGCCTGCATATTTCATCGCTCTCACATATAAAGGCTCACGTAAATATGCCGCTTCTAATACATTTGAGGCGAGCAATTCATCTGGTGTCATATCCGCTGCAATCGTGCCGTCATTGACAACGATGATGCGGTCGACATGGCGGAAGAGGACGTCTTCCAATCGATGTTCCACCATCACGACCGTTTTTTTCGTTTCTTTTTGCAGACGGTCAATGAGATCGATCACTTCTTTACCTGTTGCGGGATCAAGGCTTGCCAGTGGTTCATCAAACAGCAAAATGTCGACATCGTTGACAAGTACGCCTGCGATGGCGACACGTTGTTTTTGACCGCCTGACAGCTCATGCACGGATGATGCCAGTTTGCCGTCTACCTCTGTTAATTTTGCCGCTTTCTCGACACGTGTTTTCATTTCTTCGCGTGTGACTTGATCATTTTCTAGTGTGAACGCGATATCTTCTCCAACGGTCAGCCCGATAAATTGTCCATCAGGATCTTGCAGCACCGTTCCGACGAGCTGTGAAAGAGAGAAAATGTTCTCTTTCTCTGCATTTTTCCCGCCGATGTGAAGACTTCCTTCCATAGAACCTTTATAAGACGCAGGAACTAGCCCATTGATACAATGGGCTAGTGTGCTTTTTCCCGATCCAGACGGGCCTGCGATGAGGACTTTTTCTCCTTCATAGATGGTCAGGTTGATATCTTTCAATGTTGGTTCTGCCTGACTGCGATACTTGAATCCGAAATGTTCGAATTGAATCATCGGTTTCTTCATTTATGTGTTCCACCTTGCTTCATGATGTTTCTTTCGATAGACTGCCGCTTTTGCTTCTTGTTTTCGCATAAGCCGCAATGATGATGGTGCCTAGTACACCGACTGTGATGATGTTTGAGATTCCTGCTACGATGCCTTGAACAAACACTTTATTTGCAGGTTCTGCATAGATCACAATGTCGAGTACCGGCGCAATGACAAACCAGCCTAATGCTTGTGCGCCGGCTTGGACGGCGTTGAAGAGCGTGATTTTTTTCCAGCCAAAGTCGCCCTCTTCTACTTTTAAACGGTTCGAAATGAGGCCGATCAATAAACCAACAACACCCGAAACGATAATCCAGCTCCACCAAGGTCCAAATGTGGTGGCATCTTTAATGAGATGACCAATAAATCCAATCAATGCGCCTGCAATAGGACCAAATAGCACGGCCATTAACGCAAGGAACGCGTACGATGTTTCAATTTGTGTATTCGGAATCCCAGTTGGAATGGAGACGAAGCGTCCTAAAATGACAAAGACGGCTGCGCCAATTCCGATGGCAACGACAGTTTTCGTTGAAAGTTGTTTACCTGCCATGATGTTTCCTCCTCTTATTCATATATAATGCGCGGAGCTTTGCGAATCGAAAGGCGCCAGCCTGTGCCTGTACCGATGTTATAAGCCTTTGCAAATGACCCTTGATTGATCGCCACGCCTAAATGATCGAGTGAATTGACATATACGAGTGGTTCGCCTACCTTTAAATCGGCAAAAGATCGTCCATAGGTCATGATATTTTTATACACATTTTTTGGCCCGTTGGCAATGGTAACTTCTATTGCATCCCCATAATTGATTGAAAGCTGTTCAAATAACGTATGATGAATGTTTGTCCATAGGTTTCCGAACCGCACATCTAAAATATCAATCGTCCCTGTGATCACTTCTTCTTCCGCATAAGCTTGTACGACTGGAAGGTGAATAATGTCCTCTATATTCGCCTTTGGCCCGACCTCTTCAAAAGAAATCACACCTGAAGCAATTCTCGCGCCTGTATAGGCGTAAATGTCTCTACCATGGAATGTATGTGATTTTCCTGACTTCGGCAGACGGTTGATGGTTTCATCTAAATACCGAGCCTCCACGATGCCAATATCCTGTGCGACATGCGTAAGTGTCCCATTATCAGGTGTGATGATGTAGTGTGAGCTTGTTGTTTTGACGACAAGGCTCTTTCGCTCTGATCCAACGCCTGGATCAACAACGGAGACAAATACCGTTTCTTCCGGCCAATATGTAACCGTCTGAAGCAAGCGATAAGAAGCTTCCCAAATGTCATATTGGGGAATGTTGTGAGTTAAATCAAAAATGCGGATGCCGCTGCTCACTGTATTGGCTACGCCGTACATTGCGCTGACCGCTCCATCATCAATACCGAAATCTGATTGTAAAACCAATGCATGTTCACTCATGTTAATCTCCCTTTCATTTGAAAAAATGGTTGTGGTGTTTCACGTGGAACATTTGAACATTTGTATGAAAAAAAAGTGGACAATAAAAAATACCCCATCCTTATCTATGAATCATAAGGACGAGGTATTTGTCTCGTGGTACCACCTTTATTTACTGTTTGCTCGCGCTAAACAGCCTCTACAAGTACAAAGCTCCAATTTGGCTCATATACTGTGGTTTTGATAACGAGTACCAACTCTCGTCGTCACCTACTAATATCATGGATATGTTCAGTACGAGGCTCAGAGACCATTTTTCGAATCATTATTTTTGCTTCTTTTCAGCTGCCGAAGCTCTCTGTGGAAAAATTGATGATTGTACTTTCTCTCGTCATTGCCTGTTTAACTATCTTGAATTAAAGCTATCATACATGATGTTTTTTGATAAATCAAGATATTTTTCTGAACATTTTTAAAAATGAGTTAACTGTTCTGGAAGAGTCTTCTTTTTTATAAAATTTAAGCAAATGTTAAAGAGCGAGATATGGTGTCTTTCTTTTCTAGCGGTATAATAAAGATGAAGGGAGGTACAGTGTGTGTGGACCATCTGTATGAATGAATTTAAGCAGCTCTTCAAAAGCACAAAATCCATCTTAACTATTGTTATTATTTTCATTTTATCTACTTTTGTATCAAGTCTTCCATTTATAGCTGCTTATCAAGGAAAGTGGGAACAGGCAAAGGACCCCTATTCCATTGGGAATGAACTAGTGATTTCTTTATTTGGTTTCTTCCTTATTTTTTTATTATCTCATGATATTTTGAGCCGTGAAATTCATTTGAAAACCATTCGTTTTCTCGTCAGCAAAACGACCCGTTTAAACATTGTCATCGGGAAATATCTTGGGCTGATGCTGTTTTGGCTCAGTTGCATTATGACCACATATATATTAAATATGGTGATTTCACATCGTTTTCTGTTCTCTGATGCCTTAAAAATATTAACGTTTATCAGTGTCGGCATATCCTGTGCTTTGTTTTTGTCCATGCTCTTTCCAACACCACAGAAATCGATGTTTGTTGGCATGTTGTTTTCCTTTCTATTTCCAATCATGAGCATGATGTCTGTTCTTTCTTCAGAACGGTTGATTCACTGGTTCCAATACGTGACGCCTTATTATTATGCGCGCTGGAGTGAACCGCTGACCTATGTGCTGATGAATGCCGCATTGACTGTTGTCTTACTCGTTGGAACTGCACTACTGTTTCAGAGGAGGGATGTCTAAGTGCTTCACACAAAAGGGCTGACAAAAAAATATCGGACAAAAGTCGCAATTGATCATATTGATCTTGATATCCATCAAGGGGATATCTTCGGCCTCATTGGACCAAAGGGTGCTGGTAAGACAACCTTCTTTAATATCATTACAGGGATCTCCCGCCCCACCTCTGGCACATTTATCATGATGAACATGACGTCGTTAAAAAAAGTACGGCATCATATCGGTGTGCTGCCTGAATATACAGATTTATATGAAGGGCTGACTGCTATTGAGCATATTGCCTATTTATCGAAAATTACGGGTACTCGCCAGAAAACGAGCTATTATGAAGAATTACTCGAATTTGTTGGCTTACATCGTTATCATCAAGAGAAAGTCGGTGCCTTTACACCTGGGATGAAGAAGCGGCTCGGAATGGCTCAGGCCATCGCTCATCAGCCTGACTTTATTTTACTTGATGAGCCTTTTGCGGATATTGATGCAGATTCTATCTTACATATCCAGCGGGTGATTGAATCGTTAAAATTTGAAGGGAAAACTGTCTTTTTAACAGCAGACGAGCCAAGGTTCACCCAGCCTATTTGTACCAAAACAGCTTTCATATCTGAAGGAAAAATCGTGTCCTCAAGTACTCATCCTCAAGAGAAAACCATCACGTCCTCAACCATTCGTGCCACCTTCAAGCATGCATGGATTGATGATGAGGTGAAGCCTGTTCTCACGCAGTACTTACAAAGTGTGGGAACAGACCTTGTGATCAGAGATGACGAGACCTCATTGTTGATTCGTTCAGAAGCTCAAGTCCCAGCCATCATCCGTGCGTTTGTGAAATGCAAAGTCGACCTATACCGAGTCACGGCGCAAGATGCCATGATGTCCACATAAAAAAGTACCGTACGCTCACTGCACGGTACTTCTCTTTTTTTATAAAGGCTTGCTCATGTAAATCCCAGTCTCAGCAAATCCCGTTTTCTCATAAAGTGAGCGGGCGATTTGATTATGGGCAAAGACATGCAGCGATAGTTTCTTCACACCTAATGACTTTGCCTGCTCTTCTAATGCCGTCATGGCCTGTTTTGCCAATCCTTTTCCTCGATACGCTTCAAACAAAATAAAATTATAAATAAATCCTTCATGCTGGGGATGATCTGGATCATAGCAAAGCCATACCCATCCAATGGCTTCTTCTCCATGTAAGATGTTCCACAACTCATGATCTTCTGTCTGAAGTCCTTCAGGAAGCAGCCGGTCAAATTGTTCCTCTGCGTTCTTTTGCGCTTCTTCCTGATTCCATGTCCCTGCGTGTACCTTTTCTTCTGCGTACCGCTTAATGGCCTTCTCTATCAAGACGTCATAATCTGTTTGCGACATTGGTAGTAATGTGACCAATCGTATCTCCCCCTTTTCTTTATCATATGCCGGGCATGTAAAAAAAGCCAGTCCCTTATAGGAACTGGCTAGCCACCGAACTGATCGGTTTGGGAGAGTTTGATCTCGACTGATTTTTTCTTTCCGCTTCGGTAAAATTGCACCTTTACCTTGTCGCCTACTTTCTTTTGATAAAGATATTTACGCAGATCGACGATATTTTGTACTTCCTTGCCGTCAAACGACGTCACGACATCCAGCTCTTTTAACCCTGCTTTCCCTGCTGGAGACAAAGGCTCGACACTCATCACGACGACTCCGGTTGTGACCTTTGATGGCAGTTTTAACGTTTCCTGCCAATGATAGCTCGCAATATCTGCTAGTGATTTCATCCCAACACCAAGGTACGGACGCTTCACCTCTCCATAGCGCTCTAAATCCTCTATGACAGGGATCACCAGGTTCGCAGGAATAGACAGCCCAATCCCTTCCACCTCTGACTCAGCAATCTTCATTGAATTGATGCCGATCACTTTCCCGTCCATATTAATCAAGGCTCCGCCGCTGTTCCCAGGATTAATGGCGGCATCCGTTTGCAAAACTTCCGCATTCCAATCCGTCTGTCCATCACCATTAGAATCAACAGGGATCGCACGCTCCGTTCCAGAAATCACACCTTGTGTGACGGAGCCAGCAAATTCAAGGCCTAATGGATTTCCAATGGCGATGACAGGCTCACCTGGTTTGACATGGTCTGAATTGCCGAAGGCGGCGGTTTTCTTGATCTTATCACTTTTGACCGTGAGTACCGCTAAATCCATAAGCTGATCACTGCCGACAAGATTTGCCCCGATCCTTGTCCCGTCCTGAAGGCTCACTTCAAGCTGGTTTGCGCCTTTGATGACATGATGGTTGGTCACAATATAAAAGGTGTCACCCTTTTTTTTATAAATCACACCTGACCCGCTGCCTGCTTCACCGCCTTCTTCCCAAAAGCTCGACTTTTGAATGTTAATGACGCCGACAACCGTATCCGACATACTCGATACCACTTTTGTGACCGCATCATTCACGTTCACATTGACGGTCTTTAAAGGGCCATCTGATGCCTGCTGATCTCCAGCTGATTGCCAGCCAAAGGGGCTGCCGCTTTGTCCAGACACATAGGGGAAAAAGAATCCCATTAAAAAAGCTCCTACCAATACACCGATCAGACCAGATAGGAAATATCCTTTTCTGCTTCGTCTCGGCTTCCACTCTACATCGCGATAATCCACTATGTTTCCTTCCTTTCAGTGAATAGATGATGTATATAGTGTTGGTAAGAAGCTCTTATCTTAATCATACGATTGTAAAAATCATACGGCGCAAAGCGGGGTTGCTTTTTTCGGGTCCGTATCATATAAATCAAAGCCGTCCCCTACAACAAAGCCCTTCATTTCAAGCGTCTGCTGGACCGCCATACGGGCTAAGTCCTTCATGTTGTTGTCTTGACTCAAGTGGGCCAAATAAATGCGTGAGGTGGCGTCTCCAATCACGTCTGTCATAGCAAGAGCTGCATCTTCATTGGATACGTGTCCGACATCGCTCAAAATTCTGCGTTTAATACTCCATGGGTAGCGCCCCATTTGCAGCATGCCGACATCATGGTTGCTCTCAAATACGAACGTATTGGCTGATTTAATAATCCCTTTCATCCGGTCACTCACATAGCCTGTATCCGTCATAAGGGCAAGTTTACGCCCGCCATAATGGAATACGTAAAACATGGGCTCTGCCGCATCATGTGATACGCCAAATGATTCAACATCGAGACCGCCGAATGATTGAACCGTCTCCATATCAAAGTGGAATTTCTGCTCCGTATCCACTTTCCCAATATGTGACTCCATCGCCTTCCATGTTTTTGCATTTGCATAGACAGGAAGCTTGTACTTTCTTGCCATCACACCGAGTCCTTTAATATGATCTGAGTGCTCGTGTGTGACAAAAATTCCGTCCAAGTCTTCCGGCTTGCGATCGATTTGACCAAGCAGCTCCACCATCTGTTTGCCGCTTAAGCCTGCATCTACTAAAAAAGCATGCTCATCGGTTTCTAAATAAAAAGCGTTCCCCGTACTTCCGCTCGCTAGTACACTGAACTGCAAGCTCATGTTCTCTCACTCCAATGAAGATTTGTCTTCTTTCTCTATATGATCAAGTGTTGAGCCATCAATGGCATTGATCAAATATTCTTCTTCTGTCTTTTTCTTTGAACCAGTTGCCACGCCTTCAATCTCTACTCGCCATACAGGAACCATTACTTGAGTGCTTGCACCTGGGTATTGCGTGTAGTAGCCTAGCTCCACTTTTTTCACTGTCGTGTTTTGGCTCAGCATATTTTGTGTATATAAGTCCTTCACCGTTTCAAGCGCCGGGACAAGGGTTTCTTTTCTCACTTCATTAATCGATGTCACCATCGACTGCCGATACGAGACGACCTCGTTTTGATCGTTCACATCCAATGTGATCTTCCCAATGGTTTCGGTGTCATCAAGACCTTCTTGGAAGATGTATTTTCCTTTATACGTTTGGAAAAAGACGATTTCACCTGTTTCTTCATCGATGCTCCAGAGCTTATAATTCTTGCCATCCAGTAAACGCTGGCTCACAAGATTGGTCGCTGCTGTTTTCATATCTTTTTTCGGCAATGCGACTGGTTTATTGAAGGTCATTTCAAGCAGGGTGACAGGATCATCTTTCTCGGTTTTCGGGAATGTGCTTTTCGTCTTTTGATCAGCTAATCCGTCGACATCCTTTTTCGTATATTGCTTTTTCTCAGCTGTAATGCGGTATCCAATCTTCGCTTCATCTGATAGATTGCCATATTTGATTCCGTCTGCCTTCATTTCTTCCAGCGTATCTGTTTTTTCGATAATCGCAAAATGATCGGTCGATCGCTTTTCAAAGTATTGAAAACCTAGAAAGATATCGAGAACGAGAAAGGCTAGGATAAAGATCGTTTTGGTCTTATTCCACTCCATGATTCTCGCTCCCCTCTGTCAGCAAATCATTCGATAAGATGACGGTTTTTCCGTTATATTTCATACACCATACCGGCTCTAGCCAGACAAACATCGCTTGATCCTGATCTGATGCCGTGGATGTCGCTTGATAGGCAGGGAAAATCTGTTCAATTTTCTCTAAATCATCATACTTCGTCTGCTTGATGATCAAGTTTTTCAGCTCTGTCCCATTCATCAGTTTGACCTGTTCACTCTGACTCGCTTTGTTGCCGAGAATGTAGTTTGGACGCTTATAACTTAAGATGTCATCATTCGCCCATTGTACTTCAAGTGATGTCATACCAAATGGATGTTTTGTGCTGTTGACGATCGGCAGTCCATCCATAAACATATTAAAGGACAGCTGCTGGTTGCTGTTAATGCCGAAGTATTGATAATTATCGGTAAAACTTCCAGTATCATTGAAATACTTCACGCTTCGCTTGATCAAATCCCCCGTTTGGAATACGGTACTAGAATTGATATTACGATGCTGATATTGGATGCGGTGGTCTTTTTGATTTGCTTCAAGACGACTCGTTCCATCTGTATATACCGTCCGGTTTAAATTAGACTCCTCCCCAACTAGACTTGGGTCTGTAAACAAAGCGTCCTTGAATTTGCTTGTCTTAATCGTTTCGATAAAGAACATTTTCGCTTCAAGCTGCTTTTGCTTCTGCGGCAGCAGGAAATCTCGTTTTGAATTTGTAGAGAAAGTATATAGATCATAGCGCGGCATCTCGTTTTGAGCGGCTGCAATACTATCCATCAGATTACGATAGTTGGCAGATTCAATCGTTAGCTCAAGCACCGATTCCTTGCTGTATGAAACCAAATAGACTTTCTTATTGGCCTTATCCGGTTGAGCGAACGGCACAATCATCCGGTCAAACGAGTTGTATTCAATGGATTTATTCGGCCATTTAAACAGCGCTTGAAAAATATCAATCGGAATCGGATCATTGAACACAAGATCCAATGTTTTGCCTTGCCCCTCGCGTCCATAGAAGAAATTCTTAAATTTCTGCTCGGAATATTGGTCCGACACATCAGCAATCTCTTTGACATCCCACAGGCTTACATCATTCCAAAAGTTTTGGAAGAGTTCCTTTTGATCCACTTTGAAATGCTCTCCATTGGAATGGATGAACATCTCACGCGGCTTCACGACATCAATGAGACTCCGAGGCTCGTCGCTTGAAATCTTCTTCGTTTCCACGACCTGTGTGCCGGCATCCGCCTGATCCTGCATGACGGGCTGGAACATCCAAATATTCCACGTAAACACAAGACTGATCGCAATTAGGATTGTCAATATAATGGTTTTAAAGGTCTCACGCTTCATCCCAATCATCCTCTTGTTCTTCATTGTACGGAAGGGTAAAGGTTACCGTTGTTCCTTTTCCTTCAATGCTGTCAGCCCAAATATCTCCGCCATGAGCCTGAACCATTTCTTTTGCAATCGCAAGACCTAGGCCGGTTCCGCCAAGCTTTCTTGTTCTTGCCTTATCCACTCGATAAAAACGTTCAAAGATTTTATCCATATCCTTCTTCGGAATACCGATTCCTTCATCTTTGACACTGAATAACACAAGACCTTGCTCCTCATCCAAATCGACAGTGAACGTAATGTGTCCACCCTCTGGCGAGTATTTCATAGCATTGGAAATGATATTATCGAGCACCTGAGTGATTTTATCTTGATCAATTTCCACATATATTTCACGCTGCGGCAAGTTGCGGATGAAATCGACATGCTGCTCCTTCGTCATTTCAAAACGATCAATGACGAGCGAGATAAACCTGATAAAATTCGTCCACTCACGATTGAATTGATAATCCTTGCTGTCGAATTTAGACAGCTGAAGCAGGTCATTCACAAGTCTAATCATGCGCTCTGTTTCATTTTGCGTGACACTGAGGAACCTTGGCGCAAGCTCTTTATCACCAATCGCACCTTCAGCGAGTGCCTCCAGATAGCTTCGCATCGTCGTAAGCGGTGTGCGCAGCTCATGCGATACGTTCGCCACGAATTCACGACGTTCCGCATCAATTTTTTCCTGCTCGGTTACGTCATAAATGACTGCAATTAAACCATCAATTTTCCCATGCTCTTTCTGAATCACTGAGAAATTGACACGCAAAACAGACAGTTGATCTTCACGTTCAATTTCTAGCAGCATGGAGTCTTGATTTTCGACTAGATCTTCAAATGTATGAGTTTCTTCTAAGCCAAGCAAGGATGTGATCGGCATCTCTAGAGCTGTTTCACGTGAAACATTCAAAAGCTCTAGTGCCGGGCTGTTTAATAGAATAATGGCACCGTTTTGATTCGTGGCAATGACGCCATCTGTCATATAGGCGATAACAGAAGAAAGCTTTTTCCTCTCACCCTCTGTCATCAGCTGCGCTTCCTCCAGCTCTCTCGTCAGATGGTTAAATGTCGTTGCTAGCTGACCAATCTCATCATGTCCATACTTTCGGACCTTTCTGGAAAAGTTCCCTTTGGCGAGCTCTATCGCTTGCTTTCTCATATCCGAAATTGGGTGTGTAATGGTTCTGAATATGAATATACCAAGTAGAGCGGTCGTCCCAAGTGCGATGAGTGTACCCGTCGCCAAAATGGTGTTGATCGTTCGCATTTGGTTAAAAACACTTTCCATGGATGAGACCACATAAATGACACCAACGGTTTCTTGGTTCTCATTTTTCACGGCTGTCGCTGATATGCGGACTCGTTTATTCGATTCTGGGTCATAGAATTTTTTTTCGTAGTCTTTGCCAACCGCGAAAATACGGCTAATGATTTGATCTGTGATTTTCTTCCCGGCAATCTCTTGACTGCCGTTATTCACAGAGGCAATGACCTCTCTGCTTTCGTCAATATAGCTGACTTCAGAAATTTCATTAGACTCATCTTTGTTGTTAAAATCGTTTAATATCTTTTGAGCATCCTCTTTTAATTCTGCCTTGCTTTTCGATGAATCTTGTTCTAGGTAATACGATAACGAGTAGATTCGCTGATTCAAGGAATTATCATAGGAATTAATTAAGGACTGCTCTAGCTGCTTCACAAAGTACACGCCAATAATCTGCATGGCGACAATGATCAGCAGCACATAAATCAAGGTCAATTTAAAGTGAATCGAGCGAAAAAAACCTACTTTACTCATAAGAATCTTAGTCCTGCTCTGGGTTTCTTAAATAGTAGCCGACGCCTCGTCTTGTTACGATCCAGCTCGGGTGGCTAGGGTTGTCTTCAATTTTTTCACGAAGACGGCGGACTGTCACGTCTACTGTCCGGACATCTCCGAAGTAATCGTAGCCCCAAACCGTTTGCAGTAAGTGCTCACGTGTCATGACCTGTCCAATATGTTTCGCTAAGTAATGAAGCAATTCGAACTCACGATGCGTTAACTCAATCGTTTCGTCACGCTTAGACACGACATACGCATCTGGGTAGATCACAAGTGAACCAATCTCGATATCATTTGATTCAGATTCTTCCTCTGATTGCGGAGCAGCCGTCTGTCTTCTTAAATTTGCTTTTACACGTGCAAGCAGCTCGCGTGTACTGAATGGCTTTGTGACATAATCGTCTGCGCCAAGCTCAAGACCAATGACTTTATCGATTTCAGAGTCTTTTGCTGTCAGCATGATAATCGGCATGTCATATTTCTTTCTCACTTCACGGCATACTTCAACGCCATCTTTGTTCGGCAGCATAATGTCGAGCAAAATAATGTCTGGCTTAATTTCTTCTACCATTTCAAGGGCTTCATTTCCGTCATACGCACAATGAACCTCGTAGCCCTCTTTTCTTAAGTTAAATTCCAATATATCCGCAATCGGCTTTTCATCATCTACGACAAGAATCTTTTTTTCCATTGTGATTTCCTCCTGCATTTTTAGCATCTATGTCATTCCATTTTGCATGTCTCATTACGCCTTCTTCATTTACGAAAAAAAGGCTCACTGTCTATTATAACGTTTTACGAGGCAAAGATAAAAATAATAACGGCTTTCTTTGCTAGTAAACGTTGGATAGAAGAACTTCACCCAAAAGATTTGATGACTTTTTCCTTTTTTATTGAAACTTTTCCAGTCACCAAACGTCTATATACATGTAACGTCTTCTTCTTATGGAGCCGGGCCCTACCTAGGTCCGGCTTCTCCCTTTTTATGCCTTCTTTTCATAATAAAAACGCACCTGCGATTGCAGATGCGTTTGGAAGTGGCTCGGGACGGAATCGAACCGCCGACACACGGATTTTCAGTCCGTTGCTCTACCAACTGAGCTACCGAGCCATCATCAAAAGATGAATATGTATAAATGGCGGTCCGGACGGGACTCGAACCCGCGACCTCCTGCGTGACAGGCAGGCATTCTAACCAACTGAACTACCGGACCTCAGTAACTTGCCCGAAAAAGCAATCGTGGTGCTCCTTCAAGCAAGTGAGGAAAAATTAGCTTAACGCTAAAGTAAATCAATGACCCGTACGGGATTCGAACCCGTGTTACCGCCGTGAAAGGGCGGTGTCTTAACCGCTTGACCAACGGGCCAAAACATGGTGAGCCATGAAGGACTCGAACCTTCGACCCTCTGATTAAAAGTCAGATGCTCTACCAACTGAGCTAATGGCTCTCGGTTTGTGAAAAGTGAATCTGAAGAAGCTGTATTGCGTCAAACCAATCGCTTTAAAAGCTGGAAAATCGCATCTTAACAAGTTTCAGAGACCTTTGCAACAACGAGATTTATAATATCATAGAGTAATTACATATGGCAATACGTTTTTCGACATTTTTTTAAAAAAAGTGTCGGATTTGATATCTTCTGTTACATCGCCTAAATCCGAAAGCGCCTTCATTTAATTAATGGCTACTGTCCAATCCAGCACACAGAAACGTTTGATTCCGACCAATATTGGTTATACAAGAAACAAACAGCATGGTGATTGAAAAAGGAGGAAGCATAGGATGAGTTCATTTAAATTAGGAGATAAAATGCCCGATTTTTCACTGCCAACAGTGCAGGGCGATCACATTGAGTTTTACAAACATTTAGAGGAGCATCAAAGCTGGCACCTTATCGTTTTCTTTAGAGGATCATGGTGCCCAGTATGTGTCGAGGAATTAAAAGAGCTGGAAAAACAGCAATCCTATTTTCAAGAAAAGGATATTCACTTAATGACAATCTCAACGGATAATCCTGAAGACTTAAAAGAATTTGCAGACAAAGAGGGACTTTCTTTCCCCATCATGTCTGACCAAGACCTCACATCATTGAAAGCCTATGAAGTCTTCTATCACGGGGAAGATGCCCCATATGAAGATCATGGGGTGCACGGAGAACCTGCTTATTTCTTATTAAATGAAAAAGGCCAAGTCCTCTATCAGCAAAGACAAACAAGTCCATTTGGCAGACCGCATGCCAACGAACTGCGCAAAATCATTCAATACATTCGTAAAAATTTAAAAGGCCAATATAAAAGCCTAAAATAAAAAAGAAGCTCTCATCAGAGGGCTTCTTTTTTATGAATGTTTTTTGTTGTATAGCCAATCTGCGGTGAAAAACACAAGAAGACCTGTCATTAAAATCACAAAAGTCACAGGTGTGCTCTCACCTTGAAAAAAAACGTAAGACGCATGTCCTCCTAATGCTAGAAGATAAAAAACAAACGCCGATCCTGCTGCTTTTTGTGCATTGGCTTGTTCTCTTTTCGTCGTTTTTTTGAAAAACATTGTATCTATTCCCCTTTAAGATGCTTTCTTCATTGTCACACGGCGAAGTGCCCGTGATCGGATATACTCCATTGGCCCAATTCGCCAGACGTGTAAGCAAAGGGCTGAAATGGCGATTTGCAGCAGGGAGATCAACAACCATGACAAGACGATAAGGGGGGCGTTGATTTGACCGCCAAGACCCAATCCCCAGCTGTAAAAAAGAAGCGAGCAGATGACATTTTGCAGGATATAGCAGCTAAGCGCCATTTTCCCTACATATTCAAACCAAGTCCACATGAACCATGACTCCGTGCGTGCTAGAAGCTTCGCCACGACAGCAATATAGAAAATAGAGAGGAATGGCGAAAACACATAGCGCACCACAAATTCTACTATGTCATTTGGTACGAAGACGAGCGCATTCAGCGGCAGTCCAATCCACAAACCCATTCGGAACAATGTTTTCCGCAGAGATTGCCCACGCTCATTTGCATAAAATACACCGGCTCTCATCATCCGCACACCTAATAAAAACAAAAAGGTATTCATTGGGATAATAAAGATCGCTTCTTCTCGGTACATCAAAAAGTGCTGTAATCGGTCTTGAACTTGAGATATCCATGTCTCCGGCAGTTGTTCTTCGTACGCTGGTTCACTGCTCTCGTCATAGGATTCAGTTTCCAATTCAGAGAAAGAAAATACAACGAGAAAAACCATCACCAACAAATGAAGGCCACCCGAGACAATCATGCCTTTTTTGATACGCCGACTTCCTCCACGGACAATAAACGCCACAAGCAAACCCGTGACGGCGTAACTCATGAGCACATCATATTCCATCACTAGCGCAAAATGGACAAAGCCTTCAATCAATAAGAATAAAAGAATCCATAAATATGTACCCGGCCAAGTCATATTTTTTCTTTTCGCCTGCTGGTATTTCAGCTCTAGCCCTACGCCAAACATGATTGTGAGCAGCGATAGCATTTTGCCATAAACGAACATAGAGACAAGACTTTCAAGAAAACTGCCATTTTCATATTCATCCGCAATCTGATCTGTCGCAAAAGTATCCCCTGCGTATGCAAAAAACCAGACGTTTGTACCCAATGTACCTAATATCGCAAAACCTCGTAAAATATCTAATAATCGTATTCTTTCTTTCACTAGAATGCTCCTTCCCTTTTATACAGTTATCATATTTTGGTAATATCGGGAAGTCAGTTCCGTAGAAATTAAGGAATATTTAAACAAAAAAGACACCAGTAAAATGTGTGATTTTACTGGTGTCTGATCAGTCTATAATGATGGACGGTACACGCTGCGGACAACGTTCGTTTGGGAACGGTCTGGTCCGACTGAGAAAATAGAAAGTGGAATACCTGTTAATTGTGAAATGCGCTCTAAGTAATGACGGGCATTTGCAGGCAGTTCACTTAAATTCTTCACACCTGTAATATCCTCTGTCCATCCTGGCATTTCTTCGTAGACAGGTTCACATTTCGCTAATTCATTTAGACTTGCTGGGAATTCTTCAGTGATTTCTCCGTTCAATTTATAAGCAACACAGATTTTCAATTTCTCAATCCCTGTCAGTACATCGATGGAGTTAAGAGATAAATCTGTAATTCCGCTCACACGGCGCGCATGACGGACAACAACACTGTCAAACCAGCCAACACGGCGCGGGCGGCCAGTTGTCGTACCGTATTCACGGCCAACTTCACGGATTTGATCGCCAATTTCATCATGGAGTTCTGTCGGGAATGGGCCATCACCTACACGAGTTGTGTAAGCTTTTGATACGCCGACCACATGTTGAATTTTCGTAGGACCTACACCAGAACCAATCGTCACGCCTCCAGCCACTGGGTTAGATGACGTCACGAACGGATATGTCCCTTGATCGATATCAAGCATAACGCCTTGTGCCCCTTCAAAAAGAACACGGCGGCCTTCATCTAGAGCATCGTTCAATACAACAGATGTGTCCACGACATATTTTTTCACTTGCTGACCATATTCATAATACTCATCTAAAATATCTTCAATTTTGAAGCCTTCTGTGTCGTACATTTTCTCTAAAAGACGATTTTTCTCTTCTAGATTACGGGCAAGCTTCTCTTCAAATACTTCACGATCTAATAAATCTGCGATACGGATTCCGACGCGGGCCGCTTTGTCCATATAAGCTGGTCCGATTCCTTTTTTCGTCGTACCGATCTTGTTAGCCCCTTTCCGCTCTTCTTCTACCTCGTCCAATTTTAAGTGATAAGGCAGAATGACATGGGCTCTATTGCTGATTCTGAGGTTATCTGTACTCACATTCCGTTCGTGAAGATACGCAAGCTCAGTGACCAACGCTTTAGGATCAACCACCATTCCATTACCGATGACACAAGTTTTCTCTTTGTAAAAAATACCGGACGGAATGAGGTGTAGCTTGTAAGTCACTCCATCAAATTTGATTGTGTGACCTGCATTGTTTCCCCCTTGATAACGGGCAATCACCTCTGCATTTTCTGAAAGGAAATCGGTAATTTTCCCTTTCCCTTCGTCACCCCACTGCGTACCTACTACGACTACTGAAGACATATCGTGCACCTCCGTTAACCTTTCAAAACGTTATCTCTTTCAAACACATTTATTTTATCAATGCACAATGAAAAAGTCAACGTGAAATCCGAACATTAATATCTCGAAATCAAATTTTGTTCGTTTTACATGTGAGGAAAAGCGCTTTAATTGCTCATTCTACGCTTAAACAAGAAGATTTCGATCAAAATTACTGTTTTTCTCATTTCCGTTTGTTCAGTGATTTTCAATCAATTGAATCATCGAACTTGCCATAAAGTCGGGTGAATATGGTCTACCTTTTCTCAGCCACCACTCAGCTGTTCCAACATAAGCAGAAATGACAAATTGCTTCTGCATCTCGAGAGGAACGTGTTGTGGATCAGGTGGTGAACCTGTGACTTCTTCTAGCCCTAAAGTAAAGCTTTCTTCAAAAAAAGCACTGGCCGTCTGATGAATATTAAGCTCTCTTCCCCTTTTCAAGAGAATCTGATACTCCTCTTCATGTTCCTGCAAATGCTGATAAAAGCGGTAAATATACACATATGCTGCATGATCGCTCTTCCACTCACTTTCATGTACAGGAGCAAAAATAGCGGTTTTCATGACATCAAACATCTCATCCATGACCTGCTGAGCTAAGTCAAACTTATCCTCATAATGCTGATAGAAGGTGGTGCGATGGATTCCTGCCTTGTTCGTCAAATCTTGTACAGAAATCTTCCCCCATTCCTTCTCCTTTAATAACTGAAATAATGCTTTTCTTAATTGTTGCTTTGATTCAGTTGCGCGCTTATCCCCTCTGTAGCAGTCCGCCACAAGCCGCTCTCCCCTTCCCATTTTCTTCAACAGATTTCGCTTTTCTGTTGGTTGAATCCTTTCTCCTGATGAATTACCTTTAAATCTAACACAGTGAAAAAAAGGAATCATCTGACAACCCATAAGGAGTGATGATCATGGAAACAACAACACCTAGTGCCGTTCAAAAAGCGTTATTAAGAGGGAAAAACAAGCAGGACCCGTATCACCCATTTGATTGGTACGCCAAAATGCGTCAAGAATCCCCTGTTCATTTTGATGAACACAGCCAAACATGGAGTGTCTTCACCTATGAAGAAGCAAAGCGCGTCACCATCGATAAAGATACCTTTTCTAGTCAACCTCCTCAAGACCACCGGAAACATTCACTGATGAAAACAATGGTCATGATGGACCCGCCAAAACATACACGAATCCGCTCCATTGTAAGCAAAGCCTTTACACCCCGGGTGATGAAATTGTGGGAACCACGCATTCAAGAGTTAATGGATGATCTCATTGCACAAATAGAAGGTAAGGACGAGATTGATCTTGTTCAAGACATCTCCTATCCGCTTCCTGTGATTGTCATTGCAGAGCTTTTAGGTGTGCCAACAGAACATAAACAATCCTTTAAAGAATGGTCCGATATTCTCGTCAGCATGCCTAAAAGTGAAGAAGAAAGAGATGTCGTTGAATGGCAAAAAACACGGGATCAAGGCGAAGCGGACATGATGGCGTTTTTTGCTGACATCATTGAAGAGAAGCGGCAGAACCTTAGTGATGATTTGATTTCGCTTTTAATTCAAGCGGAGGAAGATGGAGACAAGCTGTCCGCAGACGAATTAATTCCTTTCTGCAATCTGCTCCTGTTAGCAGGCAACGAAACGACCACCAACCTGATCTCCAATATGATCTTTACTTTGTTAGAAAATCCGGGGTCGTATGAAGCGCTCGCTCAATCACCTGACCTCATTCCTCGTGCAGTGGAGGAGGCTGTCCGCTTTCGTGCCCCTGCGCCTACCATCGTCCGGTATGTCACAGAAGACACCGAACTTGGAGGGAAAGTCTTGAAAAAGGGAGACAGTGTGATTGTCTTTCTTGCGTCTGCGAACCGGGATGAGCGTCAATTTCCAAACGCACATGAGTACGATATACATCGGCACCCTAACCCTCATATTGGCTTCGGCCACGGCATTCATTTCTGCCTAGGCGCACCACTTGCTCGCCTGGAAGCCTGCACTGCCATCAAAGCCATACAGTCACGATATGCATCACTAGAGCTTCTCTCTTACGTCCCAATGACAAGCAGCGGTATGTATGGATTAAAAGCACTGAAGCTCCGTGTCACGCCTCGTTCCTAACAAAAAAGGCTCCCACAAGATGGGAGTCTTTCTTAATCAGGTGTAATTCCTTCTGTATTCATGAGCACCACTCGATATCCATCTGGATCTTCAATCGTCACGCCTCCTCGATCCCAGTACGGGTTTGTAGAGGTGACTTGCCGTCCGCCAAATGCGATCAGTCTCTTTTTCATCTGCTGAAATTCTTCTTCAGCCGGAATATAGAATACAAGCAGTTGCTCTGGGTGGGGAACAGGCAAGCTTTCGTCTTCTTCATGTTTGGTGATTTCCAGATGAACATGCTGGTGAGGAAGCCCAAGCATGACCCCATCATACCCTTCATGCTGATCAAATGAGCCTATTCGTTTCAGCCCTAAACCTTCTTCATAAAAAGAAACAACCTCTTTCATGTTGACGGTCGGACGTGCGATGCGTAATTGAGCGGCTTCGAATTGTTGAAACTTCATCAGTCATCACTCCTTTTCTCTCCCTTTAGTATACGCTCTCTTTTTCTCCCACTCCTCCTCTTTTCGACTGTTTTTCAGTCATTCTTTCGATGTAGATGGATCAAAAAAAGCCCAGCTTCTTGAGCTGGGCTTTAAGCACCGGGCGGAACACCGGCATCGTCAAATCTTCTTTCTAAGTTGACGAATTTGTTATATTCTTTCACGAACGCCAGCGATACCGTTCCAACTGGACCGTTACGCTGTTTCGCAATAATAATTTCAATAATGTTCTTATTCTCTGATTCTTTGTCATAGTAATCATCACGATAAAGGAACGCCACAATATCGGCATCCTGCTCAATACTTCCTGATTCACGAATATCAGACATCATCGGACGTTTGTCCTGACGCTGCTCTACCCCACGAGAAAGCTGTGATAAGGCAATGACTGGCACTTCAAGTTCTCTTGCTAGTGACTTTAAAGCCCTAGAAATTTCAGATACCTCTTGCTGACGGTTATCGCTTGATCGTCCACTCCCTTGGATGAGCTGTAAGTAGTCAATCAGGATCATGCCAAGCCCGTTTTCTTGCTTCAAACGGCGGCATTTCGAGCGAATTTCACTGACTCTAATGCCAGGTGTATCATCAATGAAAATCCCACTGTTTGATAGCGAACCCATCGCCATTGTCAGCTTACCCCAGTCCTCTTCTGTGAGGTTACCGGTTCTTAGGTTTTGTGCATTGATATTTCCCTCGGCACAAAGCATACGCATGACCAGCTGCTCAGCGCCCATCTCTAAACTAAAGATGGCGACACTTTCATCTGTCTTGGTCGCAACGTTTTGTGCAATATTTAACGCGAAGGCTGTTTTCCCTACGGACGGACGAGCCGCTACAATAATCAGGTCATTTCGCTGGAAGCCAGCTGTCATCCGGTCAAGCTCTGAGAAACCCGTTGGAATCCCAGTGATATCACCTTTTCGATTATGAAGCTGTTCAATATTATCATATGTCTGAACAAGAACGTCTTTAATGTTTTGGAAAGCTCCTGAGTTTTTACGCTGAGCCACTTCCATAATGGTTTTTTCAGCATCACTCAATAGATCTTCCACTTCATCCTCACGCGTATATCCATCCTGTGCAATGGTTGTCGCTGTACGGATCAGACGTCTTAAAATGGATTTTTCTTCTACAATTTTTGCATAATATTCAATGTTTGCGGCAGTTGGGACAGAGTTCGCAATATCTGTTAAATACGAAATCCCACCTACCTCTTCCAATAAGTCTGTATTGGCAAGTTCTGATGTCACCGTGACAAGGTCAACCGGTTCCCCTCTATCACCAAGTACAAGCATCGCATTGTAAATCTTTTGATGCGACATTCTATAGAAATCCTCTGGAATTAATACTTCAGAAGCGAGCGTTAGCGCAGATGGTTCTAAAAAAACAGCACCTAATACGGCCTGCTCGGCTTCTATATTTTGCGGCGGCAGCCGGTCATCGAGAAGTTCCGTCATGCCAAGCACCGTCCTTTCATAAAAAAATACGCTACTCATCATTTTAACATTTTCACCAATAAAAAAGTGAAAAACATCAACTATAGTCAAAATTACCATGTCGATGTTTCGTTGAACAGCGAAACAACACCCTTCAAATAGAAAAGACTCTGTAACATAAATTGTTATAGAGTCCTTTGTATCGCTAATGGGATTTGTAGCTGTTGTTGTTCACACATGTGATCGATACTCCAACATGGCATGTACACGCACATGATCAAATATTGAAAATATCAGGTGCGTTTTTTAATCTATCGTTTTCTTAACTCCGTAATTCACCTTTTGTCCAATATCATATAAAGACCCGTTTTCATACCCAATAGATAACACCAAATCGGGAATAGAATCATATCCGTTTTTGGCTAAGTCAAAGAGCTGTGCACCATAATGTGATGCAGCAATACGGGCATTTTCTGCTGTGTATGGGTTTTTCAGAAGTTCTTCTTTGTAGATATCAAAAATATTCGCTCCGGTATCCGTTACAAATTGACCGTTTACAATACTTAAATCTTTTAAATTGTAGCCTGTTACCGTTTTGATTTGATTGACAAGGTGGAACTTTGCAAGTGAATCCGGCGTGAATTGAGTCGAATCATCATTTCTACTTTTCATAATATGAAAAAATAGTTCTCTTGTATTGTTGCTTGTATTCAATATGTCTTCTATTTGTTTGACCAGCGACTCGTCAGTTGATCCACTCACCACTAATTTAAAATGATTCGGATCAATGGTAAAAGTTAAATTGGCGTTTTTAGGAATGTTCAAACCATTGGTAGAAAACAAAGCTTGCAGTTGTTCGTTTACCTTCTGACGATTTAATAGTTTCTTTTCTACACTTTCTTGGGTAGGATCGTACCGTTTTTCATTACGGAAAATAACATCATTGAAGTCATATTGTCCACCTTTATTATTCCTTGCCCAACTCATTTCCATCGTATAAGCAGCTTCTCTCTCCACTTTAGTTAGATCACTTCTGAAATAAGAAGAGTATGGATTTCGATACTTATCATATATATGACTCTGAGGATCTTTGAATCGTTTATTTTGTTCATTTATTTTTTCGTATTTTTCATCTAATATTTTCATTCGTCTATCAGATTCGGTCATTACTTCGTTTGTACTTTTAATAGCTGATTGACCTTTAGCGTCTATTTGGTTCAAATTGTTCGAAGCACGGGCTGTATATGACGTATTAATATTCATTTTGATTCTCCTTTTTTAAGAAAATAGTGATTATTAAATATATCGGCATTTCAGTTAAAATTTGTTAGTTCAATGTCGATATAGTAATTATTACAAGGAGGGTTAATATATGACAAATACTATCTTTAAACGTTTATTATTATCAGCATTATTATTGGCGCTTGTTACTAGTTTTTTTGCACCTACTTCAGCGGAAGCAGCAATTACGGGGAATAACAGCCCTAACACTGCAAGTTCAATGGGATATTGGAAAAATAGTCGTTCAGACACGACAATCTTACCTGAAGGTGAAAATGAAGCGTATTATCAGTTTACGATCAATAAAGGTGAAAGAGTTTATGTCAGAAGTTCATATAATAAGCAATATACAGGGATGAACATCGAGGTGTATAATTCGAAATATTCTAGGACAGGATCCGAAGTTATAAATCCTGATTCAGTAACGCCTTTTATTTTTGCAAATACTGGTGACGTGACTTCAACTTCAGAAACTTATTTTGTGAAAGTAACCCGTGGTACATATACCGGTAACATGTATTTTACTGTTTCCATTGAAGATCGTATTAAATCTGGAAATGGGACATTCAATTTTACAGGGACTGCTACGAACTTGGGGAATTCTTCTTTAAATTTTTTAGGAGTTGACTCTTCAGTCATTACAATGGATTTAACGAATAATTCCACAGTTCCTAAACGCGCTGTAGTTAAATCAATTACGACAACTAGCACTCAAACACCCAACCAAGGGAATGTCACACACAAACTGATGGCTAGTGATAGTAACACTTGGTATCAATCACTTTTCTCCTCTGCAACAAGTGGTTCTTATCGTATATCTCTGGATGATCAATTAAGAGTCGCTCAAAAATGGAGCTTTAAGTACAACGCAAAAGCTACGGCGAGATCTACTATGAGCAATGTCAAAGCCGATATCCGTTACGAATATGATGTCACAGATGGATTTTAAGTGAATGATGTTGACAGATATGTACACCAATTGATCAAAAAGTAAGGGCACATCCCTTACTTTTTTTATTGTCTCATTTTTGATGTTATATGTTATTTCGCCACTCTACAGTGCTTGTCATGATTGCTTCACTGCATGATATTCCTCCACTGTAAACGTATTTTTCAGCTTGAGCTGATTTTCAAGCAGATTTAGCCTCAGTTTTCCTAATGGGGGTATCATTCTGCCTACATCCCCTGCGATCTTGTCTTCCATAGAGATTTTCTATGAATTTAAGCATGATATTGAATAAGTTGTGAATTAAGAACACTAACTTCCCCCAAAATCCACCTCTTTTTTTCTAAAAATACAAGAAGGTCTATAGACTTATTTTACTCAAAATTTTTTCAAGAAGAAAAACCTATATTTAATCATGATTCAAACAGAAGAAAATGGTAAATATTTTGAGACTGTCAAGGTTTTTTGGCATTTCTACTCTGTTTTAATGACACAATCCGGCATTCTCTATTTCCAATCATTTGGTAGTTAGTTAGTCCTTTATTTTCTGAATATTTAGATCAAATTATCGATTATACCACTTTATGAACATTTGACTTCCTAATTGATAAACATTATCATTTGATTTGCTTGCGTGATAATTGAGAATCATTTTCATTTAAATTTTTATTACTACACTCATCCACTATCCGCAAGCCTGCTTTTATCATCATATGAGGTCAATTTGAGAAAGGGGATTTTTCACATATGACCAAACGCACTGAAGGAATGGGTACTGATGATTCACTTTTTGGAGAAAGCCGTCCTTTTTTTATACCTGGGACGGAGCAACTAGATATCACAACACACCCATACAGACTTTTTATATTTAAACCGAATACCACTCCTCCCGAAACTGGTTTTCCAGTCATGTACGTGCTTGATGGGAATTCACTTTTTGGCACAATGGTCGAAGCGATCCGTTTACAGTCAAGAAGACCTGAAAAAACAGGTGTCGTACCTGCTATTATTGTTGGAATTGGCTATCAGACAGAAACGCCCTATCATCCGCTTAGGCATTATGATCTCACTCTTACCGGCCCTGACGTTTCCATTGGGGGTAAAAGAAAGGACTTCTCCATCCATACATATGGCGGCGCCTCTGCTTTCTTTTCTTTTTTAGAAAAGACGGTTAAGCCATACATTGAGCAGCGCTTTCCGATTAATCAGAGTCGTCAAACACTATTTGGCCATTCTCTTGGCGGGCTTTTTGTATTACACACACTATTTGAGCACCCTGACGCTTATCAGACATATATTGCGGGCAGTCCTTCTATCCACTGGAACAAAGAATTATTTCTAGAAAAAGAACACCAATTTACCAACCGCATCCGTCAAGTGCCTATGGATGTAAGGCTACTTGTAGGTGTAGGTGAGTTAGAAAAACATCATCCATGTCAAATGAATGCTCATGCAAAGTCTCTAGCCAATCGTATGCTGCCTTTATCCTCGTATGGCTTGCATACGACCTATCACGAATTTCCTGAAGAAGGACATACGTCTGTTTTACCGGTGCTGATGAATGACGCTTTTCGTTTTGCATTTTATCATCAAGACCCTTTAACAACTACAGACTTGAAAGAAAGGTAGTGAACACATGAAACAGAGTGGTCTGTCTCATAAAATTGCCCTTATTACAGGCGCAGGGCAAGGTATCGGACAAGCAGTCGCCAAGAGACTAGCCGATGAAGGTGCGATCATTGCAGCAGTTGACACAAATGAAGATCAGCTGCAAAGCACCGTGCAGAAGTTGAATGATAAAGGCATACGTGCCTTTGCCTATCCAGGTGACATTACCGATCAAGCATCTGTTCAGCACATTGTCGATCAAATCGAAAAGCAGCTTGGCCCCATTTATTTACTGGTCAATGTAGCAGGCATTCTTCGGATTAGTTCGATTGATCAGATTAGTACAGATGATTGGCACCAAACCTTCGCAGTCAATACACATGGTCTCTTTTACATATCCCAAGCTGTCTCCAAATACATGATGAAAAGATCAGAAGGGGTCATTGTGACTGTCAGTTCTAACGCAGGTGCCATTCCTAGAATGAATATGGCTGCCTATGCTGCTTCAAAAGCAGCAGCTACTTCTTTTACAAAAACACTTGGATTAGAGCTGGCTACCTATGGCATTAGATGCAACGTCGTCTCGCCCGGCTCTACCGCAACACCTATGCAATGGGCTTTATGGTCTGATGAGCAAGGAGCAGATCAGGTGATTAAAGGTTCATTAGAGACGTATAAAACCGGTATTCCTTTACAAAAAATCGCTGACCCTCAACAGATTGCTGATGCAGTCATCTTCTTTGCATCTGAGCAATCCAGTCATATTACGATGCAGAATCTCACAATTGATGGTGGTGCAACACTCGGAATTTAGCATTTTATCAAAAAGGAGGCCTTTTCATGAAACATTCATTATTGTCGACAGAAGAAAAAGTACAGCTGATCCAAGACTATCAGCCAGGCGCATTTTTCCTTGCTTCTCCTAAACGAGCGTTACTTGCAGAGGGGATATTCCAGCATATTAAAACCAATCAACTCGATGAACTACCCACAAAGGTAGCCCATGTTTTTGAGACTGCCAAACAAGCTGGTATTCAAGCACCGATTGTTGCTGGTGCTGTTCCGTTTGATCCGGCGCAACCCGTTCGTTTAAATGTGCCAGTCCATGTACAGTTTAGTGATCCACTCGAATTTCATCAAAGTGATGAGGAATCAGAAGTGACATCACCATCCTATGAGGTGACACCTGTCCCTTCTCCTGAAGTCTACATGAATGGTGTGAACGAAGGGTTAGCTAAAATTGAAAAAGGAGAGCTTAGCAAAATCGTCATTTCTCGATCTCTCCATCTCAAATCAAATGAAGACATTCATACGAAAACAATACTCGAACGACTGGCTCGTCATAATACGAATGGCTATACATTTGCTGCAAATGTAGCTGATCCGAAATCTTCCCAAAAACGCACACTTCTTGGGGCAAGCCCTGAGCTGCTTCTTTCAAAAACTGGTTCATCTGTGATTTCCAATCCACTCGCTGGTTCTCGGCCACGCAGTTCAGACCCCGTAGAAGACCAGCGTCGTCACGATGAACTTCTTACTTCTGCAAAGGATTTACACGAGCATGCAGTAGTTGTCGATGCTGTCACTAAAGCGCTTGCTCCTTACTGTCATACGTTAGATGTACCTGCATCACCATCCGTCATACAGACAGAAACGATGTGGCATTTATCTACTGTGGTCAAAGGTGAATTAACAGATTCCAATGTGTCCTCCATTGATTTAGCGCTTAGCCTCCATCCAACACCCGCAGTATGCGGAACACCTACAGCAGATGCACGTGAAGCCATTCAAGCGATTGAACCCTTCGATCGAGGATTTTTCACAGGAATGGTCGGTTGGGCAGATGCAAATGGTGATGGAGATTGGATTGTCACCATTCGCTGTGCAGAAGCTGAAGGTCACTCCCTTCGCCTCTTTGCTGGTGCAGGAGTGGTCAAAGGATCAAAGGCAGAAGAAGAGCTAGCCGAAACATCTGCAAAATTCAACACGATGCTTCATGCGATGGGCATCCATCAGCTATAAAAATACATAGGAGATGACAAAAGACATGTTTGTTCAACCACCTACATGGCCAGAAGAATTTGCAAAACGCTACCGTGAAAACGGCTGTTGGCGTGGAGAAACCTTTAGCGGGATGCTTCGTGAACGCGCCGTATCGTTAGGGAATAAAACAGCGATTACATACGCTGATACACACATGAGCTATCAAGAACTTGATGAGCGCGTCAGCAGTCTTGCCGTCGGTTTTCATCAGCTTGGAATCCAAAAGGGAAGTCGAGTTGTCGTACAGCTTCCTAACATTCCTGCTTTTTTTGAAGTCGTTTTCGCTTTATTTCGTATCGGTGCTTTACCCGTTTTCTCACTGCCATCTCATAGAAGCAGTGAAATCACTTATTTTATTGAATTTGCCGAAGCAGACGCATATGTCATACCAGATATCGATGGCGGCTTTGATTATCGATCACTCGCACGTCAAGTGAAAGAAAAACTTCCCTCATTACCTCATGTCATTGTTGCAGGAGAAGCTGAGGAATTCCTAGACTTGGATGATTTGCGCAAGGACCCAGCGCTTGATCCACAAATACATGTAGAGGCAAGCGACATTGCGTTTCTTCAGTTATCTGGAGGAAGCACAGGCCTTTCAAAACTCATACCTCGTACACATGATGACTATATTTATAGTCTTTGGAAAAGCAATGAGGTGTGCGAGCTCACACAACATAGTGTGTATCTAGCTACACTTCCAGTTGCACACAACTATCCATTAAGCTCGCCTGGCGTCCTTGGGACATTATACGCTGGTGGAAGAGTCGTTCTTGCACCTGGATCAAGCCCTGATGTCGTCTTTCCACTCATTGAAAAAGAACGGACGACTATTACCGCTGTCGTTCCACCAATTGCATTGATTTGGCTCGAAGCCGCTCCTCATCGATCAGATGACTTATCGAGTCTTGAGGTCTTACAAGTCGGTGGTGCTAAATTAAGTGCTGAGGCAGCAAAACGAGTGATGCCTGCCCTTGGGTGTAAGTTACAGCAAGTTTTTGGCATGGCAGAAGGTCTGGTCAACTATACCAGATTGGATGACCCTGAACATGTCATTATCCATACACAAGGACGCCCGATGTCTGAATATGATGAGGTACTAGTGGTAGACGATGAGGACAAGCCCGTCCCGAATGAAGTGGCTGGACACCTTTTAACAAGAGGACCTTATACGATTCGCGGCTACTATAAAGCCGATGAACAAAACAAAAAAGCATTTACACCCGATGGCTTCTACAGAACAGGTGACATCGTGCGATTAACCAAAGAAGGAAATGTTGTTGTAGAAGGCAGAGACAAGGATCAAATCAATCGTGGTGGCGAAAAGGTTGCTGCTGAAGAAGTTGAAAACCATTTACTTGCACATCCTGACATTCATGATGCCGCCATGGTGTCCATGCCAGATCCATTTCTTGGCGAACGCTCATGTGCCTTTGTTATTGCGAAAGGAAACAACAAACCAGCACCGCACGTCTTAAAATCATTTCTAAGAGAACGCGGGCTCGCAGCCTATAAAATTCCTGACCGCATTGAATGGATCGATGCGTTCCCACAAACAGGTGTAGGCAAAGTCAGTAAAAAAGCATTAAGAGAATTAGCTGCAATCCATACTGCCAACGTATAAAAAAGAGGAGTGAAAACCATGGCAATCCCTACTATTCCTGCGTATCCAATGCCAAGCATACATGATTTACCCGAAAATAAAGTGAACTGGATCCCTGATCCGAAACGTGCTGTCTTGCTGATACATGACATGCAGCAATATTTTTTAAATGCATTTCAACAAGATACTTCACCGATTACAGAGTTAGTGCAGCATATTGAACAATTACGTGATACATGCAAAGAACTCGGCATTCCAGTCGTCTATACAGCTCAACCTGGTGATCAAGACCCGAAGGATCGTGCCTTATTAACAGATTTTTGGGGACCTGGTCTTGGTGATGATGAAGCATTGACAAAAATCATTGATCAGCTTGCTCCATCTGAATCAGATACCATGCTGACAAAATGGCGTTATAGCGCATTCAAAAAATCCAACTTTTTAGATCTTCTTCACGAAGGCGGACGTGATCAACTGATCATTACTGGCGTATATGCACATATTGGATGTATGCTGACAGCCGCAGAAGCATTCATGTTCGATATTGAAACTTTTTTTGTCGCCGATGCCGTCGCTGACTTTTCACTTAAGCATCACAAAATGGCAATGACCTATGCAGCTGAACGCTGTGCAGTCACCACAACGACAAACCAAATCATCAGTCGTTTAACAGGACAAGAAGCAAACAGTGATGACCTATCCTTTGATGCCATCGTTCACCAAGTAGCTGAGTATCTTCAAATCAATCCAAATGAAATACCGCTTGACGAGAATCTCGTCTACCTTGGCCTTGATTCAATTAGAATGATGAGCCTAGCGGAAAAGTGGAGACAGCAAGGAGCAACAGTCAATTTCGTTGAGCTTGCAGCAAATCCAACGCTCATGTCTTGGCGGACTCTTCTTTTCCCAGAAAAACAGCCATCTATCCCAAATATCGATTACTTGTAAAGGAGGTTTAAGCCCTTGTCGATCCAGTCCGTCGATTCATTCCCACTAACCGGTGCCCAATCAGGCATTTGGTATGCGCAGCAGCTTGATCCATCTAACCCTATTTTCAATACAGCTGAGTATATAGAAATTAAAGGTCCTATTGATCCCATACACTTTGAAGCAGCCATTCGAAAGACTGTCTTAGAAGCAGATTCCTTGTATATGCAATTCGTTGAGGATACTGACGGTCCAAAGCAATGGATGACATCTAAGAAAGAGATCCCATTTCAATATGTCAATTTACAAAATGAAAAACAGCCGTTTGGTGCAGCTAAAGCATGGATGAAAGCCGACCTTTCCACACCAGTCTCTTTAGAGAAAGATGTATTATTCCGTGAAGTGCTTTTTCAACTTGCTGACGACCGATTTATTTGGTATCAGCGCATTCATCATATTGCCATTGATGGATTCGCCTTTTCGCTCATTGCACGTCGTGTTGCTGAGGTCTATTCAGCCCTATCGCAAGGGACACCTGTGCCTCCTCAAACATTTGGAGCTTTACATGATGTAGTCCAAGAAGAGATCACTTATCAACAGTCCAATCGATTTGAAGATGATCGAGCATTTTGGAAAAATCGTTTTGCTGATCAACCGGAAATTGTCAGCCTTGCTGAGCTTGCCCCAAGAACGTCGGATCATTTTATCCGGAAAACGGCTAGATACGATGCCGAAAAGGTAAGCAAAATGAAAAAAAACGCCCAAGCCTTCGGTAGTACGTGGCATGAAATGATTCTTGCCGCATCCGCACTCTATATGCATCGTATGACGGGTGCACATGATATTGTTTTAGGATTACCTGTGATGATGCGCCTTGGATCGTGCGCCTTGCAAACACCTGGAATGGTCATGAACCTGGTACCGCTTCGTTTAACATGCAAACCAGAAATGACGCTCTCAGCACTTGTTCGTCAAGTATCTGATGAACTGAAAGCCATTCGTCCTCATCAACGATATCGTCATGAAGACATGCGGAGAGACTTTAAGCTCATCGGAAGAAATCAACGATTATTCGGTCCACAGATCAATATCATGCCATTTGATTATGATCTCAAGTTCGATCAGAGCATTGGTCGAGCACACAATCTCTCAGCAGGACCGGTAGATGATTTATCGATCAACATATACGACCGTGCGGATGGAAACGGATTTCAAATCGACTTTGATGCAAACCCTGCTGTTTACAAAGAGACAGCCGTTGACGCTCATCAACATCGTTTTCTTCAATTGCTGGAGGAAATAACCGGACTAGAGCAAGATCAGACAATCAGTCAATTCAACCTTCTTTTGTCTGAAGAAAAAGAGAACATTCTCAAGCACTGGAATGATACAAAACGAGAATTACCAAAAGAATCATTACGGGAACTATTTGAAAAACAAGTGAGCAAAACGCCGCAAGCAAAAGCATTACAGTTTGAAGGAATCATTTTGACCTATGAAGAGTTGAATCAGCGGGCAAATCAATTAGCTCATTATTTGAAAAATCGTGGCATTGGACCAGAACAATTCGTCGCAATCGCTCTGCCTCGATCCATCGATATGGTCGTAAGTCTATTAGCCGTCGTCAAAACGGGAGCCGCATATCTGCCACTAGACCCTGATTATCCTAACGATCGTGTCGCCTATATGCTAGAGGATGCCAAACCGGCGTGCTTGCTCACAATCAATGAGACAGCAGGTGGTTTGGACTATCCTCACATCGTTCAACTGGATGATGCAACTGTTCATCAGGAGATAGCAGGCAGTCCGCATCTCAATCCTACCTGGAGCGAGGGTTCTCCACATCACCCCGCCTATATCCTCTACACGTCAGGATCGACAGGCAAACCAAAGGGTGTTGTTGTAACAAAGCGAAATGTAATCAACTTTATATTGTCCATGCAAGATGCATTTTTATTAGATCAAGGAGACCAGCTTTTAGCGGTAACGACCATAGCCTTTGATATTTCCGGGCTAGAAATGTTCCTCCCACTTTTACATGGGGCTGCTATTTTATTGGCAAAAAAAGAAACGATACAAGAACCAGCAAAACTTTCAAACATGATTCGTTCTCATCATGTCACAATCATGCAGGCAACACCAACGCTGTGGCATGCATTGGCAGATGAATACCCTGACGTGATCACAGGTATGCGTGTTCTTGTTGGAGGAGAAGCACTTCCTGCCTCCCTTTTGCACACACTGCAATCTCTTCAATGCGACATTACCAATTTGTACGGACCTACAGAAACGACGATCTGGTCTACGATGGAAAATGTCACAGCACATCAAGAGAATAGCGGGCCGGCAATTGGTAAACCCATTTGGAATACGAGCATTTACATTTTAGATGAAGGACTAAACCCAGTCCCAGCAGGATCAATCGGTGAACTTTATATTGCAGGTGAAGGAGTATCAAGAGGATATCTTGGACGATACGACTTAACGGCAGAACAATTTGTCGCTGATCCGTTCGGCACAAAAGGCACGAGAATGTATCGTACTGGAGATTTAGCCAGATGGCGTGAAGATGGTTCGATTGATTATATAAGCCGTGCCGATCATCAAATTAAAATCCGCGGCTTCCGTATTGAATTGGGTGAAATTGAAACCGTGATTATGCAGCACCAAGCTATAAAGCATACATCTGTGATCGTTCGTGAAGATCAACCTGGGCAACAGTTGCTTTGTGCGTATGTTGTGCTGACAGACGACTCAGCTCTTCACCCTTCAGAGCTCAGGCAATTTGTGGCTGCATTACTTCCAGACTACATGGTGCCTTCTGCTGTTGTCGTTTTGCCGGAACTGCCACTTACACCAAACGGCAAAATCGATCGCAAAGCATTACCAGTGCCAAATATGTCTTTAGTTAGTTCCGATCGTACACCTAGAACACCTCAAGAAGACATGTTATGTAGTTTATTTGCAGAAACACTTGGCCTATCTCAAATTGGTATAGATGATAGTTTCTTTGACTTAGGTGGGCATTCTTTACTTGCCGCTCGTCTGCTTCGACGTATACGAGATACATTCGGTGCAGACCTAAGCATGAGCACCATTTTTGAATCACCTCGGGTTGCTGAACTTGCGCAGCACTTGGACAAAGCGAAGGACATTCGGCCGCCGCTTCAGGTAGAAAACAAGCCAGATGAGATTCCGTTATCCTTTGCTCAGAAACGGCTCTGGTTCCTTCATTGCCTTGAAGGGCCAAGTCCAACTTACAATATTCCACTTGTCATTCAGCTAACAGGTACACTAGATCAACAAGCTCTAACTGGTGCTTTGGCAGATATCACTGAAAAACATGAAACCCTTAGAACCATTTTTCCAAATAAGAACGGCATGCCAAGACAGGTTATTTTACACCCAAAAAGTGTTCAGCCTGAGCTCCATGTCACAGCTTCGAGTGATCAACAAATTGAGAATCAATTAAATGAATCCATTCGCTATAGCTTTCAGCTTGAAGAAGAACCTGCACTGCGAGCAGAATTATTCACGCTTGATGCCAATCGGTCTGTCCTGCTTCTATTGCTGCATCATATCGCTGGTGACGGCTGGTCACTTGCACCGTTGACACGAGACTTAGCTGCTGCTTATGAAGCTCGTATTCAAGGGAAATCCACCTCATTGCCAGCGGAACCTGTTCAATATGCTGACTATGCTATTTGGCAGCAGAAACTGTTGGGCAGTGAAAAAGAGACGGATAGTCTATTTGCCAAGCAACTCAGCTATTGGAAAGGTGCCTTACATGACCTGCCAGAAGAACTTGAGCTTCCCTATGACTTCCCACGTCCACAGGAAGGAAGCTTCAACGGTGCGACGATAGACTTTACGATCGAACCGGCTTTACATCAAAACCTTCTTGAGTTTGCGAAACAGCATCAAGTGAGTTTGTTCATGGTGCTTCAAGCATCCCTTGCAGCATTACTGACACGCCTTGGGGCGGGGACAGATATCCCAATCGGCAGTCCAATTGCTGGACGGAATGACGATGCACTTGACGATATTGTCGGATTGTTTGTGAACACACTAGTATTACGTACAAATACAGCTGGTAATCCAACCTTCAGTGAGCTATTGAAGCGAGTGCGAAACGTTGACTTAGCAGCCTATGAGCATCAGGATCTGCCATTTGAACGGCTAGTGGAAATCCTAAATCCAACCCGCTCCAGATCACGGAATCCATTGTTCCAAGTCATGCTTGCCTTCCAAAATACACCGAAGGCGGAAATGAAGCTGACACAACTTGATTCGGATCTCTACGTAAAACCAGTGGGATCAGCTAAATTTGATCTGACCATCGAATTGACAGAACAAAGAACTGAAACTGGATCAGCAGCAGGATTAACAGGATTGTTTGAATTCAGCACAGATGTATTTAAACAAAGTACCGTTCGAGCAATCGCTGACAGAATGAAGCGCTTTTTAACAGAAATAGCTGAGCGCCCACATCTGCCGATTGGTCAAGTGAACATTTTATCAGATCAAGAACGACAAACATTTCTCCCTGACAAACAGACATTCGCTCAGTCAGACCAAGCACATAGTCTCCCGGCCTTATTTGAAAAAACGGTGCAACAATTCCCTGATCGAGTGGCTGTAACGGATGGCAAGAGGCAGCTGACCTATGGTGAGTTAAACAACAAAGCTAATCGTCTTGCTCATTTATTAATACAAAGAGGCGTTGGACCAGAACAGTTCGTTGCACTTGCCCTGCCTAGATCAATTGATATGCTCGTCAGCTTATTAGCTGTTCATAAAGCAGGCGCAGCCTATGTTCCTCTTGATCCTGACTATCCAGCAGACAGGCTGGCATACATGATACAAGATGCCAAACCAGTTTGCAGCATCACAACAAAAGCAGCTGCATTGCATCTCCCTGCTGACTGCGATTTGATTTTGTTAGACGAAAAAGAAACAATTGATCAATTGCTGACTACGCCAAATCACAATCCGGCTGATATAGACAGAATTGAGCCGCTATCTTCTCTGCATCCGGCCTATATTATTTATACGTCCGGCTCTACAGGGAAACCAAAAGGAGTGGTCATTCCACACCAAAATGTCATCCGTCTTCTGACATCTACTGAACATTGGTTCCATTTCGATGAAGAGGATGTTTGGACAATGTTCCATTCATATGCCTTTGACTTTTCAGTTTGGGAAATATGGGGACCCCTTTTATATGGCGGGCGACTTGTCATTGTTCCTCATACCATCTCTCGTTCTCCAGAAGAGATGATGCAGCTTCTAGTCGATGAAGGTGTGACTGTACTTAATCAAACACCTTCCGCCTTCTATCAGCTCATGCAGATAGACAAGGAACAACAAACACTTGGTCAAGCATTATCACTCCGCTATGTCATCTTTGGCGGTGAAGCATTAGAGCTTAGCAGATTAGAAGATTGGTACAGCCGTCACTCAGACTGCAAGCCAAAATTAATTAACATGTATGGCATTACAGAAACCACCGTTCACGTTACGTACAATGTACTCAATCGAGACATGATCGCAAAGAAATCCAGCAGTTTAATAGGCGAACCAATTTCTGATTTACACGTGTACGTACTAGATGAATACCTACAACCTGTTCCACCTGGGACAACAGGTGAAATGTATGTAGCTGGAGCTGGTTTGGCAAGAGGTTATCTAGGCAGGCCTGACCTGACCTCAGATCGATTCCCTGCTGATCCTTATGGAGCACCTGGCACAAGGATGTATCGTACAGGCGACCTCGCTCGCTGGACAGAAGAAGGGGCACTTGATTACATTGGTAGAGCTGATCATCAAATTAAAATACGCGGGTTTAGGATTGAACTTGGAGAAATCGAAGCCGTTCTATCACGCCACGACGCAGTTGCACAAGTTGCCGTCATTTTGCGAGAGGATCAGCCTGGCGACAAACGCTTAGTTGCATACATCGTTACAACTGAAGAAGACCATTTCGATACAGAGACTCTTCGCCATTTTGCGGCAGCCAGTCTTCCTGATTACATGGTGCCTGCGGCTTATGTACAGATTGATACGATGCCACTTACAGCAAACGGGAAGCTTGATCAAAAATCACTACCGGCACCTCAATTGCATATACAGCAAACGGATGGCCGCGGCCCAAGAAACCCGAAAGAGGAAATCCTGTGTCATCTTTTTGAAGAGGTGCTTGATTTGCCAAAAATCAGCATTGACGATCGCTTTTTTGACATTGGCGGGCATTCCTTACTTGCGGTTCGTTTAATCAGCCGCATTCGTGATGCACTTGGTGTAAAACTGAGCATCGGAACGTTGTTTGAAGCACCGAACGTTGCCAGCTTGGCAGAGAAACTAGAAACAGGAAGCGATGAAAACGCACTAGAAATCTTACTGCCGCTACGAACAAATGGAGAAAGACATCCTCTCTTCTGTGTTCACCCAGCAGGTGGTCTTAGCTGGTGCTATGCAGGTCTCTTGAACACATTAGAGAAAGACATCCCTATTTATGGATTACAGGCACGAGGAATCGCAAGAAAAGATGACTATCCGCATACACTCGATGATATGGCTGCCGATTATATTAAGCACATCCAAACGATTCAGCCAAAAGGCCCTTATCATCTACTTGGCTGGTCACTTGGCGGAAACGTTGTACAAGCAATGGCTACTCAACTCCAGCAGCAAGGTGAAGAAATCGCTCTCGTTGCGATGCTGGATGCCTATCCGAACCATTTCTTACCGATTAAAGAAGCACCTGATGAAGAAGAAGCACTAATCGCTCTTCTTGCACTCGGCGGTTATGATCCAGATACCTTAACAGGTGAACCGCTCACGATGAAGAGTGCTGTCGACATCTTGAAGAAAGACGGCAGTGCACTAGCAAGCTTAAGTGAGGATGCCATTAGAAATCTAAAAGAAACCTATGTCAACTCAGTGCGATTGCTCGGGGAATATCAGCCAAAAACTTATCAAGGGGACATATTATTCTTTAGATCTACCATTATCCCAGACTGGTTTACACCGATTGATCCCGAAGCATGGGCACCTTATATCAACGGAACCATTGAACAGCACGACATTCATTGCCGGCACAAAGACATGTGCCAGCCTAAACCCCTAGCAGAAATTGGTGTCATCTTAGACAACGCTCTGCACCGGGTCAAACAAAAGCACTAAGAATAAAGGAGAGATGACAAATGACAAATCCCTTTGATCGTGAAGACGGTGTATTTCTTGTGCTTGTCAATGAACAAGGACAACATTCACTTTGGCCATCATTTGCACCAATACCAGATGGATGGGAAAAGGTCTTTGGTGAAGACACTAGAAATGCCTGCATTGATTATATCCAGACACACTGGCAGGACTTACGGCCATTAAGCTTAACAAAAGAACCTGCGTTAGCACATGGAAAAACGGAATAAATCATCGCACCCTGATCTCCATCAGGGTGCTTTTTTTAACAGAATAAACACACCATTTTCCAGCTCTTTCTGATACAATTCAATTGAGAATGTTTATCAATTAATAAGAGATCAGGTGGTTTTATGGGAAACAATCATCAATTATGTACAAAGGTAAATGCTGAACAATGCATTTATCGATTAACATATACTGAAAAAATAAATAATGCAGATCTTCCACATACGGAGCAGCAATTGTCAGATACTTTCTGCCTCCTCTTTAGCATAAGCGGCAGCGGTTTACTTACATTGAATGATCAAAGATGGCGATTGAAAAATCTGACACTCTATACGATGATGCCTGGGGAAACATTTATGTTGAAAACAGAGCCTTATCAAAAACACGAGCTCTATCTGTTTCGATTTCAGATGTACACGCTACAAGGTCAAAACATAGAAGAAGTATCAACTGAACATGCCCGATCTTTACTGAATGTATGGCAATTTATCGATATTAGCTCGATTGAACAAATTCATTCTTTACTATCCGACATGACAACAGAATGGCAAAAACCTGAATCCATTAGCTTTTTTAGAAGCCAAACCCTTTTTCAACAGCTCATCCTGCAGCTTTTCACACTGCATAAAGAAGACATTTGTGACACAACACATGCCCTTTTCAAAACAAAACAATATATCGATCAACATTCCGAAGAACCTCTCAGCCTTACAAGTCTATCTCATATGGCTGGTATCAGCGCCAATCATTACAGCGAGCTATTTAAAAAGCATTTTGATGTGAGTGTCACTGATTATATCACCAAGAAAAGACTGGCTAGAGCCAAACAGTTAATGGCGAAAGGTCATGCAAAGCTCAAAGACATTGCACAGGATATTGGCTATCAAGACCCCTATTACTTTAGCCGCATCTTTAAGAAAAAAACGGGTATCACTCCTTCTGCTTATATGAAAAGCCGTCAACGGAAAATGGCTGCCTATGGCCATTCCATACTCGGGCAGCTCACACCTATTCATATCATCCCATATGCTGCCCCTCTTCACCCTAAATGGACAGCACATGACTTTGAGCATTATGCAGAAGAAATTCCGATCCATTTGAGTGCACATCGTATCAACGAGCACGCTGAAGCCAATATACAGCAATTGATGGAAGCACAACCTGAGCTGATCATTGTCAATGATCATGTGACAGAGGCAGAAAAACAAGCGTTGAAAACCATCTGTCCTGTGCACTTTGTTCCATTCACACAATTGGATTGGCGCACTCAATTCAGACAAACAGCTCTGTTCTTAAACGAAACGAGGGAAGCAGAAGAATGGCTGTTTCATTACGAAGAACTCGTCATTCAAGCGAAAAAGGCATGCCTTGTTGATCATCCACCAAGAACCGTCCTGCCTCTTCGTATCTTTCAAGATCAGCTCTACTTATCTGTCAATCGCACCTTGTCAGAAGTAATTTTTCATGACATTGGCCTTCTGCCGGCTTTTCAGAATGATGGCCAGCTCATCGAAAAAAAAATCAGCATTCACTCTATACAGCAGTTAGACCCAGATGCAATCTTCCTCTTGTTGCATAAAGAACCAAAAACCCTTGCTTTTTATCAAAAATTAAAGCAACAGGAGGCTTGGCAAAATCTCAAGGCTGTGACGCAACAAGCCGTCTATCCACTCGCTTCTGACCCTTGGCGTGAATACACAGCAGCCAGTCATCAACGAGTCATTCAGGACCTTTTATCTTTTTTTCCGTAAAAAGTCCATCACTAGACAGATCATTGTCTATGGATAAAAGGACGAATGACTACTACAATCTTTAATTGAGAACAATTATCAGTTAAAGGAGAAAACAAATGAAAAAATGGTTCGCATTGCTTATCCTTTGTATCATGACGATCATCGCAGCAGCCTGTGGTGCTGCAGAAAATAAACCGGCTTCCAACACAACCAAAAGCAAGTCAGCTGAAGCAGCAGAAACAAATATCAAATACTTAGATCAAACGTACAAACTGAAAACACCAGTGAAACGAATCGTCATTGCTGGAAGCCTAGAATCGATGGAAGATGCAAAACTACTTGGTATCGACCCTATTGGTGCTTCTACTGTAGGCGGCACTTTCCCTGAATTATTTAAAGACATTACAGCAAAAACAGAAGGCATTGGGGAAAAAACTGAACCAAACCTAGAAAAAATCTTAAAACTAAAACCAGACGTGATACTCGGATCAACCAAGTTCCCGCCTGCAACAATTAAAAAACTAGATAAAATCCAAACGACGATCCCAGTATCACATGTCTCTTCCGACTGGGAAAGCAACCTTTTATTACTCGGTGAACTGACTGGAAAAAGTGAAGAAGCGAAAAGCATCATTTCTGATTATCAGAAAGATCTCAAACAAGCGAAAGAAACCCTGAAAGACAAAAGCAACAACAAAACAGCTGTCATTTTACGCATTAGACAGGGCGACCTGTACGTGTACCCTGAAGACGTATACTTCAACTCTACTTTATATGGGGACTTAGGGTTTACAGCACCAAGTGATATCAAAAAAGCCAAAGCACAAGCAATGATTTCATTGGAACGCCTAGGCGAACTCAATCCTGACTATATCTTTGTTCAGTTCTCCCAAGAGGAAAACTCATCGAATCCAAATGCATTGAAGGACTTAGAGGGAAATAAAATTTGGAACAGCCTAAAAGCTGTGAAAAATGGGCACATCAATGAAAATGTCGTTGATCCTATGCTTCAGGGAGGAACAGCACTAAGCAAAACAACTTTCCTTGATCAGGCTGTCAAATGGCTAGATCAAACCAACTAAAAAGATGCGCATCTTGACAAAGGGCTAAACATTTTAGCCCTTTGTTCTTCTTTTCAGCAGAGCTTGAAAACTTGAAGGAGAGAATACACATGAACGGAACGTTTCTATATGACGAATTGAACGGGCGGCAGCTTGATATTTACCTTCCACCGGACACCTCTATTGATGTTCCAGCTGTCTTTGTACAAGATGGCTCTTCTTTGTTTAGAACCCACCTGCTAGAGATCGAAAGCATGATTGAAGCCAAAACCATCTCGCCAATCATCATCGTCGGTATACATCCATTCAATCGACTTGACGAATATACACCATGGAAAGCATCATCACTGCGTTCTGGATTCCCTGACTTTAAAGGTGAGGCACAGACATATGTGTCATTTTTAGCAAATGACTTGCTTCCATATATCAAAAGAGAATACTCAGTCAAACAGACCGGTCATGAACATAGTCACATAGGTGCTTCATTAGGTGGGCTATTTGCAATTTATACTTTATTGATGTACCCTGCTCTTTTTAAAAAAATCGCATCTATCTCTGGATCATTTTGGTATCAAGATTTTCTACCATTTGCTAAACAACAAAGCATTCAGTCTGTGGACCACCTTGTCTATTTGTCTGTAGGCAGTGAAGAAGGGAAAGGCAAAACATCTGTCCAACAGCACATGCCTTTATTCAACAAACAACTCCATGATCTTTTATTACAGAAAGGGATGCAGGAACGAAAGCTTCACTTTCACATTGAACAAGGAGAGGGCCACCATCTGAAACAATTTCAAAAAAATTTCTTATCGGCCATCAAGTGGTTTTATAAAAGAAAACCTAAATTTTTTATCAGCAAGTCACAAAGTCGATATGGTATATTGGAACGTATAGATTGAAAGAGGAGGGATTTGCGCATGAGACCTTTACAAATCTCAGCCGATACCGCACAAAAGCTTGCTGCATCACTTAATGTACCGTTAGAGCAAATCATGCATATGCCGCAGCACATCTTATTAGCTAAATTAGCGGAGCTTGAACAGAAGAAAGATCGTTCTTAAAGAAATAAAGGAGTTTACATTCATGGAACAACAACTAGAAAAATCAACATTTCATCCTCGCAGTACAGGGCAAACCATTTTGCTGATTGCTGGGATTTTACTCATTGCCTTTAATCTGAGGCCAGCCATTACGTCTGTTGGTCCTGTGATCGGTGCCATTCGTTCTGATTTACAGCTTTCAAATGGACTGGCTGGTTTCCTCACGACATTACCACTGCTCTCATTCGCATTGCTATCTCCCATTGCACCTAAAATCGGAAAACGTCTTGGGAATGAACGAACACTTTGGCTTGGGCTTGCTGTCCTGCTCTTTGGGATTGTCATTCGTTCATTTGGCAGCATCACCTTTTTAATGATGGGAACAGCGCTAGTCGGCGTCGGGATTGCGATTTGTAATGTGCTTTTACCTGGACTTGTGAAACATAAATTCCCTGCACATGCTGGATTAATGACAAGCGTGTATACGACATCGATGTCCGTTTTTGCTGCACTTGCATCTGGTGTCAGTGTTCCGCTCAGTCATGCGATGCCTGGCGGCTGGAATACATCATTCCTTGTCTGGGCCGGACTTGCCCTTCTTGCGATGATGGTGTGGGCGCCGCAGCTTCTTCATCAGAACACAGCGGCTGTCAAAAGCATTTCGCTCAAAGAGCAGCCAATATGGCGTTCACGTGTCGCATGGCAGGTGACCTTTTTTATGGGCTTGCAATCATTCCTTTTCTACAGCAGTATCGCATGGTTTCCTGATATTTTGACATCACATGGAATGAACCTAGCGACAGCGGGATGGATGCTCTCTATTATGCAGTTCACTGGTCTGCCATCCACCTTCTTAACGCCCGTTTTTGCAGAAAAATTAAAAACGCAAAGACCGCTTGTCGTCGGCCTTGTCCTTGTGTATTTACTCGGCATGATTGGTCTCCTTCTCGGAGGGTCGACGCCTATTCTTGTCATCTCTGTGCTATTAATCGGCGTCGGACAAGGGGCCAGTATCAGTCTTGCCCTCACATTTATTGGATTAAGAACAACCAATATGGAACAAGCAGCTGCCCTTTCTGGAATGGCGCAGTCACTTGGTTATTTATTAGCCGCTGTTGGTCCATTCATGATCGGTATCCTTTTTGATGTGACACATACATGGACGCCATCTATTATCATCTTTATCATCGTTCTATTTTTCATGTTTTTATCCGGTATGCGTGCTGGACGAAGCATCTATATTTCAGATCCATCATAAAAAAAGAACCCGCCTCACGAGGAGACGGGTTTTTTTCTGTTTTATGCTTGTTCTGTGACGTGCACCTTTAATGTTGCTTGTACTTCTGGGTGAAGCTTCACCGGTACATTTGTGTATCCTAGCGCACGGATGGCATCATTCAACTCAATTTTACGCTTATCGAGTTTGATTTGATGATCTTTTTGCAATTTATCAGCGATCTGTTTGCTTGTAATCGAACCAAATAGACGACCGCCTTCACCTGATTTAGCAGTGAGTTCCACTGTCAGCGCCTCAAGTGTTTCTTTTAATTGTTTCGCTTGCTCAAGCTCTTGGATGGCATTCTTTTTCTCTTTGTTTTTCTGCCCTTCCAATGCACTTAGGTTCGTTGGAGTTGCTTCAACAGCTAACCCTTGTTTGATGAGAAAGTTGTGAGCGTATCCGTCAGCTACATTTTTGACTTCGCCTTTTTTCCCTTTGCCTTTTACGTCTTTTAGAAAGATGACTTTCATCTTTGAACCCCTCCTTCGAAATATTCGTCTATGGCAGCTTTTAACTTCTCTACCGCTTCTTCAATGGTTATACCATAAATCTGGGTCGCAGCGTTAGTCAAATGACCGCCGCCATCTAATGCTTCCATAATAATTTGAACGTTGATATCCCCTAACGATCTTGCACTAATACAGACCGTATCGTCATCTCGCCTTGCGACAGCAAATGATGCTTCAACCTCACTCATCGACAAGAGAGAATCAGCCGTCTGTGCGATCGTAATTTGATCATAATACTCAGATCTGTCAGACGGCAAGGAAGCAATCGCTACCTGATTTTGATACAGCTCTGTATGCTGAATGAGCTTTGCCCGTTTGATGTAATGATCGACTGTCTCTTTCAAAAACTTTTGCACAAGGACAGGATCTGCCCCTTTTGCACGAAGGTAGGATGCTGCATCGAACGTTCTTGACCCCGTTCTGAGGGAGAAACTCTTCGTATCCACGATAATCCCAGCAAGAAGTGCTGTGGCCTCAATCATGTTAATCCGCAATTTCTTCGGCTGATACTCTAACAGCTCTGTCACAAGTTCTGCTGTAGATGAAGCATACGGCTCCATATAGACAAGTAAAGGATCACGGATAAATTCCTCACCACGTCTATGGTGGTCAATGACAACGACGTTTTCGATCTTATTTAGCAGTCGTTCTTCCATCACAAGGGACGGTTTATGTGTATCTACGACCACAAGCAATGTGTCATCCTTTGCAAGCTCCATCGCTTCCTCAGGCGTGATAAAACGGGACCAAAGTTCTTCATAATTCTTAATTTCACTAATTAAGCGTTGAACGCTATCCCCAATCTGGTTGGCATCAATGACGATGTAACCTTCTTTTCCATTCGCTTGAGCAACCTTTAAAATCCCGATCGAGGCACCAATAGAGTCCATGTCGGGGAACTTATGCCCCATGATCATGACATTACCGCTTTCAGATACAATTTCTTTTAAAGCATGTGAAATGACCCGTGCGCGTACTCGTGTCCGTTTTTCCATTGGATTGGTTTTTCCACCGTAGAATTTCACTTTCCCATTCGGCTGTTTAATCGCTACCTGATCCCCGCCTCGTCCGAGGGCAAGGTCAAGACTCGACTGCGCAAGTGCGCCAAGTTCTTTTAAAGAAGGAACAGACGCACCGATTCCAATACTAAGGGTAAGTGTGGCGCTATGTGCCCCTGTTTTCTCACGAACCTCGTCTAAAATGGAAAACTTCGATGTTTCAAGCTCTGCTAAGATGCTCTCGTTTAATACAGCCATAAATCGTTCAGATGAAATTCTTTTTAAGAAAATGCCGTATTCTTGTGCCCAATTGTTTAACAGCGATGTGACTTCACTATTTATCGCGCTACGCACCTGATCATCAAGACCCTGCGTCACATCATCATAATTGTCTAAAAAGATATAAGATAACACCGTTCGTTCATTTTCATACTGTCTTTCAATCTGCACTTGTTCCGTGACATCAAAGAAATATAAAAGGCGCTCTGACCGTTTAATAATGACTTTGAATTTCCGGTCATTCAGCGTCACATTTTCTGTCTCAACCTCTTGTTTAATAAGAGGCACAATGGATTCAAATGTATCATACAAGGATCTGCCGACAAGTGTGCTTTCATGGAAGCACGAAGCGAGAAATGGATTGGTCCATTCGATATAATACTGGTCATTAAACAGCATAATACCAATTGGCATCTCCATTAATGCTTCTTCTCCAACCTTTTTGACTCGATAGGATAATGTTGAAATATATGAATCAATCTCTTTTTGCACCTGCGTATCTGCCCACTTTAAAAAGTAGAGCACACCCGCAAGGACTAAAAGACCAACCGCTCCTATGATCCAATTAAAATAAAGGTTGAGGAGGACTGTGATCACCGCAAGAACAATTAACGCGAAGATCGGATACTTGATGACAGGTTTTCGATAGAAGCTTGGCACTGATATCAACTCCTCAACATTCAGAGTGAATTATTTGTTTTTACTTTTTCTCTTAAATCAAAGCCTATGTCAGCAATCCCTATAATACGCACAATCACACCGATTGGCGGAAAGAGAATCGTCAATACGACGGCAAAAATGGGTACCACTTTTGAGATGTTTTTTTCGTGGCAATAATAGAAGATAAAAGAAAAGCCCTGAATAAGCACCAGTATAAATAAAATTTGAAAAGCACTCGTTTGCACGAGCGATAAAAAGCTGCCTTTCTCCGGCTGAATCAGCATCAAAAGCAGTGTGAGTAAATAATACCATACCATGCTTTTTGGCAGCCGCATATCCTTAAATTTCTTAAGAGCTGGCATGTCTGGAACAAACCGTTTGATCAACGGCCGCACAAACCAATGATTGACGAAAGACATGAGCGTGACAAAAATCAAAAGCGCTACAGGTAAAGAATTTAATGCCGTATCCTGCATCTCTCTAAACTGCTTGAGTTGTTTTGCTATGTCCTGATCAGAAGCGCCAGATTGTTTTAAGGTACTCTCTACCATCGGCATGATTTGGTCAATTGATTCCTTTGCGACACCCAGTATATCTACTTGAAACAGCTGGACACTGACAACAAAGTAAATGAGAAAACTGAATAAGTAGATCAGCGCACCCGTAATAATAGCCTGACCTGGCTGCCTCCTGCTGTAGAAAACACCCATACCTACTCCAACAGCAATCAGCATTGGCGCACTTAAAAGCCCATTAATTGACCCAATTAAAAAGCTGATCACTATGCCAATAGCGCCAGCCGCAATTCCTTTTTTCAAGCCATGCCTGATTGTATAGAGAATGATCGGAATCGGAGCAGCCATGAAGAAAATAATGGCTAAAAGTGGCACATACAAATAAAACAGCGTCATGACCGCAAAAATACTGATCATGATAGCGCCTTCTACTAACGCTTTTGTTTGTTTCACACCTTCACCTCAATCCAATCATTTTTCTATATCTTGCTCAATGTGTACTTCTATGTATACGTACGATGTACGCTCCGTCATATCTTGACCCAACCTTTATTTTACCATAGCCGTAAATCGCAAGTAAAATGCAGGCTATTCCAAGAACGTTTCACGTGGAACAACTTAGATCGTCTTGTACATGCAACTTTTCAGACAGCATGTTACAATTTTTTAGATTATTCTTAGCTATAAACCCTGAATTCAAGGTCAAAAGCTGTTAGAATAGAAACATCATCAATAAAAGTAAGAAGGAGAATTCACATGGGAAAAACACTCGTATTCGGACACAAAAACCCTGACACAGACACGATTTGCTCTGCTATCGCTTACGCTGATCTGAAAAACAAAATTGGCGTTCAAGCAGAAGCTGTCAGACTTGGAGAAATCAATGGAGAAACACAATACGCATTAGATTTCTTTAAACAAGAAGCACCTCGTTTCATTGAAACGGCTGCAAACGAAACAAAACAAGTCATTCTTGTCGATCATAACGAATTCCAACAAAGTGTAAGCGATATTGATCAAGTACAAGTGACAGAGGTCATTGACCATCACCGTATTGCCAACTTTGAAACAAGTGAACCTCTTTACTATCGTGCTGAGCCAGTTGGCTGCACAGCAACGATCTTAAACAAAATGTACAAAGAGCACCAAGTCACAATTGAAAAAGAAATCGCTGGTTTGCTTTTGTCTGCGATCATTTCTGATTCCTTGCTATTCAAATCCCCAACATGCACACAGCAGGATGTTGATGCTGCGCATGAGCTGGCAAAAATCGCAGGAGTAGACCCTGAAGTATATGGTTTAGATATGCTGAAAGCAGGAGCTGACCTAAGCCAAAAAACAGTTCAAGAATTAATCACACTGGATGCAAAAGAATTTGCACTAGGTAACAGCAAAGTCGAAATTGCACAAGTTAATACAGTTGATATCGCTGAAGTAACAGCAAGACAAGCTGACATCGAAGCAAAAATCAATGAAGTCATCGCAGCGAAAGGTCTTGATCTATTTGTTTTAGTGATCACAGACATTCTAGAAAATGACTCTCTTACGCTTGCACTTGGTGCTGAAGCAGCAAAAGTAGAAAAAGCATTCAATGTCACACTTGAAAACAACACTGCTTTACTAAAAGGTGTTGTATCAAGAAAGAAACAAGTCGTGCCTGCACTAACAGACGCACTTTCTTCATAAACATAAAAAGACTGCTGACATCTTCAGCAGTCTTTTTTCTTCTTTTAATGAATGTACATATCGCTGACAAGAATATCCTTTAGCACGCTTGTTGGAATCGTGAATTCAACTACACCCATGTAACCAGGCGCCACATCATATTCGTTGAAGGAAATCACCAGTTTGCCTTTTGAATTGATATAGAAGCTTTGATCTGGCTGAATCTTCTTAAACGGATCAACCGTATCTTGCTTCGTCATCCAGTAAATCTTATTTGAATCCTCTTTCATCTGTTTTTTCATTTGTTCTTTAATATTTTCACTAATCACATCAATATAACGGTCATCTTTAAACAGACTTGGTAATGTAATGAGTACATGGTTTTTCTTATCCACCGTATCATATGTCATTTCCTCTGCCGCAGAAGCCTGAGTCGTCACCTTGTATCGACCTAGTGAAAGAATTTGATCATTGTTTGTTCTTACTTCATATCCGCTCTCTACACTCAAATGACCATTTTTATAACCCTTTGTTTCCTTTTCAAAATCTTGATACAGCTTTTTGTTTTCAGCTAAATATTTTTGATTCAGGCTGTCTTGTAATTTTCCGTCCCCAAGCCCTGAAACATGTGGTGTTTTGAGATCAATATTTGTTCCCTGATCGCTCTTTTTAAATTCTGTGAACGTCACGACTTTCACAAGCTCTCCAATGACAGGTACTTCTGAAATCGCTCTTGCTGCCTGCGGACTGACATTTACAGTGGTGACAAATAAAGCAGCCGCAGCAACAAGTCCGATCGTCCATTTCTGAAAATGAGGTTGCTTGTTTTTTCGTTTTAATGTCCGTTCAACCATAGCATCGTATTCCGGGGGAATAGGGATTTCTAGATATTCCTCTTTTAACTGTTCCAAATGCTTATCCATTTATATTTCCTCCTGCGATAATTCTACTTTTAAAAGCCGCAACGCCTTATATAATCTTGTTTTAATGGTGTTTTCATTTTCTCCAAGAATATGAGCAATGTCCTCTAGCTTTAAATCCTCAAAGAATCTTAATATAATGATGACCCGATACATCTCCGGCAAATCTTCTATCGCTCGTCTGACATCTTGATCCTCATAGACATCCGATTCACCCTGTGATAAAAATTCCAGCGTATCATCGTCTGTCACTTGCACACGCTTCTTCTTTCGTAAAAAGTCGAGGGCAGCGTTTACGACGATTTTATAAAACCAGCTATGCATCTTGGTCGCATCCTCTAATCGGTGAACAGATTTGAGTGCTTTATGAATCGCCTCTTGAACGACATCCATCGCATCTTCTGGGTTTTTGACATAGCTATAGGACAATCGATAAAAACTGTGTTTATGCTCCATTACGTAATCCGCAAATTGATCATCAATCTTTCGTTTCTTCATTTTACAAAGAGCTCCTTTATCTTAAATGCGCATCTGTTATTTCTTACATTGGATAGACGCGCACCTGTTAAAAATAGTTTGCGCTCCATTATTTTTTTAACATGTCATCCCATTTACGTTTCTATACAAAAAGAGCGAACCTGTGGCGGGTTCACTCTTTTAGAGTAGTTATTTTTTGATAAACAAATGGTTTGAGTGGTGATAGCGGATGAATGATGGACACTCCTGTTTCCTGCTCCACCTGCTTTGCAGCGTGAACCATCGAGAGCTGCATCACACAAATATCTCCATACTGCTGCTTCACAGATTGCCTTAACTGTTCCATAATTCGCTCATGGTAGGCTTGTATATCACCGTTCAAGCAAAGATGAAAGACATCCTCTAGCACAACCACTTCTGCCTTCAACTGCTTTCCCCGCTCTTTTACAAATGAAGACAGTCGCTTCATCGTTCCTTCTACTGTATCTGGGTTTGAAAACACTAGCTGAAGCGGACCCTCTCGCTCACAAATCTGCTCAAATAACGGCTCATCTATAGGAACAATTGGTTGTTTGAACAGGTGCTGCTGCTCCCCCAAAGCCGCAATGTATTGTGTACACGTTAATAAAACAAGATCAGCCTCTTCTTCTTGCATGAGTCTGTTGATAGCATAGGTTTGCTGCTGCTCAAGATCAAATGCGGGATCTTGTTTGGCTCGTTCCATAAAGGATGAATCGACGATGTGATGCAGATCAAATCCTGTGTCATAGAAAGCGTCGTCAATGTAAGAAATATTAGATGGATGTGCGTGAAGGCAGTGCAATCGAATCATTAGGTCCGCTCCTCATAAAAGTTTTCACTCATTATATCAATCCTTGTATGAAATAGGGAGCAACATGACCATATTGTTAGGGAGATATTGAAGGAGGGATTCTACCTTGAAAGAAGATCAACAGCCTACATCATCTTCAGAGTCAGAAGAAACCTTGACGAATCGCCAAGGTCACCCAGTAACAGATAATCAAAACATGAGAACCGTTGGGAATAGAGGACCGACTACGCTTGAAAATTACGATTTCCTAGAGAAAATCAGTCATTTTGATCGTGAACGCATCCCTGAACGTGTCGTTCACGCACGAGGTGCTGGCGCACACGGATACTTTGAAGCCTACGGTACATTCGGTGACGAACCCATTTCCACTTATACTAGAGCCAAATTATTTCAAGAGAAAGGAAAAAAGACCCCTGTCTTCGTTCGATTCTCTTCTGTTATTCACGGCGGACATTCACCAGAAACTTTACGCGATCCGCGGGGATTTGCGATCAAATTTTATACAGAAGACGGCAACTGGGATCTCGTTGGGAACAACCTCAAAATTTTCTTTATTCGAGATGCTTTGAAATTCCCTGATTTGGTTCATGCCTTTAAGCCTGACCCTGTCACCAATCGTCAGGATGGTGAGCGCATTTTTGATTTCGTTTCACAATCACCTGAAGCAACACATATGGTGACATTTCTCTTCTCGCCATGGGGCATTCCTGCCACATACCGGCACATGCAAGGCTCTGGCGTCCATGCCTATAAATGGGTGAATCATGAAGGAAAAGCAGTGTTGGTCAAATATCACTTTGAACCAAAGCAAGGAATTCGCAACCTGACACAAGAACAAGCCCAAGCCATTCAAGGGGAAAACTTTAATCATGCCACACAGGATTTATATGAAGCCATTGAACAAGGGGATCATCCTGAATGGGAAGTATACGCGCAAATCATGGAAGATGACACCCACCCCCATCTAGACTTTGATCCACTCGATCCAACAAAGCTCTGGTACAAGGATGACTATCCATGGAAACCGATCGGACGAATGGTGCTAAACAAAAATCCAGAAAATTATTTTGCAGAAGTGGAACAGGTTGCCTTTGGGACGGGGGTTCTTGTAGACGGATTAGATTTCTCAGATGATAAATTGCTGCAAGGACGTACCTTCTCTTACTCTGATACGCAGCGATATCGAGTCGGGCCAAATTATTTACAGCTGCCGATCAATGCCCCGAAAAAGCATGTTGCCACCAATCAGCGAGATGGGCAAATGGAATATCATGTGGATCAAGGAAAAGGACAAAACCCCCATGTGAATTATGAACCGTCCATTCTCGGAGGATTAAAAGAATCGCAGCAAGATGGAAAGGATCATACGCCTTTTGTAGAGGGTGAAGTCAAACGAGAAGCCATTGACCGCCCGAACAATTTCGGACAAGCCGGAGAAACCTATCGCCGCTTCAATGATTGGGAACGTGAGGAACTGATTAAAAACTTAGTCAACACCTTAGCTACCTGTCAAAAAGACATCCAAGACCAAATGATCGAAAACTTCACAAAAGCTGATCCTGACTACGGAAAACGTGTGGCCGATGGCTTAAAAGCCTTCAAACAAGAGGAGCCAAGCGGTCCCATTGGATCAACAGGCGCGGCACAGGCTGTCAACGATGCGATCAACAACAGCACACCTTCAGATCCTTATTAATGAAAAAAGAATGCAGCGGAGTGGCTGCATTCTTTTTGTATACATCTATTAAGCGTTTTGACCTTTTTTGATCCATTCTGCTACATTTACTGTACGTTTCGCCTGATGTTTTGCGGCTGCTTCTGCATCCTCTTGGATCTTTCCATTTTGGTCAACAGTCACACTCACACCGTAAGGGTTACCCCCTGCGCCGTATAGGGAATCATCCGTGTATCCAGGAGCGGCAATAATGGCTCCCCAGTGGAACATCGTTGTATAAAGGCTCAGAACTGTCTGCTCCTGTCCGCCATTTGGGTTTTGTGCAGATGTCATCGCACTCACTGCTTTGTTTGCTAGTTTCCCTTGGAACCATAAACCGCCTGTTGTGTCTAAGAATTGCTTCATTTGAGCCGGTAAGTTACCGAAACGTGTCGGCATGCTGAAAATAATGGCATCTGCCCACTCTAAGTCACTTAACTGAACTTCAGGGACATCTTTTGTTTCATCTAAATGTGCTTTCCATGCTGGATTTGATGCAACAACTGCTTCTGGTGCCAATTCAGGAACCTTTAAAATTTTGACTTCAGCACCAGCTTCTTTCGCTCCAGCCTCAGCCCATTTTGCCATCTGATAGTTTGTACCTGTTGAACTATAATAAATAATCGCTAGTTTTACGTTTTCCACTTGTTCCATCTCCTTTTGTTTGGTTTGCCCAAATAGCTTCTGTAAAAATCCCACCTGTATTCCCCACCTTATTTAAATTGACGACGATACCACAATGCCGCAGCATCGACTTCTTCTCTCGTTAGTTGATGTCCACGATTTTCCCAATGAAGCGTTACGGATGCTCCCGCCTCCTGAAGCAGTTGCTCCAGTTCCTGAGATTCCTCAGGACGACACATTGGGTCATTTTCACCAGCTGCTATAAAGACTTGTTTCCCCGCTAATGAAGGTAATGAAACCCCTCGTCTTGGGACCATTGGATGATGCAGGATCGCTCCTTTCAGCGCATCTCCGTAATGGAATAACAGACTTCCAGCAATGTTCGCCCCGTTTGAATAGCCGATGGCTACCACATTGTGACGATCAAATCCATACTTATCTGCTGCTTCCCCGATAAATGTATATAATTCATCTGTACGCTCAATTAAATCTTGCTCATCAAAAACACCCTCTGCCAAACGCCTGAAAAAACGCGGCATACCGTTTTCTGATACATTTCCTCTCACACTAAGAACAGATGCTTCAGGGTCTACCACTTCTGCAAGCGGCAATAAGTCTTGCTCTGTCCCGCCAGTTCCATGCAGCATGAGAAGGACAGGCTTTTGTTCATTCTTTCCTTTTTGAAAAAGATGCTTCATCATGAATCTCCTTTCCCTTTGATTTCTCTTACCTCAATCGGCAGCACGATTTGTTCAATTTGACTACGCTGCGCCTCATATTGCGGTGGCAGTTTCAACGCTTCACCCATCGTTTCCACAGATTCATCGTGTGCAAACCCTGGAGGATCGGTCGCAATCTCAAATAATATGCCGCCAAGCTCTCTAAAATAAATCGCATTGAAATAATTTCGATCTTGCACAGGCGTCACTTGATATCCGCTTTGCGCAATATGGCTTTGCCAATCTAATTGATCCTGATCATCTGTTGCTCTCCACGCAATATGATGTACAACTCCCACGCCCATACGTCCTCGTGCAACAGGTGTCTTGTTCACATCAATGACATTGCCGATTTCTCCAAACGAACGGAATCTCACATAATCTCCTTCTGTGCCGACTTTTTCAAGTCCCATCGTTTGCTCTAGCAGCTGCATCGTTTGCTCAGGCTGTGAAGTTAATAAAACAGCTCCGCCAAACCCTTTAATCGCTACTTCTGGTGTCACCCCATTAAATGTCCAGTCATTCTGTTTTCCTTCTTCACGCTCTACAAGTTCTATCAATAAACCGTGCGGATCTTCAAATGAGAGAAAGGCCTCACCAAAGCGTTCAATCATTTCATAAGAAACGTCAAACTGCTCAAGGCGTTCCTTCCAAAAAGAGAAGGCACCGGTCGGTACGACATATGTTGTCACACCTACTTGACCTGCTCCAATTTGTCCCTTTTGTGCACCTGGCCAAGGGAAAAACGTAATAATGGTACCTGGAGAACCTCCTTCATTTCCAAAATATAAATGGTATGTGCCTGGATCATCAAAATTGACGGTCTTTTTCACGAGACGCAGACCTAAAACACCTGCATAAAAATCAACGTTCTCCTGAGGATGACCAACAATTGCTGTGATATGGTGAATTCCTTCTGTTTTCTTCACTTCTAATGACCTCCTCTTCATGACGTAACATGTCTCTACTCATTATGTCTTGACTAACGCTTTTATATTATCTCGAATTCGAGATATATGACCAAAAAATATATTTATCTCGAATTAAGGATATTCTTTTTTGAAATAGATGTCAATGATTTTTGTTTTTTTCTTTTCAAAAAGCAGGCCGCTTTATATATAGCAGACCTGCTTCCCCTTGATTATTGAAGCAATTTTTTCTTTTTTAAATAGGCTTCGGCTACTTGAAATGCATCTTTCCCCTTCACATTGACTTCGTAATTCATTTCTCTCATCTCATCATCTGTGATTTGACCAGCGAGCTTGTTGAGAGAGGCCTCAATCTCAGGATACTCTTTTAATGTCTCCTGTCTTAGCAAAGGCGCTCCTTGATAGGGCGGGAAAACATGCTTGTCGTCATCCAGCACCTTCAACTTGTATTGTCTCAATTCACTGTCTGTCGAATACGCATCGACCAACTGAATATTCCCTTTTTGAATGGCTCGATATCGAAGTTTCGGTTCCATCGTGACCACGTCGCCAAAAGAAAACTGATAAGCTTTTTGAATGCCTAAATATCCATCCTGACGATCAGAAAACTCTAAAGTAAAGCCAGCACGTATACGATTCTTGATTTGACCCAGATCTGAAATTTTTGATAAATCATATTGATCCGCTAGTGATTGAGGCACGGCTAAAGCATATGTATTGTTATAAGCCATCGGCAGGAGAAGCTGAAGCTGAAAGGATGACACCAAACCTTGGCGCGCTTGCTCATACACTTTTTCCTTATCCGTGCTTTTCGCTGTTTCTTTCAGAAATTCAGAAATCGCTGTCCCTGTAAATTCAGGATAGATGTCAATATCACCAGACCGCAGTGCTTGAAAAACAAAGGACGTCTTACCAAGACCAGGCTTAAGATTGACTTGGATATCTGTATCCTGCTCAATTAAAAGCTTATACATAGAGATCAAAATTTCAGGCTCTGACCCCAGCTTCCCTCCAATGGTGATCTCTTTCTTTTCTTGTTGAAACAGCAATGGGGTAGCGACAACTGCTCCTGCTATTACAGCAAAGACCGTCACAGAGATCACGGTTTTTTTAAAGGAGATTTTCTCAAGTGTCCGCAAGACCACATCAAATAAGAGCGCAAGTAATGCAGCTGGAATAGCACCAATGATGATCAAAGACATATCATTTCGATCAATTCCAAGCAGAATCAGACTCCCTAATCCACCTGCCCCAATAAGAGCTGCAAGAGTGGCTGTCCCTACAATGAGGACCATCCCCGTTCGGATACCTGCCATGATCACCGGCATAGCAAGAGGGAGTTCTACTTTTAATAAGCGTTTGCGGTGATTCATTCCCATAGCGAGCGCCGCTTCCCGCAGCGACGGATCGACCTCACGAATGCCTGTATATGTGTTCCTTAAAATAGGAAGAAGAGCATAGACGACAAGAGCGATAATTGCGGGCACTTGACCAATCCCAACGAGAGGAATCAGTAGTCCAAGCAGCGCCAAAGACGGAATTGTCTGCAAGACAGCCGTCACCCCAATGATCCACTCTGCTATCTTAGGGACTCTCGTTAAATAAATCCCTAATGGAATGGCAATCAAAATCGCTAGAAATAACGCAATGAAGGAAATTTGAATATGCTCAAGTAAGGCGTGTCCGAGCTGATCTTTTCGAGCCCATAGCACACTGGTCCATTCATTCATGTGTCTCGCCCCTCTCAGCAGAAGTACCGGCTAAATACTGAATCACCGCTTGACGAGTGATGAGTCCAATCCGTTCCCCATCCTTCTCAACAACAAGCTCTTCATGCTCTGCCAGTCGAGATAGAACCTCTTCCAGCGTCGCATGGATGGAGACCACCTCATCGCCTAACAGATCATCTTGAGGCATGGGCTGAGAAATAGTTGTCAGCTCAAATGCTTGATGGTCTACATGATGGGCAGCTCCTGAAACAAACTCCCGCACAAATGGATTCACTGGATGCTGAATCAATTCCTCTGGGCGTCCAACCTGCACCACTTTTCCTTCATTCATCACACATATCCGATCCCCAAGCTTCATGGCTTCCTGCATATCATGTGTCACAAAAACGATGGTCTTTTGAATACGGCGCTGTAACTCAAGCAGATCATCTTGTAATTTCTCTCTCGTCAGTGGATCTAACGCACTAAAAGGTTCATCCATTAGGACAATCTCAGGATCAGCAGCAAGTGCCCGTGCTACGCCGACTCGCTGCTGCTGTCCTCCTGAAAGCTCTGCTGGCTTTCGATGTCGATAGGTAGCAGGCTCAAGCCCCACCATGAACATCAACTCATCAACACGCTGATTCGTCTCAGCCCGCTTCCATTGTTTCAGCTCTGGCACTACAGCAATATTCTCTTCTATGGTCATATGAGGGAACAACGCTATTTGCTGAAGCACATAACCAATATCCCAGCGCAGCTCATAAATATCATAATCGCTGATGGTTCGACCCTTTATGTAAATCTCACCTTCTGTAGAAGAGATGAGACGATTGATCATTTTCAAAGTCGTCGTTTTCCCGCTTCCACTAGGTCCAATCAATACAAAAAATTCACCTTTCTGAATCTCCAAATCAACAGATTGAACGGCATAGCGGTCATCAGAAAATTGCATCGATACATTCTTAAATTCAATCATCTTCCCACGCCCTGACTGCAAGTATATTTTAAAATACCAATATGACAGATTAACCTAGTATTTGTATAGAACAAACTGTCACGTTGACTCTCTTTTTACATACTTCCCCTAGTTAGACTGCCAGAAACGACTTTCTCATAAAAGTGAGACAAATAAAAAAAGCGAAGAGCTCAAGGCCCTTCGCTTTTAAGTCAACGACTTACTCACCAGTAACGTATGGAAGTAATGCCATTTGACGTGATTTTTTAATCGCTAATGTCAATTTACGTTGATACTTAGCGCTAGTTCCTGTTACACGACGAGGTAAAATTTTACCACGCTCAGAAACAAACTTTCTAAGAAGATCAACATCTTTGTAATCGATGTGCGTGATTCCGTTAGAAGTAAAGAAACATACTTTACGACGTTTCGCACGACCGCCTCTGCGTCCACCTGCCATTTGTTTTCACACCTTTCCTTTGGTCATTTTTTTCAGATCAATTAGAATGGCAAATCATCATCGGAGATGTCAATCGGTTTACCATCATTCGCAAATGGGTCATCATTGAAGCTATTTCCCTGATTACGATTTTGGTTGTTTTGATTGCCATATGGATTTTGACTTGGTTCATTTCCAAATGGATTCTGATCATTTTGGCTGCCGCCATAATACTGGCCTCCGCTATTGCCACCGCCGCTGTATCCACCTGAACCAGCACCGCCGCTTTTAGGCTCAAGAAATTGAACACTTTCAGCTTGAACTTCTGTCACGAAGACACGCTGTCCTTGCTGGTTTTCATAGTTTCTTGTCTGCAAGCGACCGTCTACACCGGCAAGACTTCCTTTTTTCAAGAAATTAGCCACGTTCTCGGCTTGTCTTCTCCAAGTAACACAGTTAATGAAATCGGCTTCACGCTCTCCAGATTGATTCGTAAACGTACGATTCACAGCTAGAGTAAACGTGGCTACAGCCGCACCATTAGGCGTGTAGCGAAGCTCAGGGTCTTTTGTTAGTCTTCCGACCAATACAACACGGTTTAGCATATTGAAAGACCACCTTTAAATATATATTTCAATGATTTATTCTTCTTCTTTAACAACAATGTGGCGAATGATATCGTCACTGATCTTAGCTAAGCGGTCAAATTCTTGAACTGCTGCAGCGTCAGATTGAACGTTTACGATTTGGTAGAAGCCTTCACGGAAATCGTTGATTTCGTATGCAAGACGACGTTTACCCCAATCCTTTGTTCCAGTGATCTCCGCACCGTTAGAAGTTAACACGTTATTAAAACGGTCGATAACTGCTTTTTTAGCCTCATCGTCAACTGTTGGGCGGATGATGTACATAACTTCGTACTTTCTCATCTGATTGCACCTCCTTTTGGTCTAAGCGGCCCTATACGGGCAAGGAGCAATAAATTATATTACTCACAATTGTATATTATAACAAATTACTTGGCCTATGACAAGAACCTATACGTTAAAACGGAAATGAATGACGTCTCCATCTTTCACTATATATTCTTTACCTTCTAAACGAACTTTACCTGCTTCTTTTGCAGCAGACATACTTCCGCCAGCTAGTAAATCTTCATAAGCAACCGTTTCAGCACGAATAAATCCACGCTCGAAGTCCGTATGAATGATTCCAGCACATTCCGGCGCCTTCATTCCTTTTTTAAATGTCCAAGCGCGCACTTCTTGCTCACCTGCTGTGAAATACGTAGCTAAACCTAGAAGTGAATAAGACGCTTTAATCAACTGATCTAAACCTGATTCTTTGATGCCCAGCTCTTCAAGGAACATTTGCTTCTCTTCTCCTTCAAGCTCTGCAATTTCAGACTCAATCTTCGCACAAACGACGATGACTTCAGCGTTTTCTCCAGATGCAAACTCACGAATTTGCTGTACATATTCGTTTCCGTCCTGATCTGCTACTTCGTCCTCACTCACATTTGCTACATACAGAATAGGTTTTGACGTGAGTAAATGAAGCTGCTTCACAAGCTTCTGCTGCTCATCTGTAAATTCAACCGATCTTGCAGATTTTCCAGCTTCAAATGCGTCCTTCAGCTTTTCCAAAATATCAAATTCAGCTACCGCTTCCTTATCTTTTTGTTTCGCAAGCTTACTGACACGAGTTAAACGCTTTTCAACCGTTTCTAGATCAGCCAAAATCAATTCTAAATTAATCGTTTCAATATCTGACACTGGGTCAACCTTACCTGACACATGTGTAATGTTATCATCAGCAAAAGCTCTCACCACGTGACAGATCGCATCTACTTGACGAATGTGAGAAAGGAATTTATTCCCTAAACCTTCTCCTTTAGATGCACCTTTCACAATACCAGCAATATCAGTGAATTCGAAAGCAGTCGGAACTGTCTTTTTTGGCTGCACTAATTCTGTCAGTTTTTGCAAACGCTCGTCTGGAACTTCTACAATTCCGACGTTTGGATCAATGGTACAGAACGGATAGTTAGCAGACTCCGCTCCAGCCTGTGTAATTGCATTAAATAGCGTTGACTTCCCGACGTTAGGTAAGCCAACAATACCAGCTGTTAAAGCCATTCTTTCATCTCCTCTATATGAAACGTGCTCGTTATACTGCGTAATATGAACCTAGAGCAATTATAAGTAGGTTTACATGAAAAGACAAGCTAACCATCATGCATTTTCAATAGAAGAAACATTACCAAAAAGACTAAATCGGAGCTTTAAAATAAGAAATTGCATCTGTTTCTCTGAACAAAAGACAAATTTCATCAAAAAAGCATGAGGCCTACTTAAGCAGTTGGCTCCTCATGCTTGACGAGAATTTTCTTCATTTTTCGTTCAAAATCTCTTCTTGGGATCATCACGCTGTGCCCACACCCTTCGCATTTAATACGAATATCCATGCCCAAACGAATGACTTTCCACCGATTGGCACCACATGGATGGGGTTTTTTCATTTCAACGACGTCATGTAACCCAAATGCTTTGTCTGCCATCAGCATTCACCTCTCTTGCTCACTTCATTAAATCTATTGTACAAAAAAACGCCGATGGAGAGCAATGCACAAAATAAAGAGCCGCTGTCATGTATCAATCCCGTTCTTTTTTATAGAAAAAACCCTTCTTTTAGATCATTTTATTTGTGACCAATAGTTACTTAAACTCCGCTTTTTTTCAATATTGTCACAAACACTGTAGGTCAAAAGGTTTTTATTGGTAGAACGCTGTGGTTTTTCCATATTTTTTGATTTATGATATCTGCATAAATGTTATGTGAGGGAGCAGGTACGATGGTCAATCGAAAGGATAGATTAACCGACAAAGATTATAAAATCATATCCGATCACGCTGGAAACGCAGAGAATTACCAGCAGAACCATACGATAGAAGTAGGTCAGCATACGCTCACTGTCAACGATTTTCTAAAAATAGATCATCAATTATATGGTTTAACGATGCAGCAGGAACAGTCAGATGAGTTCATTGTCGCATTTCACTGTCCTCTGCCAAAACAAATGACGGTGACATCGACACAAGATGTTCAAACGGCTACCCAATCATTGTTAAAAACGGATTATGCCTACCCCATTGAAAGAAAATCCTTAGCCGGAAAACAAGATCATGTCTTTTTTAAAGGGAAGGAATACATCGAGGACGTCTGTCAGAAGCACCCGAATGCAACCATCTATCTCACTGGACAAGCGCTTGCCGGTGCTGTTTGTGCTTACATTGCGACAGAACAGCCAGCTGTCAAAAAAGCCATCACATTCGATAGCCCAAATATATGGAGCAGCCTGGCACCTTCCATTCAGCAAAAAGCAGTAGAAGGAAAATACACCCATGTTCTCACAGAATATATTCAACCCAATCATTATGTAGGTTTACTCAATCGCCATGATCATGGAGTTGGACAAGTCAAGTACACCGTACCGCCCCGGGAGCAGGGATCGGTCCAAGAATCCATAAAATATAAACCAAGAGAAATTGACACCTTTTTAAGATCAGCTTTTGCATCGATGAATATAGAATGGAACGAATCATTTGATACAAATGCATTTTTAGCTCTCGTTTCAGGAGAGTTTAAAGTAAATGGGTATTCATTCCATTCGAATGGAACCGCCCGTATTTTAGATGAACAGCTTGATCACAATACAAGTTTTACAGCGATGCTTTTACAAGAAATCCATTCAGGCCGTGCATATGCACAAAGCGGGCTTGAAATTATCATAAAATCCCATTTACTAAAAAATTCATCTTATGATCTACAAAGTATTATTGAACATGAAGTACACACTGTATTTGAGAAAATAGATGGAATTGATGATAGTGTAAAAGATGCCGTCCATCATGTAAAACAAGAACTGAAAGGACTTGTCGGCTTTGGTCACTATGATTTATTAACCCATAGCGATGTAGAAGCACTGTTAGAGGAAGTAAGGATGGAGCAGCCGCAATCATCCTTTTATTCTCATGAAAAACAACTGAATGCCTTGTACACCTTGAGAGACTACGAACAAGAACTTTCCACCCTTTCAAGACATATGTACACAATGGGTGATGACTATGCCAAGGCAGATAGACGCCTTGCGATGCAAATGGGTATTCGTTAAGAAAGGAGTCGCCATATGATCAATCAAAATAAACCTCCTAGTGACGCCCAGCGTTTCTTGCAAAATGTGAGTGCCCGCCGCTCCATGTCTGTATTCGAAAGTCAATCTGCACCACAAACACAATCGCAATCACCTGAAGAAATTGCCGCTATTCAGGCCATGCGCAGAGAAGGACAACGAAAAGATTTAAAGCGATTGCTGAAAATGCGGCTTCACGATGAATTGGCAAACACACGCATGCACTTGGAGTACCAATTGTCCAAAACAGAAGACATGATGAACCAGACAACCATTGTCAAACAGCATGTATCCCAGCATTTAAAGGGACAAGCCATCTCAGAAATAGAGGAACGCATGCAGCGTCTCCAGCACATGCCTGTATATGACGATATCAAGGAAGCGATTGATTCCATTCGGATAAAATAAGCACTTCTCTTTGAAAGAGAGGTGTTTATTTTATTTTATCAGTATAATTTTTAGAACGAAAAAATATCTTTTTACTTAAAATCGGATACAGCATTAAACAGACAAGCAAATAAAGATTGAGCAAGCTGTAAATCGGATACAAGAAAGCAATCAAATCAGCAAATCCAAGAGAGGTTAAAGGTGCCATCAAAAGAAGCATGATGAATACAATGAACCAGCGGGGCATTCGTACAAAAGAGAGCATGCGGCTGGATAAACCAAATAATCCCGCAGCGGTTGTTGTATAAATCGCTAAACAAAGAACAATGGTCATAAACACAAACAATGATGTTGGTGCCCCCTCTAATACTGTAAACAAAGGGATCCCCTCTGCTGAAAGACTCCCAGAAATATCAACTAGTATTTCGTTATACACATAAGAAATGACACCAAAAATCAAACCGCTTAATATACTCGCAACCTTGGCCTCTCCAAGCCCCTTCATTTCTTTCCCCACTGAAGACAGCACCGCCACAACAGATAATATATTCAAAGAAGCAAAGACGATACTGGCAGGCCAATTGTATTGCTGGCCAAAATCAATTCTCCACATATGATCATGATTCATATAATAAAAAACAAACGCATAGATGAGCCCCGCCACCAAAATTGGTATAATGAAAGCATTCACAGATAAGAGCCCTTTCACATCCCAGAAAAAAATCATAAATGAGAATAAACAAAATGCACCGATTCCAACCCAAAATGGCACATGATACATCTCAAGTGTCACCCCGCCACCGGCAATCATGACTGTTGTTGTCGTGAATAGATAAAGAACAATTAAAATATCATACACCTTGGCCAGCCAAGGACCTACAACACGCTCTAACACCGGCACAAAATGATCGGCACGCACCTCATAACTGATTTTTAACACCACATAGGTAGACAGCATAAACATGAGCGTAAACAGTAGAATGGCTAGTCCGCTATCAAGGCCAAAAAACTGCCAAATTTCTTGACCGGAGGCATATCCCGCTCCTATCAAGCTTCCTAAAATTAAAAGCGTCCACCTTGAACCAGCCTTCCACACAATCATCACCTCATAGGTATAGAATTAAGCTTGTTTCCGTATACTGATACTAACTACTATGACAAGGAAGTGAGACCTATGAATAGCAAGAACGGTCTTTTTTTAAGAAATAGGGTGAAAGAATACGTGTCCCATACGGATACAAATGCCATTCAGCAGCTTAAAAGTATTTTATTCTCGCATCTTCAGAAAGCAGGAAAAAGACCCGTTGCCATCGTCTGCATAGGAACAGACCGCTCAACCGGTGACTCTCTAGGTCCACTTGTAGGAACAAAGCTTTCAAGTCTTGATTTAAAAAAGTTGCATGTATACGGCACTCTCTCTGACCCAGTGCATGCGGTCAATTTAAAGGAAAAGCTCGCTGAAATTGAACAAGCTCATAAACACCCATTTATCGTAGCCGTTGATGCCTGTTTAGGGAGAGTGAAAAGTGTAGGATCGTTTCAAATTGGAGAAGGACCGTTAAAGCCCGGTGCAGGTGTGCAAAAAGAGCTGCCAGAAGTAGGCAATATTCATATTAATGGAATCGTCAACGTGAGCGGTTTTATGGAATACTTCGTTCTCCAAAACACACGTCTTCATCTTGTGATGTCTATGGCCAATACACTTTCTGAAAGTCTATCCCACATTGATCAAATGGATTGGACGAGAGAAAAAAGCCGTTCTCTCTTCACCCCTATTCAAAATATCACGGGAAGAATATAAAAAAGACCATCTCATATCAAAATGGTCATTCCGATGATTCTCTCGTAGAAAGCAATTCAAGGATTCTTTCTAAATCTTCATTTGAGAGAAATTCAATCTCAATTTTCCCTTTTTTCTTCTGTTTCTTGATCGTCACTGAAGTACCAAAGTAATTTTGTAAGAAAGATTCTCTTTCTTTCAAAATGCGATCCTTTGGTGCTTCTTTTTTCTTTGTTTCACGTGGAACATTTTCATTTAATTGCTGAACAAGTTTCTCAACCTGACGGACATTCAATCCTTCGTCCACGACCTTCTTTACCAATGGCGCCAGCTTCTTTTTGTTTTTCAAACTAAGCAGCGTGCGTCCATGTCCCATGGATAATGTTCCATCCGCAATCAGCTTTTGTACTTCATCTGGTAATGTTAATAAACGAAGGTGGTTCGCAATATGCGGTCTGCTTTTTCCTAACCGCTTGGCTAATTCCTCTTGAGTCACACTTAAGTGATCTAGCAAGGAGGCATAGGCTTCTGCTTCCTCTAATGGAGATAAATCCTCGCGCTGTAAGTTTTCTAAAAGAGCGATCTCCCTCATCAGTGTTTCTGAAAATTCCCTGACGATCGCAGGAATCGTTGTCAAACCAGCTTGTTGTGCTGCACGGAAACGGCGTTCTCCTGCGACAATGTCATATCCTTTAATCGATTTACGAACAATAATCGGCTGTAAAACACCATGCTGCTGAATCGATTCTTTGAGATCAGACAATGCATCATCATCAAACGTTTTCCTTGGCTGATAAGGGTTCGGCCGCAAATCCTTCAACTTAATTTCTTCGACAGTTTCTTCATTGGAATCCACATTGTTAAATAGCGCATTAATACCCTTTCCAAGACCTTTAGCCATTCGCATCCACTTCCTTTGCTAAGTCTAAATAGACATCTGCACCTCTTGAACGTGGATCATACAAGATAATAGGTTTCCCATGACTAGGCGCTTCACTTAGTCTCACATTTCTCGGAATCACGGTCTGATAGACTTTATCTCTAAAGTATTTTTTTACTTCTTCGATGACTTGGATTCCAAGGTTTGTTCTTGCATCCAGCATTGTCAGTAAGACACCTTCAATGGCAAGGTCGGTATTTAGATGTTTCTGCACAAGACGAACCGTATTCAACAATTGACTCAATCCTTCAAGCGCATAATATTCACACTGAACCGGTATTAAAACAGAATCGGATGCAGTTAACGCATTAATCGTCAGTAATCCAAGTGATGGCGGGCAGTCAATAATCATATAATCATAATTTTGCTTCACAGATTCAAGTGCTCTTTTCAACCTCACTTCACGTGAGATCGTAGGCACAAGCTCAATTTCTGCCCCTGCAAGCTGTATCGTCGCAGGAATGACATCAAGATTTTCGACCTCTGTCGTCTTAATCACATCAAGTACATCTGCATCGTCTACTAAAATATCGTACACGCACTTCTCTACGTCGGCCTTCTCAATCCCAATACCACTCGTGGCATTTCCCTGCGGATCAATATCAACTAACAACACTCGTTTTCCTATGTATGCTAAACACGCACCCAAATTAACAGAAGTTGTCGTCTTCCCAACGCCGCCCTTCTGGTTGGTAATCGCTATGATTTTCCCCACGATGTCACCCACTTTCAACTTAACAAGTTTCTCATTCATTCATACTTCCTATTCTATCAAAAAAAGTATGAAACGTTTGCTTTTTTTGTTCCCCCATTATAAATTCGTGAATGAATCTGTGTTTCCGTACATGAATAGATGCATAAAAATGCGCTCGAAAGATATATTAATATATCTTTTTAAAGAAAATTACGAGACAAAAAAACCCCACTTTCATAAAAGTGAGGGAGATACATTCAAAAGTTTAATCCGCCAATTTTACGGCCTTCGCTCACAATGACTTTAGGTGTCACTGTTTTATAGTTCTTCTTTTTCAAAAACCCATAGGGTGCTTTAATGGTAAATGTGGCATGTCCAACAGCGTCCCCGGTTTTTGCGTAAGCCTGCCATACAATCTTTGAACAATAAGTAGGGTCCAAGGATTGAATAGACATAGTGATCGAATATCGAGCCTTCGGATGGTCTTTCACGTAATCATGCGCCCAATCCCCTGCTAAATCTGCCTTTTCCTGATGATTAATCCGAATCACCTTTGTATTGGCACTATAGCGAAACCAGCTTTGAATGGAATCAATATTTGGATGCTGCCGGAACCCAGGAATGGACGCATAGCTTTTCTCATTAATGACGATGCCTGCATGACCAATTAAACCATTCAAAGCACCAGTACTCGTCACCAATATATCCCCTTTTTGAGGTATAATATCGGTTCCAGGATACGGTTTACCAAAAAGATGGCGAATGGTATTCGGCCTTTCATCTGTTACCATTTCATCCTGTTTGTTTTGCCTTAAACCATAGTTCTCCAAATCATCATCAGCTGTGATCACATCGATCGCATCGTCCTGAGACGCTTGCTCTTGATTTAATTGTTGAACCGTTACATCTGTCGAAACCACACCTTGTTTCTTCAGAGTACTCAGTTCTTCTTTCGTAATCGTTTCTTCCGCTGAATGAGTATCATGATTCGTTGACGTGCTCACAGCAAACACAGTCGTTTCATTTGAAAAAAGAGAAAAAGAGATTAGTAAATAACAGATAATAGCAAAAATAGTCTTTTTCATTTTCATCGGTTATATGTCACCTCCCTTCTACTATGAAAATCATATTTTACCAATTAATTAATAATAAGTAAATATCATGAATTGAAGGGAGAGAAAGACAAAAAAGCTGACGAGTAATGCTCATCAGCTTCTTTCTATTTAGGAATTCGAATCGTTAATTGGATATATTCCTCAAATTCTTCTTCCTCGGTATTTATTTTAAGTCCGCTGTCTTCTACCATGTGGAGAGACTGACGAATGGTATTCATCGCAATTCGCGTATCTCGGCTAAACGCCTTACGTTTCGGCTTCGGTTTGCGATCTGTTTTTTGTTCAAGCATCTTCACTACACGCTCTTCAGTCTGTTTCACATTCAGCTGCTTTTCGATGATTTCCTGCAACAGCGTGATCTGTAATTCTGGCAGCTTTAGAGGTACAAGTGAACGGGCATGTCTCTCTGAGATTTTTTTCTCCAAAATGGCTTGCTGTACTTCTTCAGGCAACTTTAAAAGTCTTAGTTTGTTTGCAACAGTCGATTGTCCCTTACCTAAACGCTGAGCAAGCGCTTCTTGCGTTAAATCATGAAGCTCTAAAAGACGTGCATAAGCATGAGCCTCTTCAATTGCAGACAGCTCTTCTCTTTGCAAATTTTCAATCAATGCCACAGATGCCGTTTCCGTATCAGTAAAATCTTTTATAATAGCGGGGATCTTCTCCCATTGAAGAGTTTGTACCGCTCTCCAACGTCTTTCGCCGGCGATCAGTTCATATTTTCCTTCTTCTTCTGTTGGTCTAACAACAATCGGTTGAATAATGCCATGGGTATGAATGGTTGTGGCCAGCTCTTGTATCTTTTCTTCTGAAAAAATGGTGCGTGGCTGAAAACGGTTAGGCATAATTGTGTCGACCGGGAGCTCCTGTATCTCTTCCTTTAATGTTTCATGCTCAGCAATCTCTGCCTCTATTTCGGTATCACGCTCAGGATGTTCTTTGTCACCAAGCCCGAAGAAGCGTGAGAGTGAATGCTTCATGAACCTACACCACCTTTAAAAACTACCTTTTTATAATTCTATTTTCTCATGTTTTTTCCTTCTGTAAAATCATAAATATTGAAGAAAAACCGACCTTTTACATGATCAACCCTCTATTGGTGATTTATTAGGTGTTCCTGGTTTTCTAGGATATTTTTTTGGTGTTTGTTTTTTCTTTTCAATGACAATGATGTTCCGCTCGCTTTCTTCTAAAGGAAGAACAAAGGAATGCTTTTCAACAACCTCTCCTCCGAGGACAGTGACGGCTTTTTTTCCTGCTTGCATCTCTTCATCTGCAGCAGATGCTTTTAATGCAACAAACAATCCTTCCTTTTTCACAAGAGGCAGGCATAGTTCGCTCAAGACAGATAAGCGCGCAACTGCTCTAGCGGTGACAAGGTCATAGCTTTCACGTTGATCTTTACGTTGTCCAAAGGTCTCCGCACGATCATGATAAAAAGTAGTATCTTGTAAGTTTAACCCTTTTGCTAACTCATTGAGAAACGTAATGCGTTTCTGGAGAGAATCAACAATGGTCACATGTAGATGAGGGAAACAAATTTTAAGAGGAATGCTTGGAAAACCAGCACCAGCTCCAATATCACAAATTGTTGTCACATTGTGAAAATCAATAAAAAATGCTGCTGATATCGAGTCATAAAAATGCTTTAAATATACTTCTTCCTTTTCTGTAATGGACGTTAAATTCATCTTCTCGTTCCATTCTACAAGCATATGGAAGTAAGTTTCAAATTGTTCAAGCTGCACTGGAGAAAGAGTGATCCCTTTCTCCTCTAGTGCTGCTGTAAATTGTTCAATGTTCATGCCGACATCCTTTCTACTCTGCTATCTTCGCAATACGTCCCTGCTCCAAATACACTAAAAGGATAGAAATATCAGCAGGGTTAACGCCTGAAATACGAGAAGCCTGTGCAACAGAAAGCGGTCGGACTTCTTTTAGCTTTTGCTTCGCTTCAGTTGCAATCCCTTTAATGGCATCATAATCGATTCGATCCGGAATCTTTTTGTTTTCCATCTTTTTCAGCTTTTCAACTTGTTGGAGCGACTTTTCAATATAACCTTCATATTTAATTTGAATCTCTACCTGTTCACACACATCAGCAGGAAGCGGTGTGTCAGCAGGAGCTAGTTTCACAACAGATTCATAGTTCATCTCTGGACGCTTCATCAGATCACTTGCTCGAATACCGTCCTTCAATTCACTTCCACCAAGAGAACGGATATATTCCTGTGTCTCTGCTGTAGGTTTAATAATGACAGAATATAAACGTTTTTTCTCTGCTTCAATGGCCTCTTTTTTCTGTGTGAATGCTTGGAATCTCTCTTCAGAAATTAAACCAATGTTATATCCAAGTTCCGTCAATCTTAAATCAGCATTGTCATGACGCAGAAGTAAGCGGTACTCTGCACGAGAAGTTAAAAGACGGTAAGGTTCATTTGTACCCTTCGTGACAAGATCATCAATGAGAACACCGATATATGCATCAGATCGGCTTAAAATGACTTCTTCTTTACCCAATGCTTTTCTTCCTGCATTGATACCTGCCATAATTCCTTGACCTGCAGCTTCCTCATAACCAGAGGTACCATTAATTTGGCCAGCTGTATATAATCCAGAAATTTTCTTCGTCTCAAGTGTCGGCCACAATTGTGTAGGCACAATCGCATCATACTCAATGGCATAACCCGCTCGCATCATTTGTACATTTTCAAGCCCTGGAATGGTTGACAGCATTCGCTGCTGTACATCCTCTGGCAGACTTGTAGATAAACCTTGAACATACACTTCTTGCGTATTACGGCCTTCTGGCTCTAAGAAAATTTGATGTCTCGGTTTATCATTAAAACGAACCACCTTATCCTCAATAGACGGGCAGTATCTAGGACCTGTTCCTTTAATCATACCTGAATACATAGGAGAACGGTGAAGATTCTCATCAATAATTTGATGAGTCTCTAAACTCGTGTATGTTAACCAGCATGGTAATTGATCTGTAATATATTCCACAGTTTCATAAGAAAACGCACGTGGTACATCGTCACCTGGTTGAATTTCCGTCTTACTATAATCAATCGAGTGGCTGTTTACTCGTGGTGGTGTTCCAGTTTTAAAGCGAACCAAATCGAATCCTAATTCTGCTAGATGATCCGATAATTTAATGGAAGGCTGCTGATTATTAGGACCGCTTGAATAAGAAAGATCCCCTAAAATAATGCGGCCTTTTAAGAAAGTACCAGTCGTTAGAACAACAGATTTCGCGCGATAATTTGCACCTGTTTGAGTCACAACACCTTTACATTCATCATCTTCTACAATTAAATGGTCTACCATCCCTTGTAGCATTGTTAGGTTTGGTTCATTTTCCATTGTTTTTTTCATTTCGTGCTGATATTGAAACTTATCTGCTTGCGCTCTTAACGCACGGACAGCAGGTCCTTTTCCAGTATTCAGCATACGCATTTGAATGTGCGTCTTATCTATATTTCGTGCCATTTCCCCGCCTAGCGCATCAATTTCTCTGACGACAATCCCTTTAGCGGGACCTCCTACGGACGGATTACATGGCATAAAAGCAACCATATCGAGATTGATGGTCAATACAAGTGTTTTGGCGCCCTGTCTTGCAGAAGCAAGAGCAGCCTCAACACCAGCATGACCGGCACCGACGACGATTACATCATATTGGCCAGCTTCATAACCCATTTCTTTTGTTCCTCCCTTTACTTTCCTAAACAGAATTGAGAGAATAACTGATCGATTAAGCTTTCATGAACAGCATCCCCAATAATTTCACCTAGCTGCTCCCAGCAGCGTGTTAAATCTATTTGAACAATGTCGATCGGTACATCCATTTCAATTCCTTCTAGAGCATCTTCAATCGATTGTTTTGCTTCTTGAAGGAGCGCAATATGCCTAGTATTGCTCACATACGTTAAATCTCCACTTTCAATTGAGCCTGTGAAGAATAAAGATTGAATGGCCATTTCAAGCTCATCAATCCCTTTTTCTTGTAATAAAGATGTTGTAACAACCGGACGATCCTTCGCTAACTCTTTTACCTTTTCTACATCAAGTTTAGGCTCAAGATCTGTCTTATTGACAATCACAATAATATCCATACCTGAGACAGCCTCAAATAGCTTAATATCTTCCTCGGATAACTCTTCACTATAATTGAGCACAAGTAAAATCAGGTCAGCTTCTTTTAAGACCTGTCTTGATCGCTCGACCCCAATACGCTCAACAATGTCTTCAGTCTCACGTATACCCGCAGTATCTACTAAACGGAGCGGTACTCCTCTTACATTCACATATTCCTCGATGACATCTCTGGTTGTTCCAGGAATATCGGTCACAATCGCCTTTGTTTCCTGAACAAGACTATTTAATAAGGAAGACTTCCCAACATTTGGCCTTCCAATAATAACAGTAGATAAGCCCTCACGTAGGATTTTCCCCTGCTGTGAAGTCGTTAGAAGCGATTCAATTTCCTTTTTCACAGATGTCGCCTTTTCAACTAAGACTCGATGTGTCATTTCTTCAACATCGTCATACTCTGGATAATCAATATTCACTTCTACATGGGCAAGTGTCTCCAATATCTCACCACGAAGACGTTTAATCAAACCGGAGAGACGTCCCTCCATTTGAGTAATTGCGACATTCATCGCACGGTCAGTTTTTGCACGAATCAAGTCCATTACGGCTTCTGCTTGTGACAAGTCGATTCTTCCATTTAGGAAAGCGCGTTTTGTAAACTCACCTGGCTCCGCTAATCTCGCTCCTTCTTTTAAAGCAAGCTGCAAGACTTTATTGACCGTGACAATTCCGCCATGGCAGTTGATCTCAATAACGTCTTCTCTCGTAAATGTTTTTGGCGCTCTTAATACAGACACCATGACCTCTTCTATCACTTTATCGGTACTTGAATCTACAATATGACCATAATGAATTGTATGAGAATCCACTGATACAAGTTTTTTTTCCTTAGGCCCCTTATACATGCGATCAGCAATCTGAACTGCATCAGGCCCACTTAAACGTATAATGGCAATTGCCCCTTCACCCATTGGTGTAGAAATTGCTGCAATTGTATCCACCGCTCATTCACCTCTTTCTCTATTCAATAGACAGTCTTATATCTATTAAATGGACGTTGTCCATCTCTATATCAAAAACGCTTAATCCAAAATTTAAAGATACCATAAATGCATGCGAAGCGAAAGTAGCCCACATTTAATTATCCACAGTTTTACACCCTGTCTATTTTAACACTTAACTTATCCACATGTGAATAACGACGTTCTAAACTTGTCTTCACATCTTACACCTAAATCCAATAAATTAAAACGCCCTTCTCCCTTTGCAACTAAGGGAAAATGACGTTTTCGATCTAAATAACACACTAACTTTTTAGAAATAAAGGAGTAATCTACTATTAAAAGGTAATTTTTCAATAAAAAAAGACTAAAATCCAGCTTTGCTGAATCTTAGCCTTTCTGCTATTTTTTATACAGCACCACAACATGACGCTTGGTGCCTGTATCTTCGGATGCCGTGGCAAGTTCTTTAGAAAATGCTGCAATCGTATCATGAACGACTTTTCGTTCATTCGAAGGCATCGGTTCTAAATGAACCTTTCTCTTCGTTTTTAAAACACGATTTGCCGTTTTGATTGCGTATTGTTCAAGTGCTTCTTGTCGTTTCTTCCTATAATCTCCAATATCAATTGTAATATGATGATACTGATCAGAATAACGATTAAACACTAACTGCACCAAGGTTTCTAAAGAGTACAGTGTTTGTCCTCTTTTTCCAATCATTAATGAAGTTTTGTCTCCATCAATGTGAAAAGAGATCTTTTTCGTTTCTTTTTTCGAAACAATGTTTGCTTTAGGATCAATTGATTTAACAATTTTATCTAAATACTGTGTTGCTAATTTGAGCGCATCTCGCTTTTCTACTAACTTGACAACAGCTTGTCTTTTACCAAATAATCCTAAAAATCCTTTGTTTCCTTTATCTACTATTGTGATATCCACTTCTTCTTGTAGTAGTTGAATTTGTTTCAGTCCGGAATCTACTGCTTCTTCGACTGTGCGACCGACAGCAGTTATTTCCTTCATTTTTTGTTCCCGCCAGCTTTTTCTTTTGTATCAACTTTTACTTGAGGTGTTTTAATGACCAACGTTTGAATGATCATGAAAATGTTACCTACAACCCAGTACAGTGAAAGTGCCGCTGGGAAACTGATTGCAAATACAATGATCATAATCGGCATCACCCAAAGCATAATCGCCATTTGAGGGTTGTCCGAAGGATTTCCAGCCATCATTAGCTTCTGCTGAATAAAAGTAGCTACACCTGCAATAATCGGTAACAGGAATAATGGATCTGGACTGCCTAAGTCAAACCATAAGAAAGTATGTTTCTTGATTTCAGCTGTTCTCATGATCGCATGATAAAAACCAATTAAGATTGGCATTTGAATTAAGATTGGGAAACACCCTGCTAATGGATTTACACCATTCTTTTGGAAAAGAGCCATTGTTTCCTGTTGAAGCTGCTGCTGTGTTTTTTGATCTTTTGAACTATATTTTTCACGAAGCTTCTTTAGTTCTGGCTGAAGTGCTTGCATTGCTTTTGTACTTCTTAATTGTTTAATCATTAATGGTAAAATGAGCAAACGAATCAAAAGAGTTACAATAATAATCGCTACACCATAGTTTTCACCAGTTAAGTTTGCCATGTAAGTGATTAATTGAGATAGCGGGTATACAATGTAAGAATTCCAGAATCCCTTACTATCTGATGTGATTGGTTCATTGATTTGTGTACATCCTGCCAATAGAACCAACACGCCAATCAAGCTAAATATTAGTAATAATCGCCTTTTCAACAAGATTCCTCCCATTACTTCAAACTTTATTTAAGTTGGAATTGATTACGAAAGTGACTCACCTAATCAGTATGGTAACATTTTTTCATTACAAAGTGGTGGTTTCATTTTAATTCACTAGATGAAGGAAGCGCTTTTAAAAATTGATTCAACGAAAGTTTCTATTACGAAGACTTTTTCGGTTGTTGTTGATAAACAGCGGATTTTCTAAATAAATGCTGGAGAGACTTCTTTGTTTCTTCAAAGGTCAATTCGCTTGCTGGTTTTCGTGCGATAACAATGTAGTCTTTTTCTTGCTTTAGCTTATGACCTTCCTCTAAGAACACCTGACGGATCAATCGTTTAATCCGGTTTCTTATCACTGCATTACCTATCTTCTTACTGACAGACAATCCTAAACGCAGTTCTTCTTGATTTGGTTGGTCCAGCTGATAAATGACGAATTGGCGATTAGCCATTGATTGACCTTTTTTGAACACTGTTTGAAACTCTTCATTTTTTTTTAGCCTGTTTCGCTTCTTCATGTTTTCTTCCACTCCGATAAAAACTGACAGTTCATTTACGATTTTATGTAAAAAAGACCACTGACATTATTCAGTGGCCTAAGCTGATAATTTTTTTCTACCTTTGCTGCGGCGTCGCTTTAAAACTAGACGTCCGTTTTTAGAACTCATACGGCTGCGGAAGCCATGAACTTTACTACGCTTACGGTTATTTGGTTGAAACGTTCTTTTCATTTATGACACCTCCCTGAGGAATAGCTGTTTAAGACAGTCTAACTCATTATATTTGTGTAACCCATCGATTGTCAATATCAATGATAAAACTCTTATTATCAACCTTATAAGCATAACACAAGTTATCAAGTGAAGAAACCTTCTTTTTTAGTTTCCAGCATTTTATTCTTTTTTTCCTTCAAAAAAACCTTCAAAACAAGGTTGTGGATATTTTTCCGGCATATTTTGACTATCCACATCCATTATCGACATTTTTTTCACACAAATAACCTATGTGGATAATTATTTTTCAACAGGATGTAAAGTGTGTGGATAAGTTTGTGACACCCATTGCACCATCTTGTTTATTTTGATATTATATTTGTGTTTTAACTCTTAATTACTTATCTGGCCTATTTATCTTATCCACAATTTGTGGATAACCTGTGGAAAGTTATTACACAGCTTGTTGAATTGTTTATCCACAACCTGTGTAATTTGTCGAAAAGACGTTTTTCTACTATATTAATTGTTTTCAACAAAGTATGTGCACGAATGGTGATGACCATTTGCTCTTTTTCGTGTTCTATAACAGTTTGATACTGGTCATTTTAAAAAGAAAAGGAGGGGGGAGAAGCCTTATGGAAAATATTTTGGATCTGTGGAATAAAGCACTTCAAAAAATAGAGACAAAATTGAGCAAACCTAGTTTTGAAACATGGATGAAGTCCACTAAAGCCCATTCTCTTCAAGGAGATACGCTGACTATTACTGCACCTAATGAATTTGCGAGGGACTGGCTCGAGTCAAGATACCTTCACTTAATTGCAGATACCATCTATGAACTGACAGGCGAAGAGCTCAGCATCAAATTTATCATTCCTCAAAATCAGGACGAAGAGGAAGCCATGCCAAAATCTCCAATCAAAAAAATGTCGAAAGAAGAACCCGTTGAAATTCCACAAAATATGCTGAATCCAAAATATACATTTGATACTTTTGTTATTGGTTCAGGCAACCGTTTTGCTCATGCAGCTTCACTTGCAGTCGCAGAAGCACCAGCAAAAGCATATAACCCGCTTTTTATTTATGGGGGCGTTGGTTTAGGAAAGACTCACTTAATGCATGCGATCGGTCATTACGTCATCGACCATAATCCATCAGCCAAAGTGGTCTATCTATCATCTGAAAAATTTACAAATGAATTTATCAACTCAATCCGGGACAACAAAGCAGTCGATTTCCGTAATCGCTATCGGAATGTAGATGTGCTTTTGATAGATGATATTCAATTTTTAGCAGGAAAAGAACAAACACAAGAAGAGTTTTTCCATACATTCAACACACTTCACGAAGAAAGTAAGCAAATCGTCATTTCTAGTGACCGGCCGCCAAAGGAAATTCCGACACTTGAAGACAGATTACGCTCTCGATTCGAATGGGGCTTAATTACAGACATTACCCCGCCAGATCTAGAAACGCGTATTGCGATCTTACGTAAAAAAGCAAAAGCAGAAGGTTTAGACATTCCGAATGAAGTCATGCTTTATATTGCCAATCAAATCGACAGCAACATTCGGGAACTGGAAGGTGCTTTGATTCGTGTTGTTGCTTACTCTTCTTTAATTAATAAAGACATCAATGCAGATCTAGCAGCTGAGGCGCTAAAGGACATCATTCCATCGTCAAAGCCAAGGGTCATTACAATTAAAGATATTCAAAGAATTGTAGGGCAGCAATTTAATATTCGTTTAGAGGATTTCAAAGCGAAGAAACGTACGAAGTCAGTTGCTTATCCAAGACAAATTGCCATGTATCTCTCTAGAGAAATGACCGACTCCTCTCTGCCTAAAATAGGAGAAGAATTTGGAGGTCGTGATCATACGACTGTCATTCATGCTCATGAGAAGATTTCGAAATTAATGGTTGAAGATGAACAGCTTCAGCAGCATGTCAAAGAAATAAAAGAACAATTAAAATAATCTAGCTGATATAATAAGTACGGGAAAATGTGAATAACTAGAGCATAGTCATACACAGTCTGTCCACATGTGGATAGGCTGTCTTTCCTTTCTTTCTACTGACTTATCCACATATTCACAAGCCCTACTAGTACTTCTACGATTTTTATTAAATAAATATATATACATGTCATTAAGAAAAATTAGGAGGACCACTATGAAATTCACGATTCAAAAAGATCGTCTTGTTGAAAGTGTCCAAGATGTATTAAAGGCCGTATCCTCTAGAACAACGATTCCTATTTTGACAGGGATTAAAATTGTTGCATCTGATGAAGGGGTTTCTCTCACAGGGAGCGATTCTGATATCTCAATCGAATCTTTTATTCCTCAAAGAGATGGAGATTTAGAAGTCATTACAATTGATCGACCAGGAAGTATTGTGCTGCAAGCCCGCTTCTTTAGCGAAATCGTTAAGAAACTGCCTATGTCTACAGTCGAAATTGAGGTAGAACAAAATCATCTGACCATCATCCGCTCTGGTTCAGCAGAATTTAATTTAAACGGCTTAGATGCTGAAGAATATCCGCATCTGCCACAAATTGAAGAGCATCATGCTTTTCAAATTCCAACAGATTTGCTTAAAAACCTTATCCGTCAAACGGTTTTCGCAGTGTCCACCTCAGAAACACGACCTATCTTGACAGGTGTAAACTGGAAGGTTGAAAAAGGTGAATTAATATGCACAGCAACGGATAGCCATCGTCTTGCTTTAAGAAAAGCGAAGTTGGATATTAACGAGGAAAGCTCATACAATGTGGTCATTCCAGGAAAGAGTTTAACAGAGCTAAGTAAAATTCTTGATGATGGACAAGATCTTGTGAGCATCGTCATTACGGAGACACAGGTTCTCTTTAAAGCACAGAACGTGCTATTCTTCTCAAGATTGCTGGATGGTAATTACCCAGATACAGCTCGCCTCATTCCGCAAGAAAGTAAAACGGATGTAGTAGTGAATACGAAAGAATTCCTTCAAGCGATTGATCGCGCGTCACTTTTAGCAAGAGAAGGGCGTAACAACGTTGTGAAGCTTTCTGCTGATCCTGCGCAAAGCCTTGAAATCTCTTCTAATTCGCCTGAAATCGGTAAAGTAGTTGAAACGGTGCAAGCAGATGACATTAAAGGGGAGGATCTCAAAATCTCTTTCAGTCCGAAATATATGCTTGATGCTTTAAAAGTATTAGAGGGAACAGAGATTCATGTCAGTTTCACTGGCGCAATGAGACCATTCCTATTACGCACGCCAAATGATGATTCCATTTTGCAATTGATTCTTCCAGTTAGAACGTATTAATTTGGTCTAAAATGGCTGCTGTGTGAGCGCACAGCAGCTTTTTTCCTCGTTTCCTCAGCTTTCTTTCATCCCAGTTCGCTTTCCCCCTTTCCTTCTTGTCTTGTTTTTTAGTACAATTAGATATTAGTGATATTGAAAGAGGTCGATACAATGCCTAATCTGATAACGATTGAAACAGAAATGATTACATTAGGGCAGTTTTTGAAATTAGCGGAAGTCATTCAATCTGGTGGAATGGCGAAGTGGTTTTTAAGTGAACATGAGGTGTTCATCAATCAAGAGCCAGATAATAGACGGGGACGCAAATTATACCCAGGAGATGTTGTCGAGATAGAAGGTCACGGCACATTTCAAGTTGTGAATTAGAAACGGGTGACAATACATGTACATTCAAAGTCTGGCGTTAACTTCATACCGAAACTATGAACACACCGAGCTTCAATTCGACAATAAGGTGAATGTGATGATTGGTGAGAACGCCCAAGGTAAAACGAACCTGATGGAAGCGATCTATGTATTGTCGATGGCAAAGTCTCATCGTACGTCAAATGATAAAGAACTTATCCGATGGGACGAAGACTATGCTAAAATAGAAGGTAGAGTCATCAAAAAAAATGGTCCACTCCCCATGCAGCTCGTGATCTCAAAAAAAGGAAAAAAGGGCAAGGTCAATCACATTGAACAACAGAAACTCAGTCATTATGTTGGTGCCTTGAACACCATCATGTTTGCACCAGAGGATCTCAGCCTTGTGAAAGGTAGCCCGCAAATCCGCAGAAGATTCCTCGACATGGAGATTGGACAAGTGTCTGCTGTCTACTTGCATGATTTATCGCTCTATCAAAAAATCCTCACTCAGCGAAATCATTACTTGAAACAATTGCAAACAAGAAAGCAAACGGATCAAGCGATGCTGGAGATTTTAACAGAGCAGTTGATTGATGCGGCAGCGAAGGTTGTCAAAAGACGACTGACTTTTACGAAACAGCTCGAAAAATGGGCGCAGCCGCTGCATTTTGGGATTTCAAGAGAGCTGGAAACGCTCACGCTCCAATACCAGACGGCCATAGAGGTATCAGAAGCGTCAGACTTGTCCAAAATAAAAAATAGCTATGAAGAATCGTTTCAGAAACTAAGAGACAGAGAAATAGACCGAGGGGTGACGCTATGGGGGCCTCACAGAGATGATCTTCTTTTCTTTGTGAATGGTCGGGATGTTCAGACATATGGCTCTCAAGGGCAGCAAAGAACAACAGCTCTTTCACTAAAGCTGGCAGAAATTGATCTGATTCATGAAGAAATCGGTGAATACCCAATTCTTCTGCTCGATGATGTTTTATCTGAACTTGATGATTACAGACAGTCTCATTTGCTCCATACCATTCAGGGACGTGTACAGACCTTCGTCACCACTACGAGTGTTGAAGGCATCGATCACGCCACCTTGAAAGAAGCGGAAATTTTCAGAGTAGCCAGTGGAAAAGTAATTGACTGATAAATGAGGTGTGGGTCTTGTATATTCATTTAGGTGATGATTGTGTTGTTTCTACACGAGAGATTGTCGCAATTGTTGATTACAAAATGAGGTCATCTTCTGTTGTAGAGGAATTTCTTCAAAAACAAGAAGAACAAATCATTTCGTTGTCACAAGGGACACCCAAATCCATCGTCGTCACAACTAAATCTGTTTATTACTCTCCTCTTTCCTCAAGCACGCTCAAAAAACGTGCTTCATTTGTGATTGAAATTGAAGTCTAAAAGCTCAATTCATATAAATATATCGTTTAAGAAAAGTGTAGGTGAATGTACGTGGCAATGGAACAGCAACATAATAGTTATGATGAAAATCAGATACAGGTGCTCGAAGGACTAGAAGCGGTTAGAAAACGTCCAGGAATGTACATTGGGTCAACCAGTGCAAAAGGACTTCACCATCTTGTATGGGAAATTGTCGACAACAGTATTGATGAGGCTTTAGCTGGTTATTGTACAGACATTACAGTGCAAATTGAAAAAGATAATAGCATCACAGTGAAAGATAACGGCCGCGGAATTCCTGTTGGGATTCATGAGAAAATGGGACGTCCTGCTGTAGAAGTGATTATGACGGTTCTTCACGCTGGTGGTAAATTTGACGGCAGCGGTTATAAAGTATCTGGCGGTTTGCATGGTGTAGGGGCATCTGTTGTTAATGCGTTATCTACGACCTTAGACGTGACCGTATACCGTGATGGGAAAATTCATTATCAACAATTCAAACGCGGTGTTCCAGTTGGAGATTTAGAGATCATTGGTGAAACAGATGTAACAGGGACAACCACTCATTTTGTGCCAGATCCAGAAATTTTCACTGAAACCATTGAATTTGATTACGACACACTTGCTAACCGTGTACGTGAGTTAGCTTTCTTAACAAAAGGCGTCAACATCATCATTGAAGACTTACGTGAAGGCAAAGAGCGAAGAAACGAATACTGCTATGAAGGCGGTATTAAGAGCTATGTAGAACATTTGAATCGCTCGAAGGAAGTCGTTCATGAAGAACCAGTTTACATCGAGGGTGAAAAAGACGGAATCACCGTTGAAGTTGCACTGCAATACAACGATTCCTATACAAGCAATATTTATTCTTTCGCCAACAACATCAACACATATGAAGGCGGAACACATGAAGCAGGCTTTAAAACAGGTCTGACGCGTGTGATCAATGATTATGCTCGTAAAAATGGCGTATTCAAAGATGGTGACTCGAATTTGAGCGGTGAAGATGTACGAGAAGGCTTAACAGCCATTATCTCTATCAAACATCCAGACCCTCAATTCGAAGGACAAACGAAGACAAAGCTCGGTAACTCAGAAGCAAGAACCATTACCGACTCCCTCTTCTCCGAAGCACTTGAGAAATTCCTCCTAGAGAACCCTGATGCTGCAAAGAAAATTGTGGAGAAAGGTGTGATGGCAGCTCGTGCAAGAATGGCTGCCAAAAAGGCACGTGAGCTGACAAGACGTAAAAGTGCACTGGAAGTCTCTAGCTTGCCTGGGAAACTGGCAGACTGTTCTTCTAAAGATCCTTCCATCTCTGAGCTTTATATCGTAGAGGGAGATTCTGCGGGCGGATCTGCTAAGCAAGGTCGTGATCGACATTTCCAAGCGATCTTACCGTTAAGAGGGAAGATCCTAAACGTTGAAAAAGCACGACTAGATAAAATTTTATCTAACAACGAGGTTCGTTCAATGATTACAGCGCTAGGGACTGGAATCGGAGAAGACTTCACTTTAGAGAAAGCACGTTATCACAAAATTGTGATCATGACTGATGCTGATGTTGATGGAGCGCATATTCGGACGCTACTCCTAACATTCTTCTATCGCTACATGCGTGAAATCATTGAAAACGGTTATGTGTATATTGCACAGCCGCCTTTATATAAAGTGCAGCAAGGAAAGCGTGTTGAATACGTGTATAACGATAAACAGCTAGATGAACTGTTAAAAACACTGCCTCAAACACCGAAACCTGGACTTCAGCGTTATAAAGGTCTTGGAGAGATGAATGCTACTCAGCTTTGGGAAACAACAATGGATCCTGATGCGAGAACACTTCTTCAAGTGACACTTGAGGATGCAATCGATGCTGATGAGACTTTTGAAATGCTAATGGGAGATAAAGTAGAGCCGAGACGTAACTTTATCGAAGAAAATGCACAATACGTAAAAAATCTTGATATTTAGATAGGTATCCCCCCTTGAGAGCAACCTTATTTCTTGTTTGGAATAAGGTTGTTTTTCAAGAAACAGGGGCGTGAAACGAATGTCCTGGTTTTCTACGTTTCGTTGATTTTCTAGTAAATAAATGTGTATAAAGGCAAGATTATTGATATAATGGAGAATAGTCTTGTGAAGATAAATACATATTTTACTCCCACATAATTTATTTCATGTGATACGTAAAGGGAGGTTCTTATAGTGAGTGAACAACATACACCAAATGTACGCGAAGTGAATATTAGCCATGAAATGCGTACGTCCTTTTTAGATTATGCAATGAGTGTTATTGTTTCGCGTGCATTACCAGATGTGCGAGACGGATTGAAGCCCGTGCATCGAAGAATTTTGTATGCGATGAATGACCTAGGTATGACAAGTGATAAACCATTTAAGAAATCTGCACGTATCGTTGGGGAAGTTATCGGTAAGTACCACCCTCACGGTGATAGCGCTGTATATGAAGCGATGGTTCGGATGGCGCAAGATTTCAACTATCGTAATATGCTGGTTGAAGGGCACGGGAACTTTGGGTCTGTCGATGGAGACGGTGCAGCAGCCATGCGTTATACCGAGGCACGTCTTTCTAAAATTTCGATGGAGATCCTGCGTGATATCACAAAGGACACCATTGATTATCAAGATAACTACGATGGCAGTGAAAGAGAGCCAGTCGTTATGCCTGCTAGGTTCCCGAACTTATTAGTGAACGGGGCAACTGGAATCGCTGTAGGGATGGCAACGAATATCCCGCCTCACCAACTAGGTGAAGTGATTGATGGGGTATTGGCAATTAGTCAAAATCCTGAAATGACGACACAGGAACTAATGGACATCATTCCAGGTCCAGACTTCCCAACTGCGGGACAAATCATTGGCCGAAGCGGTATTCGTAAAGCGTATGAAACAGGACGCGGCTCTATTACATTACGTGCAAAGTCAAATATCGAAGAAACATCTAGTGGTAAGCAGCGCATTATCATTAACGAGATTCCTTACCAGGTTAATAAAGCTCGTTTGATCGAAAAAATCGCTGACCTTGTCCGTGATAAAAAGATTGATGGCATTACAGATCTTCGTGATGAATCTGACCGTAATGGAATGAGAATTGTCATTGAACTGCGAAGAGACGCAAACGTCCATGTTCTATTAAACAATCTTTATAAACAAACGACACTTCAAACGTCCTTCGGTATTAACTTGCTTGCACTTGTTGATGGACAGCCGAAAGTGTTGTCTCTCAAACAATGTCTTGAATATTACCTTGAGCATCAGAAAGTGATCATTCGTCGAAGAACGGCGTATGAATTGCGTAAAGCGGAAGCAAGAGCTCATATTTTAGAAGGCTTAAGAATTGCGCTTGATCACTTAGATGAGGTCATTGCCTTAATTAGAGGCTCTCAAACTGCTGAAATTGCAAGAAATGGTTTGATGGAAAACTATAGCTTGTCTGAAAAACAAGCACAGGCCATTCTCGATATGCGACTCCAGCGTTTGACTGGTTTAGAAAGAGAGAAAATAGAAGATGAATACAAAGGGCTTGTTGAATTGATTGCTGAATTGAAAGCCATTCTAGCAGACAATGAGAAAGTTCTAGAAATCATTAGAGAAGAATTAACAGAAATCAAAGAACGCTTCAATGATACGCGCCGCACAGAAATTGTGACAGCGGGTATAGAAACAATCGAAGACGAAGATTTGATTCCTGTTGAAAATATTGTGATCACACTGACTCATAATGGTTATATTAAGCGCCTGCCTGCATCAACATACCGCAGTCAAAAAAGAGGCGGTAAAGGTGTACAAGGAATGGGAACCAACGAAGATGATTTCGTTGAACAGCTGATCTCAACATCTACGCACGATACGATTCTCTTCTTCTCTAATAAAGGGAAGGTCTATCGAGCGAAGGGCTATGAGATCCCTGAATTCGGACGAACAGCGAAAGGGATTCCGATTATTAACCTTCTTGAAGTAGAAAAGGGAGAGTGGATAAACGCCATTATTCCAGTCAGCGAATTTGATGAAGATTCGTATCTCTTCTTTACAACAAGACACGGTGTATCGAAACGAACGTCATTGTCTCAATTTGCAAACATCCGTAACAACGGTTTGATTGCACTCAGCCTGCGTGATGAAGATGAATTGATGGCTGTTCGTTTAACCAATGGTGAAAAACAAATCATCATCGGAACGAAAAAAGGAATGCTCATTCGTTTCGACGAGACAGATGTTCGTGAAATGGGACGTACAGCAGCTGGAGTTAAAGGGATCACACTTTCTGAGGATGACATCGTCGTTGGAATGGAAATCCTTGAGCCAGATGCAAATGTATTGATCGTAACTGAAAAAGGTTATGGTAAATTAACGCCTGAAAAAGAATATCGTGTCCAAAGCCGTGGTGGTAAAGGTCTGAAAACGTGCAAGATCACTGACAACAACGGTCCGCTTGTTGCAGTGAAGGCGACTAACGCTGAAGCTGAAGAAGACTTGATGATTATTACAGGTAGTGGTGTCATCATCCGTATGGCTGTTTCAGATATCTCCACAACAGGCCGAGTCACTCAAGGTGTCCGTCTGATCCGTCTAGGTGATGATGAACATGTCGCTACAGTGGCATTAGTAGAACAATCACCAGAAGACGATGAAGAGAATAGTGAAGAAAACGTAGAAAATGTAGAGTCAGATCAAGAGCAATCTGAGTAAAGATAAAGCCGGTTTTTCACCGGCTTTATTTTTTTTTGAAAAAACATGATTTTTTTTGAAGTTTATAATGCTTTTTTCATAGATATGTGTTAATCTTTCAAAGGAGCAAAAAGAGGCTCTATTTTTTATCTCTTTCATAACAAAAACTTCTTAAAAAAATAAAATGTTTTTCAAGAAAAATGTTGACTATTGATAGAAATATATGATATATTTAAGTGGTCGCTTTGAGAGAGTGACAAACAAGTTCTTTGAAAACTAAATAAGACAAAACGTACCTGTTAATTCGAGTTTTTATAAAAAATCCTATGATACATCATAGGTAGTCAGTCAAACGCTGACGAAAAACAAAACTTCGGTTTTGTACTTTTTCGGAGAGTTTGATCCTGGCTCAGGACGAACGCTGGCGGCGTGCCTAATACATGCAAGTCGAGCGGACAGAAGGGAGCTTGCTCCCGGATGTTAGCGGCGGACGGGTGAGTAACACGTGGGTAACCTGCCTGTAAGACTGGGATAACTCCGGGAAACCGGAGCTAATACCGGATAGTTCCTTGAACCGCATGGTTCAAGGATGAAAGACGGTTTCGGCTGTCACTTACAGATGGACCCGCGGCGCATTAGCTAGTTGGTGAGGTAACGGCTCACCAAGGCGACGATGCGTAGCCGACCTGAGAGGGTGATCGGCCACACTGGGACTGAGACACGGCCCAGACTCCTACGGGAGGCAGCAGTAGGGAATCTTCCGCAATGGACGAAAGTCTGACGGAGCAACGCCGCGTGAGTGATGAAGGTTTTCGGATCGTAAAGCTCTGTTGTTAGGGAAGAACAAGTGCAAGAGTAACTGCTTGCACCTTGACGGTACCTAACCAGAAAGCCACGGCTAACTACGTGCCAGCAGCCGCGGTAATACGTAGGTGGCAAGCGTTGTCCGGAATTATTGGGCGTAAAGGGCTCGCAGGCGGTTTCTTAAGTCTGATGTGAAAGCCCCCGGCTCAACCGGGGAGGGTCATTGGAAACTGGGAAACTTGAGTGCAGAAGAGGAGAGTGGAATTCCACGTGTAGCGGTGAAATGCGTAGAGATGTGGAGGAACACCAGTGGCGAAGGCGACTCTCTGGTCTGTAACTGACGCTGAGGAGCGAAAGCGTGGGGAGCGAACAGGATTAGATACCCTGGTAGTCCACGCCGTAAACGATGAGTGCTAAGTGTTAGGGGGTTTCCGCCCCTTAGTGCTGCAGCTAACGCATTAAGCACTCCGCCTGGGGAGTACGGTCGCAAGACTGAAACTCAAAGGAATTGACGGGGGCCCGCACAAGCGGTGGAGCATGTGGTTTAATTCGAAGCAACGCGAAGAACCTTACCAGGTCTTGACATCCTCTGACAACCCTAGAGATAGGGCTTTCCCTTCGGGGACAGAGTGACAGGTGGTGCATGGTTGTCGTCAGCTCGTGTCGTGAGATGTTGGGTTAAGTCCCGCAACGAGCGCAACCCTTGATCTTAGTTGCCAGCATTCAGTTGGGCACTCTAAGGTGACTGCCGGTGACAAACCGGAGGAAGGTGGGGATGACGTCAAATCATCATGCCCCTTATGACCTGGGCTACACACGTGCTACAATGGACAGAACAAAGGGCTGCGAGACCGCAAGGTTTAGCCAATCCCACAAATCTGTTCTCAGTTCGGATCGCAGTCTGCAACTCGACTGCGTGAAGCTGGAATCGCTAGTAATCGCGGATCAGCATGCCGCGGTGAATACGTTCCCGGGCCTTGTACACACCGCCCGTCACACCACGAGAGTTTGCAACACCCGAAGTCGGTGAGGTAACCTTTATGGAGCCAGCCGCCGAAGGTGGGGCAGATGATTGGGGTGAAGTCGTAACAAGGTAGCCGTATCGGAAGGTGCGGCTGGATCACCTCCTTTCTAAGGATATATGGAGCAGCGTACGTTTTTCGTCTTGTTTAGTTTTGAAGGAACTTGCAAAAGATCCTACAACATCATATCTTCGATATGAAAGATGGGCCTGTAGCTCAGCTGGTTAGAGCGCACGCCTGATAAGCGTGAGGTCGGTGGTTCGAGTCCACTCAGGCCCACCATCTTCTATTAAATCGGGGCCTTAGCTCAGCTGGGAGAGCGCCTGCCTTGCACGCAGGAGGTCAGCGGTTCGATCCCGCTAGGCTCCACCAACGTGTTCTTTGAAAACTAGATAACAATAAGTAATACATTCACATTGAATGCAATGCAAAGTTCATCACACATAGTGATTCTTTCTAAAGTAAGAAATGGTTAAGTTAGAAAGGGCGCACGGTGGATGCCTTGGCACTAGGAGCCGATGAAGGACGGGACGAACACCGATATGCTTCGGGGAGCTGTAAGCAAGCTTTGATCCGGAGATTTCCGAATGGGGAAACCCACTGCTCGTAATGGAGTAGTATCCATACTTGAATACATAGAGTATGAGAAGGCATACCCGGGGAACTGAAACATCTAAGTACCCGGAGGAAGAGAAAGCAAATGCGATTCCCTGAGTAGCGGCGAGCGAAACGGGAACAGCCCAAACCAAGAGGCTTGCCTCTTGGGGTTGTAGGACACTCTATACGGAGTTACAAAGGAACGATATAAGCGAAGAGGTCTGGAAAGGCCCGCCAAAGAAGGTAACAGCCCTGTAACTGAAATGTTGTTCTCTCCAGAGTGGATCCTGAGTACGGCGGAACACGTGAAATTCCGTCGGAATCCGGGAGGACCATCTCCCAAGGCTAAATACTCCCTAGTGACCGATAGTGAACCAGTACCGTGAGGGAAAGGTGAAAAGCACCCCGGAAGGGGAGTGAAATAGATCCTGAAACCGTGTGCCTACAAGTAGTCAGAGCCCGTTAACGGGTGATGGCGTGCCTTTTGTAGAATGAACCGGCGAGTTACGATCCCGTGCAAGGTTAAGCAGAAGATGCGGAGCCGCAGCGAAAGCGAGTCTGAATAGGGCGCATGAGTACGTGGTCGTAGACCCGAAACCAGGTGATCTACCCATGTCCAGGGTGAAGTTCAGGTAACACTGAATGGAGGCCCGAACCCACGCACGTTGAAAAGTGCGGGGATGAGGTGTGGGTAGGGGTGAAATGCCAATCGAACCTGGAGATAGCTGGTTCTCTCCGAAATAGCTTTAGGGCTAGCCTCAAGGTAAGAGTCTCGGAGGTAGAGCACTGATTGGACTAGGGGCCCCTACCGGGTTACCGAATTCAGTCAAACTCCGAATGCCGATGACTTATCCTTGGGAGTCAGACTGCGAGTGATAAGATCCGTAGTCGAAAGGGAAACAGCCCAGACCGCCAGCTAAGGTCCCAAAGTATACGTTAAGTGGAAAAGGATGTGGAGTTGCTTAGACAACCAGGATGTTGGCTTAGAAGCAGCCACCATTTAAAGAGTGCGTAATAGCTCACTGGTCGAGTGACTCTGCGCCGAAAATGTACCGGGGCTAAACGTATCACCGAAGCTGCGGACTGTTCTTACGAACAGTGGTAGGAGAGCGTTCTAAGTGCAGTGAAGTCAGACCGGAAGGACTGGTGGAGCGCTTAGAAGTGAGAATGCCGGTATGAGTAGCGAAAGACGGGTGAGAATCCCGTCCACCGAATGCCTAAGGTTTCCTGAGGAAGGCTCGTCCGCTCAGGGTTAGTCGGGACCTAAGCCGAGGCCGAAAGGCGTAGGCGATGGACAACAGGTTGATATTCCTGTACCACCTCCTCACCATTTGAGCAATGGGGGGACGCAGGAGGATAGGGTAAGCGCGGTATTGGATATCCGCGTCCAAGCAGTTAGGCTGGGAAATAGGCAAATCCGTTTCCCGTGAAGGCTGAGCTGTGATGGCGAGCGAAATTTAGTAGCGAAGTTCCTGATTCCACACTGCCAAGAAAAGCCTCTAGCGAGGTGAGAGGTGCCCGTACCGCAAACCGACACAGGTAGGCGAGGAGAGAATCCTAAGGTGATCGAGAGAACTCTCGTTAAGGAACTCGGCAAAATGACCCCGTAACTTCGGGAGAAGGGGTGCTTCTTAGGGTGTTAAAGCCCCGAGAAGCCGCAGTGAATAGGCCCAGGCGACTGTTTAGCAAAAACACAGGTCTCTGCGAAGCCGTAAGGCGAAGTATAGGGGCTGACGCCTGCCCGGTGCTGGAAGGTTAAGAGGAGCGCTTAGCGTAAGCGAAGGTGCGAATTGAAGCCCCAGTAAACGGCGGCCGTAACTATAACGGTCCTAAGGTAGCGAAATTCCTTGTCGGGTAAGTTCCGACCCGCACGAAAGGCGCAACGATCTGGGCACTGTCTCAACGAGAGACTCGGTGAAATTATAGTACCTGTGAAGATGCAGGTTACCCGCGACAGGACGGAAAGACCCCGTGGAGCTTTACTGCAGCCTGATATTGAATGTTGGTACAGCTTGTACAGGATAGGTAGGAGCCTTGGAAACCGGAGCGCTAGCTTCGGTGGAGGCATCGGTGGGATACTACCCTGGCTGTATTGACCTTCTAACCCGCTGCCCTTATCGGGCAGGGAGACAGTGTCAGGTGGGCAGTTTGACTGGGGCGGTCGCCTCCTAAAATGTAACGGAGGCGCCCAAAGGTTCCCTCAGAATGGTTGGAAATCATTCGCAGAGTGTAAAGGCACAAGGGAGCTTGACTGCGAGACCTACAAGTCGAGCAGGGACGAAAGTCGGGCTTAGTGATCCGGTGGTTCCGCATGGAAGGGCCATCGCTCAACGGATAAAAGCTACCCCGGGGATAACAGGCTTATCTCCCCCAAGAGTCCACATCGACGGGGAGGTTTGGCACCTCGATGTCGGCTCATCGCATCCTGGGGCTGTAGTCGGTCCCAAGGGTTGGGCTGTTCGCCCATTAAAGCGGTACGCGAGCTGGGTTCAGAACGTCGTGAGACAGTTCGGTCCCTATCCGTCGCGGGCGCAGGAAATTTGAGAGGAGCTGTCCTTAGTACGAGAGGACCGGGATGGACGCACCGCTGGTGTACCAGTTGTTCTGCCAAGGGCATCGCTGGGTAGCTATGTGCGGACGGGATAAGTGCTGAAAGCATCTAAGCATGAAGCCCCCCTCAAGATGAGATTTCCCATTCCGCAAGGAAGTAAGATCCCTGAAAGATGATCAGGTTGATAGGTCTGAGGTGGAAGCGTGGTGACACGTGGAGCTGACAGATACTAATAGATCGAGGACTTAACCTATATTCTAATGTGAAAAATGAACATTGTTATCTAGTTTTGAGAGAACATTCTCTCCATCAGGTTTGGTGGCGATAGCGAAGAGGTCACACCCGTTCCCATACCGAACACGGAAGTTAAGCTCTTCAGCGCCGATGGTAGTTGGGGGTTTCCCCCTGTGAGAGTAGGACGCCGCCAAGCTTTTCAAAGGATCAGTTCCAATCGGAACTGGTCTTTTTTGTGTTTTCTTCTAGCAGCATCATGATATAAGCCGGAAACTTGTCCTCGGCAATCTCCATATAACGTTCAATCATGACATAATCATCACTAATGTATTGAGATAAAAGCTCGTACCACCATTCTGTTTCGTAGCGGGCAATCATACTGAGATTATACATTAACAAGTAATGGCTGATGATCTCAGGAATCCCTAAAAAGGCATCTCGCGTTGATGGAATGAACCATTGATTCATTTCTAAATCATAATGAAGATGAGTAGCAAGAGCAGGGTTTTCTTCTGAAAATACATCAAATGTTAGTTTTTTAGCTTCTCGTTGCTTAAGCTTCCAAGTTGTATGGAACTCAAAATATTCAATAAAACGTTCGGCAGACATATTATAGAGCAAGGGAATATGATCTTGAATCAATATGCCATTTGCTTGCTCTACTTTCACTAAAGTCGCGGGCTGTTTTTGAAACTCAAGAATATGACCCATTTCAGGTATTTTTGAAAGGAGATTGATCATCGTAAATCGTTCATCTTCAAGACCATTTAAATGAAATAAGTGCTTTAATACATGCATACATAATCCGTTTCGCTGAATCTTGACTTCATCCTCACTAAAACGATAATGTTGCTTCTTTCTTTTTCTTGAGGTGACACCATGAGCTAAGACAGAGGTTTGAGAAGGATAGTCGGGATCCACTGTCAGCAAACATGCCTTTAACAGCTGTGCCATTCCATAAAACAATAAAATCGGTTTTAGTTCAAGCGGAGCTGATGCGGCTTGGTCATAAAATGTATGACCGTGCTTTAAAAAGTAAATAAATCGTTCACAGTTTTTATAGGCTTGCTGGTTTGCCTCCTGAATGTTCCGTTTCTCGTACTGTTGAAATAGAAACTTTTGGGAAGTTTCAAGTGAGTAAAAACGTTTTAAATCCTTCCATCCTGAACTTTTCATCTTCTTCCTCAACTCTCTTTATATTTTCTAAAAATTGCAACTGTTTGTTGCTTCCTTGACATGCTGTTTCCTAGTTGATAATCTACATATAATATTTTGCCGAAAAGAGGGGGATTTACTAATGTGGGAAAGTAAATTTTCAAAAGAAGGTTTGACGTTTGACGATGTGTTGCTTGTTCCAGCAAAGTCTGAGGTGCTTCCGCGTGATGTCAATTTATCAGTTGAGTTAACAAGCACTTTAAAGCTGAACATTCCAATTATTAGTGCAGGAATGGATACTGTGACGGAATCGCAAATGGCGATTGCAATGGCACGTCAAGGTGGTCTTGGAATCATCCATAAGAACATGTCTATCGAGCAGCAAGCTGAACAAGTGGACAAAGTAAAACGTTCAGAGCGTGGTGTTATTACAAATCCATTTTTCTTAACACCGGATCATCAAGTATTCGATGCAGAACATTTAATGGGTAAATATCGTATTTCTGGTGTACCGATTGTTAATAACGAACAAGATCAAAAGCTTGTTGGGATTATTACGAACCGTGACCTTCGTTTTATTTCGGATTATTCAATGAAGATTAGCGACGTGATGACAAAAGAGGAACTTGTGACAGCTTCTGTTGGAACAACATTAGAAGAAGCTGAAAAAATCCTTCAGCAATATAAAATTGAAAAATTACCTCTTTTAGATGACGAAGGAACATTAAAAGGTCTCATCACCATCAAAGATATTGAAAAAGTGATTGAATTCCCTAACTCCTCTAAAGATGCACATGGCCGTTTAATTGTTGGTGCCGCTGTAGGTGTCACTGGCGATACAATGACTCGTGTGAAAAAATTAGTAGAAGCCAATGTTGATGTGATCGTCATTGATACAGCACACGGTCATTCTCAAGGTGTTCTAGACACTGTATCGAAAATCCGTGAAACGTATCCTTCTCTTAACATCATTGCTGGTAACGTTGCAACAGCTGAAGCAACAAAAGCATTGTTTGAAGCTGGAGCAGATATTGTAAAAGTGGGTATTGGACCAGGATCGATTTGTACAACACGTGTTGTTGCAGGGGTCGGTGTACCACAAATCACAGCGATTTATGACTGTGCAACAGAAGCAAGAAAGCATGGTAAATCTATTATTGCAGATGGTGGAATTAAATATTCAGGTGATATCGTGAAAGCATTAGCTTCTGGTGGACATGCTGTTATGCTGGGAAGCCTTCTTGCTGGTACATCTGAAAGCCCAGGAGAAACAGAAATTTTCCAAGGCAGACGTTTCAAAGTATATCGTGGTATGGGTTCTGTTGCTGCAATGGAAAAAGGAAGTAAAGATCGTTACTTCCAAGAAGATAATAAAAAATTCGTTCCAGAAGGTATCGAAGGACGTACACCGTATAAAGGACCAGTTGTTGACACTGTTTACCAACTTGTTGGCGGTATTCGCTCTGGTATGGGCTACTGTGGAACACAGGACTTACGTACTCTTAGAGAAGAAGCACAATTCATTCGCATGACAGGTGCAGGTCTTCGTGAGAGCCATCCACATGATGTACAAATTACAAAAGAATCACCAAACTACACAATTTCTTGATAAATTGTGACAATCAAATTACATTTGACAGGGTCTATGACTCTGTCTATTTTTTTTGTCTTTATTGTGATAAAATTTATACTGTTGTGTCGAAATAAGCCCTTGTGGATTAAATATATATGAAAAACGTCGAAAAAAGATGAATACGGAGGTATGACGATTGAACAGCAAGATGTTGAAACAGCTTATGGTCTCTATCCTTGCGTTGGCATTGATTGTTACTGCATTTACCCCAATGTCCAAAGCAAAAGCGGCTGAAGATCCATTCAATGTGAATGCGAAAGCAGCCATCCTTATTGAAGCTTCTACAGGTAAAATTCTTTATAGTAAAAACGCAGAACAAAGACTGCCTATTGCAAGTATGGCAAAGATGATGACAGAGTATCTATTACTAGAAGCGATTGCTGAAGGCAAAGTGAAATGGGATCAAACATATACGCCAGATGATTACGTGTACGAAATTTCTCAGGACCGCAGTTTATCCAATGTTCCATTGAGAAAAGATGGTTCGTATACTGTCAAAGAACTTTATCAAGCAACGGCTATTTATTCAGCAAATGCAGCAGCAATTGGTCTAGCAGAGGTAATCGCTGGATCAGAATCAAAGTTTGTTGAAAAAATGAATGCAAAAGCAAAAGAACTTGGTTTAACCAATTACAAATTCGTGAATGCAACTGGATTAGAAAATAAAGACTTACATGGCAAACAGCCAAAAGGTACGGGACCTGATGAAGAAAGCGAAGTTTCCGCAAAGGATATGGCTTTGCTTGCACAGCATCTCATCAAAGATCATCCAGAAATTCTTGAAACAGCAAGCATCGCGAAAACAAAGTTCAGAGAAGGCACAGATGACGAAATGGACATGCCAAACTGGAACTTTATGCTTAAAGGACTTGTGAAAGAATATGAAGGCGTAGACGGTCTGAAAACGGGCTCTACTGATTCAGCTGGTTCTAGCTTCACAGGTACAGCAAAACGTGGTGACATGCGTGTGATCGCAGTTGTCCTGAATGCTAAAGGAAATCTTCATACAGCTCGTTTTGATGTGGCGAAAAAATTGTTCGATTATGCCTTTAAAAACTTCACGATGAAAGAAATGTACAAAAAAGGCCAACAAATCAAGGGACATGAAAACATCGAAGTCGATAAAGGGAAAGATAAAGAAGTACCCGTCGTGACGAAAGAAGCTTTCTCTGTACCGGTTAAAAATGGTGACGAGAAGAGCTATAAAGCGAAAGTAAATATTGATAAAAAGAACCTAGAAGCTCCTATTAAAAAAGGAACAAAGGTTGGCATGCTGACGACTTCTTATTCTGGTGATGAGAAGGACTATGGCTATTTGAGTAAAGACCAATCAGGTGTTGAGCTTGTGACGAAAACAGGTGATGAAAAAGCAAACTGGTTCATCCTTGCAATGCGTGGTGTAGGTGGATTCTTCGCTGGCATTTGGGGCGGAATCGTCGACACAGTAAAAGGTTGGTTCTAATAAAAAACTGCTCTCTATATGTGAGAGCAGTTTTTTTATCGTTAAAAGAAAAGAGATTGTTTGTGGTTTTGAGGTGTAGACAAGGCCTGCTGAAAAATACCACATAACTTTTCCATACCTTCCGTCAGTGCCTTTTCATTCACATAAGAAAAGCTAAGACGTATATAATTCTGCTTCGGCTCCCCAGGATAGCAGACAGAGCCAGGCAGGAAGGTGATTTGCTGCTTCCGTGCCTCATGTAATAGGGCACGTGTATCGACCCAGGAAGGAAAGCTGAGCCACAAATTGAGCCCGCCCTGTGGGATTTGCCACGTGACGTCCTTTGGCGCATGCTTTGTCAACACATCCATCATCAAATCGCATCTCACCTTCAAGGCAGTTCTTAATTTTTTCGTATGATCGATCATTTTCTTGGAAGTGAGAAACGGTAAGATCGCCTTTTGGGTGAGAAGCGGACTCCCTAAATCATTATTGGCTTTTGCAGCTAATAAACGGTTAAATATAGAGCCTGACGCTGTAATAATTCCAATTCTGCATCCTGGAGCCAGTGTCTTGCTTAATCCTCGTAAATAAATGACGTGTCCATCGTGATCTAGGCTTTTAATGGGTGCCGGCGGCTTCTTTTCAAAATAAAGCTCACGATAAGGATCATCCTCTACAATGAGACAATCAATGCTTTGTGCCAGTAAAAGCAGCTGTTTTCTTCGTTTCATCGACATACTAGCACCTGTAGGACTGTGAAAAGTAGGAATGGTATAGATGAGCTTTGGTTTATATTTATCACAAATGCTTTGAAGCTGTTTCATGTTCATTCCTTCATGATCGACAGGAACCGTAATAATTCGTGCCCCCCTCCCCATAAAGACATCAATTGCGCCTGGATAAGTGGGCGCCTCCATGACAACTACATCATCCGGCCCGATAAATGTACGTGCTACTAAATCAAGCCCTTGCTGAGAACCGCTTGTGACAAGGATATTTTCAGGAGTAGAAGGGACATCTAATTTTTCTAGAAATGATTGAATGACCTGACGAAGCTGAAGGTCACCTTGTATTTCTCCGTATTTTGACATGATTTGAGGATGCCGGGCTAGGACATGCTGCATTTCTTTTTCTAAATACCGGTTAGGTAAAAGACCAGGATCAATCATAGAGGAAGAAAGATTAATGGCTTCTTCGACATAGTGATACTGAGCAAATTGAGACCTCGGTAAATAATCTGGGATCGATAACTGCCAATCGAAAGAAGTAGATGATTGAACCGGGATGTCAGTTTGCTCATGCTGCTCATTCACAAACGTACCTTTCCCTTGTACAGTCGTTAAAAATCCGTCGTCCTTAAGCCGTGTATAGGCTTTTGCCGCTGTGACAAGACTTACATTTAGCTGTTTCGCTAGATCACGTACAGTCGGCAGCTTATCGCCTTGCTGAAGCAGACCTGATTGAATGTGATCAACGATGGAAAAATAAATCTGATTTGAAAGAGATGTATCTGAATGTCGATGGATATCAATATGCATGAAAATCCTCCAATGGGTGTGGAATTGTTATAGATGGTTTCGAATTGTTATAGATGCATTATAACATGTTAATAACACTTAAAAGAGGAAATGATGCCTTTTTAACTATGAAACCTTGATATATAAGGGTTTCTTCTTTTTTATGAGCTAATTGAATTGTTATACTATTCTCTTTATTGTTATACTCTGTCGCTTGTATGATAAAGGTGTTGAATCAATCGAATAGACAAATGGGAGGAAACAATTGTGAGCAATAAGGGAACTGAACGAGTAAAACGTGGAATGGCAGAAATGCAAAAAGGTGGCGTCATTATGGATGTCGTCAATGCTGAGCAGGCAAAAATCGCAGAAGAAGCAGGCGCAGTGGCAGTAATGGCACTAGAACGGGTACCAGCTGATATCCGTGCAGCAGGCGGTGTTGCCCGTATGGCAGATCCAAGAATCGTAGAAGAAGTACAAAATGCAGTAACGATTCCAGTCATGGCAAAAGCACGTATCGGCCACATCGTGGAAGCTCGTGTTCTTGAAGCACTTGGTGTTGATTATATTGATGAGAGTGAAGTGCTGACGCCCGCAGATGAGGAATTCCATTTAAATAAAAATGAATACACAGTACCTTTCGTATGTGGCTGCCGTGATCTAGGTGAAGCGACTCGTCGTATTGCAGAAGGCGCTTCTATGCTGCGGACAAAAGGTGAGCCTGGTACAGGAAATATTGTAGAAGCTGTTCGTCATATGAGAAAGGTCAATGCTCAAATTCGTAAAGTTGTTGCAATGAGCGAAGATGAATTGATGACAGAAGCCAAGAATCTAGGCGCACCTTATGAATTATTGGTTCAAATTAAAAAAGACGGCAAATTGCCGGTTGTAAACTTTGCTGCTGGAGGTGTTGCGACACCAGCAGATGCAGCATTAATGATGCAGCTTGGAGCAGATGGTGTATTTGTCGGCTCTGGTATCTTCAAATCAGACAATCCAGCTAAGTTTGCAAAAGCGATTGTAGAAGCAACGACTCATTTCACAGATTACCGTCTAATTGCAGAGCTTTCTAAAGAGCTTGGAACAGCGATGAAAGGAATTGAAATTTCAAATCTATTGCCAGAAGAGCGTATGCAAGAGCGTGGCTGGTAATTAAGGGAGCGCAAACGAACATGCTTACAATTGGTATACTAGGGCTTCAAGGAGCGGTGAGAGAGCATATTCAATCGATTGAAGCTTGTGGCGCAGCGGGAAAGATCATCAAGCGGGTAGAGGAGTTAGAAATTGTTGACGGTCTCATTATCCCTGGTGGTGAAAGTACGACGATGAGAAGACTCATGGATACGTACCAATTCATTGAACCGATTAAAGCGTTCGCTGCTCAAGGTAAACCGATATTTGGGACTTGTGCCGGTTTGATTATGCTGGCAAAGCATATAGAAGATCGAGAAGATGCTCATCTTGGACTGTTAAATGTATCTGTTGCACGTAATTCGTTTGGCAGACAGGTAGACAGCTTTGAAGCAGATGTAGAAGTGAAAGGACTGGATGCGCCGTTTACAGGAGTGTTCATCCGTGCGCCTCATATCATCAGCGCAGATGAGAGCGTAGAGGTCATGGCTGAGTATGACGGCAGGATTGTGATGGCGAAAGAAAACAATATCTTAGGTTGTTCTTTTCATCCAGAGCTGACAGACGACCATCGGTTAACACAGCTGTTTGTTGAGATGGTGGAGTCCTATAAAACGAAGCTTGCTGTATAAAACGGTTGAAAAGAGATAAAACTTATAGTACATTAAAATCACAATCAAAGATCGAAAAAGCGTTGACGGGAAATAGTAAGAAGCCCCTCTTTCTCAGAGAGCCGATGGTTGGTGAGAATCGGTGAAAGATGCATTCTGAATCCATCCTTGAGCGAAATGCTGAAACACGAAGTAAGCATTTACGGTGATGCCGTTACAGAGGAAAGAGGAAAGCATGCTTTTGGCGTGTTTTCAATCAGGGTGGCAACGCGAGAGCTCTCGTCCCTTTCATGGGATGAGGGCTCTTTTTATTTTTCGATAAAAAAGGAGTGTTACACATGCTGGATATTAAACAACTGCGCACGGATTTTGATCAAATCAAAGAAAAATTAGCCCATCGAGGCGAAGATTTAGCGGATTTTGATAAGTTTGGTGAGCTGGATCAAAAAAGAAGAGAATTAATCGGCAAAACGGAAGTATTAAAGAGCCGAAGAAATGAAGTATCACAGCAAGTGGCTGTTCTAAAAAGAGAAAAGAAAGACGCCGATCACATTATTCAAGAAATGCGTGAGGTAGGCGATGAGATTAAGAAGTTAGATGATGAATTAAGAACAGTAGAGGAAAGCCTGCAAACCATCCTATTCTCAATTCCAAACATCCCTCATGACTCTGTACCAGTCGGTGAAACAGAAGATGACAACATTGAAGTGAGAAAATGGGGCGAACAGCCAGCCTTCTCATTTGAACCAAAGCCGCATTGGGATGTAGCCGATGAGCTGAAAATTTTGGATTTTGAACGTGCAGGAAAAGTGACAGGAAGCCGTTTCGTTTTTTATAAAGGGCTAGGCGCACGGTTAGAGCGTGCACTTTATAACTTTATGCTGGATTTACACGTAGATGAATTTGGTTTTACTGAAGTACTACCACCTTATATGGTCAACAGAGCAAGCATGACAGGAACTGGACAGCTTCCAAAGTTTGAAGAGGATGCTTTTAAAATTCGAGAAGAAGATTATTTCCTCATTCCAACGGCTGAAGTGCCAATTACGAACATGCACCGTGACGAAATTCTTGAAGGAGAGCAGCTGCCAATCAATTATGCAGCATTTAGTGCTTGCTTTAGATCAGAAGCTGGTTCTGCTGGCAGAGATACGCGCGGACTCATCCGTCAGCACCAATTTAACAAAGTAGAGCTTGTGAAATTTGTCAGACCAGAAGATTCTTATGAAGAATTAGAAAAACTAACAAACCAAGCAGAAAAAGTTCTTCAATTATTGAACCTGCCATACCGTGTCATGAGCATGTGTACAGGAGATTTAGGCTTTACGGCTGCGAAGAAATACGATATCGAAGTATGGATTCCAAGCCAAAATACGTATCGTGAAATTTCTTCTTGCAGTAACTTTGAAGCGTTCCAAGCGAGACGAGCAAACATTCGTTTCCGCCCTGAGCCTAAAGCAAAGCCAGAACACGTCCACACATTAAATGGATCTGGTTTAGCAGTAGGAAGAACTGTTGCAGCCATTTTAGAAAACTATCAACAAGAGGATGGAACAGTGATCATTCCTGAGGTGTTACGTCCTTATATGGGAAATAAAGAAGTGATAAAATAAGATGCCGTCATGGCATCTTATTCTTTTTACCTAAACTTCTACAGCTTTTCTAAAATAAGCCGATAAAAGAACTAAAAGCATCTAGGAAAGAAGGAATAACCTTGAATAGGCTTGACTATTATGTTGAAATGGCTCAATTACTCAGAAAAGTTCTAGATGAAAGTGTTCTTTTCGGCATCACTGATACAGAAAAGGTACTTTGCTATTATCCATCGACCACAGTAGATTTTGGCATTAAAGTAGGGGACGCTTTAAACCCAGAGGACCAAAACGTGGCGACGACATTAAGAGGACAAGAATATGATGGGCATTTGCCAGAGTCTTTATATGGTTATGAAATTGCTGTAAAAGGTTATCCGATTTTTGATGAAGATAGAAAAGTGATTGGCTCTTTTTTAGTGGCTTTTTCACATCATCGTGAGAAGAAATTAAGCGGCTATATGGAACATATCAATAAAGTAGCGAAAGAGTTACAAGGTGGAATTGAGCAAATTGCTGCTCATTCTCAAGAACTGGCTGCGACAAGCTTAGAAATTAGCGAGCAGGCCGGAAGAGCAGAAGAGAAATCCGCAAACATTGAAGAAGTCGTCAAAACCATTGGCGGTATTGCGAGACAAACAAACCTGTTAGGACTCAATGCTGCAATTGAAGCGGCCAGAGCAGGTGAAAATGGAAAAGGCTTTGCTGTTGTTGCAGACGAGGTACGTAAGTTATCAGATGGATCAAAGGAAGCAGCTGAAACCATTAATGCATTTTTAAAAGAAATCCAAGACAGCATTGGCACTTTATCTGAAAATATCTCACAAATCAGCAGTTCAACAAACGAACAAGCTAAACAAGTGACAGACTTTACAAAGATTATTGAGTCATTAAATGATTTTAAAGAAGAGATGAATCTTTTTATAGAAGAAATTAGACAGGATACGTAATAGATGAAGAGCAGCCGATAATCGGCTGCTTTTTATAGGCTAAACATCATACCAAAATCAAATGTTGAATTTTTTTTCGAAAAGATGTTGACTTAAAATAAGATGATATGATATATTAATTCTTGTCGATACGGAGGAATACCCAAGTCCGGCTGAAGGGATCGGTCTTGAAAACCGACAGGGGTGTCAAAGCCCGCGGGGGTTCGAATCCCTCTTCCTCCGCCATATTGATTTTACCTTAGTTGAATTGAAACGCATAAAAATTGGAAATTGTCAAACCGCTGCATTCGAGAAATGCAGCGGTTTTTTTTATTTTGTGTTAGAGCGATTTTTTTGAATAACAGAAGCAATTTCATGAAGAATTGGATCAAGTGAGCTTTCATCATGAAGTAAGTCATAATCTTCAATATTAATTTTAATCACAGGGCACAGATCAAATTGTTCAATCCATTCTGTATATCGAGTGTACATTTCTTCCCAATATGCTCGATCGGTTTGAGTTTCCATCTCTCTCCCGCGCTCTTCAATACGATGTAATATATGATCTAAATCCCCATGTAAGTAAATGAGGACATCTGGGTGAGGGAAGTAAGGTGTCATCACCATCGCCTCAAATAGACTCGTATACGTTTCATAGTCTACCTCTGACATGGTACCTTTGTCTGCGTGCATTTTAGCGAAAATACCAGTGTCCTCATAAATGGACCGATCTTGTACATAACCTCCACCAGACTCGAAGATTCGTTTCTGCTCCTTAAAACGTTCAGCTAGGAAATAGACCTGTAAATGAAAGCTCCATCTTTGGAAATCTGAATAAAAAGGCTCTAAGTATGGATTATCATCTACTTTTTCGAGAGAAGTTTGAAATCCTAGCTTGTCCGCTATTGTTTTCGTCATGGTCGATTTTCCGACACCAACTGTCCCTGCAATTGTAATGACAGCATCCTTTGGTATTTCAATATTTTTCATAGTACTTGCTCCTTTATGTTCTGTACAATTTGCTGGTAATCTTGCTGTGAGGAAACGAAGTCTGTATGATCGCCTTCAATTGTAATGATAGGAAGACCTGGGTCAGTTTGTTTTAAATGCTCGATGGCTAACTCATAATCTTCAATCAGGGTTTTTAAATAAGCTGGATCAATGTCTTCTTCAAAAGATCGGCCTCTCATCTTTATTCTATCAAGTAAGGTGGGAAGGCTGGCTTTTATATAGATCATGGCATTTGGTTTAGGAAGATCATCTGTCAGCAAGTGATAGATCTTTCTGTATTTATCCATGTGCTTTTTAGATAAGGTTCTTTCTGCAAAGATCATATTTTTATAGACATGATAATCAGTGACAATCGGCTGCTGTTTTTTGACATAGTTCTCTTCAATAGATTCTAACTGTTTAAACCGATTGCATAGAAAGAACATCTCAAGCTGAAAGCTCCATTGTTCCATATCTTCATAAAATTTATCTAAGAATGGATTTTCTTCTACAATTTCTTTTACTAAAGGAAATTGAAATTCCTTTGAAAGCATTGTAGCCAAGGTTGTTTTTCCGGCTCCAATTGGGCCTTCCACTGCAATAAAAGGGGCAGGATACATAGGCGTTCTCCTCTATCTATAAAGTTGTCAAACCAATGTATATTGTACCATACCCCTTCTGAGAGATAGAGCGTATGAATTACGATGTCGTTCTTTTTTCAATATTAAATTGATCTGATAACAACAACCAGTTTTGTGGGAAGGATAGACCTAATTTCCAGTAAGCAATTCCATTTAGGTTTAACTCTTTAATGAGATTAAATTTGGCTTGAATGGATCTTGCATCTTCAAACCAAACCTCGTGTTCTTTGTTGTTAGCATCTGTATAACGGAAATAAGGTGCTTGTGCTGTTTCGTCATATAAAATGGATACATTATTCTCTCTAGCAATGGCGATCGCTTGTTGAGGGCTGACGGCTTTGGCGATAGGGCCTCCTTGAACATAAGGAAGCGTCCAATCATAACCATATAAATTCTGCCCCATCACAATTTTATTGGCAGGTATGACAGTCAGTGCATATTCAATGACTTGGCGGACAGGGCCGATCGGAGAGACGGCTTGTGCAGGCCCGCCGCTGTAGCCCCATTCATAAGTCATTAGCACAACATGATCAACAATCTTTCCAATTGCTTCATAGTCATGTGCCTCATACCATTTTCCTTTCTGTTCACTGCTTGTTTTAGGAGCGAGTGCCACAGAAATAGTCCAACCCTGTTGATGAAAACGAGTTGTTGCTTCTCTTAAAAATTGAAGGTAGGCTTCTTTATCAACTGGGCGTAAATATTCAAAGTCAAAATGGATTTCTTTTAATTGATACTTTTGAGCAACGCGGACGATTTCATTTAATAATGTCGTTTTGACAGATTGATTTGTTAAAAGGATTCGCCCGAGTTCATCACTAAATTTATCATTTTCTAGATTTGTGACTACCATGGATAAAACCGTTCTGCTTTGAGCGGCAATCTGAGGCAATTGATCTAATGGTGGCTCGCGAAGTGTTCCGTCTCTTTGCGCTTGAAAACTAAAAGCGCCGAGATGTGTTAAGTATGGAGATGCCTCTCTGGCCGCTTGCTTTAAATTTTCGCTGACTTGGTTTCCGCGTGGTTCTATATAAGCATTAGAATTAATATTTCTTTTCGGTCTTTGTGGAATATAAAGCAAGAAGCGAATAGGCAATATAGCTTCAGGTCGAATCCGATTCACACGTGCCAATTCTTCTACCGAAATTTGAAATCTTCTTCCAATTTGATAAAGTGTATCATTTTGTTTGACCTCATAAAATTGACCTCTAATAGGGATGACAATTGTTTGTCCAACGACTAGTTGATTTGGTGTTTCGATGTCGTTGGTCCGAATGATTTCATTTACCGTTGTTTTAAAACGCATGGCAATCTCATTTAACGTATCTCCTCTTTTGACAACATAAATTTGAATGGTCAACGCCCCCTTTGTTATTGCTAACAATTTATGAGGGTGATGGATAAATCATGTTTGATTTTCATCCGTGATCTCTTTAGTGGTTGTGATTTTGGCGAGAAGAACGTTCTCCATCATCGTTAAAGCGTACTCGTTGTCCCTATCATCATTTGAAGCAATACAATCTTTAGGTACAGTGAGGTTGTACTCTCGCATGTAAGCGTCATTTGCAGTGAACAGGACACAGATGTTTCCGGCAATTCCAGTTAAAATAAGTTCTTGCACACCTAATTCATTTAGGAGTGTCTCTAGTGCTGTTCCGTAAAAAGCAGAGTGCTTAGGTTTAATTAAGAAGTAATCATCTTTAGATGGTGCCATTTGCTCTAAAATAGGGGCACTTCTTTCGTTTTTACATGTTTCCATAACAGCTTTGATATCAGCCTTCCAGAGTCCATAGTGGTCGTTGATATAGATAATTGGCCAATTTTTCTTGAAAGCGTGTTGTTTAAGGGCTAAAATTTTATTGGTCATTTGCTCTGTTTTTTCAGCCAGCACATGTCCCATTTCGAAATCAAAATTATTGATCATGTCAATAATAAGCAGTGCCTTTGGTTGTTTTGGCAAATCAAGACCCCCTTTAAAAGATTGTGATAATATGTTAACCTCAATATCCTTTAAAAAAACATGAAAAGAGAGCCGTGCTATGACGAAAGATGAACAGTTTATGCAAGAAGCTATTTCTGAAGCTTTGAAAGCAAAACAAATAGGAGAAGTTCCAATCGGTGCCGTCATCGTTGTTGATGATCAAATTGTAAGCCGTGCTCACAATTTAAGGGAAAGTGAACAGCGATCAATTGCTCATGCGGAATTACTTGCTATTGATGAAGCGTGTAAAATGACTGGTAGCTGGCGTTTAGAAGATGCTGTACTTTATGTTACACTCGAACCGTGCCCAATGTGTGCAGGCGCTATTGTACTTTCAAGAGTGAAAAAGGTCGTTTTTGGTGCCTATGATCCTAAAGGTGGATGTGCTGGTACTTTAATGAATTTATTGGACGATGAGCGGTTCAATCATCAGTCTGAAGTCATTGGCGGTGTGCTTGAAAATGAGTGTGGTGAGCTGTTAAGTCAGTTCTTTCGAGACCTCCGTCAGCGGAAGAAGCAAGCGAAAAGTAAATGAATGGATGTCGTTTGCAATTTTATCACTTAGAAGGTATACTTATGTCTGCGTCACCAACAATTTAATATTCATTTTGCCGTGCTAAGCGGGGAGGTAGCGGTGCCCTGTACTCGCAATCCGCTCTAGCGAGGCCGAATCCCTTCTCAAGGTTCGTTTACTTCAAGGTCTGCCTTAAATAAGTGGTGTTGACGTCTGGGTCCTGCGCAATGGGAATTCATGAACCATGTCAGGTCCGGAAGGAAGCAGCATTAAGTGAAACCTCTCATGTGCCGCAGGGTTGCCTGGGCCGAGCTAACTGTTTAAGTAACGCTTGGGGTAGCGAATCGACAGAAGGTGCACGGTAAATCAATATTAAATGTAACTCATCTAGTTTATCTAGGTGAGTTTTTTGTTGCTATTGAAAGAATATATCAGTTGTTTTGTTTATACAAATAGCAAAAAAGCCATTTTTAGGGTGAGGTTTTTTTGAAGCAATTCATAGAGGAACGAATGTTCTTGTTGATTTGACAGACATTTTCAGAGAGTAGGAAAACACGTTTTTTAATCAAGAAAAGTAATAAGTCTTTAAAGGAAATGCTCTTTTTCGTTTATTAGAAAATAAAGGTGTACTTTTGAATTGATCGTTGCATCATGTATAATGAACATGATGATAAATGGAGGAGGGCGTATTTGTGAGTTATCAAGCTTTATACCGAGTGTTCAGACCTCAAGTTTTTGAGGATGTTGTTGGACAAGAACACATCACAAAAACGTTGCAAAATGCCCTTTTGCAGAAAAAGTTTTCTCATGCTTACTTATTTTCAGGTCCTAGAGGAACAGGTAAAACAAGTGCTGCCAAGATTTTTGCGAAAGCAGTGAACTGTGAAAAGTCACCTGTTAGTGAGCCGTGTAATGAGTGTGATGCCTGTAGAGGGATTACGACCGGTTCGATTTCAGACGTGATTGAAATAGATGCTGCCTCAAATAACGGGGTAGATGAAATTCGGGATATACGTGATAAAGTGAAATTTGCTCCTTCAGCGGTTACATATAAGGTTTATATTATAGATGAGGTACATATGCTCTCTATCGGGGCATTTAATGCACTTCTTAAAACGCTAGAGGAACCACCTGCTCATTGTATCTTTATTTTGGCTACCACAGAGCCTCATAAGATTCCTCTTACCATCATATCAAGATGTCAGAGATTTGATTTTAAACGGATCACGACAAAAGATATTGTTGGACGAATGAAGAAAATTGTAGATGCAGAAAGCCTAAATATACAAGAGGGTTCACTCGAGATTATTGCTAGTGCGGCAGATGGAGGCATGCGTGACGCACTCAGTCTCCTTGACCAAGCGATCTCATTTAGTGGTGAACAGCTCACAATTGATGATGCACTGCTCATTACAGGTGCTGTATCTCAGCATTTTATTAGTCAGCTTGCTGAAGCCATTTTTGAGCAAAATATTGCGATAGCGCTGGATACGTTAAATGAATTGCTTCAACAGGGGAAAGATGCCGCGAAATTAATAGAGGATATGATCTTCTACTTTAGAGATATGCTTCTTTACAAAACAGCACCGGATCTTGAAGGTGTCCTTGAAAAAGTCAAAGTCGACGATAAGTTTGTGGCTCTTTCTGAACGTGTGGCACCTCAGTTTCTTTATGAAACGATTGAAGTGCTGAATAAAAGCCATCAGGAAATGAAATGGACAAACCATCCTAGAATTTTCTTTGAAGTAGCTGTGGTTAAGCTCTGTCAGTCAACGGTTGGTGCTGTATCATCTCCGGCTGATTCCGACCTAACAGCGTTAACGAATAAAATAGACAGGCTGGAACAGGAGCTATCTAGGCTAAAAGCTGAGGGTGTTCCAATGACTCAGTCTCAGAGTCCTCAAGCAAAAACGGAAGCACCTCGACCTCAAACGAGTAATAAAAATGGTTATCGTGCACCTGTCGGTCGAATTCATGAGATTTTAAAAGAAGCGAAGCGGCCGGAGCTAGAAAAAATAAAAGGCAAATGGGGAGAGCTTCTTGCCCAATTAAAACAGCAAAATAAGGTATCTCACGCTGCGCTATTAACAGATAGTGAACCAGTTGCGGCGGCAACTCATGCCTTTGTTTTAAAATTCAAATTTGAAATACATTGTAAGATGGTGGCCGAAGATAAAAGTGGTGTTCGAACCAATCTTGAGCAACTGCTAGAATCTATGCTAGGAAAAAGAGTGGAATTAGTTGGCGTTCCTGACGCTCAATGGGGTAAAATAAGAGAAGAATTTTTAAGAGATCATCAGCCTGAAGAACAAGCAGATGGTCAGGCAGCTTCTGCTGAAGAAGATCCATTAATTGCAGAAGCAAAGAAGTTAGTAGGAACCGATTTAATTGAAATTAAAGATTAACAATTTGAAAGAGAGTGGTGTTCATATGCGCGGTGGAATGGGAAATATGCAAAAAATGATGAAACAAATGCAAAAAATGCAGAAGGATATGGCTAAGGCTCAAGAAGAGCTTGCAGAAAAAGTCCTTGAAGGTACGGCAGGTGGCGGCATGGTCACTGTAAAAGTAAATGGACAAAAAGAAGTCGTTGATGTGGCGATTAATGAAGAAGTTGTTGATCCTGAAGACATCGATATGCTTCAAGATCTTGTACTTGCAGCAACAAATGATGCATTGAAAAAAGTTGATGAACTAACAAATGAAACAATGGGTCAATTCACAAAAGGAATGAACATGCCAGGTTTATTCTAGGAGGAATAACTGAAGATGCAATATCCTGAACCAATATCAAAGCTGATTGATAGCTTTATGAAATTGCCAGGAATCGGACCTAAAACTGCGGTCCGTCTGGCTTTTTTTGTTCTTAGTATGCAAGAAGATGTCGTGCTGGATTTTGCGAAGGCACTTGTTAATGCAAAGCGTAATTTAACTTATTGTTCTGTTTGCGGACATATCACCGACCAGGATCCTTGCTATATTTGTGAAGATACAAGAAGAGATCAATCTGTGATCTGTGTCGTGCAGGATCCAAAAGATGTGATCGCAATGGAAAAAATGAAAGAATACAACGGCTTATATCATGTGCTTCATGGTGCTATTTCACCAATGGACGGAATTGGACCAGAGGATATTAAAATTCCTGACCTATTAAAAAGATTGCAAGACGATCAAGTCACAGAGGTCATTCTTGCAACCAATCCAAACATTGAGGGAGAAGCGACAGCCATGTATATCTCTAGATTGTTGAAACCATCAGGAATTAAACTCTCTCGCATTGCTCACGGACTCCCAGTAGGTGGAGATTTAGAGTATGCGGATGAAGTCACACTTTCTAAGGCTCTAGAAGGCAGACGTGAGATGTAGGAAGGAGAAGTACGGTACATGGGTTTTCTTCGCAGAAAATCAATTCGAAAAGAATTCGATGAGATATTAATTCAACAGCTTTTTAAGCAAAAGGAAGAATGGAACAGACAAAAAAAGCTTGTCGCAAATAGCGTTGAGCCTTCACCGGACATTCTATTCGAATTAAAGCTTGCTCAAGCGAAGTACTTTTTCTATCTGAGAGAAGCGAAAAAGAGAAATTTACGTTTAAACAACTGGAGATAGCAGGTCTATTTTCCATAATCCTCTCATATGCTTGTACTATTCATATGAAGAGGAGATGAGAGGATTATGGAACCTGTTATTGTGATTGGTTCAATTTTGTTAGCTGTTTTATTGTTGTTTATGTCGGGTGTTCAAGCGAATCCATTCAAATGGTTGGGGCTTATCGGAATAAAATTTGTCGCAGGCGCTCTTTTTTTATTTTGCCTCAATTTATTCGGCGAGAGTTTAGGGCTTCATGTTTCCATTAACCCTGTAACGAGCGGAATTAGTGGTTTGTTGGGCATTCCAGGTGTAGCAGCTTTAGTCGTAATTGAAAAGTTTATTATTTAATGCAAAATATTATTGACTTTGATTATATATGGTGGTAAATTAATATACGTCGCTGATGACGAAGAAACGAAAAAACATAATAACAAAAAAGTTGTTGACACTAACAACTTGGATGTGATAAGATGTTCTAGTCGCTTCTGAAGCGGTAAACAAGTTCTTTGAAAACTAAACAAGACAAAACGTACCTGTTAATTCGAGTTTTTATAAAAAAATCCTATGATACATCATAGGTAGTCAGTCAAACGCTGACGAAAAACAAAACTTCGGTTTTGTACTTTTTCGGAGAGTTTGATCCTGGCTCAGGACGAACGCTGGCGGCGTGCCTAATACATGCAAGTCGAGCGGACAGAAGGGAGCTTGCTCCCGGATGTTAGCGGCGGACGGGTGAGTAACACGTGGGTAACCTGCCTGTAAGACTGGGATAACTCCGGGAAACCGGAGCTAATACCGGATAGTTCCTTGAACCGCATGGTTCAAGGATGAAAGACGGTTTCGGCTGTCACTTACAGATGGACCCGCGGCGCATTAGCTAGTTGGTGAGGTAACGGCTCACCAAGGCGACGATGCGTAGCCGACCTGAGAGGGTGATCGGCCACACTGGGACTGAGACACGGCCCAGACTCCTACGGGAGGCAGCAGTAGGGAATCTTCCGCAATGGACGAAAGTCTGACGGAGCAACGCCGCGTGAGTGATGAAGGTTTTCGGATCGTAAAGCTCTGTTGTTAGGGAAGAACAAGTGCAAGAGTAACTGCTTGCACCTTGACGGTACCTAACCAGAAAGCCACGGCTAACTACGTGCCAGCAGCCGCGGTAATACGTAGGTGGCAAGCGTTGTCCGGAATTATTGGGCGTAAAGGGCTCGCAGGCGGTTTCTTAAGTCTGATGTGAAAGCCCCCGGCTCAACCGGGGAGGGTCATTGGAAACTGGGAAACTTGAGTGCAGAAGAGGAGAGTGGAATTCCACGTGTAGCGGTGAAATGCGTAGAGATGTGGAGGAACACCAGTGGCGAAGGCGACTCTCTGGTCTGTAACTGACGCTGAGGAGCGAAAGCGTGGGGAGCGAACAGGATTAGATACCCTGGTAGTCCACGCCGTAAACGATGAGTGCTAAGTGTTAGGGGGTTTCCGCCCCTTAGTGCTGCAGCTAACGCATTAAGCACTCCGCCTGGGGAGTACGGTCGCAAGACTGAAACTCAAAGGAATTGACGGGGGCCCGCACAAGCGGTGGAGCATGTGGTTTAATTCGAAGCAACGCGAAGAACCTTACCAGGTCTTGACATCCTCTGACAACCCTAGAGATAGGGCTTTCCCTTCGGGGACAGAGTGACAGGTGGTGCATGGTTGTCGTCAGCTCGTGTCGTGAGATGTTGGGTTAAGTCCCGCAACGAGCGCAACCCTTGATCTTAGTTGCCAGCATTTAGTTGGGCACTCTAAGGTGACTGCCGGTGACAAACCGGAGGAAGGTGGGGATGACGTCAAATCATCATGCCCCTTATGACCTGGGCTACACACGTGCTACAATGGACAGAACAAAGGGCTGCGAGACCGCAAGGTTTAGCCAATCCCACAAATCTGTTCTCAGTTCGGATCGCAGTCTGCAACTCGACTGCGTGAAGCTGGAATCGCTAGTAATCGCGGATCAGCATGCCGCGGTGAATACGTTCCCGGGCCTTGTACACACCGCCCGTCACACCACGAGAGTTTGCAACACCCGAAGTCGGTGAGGTAACCTTTATGGAGCCAGCCGCCGAAGGTGGGGCAGATGATTGGGGTGAAGTCGTAACAAGGTAGCCGTATCGGAAGGTGCGGCTGGATCACCTCCTTTCTAAGGATATATGGAGCAGCGTGCGTTTTTCGTCTTGTTTAGTTTTGAAGGAACTTGCAAAAGATCCTACAACATCATATCTTCGATATGAAAGATGGGCCTGTAGCTCAGCTGGTTAGAGCGCACGCCTGATAAGCGTGAGGTCGGTGGTTCGAGTCCACTCAGGCCCACCATCTTCTATTAAATCGGGGCCTTAGCTCAGCTGGGAGAGCGCCTGCCTTGCACGCAGGAGGTCAGCGGTTCGATCCCGCTAGGCTCCACCAACGTGTTCTTTGAAAACTAGATAACAATAAGTAATACATTCACATTGAATGCAATGCAAAGTTCATCACACATAGTGATTCTTTCTAAAGTAAGAAATGGTTAAGTTAGAAAGGGCGCACGGTGGATGCCTTGGCACTAGGAGCCGATGAAGGACGGGACGAACACCGATATGCTTCGGGGAGCTGTAAGCAAGCTTTGATCCGGAGATTTCCGAATGGGGAAACCCACTGCTCGTAATGGAGTAGTATCCATACTTGAATACATAGAGTATGAGAAGGCATACCCGGGGAACTGAAACATCTAAGTACCCGGAGGAAGAGAAAGCAAATGCGATTCCCTGAGTAGCGGCGAGCGAAACGGGAACAGCCCAAACCAAGAGGCTTGCCTCTTGGGGTTGTAGGACACTCTATACGGAGTTACAAAGGAACGATATAAGCGAAGAGGTCTGGAAAGGCCCGCCAAAGAAGGTAACAGCCCTGTAACTGAAATGTTGTTCTCTCCAGAGTGGATCCTGAGTACGGCGGAACACGTGAAATTCCGTCGGAATCCGGGAGGACCATCTCCCAAGGCTAAATACTCCCTAGTGACCGATAGTGAACCAGTACCGTGAGGGAAAGGTGAAAAGCACCCCGGAAGGGGAGTGAAATAGATCCTGAAACCGTGTGCCTACAAGTAGTCAGAGCCCGTTAACGGGTGATGGCGTGCCTTTTGTAGAATGAACCGGCGAGTTACGATCCCGTGCAAGGTTAAGCAGAAGATGCGGAGCCGCAGCGAAAGCGAGTCTGAATAGGGCGCATGAGTACGTGGTCGTAGACCCGAAACCAGGTGATCTACCCATGTCCAGGGTGAAGTTCAGGTAACACTGAATGGAGGCCCGAACCCACGCACGTTGAAAAGTGCGGGGATGAGGTGTGGGTAGGGGTGAAATGCCAATCGAACCTGGAGATAGCTGGTTCTCTCCGAAATAGCTTTAGGGCTAGCCTCAAGGTAAGAGTCTCGGAGGTAGAGCACTGATTGGACTAGGGGCCCCTACCGGGTTACCGAATTCAGTCAAACTCCGAATGCCGATGACTTATCCTTGGGAGTCAGACTGCGAGTGATAAGATCCGTAGTCGAAAGGGAAACAGCCCAGACCGCCAGCTAAGGTCCCAAAGTATACGTTAAGTGGAAAAGGATGTGGAGTTGCTTAGACAACCAGGATGTTGGCTTAGAAGCAGCCACCATTTAAAGAGTGCGTAATAGCTCACTGGTCGAGTGACTCTGCGCCGAAAATGTACCGGGGCTAAACGTATCACCGAAGCTGCGGACTGTTCTTACGAACAGTGGTAGGAGAGCGTTCTAAGTGCAGTGAAGTCAGACCGGAAGGACTGGTGGAGCGCTTAGAAGTGAGAATGCCGGTATGAGTAGCGAAAGACGGGTGAGAATCCCGTCCACCGAATGCCTAAGGTTTCCTGAGGAAGGCTCGTCCGCTCAGGGTTAGTCGGGACCTAAGCCGAGGCCGAAAGGCGTAGGCGATGGACAACAGGTTGATATTCCTGTACCACCTCCTCACCATTTGAGCAATGGGGGGACGCAGGAGGATAGGGTAAGCGCGGTATTGGATATCCGCGTCCAAGCAGTTAGGCTGGGAAATAGGCAAATCCGTTTCCCGTGAAGGCTGAGCTGTGATGGCGAGCGAAATTTAGTAGCGAAGTTCCTGATTCCACACTGCCAAGAAAAGCCTCTAGCGAGGTGAGAGGTGCCCGTACCGCAAACCGACACAGGTAGGCGAGGAGAGAATCCTAAGGTGATCGAGAGAACTCTCGTTAAGGAACTCGGCAAAATGACCCCGTAACTTCGGGAGAAGGGGTGCTTCTTAGGGTGTTAAAGCCCCGAGAAGCCGCAGTGAATAGGCCCAGGCGACTGTTTAGCAAAAACACAGGTCTCTGCGAAGCCGTAAGGCGAAGTATAGGGGCTGACGCCTGCCCGGTGCTGGAAGGTTAAGAGGAGCGCTTAGCGTAAGCGAAGGTGCGAATTGAAGCCCCAGTAAACGGCGGCCGTAACTATAACGGTCCTAAGGTAGCGAAATTCCTTGTCGGGTAAGTTCCGACCCGCACGAAAGGCGCAACGATCTGGGCACTGTCTCAACGAGAGACTCGGTGAAATTATAGTACCTGTGAAGATGCAGGTTACCCGCGACAGGACGGAAAGACCCCGTGGAGCTTTACTGCAGCCTGATATTGAATGTTGGTACAGCTTGTACAGGATAGGTAGGAGCCTTGGAAACCGGAGCGCTAGCTTCGGTGGAGGCATCGGTGGGATACTACCCTGGCTGTATTGACCTTCTAACCCGCTGCCCTTATCGGGCAGGGAGACAGTGTCAGGTGGGCAGTTTGACTGGGGCGGTCGCCTCCTAAAATGTAACGGAGGCGCCCAAAGGTTCCCTCAGAATGGTTGGAAATCATTCGCAGAGTGTAAAGGCACAAGGGAGCTTGACTGCGAGACCTACAAGTCGAGCAGGGACGAAAGTCGGGCTTAGTGATCCGGTGGTTCCGCATGGAAGGGCCATCGCTCAACGGATAAAAGCTACCCCGGGGATAACAGGCTTATCTCCCCCAAGAGTCCACATCGACGGGGAGGTTTGGCACCTCGATGTCGGCTCATCGCATCCTGGGGCTGTAGTCGGTCCCAAGGGTTGGGCTGTTCGCCCATTAAAGCGGTACGCGAGCTGGGTTCAGAACGTCGTGAGACAGTTCGGTCCCTATCCGTCGCGGGCGCAGGAAATTTGAGAGGAGCTGTCCTTAGTACGAGAGGACCGGGATGGACGCACCGCTGGTGTACCAGTTGTTCTGCCAAGGGCATCGCTGGGTAGCTATGTGCGGACGGGATAAGTGCTGAAAGCATCTAAGCATGAAGCCCCCCTCAAGATGAGATTTCCCATTCCGCAAGGAAGTAAGATCCCTGAAAGATGATCAGGTTGATAGGTCTGAGGTGGAAGCGTGGTGACACGTGGAGCTGACAGATACTAATAGATCGAGGACTTAACCTATATTCTAATGTGAAAAATGAACATTGTTATCTAGTTTTGAGAGAACATTCTCTCCATCAGGTTTGGTGGCGATAGCGAAGAGGTCACACCCGTTCCCATACCGAACACGGAAGTTAAGCTCTTCAGCGCCGATGGTAGTTGGGGGTTTCCCCCTGTGAGAGTAGGACGCCGCCAAGCTTGTCAAAGGATCAGTTCCAGTCGGAACTGGTCTTTTTTGTATTTTAAAAAAGGAACAAACACTCGATCTGGCATGGATACATATACTAAACTATCATCTAAAACATTCTTAATTTTGTATACAATTGAAAGCGCTAGGGCATACTGAAGCTATAAGTGGAGGTGTCACAATGAGCAAAAAAGAGCGAGAAGCAATTTGTTTGATTTGTGAAGAGAAAAAAACAAAGGGAATTTATTTATATCATCAGTTTTTATGCCGAGATTGTGAACGGAAGTTAATTTCTACATCAACCTCGGATCCTAGTTATGCTGATTATGTAAGAAAGCTTAAAAATCTTCATACGCCGCCTTTGTATTCATAGACCATTAGATGGTCTTTTTTTATGGGCAATCGGGGATTGGGCCTGTTTTTTGGAACTTAGTTTGGACATCAACCGTAATAAATAATAAGATAAACAGAGAGCCTGATTATTCATAGGAGTCGATGAACATGAAATCAATTTTTTACACATTTGTATGGGCCGTTCTCTCTACTCTTTTTTCGCTGGTGATTTTAACTGTCAGTATTGGTGTTTTCCATCATCATGTTGGATTGTCGATACTGTATGCGATGATTGGGTGGGGTGTGATGTTTGCAGGAAGCCGATGGGCTGCCTTCCAGTTGTTTTTGAAGAAACACGGACTGTCTCGCAGTGATTATGTATATATTAAACAGCACTTAAAAGAAGCTGGGCAAAAGCTGGTTCGTTTGAAGAAAGCTTTATTTGCTGTGAAGAACGTACAGACGATCAAGCATAATTATGAAATTCTTCGGCTTGCAAGACGCATCTATACGATAACAAAAAAGGAACCGAACCGGTTTTATGATGCACAGCGGTTTTATTTTGAGAGTTTGGATTCTGTTGTTGAATTAACTGAGAAATATGCACTGCTGTATAATCAGCCGAATCGTAGCCATGAGCTTGAAATGACATTAAGCCAAACTCGAGTCACGCTGACTGAACTGCAAAAGCAATTAACGAATGATTTACAGCAAGTTTTAGGAAGAGATATAGAAGCACTTCATATTGAACTTGAAGTGGCCGATAAAATGATTAAAAAATAGATATGAAAGGAGTCAAACTCGATGAAACCAGAAGATCCAGTCATACCACCAGCCCCATCTACTACAGATCTTCCGTTTCGGGTGTTTGATACCTTAACTGATGAGGAAAAGCAGGAGGTGCTACAGCGAGCTGAGAAGATCCCTGACCATCCACAAAAACTACTTTTCTATGGCACGCGTGTGCAGGAACGATTGTTAGAACAATCAAAACAAATGATGCAATATGTGGAGAAAAAAGATATTGACCAAATCGGAGACGTTCTAGAAGCTTTTTTACAGCAACTGCATTTAGTGGAGCCAGAGGATTTATTGCCAAAGAAGCGAGGCTTTTTTTTAAGGTTATTTCAGCGAGAAAAGCGTTCTACTCAGGAGATCATATCTCGTTTTAAACAAGCAGAAGCACAGATAGAGAGATTGTCAGCAAGGCTGCGTTACGCAAGAGGCGTGTTAATTTCGGACCATAAGTTATTGGAGCGTTTATTTGAAGAAAATCAATCATACTTTCAAGAGATGACGTTACAGGTTGCAGCAGTTGAAGTAAAATTGACGCTGTTAGAGCAACATGCCCTAACAGAATCACAGTCACATGATCGGACATTAGAGGAACAATTGATGAGTCGGGAAGTCGATGAAGAAGAATATATGGAGAGATTAAAAGAACGGAAGTATGATTTGCTGTTGAGCCGTCAAATCGCACTGCAATGTAATGCCCAAATTCGAATGATTCAGCATACAAACCATACATTAGCCAATCATATTCAATCAACTGTTTCCGCATCAATTCCTTTATGGATTAACCAAATGTCGATTGCGTTCAATCATATTCAGCAGCGAGCCAATTCAGCGCTTGAGCAGCGTATCCAGCAAACATATGAACAGGTATCGAAGCAGCAAGGACAGTTGCTTGAAGATGCATCCTTAACGCCTATAGATACGTTGAAAAAGGTTCAGAGCCAATTGGCCGAAACATTGCAGGAAACGTTGCAGGTAAAAGAACATGGGAGCCAAGAACGAGCTCAATTAAAAAGTAGCATGTATGAGGCAGAGCAGAAGCTGGTGAATCATAAACCAATAAAGGAATGAGAATCCATCTTTCAGTTCACTTGTTTGAACGTTATAATAGATATAAGATATCGTTTAAGTGAAAAGGGTCGATTTGTTTGAAAACACCTTTATATACAGCATTATCACAACATGCGGAAAAGAAGCCCTATTCTTTTCACGTTCCGGGACATCACAATGGAGATGTCTTTTTTGATGAGGCACGGTCCTATTATGCATCCATTCTTCAGCTGGATGTGACAGAACTTGAAGGTCTAGATGATCTTCACCATCCGACTGGGGTGATTCAAGAGGCAGAGGATTTATTGGCAAAGCTATATGGAGCTAAACAAAGTTTTTTCCTTGTGAATGGCACAACCGTTGGCAATTTGGCGATGGTGATGTCTGCGTGTCAGGCTGGGGAGGGCATTTTCGTTCAGCGAAATTGTCATAAGTCTGTGTTCCATGCGATTGAGCTTGCGGGAGCGACGCCTATTATGTTAGAAACTGAGAGTGATCCGCACTTGCACGTCCCAACTCATGTGACGGAGGAAACAGTCAAACAAGCTATGGCGACACATCCTAACTGCCGGGCAATCGTTTTGACATATCCGAACTACTACGGACATGCAGCTGATTTATCAAGGCTCATTCAAATGTGTCATGAAGCTGGCATCATTGTATTAGTTGATGAGGCACATGGTGCTCATTTTGTATTAGGCGGTGCCTTTCCTCCATCTGCCCTTTCCTATGGAGCAGACGTGGTGGTACAATCAGCACATAAAACCCTTCCGGCAATGACGATGGGGTCTTATCTCCATCTTCAAGGAGACCGAATTGATGTGAAGCGGATAAAGACGTTATTAACGATGCTTCAAAGCAGTTCACCTTCCTATCCAATTATGGCTTCGTTAGATGTGGCGAGAGCTTATGTGGAGGAGTTGAAGGTAAAAGGGTTAATGGACGAAATCATGAGAGACTTGGCAAAGCTGAAAGCACAGTTCAATATGATCTCCAATCTCGAAGTGGTTGAGTCTGACTCTTTACCTATGGATCCATTAAAATGTGTCATTCGTTCAACAAAAGGGTTGACAGGCTATGAACTCAAAAAGGTGCTTGAGTCGGTGGAGGTTCACCCAGAACTTGCGGATGAACATCAAGTCTTACTCGTTTTTGGTCTAAGGCAGACAAAGGACATTCCTTTTACAGCTATAGAGCAGGCTCTTCAGCAAAGTGATTCATTGCTTGTAAAAAAAGAGCCTCAAACGGGATCGCTCTTCTTAGAGGACGATCAGCAAAAGCGAGATGTAGAAGCTGTTCCATTCGAAAAAGCAGTTGGCCGGATTAGTGCAGAATCGGTCATTCCCTATCCGCCTGGCATTCCTTTGATGATTAAAGGAGAACCGATTGAATCAGATCAAATTGCGACGTTAAGCCGTTTGCTTGGGCATCAAGTTCATGTGCAAGCAAGTCAGGTGATTCACCAGAGAAAATTATATGTTTATATAGAAGAGGAGACACTATGAGCGGTATGTTTATTACGTTTGAAGGGCCTGAGGGTGCTGGAAAAACGACAGTGATTCGAAAAGTGTACGAAGAAATGGAACGTCAAGGCTATGCAGTGATGGCGACACGTGAGCCTGGAGGCATTGACATTGCAGAACAAATTCGTGAAGTCATTTTAAATGAAAAAAATACAAAAATGGACGCAAAAACAGAGGCATTGCTTTATGCAGCAGCTAGAAGGCAGCATTTGGCTGAAAAAGTAGAACCGGCATTGAAGCGGGGGGAAACTGTTTTATGTGATCGTTTTGTCGACAGCTCCCTTGCTTATCAGGGCTATGCGAGAGGGCTTGGGATTGAAGAAGTCAAATCCATTAATGATTTTGCCATTGATGGCACGATGCCGCAAATGACCATTTACTTTTCCATTACACCAGAGGAAGGTCTAAAGCGAATTGATGCCAATCAAGGAAGAGAAAAAAATCGATTAGACATGGAAACACTGAATTTTCATCAAATGGTCAGAGAAGGATATGAGCTGCTGATTGCGCAATCACCAGAACGATTCCGTGTAGTAGATGCGTCTCAGCCTGTTCAGGATGTCTTTAATGAAGTGTTTCAGCTGATTCAGGACACATTAAAGAAAAATCAAATATGACCTCATTCCCAATCGTTGTTATAATATAGAGGAAGACATCGGCATGTCACCTGTGCCTAAAATGAAGGAGGCCAATCAAATGAAATTAATTGTTGCCGTTGTACAGGATCAAGATAGCAGCAAGTTATTGAAAATATTGACCGAACATCAATTCGGCGTGACAAAATTAGCTTCGACTGGTGGATTTCTAAAGTCTGGGAATACGACTTTTATCATTGGTTGCGATGATGTCCGAGTGGATAAAGCGTTACAGCTAATCAAGGAAAATTGCCGTAAACGTGATCAAATGATCGCGCCTGTATCACCAATGGGTGGAAATGCAGATTCATATGTACCATACCCTGTTGAGGTTGAAGTTGGTGGAGCTACCGTCTTTATTCTGCCAGTTGAACAATTTCATCAATTTTAAGGATGGGTTGCTGTGAAAATTAATCAAGATATGCGGCTGCTTTTAGAAAAGCGTGAACTTCAAGCGATGAAAGGAAGCCAAACTTCAGCATCGTTTAAATCATCGATGGAGACACAAAGTGGAAAAATGCGTTTAGAGCAGCTGACAGTCATGCTGAGCGATATCGAAGTCTTCGGCAAGAAACTGACAAAGTCACGAAACCTTAAAGATTTGGCTAGGTTTAAAGGACTTGTGAAACGCTTTGTAAAAGAAACAGTCGATAATGGATTAAATATAGAGACATCAAGGAGCTTTGACATTTATGGCAACACACGAACACTCGCTTTAGTCAAAGCATTAGATGAAAAGCTGATTGAGTTAACAGAGGATATGATGAATCAAGAGAAACCCTCGATTGATTTGCTTGAACGTATTGGAGAAATAAAAGGTTTATTGATTAACCTTTACACATAGAGAGTGATAACATGGCAATTAGCTGGGATGACATGAATGATCTACAGCCGCGCGTCATGCGGCTGATTTTTAATAGTATTGATAAAGACCGACTGGCTCATGCTTACTTATTTGAAGGAAAAAAAGGGACAGGAAAGCTAGATGCTGCGATGCTTTTAGCGAAGAGCTTTTTTTGTTTGGAAGCAGGAGTGAAACCATGCGAGTCCTGTCAAAACTGCAAAAGAATTCAGTCTGGCAACCATCCAGATTTACATCTAGTGCAGCCTGACGGTCAATCAATTAAGAAGGCGCAAGTGCAGGCCTTGCAGGAGGAATTTACAAAAGCAGGCGTAGAATCGCATCGGAAAATGTATATCATTCTCCATGCGGACAAAATGACGGTCAATGCTGCGAACAGTTTATTAAAGTTCCTAGAGGAGCCCAACCGGGAAACGATGGCAGTTTTAATCACTGAACAATCGCATAAAATGCTGGATACGATTATTTCAAGATGTCAGATGCTTAGCTTTCAGCCGCTGCAGCCGCAATCTTTGGAGCAGCAGCTTTTACAAGAAGGCGTGTCTCAGGATCTCGCAAGGCTTTTGTCGAATTTAACCAATAATTTAGCAGAAGCACTCGAATTAAGTCGAAATGATCAGTTTGCAGAGTCTAGAGCGAAAGTGATAAAATTGTATGAAGTCTTACACCAGCGAAAAGAACATGCATTTTTTTATATACAAGATCAATGGATGCCTTTTTTCAAAGAGAAAGACCTTCAAGAAACTGGTCTTGATATGCTTTTATTTATATATCGTGATGTATTGTCGATTCAAATAGGAAATGAAGATAAAGTCATTTATCAAGACTTATTCCAGACAATGAAGCAGCACGCGCTGCATTCCACACAGCAGATGGTGACGAATCAGATCCTTGCTGTATTAGAAGCGAAAAAGAGACTTCAATCCAACGTGAATGCCCAAGGGCTAATGGAGCAATTGGTGTTGATGTTGCAGGAGGGATAAGCTTGTACAACGTAATTGGTGTTCGCTTTAAAAAAGCGGGCAAAATCTATTATTTCGATCCTAATGGATTTCATATAGAAAATGATAGTTGTGTCATTGTAGAAACAGTCAGAGGTGTTGAGTACGGGCAAGTGGTCATCGCTAATAAAAAAGTAGATGAACACGATGTGGTTCTCCCTTTGCGCAAGGTGATTCGCGTCGCAGACGAACGAGACCGGCTCATCGTTGAGGAGAACAAAGAAGCAGCGATGGCAGCCTTTGACACATGTCTTCAGAAAGTAAGTGAACACGGCCTAGAAATGAAGCTGGTCGATGTTGAATTTACATTCGACCGCAACAAGGTCATCTTCTATTTTACAGCGGATGGCAGAGTAGATTTCCGTGAGCTGGTCAAGGATCTTGCATCTATTTTTAAGACGAGAATTGAACTTCGTCAAATCGGTGTAAGAGACGAGGCAAAAATGCTAGGCGGCATTGGTCCGTGTGGCCGTATGCTTTGCTGTTCAACTTTCTTAGGAGATTTTGAACCTGTGTCCATTAAAATGGCAAAAGATCAAAACCTCTCGTTAAACCCTACCAAAATTTCAGGGCTTTGCGGTCGTTTGATGTGCTGCTTGAAATATGAGAATGATGAGTACGAAACAGCAAAAGAACAATTACCGGACATCGGTGAAACGATTCAGACGTCTAATGGCTCTGCAAAGGTAGTAGGGCTTAATATTTTAGAACGAATTTTGCAAGTTGAATTAACCGGGCAAGAAAAAGTGATAGAATATACTTGGGAAGAATTAATACAAGAAGGCGTTGTATCTGCACAAACAACTGAGTAACGAGGTGTGCCACCTTGGATAAAAAGGAACTATTTGATACGGTGATTAATTTAGAAGAACAAATCGGTTCTCTTTATCGCCAGCTAGGTGATTTGAAAAATCATATTGGTGAAGTGATTGAAGAAAATCATCAGCTGCAGATGGAGAATCAGCACTTGCGTGAACGTCTGGATCAATCCGATCGAGATAAATCGTCTGAGGCAGAGCATGATTCTGCCCAGAAGCCAAGTCATTCTGATATAGGAGAAGGTCATGATAACCTAGCTCGTTTATATCAGGAGGGCTTCCATATTTGTAATGTACATTATGGGAGCATTCGGAAAGAGGGAGACTGTTTGTTCTGTCTGTCATTTTTAAATAAAAAATGAGAAAAGGCTTCCGCTGAATCGGGAGCCTTTTTCACAGGAAAAGAAAGGATACATCATGGTTTCGTTAAGAGAAGATGAACGTTTAGACTACTTGCTTGCAGAAGACATGAAAATTATTCAAAGTAAAACGGTGTTCGCCTTTTCATTGGATGCAGTGTTATTAGCAAAATTTGCGTATGTGCCGATTCAAAAAGGGGAGATTATTGATCTTTGTACGGGAAATGGCATTGTTCCATTGCTGCTTTCGACGAGATCTAAAGCCTCTATTACAGGGGTTGAAATTCAAGAACGCCTGTTTGATATGGCAAAGAGAAGTGTGGCGCATAATCAACTGGAGCAGCAGATTGAGTTGATCCATGGTGATTTAAATGATATGCCTAAACGGTACGGAAACCACAAAGTAGACGTGATTACTTGTAATCCGCCATATTTTAAGACTCCTTCTAAGGATGAAATCAATGAAAATGAGTATTTGGCGATTGCACGTCATGAGATTCATTGTACATTAGAAGATGTCATTCGTGTTTCTTCCACTTTGTTAAAGCAAGGAGGCAAACTGGCAATGGTTCACCGCCCTGGACGGCTGCTTGAGATTGTTGAAATGATGAAGAAATATCGAATTGAGCCAAAACGAATTCAATTTGTATATCCGAAACAGGGAAAAGAAGCGAATACCATTTTAGTGGAAGGGATGAAAGATGGAAAACCGGATTTGAAAATCCTCCCGCCGCTTTTTGTTTATGGAGAAGACCAAGAGTATACAAAAGAAATCAGGACGATACTGTATGGAGAAGCATAGTCATTATTTCTATGTATTGAAATGTGCAGATGGCAGTTTGTACGCTGGGTATACAAATGACTTACAAAAAAGGCTGACTGCCCATAATAGTGGGAAGGGTGCAAAGTATACGAGAGCTAGACGGCCGGTGGAACTCTATTACCACGAATGCTTTTTAACCAAAAGAGAAGCCATGCAACAGGAATATCGTTTCAAAACGTGGACACGTCGAAAAAAGGACATGTATATAGAAGAAAAGCGAATCAAAAAGGAGGCGGCACATGAAAAAGACACAGAAAAGCTTTGATGGTCAATCAGAAATGGGGATTCTTTATCTCGTACCAACCCCGATTGGAAACTTAGAAGATATGACGTTTCGAGCGATACAAACGTTAAAAGATGTAGACTATATTGCCGCAGAAGATACGAGACAAACGAAAAAGCTTTGTCATGTCTATGAAATTGATACCCCATTAACGAGTTATCATGAACATAACAAAGATAGCAGTGGTCACAAGTTAATCGAATGGTTAAAAGAAGGAAAGAACATTGCACTCGTGAGCGATGCCGGTTTACCGACGATCTCTGATCCAGGAGCCGAAGTGGTTCGCGACTTTACGAACATCGGAGGCTATGTCATTCCGTTACCTGGTGCAAATGCAGCACTTACGGCGCTCATTGCGTCAGGAATCGCACCTCAGCCATTTTTCTTTTACGGTTTTCTTGATCGTCAAAAAAAGGAAAAGAAAAAACAGCTGGAAGCATTGAAGAAACGCCAAGAAACAATTGTTTTCTATGAAGCGCCCCATCGGTTAAAAGAAACGCTGACTGTGATGAAAGAAGTGTGGGGGAACCGGAATATTGCCATTACGAGAGAACTGACAAAGAAATTTGAAGAGTTCATTCGTGGAGATTTAGAATACGCGCTGGCTTGGGTGACAGAACAACAAATCCGTGGTGAGTTCTGTCTCGTCGTACAAGGAAATGATCAGGATGAAGAAGAACTGAATGAAGAAGCTTGGTGGAATTCTTTATCTGAAAAAGAGCACGTGATCCATTACATAGAGGAAGGGTTAACGTCAAAAGAGGCTATTAAACGTACTGCGGTCGAACGTGGTGTGCCAAAGCGAACGATCTATGATGCGTATCATATTGAACAATAAAGAAAGGTTCTTGCAAACGGTGCAAGAACCTTTTTATATAAAACTTATTTTTGTGATTGAAGTTGGTTTTGGATTTCGTTAATGATTTGCTCTGCACCTTCACGGCTAAGAACTAATTTACCATTAGCAAGTTTAAGGTTATCGTCTGATACTTCACCTGTTACTTGGCAAGTCATGTTTGGTTTATATTTTTTTAGGATAATTTTTTCATCATCAACATAAATTTCCAAAGCGTCTTTTTCTGCGATTCCTAACGTACGGCGAAGCTCGATTGGAATCACCACGCGTCCTAATTCGTCAACTTTACGTACAATACCTGTAGATTTCATCTTCATTCTCCTCCCAAAAAGTTCTTATTCTTAATATAATATTATCTTCGTCATTATTCGACAAATTCCTTACATTCCTAGCATAACAAGGTTTCCATAAATCGTCAATCATTTTGTTTACTATTGTTTGTAAAATATGACTCTTAAAGTCAAAGGACCTTGAAACTACCGGTGTATAAGGATTTTTCAGAATTTATCTATAAAAATATGAAAAATGACGATAACAGATTAACAAGACTTTTGCCCTAATTTAGCCAATTGTAAATCTGGAAATAGATTTCATACGACAATATTCGACAAAATGTCGAGCGGTTTGTCGTTTTTTTCGAAAAACTCATCTTTTTCGTTCATTTCAATCTGTTCTATGTATATATGCTTGATCTTAAAGGCTAAGATGGTATCATAGAGAAAGCACAAGTGCAAAACATAATGAAATGATCTGACACATTTTAATGAAGTATGATGACCGCTCTCGTCCATTGGGCGGGAGTTTTTGACATTTACACACAAGCAGGAGGTTCCGACATGCCGGAAAAGAAAAAAACGTTTTATCTGACTACACCAATTTACTATCCGAGCGGAAAATTACATATTGGACATGCTTATACGACAGTGGCAGGGGATGCCATGGCTCGATATAAACGTCTGCAAGGCTATGATGTGATGTATTTAACGGGTACAGATGAGCACGGACAAAAAATTCAGCAAAAAGCTGAAGAACAAAATATTACACCGATTGAGTATTTAGATCCGGTCGTTGCTGACATTAAATCATTATGGAAGAAACTCGACATTTCAAACGATGATTTCATTCGTACAACGGAAAAAAGACATACGAAAATCATTGAGCAAGTCTTCCAAAAGTTGCTTGATCAAGGAGATATTTATTTAGATCAATATGAGGGCTGGTACAGTATTCCTGATGAAACATTCTATACGGAAACACAGCTTGTTGATGTTGAGCGAAATGAGAAAGGGGAAGTCATTGGAGGGAAAAGCCCAGACAGTGGACATCCTGTTGAATTGATTAAAGAGGAATCATACTTCTTCCGTATGAGTAAGTATGCAGATCGCTTACTAGACTATTACGAAAAGAACCCGTCGTTCATTCAGCCTGAATCAAGAAAGAATGAAATGATTAATAACTTCATTAAACCGGGGTTAGAGGATTTAGCTGTATCAAGAACAACCTTTGATTGGGGCATTAAAGTACCTAATAATCCGAAGCACGTCATCTATGTATGGATTGATGCGTTATTCAACTACTTAACAGCGATTGGCTACGGAACCGATCAAGATGAAAAATATAAAAAATATTGGCCTGCCAACGTACACCTAGTTGGGAAAGAAATTGTACGATTCCATACAATTTACTGGCCAATTATGCTGATGGCACTTGATCTGCCACTGCCAAAACAAATTTTTGCACATGGCTGGCTGCTCATGAAAGATGGCAAAATGTCTAAATCAAAAGGGAACGTAGTAGATCCTGTTACGTTAATTGATCGCTATGGTCTTGATGCTCTTCGTTATTACCTGCTACGCGAAGTCCCATTTGGTGCAGACGGTGTGTTTACACCAGAAGGGTTCGTGGAACGTGTAAACTATGACCTTGCCAATGATTTAGGGAACTTACTTAACCGTACAGTGGCGATGGTGCAAAAATACTTCGACGGTACATTAAGCAGCTATAAGGGACCAGTCAATGAGTTTGATGAGGAACTAAAAGCTGTAGCTGAACAAACGGTGAAAGCTTATGAAGAAGCGATGGAGAACCTCGAATTCTCGGTGGCTCTTTCAAATGTTTGGACATTAATCAGCAGAACGAATAAATATATTGATCAAACAGCTCCTTGGGTATTAGCGAAGGATGAAACAAAACGAAAAGAACTGCATTCTGTGATGTACCATTTAGCAGAATCACTTCGAATCACAGCTGTATTGTTAACACCATTCTTAACAAAAACACCTGAGAAAATCTTCTTCCAGCTTGGAATTGAAGAAGAGAAACTCAAAAGCTGGGAAAGCATTCTTTCTTTCGGTGCGATTCAAAAAGCGACGGTACAAAAAGGTGAGCCATTGTTCCCTCGTTTAGAGGTTGAAGAAGAAGTGGCATACATTAAAGAGAAGATGCAAGGAAGTGCGCCTAAGGTAGAAGAAGAGTCAGTTGAAATAGAAGAAACTGAATTACCTGAACTGGGTGCCGAAATTGCCTTCGATGATTTTTCGAAAGTTGACCTTCGTGTAGCACAAGTATTGGAAGCAGCACCAGTGAAAAAAGCTGACCGTCTCTTAAAGCTTCAGCTTGATTTTGGATTTGAAAAGAGACAAATTGTCTCAGGGATTGCCAAGCATTATCAACCAGAAGAATTGGTAGGGAAGAAGCTCGTGTGCGTAGCGAATCTCACACCAGTTAAACTAAGAGGGGAAATTTCCCAGGGAATGATTTTAACTGGAGAAACTACTGGTAAATTGCAGGTTCTTGAAGTAGATCAATCTTTAGCAAATGGAACGAAAATTTTATAATTTAACAAAGGTGTTCCACGTGTAACATTTCGTCGAACACCTTTTGTTTTTCAGAAGAATTGTCGAAAGGAGCAATCAACCATGTTATTTGACACACATGCCCACTTAAATGCTGAACAATATAATGAAGACTTAGAGCAGGTGATTGAAAGAGCCAAAAGTGAAAAGGTAGAGAAGATTGTGGTGGTCGGGTTTGATCGTCCAACCATTACGAGAGCGATGGAGCTAATTGAAGCATATGATTTTATGTATGCAGCCATCGGCTGGCATCCTGTTGATGCCATTGATATGACAGATGAAGATTTGGCTTGGATCAAAGAATTATCTCAGCATGAAAAGGTTGTTGCCATTGGAGAAATGGGTCTAGATTACTATTGGGACAAGTCGCCAAAAGATGTGCAAAAAGAAGTCTTTAGACGTCAAATTGCTCTTGCAAAAGAAGTGAATCTGCCAATTATCATTCATAACCGTGACGCTACGGAAGATGTAGTGACGATCTTAAAAGAAGAAGGAGCGGCAGAAGTCGGAGGAATTATGCACTGCTTTACTGGCAGCCTCGAAATTGCAAAAGCGTGTATGGAAATGAACTTTTATATCTCATTCGGTGGACCTGTGACATTTAAAAATGCGAAAAAACCGAAAGAAGTTGTCAAGGATATTCCAAGTGATCGTCTTCTGATTGAGACAGACTGCCCGTATTTAACTCCAGCGCCATTTAGAGGGAAACGAAATGAGCCGAGCTATGTGAAATATATCGCAGAACAAATTGCTGAATTGCGAGAAATAAGCTTTGAAGAGCTTGCTGCATTGACAACAGAAAATGCGAAAAAAGTTTTCCGTATAAACTGACAGTATATGATGTCAATCCTTGTTTAAGCTTGTCCAATTGTGAAACATAACGAAAAAGTTCTACACGTTTGCGCCTCCTCATAGGATAAGTTGTCGATAAGTCTTTCTTCCCTTCCTTCCAAAAATCTCCCATAATAGGTTTACAATCGAGCATTTTTGTACAGTGGGTGGAAGGGTTGACAGGTTTTGAGATACTCTATATAATCTCTCCGAGGAGAAGGAGGCGTTTTTCATCGTACAAAAAATGAAAAATCTGTTTTCTGTCAAGCTAGGAAAAGGCAAGGTTTTATTTCTAGTCGCTTGCTTGCTTTTAGCTGGAACTGGGACGGCTTACGGTGCGCATGAGCTCACTAAGCAGTCTATTACCATTTCAATCAATGGCAAAGAGAAGACAATTCGTACACATGAAGAGACAGTAGCACAGCTGCTTTCAGACCTTGGAATAAGGACCAGGGCGGAGGATCATATCTCTCCAAGTCTAAATACAAAGATTCAAGACAACATGAACATTGTGTATGATGCGGCTATACCGGTTCATCTCACCCTAGATGGGAAAGAGAAAACGATATGGACAACAGATCAGACGGTTGGAGCATTATTGAAGAATGAGAAGATAGATATCGGGAAGCACGATCAAGTAACTCCAGGAAAGAATGACAAGATTAAAAAGAATATGGATCTTGTGGTTCAGCAGGCCTTCCAGGTCAGCTTAAACGATGGAGGAAAGGATAAGAAAGTGTGGACCACTTCGACTACGGTCGCTGACTTTTTAAAGCAACAAGAGCTGAAGCTCAAGAAGCACGATAAGATCAAACCTGCGTTACATAGTCACCTTTCTAAAAAAAGCGCAGATGTGAAGATCACTCGGGTGGAAAAAGTCACCGATGTAGTGGAAGAGAAAATTGCTTTTGATACCAAACATAAAAAGGATCGATCTCTTGAAAAAGGAAAAGAGAAGGTGCTTGAAAAAGGTGAAGAAGGTAAATTAAAGAAGCACTATGCCATTGTGAAAGAAAACGGCAAAGTGGTGTCTAAAGAATTAATTAAAGAGGTTACTGCAAAAGACAGTAAGGATCGTTTAGTGGCCGTTGGTACACAAGTGTCCAAGAAAGAACCTAAAGCGTCCCCTGCGGTTTCAAGAAGTAATGAATCGTCAGGAAAAGAGTTCTATGTGACGTCCACAGCCTATACAGCGGGCTGTGCTGGATGTACGGGCAGAACGTCTACAGGCTTTAATTTAAAAGCAAATCCAGGTGCAAAGGTCATAGCAGTTGATCCGAGTGTCATTCCGCTGGGCTCTAAAGTGTATGTGGAAGGCTATGGGTATGCCGTTGCATCAGACACTGGATCTGCTATAAAAGGGAATAAAATTGATGTGTTCGTCCCAAGTAAGTCGGCAGCTTATCAATGGGGAAATAAACGAGTGAAAATTAGAGTGCTCAAATAAACACATCAAATCATTTATATGAACAGAGGGCTTTGCGTACCCTCTGTTTTTTTGGTTATAATAGAAGCACTGTTTTCTAATTAATTAGACGCAAAAACAGCAAGGAAGGTTTCATTTTTTGACAAAAAAATGTAGATTGTTTTTGCAAGCGGAGGAATACATGAAAATCAAAGAAATCATTGTGGTGGAGGGTCGTGATGACACTGCTAGAGTAAAGATGGCAGTTGATGCAGATACGATTGAAACGAATGGATCTGCCATTGGCGATACAGTCATTCAACAAGTGCGTCTTGCTCAGGAGACGAGGGGGGTTATCATTTTAACTGATCCTGATTTCCCTGGGGAAAAGATCCGTAAAACCATCGCAGAGGCTGTCCCTGGCTGTAAGCACGCCTTTTTACCAAAACACCTTGCGAAAGCGAAGCGGGACAAAGGAATTGGTGTCGAGCATGCTTCCTTGGATAGTATTCGAGAATGCCTTGCTCATGTCCATGAGGAAATGGAAGAATCAGAAAGCGAGATTACGTTAGACGATTTATTTGACGCAGGCCTTATCGGAGGCGAAGCATCAAAACGCCGCCGCGAACGATTAGGTGTGCTTTTAAATATAGGATATACAAATGCGAAGCAGCTGCAAAAGCGTCTTCACATGTTCCAAATAACGAAAGAGGATTTTATTGCGGCCTTAAAGACCGTCATGCAGGAGGAAGCCGATGAATAAAGATATTGCGACGCCCATCAGAACGAAGGAAATACTGAAGAAGTACGGTTTCTCTTTTAAAAAGAGCTTAGGGCAAAACTTTTTAATTGATACGAATATTTTAGATCGCATTGTCGATCATGCAGAGATAACGGATGAGACCGGTGTGATTGAAATTGGCCCTGGTATCGGTGCGTTGACTGAACAGCTCGCCAAACGGGCAAAGAAAGTCACGGCTTTTGAAATCGACCAGCGCCTATTGCCGATTTTAAACGATACCCTTTCTCCATATGATAATGTCACCATTATTCATCAAGACGTATTGAAGGCAGATGTAAGAAAGGTGATTGAAGAACAATTTGCTGACTGTAAAGAAGTAATGGTCGTAGCAAACCTTCCTTATTATGTGACGACACCAATTATTATGAAATTGCTTGAAGAAAACCTTCCATTGAAAGGAATCGTTGTCATGCTGCAAAAAGAAGTAGCAGATCGCATGGCTGCTGTTCCTTCATCAAAAGAATACAACTCTTTGTCGATTGCAGTGCAATTTTATACAGAAGCGAAGACGGTCATGGTTGTGCCGAAAACGGTTTTCGTCCCACAACCAAATGTGGATTCAGCGGTAATCAAACTAACTGTTCGTGAAACGCCTGCGGTCTCAGTAGACAATGATACGTTTTTCTTTCAACTGATTCGTGCGAGTTTTGGCCAGCGCCGGAAGACATTGATGAATAACTTGATGAACAATCTGCCAGATGGCAAGAAACATAAAGCCATCATTGAAGAAGCCCTTGTAACAGCTGAGGTTGATGGGAAACGTCGCGGTGAATCATTGTCAATCGATGAATTTGCCCGTTTGTCCAATGTTTTACACAAAGCCCTTTCATAAGGGCTTTTCAGCGTGTAGACAAACCCTCGCATTCGGTGTCAGTCCTGCGCGCTGGTGCTCACGAATGTCAAATTCGCTCCGCGCCAGTACTCGTCCTTCCTAGACTGCAAAGGTTTTCTATCACGCTGAAAAGAAGACAAAGCTCTTTCATAAGGGCTTTTTTCTTTTGGTTTTCACCACTTCACCTGTTCAGGCATAGGCTAGAAAGAACAACACACCTGAAAGAAAAACAAGTGTAGCGTAAGACGATACCAACAGGATAAGAGCCTGATTGTGGAGTGAAAAGCATGCAATTTCAAATAGGAGATATGGTGACGAGGGCATCCTATCAGATGGATATTATGTTTCGTATCATTCGAATTGATGAGACAGACCAGCACGAAGCCACCGCCATTTTGCATGGGAATGAAGTGAGGCTGATTGCCGATGCGAAAATGTCAGATTTGGTCTTGATTCAAAAAGAGGAGCAGCTGACAAGAGAGAAGGACGATGAACGGAAAATTAACGAATCGCTCGACTTACTCAGGCAAGATTATCAGCTGCTTCGTGAAAAACAAGAGTATTATACGTCTGGACAATATCAGCATCAGGAGCAGTATTTTCATATGCCCGGAAAGGTTCTGCATTTAGATGGAGATGCTTCATACTTAAAGAAATGCTTAGATGTATATGAAAGAATCGGTGTACCTGTGTATGGTGTGCATTGCCACGAGAAGAAAATGCCAAGCATGATTGATTCATTAATTGATCAATACCGGCCTGATATTTTGGTCATCACAGGACATGATGCGTATTCTAAACAAAAGGGCGGTGTACACGATATCGGTGCATATCGTCATTCTCGTCATTTCGTTGAAACGGTTCAAAAGGCAAGAAGGAAGGTTCCGCATTTAGATCAGCTCGTGATCTTTGCAGGTGCCTGCCAATCTCATTTTGAATCATTAATTCAAGCAGGTGCTAATTTTGCAAGCTCACCCTCACGTGTCAACATTCATGCACTTGACCCCGTCTATATTGTTGCCAAGATCAGCTTCACTCCATTTGTAGATCGAATCAACGTGTGGGATGTGCTCCGAAATACGCTGACGAGAGAAAAAGGTCTCGGAGGGATTGAAACAAGGGGTGTTTTAAGGGTAGGTATGCCATATAAAAGAGACCATGAATCGACATAACCCGACTGATTTCAGTCTGGTTTTTTTTATGCTCAAAAAGAAATTTCATATGAATACATAATTCACCGGAATTTGAGAAAAATAGGGAGGAGAAAAGGTAGAAGTTTGTCAAAATTATTTTGTTGACAATGGCTCGTGTTGGTTGATATAATTTAATTTTTATTTGACAAAAATGGGCCGTTGTTGTATAATTATCTCAGTGAGGTGGATGCAATGGCGAAGACTTTGTCCGACATCAAAAGATCGCTTGATGGTAACTTAGGTAAACGTTTGACGTTAAAGGCTAACGGAGGCCGCCGAAAAACAATTGAGCGTTCGGGCATTTTAGCTGAAACGTACCCTTCTGTTTTTGTGATTCAATTAGATCAAGATGAGAATTCGTTTGAAAGAGTTTCTTACAGTTATGCAGATATACTGACTGAGACGGTCGAATTAACGTTCGATGATACCGCTAGCTCAGTCGCCTATTAATGGGCAGTGAACTTTTTGTTTACTGCTTTTTGTTTTGCCTTTTTTTCTGTATGGGAGGCTGTCCATTATTTGAAAGGGGTAAAAGGCAGGAATCGATGCAAAATAAGAAAGCCACAAATGAGTGGCGATGATTCGAATTCTCGACCAAAGGGGCTGTTTCGTTTGGGTAGACGCCGAGGCATTATGTCAGATGAGTTCAAATACGAGCTGGCGAAGGATCTTGGATTTTATGATACCGTCAAAAATGGAGGCTGGGGAGAGATTCGTGCGCGTGACGCAGGAAATATGGTCAAGCGTGCCATTGAATTAGCTCAACAGCACATGGCTCAAGAAGAGAATCAACGATAAAGAAATGATCAGGGATACCTCGGGTGTCTCTGGTCTTTTTTGCTTGAAAAAGTGAGTGTGCTGGGGGCAAAAGCCAATATTCATCAGATCCATCAAATGTGATACAATATTGATACTTATGTTTAGATGGAGAAGTAGGTGAAATGTTTGCGTATTTTAGAAAAAGCACCGGCAAAAATTAATCTCTCACTTGATGTTCATGGAAAGAGACCGGATGGATATCACGAAGTGGAGATGGTGATGACAACAATAGATCTTGCAGATCGACTAGAGCTGACGGAGCTGGACAAAGACGAAATCCGTGTATCATCTCATAATCGTTTTGTGCCAGATGATCAACGGAATTTGGCTTATCAGGCAGCTAAATTATTAAAAACAAAATTCGGTATTCAAAAAGGCGTATCGATTGTCATCACAAAAGCAATTCCCGTCGCAGCAGGTTTAGCTGGAGGCAGCAGTGATGCCGCAGCAGCGCTTCGCGGCTTAAACCGTTTGTGGAAGTTAAATCTCACGTTAGATGAACTAGCTGAGCTTGGAGCGGAGATCGGCTCAGATGTCTCTTTTTGTGTACACGGAGGGACAGCGCTAGCGACAGGACGTGGAGAGAAACTAAAGCATATTGCGACACCGCCGCATTGCTGGGTGATTTTAGCGAAGCCGGTGATTGGGGTATCTACAGCTGAGGTCTACAGACAATATGACGCAAGCAAAGTAGAACACCCAAATGTACAGCGTATGATTGAAGCAATTGAAGCGAAAGATTATAAAGAGATGTGCGGCTCACTCGGTAATGTGTTGGAATCTGTGACATTAAAAATGTATCCGGAAGTCGATATGATTAAGAGACAGATGAAGCGTTTCGGAGCAGATGCTGTATTAATGAGCGGCAGCGGGCCAACTGTATTTGGCTTGATTCAATATGAATCGAAGGTACAAAGAATATATAACGGACTGAGAGGATTTTGTGATCAGGTTTACGCTGTCCGCATGATCGGCGAACAAAATACCCTTGATTAAATCCGTATATTAAGTTATATTATTCATAAATTATTCGGGTTCTGGGGGTAAGTTCATGAAGTTTCGTCGAAGCGGCAGATTGGTGGACTTAACAAATTATTTGTTAACCCACCCGCACGTACTAGTACCTTTAACTTTTTTTGCAGAGCGATATCAATCTGCGAAGTCCTCTATTAGTGAAGACTTAACGATTATCAAACAAACCTTCGAACAGCAGGGAATAGGGACTTTACTTACTGTACCTGGCGCTGCTGGCGGAGTGAAATATATTCCAAAGATTCATCTAAAAGAAGCAGACGAAGTCGTCAACGATATCGGAGAGGCATTATCAACTCCTGAACGTGTGCTTCCTGGCGGCTATTTATATTTAACTGATGTTTTAGGCAATCCATCGATTCTTGCGAAAATCGGTAAGCTTTTTGCGACCATTTTTTCGGATCGACCGATTGATGTTGTCATGACTGTTGCGACGAAAGGTATTCCGATTGCCTATTCTGTTGCAGGTTATTTAAATGTGCCTGTTGTGATCGTTAGAAAAGATAATAAGGTAACTGAAGGATCAACTGTGAGTATTAATTATGCATCAGGTTCTTCTAACCGAATTCAAACCATGTCACTTGCAAAGCGGAGCTTAGATAAAGGATCCAATGTGTTGATTATTGATGACTTTATGAAAGCAGGCGGAACCATTAATGGCATGATGAATCTGCTAGAGGAATTTAATGCAAATGTTGCAGGGATCGGTGTTTTATTAGAAGATGAAGGCGTAGATGAACGTCTTGTCGATGAATATGTATCGCTTTTAAAGCTTTCAACCATTGATATGAAGCAGAAAATCATTGAGATTAATGAAGGCAATTTCCACGAGTTTTTTCATTCGAAAGCTTAAGCTTTGATCAAACATGTATTTGAATGGGAGAGATTGATATGACAAAAGTTGTTCAAACCAAAAACGCGCCAGCAGCCATTGGACCTTACTCTCAAGGGATTATCGTCAATAACATGTTTTACAGCTCAGGGCAGATTCCGTTAACGCCAGCTGGAGATTTTGTGAATGGAGATATTAAAGAACAAACACACCAAGTGTTTCATAATCTTAAAGCCGTCCTTGAAGCAGCGGGTGCTTCCTTTGAAACAGTCGTGAAAGCAACGGTTTTCATTAAAGATATGGAACAATTCGCTGAAGTGAATGAAGTGTACGGTGAATACTTCCATACACATAAGCCAGCTCGTTCATGTGTAGAAGTAGCCAGACTTCCAAAAGATGCACTTGTAGAAATTGAAGTTGTGGCATTAGTGAAATAAACAGGCCATCTCTTTGGAGACCGTTTGGTTTCATTATATGTATGAAAAGGCATCGTCATGATGTCTTTTTTCACGCAACCGATGTAAGCGTCGTCATTAAAATGACAAAAAATGTATAAATATCCCGATATTTCAAAAAAAGTTTAAAAAAAGAGCAGGAGAATCACCACAATCGTTGAATACCTAATTAATGCTTTTATATTGGGAAAAGGTGGTGAACTACTGTGGAAGTTACTGACGTAAGATTACGCCGCGTGAATACCGATGGTCGCATGAGGGCGATTGCATCCATCACGCTGGACCACGAATTTGTTGTTCATGATATTCGTGTGATTGATGGAAACAATGGCTTGTTTGTTGCAATGCCTAGCAAACGTACGCCTGATGGAGAGTTTCGCGACATTGCACATCCAATTAATTCAAGCACTCGGGGTAAAATCCAAGATGCTGTTTTAAATGAGTATCATCGCTTAGGCGAAGAGGAAGAGACAATTGAATATGAAGAAGCTGGAGCTTCTTAAAGATATGTGAACCTAAAAAGACAGCTTTAAGAGAAAATGAATGTTTTCTTTTAAATGCTGTCTTTTTTGCGTTTTTTCTCTTGTTCCTTATGTCTCCCGTTCATTAGAAAATTAATGCACTTCCTCTTGTATCCTTGAAATCAGTCCTTATTTAGGATATATTTTTCTATGGATAATAGGGATATTGGAGGCCAATCAATGGATAAGCGGTTCGCAGTGATTTTAGCAGCGGGAAAAGGAACAAGAATGAAGTCAAAGTTATACAAAGTACTTCATCCAGTTTGCGGAAAGCCAATGGTCGAGCATGTGGCAGATCAAGCGTTAAAGCTATCTTTAGCCAAGCTTGTGACGATTGTCGGTCATGGAGCAGAGGACGTCAAGAAGCAGCTTGGGGACAGAAGTGAATATGCACTTCAAGAAGAACAGCTGGGAACAGCACATGCCGTCAAACAAGCCAAATCGTTCCTCGCGCAGGAAAAGGGAACAACCATTGTCATTTGTGGAGATACACCATTATTGACAGCGGAAACAATGGAAGCCATGTTAAGCGAGCATCAAAAACAACAAGCGAAAGTCACGATTTTGACAGCACACGCGGATGATCCAACAGGTTATGGACGTATTCTTCGTGATGAAACAGGTGCTGTAGTAAAGATCGTTGAGCATAAAGATGCAAATGATGCTGAACGTCAAGTGAATGAAATTAATACTGGGACCTATTGCTTTTCAAATGAAGATCTCTTCCGTGTGATTGAGCAAGTGTCAAATGAAAATGCACAAGGTGAATACTATTTGCCGGATGTCATTGAAATTCTAAAGAATGAAGGACAGACGGTTGCAGCGTATCAAACACCACATTTTGAAGAAACACTTGGAGTCAATGATCGTATCGCTCTATCACAAGCAGAGCAATTCATGAAGCGACGTATTAATCATCAGCATATGAAGAATGGTGTAACCTTGATTGATCCTGAGAACACGTATATCTCACCAGATGCAGTCATCGGTGAAGATACAATGATTTATCCTGGGACGATCATCAAAGGGAATGTAAAGATTGGTGCAGATGCCACAATCGGTCCGAACACTGAAATTGTTGATAGCGTAATTGGAGATCGGACAGTCATTAAGCAGTCTGTTGTCTGCGATAGTGAAGTTGGGGTAGATGTGACAATTGGACCGTTTGCTCATATTCGCCCGTTGTCGAAAATTGGCGATGAAGTGAAGATCGGAAATTTTGTCGAAATCAAGAAAACAGTTTTCGGTGACCGAAGCAAAGCGTCTCATCTAAGCTATATTGGAGATGCAGAGGTCGGAACGGATGTAAACCTTGGTTGTGGATCTATTACAGTTAATTATGATGGGAAGAACAAATTCTTAACGAAGATTGAAAATGGCGCATTTATTGGCTGTAATTCAAATCTCGTTGCACCAGTCACTGTCGGAAAAGGGGCATATGTTGCAGCCGGTTCAACGGTTACAGAAGATGTACCGCAGGATGCATTGTCTATTGCTAGAGCAAGACAAGTCAATAAAGAAGATTATGTGAAAAATATTCATAAAAAATAATCCAAATACCCGGAGGTTTACCATGTCTAATCGTTATGCTGATGCGAATTTAAAGATATTCTCTTTGAATTCAAACCCTGAACTTGCCAAAGAAATTGCCGATCGTATCGGAGTTGATGTAGGAAAGAGCTCTGTTAAACGTTTTAGTGACGGTGAAGTCCAAATCAATATTGAAGAAAGTATCCGTGGCTGTGATTGTTATGTTATTCAATCTACTAGTGCGCCAGTCAATGAGCACATTATGGAGCTACTCATTATGGTAGATGCACTAAAACGCGCTTCTGCGAAAACGGTCAATATTGTCATCCCTTATTACGGATATGCACGTCAAGATCGTAAGGCGAAACCTCGTGAGCCAATCACGGCGAAGCTTTTTGCGAACTTACTTGAAACAGCAGGTGCTACACGTGTCATTGCACTTGACCTTCATGCGCCGCAAATCCAAGGTTTCTTTGATATTCCAATCGATAACTTAATGGCTGTGCCAATCTTAACAAACTATTTTGAACAGAAAAACTTGAATGATATCGTTGTTGTGTCTCCTGACCACGGTGGTGTTACGCGTGCGCGCAAAATGGCGGACCGCCTGAAAGCACCAATCGCAATTATCGACAAACGTCGTCCGAAGCCGAACGTGGCTGAAGTGATGAACATCATTGGGAACATTGAAGGCAAAACGGCGATTCTCATCGATGATATCATTGATACAGCTGGTACGATTACACTTGCTGCAAATGCACTTGTGGAAAATGGAGCGGCTGAAGTCTATGCCTGTTGTACTCACCCAGTATTGTCTGGACCAGCAGTAGAACGTATTACAAACTCTAAAATTAAAGAATTAGTTGTGACAAACAGTATTCACTTAACAGATGACAAGAAAGTTGGGAAATTCATTCCGCTTTCAGTTGGGCCTTTGCTTGCAGAAGCCATCATCCGTGTACATGAAGAAGAATCTGTGAGCTACCTTTTCAGCTAATTTTCTGATTGAAAAAGGCCCTAGGCATCAGCTTGGGGTCTTTTTGCTGTGATAAATGAAAGGCAAACATGTTTAAAATGATTCAGTTATGGGTATTTATGAAAGTAGTGACAAAAAAGAAATAGGATGGTGCTGAATATGGCAACTTTAAAAGCAAATAAAAGAACTGATTTCAAACGTTCCACACTGCAAAAAATCCGTCATTCAGGACACGTTCCTGGTGTCATATACGGAAAAAATACAGACAACCTGGCTGTTTCATTAGACAGTATTGATTTATTAAAGACATTACGTGATGAAGGAAAAAACACAATCATCACATTAGACGTTGGCGGTGAAACAAAATCTGTGATGGTAACAGAACTGCAAACAGATCCGTTGAAAAATGAGCTTGTCCACGCTGATTTCCAAGTGGTCGACTTACAGCGAGAAATTGACGCAGATGTACCTGTACAACTCATTGGCGAATCCAAAGGTGTAAAGGATGGCGGTGTGCTTCAGCAGCCACTATTTGAGCTATCCATTACAGCGAAACCAAAGGATATCCCGCAAAATATTGAAGCTGATATTACAAACTTAGAAGTAAATGACGTACTAACAGTTGGTGATCTGACTGTTCAATCTACGTATCAAATTAATAATGATCCAGAAGAAGTTGTTGCTTCGATCTTACCGCCTCAGCAATCAGAGGTTCCTGAGCCAGATAGTGAAGAGGAAACGCAAGAGCCTGAGGCCATTAAAGAAAAAGATGACAGCGAAGAATAACTGGTCAATTAGAGACGTAACCCTCCCGCGGTTACGTCTTTTGTGCTAGAATGAAAAGAATTCATACGTTTTGCATGAGGCAATCACATTGGCTCATTTTTTAGGCGTGTGCATGTGCGACAAAGGAGGTTATTGGTTTCATGATTGCGTTCGTTGGATTGGGTAATCCAGGAAAAGAATATGAAAAAACAAGACATAACGTCGGGTTTATGACAATAGATGAACTATCAAAAAAATGGGACATCCCATTAAATCAATCAAAATTCCATGGACAATATGGAACTGGGTTTGTTTCGGGGCAAAAGGTTCTACTTGTGAAGCCTCTTACATATATGAACTTATCAGGGGAATGTGTGCGTCCGCTGATGGATTACTATGATATTCCCCTTGAACATTTGAAGGTCATCTATGATGATCTTGATTTGCCAACGGGCCGGATTCGTTTGCGTACTAAAGGAAGTGCAGGCGGACATAACGGAATCAAATCGTTGATTCAGCATTTAGGTTCACCAGAGTTTGACCGATTCCGTATCGGCATCGGCCGTCCACAAAACGGCATGAAGGTCGTCGATTACGTACTAGGACGCTTCTCAGAGGAAGAACAGCCTGATATCTCATTTGCTATTCAAGCATCTGTTGAAGCTTGTGAAGCCGCTTTAACAAAGCCATTTTTAGAAGTGATGAATGATTTTAACAAGAAGGTATAAGAATGATAAGCAAGGCACATACTGATCATAAAATCTCAGCATGGGAGGATCACGTATGGCTTTGCACTATTACTGCCGGCACTGTGGTGTAAAGGTTGGCAGTCTAGATGAATCCGCTGTCCAAAGTGAAGCACTTGGATTTCATCACTTAACAAATGAGGAAAGAAACGATATGATTTCTTATAGGGAAAATGGTGATTTACATGTACAAACCATTTGTGAGGATTGCCAAGAGGCGCTCGAAAGAAATCCTGATTACCATCAGTATCATACCTTTATTCAATAAAAAGCTTTGGTGTAGATAATAGACCAAAGCGTTTTTCTGTTTTAAACAAGCAGGGAGGAGGAGCCAAATGAAAAATATACAATCATTTATCAAACAAAGTGATGATTTTCAGTCCATTTTTAATGGGCTAAAGGAAGGTTTAAAAGAACAACTGCTCGCCGGACTATCAGGCTCCGTCAGATCTTTATTTACAGCCGCCATATCAGACGAATTAAAGCGGCCGATGTTTATTGTGACACACAACTTATATCAAGCACAGAAGGTCACAGATGATCTAGCAAGTGTGATGCCAGATCGCTCGGTCCTTCTTTATCCTGTCAATGAACTCATTGCATCTGAAATTGCTGTGGCAAGCCCGGAGCTTAGAGCGCAGCGTCTTGATGTATTGAATCGTCTTGCGAATGGAGAAAATCCGATTGTCGTGACCCCAGCAGCTGCAGTGCGTAGAATGCTTCCTCCTGTTGAGCTCTGGAAGGAGAGTCAGATCCATTTAAAGGTTGGTGAAGAAATTGATTTGGAGGCGTTTTCAAAACAACTCGTGCAAATCGGTTATGACCGGACGTCCATGGTCGCTGCGCCCGGAGACTTTAGTGTGCGCGGAGGCATCATTGACATTTATGCGTTAACGGAAGACCACCCGATCCGTATTGAGCTGTTTGATACAGAAGTGGATTCTATTCGGTCCTTCCACTCTGACACGCAGCGTTCATTGGAAACACTTCAAGAAATCAAGATTGGCCCGGCGAAAGAGCTGATTGTAAGAGGGCCTGAACGAGTGAGAGCGATTGAACAGCTTGACGAAGGTCTTGCCAGCAGCTTAAAGAAATTCAACTCGGATAAACAAAAAGAACTGCTCCATCAGAATATTTCTGCTGATCGTGAGAAGCTGCTAGAAGGTATTGTGACACAAGAAATGACGAAGTATCTGTCCTATTTCTATGAAAAGCCTGCTAGTTTGCTAGATTATACATCGCAGGATACGATTATCATTCTAGATGAAATCAGCAGAATTCAGGAGATGGAAGAACAGCTTGAACAGGAAGAAGCAGATTGGACAATTAGTCTGCTGGAAGAAGGAAATATCCTACATGATCTAGCCCTTTCCTTCCCATTTCAAGAGCTGTTCAATCAGCAATCGAGATCGATTCTGTACTATTCCTTATTTTTGAGACATGTTCAGCAGACCAATCCGCAAAATATCGTCAATGTATCTAGTAAGCAAATGCAGAATTTCCATGGGCAGATGAATGTGCTTGCAAGTGAAATTGAACGCTACAAAAAGCAGAATTATACGGTAGTCTTTTTAGGTGCGGATGAAGAGCGGACAGAGAAGCTGTCATCTGTCTTGCATGATTATGACATTGAAGCAGCTCTTGCTAAACCTGATGCTGAGCTTGTCAGCGGGCAAGTATATATTTTACAAGGTGAGCTGCAAACAGGTTTTGAACTGCCTTTATCCAAAATTGCTGTCATTACAGAGGGTGAACTTTTCAAGAAACGTGTGAAGAAGCAGGCACGTAAGCAAAAGCTGACGAACGCAGAGCGAATCAAAAGCTATTCAGAGCTGCAAGTGGGCGATTATGTGGTGCACATTAACCACGGGATCGGTAAGTATTTAGGAATTGAAACGCTTGAAATTGGCGGCATTCATAAAGATTATTTAAATATTCATTATCAAGGAAGCGACAAGCTTTATGTCCCTGTTGAACAAATTGATCAGGTGCAGAAGTATGTTGGGTCAGAAGGAAAAGAACCAAAGCTATACAAACTAGGCGGTAGCGACTGGAAACGCGTGAAGAAAAAAGTAGAATCATCTGTGCAGGACATTGCAGATGATCTGATTAAGCTGTACGCAGAACGTGAAGCAAGCAAAGGGTATGCCTTCTCGCCTGACCATGAGATGCAGCGCCAGTTTGAATCGGCATTCCCTTACCAAGAAACAGACGATCAAATTCGCTCGATTCATGAAATCAAGCAAGACATGGAGCGGGAGCGCCCTATGGATCGTCTGCTTTGTGGAGATGTGGGCTATGGAAAAACAGAGGTGGCGATTCGAGCGGCCTTCAAAGCCATTGCTGACGGGAAGCAGGTGGCACTGCTTGTACCAACAACGATCTTAGCGCAGCAGCATTTTGACACGATTATGGACAGATTCCAAGACTATCCTGTTAAAATTGCTCAGCTTAGCCGCTTCCGTACACGAAAAGAAACAACAGAAACCTTAAAAGGGCTGAAAAATGGAACGATTGATATGGTCATCGGGACGCATCGCCTTCTTTCAAAAGACATTGTGTACAAGGATTTAGGACTGTTAATTATCGATGAAGAGCAGCGCTTCGGTGTGACGCATAAAGAGAAAATTAAACAAATGAAAGCCAATATTGATGTGCTGACGTTAACGGCAACGCCAATTCCTCGTACGCTTCATATGTCGATGCTTGGCGTACGTGACTTATCTGTTATTGAAACGCCACCTGAGAACCGTTTCCCAGTTCAAACCTATGTTGTCGAGTACAATGGTGCGTTAGTTAGAGAAGCTATTGAGCGAGAACTGGCAAGAGGCGGTCAAGTGTACTTCCTTTATAATCGAGTGGAGGATATTGAACGAAAAGCAGATGAAATCTCGATGCTTGTTCCAGACGCAAAAGTAAGCTACGCACACGGGAAAATGAGTGAGAACGAGCTGGAATCCGTGATGATTAATTTCCTAGAAGGTGAATCGGATGTACTCGTTAGTACAACCATTATCGAAACGGGCGTAGACATTCCAAATGTGAACACGCTCATTGTTCATGATGCTGATAAAATGGGGCTTTCGCAGCTGTACCAGTTAAGAGGACGAGTTGGGCGCTCGAATCGTGTGGCCTATGCTTATTTCACTTATCGAAAAGATAAAGTTCTTTCTGAAGTAGCAGAGAAAAGACTTCAAGCTATTAAAGAATTCACCGAGCTTGGGTCAGGCTTTAAGATTGCGATGCGTGACTTAACGATTCGAGGAGCAGGGAACTTACTTGGTGCACAGCAGCATGGATTTATTGATTCAGTTGGATTCGACCTTTACTCTCAAATGCTGAAAGAAGCCATTGAAGAAAGAAGAGGCGATACGACTGCTCAAGAAAAATTCGAGCCGGAAATTGATCTCCAAATTGATGCCTACATTCCAGATAGCTATATTTCTGATGGCAAACAAAAGATCGAGATGTATAAACAGTTTAGAGCGATTGGATCAATAGAAGAGCGGAAAGAGCTTCAAGATGAAATGATTGACCGATTCGGAGAATATCCGCAAGAAGTGGCTGATTTGTTCACGATTGCGACGATGAAGGTGTACGCTGTGCAGGAACGTGTCGAGTTGATCAAGATGGAGAAAGGCATTGTCAGACTCACTCTCGATGAAAAAGCAAGCAGCGACATCGATGGTCAAAAATTATTTGAGCTTGGCAGTCAATATGGCCGTGATATCGGTCTTGGCATGGAAGGTAGCAAGCTGATTATTTCTGTCCAAACAAAAGGCAAGAAAACGGAGGAGTGGCTTGAAGTCGTTCTTCGTATGCTTCGAGGTCTTCAAGATGTGAAAAAAGAAACCATTCCATCTTCATAAAATTTTGTTGGTCTCTCGTGTATATTACGTTTGATGTGACGGATACTAATCTCAGGGTCAAGTGGTGAATGTTGCATAAAGTGGACGCTTTTGTTCCATTCACCCAACACATCATCAAACGAAAGAGAGGCAGCAGTGAATGAAAGCAACTGGAATTGTACGCCGCATCGATGATCTAGGTAGAGTGGTTATACCGAAGGAGATTCGCAGAACATTGCGCATCCGGGAAGGAGATCCACTTGAGATTTTTGTCGACCGCGATGGAGAAGTCATTTTGAAGAAGTATTCACCGATTAGTGAGCTAGGAGACTTTGCGAAGGAATATGCTGATGCTTTATTCGACAGTTTGGGTCATGCTATCCTCATCTGTGATCGTGATACGTATATTGCTGTATCCGGCAGTTCAAAAAAAGAGTACTTAAACAAATCCATTAGTGATTTACTTGAACGAACAATGGATCAGCGTAATTCTGTATTAGAGGACAGCAAGAAAGAAATTCAGCTTGTGGATGGTATTGATGATGATGTATCAGCTTATACCATTGCACCTATTGTTGCAAACGGAGATCCAATTGGCGCCGTCGTCTTATTTTCTAAAGAGCGTTCAATGGGAGAAGTGGAGCATAAAGCGGCAGAAACGGCAGCTGGCTTCTTAGCCCGTCAAATGGAACATTAGGTCTAATAATTCTATATCATTTTGATAAAACGAAAGAATGCCGATGAAATCATCTGATTTTGTCGGCGTTTTTTATATGGGATGAAACAAAATAATGAATGTATCGTCTACTCCTTAGAAAGAAACGGCTCGCCAGTCACTTATGATATAATGAGTGCGTTTAAATGCAGGTATATTTTTTGATTGAACATAAAGGAGTCATCCATGAAAAATGCTGTGAATCAGCCGCATTGGCTTTTCCAAGGTGCGGTGATTTTAACCATCGCAGGCTTGTTATCAAAGGTACTGAGTGCCGTATATCGTGTCCCTTTTCAAAATATCGTAGGAGACACAGGTTTTTATATTTATCAGCAGGTCTATCCCTTTCTTGGCATTGCGATCATGCTCGGCACCACTGGTTTTCCTGTGATGGTGTCCAAGCTCCTGAGCGAGCATGGTGAGGAGAATCGCCGAATTATTACAAAGGTATCCTTGGTGTATATCACTTTGCTGAGCTTGGTCTTATTTCTTTGTTTATATATAGGAGCAGGCACAATTGCGAATCTCATGGCGGACAGTCAATTAATGCTTCTCATCCAGATGAGTTCGTTTGTGTTTTTATTTCTGCCACTTACCGTGATGCTGAGGGGTGTTTTTCAGAGTGATGGGCTGATGCTCCCCACTGCGGTCTCTCAATTGGCTGAGCAACTCATCAGAGTAGGCGTCCTGCTTGTTTTATCTTTCTATTTCGTGAGACATGGCTATTCGCTTTATGAAACAGGAGCGGGTGCGGTGTTCTCTTCTATAGCTGGAAGTGCTGCTTCACTCCTTTTGCTTCTTTTCCTTTGGCTGACCTATCGGAAGCGGTTGTCAGCGAGCAAGACATTAAAACAGGCTACACTGCGGAAAAAAGATGTGCTGAAGAGTTTGGTGCTGTATACATTGACGATTTGTGTAAGTGGATTGCTGATCCTATGGATGCAAATGATCGATGCTTTTCACTTGTATGCGCTGCTGCGCAGTGAGGGACTGAGTGAAGCAGCTGCAAAGGCGGCAAAAGGCGTATATGACCGAGGTCAGCCGTTCCTGCAGCTCGGGACGGTGTTTGCAATTAGTATCGGGACGTCTCTTGTTCCGTTTTTGTCGTCGGCCTTAAGAAAAGGGCAGCATGAAGCAATTCGTGAAAAAGTACGTACATCGTTTAAGGCAACATCGGTGCTGGGGATTGGTTCAGCTGTCGGGCTTATATGTATTTTATCGTCTGTGAACATTATGCTTTTTCGTAATGACTTAGGGACAGATGCTCTGCAAATATTTTGCATATCCATTGCCTTTACATCAATGGCGATTACGCAAACCGCTTTACTTCAGGGTCTGGGACATACCGTGTACCCGGCTGTTGTGGTCCTGATCAGTGTGTTAATGAAATGGGGGCTGACGCTGGCTCTTGTCCCGTTATTCGGCATTTATGGAGCTGCTTGGTCGACTGTTTGTGGGTTTCTCGCCGCCGCTGCGCTCAATGCGGTGTATTTGAAGCATAAAGGGTGGATTTCAATAAGAGAGCTATTCCCAGTGAAAATTCTTTTATCAGCAGCATTCATGGCCGTCGTTTTAATTGGATATCAGGCATTGTTTTCTTGGGTCATTCCCTTTGAGAAACGTCCGTTTTCTGTTTTAGAGAGCCTGACTTCAGTTTTTATTGGTGGTTTCGCCTTTTTATATAGTATTCTTAAGCTAGACGTATTTACGGAAGAGGAATGGAGACTCATTCCATTAGGAGAAAAGATTTTATATTTTAAACAGATGAGAGGGAATCGAAATGGCAGGTAAGATTACAGTCGTTGGTCTTGGGGCAGGCGACATGGATCAGCTGACGCTCGGTGTATATAAGCAGCTGAAGCAGGCGAAAGAAGTATACATGAGAACGCAGGATCATCCACTCACCGCAGAATTGATGCAGGAGGTCCCGTCTCTGACCTTTTTTGATGAGATATATGAAAAGCATGATCAGTTTGATGCAGTGTATGAGGAAATCACAGACATTCTCTTCCGAGAGGCTGAGGAGAAAGATATTGTTTATGCAGTACCAGGTCACCCGTTTGTAGCGGAAAAGACAGTGCAGCTTCTTGTTTCACAACAGAAGGAGCGCGGGGTTGAGGTGTACGTGGCTGGTGGACAAAGCTTTTTGGATGCGACGTTTAATTCCTTACAGATTGACCCAATTGAAGGGCTGCAATTCGTTGACGCAGGGGATATGAGAGCGGATGATCTGAAGTTGACCCAGCATGTGCTGATCTGTCAAGTATATGATCAGATGACAGCCTCGAATGTGAAGCTGACCCTCATGGAAAAGCTACCTGACGATTATGAAGTCTTTATCGTAACGGCAGCTGGAAGCAGTCAGGAACAGATTACAGGTGTTCCTTTATTTGAACTTGATCGAGATGTGTCGATAAATAACTTAACGAGTGTTTATGTGCCTCCAATCCAAGATGAAAAGCTACTCTATCAACAATTTGACACTTTCCGTGAAGTCATTCGTACATTAAGAGGTCCTGGCGGCTGTCCTTGGGATCAAAAACAAACGAATGAGTCGCTCAAACCATATTTAATTGAAGAATGTTATGAGCTGCTGGAAGCCATAGATGAAGACGATCCAGATCATATGGTTGAAGAACTCGGAGATGTACTGCTTCAAGTTTTACTCCATGCCCAAATTGGTGAAGATGATGGTTATTTCTCAATGGATGACGTCATCCAGCATGTCACAGAAAAAATGATTCGACGACATCCGCATGTGTTTGGTGATACGGATGTGTCTGAAGCATCAGATGTCGTCGCCAACTGGGAAAAAATCAAGCAGCAGGAAAAACCGGAGCGTGCAGCATCTATTTTGCAATCCATTCCAACGACACTTCCAGCTTTAACAAAAGCTTATAAGCTCCAAAAGAAAGCAGCGAAAGTGGGCTTCGATTGGACAGAAGTAGAGGATATTTGGAACAAATACGAAGAGGAAAAGCGGGAATTCCTTGTGGAAGTGGCAGAGAAAACGGATGAAGGTGCAACAAAGCAGATGAAGGATGAATTTGGGGATCTTTTATTTGTTCTCGTCAACATCGGCAGATTTTATCACCTAGAGCCTGAAACCGCCCTCTCTTCTGCAAACACAAAATTCATGCGGCGCTTTCAGCATATTGAACAAAAAGCAAAGGACATAGGGCGTTCACTAGAAGACTTGACCCTAGAAGAAATGGACGATCTGTGGAACGATGCCAAACGCATAGAAAGAGGTGAACATACATGAGACTAGATAAATTCTTAAAAGTGTCTCGTTTAATTAAAAGAAGAACATTGGCAAAAGAAGTAGCCGATCAAGGGAGAATTTCCATTAATGGCACGCAGGCGAAAGCCAGCTCTGACGTGAAAGAAGGGGACGAGCTTCAAATTCGCTTCGGCCAAAAGCTTGTGACTGTTCAAGTCAACGAGTTAAAAGACACAACGAAAAAAGAAGAAGCTGCTGGCATGTATACCGTGCTAAAAGAAGAGAAAACAGCAGAATAGGGCTTGTTCTAAATGTCCCGCCTGTCACATACAATGCAGTAACAATGCAAGTATGAGATATGGGGGATGTATAAATGAATCAATATTATAATCAACCTCAAGGCACGAAGTTGTCATCAGAAGCCGAGCATCATGTCACAATGCGCAACAGAAAGCATTTAGATATTACCGGGGTCAAACAAGTCGAGAGCTTTGATAATGAAGAATTTCTGCTTGAGACTGTCATGGGAGTCCTCGCCATTCGCGGAGAAAATCTGCAAATGAAAAACTTAGATGTAGAAAAGGGCGTTGTGTCCATTAAAGGGCGTGTCTTTGACTTAATCTATGTAGATGAGCAGCACGGGGAGAAAGCTAAAGGATTTTTTAGCAAGCTGTTTAAATGACACTGACGGTCCAGTTTTATACGATGCTTTCGATGGCGGCGATGGGCATCTGGCTGGGCGCATCGCTGGATACGTACAAGCTGTTTGTGAACCGGGAAAAAACAGCAAAATGGCTGCTGGTCATTCACGACCTCCTTTTTTGGGTGGTGCAGGGTCTCTTATTCTTTTATGTCCTGCTACTGACCAATGAGGGAGAATTCAGGCTTTATATTTTTCTAGCTGTTGCTTTAGGTTTCTCGATGTACCAGGCATTGATGAAACAGCTGTATATGAACATCCTCAAGTTTGTAATGAGGTGTATTTATCAGACTGTTCTCGTCCTGAAAAGGCTGATCATGTCGATGGTTTTCCAGCCCATTCGCTGGATCGTTGGTTTGATCATAAGTGCTCTTCTGTTCTTGTTCCACTCGCTCTTACGCCTTGTTCGTTTTGCGTTTCGACTCGTGTGGAAGGTGCTGTATATTGTTTGTTATCCGCTTATTTGGTTACTCAATGTAACCATTATTCATCGAATTCCCGAAAAATGGCGAACATCAATGAGGTTGTTTTTCTCAAAAGGAGCAGGAATTTTACAAGGGATCAAGAAAGTATCTCGTACCATGAAAACGAAATGGAAACAATTCTGGACAAAGTAAGAGAGGAGGCCTTCATCCTTGAACGAGAGAAAAAGAAATATCGCACAAATTCAAAATGATTATCAAAAACAAATGGAACAGCAAGCGCAGCGCCTAAAACGCAAACGCCGGGGACTCCTTAGAAGGCTTACCGTGTTTGGAGTCATTGTGCTCATGTTTGCTGTTTTGGTAACAAGTGCCCTCTGGTCGCAATCGTCTGCATTGAAAGAAAAAGAAGAGAAGAAGGTTGCGCTTGAAAAAGAATTGAAGCAATTACAAACAAAGCAGGAAGATATTTCTGATGAAATCAAAAAGCTGAAAAGCAAAGAATACGTACTCGAACTGGCACGACGGGACTATTATATGTCTAAAAAAGGCGAAAAAATCTTTGATGTGGGCAATAAGAGCGATTAGCCTTGTTGACACTTAAAATTCAGTTTATGTATAATTGAACAAATGAGATTTTTTTATAAGTCTAAGGAGGAGCACTTTTTTTATGTCGATTGAAGTTGGCAGCAAGTTACAAGGGAAAGTTACGGGCATTACAAATTTTGGAGCTTTTGTGGAGTTGCCAGGCGGTTCAACTGGTCTCGTTCATATCAGTGAGGTAGCCGATAACTATGTAAAAGATATTAATGAGCATTTAAAAGTCGGTGAACAAGTTGAAGTGAAAGTGATTAACGTTGAAAAAGACGGTAAAATCGGCTTGTCCATTAAAAAAGCAAAAGATCGTCCTCAACAACAACAATCAAGACCGAGCAGAAATGATTTCCGTCCGAAGGAATCGTTTGAGCAAAAAATGAACAAATTCTTAAAAGATAGTGAAGACCGCTTAACATCTTTAAAACGTAACACGGAATCAAAACGTGGGGGACGCGGAGCAAGAAGAGGTTAACTTGTTGCTGCTTTCTATATATCTTTCACAACAAAGCACCTGCTGTTTAGCGGGTGCTTTTTTTCAATACAAATTCAACGTTTTTTGTGATTTCGCCATTTAATTTAAAACTTTCTATTGACGGACAAGCGAATCCTTTGTATTATAGTTCTTGTGCTTCTTAGCGCATTTTATATTATGGCGGTGTAGCTCAGCTGGCTAGAGCGTACGGTTCATACCCGTGAGGTCGGGGGTTCGATCCCCTCCGCCGCTATCCTTTTAAAAAGAACGATAAGCAAGGCCCGTTGGTCAAGCGGTTAAGACACCGCCCTTTCACGGCGGTAACACGGGTTCGAATCCCGTACGGGTCATCTTCAAAACAGCTTTCTATAGGAAAGCTGTTTTTTGTGCTTTCGTAAAATTCTGATGAAAGACATCGACTTTCAAGAAAGTATGCCTTTTTGGCAAATAAAGCGTCGAACGTTTTATGGAAACGACAACTTCTTTTGACAAAATTTCTTTTTCACCTTCGCTATAATGACAAGCAACGAATATCAGGTGGGGGATGAAAAGATGGAAAAACTAGAAAGAAGAACTGATTTAACGGGAGCCGGGTTTGAAAGAATCAGTGCAGGGTTAAAAAAGATGAAAAACCTGTTTCTTCATCATACGCATTCTCTTTTTTTCTATAAAGGGTTTATTTATGTTGTTCTGGGCTTTTTATTGGGACGAGCCTTTATCTTATCTGAAATTATGCCATTTGCATTGCCTTTCTTTGGGTCCATGCTGCTCATTAAAAGGGATAAAGCAATGCTTGCTTGTCTTGCTTTACTCGCTGGAGCGATGACGATATCACCTCAAAATGCATTATTCGTGTTTGCGTCATTGATCGTGTTCCTCCTCATGTCAAAGGTCGTTTCATTTATCATCAAAGACCCAGTGAAAACATTACCGGTTGTGATTGTGCTCTCAATGCTGATGACCAGGGGAACTTTTGTTTACCTCGAGCAGGGTGCGGTTCAAAGCTATGACTATGTGATGGCGGGGGTTGAAGCTGGACTTGCCTTCATTTTGACACTGATTTTTCTTCAAAGTTTGCCGATTTTTACAGTCAGGAAAATCAAACACTCTTTAAAGGTTGAAGAAATTATTTGCTTTATGATATTAATCGCTTCAGTTTTAACAGGTCTGGCTGGGATCACATTTCAAGGAATGCAGGCAGAGCATATTTTGTCACGATATGTAGTGCTGAGCTTTGCCTTTATTGGAGGAGCGAGTATTGGTTGTACAGTGGGTGTTGTAACTGGATTAATTCTTGGTCTCGCCAACATCGGCAACCTTTATCAGATGAGTCTGCTTGCCTTTTCGGGCTTATTAGGCGGATTACTAAAAGAGGGGAAAAAAGCAGGAGCCGCCATCGGCTTGATTGTGGGTTCTTTACTAATCTCCCTCTACGGTGAAGGGTCAGCAGGGCTGATGACCACGCTATATGAATCACTCATCGCAGTTGCACTGTTTTTGCTCACGCCACAGTCAGTAACGTCCAAGGTGGCAAAATATATTCCTGGTACGGTAGAGCATGTACAGGAACAGCAGCAATATGCCAGAAAAGTACGAGACGTGACAGCAAAAAAGGTAGATCAATTCTCTAATGTATTTCATGCGCTGTCTGAGAGTTTTGCGACATTTTACGAATCCATTCCTGAGGAGAAGAAGCAGGAAGAGGATGTAGATCTTTTTTTAAGTACGATCACAGAACGTTCCTGTCAAACGTGCTATAAGAAAAATAAATGCTGGGTGCAGAACTTTGATACAACCTATGAACTCATGAAACAAGTTATGCATGAATCTGATGAAAAAACGTACGAGCATAACCGGAAGTTGAAAAAGAAATTCAGTCAGCACTGCTCAAAATCAAAGCATGTAGAAGAATTGATTGAAGAGGAGATAGCTTACTATAAAGCAAATCAGACCTTAAAGAAAAAGGTCCAAGACAGCAGACGCCTTGTGGCCGAACAACTGATGGGTGTTTCGCAAGTCATGGAGGATTTTTCCCGGGAAATAAAACGAGAAAGAGAGCAGCATTTTATTCAGGAAGAGCAGATGATAGAAGCACTTCAGAACTTTGGAATTGAAATTCAGCAAGTTGAAATTTATAGCTTAGAACAGGGAAATGTTGATATAGAGATGAGAATTCCCTATTGCCAAGGTCATGGGGAATGCGAAAAAATCATCGCTCCAATGCTCTCGGATATTTTAGAAGAACAAGTTTTAGTCAAAGCAGAGCAGTGTGCGGAGCATCCAACAGGTTATTGTCATGTTGTATTCGGTTCTGCAAAATCGTATCGAGTGTCTACAGGTGTAGCACATGCAGCGAAAGGCGGAGGATTAGTATCTGGAGACAGCTACAGCATGATGGAGCTGGGTGCAGGTAAATATGCCGCAGCTATTAGTGATGGGATGGGAAATGGAGCAAGAGCCCATTTTGAAAGCAATGAAACGATCAAGCTGTTAGAAAAAATCTTGGCGTCTGGTATTGATGAAAAAGTAGCGATTAAAACGATTAATAGCATTTTATCTTTACGGACAACAGATGAAGTCTATTCCACATTAGACTTATCCATCATTGATTTACAGGATGCGAGCTGTAAGTTCCTCAAGATTGGCTCCACTCCAAGTTTTATTAAACGTGGTGATCAAGTGATGAAGGTACAGGCCAGCAACTTGCCTATTGGCATTATTGATGAATTCGAAGTAGAAGTGGTGAGTGAACAGATGAAGGCAGGAGATCTCCTTATCATGATGAGCGACGGTATCTTTGAAGGACCAAAGCATATCGAAAATCATGATTTGTGGGTCAAACGAAAAATGAAGAGCTTTAAAACAGAAGATCCGCAAGAGATTGCTGATTTATTAATGGAGGAGGTCATTCGCACAAGAGCAGGTCAAATCGATGACGATATGACGGTTGTCGTTATTAGGCTCGACCACAATACACCAAAATGGGCATCCATTCCGACCGGTACATTCTATCTCCAGAAACAAGAGATTTCTTGAAATATCGTATAATATGAATTTCTTCTGGCGATGATGGGGATATAAGCATTCAGTTACAATCCCAGGAGGAATGAAGATGCGAAAAGGTCACGTAAACCAAATCTTACTGATTACAGATGGCTGCTCAAATCATGGGGAAGACCCACTTGCGATTGCCGCATTGGCAAAGGAGCAAGGGATCACAGTCAATGTCATTGGCATTATGGAAGAGAACAGACACGATCATGAAGCGATGAAAGAAGTAGAGGGGATTGCTCTAGCAGGCGGAGGCATTCATCAGGTTGTCTACGTTCAGCAATTGTCTCAAACCGTACAAATGGTTACAAAAAAGGCGATGACGCAAACGTTACAAGGTGTTGTGAATAAAGAATTGCAGCAAATTCTTGGCAAAGATACTGAAATTGAAGAACTTCCCCCAGATAAGCGTGGAGAAGTGATGGAAGTTGTGGACGAGCTCGGTGAGACAGTTCATCTTCAAGTGCTTGTGCTTGTGGATACGAGTGCAAGTATGAAACCGAAGTTGCCAACGGTCAAAGAAGCACTCATCGATCTCTCTATTAGTCTAAATTCGAGAATTGGTGAAAATCAGTTTGGGATGTGTGTATTTCCCGGGAAAAGCTCAGATGCAGAAATTGTGTTGAACTGGACGCCACGGTTCGATTCGTTATCATCGATTTTCCCGAAGCTGACAACAGGAGGAATTACACCGACAGGACCAGCAATTCGAGAAGCACTCCAGCATTTCAAATCAGTTCGTTCACGAAAAGGGCTGCTTGAAGCGAAGGAAGAACATGATGAATTCGGCTTCTAACATCCCATTAGGTACAATGATAAAAGGAAAGTGGCATCACCAACATTACCGCATTGTAAAAGAGCTGGGAAAAGGGGCGAACGGTGTGGTTTATCTGGCCGAATCGCCAAAGGGACAAGTGGCCCTTAAAGTGAGTGATGACAGTATGCTCATTGCATCTGAAGTCAATGTATTAAAATCCTTTTCAAAGGCTCCTGTGAAAACCATGGGGCCTTCTTTTTATGATATGGATGATGCTCTTTATCCTGGAATGTCAGAGAAACGGTCGTTTTATGTCATGGAGTATGTCAGAGGTCCATTGCTGCTTGAATTTGTGAAAAAAAAAGGCGATGAATGGATCGTCGTTCTCATGATTCAACTGTTGTCTAACCTTGCTCACTTACATAAGGAAGGCTGGATCTTCGGTGACTTGAAGCCTGATAATCTCATCGTTTCAGGCCCCCCAGCTACCATTCGTTGTATTGATGTTGGAGGAACAACGAAGGCAGGAAGGGCGATTAAGGAATACACCGAGTTTTTTGATCGCGGCTACTGGGGCTTCGGTACAAGAAAAGCAGAACCTTCTTATGATCTATTTGCCTTAAGTATGGTCATGGTGAACTGTGCCTATAAAAAAGAATTTAAAAAAGGGGCAGAACCAGAAAAGCAGCTTTATCGAGCGATTGAAGGACATCCTTTATTAAAGCGATATGAGAGGGTGTTAAAAGCGGCTCTCCAAGGCAAATATCAATCAGCGGCAGACATGAAAAGCGCGATGTTGAAAGAAGGACAATTGCTTGCTTCAAGAAAAACACGACAAAAGAAGCCATCACAGCAAAATAGGCAAAAGCCAGCTGTTCCCCAACATCAACAGGCCGCACCTTCACGATCAAGAGTTGCTGCTGCGAAAAGAACATCAGTACGCAAAAAATCAGGCGGTCTTTTTGAAACCATTCTCATCTTATGCAGTGTGCTCGCTCTTTACTGTGCCTATGTGGTTTTATTCCTATTATAGAGCTGTAAAAAAGCAGGCTTCTTCTTTGCTTGGAGCTAATGAAAGTGATAGGATATGTATATCTTTAAATTACCTGCTCTTTGTGAGGAGGAAGTTGTGAATAGAATTGAATCTTTTTTGAAAAAACATGATGTTTTCCTTGAAAATACGACAGTCATTGTCGGGGTTTCTGGCGGACCAGATTCTATGCTCTTGCTGCATGAACTAAACAAACGTCGAAAAGGTTCCTTTCAGCTGATTGCAGCCCATGTAGATCACATGTTCAGAGGAGAAGAATCCTTTGCTGATTTGGCATTTGTTGAAGCGTACTGTAAAGAGCATGAGATCCTTTTTGAATCGGCTCGTATACAGGTCACCCAATATGCAAAAGAAAACCGCTTAAACAAACAGGCAGCTGCAAGAGAGTGCAGATATGCTTTCTTTCGTCAATTGATGGAACAGTACAACGCTCAATTTATAGCACTTGCACATCATGGAGACGATCAAGTAGAAACAATGGTGATGAGGCTGACAAGAGGGACTGTTGGAATAGGACTCGCAGGTATGCAAGCAAAGCGCCCTTTTCAAGAAGGGTGGCTGATTCGTCCGCTGATTGGATATTCTAAGGATGATGTACTCACTGCTTGCGAAAAAGAACAAGTTCCTTATGTCATTGATCAAAGCAATCACACCGATGACTACTTGAGAAACCGGATCAGAAGACACGTTCTTCCCGTGTTAAAAGAAGAGGCACCTCATGTGCATGAAAGCTTTCAGTTTGTAAGTGACATGCTGACTGAGGATGAGCAGTACTTGCAGGCATTAACAAAGGATCAAATGCATCAAGTCATTACGAATCAAACGCCTAAGCAAATTGAGATCAAAACGAAGCCTTTGCTTGACCTGCCTTTGCCTTTACAAAGAAGAGGCATTCAACTAATATTAAACTATCTTTATGAAAACACTCAATCAGCGTTTTCAAACCAGCATATTCTAGGGACTTTGGACTGGTTATCTCATACTGATCAACCGTCTGGATCATTAGATTTGCCAAAAGGTTTACAAGCTGTCAAATCTTATGATCACTGTATGTTTACCTTTGAACGATCGCTTGTCATAGATCAGTCATATACTCATCATTTAAAAGGTGAGCTTGGCGAGGAACTTTTTCTCCCGAATGGACAGTCTATCTTAGTATCAAATCATGTTCCGAAGGATGCACGGAACGGAAACCATTTTTTCTTGCTTCAAAAAGATCATGTTCGTCTTCCTTTGATCATTCGCTCACGAAAAAACGGTGATCGAATCAAACTTAAAGGGATGAATGGATCAAAAAAGGTGAAAGATATATTTATTGATAAAAAAGTGCCTCTTGCAGAAAGAGACAGCTGGCCGATCGTCACTGACTCGGATCATCAAATCATCTGGATCCCAGGTCTGAAAAAATCCGTTTTTGAAGAAATTGATATGACAAACAGCGATCTCATTGTATTACAATATAGACAGCACGAAAATTTGTAGGGGGCAAGCAAAAGCATGAAACAAGATATTGAAAAGATTTTGATCTCAGAAGAAGAGATCCAGCTAAAAGTGAAGGAACTGGGTGCAACATTAACCAGCGATTATGATGGTAAATTTCCCCTGGCTATTGGTGTTTTGAAAGGGGCTCTTCCATTCATGGCAGACCTGATCAAACACATTGATACATATTTAGAGCTTGATTTTATGGATGTATCTAGCTACGGAAAGTCTACCGTATCTTCTGGAGAAGTGAAGATCATCAAAGATCTAGATACTTCTGTTGAAGGAAGAGATATTCTAATTATGGAAGATATCATCGACAGTGGGTTAACTTTGAGTTATCTGGTAGAGCTTTTCCGATACCGTAAAGCAAACTCCATTAAAATTGTGACATTGCTTGATAAACCAAGCGGCCGCAAAGCAGACATCAAAGCAGATTATGTTGGGTTTGAAGTACCAGATGCATTTGTTGTTGGCTATGGATTGGATTTTGCCGAACGTTACCGAAACCTCCCGTATATTGGAGTGTTAAAACCATCTGTTTACGAAGGCTAATGAGCACACGTTTACATGAGGTTATTGGTTGTGTTGGAATGATTTTCTATGATACTATTGAACATAGTTGTGCTTACTGTGGGAGGAGGTAAGGAATGAATCGGGTTTTTCGTAATACGATTTTTTATATACTTATTTTATTACTTGTGATAGGGGTTGTCAGTTGGTTAGGATCCCCTAATCAAAAGCCTGAGAACATGTCTTACAGCAAATTTTCGCAAAATTTAAGTGCGGGAAAAGTGGAGAGTATCTCCATCCAGCCTGTAAGAGGGGTTTATGAAATTCGTGGTCAATTAGATGGCGCGAAGAAAGATGAATACTTCATTACCCATGTTCCAGATGGTCAAGGTGTTGACCAGATTTACAGTGCACTGAAGAATACAGATGTAAAAGTAGAACCAGCACCTGAAACAAATGGATGGCTGCAAGTTCTGACAACCATCATTCCATTCATCATCATCTTTATCCTGTTCTTCTTCTTATTGAACCAAGCTCAAGGCGGTGGAAGCCGTGTCATGAACTTTGGTAAGAGTAAGGCGAAGCTTTACACAGAAGAGAAGAAACGTGTGAAATTTAAAGATGTTGCCGGTGCGGATGAAGAAAAGCAAGAGCTCGTAGAAGTGGTTGAATTCTTAAAAGATCCACGTAAATTTGCGGAGCTTGGCGCAAGAATCCCTAAAGGGGTTTTACTAGTAGGACCTCCAGGTACAGGTAAAACATTGCTTGCGAGAGCATCTGCAGGAGAAGCAGGCGTTCCTTTCTTCAGCATCAGTGGTTCTGACTTCGTCGAGATGTTCGTCGGTGTCGGTGCATCACGTGTACGTGATTTGTTTGAAAATGCGAAAAAGAATGCACCTTGCTTAATCTTTATTGATGAGATTGATGCAGTGGGTCGTCAGCGTGGAGCAGGTCTTGGCGGTGGTCATGATGAGCGTGAACAAACGCTTAACCAGCTTCTTGTTGAAATGGATGGTTTTAGTGCCAACGAAGGGATTATTATCATTGCTGCAACGAACCGTGCAGATATCCTAGATCCTGCATTGCTACGTCCGGGACGTTTTGACCGTCAAATTACGGTTGACCGCCCAGATGTCATTGGTCGTGAAGAAGTACTGAAGGTTCATGCGAAAAACAAACCGCTTGATGATACAGTCAACTTGAAAGCCATTGCAAGCAGAACACCAGGGTTCTCTGGGGCAGATCTTGAGAACTTACTAAACGAAGCAGCACTTGTTGCTGCCCGTCAAAACAAAAAGAAAATTGATATGCGTGATATCGACGAAGCGACTGACCGTGTCATTGCTGGACCGGCTAAGAAAAGCCGTGTCATTTCGAAGAAAGAACGTAATATCGTGGCGTACCATGAAGCAGGTCATACCGTCATTGGGCTTATCCTAGACGAAGCGGATATGGTGCATAAAGTAACGATCGTTCCTCGTGGTCAGGCAGGCGGATATGCGGTCATGCTTCCAAGAGAAGACCGTTATTTCCAAACGAAGCCAGAGCTTCTTGATAAAATCGTCGGCTTGCTCGGCGGCCGTGTTGCAGAGGAAATTACGTTTGGTGAAGTAAGTACAGGCGCACACAACGACTTCCAGCGTGCAACAGGTATTGCAAGAAGAATGGTGACAGAATTCGGTATGTCTGATAAACTTGGTCCTCTACAATTCGGTCAAGCACAAGGAGGTCAAGTATTCCTTGGCCGTGATTTCAACAACGAGCCGAATTATAGTGAAGCGATCGCTTATGAAATTGACCAAGAAGTTCAGCGCTTCATCAAAGAAAGCTACGAACGTGCGAAACAAATTCTCACTGAGAATAAAGATAAGCTAGAAATCATCGCACAAGCTCTTCTAGAAGTGGAAACATTAGATGCTGAACAAATTAAATCTCTTTACGAAACTGGAAAGCTTCCAGAGCGTGTATACGCAGATGACGAAGAGAAAAACGATGATGTGAAAGTGAACATCAAGAAAAAAGAAGAAGACGAGGAGATCTAATCTCCTTCTATAAAAAGCTGTCGGGCTCACCGACAGCTTTTTTTTATTTCGATTCATGAATGGATCGGTTTCGAATTGTTTACAAATGGAACTCAATTCGTGTATGGTATGATAGAAAGTCGAAAAATGCTCTTTTTGAGACACTATTCAAAGTGGTGATGAAGTTGTTACTCGTGATAGATGTAGGAAACACAAATACCGTTTTAGGTGTTTATCATAATGGCGATTTGAACTACCATTGGCGGATTGAAACAAGCCGTCATAAAACAGAAGATGAATTTGGTATGGCAATCCGATCCTTATTTGACTATGTAGGGCTGATGTTTGACCAGATAGAAGGGATTATCATTTCTTCTGTTGTCCCGCCAATGATGTTTGCTCTGGAAAGAATGTGCGAAAAGTATTTTCACATTACTCCTCAAATCGTTGGGCCTGGCATGAAGACTGGATTAAACATTATGTGTGACAATCCAAAGGAAGTCGGCGCTGATCGAATTGTGAACGCAGTGGCGGCCATTCACCTGTATGGGGCACCTCTCATTGTGGTAGACTTTGGAACAGCCACAACCTACTGCTATATCAATGAACAAAAACAATACATGGGTGGGGCGATTGCACCTGGTATTACCATCTCAACAGAGGCTTTATATACAAGAGCGGCTAAGCTGCCAAGAATTGAAATTGTCCGTCCAGATCACATTGTTGGAAAAAATACCATCAGTGCGATGCAATCCGGCATCCTTTATGGATATGTTGGGCAAGTCGAGGGCATAGTGAAACGGATGAAGCAGCAAGCCAAACAAACACCGAAAGTCATTGCAACAGGCGGTTTGTCTACATTGATTGGAAATGAATCAGACTGTATTGATATTGTCGATCCGTTCCTCACATTAAAAGGACTCCAATTAATTTATGAACGTAATCGTGTCGGTGTATTATAGGAGGTTTAATCAAAATGGATTATTTAGTTAAAGCGTTAGCATATGACGGGAAAGTCCGTGCGTATGCTGCGAACACAACAGATACAATCAACGAAGCGCAGAGAAGACACCATACGTGGCCAACTGCTTCAGCTGCTATCGGCAGAACCATGACAGCGACTGTCATGATGGGAGCCATGCTGAAAGGCGAGAATAAATTAACTGTCAAAATTGAAGGCGGTGGGCCGATCGGAGCCATCATTGCAGATGGAAACGCAAAAGGTCAGGTGCGCGGATATGTCTCAAACCCACAAGTTCACTTTGATTTAAATGAACATGGGAAGCTGGACGTTAGACGTGCTGTTGGAACATCTGGAACGTTAAGTGTTGTCAAAGATATCGGACTGAAAGACCACTTTACAGGGCAAACGGAAATTGTCTCAGGTGAAATTGGAGATGACTTTACTTATTACCTGGTCTCCTCTGAACAAGTGCCATCCTCTGTAGGTGTGGGTGTTCTTGTCAATCCAGACAACTCGATCCTTGCAGCAGGCGGTTTCATCATTCAATTGCTGCCTGGAACAGAAGATGCAGTCATCGAAAGACTCGAAAAGAGATTATCAACCATTGAACCGATCTCTAAACTGATTGAAAAAGGGATGACACCAGAAGAAATTTTAGAAGAAGTGCTCGGTGAAAAACCTCAAATCTTAGAAACTGTACCTGTCGAATTTTCTTGTAACTGCTCAAAAGAACGGTTTGCCAACGGTATTATCAGCCTAGGGAAAGCCGAAATTGAGGATATGATTGAACAAGACGGACAAGCAGAAGCTCAATGCCATTTTTGTAACGAAACGTATGTATTTACAAAAGAAGAGCTAGAAGAGCTACGTGAAGAAATAACCCGCTAAGCTCTAAGCAGCGGGTTTTCTTTTTAGAATGGAAAGGAGACGAAATATGAGACTGAAAGCAAGAGTGGTATGGACATTTATCCTCGTTCTGCTCATGATTAATGCCGTTGTCATTGCATATGTATTAACAAAGTCACAAATGTCGCAGGCTTCTTCAAATGGGAAGAGCGGTGAAGAAATTGCTTCTATTGGGAAAGAGAAAGTCACACGTCAAGAATGGTTAAAGAAAATGGAAGACCGCTACGGAAAGGCAACACTTGAACAAATGATTAATCAGAAGGTAGTCAATCAACTTGCGAAAGAAAACAAGCTGGAGGTATCTCCAAAAGAGATCAATCGTGAGCTGCTGATGCTGAAAGCGGTATCTAATAATTTCTACGAAGACGGTCATACAAGTGAAAAGGAATGGAAAGAGCAGATTCGTTATCAAATTTTATTAGAACAGCTTCTAACGAGAGATGCGGTCGTTTCTGAAAAAGAAGCCAAATCCTTTTATGAAAAAAACAAAGACTTGTATCAATATGATGACTCATACCGAATTCGCCACATTGTTGTGAAAACAAAAGACGAGGCACAAAGTGTATTAAAAGATTTAAAGGGCGGATCTAGTTTCGAAGCTGTAGCAGCTGAACGATCCACCGATCGATATACCTCTCCTTACGGCGGAGATCTTGGATTTGTCACAGAAGAGCAAGAAAGCATTCCAGCCCTATACATACAAGAAGCCCAAAAGCTTAAGCCAGATGAATGGACGAAAGAGCCGATCGAGATCAAAAATGGTTATGCCATCATACAATTAAAAGAAAAATTAAATGGCCGCTCCTTCTCTTATGAAGAAGTCAAAGATCAGATCAAAAGACAGATCGCCATGGAAGATCTGGGTGAAAAGGCGAATGTCAAAACCCTGTGGAAAGAAGCAAAAGTCACATGGTTTTACGATGGAGAGCAGGACTAAAAGCATTGACAAAATTTTTCGAAATTGATAATTTAATATTAATACAATAAAATTACTCGGAGATAGAGGTGTTAGTGATGGCTCGTATTGCAAATTCAGTTTTTGAACTAATAGGAAATACACCAGTCGTTAAATTAAACCGTTTAGTAGATGAAGACAGTGCGGATGTCTACTTGAAACTTGAATATATGAACCCAGGCAGCAGTGTAAAAGATCGTATTGCGTTAGCGATGATCGAAGATGCTGAAGCAAAAGGTACATTAAAAGCTGGTGACACACTCATTGAGCCAACAAGCGGAAACACAGGAATCGGTCTTGCGATGGTCGCGGCTGCAAAAGGAATCAATGCGATTTTAGTTATGCCGGATACAATGAGTCAGGAGCGCCGCAACCTTTTACGCGCTTACGGTGCAGAGCTTGTCTTAACACCGGGTGCAGAAGGAATGAAAGGTGCCATCAAAAAAGCAGAAGAATTAGCGGAAGAGCACGGATACTTCATGCCTCAGCAGTTCAGCAATGAAGCCAACGCTGAGATTCACCGCCGCACAACAGGGAAAGAGATTCTTGAACAGTTTGACGGCGAACTTGATGCATTTATTGCAGGAGTTGGTACGGGTGGTACGATTACAGGTGCTGGTGAAGTCCTGAAAGAAGCCATTCCATCTATTCAGCTTTATGCGGTAGAACCAACAGATTCTCCTGTACTATCAGGCGGGAAACCAGGTCCGCATAAAATTCAAGGCATCGGAGCAGGCTTTGTTCCATCTATCTTGAACACAGAAGTATATGACGGCATTATCCAAGTGAAAAACGAAGATGCATTTGAACTTGCAAGAAAGGCAGCGAAAGAAGAAGGAATCCTTGGTGGTATATCTTCAGGAGCAGCCATTTATGCAGCGCTTCAAACAGCGAAGAAGCTTGGTAAAGGGAAAAAAGTTCTAGCGATTATTCCAAGTAACGGTGAACGTTACCTTAGTACGCCGCTTTATCAATTTGATTAAACAATACACCCCAGCATTTGCTGGGGTTTTTTTATGAATTCTGAAGATGGAAAGCAAATACTATTTTCTAAATAAATTGGATTGCATTACAATAAGATTAATGAAAATGAAAAAGGATGATAACATGACACAACGTAGGCCGATGGGCATCAAAATTCCTTTTACGAAAGATGCATTCTTGAAACGATACGAACAATTAACGGCTCATGAATCACATCACGTCCTTCTTGAAAGTGCACGTGGCGGAGAATACAGTATTGCCGGCATTCATCCGATCGCTAAAGCGAAAGGGAAGGACGGGATGACCACCATCCATTATCAGAATGAGGTGTTGTTCAAAGAGGGAGATCCTTTTAGGGCATTTGCTGATTGGTTTCAAACCCTACAAACCGAAACGAACGATGAATATCCTGACTTCCAAGGTGGAGCGATTGGATTTTTAAGCTATGATTACGCAAGATATATCGAGCATTTTAAAATGCTGTCCATCGATGATTTGAAGACGCCTGATTTGTATTTCCTCGTATTCAATGATGTCGCTGTCTTTGATCATAATAAAGATGCCCTCTGGCTGATCACTCATACAGAAGGAGATGAACCTATCAGTGAAGTTCATCAAAGACTCGAAAAATTAAAGCAAAGCTGGACAAGCACATCAGAAGAATCAGCACATTCACCTGTCAATGTGTCTTCTTCGGAATGTGTACCTGCTGCACCTTTTACTGAAGAAGCTTTCGGGGAAGCTGTAGAAACGATTAAACAATATATCGCCAGCGGTGACGTGTTCCAAGTGAACCTATCGATTAGACAAGATGAACAGCTTCATACCCACCCATATCATTTATACAAAACATTACGTCACGTGAATCCATCTCCATATATGTCATATCTGCACACGCCAGATTTCCAAATTGTCTGTGGATCTCCAGAACTGCTTATTAAGAAAAAAGGCATTCAGCTCGAAACAAGACCGATCGCTGGCACAAGATCAAGAGGCAAGGATGATGCGGAAGATCAAGCGCTGGCAAAAGAACTCATTGAAGATGAAAAAGAACGCGCAGAACATGTGATGCTCGTTGATCTTGAGCGGAATGATCTTGGACGAGTGTCTACTTATGGCTCAGTCAAGGTGAACGAGTTTATGGCCATTGAGAAATATTCACACGTGATGCACATTGTATCAAATGTCCAAGGGGAGCTGCGTGATGATTGTGATGCAGTAGATGTCATGAGAGCTGTATTCCCAGGCGGCACAATTACAGGTGCGCCAAAAGTGAGAACAATGGAAATCATAGAAGAGCTTGAGCCGACAAGGCGTGGGCTTTATACTGGATCTATAGGCTGGTTTGGATTCAATCAAGATATGCATTTTAATATCGTCATTCGCACGGCTTATTGTACAGGGGGCAGAGCCTTCATGCAGTCAGGTGCAGGCATTGTCATCGATTCTGTACCAAAGCACGAATACAAAGAATCGATTAAAAAAGCCTATGCAGTGAAAAAAGCATTACAGTTGAGCAAAGAAGAGACTATTTTGAGTTAGAGGTGAGCAGAGTATGATATTAATGATTGATAATTACGATTCATTTACGTACAACCTGGTCCAGTATTTAGGTGAGCTTGGGGAAGAACTGATTGTAAAACGAAACGATCAAGTCACTATTCAAGAAATCGAAGAGCTCAAGCCAGACTTTCTGATGATTTCTCCAGGACCTTGCAGTCCGGATGAAGCAGGAATTAGTATGGAAGCGATCAAACATTTTGCTGGGAAGATTCCGATCTTCGGTGTCTGTTTAGGTCATCAATCCATTGCACAAGTATTTGGTGGAGATGTCATTCGTGCGGAGCGGTTAATGCATGGGAAAACATCAGAGATTGAACACGACGGCAAAGGTGTCTTCACGGGACTCCAAAATCCGCTCGTCGCAACGAGATATCATTCATTAATTGTTAAAGACGAGACGCTGCCGGAGTGCTTTGTCAGAACAGCGAGCACAAAGGAAGGCGAACTCATGGCCATTCGCCATAAAGAACTTCCGATTGAAAGTGTTCAATTCCATCCAGAATCGATTATGACGTCCTTCGGTAAAGAAATGCTCAGAAATTTCATTGAAACCTATCGTAAAAAGGGGAATGAAGTAAACGCATGATCATTTACCTGAACGGTCAGTATATAGAGGAGAAAGACGCGACTCTTTCTCCTTTTGATCATGGTTTTCTATATGGCATCGGTGTATTCGAAACATTTACCTCTCTAGCAGGACAAGTCTTCTTGTTAGACTGGCATCTTGAAAGGCTCAATCAATCATTGCGTGACCTTTGCATCGAATCCACAATAGAGAAACCATTTGTACTCGACATCATTCATACATTATTCAATCAAAACCAAATAACGGACGGTCATGCGAGGATCCGCTTCAATGTTTCTGCGGGCAGAGGCAATGGATTTTCTGCAGACCCTTATGAGGAGCCTGTTGTTTTTGTGATGATCTCCCCATTCCGGCCAGAATCAATAGTAGATGAAAAACAGGGAATCATTCTTGATACAAGAAGAAACACACCGGAAGGTCCAAGACGGCTCAAGTCGCATCATTACATGAACAACCTGCTGGCGAAAAGAGAAGTAGGGAATGATCCGTCGGTAGAAGGGATCTTTTTAACAAAAGAAGACGATGTGGCAGAAGGAATTACGTCAAATCTATTTTGGCGAAAAAAAGATGTGATCTATACACCTTCACTTGATACCGGCATTTTAAACGGGGTTACCCGTCGATATTGTATCGAAACGCTGCAAGCTTCGGGGATCCCACTAATAGAAGGAAGATATCCACTCTCACACTTGCTCTCAGCTGATGAGGCGTGGATGACCAATTCGGTTCAGGGAATTGTGCCTTTTAAAAATATCGGAGACATCGTCCTGCAAAACCACAACCGAACGATTTCAACCAAGCTGAGAACAGAATATACAAAAGAACGTCTAGAACATAAAGAGTAGGTGGACACAATGACACAACAATTGATAAAGCAGCCTAAAATCATACAAGCCAAGCACCATACCCTTAGTTATGAAGAAAAGACATTGGTCATGGGCATTTTAAATGTCACACCGGACTCTTTTTCAGATGGAGGAAAATTCAATCAAATTGATAAAGCGTTGGCTCATGCAACGCAGCTCATAGAAGATGGGGCGCATATTATTGATATTGGCGGTGAATCGACTCGGCCGGGAGCGGCACTTGTCTCAGAGCAAGAGGAGCTTTCAAGGGTCATTCCTGTCATTGAGAAGATCACAAAAGAATTGGACATACCTATTTCTATTGATACGTATAAAGCCCATGTCGCAGATGAGGCAGTGAAAGCGGGAGCCTCAATCATTAATGATGTATGGGGGGCGAAAGCTGATCCTCAAATGGCGCATGTGGCAGCGAAGCACAACGTGCCAATCATCTTAATGCACAATCGACCAGAGCGGAATTACACCCATCTGATTTCAGATATGATTGCAGATCTGAAAGAAAGTGTTCACATTGTGAAACAAGCGGGTGTCCGTGATGACATGATCATATTAGATCCTGGTGTAGGATTTGCGAAAAATAAAACTGACAACCTCATGGTCATGAATGAACTTGAACATTTTTGCCACCTAGGGTATCCGCTGCTTCTAGCAACATCCCGCAAACGATTCATCGGTGCAGTTTTAGACCTGCCGCCTGAAGAACGTACTGAAGGAACGGGTGCGACGGTCTGTCTTGGGATTCAAAAGGGCAGCGCGATGGTCCGAGTGCACGATGTAAAAGAAATCGCAAGAATGGCAAAAATGATGGATGCCATGCTGAATAAAGGAGGCGCTTATCATCGATAAAGTATATGTAAACGGAATGGAATTTTACGGCTATCACGGTGTATTTGCAGAAGAGAATAAACTAGGCCAGCGCTTTCGTGTGGACCTAACAGCTTCACTTGATTTAAGTAAGGCAGGACAAACGGATGACCTAAATGAGACCATCAACTATGCTGAGCTCTACAACATCTGCAAAAATATTGTAGAAGGGGACCCAGTGAACCTCGTTGAAACGCTGACAGAAAGAATTGCAAATCAAGTGTTAAAGGACTTTCCGACAGTTCAAGAATGTACAGTAAAAGTAATCAAACCAGATCCGCCAATTCCAGGACACTATCAGTCCGTTGCCATTGAAATGACGAGATCACGCGCATGAACAATACAGCATATATCGCTTTAGGCTCAAACATAGGAAAAAAGGAAACCTACTTAAAAGAAGCTGTCAAAAAACTTCACGAACATCCAGGTGTTCAAGTTGAATCCATTTCATCTATATATGAGACAACACCTGTAGGCTACGAGAATCAGGATGACTTCTTGAACATGGCTGTGAAGATTTCCACCTCGCTTCGTCCTGAAGAACTTCTATCACTGACTCAGAACATTGAGCAGGAGTTAGGCAGAACAAGAGAAGTGAGGTGGGGTCCACGGACAGCTGACCTTGACATTTTACTTTATAATCGTGAAAATATTGAAACAGAACAACTTGTAGTGCCGCATCCTAGAATGTACGAACGTTTATTCGTTCTTGTTCCGATGAGTGAGATTTGCCCAGAAATCGGCGAAGCCCAGATAAACGCCGTAACAGACCAAGAAGGTGTAAGCATATGGAAAAAGACATGTGGGGTAGAAGAATTCGTGCATACCGAAAGCTAAAAGGGTATACTCAGGAAGGGTTCGCCAAAAGACTGGGCATCTCTGTCTCTGTCTTAGGGGAAATTGAGCGAGGCAATCGATTACCAACAAACCAAATGGTTGGTCAAATAGTAGATGCTTTAAATATAACGGTGGAAGAACTTTCACCAATACTTGAAGAAGAAAGGAGGGGACATGATGTTTAAAATCGGAGATATCGAAATTAAAAACAAAGTAGTGCTCGCACCAATGGCTGGTGTGTGTAACTCTGCTTTCAGACTCACTGTGAAAGAGTTTGGAGCGGGCTTAGTCTGCGCTGAAATGGTCAGTGACAAAGCGATCTTGATTAATAATGCCAGAACGATGGGCATGCTGTACATTGATGAACGTGAAAAACCGTTGAGCCTTCAGATATTTGGGGGAGAAAAGGACACGCTCGTAGAAGCGGCCAAGTTTGTAGACCAGAATACAACGGCGGACATTATTGATATTAATATGGGATGTCCTGTACCAAAGATCACGAAATGTGACGCAGGAGCGAAATGGCTGCTGGATCCAAACAAGATTTACGAAATGGTATCCGCAGTCGTAGAAGCTGTAGATAAACCTGTTACGGTGAAAATGAGAATGGGCTGGGACGAAGACCATATCTTCGCTATCGACAATGCCCGTGCTGTTGAACGAGCAGGTGGACAAGCGGTTGCGCTTCACGGACGGACACGTGTGCAGATGTACGAAGGAACAGCGAATTGGGATATTATAAAAGAGGTCAAACAATCTGTTTCCATTCCAGTCATTGGCAATGGAGATGTCAAAACCCCTCAAGATGCAAAACGTATGCTTGATGAAACGGGTGCAGATGCTGTCATGATCGGAAGAGCCGCACTAGGAAACCCGTGGATGATTTACCGGACGGTTCATTATTTAGAAACGGGTGAACTAAAAGAAGAGCCTAATGTGCGTGAGAAAATGTCTGTGTGCAAACTTCACTTAGACAGACTCATAGACCTGAAAGGCGAGCATGTGGCTGTCAGAGAAATGAGAAAACATGCAGCATGGTACTTAAAAGGTGTCCGAGGCAATGCAGATGTAAGAAACCAAATCAATCAAAGTGAAACGAGAGCGGAGCTTGTAAAAGTTCTAGATGACTTTACGATCGAAGCCGAGGCAAAAGAGCTTCAAAGAATAAAAGTAGGATAAGACTATCTTTCTTTTTGTAGCTCACTGCTAGTGCACGTACTGGCAGTTTTTCTGCTTTTCTCTGCAAAATACATTATTGGAGTGATATAAATGAGTAATGAAGGGCTTAATAACGAGGAATTAAATGATCAATTCCAAGTAAGACGTGACAAAATGAATAAAATGAGAGAAGAGGGTATCGATCCATTCGGTGAACGATATGACCGTTCTCATCAATCCGCACAAATTATTGCTGAATATGACGAGTTTTCAAAAGAAGACTTAGAAGAAAAAGCAGCTCAAGTAACAATTGCTGGCCGCATGATGACAAAACGCGGAAAAGGGAAAGCTGGCTTTGCACACATTCAAGACTTAGAAGGACAAATTCAAATCTATGTACGTAAAGATAGTGTAGGAGAAGAAGCTTACGAATTATTCAAAAGCTCGGACCTAGGCGATATTATCGGTGTGACGGGAACCGTATTTAAAACGAATGTAGGAGAACTTTCAATTAAAGCGACTAGCTTTGAGGTTCTTACAAAAGCACTTCGCCCGCTCCCTGATAAATATCACGGACTAAAAGATGTAGAACAACGCTATCGTCAGCGTTACCTTGACCTGATTGTCAATCCAGAAAGTAAGCAGACGTTCATCATGCGAAGCAAAATCATTCAATCAATGAGAAGATACTTAGATTCAAAAGGATACCTAGAAGTTGAAACACCAACAATGCATAGCATCCCTGGTGGTGCATCAGCTCGTCCTTTCATTACTCATCACAATGCACTTGATATGCCGCTTTATATGCGTATTGCGATCGAGCTGCATTTAAAACGTCTAATTGTCGGTGGTCTAGAGAAAGTATACGAGATTGGTCGCGTATTCCGTAATGAAGGAGTCTCAACTCGTCATAACCCGGAATTTACTATGATTGAGCTGTATGAAGCATATGCAGACTATAAAGACATCATGAACCTAACGGAAAACTTGATTGCTCATATTGCCCAAGAGGTGCTGGGAACAACAACAATTCAATATGGAGAAGATCAAATTGATCTAAAACCTGAATGGAAGAGACTCCATATGGTTGAAGCAGTCAAAGAAGCAACAGGTGTAGACTTCTGGCAGGAGATGTCTGTAGAAGAAGCAAAACAGCATGCTGCTGATCACGATGTTGAAATCACAAAAAACATGACAGTAGGTCATATTATCAATGAGTTCTTCGAGCAAAAAGTAGAAGAAACACTGGTTCAGCCTACTTTTATTTACGGGCACCCAGTTGAGATTTCTCCATTAGCTAAGAAAAATCCTGAAGACCCGCGCTTCACGGACCGCTTTGAGCTATTCATCGTGCGTCGCGAGCATGCAAATGCATTCACCGAGCTGAATGATCCAATCGACCAAAGAGAACGTTTTGAAGCTCAATTAAAAGAACGTGAAGAAGGAAATGACGAAGCGCATCTCATGGATGACGATTTTGTTGAAGCATTAGAATATGGCATGCCGCCAACAGGCGGACTAGGAATCGGTATCGACCGATTAATCATGCTGCTAACAAATTCTCCATCAATCAGAGATGTACTGCTTTTCCCGCAAATGAGAAACCGTTAATATATCAACAAAAGCGCCATTTGATCTGTGGCGCTTTTTATTTTTCATAAAATGAAACTTTTTTCAAAAAAACTATTGCAAGAAAAGAATTCAGATGGTATATTATTATTCGTTGCCGCAAAACAGCAACGAGGTTGAAAAAAGAAAATGAAAAAAGTTCTTGACTTCAACCAAAGCGAAATGTTAAGATATTAAAGTCGCTTACGAGCGATAACGAAGATGATCTTTGAAAACTAAACAAGACAAAACGTACCTGTTAATTCGAGTTTTTATAAAAAAATCCTATGATACATCATAGGTAGTCAGTCAAACTGGCGAAAAGCAAAACTTCGGTTTTGTACTTTTTCGGAGAGTTTGATCCTGGCTCAGGACGAACGCTGGCGGCGTGCCTAATACATGCAAGTCGAGCGGACAGAAGGGAGCTTGCTCCCGGATGTTAGCGGCGGACGGGTGAGTAACACGTGGGTAACCTGCCTGTAAGACTGGGATAACTCCGGGAAACCGGAGCTAATACCGGATAGTTCCTTGAACCGCATGGTTCAAGGATGAAAGACGGTTTCGGCTGTCACTTACAGATGGACCCGCGGCGCATTAGCTAGTTGGTGAGGTAACGGCTCACCAAGGCGACGATGCGTAGCCGACCTGAGAGGGTGATCGGCCACACTGGGACTGAGACACGGCCCAGACTCCTACGGGAGGCAGCAGTAGGGAATCTTCCGCAATGGACGAAAGTCTGACGGAGCAACGCCGCGTGAGTGATGAAGGTTTTCGGATCGTAAAGCTCTGTTGTTAGGGAAGAACAAGTGCAAGAGTAACTGCTTGCACCTTGACGGTACCTAACCAGAAAGCCACGGCTAACTACGTGCCAGCAGCCGCGGTAATACGTAGGTGGCAAGCGTTGTCCGGAATTATTGGGCGTAAAGGGCTCGCAGGCGGTTTCTTAAGTCTGATGTGAAAGCCCCCGGCTCAACCGGGGAGGGTCATTGGAAACTGGGAAACTTGAGTGCAGAAGAGGAGAGTGGAATTCCACGTGTAGCGGTGAAATGCGTAGAGATGTGGAGGAACACCAGTGGCGAAGGCGACTCTCTGGTCTGTAACTGACGCTGAGGAGCGAAAGCGTGGGGAGCGAACAGGATTAGATACCCTGGTAGTCCACGCCGTAAACGATGAGTGCTAAGTGTTAGGGGGTTTCCGCCCCTTAGTGCTGCAGCTAACGCATTAAGCACTCCGCCTGGGGAGTACGGTCGCAAGACTGAAACTCAAAGGAATTGACGGGGGCCCGCACAAGCGGTGGAGCATGTGGTTTAATTCGAAGCAACGCGAAGAACCTTACCAGGTCTTGACATCCTCTGACAACCCTAGAGATAGGGCTTTCCCTTCGGGGACAGAGTGACAGGTGGTGCATGGTTGTCGTCAGCTCGTGTCGTGAGATGTTGGGTTAAGTCCCGCAACGAGCGCAACCCTTGATCTTAGTTGCCAGCATTTAGTTGGGCACTCTAAGGTGACTGCCGGTGACAAACCGGAGGAAGGTGGGGATGACGTCAAATCATCATGCCCCTTATGACCTGGGCTACACACGTGCTACAATGGACAGAACAAAGGGCTGCGAGACCGCAAGGTTTAGCCAATCCCACAAATCTGTTCTCAGTTCGGATCGCAGTCTGCAACTCGACTGCGTGAAGCTGGAATCGCTAGTAATCGCGGATCAGCATGCCGCGGTGAATACGTTCCCGGGCCTTGTACACACCGCCCGTCACACCACGAGAGTTTGCAACACCCGAAGTCGGTGAGGTAACCTTTATGGAGCCAGCCGCCGAAGGTGGGGCAGATGATTGGGGTGAAGTCGTAACAAGGTAGCCGTATCGGAAGGTGCGGCTGGATCACCTCCTTTCTAAGGATATATGGAGCAGTGTGCGTTTTCGTCTTGTTTAGTTTTGAAGGATCATTCCTTCAAACATGTCTCTAGCGAGACAGGATTGTTCTTTGAAAACTAGATAACAATAAGTAATACATTCACATTGAATGCAATGCAAAGTTCATCACACATAGTGATTCTTTCTAAAGTAAGAAATGGTTAAGTTAGAAAGGGCGCACGGTGGATGCCTTGGCACTAGGAGCCGATGAAGGACGGGACGAACACCGATATGCTTCGGGGAGCTGTAAGCAAGCTTTGATCCGGAGATTTCCGAATGGGGAAACCCACTGCTCGTAATGGAGTAGTATCCATACTTGAATACATAGAGTATGAGAAGGCATACCCGGGGAACTGAAACATCTAAGTACCCGGAGGAAGAGAAAGCAAATGCGATTCCCTGAGTAGCGGCGAGCGAAACGGGAACAGCCCAAACCAAGAGGCTTGCCTCTTGGGGTTGTAGGACACTCTATACGGAGTTACAAAGGAACGATATAAGCGAAGAGGTCTGGAAAGGCCCGCCAAAGAAGGTAACAGCCCTGTAACTGAAATGTTGTTCTCTCCAGAGTGGATCCTGAGTACGGCGGAACACGTGAAATTCCGTCGGAATCCGGGAGGACCATCTCCCAAGGCTAAATACTCCCTAGTGACCGATAGTGAACCAGTACCGTGAGGGAAAGGTGAAAAGCACCCCGGAAGGGGAGTGAAATAGATCCTGAAACCGTGTGCCTACAAGTAGTCAGAGCCCGTTAACGGGTGATGGCGTGCCTTTTGTAGAATGAACCGGCGAGTTACGATCCCGTGCAAGGTTAAGCAGAAGATGCGGAGCCGCAGCGAAAGCGAGTCTGAATAGGGCGCATGAGTACGTGGTCGTAGACCCGAAACCAGGTGATCTACCCATGTCCAGGGTGAAGTTCAGGTAACACTGAATGGAGGCCCGAACCCACGCACGTTGAAAAGTGCGGGGATGAGGTGTGGGTAGGGGTGAAATGCCAATCGAACCTGGAGATAGCTGGTTCTCTCCGAAATAGCTTTAGGGCTAGCCTCAAGGTAAGAGTCTCGGAGGTAGAGCACTGATTGGACTAGGGGCCCCTACCGGGTTACCGAATTCAGTCAAACTCCGAATGCCGATGACTTATCCTTGGGAGTCAGACTGCGAGTGATAAGATCCGTAGTCGAAAGGGAAACAGCCCAGACCGCCAGCTAAGGTCCCAAAGTATACGTTAAGTGGAAAAGGATGTGGAGTTGCTTAGACAACCAGGATGTTGGCTTAGAAGCAGCCACCATTTAAAGAGTGCGTAATAGCTCACTGGTCGAGTGACTCTGCGCCGAAAATGTACCGGGGCTAAACGTATCACCGAAGCTGCGGACTGTTCTTACGAACAGTGGTAGGAGAGCGTTCTAAGTGCAGTGAAGTCAGACCGGAAGGACTGGTGGAGCGCTTAGAAGTGAGAATGCCGGTATGAGTAGCGAAAGACGGGTGAGAATCCCGTCCACCGAATGCCTAAGGTTTCCTGAGGAAGGCTCGTCCGCTCAGGGTTAGTCGGGACCTAAGCCGAGGCCGAAAGGCGTAGGCGATGGACAACAGGTTGATATTCCTGTACCACCTCCTCACCATTTGAGCAATGGGGGGACGCAGGAGGATAGGGTAAGCGCGGTATTGGATATCCGCGTCCAAGCAGTTAGGCTGGGAAATAGGCAAATCCGTTTCCCGTGAAGGCTGAGCTGTGATGGCGAGCGAAATTTAGTAGCGAAGTTCCTGATTCCACACTGCCAAGAAAAGCCTCTAGCGAGGTGAGAGGTGCCCGTACCGCAAACCGACACAGGTAGGCGAGGAGAGAATCCTAAGGTGATCGAGAGAACTCTCGTTAAGGAACTCGGCAAAATGACCCCGTAACTTCGGGAGAAGGGGTGCTTCTTAGGGTGTTAAAGCCCCGAGAAGCCGCAGTGAATAGGCCCAGGCGACTGTTTAGCAAAAACACAGGTCTCTGCGAAGCCGTAAGGCGAAGTATAGGGGCTGACGCCTGCCCGGTGCTGGAAGGTTAAGAGGAGCGCTTAGCGTAAGCGAAGGTGCGAATTGAAGCCCCAGTAAACGGCGGCCGTAACTATAACGGTCCTAAGGTAGCGAAATTCCTTGTCGGGTAAGTTCCGACCCGCACGAAAGGCGCAACGATCTGGGCACTGTCTCAACGAGAGACTCGGTGAAATTATAGTACCTGTGAAGATGCAGGTTACCCGCGACAGGACGGAAAGACCCCGTGGAGCTTTACTGCAGCCTGATATTGAATGTTGGTACAGCTTGTACAGGATAGGTAGGAGCCTTGGAAACCGGAGCGCTAGCTTCGGTGGAGGCATCGGTGGGATACTACCCTGGCTGTATTGACCTTCTAACCCGCTGCCCTTATCGGGCAGGGAGACAGTGTCAGGTGGGCAGTTTGACTGGGGCGGTCGCCTCCTAAAATGTAACGGAGGCGCCCAAAGGTTCCCTCAGAATGGTTGGAAATCATTCGCAGAGTGTAAAGGCACAAGGGAGCTTGACTGCGAGACCTACAAGTCGAGCAGGGACGAAAGTCGGGCTTAGTGATCCGGTGGTTCCGCATGGAAGGGCCATCGCTCAACGGATAAAAGCTACCCCGGGGATAACAGGCTTATCTCCCCCAAGAGTCCACATCGACGGGGAGGTTTGGCACCTCGATGTCGGCTCATCGCATCCTGGGGCTGTAGTCGGTCCCAAGGGTTGGGCTGTTCGCCCATTAAAGCGGTACGCGAGCTGGGTTCAGAACGTCGTGAGACAGTTCGGTCCCTATCCGTCGCGGGCGCAGGAAATTTGAGAGGAGCTGTCCTTAGTACGAGAGGACCGGGATGGACGCACCGCTGGTGTACCAGTTGTTCTGCCAAGGGCATCGCTGGGTAGCTATGTGCGGACGGGATAAGTGCTGAAAGCATCTAAGCATGAAGCCCCCCTCAAGATGAGATTTCCCATTCCGCAAGGAAGTAAGATCCCTGAAAGATGATCAGGTTGATAGGTCTGAGGTGGAAGCGTGGTGACACGTGGAGCTGACAGATACTAATAGATCGAGGACTTAACCTATATTCTAATGTGAAAAATGAACATTGTTATCTAGTTTTGAGAGAACATTCTCTCCATCAGGTTTGGTGGCGATAGCGAAGAGGTCACACCCGTTCCCATACCGAACACGGAAGTTAAGCTCTTCAGCGCCGATGGTAGTTGGGGGTTTCCCCCTGTGAGAGTAGGACGCCGCCAAGCTTTTCAAAGGATCAGTTCCAATCGGAACTGGTCTTTTTTGTGTTTTAATAAATGATATATCTATTTATATTGAAAATAGTGGTCTTTCACTACATTCTCAATAACTCATTCATTTCATCCCCTTCACTGGAATTCTAGACATTCTATAAATTCTTATCATCCAATCTCGTCGCTCGCTCATCTTGCTAAGAGTCAACATCGAAAGAGTAAACATGTCTAAGAAGGATCTTCTCCTCTGGCAACCATATGTAGCGAACTGCGCTTGCTGCTAGATCATTGAAACCTACATAAGAGAGCAAAGGGCATCTTGGTTTGCTAATGAGAGAGGGGAGGAAGATTTGAGTTAAGCACCACAATATGACCAGGATCAATTTAATATAAAGCAAATATACAAAATGGTTTCTCGGAAAAATAAAATAATAAAAAAATTCGTTTCTATATGCACGTTATCTGAGGATTTAAGGAATAAAACAAACATTTTTCAGCTTTAAAAGAGCTGTTTTTACATTGAAAAAGCGCTATTAATGCCCTTTTTAACAAAAAAACATAAAAAAATGAAAAAAAGACTTTTAAAATGAAGAGACAAGTGGTAAACTTCTTTAGGTGCCTTAACGAAAAGATGTGAAAAAATAGCTTTAAAATAAATTCAAAAATTATTTTAAAAAAGTCTTTACAAACAATATCTTATCGTTATATAATACTATTTGTCAGATCGAGAGACATTCGAAACGACATAATATGGAGGATTAGCTCAGCTGGGAGAGCATCTGCCTTACAAGCAGAGGGTCGGCGGTTCGAGCCCGTCATCCTCCACCATATTTATTCTTACATAATGTTAGGATAGATAAAGCCGGTGTAGCTCAACTGGTAGAGCAACTGACTTGTAATCAGTAGGTTGGGGGTTCAAGTCCTCTTGCCGGCACCACTTTCATATGGTAAGATAGACAAGTCGCTTTAAAAGCGAGCCATTAGCTCAGTTGGTAGAGCATCTGACTTTTAATCAGAGGGTCGAAGGTTCGAGTCCTTCATGGCTCACCATTTTCATGCGGGTGTGGCGGAATTGGCAGACGCGCTAGACTTAGGATCTAGTGTCTTTATGACGTGGGGGTTCAAGTCCCTTCACCCGCATTGCCAAACAACATAAAGAAATCCTGTAATGCGGAAGTAGTTCAGTGGTAGAACACCACCTTGCCAAGGTGGGGGTCGCGGGTTCGAATCCCGTCTTCCGCTTATACCATCCACGCCGGGGTGGTGGAATTGGCAGACACACAGGACTTAAAATCCTGCGGTAGGTGACTACCGTGCCGGTTCAAGTCCGGCCCTCGGCATTATAAAATAAGCGCCCGTAGCTCAATTGGATAGAGCGTTTGACTACGGATCAAAAGGTTAGGGGTTCGACTCCTCTCGGGCGCGCCATTAAGATCGGGAAGTAGCTCAGCTTGGTAGAGCACTTGGTTTGGGACCAAGGGGTCGCAGGTTCGAATCCTGTCTTCCCGACCATCTTTTATGGGGCCTTAGCTCAGCTGGGAGAGCGCCTGCCTTGCACGCAGGAGGTCAGCGGTTCGATCCCGCTAGGCTCCACCAATATGATCTTTGAAAACTAAACAAGACAAAACGTACCTGTTAATTCGAGTTTTTATAAAAAATCCTATGATACATCATAGGTAGTCAGTCAAACGCTGACGAAAAACAAAACTTCGGTTTTGTACTTTTTCGGAGAGTTTGATCCTGGCTCAGGACGAACGCTGGCGGCGTGCCTAATACATGCAAGTCGAGCGGACAGAAGGGAGCTTGCTCCCGGATGTTAGCGGCGGACGGGTGAGTAACACGTGGGTAACCTGCCTGTAAGACTGGGATAACTCCGGGAAACCGGAGCTAATACCGGATAGTTCCTTGAACCGCATGGTTCAAGGATGAAAGACGGTTTCGGCTGTCACTTACAGATGGACCCGCGGCGCATTAGCTAGTTGGTGAGGTAACGGCTCACCAAGGCGACGATGCGTAGCCGACCTGAGAGGGTGATCGGCCACACTGGGACTGAGACACGGCCCAGACTCCTACGGGAGGCAGCAGTAGGGAATCTTCCGCAATGGACGAAAGTCTGACGGAGCAACGCCGCGTGAGTGATGAAGGTTTTCGGATCGTAAAGCTCTGTTGTTAGGGAAGAACAAGTGCAAGAGTAACTGCTTGCACCTTGACGGTACCTAACCAGAAAGCCACGGCTAACTACGTGCCAGCAGCCGCGGTAATACGTAGGTGGCAAGCGTTGTCCGGAATTATTGGGCGTAAAGGGCTCGCAGGCGGTTTCTTAAGTCTGATGTGAAAGCCCCCGGCTCAACCGGGGAGGGTCATTGGAAACTGGGAAACTTGAGTGCAGAAGAGGAGAGTGGAATTCCACGTGTAGCGGTGAAATGCGTAGAGATGTGGAGGAACACCAGTGGCGAAGGCGACTCTCTGGTCTGTAACTGACGCTGAGGAGCGAAAGCGTGGGGAGCGAACAGGATTAGATACCCTGGTAGTCCACGCCGTAAACGATGAGTGCTAAGTGTTAGGGGGTTTCCGCCCCTTAGTGCTGCAGCTAACGCATTAAGCACTCCGCCTGGGGAGTACGGTCGCAAGACTGAAACTCAAAGGAATTGACGGGGGCCCGCACAAGCGGTGGAGCATGTGGTTTAATTCGAAGCAACGCGAAGAACCTTACCAGGTCTTGACATCCTCTGACAACCCTAGAGATAGGGCTTTCCCTTCGGGGACAGAGTGACAGGTGGTGCATGGTTGTCGTCAGCTCGTGTCGTGAGATGTTGGGTTAAGTCCCGCAACGAGCGCAACCCTTGATCTTAGTTGCCAGCATTTAGTTGGGCACTCTAAGGTGACTGCCGGTGACAAACCGGAGGAAGGTGGGGATGACGTCAAATCATCATGCCCCTTATGACCTGGGCTACACACGTGCTACAATGGACAGAACAAAGGGCTGCGAGACCGCAAGGTTTAGCCAATCCCACAAATCTGTTCTCAGTTCGGATCGCAGTCTGCAACTCGACTGCGTGAAGCTGGAATCGCTAGTAATCGCGGATCAGCATGCCGCGGTGAATACGTTCCCGGGCCTTGTACACACCGCCCGTCACACCACGAGAGTTTGCAACACCCGAAGTCGGTGAGGTAACCTTTATGGAGCCAGCCGCCGAAGGTGGGGCAGATGATTGGGGTGAAGTCGTAACAAGGTAGCCGTATCGGAAGGTGCGGCTGGATCACCTCCTTTCTAAGGATATATGGAGCAGTGTGCGTTTTCGTCTTGTTTAGTTTTGAAGGATCATTCCTTCAAACATGTCTCTAGCGAGACAGGATTGTTCTTTGAAAACTAGATAACAATAAGTAATACATTCACATTGAATGCAATGCAAAGTTCATCACACATAGTGATTCTTTCTAAAGTAAGAAATGGTTAAGTTAGAAAGGGCGCACGGTGGATGCCTTGGCACTAGGAGCCGATGAAGGACGGGACGAACACCGATATGCTTCGGGGAGCTGTAAGCAAGCTTTGATCCGGAGATTTCCGAATGGGGAAACCCACTGCTCGTAATGGAGTAGTATCCATACTTGAATACATAGAGTATGAGAAGGCATACCCGGGGAACTGAAACATCTAAGTACCCGGAGGAAGAGAAAGCAAATGCGATTCCCTGAGTAGCGGCGAGCGAAACGGGAACAGCCCAAACCAAGAGGCTTGCCTCTTGGGGTTGTAGGACACTCTATACGGAGTTACAAAGGAACGATATAAGCGAAGAGGTCTGGAAAGGCCCGCCAAAGAAGGTAACAGCCCTGTAACTGAAATGTTGTTCTCTCCAGAGTGGATCCTGAGTACGGCGGAACACGTGAAATTCCGTCGGAATCCGGGAGGACCATCTCCCAAGGCTAAATACTCCCTAGTGACCGATAGTGAACCAGTACCGTGAGGGAAAGGTGAAAAGCACCCCGGAAGGGGAGTGAAATAGATCCTGAAACCGTGTGCCTACAAGTAGTCAGAGCCCGTTAACGGGTGATGGCGTGCCTTTTGTAGAATGAACCGGCGAGTTACGATCCCGTGCAAGGTTAAGCAGAAGATGCGGAGCCGCAGCGAAAGCGAGTCTGAATAGGGCGCATGAGTACGTGGTCGTAGACCCGAAACCAGGTGATCTACCCATGTCCAGGGTGAAGTTCAGGTAACACTGAATGGAGGCCCGAACCCACGCACGTTGAAAAGTGCGGGGATGAGGTGTGGGTAGGGGTGAAATGCCAATCGAACCTGGAGATAGCTGGTTCTCTCCGAAATAGCTTTAGGGCTAGCCTCAAGGTAAGAGTCTCGGAGGTAGAGCACTGATTGGACTAGGGGCCCCTACCGGGTTACCGAATTCAGTCAAACTCCGAATGCCGATGACTTATCCTTGGGAGTCAGACTGCGAGTGATAAGATCCGTAGTCGAAAGGGAAACAGCCCAGACCGCCAGCTAAGGTCCCAAAGTATACGTTAAGTGGAAAAGGATGTGGAGTTGCTTAGACAACCAGGATGTTGGCTTAGAAGCAGCCACCATTTAAAGAGTGCGTAATAGCTCACTGGTCGAGTGACTCTGCGCCGAAAATGTACCGGGGCTAAACGTATCACCGAAGCTGCGGACTGTTCTTACGAACAGTGGTAGGAGAGCGTTCTAAGTGCAGTGAAGTCAGACCGGAAGGACTGGTGGAGCGCTTAGAAGTGAGAATGCCGGTATGAGTAGCGAAAGACGGGTGAGAATCCCGTCCACCGAATGCCTAAGGTTTCCTGAGGAAGGCTCGTCCGCTCAGGGTTAGTCGGGACCTAAGCCGAGGCCGAAAGGCGTAGGCGATGGACAACAGGTTGATATTCCTGTACCACCTCCTCACCATTTGAGCAATGGGGGGACGCAGGAGGATAGGGTAAGCGCGGTATTGGATATCCGCGTCCAAGCAGTTAGGCTGGGAAATAGGCAAATCCGTTTCCCGTGAAGGCTGAGCTGTGATGGCGAGCGAAATTTAGTAGCGAAGTTCCTGATTCCACACTGCCAAGAAAAGCCTCTAGCGAGGTGAGAGGTGCCCGTACCGCAAACCGACACAGGTAGGCGAGGAGAGAATCCTAAGGTGATCGAGAGAACTCTCGTTAAGGAACTCGGCAAAATGACCCCGTAACTTCGGGAGAAGGGGTGCTTCTTAGGGTGTTAAAGCCCCGAGAAGCCGCAGTGAATAGGCCCAGGCGACTGTTTAGCAAAAACACAGGTCTCTGCGAAGCCGTAAGGCGAAGTATAGGGGCTGACGCCTGCCCGGTGCTGGAAGGTTAAGAGGAGCGCTTAGCGTAAGCGAAGGTGCGAATTGAAGCCCCAGTAAACGGCGGCCGTAACTATAACGGTCCTAAGGTAGCGAAATTCCTTGTCGGGTAAGTTCCGACCCGCACGAAAGGCGCAACGATCTGGGCACTGTCTCAACGAGAGACTCGGTGAAATTATAGTACCTGTGAAGATGCAGGTTACCCGCGACAGGACGGAAAGACCCCGTGGAGCTTTACTGCAGCCTGATATTGAATGTTGGTACAGCTTGTACAGGATAGGTAGGAGCCTTGGAAACCGGAGCGCTAGCTTCGGTGGAGGCATCGGTGGGATACTACCCTGGCTGTATTGACCTTCTAACCCGCTGCCCTTATCGGGCAGGGAGACAGTGTCAGGTGGGCAGTTTGACTGGGGCGGTCGCCTCCTAAAATGTAACGGAGGCGCCCAAAGGTTCCCTCAGAATGGTTGGAAATCATTCGCAGAGTGTAAAGGCACAAGGGAGCTTGACTGCGAGACCTACAAGTCGAGCAGGGACGAAAGTCGGGCTTAGTGATCCGGTGGTTCCGCATGGAAGGGCCATCGCTCAACGGATAAAAGCTACCCCGGGGATAACAGGCTTATCTCCCCCAAGAGTCCACATCGACGGGGAGGTTTGGCACCTCGATGTCGGCTCATCGCATCCTGGGGCTGTAGTCGGTCCCAAGGGTTGGGCTGTTCGCCCATTAAAGCGGTACGCGAGCTGGGTTCAGAACGTCGTGAGACAGTTCGGTCCCTATCCGTCGCGGGCGCAGGAAATTTGAGAGGAGCTGTCCTTAGTACGAGAGGACCGGGATGGACGCACCGCTGGTGTACCAGTTGTTCTGCCAAGGGCATCGCTGGGTAGCTATGTGCGGACGGGATAAGTGCTGAAAGCATCTAAGCATGAAGCCCCCCTCAAGATGAGATTTCCCATTCCGCAAGGAAGTAAGATCCCTGAAAGATGATCAGGTTGATAGGTCTGAGGTGGAAGCGTGGTGACACGTGGAGCTGACAGATACTAATAGATCGAGGACTTAACCTATATTCTAATGTGAAAAATGAACATTGTTATCTAGTTTTGAGAGAACATTCTCTCCATCAGGTTTGGTGGCGATAGCGAAGAGGTCACACCCGTTCCCATACCGAACACGGAAGTTAAGCTCTTCAGCGCCGATGGTAGTTGGGGGTTTCCCCCTGTGAGAGTAGGACGCCGCCAAGCTTTTCAAAGGATCAGTTCCAATCGGAACTGGTCTTTTTTGTGTTTTTGGGACGTTTGGCACCAGATAAATGTGGAAATAATATTGTTAGTTGAGCGATTATCTTGAAAAATCGATCGAAAAAATTTATAGTAAGATTAAAGTCAAATATAGTCAAAGTCAATGGAGGAGGAGGCGGAGTGGCACAAAATATTTCTGATATCATCGAGCAGTATTTGAAGGAAGTCTTGGATCAGAATGGTCGAGAAATATTAGAAATTAAACGCAATGAAATTGCAGATAAGTTTCAATGCGTACCTTCACAAATTAACTATGTTATCAATACACGCTTTACGAGCGAAAGAGGTTATATCGTCGAAAGTAAGCGTGGCGGCGGTGGCTATATCCGTATCATTAAAGTCAAAATGAATGATGAAGTCGATTTATTGAACAACATTATTTCCCAAATATATCATCGTTTATCACAGGCTGCATCTGATCATATCATCATGCGTCTTGTTGAGAACAACATTTTATCCGAAAGAGAAGCAAAGATGATGATTAGTGTCATGGACCGTTCTGTTTTACACATTGATTTACCTGAACGAGATGAACTGAGAGCTCGGATGATGAAAGCGATGTTAAATGCTTTGAAATTAAAGTAAAGCGGGTGAAAAGATTGATTTGTCAAGAATGCAATGAGAGACCAGCCACTTTTCACTTTACGAAAGTAATAAATGGAGAAAAACAAGAAATGCACATATGTGAACAATGTGCAAAAGAAAACAGTGATTCATATGCTATGAGTGGAAACCAAGGTTTCTCGATTCACAACTTATTATCAGGCTTATTGAATATTGATCCTAGCTTTACCACAAGTGCGAATAAAGGATCATCTATTTTTCAAGAGGCAAGAGAAGTGGATCAATGTCCTAAGTGTGGCTTAACTTTTCAGCAATTCAGGAAAACAGGCCGTTTTGGCTGTGCAGAATGTTATCGAACCTTTGATCAGTATTTAAATCCTGTTTTAAGGAAAGTCCATAGTGGAAATACAGTCCATAATGGAAAAGTCCCTAAACGGATTGCCGGCAGTCTGCATGTTCGCCGGAAACTTGAGTTAATGCAGCAAGAACTGAAGCAGCTGATTGAACAGGAAGAGTTTGAAAAAGCAGCGGAAGTTCGAGATCAAATTCGTGCGTTAGAGCATGAGCAATCTCAGCAGAGGGAGGGAGATTAACGACATGTCGCTCCAGCATTTTATTCAAGACGCATTAAGTCAATGGATGAAACAGAAAGGACCAGAAAGTGACATTGTTCTAAGCAGTCGTATTCGGCTGGCACGCAATCTAGAGCATGTTCGTTTCCCAACTCAGTTTTCTCAAGAGGAGGCTGAAGCTGTTCTTCAGCAATTCGAGCAAAAGTTTGCGAGCCAGGAAGTGAAGGACATTGGAAATTTTGTTCTGATTCGAATGAATGAAACGCAGCCTTTGGCTAAAAGGGTACTTGTTGAAAAGCATTTGATTAGCCCCAATTTAGCAGAATCAAGATTTGGCGGCTGTTTGCTTTCAGAAAATGAAGAAATCAGTGTCATGCTGAATGAGGAAGACCATATTCGTATTCAATGCTTGTTCCCAGGATTTCAGCTGGCTAATGCACTAAAAGCAGCTAACCAAATAGATGACTGGATTGAAGAGCAAGTGGATTATGCGTTTTCAGAAAAGCGAGGATACTTAACGAGCTGTCCGACCAATGTAGGTACAGGTATTAGAGCTTCAGTCATGATGCACTTACCAGCATTAGCCCTGACAAGACAAATGAATCGCATTATTCCTGCAATTAATCAATTAGGTCTTGTGGTCAGAGGAATTTATGGTGAGGGTAGCGAAGCAATAGGAAACATCTTTCAAATTTCAAATCAAATGACACTGGGTCAATCAGAAGAAGATATTGTAGATGACTTGAATAGTGTGACAGCGCAGCTCATTGAACAAGAGCGATCTGCACGTAAGGCATTATATCAGACGTCTAAAATTGAACTTGAAGACAGAGTGTACCGTTCCTTGGGGATTTTGGCTAATTGTCGCATGATTGAATCTAAGGAAACGGCTAAGTGTTTGTCAGATGTGCGACTTGGAATTGATTTAGGTATCATTAAGGGACTTTCAAGTAATATACTGAATGAACTCATGATTTTGACACAGCCTGGCTTCCTTCAGCAATATTCAGGAGGAGCCTTGGAACCAAATGAAAGAGATATAAAACGAGCAGCAATTATTAGAGAAAGGCTGCACTTAGAAATGCATAGGAATGGACAGGAGGATGAAACGATATGATGTTTGGAAGATTCACTGAAAGAGCTCAAAAGGTATTAGCACTTGCACAAGAAGAAGCCATTCGCCTAGGCCATAAGAACATCGGTACAGAGCATATTTTACTTGGTCTTGTACGTGAAGGTGAGGGCATCGCCGCAAAAGCATTAGAAGCACTGGGCCTTGTTTCAGATAAAATCCAAAAAGAAGTCGAGAGCTTGATTGGAAGAGGGCAAGAGGTGTCTCAAGCTATTCCTCATTACACACCTAGAGCGAAGAAGGTTACGGAGCTTTCTATGGATGAAGCGAGAAAGCTTGGTCATTCCTATGTAGGGACAGAACATATTCTTTTAGGTCTTATTCGTGAGGGAGAGGGTGTAGCTGCCCGTGTCTTAAATAACCTCGGAGTGAGCTTAAATAAAGCACGCCAGCAAGTATTGCAGCTTCTAGGCAGCAATGAAACGGGTGCATCTGCGGCAGGATCTAATAGCAATGCCAATACACCAACTTTAGATAGCTTGGCAAGAGACTTAACGGCTATTGCGAAAGAGGACAGCTTGGACCCTGTGATTGGCCGCAGCAAAGAAATTCAGCGTGTCATTGAGGTCCTAAGTAGAAGAACAAAGAATAACCCTGTCTTGATTGGTGAGCCTGGTGTTGGTAAAACAGCGATCGCAGAAGGCCTCGCACAGCAAATTATTCACAACGAAGTGCCTGAAATTCTGCGTGATAAACGAGTCATGACCCTTGATATGGGAACTGTTGTAGCGGGAACGAAATATCGTGGTGAATTCGAGGATCGTTTGAAAAAAGTCATGGACGAAATCCGTCAGGCTGGAAATATCATTCTCTTCATTGATGAACTTCATACACTGATTGGTGCAGGTGGAGCAGAGGGTGCGATTGATGCCTCTAATATTCTAAAACCATCTTTAGCACGTGGTGAGCTTCAATGTATCGGGGCAACAACGTTAGATGAGTACCGTAAATATATTGAAAAAGATGCTGCACTTGAACGTCGATTCCAGCCAATTCAAGTGGACCAGCCATCTGTTGATGAAAGTATTCAAATTTTAAGAGGGCTTAGAGACCGTTATGAAGCACATCACCGTGTGTCTATTACAGATGAAGCCATTGAGGCGGCGGTAAAGCTTTCTGATCGTTATATCTCTGATCGTTTCCTTCCAGATAAGGCGATTGACTTAATTGATGAGGCGGGTTCAAAAGTTCGCTTACGTTCTTTCACAACACCGCCTAATCTAAAGGAACTTGAGCAAAAGCTGGATGAAGTACGCAAGGAAAAGGATGCAGCTGTTCAAAGTCAAGAATTTGAAAAAGCCGCTTCTCTTCGTGATACGGAGCAACGTTTGCGTGAAAAGGTAGAAGTGACGAAGAAATCTTGGAAAGAAAAGCAGGGACAAGAGAATTCAGAGGTTTCTGTGGATGATATCGCAATGGTTGTTTCTAGCTGGACGGGAGTACCTGTTTCAAAAATTGCTCAAACAGAAACAGATAAGCTTCTAAACATGGAACAATTGCTCCACTCTCGCGTCATTGGACAGGATGAAGCAGTTGTTGCTGTTGCAAAAGCTGTAAGACGTGCCCGTGCTGGACTAAAAGATCCGAAACGTCCGATAGGCTCCTTTATTTTCTTAGGGCCAACAGGTGTTGGTAAGACTGAGCTTGCAAGAGCACTCGCTGAGTCTATCTTCGGTGATGAAGAAGCGATGATTCGTATTGATATGTCTGAGTACATGGAAAAACACTCGACTTCAAGACTTGTTGGATCACCTCCAGGCTATGTGGGCTATGATGAGGGCGGTCAGCTGACTGAAAAAGTGAGAAGAAAGCCGTATTCTGTCGTGCTTCTAGATGAGATTGAAAAGGCGCACCCTGATGTGTTTAACATCTTACTTCAAGTGTTAGAAGATGGTCGTCTCACTGATTCTAAAGGTCGTACTGTTGACTTTAGAAATACGATTTTGATTATGACTTCAAACGTTGGAGCTAGTGAGCTGAAGCGCAATAAATATGTTGGCTTTAACGTGCAGGATGAAAGTCAAAATTACAAAGATATGAAAGGCAAAGTAATGGGTGAGCTGAAACGTGCGTTTAGACCGGAGTTCATCAACCGTATTGATGAAATCATTGTCTTCCACTCACTCGAAAAGAAACATCTAAAAGAGATTGTGTCTCTCATGTCTGATCAATTGACAAAACGACTAAAAGAGCAGGACCTTTCAATTGAATTGACGGAAGCAGCAAAAGCCAAGATTGCCGACGAAGGTGTAGATCTTGAGTATGGTGCTCGTCCGTTAAGAAGAGCGATTCAAAAGCACGTCGAGGATCGACTTTCTGAGGAATTGCTGAAAGGCAATATTGAAAAGGGCCAACATATCGTATTAGATGTAGAAGATGGAGAAATTGTCGTAAAAGCAACGGCTGCTACGAACTAATATAGTAAGAAAAAAGTGTGAGGCATACCAGAAAGTTGGATGCCTCCCTTTACTTATTTTCTGACCAGTATAAGGAGTTGTATTCTTCAATCTATGGCTAAGTCAAAATCAAAATTTATATGCCAATCGTGCGGTTATGAGTCAGCCAAATGGATGGGGAAATGTCCCGGCTGCGGCACTTGGAACAGTATGACAGAAGAGGTCGTTCGTAAAGAGCCGGCAAATCGTCGAAGTGCGTTTAATCATTCTGTTCAAACCATTCAAAAACCTTCACCTATATCTGCAATTGAAACATCCGAAGAACCCCGAATTAAAACGAATTTAGAAGAATTTAACCGAGTATTAGGAAGTGGAATTGTCAAAGGTTCACTCGTTCTTATTGGCGGTGATCCTGGGATTGGGAAGTCCACACTATTATTACAAGTTTCAGCACAGCTATCAGATCAAAATCAGAATGTGTTATACATATCTGGTGAGGAATCAATCAAACAAACGAAGCTTAGGGCGGACCGTCTCGGTATTGAAAGTGCCTCTTTACATGTTTTGGCTGAAACCGATATGGAGTATATAACGTCTGCTATACAAGAGATGAAACCCGCTTTTGTTGTGGTCGATTCAATTCAAACCGTTTATCAAAGCGATATCACGTCAGCTCCTGGATCTGTTTCTCAGGTGAGGGAATGCACTGCCCAGCTGATGAAAATTGCCAAGACGAATGGTATTCCTATTTTTATCGTTGGTCACGTGACGAAGGAGGGCTCGATTGCTGGGCCGCGCCTTTTAGAGCATATGGTAGATACAGTTCTTTATTTTGAAGGGGAGCGCCATCATACGTTTCGTATTTTACGGGCAGTGAAAAACCGTTTTGGTTCAACGAATGAATTAGGAATTTTTGAAATGAGAGAGGAAGGGCTCACAGAGGTATTAAACCCATCAGAAATCTTCTTAGAAGAGCGGTCAGCAGGTGTATCTGGATCGTGTGTTGTTGCCTCAATGGAAGGAACAAGACCTGTTCTAGTGGAGATACAAGCACTTATTTCACCGACGAGCTTTGGGAATCCACGGAGAATGGCTACTGGCCTTGATCATAACCGAGTGTCATTGCTTATGGCCGTTTTAGAAAAACGGGTAGGGCTGCTACTGCAAAACCAAGATGCCTACTTAAAGGTCGCAGGTGGTGTGAAACTTGATGAACCAGCGATAGACTTGGCTATTGCCGTTAGTATTGCATCAAGTTTTAAAGATGCAGCGCCGCATCAAGCAGATTGCTTTATAGGAGAAGTGGGTCTGACGGGAGAAGTCAGAAGAGTATCAAGAATTGAACAGCGTGTGCAGGAAGCTGCTAAACTAGGATTTAAGCGAATGTTTATTCCTCAGGCGAATATAGATGGATGGAAAAAACCGAGAGGGATTGAGTTAGTCGGTGTAGAAAATGTAGCAGAGGCACTTCGTATTTCACTAGGGGGATCATAGAAATGGAAAAAGAGAAAAAAGGAGCGAGAGAAGTCGATCTCTTAGATATTGTCCAGTTTGTGGCACCGGGGACACCCCTGCGGGCAGGGATTGAAAACGTCCTAAGAGCCAATACTGGAGGGCTCATTGTTGTTGGTTATAATGATAAAGTGAAAAGTGTGGTAGATGGAGGATTTCATATTAATTCTGCTTTCTCCCCAGCACATTTATATGAATTGGCGAAGATGGATGGGGCGATTATTTTAAGTGACTCTGGTCAAAAGATCTTGTATGCGAATACACAGCTCATGCCGGATGCAACCATTCATTCATCAGAAACAGGTATGAGACACCGAACGGCTGAACGTGTAGCAAAGCAGACAGGTTGCTTAATCATTGCCATTTCTGAACGCCGGAACGTCATTACCTTATACCAAGGGAATCGACGATATACGCTGAAAGATATTGGTTTTATTTTGACGAAGGCCAACCAAGCGATACAAACACTTGAGAAATATAAAACCATTTTAGATCACGCCATTTCTGCGTTAAGTGCCTTAGAATTTGAAGAGCTTGTGACCTTTGGTGATGTATTATCCGTGCTACATCGTTATGAAATGGTACTTAGAATCAAAAATGAAATCAATATGTATATCAAAGAGCTTGGGACAGAAGGACACTTGATCCGTCTGCAAGTCAATGAGCTGATTACAGATATGGAGCAGGAAGCGGCGTTATTTATTAAAGATTACGTGAAAGAAAAGATCAAAGATCCATATGTGCTGCTGAAACAGCTCCAAGATATGTCGAGCTTTGAACTTTTAGATGACTCCATTTTGTACAAGTTACTTGGCTATCCAGCATCTACAAATATTGACGAATATGTGTACACTAGAGGATACAGATTACTTCATAAAATCCCTAGACTGCCTATGCCAATCGTTGAAAACGTGGTCGAAGCATTTGGTGTGCTAGATCGAATTATGGAAGCAGATGTACAAGATTTGGATGAAGTAGAAGGAATTGGAGAAGTAAGAGCGAAAAAGATAAAAAAAGGATTAAAAAGACTGCAAGAAAAACATTATATCGACCGTCAGCTATAAAAAGAGAAATTTTTCTTAAATACGGTTAAAAATGGATGAATATGGGTATATTAATGATGGTTTTGTTTTCTGTTCATGATGATAGGAAACTTAAGCATATATCAATGTCAGATGAAGGTGGATTGACAGATGAAAAATAAAGGAGGTGAAGGTATGTTAAAAAGAATCGTTCAGGCGTTTTTTATCATTTTCGGTGCAGTTGTAGGGATTTTTATCATTCCAGAGTTATTTCTGCTGTTAAATTTGAAGGACATACCTTTCATAACAAATGCTTACTCTTCAGCACTAATAGGAGCCGCTGTGTTCTTTATCATTGGTAAATGGTGCACAGGCTATGTGGTTAATTGGGTGAAATGGATCGAGGATTCTCTATTGAAGGCGCCTCTTCCTGATCTTATATCTGGAAGTTTCGGTTTAGTATTTGGACTTATTCTAGCATATCTTATTGTAAACGTGATCCCGCTAAACAATATCCCATATCATATTTTTGGTACCATTATTCCGATTTTCCTGGCTTTCTTTTTAGGATACCTTGGATTTCAGGTAGGGTTTAAGAAGAAGGATGAAATGATGGGGCTGTTCTCCCGATCTGCAAAGGTCACAAAGAAAAAAGGAGCAGCTGATGATGAACCTGAAATAGAAGATAAAAAGCTGAAAATTTTAGACACAAGTGTTATCATTGATGGAAGAATCGCAGATATTTGTCAAACTGGATTCCTAGAAGGTGTGATGGTCATTCCTCAATTTGTACTCGAGGAATTACAGCATATTGCAGACTCTTCTGATGTATTAAAGAGAAATAGAGGCCGAAGAGGTCTTGATATTTTAAATCGTATCCAAAAAGAACTGGATATTAAAGTTGAAATTTACGAAGGTGACTTTGAAGATATTCAAGAGGTTGACAGCAAGCTTGTGAAACTCGCTAAGTTAACTTCAGGTGTTGTTGTGACAAATGATTTTAATTTAAATAAAGTATGCGAACTTCAAAAAGTAGCAGTGTTAAACATCAATGATCTAGCCAATGCAGTCAAACCGGTTGTGCTGCCTGGGGAAGAAATGAAGGTACAGGTCATTAAAGATGGGAAAGAGCATAACCAAGGTGTTGCTTACTTAGATGACGGTACGATGATTGTGGTCGAAGAAGGACGCAATTATATTGGAAAAGACATTGATGTGCTCGTCACGAGTGTGCTGCAAACTGCTGCTGGAAGAATGATTTTTGCGAAGCCAAAACTTCTGGAGAAGGCGCTCTAAAGGGAGAACGAACATGTATTATGAAGTAGTTATTCCGGCTGCGGGGCAGGGGAAGCGAATGAAGGCCGGCCGCAATAAACTTTTTATTGAATTGAAAAGAATGCCGGTCATCATCCACACACTGAAGGTGTTTGACGCTCATTCACAATGCAGACGCATGATCTTAGCGATCAATGAAGAAGAGCGTCGTGACTTTGAAAGGCTACTGAAGGTACACGCTTTTCAAACGCCTGTTTCACTTGTCACTGGCGGTGAAGAACGGCAGCAAAGTGTATACGAAGGATTGAAGGCTGTGCAAGATGCGGACATCGTGCTTGTTCATGATGGCGCAAGGCCTTTTATTAAGCATACACAGATTGACTTGCTCGTTAAAGCAGCGATTGAAAAAGGCTCCGCAGTCGTAGCGGTACCAGTGAAAGACACAATCAAACGCGTTCAAGAAGGCAAAGTGGAACAAACCATTGAACGTCAGAGCTTGTGGGCAGTCCAGACCCCACAAGCTTTTCGTCATTCTATTTTAAAAGAAGCGCATGAACATGCGGAGCGGACAGGCTTTCTTGGAACAGATGACGCCAGTCTTGTGGAACAATTACACGGTGAGAGTGTGTATATTGTCCAAGGAGACTATACCAATATTAAACTGACAACACCGGATGATTTATTGGTTGCTAAGGCAATTATGGATGCGGAAAGAGGGTACTAGAACATGTTTAGAATAGGACAAGGTTTTGATGTGCATCAATTAACAGAGGGAAGACCTCTTATTATTGGCGGTGTGACGATCCCTTATGAAAAGGGTCTACTTGGGCATTCAGATGCGGATGTACTGCTTCATACTGTGGCGGATGCCTGCCTAGGTGCGATTGCAGAAGGAGATATCGGCAGACATTTCCCAGACACGGATCCGGAGTTTAAAGATGCAGACTCTTTTAAATTACTTCAGCACGTGTGGGCACTTGTAAAAGAAAAAGGCTATACACTGGTGAATATCGATTGCACGATCATGGCGCAAAAACCAAAGATGGCACCATACATTCAGCCAATGTGTGAGAAAATCGCAGAAGCTCTTGAGGCAGATGTCACACAGGTGAATGTCAAAGCAACAACGACAGAGAAACTTGGATTTACAGGAAGAGGCGAAGGAATTGCCTCTCAGGCGACAGTACTTCTTCAGAAAAAGTAAAATCCGTTTTGATGAGAATGGGTTTTGATGATAAAATACGTTTATAAAAAATTGGTGTCAGACAACATGATGCAGATGAAAGGAAGTTAAACTCATGGGAAATGAAGTGCGTGTTCGTTATGCACCGAGTCCAACTGGTCATTTACATATTGGGAATGCTAGAACGGCTCTTTTCAACTATTTGTTCGCACGCAGTCAAGGCGGCAAATTTATTATTCGAATCGAGGACACGGATCAAAAGCGTAATGTAGAAGGCGGAGAAGAAAGCCAGCTTCGCCACCTGCAATGGCTCGGGATTGATTGGGACGAGAGCATTGATAGAGATGGCGGCTACGGTCCTTACAGACAATCAGAGCGTAATGATATTTACAAAAAATATTATGACGAGCTACTAGCGAAAGACTTGGCGTATAAGTGCTATTGTACGGCTGAAGAACTAGAAGAAGAGCGTGAAGCACAAATTGCCCGCAGTGAAATGCCTCGATATTCTGGTAAATGCAGTCATTTATCAAAAGAAGAAGAGGACAAGCTGATTGCTGAAGGAAGAGAGCCAAGCATCCGCTTCCGAGTGCCTAAAGGAGAAATCATCAAATTTGACGATATGGTCAAAGGCGAGATTTCATTTGAAACAGACGGCATCGGTGACTTTGTTATTGTGAAGAAAGATGGTACGCCAACGTATAACTTCGCTGTAGCGGTGGATGATCATTTGATGAAAATGACTCACATTCTTCGTGGTGAGGATCACATTTCGAATACACCTAAACAAATTATGGTCTTCAATGCATTTGGCTGGGATGTTCCGCTGTTCGGACATATGACGCTGATTGTAAACGAGAACCGCAAGAAATTAAGCAAGCGTGATGAATCAATTATCCAGTTCATCGAGCAGTATAAGAACTTGGGCTATTTACCAGAAGCTTTGTTTAACTTCATTGCACTGCTTGGGTGGTCTCCAGTTGGTGAAGAGGAACTATTTACAAAAGAGCAGTTCATCGATATTTTCGATGTCAATCGACTTTCTAAGTCACCAGCTCTCTTCGATATGCATAAACTAAAATGGGTGAATAACCAATATGTAAAAGCACTTGATCTTGATCAAGTTGTGGCACTTACACTTCCACATCTTCAAAAGGCAGGCAAGGTAAGTGAGCAGCTGACAGAAGAAGAAAACACGTGGGTGCGCAAACTCATTTCTCTATACCACGAGCAATTGAGCTACGGAGCAGAAATTGTTGAGTTAACAGAGTTGTTCTTTAAGGAACAAATTGAGTATAATCAAGAGGCAAAGGAAGTTCTTGCAGAAGAGCAAGTACCAGAAGTGATGGCTTCGTTTGCAGGTCAGCTTGAACGTCTTGAGTCTTTCACACCTGATGAAATCAAAGCTGCCATTAAAGCGGTACAAAAAGAAACAGGGCATAAAGGTAAGAAACTATTCATGCCAATTCGTGTGGCTGTCACTGGACAAACGCATGGCCCAGAACTTCCGCAAAGTATTGAACTACTAGGTAAAGAGACGGTATTAAACCGCATTAAACAAATATAAGGAAAATCGTTGCGAGGGAGAAGTACAATGTTATCGTCCATCACAGAAAGAGTCTTCACCGGCTGAAAGAGACTTATGGGCAGACGTTGGAAATGCACCCTCAAGACCCTTGAGGAACACGTATGTTAGTATGCAAGGGCGGTACCCTCCGTTATGGGATGAAGTTGAGAAGGCTGCGAAATGAGGGCTTTCTAAACAGAGTGGAACCGCGTTTTCAAAACGTCTCTGTCATATGGCAGAGGCGTTTTTTATTTGTCCAAAAAAGAGAGCAAGTCCTAAGAGAGATTGATGGGGAAGAACGGGGGGAGCATGTGTTTTTCAAAATGCTGAAAGAAGATATTGATACTGTGTTTGATCAAGATCCTGCTGCTAGAAGCTATCTTGAAGTAGTGCTAACCTATTCAGGGCTTCATGCGATTTGGGCTCATCGTGTTGCGCATGCATTTTACAAGCGTAAGCTGTATTTTCTTGCGCGGATCATTTCTCAGGTCAGCCGGTTTTTCACAGGGGTTGAGATTCACCCAGCAGCAACCATCGGCCGGCGGTTCTTTATTGATCACGGCATGGGCGTCGTGATTGGGGAAACATGTGAAATTGGCGATAACGTCACTGTTTTCCAAGGCGTGACATTAGGGGGGACAGGGAAAGAAAAGGGAAAGCGGCATCCAACTATTTTGGACGATGCCCTGATTGCGACTGGTGCTAAGGTGCTCGGTTCCATTACCGTAGGAAAAGGGTCCAAGATTGGTGCGGGGTCTGTTGTGTTAAAAGACGTACCAGACCATTCCACTGTTGTAGGTATACCTGGGCGAGTGGTCGTTCAAAATGGAAAGAAAATCAATCGTGATCTCAATCATCAAGATTTGCCAGATCCAGTTTCTGATCGTTTCAAAGAATTGGAGCGAGAAATGGAAAAGCTAAAACGTGAGCTGGCTTCATTGAGCAGAAAGGAAGAACAATCATGACAATCAATATTTATAATACATTGACACGTAAAAAAGAAGAGTTTGTCCCACTTGAACCAGGAAAGGTGAAAATGTATGTATGCGGACCAACCGTGTATAACTACATTCATATCGGGAATGCAAGACCTGCCATTGTATATGACACGGTACGTAAGTATTTAGAATATAGCGGCTATGATGTGAATTTCGTATCCAACTTTACTGATGTGGATGATAAACTCATCAAAGCAGCAAATGAATTAGGCGAAGATGTCCCAACGATTGCTGATCGATTTATCCAAGCATACTTTGAGGACGTCAGTGCATTAGGGTGCAAAAAAGCAGACCTTCACCCGCGAGTGACAGAAAATATGGATGATATCATTGCGTTTATCGCCACATTGATTGAAAAAGGCTACGCCTATGAGGCAGATGGTGACGTGTATTACAGCACACGCTCATTTGAAGGCTACGGAAAACTGTCTCACCAATCGATTGATGAATTAAAGACAGGTGCCCGTATTCGTGTAGGTGAGAAGAAACGAGATGCGCTGGACTTTGCTTTATGGAAGGCTGCAAAGGACCAAGAAATCTCATGGGATAGCCCGTGGGGCGAAGGGCGCCCAGGCTGGCATATCGAATGCTCAGCCATGGTTAAAAAATATTTAGGTGATACGATCGATATTCATGCAGGCGGACAGGATTTAACCTTCCCTCATCATGAAAATGAAATCGCTCAATCTGAGGCTTTGACAGGCAAACCTTTTGCAAAGTATTGGATGCATAACGGATATATTAATATTGAGAATGAAAAAATGTCAAAATCACTAGGCAACTTTGTGCTCGTGCATGACATTGTGAAAGAACAAGATCCTGACGTACTTCGATTCTTTATGTTGTCGGTTCACTACCGTCATCCAATTAACTACTCAATGGACTTACTAGAGAGTACAAAGAGTGCGTTTAACCGACTCAAAACGTCGTATGCTAATTTACATCATCGCCTTGAAAGCAGCACGAATATCACAGAAGATAACACTGAATGGTTGACAAAGATTGAAGAGCAGCGAGCGACATTTATTTCTGAAATGAATGATGACTTCAATACGGCAAATGCCATCTCTGTTTTATTTGAACTAGCGAAACAAGCGAATTACTATATGGAAAATGATCATACTTCCGAGGAAGTGATCAAGGCATTTATTGGCTTGTTCCAAGAAATCACATCCGTCCTCGGCTTCTCACTAGAAGAAAAGCACACGCTTGACGAAGAGGTAGAAGCATTAATTGAGAAGCGGAATGAAGCTAGAAGGAATCGTGACTTCGCATTGTCTGATCAAATTCGTGACCAGTTAAAGAGCATGAATATTGTATTGGAGGACACTCCTCAAGGTACGCGCTGGAAAAGAGGAGAATAGGTCATGTTGAATTTTGAAAAGCTGAAAGACGGAAAACAGTTGAACGGACTTGCACTTGCTTATATGGGTGATGCCATTTTTGAAGTATACGTGAGGCATCACCTCCTCCAAACGGGGGCGACCAAACCAAATGAGCTTCATAAACGTGCAAGTAAAATCGTTTCAGCTAAATCTCAGGCCGCTATTTTATTTGAGCTTCAGCAGAAGGGCTTTTTCACAGAAGCGGAAGAAGCGGTGCTGAAAAGAGGAAGAAATGCAAAATCAGGCACAGTGCCTAAAAACACAGACGTTCAAACGTATCGTTATAGTACAGCGTTTGAAGCGCTCATGGGTTATTTATTTATTGAGAAGCAGGACGAACGCTTAGAAGAGTTGATTAGTCAGGCGATTGAAATCGGAACGTCAGGGAGGAAGACAAATGAGTCAGCAACATGATTATGTGATTGGGAAAAATGCAGTGATTGAAACACTGAAGTCAGATCGGGAGTTATACAAGCTCTGGATGGCAGAAAACACTGTAAAAGGACAAGCCCAGCAGGTCATTGAACTCGCGAAAAAGCAAAATATCACCATTCAGTATGTTCCGAGGAAAAAGCTTGATCAGATGGTAACAGGTCAGCACCAGGGAATCGTTGCACAAGTAGCAGCATATGAATATGCAGAATTGGACGATCTGTATCAAATTGCTGAAAAGCGGAATGAACAACCATTTTTCATCATCTTAGATGAAATTGAAGATCCGCACAATTTAGGGTCGATCATGCGTACGGCCGATGCTGTTGGTGCACATGGAATCGTCATTCCAAAACGACGAGCGGTAGGCTTGACGACAACTGTTGCGAAAGCATCTACTGGAGCCATTGAACATATCCCGGTCGCAAAAGTAACCAATCTTTCCAGAGCTCTTGATGAAATGAAAGAAAGAGGAATCTGGGTCGCAGGAACAGATGCATCTGCGAAGCAGGACTACAGACAATTTGATGGCACGATGCCTCTCGCTCTTGTCATCGGCAGTGAAGGAAAAGGTATTGGCCGATTGATTAAGGAAAAATGTGATTTCTTGATTAAATTGCCAATGGCCGGGAAGGTCACTTCATTAAATGCATCAGTTGCCGCTAGTCTATTGATGTATGAAGTGTATCGAAAACGTTATCCGTTAGGAGAATAGAGATGGACATCCTCTTAGTCGATGGATACAACATGATAGGTGCATGGCCTCGTTTGCAGCACTTAAAAGAAAACAGCTTTGAAGAAGCCAGAGACGTGCTGATTCAACATTTAGCAGAATATCAAGCATATACAGGGTATCGAGTCATTGTCGTATTCGATGCCCATATGGTCAAAGGAATCGAAAAGAAGCGGACAAACCACCGAGTAGAGGTCATCTTTACAAGAGAAAATGAAACGGCTGATGAGCGGATTGAAAAACTGGCACAAGACTTAAATAACATTCGGACGCAAATTCATGTGGCGACCTCTGATTATACAGAACAATGGGCGATTTTTGGACAGGGTGCACTTCGTAAGTCAGCACGAGAGCTCTTAAGAGAGATAGAAGTGATTGAACGAAAGATTGAAACACGTGTCAAAAAGATTACTTCTGATAAACCAGCATCCAAAATTGAATTGTCAGAAGATGTATTGAAAACGTTTGAAAAATGGCGGCGGGGAAACTTGGAATAGCTTGACGATATTTCAACCATTATTGTATAATATTTCTATCTAGGTGCGGTCGGGGGGATCGAAGTGAATCTAAACAACAGCAAGGGTAAGTCCATCAGAGAGCAATTTTGCCAGTTGGAAGATGAACAAGTCATTGAAAGGGTTCATGTCGGAGATAGTGATGCGCTAGATTATTTAATAACGAAATACCGCAATTTTGTACGTGCGAAAGCAAGATCTTATTTCTTGATTGGAGCGGATCGAGAGGACATTGTCCAAGAGGGGATGATCGGACTTTATAAGTCTATCCGCGATTTCAGAGAGGACAAGCTTACTTCATTTAAGGCTTTTGCAGAATTATGTATTACCCGCCAAATTATCACCGCAATTAAAACAGCTACTCGCCAAAAACATATCCCGTTAAATTCCTATGTATCATTAGACAAGCCGATATACGATGAAGAATCGGACAGAACATTATTGGACGTCATTTCCGGTGCTAAAGCGCTTAACCCAGAAGATTTAATCATTAGCAAAGAAGAATTTGATGATATTGAAATGAAAATGGGTGAATTACTAAGCGAACTGGAAAGAAAGGTACTTGTGCTTTATCTTGATGGCAGGTCCTATCAGGAGATTTCTGAAGATTTAAACCGTCATGTGAAATCAATTGATAACGCACTCCAAAGAGTAAAGAGAAAATTAGAGAAATATTTAGAGCTGCGCGAGATCAGTCTCTAATCAAACCTATATTGACAGCTTTTTCGACACTGTGATAAGGTACTAAGGAAATGATGTCGAGAAAATAGGTGTAAATATGAGGAAAAAGATTACTCTAGCCTGTAAAGACTGCGGAAGCCGCAATTATACGACAATGAAAAGTGTTGCTTCAGCAGCTGAAAGATTAGAAGTTAAGAAATATTGCAAGACTTGTAATTCACATAAAACACATTTAGAAACGAAGTAGGATTTGCGTTCTTTAATCTGTGGAGGTCTTTTACATGCGTATTATCAGTTTCTTAAAAAGTGTCGGGAAAGAAATGAAAAAGGTCAGCTGGCCAAAGAAAAACGAAATGGTCCGCTACACGATCACTGTTATTTTAACAGTCGTATTTTTTGCCATCTTTTTCTCTTTTCTTGATATAGGAATCTCACAATTAATCGAATTAATTCATTAATACTTGAATAATGGTCTGCTGAACGTGCTATAATAGATCATAATATGACTTGCCAAAAAACCCGTTTTACGGGTTTTTTCAATTGCTTGAAAATATTTACCGGTACTCGAGATTCGTCAAATAGACATTACGAAATGTGGGGAGGGAAGGACTAAATAGTCCTGAACGAAAATGGAAAAGAATTGGTATGTTGTGCATACGTACTCTGGCTATGAGAACAAAGTGAAAGCGAACTTGGAAAAGCGTGTTGAATCAATGGGCATGCAGGATAAAATTTTCCGCGTTGTTGTACCAGAAGAAGAAGAAACGGACATTAAAAACGGTAAGAAAAAAGTAGTGAAAAAGAAAGTATTCCCTGGATATGTGCTAGTAGAAATCGTCATGACTGACGATTCTTGGTATGTCGTTCGTAATACACCAGGTGTGACAGGATTCGTTGGATCAGCTGGATCAGGCTCTAAGCCGACAGCGTTATTACCTGGCGAAGCGGAAACCATTCTGAAGAGAATGGGACTTGAAGAGCGCAAGACAGAAATCGACTTTGAACTAAAAGAAACAGTCAAGGTCATCGATGGACCATTTGCTAACTTCACAGGCTCTATCGAAGAGATTGATTATGATAAAAGCAAAGTCAAAGTATTCGTTAATATGTTTGGTAGAGAAACTCCTGTGGAACTTGAGTTCACACAGATCGATAAATTGTAATTTAAAAGAGCTTGAAATGAGTGTATAGAAGTGGTAATATAGCAAAGGTACGTCTTGAGTTCGCTCAAGATCGCTAGCTAGTTATTTCGTCATTCATATAAAGAATGAAGTTGTTGAGTGGGAGGGGGATTCCCCTATTACCACATCACGGACTTTAAGGAGGTGTGTCTCGTGGCTAAAAAAGTAGTAAAAGTTGTTAAATTGCAAATTCCTGCTGGAAAAGCTAACCCAGCTCCACCAGTTGGACCTGCACTAGGTCAAGCCGGTGTTAATATCATGGGATTCTGTAAGGAGTTTAACGCTCGTACAGCTGACCAAGCTGGTCTTATCATTCCTGTTGAAATTTCGGTTTTTGAAGACCGTTCATTTACATTTATTACTAAAACTCCACCTGCTGCAGTATTACTTAAAAAAGCAGCTGGTATTGAGTCTGGTTCTGGTGAACCTAACCGTAATAAAGTGGCAACTGTTAAGCGTGATAAAGTACGCGAAATCGCGGAAACAAAAATGCCTGACTTAAACGCTGCTAGCGTTGAATCAGCTATGCGCATGGTTGAAGGTACTGCACGCAGTATGGGTATTGTCATCGAAGATTAATTTTTTGTCTTGTTGGGTTGCGAGTTTGGTTTTGACAAGTTCGCAACCCTTATTCGTGGGAGGTTATTCCGCTAAAACCACATAAGGAGGATTTTTATAATGGCTAAAAAAGGTAAAAAGTATGTAGAAGCTGCTAAGCTAATCGATCGTACAAAAGCGTATGATGTTGCTGAAGCTGTTTCTCTTACAAAAAAAGCAAATACAGCGAAATTTGATGCGACTGTAGAAGTTGCTTTTCGTTTGGGCGTAGACCCTCGTAAAAACGATCAACAAATCCGCGGTGCAGTTGTACTTCCTAACGGAACTGGTAAAACTCAACGCGTTCTTGTGTTCGCTAAAGGCGAAAAAGCAAAAGAAGCAGAAGCTGCTGGAGCAGACTACGTTGGAGATTCTGATTACATCACTAAAATCCAACAAGGCTGGTTCGAATTCGATGTAATCGTTGCGACACCTGACATGATGGGTGAAGTTGGTAAGATCGGTCGTGTACTTGGACCAAAAGGTCTAATGCCAAACCCTAAAACAGGAACTGTTACATTCGAAGTAGAAAAAGCAATCAATGAAATCAAAGCTGGTAAAGTAGAATACCGCGTTGATAAAGCTGGTAACATCCACGCGCCAATCGGAAAGGTTTCTTTCGAGGACGAAAAGCTTGTTGAGAACTTTGCAACAATCTATGACACAATCCTTAAAGCAAAACCTGCAGCGGCTAAAGGTGTATACGTGAAAAACGTTTCTGTTACATCTACTATGGGCCCTGGCGTGAAAGTGGATCCATCTTCTTTCTCTGCAAAATAATTCTTGACTTATCACAACCGTTTTGATAATATCAAAATGTTGTAAAATAGAATAATCATTTATACCGTAGACAGCAGGGGCCTTATGGCTTAATTAACCCGCCGAGGTGTATATGTCACAGTCTTACGTTAACGTATGCTTGTATATACAGCCTCCATGTCTTAATGGAGGCTTTTTATATGGAGAACCGTTCGTTAGGAACGTGATGGCCTGATCGGTATAAGTGTTACACAAAGAATGTACAGGAGGTGTAACCATGAGCAATGCAATCGATACTAAAAAAGTTGTCGTTGATGAAATTACTTCTAAATTTAAAGACAGTATGTCTACTGTAATCGTAGATTACCGCGGTCTTTCAGTTTCTGAAGTGACTGAACTTCGTAAACAGCTTCGTGATGCTGGCGTAGAATTCAAAGTTTACAAAAATACTTTGACTCGCCGTGCAGTTGAACAAGTTGAACTAACGGGTTTAAACGATTTCTTAACAGGTCCAAACGCTATCGCATTCAGTAACGAAGATGTTATCGCACCTGCGAAAATCATCAACGAATTTGCGAAAAGCCACGAAGCTTTAGAAATCAAAGCTGGTGTTATCGAGGGAAACGTAGCGACTGTAGAAGAAGTGAAGGCTCTTGCGGAACTTCCGTCTCGCGAAGGCTTACTTTCTATGTTGCTTAGCGTTCTTCAAGCTCCAGTTCGTAACCTTGCTCTTGCTACTAAAGCAGTTGCAGATCAAAAAGAAGAACAAGGCGCTTAATGCGTACTTGACGTAAAAAAACTTAAAATGGAGGAATTACAAATGGCTTTAAATATCGAAGAAATCATTGCTTCAGTTAAAGAAGCAACTGTACTTGAGTTAAACGACTTAGTAAAAGCAATCGAAGAAGAATTTGGCGTAACTGCTGCTGCTCCTGTAGCTGTAGCTGCTGGTGGCGGTGCTGCTGCTGAAGAAAAAACTGATTTTGATCTAGTGCTTGCTGGTGCTGGAGACCAAAAAATCAAAGTTATCAAAGTGGTTCGTGAAATCACTGGTCTTGGCTTGAAAGAAGCTAAAGAACTTGTTGACAACACTCCAAAACCACTTAAAGAAGGTATTGCTAAAGAAGAAGCTGAAGAACTTAAAGCTAAGCTTGAAGAAGTTGGCGCTTCTGTAGAAGTTAAGTAATCTTCGCCTAATCTTTTGGGAAAGCTCGCTTTTACTGGCGGGCTTTTTCTTTTCTTATCTCCTGAAACGATTGAATCCAGAGGAGGTCCATTCACCATGAGTGACCACTATTATACGGAAAAGCCATCAGTGAAAAGCAATAAACAGACATGGGACTTCACCTTGAGAAACCGTAGCTTTACTTTTACAAGTGACAGTGGAGTGTTTTCTAAGAAAGAAGTCGACTATGGTTCGAGGCTTTTAATTGAAGCTTTTGAAGAACCTGACTTGGATGGCGACGTCTTAGATGTCGGTTGCGGTTATGGACCGATCGGCTTATCGTTAGCAAACGAAATGACAGGCCGCACCATTCATATGATTGATGTGAACGAAAGAGCAGTCGAACTTTCAAAGGAAAACGCTAAGCATAATCGCATTGATAATGTCCGCATCTATCAAAGTGATTTGTTCTCGAATGTTCATTCATCAGCTGCTTTTGCCTCTATACTGACCAATCCCCCAATACGGGCAGGGAAGAAAATAGTACATGCGATCTTTGAAAAAAGTGCTGATCATTTATTGCCGGAAGGTGAGTTGTGGGTGGTTATTCAGAAAAAACAAGGTGGACCATCTGCGATTGAGAAATTAGAGCAGCTTTTTGGAGAAGTGACGGTCGTTATGAAAAAAAAGGGCTACTATATTATCAAAGCTAAAAAAGTTTGACGCAGTTTCCTAGCTGTGTTAACATTATAAAATGCCAATGTGTATATTTTGCTTGATAGGCTTAAAAAACAACTATTTTGTATAAATTATGCATACTTGGGAAAACTAATAAAATCGGTATTTGTTTTTGGATGTGGTTTTCTTATTTTAGAAACCCTTTTTTCTTTTGTCTTGTAAAAGTATTTCTTTACTGACATTTGAAAGACAGAAATACTTTTTACACATATAATACGCATGATTTGAGGGGTGAATCAGTTGACAGGTCAACTAGTTCAGTATGGACGACACCGCCAGCGCAGAAGCTACGCACGCATAAGCGAAGTGTTAGAATTACCAAATCTCATTGAAATTCAAACCTCTTCTTATCAGTGGTTTCTTGATGAGGGTCTTAGAGAGATGTTTCAAGATATATCCCCAATTGAGGATTTTACTGGTAACCTTTCTCTTGAATTCATTGATTACAGCCTAGGGGATCCTAAGTATCCTGTAGCAGAATCAAAAGAACGTGATGTAACTTACTCTGCTCCACTAAGAGTAAAAGTTCGTTTAATTAACAAAGAAACTGGAGAAGTAAAAGACCAAGATGTGTTTATGGGGGATTTCCCAATCATGACAGACACAGGTACTTTTATCATTAATGGTGCGGAACGTGTAATCGTTTCTCAGTTAGTACGTTCTCCAAGTGTATATTTCAGTGGTAAAGTAGACAAAAACGGTAAAAAAGGTTTTACTGCGACTGTCATTCCAAACCGTGGCGCATGGTTAGAATACGAAACTGATGCGAAGGATGTAGTCTATGTACGCATCGATCGCACACGTAAGTTGCCGGTTACGGTTCTTTTGCGTGCTCTCGGCTTCAGCTCTGATCAAGAGATTCTTGACCTCATTGGCGAGAATGAATACTTACGCAACACGTTGGAAAAAGACAATACAGAGAATGCCGATAAAGCACTTCTCGAAATCTACGAGCGTCTTCGTCCCGGAGAGCCACCAACTGTTGAAAATGCGAAAAGCTTGCTAGACTCTCGCTTCTTTGATCCGAAGAGATATGACTTAGCAAATGTTGGACGCTACAAGATTAATAAGAAGCTTCATATTAAAAATAGACTATTCAATCAAAAATTGGCTGAAACGCTAGTTGATCCTGAAACAGGTGAAATCCTAGCAGAAAAAGGTCAAATTTTAGATAGAAGAGTGCTTGATAAAGTTCTTCCATACTTAGAAAACGGCATCGGATTTAGAAAGCTTTATCCAAATGGTGGCGTAGTAGAGGATGAAGTAGAACTTCAATCTATCAAGATTTATGCACCAACTGATCAAGAAGGCGAGCAAGTGATCAACGTGATTGGTAATGCATATGTAGAGGAAGCTGTGAAGAACATCACGCCTTCTGACATCATTGCTTCAATCAGTTACTTCTTTAACCTGCTTCATGGAGTAGGTGACACAGATGATATCGATCACCTTGGTAACCGTCGTCTGCGTTCTGTAGGTGAACTTCTGCAAAATCAATTCCGTATTGGTTTAAGCAGAATGGAGCGTGTTGTTCGTGAAAGAATGTCGATTCAAGACACGAACACGATCACACCTCAGCAGCTGATCAACATCCGTCCTGTGATCGCTTCTATCAAAGAGTTCTTTGGTAGCTCTCAGCTTTCTCAGTTCATGGATCAAACAAACCCGCTTGCTGAATTGACACACAAACGTCGTCTATCAGCGCTTGGACCGGGTGGTTTGACACGTGAGCGTGCAGGAATGGAAGTTCGTGACGTTCACTATTCTCACTATGGTCGTATGTGTCCGATTGAAACACCAGAGGGTCCAAACATTGGTTTGATCAACTCTCTATCTTCATTTGCGAAAGTGAACCGCTTCGGATTTATCGAAACACCTTACCGTCGGGTTGATCCTGAAACAGGTAAAGTGACGCCGAGAATCGATTACTTAACCGCTGATGAAGAGGATAACTACGTTGTAGCACAAGCGAACGCTCAGCTAGCTGATGATGGTTCGTTTATCGATGATAACATTATCGCTCGTTTCAGAGGGGAAAACACCGTTGTTCCTCGAAACCGCGTTGACTACATGGACGTTTCGCCGAAGCAGGTTGTTTCTGCAGCGACAGCATGTATCCCATTCTTAGAAAACGATGACTCTAACCGTGCTCTAATGGGAGCGAACATGCAACGTCAGGCTGTGCCTTTGATGCAGCCGGAATCACCGATTGTTGGTACAGGTATGGAGTATGTATCAGGTAAAGACTCTGGTGCTGCTGTGATCTGTCGTTACCCAGGTGTTGTAGAACGTGTTGAAGCGAAGAATATTTGGGTTCGCCGTTATGAAGACGTTGACGGACAACAAGTCAAAGGAAACCTAGACAAATACAGCTTGCTGAAATTTGTCCGCTCTAACCAAGGGACTTGCTACAATCAGCGCCCAATTGTAAGTGTTGGAGATGAAGTCGTCAAAGGAGAAATCCTTGCAGACGGTCCTTCTATGGAAAAAGGTGAATTGGCTCTAGGACGTAACGTCATGGTCGGCTTCATGACTTGGGACGGTTACAACTATGAGGATGCGATCATTATGAGTGAGCGCCTTGTAAAAGATGACGTCTACACTTCTATTCATATTGAAGAATATGAATCAGAAGCTCGTGATACAAAGCTTGGACCAGAAGAAATTACGCGTGATATTCCAAACGTTGGGGAAGATGCTTTACGCAACCTTGACGAGCGTGGAATCATCCGTATTGGTGCAGAAGTAAAAGACGGAGATCTTCTTGTCGGGAAAGTAACGCCTAAAGGTGTAACAGAACTAACAGCTGAAGAACGTCTATTACATGCAATCTTCGGTGAAAAGGCTCGTGAAGTACGTGATACGTCTCTACGTGTACCACACGGCGGCGGCGGAATCATCCACGATGTCAAAGTCTTTAACCGTGAAGATGGAGATGAATTACCACCAGGTGTTAACCAGTTAGTCCGTGTATACATCGTTCAGAAGCGTAAAATTTCTGAAGGTGACAAAATGGCCGGACGACATGGTAACAAAGGTGTTATCTCTAAAATCCTTCCAGAAGAAGATATGCCGTATCTTCCAGATGGAACACCGATTGATATCATGTTAAACCCTCTAGGGGTACCATCTCGTATGAATATCGGTCAGGTACTTGAGCTTCATATGGGTATGGCTGCACGTTACCTAGGCATCCACATTGCGTCACCAGTATTTGATGGTGCTCGTGAGGAAGATGTTTGGGAAACGCTTGAAGAAGCAGGTATGTCCCGTGATGCGAAAACAGTCCTTTATGACGGTCGAACTGGTGAACCATTCGATAACCGTGTATCAGTCGGAATCATGTACATGATCAAACTGGCTCACATGGTTGACGATAAACTTCACGCTCGTTCAACTGGACCATACTCACTTGTTACGCAGCAGCCACTGGGCGGTAAAGCACAGTTTGGTGGACAGCGTTTCGGAGAGATGGAAGTATGGGCACTTGAAGCTTACGGTGCAGCATATACACTTCAAGAAATCTTAACTGTAAAATCGGATGACGTTGTGGGTCGTGTGAAAACATACGAAGCGATCGTCAAAGGGGATAACGTACCTGAACCAGGTGTCCCTGAATCATTCAAAGTATTAATTAAAGAACTTCAAAGTTTAGGTATGGATGTGAAAATCCTATCTGGCGATGAAGAAGAGATAGAAATGAGAGATTTAGAAGACGATGAGGAAACGAAGAAAGCAGACGGATTAGCGTTATCTAATGACGAAGATGCTGCAGACCTCGCACCTGTCGATCTTGAACGTGACGCAGTCACAAAAGAATAGCAGAAACGATTAGAGCAAGTGACTAGGGTATAACCCGAAGATTAAAAGGGAGGTAGGCCCCTTGCTAGATGTGAACAATTTTGAGTATATGAACATCGGTCTCGCATCACCTGATAAAATCCGTTCTTGGTCTTTTGGTGAAGTGAAAAAGCCTGAAACGATTAACTATCGTACACTGAAACCGGAAAAAGATGGTCTCTTTTGTGAACGTATCTTCGGACCGCAAAAAGACTGGGAATGTCATTGTGGGAAGTATAAACGCGTTCGTTATAAGGGTGTTGTATGTGACCGTTGTGGTGTAGAAGTAACACGGGCAAAAGTCCGTCGTGAGAGAATGGGGCATATCGAACTGGCTGCCCCAGTTTCCCACATTTGGTATTTCAAAGGTATCCCAAGCCGTATGGGTCTTGTTCTAGATATGTCACCACGTGCGTTAGAAGAAGTGATTTACTTCGCTTCTTACGTCGTGACTGATCCGGGCAACACACCGCTTGAGAAGAAACAACTTCTTTCTGAGAAAGAATTCCGTGCTTATTTAGATAAATACGGTAACACCTTCCAAGCAGCTATGGGTGCAGAAGCAATTAACAAACTTCTTCAAGATATCGATCTTGTGAAAGAAGTAGATACACTCAAAGAAGAGCTAAAAACAGCTCAAGGACAGCGTCGTACACGTGCGATCAAACGCCTTGAAGTGTTGGAAGCTTTCCGTAACTCAGGAAACAAACCGTCTTGGATGATCCTTGATGTACTTCCGGTTATTCCACCAGAATTACGTCCAATGGTTCAGCTTGATGGCGGACGTTTTGCTACTTCTGACTTGAACGACCTTTATCGTCGTGTCATCAACCGTAACAATCGTCTGAAACGTTTATTAGATCTTGGCGCGCCAAGCATCATCGTTCAGAACGAGAAGCGTATGCTTCAAGAAGCTGTCGATGCCTTGATTGATAATGGACGTAGAGGCCGACCAGTAACAGGACCAGGAAATAGACCATTGAAATCTCTTTCTCACATGCTGAAAGGGAAACAAGGGCGTTTCCGTCAAAACTTGCTTGGTAAACGTGTTGACTATTCTGGACGTTCCGTTATCGTCGTTGGACCACATTTGAAAATGTATCAGTGTGGACTTCCGAAAGAAATGGCTCTTGAACTATTCAAACCATTCGTGATGAAGGAGCTTGTTGAAAAAGGATTAGCTCACAACATTAAGAGCGCGAAACGTAAGATTGAGCGCGTGCAGCCGGAAGTTTGGGATGTTTTAGAATCAGTGATTCGTGAGCATCCAGTCTTACTAAACCGTGCACCAACTCTTCACAGACTTGGTATTCAAGCGTTTGAACCTACACTTGTGGAAGGACGCGCAATTCGTCTGCATCCACTTGTATGTACTGCCTACAACGCTGACTTTGATGGTGACCAAATGGCGGTTCACGTACCATTATCTGCTGAAGCTCAAGCTGAAGCTCGTATCTTAATGCTTGCTGCTCAAAACATTTTGAACCCGAAAGATGGAAAACCTGTTGTTACGCCATCTCAGGATATGGTGCTAGGTAACTACTACCTTACACTTGAGCGTAAAGGTGCTATCGGAGAAGGTATGGTCTTCAAAGATACGAACGAAGCCCTTCTAGCTTATCAAAATGGATATGTGCATCTTCATACACGTGTAGCTGTTGCAGCTAACTCGTTGAAGAATGTGACATTCACTGATGAACAGCGTTCTAAATTGTTGATTACAACAGTTGGAAAACTAATCTTTAACGAAATCTTACCGGAATCATTCCCTTACATGAATGAGCCGACAAAGAGCAATATTGAAGAAAAAACGCCTGACCGCTTCTTCCTTGAAAAAGGTGAAGATGTCAAAGCTGCGATCGAGAAACAAGAAATCAATGCGCCGTTCAAAAAAGGTATTTTAGGTAAAATCATTGCGGAAATCTTTAAGAGATTCCATATCACTGAGACATCTAAAATGCTTGACCGCATGAAAAATCTTGGTTTCAAATACTCTACTAAAGCGGGTATTACGGTTGGGGTGTCTGATATCGTCGTATTAGATGATAAACAGAAGATCCTCGAAGAAGCGCAAGCAAAAGTAGATAACGTCATGAAGCAATTCAGACGTGGTTTGATTACTGAAGAAGAGCGTTACGAGAGAGTCATTTCGATCTGGAGTTCTTCTAAAGATGTCATCCAAGGTAAACTGATGAAGTCCCTTGATGAAGTCAACCCAATCTACATGATGAGTGACTCTGGAGCGCGTGGTAACGCATCTAACTTCACTCAGCTGGCTGGTATGCGTGGTCTGATGGCCAACCCGGCTGGACGTATCATTGAACTTCCGATCAAATCTAGTTTCCGTGAGGGTTTAACCGTATTGGAATACTTTATTTCCACTCACGGAGCGCGTAAAGGTCTTGCCGATACAGCTCTTAAAACAGCTGACTCTGGTTACCTCACGCGTCGTCTCGTTGACGTTGCGCAGGATGTTATCATCCGTGAAACAGATTGCGGTACAGACCGTGGAATCTTGGCGAAGTCCATTAAAGAAGGAAATGAAATTATTGAGAAACTTGAAGAACGTCTGATCGGACGTTTTGCAAGAAAACCAATTGTTCATCCTGAAACGGGCGAAGTCATTGTTGGCGAAAACGAACTAATTGATGAAGATAAAGCACTTGAAGTAGTTGAAGCAGGAATCGAGGAAGTATGGATCCGTTCTGCATTTACATGTAACACGCCTCATGGTGTATGTAAACGATGCTACGGCCGTAACCTTGCAACTGGTACTGACGTTGAAGTCGGTGAAGCAGTTGGAATCATCGCTGCACAATCGATCGGTGAGCCAGGAACACAGCTTACAATGCGTACGTTCCACACCGGTGGGGTAGCAGGAGACGATATCACTCAAGGTTTACCTCGTATCCAAGAGTTATTTGAAGCGCGTAATCCGAAAGGGCAGGCAACCATTTCTGAAATTGATGGTGTCGTTGCTGAAATTAACGATGTTCGTGACAAGCAACAGGAAATTGTGGTTCAAGGCGAAGTTGAAACTCGCTCTTACACAGCTCCTTACAATGCACGTCTGAAAGTTGTTGAAGGTGACAAAGTCACTCGTGGTCAAGTACTGACAGAAGGTTCAATCGATCCGAAAGAACTTCTTAAAGTGACTGACATGACAGCTGTTCAAGAATATCTGCTTCATGAAGTACAAAAAGTATACCGTATGCAAGGGGTAGAAATCGGAGATAAGCACGTAGAAGTAATGGTTCGCCAAATGCTTCGTAAAGTGCGTGTCGCTGATGCAGGGGATACAGATGTATTACCAGGCACACTTCTTGATGTACACCAATTCACAGAAGCGAACAAAAAAGTACTATTCGAAGGCAAACGTCCTGCAACAGGCCGTCCAGTTCTTCTTGGTATTACAAAAGCATCGCTTGAAACAGACTCATTCTTGTCTGCAGCATCCTTCCAAGAAACGACTCGTGTCCTAACAGATGCGGCGATCAAAGGAAAACGTGATGAACTGCTTGGCTTGAAAGAGAATGTCATCATCGGTAAACTTGTTCCTGCTGGAACTGGAATGCCAAACTACCGTAAAGTTAAGCCGGTTTCACAAGTGCAGCCGTCTGACGATATGGTTCCTGTAGAGTAATCTTTCTCTTAAGATTTCTATAAAAATCATCAAAAAATGGTGAAGGATGTCAAGATAATCTGTCAAACGATATTGACATCCTTCTGCCATGATGATAATATAACCAAGGTGCTCAAAATAAAACCTGTTACTTTGGAGGATATTCGATGTCTTATGATAAAGTATCACAGGCTCAATCCATTATTATTGGTACGAAGCAAACAGTAAAAGCTCTGAAACGAGATTCAGTGAAGGAAATCGTCGTAGCGAAAGATGCTGACCCTGCTTTAACCGCTAGTGTAATGAAACTAGCGCAAGAGAAGGGTGTAGACATTTTAGTGGTAGATTCCATGAAAAAGCTCGGCAAGGCCTGCGGAATTGAAGTTGGGGCAGCAGCTGTTGCCATTATGTTATAGCGTACTTGTTTTGTTTTTGCATGCTTAAAATGCAAAAGCATTGTTTTTTGCCTTTTGATGAACCACCTGGGTATGTGGGTTATAAAAAAAGTAATGAAGGGAGGAATAACAACATGCCTACAATTAATCAGCTAATACGCAAAGGACGCGTGAGTAAAGTTGAAAACTCAAAGTCTCCTGCACTTAACAAAGGATACAACAGTTTCAAAAAAGAGCACACTAACGTAACATCTCCACAGAAGCGCGGGGTTTGTACTCGTGTCGGTACAATGACACCGAAAAAACCAAACTCAGCACTACGTAAATATGCTCGTGTACGTTTGTCTAACCTGATTGAGGTAACAGCTTACATTCCTGGTATCGGACATAACCTACAAGAGCACAGTGTAGTACTTATCCGTGGCGGACGTGTAAAAGACTTACCGGGTGTACGTTACCACATCGTTCGTGGTGCGCTTGATACTGCCGGAGTTGACGGTCGTATGCAAGGACGTTCTAAATACGGAACAAAACGCCCTAAACAAAGCAAATAATATAAACAAACATAAGGGTTTTTAGAAGTTGAGTTCAGATCAGTGGAGTCAGGCAGCTGACAATGAAATTGAGATGAAAGACAGATAGAAATCCTTTTAAAAGAGAAGGGAGGCTATTCAGATGCCACGTAAAGGTCCTGTAGCAAAAAGAGACGTTTTGCCAGATCCAATTTACAATTCTAAACTTGTATCTCGTTTGATCAACAAAATGATGATCGACGGTAAAAGAGGAAAGTCACAAACTATTCTCTACAAGTCATTTGATATCATCAAAGAACGTACTGGTAATGAAGCGATGGAGGTTTTCGAACAAGCCTTGAAAAACATCATGCCAGTTCTTGAAGTTAAAGCACGTCGTGTAGGTGGAGCTAACTACCAAGTTCCTGTAGAAGTTCGCCCAGATCGTCGTACGACTTTAGGTCTTCGCTGGTTAGTAAACTACGCTCGTCTTCGTGGAGAAAAAACGATGGAAGAGCGTCTTGCTAACGAAATCCTTGACGCAGCTAACAACACTGGTGCTGCTGTTAAGAAACGTGAAGATACACACAAAATGGCAGAAGCGAACAAAGCATTCGCTCACTACCGCTGGTAGGATTTATACCAAACTAAAAAAACTATTCCCTAATAAGGAAGGAGAAATTACCCAATGGCAAGAGAGTTCTCCTTAGACAAAACTCGTAATATTGGTATCATGGCTCACATCGATGCCGGTAAAACGACAACGACTGAGCGTATCTTGTACTACACTGGTCGTATCCATAAAATTGGTGAAACTCACGAAGGAGCTTCACAAATGGACTGGATGGAGCAGGAGCAAGAACGTGGTATTACAATCACTTCTGCTGCTACTACAGCACAATGGAAAGGTTACCGTGTAAACATCATTGATACACCAGGACACGTAGACTTCACTGTTGAAGTTGAACGTTCTTTGCGTGTACTTGATGGTGCGGTTGCTGTTCTTGATGCACAATCAGGTGTAGAGCCTCAAACTGAAACAGTTTGGCGCCAAGCAACAACTTACGGAGTACCTCGTATCGTATTCGTTAACAAAATGGATAAAACCGGTGCGGACTTCCTTTACTCTGTAAGCACATTAAGAGATCGTCTTCAAGCGAACGCTCATGCAATTCAATTGCCGATCGGCGCTGAAGATCAATTCGAAGGAATCATCGACCTTGTAGAAAACGTAGCATACTTCTACGAAGATGACCTTGGAACTCGCTCTGATGCACAAGAAATCCCTGCTGAGTATAAAGACAAAGCTGAAGAGCTTCGCAGCAGCTTGATTGAAGCTGTCGCTGAGCTTGATGAAGAGCTTATGGAAAAATACCTTGAGGGTGAAGAAATCACAATTCCTGAATTGAAAGCTGCAATCCGTAAAGGAACTTTGAATGTTGAATTCTACCCAGTTCTTGTTGGATCTGCTTTCAAAAACAAAGGTGTTCAGCTTGTACTTGACGCTGTGCTTGACTACCTTCCTGCACCAACTGATGTTGCTGCAATCAAAGGTACATTGCCAGATACAAATGAAGAGGTTGTACGTGAGTCTACTGATGACGCACCATTCGCAGCTCTTGCATTTAAAGTTATGACTGACCCTTATGTTGGGAAACTAACTTTCTTCCGCGTATACTCTGGAACACTTGATTCTGGTTCTTACGTGAAGAACTCTTCTAAGAACAAGCGTGAGCGTGTTGGACGTATCCTTCAAATGCACGCAAACAGCCGTGAAGAAATCTCTACTGTATATGCAGGGGATATCGCAGCAGCTGTTGGTCTTAAAGATACATCTACTGGTGATACTCTTTGTGACGAGAAAAATCTTGTTATCCTTGAGTCTATGGAATTCCCAGAGCCAGTTATCGATGTAGCTATCGAGCCTAAATCTAAGGCTGACCAAGATAAAATGGGTATCGCTTTAGCTAAACTAGCTGAAGAGGATCCAACATTCCGTACACAAACAAACACTGAAACTGGTCAAACGATCATCTCTGGTATGGGTGAGCTTCACCTTGATATCATTGTTGACCGTATGAAGCGTGAGTTCAAGGTTGAAGCTAACGTAGGAGCTCCTCAAGTTGCGTACCGTGAAACATTCCGTTCTAGTGCAAAAGTTGAAGGTAAATTCGTACGTCAGTCTGGTGGACGCGGTCAGTTCGGACACGTTTGGATCGAATTCGAACCAAACGAAGAAGGCGCAGGCTTCGAATTCACAAATGCAATCGTCGGTGGGGTTGTTCCACGTGAATACATTCCAGCAATTCAAGCAGGTCTTGAAGATTCACTAGAAAATGGTGTATTAGCTGGATTCCCATTAATCGACATCAAAGCAAAATTATTCGATGGATCTTACCACGATGTTGACTCTAACGAAATGGCGTTTAAAATTGCTGCATCTATGGCATTGAAAAATGCTGTCAGCAAATGTAACCCAGTTCTACTTGAGCCAATGATGAAAGTAGAAGTCGTTATCCCAGAAGAATACATGGGAGACATCATGGGTGATATCACATCTCGTCGTGGACGTGTAGAAGGTATGGAAGCTCGCGGTAACGCTCAAGTTGTTCGCGCTATGGTTCCACTTTCTGAAATGTTCGGATATGCAACTGCACTCCGTTCTAACACACAAGGACGCGGTACTTTCACTATGCACATGGATCACTACGAAGAAGTGCCTAAGAGCATCAGTGAAGAAATCATCAAAAAAAATAAAGGTGAATAATTGATTTTGCCTTTAAACTAAAGTATAACTACTATTGAAGATCAGAAAGTGAGAGGTAACTCTTCACTTTCTATCACTCATACCAAATACAATGAACCTTTAAGGAGGATTTTTAGAATGGCTAAAGAAAAATTCGACCGTTCCAAATCGCATGCTAACATTGGTACAATTGGACACGTTGACCATGGTAAAACAACTCTAACTGCTGCTATCTCAACAGTTCTTCATAAGAAATCTGGTAAAGGTACAGCTATGGCTTATGACCAAATCGATGGTGCTCCAGAAGAGCGCGAGCGTGGAATCACAATCTCAACTGCACACGTTGAGTATGAAACTGAAACTCGTCACTATGCACACGTAGACTGCCCAGGACACGCTGACTATGTTAAAAACATGATCACTGGTGCTGCTCAAATGGACGGCGCGATCTTAGTAGTATCTGCTGCTGATGGTCCAATGCCACAAACACGTGAGCACATCCTACTTTCTCGTAACGTAGGTGTTCCTTACATCGTAGTATTCCTTAACAAATGTGACATGGTTGACGATGAAGAGTTACTTGAACTTGTTGAAATGGAAGTTCGTGACCTTCTTTCTGACTATGACTTCCCTGGTGACGATGTACCAGTTATCAAAGGTTCTGCTCTTAAAGCTCTTGAAGGTGATGCTGATTACGAAGCAAAAATCTTCGAACTTATGGATGCGGTTGATGAGTACATCCCAACTCCAGAGCGTGACACTGAGAAGCCATTCATGATGCCAGTTGAGGACGTATTCTCAATCACTGGTCGTGGAACAGTTGCTACTGGTCGTGTTGAGCGTGGACAAGTTAAAGTCGGTGACGAAGTTGAAATCATCGGTCTTCAAGAAGAAAACGGTAAAACAACTGTTACAGGTGTTGAAATGTTCCGTAAACTTCTTGACTATGCTGAAGCTGGTGACAACATCGGTGCACTACTTCGTGGTGTATCTCGTGAAGATATCCAACGTGGTCAAGTACTTGCTAAACCAGGTACAATCACTCCACATAGCCGTTTCAAAGCTGAAGTTTATGTACTTTCTAAAGAAGAGGGTGGACGTCATACTCCATTCTTCACTAACTACCGTCCGCAGTTCTACTTCCGTACAACTGACGTAACTGGTATCGTACATCTTCCAGAAGGTACTGAAATGGTAATGCCTGGCGATAACACTGAGATGGAAGTTGAACTTATCTCTACTATCGCTATCGAAGAAGGAACTCGTTTCTCTATCCGTGAGGGTGGACGTACTGTAGGTTCTGGCGTCGTTTCTACTATCATTAAGTAATAACAGTTAAAAGAGACTCCTTGCAAAAGGGTCTCTTTTTTTGCTTTTCCAGTGCATAACAGCTACTATAAGCTATAGAATCTAAATGGAACCGAGAGGATCACTGGAATGGCGAAGACAATGTTGAAAAAGTGGCTGATTGGCGGGCTTGATCAATGGATTATGATAAAAGAAGATCAAGCAGAAAAAACAAAACCCGTTTTATTATTTTTACACGGTGGCCCAGGGTCAGCTCAAATGAGTTATATCGATTCCTTTCATAAGGAACTTGATCAAGACTTCACTGTTGTTCATTGGGACCAGCGCGGTGCAGGACTGTCTTATCAAAAAGACATTCCTGAGTCTTCTATGACCATTGGGCAATTCGTAGAGGATACGATTGAGATTACAGAAAAACTGCTTTCTTATAATGATCAAACGAAAATATACATTGCGGGTTATTCATGGGGATCATTAATTGCGATACAAGCTGTACATAAACGACCAGATTTGTATCATGCCTATTATGGAATTAGTCAGGTGGTTGATGTATTAAAAGAGGATATTGTATCGTACGAACTTCTTCTAAAAAAATATCAAGGCAAGCATTTCTTCACTAGATTTCTAAGATTGCTGACACCACCCCCTTGGAAACGCACCTCTGCTCATGCTTTGTTCTCTCTATACAAAGAGTTCGCAAAAGTAGGGCTCACGCATAGGTGGAAGCCACTTTTTCAAATGCTGTTTGCATTTCTCGTTAGTAAGCATTATCAGCTAAAAGATAAGTGGAAATTCCTTATGGGACAGAAGTATAGCCAGGATATGCTGTGGGACGAGCTGATGAACGAAAGCATTCAATACCGAGTTTCTTCTATATTAATACCCTGCTACTTTATCATCGGGGAACATGACATGATTACACCAGCTGCTGTATCAAAACCATATGTTGATCAACTTACAGCACCAATAAAAGAGTGGTTTACTTTTAAAGAATCTGCGCATTCTCCGCATATTGAAGAGCCAGAAGAATTTATTCGTATCGTCAGGAAGACAGCTACACATCATCTTCAGGGAAAGCTTGATTTATAGGCTGAACCCCTGTATAATATGAAAAGTGTGCAAATCATAAATTTATCCGATTTATTATTGCAACACGCAGGCCAATTTGGTACAATAGTGCATGTTGGTCTTTGACTGCGATGAAGTGAGAGGTTGCTGACACACCCGGCCGCTTTGCCATGGCAAGGTGATCAGGTTTTTCTCACGGAGAACTGTCTAACGTAAGTAGGCGAAAAGGAGGGAAAATAATGGCAAAACAAAAAATTCGTATTCGTTTAAAAGCATATGATCATAGAATTCTTGATCAATCTGCTGAGAAGATTGTTGAAACGGCTAAGCGTTCTGGTGCTAGTGTATCTGGTCCAATTCCGCTTCCAACTGAAAAATCAGTTTACACAATCCTTCGTGCGGTGCATAAGTACAAAGATTCTCGTGAGCAATTTGAGATGCGTACTCACAAACGTCTAATCGACATCGTGAATCCAACTCCACAAACAGTTGATGCACTTATGCGTTTAGATTTACCATCCGGTGTAGATATCGAAATCAAACTTTAATTCAAATAGAAAACACATATTATAGGAGGTGTGACGAATGACCAAAGGAATCTTAGGTAGAAAAATTGGTATGACGCAAGTATTCGCAGAAAACGGTGACCTTATCCCTGTAACTGTTGTTGAGGCTGCTGCTAACGTTGTTCTTCAGAAGAAGACTACTGACACGGATGGCTATGAAGCAATCCAAATCGGTTTTGACGACAAACGTGAGAAGCTTTCTAACAAACCAGAGAAAGGCCACGTTGCTAAAGCGGAAACTGCTCCTAAGCGCTTCGTAAAAGAATTACGCGGTGTGGAGTTAGATGCGTATGAAGTTGGTCAGGAAGTCAAAGTTGATATTTTCGCAAATGGAGATATCGTAGATGTAACAGGAACATCAAAAGGTAAAGGATTCCAAGGGGCTATCAAGCGCCACGGACAATCACGCGGACCAATGACTCACGGTTCACGTTACCACCGTCGTCCTGGTTCAATGGGACCTGTTGATCCAAACCGAGTATTCAAAGGTAAACTTCTTCCAGGACGTATGGGCGGAGAGCAAATCACTGTCCAAAACCTTGAGATCGTTAAAGTTGATGCAGAACGCAATCTTCTGTTGATCAAAGGAAACGTACCAGGAGCTAAAAAATCTCTAGTAACTGTAAAGAGTGCAGTTAAAACTAAATAACTCTCTTAGGAAAGGAGGAAACAAGTCATGCCAAAAGTAGCATTATTTAACCAAAACGGTTCTACTAACGGTGAAATCGAATTAAACGCTTCTGTGTTTGGAATTGAGCCAAACGAAAGCGTAGTATTCGATGCTATTCTTATGCAAAGAGCTTCCTTACGTCAAGGAACTCACAAAGTAAAAACTCGTTCTGAAGTACGTGGCGGAGGTCGTAAACCTTGGAGACAGAAGGGTACAGGTCGTGCTCGTCAAGGTTCTATCCGTTCACCACAATGGCGCGGAGGCGGTATCGTATTCGGTCCAACACCACGCAGCTATTCTTATAAATTACCTAAAAAAGTTCGCCGCTTGGCTATCAAGTCAGTATTGTCTTCTAAAGTAATCGACAACAACATCATCGTTCTTGAGGATCTTACTCTTGATGCAGTGAAAACGAAAGAATTCGCAGGCATCCTTAAAGGGTTATCTGTTGAGAAGAAAGCATTGATCGTCACTGCGGATGCAAACGAAACAGTTGCTTTATCTGCTCGTAACATCCCTGGAGTAACAGTTGTTGAAGCTAACGGTATCAACGTTCTTGACGTTGTCAACCACGACAAACTTCTGATCACTAAAGCAGCGGTTGAAAAAGTAGAGGAGGGACTTGCATAATGAAAGATCCTCGTGATGTTCTAAAGCGCCCTATCATTACTGAACGTTCTGCTGATCTAATGACAGAGAAGAAGTACACGTTCGAAGTTGATGTCAGAGCTAACAAGACAGAAGTGAAAGACGCTGTTGAAGAAATCTTTGGAGTGAAAGTTGAGAAAGTCAACGTTCAAAACTACAAAGGTAAATCAAAACGCGTTGGACGCTACACTGGTATGACTAGCCGTCGCAGAAAAGCGATCGTGAAATTAACTGCTGACAGCAAAGAAATCGAAATTTTTGAAGCGTAAATCTTAAAAAGAAGGAGGGAAATTCAAAATGGCGATTAAAAAGTATAAACCAACCAGTAATGGTCGTCGTGGCATGACTACTTCAGATTTTGCTGAAATCACGACTGACAAACCAGAAAAATCGTTGCTTGCACCGCTTCACAGAAAAGGCGGACGTAACAACCAAGGTAGATTGACTGTTCGTCATCAAGGTGGCGGTCACAAACGTCAATACCGTATCATCGACTTTAAGCGTGATAAAGACGGTATACCTGGACGCGTTGCTACAATCGAGTATGATCCAAACCGTTCAGCGAACATCGCTCTTGTAAACTATGCAGATGGTGAGAAACGTTACATTCTTGCTCCGAAAGGAATCCAAGTTGGTACTGAAGTTACTTCTGGACCAGAAGCTGACATCAAACCAGGTAATGCTCTTCCACTTATCAACATCCCAGTTGGTACAGTTGTGCATAACATTGAATTAAAACCAGGTAAAGGTGGACAATTAGTTCGTTCTGCTGGTACTTCTGCTCAAGTTCTAGGTAAAGAAGGTAAATACGTTCTTGTACGTTTGAACTCTGGTGAAGTACGCATGATCCTTTCTGCTTGCCGTGCGACTATCGGTCAAGTTGGAAACGAACAACACGAACTAATCAACATCGGTAAAGCTGGACGTTCTCGCTGGAAAGGCGTACGCCCAACAGTTCGTGGTTCTGTAATGAACCCTAACGATCACCCACACGGCGGTGGTGAAGGACGCGCTCCAATCGGACGTAAATCACCAATGTCTCCATGGGGTAAACCGACTCTTGGATTCAAGACTCGTAAGAAAACCAACAAGTCTGATAAATTCATTGTACGTCGTCGTAAAAACAAGTAACGGGGTTGTCTACGGTTCATTTAGGACCGTAGTTCAATCACGAAGGGAGGTTCCACAATGGCTCGCAGCTTAAAAAAAGGACCATTTGTTGATGATCATTTGATGGCTAAAGTCGAGAAATTGAATGAAACTGACAAAAAGCAAGTCGTAAAAACTTGGTCTCGTCGTTCTACAATTTTCCCACAATTCATCGGTCACACAATCGCTGTCTATGACGGACGCAAACATGTACCTGTTTTCATTTCTGAAGATATGGTAGGTCACAAATTGGGCGAATTCGCACCAAGCCGTACTTACAAAGGTCATGCTAGTGACGATAAAAAAACAAGACGCTAATGAGAGGAGGCTTTTAAATGCAAGCTAAAGCTGTCGCAAGAACAGTCCGTATTGCTCCTCGTAAAGCACGTCTAGTAATGGACCTGATCCGAGGTAAGCAAGTAGGAGAAGCAGTTTCTATCTTAAACCTTACACCTAAGGCTGCTTCACCAATTATTGAAAAAGTATTAAAATCTGCTATCGCAAATGCTGAGCACAACTACGAGTTGGACGCTAACAGCCTAGTGATTACTCAAGCATTCGTTGACGAAGGTCCAACACTTAAGAGATTCCGTCCACGTGCTATGGGTCGTGCGAGCGCAATTAACAAACGTACTAGCCACATTACAATCGTTGTATCAGAAAAGAAGGAGGGATAATCCGTGGGTCAAAAGGTAAATCCAGTAGGTCTTCGTATTGGCGTCATTCGTGATTGGGAATCTAAATGGTTCGCAGGAAAAGATTACGCTGACTTCTTACATGAAGACTTGAAAATCCGTGAATTCATCAGCAAGCGTTTGTCTGACGCGTCTGTTTCTAAAGTAGAAATCGAACGTGCTGCAAACCGCGTAAATATCACAATCCACACGGCTAAACCAGGTATGGTAATTGGTAAAGGCGGATCTGAAGTTGAAGCACTTCGTAAAGCTCTTAACAGCCTAACTGGCAAACGTGTACACATCAACATTCTTGAAATCAAGAGAGCAGATCTTGATGCTCAGCTAGTTGCTGAAAACATCGCTCGTCAACTTGAAAATCGTATTTCATTCCGTCGTGCACAAAAACAAACAATCCAACGCACAATGCGTGCTGGAGCACAAGGAATCAAAACAATGGTTTCTGGTCGTCTTGGCGGTGCAGATATTGCTCGTTCTGAATATTACAGTGAAGGTACTGTTCCATTGCACACACTTCGTGCTGACATCGACTATGCTACTGCTGAAGCTGATACTACTTATGGTAAGCTTGGCGTAAAAGTATGGATCTATCGTGGAGAAGTCCTTCCAACTAAGAAGAATACTGCGGAAGGAGGAAAATAATATGTTATTGCCAAAACGCGTGAAGTATCGCAGAGAACATCGTGGAAAAATGCGTGGTCGTGCAAAAGGCGGCACTGAAGTACATTTCGGTGAGTTCGGTATCCAAGCTCTTGAAGCTTCTTGGATCACTAACCGTCAAATCGAAGCTGCTCGTATTGCTATGACTCGTTACATGAAACGTGGCGGTAAAGTTTGGATTAAAATTTTCCCTTCTAAGCCATACACAGCTAAACCTCTAGAGGTCCGCATGGGTTCCGGTAAAGGTGCTCCAGAAGGCTGGGTAGCTGTAGTAAAACCGGGCAAAGTTTTATTTGAAATTTCTGGTGTGTCTGAAGAAGTTGCTCGTGAAGCTCTTCGTCTTGCATCTCACAAATTGCCAATTAAAACGAAGTTCGTAAAACGTGAAGAAATTGGTGGTGAATCAAATGAAAGCTAATGAAATTCGTGACCTTACCACTGCTGAAATTGAACAAAAAGTAAAGTCTCTTAAAGAAGAACTTTTCAATCTTCGTTTCCAATTAGCGACTGGGCAGCTTGAAAACACTGCTCGCATTCGTGAAGTGCGTAAATCAATCGCACGCATGAAAACTGTGATTCGTCAAAGAGAAATCGCTGCTAATAAATAATAATTAGAGGGGAGGCCCCGCAAACATGAGCGAACGTAACCAACGTAAAGTGTATCAAGGTCGTGTTGTTTCTGACAAAATGGATAAAACCATCACTGTTGTAGTTGAAACATACAAAAAGCATTCACTTTATGGCAAACGTGTAAGATACTCTAAAAAGTTCAAAGCACATGATGAAAACAACCAAGCAAAAATCGGAGACATCGTAAAGGTCATGGAAACTCGTCCATTATCTGCGACTAAACGCTTTCGTCTAGTTGAAGTTGTCGAAGAAGCTGTTATTATCTAATAAAGTTCGGATTTCTTTTTCCGAAGGGAGGTAACATTAATGATTCAACAGGAGACTCGTTTAAAAGTAGCTGACAACTCTGGCGCACGCGAAGTACTAACGATTAAAGTTCTTGGTGGCTCTGGACGTAAAACGGCTAACATCGGTGATGTCATTGTTTGTACGGTTAAACAAGCAACACCAGGAGGCGTTGTCAAAAAAGGTGAAGTTGTGAAAGCAGTTATCGTTCGTACTAAGAGCGGAGCTCGCAGAAACGATGGATCTTACATCAGTTTTGATGAAAATGCATGTGTCATCATCCGTGACGACAAGAGCCCACGTGGAACTCGTATCTTCGGACCAGTAGCACGTGAACTTCGTGAAAACAACTATATGAAAATTGTTTCTTTAGCACCAGAAGTACTTTAATGAATACAATCCGCGACTCAAGGAGGTGCGATTAAATGCATGTTAAAAAGGGCGATAAAGTAGTGGTTATCTCTGGTAAAGATAAAGGTAAACAAGGTGTCATCCTTGCTGCTTTCCCTAAAAAGGACCGTGTTTTAGTAGAAGGTATTAACCTTGTGAAAAAACACTCTAAACCAACCCAAGCTAACCCTCAAGGCGGAATTTCTGAACAAGAAGCGCCGATCCACGTATCAAACGTAATGCCGCTTGATCCTAAAACGGGTGAAGTGACACGTATTGGATATAAAGTTGAGGACGGAAAGAAAGTCCGTGTAGCGAAAAAATCTGGGCAAGTTCTAGATAAATAGTAAATAAGGAAGGGAGGTCTTTCTCATGAACCGCCTTAAAGAAAAGTATGTAAAAGAAATTACACCTGCATTAGTTTCTAAGTTTGAATACAAATCAGTAATGCAAGTGCCAAAAATCGAAAAAATCGTGATCAACATGGGTGTTGGTGACGCCGTTCAAAACGCTAAAGCAATCGATACTGCTGTTGAAGAATTAACGTTTATCGCTGGTCAAAAACCTGTCGTTACTCGTGCGAAGAAGTCTATTGCTGGATTCCGTCTACGTGAAGGAATGCCAATCGGTGCGAAAGTAACACTTCGCGGAGAGCGCATGTACGATTTCCTTGATAAACTTATTTCTGTATCTTTACCACGTGTACGTGACTTCCGCGGGATTTCTAAGAAATCTTTCGACGGTCGTGGAAACTACACGCTTGGTATTAAAGAACAGTTAATCTTCCCAGAAATTGATTACGATAAAGTAACAAAAGTCCGCGGTATGGATATCGTTATCGTTACGACTGCCAACACGGATGAAGAAGCACGTGAGTTATTAACTCAAGTAGGTATGCCGTTCCAGAAATAATCAATGAAAGGGAGGCGAAATCGTGGCTAAAAAGTCTATGATTGCGAAACAACAACGCAAACAAAAGTTTAAAGTTCAAGAGTATACGCGCTGCGAACGTTGTGGACGTCCACATTCAGTAATTCGCAAGTTTAAACTTTGCCGTATTTGTTTCCGCGAACTTGCATATAAAGGACAAATTCCTGGCGTTAAAAAAGCCAGCTGGTAATCCCCATAAATGGGAAGGAGGTTATTAAATAATGGTTATGACAGATCCGATTGCAGATTTGCTGACTCGTATTCGCAATGCGAACATGGTACGTCATGAGAAGCTAGAAGTACCGGCTTCAAAAATCAAAAGAGAAATTGCTGAAATTTTAAAGCGTGAAGGTTTTATCCGTGACGTTGAGTACGTCGAAGACAGCAAACAAGGAATTATCCGTTTGTTCCTTAAATACGGCCAAAACAACGAACGTGTTATCACTGGTCTTAAAAGAATCAGTAAACCTGGTTTACGCGTATATGCGAAATCAAATGAAGTACCACGTGTACTTAACGGACTTGGAATCGCAATTATTTCTACATCACAAGGTGTTTTATCGGACAAAGAAGCCCGTGCTAAACAAGCTGGTGGAGAAGTACTTGCTTACGTATGGTAAAAAAAGTTTAAGATGAATGGAGGTGCTTGGTATGTCTCGTATAGGTAAAAAGCTAATCGAGATCCCTTCAGGAGTAACTGTGACAAACAACGATAACACAGTGACAGTAAAGGGACCAAAAGGTGAACTAACTCGTGCATTTCACCCTGATATGGAAATTAAAATTGAGGACAACGTCTTAACTGTAAGCCGTCCGTCTGAAAATAAAGAACACCGTGCATTACATGGTACAACACGTAGCTTAATTGCAAACATGGTTGAAGGTGTATCTAAAGGTTTCGAAAGAGGTTTAGAACTAATCGGTGTCGGTTACCGTGCAGCTAAATCTGGAAACAAACTTGTTCTTAACGTTGGATACTCTCACCCAGTTGAAATCGTTCCTGAGGCTGGAGTAGAAGTAGAAGTTCCATCTCAAACGAAAGTAATCGTTAAAGGTATCGATAAAGAGCGTGTAGGAGCTCTAGCTTCTAACATCCGCGCTGTCCGTGCTCCAGAGCCTTACAAAGGTAAAGGAATTCGTTACGAAGGTGAATTCGTTCGCCGTAAAGAAGGAAAAACTGGTAAGTAAGATCGCTTAATGTGAAGAAAGGAGTGACTCGGATGATTACGAAAACTAGCAAAAACGCTACTCGTCTTAAAAGACACGCTCGTGTTCGTGCGAAACTTTCAGGTACTGCTGAAAGACCTCGCCTTAACGTTTTCCGTTCTAACAAGAACATCTACGCTCAAGTAATTGATGATGTTAACGGTGTAACACTTGTAAGTGCTTCTACTCTTGATAAAGAGTTAAAGATCGAGAATAGTTCTGACGCTGCAGCTGCTACTAAAGTTGGCGAACTTGTTGCAAAACGTGCTGTTGAAAAAGGCATCTCTAACGTGGTATTTGACCGCGGAGGATACTTATATCATGGACGTGTAAAAGCTCTAGCTGAAGCTGCTCGTGAGGCTGGACTTAAATTTTAATAAAAGAAGGAGGGACACATCCGAATGAGTCGTATTGACCCAAGCAAATTAGAGTTAGAAGAACGCTTAGTTACGGTTAACCGGGTAGCGAAAGTTGTTAAAGGTGGACGTCGTTTCCGTTTTGCAGCTTTAGTTGTTGTCGGTGACAAAAACGGTCATGTAGGATTCGGTACTGGTAAAGCACAAGAAGTACCAGAAGCGATCCGCAAAGCTGTTGAAGACGCGAAAAAGAATTTAATTGAAGTACCAATGGTTGGAACTACAATTCCACATGAAATCATCGGTCGATTCGGTGCAGGAAACGTTCTATTGAAGCCTGCTTCAGAAGGTACAGGAGTTATCGCTGGAGGCCCAGTGCGTGCGGTACTTGAGCTTGCTGGTCTAGCTGATATCCTTTCTAAATCTCTAGGTTCTAATACACCGATCAACATGATCCGCGCAACACTTCAAGGTTTAAGTGAACTTAAACGTGCTGAAGATGTAGCGAAGCTTCGTGGAAAATCTGTAGAAGACCTGTTAGGATAAGGAGGGAACAATAATGGCAAATAAATTAGAAATTACCCTCAAACGCAGTGTAATCGGTCGCCCGGAAGATCAGCGTGTCACTGTTCGTACTCTTGGTCTAAAGAAAACAAACCAAACAGTCGTACATGAAGACAATGCAGCGATCCGCGGCATGATTAACAAGGTGTCTCATTTAGTTTCTGTTAAAGAACAATAAAACATTTTTAATCGATAAGGAGGTGCCCAAATGAAACTTCATGAATTGAAGCCTTCAGAAGGTTCACGTAAAGTACGCAACCGTGTTGGTCGTGGTATTGGATCAGGTAACGGTAAAACTTCTGGTAAAGGTCATAAAGGTCAAAACGCTCGTTCTGGCGGCGGTGTACGCCCTGGATTCGAAGGTGGTCAAATGCCTTTATTCCAACGCCTTCCAAAACGTGGTTTTACAAACATCAACCGTAAAGATTACGCGGTAATCAACTTAGACAGATTAAACAGTTTTGACGAAGGAACGGAAGTCACTCCTGAACTTCTTCTAGAGACTGGTGCAATAAGCAAGTTAAAAGCAGGAGTAAAAATTCTTGGCAACGGTAAATTAGAAAAAAAATTAACTGTAAAAGCCAATAAATTCTCTGCTTCTGCTAAAGAAGCGATTGAAGCTGCTGGCGGTACAGCCGAGGTGATCTAACTTGTTTAAGACAATCTCCAATTTTATGCGCGTGAAAGATATACGGAATAAGATTATATTTACACTTTTAATGTTAGTCGTCTTTCGTATAGGTGCTTTCATCCCTGTGCCTAATGTGAACGCCGAAGTTCTCCAGGCACAGGATCAAATGAGTGTTTTCGGAATCCTCAACACGTTTGGGGGCGGGGCACTTTTCCAATTCTCCATTCTTGCAATGGGGATTATGCCGTATATCACTGCTTCGATCATCATCCAGCTCTTGCAGATGGATGTTGTACCGAAGTTTACTGAGTGGTCAAAGCAAGGAGAGGTTGGCCGCCGAAAATTAGCACAATTCACAAGGTATTTTACAATTGTTCTAGGATTTATCCAGGCGTTAGGAATGTCATATGGATTTAACAATATGGCAGGAGGCATGCTGATTGAAAACCCAGGTGTTTCAACGTATCTCTTAATTGCGGTCGTACTCACTGCGGGAACAGCATTCTTAATGTGGCTGGGAGAGCAGATTACTGCTCACGGTGTTGGTAACGGTATTTCGATTATTATCTTTGCCGGTATCATCGCAGGTATCCCTCAAACATTAAAGCAAGTGTACGCTCAGCAATTTGTAGGTGGAGATGGACAGCTGTTCATGCAAATCCTGAAAATTGCCCTTATTGTGATTGCTATTCTTGTCATTGTTATCGGTGTTATTTACATTCAAATGGCAGTGAGAAAGATTGCGATTCAGTATTCAAAAGGAACTGGCCGTGCACAAATGTCTGCTAGTCAAGCAACGCACCTTCCATTGAAAGTGAATCCAGCAGGGGTGATTCCAGTCATCTTTGCCGTTTCGTTCATTATTACTCCGCAGACGATTGCATCGTTCTTCGGAACAAATAATGTGACAACCTGGATAACTAACAACTTTGACTATACTAAGCCAATCGGTATGACGATTTATGTAGCACTGATTGTTGCTTTCACATATTTTTATGCCTTTGTCCAAGTAAACCCTGAACAAATGGCTGAAAATCTGCAAAAGCAGGGTGGCTATATCCCGGGAGTTCGTCCAGGGAAAATGACTCAAGATAGAATTACGAGCATTTTGTACCGACTCACGTTTGTGGGCGCCATTTTCTTAGCCGTGATTTCAATACTTCCTATCTTTTTCATTCAATTCGCTGGATTACCTTCCGCTGCACAAATTGGCGGCACAAGTCTTCTCATTGTTGTAGGTGTTGCACTTGAAACAATGAAACAGCTTGAAAGCCAATTAGTGAAACGAAACTACCGTGGATTTATGAAATAAAACAGAGGGCTGGGCTCCTGCCCAACCTCTCTAAGTAAGGAAGGGGAAATCCGAAATGAACTTAGTCTTAATGGGGCTTCCGGGTGCTGGTAAAGGCACTCAGGCAGAACGAATTGTTGATGATTATGGGATCCCTCATATCTCAACAGGAGATATGTTCCGTGCTGCTATGAAAGAGGAGACACAACTTGGACTCGAAGCAAAATCCTTTATCGATAAAGGAGAGCTTGTTCCTGATGAGGTCACAATCGGTATTGTTAGAGAAAGACTTGGCAAGAATGATTGTGAACAAGGTTTTCTTCTGGACGGATTTCCGCGAACAGTCGCTCAAGCTGAAGCTTTAGAAGACATTCTAAAGGACCTTGGCAGAACGATTGATTATGTCATTAATATTAAAGTCGATAAAGATGCTTTGATGGAGCGTCTGACTGGCCGAAGAATTTGCAAAGATTGCGGAGCAACATATCATTTAGTATTCAATCCACCTGCGAAAGAAAATGTTTGTGACAAGTGTGGAGGCGAGCTTTATCAACGTGCAGATGATAATGCAGAAACCGTTTCGACAAGACTTGAAGTGAACTTAAAGCAGACTGAACCTTTACTGAACTTCTATTCAGAAAAAGGATATCTTGCAAACATTGATGGTGCGAAGCACATTAACGATGTTTACGCTGATATCAAGGACCTGCTTGGGGGATTAAATAAATGATTATCTGTAAAACTCCTCGCGAGCTTGAGATTATGAGAGAAGCTGGACGCATTGTCGCACTGACTCATGAAGAGCTGAAGAAACATATAAAACCAGGTATTTCGACAAAAGAATTGGATCAAATTGCCGAACGTTTTATTACAAAGCAGGGTGCAATCCCATCTTTTAAAGGGTATAATGGTTTTCGCGGGAGCATTTGCGTTTCGGTGAATGAAGAACTCGTTCACGGTATTCCTGGTAAACGGGTTTTACGTGATGGAGACATCATTAGTATCGATATCGGCGCAAAGTTAAATGGCTATCATGGTGACTCTGCTTGGACTTATCCAGTTGGGGTAATCAGTGATGAGGACCGCAAACTACTGGAAGTCACAGAGGAATCTCTATATAAGGGCTTACAGGAAGCAAAGCCAGGTGAACGTCTGTCAAACATTTCCCATGCCATACAAACGTATGTTGAAGATGAGAATTTCTCAGTTGTTAGAGAATATGTTGGACATGGGGTCGGACAGGATCTTCATGAGGACCCTCAAATTCCTCATTATGGTCCACCGAACAAAGGCCCACGGCTCAAACCTGGAATGGTGTTGGCCATCGAACCGATGGTGAACGCAGGCAGCCGATATGTGAAAACATTGGCTGATAACTGGACGGTTGTAACGGTTGATGGGAAAAAGTGTGCTCACTTTGAGCATACGATTGCGATTACAGATACAGGTTTTGATATACTGACTAAGATTTAGGTCTTCACTGAAGCCTTTCAGGCCCAAATCGGGCAGGTTGTCTGTATAGTCCAAGGAAAGAACAAGATCAGTATACAGTTGTCATCGGCATGTTCGATGGCTGCCATGTACTAATCGCAGACGGAGAAAAGCGTAAATTCATTCTCCTAAGAAAAAATATCAATCATTTAACCTTTTATGATTGCGTATCTCCGGAAGTTCAGAACAGTATATTCAAAACAGGTCGGGTGATAGATGGACAATTGAGAACATCTCATTTGAACATTTATCAGAGAGCAAGTTACTGATTTGAAGAAGGGAGAACACTTGAATGGCGAAAGACGATGTAATTGAAGTGGAAGGTACTGTAGCAGAAACTTTGCCAAATGCAATGTTCAAAGTTGAACTAGAGAATGGTCATACAGTTTTGGCTCATGTATCAGGAAAAATCCGTATGCACTTCATTCGCATTTTACCTGGAGACAAAGTTACGGTAGAATTATCTCCATATGACTTAACTCGTGGTAGAATTACGTACCGTTACAAATAAAGCAACTCCGGAAGAAGGAGGTTGGAAACACATGAAAGTGAGACCATCTGTTAAACCTATCTGTGAAAAATGTAAAGTGATTCGCAGAAAAGGAAAAGTAATGGTGATCTGTGAAAACCCAAAACATAAACAAAAACAAGGCTAATAACAAGGAGGTGCCCAAATCATGGCTCGTATTGCTGGTGTAGATATTCCACGTGATAAGCGTGTTGTCATTTCTTTAACATATGTTTTTGGAATTGGTCGTACGACGGCTCAACAAGTCCTTAAAGAAGCAGGTGTTTCTGAAGACACTCGCGTTCGCGATCTAACTGAAGACGAACTAGGTAAAATCCGTGATATCATTGACAAACTTAAAGTAGAAGGTGACCTTCGTCGTGAAGTTTCACTTAACATTAAGCGTCTAATTGAAATCGGAAGCTACCGCGGAATCCGTCATCGTAGAGGACTTCCTGTTCGTGGACAAAACACAAAAAACAACGCGCGTACTCGTAAAGGTCCGCGTCGTACTGTAGCTAACAAGAAAAAATAAGTAAAGGAGGTAGTTAAAGAATGGCTGCTGCTCGTAAACAAAATACGCGTAAACGTCGCGTGAAAAAGAATATTGAAGCTGGAATCGCTCATATCCGTTCCACTTTCAACAACACGATTGTAACGATTACTGATGTTCATGGAAACGCAATTTCTTGGTCAAGTGCTGGTGCATTAGGATTCAGAGGTTCTCGTAAATCTACTCCTTTCGCTGCACAAATGGCTGCTGAAACTGCTGCTAAAGGTTCTATCGAACATGGTCTTAAAACACTTGAAGTAACTGTTAAAGGTCCTGGTTCTGGTCGTGAAGCTGCAATTCGTGCGCTTCAAGCTGCAGGTCTTGAAGTTACTGCAATCAGAGACGTAACTCCAGTTCCTCATAACGGATGCCGTCCACCAAAACGTCGCCGCGTGTAATTTGTTTGTATAGATTTTGTGTCCCTGTCAATAATGGGTTATGATACAGTTATTTATGAGACGAATACACGACTCGTTGCCTGAGCACATACGGGACTAAACAATGAGGAATTTCGGATGGAATCTCATATGATTCTATTCGAGGTTTCGACGTTTTGAAGGAGGGTTTTATTAGATGATCGAAATTGAAAAACCAAAAATCGAAACGGTTGAAATCAGCGACGATGCCAAGTATGGCAAGTTTGTCGTAGAGCCACTTGAGCGTGGATATGGTACCACTTTAGGGAACTCCCTTCGTCGTATCCTTTTATCCTCACTTCCTGGTGCAGCTGTAACATCGATCCAGATAGATGGTGTCTTACACGAATTCTCAACGATCGAAGGCGTGGTTGAAGATGTTACAACGATTATCTTAAACATTAAAAAGCTTGCACTCAAAATCTACTCTGAAGAAGAGAAGACGCTTGAAATTGATGTACAAGATGAAGGAACTGTAACAGCTGCTGATATTACACACGACAGCGATATTGAAATCTTAAATCCAGATCTCCACATCGCAACTCTTGGCAAAAATGCGAGCTTCCGTGTTCGTTTGACTGCACAAAGAGGTCGCGGGTATAATCCTGCTGATGCAAACAAAAGAGACGATCAGCCTATCGGCGTGATTCCGATCGACTCAATCTATACACCTGTATCTCGTGTAACTTATCAAGTGGAGAACACCCGTGTTGGGCAAATCACAAACTATGATAAATTAACACTAGATGTATGGACTGATGGAAGCACAGGACCGAAAGAAGCGATCGCTCTAGGTTCTAAGATTTTAACTGAACACCTAAATATTTTCGTTGGGTTAACTGACGAAGCTCAGCATGCAGAAATCATGGTTGAAAAAGAAGAAGACCAAAAAGAAAAAGTGCTTGAAATGACAATTGAAGAGCTTGATCTTTCTGTTCGTTCTTACAACTGTTTGAAGCGTGCGGGTATTAACACTGTTCAAGAGCTTGCTAACAAGACAGAAGAGGATATGATGAAAGTTCGTAACCTTGGACGTAAATCTCTTGAAGAAGTGAAAGCGAAACTAGAAGAACTTGGACTGGGTCTTCGTAAAGACGATTGACTAGTTTCATTGTGAACTAGGATTTTCGTGTGTTTTTTATTCATACAGCATCTCTAATTAAGGAGGGGACATCACATGGCATACAGAAAGCTAGGACGCACTAGTGCACAACGTAAAGCAATGCTTCGTGACCTAACGACTGATTTGATCATCAACGAACGCATCGAAACAACTGAAACACGTGCGAAAGAACTTCGCTCTGTAGTTGAAAAAATGATCACTCTTGGCAAACGCGGAGATCTTCATGCTCGCCGTCAAGCTGCAGCTTACATTCGTAACGAAGTAGCTAACGCTGAAACAAACCAAGATGCACTTCAAAAATTATTCGCTGACGTTGCAACTCGCTACGAAGATCGCCAAGGTGGATACACTCGTATCATGAAGCTTGGACCTCGTCGCGGCGATGGCGCACCAATGGCTGTCATTGAATTAGTTTAATCACATATCGTGTATCTAAGAAAGGGCGGGACAGTTCATAACTGGATCTATGCCCTTTTTTAGATACTACGGCTTTTTAGCAACAGGCAAAGTAGAGGTTGAGCTGAGAGGAGGTCCGGTAGAGATGGAGAAGACATTAATTGACGTAAAAGACATTGTATTTCGTTATCACAAAGATGCGGACAAGCCCGCTTTAGACCAAGTGTCATTGCATGTGAATCAAAATGAATGGCTTGCCATTGTTGGCCACAACGGTTCAGGTAAATCCACACTTGCCCGTGTACTGAATGGGCTCATTTTACCGGATGCAGGAACGGTCAAGGTTGGTGAGATTGAGCTGAAAGAAGAAAGTGTTTGGGATATTCGCAAAAAGGTCGGCATGGTCTTTCAAAACCCAGACAACCAATTCGTTGGCTCAACGGTTCGTGATGATGTGGCTTTTGGTTTAGAAAATAACGGGGTTGAGCGGGAATTGATGATAGAGCGTGTAGATTGGGCTGTCAAACAGGTCAATATGCAGGAGTTTCTTGATCAAGAGCCGCACCATCTATCAGGCGGGCAAAAGCAGAGAGTAGCAATCGCAGGTGTACTTGCCGCAAGCCCTGACATCATGATCTTGGATGAAGCAACATCAATGCTTGATCCGATTGGCCGTGAAGAAGTGCTAGAAACCGTCAGACTGCTGAAGGAACAAGGAACGGTCACGGTCATTTCCATCACACATGATTTAGACGAGGCTGCGAAGGCAGACCGCGTTATTGTGATGAATGGTGGGAAGAAATTTGCCGAGGGAACACCAGAGGAAGTATTTGAACTAGATGAACAGCTGGTTCAGATTGGACTTGATCTGCCATTTTCCTACCGGTTGAGTAAGCAATTGAAGCAGCAAGGTGTGCCGCTTGCAAATGCCCATTTGACACAAGAAGGATTGGTGAAAGAGCTATGGACATTACGATCAAAGAATTAGAGCATCGTTATCAAATGAAAACGCCGTTTGAGCGTCTTGCTTTGTATGATGTCAATGCTTCCATCAAAGAAGGCAGCTATGTGGCTGTCATCGGTCATACGGGTTCTGGCAAGTCGACATTGCTGCAACATTTAAATGGACTGCTCAAACCAACAAAGGGGAACATTGCGCTTGGAGATACGGTCTTACAAGCCAATAAAAAGCAGAAGGATATGAAACCCCTTCGCAAAAAGGTCGGCATCGTGTTTCAGTTTCCTGAACACCAGCTCTTTGAGGAGACCATTCTGAAGGATATCTGTTTTGGTCCGATGAATTTCGGTGTTCCAAAAGAAAAGGCAGAAGCCAAGGCTAAAGAGATGCTGAAGCTTGTAGGCCTTCCTGAATCCTTGTTATCTCGATCACCCTTTGAATTAAGCGGTGGTCAAATGAGACGTGTGGCGATTGCAGGTGTTCTAGCGATGGAGCCAGAAGTGCTTGTGCTTGATGAGCCGACTGCGGGATTAGATCCACGCGGACGTAAAGAAATCATGGACATGTTCTATGAGCTTCATCAAAAAGCCAACCTGACGACGATCCTTGTGACACACAGTATGGAAGATGCCGCTCATTATGCGGATCAAATGATTGTGATGCACAAAGGAACAGTAAAGGCGACAGGTACGCCGAGGGAGCTATTTGCCAATCGTACCGACATGTCTTCTTTCGGACTGGACCTCCCGGAAACGATCAAATTCCAGCAGGCTGTCGAAGAAAAGCTGGGGATGACGTTTCCAAGACCGCTTCTGACTATGGATGAAATGGCAGAAGCCTTAACAGCTTTATATCAGGAGGACACGACATCATGATGGATAGTATGATTATCGGCAAATATGTGCCAGGTACATCCTTTGTCCATCGTCTTGATCCAAGGACAAAGCTGTTATCAATTTTCTTTTTTGTCTTTATTGTCTTTTTTGCGAATAACTACATCACTTACGGGCTTTTAGGGGTCTTTACGATCCTTGTGGTGATGGTGTCTCAGGTGCCGCTGTACTTTATTCTCAAAGGAATGAAACCCATCCTTTGGATTGTTCTGTTTACCTTTATTCTGCATATCTTCATGACAAAGGATGGCGCTTTGCTCTTTCACTTTGGTTTTCTGAATATTTATGAAGAAGGTCTAAAACAGGGGATTTTCATTTCACTCCGTTTTGTCTATCTCATCATGATGACAACACTTCTGACGTTGACCACAACGCCTATCGAAGTGACAGACGGTATGGAGAAGCTGCTGCATCCTTTCCGTAAAATCAAGCTACCTGTTCATGAACTTGCTCTTATGATGTCAATTTCTCTTCGATTTATTCCTACTTTACTCGAAGAAACAGACAAAATCATGAAAGCCCAAATGGCAAGAGGTGTTGATTTTACAAGCGGACCCGTGAAAGATCGTTTAAAAGCGATTGTTCCGTTGCTTGTCCCGCTTTTCGTCAGTGCGTTTAAGCGTGCGGAGGAATTGGCGACCGCTATGGAAGCGAGAGGCTACCGCGGGGGAGAAGGGCGTACGAAATACCGTCAGCTTGTCTGGGGCATGAAAGACACGTTCACGCTGCTTCTATTCATCCTGTTAACAGCACTCCTTGTGCTGCTTAGAAATTAGGTGATGCCTAGATGAAAGTAAAATGTACCGTATCATACGATGGGACACATTTTAAAGGGTATCAAGTGCAACCAGGACAGCGTACTGTACAAACGGAGATTGAATCTGCTCTTGCTAGAATGCATAAACAAGATGAACTGATTCCGATTGTGGCTTCTGGCCGGACAGACAGTGGCGTTCACGCAAAGGGGCAGGTCATCCATTTTGACACCCCGCTTGCCATCCCGATGGAAAGATGGCCTTTTGCCCTCAATAGTCTCCTGCCTGATGACATCAGGGTTCTAAAGGCTGAGGAAGTGGATGAATCGTTTCATGCACGTTTTAGTGTCGTTTCGAAGGAATACCGTTATAAGGTCTCAACGGAAACGCACCAAAATGTGTTCACGAGACAGTATGCCTGCCACTTTCCTTACCGGCTGGATGCAGACAAAATGAGAGAAGCTGCGGGGCACCTCATTGGCATACACGATTTCACAAGCTTTTGTGCGGCCAATACAGAGGTTCAGGACAAGGTGAGGGAGATTTATGCCCTTGAGTGGAAAAACGTCTCAGACGGGCTTGAAATGCGTGTGAGAGGGAATGGCTTTTTATACAACATGGTGCGAATTATCGCTGGAACGTTACTTGAAATTGGTTCTGGTAAATTTCACCCTGAGGAGATAAAAGCCATGCTTGCCGCCCGAAATCGCGAAGCGGCAGGCAAGACTGCGCCCAGTCACGGACTGTATTTATGGGAAGTTTTCTATGACAACTAAACCAGGTGTAACATGTTCTTGACACAGGAAGCAGAAAGTTATAAGATATCATATGGTATGTATTTCAACCCCACAAATAAGCCCCGGAAGACTTATCTGTGTTTTGAAATAGAACGTAGCATTTGATTCAGGAAAATTCATTGATTTATTTAGGAGGGAAACTCATGCGTACAACACCAATGGCGAACGCAAGCACAATTGAGCGCAAATGGCTAGTGGTTGATGCGGCAGGCAAGACTCTAGGTCGTCTTTCTACTGAAGTAGCATCACTTTTGCGCGGTAAGCACAAACCAACTTATACACCACACGTTGATACAGGTGATCACGTGATCATCATCAATGCTGAGAAAATCGAATTAACTGGTAAGAAATTGACGGACAAAATTTACTACCGTCATACGATGCACCCAGGTGGTTTGAAACAAAGAACTGCTCTTGAGATGCGTACAAACTACCCTGAAAAAATGTTGGAGCTTGCTATCAAAGGTATGCTTCCAAAGGGTCCACTAGGTCGTCAAATGTTCAAAAAATTAAATGTGTACCGTGGTTCTGAGCATCCACATCAAGCACAACAACCTGAAGTTTACGAACTTCGCGGTTAATTATAAGGGAGGTTAACAATTTGGCACAGGTTCAATATTACGGTACAGGTCGTCGTAAAAGTTCTGTAGCGCGCGTTCGCTTAGTTCCAGGTGAAGGCCGTATCGTCGTTAATAATCGTGAAATTACTGAATACATTCCATTCGCTGCTTTAATCGAAGACGTGAAACAGCCTTTGAACATCACAGAAACAGCTAACAGCTACGATGTTCTTGTAAATGTTCACGGTGGTGGATTCTCTGGTCAAGCTGGAGCAATTCGTCACGGTATCTCTCGTGCTCTTCTAGAAGTAGATCCTGAGTACCGTACACCACTTAAACGTGCTGGACTTCTTACTCGTGACTCTCGTATGAAAGAGCGTAAGAAATACGGTCTTAAAGGCGCACGTCGCGCACCTCAGTTCTCAAAACGTTAATCAATTTTATATTGTATGGACGTTTTACAAGGGTTTGTACAGACAAACCCTATATGAAAAGCATCAGCATCCTGCTGGTGCTTTTTTATTTGTGTTTTTTTCTGTCTGGAAACATATAAAATAGGATCATAGTCAGGTTTCTGTTTAAAAAATGATGTTAAAGGGGGATGGCATTTATGAATCTAACAACAGAAAGATGTCTCATTCGACCGTTTAATGAGGATGATTGGCAGGATGTCTATGCATATACATCTGATCCGGTGGTGATGAGGTATATGCCAGAAGGTGTTTTTTCTAGAGAAGAGGCGCAGGAATTTGTCAAAAATAATCGTCTTGAGACAGGCAAGAATTTTGCTGTTCTATTAAAAGAAGATCATACAGGCATTGGGCATATCGTGTTTCATCCTTACTTTGGTGAGCACACATATGAAATTGGCTGGGTCTTCAATTCTGCATATCAAAACAAAGGCTATGCATCAGAAGCTGCTTATGCTGTCCTACATCATGGTTTTCACACAATGAATTTACATCGAATTATTGCCACTTGTCAGCCTGAAAATGTGCCGTCATGGAGAGTGATGGAGAAAATGGGGATGAGAAGAGAGGGATATTTTAAAAAATGTATACCACAAGGAAATGAGTGGTGGGATGAGTTTTATTATGCCATCTTACGAGAGGAATGGAAAACTTGATAAGTTTTCATGATATGAAGTAATTCGTCATTCCAAATATCCCTTGGCTTTCGCTATTGATATAATCAGGTCAAATAAGCAGAAGAGGGGTGCGGGCATGAGGATCTTTGATGCACATTTTCATATCATTGATTTTGATTTTCCCATTCAAGAAAACCAAGGATATACACCACCGAGTTATGTGGTGAATGATTATAGGAGAGAGACGGCTGATTTAGGGATTGTAGGTGGAGCGATTGTATCAGGGTCATTTCAGGGCTTTGATCAAGGCTATTTGTTGAAAGCACTAGATGAAATGGGACCGGCTTTTTGCGGTGTGACTCAATTACCTTTTACCGCAGCCGATGATGAGATTGTTCAATTGAATCAACAAGGGGTAAAGGCTTTACGTTTTAATGTGAAGCGGGGCGGTTCGGAGGATATTTCAAAGCTCGACTATTTTGCGAGAAGGGTGTATGAGCTGGCTGGGTGGCATAGTGAGATTTACATAGACGCTAAGCATCTTCCTGACATCTCATCAACGCTTGAACAGCTGCCGGCCGTTTCCATTGATCATCTAGGCTTATCTGAAGAAGGTTTGCCGCATTTGCTCAAGCTGGTTGAAAAAGGTGTTCGTGTGAAAGCGACTGGCTTTGGGCGTGTTGATTTAAAGGTCGAACATGCATTGACGTCTATTTATCAAACGAATCCTGATGCACTGATGTTTGGTACAGATCTTCCATCTACAAGGGCGAAACGGCCATTTGAACACTTTGATATTGAATTGATTCAACAGATGTTTGATGAGGAAGCGGCGGATAAAATTTTATATGAGAACGCTATCAATTGGTATTTTGGAAAATGAATAAAGGTTTCCATTCCGTGATAGGAGGTGTGTTCATTGAATCTGAATCAATTGACATTTAGAGAAGCCGTCCAAGGAGACCTCGACAACATCGTTTTGATGCTTTCAGATGACAAATTAGGCCAAAAGAGAGAACGCTACTCTCGTCCATTAAGAGAAAGCTACCTCAGTGCCTTTCATTCGATCGAACAGGATCCCAATATTGAACTAATTGTCGCTTGTAATCGGGAAGAGGTAGTCGGTGTTCTCCAATTAACAATGACTCCATTTCTAACGTATCAAGGAGGATGGAGAGCTTCAATAGAAGGAGTTCGTACAGCCTCGACTCATAGAGGAAGAGGAATTGGCACATTGTTGATCAAACGGGCTATTCAACGCGCAAGTGACCGCGGGTGTCATATGATCAGCTGACAACTGACAAACAGAGGCCAGAAGCACGCCATTTTTATGAAAAATTAGGGTTTGAAGCCACGCATGATGGGATGAAGCTGCAGCTTGATTTCAAATAAAAAGCAGAAGGTGGCATCCCTCTGCTTTTTATGATTGTTTCACCGGAAACGCTTTGTATACATCTTGACGTTTATCTTTTGACTTCACAACTCCATCAACCAGTTCCTTTTGCCAAAGCGCTGTATCGTCTTTGTACTCTTTAAAAGAGTGAGGCAACTTTTTTTCTAGCTGTTTTCTTTTAAACGTGACGGATGGCTCGTCTTTAGCGTTCATCTTGAGCGTCACTTGCTCTACGTTATCGATAAGAATAAAAAGTGCTAATGCATTATATAAGTAGTTTTTTTCAATGGTATCCTTCTTATCAAACCAAAATGCATCAAATTGTTCTTCTGTATCATTGGTATTTTCTTTCACGCCGTATGTTACTTTTAGCGCTTTTTCATCTACGATTTCATATTCGCGAATCACGTTACCTGGAAGATCTGATAAAATAGCGCCGACTGCTCCGTTGTCTCCAATATAAGAATTTTTGTGTTTGGAGAGCTGTTTTAATGATATGTCTTCTATTCCTTTTATGTCGCTCTTCTGCTCTGTCGCTTGACTGCCGCATCCAGATAAGACGACTGTTAGTAGCAACAGGATATACATCCACTTCTTCATGAATTTTGCCCCTTTTCTATGCTTTCTATATATAAATGTTCATTTTATCACAATTTTCCAATCCGTTAGCGCATTGATTTCCATTTACTGAACTGCATGTTTTGTTCAAACCAACGAACAATACAAAGAAAAAAGGAGTTCAGTCCATGGCAGAAGTTCTTTCATTTTATCAATTGAAAACAAAACGAGATGTCACGCTTGAAAAGAAACTGTTGCGTACATTGTCTCTTCAACAGGTGACGGTCGCTTCCGAGAAATTCACGAGGAAGCTGTTCCCATTTGCAGATGATCCAGCTGGGATTATGAGTGATGGCTGTATTGATTTCGCCATTGAGGCTTTTTTAGCAGGTGGGAGATACGGTGAGTCGAGTAAGTATGGTGAATCCTTCGATGATATAAAAAAGCGGTCAGTTCATGAAGAAGATGAGCTGGTTGAGGAGCTAGCAGGGTGTTTGCAATCATGGGGGAATATGTTCCGAATGGAGCGTAAGATGTCGTGTCTGTATCCATTTGCGAAGGAATTTTTAAGTAAGTGGTGGCAGGAAGGCTTTCGGGAATCAGAAAAAAGGCATAAGCTTCGACTGCACTAAGCATATTTCCAGCCCTTGTCCCATATCTATAAAATAATGGTGTATGGGAGGGACAGGGATGAAAAGAAAGCTGAAATGGACAGGGTTTTTAATCGGGTTTATTGTCCTCTTATTCTTATTCAGATTTCAGTTTCTAAATGATGATTCGTGGAAATCGTGGAACTTGCCTTTGAGCGGCAAGATCATCTATTTAGATCCGGGTCACGGCGGTCCAGATGGCGGTGCTGTTGGCGGCGAGTTGCTCGAAAAAGAGATTGCACTGGATGTGTCCATGAAGATAAGAGACTATTTGCAGGAGCAGGGAGCGCTTGTTCTCATGACCCGGGAGGATGACTCTGATTTATCATCAAAGAATACAAAGGGTTATGCCCGAAAGAAAGCGGAGGATTTGAGAAACCGTGTGAAAGTCATCAATGAATCTGAAGCGGATCTCTATTTAAGCATTCATTTAAATGCGATCCCATCGAACAAATGGAGCGGGGCACAGACGTTCTTTTACGGAAAGTATGAAGAGAATGAAAAAGCAGCGAAGTTCATTCAAGATGAATTGCGCAACAACCTTGAAAACACAGATCGCAAGGCGAAGCGAATCAACGGGATTTATTTAATGCAAAATGTCACGAAGCCAGGAGCGCTTGTCGAAATCGGATTTTTATCGAATCCAAAAGAGGCTGGTCAGCTGGCGACTCCTAAATATCAGGATCAAATTGCTGCTTCGATTTATAAAGGCATTTTAAGATATTTAACAGAGCAAAAAGAGCCGCCTGAATAAGGGGCTTTTTCCTGTTTATCGCAGGCAAAGAGGACAGACATTGTAAGGATATGTATGATATACTTGGATTGTAAACGAATTCAATAAAGGGTGAGGTTCTGCTATGATCGGACAAGATGATGTGAGAAAACTAGTTGGGAAGATGGACGAACCTTTCCTTCATATACCGCTCGGTGAGCTGGATGCCATCAAGGAAATCAGCCTAAAACCTGAAAAAGAGCATGTGAGCTTAAAAGTGGCGATTGCCAAAACAGGCACTGCTGAGCAGATGAAGCTGCAGCAAGACATCGTACAAGCTTTAAAAGCAGCGGGCGCGAACACTGTAGGACTTCGTTTTGAAGAACTGCCTCAAGAAACGCTTGAAAGGTTTATGCCGTCACAAGATGAGGAAGAAAACCTGCTCAACTCTAAAAATCCGCCTGAGTTCTTAGCGATTGCGAGTGGAAAGGGCGGCGTTGGGAAATCAACTGTTTCCGTTAACCTGGCTGTGGCACTGGCTCGTCTAGGGAAAAAAGTGGGACTGATCGATGCTGATATTTACGGCTTTAGTGTACCGGATATGATGGGAATCACCGTCAGACCGACAGTTAAAGGGGAAAAGATTATTCCTGTGGAACGCTTTGGCGTCAAAGTGATTTCAATGGGCTTTTTTGTTGAAGAAAACGCACCGGTCATTTGGAGAGGACCGATGCTTGGTAAAATGTTAAATAACTTCTTCCACGAAGTAGAGTGGGGAGAATTAGATTACTTACTATTAGACCTTCCGCCTGGAACAGGTGATGTGGCACTTGATATTCATACGATGCTTCCGAGCTGTAAAGAAATCATTGTGACGACACCGCATCCAACAGCGGCTTTCGTTGCTGCTAGAGCAGGCGCAATGGCACTGCAAACAGATCACGAGGTGCTAGGGGTCGTTGAGAATATGAGTTACTATGAAAGCAAAAAAACAGGTGAGAAGGAATATGTCTTTGGAAAGGGCGGCGGGGACAAGCTGGCGGAGGAGCTGCGTGTATCAGTTCTTGGTCAAATCCCTTTAAGACAGCCTGATTGGAATGAGGACGATTTTGCACCTTCTGTCTATGATGCGAGTCATCCGACAGGGGAAGTGTATCAACACATTGCCAATAAAGTCATTGAACAATTAACAGTGAAAGCATAATGAAAGCCCGAGTGGACCTTGTGCCACTCGGGTGATGTTTAACTGCCGCTTCCTTGTGAACCGGAATCATTGCTGCTTTCAGAGACTGCTTTTTTTAGCTCATCTTCGAACTTCTTCTTATAGAGAGGGCTGCTCAATGTTTCTGTGATGACTTTCTCTAAGTGCTTTCTGAACTCTTTGCTTTTGACCAGTTCACCGTATTTCTTTTCCATTTCAGGATCCTTGAGAATATCCATCATCATTTGTTGATAGTCAGGGTCCTTCATCAATTGTTTTAACATCTTTTCATGCTGTTGCTGCATGGATTTTGCGAAAGTCTCGGCAAATTTAGAATCCTCAAAGACCTTCTTCCAGAACTCTTTGCCTTTATCAGAAGTCAGTGTTTTCTCTATTGTTTTTTTCACAGTTTGTTCATCCATTACCAAAGCTTCATTCATTGCCTCGTCATTTAATAACTGTTGAATGGCCTTTTTACCGTCATCTGTTTTCAAAATATCGACGACCATTTTTTTCGTTTCGTCATAGTCCATATTAGATGAGGATTGGGTTTTGGGAGCACAAGCTGTTAGAGATAAAAGAAGAAAACAGCTCATTATACGCAAGATGCCTTTTGACATACTGTGGCTCCTTTCGTTACATGTCTTACTTTTAATATGAATGTTTCACATGAATTTATACATAACAAAAATAGGGGTTGGGTCATTTCAATGAAAAGTCGGGATTTAGTTCGTTTTTTCTTCTCTGTGCTGGCTGTTGGAGCGGTCATTACAAGCGTGGTAGGTTTTGCGCTGGAGTGGGGGAAATATCAGAAGCTGTTTGTATCGTTTGAGATTTTAGAGATTGCGTCTGTGTTATTTTGGTTTATTGGTGTGGGGATGATCTTTAGTGTAATCAGTCAGATGGGGTTTGTTGTCTTTTTGACAGTGCACCGGTTTGCGCTGGAGATTTTCAGGTCGCATTCTTTATGGAATACCATTCAGTTATTCCTTGTGATTTTCGTGCTGTTTGATTTAGCTTATTTGCGATTTTTGTTTTTCGGGGAGAATGAATCATTTCTTCCATACTTGTGGCTGCCTGTTTTTATCGGTGTGTTTGCATTGATCGTGTCTTATTTTAAACAGCAGCAGTCCTCTAAGAAAACATTTATTTCTGCAATGTTTCTCATGGTCGTCATCACGTCGTTAGAATGGTTTCCGGCGCTTAGAGTCAATGAAGAGGACTGGCTATATTTAATGCTATTCCCGCTATTAGGTTGTAATGCGTTTCAGTTATTAGCTATGCCGCGGTTTTCAAAAGCAAAAGCTACTTAACCTCAGTTGACTTTGTTTTTGTATTAGAGATAAGCTCGCCAACCGTGACGTTTCTTAAATTCTTGTCTTTTAAGTGTTTTAAAATGGCTGGTAAGGCTTGAGCGGTTTGGGTGGCTGAATCTGAGGCGTGAAGGAGAATGATGTCTCCGCTTTTCATTCGATCATTTACATTATGAACAATCTGGTCGACGCCCGGGTTCAGCCAATCTTGAGAATTGATGCTGTAATGGACAACGGTATAGCCATACTGTGTTGCAATTTTCAATACCGTTTCATTAAATTGCCCAGTTGGCGGTCTTAATAATTGAATGTCTTCCAGTCCAAGCTTTTGGAATGTATTTTGTGCACGGACAAGATCTCGCTTAATTTCGTTTTCTTCAAGCTGGCTATAATTTTTATATGCATAGCCAAGGCTGCCGATTTGATGGCCGTCCTCTTTAATCCTTTTCACAATATCCGGGTGACGCTCAGCCCAAGAAGCAGACAGAAAGAAAGTGGCGTTCTTTATATCGTACTCTCGGAGGACATTTAAAATAGGAACAGCCTTCTCGTCTCCCCAGCCAATATTAAACGTAAGGGATGCGTGTTTTGATGAGGTCTCTCCTTTATAAATTGCTCGGGGTCCTTGTTCTGTTTTAAATACCGACAGCGGCGGTGCCTTTTGTACATAAAAAAAGGTTGCAGCTGCAAGGGCTGCTACAAGAATAATGACTACTTGCTTCAGCCGTTTAATAGGCAACACATATAATCGACTCAATTCAAACACTCCTGCCTTGTCCAAGATTGTTACTTGATTGTATGCAGGACAAGGGTTTAACATGCACGATAAAACTATTTTAAAAAAAGTTATGAAAAGGCGTTGACCAACAGAATGTTTTCGTGATATATTATTAATCGTCGCTGACACACAGTGACAAACACAAACGCTTCGGGAAATAAACTTGAAAAAAGTTGTTGACATAAGATGAAGCGAAATGTTATATTATTAAAGCCGCTAAGAACGGCGAAGATGATCTTTGAAAACTAAACAAGACAAAACGTACCTGTTAATTCGAGTTTTTATAAAAAAATCCTATGATACATCATAGGTAGTCAGTCAAACTGGCGAAAAGCAAAACTTCGGTTTTGTACTTTTTCGGAGAGTTTGATCCTGGCTCAGGACGAACGCTGGCGGCGTGCCTAATACATGCAAGTCGAGCGGACAGAAGGGAGCTTGCTCCCGGATGTTAGCGGCGGACGGGTGAGTAACACGTGGGTAACCTGCCTGTAAGACTGGGATAACTCCGGGAAACCGGAGCTAATACCGGATAGTTCCTTGAACCGCATGGTTCAAGGATGAAAGACGGTTTCGGCTGTCACTTACAGATGGACCCGCGGCGCATTAGCTAGTTGGTGAGGTAACGGCTCACCAAGGCGACGATGCGTAGCCGACCTGAGAGGGTGATCGGCCACACTGGGACTGAGACACGGCCCAGACTCCTACGGGAGGCAGCAGTAGGGAATCTTCCGCAATGGACGAAAGTCTGACGGAGCAACGCCGCGTGAGTGATGAAGGTTTTCGGATCGTAAAGCTCTGTTGTTAGGGAAGAACAAGTGCAAGAGTAACTGCTTGCACCTTGACGGTACCTAACCAGAAAGCCACGGCTAACTACGTGCCAGCAGCCGCGGTAATACGTAGGTGGCAAGCGTTGTCCGGAATTATTGGGCGTAAAGGGCTCGCAGGCGGTTTCTTAAGTCTGATGTGAAAGCCCCCGGCTCAACCGGGGAGGGTCATTGGAAACTGGGAAACTTGAGTGCAGAAGAGGAGAGTGGAATTCCACGTGTAGCGGTGAAATGCGTAGAGATGTGGAGGAACACCAGTGGCGAAGGCGACTCTCTGGTCTGTAACTGACGCTGAGGAGCGAAAGCGTGGGGAGCGAACAGGATTAGATACCCTGGTAGTCCACGCCGTAAACGATGAGTGCTAAGTGTTAGGGGGTTTCCGCCCCTTAGTGCTGCAGCTAACGCATTAAGCACTCCGCCTGGGGAGTACGGTCGCAAGACTGAAACTCAAAGGAATTGACGGGGGCCCGCACAAGCGGTGGAGCATGTGGTTTAATTCGAAGCAACGCGAAGAACCTTACCAGGTCTTGACATCCTCTGACAACCCTAGAGATAGGGCTTTCCCTTCGGGGACAGAGTGACAGGTGGTGCATGGTTGTCGTCAGCTCGTGTCGTGAGATGTTGGGTTAAGTCCCGCAACGAGCGCAACCCTTGATCTTAGTTGCCAGCATTCAGTTGGGCACTCTAAGGTGACTGCCGGTGACAAACCGGAGGAAGGTGGGGATGACGTCAAATCATCATGCCCCTTATGACCTGGGCTACACACGTGCTACAATGGACAGAACAAAGGGCTGCGAGACCGCAAGGTTTAGCCAATCCCACAAATCTGTTCTCAGTTCGGATCGCAGTCTGCAACTCGACTGCGTGAAGCTGGAATCGCTAGTAATCGCGGATCAGCATGCCGCGGTGAATACGTTCCCGGGCCTTGTACACACCGCCCGTCACACCACGAGAGTTTGCAACACCCGAAGTCGGTGAGGTAACCTTTATGGAGCCAGCCGCCGAAGGTGGGGCAGATGATTGGGGTGAAGTCGTAACAAGGTAGCCGTATCGGAAGGTGCGGCTGGATCACCTCCTTTCTAAGGATATATGGAGCAGCGTACGTTTTTCGTCTTGTTTAGTTTTGAAGGATCATTCCTTCAAAACATGTCTCTAGCGAGACAGGATTGTTCTTTGAAAACTAGATAACAATAAGTAATACATTCACATTGAATGCAATGCAAAGTTCATCACACATAGTGATTCTTTCTAAAGTAAGAAATGGTTAAGTTAGAAAGGGCGCACGGTGGATGCCTTGGCACTAGGAGCCGATGAAGGACGGGACGAACACCGATATGCTTCGGGGAGCTGTAAGCAAGCTTTGATCCGGAGATTTCCGAATGGGGAAACCCACTGCTCGTAATGGAGTAGTATCCATACTTGAATACATAGAGTATGAGAAGGCATACCCGGGGAACTGAAACATCTAAGTACCCGGAGGAAGAGAAAGCAAATGCGATTCCCTGAGTAGCGGCGAGCGAAACGGGAACAGCCCAAACCAAGAGGCTTGCCTCTTGGGGTTGTAGGACACTCTATACGGAGTTACAAAGGAACGATATAAGCGAAGAGGTCTGGAAAGGCCCGCCAAAGAAGGTAACAGCCCTGTAACTGAAATGTTGTTCTCTCCAGAGTGGATCCTGAGTACGGCGGAACACGTGAAATTCCGTCGGAATCCGGGAGGACCATCTCCCAAGGCTAAATACTCCCTAGTGACCGATAGTGAACCAGTACCGTGAGGGAAAGGTGAAAAGCACCCCGGAAGGGGAGTGAAATAGATCCTGAAACCGTGTGCCTACAAGTAGTCAGAGCCCGTTAACGGGTGATGGCGTGCCTTTTGTAGAATGAACCGGCGAGTTACGATCCCGTGCAAGGTTAAGCAGAAGATGCGGAGCCGCAGCGAAAGCGAGTCTGAATAGGGCGCATGAGTACGTGGTCGTAGACCCGAAACCAGGTGATCTACCCATGTCCAGGGTGAAGTTCAGGTAACACTGAATGGAGGCCCGAACCCACGCACGTTGAAAAGTGCGGGGATGAGGTGTGGGTAGGGGTGAAATGCCAATCGAACCTGGAGATAGCTGGTTCTCTCCGAAATAGCTTTAGGGCTAGCCTCAAGGTAAGAGTCTCGGAGGTAGAGCACTGATTGGACTAGGGGCCCCTACCGGGTTACCGAATTCAGTCAAACTCCGAATGCCGATGACTTATCCTTGGGAGTCAGACTGCGAGTGATAAGATCCGTAGTCGAAAGGGAAACAGCCCAGACCGCCAGCTAAGGTCCCAAAGTATACGTTAAGTGGAAAAGGATGTGGAGTTGCTTAGACAACCAGGATGTTGGCTTAGAAGCAGCCACCATTTAAAGAGTGCGTAATAGCTCACTGGTCGAGTGACTCTGCGCCGAAAATGTACCGGGGCTAAACGTATCACCGAAGCTGCGGACTGTTCTTACGAACAGTGGTAGGAGAGCGTTCTAAGTGCAGTGAAGTCAGACCGGAAGGACTGGTGGAGCGCTTAGAAGTGAGAATGCCGGTATGAGTAGCGAAAGACGGGTGAGAATCCCGTCCACCGAATGCCTAAGGTTTCCTGAGGAAGGCTCGTCCGCTCAGGGTTAGTCGGGACCTAAGCCGAGGCCGAAAGGCGTAGGCGATGGACAACAGGTTGATATTCCTGTACCACCTCCTCACCATTTGAGCAATGGGGGGACGCAGGAGGATAGGGTAAGCGCGGTATTGGATATCCGCGTCCAAGCAGTTAGGCTGGGAAATAGGCAAATCCGTTTCCCGTGAAGGCTGAGCTGTGATGGCGAGCGAAATTTAGTAGCGAAGTTCCTGATTCCACACTGCCAAGAAAAGCCTCTAGCGAGGTGAGAGGTGCCCGTACCGCAAACCGACACAGGTAGGCGAGGAGAGAATCCTAAGGTGATCGAGAGAACTCTCGTTAAGGAACTCGGCAAAATGACCCCGTAACTTCGGGAGAAGGGGTGCTTCTTAGGGTGTTAAAGCCCCGAGAAGCCGCAGTGAATAGGCCCAGGCGACTGTTTAGCAAAAACACAGGTCTCTGCGAAGCCGTAAGGCGAAGTATAGGGGCTGACGCCTGCCCGGTGCTGGAAGGTTAAGAGGAGCGCTTAGCGTAAGCGAAGGTGCGAATTGAAGCCCCAGTAAACGGCGGCCGTAACTATAACGGTCCTAAGGTAGCGAAATTCCTTGTCGGGTAAGTTCCGACCCGCACGAAAGGCGCAACGATCTGGGCACTGTCTCAACGAGAGACTCGGTGAAATTATAGTACCTGTGAAGATGCAGGTTACCCGCGACAGGACGGAAAGACCCCGTGGAGCTTTACTGCAGCCTGATATTGAATGTTGGTACAGCTTGTACAGGATAGGTAGGAGCCTTGGAAACCGGAGCGCTAGCTTCGGTGGAGGCATCGGTGGGATACTACCCTGGCTGTATTGACCTTCTAACCCGCTGCCCTTATCGGGCAGGGAGACAGTGTCAGGTGGGCAGTTTGACTGGGGCGGTCGCCTCCTAAAATGTAACGGAGGCGCCCAAAGGTTCCCTCAGAATGGTTGGAAATCATTCGCAGAGTGTAAAGGCACAAGGGAGCTTGACTGCGAGACCTACAAGTCGAGCAGGGACGAAAGTCGGGCTTAGTGATCCGGTGGTTCCGCATGGAAGGGCCATCGCTCAACGGATAAAAGCTACCCCGGGGATAACAGGCTTATCTCCCCCAAGAGTCCACATCGACGGGGAGGTTTGGCACCTCGATGTCGGCTCATCGCATCCTGGGGCTGTAGTCGGTCCCAAGGGTTGGGCTGTTCGCCCATTAAAGCGGTACGCGAGCTGGGTTCAGAACGTCGTGAGACAGTTCGGTCCCTATCCGTCGCGGGCGCAGGAAATTTGAGAGGAGCTGTCCTTAGTACGAGAGGACCGGGATGGACGCACCGCTGGTGTACCAGTTGTTCTGCCAAGGGCATCGCTGGGTAGCTATGTGCGGACGGGATAAGTGCTGAAAGCATCTAAGCATGAAGCCCCCCTCAAGATGAGATTTCCCATTCCGCAAGGAAGTAAGATCCCTGAAAGATGATCAGGTTGATAGGTCTGAGGTGGAAGCGTGGTGACACGTGGAGCTGACAGATACTAATAGATCGAGGACTTAACCTATATTCTAATGTGAAAAATGAACATTGTTATCTAGTTTTGAGAGAACATTCTCTCCATCAGGTTTGGTGGCGATAGCGAAGAGGTCACACCCGTTCCCATACCGAACACGGAAGTTAAGCTCTTCAGCGCCGATGGTAGTTGGGGGTTTCCCCCTGTGAGAGTAGGACGCCGCCAAGCTTTTTGTTTATATCCTTCCAATGGAAGAAGTTACTTTATCCATTCCGCAGTAGCTCAGTGGTAGAGCTATCGGCTGTTAACCGATCGGTCGTAGGTTCGAGTCCTACCTGCGGAGCCATGCTTCCATAGCTCAGTAGGTAGAGCACTTCCATGGTAAGGAAGAGGTCAGCGGTTCGAGCCCGCTTGGAAGCTTTCCTCTATATGATAATGGTAAATGTTAAGGTTTCTCGTTGATGAGAAGGCTTTTTTTGTTTGTTTTAAAATAAATTGACGTTTATTGATCTTAGTTAGGCTCATGAAAATAGAAAATGACTCGAGCGATTTTGATGGAAGCTTTGCTTTAGCTTTCTATATACTCCTTCTATTTGTTCTTGATTCTTCGGCGTATTTCTTTTATCCTTACTAAAGTGATGACATCCTCTCTTACAAAAGACTCTGTACGTTCCTCTTTTTCCCCGAAATTGGTTATTGTTTTTCCCTTTCTGTATCTCCGGGTTTTATTCGCCTTCTTTTTCCTTGTACGGTATGTATATAAAAAGGAGTAGATGGTTTGAAAGATTTATTTGTAAAGCAAGAATGGTTTGGACATGTGCGTCAGGATGTGCTGGCGGGTATTTTAGTGGCCTTGGCTTTGATTCCTGAGGCGATTGCGTTTTCGATTATTGCGGGCGTTGATCCTAAGGTCGGTTTGTATGCTTCGTTTTGTATCGCGATTGTGATTTCGTTTGTTGGTGGACGGCCAGGTATGATCTCTGCCGCTACTGGTGCTATGGCGCTGGTCATGGTCAATTTGATTGCAGATCATGGATTGCAGTATTTGTTCGCAGCTACGATTTTAACAGGCTTGATTCAAATTGTGTTTGGATTGTGCCGTGTTTCTCGTCTGATGAAATTTATTCCGAGGTCTGTGATGGTTGGTTTTGTCAATGCGTTGGCAATTATGATCTTCATGGCCCAGCTGCCGCATTTCGTTGGGGAATCCATGGCTATGTATATCATGACAGGTGGAGCATTGTTGATCATTTATGTATTGCCGATGGTCACAAAAGTTATTCCCTCTCCACTTATTGCAATTATTGTGATGACGATGATTGCTGTATTTGGGCATATTGATGTCAGAACAGTTGGGGACATGGGAGAGCTTCCTAGCTCTTTGCCAACTTTTCTTATTCCCAATGTACCGTTTAGCTGGGAAACACTTGCTATCATTTTTCCTTATTCCTTAGCACTTGCGATGGTTGGTTTACTTGAATCTTTATTAACAGCGCAGATTGTAGATGATATGACGGAAACGTCTAGTCGTAAAAATAAGGAAGCGAGAGGCCAAGGAATTGCCAATGTGGTGGCAGGATTTTTTGGCGGTATGGCTGGCTGTGCGATGATTGGTCAATCTGTGATTAATACAAAGGCAGGGGGACGAGGCAGGCTTTCTACCTTTGTGGCTGGTGCATTTTTAATGGTATTGATTTTTGTGCTCGGTGATGTGGTTGTTCAAATTCCGATGGCTGCACTTGTGGCCGTCATGATCATGGTTTCTATTGGTACTTTTGATTGGAGTTCATTCCAGCAGCTGAAAAAGAACCCAAAAACAGATTCACTTGTGATGCTTGTCACGGTCGTGACGGTGGTGTTCACTCATGATTTATCCAAGGGTGTTTTTGCAGGGGTGCTGCTTAGTGCCGTATTCTTTGTAGCTAAAATATCAAAACTTCATATCACCTCTACAGAAAGCCAAGCTGGTACATGGATTTATCGAATTAAGGGACAAATTTTCTTTGCTTCCGTGACTGAATTGATTCAAGCCTTCCATCATGGAAACGACCTGAAAACGGTTGTGATTGATTTGTCTGAAGCGCGTATATGGGACGAATCAGGTGTGGCCGCGATTGAACGTGTGAAGGAAAAATATCGTACAGCTGGTGTAGAGGTGGACGTAGTTGGAATGGATACGTCTAGTCAAAAACTTATGAAACAAGTGATCGGATCTTAAAGAGACTTTTCTGTTTGTTACAATAGAACAAGGAAGAAAGTGAAGGATGGAGGTGGCCGGCATGCTTGTCCGTTTGAATCAGGTGCTCGGCCGGATGATGCCGCTCATTACGCCTGTCAGCGTGCTACTTGGTGTATTATTGGCGGCGTATTTAAAAGATTTCACCTTTTTGGTGCCTTGGGTGTTTGCTGTGATGACATTTTCAGGGAGCTTGTCATCTACTTTTTCAGCTTTAAAGCATACGGTGATGCATCCATTGCCTTTGATTTTATCGTTTATGATTTTGCATGTGCTGATGCCCCTTTATGCATGGTCAGCGGGGCATTTGATATTTGCGGGTGATTCTATGACGATCACCGGTTTGACGCTTGCGATGGTGATTCCGACAGGTGTGTCTAGTTTAATATGGGCGGCAATGTATAAAGGGAATGTGGGGTTAACGTTATCTATCATATTAATTGATACATTGCTATCGCCATTGATTGTGCCAGTAAGCTTGTCAATCTTCGTTGGTACACAGGTCCATATGGACATGATGGCGATCATGAAAGGACTATTCGGTATGGTGGTGCTGCCCTCTATTTTAGGGATGCTCGTTCGTCAGTATGCAAAGCCATCGGTGACAAAAGCAATGAGTCAGACCTTGGCTCCTTTTTCAAAATTAGGCTTGTTTGTTGTCGTATCGATTAACAGTTCTGTTGTCGCCCCATATTTGCGTGAACTGGATGCGGCGTTTTTTAGCAAAGCAGCGACTGTCTTTTTCATTGCGATGAGTGGGTATGCTTTTGCGTGGTTGATTGGAAAGGCGATGAAATGTACCCAAGGAGAAATTGTGGCGATTGTGTATACGGGCGGTATGCGGAACATTAGCGCGGGTGCTGTGCTTGCCATTAGCTTTTTCCCGCCTGCTGTTGCTGTTCCTGTTGTGATTGGCATGCTGTTTCAGCAAGTGCTTGCAGCCTTGTTTGGCTTTTTACTTCATCGTTTCGAGCTGAAAGTACCTGCTGTGACTAAGTCTTTATCATGAAAAAACCTCCATCCTTTAAGATGGAGGTTTTTTTGCGATTAATAGATGAGGTATTTCTTCCGTTTCTTTTCGAACGTTTTCAGGTCATGGTGGTATTGTTTCATGATGTGTTTGATGGAAGTGCCTTTATTGATTTCTTCTTTGATCCAGCTATTCCCGATGAGCTTATCAAAGCTGCCTGTTTGTAGGAATTGAAAGTCATTAGGATACAAGTCATGTATTGCTTTGATGATGGATAGACCTGTTTTGACTGCTTCGAATGATTTTCGGTCTGTGACATACAGCTGTACCCCATGAGACAAAGTCCCGGCATGTTTTGAAAAGGTAGGGGTAAATGAGACAGGTCTAAATTGAACGCCTTTTAGTTTTAACCCATTTAAATGATCTGCTAGCTCATTGCTATTGATATATGGAGCGCCAATGAGTTCGAACGGTTTTGTCGTTCCTCTGCCTTCAGAAACGTTTGTGCCTTCGATTAATCCTGTTGCTGGGTAAACAAAGGTACTATCAACGGTCGGCATGTTAGGTGAAGGGAGGACGAACGGCAGCTTCGTGTCATCGAACGTCATGGATCGTTTCCAATGTTTCATTTTGATCACTTTTACATCAGCGTTGATATGAAACTCTTTGTTAAACATGTATGCAAGTTCTCCAGTTGTCATCCCATGTCTTAATGGGATGGGATAGAGACCTACAAAAGAGGCGTGTTCTGGCTCTAATACGGGTCCTTCTACTTTTACCCCACCTATTGGGTTTGGACGATCTAAGACAACAAATGGAATGTTGTTTTCCTTAGCTGCTTCCATTGCATAGGCCATCGTGTAAATATAGGTGTAATAACGAGCACCAACGTCTTGAATATCAAATAGCAGGACATCTACATTTTTGAGCATTTCAGGAGTTGGCTTTCTTGTTTTTCCATAAAGAGAGTAAACAGGCAGGCCTGTTTTTTCGTCAGTATACGATTCGACGCCTTCTCCTGCTTGTGCATCACCACGCACGCCATGTTCAGGCCCATACAAGGCAGTCAGTTTAATATCGGGGTGTTCAAATAGCAGATCGACACTGCTTTTCATGTTTGCATCAATGCCTGTAGGATTCGTAATAAGCCCTACTTTTTTCCCTTTAAGCCAAGAGAGGTTACTTGAGAGTAATGTTTCGATACCTGTTTTGACTGTTGCTTTTTTTCCTTTTGTATCTGTTCGTTCTGAATCTGCGGGGGAGGCGGCGGTCAATGTGCTGATCATGAGAATGCTAGCGAGTATCAAGCTTGCTGTCTTTTTCAAGAGAATCCCTCCTATTTGATCTGTTTTCCTTTTAAATTGAGTCCATAGCCAAATGGGTAAAGGGTTTGATTAGGATGAGTGACTGATGGGATAGCGACGGGTAATTTCCCTTTAGGTGAGGTCGCTCCAAAAATCACTTCTAGTCCCGCAGGAATATTCGGTTGATTGAATTGTCCGTTTGAGTACCCTTTAAAACCGTACACAGCTAGTAAGGCATCAGCTTCTTCAAAATTTGCCGCATCATAAGGGTTTCTAAGACTCATGATGACCAATTTTTTGTTTTGTGCTGCTGCTTCTTTCATGACAGCACGAGGGAAGGCCGTTGCCCATTTTTTCGGATCCTGTACACCGTCATCAATGACGCCATCATTCACAGCCGGGTCATTTTGGACAACGTAAGAGCCGGTAATGACATAGTCAGCATTTTGAATGAGTTTGGCTGTTTCTTTGGAGAAGCTCTTATCTGCAAATGCGTATGATTGGATTTGCACAGGTTTGATCTTTTTCTGTTTGATCAGAGATTCAATTGTGACGGACATTGCTTTTGTTTGATCTTCGTACGGTGCCATGAGTACGATTTTGTCATTCTTTTTAGGCTTAAAAGGCAAGGTTTTGTCGTTGTTTTTAAGGAGAGTGATTCCTTCGCGTGCCATTTTTTGTTCTGCTTTTCGGTGCGACTTTTGACCAACGAGCTGTGTGGCTTTTTTGATTTTCTTCTCAAGGCTTACTGATTTATTGGCGGAAATGATGCCGCGTTTGATCTTTAATTGAAGGATTTTTTCGACAGATTGATTGATCTGAGATATCGGAATTTCGTTTGTGAGAACTGCTCTTTTTAAAGCATTGAACACATTCTCTAGGTTTTTTTCTGCCTTTAAGGACGTGACAGGTGCTGGCATGAGGGCAATGTCGACGCCTGCTTTAATAGCCATTACCACAGCTTCTTCCTGTCCGAAGTTGTCTGCAATCGCTTTCATATTGAGGGCGTCTGTTACAACCACTCCTTGAAAACCCATGTCTTCTTTTAATAAGTTTGTGATGACTTTTTTTGATAAGGTTGCTGGAACCATAATGTCCTCGCCATCTTTTTTGCTTTTATACGTTGTGTCATCAATGGCTGGGAATTGAACATGAGCGGTCATGACCATATCTGCCCCTGCGTTGATTGCTTGTTGAAATGGATACAGCTCCACCTTTTTAAGACGATCTAGATCATGTTCTACAAGCGGAAGACCATAGTGACTATCAACAGCTGTATCACCATGTCCTGGGAAATGCTTTAATGTGGAAATGGTCTTTTCCTTTTGAAGTCCTTTCATGGTTTGCAGACCAAGTCTCGTGACAAGTTCAGGGTCAGAGCTAAAGGAACGGACACCGATAACGGGGTTATTCGGGTTATTATTTACATCAAGAACAGGAGAGAAATTTGTATTGATACCTAGAGCGTTTAATTCTTTGCCGATGATTTTTCCAGTGTCATAAGCATTTTTCTTACTTCGAGAGGCACCAATCGACATATTTCCTGGGAAATGTGTTCCCTTTTGTAGTCTTGTGACGATTCCGCCTTCTTGATCAATGGAAATGAGTAAAGGAATGTTGGGTGATGCTTGTTGAAATTCATGTGTGAGTTTGACGGTTTGTTTCGTATCAACGACATTTTCTGCAAATAAGATGACACCGCCTAAATGATATTTTTCTACAAGGTGAGAGACTTCTTTATTCATTTTTGTGAAGCCTGTGGGAGCTGATTCACCTTCTGCTTGCCAATTGCGAAAGTCTGGCATGAGCATTTGGCCAATTTTTTCATCCAAGGACATGTCCTGAACCATTTGTTTGGCAGTTGGGAGAGGGGCGGAGCTCACCTTTTCCGTTGGAATGGAAGAGGTGAGCAGGGCCAAAACGAGTGCAGCGGGGAACAGAGCTTTTAACATCGAATTCCTCCTTTTACTTAAAAGATTCGTAGATTGCAGTCATGATGCTTCCATAAGTACCAGTTGGGAAAAGGTCACCTTCAAATTGATTTGGGTTGACTTCAGGTGAAACGACGGGTGAATGCTTTTTATTTGTCAGCAAGACGACGCCTAGATTGTGTTTTGGATCAATCAAAGTCATCGTTCCGGTCCAGCCTGTGTGTCCATACGCTTCTTTACTTGCGTACTTCCCAAACATCCATTCCATGTCAGTATTGCCGTTTTTCCGCCAGCCTAGCCCGTAAGTTGGGTTCGTGTCTGATGATTCCGTAAAGAGATCGATAGAAGCTTGGTTAAAGATGGTTGTTTTCCCATAGCCTCCTTTATTGAGCATCAGCTGAAGCAGTACGGCCATATCTGATGTATTAGAGAAAAGTCCAGCATGTCCGGAGACACCTGCCATTGAGTAATAGGCTTTCTCATCGTGGACTTCACCTAGCAAGGTATACCTGCGAATGTTTTCAAAATCAATGACACCATCGCGTGTATTGCCTAGACGCTCGGTTGCTGCAAAATGCTTTGGCTTGAATCCCTTTTTCAGCGGATTGAACATGGTATGTTTTAGACCAAGCGGTCGATAAATCGTCGACTCTACATATTGATCAAGTGGCATACCGGTTTTTTTCTCAATGATCATGCCTAACAGCATGTAATCAATATCACTATAAATATGCTGAGTGCCTGGCTTGTATTGCAGAGGCACCTTTGGTAGCCATTTCATGGTTGTTTGTCTATCTTGAGAGAAAAAAGAGCCCGCTTGCTCTTTGCTATAAAATAAAACACTGGAAGGCAGTCCGGCAGAATGGGTGAGAAGATCCTTGACTCGAAGCTGATCTTTGCCGGTTACCTTTGCATCTGGTTCATCTTGAAAGTCAGGCAGGATGGTTTGTATTTTTTCATTTACATCTAGTTTTTGTTCATATACTAGCTTTTGCAGGGCATAGTTGGTGGCATACATTTTTGTGTTGGATGCCAAATCGAACAGTGTGTTCTTTTTCATTTTCTTATAGAATTTGAGTTCTGTTGTCCCTTTATATTTTTGTCTGTAGCCATAGGCTTTTTGATGGACGATCTGACCATCCTTGATAATGATGAGTGCTGCCCCTGTAAATCCTGCGTTGATATCGTTTTGAATCATGTGATCAACCTTCCTAAGCTGCCTAGAAGAAAAACCTACTTGTTCCGGTCGTTTTGCTTTTTTTAAGACGGGATATTCTTCAGGTGCTGTTTTAGACAAAGACGATACAGGATGGGAGCTAGTTGCAAATGTTTGTACTGGTAACACTAGGAGCATGAACAGACTTGTGATGATGAGAAAATATTTCTTCAAGAGCTAGACCTCCTATTGCTTATTTTCCTCGAATTCAACAGCCATATCATCATGAAATCCGAATAAGTATGTGAAGATAAATCCAGCGACATATGCAATGAAGAGACCTATTAAGTAAAGCAGCATTTGATGTGTGTGAACGATAAAGGTTAATGGGAGACCTGATACCCCGATTGCTTTAGTGGCGATTTGGAAATAGGCTTGAAATGCTCCGCCGATTCCAGCGCCGAGACAAGCAGTGAGGAAGGGTCTTCCGAGCGGGAGTGTGACACCGAAAATGAGCGGTTCTCCAATTCCAAGCATTCCTGAAGGAAGTCCGCCTGCAATGGCTCTTTTCAGCTTTTTCTTTTTTGTTTTCATATAAATGGCAAAAGCAGCACCGACCTGTCCTGCGCCTCCCATAGCGAGGATTGGCAGAAGCGGGTCATCTCCAATTGAATTAATCAGTTCCATATGAATAGGTGTTAGGCCTTGGTGAAGTCCAGTGACAACAAGAGGAAGGAAGGTAGCACCAAGAACAAATCCGGCAAAAATACCGCCAATGTTTAATAGATAAGTAAGTCCAGAGGTGATGGCATCAGATATAAATCCGCCGACTGGCATGAAGATAACGTACGTGAAAATGCCTGTAATGAGTAGTGTGATGGTTGGTGTGACGATGATATCGAGTGATTGCGGGACGAAGCGTCTGATCCGGGTCTCAACAAGTGCCATAAAAATAGCTGCAAGAAGAACACCGATAAGTCCGCCTCTACCTGGTAGAATATTAGTGCCAAATAACATAATATCAGCGGCAGCTGGGTTAATGATGAGAATACCTGCTAATGCGCCTAATGCAGGAGAGCCACCAAATTCTTTTGCGGCGTTTGTTCCTACTAATATACCGAGATAAGCAAACAAGCCTGAGCCTATAACGGTTAGGATAATCGCAGCTTGAGATTTTTCATCGAGCCAGCCTGCTTGCACGACCGCTTTTGTAATACCCGTTATAAGACCCGATGCAACTAGTGCTGGAATAATGGGAATGAAAATGCTGGCGATCCGCCGTAAGAACAGCTTGAATGGTGTGCGGTTCTTTTGTGAAATGGCTTGTTTGTTTTTCTGTGCTTCGTTGTTTAAGTCATATGAACCTGAGGCATTGAGCAGCTGTTCAAATGCACTTGATACTTGGTTGACAACACCTGTTCCTAAAATGATTTGCAGTGTTTCCGCTTCGACGACGCCAATGACGCCATCGAGTTCTTTGATCGCGGTGGTTTGCACTTTTTCACGATCAATGGGTGTAATTCGGAGACGTGTCATACAATGTGTGTGGGAAGAAATGTTTTCAGAACCACCACAGAGTGAAAGGATTTCTTTCGCCAACTGCTGATATTTCTTTTGATGACTCATGTTGAATCCCCCTTTGTTTTTCGTTTCATGGAGCGGATGGCATGCCTTGTTTTGTCAATATATTGTGCCGTCTGTTCATATTGACGAGAGGCTAAACTGAGGAACAAGACATCGATTAAATAGAGCTGTGCCATTCTAGAGGAAGTGGCAGCACTGCGAAAAGGTGCTTCATTGGAACCAGACGTCGATAGATGAACATCACACAATGCAGAAACGCTTGTATGCCCTGGATGCGTTAAAGCAATGGTTTTTACTTCATTTTCTTTGGCGAGCTGAAGGGCTTGGATGATGTCTAACGTTTCTCCAGAAAAGGATATACCGAACACAATGTCATTCTTTCCAGCATTTGCGATGACCGTAGATGCGATGTGCATGTCAGTAAAGGCTGTAGCTGCATAATTGATTCTGAGAAATTTCTGCTGGGCATCAGCTGCGACGATGCCAGATGCACCCACACCGATAAAATGGATTTGGTTTGCATTCAGCAGCAGTTGAACAGCTTTTTCTAAAGCTTCTACATTTAAAATAGAGGCTGTATCTTTGATCGATTGAATGGTGTTTCCTGCTGTCTTTTGAATAATGGATTGAAGTGGTTCATCTTGTTCGATATCCCGGTAGCCTTGTTTATCAGTGTGCATTAAATCTCCAGCGATCCGCATTTTCAAATCGTGATAGCCATCCAGCCCGAGAGACTTACAGAGGCGGATGACGGCAGAGCTGCTTGCACCGGCAGCCTGACTAATTTCATGCACTGTGCTTTTAATGACTTTGTCAGGATGGGCAAGGATATAGTCTGCAATGATTTTTTCAGATTGGGGAAGCTTTGATTTCATTGTGTGTAGTAGGGTGAGTCCGCCTGCTGACATGAGTTTCCTCCTTTAAGATTGATGACGTAAGATGGCTTTGTCGATGTGACCATCTGCTTTGTTGAGCAGGTCTTTGGCTGTCTTTTTATCTGTTTTGGTTTGGAGCATGACGATGGCTGTTTTAACTTCTAAATCAGCTGCTTCAAGGGCTTTTACGGCTTGTTCGTAGGAAGCATTGGTCACATGCTGAATGATGGTGATGGCGCGTTCTTTCAGTTTATGATTGCTTACTTTTACATCTACCATCAGGTTTTCATATACTTTGCCTTGTCTGATCATGACAGAGGTGGAAAGCATATTTAAAATCATTTTATGAGCGGATGCGGCTTTCATTCGTGTTGACCCAGTGATGGCTTCTGGTCCTACGACGACTTCAATGGCGCAGTCTGCTAGTTCGCTAATCTCTGCTTGTTCATTGCAGCTGAGGGCTACTGTTTTTGCTCCAATGGTTCTAGCATAGTTTAAAGCGCCAATGATATAGGGTGTTCTACCGCTCGCCGCGATTCCGACAACCGTATCTTTTGATGTCAGGTGAATGTGTTCTAAATCTTTTTGACCAGCTTCTTCACTGTCTTCCACATCTTCTGCTGCATGTGAAAAGGTAGAGTCTCCACCGGCCATGATGCCTACGATGACATCAGGTGAAATGCTATAGGTAGGTGGACATTCGACCGCATCCATTACCCCAATTCTGCCGCTTGTTCCAGCGCCTAGATAAATGAGTCTGCCCCCATTCGAGATGGATTCAAAGGCCAAGTCACTTGCTGTCTTTACGTCTGGAAGGACACGGTTGACGGCTTCAGCGACCTTCATATCTTCCGCATTTATCATTTGGAGTATTTCTAGCGGGCTTGCTTGTGAAATTCTCATGGTGTTAGGGTTTCTTGATTCTGTTGTCAAAGAACGCAGTTGAGATGGCTGCATGTGACATACCTCCTTATTTCTTCATTTTCAGTATATTGAGTATGACATGAAATTTCAATATTATATTTAAATACTGAAATTATATTTCAGTCGAAATGTTGTGCTGATGAGGGTTGAATAGTTAGAAAATAAAAAAAATAAAAATCCCCTTTACAAAAGGGGGACAACCTGTATATAATAACTTTTGTCAGCTTCACGGAAACAGTAAACTTGACAAACTGGCCCGTTGGTCAAGCGGTTAAGACACCGCCCTTTCACGGCGGTAACACGGGTTCGAATCCCGTACGGGTCACCATCATGTGGAGGATTAGCTCAGCTGGGAGAGCATCTGCCTTACAAGCAGAGGGTCGGCGGTTCGAGCCCGTCATCCTCCACCATATGCCGGTGTAGCTCAACTGGTAGAGCAACTGACTTGTAATCAGTAGGTTGGGGGTTCAAGTCCTCTTGCCGGCACTGTTTTTCTTTTATCAATTCCATATGTGGAGGGGTAGCGAAGTGGCTAAACGCGGCGGACTGTAAATCCGCTCCCTCCGGGTTCGGCGGTTCGAATCCGCCCCCCTCCACCATTTTTGGGCTATAGCCAAGCGGTAAGGCAACGGACTTTGACTCCGTCATGCGTTGGTTCGAATCCAGCTAGCCCAGTTAAGACACCTTTTTTAAAAAGGTGTCTTTTTTTATTTTGACGATTGGAATGTATAACTATTCAAAATATTGTTGAGTTGAGTCAGAAGACACCGAGAAAGTAAAATATAAGCATGAACGGAAAGGGGATGTACATATGGGAGATCAAAAGAAGGTCACAATTGTCGGGGTGCCGATGGATCTCGGTCAAATGAGAAGGGGCGTCGATATGGGGCCGAGTGCCATTCGCTGTGCTGGTGTAAAAGAAAAATTGGAATCGCTTTCATTTGATGTCGAAGATCTAGGGGACATTCCCGTTGAGCAAAGGGATGATGAGAAAGGTCTCTATACAAGTGAAAAACTGAAAAACTTAACGGAGAATGCTGGTGCGAACCAGCTTCTTGCTGAAAAGGTTAGCAGTATTGTGCAGTCAGGTTCGTTTCCGCTGATTTTAGGCGGGGATCATAGCATTGCAATTGGTACACTAGCCGGTGTATCCAAGCATTATGAAAACTTAGGTGTCATTTGGTATGATGCACACGGTGATTTAAATACAGAGGAAACCTCTCCTTCTGGAAATATTCATGGGATGCCGCTTGCTGTCAGTCTCGGCTTTGGGCATGCTGATTTAATCAATATTGGCGGTTATACACCTAAAGTAAAGCCTGAGAATGTGATCTTGATTGGTGCTCGTTCTTTAGATGAAGGAGAGCGGGCATTGATTAGAGAAAAAGGCATTAAAGTGTATACGATGCATGAAATCGATCGATTAGGGATGACGAGAGTAATGGAGGAAGCCATTGCGTATTTAAAAGAAAGAACAGATGGTGTTCATTTGTCGCTTGATTTAGACGGCCTTGATCCAGCGGAGTGCCCTGGCGTGGGAACGCCGGTTGCTGGCGGCATCAGTTATAGAGAGAGTCATCTTGCAATGGAGCTTTTAGAGGAAGCAGGTATTTTGACTTCTGCTGAGTTTGTTGAGGTGAATCCGGTATTAGATGAGAAAAATAAAACAGCAGAAGCGGCAGTTGCATTAATTGGTTCTTTAATGGGTGAAAAGCTATTATAGAGCGGGACTTGTTCCCGCTTTTTTTTAATTTTGGGGAAATTTAAGGATATGTTAAGGTTTTTACCGGCTGATAAGCGTAACATGCTGTCAAAAATTTGTTACACTATTTTTTAGAGGAGAATGAAACCTTTTGGAACGAGGTTCGTATACATAAAGACCGGTGAAGGCAGAGGTTGAATATACTATGGAAACAATGATTAAAAAGAGAATTAAGCAAGTGAAAAAAGGCGACCAGAACGCATTTGCAGACATCGTAGACCTGTATAAAGACAAAATTTATCAGCTGTGCTATCGTATGCTTGGGAATGCACATGAAGCAGAAGATATTGCGCAGGAGGCGTTTATTCGTGCCTATGTGAATATTGAGAGCTTTGATGTGAATCGTAAGTTTTCCACGTGGCTGTACCGCATTGCAACCAACCTGACCATCGACCGTATTCGTAAAAAAAAGCCGGATTATTATTTAGATGCAGAGGTGGCAGGGACAGAAGGACTGAATATGTATTCTCAAATTGCGGCTGACGGCATTTTGCCAGAGGACGAGGTGGTGTCGCTTGAATTATCGAGCACCATTCAGCAAAAAATTTTAAGATTACCCGATAAATATCGCTCGGTCATCGTATTAAAGTATATTGATGAACTCTCGTTAAAAGAAATTAGTGAGATTCTGAATATACCAGTTGGTACGGTGAAAACGAGAATACACAGGGGTAGAGAGGCTCTCCGGAAACAGTTGAGAGACCTTTGAGTGAGGTGATTTTGATGAGCTGTCAGGAAAAAATCGTCCTGCTTATGCATCAGTATTTAGACGGGGATATAGAGCCCGAAGATGAAAAAGAATTAAAGAGCCATCTGCAATCGTGTGAGGAATGCCGTACTCATTTTCAACAAATTGAGAAATCCATCGCGCTCGTGCAGAGTACATCTCATATAGAAGCACCATCTGATTTCACTGCAAAGGTGATGGCAGGTCTTCCAAAGGAGAAAAAGCGTGTGTCGATTCAAAGATGGATCAAAGCTCATCCGCTAATGGTCGCCGCTGCCCTCTTTGTCATATTGATGGGAGGCAGTCTGTTTACTAGCTGGAATACGGATCATAATTTCAGTGTGTCAAAGCAGCCGAATCTCGTGGTTGAAAATGATACAGTGACGGTACCTAAAGGGGAAACCGTCAAAGGTGATGTCACTGTGAAAAATGGCAAGCTGATTGTAGAAGGCAAGGTTGATGGAAACGTAACAGTCGTCAATGGAGAACAGCTGACTGCTTCTGCCGGACAAGTCACTGGTCAAATCAATGAAATTAATGAAGTGTTTGATTGGGTTTGGTACAAAATGAAGTCTACAGCACAAGACGTGATGCGGGTCATTGGGCCAGAGGAGCAAAAGTAAATCAAACAGTTTGAGAGCAGTCTCTAAGGGACTGCTCTTTTTCTATTGATGGACAGACTTGAATGCTAGCCAGATATGGCAACTATTTTCCTTGCTGAAACAAAATGTGGTATAATAGCCACGCTATGTACTTACACATAGGCTCTTTTTTTATAAAAAATAAATCGAACGAAGAATAACTGAAAATTCTGGAGGACGAGGAAATGGCTTTAGGGGATATTCCTTTTTTGCAGTACCTCGGTAATGCTGTTGATATTCTCGTTGTTTGGTATGTGATATATAAATTAATGATGGTCATCCGCGGAACAAAAGCGGTTCAGCTTTTAAAGGGAATTGTCGTCATTGTTCTCGTCAGGATGGGGAGTGCGTATCTCGGTCTTAACACACTTCAATGGCTGATGGATCAAGCGATTACGTGGGGGTTCCTTGCGATCATTATTATTTTTCAGCCAGAGCTAAGGAGAGCGCTTGAGCAGCTTGGGCGCGGCCGTTTCTTCTCTAGAAGCGGAACACCTGTAGAGGAACAGCAGCAGAAAACGATCGAGGCAATTACAAAAGCAATTAACTATATGGCAAAACGAAGAATAGGCGCGCTATTAACGATTGAGCGTGATACTGGAATGAATGATTACATAGAGACCGGAATTCCTTTAAATGCAAAGGTCAGTTCTGAGCTGCTGATTAATATCTTCATTCCGAATACACCGCTCCATGACGGCGCTGTGATTATGAAGCGTGATGAGATTGCAGCTGCGGCGTGTTATTTACCGCTGTCTGAAAGTCCTTTTATCTCTAAGGAGCTCGGTACACGTCACCGGGCGGCAGTTGGTATTAGTGAAGTAACGGACAGTTTAACCGTCATTGTCTCCGAGGAGACAGGCGGCATTAGTGTCGCAAGAAATGGTGATCTCCATCGAGAATTGACAGAAGAAGCGCTTGAAGAAATGCTGATTGCTGAGTTTAGTAAGAACAGCAAAGATGCTTCCTCGACCAAATGGTATTGGAGGGGCAAGAAAAATGGATAAGATTTTGAATAATCGCTGGGCCGTTAAGTTTCTTGCATTGGTCTTCGCTTTATTGCTGTATGGTGCAGTCAATTCAGCGCAAGCGCCCACGCCGAAAAAAATCGGTGAATCCTTTTTCCCAACATCGACAACAGACGAAGCAACCTTAACGGACATTCCTGTTAAAGCATATTATGACGACGAAAAGTATGTAGTCACTGGTGTGCCGCAGACAGTCAATGTCACGATTAAAGGATCAACTAGTGCTGTGAAAACAGCAAGACAAACGAAAAATTTTGAAATTTACGCAGATATGCAAAACCTGACGACAGGTACACATAAAGTCGAATTGAAGGCAAGAGATGTATCGAAAGGAATTACATTAACGATTAATCCGTCTGTGACGACTGTGACGATACAAGAAAAAACGACAGCTGAATTCCCTGTTGAAACTGAATTTTATAATCAAAATAAAATTAAAGACGGCTATTCACCAGAGCAACCTATTGTGAATCCGAAAAATGTCACGGTTACTGGCTCAAAAGACGTGATCGACAAAATTTCTGTCATTAAAGCATTTGTGAACTTAGAGGATGTCGATCAGCAAATTGAGAAAGAAGCGAAGCTCACTGTGTATGATAGCAGCGGGAATGAGCTACCAGTCGAAGTGAGTCCGTCTGTGGTAGATATTACGGTCCCGATTACGAGTCCAAGCAAGAAAGTTCCGTTTAAGATTGAGCGGACGGGCAGCTTGCCAGATGGGATCAGTATCTCAAGCATCGAGACAAGCCCAAGTGAGGTTACAGTCTACGGTTCTCAAAAGGTGCTGGATGCACTTGATTTTATTGACGGCGTTAAGCTCGACCTAAGCAAGATTAAAGATGATACAGAGATTGATGCCGACATTCCACTGCCAGATGGTGTGAAAAAGGTATCACCTGAAACTGTTAAAATCAAAGTGAAGGTTGCAACAGCTGAAGAAAAAAAGATCGATAATGTCCCAATTTCTGTCGTGGGTCTGAGCAAGGATCTTAGCTCTGAATTTGTGAGTCCGTCTTCTGGGCGTCTCACACTAACAGCAAAAGGTTCAAAGAGTGCAATTGATAAACTAAAGGCTTCAGATATTGAAGCCTATATCAATGTCGGGGACTTAAACGAAGGAACACATGAGGTCAAAGTACAAGTGAATGGCCCTCAAAATGTGACATGGACATTATCTAGATCGAAGGTCAAAGTGAAACTGACTTCTACTGATACAGAAGATCAGCCGGCTTCTACGAATGATCGGAAAGATCAATCATCCGATGATGATCAGGAAGAGAAGAGTCAAAAGGAATCTACACAAGATAAAGCAAAAAAAGAATCGAGTCAAAGACAGCGGGTCAAAGAAGATAACAAAGAGGACGCAGCGTCCTCTTGAATGGTAAAAAAGGAGCGATTGAAACATGGGCAAGTACTTTGGAACTGATGGTGTAAGGGGTGTGGCTAATAGCGAATTAACGCCAGAGCTCGCATTTAAAATTGGGAGATTTGGCGGCTATGTGCTCACGAAGGATAAAGAACGTCCAAAGGTACTCGTTGGACGAGACACGCGTGTATCTGGTCATATGTTAGAAGGAGCACTCGTAGCAGGCTTACTTTCAATTGGGGCTGAAGTCATGCGTTTAGGTGTGATCTCAACACCTGGTGTGTCTTATTTAACGAAAGCAATGGATGCAGAAGCAGGTGTCATGATTTCAGCTTCGCATAACCCAGTTCAAGACAACGGAATTAAATTTTTCGGCGGTGACGGTTTTAAACTGTCAGATGAACAGGAGAATGAAATCGAGCAGCTGATGGATCAGCCGGTCGATCAATTGCCACGCCCAGTTGGAGCGGACCTTGGAACAGTAAATGACTACTTTGAAGGCGGTCAGAAATACTTGCAATTCTTGAAACAGACAGCAGACGAGGATTTCACAGGTATTCACGTAGCGCTTGACTGTGCACATGGTGCAACATCTTCTCTTGCAACACATTTATTTGCAGATTTAGATGCAGATGTGTCAACAATGGGAACATCACCAAACGGATTGAATATCAACGATGGCGTAGGTTCTACTCATCCAGAAGCACTTTCTGCTTTTGTGAAAGAAAAAGGAGCGGATATTGGTCTTGCGTTTGATGGTGACGGCGACCGCTTAATTGCAGTCGATGAAAAAGGTGATATTGTAGACGGCGATCAAATTATGTACATATGCGCACGTTATCTAAAGGGTGAAGGCCGATTGAAGGATGACACGGTCGTGTCAACGGTCATGAGTAACCTTGGTTTCTATAAAGCGCTTGAGAAGCAAGGCATTAAGAGCATTCAAACCGCTGTTGGTGACCGCTATGTGGTCGAGGCGATGAAAAAGGATGGCTATAATGTCGGAGGCGAGCAGTCAGGCCACTTGATTTTCCTTGATTATAATACGACAGGTGACGGCATGCTTTCTGCGATCATGCTGGTGAATACACTAAAAGCAACAGGAAAAACATTGTCAGAGCTTGCAGCTGAAATGGAGAAATTCCCGCAACTTCTAGTGAATGTAAAGGTATCTGATAAGTATAAAGTGGAAGAAAATGAAAAAGTAAAAGCTGTGATCCAAGAGGTTGAAAAAGAGATGAACGGTGACGGACGTATCCTTGTGCGTCCATCAGGAACAGAGCCGCTTGTACGTGTCATGGCAGAGGCGAAAACAAAAGAGCTGTGTGATGAATACGTGGCTCGCATTACGGCTGTTGTCAAAGAAGAAATGGGTATTGAGTAATTGATGTAAAGCAAATCGCTAAGCAGCGGTTTGCTTTTTTTTCGAATAAACGTCATAAGAGGAAAGTTCTATACGAATGATATAAGCGAGGGCAATTTGCTGCTTGCTTTCATACATAAGAGAGCACATCAAAGGTAGAACGTGACAAGCCTCACCGCATATAGTGTAGGGAGGTCTTACTTTCTAACATGAAAGGGATCACCCGCTAAATTGTGATTGACGGAGGTCAGACCTTATAGTACAATCATCCTTGTGTTACTGGATTTTTATTCTAGCAGGAAAGGCAGGGTAGATGTTCAGCCACTCTTATAATTATAGCGCCCGAACTAAGCGATCGAACGAGACAGATGCTTAGTTGACGAGGATGGAGGTTATCGAATTTTTCGGCGGATGCCTCCCGGCTGATCAAATATAGAGATCACAGCCGTAAGTGTTTCTTTAAAGCAAAGAGGTGACTCTTTGTACAAAGGGAATACACATGATCTCCCAAAATAAACATGTAGAGAGGGACGAAGAAATGTCCCTTCTATTTTAGTAGGCTTTCTTTGTCCCTTTCACATGATCGGGAGGAAGAATATTTATGTGTGGAATCGTAGGTTATATTGGTCAGAATGATGCGAAGGAAATCTTATTAAAAGGTTTAGAGAAGCTTGAGTACCGTGGGTATGACTCAGCAGGTATCGCTGTGGCAAACGAAGATGGCGTGCATGTGTTCAAAGAAAAAGGACGTATCGCTGAGCTTCGTGAAGTCGTTGATGCAAACGTGGCATCTTCAGCAGGAATTGGACATACACGCTGGGCAACACACGGTGTACCAAGCCATCTAAATGCGCATCCGCATCAAAGTGCTTCTGGCCGTTTTACGCTTGTTCATAACGGTGTCATCGAGAACTATGTACAATTGACACGCGAATATTTACAAGACGTCACACTAAAAAGCGACACAGATACAGAGGTTGTTGTTCAAGTCATCGAACAATTTGTGAATAGAGGTCTTGATACAGAGGAAGCTTTCCGTCAAACGCTTCTTCAACTAAAAGGCTCTTACGCGATTGCCCTTTTCGATAACGAAAACAAAGAAACAATCTATGTGGCGAAAAACAAAAGCCCGTTATTGGTTGGTTTCGGAGAAGATTTCAACGTTGTGGCTTCTGACGCAATGGCGATGCTTCAAGTAACGAACGAATATGCGGAATTAATGGATAAAGAAATGGTCATTGTTACTAAAGACGAGGTTATTATTAAAAACCTTGACGGTGATATTATGACACGTCCTTCTTATATCGCTGAGCTGGATGCAAGCGACATTGAGAAAGGCACATATCCTCACTACATGTTAAAAGAAACGGATGAACAGCCGCTAGTGATGCGCAAAATCATCCAAGAATATCAAGACGAAAACGGCAAGCTGTCAGTCGCTGGCGATATCGCAAGCGCAGTAGCAGAAGCAGACCGCATTTACATTGTGGCTTGCGGAACGAGCTACCATGCTGGACTTGTTGGTAAACAATATATTGAAGACTGGGCGAAAGTACCTGTAGAAGTCCATGTAGCAAGTGAATTCTCTTACAACATGCCGCTTCTATCGAAAAAGCCGTTGTTCATCTTCCTTTCTCAATCTGGAGAGACTGCGGACAGCCGTGCTGTACTTGTTCAAGTCAAAGAGCTTGGTCATAAAACATTAACGATCACAAACGTACCAGGATCTACACTTTCTCGTGAAGCGGACTTCACATTGCTTCTTCATGCAGGACCAGAAATCGCAGTGGCTTCAACAAAAGCTTACACAGCACAAATCGCTGTTCTTGCGATCCTTGCATCTGTTGCAGCTGAATTAAATGGTCAATCACTTGACTTTGATCTTGTGAAAGAGCTTGGGATTGTAGCAAACGCAATGGAAGCCCTAGTCGATCAAAAAGATGAAATGGAACAAATCGCTCGTGACTTCTTCACAGTGACACGTAACGCATTCTTTATCGGAAGAGGACTTGACTACTATGTGTGCCTTGAAGGTTCACTCAAACTAAAAGAGATCTCTTACATCCAAGCAGAAGGATTTGCTGGCGGAGAACTCAAACACGGCACGATTGCTTTAATTGAAGAAGGCACACCGGTCATTGCCCTTGCAACGCAAGAGCACGTGAACCTCAGCATTCGCGGTAACGTCAAAGAAGTCGTTGCACGTGGTGCAAACCCATGTGTCATCTCACTAAAAGGCCTAGAAGACGAAGGCGACCGTTTCGTCCTTCCAGCTGTACACCCAGCACTTGCACCACTTGCATCTGTTGTGCCATTACAGCTAATCGCTTACTACGCAGCACTTCACCGCGGGTGTGATGTGGATAAACCACGTAACCTTGCGAAGAGTGTGACGGTGGAGTAGGTTTCAATAAAATCGGATTTTTGATACCTTTTTAGATATAATTGTCTAAAGGGGTATTTTTGTGTCAATAGAACTAACAGTTGAAAGATCTAAGCTGAACTTTGATTGATAGATACTATTTCCATGTTGCTATTATGATAAATATTCTTAGGGGGAAATATTATTTTTATTCGATACGTAAAAAAAGAAAAATGGGGAATTGTTTTTTTCATAATTGGTTATATTGCATTGTTTATCATTTCTTATTGTTTAATTGGTGGGCCTGTCTCAAGTGGAGGACCAATAGGTGTATTCCTTGGATTTTGTATCGTTCAATTTCTTAAATATAGAGCTTTCAAGAAAGATGAGAGAAATGATAAAGGCATATATCATCTTTTATAAGTTGTATTTTTAACACATTATACTAAGTGCATAATGAGGGAGCGTCCCCTTGAGAAAGCGTGACAGTTTAAATATTTAACGAAGAAAGAGAGCAGATACATGACCAAACCTAAAATCTACACAATGAGTTTCGCAAAAGTCTATCCTCTCTACATCGCAAAGGCAGAGAGAAAGGGAAAAACGAAGGCTGAGGTTGATACGATTATTTGTTGGTTAACAGGGTACAGTCCAGAAGAGTTGCAGGAACAGTTGGATAAGCAGATAGACGTTGAAGCCTTTTTTGCTGAGGCTCCTGAGCTTCATCCTTCCCGCAGTTTAATCAAAGGAGTCATCTGTGGTGTTCGGGTAGAGGACATTGAGGAAGAAACGATGAAAAACATTCGGTATCTAGATAAGCTGATTGATGAGTTAGCCAAGGGAAAGAAAATGGAAAAGATTTTGCGAGATTCGTCATGATCATCACAAGCAAGCCCAGTGAATAACCTTCACTGGGCTTTTTTATATTTATAGATCATTGGATCGATAAATATAAAATCTGTTTGAACGAATCCTCTTTTCATGTCGTCAAAAGAAGTAATACCAAAACAAATTAACGTTTGAAAAAGGAGTGGCGTGGATGGACATGAAGATGATTTTACCTCTTATTTTGCTACAAGCCATTTTAATGGTGATTGGTTTGTTTGATTTGCTGAAAAGAGATCCATCGAGGATTAGGGGAGAAGTGAAGTGGGTTTGGGCTTTGGTGATTGTGTTTGTGGCGAGTGCTGGTCCTATTGCGTATTTCATTTTTGGTCGTAAACAATCTTAGTAGGGGGGATTTGCTTGAATATGTTGGAGTGTCACGGGCTGAAGAAATCGTATGGACGGCATGAAGTGTTAAAAGATGTCTCGTTTTCTGTTGGGGAGGTTGGATGTGTTGGCTTTTTAGGAGCCAATGGAGCGGGGAAGACAACGACGATCCGGATTTTGACGGGGCTTGCTCGTCCTACGTCTGGCGTTGTGAAGGTGGCAGGTTTTGATGTCGAAAAGGACATGGATCAAATTAGTCAGGTGATTGGGTACTGTCCGCAGCATCCTGCATTTTATCAGGATATGACGGGGCAGGAATGGATGCATTGGGTTGGCGGGTTATTTCATTTAGAGAAACACACCATTCGTTCCAAAACAGAGGAACTGTTGAAGCTTTGCCGTGTGTATGAGGCGAAGGATCGTGCTATTGGCAGCTATAGTGGAGGCATGAAGCAAAGACTTGCCATTGCGCAGGCACTCATCAACAGCCCGAAGGTTCTTATTCTAGATGAACCTGTGTCGGCACTTGATCCTATGGGGAGAAAAGACGTCCTGACTTTGATTGAGCGTCTAAAGCATGAGATGCTGATCTTTATGTCGACCCATATTTTAGATGACATTGAAAGGGTGGCCGATCATATTATCATGATCAACAGCGGCAAAATTGAGATGTCCTCTTCGATGAAACAGCTCAAAGAAGACTATATCCAGCCCGTGATTGAATTTCAGTTAGAACAACAGAATACGAAACTAATGGCTTTGTTAAAGGAGCGGGATTGGGTGGAGGAATGCATGGAGACAGGGGGCACTTATCAGGTACGAGTGAAAGATCAACAAATGGCATTGAGAGAGCTGCCGGGTCTCATCACTGAAGCTGGCGGTGTTCTTCTCCAATATCGACTATCTAAGCTAACGCTTGAAGATATTTTCATGAAGGTTGTGACGGCATGATGATGTTGAAAAAGGAATTTAGGGAGTTATTCACTAGTTATAAAATCTTATTTGTGCCGATCATTTTCACGATTTTAATGATCACACAGCCTATTACACTCAAAATGCTGCCAGATCTTTTGTCGAAATCAGCGAATTTACCTGAAGGGTCTACATTTTATATACCAGAGCCTAGTGCTGGAGAAGCTTTAGCCAGTGCATTGAGTAAATTTGATTCGCTCGGCGTGTTTATCCTCATTATGATCGTGATGGGGACGATTGCTGGAGAGCGTGCCTCTGGGGTGACGGCGATGATTATGGTGAAGCCGATCAGTCGAATGAGTTATTATGCCTCAAAAATATGTGCCTATGCCTGTTTAACTTTGTTTAGTTTGATAGTGGCGGTGCTTGCTTCCGTATATTATGTGGACATTCAATTTGGGCATGTGGCTTGGGGCGATGTGTTAAAAGGAACGCTTTTGTATTATCCAAACCTACTGCTTATTGTGGTGTCGACCATTTGTGCATCGGCGTTCTTTAAGCGTTCAGTGACTGCGGGCGGCGTTTCCCTTTTGATCAACCTCATCCTGTTTACCGTTCCTTCGTTTTATGAGGATGCATTAGGGAAGTTTGCACCTAAAGGTGTCACAAGTGCGGCTGAGGAGATGATTCATAGAGGGACTTATTCGGATCAGGCACTTACAAGCTTTCTAGGTGTATCGGTATTGATTGGTTTCTTTTTTCTCATCGGATGGTTTCTTTTTAGAAAACAAGAATTATAGCATGATGTACCCTTTGGATATGAAAATCTAAAGGGTTTTTTATATATTTAGTAAGTAATAAATAAGATGTAAATACATATTATCATGATTTAAATGTTGAAATAATATATACTTAGTATATAATTACTCCGTAAAGGGATGGGAGGAGTTTGCAGATGATTCAGATCAAGCATGTGAAGAAGGAATTCTTTCAAGGCCAGGAGCGGACTGAGGTGCTGAGGGGCGTTGATTTGACGGTAGAAGAAGGGGAGTTTGTAGCGGTGATGGGACCGAGTGGTTCTGGAAAAAGTACATTACTTCAGCTGTTAGGCGGGCTTGATCTGCCTACTGATGGAGAGATTTTGATAGATGAGCATCAGTTAAGTGAGATGAATGAGAAAGAGAGAACGATTTTTCGCAGAAAACAGATTGGGTTTGTGTTTCAAAATTATCAGCTGCTGCCTACATTAACTGTCGAAGAAAATGTGGCGTTTCCGCTGCATGCAGATGGACGTTTAACAAAGGAGAATCAACAGACGGTTGTAGAGCTGTTAGAGGCTGTGGGCTTGAATGGGCTTGGGCGGAAACGGGCTAGTTTGCTGAGCGGCGGGCAGCAGCAGCGTGTAGCGATTGCAAGAGCTTTAGTCAATCAGCCGTCAGTGCTGTTAGCAGATGAGCCAACGGGGAACTTGGACCGGCATAGAGCGGAGGATATTTTGGCGTTAATGTGCAAGTTCAATCGAGAAAGCAAGCAGACGATTATCATGGTGACGCATGATATTTTCGCAGCGGGGTTTGCGGATCGAATCATCCTTTTTAAAGACGGTGTTATTGATCAAGTGATTTCTAGAAAGGATGATGATTATGCTCAGTATGTGGCGAATTTCATGGCGTAACATGCTTCAGCATAAAAAGCGGTTCGCCATTTCTGTCTTAGGCATCATGGTGGGGATCGCTTTTGTCACGTCGATGCTCATTGCCGATCGAACGACAAATGATGTGTTTCATTACTATGAGCAAATGTATGTCGCTGATGCAGATTATTGGGTGTTGAGTGATGATCATACGTATGATGAGGAACAGATCTCCTCCATTTTAAAACATCCTGATGTGACAGGATCATTATTAGCGCTGGATAAACAGACGTTTTTTGAGGTAGAAGGTGATCACTCTCTTAACCAACGGGCGGTGCGAATTACCGGAGTACAAGATCAAACGAGCTCTTTACTGAAGCTGCCTGTGATTGAAGGGCGTTTGGATAATCAGGGGTTGGTCATACCAGATGTTGTGGCGAAGCTGCTGAATAAAAAAGTGGGTGATACCATTCGTTTTTCTGATTTGGGCGAAGCGAAGGTATCTGCCATTGTGGAATATACACAGCTGCTTTCAAGTCCAAGTGACTGGGAGGGTGCAGAATCATCGAGCTTTCGTGTGATGGCGCCGCTTGATTTATTGAGAGACTGGACGGGACTCGATCATCAGCTTTCTTATATGAGATTTCAGACAAATGAAGGCGGGGAACAGCTCTTTCAATCTTTACAGAAAGAGTTCAAGGATGCCGATGTTTTTGTCCAGCCTGTGGTGGCGGATGACCGGCAAAGTAATGACATTGGCGGGTTGTACACGTTCTTTTACCTCATCGCAGGGCTGTCGATGTTTATGAGCGGTTTTATCGTGTTTAATATGATCTATACGAGTGTGATGGAACGAAAAAAAGAATTTGCGATCATGAAGAGCTTCGGTTATACACAGGGCTCTGTTTCTAAGCTGATGTTGATTGAGGTTTTGATCTTGGCTTGTATTGGAACCGTCATTGGGGTGCCGATTGGCGTTTGGCTTGGGGATGTGTTCATGCAAACACTGCTTGGTGTGTTTGCTTTTGATATGGTGTATTCGTTAGATTGGCAAGTGCCTGTTGTAATAGCAGTGATCGTTGGTATTGTGTTCCCTGTGCTGTTTTCGTTATTTCCGATCTATCATGCAGGGAAAACGTCTGTGCTGCTGACTTTAAAATCCACCACCCAAACTTCTGCACCGAAGAAACAATCGGTCATTAGAGCGGCGATAGGGATAGGCTTGCTTTCATTTGTATGGGTGGATCATCCGGCTGCTTATCTTGCCATTTTAGCCAGCATGGTTCTGTTATTCCCATTTTTCCTGCTCTTTTTGAACCGGTTGTTGGCGCCTCTTTTGAAGCTTGTTTTTGGCTATCCAGGTCATCTATCAGCGCAGTATGTCACGCAGCAACTGAATCGAAATGCTAATACGGCGGCGATTCTAGCTGTTGGGATTGCTGTGATCTTGCTTTTAAGTGCGGTCATTGAATCGGCTCCAGATGGCTACGAAAAAGAGATTCGTCAAACGTATGGAGGCGATCTCAGGGTTACTTCTGAAGCCCCATGGACGAAAGCGGATCAAGAAAAGCTGTCATCCTATGAGGCTGTTGAGCGGGTGGAACCGATGATGGAAGCGGCTCCTTTGACATGGGAAACGGCTGATGGAGAGAAAAGACAATTTTCTCTGATCGGCGTAGAGGAAAAGGGACCGTCTTTTATAGAAGATGACAATAAAGGCGATTTGTATCAACATTTAGCAGAAAACCCCTCTATCGTGTTAGGAGAGCGTGCGTTTGATGAATGGGGTGGGCGTATTGGAGAGAGTGTGTATCTCAATGCACCTTCTGGCCGGCAGCAGTTACAAGTCATTGATGTGGTCAAGACTTCTCATCATTCGGGTTATGTGGCATTTGTCGATCAGACATTTTTACAAGAGGATTTAGGGTGGACGCAGCCCCTTGATATCCTGCTTACGTTAAAAGACAAAGGTGCCGGTGAGTCTTTACGAGATCAGCTATGGGAAGACTTTGGGCAGCGGCTTTCAAAGGTGAAAACAGTAGAGGATGAGATTGAATCAACGACATCGGCTTTAACTGGTATGAACGAGTTAATTTCTATGATGCTCATTTTCATTATGGGGCTCGCGAGCATTGGAACAGCCAATACACTGTTGATGAATACGCTTGAACGTACATCTGAGATTGGCACCATGCGGGCGCTTGGGCTGACAAAGCAGCAGGTGAGAAAAATGATCGTCGGAGAAGGTGTGCTCATTGGGTTATCAGGTGTGATTGGCGGCATTTTATTTGGTGTGATTCTTCTATATGTCTCAAGCCAATCTGATTGGCTCGGTGGATTTGTTTCATTTCAGCTGCCATTTGTGCATGTGTTGCTGGCAGTGATCGCAGGAATTGCGCTCAGTTTAGCGGCTTCGTGGATTTCTAGTGCGACAGCGAGTAAAATAGAGATGATATCATCTCTCAAAGAAGGTTAAATCATATGTCAGTGAAATACGGAATTTTAACATCGCTCTGTCAGCAGCAACATCATGGATATGAATTAAAGCTAGAGCTGGAGTCATTGCTCGGAATAAAAGGAAAAATCAATCCGGGTCAAATCTACACAACGCTTGATCGGTTAATTCGTGATCAATTGGTGACAGCAGTGGGAATAGATGACCAAGATCGAAAGTTGTACGACGTGACGGAAGAAGGCAGACAAGAGCTGGAATCATGGCTGTTGGCGCCTGTTCCGTATCATGCTGCAAAGGATGATTTTCACTTTAAATGGGGCTGTGCACGGAAAATCAGATTTCATCAAGAAAAAGAAATGCTTCAGCAGCAGAAAGCCGTCATCATGAAAGATGTGATGGAACTCACGAAGCTGAAAACGGAATGTCTTGTGCAAGGTGATGAGAGTCGGTACTTATTGATTTCTGGAACGTTGCTTCATTTAGAGGCGGATTTGAATTGGATTCATCAAATTGAGCATCGGAGCGGAGCATCATTTTAGAGAGGTCTTTCTTTTGAAGAAAGGTCTTTTTTTTGGCTTCGTTCGGAGCATACGCAGATAGGATGGGAAGAAAGTTTGGTATGATAGGTGTAAATTGATTGTATTTTCAGAAAAGGGGTTTGATCAATGAAAACATCACGTAATCCTGAGAACATTCACGCGCCAGTTGCACCGTACATCCATCAAATAGAGACAACAGGACCGCAGCGTTGGTTAACCTTATCAGGACAAGTGGGGATGGAAGTCGATGGGACCATCCCAGCGAGCCCGATGGAACAGCTCGAGCTAGCGTTAGAGAATGTAAAACGCAATGTAGAAGCGGCAGATATGAAAGTAGAAGATATAACAAAGCTTGTGTTTTATTTGGTAGGTGAGTTTGATGCCGAGAGTAGAAAACGAATCATGGGTCAGTTTTTAGGGGATCACCTGCCTTGTATGACGATGATTTATGTGGTGGCTTTGGCTTCACCTGCTTTAAAGGTTGAGGTGGATGCTTGGGCTTGTCGGGATATGGATTCGGTTTAAGAGTTGGCTTAATGATGGTCTTGATGAGGTAGATAATGAAAAATTTTTGCATAAGGGAAGTATGGGATAAAAGATTGGATTTTCATATCCAATCTTTTTTATATTTAGTTCTCTCTAATTTATTGATATAAATACCTTTTAAGTATTTTTTTAGAATATTTTACATGATTCCCCTTACTTCGACATTTTTCATATGGTAATATCAGGGTGCATAGCGATTGGGTCTATTGACACTATGCAAATTTCTAGAGGAGGTTTTACTTATGACAAGAAACCAAAAAGAATGGGAATCTGTGAGTAAAAAAAGCCTTAAGCGTCCAGGTGGTACTTCAATTGTTAAGGCAGCTGGATGTATGGGGTGCTGGGCCTCAAAGAGTATTGCAATGACACGAGTTTGTGCACTGCCACATCCTGCAATGAGAGCTATTTAATGAATAACATAGGGAGTTAAGCATATATTGCTAGCTCCTTATTCTATAAAAGGGGTGTCTATTTATGTCAAGTAATCAACTGGCAGAATACGATTTACCTGAACTAGCGATTCATTTGCAGCCTCATGGCGCAGTCATGATAGATAGAAAATCAATGTATTACTTTAGATTGAGTGGAAGAGGGGCTCAGCTTGCATTTTTATTATCTAAGAATAAAGACGTGAGCAAAACTGCTCGTATCTGGGAAATCGTTAAAAAGGAAAAGCTAACAGCTGATCAGTTGCGTGAAGAATTGAGTGCTCATCCTTTTACAGAAGCTTGGACACAGGGGTTATTGGATCAACCTATTCAATTTACAGGATCTTTACAGTCCTATTTGCCCATTAGCTGTACTCTCCAATTAACAAACGCTTGTAACTTAGGTTGTTCCTTTTGCTATGCTAGTTCCGGTAAGCCCTATCCTGAAGAGTTAACATGTTCCCAGTGGATTAATGTGATGCAAAAACTAGCTGCGCAAGGTGTGGCTGATGTGACTTTAACAGGGGGCGAAGCCAAGCTCATAAAGGGTTTTAAAGAAATTGTGATGGTTGCGAGTTCATTATTTACGAACGTAAACGTTTTTAGCAATGGCTTAAACTGGAGACAAGAAGAAGTGGAATTACTCAGTCATCTAGGAAATGTATCTGTACAAATTAGTATTGACGGTACGAGCGACACTCACAATTCCTTAAGGGGAAGGAAAGGTGCTTTTCAGGAAAGTATGGAAACCATCCAGCGGTTAACAGAAGTGAATGTTCCTGTAATTGTTGCAATGACCATCAATGAAATGAACGCTGATCAAGTAGCGGAGGTTGTTGATCATTGTGCAAAAGCAAATGCCTCTATTTTCCGTGCTGGTAAGACATTATCCGTAGGACGTGCTACAAAGAATTTTAAAGCGCTAGAAACTTCATTTGAACATCGTGTTCAAAGCCAGTTACAGCAGGCACGTTCTAAGTGGGGACATCATTTGAATATAATTGATTGGGAGCATGAAGATAGTTCTTTTACAACTGATTTTTGTACACCGGGTTATTTGGCTTGGTATATAAGGGCAGACGGTTATGTGACACCTTGTCAATTAGAGGATATTCCTTTAGGTCATATTCTAACTGATTCTTTTTCTGATATTGGTTCACCAACACGTCTATTGAAATTGAAATGTGAAGCGAAAAACTGTAAATGTATAGGGAAAGTTGAACTATCCGAGCCAGATCTCCCCTTTGAAAATGAAAAGAGAGCAGGCATCACTCATGAATAGTATGACTTTTATTTTGTGGTCAGGTCTTGGAGTGATAGGGCTCTTCCTGTTTGCGAAGTATAGAGTGTCAACAATAGAATCAAACCTTTTAGATAAAATTGAGGCAAGAAAAGTTGGTATCGATTTTATTAGAGAGTTTGTGGGCATAGACGTGGAAGCTTGGGAGGTATATTCAGTCTATTGGTATGATCATGAAACAGTGAATAAGTTACATCATTTAGGTTTACTTAAAAAAAATCGACATATACTTCATGAAATGGGATTGGTTGAGTCTTGGCGTGTTCGTTTTGTTCACCAAAACCAATCATTCGTGATAGGAGTAAACGCTAAACGGGAAGTGACCTTTTTTTATGCAGATGTAAGGCAAACTTCAATATCTAAAAAAGACGGTCAGATTTCACTAGAAGGTTTAAAAGATCAATTGACTTGTTCTTCAAAGGGATTATGGGCTAAGACAAAACCAACTGGTTCTGGTTCAAAAGAAGAGGATTTTCGTGAAATTAAAACATATTGGTATCTCGCTGAAAAGGAAGATATCCGACTTAAGGTAACAGTTGAAATGCAATCTGGTGTGATCACATATATCGGCACAGATACAGAGATTTTAACGGATCAGATGAATAAAGTAATAAGAGATGAACAAGTTGAGTCTACTTTTGGTCTCTCAGGTATGTTAGGATCAGCTGCTGCGATGATCATGGCTATATTAGTTTTAGTCTTAATGAATGTTCAAATTAACCTCACATTAAGTTTTATGCTGGGTTTCATGATTGTACTAGTGCAATCTCTCACAATTAAGGAGGATATACAGTTAACGATAGTAAATGCTTACGATGCTAGGATGAGTGTTCAAACTGTTAAATTACTTGGTATACTCTCTACTTTGTTTGCAGGATTATTGACAGGATTTGTAGTATTTATATGTTCATTGGCAGGAGGCGCTCTTGCGAATGAATTAGAAATGAAATTTTTAGATGAAATCGTTGGACAAACTTTTATTGGTCTTAGCGCTGGGTTAATTAGTCTAGGCATCACATCACTGGTCTTTTACCTGTTAGAGAGAATGAATAAATTACGTATTTCTCCGGAACTATCGAATAGAAGTATGTTTTTATCTGGATTTACTTTAAGACAAGGGCTTAATATGAGTCTACAAAGTTCTATTGGGGAAGAAGTAATATACCGACTCTTAATGATTTCTCTTATATTTTGGTTTAGTGGGAATGCGATATTGTCCATTTTAATATCATCTTTTTTATGGGCAATTATGCATCAGGTTACTGGTTATGATCCAAGATGGATTCGCTGGGCGCATCTTTTTATTTTTGGATGTTTTCTTGGTTTTCTTTTTATGCATTATGGATTTATTTGTGTACTGGCGGCACATTTTATTCACAATTTTGTGCTCGTTTGTATGCCCTTATGGCAATTTAAACTTCAAAGATATCTACATACCAAAAAGCCTCAGCATACATCACTCTAATAAAAGGGAGAGATTTGATGCCATTCATGGAGGTTCAGAATGTAAGCAAACGATATAGCAATGGTGATGGGATAGAGGGCCTTTCATTTTCCATTGAAGCAGGGGAGGTTGTGGCGCTGCTTGGGCCTAATGGTGCGGGGAAGACGACAACCATTCGATGTTTAACAGGTCTCTATCAACCTGATCAAGGGGAAATACTCATAGAGGGATTTCCTCCTGGTCATTCTCATGTCCAAAAACAAGTAGCTCTTATTCCAGATCAGCCATATTTGTACCCAGATTTAACGGTTGCTGAACATGTTCAATTCCGTGCGAGGGGCTATCATAAAGGTTTAAAACAAATCAAAGAAAAGGTATTTGAGGCGTTGAAAGAAGTACATATCGAAATGAAGATGAACGAATTGTGCGGAAGGCTTTCAAGAGGTCAAAAACAGCGTGTCGTCTTAGCAGGGGCCATTGTGCAAGATGCCTCCCTTTTTATTTTAGATGAGCCGACTGTTGGGTTAGACATCCCTTCGAAACAATGGCTGTCAGATTGGCTGATACAGAAGAGCCTTCAAGGAGGTTCGGTTCTTGTGTCCACTCATAGTCTAGAGTTTGTTCTTGATACGGCTAGCAGGGTGATATTGATTCGAGATGGTGCCATCATGAAAAGTATCACTGTTCCTAAGCGGCAGGAAGAACAAATGAAGTGGCGGGCAGAAGTCATTCAACTCTTAGGGGAGTGGTCTAGTGAATAACACGCTTTCCCTTTTATGGATGAAATCCCAAAGGCGCTTGATCAGTAAAAATCAAGAAAAGAAAATGCCCTTTCTGATCTTGCTACTTATGATGGCTGCCATCGGTTTTCAGCTGAGCGCAGTCTCAAGTATGGGCGATTGGAATGCAAGTACAGCTGGATGGATCATTGTCGTTTTATTTGTTCTTTATACTGGCTTTGGCTTGTTTTCGAATAGGCTGCCTAGTCAGATGAACGATATCATGTGGTTGTATGGAAGTGGTGCTTCCTTATGGACAGTTGTGATGAGTGTATGGGTATATCACATTTTTTGGCGATGTGCTCTTCTCATTGTTTCTGCTGTGATGGCTGATATCCTCCTTCTTTGTTTAACGCAGCAGTACTTTTTTCTACTTGGTAAATCACTCCTGTTAACAGCGCTGTTATGTATGATCGAAACATGGATGATTGCGGTATCTTGTGCAAGAACCATTCAAGTATATAAGCGAGTGCTCTTCATTGGTTTTATACTGATGTTTGGTTGTCTTTCATTGCTCACTTTGAATCAATTGATATTGAAACAGTCGTCAATGATGGAGATATCTGCTTCTTTGATGTATCAAGTCGGACGCATGATAGAGGAGTTTTCATTCATTTCTGTATTGATATTACTTGGAGCGATGATTTTATCTTTCATGATGATGTACAGGTCGAGTCATCGTATAGAGATGATGGAGTCGTTAGTCAAAGAGGCGGCATTTTGGGAGGAATTTGAGGGGAAACAGGTTCATGCAAATCCAATAAGTCCAAAGAAAAGCAAGACGTGGTGGGGGCTTTCAACATTAACGGGCATCTGGGCTTTCCTTTGGCTAGAAATATTGATGATCAAAAAGTATGCTTCCTTCCATCTGTTATCTACCATGCTGTTGATCGGTACTTACTATGTCGTCAGTTCTTATTTTTCAGATTGGTTGACTCTATTCTTTTTGGTCATTGGTGCATCTGTCCTGCTCAGTTCATATTACGCTGGGATTGTAAGACACGGGCAAACGCGAGTACTGTATCTTTTTCCGGGTGCTTTATATCAAAAGATTCTTCTATTGGAAGTGTTTCAAACCTTTTGGTTGTATGGTGTCTACTTGATTTCTCTTATCTTGTTAGAGATTCATGATGTATTGTATTGGGCCATTTATGGGGTAGGGGTTTATATTTGGTTTTTGACCATACGGCTCTTTGCCTTTACGCAGCCTTTGAGACGAGAAGCGAGTCTTTCTTTGGGCATCTATTATCGATCATTGCTCATCGGATCTGTCATAAGTGCTGCGGTCATCATTGGGATTCATCTGTTCACTAATGGCTGGTTTACAACGATGACATGTGTATTTGCTGGATGTGTATGTTATGTGATGTGTTATCGATGCCGTGGGACTCATTAAAAAGAGGAGTTGATTGTCATGAAACCAGAAGATAAGCTATCCCAATCGGTTCAACGTTTAGTCAATACCAATGAAGTAACGATCGTTCAAGCCATGGGGGAGTTAAGGAAATCAGGAAAAGAGGCAGTGCCAGTGCTTGTTGAAGCCTTAAAAGAAGAGGGTTCTTTGCGGAATATTGCAGCAGCGGTTCTTGGTGAATTTGGAGCAGATGCAGGGGACGCAGCAGAAGCTCTTGCCAAACTGTTAGAAAGTGAAGAAGAGGAGACAAGAATGGCGGCTGCGATCTCACTCATGAGAATTGGTCAGCCTAGTTTGCCATTTCTTCTGCCTTTGGCAAAACGCTATAAGGGTCCTACTTGTTTTTGGGCGTCGTGGTGTATCTCTTGGATTGACCCATCAAAAATCGAAAAAAATATGTACGAGTGCCTAAAACAGGAACAAGAGAATCCATCAGGAAATGTGGCCCCTTTTGCTGCAGAAGAGGCACTAGGAAAAATCATCGCTTTTCAATTAAAAGAAAAGGGGGATGAGTAGTGGAAACGCAAATACTTAAATGGCCTGAGCACCTTCCTTGGATTCATTCTTCACATCAGCGGTGTTTACCTGAAGGGCATACTCACCTTGTTTATTTTTGGTCAGTTAACTGTCCGCATTGTGAAGAATTAACCGATCACATTCTACATAGTGTGGATCAGTTGAGTATCCATTTAACCTGTGTCCATGTTCCATATACGGAAGAAGAAAAATCGATAGAGGTTGTTTCGAAATATGCGGAGGAAAAGAATCTCATTGCTCCCATTGTGTTGGATCAAGATTATGAGATTGTCACAAAATATAAAATTCAAGGATTGCCAAGTTTTTGCCTCATAGATAAAGAGGGACAATTAATTGATCGGAAAATGGGAGATACCGGCTGGGAAAAAATATTAAAAAAACTAGAAAAACGATCATAATTAGAGTTGTGGAGGAGAGTGCTTTGTTTCAATCAAACCAAGAATTGAAAAAAACGGTGGTCTTTTATGCAAGTGTGGGAGCTGTTTTGCTGATTCTCATGCTGTTGAATTGGCTGCCGATTTCTGCAGACTGGGAGTTGCCGTTGATTTTGTTTGGATTGGGGATTTTGTTTTATGTGAAGCGTGTGCTTTGGAAGGATGAAAAGAGTCATCAATCATAAGTAGGATACCTAGAATCTAAATTCTAGGTTTTTTTATTAAATTTACCTTAAAACATGATTTTTCACATGGGGATGAGATCCAATTTTTTAAAAGTGTGGTAGGATAAATATGCTTTATTTTTATATTTTCCGAAGGAGCTGTCGTGTTGAAGGGATCTAGGGTTGAGTTTATTGATAGTTTACGTGGTTTTAGTTTATTAGGTATTTTGATTGTGAATATGCTTAATTTTCAATATGATTATGATTTTGAGAAGATGTTTGATCCGAGCATATGGGGACAGGAGTTTGGGGTATATGTCACGGAAATCTTGTTCCAGGGGTCATTTTATCCGATTTTCTCCTTTTTGTTTGGGTATTCTTTTATCAAACTGATTGAATCCACAAAGGCCAAGGGGCTGAATACGAATGCTATTGTCGTCCGCCGCGGCTTTGGTCTTATTGTGCTTGGGATGCTGCATTTAATCTTTATTTGGAATGGTGACATTCTTCTCTATTATGGAGCTTGTACGTTTTTCCTAATGATGTTTATACACAGCCGAATCAAAACAGTGTTTATATGGTCGGGTATTTTAGGTGCCGTATCTTTAGTGATTTATCCATCTCTAATGAATTTTATTTACGGAAATTCTGAATTATTAACAAATGTATATGGAACTGGTACATATGGCGATATTGTGTTGAGCCGGATTACAATCGAAGATGATATGGTAATCGTCTCCATCATTATGGCAATTGTAACACTTACTCTGACACCAATTTTAAGTCTTCTCTATGCTCCTATCATGATCGGTCCATTTGCACTGCTTGGCATGGCGATCGGGAAAAAAGGTCATTTGACAGAAGAAGATCGAGGCATGGCTTATCGTAAAGGCTGGGTTTGGATGATTATCATCGGGCTCGCTTTAAAATGTGCAACGTTCAGTGATGCTCCTTGGAGTGAAATGGTGTTGACGTTAGGAGCCTATGTTCTGACGATCGGTTATATTCAAGCTTTTATTTTCTTCTACTATTCAAAGGCTGCACAAGGGTTGAAACGTTTGCTTGCAGGACTGGGCCGATTGTCTTTATCAAACTATTTGGCTCAATCTATTATTTGTACAACGATTTTCTATTCTTACGGACTTGGGTTATTCGGACAAATGGGCTCAATGTTTGGACTGGTACTTGCTGTTGGACTTTACACAGCTCAGCTGTTCATCAGCTATCTCTATTTGAAAAAGTGGAGAAGAGGGCCTGTGGAATGGCTTATGGGAAAATGGGTATATTGGAGATAAATTGATTTGTTGAGGAACCGCATGGCTGAAGAGCTGTGCGGTTTTTTAGTTGATCGCATTCAAAAAAGTTCATAAAAGGAGTTGAATATTTTTTCAGTGTGTATATAATGTATATATAGTGTATATACAATATTTCATTGCGAATACCAGTACAGAAAAAAGAGGTTTTTATATGCAAATTACGATTTCTAACCATTCTAAGGAGCCTATCTATGAGCAAATTACGACGCAAATCAAATCGTTGATCTTAACGGGTGAGCTTGCAGAAGGTGCGGGACTGCCGTCTATCCGAAAGCTGGCGAAGGATTTACAAATCAGCGTCATCACAACAAAACGTGCATATGAAGAGTTAGAGAAGGCAGGATTTATTTATTCGATTGTCGGTAAGGGATCATTTGTTGCCGAGCAAAACCTAGAGGTCATGAGAGAGAAAAAATTGAAGGTGATTGAGGAACAGCTTGGAGCGGTTGTTACAAACGGCAAGGAATTAGGCTTATCTTTTGATGAATTGCAGCAGTTATTAAAGTTCTTGTATGAGGAGTGAGATGAGTGGAGCATGTGATTGAATTCAAAGGAGTATCAAAACGGTTCAAAGACTTTTCTGTGCAGAATCTTGATTTACAGGTCAAAAAGGGCTTTGTTACGGGGTTTATTGGAGAAAATGGAGCCGGTAAGTCGACCACGATTAAAATGATCATGAATTTGTTAAAACCAGATTCTGGTGAGGTTAAAATTTTTGGATTAGATTATCGCACCCATGAAAAAGAGATTAAGGAACGAATTGGCTTTGTTTACGATGCTAACGTTTTTTTCCCAGGATTGAATTTAAAAGACATCAAACGAATTGTGGCACCTGCCTATAAACGCTGGGATGATAGACTATTTTATCAATATATTGAACAGTTTGGTCTTCCGCTGAATAAAGCGATCAAAACATTTTCAAAAGGGATGCAGATGAAGGCATCGCTTGCGATTGCGCTGTCGCACCATGCAGAGCTGATAATCATGGATGAACCAACTGCTGGTTTAGATCCGGTCTTTAGAAGAGAGCTGCTCGGCACGTTACAAGAATTGATGATTGATGGAAATCGAACGATTTTTTTCTCAACGCATATGACGACTGATTTAGATCGCATCGCGGATTATATTGCGTTTATACAAAATGGAAGATTGGTCTTTCAACAGTCGATTCATGAGGTGGCGGAGAATTATGCGCTGGTGAAGGGGAGCCTGGATTTGCTGGATCGAGACACAGAAAAGGCGTTTATCCATATTCAGCGTACGGCAGCCGGATTTGAAGCATTAACAGATCGGATTGATGAGGTGAAACTTATTTTTGGGGATGCTGTTGTGATTGAACCGGCGTCGCTTGAGGATATCATGTTTTATTTGAAAGGCGGGGTTGCGCATGTTTCATTTAATTAAGCGTGATGTGATTTTGCAAAAGAAGCAGTTACTTATTTTTATTCCGTTTATCTTATTTTTCATTTTCATGGATGTCCATCCAGTATTAACGTTTCTAGTCGCTAGTGTCTTCATTCCATTTAACACATATGCTTATGATGAGAAGGCAGAAACGAATATTCTATTAAATTCCTTGCCCTATACACGTAAAGAAATTATCGCATCACGTTATCTTGGCGCCATTTTCTATATGAGTATTGCGATCGTGCTGACAAGTGCTGCATTATTTGTGTTTGGGAAGCTGTTTTCGCTGTCAGATATTGCGATTGGCAGCGGGTTGTTTTTATTGTTCGCAGCATGTACGTTTCCATTGTTTTATATCTTAAAGCCTGGTTATATCACAACGGCAGTGATCATTGGCTTTATCGTCTTATCTGCTATGGGACCGCCTGTTGTTTTCTATTTAGCAGAGCAATTCAGTGGGATCACTGATTTTATCATGAATTTATCGATCCCTATTGTATATACGGGGTCAACTGTACTGATTATGCTCATCTACTTGCTGTCTTGGGGACTTTCTACTGCGATTTACCAGAGGAAAGTGTTTTAATTTAGCTAGAATACAAACAGATCATAATAAAGAATCATTCATTTTGAGGAATTCCTTTTCAAAAAGTTTTATTATTAGTCCAGATATTTCTTAAACCCTTATCAACATTAAGTTCAATTTAATGTCAGACATTTTAAGAGATAAATTAAAAAAGATAGATGAGCAGTAGAAATTATGCCCTATCGATCCTTTTTTTGTACAACAAATGACTTCATTTACTAAAACAAAAATATAATGTTGTTGTTGTGCTAAAGCACTTTTAGTTGAATAAGGACGTTCTTGTGGGGTTAGTCCTTTTTAATTTCCTGCTGCACAGTATATTTGTACTGTGCAGTATTTTTTAAAACAAAATAAGAAACAGAAATCAATTTAGCTGAAGTATTACTTGAATTTACACAAGTTTTTATGATAATTTGGATTACTGACCTCCCACTTTTAATTACTGTAAATCTGTTGAAAAGAGCTTAACAAAAAACTATTTTCCGACTCAAAGATTTTTATAAATCAAACTTGAGCTTCACATCTTCCTAAGATTGGTCATAAAAAAATAGCATCTCATGTGAGATGCTAAAAAGTTCTGCTAATTAACTATGATGGAAAGCACGCCTTTGGCTAAGCGCGTATCCCATTAAAGTTTTTTCAATAATATCCGTTTCGAATAACTTATCAATTCCATTTATGATTTCCTCTTCAGAAAACCTCTTTGCCTTATCTTCTGACCAGTAATTAAATTCATCGACAATTTCTTCCTGAGATAGTTCTTCTTTCTCCTTTAATAAATAAGTAATTGTCGATAAGCATTCCAGTTCATGGTTAGAACTCAAACTGTTAACGTACTCTGCTGCTCTTTGGATAAATGGCTCTAAAGTTCCCATTTTTAATTCTATCTGACCGCTCACAATTTTATTGTAGAGAATCCCATATGCTTCTTCAGTATTCATCACACCATGATACTTCTGAAATTCTTTGATATTCTTACTAATGATGGCAATAGAGTTATCGTATGGACCATATTTATGTCTAGTGAAATTGAAGTAACTTTCCCTAGAAAAAACGTCCATATAGAAAGCTGTTTTTTGAAGTCTTAACGTATCAAATTTATTAAGGTGATGTTTAATACTCATTAATACAAGCGCTGATAAATTTAGATTAGGTTCTACTTTCGGTTGTGATACGTAATTTTGAGATGGTTCAAAAATGTAAATTTGGATCTTTTCATCTACTAAATCCAATTTTTTCTCAATTATCGTTTTCACTTCGCTCCAAACTAATCCTCCATTACCAGCACCTAAAGGCGGAATAGCTATGGATTGAATACCTAACTTTTCAATTAACGGGACGAGTTCATCCAGTCCTTTTTCTACATATTCCATTTTGGATTTTGCTCTCCATTTATTTTTAGTTGGGAAATTCACTATAATTTTACCGTCTTCTTTAAAATAGTGAAGCCTTCCAATCTGCAGCTCACCTGTCTTACAAGCTTTGACATAATCCTTATTGTTCTCTGGAAATTTCAACTTAAATTGATATGCAATGCCTTTTCCCATATACCCTTCGCAGTTTACAGTATTAACCAGTGCCTCGGCTGACGATTCTAGCAAGTCACCAGTTGTATAAATAATCACGTTTTCACCCCACTTTCTTTTAGCAGATTTTCTATAACCACCGTCCAATATTCACAAACGGTGGCGTTTCGTTAATACCTTTAGATTGCAATTTATTCTGAACAACCGACCTTGTTTTTTCATTTTTCACATAAATGCACTGAAAGAACTTAGCAGGAACAGATAAAGGCGTCAAACATTCAGCCATTTTTACATTCTTAGTATATCGATCTTCCGTACCTAATGTGTGCATCGTATTCCAATCGATTTTTTCAAAACCTTCGTCATAGTTATATAAATGATAATTTCCTTCAATATTAAGTGGATGTGTTGGTAATATTTTAAACTTATTATGTTTAGCTAATTCTCTTGTAATACAAATATACATAAAATCTTCATCTTCATATGTGCTTTTTACAGCAACATCAAATGAAGAATATGGATGAAAGTGAAATGGAGTATATTCATCCAGTCCAAGTTCTGTACGTTTAGAAATAATCTCTGAATCTGCAATATCAAAGAAACGAACACCATTATCCTTAACTAATTTCCTTGATATTAAACCATGTTCCAATATAGAGTCTAAATTCGACAATCGTGTCAAATGATATAAGAGTTTTCCCGTTTTTATATTATCTATCGCCATGTTAAAATTCCACCTTAATATAATATTGCCAATATAGCAAGCATGTTAGTTTTATTCTACAATTATAATATCTAGGTTGTTCGAACCTGTGTGTATCCCTAGCTTTATGACACCTCACACATGTCTGAACCTGCATCTTATTCTTGATATTCAATTCCTCTCTTTCATAAGTACGCCTGCCAATCTCATTTCTACAGCCCTCTGCTTGACTTCAAGCGGATAACTCACTCTTGTCGCCATAGAAAAAACACCTCCATGTTTTATATCGGATCACAACGATCCGCTTTCAAACTTCAAGGTGTTTTTTATTTGCCTTATCTTATGGGGTCAGTCTCATATAAGTGATGTACTTTTAAATTATTTAATGTGTGATATTAAATAATAAAACTTACTCTGTTTATAAGAAGGTACATTCACTTGTCCTTAATTTTACAGAGTAGATGATTCTTTTTTGATTCATATGAAATTGACATCCAGCAGAAAAAAGGTTATTGTTATTTAACATAATGTTAATTATTTTTAACATTATGTTAAATAAAACAACCTTTAAGGAAGGAATCTGAAATGGAAATTAAAAATAGAATGAAAGTATTACGGGCAGAAAGAGACTGGACACAAAAGGATTTGGCAGAGAAGTTAGGTGTGACTCGTCAAACTGTGGCAGCGATTGAAAATGGTAAATATTCTTTGTCTTTAAAATTAGCATTTCAAATTGCTAGGACATTTGAAGTTGATTTGTATGACGTATTTCAAGAGGTCGACAAGGAGGAACAACAATGATAACGACGATCATACTTTATTCTCTCATTACCCTTTCTATTTTAAGCACGGCCTTTCAATTTAAGAAAAACCGTGAATATAAACATGATGAACGAGGTCAATTTATTTTAGCGAAAGCCGGAAGTTTTTCCATTATAGGTGTGGCTTTAGCCTATATATTGGTTGCTGTCGTTCAATCTTTGGTCCATCAATTCTCATCTCCAACAGAGTGGTTTTATATAGCAATTACGTTTATGTATGTATCAAGTGTTTGCGCAAATACAATCGGCATCATCTATTGTGAAAGAAAATATTAATTTTCATCGATGGATGTGAGCTAGAGTTCTTCATCATGAAGGGAAGAGAAAACCAATGAAAAAAATATTGAGAATCATGTTGATCTTCATAGGCACCATTATCACGGTCATGGTTGTTTTTCTAGCTACTGTTTATTTTGTAAACCTCATTAGTAATGAACGGGAGAAAGGGAAAATAGAAGCTTATGGGCAAAAGGTCTGGGTGGATGGGAAGCAGATGAATGTGCTCATTCAAGGCGATGGGAAAGAAACGATTGTCCTTCTCCCAGGCTATGGAACTGCTTCACCCGTGCTGGATTTTGAACCGTTAGTCAAGGAGTTATCGCCATATTATAGAGTCGTTGTGATTGAACCGTTTGGTTATGGTTTAAGTGACGACACAGATAAAGTAAGGACAAGTCAAAACATTGTGGATGAGATTCATGAATGTTTGCAGAAACTCAACATTAAAAAATATACGCTAATGGGTCATTCGATTTCTGGCATCTATGGATTAGAATATGTGAATCAATACGAAAAAGAAGTCCAAGCCTTTGTTGGAATTGATAGTAGTTTTCCTAAGCAGGAGGATGCAGATGAATTGCCAGTCTCCAGCTTACAGCTGCTTCATCAATCCGGCTTTTACAGATTGATAGTGAAAATGAATCCAGATCAACTGGTGATGCCTAAAGTAGATGATCAAACGAAAGCTCAGATTAAAATGCTGACTTTCCGAAATTTCTTGGATGAAAGCCAAGCTAGTGAGGCAGAAAACTTTAGAAACAATTTTAAAAACGCTCAACGCCTACATTTCCCTAAGAAGCTCCCTGTTGCTTTCTATCTAGCGGATCAAACGGAGAAAGAAACACCAAACTGGAAACCAATGCATGAAGAGCTGCTGAAAAATGTAGACCACGGAAAAGTCGTTACTTTCAAAGGTGGCCATTATTTGCATCATACGAAATCAAAAGAAATCGCAGATGATGTGAGGAAGTTTCTATCGAACAACGAGCGCTCACGTTAGCGTTTTTCCTCCTCAGCTGGACAGATGAAACATCGCAATTTTGATCAAAACGAGTGAACTGATTTGTTTTATGATCAAGAAGAGGTGAGGGAGATGATGTATAGTCGGGTGACGCAAGAGGTGATTTCTTATTTGGAGTCGCATTTGATGGATGAGCTGTCGCTGAAACAGGTGCATGATAAAGTAGGATATTCACATTTTCATTTGCTGCGTGTGTTTAAACGAGAAACCGGGCTGTCGATGGGGGAATATGTGCGGAAACGAAGATTAGCTACGGCTGCACAGCTTCTTTTGTATACGGATCAGGGGATTTTAGACATCGCTTTTTCGTTACAATTCCAATCGCAGGAAGCCTTTACGCGTGCTTTTAAGCATCTTTATTCTTTACCTCCCGGAATGTACAGGTCCATGATGAGAGATATGCAAATGAAAAAGGAGGAAGATTCGATGACAATACATGAAGCAGTACCTGGCTGGGGTTTGAGTGGTTCACATCCGCATATGTATGAGATGGGTGTTGATACAGCAGAGTTTCATACGGGAAAGCAATCAGGTGTTTTATCATCTAAAGAAGGCGTACAAGAAGGACAGTTTGCGACGATGATGCAGGGGTTTCAAGCAAAAGAGTATGTAGGCAAGCGGTTGAAGCTCTCTGCTTTCTTGAAAACAGAGAATGTATCTTCAGCAGGAATTTGGATGCGGGTAGATGACGGAAAGGGTGATACGGTGCAGTTTGATAATATGCAGAATCGACCTGTGACAGATTCTACGGAATGGAATCAATATGCGATCGTATTAGATGTTCCTACGCGCAGTGAATCCATTCATTTTGGAGTGCTACTCAGCGGTCATGGAACAGTCTGGGCTGACGGTTTTCGATTTGAGGAAGTGGATGAGAAAACACCTACAACGAATATGGTGGAGGCTTCGGCTCTGCCAGATGTGCCGATGAATTTGCATTTTGAGCTTGAGAAGACCGTGTGAGCGGTCTTTTTTTGTTGTATACAAATCTGCATGAACCGTTTATAATGAAAAATATAATTAAACATACCGACGGTCGGTATGTAAAAGGAGACGTTTGAACTGGCGCGAAATAAGTATCCAGAAAAGACGATGCAGCAAATTTTGGACGTGTCGACAAAGTTGTTTCAGGAAAAGGGATTTGAAAAGACAAGTTTGCAAGATATTATCCATGAATTGAATATGTCTAAAGGGGCTATATATCATCATTTTAAATCGAAGGATGATATATTACGCGGCGTGATGGATCGGCAGTTTCGTTATGCAACCGAGAAGCTTGAGGAGTTAATTGAGCATACGGAGGCAGCTCATGCGAAAGAGAAGCTGCAGCTTATCCTGGAGCAGCTTGTGGCAGACCCGCAGTCTCATTCGATTGATGGGATCTTGATTGATCAGATGAAAAATCCGCAATTTGTGATTGAAGGCATGAAGACAGGTGTCAATCAGGATGCTTTGAGAATCAAACAGTTAATCATTGAAGGGATTGAGGATGGTTCGATGGAAACTGCGTTTCCTGGTGAAGTGGCAGAAGTATTTTTGCTTCTTGTGAATATATGGTTGAATCCCACCTTGTTTGTCCGCAATCATGAAGAAACGGTCCAGCGTTTGTGTTTTTTAAAGCAGATGATGAAGGGTCTTGGCGTGGATATTGTGAGTGATCTATTTATTCAAAAGGTGACAGCGCACTATGCTGAAATTGGCGGGTATGATCTGCCCGAAAGATAAAGAATGCCAACTGATAGGAGGATGACGTATGATTCATTTTATGAAGGTTGAGCTAAGAAAAAGCCACATGAAGCAGTATATTCAAGCTAGTTTTATCGCGAGTATTGTGCTGCTAGTATTCATCTATTTTATTGCGTTTGCTGCAAAAATTGAACGCGAACCGGGTTTTCAGCAATATACGAATATTTATTTGTTAACGAGTACAGTATGGATGATCTTTTTTTCTATCATCACAGCTATGCTGTATTGGCGTGTAGGCAAGACTGTTTATCAGGAACGCACATCCAATTCAGTGAGATTCCTTTCTCATATGATATGGATGGTGTGCCTTTCAACGTTTGCGATGATGTGTAGTATCATTCCTTCGTTTGTTGTGTTTAGTGTGACTGAATTGTTTTTCCCTATTGTTCACGATACGCTGACGGCAGGTTCTCTGTTTCAATTGATGAAAACATTCTTTATGTTGATTGTTTGTGTTCAAGCGATTGGCATGATGGCGATGAGAATAGGGTTGAGTAAGAAATCTGTTTTGATGACCGTCCTGACTGCAATTGTTTTATGTGCTGTTTTAGGAAATGTATCGCTCGCCATTTATGGCAATGATCAAATGAACCTCATCCTGTCAGGAGTGATGATTGCAGCAGTCCTCATTGTGATCTTGGAATTGTGGAGCCGCCTCGGCCGGCTGCAAACGAGGTAATTCATGATGGGAAAGGGATGAGACATGTGAAGTATACGGTTCAAATTGAAGAAGCAATAACGGAACTTTCGTTAAACTGGCTGGTGGGAGATGTTCGCCTTTATCACCATGATCATCCTTATTTATTGATGAAGCAGACCACCAATCACGTATTCCCCCATCGGTATTTACTGCATCATCAAGTGCAGGAAGGCAGGCTAGTCATTCAAGATAAAAGAAAACGAGCGATCAGCTTGGGGCTTCATCTTCATCAAACGAATTTGGAGATTTACCTCCCTCAGGCACAGTTACAGTCCTTGTCTATTCATTGTAAAGGAGCAAATCTATTCTTGAATGGACTGAAGGTGAAGGAGGCTGACTGCCAATTGATTTCTGGAAAGTCCATGTTTACGGGAGAAATCAAGCATCTGCACTTGCAGACAGTGGGTGGACTTATCTCTAGTCAACAGCTCAACACGCAGACATTGAGCCTGCGTACTACTTCGTCAAAAGTGGAGATGGTAGGTGCTTTTTCAGATATTGATCTGAATTTAATAGGCAGAAGGGTACAGATACATTCAAAGGCCATGTTGCATTCGCTCAAATCGACGTCAACTGGATCTTCTGTCAAAGTGGCAATTCCGGAAAATGATGGATTTATTTGTTATGTGAAGAAAAGATCAGGTACTTTTCACAATGACTTTCCTTGTGTTGATGATCAGGAGAGAATGGTTTATAAAAATGGAGGGAAAAGCTTTGAGGTCGATATAAGGGGAGGTTCTTTTCTATTAAGTGATGGTCATTGAAGCGATGATGATCCTCTGATTCGATATATCAATATAAAATAATTTGAATATCTTTTTATGTCAGAATATTTTGTTAATAGTGTTTTCCTCAAAAAAACAATTGTTTTTTAAGGGTAGATTTATTATGATAATATACATCGAAAGATTGAAGATTTTGAATCAGAATGAAAATTCTGATTTTTTATTTTTTATGTTGTTTGTTGATGAGGGGGAATAGAAGTGGCTCAAAAGGAATTAAAGAGAGGGTTAAGTGCTCGTCATATTCAAATGATTGCGCTTGGCGGCACAATTGGTGTTGGCTTATTTATGGGATCAGCTAAAGCCATTCAATGGACAGGTCCATCGGTTCTTCTCGCGTACGCAGTGTGTGGTATTTTTATCTTTTTTATTATGCGTGCGATGGGAGAAATGTTGTATCTTGAACCGAGTACGGGATCGTTTGCTACATTTGGGCATCAATATATTCATCCGCTTGCGGGGTATATGACAGCTTGGAGTAACTGGTTCCAGTGGGTCATTGTTGGAATGTCTGAGATTATCGCCGTAGGTGCTTATATGAAATATTGGTTCCCGGAGTTACCGGCGTGGATTCCGGGATTAATCGCCATGATCATTTTAGGTGCGGCCAACTTGATTTCGGTTAAGTCATTCGGTGAGTTTGAATTCTGGTTTGCGATGATCAAAATTGTGACGATTATTCTAATGATCATTGCAGGTTTAGGCATTATTTTCTTTGGGTTTGGCAATGGTGGAACAGCGATTGGTTTGTCTAACCTTTGGGCGCACGGCGGATTCTTTACAGGTGGATTTAGCGGTTTCTTGTTTGCATTGTCCCTAGTGATTGCTGCCTATCAAGGGGTAGAGCTCATTGGGATTACTGCAGGTGAGGCGCAAAATCCACAAAAGACGCTGACAAATGCCATCAAAAGCATCATCTGGCGTATTTTGATTTTCTATATCGGTGCGATCTTTGTCATCGTGACGGTGTATCCGTGGGATCAGCTGAATACGCTCGGCAGTCCATTTGTGGCGACGTTTGCGAAAATTGGAATTACGGCAGCAGCAGGTATTATTAACTTTGTTGTCATTACAGCAGCGATGTCCGGCTGTAATAGTGGAATCTTCAGTGCGGGACGTATGCTTTATACATTAGGTGTGAATGGACAGGCACCTGCTTTCTTTACAAAAATTTCGAAGAATGGTGTACCGTATTTTGGGACATTTGCTGTGCTGATTGGTTTAGCGGTTGGGGTGGTCTTAAATTACGTTTCTCCGCCAAACATTTTCGTTTATGTGTATAGTGCGAGTGTCCTTCCTGGTATGGTGCCTTGGTTTGTCATTTTGATTAGTCATATTGGCTTCAGAAAGGCGAAGGGGGCAGCGCTTGATCAGCATCCATTTAAGCTACCGCTTGCGCCATTTTCTAACTATTTGACAATCGGATTCTTGCTGATGGTGCTTGTGTTTATGCTGATTAATCAGGATACACGAATTTCTCTCATTGTGGCAATTGGGTTCTTGATTTTAGTGGCGCTTAGCTTTTTTGTATTTGGAATTGGTAAACGAAAACCGATTGAAACAGCTTCTTCTGATCAAACGGTGAAATAATCAAAAGCCTTGCGGAACAACCGCAAGGCTTTTGTCGTTTACAGAGAAGCTTTGACACGCTGAAAGACATCTGGAAAGTTGGTGAAAAGACCGGTGACGCCGTATTGCAGAAGACGTGTCATGTCTGCTTCGCTGTTTACCGTATATGGATGAAGGAGGAGTCCATGGCTTCTGACTTGCTGTACATTTTCAAGTGTCAAAGCTCTAAAATTCGGTCCGACCCCCACTGCATACGATTTGATGAAGTCGAGCTGATCATCTGTAATAGACGTCATTTGTGCTCTATCTAATAGCTGTACTTTTGGAAGCCGAGGGGCGAGTTTCTGCAATTTTAATAGACTTTCTTGGCTGAAAGATTGGATAATGACCTGCCCTTTTCTCGTATGTTTTCCAAGAAGATGATGTTTCTTTAAGACGGCCAATAGCTTTTCTTCCATTTGCGGATAGATGTCTGGTTTTTTGGTTTCAATATAATAATTTTCTCGTTTACCGAAGTAGCGTAATACCTCATCTAATGTGAGGACTTGCTGTCCAATAAAGTGGGCATTTTGTTTGTCGGGGTTGGCTTCGTTAAACCATGCACCGGCATCGAGCTGTTTGATTTCGGCGAGTGTGAGGTCTTTGACCCAGCCGGTTCCGTTTGTCGTCCGGTCAACCGTTTCATCGTGCATGACGATGAGGTGTCCATCCTTTGTCATTTGAAGGTCAAGTTCGAGGTAATCTGCATTCATCTTTGTGGCGAGCTTGTAGGAAGCTAGGGTATGCTCTGGGGCATACCCTGATGCTCCGCGGTGTGCAACGGTTAAAATGCGATCTGGAGATAAAAGATGTTCATGTGCCGATATGGTGGTCGGCACCCAACCAAAAGACAGTAAAGCAAAAGAGAGTAACACGAAAGCAAGTAATCTACTTTTCTTCATATTTTATCCTCCTTTTACGGTAACTGCCTCCATCATAAGAAATAGATGTAAAGGGCATGTTGGGCGGAGATGAATCTTTTATGTGATTTTCATTAAGCTTGCTCTACGCGCTTTCCTGTATTCCATGTCATGGCGAGGAACACAATCGCAAGGATACAAGAACCAACTAGTAAAATGAAACCTCCTGTCCAGTCATAGTGATCGACGACGACGCCCATCATGGCATTAGCAAAAGCAGAGCCACCAATATATCCAAAGAATCCTGTCAGCCCGGCAGCAGTGCCAGCGGCTTTTTTCGGAGCGAGATCAATGGCTTGCAGTCCAATGAGCATGACAGGTCCGTAAATTAAAAACCCGATGCTGATGAGGGCAATGTTATCAACCATTGGATTGCCAGCAGGGTTTAACCAGTACACAAGAACCGCAATTAATACGCCAATCATAAAGAGTACGCCAGCAGGTGCGCGGCGGCTTCTAAAGAAGCGGTCACTAATCCACCCGCACAATAATGTACCAGGGATGCCTGCATATTCATAAAGGAAATAAGACCAGCGTGAATGCTCTGGTGAGAATCCTTTTGCTTCTGTTAAATAGGTAGGTGCCCAGTCTACGACCCCGTAACGGACAAAGTACACAAAGACGTTGGCAATGGCGATATACCAAAGGAATTTATTGTTGAATACATATTTAAATAAAATCTCTTTTACGGTTAATTCTTTTTCTTGATCTTCATATTGTTGTGCCGGATAGTCATTTCGGTATTCTTCGATTGGCGGAAGACCAGCGGATTGCGGGGTGTCCCGTACGAGAAGAATGATGACGAAGGAGACGATAATGGCGATGATGGCAGGGAAGAAAAAGATACTTTTCCACGTCGCAAACAAAACAATTCCTAATGTGATAAGCGGTGCAAGAATTCCCCCACCGATATTGTGAGCGACGTTCCAAATGGACATTTTCGTTCCACGTTCACTCACCGAAAACCAATGCGCCATCGTTCGTCCGCATGGCGGCCACCCCATTCCTTGAAACCAGCCGTTTAAGAACATGAATAAAAACATGATCCATACACTGGATGTCACCCATGGAAATGAGACAAATAGAATATTGATAAGAGCTGATAGAAAGAGTCCAGCGGCTAAAAAGTATCTTGGGTTACACCGGTCTGAGATCATCCCCATAATGAATTTACTAAAGCCATAAGCGATTGAAACAGCCGCCAGTACAAAGCCTAATTCACTTTTTGTGAACCCCTCTTCCTGTAAATAAGGGATGGCAAATGCGAAATTTTTGCGCAGCAAATAGTAGCCCGCATATCCGATAAAGATTCCCAAAAAGACTTGCAGCCGCAGCCGTTTATAGGTTTCGTCTGTTTTGGCATCATCGAGCCTGTCGATATGCGGAGCCGGTTTAAACCATTTGAACATAAACATCCTCCTCTTGTAGATATGACTGAAACAAAAGTACGAGGTCTGTCTTTGATCTTGTACTTTTTCAGAGACAAAAGAATTGATAGCGCTTTCTTTTGTACTCCCATCATATCGGATGGAGAAGATGTTTATGATGAGGCTTTTGTCATTATTTTGGAAAAACAGTTCATGAAGTGATGAAAAAAATCCGCACAATGGCGGATTTTTAATAGTGGTTAAATTGATACATCAATTTTTGCAGATTTCTTTAGTTGATCAATTTCTTTTTGTACTTCTTTTTGCTTTTCTTGAGATTCTAACTGCTTCTTGATTTGTGATTTGACGTCTTTGAAATCAGGTGCTTTTTGTTTTTGTTTTTTCATTTGTTCGGCGTATTGGTCATAGTACGCTTTGACGTCTTTTTCAGACACAGAGGCTGATTTAATTTCTTTGTCGACATATTGGCTGTATTTGATGCTGTCGGCAATATCACTTTTCAGCTGATCCATTGTCAGTCCGCTCTTTTTGAGTGCTTCTTCAAATTGAGCATTGTCTTTAAATTGTTTCTTTTCTTCTTTTAGCTGCTTATCGACTTGCTTGTCAGAGGCTTTATAGCCCTTCTTCTCAGCATCTTGCAGGATGAGCTCTTGACCTACGAGCGCATCAATGGTTTGCTTCTTGACAGCTTTTGCGCCTTCTTTAGATGTTGGGTCTTGTCCTGACTGCTGAAGTTGACCTTGAATGGTCGATAGAGCGCTATTGTATTCACTGCCTGTGATTTTATCTTTGTTGACGGTCGCAACGACCTTTTGATCATCAATTTTTTGTGCGTCTAATTTCTTTTGCATCTCTTCCATTTGCTTTTGCTGCTCTTTTTGGTCAGCCTGTGTTGTTTCCTTGCTTTTGGCTGAATCGTTTTGCTTATCCTGTTTCGCATCGTTTGATGAGCAGGCTGCAAGCCCCACTGATAACAGACAAGCAATGAGTGTATATGATACTTTTTTCAATTATTTTCTCTCCCTTCGGTATGAGAACATCTAGTGCGCATTCTAACCGTTTTAGAGGAAAAATAAAACCGTATAGACGAATTGTTAGCGGATTGACATGTTTTTTATCTGTTTGTCCTCATTTTGTCTTCTCATAGTCATCATATGACAGCTCAAGTTTGGAATAATTGTTCCATCGCTTCGTCGAGATTGGTGATCGGCTGGCGGCAGCTGTAGTTTTCACAAATATAGACCGTCGTGCTGTCGTTGATCGTTTTGTAATCTTTTGCAAAAGGTGCGAGCCTTGCTAATTCTTGCCCTGTTTCGGCAGTTAAAATGAGATCAAATGGCATGAATCGTTTTTGCAATGCTTGTAGAAGCTGTTCTTTTTGCGGATCGCCCTTTTTCCCGAGAATAATGATTTCTCGTTTTACGGCATATTGGCTTAATAGTCCTTGTAAAAAGGCGGTATGTCCGCTTGGATAGGAAGAGACATCGACGTAAAAGGCGCTGAACATCTTCTCTAGTGTCTCGATCCAGTCTTGACGTCCGATCATTCTGCTTAGTTTCAGAAGCTGTTGGAGTGCGGTGCTGTTACCAGACGGCATGGCCCCGTCGTATACTTCTTTTTCACGAACAATAAGCGCTTCTGCATCTGAGCCTGAGAAGAAAAAGCCCCCGATTTGCTCATCCCAAAACAGTTCAAACATATTTTCAGCAACGGCTCTTGCTTTTGTCAGCCAATCTAGGTCAAAGGTCGCTTCGTATAAAGACATATAAGCTGTTAGCATGTGCGCATAATCCTCGATAAAGCCTAGATGCTTTACGTCCCCTTCTCTGAAGCGGACCATGAGGCGTCCCTGTTGGATGAGGTGTGTTTCGAGAAAAGACATTGCCTGTTTTGCCATGCGTATGGCTTCTTCTACATAAAAGACACTTCCTGCTTTGGCAAGTGCGGAAATCATCAGCGCATTCCACGAGGTGAGTACTTTGTCATCGATTAGCGGTGCAGGCCGCTGCTGTCTTACAGTGAGTAAGATGTGTCGAGCGGATTGCAGTTTGGAATGAAGGGTTTTGTCGTCGATTGAAAAAGCTGCTTTGATGTCATCAAATGAGGTGGAAATGGTATGAGGGATGTTCTGTCCTTCAAAGTTCCCTTCCTCTGTGATGTGGTAGACCGCACAAAATAAAGTGCCGAGGTCATCGCCTAAATGGGTCATGATCTCCTCTTTTGTCCAAACGTAATATTGCCCTTCCTTTCCTTCTGAATCGGCATCGATTGCCGAATAAAAAGAGCCGTCACGATTCATCATGTCTCGTTTGATAAATTGAATGAGGTCTTGGACAAGCTTTTCGTACTCAGGGTGTTGAGTGATTTGATAGGCTTCGGTGTAGGCATTTATCAGCAAGGCGTTATCATACAGCATCTTTTCAAAATGCGGCACAAGCCATTTTTCATCTGTTGAATATCGAGTAAATCCAGAACCAATATGATCATAAATACCGCCGTTTGCCATGCCGTTTAACGTTTTTGTGACAGCATATAACGCATTTTCTTGCCCTGTCCATTCAAAATAACGCATGAGAAACGTGAGCATATGAGGCGCGGGAAATTTAGGCGCAGAACCGAAGCCGCCATACAGCGTATCAAAGCTGCTCATGAGCTGATAATAGGCTTTGTGAATCGACTCCTGAGTGAGCGTATTCTCTGTCTGTCCTGCTGCCTTGATTCGCAGATTATTTGTTGCCTTTTCTGCCAATGATTCAATATGATCTCGGTCGTTGTGATACGCATCCAGCAATTGCGTCAGTGCTTCAATGAAGCCAGGACGGCCGTAAGCACTTCTTTTTGGAAAATAAGTCCCCGCATAAAACGGCTTTTGATCAGGCGTGACAAACACGTTGAGCGGCCAGCCTCCTTGCCCAGTCATCATCTGACAAACGGACATATACATCGAGTCAATATCTGGACGCTCCTCACGATCGACTTTGATTGAAATGAAATGCTCGTTTAGGATGTCAGCGACTTGTTGATCTTCAAAGCTTTCGTGTGCCATGACGTGGCACCAGTGGCAAGTGGCATAGCCAATGCTTACCAGCAAAGGCTTGTTTTCTTTTTTTGCTTTATCAAATGCTTCTTTTCCCCATGGATACCAGTTAACTGGGTTATGGGAGTGTTGGAGAAGGTATGGAGATTTTTCAGTGATTAATCTGTTGGGTTTATTGTTAGTAGACATGGAATCTCCTCCTTTCATATTTATTTATCAAATGAGTAAATAAAATAATTGATCAAATCTTTTTGAGTGTAAAGGGTGATGGGCTTAAGGAATTTCATTTGAATTTAGATAGTACTACTTCAAAAAAGTTACGTAGGATAATAACCGATAGTTCTTTATTTTGAAACTGAGCAAAAATCAAAAAACTATAATTAGGTCAAAGATTTATAGGGACTGCTGTGGAAATTTTGACTTTCGATAGATTTGTTTTCAATTCTTTTATTCGCTTCATTAATTATGAAAACCTATATTAACGCCTTTTAAATGGAATTTATTACTATATTTATCTTGTGTGTATTTAATCATTAATAACAAGCTGTTATAATAGCTTTGTGTTTTTATGAAAATATGTGTTAAAAGTGGTGTTGGAAATAAATATATACTATTCATTCTAGTAATCTCTTCGTTTGGTGGAGAAGCACTCTTAGCACATTTAATTTCAATAGGTCTAGCGGTGACTATTACAGGAGTTACTTATGTTGCATAATCTGAGTTTAAAAAGCATGAAAGAACATACATTCAAAAAATCTAAAAAACGGGTATATGAGAAGGTGTAAATATGTTAGTTATTGATCAAAATCCAAAAGGTGAGCAGTACTCCAAATTAATTGATTTGGCTTTCGAAATTTGTGATGAGTTTCATTTAGTTTTAAGAAAAGATATGGGATCTTTAAAATCTTTTGATCCCTTCCTAAAAAAACTTGAAAGTTCATTGAAAGAGATGAAAGAACAATCAGAATGGGCTAGCACAATGCTATTTAACAATACAGCAAAAGTTTATTACTATTATACAGATGAAAATGCGAAGAGTATTCTAAAAGAATTCGCAAATTCTTTATATGATTGGGAGCAACCAAATTTACCAGAAGACTTGTCCTTCTTCAAAAATGGAGAAGAATGGCTGGTTACATCTTCTCATGAAGAAGAAAGTTATATAGATACGGAAAATGATACAGAGATACAAAGGATATTAAGTATACCAGAATTAAAAGTACATATGGAAAAATGGGATTAAGGCTATTTAGTATTCAATAATAGTGTATTGATATAAAAGGAAGGAGGCTAATAAGATAGTTTCCTTTAAAATGTTATGGGCGTTCTCATTTATTTCTTAATTAAGATGTATTGTTTGTGTTCCAATAGAAGATTTGAACTTTAAATGTTTCCCAAATTGTTGAGTCTTGAAATTAATAACTAAATCCAAACTCTCATCCTTATCCATAAAAAAACAAGGGCTATAAACCCTTGTTTTGTCATTATTTCACCTTTTCACTACTTCAATCGTAATGTTTTAACAAGATGGCTGAATTATGTCCTCCAAAACCAAAAGAATTGGATAGCCCATATTTCAATGGAAGCTGTCTCGCTTCTAATACAACATCTAAATTGCAATCTGGATCTTGTTTCTCTACATTAATAGTTGGCGGAATCATTCCTCGTCTCAAACTTTCCACTAAAGCAATCGCTTCTACTCCGCCAGCAGCACCAAACATGTGCCCAGTCATTGACTTGTTCGCAGTTGTTGGAATTTCACCTGAACGATCACCAAATAATTTCTTAATGGCTAGAACTTCTGAACGATCACCTACTTGTGTACTTGTTGCATGAGCACTAATAACATCGATTTCACTTGTTGATATATCTGCACTTCTCAATGCTTTCTTCATGGCTAAGTAGGCACCCCTACCTTCTGGGTGTGAAGCGACCATATGATGTGCATCTGAACTAGCCCCGTATCCCACTACTTCACATAATATCGGCGCATCTCTAAGAATTGCGTTGTCTAATGATTCTAATACTAAGATACCTGCACCTTCACTCATAACAAAGCCATCTCTATCTGTATCGAATGGGCGGCTAGCTCGACTTGGGTCTTGGTTTCTAGTAGACAGTGCATGTGCGTTTCCAAAACTAGCCAAAGATATCTGGTTGACGGCAGCTTCTGCTCCACCGGCAAATATAATATCTGCTTCATCATTTCGGATCGCATTGAAAGCTTCACCAATAGAGGTGTTCCCAATAGAACAAGCTGTGACTGGTGACAATGATGGCCCTTGTGCGCCTAATTTAATGCTGATTTGGGCCGCAGCTGCATTTGAAATCATCATGGGGACAAGGCTGGGGCTTACTCTCGATGGACCTCGTTTATCTAATACATTCACATTATCAACAAGCGATTGTATGCCCCCGATTCCTGAACCAACATATACGCCTAAACGTTCAAGATCTACTTGATCTAACTGTAATTGTGAATGTTCTAATGCTTGTTCGGCGGCTGCTAAGGCAAACTGACTAAAACGATCTAATCGTTTTGCTTCTTTTCTCCCTAATATTTCATCTGCATCGAAATCACGAACGATTCCAGCTATTTTTGTTTTATAATCAGTCGTATCAAAAGAATCAATGAGAGATATTCCCGATTGTCCTTTCATGAGTTGATTCCAAAAGCTATCTATATCATTTCCAAGTGGAGAAATAACTCCCATTCCAGTAATGACTACTCTTTTCATGATCATTCCCTCCTTGTTTTTATTAACTTTAGCCATTGTGTTATCCTATTACAAGTTGTTGTTTATCCTAGTATAATGAATAATATTTTAAAAGGAGACCTTAATGAAACCTGAAACAAGACTTCAAGCATTATCAGAATTTCTAAAAAACCAACGTTCAAAAATCACGCCTCAAATGGTTGGTTTACCTGTAGGAACCCGCAGAAGAACACCAGGACTCAGAAGAGAAGAAGTGGCTCAACTAGCCGGTGTGAGTCTTACTTGGTATACATGGTTAGAGCAAGGCAGAGATATAAAAGTATCTACTTCGGTATTAGATGCGATTTCTAGTGCATTACAATTAAATAACGATGAAAGGAGATATTTGTACGCTTTAGCGTTAGAGGAAGGTGTGAAACAATCCTATATCATTGAGAATGAGAAGGAAATCAGTCCGGCTTTAGTGAAAATTCTGCAGGAACTTCGTTATTGCCCAACGATTATATCTGATAGAAGAAGTCAGATTGTTGGGTGGAATCGAGCAGCAGCTAATGTATTTTTGGACTTTGAGCAAATCATCCCGGCAGAAAGGAATATCATCCGCTTACTATTCGCAAGAAAGGAATTTAAAAGTTTAGCCGTGAATTGGGAGCATTTTGTAAGAGGATATATCGCCATATTTAGAACGTATTATGGACAGTATGTGGCGGATGACTGGTATGAGCAATTTATAGAAGAAATGGAGCAGGCATATCCTGAGTTTCGTAAAATATGGAATGAAAATGAGATCAGTTATGCACCTGAAGTATTAATTGAATTTCGTCATGCTAAGGTAGGGAAAATGTTGTTTAATCTCACTTCATTACAAGTGTATGGGGATACTGATTTAAGATGCAGTGTCTATACTCCAGTTGAGGATACTGAAACGGAGCTTAAGTTGAAACGTTTAATTGAAGGGTAGATTAGATATCGTTTGGATGAGGTTATTATGGCCATTAAATATAAAAGAGATCCTATGCCATCAGTGAGAAGTGGGCATAACCGATGCTGATGAGCACCGGTTTAGTTTCACGTTGAGGCTTCTTGCCCCCAGGCCTATATCTTTTCTGGTAAATGGTGTTTATACATCTCAATAGCATCTGTATGTTCTTTTAAAATACTCATTGTTTTTGGGTGAGGTGAGTTCAGAGAATGGTTTATAGGTAGGATTTTGACCAATGGTACCAAGTGGCAGTTCTTTGTTTGATCCAATATAATGCTGTAAAGTCATGGGTTGCCCTCTTTCCTTGAAATATTCCTTATAGCGTTGATTATTTCCTTTTTACCAATTTAGAGGTGAATATGCAATGGCTTGACATATCGGTATTTCTAGATATACAATGTCTGCCATGGAACCTATTGATGTGTTTAAGGCATTATCGAATGAAACAAGGTTGAATATTTTAAAGTGGCTCAAGGAACCAGAGAAGCATTTTCCTAAGCAAGGCGCTCATTTACCGAAGGAGGTTAGTTATAAGGGGGGCGTTTGTGTTGGGGATATTCAAGAAAAGGCGCAAATTTCTCAATCAACGGTCTCTAGCTACTTACATTTGATGCAAAAGGCTGGTCTGCTTGAATCGGTACGGCATGGACAATGGACATACTATAGACGAAATGAAGAATTTATCCAACAGATCGGACAATATATGAAAACAGAGATCTAAAGGATGTGTGATTTCTGTTTTTTTCTATTCTATATATCTATTTATCTAGATATATAAATATATGAATCAAAGGAGATTTAATGATGCGTTTAATTTTTTATGTGCTTGCACTATTAGCGGGTGCGGCACTTAGTTTTGAAGGAGCCATCTATGCGGAGCTTGGGAAGTCGATCGGACAGTTAGAAACGAGTTTTTATAACTTTTTTGTCGGTTCAATTATTATGGGGCTATTGTGGCTCTTTTTTGGCAAAGGTGACCTTTCCTATACGTTGAAGGCACCAAAATGGTCGCTACTTGGCGGAGCGATGGGGGTTGTGTATTTAACGTCTATTGTGGTGAGTGTTCCATTCGTTGGTGTGGGGGTAACGATGGTCGCTGTCATTATTGGTCAGCTGTTGATGAGTATGGTGATTGAGCATTTTGGCTGGCTTGGGAGTCAGAGAACAAGAGTAAACAAAGAGAAGGTATTTGCGGTCATTTCAATGATCATTGCCCTTATTCTTATTCATTAGGAGGAAAGTCGATATGGCATTATTGTTAATTATATTTACTTTAATCGGAGGCATTACGTTAAGTGCGCAATCTTCCATAAACGGTACGTTTAGCAGGAGAGCGGGTACGATTGAAACGACCTTTTTGACCTTTTTAACGGGTACGATGTTTTTAACCATTCTGATTTTATTCTTTGGGAGCGGCCATCTGTTGAATCTCTTGCATGCACCAAAGTGGCAGTTGAGTGCGGCTTTTCTTGGAACGGCTTATTTAATCCTGACAGTGATCGCTGTTCCGAAAATCGGTGTCATTGCTGCGAATATTGCGGGGATTGCTGGGCAGCTTGTCATTGGAATGGTCATTGATCATTTTGGCTGGTTCCATAGCTTGGTGATTTTACTTGATCTCAAACGCATATTGGCATTGTTCTTTATGCTGATCGCTCTTTATTTTATTTACAAAGGAAATAAGCGCTCTCGAGAGGAAGCGAGTGCTTAAAGAGAACGTGCTGCTGCGACATTTGCTCTCAGCAGCTCTTTTATACTGATTCATCATGTTTGACTAAATACCTATCAGGGTATACTATCTGATCATAGGGAAAAGAGAAAGGAGTGTTAAACGTGGAGTATAATCAGCAGATGAAGAATCGTCTTCGCCGGATTGAAGGACAGATTAAAGGAGTTCTTGCGATGATGGAGCAGGGAAAGGATTGCCGCGAGGTGGTGACGCAGCTATCTGCATCTCGTAATGCGATTGATCGGGCGATGGGTGTGATTGTGAGTACAAACCTTGAGCAATGTGTCCGTGAAAGTCTTGAGCAGGGCAAGGATACAGAGGGGCTTGTCAAAGAAGCGGTTGAGCTCTTGGTGAAAAGCCGGTAAGAAATTCCTCAGCCTTTGGAGGTTGACGAATTTTTTTACTTGTTATAATATACCCTTACCGGTATGTGTATATATTTTTTGTTTTTAGTATACCCCTATGGGTAATTGATATAAGGAGGAGCATGATGGAAGAACAAAAGAAACGAACAACAATTGTTTTATTTAGTGGAGATTATGATAAAGCGATGGCCGCTTATATTATTGCAAATGGCGCAGCAGCTTATGATCACGAGGTGACTATTTTTCATACTTTTTGGGGGCTGAATGCGTTGCGTAAGGAAGAGATGGTGCCACTGAAGAAGGGATTTTTAGAAAAAATGTTTGGCAAAATGATGCCGCGTGGCGCTGATCGAATGGGGCTGTCAAAGATGAATTTTGCAGGAATGGGACCGAAGATGATCAAGCATGTGATCAATAAACACAATGCCATGACCCTGCCGCAGCTTATTGATATGGCAAAGGAACAAGAGATCAATCTCGTGGCATGTACGATGACGATGGATCTTTTAGGGTTACAGGAGAATGAATTACTAGCAGACATTCAATATGCCGGTGTGGCAGCGTATTTAGCAGAGGCAGAAATCGGGAATGTGAACTTATTTATCTAGGGGGGTGTCCATACATGATTCAAATGCTTTTGCTCATCATTGTGATCGCTTTGCTTGTGAGCCGTTTTCTTCCCGTACGGGGTGTGAAACAAATGGACGCAGCTCATCTGAAACCTAAATTGCATAGTCGGCATCAACAGCTGATAGACGTGCGATCACCTTTAGAGTTTCAAACAAATCATATAAAAGGATTTCAAAATATCCCCTTATTCCAGTTAAAGGAACGAGCGCATGAGCTTGAGAAAGACAAAGAAGTGTATGTGATCTGCCAGAGCGGGATGAGAAGTATGCAGGCGGCAAAATTGTTAAAAAAACAGGGATTTACCCACATTACGAATATCAAGGGTGGCATGAATGCTTGGCGATTATAGGTATAAATAGGCTTTAAAATATACCCCCACCCCTATAAAAGGAGGAAAAACAATGCAGCAACCAACAGCAATTCTAGATGCAAAAGGATTGGCATGCCCAATGCCCATTGTCAAAACGAAAAAACAAATGAATGAGCTCTTGCCAGGAGATGTGCTTGAAGTGCAAGCAACCGATAAAGGGTCTACAGCGGATTTAGCAGCTTGGTCAAAAAGCGCCGGTCATGAATTTTTAGGAACAAAAGTAGAAGGACAGGTGCTTCATCATTTGATTCGTAAAGGCGGAGCGAAACAGGAGGAGGAGCAGTCAATGATTTCGGAAATGTCGTTGAACATGTTTCAACAGAAGGTAAAAGAAGATCAGTCATTGTTTATTTTAGATGTACGAGAGCCGGATGAATATGAAGCGGGTCATATTCCAGGAGCTGTTCACATCCCTCTCGGTGAGGTGGAACAACGTGCTGAAGAATTGAACCGAGAGACGCTCATTTACCTCATCTGTCATTCAGGCAGAAGAAGTGAATTAGCCGCACAAAAGTTAAAAGAAAAAGGATTTCATCAATTGATCAATGTAGTGCCAGGCATGAACAGCTGGACAGGAGAGATTGAAAAATAGGAGCTGAATGAACCAATGACTGTAAAAGCAATGACCGCAGAACAGTTAACAAAAAAGATCATCAACAAAGAGCCGATCTTTTTGTTGGATGTACGAAACGAATCAGATGTGCAGGACTGGAAAATTGAAGGGAAAGCCGTTGAATATTTAAATGTGCCTTACTTTGAGCTTCTTGATGGCGTAGAGGATATGGTGGAGAACATACCGGATGACCTAGATGTACTGGTCGTTTGTGCGAAAGAAGGCTCTTCTATTATGGTGGCAGAGATGCTGTCAGAGGCAGGTAGAACGGTCCATTATTTGCAAGGCGGCATGAAGGCATGGAGTGAGCATTTAGAGCCAGTGAAGATCGGTGATTTAACTGGGGGTGGAGAGTTGTACCAATTTGTGCGAATGGGCAAGGGGTGCTTGTCCTATATGATCATGTCGAATGGGGAAGCTGCGATTATTGATGCGGCTAGAATGACGGAGGTCTATACGCAATTTGCTAAAAAACATCAAGTCACGGTGACGCATGTGTTTGATACGCACCTTCATGCGGACCATATATCTGGCGGGAAAAAGCTGTCTGAACTGACTGGTGCTATCTATTGGCTACCGCCAAAAGACGCCGAAGAGGTGACATTTGATTACAAACACCTTGAAGAAGGACAGCGTGTGACGATTGGAGCGACGGAGATTGAGATTCATGCCCTTTATTCACCGGGCCATACGATTGGTTCAACCTCTTTTATCGTAGACGGCCGTTACCTCCTTTCAGGTGATATTTTGTTCATTGATTCGATCGGACGACCTGATCTAGCCGGTATGGCGGAGGACTGGGTAGGTGATTTGAGGGAAACCCTTTATACACGATATACGGCGCTTTCGGCAGAATTGATTGTGCTGCCTGCACATTTTATGATCGTGGATGAGCTGAATGAAGACGGGAGCGTTTGGAAGGAGCTAGGCGCTTTGTTTGAAGAAAATCACGGGCTGAACATTGAAGATGAAGACGTATTTAGACAAATGGTCACGCAGGATCTACCTGCACAGCCAAACGCTTATCAAGACATTCGGTCTACCAATATGGGGAAGCTGCATCCAGACGAGGAAGCGCAGCGAGACATGGAAATTGGTCCAAACCGTTGTGCGATTCGATAATGTTCAATAAAATAAAGAAGCGAGGGATGATCAGATGACATCAGATCACATTTTAGACGTAACCGGGCTTGCATGCCCAATGCCGATTATTCGGACGAAGAAAAAAATGAACGACTTGGCAGAAGGCCAAGTATTAGAAATACATGCAACAGATAAAGGGGCCAAAGCTGATTTGGCTGCATGGGCTAAGTCAAGCGGACATGAATTGGTCACGCAGACGGATGAAGGGCATGTGCTGAAGTTCTGGGTGAGAAAAGGGTCCTAAAGGGGAGAGGGGTATCTATGAGGGAGCCCCTTTTCCTTTTGCAAAGGAGGAGATCAGCGTGGATTTTGCATTTTTCATTACTTTATTTATCATCGGATTTATTGGTTCCTTCTTATCAGGAATGGTCGGAATAGGAGGATCGGTGATCAACTATCCCATGCTGCTTTATATCCCGCCTCTAGTCGGAGTGATGGCATTATCGGCACACGAGGTTTCAGGGATTGGTGCCATTCAAGTACTATTTTCGACACTCGGCGGTGTGCTGGCGTATCGAAAAAGCGGATTTTTACATCGACCATTGATCTTATATATGGGGAGCAGTATATTGGCAGGGAGTTTATTAGGCAGCTATTTATCACATTTCCTTCCAGAGAAAGGCATCAATGTAGTCTATGGTCTGCTTGCCATTGTCGCTGTCATTTTAATGCTTGTTCCGAAAAAAGGTCAGCAGGCAGAAGCGGATGGAGAGGTGACCTTTCATAAAGGAATGGCGGCTGGTATTGCCTTTGTGATCGGAAGTGTATCGGGTGTATTAGGTGCAGGCGGTGCCTTTATTTTAGTGCCGGTGATGCTATCGATTCTCAAAATCCCTGTGCGGATGACGATTGCCTCGTCTCTGGCGATTACGTTTCTCTCTGCGATCGGCGCATCGGCTGGGAAAGTGCTGACTGGTCAAGTCATGTTCATGCCTGCTCTTGTCTTAATGGCGGCCAGTCTGATTGCTGCGCCGATTGGGGCGAAAATTGGTCAGAAAATCAATGCCGTTTATTTGCAATGGGCGCTTGCCGTGATGATTACAGCCACAGCGATCAAAATCTGGGTGGATTTATTATAAGAAAAAGACCAACAAATGAGAGCAAGGGCTCTTTTCCATGTGTTGGTCTTTTTTATTTTATGTCATCGTGCTCGATATACGTTTCAAGTGCAGGGTGGTACTCTTTTTGATAATGAAGATTGGGGCATGTTTTCACGACTTTGCCTTGCAAGGCATTGGACTTCGAGACATCTAATGCTGTTTTACATTTTGGACAACGTTCGTTAAAAATTGAGAGCCAGCGCTTCATAGATCACCACTCCAGTTAAAGTCTTAAAAACCGATTATATTAATATGAATTATAGGGGATTGTGTGAAGGAGGTCAATGGATATTTGGCTCTTTTTAACAAAAAAGAAGCATCGTATAAGATGCTTCAGCGTGTAGACAAATCCTCGCATTCTTTGTCAGCCCTGCATGCTGGCGCTCATGATTTTTAATTTCGCTTTGCGCAAGTGCTCGTCCTTCCTAGAGTCCAAAGGCTTTCCGTCACGCTGAAAAGAAGACAAAGGGCTAAAATAAAGTTCATTTTAGCCCTTGTCAACAATTTGAAGCATGATTAGTAGGCTTTTGCCCAGAACACCATATCAGAAGCAGGTTTCCCGCAGCAGACACATGTGTCAGAAACGGATTCTTGTTCAAACGGGATACAGCGTGATGTCGCCCCTGTTCTCTCTTTGATGTCGTTTTCGCAGTCTTCATCACCGCACCACATGGCTTTGATCAACCTGTTTTCTTCAGCAAGAAGCTGCTCGATGTCTTTGATTGTGTGGGCGTTTGATGTTTTTTCATGTAATCTTTCTTTTGCTTTTTCGTACATCGTCTGTTGAATGTCTTCAAGCGTGGACGTGATGGTTTGTTCAAGTGCATCTAATGTGACGGCTTGCTTTTCACCAGTGTCTCGTCTTGCGAGCATGACCTGGCCTTTTTCCATATCCTTTGGTCCTACTTCTATGCGTAATGGGATGCCCTGCATTTCGCATTCGTTGAATTTCCAGCCTGGCTGTTTATCACTTGCATCGATGTCAGCGCGTGCGATGCGGGCGAGTCGATCCTTTAATTCATAGGCATGATCGAGGACACCTTCTTTATGGGAAGCAATTGGCACAACACGTACTTGGGTTGGCGCAATGTTTGGCGGCAGGACAAGTCCTCTGTCATCGCCATGCACCATGATCATAGCGCCAATGATTCTTGTGGTGAAGCCCCATGATGTTTGCTGGACATGCTCTAATTTTCCTTCTCGATTTAAAAATTCAATGCCAAACGCCTTGGCAAATCCGTTGCCGAAGAAGTGAGAAGTGGCGGTTTGCAGGGCTTTTCCGTCATGCATCAAGCTTTCAACCGTATAGGTGAAGCGAGCGCCAGCGAATTTTTCTTTCTCTGTTTTTCTTCCTTTAATGACAGGGATCGCTAGAAGCTCTTCACAAATAGACGCATAGACATGGAGCATTTTTTCTGTTTCTTCAATCGCTTCTTGCTCTGTCTCGTGACAAGTGTGCCCTTCCTGCCAGAGGAATTCAAGGGTTCTAAGGAATGGACGTGTTGTCTTTTCCCAGCGGACGACATTGGCCCATTGGTTATATAGCTTTGGTAAATCACGATAGGAGTGAATGATGTTTTTATAATGCTCGGCGAACAGCACTTCAGAGGTTGGTCTGACGCAGAGTCTTTCTTGTAATTCCGAATCACCGCCATGTGTCACCCACGCCACTTCAGGAGCAAAGCCTTCGATATGATCCTTTTCTTGCTGGAGAAGGCTTTCTGGGATAAAGAGCGGCATATAGACATTCTCGTGACCCGTTTCTTTGATTTGACGATCAAGTTCGTCGCGAATATTCTCCCAAATTTTAAAACCGTATGGCTGAATAATCATACTGCCTCTAACGCTTGAATAATCGACGAGACGCGCTTTTGTGACAACATCTGTATACCACTGGGCAAAGTCGTCTTCCATGCTTGTAATTTTCTCAACAAATTGTTTCTTTGACATCGTCTTTTTCCTCCTTTTAAAAAAACAAAAAAGCTGTGCTTTAAGTTAGGGACCATTCCTGGTGGTACCACCCTAATTTAAAGCACAGCTTTACACTCGATCATGATAACGGTATGAACCGCTGTATGAAACAGAACTAAATCGGCAGGTTCACTTGAAGATGTCAGTAGGAACTTCTCAGCACCGTTCCCTCTCTGGTAAAGATCGATTCAAGCTACTATTCCAGATCTACGTTGATCCTTGTTCGTTGATTTTTCATCAGTTTACCTGTAAATGGGGGAGAAAGCAAGTTGGTCCGCAAGTTCATTTCATGCCTTTCTGAGGTCGTTTATGTCGAAGAGCCATTGGCAAACATTTTCTATTTTTGCAGCTTGCACGTTATGGAAGGCTATGCTAATATATTTGAAGAAAAAAATAGACTTGTATAACCTCAATAATATGGTTTGAGGGTTTCTACCAGGATCCGATAAATCCTGATTACAAAAGCGCGCTTTCCTTTTTTGTAATCAGGGTTTTTTTGTTTGTCTGCACCCTGTATCAAAAGTGAAAGCCATGATATAGAGAAGGGATGTTAGACATGAACTGGAGAGTTTATTTATTAGCTGTTTCTACTTTTGCGGTTGGATTAGTTGAGCTTGTGGTCGGGGGCATTTTGCCAAGTTTAGCAGAGGATCTCAATGTGTCTCTTGCGACAGCTGGGCAGCTGATCACGGTATTTGCGATTGTGTATGCTATTTCAGCACCGGTGCTACTGACCGTTACAGCCAAAATCGAACGAAAGCGTCTTTATTTAATCGCATTATTGGTCTTTACATTAGGCAATGTATTCACATATTTTAGTTCCACCTTTGCCCTTGTCATGATCTCTAGGGTCCTGATTGCCATGAGTACAGCGCTAGTTGTGGTGCTATCATTGACGATTACCGCCAAGCTGGTGGAACCGTCGCATCGAGCGAAAGCATTAGGTCTGATTTTTATTGGAATTAGCTCATCACTTGTTCTCGGTGTACCGATCGGTATTTTTATTACAGAGAGCTTTGGCTGGAGAGTGATGTTCTTAGGAATCAGTATTCTGTCAGCCATATCCATGGTACTCATTTATTTTCTATTGGAGAAAATGCCTGTTGAAAAAGTCACGCCGCTTAAAGAACAAATTCGTTCTTTAGGGCATCCGAAAATTTTCAGTGCACATTTGATTAGTTTGTTCATGCTTGCTGGTCACTATATGCTGTATTCTTATTTCACGCCATTTCTGATGGAAGTTCTGCATATGACTCCGTTTTGGATTAGTATTTGTTATTTGGTCTTCGGGCTTGCGTCGATTGGCGGGAATGGGTTTGGCGGCTGGCTGAGTGACAAACTAGGATCAGGAAAAGCCATTTTGCTTGTGACCATGGCGTTTGCCATTGTGATGTTTATCCTTCCTTATACAGCGGGAGTGTTTATGCTCTTTATGGTGATGGTTGTCCTATGGGGTGCTCTTAGCTGGGCACTGACACCTGCTTTGCAGAGCTATTTGATTCAAACAGACCCTGTGACGTCTGATATTCAGCAGAGTTTGAATACATCCGCTTTGCAAATTGGGATTTCCATTGGATCAGCAGTGGGTGGCGTCATGTTTACAATGACCGGTTCATCTGTTGATTTGGCTAAATTCGGTGCTGTTTTTGTGCTGATTGCCTTTAGCTGTGCAGTGATTTCATTAAAGAGACCGCCGCTTTATATGGATCGAGGGCATCACGCTGAATAGAAATGAATAAGATCGTTTTCGTATTTGTTAGCTGCCTCCTCGTAGGCAGCTTTTTATTTTTTTAAAACCACACCTTCGCTTTTACCAGTAATGACTTCTTCTCCATGCTGATTGATATAACGGGAAAAAAGGTGGACACGATGGTATTTTTCAAGGGGTTCTACCTTGGTGACGGCCATCTGACAGGTAATGGTGTCACCTGTATAAACAGGGCGTATGAAGGTACATGTCATCTCTTGACCGATAAAATGAAACTGACCGCCAAGCTTCGTGGCTAGACTTGCTGTGAGAAAGCCGTGTACCATGAGCCTGCCTTGATCATCTAGCTCGGTATGATGTTTGCCGAGATCACCTGTCATCTCGCCAAATTGAATCACATCTTCATGCGTATAGGTTTTGCTTGTTTGAAATTGATCGCCTGGTCGAACCATTTGTTCTTCAGCTCCTTTTTTTAAATGTACCAAAGGAGTGAATGAATGTACATTCATTTTTGTGATGAGATGTTAGAGGCAAAGAAGAGACAGGATGCCTTTCTTTGCCCTTGATAAGTCAGGAAAAATGTCATCGTCTATCCAAAAACTACCATTTCTCCAATTGGTTGAAATCCGGCACGCTGATAGATATGTTTGCCGTCATTTGAGGCTTGTAACATCACACACTTTTGTTTGTTATCTGTTTGGGTCAGAAGGTAATGAAACATGTCACTGCCAAGTCCTCTTCCGCGGTGTTCTGCCTTTGTGATGACATCATAAATACCGTAGCTGTCTGCTGTTTCAATCAATAAGCCCGTTGTGACCGGTTTGTTGTGTTCATATCCATCGAACATGCGGGTACTCGGGTGTAATCGTTCAATCGAAAAGCGCTGGAAATAGCTGTTTAAAGCGATTGCCTCAGGTGATCCTTCGAAAAGTTCGATAAATAAATGTTGATAATCGAGAAAGGTTTGATCGTCAGTCACTTCCTTGATCGTAAGCCATTGAGAGGTCCTTTGATCGATGTCGTTTGTATGTTCAAGCATCATGATGGTATTGCGTTCCACTTCTTGAAGCCCATATTTCTGCATGATATTCGACCAATCGGGGTGGAGCAGGCTTTGAGTAATCCATGTGCTGAATGCTAGCTGCTGTTGCTGCATTTGTTCGATGGCAGCTTCCACTTTTTGTTGATCTTGTATGTGCGCTGAAATGGGTAATAACAAATTGAACGTGTCAGTTGATATATGCGTGTTTGATAAAACGAAATCTTCCGTTGATAGGAACGATCCGTTGACAACAGAAGAAAACAAATTTATTTTTTCTTCTAACTGGCGAATGGCCATTTGCTGTTCTGTTTTCATTCTCTCACCTTCTTTTTTTGATTGAGGGTTACTTATCATAAATAATAGCAAAGAAAAGGAAATTGTGCGGTCTCTTGTAATCTAGTAAAAAAGTTCTCTTATTTATCAGGTCTTATGACCCATTCTTTTCCTCATCCCCACATTTCTTTTGACTCCTTTATTGATTATTAGTACCATTTTATTAACCAGTTAAGAGTGGAGGTTCAGATGGAAACAAACGAGCAGATTGTCTTAAAAGCGATTCAAGATTTGATTATGCATAGGGAAAAGAAACGGAACGATCCAACAGATCCACTGATTACCACGACTGATACACTCAAGCAAGATTGGACACTTACACAGCTTCATATTTTATCTATGATTCAAGCAAACCCTAATGAATCCAATAATACATTTCTTTCACAACAACTAAAACTATCAAAACCAGCCATTACAAAGGCTGTGAAAAAGCTCATCGAAAAAGGCATGGTCGACTATTGCCACCGGCAAGGTGACAAGAAATCCGTCTATTATTCACTCACAGAGGAAGGCACACAGCTTGCGGCACTGCATGATGAGCTTCATGAACAGGCAGTCTCCTCCTATTTAGAATTCCTCCATGAATTTAATGAAGACGAGCTACAGGTTATTGAGCGCTTCTTAAAGGCTTGGAAGGAAAAGATATAAATAACGGACCGAAAGCTTTCTATAAACTAGATGCTTTCGGTTTTTTTATGGTAAAATTAACATATATTGACGTTATTCGTGATAATGATTGAGGGAGGGAACCGTGTTGGTGGAAGAGATGATGGAAAATTTCAAAAAATATGTATTTATCATGCCGTTCGTCGGATTGTTTGTCAGCTTGCTATTATTTGTTTATTTTTTTGGGATCACAGGAGTTGAAGGGTCCATGTGGGCGGCTGTTTTGTATTGTGCTCTCCCCTTTTTGATGTACACGATACTCTGTTTGCCTTTATGGATTTATTTTAAAGTCAGCAAAAAACGTTCAATACATAGAAATGAGGAACATACATGATCGTTGTCAGCGCTTGTCTTGCGGGATTAAAGGTCCGTTATAATGGCAGCCATCGATTAGATCAACGTATCGAGGAGCTTGTGCAGGAAGGAAAGGCGGTAACAGTTTGCCCTGAGCTGCTTGGCGGTTTCTCTACACCAAGACCTCCCGCTGAAATTATTGGTGGAGATGGTCATGATGTCTTACGGGGGCAGGCTGCTGTTGTTGATGTTCATGGAACAGATGTGACAGAGATGTATGTAAATGGTGCACAAGACACGCTTAAGCAGGTTCAGACTCTTGGCGCAACATCCGTCGTGTTAAAAGAGTACAGCCCTTCTTGCGGAAGCCGGATGATCTATCGGGGAGAGTTTAACGGGAAGACAAAGGCTGGGGACGGTGTGACGTCTGCCTTGCTGAAACAGCATGGGATTCAAGTATTCTCTGAGGAGGATGATTGGACCTCGCTGTTTGTATAGGGATGGCGTGAATTGAAGGAGGAGTTAGGTTGAAGAAGTGGATCATTGGTTTAGTAGTCGTTATTTTCATCGGAATAGGTCTTTATTTTATGATCAATGCCAAAACATATGCTTTTGATGATGTGGTCTCGATTGATAAAGATAAAGTGACTTCCATTCAAATTGAGCATGATGATGAGCGCGTTGTGGTGGACAAGAAAGAGGATATTCAAAAGCTGCTGAAGAAATTTTCGGGTATTCAATTAAAGAAATTAACTGGATCTAAAAAAGAAACAAAAGAATCTTATTGGATCAGAGTGTACGAGAACGAAAAGCAAATGTATGGTCTGACTTTTTATGACCAAAGCTTTTTAGAGACGTATGATGGTTCTAAAACAAAAAATCGAATCAGTGAATACCAAATCTTTGATGCAAATCAAGTCGATATGGGACAATACATCAAATAAGATCATTCAGTCTATGAATGGTTTCAGCGTGTAGACAAACCCTCGCATTCTTTGTCAGTCCTGCGTGCTGGTGCTCACGAATGTGAAATTCGCTCCGCGCCAGTACTCGTCCTTCCTAGACTGCAAAGGTTTTCTATCACGCTGAAAAGAAGACAAAGGGCTAAAATCAAGT